>OZ244979.1:0-3492814 GCA_965223095.1 Gammaproteobacteria bacterium | reverse complement strand
ATGATTTATCCGTTGACGCCATCGTTGCCCAAGGCTTCAGCCGGGATGTCGTGATCCGCGTGGTCGACTTGGTTCGCCGCAACGAATATAAGCGTCGGCAAGCGCCACCGGGAGTCAGAATTAGCGCGCGGGCTTTCGGGCGCGATTGGCGATATCCCATTACCTCCGGTTACCGGCACGGTTAGATTTTCGAGTTACCGTTTATAAGATGGCGGAGCTCACGAAACCGTGGTGTTGAGTTCATCGATACTCGTCTTGTGATTGGCGGCATGGGCAATAGATTCCGCTTGCTTTTCACACAGCGCAACCGGAGCAAAGGCTAGCCCGCGTTCAAACACTATGAGACAAGATCGCGAGCGACCCCAGTAGCTCGATAGTTTCAGAAAACCTCTAACGTCTTTCGGCAGAGCGACTAGAACAGCACAAAACGTATCCTAGGCGTTGAACGCCGTGGGCCGAGGTTCGTGACCAAATGATTTCAGAGCTGCGCAGTCGATTATAAGGGCGTATATGCAAAGCGCCGTATCGATCGATCGCGCGGAATGACGCACAACGCGCAGTTAGAAAAACAAAAACCGTTTCTTCTTTTCTTCTGATCGCTTATTTGCTACGTCGGGATAACTGGTTTGCAATACTCGGCGTGTATCCGCTGCTAAATCCTGCATGCCGAGTTTCTGGTAAGCCTCAATCATCAATTGCAGTGATTCGGCAACGGCAGGCGATTCATCGTAAGTTTCCATCACGTATTTGGCACGATTCAAAGCCGCCGCGTAGGCGCCTCGTTTCAAGTAGTACTTGGCCAAATGGTTTTCATGGTCGGCTAGGCGGTTGCGCAAGAACACCATGCGTTGCCGGGCGTCCGCCGCATACCGGCTGTCGGGGAACCGTTTTAGGAGTTGCGAAAAAGCGGAAAACGATTCGATGGCGTCCACGGGTGGCCGCAAGGCCAAGTTCACATTCATTAGTTTGTGAAACCAGGCATGCTGGCCACTAAACTGTGCAAGGCCGCGCATATATAAGGCGTAGTCGACGCGCGGATGGCGCGGATTTTCCCGTTCGAATTGAATGGCGGCTTCGATGCAAGAGTCTGAATCGCCGTTTTTGTAATAGGCGTAAATGAGATCGAGCTGGGCTTGTTTCGATTGATTGCTAAACGGAAAACGGGCCACCAGTGCTTCGTAGTAGGCGATGGCATTGCGGAAGTTGCCGCTGCCCATGGACTTCTGGGCCCGTTCTTGAAGTTCTTCTGCGCCCGACCGGTTATCGCGTTCGTCTTTATTGCCGCAGCCGGTCAGTAACAGCAGCATGCCGAGGACGATAACGGCTACGGGAAACTTATCTTTGTGCATTGCTGAAAAGTGTGGCGCTAATGTTAGGCTGCATCCGGCGGCCGTTCGGGGCGGCGCGAATTATACCGTAAACTCGGGGTTCTACTTGCCGCCCACCCAACCTCAGCATGACCCTCGCGCAGCATCAATTGACCATCCCGCCCGAGCTTGCGGGGCGCCGGCTCGATCAAGCCGTGGCGGCGCTATTGCCCGACTATTCTCGCTCGCGCCTGAAGACGTGGATACTGTCTGGGCAAGTAAAGCTCGATGGCGGCGAATGCACCCCCCGGTCAATGGTTCAAGCCGGGCAGGTGGTGCATGTCATTGCTGAGTTGCCGCAAGAATCGGTGGTGGAACCGGCCGACATGCCCTTGGATGTGGTGCATGAAGATGAGCACTTAATCGTGCTCAATAAGCCAGCGGGCCTGGTGGTGCATCCCGGTGCGGGCAACCGCGAGGGCACTTTGGTCAGCGGTCTACTGCACCGCTGGCCCGAACTGGCCGGACTGCCGCGGGGCGGTTTGTTGCATCGTTTGGATAAAGACACCACGGGCTTGCTGGCCATAGCCCGCAGCTTGCCCGCCCACACTCACCTAGTTCGCGACTTACACGACCGCGCCATTACGCGAGAGTATCGCGCAGTGTGTATTGGTCGTCTGACCGCGGGTGCTTCCATATCAGCAAGAATCGGCCGGCACCCCCAGCATCGAATAAAAATGGCCGTCACAGAAAGAGGGCGCGAGGCGGTTACGCACTACCGTGTATTAAAACGATTCGCCGCCCACAGTTTTTTGGCCCTGCGCCTTGAAACGGGCCGCACCCACCAAATACGAGTGCACATGGCGCACCTGCGCCATCCGTTGGTTGGCGATGCCAGCTACGGGGGCCGGCGAGGCTTGCCAGCGGGTGCTGATGATCAGCTGATTTCTGTATTACAGAGTTTTCCGCGGCAAGCTTTACATGCCAGCCGATTAGTGTTGCGGCATCCCACCAGTCAAAAGATACTGAGTTTGCGGGCAGCCTTGCCCGAAGATTTTCGCCAGCTCTTGGCTGCATTAGCCGGGAGCAATGCCGGTCTGGACGAGCTGGATGATCTGGAATGGCCGACGGTGAAGCCTTGATTCGCAGACGCGAAGCTTGGGTGGTCATTTCGTGTTTTGGCGCGATTTTTTTATGCATCGATAATGATAGTGGTATTCCATCACCTGGGTTCGTATTGCTTTGGAAGTCGCGTCTAGGCGCGGTACTGTGTCTAGCGCATTGGAATCAGAAACTTAAGTGACTGACATTTGGCGCAGTATCGAACCGAAGGTTTTGGTGGTCCGGAATTAGACATGAAGTTGTTACGGCCTGATTGGCCGGCTCCATCTCACGTAGTCGCCATTACCACAACGCGTCCAGGCGGCGTGAGTAAGCCGCCTTGGGCAAGCTTGAATTTGGGCGGCCATGTGGGTGACGAGCCTAGTGATGTGGCGGAAAATCGGCGCCGTTTGGTGCAAGCATTGCAACTGCCCAGCGAACCCCTATGGCTGGACCAAGTTCACGGTGACCGGATTGTCGATGCCGCCGACATCACCACGTCAAGCGAAGCCGATGGGGCAATCACCGTTGAGCCCGGTTTGGTTTGCGTGGTGCAAACGGCGGATTGTTTGCCGGTGCTGATCTGTGATCGCGATGGCCAAGCCGTGGCGGCCGTGCATGCGGGCTGGCGTGGCCTAGCCGCCGGTATTTTAGAGGCGGCGGTGGCTGCTTTTGCCAATCGGGGTATTCCTGCGAAATCTCTAATGGCTTGGCTAGGGCCGGCCATTGGTCCCGCGGCTTACGAAGTGGGTGAAGAAGTACGCGAAGCATTTTTCGCCTCAGCCGATCGCCGTGCATTCTTGGCCAATGATCGTGGACGTTGGCAGCTAAACCTCTATGAACTTGCGCGCAGAAGATTTACAGACCTCGGCTTGCGTGACATCTATGGCGGCGATTTTTGTACCTATAGCGACGCCGAGAAATTGTTTTCCTACCGGCGCGATGGCCAATGCGGACGACAGGCCAGCCTGATTTGGTTACAAGCTTAGCCGCAACGCTTTGTCGTAATTAGTTTGCGGATGTGCGTCATCAGCGCCTACTCATTTCTGTCTGCTGATAAATGTTGTAGTCCTTGCATGCCCGCCGTCGCCACACCTGAGTTTGCGCTCGTTTTGATTTCAGCCGCGGGTCCTGGGCGGAGTTGCTCGTTTTGGCTAAATGCCGGCCGCCCAAGAATCCCTTGGCTTGCTCAATCGATATGCAGTGTCACCATGTTAAAGCTGCCCAAAACCATTGAATTATCGGCCAGCGGCCCCATCTTTGCGGCAGTACAGAAGATTTCGGAGTCTGCCCCATGCGCATGGACAAACTGACCAGCAAGTTTCAATTGGCCATGGCCGATGCGCAGTCCTTGGCCGTGGGCCGGGACCACCAATTTATCGAGCCTGCTCATCTGTTGCTGGCGCTGTTAAATCAGCAAGGCGGCAGCGTGCGCCCCTTGCTGCAAAAAGCCGGGGCAAATACCAACTTGCTGAGATCGCGTCTGGGCGAAGCCCTGGATCAACTGCCTCGAGTGGAAGGGACGCCGGGCGAGGTGCATATTTCCACCGATTTGGGCCGCTTGCTCAATGTGATGGATAAGCTCGCCCAAGAACGCGGCGACGACTACATTTCCAGCGAGCTATTCGTGTTGGCGGCCTGCGAAGACAAGGGCACGATTGGCCGCATTCTTGCCGAGGCTGGCGCCATTGGTGAAGCCGTGGCCAAAGCCGTCGAAGAAATGCGGGGCGGGAATCAAGTCAACGATCCCAATGCCGAAGATACGCGTCAAGCATTAGAAAAATACACCATCGATCTCACCGAACGCGCGGAGCAAGGCAAGCTTGATCCGATTATTGGCCGGGATGATGAAATCCGTCGAACCATTCAAATTTTGCAGCGACGCACGAAAAACAATCCGGTGCTGATTGGTGAGCCCGGTGTGGGTAAGACCGCCATCATTGAGGGGCTGGCGCAACGCATTGTCAACGGCGAAGTACCCGAGGGTATCCGCGACAAGCGGATTCTGTCTTTGGATCTGGGCGCTCTAATCGCCGGCGCAAAATTTCGTGGTGATTTCGAAGAGCGGCTCAAGGCCGTGCTCAGTGATTTGGCCAAGCAAGAAGGACAGGTCATTCTGTTTATCGACGAGTTGCACACCATGGTGGGCGCCGGCAAGGCGGAAGGTTCCATGGATGCCGGCAACATGCTCAAACCGGCACTGGCACGCGGCGAGCTACATTGTGTGGGCGCGACCACCCTGGATGAATATCGCCAGCATTTGGAAAAAGATGCGGCTCTAGAACGGCGCTTTCAAAAAGTGCTGATCGATGAACCGACTGTTGAAGATACCGTTGCCATTTTGCGTGGGCTGAAAGAACGGTACGAAGTTCACCACGGTGTGGAGATTACCGATCCGGCCATTGTGGCGGCGGCCACGTTGTCGCACCGATACATCAGTGATCGGCAGTTACCCGACAAAGCCATTGATTTAGTCGATGAAGCCGGTTCGCGCATTCGCATGGAAATCGATTCCAAGCCCGAGGCCATGGATCGCCTCGAACGGCGGGTAATTCAACTGAAAATTGAACGCGAGGCGCTGAAGAAAGAATCTGACGATGCGTCACGCAAACGTTTGCAAGATTTGGAAAGTCAGCTTCAGGATCTGGAAAAAGAGTTTGCTGATCTCGACGAAGTGTGGCGGGCTGAGAAAGCCGCCATGGCGGGCGCTACCCACATTAAAGAAGAGCTGGAGCGTACGCGTTTGGAGCAGGAGGCTGCCCAGCGAGCCGGCGATCTCGCGCGCGTTTCTGAACTGCAATATGGCCGCATTCCAGAACTGGAAAAGGAATTGGCGGCCGCCCAAAGTGCTGAGTCTCAAGAGAACCAGTTGCTGCGCAATCGCGTCACCGACGAAGAAATTGCCGATGTGGTGTCGAAATGGACCGGCATTCCGGTAGCCAAAATGCTCGAAGGCGAAAAGGACAAACTACTGCGCATGGAAGAAGCCATCCATGATCGTCTGGTGGGTCAAGAAGAGGCCGTTACGGCTGTGGCCAACGCGATCCGGCGTTCGCGCGCGGGCCTAGCCGATCCCAACCGGCCGAACGGCTCTTTCTTGTTCTTGGGCCCAACGGGCGTGGGTAAGACGGAGCTCACCAAGGCCTTGGCGGAATTCTTGTTTGATACCGAAGATTCCTTGGTGCGCGTCGACATGTCGGAATTCATGGAGAAGCATTCCGTGGCCCGGCTGATCGGGGCGCCACCGGGCTACGTGGGCTACGAAGAAGGTGGCTACTTGACCGAGGCCGTTCGGCGTAAGCCCTATTCAGTGATTTTGTTGGATGAAGTGGAGAAGGCTCATCCGGATGTTTTTAACGTGCTGCTGCAGGTCCTAGACGATGGTCGACTAACCGACGGCCATGGTCGCACGGTGGATTTTCGCAATACCGTAGTGGTAATGACCTCGAACTTGGGCTCACAGCAAATTCAAGCCATGAGCGGCGAGGAAAATTACGCTGCCATGAAAGCGGCCGTGATGGAAGTTGTTGGTCAACATTTTCGGCCCGAGTTCGTGAATCGTGTGGACGACATCGTGGTCTTCCATTCGCTGAATGCGGAAGAGATCCGCCAAATAGTCGAGATTCAATTGCGTTCCTTGCAACGTCGGCTCAAAGATCGAGATATTCAACTGGAATTGAGCACTGAGGCCTTAGATCAATTGGCGGCCGGCGGCTATGATCCCGTTTACGGCGCGCGACCGCTAAAACGTGCGATTCAGCAGCAAATCGAGAATCCTTTGGCCCAAGAGATCCTGCGCGGACAATTCGGGGCCGGCGATCGCGTGCATGCCTCGGTCGAAGACGGAAAAATTAGCTTTCAGAAAAGCTGATCTCCAGGTATTGTCGCGCGGCGCCCCGGGGTGAGGATAAGAGCTGAGAGCGGAGCCACAGATGCCCATATACGAATACGCCTGTAAGCAGTGCGAGCATGAGTTTGACGTGCTGCAAAAAATGAGTGATCCGGTGCTGACAGATTGCCCGGAATGCGGCGAATCGGCTTTGCGTAAATTGATTTCCGCGCCCAGCTTTCGCCTGAAGGGAAGCGGCTGGTATGAGACGGACTTCAAGTCCGATAACAAGCGCAACTTGGCCGGGGATGCGGCCGACAAGCCGGCGAAACCGGACGACAAGAAAGACGCGGACAAAAAGCCTGAGGATGGCAAGGCCGCTAAGACTAAGGCGGACAAGCCCGCGAAGACTGACAAAAGTGCTAAATCCGCCAGCTCTAGCAAGAAAGAATAAGAATTTGCTTGAGCCCTAGGCTGAGCTGGGCGAGGATAGCGCTTCGAAATTGGCGTGTCGCAAGCGCTGCCGCTGGCTACATCAACATGAAATATTTTCGTCGCTACATAGTTGCTGGCCTGCTGGTTTGGGTACCGCTGGGTGTAACCTTATTGGTGCTGAAGCTGGTGGCCGATGTCGTGCAGGGCCTGGTCAAGATTCCGGCGGCTTGGCAACCCGAAGTTCTGTTCGGTGTGCATATTCCCTATTTGGATGTTTTCCTCATCCTGGCATTCGCTTTGATCATTTTGGCGGTTACCGGTTTGGTGGTCACCAACATCTTGGGGCGCCAGCTTGTGGGTCTTTGGGAGTCGATTCTAGAGCGAATTCCCTTAGTGCGTTCGGTCTATTCCGCGGCTAAGAAATTTGCCGAAGTTCTATTTGCCGATAGCAGTGATTCCTTCAAGAAGGTGTTGCTGATTGAGTATCCACGCAAAGGTTTGTACAGCATCTGTTTTCAGACCTCCAGCGAACTGGCGGAGGTGCAGGACCGCACCCGTGAACAAGTAATATGCGTGTTCATCCCCACCACACCGAACCCCACCTCCGGTTTGATTTTGATGGTGCCAAGAGAGGACGTGATCGAACTCGATATGGACGTTGAGTCGGCCGTGAAAATGGTGGTCTCCCTGGGGGTGGTGGTGCCGCCTCGGCGGGGTAAGCCTGGGGATGCTTCCCTTGCGCCACCTAGTGAGGCCCCGTAACATTCGCGGCCTTTTTGGCCAGTAGCGATTCTTCGCATAAGAAGTCCATGATGCGTACCCAATACTGCGGCGAACTCAATGCTCAGGCCGTCGGCCGTGAAGTCACGGTGGCTGGCTGGGTCCACCGCCGCCGGGATCATGGTGGCGTTATTTTTATCGATTTACGCGACCGGGAAGGCCTGCTGCAAGTCGTTTTTGATCCCGATCGCGCAGATATTTTCGCCCAGGCGGAGCGGGTGCGAGGCGAATATGTCTTGTCCGTAACGGGCACCGTTCGGCCGCGGCCGGACGGCACGGTGAATAGCAATTTGCCCAGCGGAGAAATCGAAGTGCTCGCCAGTGCGCTTGAAGTTCTCAACGAAGCGGAAACACCGCCTTTTCATCACGATGAACACGCCAACGAAGACTTGCGCTTGCGTTATCGATATTTGGATTTGCGTCGTGAAGAAATGGCGACGCGCTTGCGCTTACGGCACCAGATCACCCGGCAAATTCGACACTTCTTGGATGATCAGGGCTTCATCGACATCGAAACACCCATACTAACGCGTGCAACCCCGGAAGGCGCCCGCGACTATGTGGTACCCAGCCGCACGCAACCCGGACAGTTCTTCGCGCTGCCGCAATCGCCGCAGCTGTTCAAGCAGTTGCTCATGATGTCGGGCTTCGATCGTTACTATCAAATCGCCCGGTGCTTTCGTGACGAAGATTTGCGCGCCGACCGGCAACCAGAATTCACGCAACTCGATGTGGAAACCTCTTTCATGGACGAGGAGGGGATCATGCAGCTCATGGAAGCATTGATCCGCGAATTGTTCAAAGAAGTGTTGGGCGAAGAGCTGCCGAATCCCTTCCCACGCATGAGCTATGCCGAAGCCGTTGATCGTTTCGGCATCGATCGCCCGGATCTGCGCAATCCCTTAGAGCTGGTGGAAGTCAGTGATCTGATGACCGATGTCGACTTCAAAGTGTTCGCCGGGCCCGCCGCGGATCCGGAAAGTCGCGTCGCCGCACTGAAATTGCCTGGCGGTGCGGCGCTGACCCGCAAGGCCATCGATGACTACACGGCCTTCGTTGGGCGCTATGGTGCCAAAGGTTTGGCGTATATAAAGGTGAATGACGCGGGCGCCGGTCGCGAAGGCCTGCAGTCACCCATTCTAAAGTTTTTGCCGGATACCACGGTTGATGCACTGATCGAGCGTTTAGAGCTTGCGGATGGTGACCTGGTATTTTTCGGCGCCGACAAATCGCGGATAGTCAATGATGCGCTGGGTGCCTTGCGGGTTCAGCTGGGTCAGGATCATGACCTGGTCGATGCAGGGTGGCGCCCGCTGTGGGTGCTTGAGTTTCCCATGTTCGAATGGGACCAAACCACCAAGCGTTGGAGTGCTTTACACCATCCCTTCACGGCGCCGAGCAACTCTGACCCCGCAGTGCTAGAGGCCGAGCCGGGCAAGGCCCTATCACGGGCCTACGATATGGTGTTGAACGGCAGCGAGATCGGTGGGGGTTCGGTGCGTATTCATCGCGAAGAAGTTCAGTCCGCCGTTTTCCGTATACTTGGCATTAAGCCGGAAGAAGCGGAGAGCAAATTCGGTTTTCTATTGCGCGCTCTACGTTATGGCTGCCCGCCTCATGGCGGCATCGCCTTCGGCATTGATCGCTTGGCTATGCTGATGTCCGGTGCGACCAGCATTCGCGACGTCATTGCCTTTCCCAAGACGCAGACCGCCAGCTGTTTGCTCACCGATGCACCCAGTCCTATCGATGCCGCGCAGTTGCGTGAAGTCGGCATTCGTTTGCGCAAGCCGGCCGAGAAGAGCTAAGCCTAACTACCAGTAACCGTTTGCAAACTGCGTCTGGGCTTTTTGATGGAAGCACGACTTGTCGCCAACTAGCGGCTCTTGCTGGCTTGGCAATCAGTCAATGGGGCTAACGACACCTCGACCACCTTTGTTGAGCACGTGCGTATAAATTTCCGTCGTACCGATATCAGAGTGACCCAATAGTTCTTGAATGGTGCGCAAGTCATAACCTGCCTCGAGTAAACGTGTGGCGAAGCTGTGGCGGAACGTGTGACAGGTGATTTGCTTATTGATGCCGCTGGCGATCACTGCTGTTCTAAGCGCCTTACGAATCGTACTGGGGTGAATGTGATGCCGGCGCAATTCGCCCGTGCGTGGATCGGCGGCAATCTTTGAGGATTGAAATAGATACTGCCAAGCTAGACTGCGGCTGGCCGAGGGATATTTCTTGGCCAAGGCGTTGGGCATATAAACTTCGCCGAAGCCATGCGCGGTATCGGCCACATGAGTTTTTGTAACACGTTCTATCTGTCGTCGAAGCGCGGGCTTAATGGACTCCGGCAACAAACTGCGCCGGTCTTTATTGCCCTTGCCGCCGCGAATGATTATTTCGCGCATGCCGAAATCAATATCCTTTACGCGGAGTGAACAACACTCGGCTTGACGGAGCCCCGCCCCATACATGATGAGAATCATTAACTTCGGTTTTCCCCGCAGCTTGGAAATTATCGCTTCTGACTCATCGTGCGTTAAGACCTGAGGAATACGCCGCTTCGGTCGAGCACGTTGAAAATCCAGCCGCCCAAGTTCCCGCCCTAGAAATTTCTCGAATAGAAAAACCAGCCCGTTCAAGGCGATGGCCTGGGTCCCTGGCGCTACGCTCCGGTTATGGCCCAGCCATGACAAGAACCTATCCACATCCGCCGGACCAAGCTCCGCGGGATGTGTGTAGCGGTTAAAACGAATAAAGGCTTTTATCCAGTAGACGTAGGTTTTCTCCGTCGCATACGCTAAGTTCCGCCGACGCATCGCTTCGCGCAGGTCGCTCATAAATGGTGATTTGTTATGTCGTAACGATGAAGGAATATCGTCCATGGAATCCGAAAGTGGTTTCTTTGACTGACGACTGCGCCGAAAAAGCGAGACCCAGAGAAATATCATGAAAACAGAGCCCCTCAAGTGCAATCCGTATTTCCCTAGATATTTCCAGTATTTATGCTAGCCCAAAGCCGATCCCACGAATGACAACAAGAGACCCGTACGATTCGCAATCGCACTTTTTCGGCGGTTTCGAAAACAGAGGAACGCGTAACCTGTTGACTCTAGGGGATTTGAGGACTAAAACATCCCTTATGAACCGAAAACAAAGGAAGAAAACAAAAGTCTTCCCACTAATCAGCTGTTAGGTCTCATGAAAGAGATTGAGGACATATTCGATAACACCAATCAATGGCTTCGTTTTGCTGAAGCTAAAAATGCAGTGCTTGTAACTGTTTGCGGTGTAGCTATTTGGGCTGCTTTGCGATTGATTCTCTCTCCTGAGATTTCTGGTTTTGCCCAAATTTTTCTGGCGCAACTACTGTTTTTTGCGGTAGCTGGGACCTCAATAGGCCTTGTTTCATTTCTGCCTATAACGTCCTACTCGTTCTTGATGCCACTTGGCGACACGGCTGAGGCGGACAACCTGGTTTTCTATGGACATCTGGCAAAGTATCGAAAATCCGAGTTGAGGAAAAAGATATTAAAGGCGGCGGCAAAGAAGGAGTCGGAATTCCTACCGCTAAGCGATATGTATCTAGAGCAAATTATCGTGAATTCTCGAATCGCTTTGGCCAAGTTCAAGTTCTTTGAGTTTGGAGCTAGTGCCATGCTGCTAGGTATCCTCACACCAATTTTGGGTTTGCCAATCTTACTGTTGGCAAATCGTAGAAGGAAAATAGTAGATGGTATCTGACGATCAAGTACTACCCTCCATCAAAGAAATTATTGATGACGCCAAGACATTGTTTCGCCAAACTGCTGCAATAACGCAAGAGAACTCAATCCCTGATACCACAGCGATACCGATTGAAAACCCACGGCATTGGTTAAAGATTCCCAATGTTGTTTGTGTATTCGTCGATATGAAGGGCTCAACTCAATTGAGCGCCGCAACGCATGACAACAGTACAGCCAGGGCCTATCAGTTATACACAGGGACTGCTGTCAAGATTTTTAGTGATTTTGAAGCCGCATATATAGACGTACGTGGCGACGGTGCGTTGGCGCTATTCGATCAAAATCAAGTGCATCGAGCACTGGCTGCAGCCGTAACCTTTAAAACGTTTTCGACAGATGAGTTTATTCCCCTTATACGTAATGCAACTGGGCTAGAAGTGGGTACCCATATGGGTATCGATATGAAGACACTATTGGTTCGGAAAATCGGATTCAAAAGGTATAGAGGCAGGACCGACCGGCAAAATGAAGTTTGGGCGGGCCGCCCCGTCAATATGGCAGCGAAGTTGGCCGCTAAATCCAATGATGGTGAATTACTAATATCAGAACGATTCTGGAGACAGTTAAGCAGTCGATACGCTCTGAAATCCTGTGGTTGTCCAAATGGTAAGATCGTCGATTTATGGAGCGAAGTAGACATGTCAGACGATGAAAAGTTTGACTTTGAATCAGCGTATATGCTGAAAAGCGTTTGGTGTAGAACGCATGGAAAGGATTTTTGTAGTTCATTACTAGATGATGATTAGTGGGCGTGAGACCTAACCAGCACAGGCAAGCGACGTTTGACCCGCTGCGGGTTTTGCTTGCGCAAAAATCCTCGCGCCTCAAACGCGCCTGCTGTGGGCGTTACAAGGCCTGATTAGCCCGGTAGCTCGTCATTGGCTATAGTGCGATAATTGCAATCATGAAGCTTGAATTCGAAGTTAGCTCTGCTCAAGCAGCCCGCCTCAAATCTTTGGCGGCGCGGTTGCGTGTGCCCGTGCATCGTTTGGCTAGTGCCGCCGTAGCAGACCTGGTCGCCGATTCTGCTGAAGAGTTCGATGCTGCTGCAGAGCGGGTACTGGATAAGAACCAAGCACTCTACAAGCGGCTGAGTTAGTGCGATACCTAGGGTTGGCGGAGGTGCTGCGCCTTCATCAACAAATCCTGTCAAGATCTGGGGGTGTAGATGGGATTCGCGATCTGGGTGCACTTGAGTCAGCGCTATCACAACCAAAGCTTAGTGCAGGCGGTTCAGAGGCTTATGCCACGCTGATCGAAAAAGCCGCGGCCCTGGGCTTCTCGATTTCGAGTAATCATCCCTTTGTCGATGGCAACAAGCGCACAGCGCATGCGGCAATGGAGGTTCTTTTGGTTTTGAATGGCGTAGAAATTGACGCGCCCGTGAATGAACAGGAGCAACTAATGCTCCAACTCGCGAGCGGCCAGCTGTCGCGACAAGAGTTGACGCGGTGGCTAGTTGCTCACGTTCGTGCGGTCAAGTAGTTGTGTATTCGCATGATTTGTCGGTATCACAAACGGCCTTGTAACAAGCACAGGCAAGCGACGTTTGACCCGCTGCGGTTTTTGCTTACGCAAAAATCCTCACGCCTCAAACGCGCCTGCTGTGGGCGTTATGTGCCCAAGGAGCATTGATGAGCGAGCCATCACCATTCTTTCGAACCATTTGGCGGGTAAATGCAGTACTCCTTCTAGTTGCTGGGCTAGGTGTATTAGGACTACTGGCATCAGAGTTTTTTTCCAATTTAACTAGGAGCAGTACTAATAGAGCTTCAATTGACATAGCTGGAGTTGATGCGACCGCGAACGAAGCCGAAAACTGGTTCTTAGGGAACTTGGAACCTATACAGGGTTCTGATTTTTTCTACCTGCCACTGCAATCGGAGGAAGCACTTGCGAAGCAAAATCGCATGCACAATGAGTCCTTTTTTGGCGGCGGCTATTGGGGTAAATCGAGAAATTTTCTGTTTATAAATCCTTCTGAAAACATCAGCCGTTGGCTTTATTCTACAAATAGCCAAGTAGTTTTTAGCATGAACAGCTATGGCAACGATCCAGAAGATTTCGGTATTGCGGTGGCAAACGTTTATCGTGTTGTAGATGCGGACACAAATGGTGACGGACAGCTTACGGTTGATGATCAAAGTTTAATAGCAATATCTAGTCCAGATGGTACAGGCTACCTGGAGATAGTCCGCGGTATTGATGCTATTTTGGGTTACCAACAAACAGACGCAAATACACTACTTTCAATCATACGGCGAGAGGACGTAGCCTACATAGTGACAATTTCGCTTGCGGAAAAGAGAGTGCTCAGTGAATCTTTGTTGCCAAAAGTTTCGGGCACATAACCAGTGTGGGCAGTTCGCTCCCTGCGGTCGCCGGATGCCGCTGACGCGGCACCGCTGCCACAGGCGTTAGGTGCTGAAGTACGCACACCTATTGTCTAGTGAAAATTCGAGCCAAGAAATGGTGGGCCGAACATGCACGAGGGCGGGCACAGAAAAATTGCTGAGCGTTGATACTGAGAATTAAGCTAAGAAAGGTTTCCGGAGAGTTCATCGTGTCGGACAGAGAAATACTGGTTGCATCGCGTCGGAATGGGGCGAGTTCGTACAGTTCGAATACCCGAAGCTGCGAAACGCTTTAGTAAGTGATTGCAGGTAATTGAGCTACACTAGTACGAGTGAGTGCAGGAGAAACTGGGTGCAATTAAAGTTAAGAGGGCAATTCGCACCTAACCAGGCAGGGCAAAGTGCTCCCTTCGGTCGCGGGACGTTTAAAACACGGTGCTCCGAAAGCACGGGTGATTTTGCCTTTTCCGCACCGTGTTTTAAACGCCCCTGCCTGCGGCGTTAGGTGCCTCCCATGGCTGATATGTCCGAGAAATTTGACGAACTCGAACAAGAAAGAGCGATCTCTCTTGCAGAAACCCTTCGTGGGCAGGGACGTGAAGGTGCGGCCGCGGTGGCAGAGTTGGATAAGCGCCTTACTAATACTAACTTTCTCACAAATGGTGGCGGTGCGGTGGCTATGCTCACCTTTATGGGTTCTGGCGCAGCAGTACCTTTGGCAGAGGTTGCGTTAGTTTTATTTACGTTCGGTGTTGTTGCCACAGGTATTGAGCTGCGAGCGCTTCTCAAGTATTGGGCAGAACTAACAAAAGACGCAAATCGAAGACACAGGGGGTTTCTGGATAACGAGCTTACCGTGAAGGAGTGTCTGGTTCCAAAAAACATCGGTAAGGCGTACGAGAACATTAATCATTTCGCTGGGCTCGCTTCGCAACTTCTGTTTGTTGCAGGAGCTGTTGTAGGCGGTTTGGGGTTTTTCTACTGTGGCACCTAACCAGGCAGGGCAATTTGCTCCCTACGGTCGCGGGACAAACCAACCGCGGCTTTCCACATGCGCTGTGCATTATGCATGTTCCAAGCCGCGCTTGGTTTGCCCCTGCCTGCGGCGTTATATGCCGTCACGTATTTAGCAAATTGCGTTGAGCAGCGAATCAGTTCATCTAGACCAAGTCGCCGTCAACAAAAAAGGGCGCGGCAATTTACGCCGGTTATTCGGCTAGCATTGTGGGGTTTCGAACCCGGTCAGCCTGGTTCTTTGGCCCATTGCTGGGTGCCACCAGAAACGCGTGGTTCTGTTGGTGTTGGCTGTGATAGGTTAGAGCAAGTCCGACAAGTTGCAGTAGGTATTTCCCAGCATGTTAGTCACGGCAAATAACCAGTTGGGTCAAGCGACCGGGAAACCCGGTCGCTGTTATTACGCCGCCTACAGCGGCGCCTGCCCAAGGCGTTAGGGCGCAAAGAACCCGTGAAGGTAGACAAGGCTTTGGAAACCGGTGTCTGGCTGATTGCATTTTCTCTATGGGTAATTTTCCGAGCCGACGATATCGGCCCATACTCAGGACCAGGGTTAGTCGAAACTGATTTTCCAGCGATATTCTCTTCAATCGAGTTCGTTCGAGTAGAGCAGTTCAATCAGGCTGGAAGCTCCGATTACTTTGAACTCGCAATCTACCTTCCACTGTACGGCCGCTACTATCTCCGAAAACCCAATGATTATGAGTTCGACAAGTATCTATCGGAGCTGAGCGCAGGAGATCTGGTAACGGTTCGACATGACACTAAAAAAGAAGACCGTGGATATAGATTGGTAAGCATCTACAAAGGAACTAGACCAGTTCTAACATTTGAAGAAACTGTATCTGCGTCACGTGAAGCAACGACCGTGATCAGATTCGTTGCCGCCGGAATTCTTGTGATCGGTTTACTCTCTCTAGTTTATGGCATTAGAAAATTCAACCAGGAAAAAACCAGATTCAAAGAAACAAAACAGGGAGTCACAACGCCAAGCACGATCGCTGTAAAGGCGGATCGCGCAGACACAACAGAAAAGCGGCCCGAGTGGTCAAAAGGGCATACTGGTGATCTTGAAATCACGGCAGACGCACTAGTTTTCAAAGACTGGAGAATTCCCTATTCAGATATCAAGGAATCACTTTTTGGCTCCAAGAGTTACGTTTTCTCCACGCAGCAGGTATTAATGCTGAAAACCAGCGATGCAAGTTACGACTTCAAAGTTACTGACCCGATTGCTATGCCTGTAGTCTTTCCATTTACTACAGAGATTCGAGACGAAACCAGCAAATCGGATGTTATTTGGCTTTTCGGCGCACCGTGCATAACGGCGATATTGTTCTGGTATCTTGGGATTCTGTGATATGCGCCCTAACCAGCACAAGAAGGATGCGCTTGCTGCGCAAGCACGGGACTCGCGTTCCGCGAGCCCCTTTTGTGGGCGTTATATGCCGTCCCGTATTTAGCCAATTGCGTTGAGCAGCGCATCAGTTCATCTAAACCAAGCAGCCGTCAGCAAAAAAAAGCGCAGCAATATAGGCCGGTTGGCCGGCAAGCGTTGTGGGGTTTTCAACCTAGTCGGCCAGGTTCTTCGGCCCGCTGCTGGGTGCCACCAGAAACGCGTGGTTCTCTTCGTGTTGGCTGTGATAGCGTAGTGCTATTACGCAAGGCAGGCAGGTCGTTTTCCAATCATGTCAGGCACGGCATATAACCAGTTGGGTCAAGCGACCGGGAAACCCGGTCGCTATTATTACGCCGCCTACAGCGGCGCATGCCCAAGGCGTTAGGTTTCTTATGAAGCTGAAGTTAACCGTCTTGGTATTAATCGGCATCAGCTGGACATCTAATGGATGTAGCCTATTCGAAAATCACGCTGCAGGTGCGCTAGTTGCATATGTGAAAATTACGGACATAGCTTTACGGGGGCCTGTGCGGGGGAAAACCGGTTGCTACTACTACTCGCATCCTAGTGCTGAGGCCCCTACCGGAACTATTCTTTCTGCATACTGTTACGATCAGGGAAATCTAGAACACTCGATCGAGGGAAGTATTGAAGATTCAGTAGAAATTTTTAAACAGCTTCGTCAGATAGACTTAAAACCTTTCAGCTATGCGGAAGCTCTTGAATTAGCCGAAATTGCTAAAAACGAGGCCGAGGATACAGATTTAATTATCACTCTAGATGGAAGCGAGGCAGTGATAGTCATAGTAACTAGTCAGGGCCGTTTACGAATACGCGATTGGAACCCTGGCACAGATATTTCACAATATGCGCCCTACAACGTAGACATTGGCAAGCTTAAGCAGATTTTGGATCTGTTAGATGAGTTCGTAGGCGATCGAAGGCTAGCAAGGCTGCTGTAGTGGGAACGAAACCTAACAAGTTGGGGCAAGCGACCGGGACACACTATCGCGTGTCCCGACCTATCAACAGCGGCGCGTGCCCAAGGCGTTATATGCCGTCTGGTATTTAGCTAATTGCGTAGAGCAGCGCATCAGTTCATCTAAACCAAGTCGCCGTCAACACAAAAGGCGCGGCAATATACGCCGGTTATCCGGCTAGCATGGTGCGGTTTCGAACCCAGTCAGCCCGGTTCTTTGGCCCACTGCTGGGTGCCAATCTCAACGCGTGGTTCTGTAGGCGCTGGCTGTGATAGCGTAGTGTTATTACGCAAGGCAGGCAGGTCGTTTTCCACTCATGTCAGGCACGGCATATAACCAGTTGGGTCAAGCGACCGGGAAACCCGGTCGCTATTATTACGCCGCCTACAGCGGCGCATGCCCAAGGCGTTAGTGTGCTTGTGGGTAAACACTATGCCTAGCGTTCTAATTGAAGTGCGTCGTGACTACAGTCCGGATGAAGGCATGGCTTTGATGGATGCTGTTCACGATGCCTTAATTGACGCATTCCAAATCAAGTCAAATGACCGAAATGTGCGGTTGCTGGTTTATGTGCCAGAGCGGTTTGCATGCCCGCCGGATAAAGAAAATCCTGAGCAATATACCCACATAAGCATTGACTGTTTCCATGGGCGTTCTACTAGTGCAAAGCGCAAGCTTTACCAAACCATAATCAGCAATTTGGAGAAGCTAGACATACCGAAAGATCACGTAAAAATTTTGCTACGCGAAATTCCCCTGGAAAACTGGGGCATACGGGGCGGTCGAGCAGCCTGTGATATTGAATTGGGTTTTGATGTTAATGTTTGAGCACACTAACCAGTGTGGTCAGTACGCTCCCGTTGGTCGCCGGACAGTTGACCCGGCCGCGCCTTCGCTATCGCTCACGGCTTGCCGGCTCAACCGCCGCTGCCACAGGCGTTAGAGTGCCTCCATGTGGATTACCCGCCTTAATCCGGGCTTTCTAGTATTCTTCATGCTTACTTGGGCTATTTCGTTCTTTCCAGCCCTAGTCTTGGGTGGTGCAAAATTCGAAGGAACTTCAGCCAATCTCTATCTGTGTTTCCTTTGGTCAATTTGGCTTACTGTGTTTGCTAGCCCGTATTTGTCTGAGCGAGCGAGGGACTTAATTTTGAAACCAGACGTCAGTAAACAAGAGAGCTTTTCTATCCTTGGTCCGTTTATAGCTATGTTTTCGGTGTTCTTAGTTTTCGCCATTTATGGTGTTATTGGAAGCCAAGATGTTACGTTATGAATCGGCACACTAACCAGCGCGGGCAAGCGACCGGGACGCACTATCGCGCGTCCCGATCTTTAGTAAGCGGCGCATGCCGCGGGCGTTAGGTGCCTTAGCATAATAGAGAATAAAACCTATGGTCCGTATTCCAGCGTTTTGTGACTTCTGCAATAAACCGTTTCCATCTAGCTTCGTATTCGAAAATTGCCAAAATGTTACGTTTTCGGGTAACAAGGCAGGCCCGTGCCCCGCGTGTGGGGGCATTGGCAGTATTCCGGACGGCACATTCCATATCATGGAAGACGTAATTGAAGTCATTAGCGCCCCTTCAGCAACCATCGATCAGCTCGAAACGCTTAAGAGAATATTTAGTGAAGCGAGAAAGTCCGATGCCACATCAGAACAAATTTCAACCAGACTGGAAAAAGAATTACCGGAACTCGCCAAGCTAAAAGACTGGCTTCCGAAAACGCGACTGGAACTTTAAGCATTTTTAACGTTGATCGTAATAGCAATTGGAACAATTATTGCCTCGAAATCGGATTCATCGGACAACACCGAGGTTGAAGTTAACGTGGTTGTGAAACAGGCAGTAAGCACAATTTATAAACATGAATCAGACGACAGTAAGCCAAAGGATGGTAAGAGTAGGTGAGGCCGTACAAGCGCAAATTTTTCCGGGAGCGAGCTATTAAAGAGCTACTAAACGCCATCTTAAAGTTGCCTTCATTCCAATTGAGGAAAGTCATATGAAGAAGCAAGTGAAAGTTTGGGATAAAACGGAATGGATTACTGTATTACACGGAGAGATCGAAAATAAAAGGAGAATTATCAGAGAAGACGGCTCTGAATTCACAATAGATGTTGATCCGGATCGGGAACTAGATGACCAAATCTTAATCGAGCTACGACGCCGAACTAGTGAATAATCTGAGAAACTTACGAGGGCTCTGGCATCATTCCGACATTTCAGGCACCTAACAAGGGCAAGCAACGGACATTTGACTCCGTCGCTCCCTTGGCTAAACGCCAAGCTCCCGCCGGCGTCAAATGCCGCTGTTGCTGGCGTTAGGTGCCTTGAGTATTTCCAATGACGATACCCGAATCAGACTGGAAGAAGTTTGTTAAGCTGAAAGAAGTAGCACTTTCTAGATTCTGTGAACGAATACTGACGGAAGTTGACGCTATACGAGCAAATGCGGCTCTAAGTAGCCATGATCAATATCTCGAACTTTTTGCCTTGATTGAAAAACGTGATCGCGAGTTGGCCCAGACTTTTGATGACCATTCCCGGTCCAAGGCGCTGTTACAGCTAGATTTGATCGCTTCTCGCGGTCTATTGGAAGCCGAAGAACTATCAGAGCTAAGTGAAGCGACGAGGAAAGTTATTGAATCCGGTCAGCATTAGTTTGCACGGTGCCGTCTTTTCGTCACCTAACCAGCGCAATCAGTCGGAACAATTTTCCGCTGCGCTCCAAATTGTCCGCTGTTGCGAGCGTTAGGGTGCCAAGTTTAAATGCGCCAACTACTGCCACTATTATTCAGTCTTCTTGTTAGCTGCGCTGGAACGGACGTCAGTGAAGAAGCTTATTGTGTGTCTTCAGCTGCGCTGAATTTTGTTGAGTTTGATCCAGAACCAGAGCTTGTAGAAGCAATTTCGAAGGCAAGGGTTGCAGCAAATCGAAATATTTCTACACCTTACGGAACTGATGCAGTTTGGCGGCGAAATCCGGATGGTAAACTGAGCGAAATCAGCGTTTGCAGCCCGGGCACATCAGAACTTGGCAGCAATTGTGGGAATGTCGTAATGATGTACATCAAGCAGGCAGAGCAGTGGGAGGCAACAACGGGTGAAATTACGCATTGTCACAAAGCGGCCCCCTAACCAGTTGGGGCTGCCGTTCGCTATCGCTCACTCGACGCCTGGCTCCGCCAGCCGCCGCAGCCCAAGGCGTTATATGCCGCCCCGTGTTCAGCAAATTGTAGCTGTTGGCGAAGTGGTCAAGCTAAACGTTGTTGCCGCGGCTAAATTGGTAGAGCAAGCAATGCATATTCGCTATTAAGCCAAGTGCGGTTTGGTCGGTTGCCGGTAAGGTTTTCTTGGCGCACAGCAAATCAGCCCTCGATAGGCACGGTTCTCTAGTTGCTGGTGTGATAGGTTAGTCAAGAATTTAAAGGTCCAAAGAGTTTTCCCAGAATGTCAGGCACGGCACATAACCAGTGTGGTCAGTACGCTCCCGTTGGTCGCCGGACGGTTGACCCGGTGCTCCCTGCGCTATCGCTGCGGTCGCCCCGCCTCAACCGCCGCTGCCACAGGCGTTATAAGGCTAAGGCGTGCCAAAAACTAAGCTAGTCCTACTGCCCGGGCTAGATGGAACGGGAACGCTCTTTAAACCCCTCCTAGAAGTACTTGGTGATAAGCCATGCTCAGTAGTTGTTCCGCTAAACGACTTGCCATCTGAGGGCGCTCAAGACCAGGCGAGCGAAATAGCGAAACGATTGACTGGCGAATCGTACGTGCTATTCGCGGAATCCTATTCTGGTCGAATCGCCTATGAATTGTGCCGCCTTGGCAGTTTGAGCATTAAGCACATTATATTTGCGGCAAGTTTTCTGTCCCGGCCGACCCTACTTGCTCAATTAGGCTCGAGCCTGCCAATAGGTTTTCTGCGAATGCCACCCGCACCAGCTGGTCTATTAGCTAAAGTATTCTCAGGCGATGCTTCGCGAACAGATCTTGTGCAAAGTGCGCAGCGCGCACTTGATGAAGTATCCGATAGCACTCTCAGAAAAAGGCTAAGCATTGTAGCGGCAATGAAATTACCTAACGCCAGATTAGATGTGCCATGCACTTATATCCGGCCAAGCAGTGATATGCTGGTCAGTAGGCATGCAGTACAAAGCTTAGCTAGCGTGTGTCCACAACTAGATGTGCAAACCGTAAAAGGGGGCCATTTCATTGCTCAAAGCAGCCCAACCGCATGCAATGCAATCATCAGTAGGGTATTTGCCTTATAACCAGTGTGGTCAGTACGCTCCCGTTGGTCGCCGGACGGTTGACCCGGTGCTCCCTTCGCTATCGCTCCGGTCGCCCCGCCTCAACCGCCGCTGCCACAGGCGTTATATGCCGTCACGTATTTAGCAAATTGCGTTGAGCAGCGCATCAGTTCATCTAAACCAAGTCGCCGTCAACACAAAAGGCGCGGCAATATACGCCGGTTATCCGGCTAGCATTGTGGGGTTTTGAACCCTGTCAGCCCGGTTCTTCAACCCACTGCTGGGTGCCACCAGAAACGCGTGGTTCTCTTAGTGTTGGCTGTGATAGCGTAGTGCTATTACGCAAGGCAGGCAGGTCGTTTTCCACTCATGTTAGGCACGGCAAATAACCAGTTGGGTCAAGCGACCGGGAAACCCGGTCGCTGTTATTACGCCGCCTACAGCGGCGCCTGCCCAAGGCGTTAGCTTTCATCGGAGGAGCCATGAAGTTTTTTTGCTCACTAATTTCTGCACTCTCCTTTTTGGTTCCCGCTTCTGCATTAGCAGCGGCTGAAGTCGTCTATATATTCAAGGTGGTCGATGAAACTGCGATAGTTGTTAGGAATAACGAGCAGGCGTACTCAATCGAAAAAGGTATCGGTTGCCTGTCTCTTTGGAGATATGAAGGTAAGACCGCTCTGATTACATCTCCTGGCCTGTTCCTTGGAATCGGATCGAAATTACTACTTCCAGACGAAGGCCAAGAATGTAAGATTTGGAACTCCGAGCATCTTGGAAGCCTCGACTCGCTAAGCGCCCCTTCGGCCCAACAATCTGCAGGCTGCGAAGATGGTCACTGGATTCAAAACGTCGCAGGTGACGGTGAAATAGTAATTTTGGAAGATGGCTCCGTTTGGCAGGTGGATAGTATTGACACTATTACTTCTAGTTTGTGGCTCCCAATTTCCAACGTAATGGTATGTGGCGCCACAATGATCAATACAGATGATGGAGAGAAAGTAGGAGTAATCCGGCTGAAATGAAAGCTAACAAATCGTTGCAGCGGACGTTTGACCCGCCACCCGCTTTGCTGCCGCAAAGCGCGCGTCGCCTCAAACGCCACTGAACTCAAGCGTTAGGTGCTATGAAGAAGCGGCTCAAGAACGTCATTTTAATTTCTATTGGCTGGGTTCTTGTGGTCGTAGGCGTGTTCGGGCTAGTAGTACCAATCATTCCTGGCACACCTTTATTAATTATCGCGCTGGCGCTCTTCTCGAAAAGTTCAGAGCGATTCCACCAGATGCTGCTCAATAACCCTTGGTTCGGCTCGAGCCTAAAACGGTGGGAAGACACAAAAACTATGTCGCGTCAGGACAAGCGCAGAGCATTTCTCATTGTTTCAATTACCTTCTCCGCTTCGATTTATATTCTAGGCCAAAGGCCTGGGCTTCAGATAATGTTGGCGTGCATTGGAACAGCCTTGCTTCTGCTGCTGTGGAGCATCAAAGTGGATACTCAGGAATGTTGTTGCGAAACCATAGACGATTGAGGCCCGCACCTAACCAGTTGGGTCTATCCGCTCACTGCATTCGCCGGACGCGACTAAAGCCGCGCCGCAGCCCAAGGCGTTAGGCGGAAAAGCGGCGCGCACAATCTAAACTGAGCGCGCCGCCCTGTAGCCGCACCGTGTGATGCGGCCACCGATTGTTAGCAATTAGTTTGCCAACTTACCCCACTAATTCCGGCGTGGGCTCCGACAGTGCTCGCATACCCATTCCCAACGGCCTAAACGGTAGCGCCGATAGCGGGAAACGTGCACTGATTTGGGATACGCACAAATCAAAGACATTTGTAATCCTCCAATTCAGGTGGAGGGGGCGCGTAAGTAGTCCCACATAGAGCCCGCGGATATGATAATCTTGCGGGTGACTAGCCTATGCAGGTGGCTGGGCTTCGCCCCCATCGCCAGGCCAGACGCCCAGGTTGTGTTACAGCACTTCCTGGGTTTTTTATTCCTCGCTCTTAGCAGTTTCCTCCATCGATTCTTTAACTGTCTCTAGCATTGCATTAACAATTAGCAAGTGAGATTTGTTCTTTACGACAACAACAGAATCCAAATCTGGTCCTGTAACACGTACTGAGTAGTAGCCATCTTCAGACGTGCGTTCTGAATGAGGCAGATTCTTTTGACTGTCTTCTACGTTCGTGTCGGCATCGGGAGAATTCTGCTCCTCGTCAGTCGTATCCTCAGCGTCACCCGAATCATCCTTATCAGTCAGCTTCAGCAAATTGTCTGTGCCAAGAATGCCGCACTGTTTAGCCCCTTCGAGAAAATATTTGGATACACGTGAAGCAACGTTTTCAGGGACAGCAAATTCTTTTATGAGCATCTTTTCAAAAATGCTTACTGGGAGCTTCTTCCCTGAGAATTTGGACTCAATGCCGGCGAAAAGCGCTGGAGACAGGAAAGCTCTTGTTAAATGCCGATTTGCCTCTTCGTTGGAGTAAGCAAGTTTGTAATCTCTATACAATTGCGTAACGGTCAATCGGCCACCCTTCGAATGGATCAGTCCATATTTTGAAGTTGCGCCCATAAGCGCATGAAAAGCGCCGCTCACCTTTTTATTCAATTTGTCTGCGGCTAACTCAACTGAGCATTCACCGCCGAGGTCATCTACTGCCTTGGCAAGCTGAAGGCTGTTCTTTAGCGTCGCGCGCGGGTAATCTATTTGTTTGGGCATAATTGTGGCTCATCGCTCGATTAGTGCCCCAAATAGTAGCATAGAAAGCTTAATTCAGTAACCTTTTTTAGTATTTATAGCTTATTTATTATTTTAGCCTTATATATCAAACAGTTGTTTGGTCTATATGTTGGTATTTATCTATTCTTGGGGTGCGTATCCGCCTAACCAGCGTAAGCAAGCGACGTTTGACCACGTGCTTCCTCCGCTACCGCTCCGGTCGCGCGTCCTCAAACGCGCCTGTTACGGGCGTTATGCGGCGTTCGTTTAACTTAATCGTGCCATGAAAGTTCGTGACGTAATTAAACAGCTGGAAGGCGATGGTTGGGAGTTGAAGCGGACGCGTGGTAGCCATAGACAATTCAAGCATCCGGAAAAACCTGGGGTTGTCACAGTTGCTGGCAAGCCTAGCTTAGACATACCGCCGGGCACACTTAACAGTATCTACAAGCGAGCTGGGTTAAAATAGAGCCATGCAATACTTGGTCGTAGTTGAAGAAAGCAAAACAGGTTTTGGGGCCTACGTCCCCGACCTGCCCGGTTGCGTGGCGGTTGGTGAAACCCGTTCAGAAGTTTTGACGCTTATCCAGGAAGCCGTCGAGTTGCACATTGAGGGTCTTAAAGACTCCGGTGAACAAATTCCGCCTCCGAGTTCGCAAAGCGAGCTTATTGACATTCACGCCGCATAACCAGTGACTGTGTTGTCAAACTGTTCTTAATCAGGCCAATTTAGCCTCCCAACACTCGCCGTTTTTGATCATCGTATTCAAGATGACGAGCATCTTGCGCATGCAAGCGACCAAGGCGACCTTGGCAGGTTTACCCGCCGCCTTTAGCTTCTGATAATGATCGCGTAGCTTCGGGTTTGAGCGTATTGCGGACAGCGTTGCCATATACAACACCGTGCGCACCCGATGCCGACCACCGCGAATGTGTCGCTTTCCGGGATAGTTGCCACTGTCTTTATTCATCGGCGCCACACCGACCAAGGCAGCAATCTGTTGTCGATTCAACGCGCCCAATTCAGGTAGGTCGCTGAGCACGGTGTAAGCGAAAACTTTGCCCACGCCTGTAAAGCTGGTGAGCTGCTCGAACTTGTCTTGCCACTGGGGCAGTTGCGCCAGCAACTTGTCGAGTTGCCTTTCGATCTTCTCAAGCTCTGTATTGAGTTGCTTGATGTGCCGGTTCAGACTGCCCTGTAGGCTTTTGGGCAGGATTGATAAGCGATTCTTTTCCTGCGTCCGCATCTCCAACAACTGAGTCCGCCGGACAAGGAAGTCACTGAACTGGCGAACCTTTTCGGGCTTAAGCTCGGTGGGCCTAGGTTTCATGGCCGCACCAAACTCAGCGATCATTTGGGCGTCTAATTGATCGCTTTTGGCCAGCTGGCCAGAGGCGGCGGCAAACTTATGAATCCGCAACGGATTGGCCACGGTGACCGGCAAGCCGGCTTGGTGCGCTGCAATCACGAAGCCCAACTCCAATCGCCCGGTGGCTTCGATGACGATCCGTGTGGGTTCTATTTTGCTTAAGCGTTTAATCGCCTGACCAATTCCCGCGGGCGTGTTCGCTACGCTAAAGACTTCATCGAGTGGGTGAATGTAAATATCCAGTTGTTGTTTACTGGTATCGATACCGACGTTAATTTCACTGATAGTGTTCATGATAAGCTAACTGAAGCCTTGCAATACGGGCTCGAGGCCCGAGTGACTGTTCGAGTGACTACTTAGGAGCAAATGCAGTGCTCACACTGGTTATCGGTCTCTCAGTAATGAGGAGCCATCAAAGCATCGAGCGACTGCACCTGAGCCTTCGGCCGTTACCGAAGGTGGGCCTCACTTTACCCGTCCACGTAAGAATTCAAACATACAAGCGCAAGCAACGGACATTTGACCCGGCCGCTCCCTTGGCTGAACGCCAAGCTCGCATCCGAGTCAAATGCCGCTGTTGCAGGCGGTTAGCAGGCGCTGAGCTTGGAGAGTCCCATGAACATAGACGAAAGACTTCGATATCTGCGGGTCGCCCTAAACGTTGTCGGCGTAATCTTCATTGTCGGTATTTTCGCGATGATGCAAATTTGGCCAGACGGTTGGAGCTGGACGCCGCGTCAGCACGAATACGAGCAAATGATAATGGGCGTGTACGCTACCTTGGGCATATTCCTTATTAGAGCCGCGAAAGATCCGCTCGCCAATCTTAGTCTCATTTGGTTCACGATTTGGTCGAGTCTTATCCACGCCGTCATCATGCTGATCCAAGGCATCGTCGACGAATCGGAGCGCGCTAATTTAATTGGTGATGTCCCGGCCTTACTTGTCGTGGCTGCCGTCCTTTGGTGGCTCGTCCCAAAAACAGCAGAAACTACGTGATAACGCCTGCTAACCATCGCAAGCAACTGACCGTGAAACCCGGGCGCTTTTCTTTATACTCGTCGTGCGGCAGTTGTTGCGGGCGTTAAGAGGCTATGAGCATCTACAATCGTGTGGAGAAAATCGTGAAGCAGGTGATATTTGTTCTATTGGCCGTCCTTGCGTTCTCCGCCCAAGCGGAACCCCGAATAATCGCGGTCGAAGGATCGGCAAGCATTGAGGCAGTGCCCGACATCATTCGAATCCGGTATTCAGTTTGGAGCGTTGGCACTGGTGACATCGTTGCTATGAAGCAAATGGTCGATTCAACCGCATCCAAATCTGTCGAGGAATTGGTAGCCCTTGGGATAGACGAAGAGAAAATCACCTCCCCCGGACTTAATGTCGAGAAGATTGAGCAGTATGGACCCAATGGCGAATATATTGATTCAAAGAAAACTCAGATTGCTACTGGGTACCCCGACCTTGCGCTATGACAATCAGACCTTGTGATGCGAGTTCAACGACTCAGGATGCTCCAGGGATTTTGTCATTAAGGCGGGGTGCCTTTCTAACGCACAAGGTCCAAGCCTTTAGGTGTCAGCGGCATGCCCCAGTAACCGACTTAAGGTAACTCAGCTATGCTAAGCACTCGACGGTTAAATTGAAGATATAAGGTGTCAAGGACACATCTTGCGTGCATCAAGTTCTCGTATACGCCGACTCGCTCAGCTGGGGCATTGTCCCCAATACCCGCACAAGGTTCCGCTTTGATCAGCGGTGGCCGGGCATCATGGAGCTTGAATTGCGCAAAGCTGGGCATTCTGTCCGTGTGATCGAAGATTGTTTGAATGGGCGACGCACGGCCTGGGAAGACCCAATTAAACCTGGACGCAATGGCCTGCTTGGCGTTGAACAGCGCATTGAGGTTAACTCACCGCTATCGCTAGTCGTGCTATTTCTTGGTACCAATGATTTTCAATCGATGCATCAGAACGATGCGAGGCGATCTGCTGAAGGTTTGCGTGCCATCGTTGCTGCGATTCGTCAAACCCCCCTTGAACCGGGCATGGCGATCCCACAAATACTGGTTATTGCTCCGCCCCCGATACAAAAAGCCAAAGGCAGTATTGCACCTAAATTTGCAGGGGCCGAGAAGAAAGCGGTTGGCCTATGCGCAGCCATTGAGACTATGGTGGAAGAGCAAGGTTGCCATTTTTTCGACGCAGGATCGGTAACAAGTACCAGTAAAGTTGACGGCGTTCACTTGGATGAAGATCAGCATCTCGTATTAGGCCAAGCGATTGCTACCAAAGTAGGATCATTGTTATCGTGCAATTTACACATAACCAGCTGAATCAGGTCGTTCGCGTTGCTAACTGGACGCCACTTCCGTGGCGCCCCTTTTCAGGGCGTTAATTAGCATTTCCAGGTGTTCCGAAGCTCGACGTGAGAATTAAACTGAGATCGTTGATTGGATTCATGGCAATGCTCATGGCTGGCGCATGCAGTAATGGAGACGGGCCTGATGTTCATATTCCCAACGCCCCGAACACTCCGCAATCAGAGGCCACTGTTTCGCTCGATCAAGTGTTAGGTGAATGGTCGCTCGTTTCAATCAACGGCAGTGCAGCAGTACGAGCAGAAGGACTTGATCAAGACCAATACGTCGGCTTCGAAATCGGGCAACCCTGTTATGAACTCGGTGAAACATTTTGCAATCCAGATAATCTTGGCTGGGATCCCGCAGCCCCCCAACAGGGCCGCTTTTCATTCCAGGGTTTTTCAGGATGCAACGGTTTTGGGGCGGAAGCGAGGCTTGTTGATGGAAGAAGCGATTCGAAACCGATACTCAGCACTCAAATGGCGTGCCCGAAAGTCTCGGAACAGGAAAGCCATCTTTTCAGGGTTCTTTCATCACAAGCGAAGCTGACGCTCAAAGGAGATCGCTTGTTCGTGGGAAGCCCCGATGGCGACCAGCTTGAGTTGTTGCGTAATGACGCGAAGTAGCTTGTACTCAATTTTCACAAGCCCTTTGAGGCGGCAACGGCATTGGGCGATCAGCGCAACGCTCCTGCAAGTGCCGCCTAACTTGGCCTACTTGAAATCAATATGCGATAGAGACCTATGAACTTTCCAGCAATTTCTCTCACGTATTTGGCAATTCTTGCCCTTATTTATTCTGCGCTGTCTTTAGTCGTTGTCGCGTTTCGAGCAAAACTTGATATCCCCTTTGGCGACGGGGGAAACGAGAATCTTCATCGTTCAATACGTGCGCATGGAAACTTCAATGAATGGGTTCCATTGATTTCGATATTAGTGATTGCCCTAGAGATGCACGGTGAACCTAGCCTTCATATCCATCTTTTAATGGGTGCTCTTCTTATCGCACGCATTATTCACCCCGTCGCATTTGCTTCGACAATAAATTCTCCAACTTACTTTGTAGGCAGAGTTTTAGGGGCTCTCACAAGTTGGCTTGTTTTAACGATATCTGCCGTCCTTTTGTTGGTCAGGCTTTAGGTTTCAACATGGGCTCGCCTAGTAAGCACATCTTGCCCGTCGCTTCGCGGCTATGGCTGCCTACGCGGCGTTTCGGTTGCCCCAAAATGCGGGCGTTAGGCCGCACTAGAAGCGCAGGAGAGAATTGAAATGTCGATGTATAGAAATGGCCTGCCGCAGGCCGGCCATGACCTGTTTCTCACAGATGGGGGTATTGAGACAACGCTGATTTTTCACGAAGGTCTAGAGCTTCCTGACTTTGCTGCCTTCCACCTTCTGAGTATCACAGGCATCTATTTGAAACGGAAGTCACCGAGGAACGCAATGCCTAACCACAGGCAGCGGACACGTGACCGCTCAGGCGTTTCGCTGCCGCAAAAGGCCATCGCCGTCAAGCTCCTCTGCTGTGGGCGTTACGGGGCATAGTTTTTCAGCACAACTGAATGTCCGCTTCCCGATCCGAAGCAGCCAATTAGCTTGCTGCGGCGCGGCTGTCTGTTGACGACCCAAAGCGGTCGTACTATGCGGCGCGACCTATCTGGCTGCTTGCGACCGAAGTGGGCGCCAGCGATGTCCGGACTGATGCATCCGCCGCGTTCCGGGCCCCTGTCGCTAGCAGCCACGCTGCGGGGAAACCGATATCGGTTAATATCTGAGTCTGCATGATCCGTCGATTTGTCCACTTGGGGCATAAATGATGAAAGGACTGGTCACATTCTGTCTGTCACTTTTCTCGTCGTTCTTGTTACTGACGTCGCCGGCATTCGCCGGAGGCCATGAAACGCAAGTCATCGGAACCGACAGTGCTGAGCAAGCCACAGAGCCCGCCGTTCACGACACAGACGTTCGAAGCGAATTAGAGGCCATGCAGGAAGCACATGAAGCCGAGATGGCACAAGTCGAGAACTATGTCCTGGTAGAAAAAACGAAAATTGCCCCACTGCCGGACATTCGTTACTACGAAGCCTGCGACAGCGGTTTTTGCTGGGTCACCGATACCGAGATCCGCCGCAGGGACATGGCAGCCGGTGAATACGATCAATATCAAACAAATCCTGATCAGCCTGCGCCTTCAGAGGTTGCCGATAACCCGACAGCAATGCTGGAAGGCTATGCGATCGCAGCGGAGAGGTTCGGGCTGGTAGGGGTCGGTAGGGAGATACGGAAGGCAAAAGCGGAGGGCGATGAAGGCTTCGAAGAACAGGCAGGCGGGATTCAAGGCGCGGATGATAGTTCCGGTCTTTTCGGGGACGAGTCGCTAGCCTGGTTCAAAGAGAAAGGCAGGCACGATGTCCAGGCGCCATTCGGTCTGTTTTTCGAGGATTACCGTGGCGAGCGTTTTCATCGTGTCGGGCACCCCCACGAATGCTATGACATGTGCCTGGCAAATGAAGACGAATTCTTCAGGCTGGAAGACTACTATCATCATGTCCGGCGTTCCGGTCACAACTCGCGCCCGGATAGCGAATACGACTATCGGGGAGGCGTGAAAACGCCGGTCCCTGGCAATGAATATATGAATACCACTTATGCGGCCAGGTTTTGCCAGATATATGTCATCCAGGGAGAAACGACTAACGACGGCGGTAGCGAGTTGAAGCATGCGGAACTCTGGGCGTGTTATTTCGATGACCGAAAGCTGCGACCGGTCCGTATCAAGTACGAAATACTGCACAACACTGCCTCGGGCTATAAGCGCGAATTCGTAGAGAGAATTGCGGACAAGTATAAAAAGGTCGGGCCCGTAACACTGCCGCATCGGGTCAAGGAGCGCGTGCATGGGGGCGCCGAAGACATCGGCGAAATCAACTGGCAGGATGCAGCTGCCGGTATTTACAAGCTTCGTAAGTACTTCATCAACATGGGCTCACCTTCACCCGAAGCCGTCAACAACATCATGTTCGAAGCCCAGCATCCTGAATATTTTGGCGGAGACGAGTGGTAGCTCATCGCCGGCTGACCTGCCAAACCGTTTCGTACTCAGTACGTATTCAAGTTCGGAGGCGCATTTGCCCCGTAACCGGCACAAGAATCCGGAGCACGTCAAAACCGATATATAGATCGGGTCGGACTGGTACAAGCAGCGAGAGCACCTCATTGCCAACTTATCCTGTGGTTAACTGCCGTAAGTCAGGTTTATTGTGGCTGCACGATTCTGCAATTTGCTAAAGCTCGTACATATCTTGCTAATGTATGACAACCTATGTGTCGGCCGCTGGCGCGCGGCATTTTCGGGAGGCATAAGGCGTACTAAATGATTAAGCGAGCCATCGCCGTGATCGTCGTGTTGGTAGTCGTCGCTTTGGCGATCCTGTTAGCGCAGCCTTCAAGATACGACAAGCAAGAGCTACAACTAAACGCCGGTAGCCTCTCCTATAAAACCGCCGGTACCGGCGAAGTCGTCATCTTGCTGCATGGATTCGCGGCGGAAGATTATCAGTGGGAGATGATGGGTCTTTTTAGCGAGCTGGCAAAGACTTATCGCGTCATAATTTATGACGCCCGCGGCCATGGCAGCAGTTTCAAGCCCACTAATGAAGGTGGTTATGGCTTGCTATTGGTTGAAGATTTGCTCACATTGATGCGAAAACTTGCTGTAGATAGAGCGCATTTGATCGGTCATTCCATGGGCGGATTGACTGCGATTAAGTTTGCATCCACGTATCCCGAAAAGACTCTGAGTGTGATCTCATTGGGGATGGGGTGGCTAGAGAGGGGGCCGGTGGCAGAGCAGCGTTTTAGTAAGCTGGATGGCAGTGCTTTCTCGGATGTACTGAAAGCATGCTTTCCAACGCTTAAGGAATTGACTATAACGCGAGAAGAATTTGCGGCGCTAAAGTCGCCGGTTTCCGTAATGATCGGTACCGAAGATCAGAATTACGCTCAGACGGTGCCGCCACTTAAACAAGTACGTCCCGACATTACCGTGTTAGAGGTCGAGGGAAGGGGACATATCAATATTCTTTGGTGGTCGGAGCTTGAGGGCAATATTTTTAGCATCTTAGCCACTGCAGGGCCTGGGTAGCAGAGATAGTTCCGTAGCTATCGTGATCAGGTCGTGCCCCGTAGTCGCTGGATGCACTGCAAGTCGACTAAGCTGTTGTCGCAAATCGTTTGCCGTCTCAAGCTGCGCTGTTATGGATGCCATGCTGCTAGATGGGCATGGTCGATAGCGCTAAGCGAGTTAGTCGCGATTAACTCACTTAGCGCTTCAACGATTGGCGGTCCGGTGTCTGGGCCTGAATTTGGGTTGCCGAATGTCCTTCCTTAAAAAGACCCTCTATGGTGAATATAGCCTGGGCTTTACTTTTTGGGTTATGGGCTGTGTAGCCCCGGTCCCCCTATTCGTTGCCAAATACGTGCTGCGCGAAACCGGTGTATTTACGCATGATGACACCGCTGTTTTTCTCGCCGGTCGAGCCTTTCTTTGGTTGGAATGGCTGTTTTTCGCGTTCATCACCGTGGCGCTATGGAACGCTTCAGTCCAGCACCTGAAGCGCGTTGCGCAGGGCCAATCTGGAAGCGTGTTTTGGGGTCAATTTGGTCGCGTACTGTCGGTGGCCTCAGGTATGTTGGCGCTGGGTTCGTTTTCTAATCTTTCTGGTATCACGACTTTAGTTTTCGGTCGGCCACTGTTTCTTGCGCTGGGTGCCGGCTAGTCAGCAGGCTGATGCGGTATTCGCCGTGGCCCAAGGCTTTATACTGCTTGGGTACCAGTGATCGTATTCAGCATCGTGATGTGTTTTTGGCATGCAGATAAATAGCGAAGATTTGAGTTGTCCTATAGCGATTAGTCCTCGCTGGCATCAGCTAGGAACAAAGAACCGCGCTGTCCCCGGGCATGGTTTTCATGACAGAAGCTCGCGATTTTCCGGGCCAGTGCCTGGGTAGCCATGGACAGGTCGATTGCCATCAGAACATGTCTAGCGGCTACGCTTGGCGGTACCGTTATATTCGTCTGCCTGGTCGCGTTTAGCATTCTCACCGCGCAATTCAATGCCGATCATTGGCCGGCGCTACCGTGGTTTCCAATACCGGTGTTGGCCGCTGTCATTGCTTCGATGCTGTGGTGTGATAGACGTTGGAATATCGGCCTGCGAAACCCCTGCAATGCGCCGATTTCGCTGATCGTGGCTTTCGCTGTGAGTTCCAACGTGGCGGCGCATTCGGTTTGGGTTTTGGAAAAGATTAGGCACGCAACCGTTTATTCCGCGCCGAGTGGGCCTGACGGGGTTAGCCCGCTGTTCTCAGCCGTCTATTGGGTGGTTATTTCCGTCGCGCTGTCCACGTCCTCGGAAATGTGTTTTCGGGGCATTATGCAAACGCAGCTGTCACGTTATCTGAGCGTGGCGGCCGCCATTGCTATCGTGATTGTCTTTAACACCTTTTCTCATCCGTGGGAGTCACTGTGGCCGCGTTTCTTCGGTGTGCTGGCCATTTTGTTTGCTTGGGGTTGGCTACGGCATATCAGTGGTTCACTGAAGGCTTGTATTCTTACCCACATTGCCGCCGTGATGATCGGTGATGCGATATTTTGGCTGACCGGCCCCGTGGCTTTCGGTGAATACTCATGGATGGATACGCTGTTGGTCGCCGGCATCGGCTTGGTATCTCTCGGCTTATCCGTTTATTTTTCGCGACGAATTATCCATTCGTCAGCATCGAACCGGTGATTGACCGATTGTTTATCTTTCAGCCTGTGGTTAAAACCAGCCTAGGGCAGCCATCTGCATTGCAGTTTTGGTGTTTGGCGCGGCCGCCTTACCACAAGTCCTTGTCTAGGTACCCCGGCCAGCCGCCCGCGGATTCTTCCGTAATCAACGACGTCCCATGAGTTCAGCCGACGCAGTCATTGTGCTAATCCATGGTTTGTGGATGCGTGGGCTGGTGATGCGGCCTTTGGCCCACCGGTTGTCTGCTGAGCTGGAATGGCCCACGGAAATTTTTTCTTACCCGACGCAACGTAAGGGTCTGTTGCCGAATATGGCAGACCTGTCGCGCTGCTTGTGCGCGCAACAAGCCGCTAAAATTCATCTGGTCGGCCATAGCCTCGGGGCGGTGTTAGCCTTGCACACGGCGCTGGAGAAAAATCTGCCGCCGCTGGGTCGCATCGTCAGTCTTGGCGGTCCCTTACGCGGCAGTAGCGCCGGACGCACGGTGGAACAATGGCCGGGGAGTGCCTATGTGCTTGGCCGTACCTTAAGCGATTCTGTGATTACCCGGCCCTTACAGCGGTGGACGGGCGAACAAGAGCTGGGGTCCATTGCCGGCACCATTGGGGTGGGACTCGGTATGGCGCTGCCAGACCTCAAGCCCCCCCACGATGGCATGGTCACTGTGGAGGAAACTCAACTACCGGGTATGGCGGATCATCTCGAGTTGCCCGTCAGTCATACCGCGATGTTGTTGGCGCCCAGCGTGGCGCAGCAGACCGCGCATTTTCTTCGTCACGGCCGTTTTGATCACGGCTGATGGGTGGCTACTCAGTTTGCTCCATGAACAAGCTTTGCCACTCGTAAAGTTTATCGAGCGCTTCGCGCGGACTCAGGCTGTCGAGATCAAGGCTAGCCAAAAGCTCAGTGTGTGCGGGCATTGCTTTTTCGGGCGTGGCTGCGAGATCCAATTCCTGCTGTGGCGTTGCTTGCGCGCGGATTTTGGCTGATTGTTCTTCCAGTTGCCTTAAGTATTGCCGGGCCTGGCTGATGACCCGTTGCGGCACGCCGGCCAATTGCGCGACCTGCAGACCGTAGCTTTGGTTGGCGGGTCCCGCTTTTACACTGTGCAGAAAGATCAGCCGATCGCCGTGCTCGGTGGCATCCAAATGCAGATTGGCGCAGCCGGAAATTTCACCGGGAAGGGCGGTCAGCTCAAAGTAGTGTGTGGCGAACAGCGTGAAGGCGCGCAGCTTTGCGCCGATATGTCTTGCCGTGGCCCAAGCTAGGGATAAGCCGTCAAAGGTGCTGGTACCGCGCCCAATTTCGTCCATTAGCACCAGGCTCTGTTCGGTGGCATTGTTCAAGATGTCGGCCGTTTCGGTCATTTCCACCATGAAGGTCGAGCGGCCGCCGGACAAATCGTCGGCGGCACCAATGCGGGTAAAAATGCGGTCCACGGGGCCGATGGTGGCGGCATCGGCGGGTACAAAACTCCCAACGTGGGCGAGTAGCACAATCAATGCCGCTTGGCGCATGTAAGTGGATTTGCCGCCCATGTTGGGGCCCGTGATGATCAATAGGTGGCGTTGAGCGTTCATTGATAAATCATTGGGCACAAACGGAGTCGGCGAGAGTTGCTCAACCACGGGATGGCGTCCCGCGTTGATCTCCAGCATCGGTGTGTCGGTGAGTTGGGGGCAGTTCAAATTTAATGCCGTGGCCCGGCTGGCGAAATTGTTTAGCACATCCAGCTGGGCCAGGGCTTTGGCCAGGGCTTGCAGTTCCGACAAGAGCGGCAGGTGAGCTTCGAGTAACGCCTGGTACAGACGTTTTTCGCAAGCCAGCGCTCGCTCGCGGCTGCTTAAAACTTTGCCCTCGAAGTTTTTTAATTCAGGCGTGATATAGCGCTCGGCACCCTTGAGCGTCTGCCGCCGGGTGTAGTCTTCGGGGGCGTTGGCCGACTGTGCCTTACTGATCTCAATGAAGTAACCATGGACCCGGTTGTAGCCTACTTTTAGTGAGGGTAGCCCGGTCCGTTCTCGTTCTCGTTTTTCCAGGGCGATTAGATAGTTGTCGGCATCGCCGCTGATGCTGCGCAGTTCGTCCAATTCGTCATCGTAACCCGCGGCGATGACACCGCCGTCGCGAATGAGTAGCGGTGGTTCGTCGATCAGCGCGCGCTCCAGCCGGTCCAGCAGCGCGGGTTGGTCTTGCAGGTCTGCGGCCAAGTCATCGATCAAGGCTGTGCCAGCCTTAGGGAGTGACTCGCGCAGTGCAGGTAGTCGCCCTAGGGCCGTGCGCAGTTGTACCAGATCGCGGGGGCGGGCCGTTTGCAAAGCCACGCGCGTCAGAATGCGTTCTAAGTCACCCACCTGTTTGAGCAATTCCCGCCTTGTCTTGGTGCCGGCAGCTTGCAGGGCCGCGACGGCTTGGTGCCGCCGGCGCAGCTGTTTGTGATCGCGCAGTGGCAAGTTCAGCCAGCGGCGCAGGGCCCGGCTGCCCATGGTGGTGGCGCAGCGGTCGAAGATACCGACTAGGGTATCTGTGTCGCGCCCACTCAAGCTGCTATCGATTTCTAGATTTCGGCGGGTCGCGGCGTCTAGCATCAGGGTGTCCGAGCGACGCTGGGTGCTAGGAGTCGTGAGATGCGGCAGTGCGCCTTTTTGCGTGTCGCTCACGTATTGAAGCAGGCAGCCCGCGGCCCGCACGGCGCCGGACAGCGGGGCGCAACCGAAACCACTCAAGTCACGCACCTGGTAATGCGAGCATAGTTTGCGGGTGGCCGTGTCGAGGTCAAAGTGCCACGGTGGCAGTTGCCGCAGGGCTGCGTGATCGGCGGTTACTAACTGGGTTTGGTCTTCGGCCACGAGCAATTCGGCCGGCTCTAGCCGGGCCAGTTCGGCGCTTAAGGCGTCGGTCTCGGCCAGTTCGCTCAAGGTAAAGCGCCCGGCGCTTAGGTCGATCCAAGCAAGGCCCGGTCTGGGATCATCCAGACAAATGGCCACCACCAGATTGTCGCGGCGGGCATCCAGCAGCGACTCGTCCGTCAAAGTACCCGGCGTGACCACGCGCACAACTTGCCGTTCCACCGGCCCCTTACTGGTGGCCGGATCGCCAATTTGCTCGCAAATGGCTACGGACTCACCCTGCCGCACGAGTTTGGCCAGGTAGGTGTCGGCCGCGTGATAAGGAATCCCGGCCATGGGGATGCTTTCGCCCGCGGATTTACCCCGCGCCGTGAGAGTAATGTCAATGAGTTTTGCCGCCCGGCGGGCATCGTCATAGAACAACTCGTAGAAATCGCCCATGCGATAGAAGAGCAAGCTGTCGGGGAAGTCGGCCTTGATGCGCAGATACTGCTGCATCATGGGCGTGTGCGCTTTGCTCGCGGTGGGACTCGTTTGCGGTGCGACGGCGCTCATGAGCGCCATATTGCCTTAAGCAGTCGGCCGGCCAAACCCTTGGGGGTATGATCGTGTTTGAGTCTTTTGCTCAGGTATTTAGGAAGCTCTTGTAAGTTAATGAACTTATTTAAGTTACTCGTACGCTTTTTCGCTGATTTAATGCGCCGGCTGAAGTTAATCCGAGCCGCTGTTTCTCGCGAGATTTTTCTTGGGCCGGTTTTTCGACCGCAAGTTAACCGCGGCTGTGCGGGTCCACTAGAGCTGATATCGGCGCGCGGCTTGCTGGAAGTAGGTTCGGCCTAGCCTATGCATGTTTTGCACCTTGAAACGGGTAGGCATCTTTATGGCGGCGCCCGCCAGGCGATTGAACTGGCCGCCGGCTTGCCGGCGGCGGGTTGCCGCAGCACCCTGGCTTGTCTCGCGGACAGCGAGGTCGAACAGGCGGGCCGCGCCCGCGGTGTCGATGTGCGCCCATTGCGAGCCGCGGGCGATTTGGATGTGCGTCTTTGGCCGACGTTTAAAAAGATAAGTCGAGCGGTACGACCCGATTTGATCCACATTCACAGTCGTCGCGGTGCCGATACCTGGGGTCTGCTCGCCGCGCGATCCGCGGGGTATCCCGTGGTGCTGTCGCGGCGGGTCGATAACCCGGATCTACCGGGGCTTGGGCGCCTGCGCTATTCGCTTTGCCACCGGGTGGTTGCGATTTCCGCCGGTATTGAGGCGGTGCTGCGCGCCGCGGGCGTGCCTGCAGGCAAATTGCGCCGGGTGGTTAGCGCTGTGGATGTCGAGTCTTGCCAACCGACTTGGACCCAGGCGCGGTTTAGAGACGAGTTTTCCCTGGCGGCGGATGACTTGGTGGTTGGCGTGGTGGCGCAATTAATTCCTCGCAAGGGTCTGGCGCATCTCGTTCCCCTAGTGCAGAAACTGCGGCGCGTGGTGCCGAAGTTTCGGCTGATCTTGTTTGGTCGTGGCGAGCTGGAAGCGCAACTGCGTGCACAAGTGGCCGAGAACGAATTAAATGAAATCATTAGCTTTCCTGGCTATAAACCTGATTTAATTAAATTTATTGGGTATCTAGATCTATTGTTACATCCAGCGCGACGCGAAGGTCTCGGGGTCGCGCTGTTAGAAGCGCAGGCGGCGGGTGTGCCGGTGGTCGCGTTTCGCATTGCCGGTGTGAGTGAAGCCGTGGCCCATGGAGAGTCTGGATTGCTGGTGCCCATAGACGATTTGCAGGCTTTGATTGATGCGTCCCAGCAGGTGCTGCGGCAGGCGGCGTTTCGTACGAGGCTTTCCGCCGGCGCCCGCGCGCATGTCGCCGAGAATTTTTCCCTTGAGGCGATGCTGGCCGGCAATCTAGCGGTCTACCAAGAAGTATTAGGGGAGATTCGTCATGGTGCCCAGTGATGAGCAGCTCAAGACCCTGGCCGCGGAACTGGCCGAACTGGCATTGCAGCGAGGCTGCCGGTTGGTGACCGCGGAATCTTGCACCGGTGGTTGGCTGGCTAAGGTACTGACGGATCTGCCGGGGAGCTCGGTATGGTTTGATCGCGGCTATGTGACGTATAGCAACGCGGCGAAACAGAATGAATTGGGTGTTTCGCCTAGTTTGCTGGCTGATTCGGGGGCTGTGAGTCAGGCGGTGGCCCTGGCCATGGCCACCGGCGCATTGCAGGCCGCCGAGGCGGATTTGGCCGTCGCCATCACAGGTATCGCCGGACCGGATGGGGGCAGTGACGAAAAGCCCGTGGGTACGGTTTGGTTTGCTTGGGCCCGGGCAGCAACGGCCAGCGCGCAATCGGCGTGCTTTGCTGGGGATCGCGAAGCGGTTCGCCGCCAAGCGGTGCAGCGGGCTTTAGTGGGCTTGTCCCAGCGCTTGCTTAGCCAGTAGCCCAATGGGGCAGCACCGTCTATTTTTTGCCTTGTGGCCTGACGACAAGACCAGGAGCGCGATGCGGCTGGCGACCCGAGCAGCTGTGCGCTCGGCCGGTGGTCGACTACAGCCCGCAAAGCAGTTGCACATTACCTTGGCGTTTCTCGGGGCCGTGCCGGCGACGCAGCTGGATGACACTATTAGCGCCGCTCGCAGCCTCTCCGGTGTCTGTGAAGATTTGGTTTTCGATCAATTGAGCTACTGGCCAAAGCCAAAAGTTTATTGCGCGATCCCCAGTCAAGCACCCAAAAAAATCATAGCTTTAAGGGCGAAACTAGAAGCTGCTTTGCGGATGATCGGCGGTACAAATCCTGGCCATAAGTTTCGTCCGCATGTGACCTTGTGTCGCGGTGTGCAGCGAGCACCACCGGTGACTCAACTCCCGCCCGTAAGCTGGCCCGTGCGGGATTTCGTTTTGGTGGAGTCGCGGCTGGGTACGCGCGAGTATGTGGTGCTGCAGCGATTTTCCTAGGGCTCATCCCACGAGCCATAACCACGTTAAGCTCAAGTTTTTGTCGGGCTGTGTGCGACGGATATCTGTGAAATAATCGAAGCTCAGGCCTTTCCTCCCACCTTCAACACACGGTGAGCATTAACCATGGATGACAATCGCAAAAAAGCCCTAGCCGCGGCGCTGGGACAAATTGAAAAGCAGTTTGGCAAGGGTTCTGTCATGCGCATGGGTGATGCCGGCGCGGCGCGGGATGTGGAAGTCATTTCCACCGGCTCCTTAGGGTTGGATGTGGCCTTGGGCATCGGCGGCTTACCCAAAGGCCGCGTGGTGGAGATTTATGGCCCCGAGTCGTCGGGTAAGACGACGCTGACGCTGCAAGTGGTGGCGGAATGTCAGAAAGCGGCGGGTACGGCGGCCTTTGTGGATGCCGAGCATGCCTTGGATCCGGTGTACGCCGAAAAGCTCGGCGTCAATGTTGAAGACTTGCTGGTGTCGCAACCCGACACCGGCGAACAAGCCTTGGAAATTACCGATCTGTTGGTGCGCTCGGGCGCGGTGGACGTGATCGTCGTCGATTCCGTGGCGGCACTGACGCCCAAGGCGGAAATCGAGGGTGAAATGGGCGACACGCATGTGGGTTTGCAAGCGCGGCTGATGTCCCAGGCTCTGCGTAAACTGACGGGCAATATCAAACGGTCCAATACGATCGTTATCTTTATTAACCAAATTCGCATGAAGATTGGTGTGATGTTCGGCAGTCCTGAAACCACCACTGGTGGTAATGCCCTGAAGTTCTATTCTTCGGTGCGGCTGGATATTCGGCGCATCGGTGCCATTAAGAAGGGTGACGAGATCATCGGTAACCAAACCCGTGTCAAGGTCGTGAAGAACAAGGTGGCGCCGCCTTTTAAGATGGCGGAGTTTGAGATTCTTTATGGGCAGGGCATTTCCCGCGAAGGCGAAATCATCGATATGGGTGTGCGCGAAAGTATCGTGGACAAGTCTGGTGCTTGGTATAGCTACGAAGGTGATCGCATCGGGCAGGGCAAAGAAAATAGCCGGACCTTCCTGTTGGATAACCCGCAGATCGCCACGGAGATTGAAGGCAAGGTTCGTGCCCGCTTGCTACCAGACAGTGTATCCACTGAGGAGGGTGCCGACGCTGAGGCTGATTCCGACGCCGAAGTCGCCTAAGTCTAGGCCGCCGTCGGCCAGTCCATCCTGATGGCGGGGAAAAAGCAGCCGCGTTCGCCGCGCCGAATGGCCATGGATCTACTCGCGATTCGGGAGCATTCGCGGGACGAATTGCGGCGCAAGCTCCAGCAACGCGAGGTTGCTGCCGAAGATATCGATGTGACCTTAGCAGCCTTGGAGGGCGAGGGGCTGCTATCCGATGCGCGATTTGCCTCGTCCTTCGTGACTTATCGGGCCGGTCGCGGTCAGGGTCCGGTGCGTATTCGTCGCGAGCTGGAGTTACGGGGTGTGAGTTCTTCCCTGGCCGAAGATGCGCTAACAGGGCATCCTTGGCAGGAGACCGCCCGGGCTGCCCGAAAAAAGAAGTTTGGCACCGAAGGTCCTGAAGATTTCAAAGAGCGCGCCCGCCAGGCGCGTTTTTTGCAGTATCGGGGCTTTACCAGCGAGCAGATTCGTCATGCCCTGGGCGACATTGAAGCGCTGGACTGAGTAGCATTGCCCCGTCATGACCACATCTGAACTGCGACAACTATTCCTGGACTACTTCGCGAGCCAAGGGCATCGGCTCGTGCCCAGTTCGCCCCTGGTGCCGGCTAATGATCCGACCTTGTTGTTTACCAATGCCGGCATGGTGCAGTTTAAGGACGTTTTTCTCGGTAAGGACTCACGCGACTACTCGCGCGCGGCGAGTTCCCAGCGTTGTGTGCGCGCTGGCGGCAAGCATAACGACTTGGAGAACGTAGGCTACACCGCCCGTCATCACACCTTCTTCGAAATGCTGGGTAATTTTAGTTTCGGTGATTACTTCAAGCAAGATGCCATTCGTTTCGCTTGGCAATTCATCACCGAGGAATTGGCCATTTCTCCCGAGCGCCTTTGGGTCACGGTGTACCAAGACGATGACGAAGCCGCGGACATTTGGTTGCACGAGATTGGCGTTGATCCGCAGCGCTTTGGCCGCTTGGGAGAGAAGGACAATTTTTGGTCCATGGGTGACACTGGGCCCTGTGGCCCTTGTACCGAGATTTTTTACGATCACGGTGAAGGTATTCCCGGTGGACCGCCGGGCTCGCCCGATGAAGACGGCGATCGCTACGTAGAAATCTGGAATTTGGTGTTCATGCAATTCGACCGGTCGGCCGATGGTCAGCTGACTGATCTGCCCAAGCCGTCGGTGGACACCGGTATGGGCTTGGAGCGCATCGCCGCGGTTATGCAATCGGTACACAGCAACTATGACATCGACTTGTTCCGGCGCCTTATCGATGATGTCGCGACGCAAGTAACAGCCACGGATCGTGATGCCCCGTCCCTGCGCGTGATCGCCGATCACATCCGCGCTTGTGCGTTCTTAGTTACCGACGGGGTATTGCCGGGCAACGAAGGTCGCGGTTATGTATTGCGGCGAATAATTCGTCGGGCCCTGCGGCACGGCTACGAACTCGGCGTGCAAGAGCCGTTTTTTCATGCCTTGGTCAGTCCTTTGGTGCGAGAAATGGGCGATGCTTATCCGGAGCTTGCGCAGGCGCAAGGCCATGTGAAAAAAGTGTTGCGCACTGAAGAAGATCGCTTTGCTGAGACCTTGGCCCAGGGCATGCGTATTCTTGAACAATCCTTTGATGAGCTTTCTGGAGATACCTTGCCGGGTGATCTTGTTTTTAAGCTTTACGATACTTACGGATTCCCCATCGATTTAACGGCTGATGTGGCGCGGGCGCGCAATTTGCAGCTTGACCGGTCTGGTTTCGAGGCGGCCATGCGAGGCCAGCGTGAGCGTGCGCGGGCGGCGCAAAAGTTTTCCATGGCCGAGGATTCCGGCCTGCAACTTTCCGCCGGCACGCGCTTTACCGGCTATGAAGCACTCGCGCGTGAGGCGCGCGTGACGGCGGTGATTAAAGACCAGCAGCTGGCTGACTCGCTGTCCGCGGGAGAGGCCGGCGCCTTGGTCTTGGATCAAACGCCGTTTTATGCGGAAAGTGGCGGGCAAGTGGGCGATGTGGGCGAGATACACGCCGCGGATGGCAGCACTTTTAAGGTGAGCGACACCATTAAGAATGGTTCAGCGCATGTCCATCTGGGTCAATGTTCTAGCGGTCGCTTTCGTCAGGATGTCGACGTGACGGCCAAAGTCGACGCCGACAGCCGTGCGGCGACGGCCCTCAATCACTCCGCAACACATCTGCTGCACTCTGCCTTGCGGGTCGAATTGGGCAGTCACGTGACGCAAAAGGGTTCCTTGGTTGCGCCGGATCGTTTGCGCTTCGATTTTTCCCACTACGAGCCCATGACCAGTGCGGAACTAAGGGCCGTGGAGCGGCGCGTTAATGCCGAAATTCGGCGCAACGCCGCTGCGGAAACCCTGCTGATGTCCTACGACGATGCCCTCGCCGCCGGGGCCATGGCGCTGTTTGGAGAAAAGTACGGGGACCAGGTGCGGGTCCTGCGCCTGGGTGACTCTTCCGTGGAGCTTTGCGGGGGTACGCATGTTCAGCGCGCGGGGGACATCGGTCTTTTCAAGATCATTTCAGAATCCGGTATCGCGTCGGGTGTGCGGCGCATTGAAGCCGCCACGGGCGACCGTGCTCTTGAGGTCGTCGAAGCCGCCGATGAATTGCTGAGTCGGTTGACGGCTTTGGTCAAAGGAGGTCGAACCGATTTAGAAAGTCGTATTCAACAGGGTCTGGAACGTAACCGCCAGCTAGAAAAAGAATTGCAGCAGCTCAAGTCAAAAATGGCCGGCGCGGGTGATCTATCTAGCGAAGCTTTGCAACTGGGCGGCATCAATGTCCTGGCGCGACGGGTAGCCGACGACCTGGATGCGAAGACTTTGCGGGCAACCTTGGATGGGCTCAAGGCTAAGCTCGGCCCGGCGGCCGTCGTCTTGGCTTGCGCAACCCAAGACGGCAAGGTGCGTTTGGCCGCGGGCGTCAGCAAAGATTTAACCAAACGCGTGCGGGCTGGCGACTTAGTGAACGCCGTGGCGGCGCAGGTCGGCGGCAAGGGCGGTGGCCGGCCCGATTTCGCCCAAGCCGGCGGCAACAATCCCGCCGCTTTGGATGCCGCCCTGGCTTCGGTGCCGGACTGGATCAGCGAAAGACTCAACCAATCTGCGGACAAGGGCTCATAAGCGGCTGTTTTAAAAGTTTCTTTTTCTAAATTCATCGCGTTCTTGCTAGCAATGCTGCGCCGCGCTGCGGTATGATCCCAAACACCCAAGCGGCTTAGGAAGAGCTGCAGCCCACGCCCCAGAAAGGCCCAGACTGATTACCTTCCACCGTCTTTTGTCCCGCCGCTTTAGCAGTGACGCTTGTGTGGGGCGACTAGAAACGGCCAGCTTGGGAGGCGCCCATATTCGGCGCGCAGTAAAAAAAGAAAAAAACTAGGGGGAAGGGCATGCTCATTCTGACGAGGCGAGTTGGTGAAACCGTCATCATCGGCAATGAAGTAGACGTCACCGTACTGGGCGTCAAAGGCAATCAAGTTCGCTTGGGCGTAAAAGCCCCGAAAGAAATCGCCGTTCATCGAGAAGAAATCTACGAGCGCATCTGCCGCGAGAAGCAGAACGGTGCCGGCGACCACGATCTGCCCGAAGCCGTGAACGAATAAACGGTAAATTCTGGTCCTTGGGCTTTGGTCCGCCCAGCGAATCAGTTAAGGTAAGCGCCGCCCGACGGCAAGCTCTGCCGTCTCGCGATAACAATCCCAGTCTCAAACGGGATTGATCACAGATGGAGAGGTGGCTGAGTGGTCGAAAGCGCTCCCCTGCTAAGGGAGTAAGGGTTAAAAGCCCTTCGAGGGTTCGAATCCCTCCCTCTCCGCCACATAGTCAAACGGCCCCAGTAGGGGCCGTTTGACTATGTGGCGGAGAGGGAGGCTTTGATGAGAACCCTTCGGTTCGACCCGGGTCCACTAGCTGGAGCGCGCAGCGATCCAACTGGTGGGGAGGGCGACGAGCGGCGCAGCCGCGAAGCCCGCAGGGTGACCTGCGGAGCAGGTCATCAATCCCGCGCGCTAAGCAACCGCCAAGCTAACTGTTCGCACGGGCCGTTTGACTATGTGGCGGAGAGGGAGGCTTTGATGAGAAGCCTTCGGTTCGACCCGGGTCCACCAGCTGGAGCGCGCAGCGATCCAACTAGTGGGGAGGGCGACGAGCGGCGCAGCCGCGAAGCCCGCAGGGTGACCTGCGGAGCAGGTCATCAATCCCGCGCGCTAAGCAACCGCCAAGCTAACTGTTCGCTCGGGCCGTTTGTGTATGGCGGAGAGGGAGGCCTTGGTGAGAAGCCTTCGGTTCGACCCGGGTCCACTAGTTGGAGCGCGCAGCGATCCAACTGGTGGGGAGGGCGACGAGCGGCGGTGACCAAAATTTCCGAGCATTTACCGGCGGAGCGCCGCCACTCAGAACAAACGGAACTAAGGCGGTCAGGCGAAAGCTTGCAAGCCTGACGGAATACTTGGGCTTTCAATCAGCGGTCCGAGGTGTAGCGGTTAGGGCCGCTGTCCCTATTTTTTCTAAAAGCCAGGTGCTTTACCCAAGAAAAACCACCGCAGACTAAGTTGAATCTGCGTTTCCCGGGTACTTCGTGACTGTCCTTGGAAAACCCAAAAACACAGGTTGTCGCGGCAGCGATCGCTGGCGATCTGCAGGTATTCCGCACCAATTTGCAGTTGTTTCATCGGCGCATAGAGCCAGGCTATGGCCAGTGCATTGCCCTTGTCTTGATTGGTAATGCCAATTGGGTCATTGAAGGGTTGCAGATCGAACCATTCGTAACGGCTGCTCACGCGATGCTGAGCAAATTTTCGCGTCAACAATATGAAATGAGATTGAAAATCTAGGTCCTGTACGCGCCAAGGCCCAAGGTCAGGTCCGGTGACGGTGCTGCCCTTTATCCACTGTCCCAAGAGACCAAATTTCAGCGGCAGTGATACTTGTGCGCCCAGGTGATGGAAATCGGTTTCCCAGGCTGCGTCATTGCCTGAAATTGCTTCCGGGTCGGCGTGATTGTCATAGTGCTGATAGCGAAGCATAAAGCGCTGGCGCCACCGCCATTCGGCACCGGCGTAGTAGCCGGGCTTGTGATCCACTTCTTTGAAGGGTTTGAAGTTCGGCGGCGGGTTACCCGATGGTGCCCAGGCTTCGATGGCTGACACCTGTGGCAATGGGATGCGCCCGCTGATACCGGTTTGGCGGTCGTGGGCGGACCATCCGCGCCATGCCAGTAGGGCGCCGGTGGGGTCATTACCATAATAGAGTGCGCCCTCTATGGAAAACTGGTGCTCAGGCCAGCGTGGCAGGTCCCGGGTCAAGCGGGCCTCGAATCCCAACGTACGCAGCTCTTCACCGATCCAGGTGTTAATGACCGATGACGACAGTGCGTAGCGATTACTCCAGCCGGCGGCTGAGTTTTCCAGTGATAGCCGCGGGTAAAAGAAACCAAGGCGGCTACGCAGGCGCCACGCGGATTTCGGTATGGGTCGCCACTCGAGGAGGGCTTCGGTGATATCAATTTTCTCTTCAATGTGATCATGGGCATTGAGGGTGGCATGCGCGAACAAGCTGCGCGTGAGCTGGCCGCGATACTCTAGAAACGCGCGGCTGAATTTTATCCTATCGTGTTGCTCGTCGAAACGGAGTTTGCCGCTGCCGCCGTATAACCAGGATGTTTCAGTGCTGTCCGCGCCGATGAGCGCTAGATCGATACCGCCTGTTAACTGATGCCGTTTGGAATTCGCGTTAGCGGTCGATGTCACTAACAGCAGAGTGCCGACGAAGATCAACCAGGCTGGCATTAGTAATGTTCCCAGTCCAGCGAGTCTTCCGGAATAGCCAAGCTGGGTATACTTTTTTCAGCTAGCGTGATTGGCAAGTGTGTTTCATCCGACTCGCCAAGGACCAACTCTTTGACATGTTTCCATTGCAGCGGGTCAATCTTCGGGCTCCAGATCTTTACCTGATAGGTGTCTGCCGGCAGGTCACGAAGCCTTAGCTCGCCACGGCTGTTAGTGATGCCAAAGTGGGGCGTGTCGGCAACCACCACATAGCCCAACATGGAGTCATGAATGTTGCAGCCCAAAGTCACCACGCCAGCTTCATCGAAACGAACATTGGGCCGGAGTTTGCTGGTATACAACGGCAATTCGAACACGTTGGGGCGCGCAAAAGAATAAACGTGGTGGCCCACCGAATCCTGGTTCGGAAACTCAACTATGGTGCCCGTTTGTATGACGGAAATTTGCGGAACGAAACGTTTGTTCCGCTGCTCAATGATTGCTGAGCTTGGGTTGTCAGCCCGTATCTCGGTCGACCCCTCCAGGATAACGACGAGATCGGGCACGGGCCTGCCATCGGCTGCCCGCAGTTCCAGATTCAGTTCTTGCGCACCATAGGCTAAGGGTCCCAGGGCAATTACTGATGCCACTAGGACAATAACGCGCAAACGCATGTCCATCGCTCGCTCTCAATATGCTTGGCCACACATTATTAGAAGAGCAATTGTCCGGACGTGATGGATTTCACGTAATCTTGCGTCCTCGGGCCGTAGCATCGGACGTCTGTTTTTAGATGTGCCGGTGCAGAGCATTGCCCAGTCTTCGTTCCAAGATTTTTGCGGTTGCGGCTACCCTGGTTTTACTCAGCCAAGTGGGCACGGTCATGATGGTGCTGGTTACCGCCAATCGCGATGTGACGGCCCGGGCGGAACTGGCGCTGCAGTCAGCACAGCGTATCCATCAACGCACTTCTGACATGCGTGCGCGGCAAATTGGCAGCACGGTCAAGGCACTGGCGGCTGATTTTGGTTTCAAGCGCGCTTTGGCCACTGGCGAAACCGAAACCTTAAGCTCGGCTCTAAGCAATCATGCGGCGCGTGCTGGTACTGAAATCGCTCTGTTGCTCGATAGTCAAGGGAACATTATGGCCCTTAGCGAGGGTACTGGCATCGATTCTTCGAACGAATTACGACTGGTTGAGTCTGTAAAGAAAAATGGCGTCGGTCGCGTGCCGCTAGTGCTAGAAGACACCGTGTACGAGTTTTTTACAACGCCGGTGAATGCGCCGCTGCCGGTGGCATGGATTGCCATGGGTTTCGCGGTGGATGAGCGATACGTCGGTGAGCTGGAGGCACTGACGGGTCTGAACGTACTGGGCGTGGCGAAATCAGCCGCCGGGCTGCTCCCGATTATTGCGCGACCGGATGAAGCTCTGCATTCACATATGGGCGCGATTCCGGCTACCGCAGCGCGGGCGGAAGTCACTCGTATTGAATTCGATCGCGAAGAACATCTCGTTATTGCAAGCCCACTGATTCCCGGCAGTGATGATCTCATGGTCGTGTTCAGTCAATCCGTGGCGGAGGCGATGGCGCCGTACGCGATACTGCGCACCGCTGCCTTGGCCTTGGGCGCCGTGCCCTTGTTGCTCGCCCTGTGTGGTGCCTTGTTCCTGTCACGCGCGTTGACGCGTCCTGTGCAAGCATTGGTTGCGGCGGCAGATCGTCTGCGCGTGGGTGACTATAGTCAACCGGTGGAGCTGCAGGGCGCTGATGAGCTTGCGCAATTGGCCGACACCTTTAATTCCATGCAGGCCGATATTGCCCGTCGTGAAAAGCGCATTACCTATCAAGCAACCCATGATAGCTTGACGGATTTGCCAAACCGCGACTTTATCTTGGCACGCTTGAATGATCATATCAGCCACGATATCGGTCACCGTAAGCCCATGAGTGTCATGGTTATCAAATTGAATACTCTGACGGAGACCAGTGAATCGCTTGGGCATGACATTGCAGATGCCTACGTTTTTCAAGCGGCGACAATGATCGCGGCGCAACTGGGCCCGAGGGACTTTCTTGGCCGTATCGAAGGCGACTCTTTTCTGCTAATTGCCCCGAGCAATGATGTCGCGCAAAGCCGTGCCTTCGCGAATAGAATTTGCCACGCGTTGAAGACGGGCATTAGCTTGCACGATGTCAAGATATCGGTGCGTCCCGTCGTCGGCATTGCGATGTACCCGGCCGATGGCCATGCGCAAGATCAGCTTTTGCTGCGGGCAACCATCGCTTGTGGGAGCGGCGATCTTGGCGGCGAATCTGTGCGGCCTTATCAGCCCGGGGACGAAGAACGCAGGGTTCGTAAAACAACCATTCTGACGGATCTTCGCAGCGCGATACGCGATGAACAACTGATGCTGTGTTATCAGCCCAAGCTATCCTTAGAAAGTGGCAAGATTATTGGCGCGGAAGCGCTCGTGCGCTGGGAGCATCCAAGCTTGGGCGCCCTTGCGCCGGCCGAGTTTATTCCGCTGGCTGAACAGTCCGGGAATATATCGTCGCTAACACGTTGGGTTCTGCGTAAAGCAATTAGCGACTGTCAGTGTTGGCAGAACCAAGGCTACGATCTGGCGGTATCGGTGAACGTTTCGGCCAATGATCTGCTTGATCAAGATTTGCCGAACTATATTCAAGAGCTGTTTAACACGCACGGACTTGAGCCCCGTAACTTCGTAGCGGAAGTGACCGAGGAAGCCGTTGTGCGAGATCTCGACCAGGCCGTTGCGGTACTGGAGAAATTGCGTCATATGGGCGTAAAAATTTCCATCGATGATTTTGGTACCGGCTATTCGTCACTGGCGCAGATCCGTGAGTTGCCGGTGGATGAACTGAAAATTGATCGTTCTTTTGTCATGCGCTTGCTCGACAGCCGTGATGACACGGCCATCGTGCGTGCCTGCATCGAGCTGGCCCACGAGCTCGAGCTTAGTGTGGTGGCTGAGGGCGTCGAAGAAGAGAAAGTTTTGTCTTGGTTGATTCAGCAAGGTGCCGAACAAGCGCAGGGCTACCTCATTAGTCGGCCACTCCCCGCCGAGGCTTTCATTGCTTGGCAAAAGCGTTTCCAGGCAGCACCTGCGGCGACGGGCAGCTGGCTAGCGAGAGCCTAAAGTGGCTCGTCTTTCCGGTACGGGGATTTTCTTCGAAATTTATGTTGGCGACCGATCATGAGCGCCCATGCTAAAGTCACGCGAATAAGATCTCCTTTGCCAGTAACTGGCCAGCAACTTGTGAGCAGCGGAATATCCACGCCAGCGACTGGCGCTTCATTGGTGCCTGCATTGAGTATTCGCGGTGCGAATAAGTTGCTGGGTACCTGGCGCGCGCTCAACAATGTCGATTTGGAACTCGGCGCGGGTGAAATCCTGGTCTTGCTAGGACCAAACGGTGCCGGCAAGAGTACCTTGTTGGCGGCCGCCTGTGGGCGTATCGCGCTGGATGCGGGTCGCGTGGAGCTCTGCGGTTGCAACCCCCGAGAGCTGCCGTCCGTTCGCCAAAAGCTCGGTTTTGTGCCGCAACATTTGGCAGTGTATCCCTATCTGACGGTTCGCGAGAACCTTGAAGTTTTTGGCCGCATCATGGGTGTGCCGCGAAAGATGTTGGCTGGACGCGTTAACGAGGCGCTCGCCTGGGCGGATCTTGAGGACCGTGCGAGTCATCGGACCGAAAACCTTTCCGGGGGTATGTTGCGACGCTTAAATATTGTGGCCAGCCTTTTGCATCATCCTGATGTCGTTTTGTTGGATGAGCCCACAGTTGGTGTGGATATGGATGCGCGTGAACGTATCCACGAAATGTTGCGGGGCCTGCGTTCACGGGGGCTATCGATGCTGCTGACCACGCACGATCTCAGCCAGGCTGAGGATTTGGCGGATCGTGTGGTCGTCATGGTCAGCGGTGAAGTACGCATGGAAGGCCGGCCCGATGAGCTGATCCACGATGAGTTCAAAGATACGCAAGAGTTGAAAATTGTCTTGCGCGGACGACCGGATGCTGATGGCCGACTCTTGTTGAGAGATCTTGATCTACGGCCGGACAAGAGTTCCACCACATGGACCGGACCCGTGGACGGAGACCTCGCCCACGTGGGTGAGTTAACCGATCAATTACACGACGCGGGATTGGAGACTGCGGAGGTTCGCGTTCGGGAGCCGTCTTTAGAGGGCGTGTTACTGCGTTTGACCGGTGAGGAGCTGTCCGCGTGAGTATCGCAATACTGCGGGCCATGTGGCTCGGCTTGTTGCGCGATCGGGGCGCGCTGTTGATGAGCTTTATTCTGCCCGCCGCTTTTTTCGTGATCATGGCCGAAATTTTTACCGCGACCTCGGGTGGTGCGCTTAACTTGAACGTGGCCGTGGTGGATGAAGTACGTGACGAGACTTCTGCTCGACTGTTAACGGCGCTGTGGAGCATCAACGGTCTAAAGCCCGTCCACAACGCACCGGGTGGGGCCAATCTTGACCGGGAAAGTCTGCGCGCGCTGGTACGTAGCGGTGCGGCTGATGTCGGTTTGCTGCTACGCGCAGATGCTGAGCCGCTAGACAGTGCTGGGGGTTTTGGTCCTGCGCCCATTGTCATCGTCAGCGATCCGGCGCGTGGTGTGGCGGTTCCGATGTTGACTGGACGAATTCGTCAAGCCTATTTCGGTGCGCTGCCCGATGTCGCCATGGGCAACGTTGTTGAGGAACTGGAAAACCAGTTCTTGACTCTGTCGACTGAGCAACGCGATGAAGTTGCTCAAGGGCTGCAGGAAATGCGCAGCGATGCAGCCAAGGGTCGCCAAGTCGGCTGGTCTTTCGAAGATTTGTTGGACTACGACGAAGTGGCCGGCACCGGTGATACTTTGAATTTGGTCGCTTACTCGGCCGGCGCCGTTGCTTTCATGTTCTTGTTGTTCTCTTCGGTGCACGGTGCGGTGTCCTTGCTTGAAGAACGCGAAACGGGCGTACTGGATCGGGTGCTGGCGGGACCGGGTGGCATCGGTGTCTTGATCAATGGCAAGTTCCTGTTTCTGGTAGGGCAAGGCATTGTTCAAGTGGGCATTATTTTTGTCATGGCCTGGCTGCTGTACGGCCTAGATTTGCCCCGTCATTTTGGTGCCTGGTTGGTAGTCACGCTGGTGGCTTGTCTAGCGGCTGCGGCGCTGGCCATGTTGCTGGCGGCGGCCTGCCGCACGCGCCGGCAAGCGCAAACCATCGCGAATACGGTGATATTGGTGATGTCGGCCATCGGCGGCAGCATGGTCCCGCGCATTTTTATGCCCGAGGGTTTGCGCCAGCTGGGTTGGTTAACGCCCAACACCTGGGCCCTAGAGGCGTACAGCGGCGTTTTTTGGCGTGGAGAGTCGCTGTTGGAAATCGCCCAGCCCTTGGCCATGTTATTGGGTATTGCGATCTTGGCCTGGGGCCTGGCGTACTGGTTCGCTGGTCGCCGAGCTTATGGTTTGCAGCTCCCTGAACGCCGACGCATCGATGATCCCAAGCCGCTACCCGGTGAGGGCTTGACTGGCTAGCGACGCGGTCCGCGAACGCTAGGTCTTTAGCTTGATGTCTCCGCCGCTGCTATTCGCCGCGCGGCTTTGATCAGTAAATCGATATCAGCGGCCGCGGCGGCAAACGCTTTTTTGTTGAACATACCCGGGTGAATTGAATGCAATTCACCATCGGCATTGAAAACAACAATATTGGGCACACTGGAATCCACATCCAGTCGCGCTGACCATTCGCCATTGAGATCTATGCCCACGGGAAAGTTAGGGGGTAGCCGTTTTTCTAGGACCTTGGCCACGTCGGCATGCTGAACTGCTGTGGTTTGGGGTACGTCAGCGACACGTAGAACCATTAGTTCAGGAAATCTTTCCCGCAGTGCCATCTCCCATTTTTTTAGCCGCCGCAAGCGTTTTGCCGATACAACGATGGCGATGGCGACTTCAGAGTCCGCCTGATCTATTTTTAGCGTTTCGCCATACTGGTCGATGAGTTGTGGCAACTCGCTAAGTCGCTGAGGCTCAGCCTGCGATGCATGGGCCAGTAGTAGTGAAATAACTAAATAGAGCATGCACGCAGCAACGGGTTTGTGAATGGAATCGATGCTGTTTGTCATGATTCGTCCTTAGCCGTATCGCGGTTCATTCGTATTACACTAAAACTTGTCTTTTGGTGCGTTTCTTAAGAGCCACCGGGCCATGGTTCCTGGTCCTCATGCGACCGGTACGGCAATGCTGCTGCATCGAGTTTAATACGATGCTTGAGTAGTTTTTTCTCCCGGCCGCTTTCAAGCGCGCCCCGCGGATCTCAAAGACGGTCGTTCAATATATCGAATGGGGTCATTATAGCCGTTGACGGGGAATGCAGGGTGAACGAACATGCGGTACAGATGGCGGCTTGCCCGGAACAAACAACAAAAAGAGGATAAAAACCATGCAGCTCTATGGCGCTTTAGCATCTCCCTATGTCACGCGCGTGGTCATGTTGGCGCGACTAAAAGGTATCGACTTACCCCTGGCGGAGGTCCCCGGTGGGTCGCCCCGGTCCGCGGATTTCCTGGCAATCAATCCCATCGGCAAGATTCCAGCCTTCGAGGTTGATGGCAAGTACCTTGCTGAATCCGAGGTGATTTGCGAGTACTTAGAGGATGCGGCGGGCGGTTCGCCGGGCTTGCCTGCCGATCCCTATGATCGGGCTATATCGCGACTGATTTCCCGCAACGTCGATTTGTATCTGGCACCCCATACCAGTACTTTTTTTAGGCAAGTCAATCCAGCGACTCGCGACCAGGCCGTGGTTGATACCGCCGCGGCGGAGCTGGCCAAAGGATTCGGCTATTTGGAGCATTTCATGGGCGCAGGTCCATTTTGTGTCGGTAGTGAACCGACACTCGGCGACTGTTCGGCCGCGCCTTACATGATGTTGATTAAGAAAGTCGTGTTCGCGAACTTTCCAAACATCACCGATCCAACGGCGGGTTCCGGGCGACTGGCAACTTGGTGGCAGGCCGTTCAGGCTAATGCTATTTGCCGTGAAACCGTTGATGAGTACGGTGATGCTGTTGATGGTTTCATGCAATACATGGCCGCTCGAGTTAGCGGCGAGGGTTAAGCCTGGGAACGTTGGTACCAGGCGACTCCATGCTCATCGTCCTGCTGGTCTAGCTGTCGCTGGGCCAACAGATAGTTTATGTGGGCAATAGTTTCGCCGACGGCCATGATTCGATTGCCGTCTTTAATGGCGCCTCTGAACAATGCCGAAAAGTAGTCGACTGCACGATGGGGTTTCGCGCTGAGTTCTAATATCTGGTCTAGCCCCGCATGATGCTCGTCGAGGATTTCCGTCAGGCGTGTATCAATACCGTAAAACGGTCGTCCGTGCGCGGGTAATACCAACAAATCGTCGTCGAAGCGCTGCCGGAATGCACGGCAGGATCGCAGCCAATCGTCCAAGGGATTGGCCGCGGGCTCGGTGGGCCATACACTGACGTTGGGCGTGATGGTTGGCAGCACCTGATCACCGGCGATCAGCAGATGACGCTCAGCGCAATATAGACAGGCATGTTCAGGCGCATGGCCTTCGCCGATGATGACTTCCCATTCCAGTGCACCGATACGCAATTTCTGCTCCGCTCGTAGTCGTCGGTAGCTCTGGGGTAGTGGGGATACCATGGCGCCGAATTGCCCGAAGCGCGTCGCATACTGGGCGAGCTGTTCTGCCGATAGCCCGGCACGATGGTAAAAGCGGATGGCGTCTGGCGGTGGCGGCGGTCGGTCAGCAACCAGCGTTCTTGCCGACAAATAGTCTTGCCGGGTCATGTACAAAATCGTTTGCCAGTGTTCGCAGAGCCAGCCGGCTAACCCCACATGGTCAGGGTGCATATGCGTCACGAGGATGCGCTGCAGCCGTTGATCTTTGAGTTTGTCGGCCAGTATTGACGTCCAAACAGCTTTCGAGTCTTCGTTGTCGATACCGGTATCGACAACGCACCAGCCATCCAGATCTTCCAGTAGCCATAAATTGATATGTCCCAGCACAAAGGGCAGCGGCATGCGCAACCAGTGGATGCCCGGCGAAATTTCCATGGTTTCGCCGAATCGGGGCTTGTCTGGGAAGGCGTAGCGGATTGCCGACATTTGGTTCGGTCTGGAAAAGAACGCTCCCAGAATGGCAGTAAACGCGTCAGGATGGTAGTGGCCGTACCTGCAGCTTATACGGTGGGGCAACGCAGGTCCGGACAATTTTCCAAACTACCGCCGCCGATCTTCAAGCGCTCATGCCAGCGACGAGTATTCGCCATCCTTTGTCAAGCGGACTGAACTTGACGGGATTCCAGACGGGCGGCATCAATTGGTCTGCAATCGCCGCGAAAGGACTAGCCCGGGTTAAGCGGGGATCGCGAGCTCATCTTCGTCCACCGGATTAGCGATCAAGGGCATCCAGTTTGGGCGGACGTCAGGAATATTGATGCCGGCAAGTTTGTCAAAGCAGGTATTACAAAGGCCAGTGTCGTACACATGCAACATGTGTTGCCAGGACGGCATGCTACTGCAAGCCTCACAGCAGCTCACGTAGGGCGCGACGATTTCCGTGTCCAAAATTTCTCGTTCTGATGTTGCAAGCCCGGCCAAACCATTGTCGATGGCCTTGCGCGCAAGTTTCTCATGTTCGTCGTCTAAGCTCTCATCATCGACGAGCATTTTCAAGAATTGCATTAGACTCGGATCAGATAAGTCCGCGGATTTTTTTGTCATGGCTGCATCGCTCCCAGGTGGTCATTGATCGATCGATTAGAATCAGTTTTGTCATTTGGATAAGCTCCTGTGTCGCCACAAGGGCGTTATCCTTATCTAATCGCCGTGATGCGTTGTTCAATTTGGATCCAAGCAGAGGTCTGCCCGAAATCCGATGAGTCTGTCTTATTCACATGCCTGCGAACGAAACAGAGAGCCGATACTCAAGCTGTTACGGGAATCATTCCGTGAGGTGCATCACGTCTTGGAAATTGGCAGCGGTACGGGTCAACATGCCACGTATTTCGCCCGCAGCATGCCTCATCTTCGCTGGCAGGCCTCGGATCGGGCGGATAATTTGCCGGATCTCGGGATACGGATCGCGGCGGCCGATCTAGAAAACTGTCCGCCGCCGCTGCGTTTGGATGTGCGCGATGCGCAGTGGCCGAGCTTAGGCTTTGACGGCGTGTTTACTGCCAATTCCTTGCACATTATGGCTTGGCAGTCTGTCATGGCTTTCTTTGCCGGACTACCGGCCGTGTTACCCAGCGGTGTACTCTGCGTGTACGGGCCGTTTCGTTACGCGGGCAGCTACACCTCAAAGAGCAATCGGCAGTTTGATCTTTCCCTGCAAGCTCGTGATCCACTAAGCGGCATTCGCGATTTCGAAGGCGTGAACGACTTGGCCGCAGATGCTGGATTCAGATTACTGGCGGATCATCCCATGCCGGCGAACAATCAATTGTTGGTTTGGCGGCGGGATTCATCGTAATCGGCCAAGGGCTGCGAAGAACCGCAACTATGAAACTCGGCGAATTAGCGGCTGTCACCTCGGCAATCGTTGATGCGAGCCTTATTCTCAAGTATTGGTGAAATTCCAAGTTCGCGTGGCAGCGAAGTTGCATTTCCCGCAGGTATCCAGTTTCGGTGATGGGTTCGCTCGTCCTAGTAGCCCTTGTCCAGATCTACTTCAGATAGCAAGGCATCACCGGCGACATAGCGGCGCAGGTTTTCTTTGACGACGCTGAACAAGCGCTCCAGCATTTGATCAGAGCCGGCGGCCACATGGGGTGTAATGATCACGTTTGGCAAAGTCCACAGGGGGTGATTGGCGGGCAGGGGTTCCGGGTCGGTGACATCCAGCCCCGCGCCGGCAATTTTTCCGCTGCTCAGGGCATCTACCAAGGCGTCGGTATTGACACTTTTTCCGCGCCCCACGTTAATGAAGTAAGCCGAGTCACGCATGCGCGAGAAAAATTCAGCGTCAAACAAATCTCGCGTGCTGCTTGTCAAGGGCGTGCTATTAACAACGATGTCAGCTTCGCCGGCCAGCTCCAATAGTTTTTCAGGGCCGGCCACGCGATCGACAAACTCAGGTCCGGGACGGCCACTGGCTCGCACGGCGTTGATCCGCAGGCCAAAGACATCCGCCCGCCGCGCAACCTCGGTACCAATGCCGCCCAGCCCGACGAGGAGCAAGGTCTTGCCCGTCAGCTCCCAACTGGTCGATTGTCCCAAAGCCGGCGGTGCCCAGCGACCCTCTGCCTGTGCGGCTTGGAAGGCCGGTAGGCCGCGGCTCAGCGCCAGGATCATGGCCATGACATGTTCGGAAATTTGTGGGCCGGATACGCGTTGCATATTCGTTACCAGTAGATTGCGGTGCTTGACCGCGGGGATGGCGACGCAATGTTCAACCCCGGCTGAATAGAGTTGTATCCAGCGCAGTTTGAGCGCGGCCGCGAGTAGCTCCGCGTTACAGAATCCGATTAGACCGTGTGCATTGTCCATGAATTGCAGGGCCTCTTCGGCGGAGCGTACGCCAATCAACTTTGCGTCGCCGGAAACCTCTCGCAACTCCATGAGTCTCGTGGGGGAATCGACGCGTACGACAAACGGCCCGCGACTGGACCAATTTTCGCGATCGCGCATCTCGATCGTGCTTTCGCGCAGTCCTAGTTGTTCGGCCAGTTGCACCGGTTGCGCGGCAATAGGCGCGGAGATGAGCAGCAGTAGCACACAGTATTTCATCATGGCTGGTGGTTCTCGATGAGTTCTAAACGTTCATTCGCGCCGCCGGATATGCTGGTCACTCTATTACCTGAGTATGGAAAATTCTCGATGCGACGCGGCGGGGTGGCGATCCTATCAACCAAGGTATCCAAGTGTTCAACACTAAACGACACCATGGACATGCCGGGTACAAGCTGGTCGCGACGTTTGGGACGTGGCGGCAATTCCGGTGGGCATTCATCCATTTCGATCAAAAAACGCCGTCCTGGAAGCGGCGATATGGCCGTTGGAAAGACCGTGTCGGCCGGCGCGCCGCAGCTATGAGCGAGAATGCCGTTGATAAATGACAAGGGGGGCATCACGCGCAGCCCCAGTGCATCGCCGTAGAAACCGCTCATCGCCGCCATGGCATCACCGCAAATGGTGACGATGAACGGCCGGTCCACCGGCGAGCGGGCTTGCTTCATGCCGTAGCGGCTGCCGCCGGGCAATATACGTGTGAAGTACAGCAGTTCTCCACAGGGTCCGATGGTTTGCATGGCGCGGGGTGATTTAGGACCGGGAAATAAATCACCCGGGCCGGCCAATATCTGCAAAGGCGAGCCACGTAGAGACCGCGCCAGCTCATCGGGGTTTTCGACCAGCAGTTCGGTGGCCGTCCAGCCCTGGGTGGCTGGCGATTCGTAACCGTAGCGTTCACCGGTTTCGATATAGCGGATATAGACAGGCTCGTCACTCTCCGGCGCTAGTAAGCAGTAGCGCGAACCGGCTGCCGCGGGTGCGTTCCAAGCTGCCGCTAGTTTTGAGTCGATATGACCCGAATCGACGACGCGATAGCCGAGGTAATTGACCCAGGTATCGCGCGACGAATCCATATCGTCCACGCAGTACGTGACCATGCTCAGCGCTTTGAGGAACCGATGTGTCATGCCGAACTTATCCCCGCCAAGCCAGCGGTGGCTCGGCCATTAATGCCACTTGCTCGCGCAAGGCAAGAATATGCTCATCCCAATAGCGCTGGGTGTTGAACCAGGGAAAGGCGATTTGAAAAGCGGGATCCGCCCAACGCCGCGCGATCCACGCGGCATAGTGCATAATTCGTAGGCTGCGCATGGCTTCAATCAGGTGCAATTCCCGCGCATCAAAATCCCCAAACTCGAGGTAACCTTCGAGAACTTCTGCCAGCTGCGGCGTTTGCTCGTGGCGATCACCCGACAGCAACATCCAAAGATCCTGAACAGCCGGTCCCATGCGCGCGTCATCCAGATCAACTATATGCACTCGGTCTGCCTGCACCAGCACGTTACTGGGATGAAAATCGCCGTGCACGCGCAGGTAGTAGGGGTCGTCGGCCCTTTCGAAACAGGCTCCAACGGCGACAAACAGATCCTCGCAAATGCTGAGATAAGCGGGTTCGAGATCTGCTGGAATAAAATGATTGTCGAGAAGAAAGGCCCGCGAATCACGGCCATAGCTTTCTAAATCAATACTGGGCCTGGCGTCAAAGGCGTGAATTTCGCCGCGTTGATGAATCCTTGCGACCAGCCTGCCTAACTGACGCAATAAATCGAGCCGATCCAGGGCCGGCGGATGACCCCCATGGCAGGGGTAGACTGCGAAGCGGAATGCGTCGCGATGGTGCAGGGTTTGCCGGTCGTGGATCATCGGTGCGACCACGGGAATGTCCGCGGCCGCCAATTCCTCGGAGAATGCATGTTCCTCCAGGATTGCATCATCACTCCAGCGGCCGGGCCGGTAGAACTTGGCGACCACGGGCGCCGCATCGTCCAAGCCGACGCGGTACACCCGGTTTTCATAGCTGTTGAGCGCCAGCAGGCGCCCATCGCAGCGCAGGCCAACACTTTCGACGGCCGCCAGGATTTCATTTGGCTTGAGGTCTTGATAGGCGAGACTTGAATCGGCGTTGGACATAGGCTCTGGCCGGCGGGGGAGCGGGAGTGTAACACTGCTCTGTCGTCTGCCTATTTGCTCGGCAGCAGCCCGCACGGGCTGTTACCCTAGTGGTTTGAACAACATGAATAAGGATCGATTCCATGGCTCAGTCAGAGCGCGAAATTGACATCAAGATGGATGCCGAGGGTTTGTACCGGGAAGAAATGTTCACTGATCGCCGGGTTGGGACCATTCAGCGGCTGACGCCTATTGATGGGAATGGCGAAGCAGACTCATCGCGGGAGACGCTTTACGTCGGTCAGACGCAACTAATGACGCAGGCGGGACCGTTGCCATTGAGCTTTGAAATTCCGGCTAAGAGCCTGGCCGATGCGGCCAATGGTTTCGCCGATGGCGCCAACGGCGCCGTAGAAGAGGCCATGCAGCGGTTGGAAGAAATGCGGCGTGAACAAGCTTCCTCAATCATCGTGCCTGATGCGGCCGGTGGCGGCGTGCCGCCCGGCGGCAAGCTGCAAATGCCCTAGGACGGATTGCGCCGTGCATCAGCTCGTCTCGCCGGCAATCCAAAACTGCCATGCCGGCGAAATGTCTGAGTGACTCCTGATCTGATTCTGGTCGGTGGCGGTTTGGCCAATTGCCTGATCGCTTATCGATTGCATTGCGAACGGCCGGACTTGCGGCTGCTTCTCATTGAACAGGGCCCGCATTTGGGCGGCAACCACACCTGGTCGTTTCACGGTTCAGATTTGTCCGTGTCTCAAAGGGCCTGGGTGCGGCCGCTGATTGGGTCTAGCTGGCCCCGGCACGAGGTCATCTTTCCTGCGCGCCGTCGACTGCTAGAGGGTAGTTATCACAGTATTTATTCCGAGCAAATCCATCAGCGCATCTCCTCACTACTGGGTGAGTCGGTGATGACGGATACCACCGTGACTGAAGTTCGGCCCAATGGTGTGATGCTGGCCGACGGTACCAGCATAAGTGCGGCCGGTGTTATCGACGGTCGCGGTGGCCCACCCGGCGGCAGTCTGGATGTACGTTTTCAAAAATTCCTTGGCTTGGTCGTGCGGCTGACGAAGCCCTCTGGTTTGGCCGCGCCGATTTTGATGGATGCGACGGTTGAGCAGCTTGATGGCTTTCGATTCATGTATACCTTGCCGCTAGAACCGACATGCCTATTGATTGAGGACACCCGATACAGTGATACGCCGGATTTAGATAAAGAGCCCATGCGCCAGGCGATTCGCGCCTACGCGGAGTCCCGGGGATGGCAGGTCGCAGGTGTCCTGAGGGAAGAGGTCGGTGCTTTGCCGGTGGTGCTCGGTGGCGATCTGGAAGCCTTTTGGCGGGACGCGCCGGATGTTCCCCGCGCCGGTGTGCGCGCCGGCCTTTTTCACTACACCACGAGCTACTCTTTGCCTGAAGCGGTTCGTCTGGCTGATGTCTTGGCTGTCAGGCGACGTTTGACCAGTGAGGTCATCGCGCCACTGGTGCGTGCTCGCAGCCTGAGACTATGGCGACGCGGGCGCTACTACCGAATTCTAAATCGCATGTTGTTTCTAGCTGGCGCACCCGCAGAACGCTATCGCATTCTTGAACATTTCTATCGTTTGCCGTTGGATTTAGTGAATCGGTTTTATGCGGGCAGGCTTCGAATGGCGGACAAGCTGCGGATTCTGTCGGGCCGGCCGCCGGTGTCCGTGACCCAGGCCCTCGCGAGTCTAGTCGCACCCTTGCGTGAGTCCGCGTCGTCGCCATACCGGGGCGATTCTTCATGAGTTCACCGCGAGTCGCTGTCATCGGTGCTGGTTTTGGTGGCCTGGCGGCGGCGATACGCTCCCAGGCAGCAGGTGTGCCGACCGTCCTTCTTGAACAGCGCGATCGCCCAGGCGGCAGAGCCTATGTGTACGAGCAGGATGGTTTCACCTTTGATGCAGGTCCCACGGTCATTACGGCGCCTACCTGTTTGGCGGAACTGTATGACTTGGCTGGCCGTTCCATGGACGACTACATTGAGCTGGTCCAGCTCGATCCCATGTACCGACTCTCCTGGGAAGACGGATTTACCTTGGACTACACCGCTGACTTGCAGCGCATGAATGCACAGATTGCGGCGCGCAATCCTGCCGACGTGCAGGGCTACGCGCGTTTTTTAAAGTACTCCGAGGCGGTGTTTGAAGAGGGTTATCAGAAACTCGCTGCCGAGCCATTTCTAAACTGGTGGAGCATGATTCGCGCCGCGCCACAACTGGCTAGCTTGCAAAGCTACCGTTCTGTTTACAGCATGGTTTCACGCCACATCCAAGACCCACAGTTGCGCCAGGCATTGAGCTACCACACCTTGTTAGTGGGGGGTAACCCGTTCAATACCTCCGCCATTTACGCGCTCATACACGCCCTTGAGCGGCGTTGGGGCGTGTTGTTTCCGCGCGGGGGCACGGGCGCCTTAGTGCGCGCACTGGTTAAACTGTTCGAAGATCTCGGTGGCGAACTACGGCTGAATTGCCCCGTTGACCGAATTGAGACCCGGGGCGCTCGAGTGCGGGCGGTAAATTTAGCTGACGGGCGGCGCATTCCGGTTGAGGCTGTGGTTAGCAACGCGGATGTTGTGCACACCTATGAGCGCTTGCTTCGTGATGAGTCCCGCGTCGCGCGTATTCGCCGCAGCCTGCCGCACAAGAAATTCTCCATGTCTTTGTTTGTGGTTTACTTTGGCTTGCGCCGGGAGTATCCGGAGCTGGCCCATCACACGGTTCTTTTTGGACCGCGCTATCGCGAGTTATTGGATGATATTTTCGTGCGCGGCCATTTAGCTGATGATTTTTCGCTATACATCCATGCGCCTTCGGTGAGCGATTCGAGCTTGGCGCCACCTGGCTGCAGTAGTTTCTATGCCCTCGCGCCGGTACCCAATTTTTCTCGGACGCAGATCGATTGGGATCAGGCTGCGGACGCTTTTCGTGACAGGGTTCTGGCCTATGTTGAGGACCGGTATATTCCTGGCTTACGGGGCGATCTGGTAACCTCTCACGTGTTAACGCCGCAAGATTTCGTGACCGAACTTAACGCTTACCAAGGTGCTGCCTTTTCGTTGCAACCTATTCTCACGCAAAGCGCTTACTTTAGAGTTCACAATCGAGATGCCAGCATTGCGGGCTTGTACTTTACCGGTGCGGGTACCCATCCGGGTGCCGGCGTACCGGGTGTGGTTAACTCGGCCAAGGCAACAGCGAAATTGCTCCTGGAAGACCTGGGGATTAGTTAGTGAATGACGCAGCGGCAAAAAGCCGGGAGATAATTCGCAAAGGCTCAAAGAGCTTTGCTGCTGCTGCGCGACTATTCGATTCGGATACCCGAGATGACGTCTATTTGCTCTACGCCTGGTGCCGCTATTGTGACGATTTAATTGACGGACAGGAATTGGGTTTCGGCCAGGAAAATATCTCCCCTGAGGAATCCCGGGCAAGACTGCAGAGCCTAAGAACTAGAACGGTCGATGCGTTGAGCGGCATTGCAACGACCGACAGTAGTTTCGCCGGTTTGCAGCAGGTAGCCGATAAGCATCGAATCCCGCAGCGTTATCCCCTTGAGCTGATCGACGGGTTTGCGATGGATGTCGCTGATTTTCAATATCGAGAACTCGAAGACACGCTGTTGTATTCCTATCATGTGGCTGGTGTTGTGGGCGTCATGATGGCCTATGTCATGGGTGCGAAGGAGCCGGCCGTTTTGAATCGTGCGGCCGATTTGGGTATCGCGTTCCAGCTCACAAATATTTCCCGAGACGTCATGGATGATGCGCGCAATGGCCGTGTTTATCTTCCGCAAGACTGGTTGCTTGAGGCGGGCGTTTGCCCTGAGAAGGTCGGTCAGCCCGAGTACCGAGAAGCGGTGCACCAAGTGGTCCAGCGTTTGCTGGGCGTGGCGGATCGCTACTACTTGTCAGCGACTCAAGGCATACGTGCTCTGGACTTTCGCGCAGCTTGGGCGGTGAGTACGGCCAGCGGTGTGTATCGAGACATCGGCTCCTTGATTTTGGAGCGGGGCGCGAGGGCTTGGGATCAGCGCGCCGTTGTACCCGGCATCAGCAAGTTCCTTTGGTCAATTCGGGGCATGTTGGCAGCCTTGGCGGCGGTGGGTATCCATCGTCGGCGGGTCGCACCACCCCGTGCGGCGGATCTTTGGATTAAGCCTGATTTGTGTTGAGTGCGAGCAGACGCCGTCGCTCCGCGTCGAGCTCGGCCACCGGGCGCGTATACAAAAAACCAAAGGACACGGCACCCTCACGCGTGGGCGTTGCGTGATGCACATAGTGCGCCTGAATGATGCGCCGCATGTAGGGATTCTTGCCGTGGTAACGCACGGGTAGGCGGCGATGGACAATGCCGTCGTGAAACGCAAAATAGGCGATGCCGTAGGCAGTCATGCCCAAGCCTACCCACAATAGCGGCGACAAATAGTTGACGCCGAGCCATATGAATAGAATGGAGGGTAGTGCGAAATAGAACACGAATAAGTCGTTCTTTTCGAATGTTCCTTCACGCGGCGAATGATGCGATTTGTGCAGCGACCATAGCCAACCATGCATAACATATTTATGCGTGGTATAGGCAACGCCCTCCATAAATACAAAGGCACCGATAAAGAGTAAGAATTCAATCATGAAGTTATAGGCCACCGTATCTAGATTTGCAGCCGCACAATCCACGCCAGGCGTACAAGCGAGAGTGGCGATAGCAACGATAGGCTGCCCTAAAATGGCTGTCTATGCTATACGCGATTTACTTAGTATCGCAATGCTGCGCTTCTCGGCCGGTGGGGATGTTAGTGATCTGTGCGTCCAGTTGTTGATCGAATATCGTAGGTCGCGTGTCTGTATAGTCATCAATGGTGTCATCATAGGCATTTCAATGGAAGTCCGCTGATGATCGGTCAGTGTGGCTTGGACCAAGGAAAGGGGTAAACGTGCAATCCGGTGCGGAGCTGGCGGTCATCGTGCCGACCTTCAATGAGATCGGCAATGTGGAGTCCCTGGTGAATTCCCTGGATCGCTGCCTAGGTGCGCTTTCGTGGGAAGTCATTTTTGTCGATGACGATTCTCCAGACGGCACGGCAGATTTTGTGCGCCGTTTGGCGCGTGGGGATGCTCGTGTTCGCTGTCTGCAGCGTGTCGGCCGCCGTGGGCTATCTTCCGCCTGTATCGAAGGCATGTTAGCCACCGCCGCACCGTACGTCGCCGTGATGGATGGCGATTTGCAGCACGATGAGCGTTTGCTGCCAACCATGCACGAATTGTTGGCCGGTGGAGAATTGGATGTCATTGTCGGCAGTCGCTATGTAGACGGTGGCGATAGCGCTGGACTTGCGGGTCATCGGGCTGACTTGAGCCGCTGGGCAACGCGGCTAAGCCGTCCCTTGGTGCCTGAGGGGTTGCGGGATCCCATGAGCGGCTTTTTCATGTTGCGTCGCGATGTCTTGGAGCGATGCTTACGTCGTTTGTCGGGGATCGGTTTTAAGATTTTGCTCGACATTTTTGCTTCCTCGCCGAAACCTTTGCGATTTCGCGAATTACCCTACGAATTTCGTCGCCGGCAAGCCGGTGACAGCAAGCTGGATACCCAGGTTCTTTGGGACTACGGCATGTTGTTGCTGGACAAACTGTTGGGTCGCTGGGTGCCGGTGCGTTTCGTGTCGTTCATGTTGGTGGGCGGTTTGGGCGTCTTCGTGCACATGGCCGTTTTAGCCGCGCTGTTGAATCTCTTTGGCCGCTCATTTCTGGTTGCGCAAGTCAGTGCCACCCTAACCGCCATGGCTGTAAATTTTGCCTTGAATAACGTAATTACGTATCGCGATATGCGCTTGCGAGGCTGGGATTGGGTGCGCGGTTGGTTTTCTTTCACGCTCGCTTGTAGCGTGGGCGCCCTGGCCAATGTAGGCATTGCTCAATACTTGTTTGACAACACCACCACTTGGTTTCTCGCAGGATTGGCCGGCATTCTCGTGGGTGCCGTCTGGAACTATGCGATAACTCTCGTTTACACCTGGCGCGGCGCTTCGGGTAAATGACGACTGATTGGCGTATGGGTGGCTTGGGTGCTCGGCTCGTCGGTTTTGTCGTTTGTTTCAAATTGCTTATTTGGTTCCTGGCGGGCGAGCGTTATGGCTATTTGTCCGATGAGCTCTATTTCCTAGATGCGGGTCTGAGACCGGCCTTTGGCTATGTCGATTTTCCGCCGTTAATCGCCTGGTTGGCGGGCTTGCTGCAGCTTCTCGGTTTGGATTCCTTGTTTGCACTGCGTGGCATTTCCCATGCGCTGGGTATCGCGGTGACACTTTTAGGGGCGGAACTTTGCCGGTTGTTAGGTGGCGGACGCTTTGCATGCTGGCTCGCGGCATTGGTATTACTGTTGGTGCCCGGTTTTGTGTCAGTGCAGGGCCTGTTCACCATGAATGTTTTGGATCAATTGTGGTGGGCAGTGGCCTTTTGGGCGGCCCTTAGTTATCTGCAACGGGGCGAAGCTCGATTCATGTTCATTCTAGGGCTGGTGTTGGGCTTGGGGGTTTTGACCAAGCTTTCTATCTTAGCGCTGTGCGCGTCGCTGCCCTTGGCTTGTTTACTCTGGGATCGACACCTGCTGATGCGCCGCGAAGTGATTTGGGCCGCGGTGCTTGTCATGGCAATCGCCGCGCCGTTTTTTTATTGGGAGTGGCGCAACCAGTTTCCGTTCTTGGATTTTATCAGCGCCTACAACAGCTCGGCACCGGTGGCTTTGGTTTTACAAAATCCTGTGCTAGGCATGGTGTTGACCATGAATCCCTTGTTCGCGTTGATTTGGGGGCCTGGTTCAATCTACTTGTTTTGCGCCGGGAGCCCGGCCCTGCGCTTACTGGGTACAAGTGCCTGGTTGTGCCTTGGCTTGTTTATCTTCGCGGGTGTGAAGTTCTATTTCGCTGTTCCGGTTTTTTTGCTGTTCATAGTGTCTGGGGCCTTGTTCTGGGAACGGGTTTTGGCGCCCCCGGTAGCCGGACTTTGGCGGGTCGGACTGATTGCCGTGGTTGCATCCGGTATGTTGGTTTTACCGACGGCGGTGCCTTTGCTACCGGCCCCGTTACTCAATCAGGCCGTGACGTTCATGGCGGCTCGGGAACAGGCAGTTTACGGCAAGGGCGTAGCCCAGCTCGAGCGCTACTTTCCGCACTTTGCGGAAATGGGGGCTTGGCCGGCGTTGCTTGAATTGACCCGCAGTGCCTGGAATTCTCTCGAGCCGGAACAGCGTGACGGGGCCATCGTTATGGCGGCTCACTATGGGCAGTCCGCAGCCCTAAATGTCTTGGATAGGCGTGATCAACTGCCCGTCGCACACGGGCGTCATATGAGTTATCACCTATGGTCTGAAAATCTTCGCTACGACAAAGGCCTTTATGTTGGTTTCGACGAGGCTGAACTCAAGGAGCTTTTTCGTAGCGTGAAATTGATCAGCGAGATGAATTGTTGGCTTTGCACGGCACGTGAGCAGCATCTGCGCATTTACTATGCGACTGATCCCGTCTTGAAACCCGGGGAAATTCATCAGCGCTTGCGGCGCTACTATGCGTTTTAGCCCTCGTCCATGATCATGTTCAAGCGAGTGTCGTAGCCAGCAAGCGCCGCAAAACAAGAGCCCCCAGCATCCACCGTAAGCTCATTCTGTCGAGCCTAAGTCTGGTATTGGTTGTTGTCTACCCTGCTGATAGTTGGGGTTGAAAAGGGCAGCTAGCTTCTTTCTCAACAAGGTCAAAGGCGAAGAGAAACTTCGCCATCCCGCAGAGCACGGCCATGATCATACCGAGTTCGTAGATTTCACCGTCGCTAAAGTGCTTACTGAGACGTGCGTACAAGCTGGGTGTTAATTGGCCCATGGGTTTTGTTAGCGCAAGTTCATCTGCGAGGGCGATGGCCGCGCGTTCGGCTGAACTAAACGGACCATTCTCGTAGTCGGCCAGCGCGTCGAGCTCATCATCGGTGAAGCCTGCGCTGATGGCCTGTGCGCGATCCCCTTTATTACAAAAGGCACAGCCATGCAGGTTGGCAAGGCGCAGGCGCACCAGTTCGAGAATGCGCTGATCAAAACGCTGCGCGTGGAAAACTTTTCCGTAAAAATCTTCGATATACCACTCGAACATTCTCGGATTGTTGCCGGACACTTCGATAAAGCTTGCGTCGCCGGTTACCTTGGTTGCTTGATCCCATGCGGCCTGCATAGTGGAGTTCAAAGAGTTTCGCGGGACGCGGTGGAGCAATGGTTGGGGCATAGACATAGCAGAGATTCTCCGGCCTTTAGCCGCTGAGTCTAGCGCAGTTTTTGTTCGTTCCGCCGAAGTCTGAGCAGCGATATCAGTGCGGACCCAAATAGCCAAGCTGCTGCCGGCAGCGGCACCACGGGTGAGTCGAACTGAGTGTTGCCCCCTCGGCCGGGTGAGCCGAAATTGTCCAAGTTCAAGGAGTCAGTGGCGAAGCGGTAATCGCCGCCTAGATTCGGGCCCAGCAGTTCTGACTTGCTGCTGTCGCCCAAGATCAACTCGTGTGCCACACCAGCGCCAAAAGCATCCCCATCAGAGTACTTGAGGCTTTGTAAAACCTGATTAGCGCTGCCGATGAGGAGAATTTCATCATCGGTGTTGGTGAGGCTCATGCTGCCTCCGTATTGATAGTCTGGCGAAAACGCCAGAGCGCTGCCGTCGCCGTTGCTAAAAATAGCGAAGGCTCTTGCTCCGAGGATCAGGCCGTCTACGGTAAAGCTGTTACTGCCCTCGTCGCTGACCGTCAGCCCGCTGAGATTCACAGGCTCACTGCGCCGATTGAAGACTTCAAAATATTCGCCTTCTTGGTCAGCTATGCCCACCGGGTTAGCGAGATATTCGGTAATCTGTAAATCGCCGGGGTTTAGGTCATCCAGGCCTAAGGTGGCCGCGGGAGCAAGTGATGAACAAAGACTGGCAAGCGTCATGGCGCCAACAGCGGTAAAAATTCGTTTCATGGGCAAATCTCCGTAGATTGATGCTGCTGCGAACTAAGCCATCGGATGGGCTTCGCATTAGAGGCAGATCTTGGAGAACGATGCCGAATCTAGCGACCAGGATTTGTTCGCCGTTTGTAGGGTTTCTAGTTGGTCAGAGCCGGCTCGCCTGACAGCGAAAGAGGTTTGTCGGCAGGGGCTCTGGGTATCTTCAGCCGCTGCGCTTGGCTCCGCGCCAGTAGATCAGCCATAGAAATCCGAAGTAGGCCGCGGCCATAAACCAAAATTCATGCACACCGCGATTTACCCCATAGCGAGCGATATTTTCAAAGCCGATGAAGGCAATGGTGAACACAACGGCCGAGAGTGTGGCGCCGATTTTCCACGCTATGCCCCGAATCTGCGGTTTTACGCACACCCAGAAGTAGATGACTAAGAAAACTAAGGAGTACCCGTTCAGGAGCCAAAGATACAGCGGCGCATGTTGAAAATAGTGATTGACCCAGAAAAAACTGGCACCTAAGAATGTGATTAGTATGTATTTCCATTCGGACAAGGGTGCACTCAACACCCGCTCCCACATTAGGACCAGAAAGGCGTAAGTGAGCCAGGTTCCGAAGACCAATTCATAGAAGGCGACTTCGCCTTGCCATGCCGGATCAATCTGTATCATTGTTTGTCACTATCGTGATATCAACCTTTAGATTGAGCTTGATTGTCTAGGCATGTTGAGTATGGCGCAAGTGAGCCGTCGTTATAGATTCTTTTTTAACCCGGTCAAGCCGGTCCGTCTTCGTGCCGTGAAGATTGATGGTCTTGTGCTCAATTTGGCCCGCGAAGTTCGCGGTCCGAAAACCGGCGTTTTATCCCGCGCATGGATAATGTTGGCCTGCGGTCATGAACAATAGGTTCTCGATGCAATCAATCGCCCTGGATTTAGGTAGTACCCGCGTAAAGAGCGCCGCCTTGAGCGAGTCAGGTGAATTGATCGCGATGAATTGGCGCCCCGCGCCCAAGTTGCGCGGCACCGGTCTGATTCGCGAAGCTGATCCCCAAGCCTGGATCACGGTAGTGGACGAGCTACTTGCCGCGCAGGGCCGACCTGATGTGCCGCTTGGAATTGCCAGTCAGCGATCAAGCTTCTTGTTGTGGAATCGTTATACCGGCGAGGCCTGTACGCCGCTAGTTTCTTGGCAGGATCGCCGCGCCCAACAATGGTGTGCCGCGCACCGAGATTTCGAACCGATGCTGGTTGAGCGCAGCGGATTGCGCCTGTCGGCGCACTACGCTGGGCCCAAGCTGGCCAGTATGCTGGCGAGGGACAAAAGTCTCGCGGCGGGTCTTCGTGACGGCCAATTGCTGTTTGGAACTTTGGAGAGCTGGATCGTCTGGCACATGAGCACGGACCGGGCGCACGAAACCGACATCGGTATGGCCGCTCGCACCGGCATGTTGAATATTGGGCGGGCTGAATGGGATGCTGACTTACTGGATGTCTATGGTGTGCCGGTGTCAGCTTTACCGCGCATTGTAAGCAGCCAGGGCCGTCAGACCCCGCTGAAGCAGGGCCCGCTGCTGACCACGACCCTCGCCGATCAAGCGGCGGGTGCGCTGGCTGTGATGTCCGCTGATGGGCGTCAGGCCCTGGTGAATTTCGGCACCGGCGCCTTTGTGTTGTGGCCGGGTGTCACGGCGAATCAACGCCGGGCGGGATATCTCACGGCACCTTTGTACTGGCATGCCGGCGATATGCCTTGCGCCATGGAAGGCACTATCAACGGCGCCGGTCCGTCGCTGGATGCCTGTGCGCCGCCGCCGACGGCCTTGGGTCAAATTGACGAAGCGGCGGAGGCTTTTGCGTTGCCTGATCGCGCCGGTATCGGCGCGCCGCATTGGCGCGCCGGTTTAGGTCCGCTGCTCTCACCGTCAGCGCGTCGCTTGCCCGATGTCGAGCAACGGCGGGTCATGCTCGAAGGCTTGTTGTTTCGCGTCTACGAAATTCTGCAGGATTTGAGAGCCGACTTCGCGCCGCCACGCGTGCTGCTTACGGGGGGTCTTACTCGTGATACCGCCTTGGCCGAGGGTCTGGCAACTTTGCTCGGACGCAGTGTGTACTTGCCTGATGAACCCGAAGCCGGTTTGACGGGCGCGGCAAGGCTAGCGGCTGCAGTGCCGGTGCCTGCATCCGCCGCGGTGCAGGTTGTTCCGGAGGGTACCCGGGGCCAGTACTTGGCAGAGAAGTACGCGGCGTGGAGAGTATGGCTTCGGCAGGAGCTGGAGAAAGATGCGCGGGCCCAGTAGATCCTTTACAGCTCAGGTACCACGCCTTGAACCAGACGATTTTGGGTGCCGCAGCGAGGTTTCTGCGCTAGCCTTTGGCTGATGTTGCGCTTTTGATGTCCAGTCTGCGGTCCGCCGAAGCATCTATCGCGCGGACGTTAATGGGTGAATACAGCGGTTATGCGGGTGTTATTCAAAGATTAACTGATTAAAAATCATAAATTTATTCCCCACTAAGGCCGGAAAAAAGATTGGTTCAGTTTTTGTAATATAGTTCTTTCTCATATAGTTAATCCAATAGCGGTATTGTTGCAGGCGACCATCTGACATAAGATCGAGTTTGAATTTGTGGCGCTGGATCCTCCAGGTCTTCCACTGCGCCGGATGTGACGGCCCGGGTCCCCTTAACCGGGAATGACGTTGCTCCGGCGCGTTTTTTATTCTCACTGTGTTGTTCGGCATCGCCGGGACGTCAGCCGACCGGCTTGCTGCGTCTCGCTGCCGATATTGCGGTTGGAACAAAAATCAGCAGCGCCAGCAGGCAGCCGCCCATGGCCACACCGTTGGCAGCCAGCAGGCTGTCCCCGGTCATGAGGTTACCGGCCAGGGCTGTGCCCACGGCAAAGCCGCCGGTTTGCGCCGCCGGCATGAGTACCGCCACGCGACCGGTCGCATCGTTACCGGCGACCAGTCCCATCAAGTAAGGGCCGGTAAAGTTCCAGAAAAAATGAAACACGCTGGCGATGACGGCAAATTGCAGCCAACTCATTTCGCCACGTAGCAGAGCGATGGCTGCTACCTGTGCCAGCAGCGCGACGGTAACGGGCGGAATTCGCCCCCAACGATCAGCGACCCATGAGGCCGCCATGGCGCCGAGAAAACCGACTGCCACGGCCAAGGCAAGCGCCGAACCCGCACTTTTCGGTTCCAAGCCGGCGGCAACCGCAATGCGTTCTTCGAAGGCGTAAATGCCACCCAGACCGATGCACCAAATCAGCAGGGCCGCCAAGGCGATTAAAGCCGGCGCGATGGAAGCTTGCTGTGGGCCACCGTCGTTGCCAGCCAATTGTTGTGTATTGCCGGCTGGAATTTGCCGCAGCAAGGGTGAGATGAGTAGCGCGAGTACCGCCAGGGGGAGCAAGATGCCCCCCAGTTGCCAGCGTGCCACCGCAAAGGGCAGGGCGGCAAAAGCGATGACACCGAAGGCGACTTGCGCGGCAATGGAGTAGGCGAAATTGCGCTCCGTTGCTTTGGTGCCGCTGATAACGCTAATGGCGATGGCGAAGGCTGTGCCTTGACCCAAAAAGCCAACGGCTAGGCGCAGGGCTAGCAGGCCACCGTAACTGGTTTGCACGCTAGACAGAACGTTGCCGATGATTACCACCGCGACGGCAAATAGTGACGCCGTTCGCCAGTTCACGCGCTGAATCCAAAACGACGCAAAAACACAAGCCAGTGCACCGCCAAAAACCTCAGCGGCGGCGATCAGTCCCGCTTGTTGGTTGCTAAAGCCCAGGACGTCTTGCAGCGCGCCGACGAAAATGGGTTGCGGGATGAGCCCAAATACGCCAACGCAGCTCAGCGCAACGGCCGCGGCGACGACGGACGTTTTGTCTTGATCCATCTGCTTTTCCTCTAATTTACGGCGGCCGCGGCCGCGGTTTCAGTGATTAATCTTACCCATCTGGGCGAGGGGAAAGTCGCGCCTAGGGATGGTGACGGTCTTTGTTTCGGTAAACAGTTCGCGGCTCCAATTGCCGCCGTCTCGACCAACGCCCGAGTTCTTGTAACCGCCGAAGGGCGCGCGTAGTTCCCGGAACAGAGGTGTGTTGATCCAAACAACCCCCGTGCGCAATGCATCGGCTCCGCGCATGGCTTTATCCAGCTGACTGGTCCATAGATAAGAGACCAGTCCGAATTCGCTGTCGTTGGCCATACTGATGGCTTCATCAAAGCTTGCAAACTCGAGGATAGCGACGAAAGGGCCAAAAATTTCTTCGCGGCAGACTCGCTGTCTATTGTCTTGCGCGCGTACCACCGTGGGTTCGAAGTAATAGCCTTGGCCCAGCTGCGCTGGCGCGCCGCCGGCTAAGATTTCCATCCCATCCTCCCGCGCGGCGTCGGCATAAGCGGCGACGCGTGCTAACTGTCCGGCGGAAATCAGCGGGCCGACCTCCGTATCCGCGTCATCCGGTGGTCCAATGCGCAAGGACTTCACCCGTGGAATGAATTTTTCGAGGAACCGCTTTGCGATACTGCGTTCGAGTAGCACTCTGGTGCCAGCGAGGCATTGTTGCCCGTTGTTCGAAAAGCCTGCGAGCAGAGCGCTATCCACGGCTCGATCAAGATCGGCATCCGCGCAGATGATGTTGGCGGATTTCCCGCCAAGTTCCGTGACGACGCGCTTTAGGGTTTGTCCGCCCGTGGCGCCTATCAACCGGCCCGTCGCGGTGCCGCCGGTAAAGGCGATGACTTGCACATCCGGATGTTCTACCAGGGCATGACCGGTTACCGGGCCTCGTCCGTTGACCAAGTTAACCACACCATTCGGCAGTCCGGCCTCTGCCAGTAAATCCATTAGCAGCAGAAAGGGCAGCGGTGTGAGTTCGGAAGGTTTTAGTACACAGCTATTGCCAAACGCAATGGCGCCCGCCAGTTTCATCGTGGCCAAGGCCAGTGGCGCGTTCCAAGGGGCAATGAGGCCAGCGACGCCTACGGGTTCATGGCGGATGAAAGAAAGGTAGTCGGGATGTTGATCGAACAAGTGATCCGTCGTTTGGCTGATGTACTCGGCAAAAAACTCAAAGTTCATGGCCGCGCGCACAACATGTCGGCCGCGAGTTTGCGCAATGGGTATGCCGGCACCCAGAGTTTCTAGTTGGGCTAATTCCTCCGCGTGCTCGGTGATCAGTGCATGAACGCGTAATAGCAGGCGCTTGCGTTCGGCCACCGGCGCTCGGGACCACTGTCCCGCGGAAAAACTTTCTCGAGCTGCTTGAACCGCCCGTGAAACGGCTTCGGCATCGTCTTCGGCAAGCTGACTGATTGGTGATCCGGTTGCGGGGTTGATCACCGGGATTTTCCGGCAATCAGCCGCCGGCTTTTGCCACTGACCATTGATGTAGGCGCCGATGAGTTCTGGGATATTTTTTCGGCTGTGCATGGATGGCTGAATCTAAGTAATGGCCGCGGCTTCGCGGAGTCCGGCAATCATAGAGGACCCTAGCAGATATTCTCGGGCCGTATCGGCGTCGGCCGCAATGCCTTGCAGGCGTGTCAATTCTGCGCGCCGCCAGGCCGGGTCACGCTGCTGCATGCGCTGGCGGTTTTCATTCGCACGCTTGAGGATGTCATCGCGGGCTAAGGGTCGTCGTTGGCGATCATAGAGATCCAGCAAGGCCATATCTTCCCCGGCCAGTATGGCTGCCAATTTCTCCGCCAAATTAAACGCATCATGAATGCCGCAATTCATGCCCATACCGCCGCTGGGGCTATTAATGTGCGCGGCATCACCGGCAAAGACCACACGGTCGACGCGGTAGGTATCCAGAATGCGTTGATGGATACGATAGGGCCTGGCCTCAATAATGTTATAGCCGCGCTTGTTCGTGACGATTTCTTGTAATCGTTCTTGCAGACGCGCAGGCTTTAGCGCATCAGCAATTTCCTCAGCTTCATCGGCATACAGGCTGACCCGCCAGCGATCGGGCACGCGCAGCAGAGAAAAGGTTCCACGGTCTGACCAGCAGTAGTTGACCCATGATAAGCCCGGCAGATGTTCTTCGAAGGGAAATCGAGTCGTGGCCAGCAGAGTTGTTTCTGGATAAGTCAGTCCAGCGAATGGCAAGTCTAGTAGCTTGCGCAAGGTACTCGCTGCGCCGTCGGCAGCGATCAAAAACTCGGCACGCACAAGCTGTTTGTTCTCCGCTGAAAAAATTCTTATGCCATCATCATGCTGCACAATTTCAGCGACTTCGAAGCCGCGCCGCAAATCGATGCGAGATTCCGTTTCCACGCGAGCCTCAAGTAGCGCGCAAAAGGCAGCCTGTTCGTACTGCAACCGGTAAGGGTGTTGTGTGTCGGCTTTCAGTACCGACAAATCAAAAACGGCAGACTCATGACTGGCGTGCAGCCTTACCTGCCATTCAGGCACGATGAGTCCCTCGGTGATCATGTGCTCCGTCAGGCCGAACTCACTGAGCATATCCAAGGTGGGTGGGTGAAACGTTGAGGCGCGAAGATCTTTGGAAATGCTTTGGTCACGCTCTAGCACGATGGAATGCACGCCCAAACGAGCAAGTTTCATCGCGGCGCATAGACCGACGGGTCCAGCACCGACAATGGCGACGGGCCAGCTTGAGCGCTGTTCAGTCATGCTGGGTGAGCGCGATGTTCAAGCAATTGATTACCACAGTCACACTATAACGAACGAAAATCCCATCCCCAAGATCTTAGGGCGCGCTAAAATCACGAACATTTTTTCGAATGCGCCTAAGGATTTGGTTTCTTTGTCCGGCAACTCGATCCGTGACGGCGGCGACGGTCACCACGCAGTCGTGATCGCCGAAGCGGGCGGGCACACAGATACTCGTTACGCCTTGCAGTAAGACATCGGCCGCCATGTAGTAGCCATTACTTTGAATTCGTGCCAACAGTTTGGGTAAGTTCCGCAGGGTTTGGCGGTCGGCCGGCCGACGAGTCTTATTAGTCGCATTGGCTAAGTATTCGCTGGCCTCGGCCTTATCCATGCCTGCGAGCAAGGTCCGTCCGGCAGCCGAACGCCATAGAGTTTCGCCCCGGCCAGCGCTCAAGCGCACGGCGACGGGATGGTCAGCACATTCCGCGTGCAATATTTCAAGCTGTTGGCCGTGACGATGGCTGACACTGCAAGTTTCACCCACCGCAAGGCTTAAGCGCTTTAGCATCGATGCCAAGTTGGGATCCAGCTGCGGTGCACCGGCTAGCCATGCGCCCAGCCGGCGCAAACGGGGCTGAGGAAAATAGCTGCGGGTCGTCGGGTCGTAACGGAGATAACCGATGGCCACGAGCTCTTGCAGCAGCGCATGTGCACTGGGTTGCGGTAATTCTAACGCCTCCCGAATTTTCGGCGCCGATAGCGCCTGTCGCCGTTGTGCGAAAAGCTCCAATACAGCAAAGGCGCGGCCTACAGACTTACTGACGTTGCGGTTCGACGCACTCATTTAAGAATCTCTGCGCCGGGGATGCAAATAGCTTGCGTCTAATTTGTAGAACCACAGCACCATGGCGCTGAGCAGGCTGGCTGCGGCCGGCAGAATGGCGGCACCCAGCAGAATGGCATGATCGGCTGCGGGGTTTCTGGCAGCGCTACTACCCGCGGTGTAGCCATAAGCCTCCAACAATACCCCTAGAATCAGTGGGCCCAAGGCGAAGGCCGTTTTTTCCATGAAACTATAACCGGCCGTAAAAATTCCCTCCCGGCGCAGGCCACTGCGTTGGGCATCGTGATCGATGGTATCGGGCAGCATGGCTTGTGCGGCTAAGGTCAGCCCGGCCGTTGCCACGCCGATGCCCAGACCACGCAGGCCGAACAGCAAGACGGACTCGGTCGGCGTGGCGGTTAACCAGCTCAATGTGCAGGGCAAAAGAATCGCCACGGCCAGCCAATAGCAGTTTCGTTTGCCCAAGCTTTGTGCAATGGTCAGCCATACCGGCACCGATGCCAGGGTTCCCGCCGTGGATATCAGGACCAACAGTGCCACAGCGGCTGTATCACGTTGCAGGACACCAGTCACCAGAAACAGTAGGGCGCTGTTCGCCAAGGCGACACCGAACATATGGAGCAATTTGGACCCCATGAGAATGATGTAGGGTTGGTTGGTGGCCATGAGTTTAAGTTGTGCGCGCCAAGTCAGTGCGCTGGAAACATGCCGGGTATGAATCGCTCGACGGGTGCCGAGGAAAGCGGCCAGCATACTGCCGCTAATGATCGCGCCCAGGACCCACGACATTTTGCCGTAGGCCTCACGATCGCCACCCCAGTAGCTGATCAATGCCGTGGCCAAAGAACCGCCCGCGAGGATGCCCAGGGCAGCGAAGACCACCCGCGCCGACATGAGCCGGGATCGTTCATGGTAGCTGTCGGTCATTTCAGCCGGCATTGCCAAGTAGGGGATGTTAAATAAGGTGTAACCGGTGGCGTAGAGCAACAGGCCGATCAATACATAGCCGGTCAGGGCGTCGCCGGAAAGCGCGGGGACATTGAATATCATTAAGAACGCGACGCCGCTCAGTAGCGCGGCAACTAATAAGTACGGCCGGCGCCTACCCCAGCGCGTGTTGCTGCGATCACTGGCATAGCCCATGAGGGGGTCGGTGAAAATATCGTAGAGCTTGGCAATGAAGAGCAGGCTACCGGCGAGGGCCGGCGACATACCCAAGATTTTGCTGAAATAGAATAACCCGATAAAGCTAACCCCGTTGATCAGGGTCGTGGAGCCCAGCGAGCCGATACCCCAACCAATTCTCAGTCCCCAGCCCAGGTCTGGTGAGGCTTCAATTTCTCTAGCGTTTTGATCGGCGGAATCGCGATTCACATTAATTATATATATATTTAATAGAATATAATTATATTGACTATTTTTCGGCCAGAATACTAGTATCTTTGCTTGCCAAGCAGGCGAGTACGCGAAGATCCAATGATTGAATTGCAGCATGACGAGCGGTCGCGGCAACTGTTTGCCTTGGCCTTGAATCGCTATGTACAAACAACGCTGGCCGAGGGCAGTCAAACACGCTGCGAGCAGATCGTCGAGGCACAGTCATTAGACGCTAGGCCCGACCAGGAGGCTAAGCGCGCCTTGCAACAGCAAATGGAAGCCGAGCCTGTACATCAGTATTGGCTGGCCATGATGCAGATTTGGCAAGACTTGTTATGGCGTTACTGTGGGGAAGCCGTTGAGCGGCAGTTGGAGCGCTTGAATGACGCCTGTCTGCCAACGGCCGCAGACCAGGGTAGTCTGCGTCTCAATCCGGATCTTGAAATCCCAAGATATCAGGCAGCTGTGGATAACCATTCTTTTCCCGGCGGTTATCACGCCGAGACCTGTGCTGACGATGTGCGGCAGGGCGCGGTTTATGCTTTGTCCGCGAAGGCCTATTTATTAGAGCAAACCGGTGAAGAACATGACTACCGGGGCCAGACTTTACTTGGCCACATACTCGGTAGATTTCCTGGCTTCACACCTTTGCGAATACTCGATCTGGGCTGCTTATGCGGCGCTAGCACAGCGGTCTACAGCGAACAGTTCCCCGGGGCAAAGGTTTTTGCCATCGATACCTCGGCACCCGCGCTGCGCTACGGACATGGCTTGGCAGAACAGCGTGGTTTAGCGATTCATTTCTCACAGCAAAATGCCGAAGCAACAGACTTTGCGGGCGGCAGTTTTGATTTAATCGTTTCTCATGCTTTGTTTCACGAGACTTCAACGGCGGCGGCCAAAAACATTTTTGCGGAATGTTTCCGCTTGTTACGACCGGGCGGTATTACCGCGCATATCGAGGTACCGGCGCGTGAGGAAATAATGGGGCCATGGGAATATCTGCGGAGTTCCTACGAGGGTTTTTACAATCAAGAGCCTTTTTGGAATGCTCTGAGCCGCTTTGATTGGGTTGCGGTTAGCCAGGCAGTGGGATTTGTTGATGCCGCCCAGGGTTTTCAGCAAACCATGAGCGATGGCCGCCGCCAGGCGGATCCAGCGGCCTTTGTGCCTGTCAGCGAAGGGGAGTTTAGTTTGCGCAATTGGTTTGCCATGTCGGCACGAAAACCGGATGACTAGAACATGACGGAAGAAGATTTACTCGATCGTGTGGCCTACGTGAAAAACGGGCGGCCAAAATTTTTTGATGATCCGGTGAACGACCAATTGCTGGCGATGGTGATGGCCTTGCTGGGTGAAGTTGCCGTGTTGCGGGACCGCATCGATACCCATGAGCGTTTGTCGGCTGCGCGCGGACTGTGGACAGGCGAAGACGTCGACACTTTTGTAGCGGATGAGTCGGTACAAAAAAAGCGCGGCTGCGAGCGGCAAGCGATAATGGATCGAGTACTAAAAGTACTCACCGAGGACGTACTCAGGGCGCGCCACGAATGATTCGCCCTTCTATTTTACTGCTCGCGTTTTTTTGCACGGCGCCGGTTCTCGCCCTGGACTGCGAATCCTTGGCCTCGGCGGCGAGGTTCACCGATCTTGTCGATGCGCCAACGCATATTTCGGCCGCCGAGATCGTGCCCGCCAGCGAAGACTTGCCGGCCCATTGCCGAGTGCGGGGGTTCGTTGAGCCCAATGTTCAATTTGAGCTACGGCTGCCAGCATTGACCTGGAATGGCAAGCTCTTGATGCAGGGCTGCGGCGGCCTATGCGGAGAAGTTCGCAGCGCCAGTTGTGACGACGCTTTGGATCGGGGTTATGCAGTGGTCGCCACTGATATGGGCCACGAAGGGCCGGCCTATGACTCTGCCTGGGCGCGTGACAATTTGGCGGCGGAAATTGATTTTGCCTATCGGGCGACCCATGTGGTCGCCGTCGCAGCCGATGCCATTGTCAGCCGCCACTACGTAAAGCCCGCGGATAAGCGTTACTTTCGGGGTTGCTCCACGGGTGGCCGGCAAGCTCTGGTTTCGGCCCAGCGTTTTCCGGAAGATTTCGATGGCATCATCGCCGGTGCGCCAGTGCTCGATGAGACGGGTACCGCCGCGTTGCATCTGATCTGGTCGGGCCGTGCCAATCTCGACGCGCGGGGTGAGCCGGTGCTGACGGCGGAACGCGTCGCGCAAGTTCGCCAGCGCGTGCTTGCAGCCTGCGATGACTTGGACGGTGTCGCGGATGGGATCATCGCCGATCCACGATCCTGTGATTGGCGCGCGGCCCTACCGGCTTGTGACCAAGCTTCCGGCGGTCGTGAGTGTTTTCATTCGCAAGAACTCGAAGTACTTGGTCGCTTGTATGATGGTGCGAAGAATTCTCGCGGCGAGTCTCTCGTGCCGGGTGGCTTAATGCCCGGCTCGGAATATGAGTGGGTGCCTAATTTCGTTGGCCGTGACGGCCCGGCAGTCTTTCACCCCGATGGTCCCATCAAGCAGCTTTATCAAACTTTACTGTTTTTCGACGACCTGCCGGCGGGTCGATCGGCGAGTGAGTTTGATTTCGACAAAGACCCATTACGTCTAGCGATGATGGAAGTCTTGTACTCCGCGAAAAATCCAGACTTGCGCAAATTTCGCGCGCGCGGCGGAAAAATGATTCTTTATCAAGGCTGGGACGATGTAGAAGTCACGCCCCTAAACACCATCGACTATTTTGAAACCATGCAGCGCACCATGGGCGGGAAGGATGCCACGTCGGGTTTTGCACGCCTATTCATGTTGCCCGGTGTGGCGCATTGCCGACGTGGGCCTGGCGCAGATGCCGTTGATTGGCTGGGATACCTGGAACGCTGGGTTGAGGCCGACGAAGCGCCCGATGAGATTACCGCGTATAAGTTGACGACAGAGCAAAACTACTTGGGCTTGCCGCGCCCGCGGTTTCCGTTGGCGGAGATGAAATACTCTAGCCGGCAAGTCCTGATGCCCTACGGTCTTACGCGGTGAGGCGGCCCACTAGCACCTTTGCGCAGCTCGCGGGAATGCACTCTTAGGCAATCTCGTATCGTGTTTTCGGTCGGTCTATGGGGGCAGTTGGGCGACAAGGTCGGATTTGGTACCCGTCCTGCTAAACCAGGGTAGTCTGCGCAACGTCCAAACGCTGATGATCTGGGGTCGATCACGGGATATAGTGGGCGCAGAATTCTTTTGTCATGCACCATTTAATGTTATTGACTAGGTTTCGCAACCAATGGTGGTTTGGCACCGCGAGGCAGTGCCGGATGTGTTGATCTTTACGCGCGGCGCTAGAATACAAGAAACGGAATTTTATTGAACGCACTTGGGAAACTACAATGAAAATGAAGCAATCTATAATACGCGCAATACCTCCATTTATTGTAAGAAGGATTCGGATTCAGAAAGATTTAAACCAGTTAAAATCGCTTCCGCAAACTAAATGCAAACCTGATAATTTGCGCCATGCAGGTAATGTACTTTTGAGCGAGATACTTAAATCTCCTGAAACGGACGGTATATGGTTTGAGTCAGAGAGAGAAATAAAGCAATTCAATATTCCAGACGGAACGGGTGGGGTAAATCCGGGTGATAGAAGAGCAATCTACTACCTAGTTAGCGCGTTTAGACCAAAAAATGTACTAGAGATTGGTACACACATAGGTGCTTCAACCGTTCATATCGCATCTGCAATTAGCAAGAGCGTGGATAAAAATGCGAAGGTGATTACGGTTGATGTTGCTGATGTCAATTCACGCGCTGAAAAGCCATGGTTGAAACACGGAACAACGCATTCTCCACGGGAAATGATAGATAAGCTCGGTTATGCGTCTCTTGTTGAGTTCAATACAGATACCTCATTGAACTTTGCGGCTAGTTGTCAGCGCGCGTTTGATTTTATTTTTCTAGACGGCGATCACTCCGCTGCTACAGTGTATCGAGAAGTTCCTGTAGCTTTAGAGATGCTCAAAAAAGATGGTGTTATTTTGCTCCATGATTATTTCCCAAACATGAAACCCATATGGAGTAACGGTTCGGTAATACCAGGTCCGTCTTTGGCCATTGATAGGCTACTTAAAGAAGGATTGAACGTGACTGTTCTGCCGCTCGGCCAGCTTCCATGGCCAACCAAGTTGCAATCAAATGTTACTAGTCTCGCTCTATTGCTCAGAAAAGACTGACACAGATCTTATTGAACACGCTATTGTGCAGGTTGCAGTTTCGCCATGCTTCATCACCGTCGGCGGGCATGATCGTTAGGGAGCCGGATTTTCGCGTTGCGGCGCTATGGTTAGGTTTGATCGATAAATTGGTGGCCTGATATGTTGACAATGCTACATCCAACCTAGGTCGAATTCTGGAGCAAGAGAATTTCTACGAGCTGAGAAAAATCGCGTTCGTAAAGAACGCTCTAGGCGAAGAAATCGTCGTGAACACTATACCTCCGGCCCGATGACATCAGCGATCAGCCTAATGGATTCTTCCGGATCGTCGTATAGCCGCAGGGCCATTTCGGTTACGCCTGCCGCTTTGAATAGATGACAGCGGGCCAGAATTCTATCGATATCGCTGTAATCGCCGCAGAAGGTCAATTCATCGACCAATTTGCCCAGCAGCGGTGGCGGAATGTCGTCGATCTCGGGTGAATTGGTGATGTAGGCTTTAATGATGCCGTCCATGTGGTTCTCGACGTAGTCTACTTCCGCTGCATCTAGGAAAGGCTCGATATACCATCGTTCGACCATTCCCCGAACCCAGAGCTTGCGTTGCGCTTCAGCCACCGCCGCGGATCGATCTTTTTTTACATGCCAGGCGAACAGATTGTTGATGCGAAACTTAGCTTGGCGATGATGTTGCGCCAAAGCCATATTCAAAATACCCATGGTTTCGTCAAGTCGGCCGAGGGTTAAGTCACTGAACATGACGCCATCGCCGATTTTTGCGGCCAGGCGCAGCATCTGTGGCTTGGTCGCGCCGACATAGATCAAGGGTGGCGTTTCGTGTTGCCAAGTCGCTTGATAACCTTTGACGCGATAAAGCTTCCCTGTGTAGTTCAATACATCGTTACTGGCCGCACCCCGCAGAAACTCGACGCACTCGCGCACGCCGCGCAGCATCTTGGGGTGCATCACGTAGCGACCGGGCTTTAGGTCCATGGCAATAACGGTGCCGCCACCGCCTCCCACAACGATGTTCGCGCGCCCGCGGGAAAATTCGTTCAGCGTGAGTAGCTGGTTGGCCATCTTCAGCGGATGCAGCTCGAAGGGGCTCACGGCAATGGGCCCCAGCCGGATGCGCGACGATTCCCGGGCCAGAACGGAGAACGCCATGAAGGGGTCGCGGGCGGACAGATGATTGGCGGTCCACACCGCATCAAAGCCCAGGTCTTCGGCGAGCCTGCCCAGGCGAAGAAATTCTTCGGCCGAATCGGGTTCGAAGATTAGCTGTAGGCGCATGGACGACGCTAGCTGGCTTTCCTCTCTCGGAAGCGATCAAAGAAGTCCGGGCTCATGCCGGCTTCTTCCGCTAATTCTTGGAAGCGAGCCAATGAGACTTTGTCATCACCTTTTTCTTGGCAATGCTTCTCGGTTTGTTCCGTGACCATCTTCCTTACCCCCGGCGGAATGGTCATGAGTGTTTGCAAGGCATCGGCATCCCAGGTCATGCCTAGTTGTACTTCGCCACCCTTGAAGGCATCCGGCGGTTCGCCCAGCCGGTGCATGGTGACTTCGTAGTTAACGGCATGAAAGTAATCCATGCGGCTTTCGTCGCCCAAGCCGATGGGTAAGTTCAAGGCTTTGATGCGCTGTTCTCGTGGCATGTCGATGAGTTCTTCATCAAAAACCAAGGCGTTAATCTTGGCAATGACAATGCCGCTGCTTTTGGGTAGCCGAACGATCTCATCTGCTGTGCATTCGGCAATCTGCGGGCATTCCTTGATGCTGGGTGGTTTTACTTTTAACGAAGGAATGGCGGTTAGACTTGTTTGCTCGAGCTCGTTCACGCCTTCGGGGTAGAAGCGAGCCGTATTCATCATGTCATCAAGATTCTCCGCCCGGGGGCAGTTAACAACAAATTCCTTGGTGGCGCAGATGTTTTTAAATGTGTGTGAGTCTTGTCTAAACCCAAGAATCATGCGTGGATTCTTCGCCATCACGTCGTATTGCATGATGTGAGAGTAGGGTGCGGCATTCACAGTGCCTGCTTCATCCAAGCTGGTGATGATGGTGATGAGCTTAGGAAATAGCCAAATGTCTGAGTACCAGAATGGTCTGATCTTGGCTTCTTTTTTCATGCTAGGCTTCCTGTGATCGTTACTATTTTCTGAAAGTATCATGCTAGGGAATATCGGGGTGCAGCGTCCCATGACGTAGCCGCTCAGCGGAATAGCCATAGCTACGTAGTATCGGCTACCGCAATTAGGCGCAATAGGTATCGCCGGGTCGGTGTCCAGCTTTGAGCGTGATCAGCGGCGAATAGACTCCGGACCCTGAGAGCAAGGCGCCGTTTACGCGTGCCGCTTGGGCTTGCCGTCGCCGACCAAGTGGAAGCGCTGGCCTCGATGTTGCGCCGGGGTGGCCGGCGTAATTTTTGCCTTGAGTTGATGGTCTTCGCCGAAGTCCGCGAGTCGATGAAAGAACAAGGGTTCATCCTGCTCTAGTTTGCTTAGCCTTTCGGCATAGTCCGCGACGATCTTGGCGCGGCCCTCATCGCCGACCCAGGGCACGGCCCAAGCAACGAAAGGCGGCAATACAGAAAATCCGCACAGGGCCAATACCCCGCCATGCAGGGGCCATAGCACGCGTTCCAAGTCACCGCTGCGGCCATCCGGTGCAAAGACGCCGGGCGGGGCACCGGTGGTAAAAGACAGCATTGCGCGTTTGCCAACAAATACACCTTTGTCCCAGGTTCGGCCGAAGTCATAGGCCACACCGAAGGCAAATACACGATCGATCCAACTCTTAAGAATTCCCGGCACGGAGAACCACCACATGGGGAATTGGAGAATGAGCAGGTCCGCCGCGAATAGGCGTTCCATTTCTTGCTGAATTTCTGGCGAGAAAGCCCGCGTCGGCGCGGCCGCCATTTGTTCGGCACCTAAATCAAAGCGCTCTTTCTGGGTCCGGGCCAACACATCGTCCGGGCCTGCGGCCGCCAAAAACCCTTGTGCGTAAAGGTCTGAAACAAGCACTTCATGGCCGGCGGCCTGTAGCGTGTCGATGGCCGTATCTCGCAGCAGACCATTGAAGGACCGCGGTTCCGGGTGGGCGTAGACGATGAAGACCTTCATCAGCTAAATCGCCGGGCATGATTGCGCATACCCGGCGATCCTATTGGCTATTCCGCGCGGTAAACACCGCAGTCTGCGCCGAGTTTTAGCTTTCCAGCGGCGGTGCGGGCGTTTGTTCGCGTGAGTAGTATTCAAGACTGGAAATACTCGGCCCGTAGTCTTCCGTGGGTGCTTGCATCATGCCAGGGCGCTGTTCTTCGGAGAACTTTCGGACATGCTCAGGAATAATGCTGATGTTGTCGGCTTTGGTCATGGTCGATACGTACATGCAATGTCCGGGCGTTTGCCCCATCAGCATCCAGGGTAGCCAGGGTGTAATGCGGTTCCATGAACCCACGATAGGCACTGAAGTTAACTCCGGGTTTTCCAAATCGTCTTTGCGGACGATGAAACGCATCATTTCCGAAACCTGCGCAAGCTTGCCGCCGGACTCACGTGGCCATTTATCGGGCTGTAGGGCATTGGGGTAACAGAGATGCATATCGGTATTCAGAACCATCCGATCATCACCCATGGGGTACCAGGGGAAAATTAACGGGATCTTGCGCGGTTCGGGTTTCGAGCCGTCCTTGGGAAAATCCTCAGGTGCCAGGATCAACCATTCGCTGATGGTGTAGTTGAACGGATCGTTGAAAACGTGCACCACTTTCACTTTTTCGCCGGTCCAAGGATTGGTCCATTCGTGAATGATTTCGTTGGTCCGCGGATCTGTATAGAAAATCACTTCTTTATTGAGCCGGCGAATGGTGCCGTCTTCTTGCGGAATCAGGCGTGTGGCGAGAAAAGTTTCGAAACTGCACAATTGTTTAACAGCTTCGCCCGGCTTGATACCGAGAATTTCTCCGCGGCAATGGGTAATGGCTTCCTTCTCGGGGTTTAGGTCCGCTTGGATGCGTGCCCAGGCGTCCCGGTTCCAGATCGGGTTCTTGGGATCGATTTTGGTTTCGAACTTAATGCTCATGCGCTTAATCCTTGTTGGAATTCTTATGCTGATCTGCGGCCTCGCGGTGGCCCAGATCAGTTCACCGTTATTGAACGGGCAGGCGAGTTTAACGGACTAGAGCTCTACCGGCACGTCCCTTGCACTTCGGGTTTGCCGGCGTTCGATAGGTGGACCCGCCGTCGGTGTGGCACTACGCTGTATTCTCTGTATTTTTCGCCCAGTGGTGCGCCGAATGTCTGAAACTTGTCAACGGGTCGTGCTGACTAGACCGCTGCAAGCATTACCCCAGCCCGATAATTTCTGCGTGGAATCAATGGCCATGCCGCAGCCCGGCCGGGGCGAAGTTCTTTTGCGGCACATTTATCTTTCTCTAGATCCTTATCAGCGTCCGGCTATGGCCGGACGGCATGCCACCGGCGATGGCCCGCTGGGGGCCGGGGACATGCCGCCTGCGGAAACTATCAGCCAAGTCCTTGCCTCTGATTCACCGGCTTTTGCGGTGGGCGATCAGGTGCGGCACTTCGGCGGGTGGCAGACGCACTCGGTGGCTCCCGCCTCGGCGCTGCAGGCATTGCCGAGTCGTGAGCTGCCGCGCTCTTATTACCTGGGTGTCTTGGGTATGCCGGGCTTGACTGCTTGGGCCAGCATCATTCGTCTGGCCGACGTGCAGGCGGGGCAGACCGTATTGGTTTCGGCTGCCGCGGGCCCCGTCGGCTCGACCCTGGGTCAGATCGCGATGAAATTGGGCGCGCAGGTGGTTGGTATTGCAGGATCGGATGAAAAATGTGACTTCGTCGTAAACCAGCTCGGGTTCAATGGCTGCGTGAATTACAAGAAACCCGACTATCCAGCGTCCCTAGGGTCGGCCGTGCCGGATGGCGTGGACATTTATCACGACAATGTCGGTGGTCCCATGCTGGTCGAGGCCATGGGCGTCTTGCGCCACTACGGCATTGTTGTGTTGTGCGGTTTGATGAGTGCTTACAACGATCCGAGTACCGTGGACGGATTGTACTTGGGCCTGCCCATTATCAAGCGCGCCGTGATGAAGGGTCTGGTGGTCTACGATTTCGAAGATCAGCGTAATGAATTTCTTGCCTTGCTGACGCCGTGGGTGGTGGACGGCAGTTTGCAAGTGCGCGAAGACCGAGCCATCGGCATCGACAAAGCAGGCGCACATTTCTGCCGACTCATGCGAGGTGAGAATTTTGGCAAAGCCTTGGTTGTTTTAGGGGCAGAGTCGGAATAGTCGTCGCTGCCGGCTTTTCTTTTGTTCGCTACTGGCGTAGTAGCTTATTAGCGGTAGTGGGCTATCCGCCCTATAAAGCTAGAAGCACAAAGGGTGGTTCTGCGGCAGTGAGTGGCGACGAACCATTGCCAAAAACTAAGTCCCGCAAAAGTCCGCAATGCTCACGCGTCGCTCGTCAATTGTGGCAAGGCAAAAAAAGGCCGGGTGCATAGGCGCCCGGCCGTTTCATAAGTCTTAGACTTTTTTAAGAGTCGCAGACGGGTCTACTAAAACATATATTCGAGGCCCAGGATGACAGACCACAGGTCCGCGTCATCGATGTCGTACCAGTTGTATTCGGCCTTCACACCAAAATTGTCGCTCACGTGCAAAATGCCACCGGCACCCACCAGCGCTCCGTCGGCATGTCCACTGTCGTTCACGCCTGCATTGGTGCTCAGGTCGCCATCAAAATCGAATAAGCCGAGTTTGAGGTAGACGTCAATTTCGTCTTCCGGAATGGGCAGGTAACCGAGCACGGCGCCGCTAAAACCGGAATATGAAACCGAGGCTTCTGACGGTACGTTGTTGTTCGGCAAATTGGCATCGAAATCCGAGGTATTCAAGTAGGCACCTTCTAGGCCCACCCATTCATTGATGCGATAGGCGACGCTGAGGCTAACGCCGGCATCGGCATCATCGAAGACATTGTCGTCACTGCTCAAATCAGAGAAGGCGACGCCCGCACCGACACGCCAGCCCGAAACCTCATCGTCTGCGTATACGGTGGATAGGGCCAACAGCAAGGCCAGTGCTAAAACTCGTTTCATAAAGACGTCTCCCAAAAAAACTGTAACGACGGGCCCGGCGATGTTTTCAGGTATGTTGCTCGCCGGGCGCGGTAGCGCTTGTTCTCCCGCCGATCAGAGTCGGCAGGCAACCGGTCCCTGCGTTTCTAATAGTTGCTGCGAATTGTTATCCGCCCCAGTACTTAGCAAGTATAAGGCCGGTCCTGAGTAGGTCAAATGGAATATCGGCTTGGCGTAGGGCGGGTTGAGGCCGCCGGATTGCTTGGCATTGCCGATTCAGGCGGGCAGCGGGGTCCTGCGATAGGTCCGCGCCCTGCGTTGCAATACGGGCAACGGCTTTCCCCGCTGAGTCGGATTAGGGGCTGCATGCTGGTCCGTTTAGCTTGGTCTGTTGTCCCAGACTGCAGTTCGGCGAAAATTTTAGTATGACCAGTGGCACTAGGCTCATTAGCCTCGTTACCGGTCTTTCCCGGCTTGTCCCGGCATGGGTTTGTTATAGTCGCGCTCCGATTCACGGTCGCCCCAATAACATGTCTAATCCTGAGCCTGGGCTGGTATCCGCCGATTTCGATCCAAGCCTAGATTGCTTCGTTGCAATGGATGACCGGCCAGCTGCTTGGATGGCAATTGATCCGGCGGCGCTAACCCCCATCAATCGTGCCTTGTTAGTTATTGATGGCACGGTCACCAAGTTTCTTGAGGCTTATCATTTGGAGCGGGTTTTGGTGATGCCCTTGGAGCAGCGCATGGATCAAGCCACGGCGACAGATGCACGTTGGTTGGCCTGCGCAAAGTCTAATGACGTATTGCGTCGTCGGGTGCGCCTGATGGGATCCGAATCTGAGCGTTTATACGCTTGGGCTGACTCGGTCATACTCTCGTCGCGCCTGAGTCCGGCTATGCGCCGCGGGCTGGATGAAGAACCGTCAGGGCTTGGCAAGGTCATCCTAGACAGTGGCCTGGAGACCCGTCGCGAAGCCCTTTGGTTTGGCAAGGAACAGCCTGCCGCCACGCCCGCCGCTATCCGCAGCTTGCACACTGGGGCATTTCTTACGCGCAGCTATCGCATTTTTGCCCGGGGACGACCTTTAATGCTCATCACGGAACGATTTCCGATTTATGCTGATCGCCACAGCGGTGAGTTACGACTGTGAGTTGCATAGTGTGTCGCACAGGCAGCTGAGCCAGCGACTATGACTAACCGATTTTTGATCTATAGGTAATGAGCAAAAAAATGAGCGAGTTCTTGCGGCTGTTCTTCTTTCTATTCGGGTTGCCGGCGGCTTTGGTTGTCGCGGCCCTATTCTCGTCAGCTGCCGGCGCGGCTGGTTGGCAATACTACGGTGGTGACGCCGGGGGTAGCCGCTATGCCGATTTGGATCAAATCAACCGTGAAAATGTCGCGGGCTTGGAGCTGGCTTGGCAGTATCGACATGGCGCCGTGGCAGCGCATCCCGAGCTACGCACATTTATCGATTATCAAGCGACACCCATCTTGCTGCCTCCCGAAGCGGGCCAGCATCTCGTTGTCTGCGACCCCTTCCAGCGCATTATTGCGCTAGATCCGACTAACGGTGAGTTACGTTGGGAGTTTGATCCACAAATCGACAAACGACCCTTGGCGGGTCGGTTTAAATGCAAGGGCGTTGCGTATTGGCAGGAAGCCAAACCCGATCCAGAAAAAACCTGTCAGTTTCGCTTGTTCATGCCCACGGCCGATAAGCGGTTATTCGCCGTGGACGCGCTGAACGGAAAGCTTTGTGATGATTTTGGTGCAGACGGGGTTGTCGATGTGGAGCGCTTGCTGCGGCAAACGAAACCCGCCGAAGGTTTAGAAGCAACGCAGCTGTTGTCGCCGGCTGCCGTGGTGGGCGACGTGGTTGCCGTGAGCTCGACATCCAACAAATTTGAGAGTGCTAATTCGGTCAATGGCGCTATTCGCGGATTCGACGCGCGCAGCGGTGAGTTGATTTGGTCCTTTGATCCTTTAGTACGCGACCCGGCAACGGGATTTGAGGTCACGCCTGAAGATGTGGGCGGCGGCAACAATTGGACGCCCATGTCCGTGGACAATGAACGTGATCTGTTATTTATACCCACGGCCAGTCCGGCGCCGAACTATTGGGGCGTGCATCGGCCTGGCGACAATCGCTACGCGAATTCCGTTGTTGCCGTGCGTGGCGCAACGGGTGAGGTAGTGTGGCATTTTCAAACCTTGCATCACGACGTTTGGGATCGGGATGTCGGCTCGCCGCCGATATTGGTGGATATTCAACGCGATCAAGAGAGCGTTCCGGCGGTTATTCAATTGGTCAAGACGGGCATGGTATTTGCTTTAGAACGCGATACCGGCAAGCCGATATTTCCGATTGAAGAACGTCCGGTGCCTACGGACACGGATATTCCCGGCGAGATTCTATCGCCCACGCAGCCGTTTCCCAGTAAACCACCCGTACTCGTGCGCAATACGATTTCTCCGGATGATGCTTGGGGATTCACAGTCTTTGATCGCAATGCCTGCAAAGAAAAAATCGCTTCCATGCGTCACGGTGGCCACTATGAGCCGATGATGACCGGCGGCACCATCATGTATCCACAGCCCGGTGGTGGGAGTAACTGGGGTGGCGGTGCATTTGATCCGCAGCGTAATTTACTCATCACGCCCGTGTCACAAATTCCTTACTACGTGAAGTTGATACCGCGAGAGGAAGTTGATCCCGTTGCAGCCAGCAAGCCCGGCGCGGGTGCGCCCATGCAGGGCCCTGGCTATATTGGCGGTACCCCTTACGCGGTGGAGCAGGGGCCGTTGATGTCACCGTCCTTTTCCCCGTGCACGGCACCCCCCTGGAATCTTCTTGTGGCGGTGGATATGTCCGTGGGCGAGATCAAATGGAAAATACCGTTTGGCGTGCTGGATAAACTCATGCCCGTGCCCATCCCGTTGAATTACGGTGCGCCGTCCGCGGGCGGTCCCATTGTCACGGCGGGTGGCTTGATCTTTATCGGTGCGACTTCAGATTCACGAATTCGTGCTTATGATATCGATACCGGCGAGGAACTCTGGCAAGTAATGGCCCCGACCTCCGCCATGGCGACACCCATGAGTTATGCCATTGATGGTCGGCAATATGTGGTGTTTGCGGCGGGTGGACACAGTTGGTATTACGCTCAAGGCATCGATGATTATTTGCTCGCCTACTCGTTACCGGGCGAATAGGACTGAGTAATGTCTAAAGATGTGATTTCTCGCCGGCAATTTTGTACCGGTTTAGCCCTATCTGGAATTAGTGTCGCGGGTTGCAGCTCGATTAGTCCAGCAGCGGTATCCAAACTTAATCTTGACGACCCCAATGACGCGCTCACCGCCATGATCAAGATGCGCGGCAGTCTTATTGCTGAGGATGTGCCCCAGTGGTACTACGGCACAATTTATGGCGTTTTTCCAGGCGAGGCGCCGGTGCCCTTGGTTGATTTTGAAGGTTCAGAAATTGATTTCTATCAGCGCCAAGACGATGGAAGTTACTTCGCCTATGCGGCCACGGTGAGTTTTTTCCGTGACCGGCGCAGCGGCAAGCGCTTGACCGAATATACAAATCCTTACACGGGTGTGCGCAGCGAAGTGTTGGGTAACTCAATCGCCGTTAAGGCGCATTACATTTATTCTGTACACGGCTTTAAGCGTTCCGATGACGACCGGCCATTGCCGACGGAGCCGACGCTACACAAGCAGTTGGAATGGCGAAGTTCCGGTGACCATATCTGGCTGACCATGCGCCGCAGCTATCCAGCCGGTTTGCCCATGGGGGAGCACCAATTGATTCGCGGCTCATTGGCTGAACTGCATGATCCGCGTCGGCCGAAGGTTTATACGACAGCTACGCCCACGTATGTATCACCGTGGTTACCGTGGATGGGTATGGGCGACCAGGCTGGCCATGCCATGTGGGTAGGTCCGGCCCGCAAACTAGATTCTGTGACCCAGTACCCGCGGGAATTGCTAGATTTTATGGAGCGTCATTTTCCCGAGAAATTGACCGCTCGCCCGGCATAGGGGCCGCCGCTAAGCGCCGCGTTGCGAAGCCGTTCGCGCTTTGGCCGCTTGGTTTTTTTTATCGCCTTGGTTTATCGCCATTTTGAGACCTAAGCCGGGGCATAAGCCTCGGCAGACTGCATAAACTCGTCAAGTCGTAATTTGCTTTTTTTCGATTTATGTCAAATCTGATCGATATGCAGTTTGCCCTAAGTGCCGCTGCCTTCGTAGTGGGATTTGTATTGGCCCGACTTCTGCCGGGACTGGGCGGCTCTCGTGCGGCTGCGAGCACCGACAGCTCAGAACGCGACCGTAAATTTCGTGCTCTGGAAGCCGAGTCTCGCGTGGCCAAGCGAAAGTTAGAGCAAGCCGACGCCGATCTCGCCGCCGCTCACGCCGAAGCGGAGGAGTTGTTAGCCGAGCTTGAACAGTTTCGCAAGCAAGAAGATGGCAGTGCGGCTGAAATCGAGGATTTGCGTGCGCAGCTGGCTGACGAGTGTGAGAAAACCAAAAGTTTGCGCGCGACCCTGACCGAGCGCGCGGAAGAGGGTATACGCGCGAGCGTCGAACTGCGTGATGCGAAAACGGAACTGAGCGTTGTACAAGCAGGCTCTGAGGCGGTGCAGGACGAAATCAATGAACTACTCGCCCAGCACGAAGAGCTAACGGCACGCTTGCACGCCAAAGAGCTCGAACCAACACCTGCCCAAGATAGCGAGCGAGATTCCACCGCCGCCGCCAACGACAGAGTCTGCGCGCAGGATTGCTGAGCCGCCGTGATGGGCTAGACTAGCGTCTAGCCTATCAATTGCGGGGGAACAGCGATGCGACTGGGTCTAATGGCCGGCTACTCGCCGGCCAACGTCAATCTTCCCATGGAGCAAATTCTCCAGGCCGAGGCCCTCGGCTTTCATTCCGTGTGGACCGCCGAAGCCTATGGTTCGGATGCTGTTTCCACCGCTGCCTGGGTCTTGGCCAAGACTGAGCGGATTAAAGTTGGTACCGCCATCATGCAGATGCCCGCGCGCACGCCGACTTGCGCGGCCATGACCGCCATGACACTGACCGCATTGTCCAAGGGTCGATTTTTACTGGGAATAGGGCCTTCCGGTCCGCGGGTGGTCGAAGGCTGGTACGGCGTAGCTTATGGTCGCCCCATGACGCGAACACGCGAGTACATCGACATTATTCGGCAGGTGCTGGCGCGCAAGGCACCCTTACAACACGATGGGTATCACTACCAGATTCCTTACTCGGGTGACGGCGCAACGGGTTTGGGCAGGCCCATGAAAAGTATTTTGCACGGTGACCCCACGCTACCCATCTATACCGCGTCGATTACGCCCAATGGGCTGCGCACGGCCGGAGAAGTCGCCAACGGGGTTTTCCCGATTTGGATGAACCCAGATCGATTTGAGTTGTTGGGTGAGTTTCTCGCGGAAGGGTTTGCCAAGGCCGGTGGCGACAAATCCTTGGCAGATTTCGACGTGGCACCGGTGGTGTCTGTGGTATTGGGTGACGACCTTGAACGTTGCCAGCAACCAGTGCGTGAGCATCTTGCCCTTTACATCGGTGGTATGGGACCGCGTAAGAAAAATTTCTATGCGCAGTATGCCGCCCGCATGGGTTACGAGGCGCAAGCACACAAGATTCAAGACCTATACTTGGAAGGGCGTAAGGTAGAAGCAGCCGCGGCCGTGCCGGCGAGCCTTATAGACGATTGTGCGCTAGTCGGACCTGCCGATCGGATTCGCGATCACCTGAGCCGTTGGCGTGATGCGGGTCGGCGCGGCGAAGTCGGCACCATCTTGCTGGGTGGTGCATCGACGGATGCGCTGAGGCTAGTTGCCGAAGAATTACTGTGACACAGTGGCCGACTTTCGGTATTCCCATACCGCAGGTTTTCATGGACGGTCGGGCCGACATGGATTTGGTCAAGCGCAGCCTGTGGCGCGCCGAAGAGCTTGGCTTCGAAAGTGCCTGGGTGCAAGACCAGGTGGCCGGCGAGGTGCCGCTACTGGAGTCTGTCAGCTTGCTTTGCTACGCGGCGGCCGTGACGGAGCGCATGCGGCTGGGTGTTTCAGTCATTGTTTTTCCCATTCGCAATGCGGTCCAACTCGCGAAAAATTTCAGCAGTCTCGACCATATGAGCGGTGGCCGGGTAATTCTCGGTATCGGTTTGGGGCCAGTGTTTGCCGGCGACCATTATTTCAAGATCTTTGGTACGCGCGCCGATAGCGCGCTACGCCGGTTTAACGAAGGTTTGGAAATCATGCGCAGCCTTTGGCGCGAACCCATCACGGAATTTGACGGCGAGTTCTACAGCTTAAAGAACGCGGCCATGGAACCAAAGCCGTTACAAAGTAAGCTGCCGGTTTGGTTTGGCGGTCAGCATCCGAAAGCTTTGCAGCGCGCCGCCCGTCTCGCTGATGGCTATATGGGGGCCGGGCCGACAAGCACAGCGGACTTTGCCTTGCAGGTCCACCAGTTGAAGCAGTTTCTTGATGCGGCGGCGCGTGATCAAGACGATTTCCCCATCTCAAAACGTGTTTACTTGGCGGTTGACAAGGATGCGTCGCGGGCAAAACGTGGCTTGGATGAGTTCTTTGCCGCCCGTTACCCGTGGATGATCAAGAGTAATCCGAATTTCGTGGCCGACATTTGTGCTTGGGGTTCGCCGGAGCAAGTTGCCGATGGATTACGGCCCGTCTTGGCAGCGGGTGCTGAGATGATCGTGCTTAATCCACTATGGGACTATGTTGAACAAATGGAGCAACTCGCCGAGGAAGTAATTCCTCTACTGCGCTGAGAGCCTATGGATATCGATGTTATTCTGGATGCGCGCGCGTCAGCCGACGAACTCACCGTCTTGGGGCGAGCCGCAGAGGCGGCCGGCATACGCGGAATTTGGGTATCCAGTTTGCTCGATTCCCGCGATCCGTTTACCAATCTGTCGGTGCTGGCGCGAGCGACATCAAGAATTCTGCTGGGCGCTGTTGCCGTCAATCCTTTCGATATGCATCCGGTGCGCATCGCCTCGGGATTGCTTACGCTGAATGAACTAGCCTGCGGACGTGCGCGTTTGGTAGTCGGTGGCGGGGGCGAAGCCCTGGCGGCTTTGGGGATAAAGCCGGCGCGTCGAGTTCGTGCAGTCGCAGAGTGTGTGGACATTTTGCAGGCCGCCGCCGCGGGTCAGCTAGTGAACTTCACGGGTGAACTGTATCGCGTGCGAAATTTACAGTTCAGCTGGGTGGAGTCACCGCCGCCACCCATTTATGTGGGCGCGAGTCAGGCGCAGATGTTGCGCATGGCCGCGCGGGTTGCCGATGGCATTATGATGAGCGACATGCCCAGCGCGTTAACAGCCAGCGCCGTTACCACCCTCGATATCGCTCTGCAAACTCATGGTAAATCCCGCCCAGAATTCGCCACCAATGCGTTTACCGCTTGGCACGTTTACCGCGATGCTGATGCCGCGCGGGCCGAGGCTCGCCGGTGGTTATTACTGCGCGGGATTTTCCGGCCCTGGCTGTTGGCGGAGTTTTTGGACCCCGCGGAAGTACAGTTGGTGATGGATAGTCAGCCGGCATTCGCAGCCGCCTTTCGCGCGGGCAGCGCTGAGGTTGAAGGTGTGCCCGAGTCTGTTTTGGATGCTCTGGTTGACAACATTACTTTCTGTGGTGCCTTAGCCGACATTGATGGCAAGCTGTTGAAGCTTCGCGAATACGCGCAGGCCGGGCTTGGCGCCATTGCTTTACGACTGTATGACAGCCCACTCGAATCCATCCGTATTTTAGGTGAGCAGCTGATTCCCGCGGTCGCGGATAGCTGAGCAACGGCCAAGCCGCCTTCGAGTTCCCCGGGTTGGCTAACTCGATTTCTCCTACTTGCGTCAGCAAGTCGATGAAAGCTATCGGGGCGGCAAGCCGTCGTGCTGCGTCAGCAGTCGATTCTTGCGTTGCCGACGCCGGTGATCTTTTTCGGAGTTCTTGCGACGTGGCGAGCGGTACTGTTGTCCAGCATTTTTCTGACTTGCGGGTATCAGCTGCTCCCTGCCGGGGCCAATTAACCGCGATAAGTTCAGGCTCTTTAAGGCCTGGCGGATTCGCGGCCAGTTAGCGGGGTCGTGGTAACGCAGTAGGGCTTTGTGCAAGCGCCTTTGCTCAGCTGTCTTCGCGCTTAGTACTGTGGCACTTTTGTAGCTGACTTTTTTCAGCGGGTTCTTGCCAGAGTGAAACATGGCCGTAGCCGTGGCCATAGGCGACGGATAGAACGCCTGCACTTGATCGGCGCGAAAGCCATTACGCTTCAGCCACAGGGCAAGATTGACCATGTCCTCATCGGTGGTGCCGGGATGTGCCGCGATGAAGTAGGGAATTAGGTATTGTTCTTTGCCGGCTTTCGCCGAAAACTTGTCAAACAGGTCCTTAAAGCGCTGATAGCTGCCGATACCGGGTTTCATCATCTTGTTTAGCGGTTCGGTTTCGGTATGTTCGGGCGCAATTTTCAGATAGCCGCCCACATGGTGAGTCACTAGCTCCTCGACATATTCAGGATCCTCCACCGCGAGGTCGTAGCGCAAACCCGACGCAATCAGCACCTTCTTAATTCCGGGCAGAGTTCTCGCTTTCTGGTACAGACGCGTTAGGGAGGAATGATCCGTGTTTAAGTTGCTGCAGATGCCGGGATAAACACAGCTGGGTCGCCGGCAGGCCGCTTCAATCTTCCGGCTCTTGCAGGCCAGCCGGTACATGTTGGCGGTTGGCCCCCCCAAGTCTGAAATCACGCCCGTGAATCCGGGGACCTCGTCGCGTATTGTCTCGATTTCTCGTAACACCGATTCTTCTGAGCGATTCTGAATAATGCGACCTTCATGTTCTGTGATGGAGCAGAAAGTGCAGCCGCCGAAACAGCCGCGCATGATATTCACGGAAAACCGAATCATTTCATAGGCGGGTATATTAGCCTCGCCGTAGCTGGGATGCGGTTGCCGTGCGAAGGGCATATCGAACACGTAGTCCATTTCGGCGGTTGTAAGGGGTAACGGTGGCGGGTTCAGCCAGAGGTCACGCCCTTCATGGGCTTGCACCAGAGCCCGAGCATTTCCCGGGTTTGTTTCCAGATGCAAGACTCGGCTGGCATGGGCGTACAGCACGCGGTCTTTGCTCACTTTTTCAAAAGAGGGTAGGCGAACCACGCTGCGCGCGCGGTTGCGCCGGGGATTCGGGACAAAACGCAGGGGCTTTTCCCTGGACTTAATTGGTGGTGAGTTTTCGGCCAGCGGCAGTTCGCAGTTTGCGGATTCCCGTGTGTTTACGTAGGGACTGACGATGTGGTCAATACGGCCCGGACGATCAACGCGGGTGGAATCGATTTCCCACCAGCCTTTGGGCGTATCGTTTCGAACAAATGCGGTACCCCGGATGTTGTTTAGGTCGCGCAAGGCTTCACCACGCGCAACACGATGCGCGATTTCAACCACCGCGCGTTCAGCATTACCGTACAGCAGCATGTCGGCACTGGCATCGAGCAAAATCGAGTGGCGCACCTCATCTTGCCAGTAATCGAAATGGGCGATTCTGCGCAGCGATGCCTCGATGCCGCCCAGGATCACGGGTACTTCATTAAAGGCCTCTTTGCAGCGCTGCGAGTAGACGATGGAGCAGCGGTCTGGTCGCTGACCGCCTTTGCCACCGGGCGTGTAGGCATCGTCATTGCGAATTTTTCGATCAGCGGTGTATCGATTGATCATGGAGTCCATGTTGCCCGCAGCAACCCCGAAGAAAAGATTCGGTTTGCCCAGGGCCATGAAGTCGTTTTTCGAACGCCAATCAGGTTGCGCAATGATACCGACGCGGAAGCCTTGCGCTTCTAGTAATCGGCCGATGATGGCCATGCCAAAAGAGGGATGGTCCACATAGGCATCGCCCGTCACGATGATGATGTCGCAAGAATCCCAACCAAGGTCATCCATTTCTTCGCGCGAAACGGGTAAGAAAGGCGCCGTGCCATAGCATTCGGCCCAATACTTGTTGTAGTCATACAGTGGTTTCGCAGCGATAGCCATGGCATAGGGAGTTATTCGCGGGGCCGCTCATGGTAGCTTAACGGGGCCGGTTCGCGAAAAGCGGCGCTTACCACGCTGCTGACAGATTAGATTTTAAGGGGATTGTGGCCCGAAAATAGATGGCGCTCAGAAGCGGCGACAGAACGCTGCCTAGGCCGCGCCGCTATTGGCCAACCGGGCTCCGGCCACCAAGGACTCCAGTTTTGCCCAGACGATGTCTGGGTGAACGCTGGGGTATTCGCTGAAGGTGGCGAAGCCGCAATCGGTACTTGCCATAAGCTGTTCACGCCCGACAAGCTGCAGGAAATTACCAATCCTTTGTGCGACGAGTTCGGGATGTTCAATATAGTTGCTGGTGGAGTCGATGACGCCTGGGACCAGTACTTTGTCATCGGGTAGTTTTGCATCGGCAAACACTTTCCACTCATGCGCATGGCGCGGGTTTGCCCCTTCGATCAATAAAAATTTCACCTTCGCTTTGAAAATTCGCTGGATAATTTTCTCTAGTGGAATGTCGCGATGATGTGGTCCTGGGTAGTTGCCCCAGCAAACATGCAGCCTGATTCGATCAGCTGGAATGTTTCGCAGTGCGTGATTCAGCGCGACAATGTTTCGGTCGACCACGCGAAGAAATTCTCGGTCGGAAAGATCGGCGCAGGCCAAATGCCTACCCATGGCTAAATCGGGGCAATCCAACTGCAGTAGCAAACCTGCGTCCGCAATCGCTTCATACTCTGTTTGCATGGCCGCGGCTACCGCTTCAAGGTATTCGTCTTCTTTGGAATAGTGTTCGTTTTTTTGGAAAACCGCGATCACGCCCGGAGATGCGGCGTTCATGAAAGCACCCTGCGGATTCGCTCTGCCGACGGCGGCGCGAAAATTGCTGATATCCCGGTGCAGGCCGTCCAGATTTTTTACCTGCACTGGCCCCTGGCAGCAACTGCCGCCTGCCGTCGGTATGACGCTGCCCTTGGCCACGAGTTGTTGCGCGAGCTCGGGGTAGTCGCGCAGATCTTGTGCGGCGTGACCGCGAAAGTTTCCGCCGAAGCCTGATAAGCGTTCTGAAACGTAGGTGGCGTAGCTCGCTTTGCTCAACTCACCATCGCTGACGACGTCTATGCCGATGTCGACTTGTCGTTGCACGATTTCGTGCGTGGCTTGTGCCAGTCTATCCGCAAATTTTTTTGAGTCGACGCGGGCTTGATCTTGATCCGCCAGCATCATCGTCAATAGATCCGCCGGGCGCGGCAGGCTGCCGACATGGGTTGTTAGAATTTTATCCTTGGCCGAGGCGCAATTGTTGGCCACGGCTTAAACCCAGCATTGCGCGGCGCACTCAGGCACGTCGCCGCAGTAAATCGGTTGAAATCATTTGTTCGGTGTCGCTCAACGGCGCCGGATGACGTCCCGCCGCACGACGATCCGCAGACACACTTTTGTATAAAGTGGTACGCTGGCGCGGCTTGCGTCCAGCCTTGAGAATCAATTTTTCCATTTCCAGCGGTGGTAACTCTTGACCGTGGCTGGCGCCGGCGGCTCGGGAAATCGATTCGTTCATCAAGCTACCGCCAAGATCATTGACGCCTGCCGCCAAGGTATCTTCGATGCCCGCCGGTCCCAATTTTACCCAGGACAATTGGATATTTTTAATCACGGGATGCAGCACCAGCCGGGCAACCGCGTGTATCAACAAGGACTCGCGATAGGTGGGCCCCGGTCTGGCCAGGCCGCGCCTATACATGGGGGCTTCGCGGTGCACGAAGGGCAGCGGCACGAACTCGGTAATGCCGCCAGTCGAGGCTTGCAGCTGGCGCAAGGCTAAAAGATGTTGTGCCCAGTGCGCAGTGCTTTCCATATGACCGAACATGATGGTGCTGGTGGTGGGCAGTCCTAGCTGATGCGCCGTTCGCACGACGTTTAGCCATTCCGCAGTGTTCAGTTTATCGGGACAGAGTATTTCGCGAACATCATCCGCGAGAATTTCCGCGGCGGTGCCGGGGAGGCTACCTAAGCCCGCGCTCTGCAGTTCTTTTAGAAAATCTTCAATGCTCATACCCAAAGTGCTGGCACCGTGGGTCACCTCCAGCGGTGAAAAAGCATGCACATGAATGTCCGGTGCCGCTGTTTTTACGGCTCGACAGATTTCCAAGTAGGTTTCGCCGGTAAAATCGGGATGAATGCCGCCTTGTAAGCAAACTTCGGTCGCACCACGCTCCCAGGCCTCGCTGGCGCGCCGTGCTATTTCCGTACGATCTAGCACGTAGGGCTTACCGCGTAAGTCTTCGCTGGTCTTGCCCTTGGAAAAGGCACAAAACTTACACTTATAAAAGCATAGATTCGTGTAGTTAATGTTGCGATTGACGACGTAGCTGACTGTGTCGCCGCAGACCTCATGGCGTAACTTATCCGCAGCAGCACAAACCGTGGCCAGGTCATCGCCGCGGGCGCTAAACAGTGCGACGACTTGTTCTTGATCTAGACTATTGCCTGCATTCACGTGATCCAGCGCGCGCGCGATAGCTTCATTGAGGACTGGGCGCGAATTTCTTGGCAGACGATAGGGTGGCGCCGCGCTTAGACCTGCATCCCAGTCGTCATCCCTGGCTAAACTTTCCGCGTCAGCGTGCTCTAGCACATGTCGCAGTAACTGCGGGTCTAACCAGCGCGTATGGTTTTTAAGATATTGCGGATAAATCGTTAAGCGTTGCACCAGTGTCTTGCCGGCCTCGGCCGTTTGCTTGCTGAGCGTGTCGAGCTGGGGCCAGGGCGATTCCGGATTTACGTGGTCCGGGGTTACCGGTGACACACCACCCCAATCATTAACACCGGCGTCAATCAGCGCTTGGAGTTTTCCCGCGCTTAGGTTGGGTGGTGCTTGAATAGACATGGCCGGCCCAAAGATTTGTCTTGCCATGGCGCAAGTCCATTGCAATTCTTCGGTACTCGCAGCGGGAGCAGCCGCCATCTTGGTATCGGGTTTCGGTACAAAGTTCTGAATGATGACTTCTTGGATATGCGCGTATCGCTCATGGAGTTGACGCAGTGCCAGCAAACTATCCAGCCGTTCGTTACGGGTTTCCCCAATGCCGATAAGAATGCCAGAGGTTAGTGGAACCTTCGCTTCACCGGCGGCGGCTATCGCGGCTAAGCGAACTTTCGGAATTTTGTCGGGCGAACCGAAATGCGGGCCACCGCGCTCGGACAATCTATCCGCCGATGATTCCAACATGATGCCCATGGACGGCGCGACGGATCTCAGGCTTTGATAGTCGGCCGCTGTCATCACACCCGGATTCAGATGCGGTAGCAAGCCCGTTTCATCAAGAACGAGTTTTGCCATGGCGGCGAGATAATCCAGGGTGCTGTCGTAGCCTAACTGCTTTAGGGCTTCACGCGCGGCTTTATAGCGAAGCTCGGGCTTGTCGCCAAGGGTAAACAAAGCCTCTCGGCAGCCGGCGGCTTGGCCATCTTGGGCGATTTTTAGAACTTGCTCCGGTTGCAGGTAAACCTGTTGCAGCCGGCGTGGCGTTTTCGCATATGTGCAGTAGTGGCAAACATCACGGCAGAGTTCAGTTAAAGGAATAAAGACCTTCCGCGAATAGGTCATGACACTGCCGTGGCCCGCATCGCGCAAATCGGCCGCGGTGCGTAAGAGGCTGTCCAGCGGTTGTTCCGCGATGGCTTGAAGTTCAGTGATGGTGGGCGGTTTCCAATTCATCTCAACTAGGCCGGCTACCTGTGTTGTCGCTTTATCATGAGATCCCCGGGCAAATTCTGCCAGACAGGCACGAGTGTGTGTCCCGAGGGAATCGGTCCGCAGTCGCGCCAAGTCATCCGCTGTGTCGACATCACGGTCGAAGGCGGGCAGTCTGATTTGCTGCACACCGAGTCCGGCGTCTAAACCCGCTTTGCGATGCAGGGCCGCGCTGTCATCGCCATAGCAGAATGCCACCGCATCCGGTGGCGTAACAACCAGTGCGTTAGTGCCACCATCACTTTTTGCCGGACAAATGGTCATGCCGTCGTGGTGCTGGTTCAAGAGTGCGGACAGATCATCCGCGTTTACCGCGGGCAGGTCGCTGGGTAGAACGACCAGGCGCGTGCAGCCCTTGCTTACCGCGCTTTTTGCTGCCCAGTTCACGGCGGCGGATAGCCCAGCACAGCTGTGATCGCTGAGGTATTCACAGTCGAATTCGACCGCCAAGCTTTGTGCATCTGCGGTGCCAACCAGTAGGCAAGTATCGATTTGCACCGTGGCCTTGATGGCCCCAATCATGTCTTTCGCCATGGCCCGGGCCAATTGTCCAGCTTGGCGGTCGGCTAACAAATCGCGTAGCCGTAACTTCGCCTGCGCGAAGTCTTTGATGGGTACCACGGCCCAGGTGGTCATGGCCTGGATAGCCGCCGGGCGAAGGCGAGGCAAGTCTCGGCGAGGGACTGCTTGTGCTCAATGTCGGTCATGACGGTGTTGCAAATCTCAGTTGCCATGCCCAGCTCGGCGACGGCCGGAGCAAGACTGGCGTCCGCAGTATCCAGTATGAAGCCATCGACCAGGCCCTGGTAGTGGCGCGCGACGCTGAGGGCCGTGACGTCTAATCCCAGTTCTTCCATGATTTTGGCCGTTGGCCCTTTAATGGCGGCGCCGTGGACGATGGGGGAAACCGCAATCACGGGGGTTTTGTTGGCTCGTAAGGCGCCGGATAGTTCCGGGATGGCCAGCATGGGATCAATACTGAGCCAGGGGTTTGACGGGGCAATGACGATGGCATCCAGAGCGGCTCGGTTTAGGACCGTGAGCAATTGCGCGCTTACCCGGGCTTGATTTGCGCCCCGGTATTCAATTCCCAATACCTTGGGTTTGGATTGCTGGCGTACAAAGTAGTCTTGAAAATCGAGATCACCGGCGGCGGTTTCAACGACGGTGGAGACGCGATCGTTGGTGGCGGGCAAAATTTGTGTTGCCACGCCAAAGCGTTTTGCCATATCTAGAGTGATTTCGGTCAGGGTAGCGCCGCGAGCGAGGGCTTGGCTGCGATAAACATGTGTCGCCAAATCCCGATCGCCCAAACGAAACCAAGTTTCGCCGCCGAGGATTTCTAGACTCTCTAGGAATTGCCAAGTTTCATCGCGGCGTCCCCAACCCGTTTCGGGATTGACTTGGCCACTTAGCGTGTAGAGTAAGGTATCGAGATCGGGAGAAATTTTCAGACCCAGATGCTCAAAGTCGTCGCCGGTGTTACCGACGACCATCAGCTCAGGTCCGGGTAGGCAGGCCTGCATACCCAGGGCCAATTTCGCGCCACCGACGCCACCGGAAAAAACCAGGCAGCTTTCTTTCATCGAAATAAATCTTCTTGGCTGGGCCGCACGATATCCGCCGCGGACTGATCGTTTGCTGTCCAAGGCCAGCCACGAATCAGTGTAACGGGCGTTCCTTCAGGTCCTTCCCCCATGGCCAGGGTTGCCGCCGCGGCCAGGGAATCCGCTGGTGAGATTTCACTGGTTTCCATGACCCGGCCGAAAAGATCTGTGCTGCCGCGCAAGTCGCTTAAGGCGGGCACGCCTGAGGCGCCGATGGCAATGCCCTGGCTGCCCAGGCGCCATGGCCGCCCGAGACTGTCGGTAATCAAAATACCCAGGTTGATATTGCACTGTTCGCTGAGCTGTTTGCGCAAGTGAGCCGCCGAGGCATCGGGGTCCACCGGCAACAAGAGTGCGTGGTCGTCGGCGGATTCTAGATTAGAGCGATCGATGCCGGCATTGGCCAAGACCAGTCCAAGGCGGTGTTCGACAATAATGGCGCCCGGCCGCTGGCGCACGATGCGCCGCGACTCGTCAAGAATTAACTGCACCACGCGTGGGTCTTTTTCAGTTTCTTTGGCGAGCGTTTTGGCGCGGTCTGAGACTTTGACATCGGCGAGCCGAACCATGCGGTTTTCGGATTTGGAGACTATTTTTTGCGCGACGGCGATGATATCGCCATGCTTTAAGGTTAAATGGGTGCGCTTTAGGCCATCCATAATAAGACGCGCAAGCTCGTCGCCAGATTGCACCATCGGCAGTCCGCGCAAACGATAAATAGATAGGTCAGGCGCGTTCATCGCACGCGATGGGTATCTTTATTCGTCGTTAAGTCCCGATATCCGAATGCCGGCATGTTGATTGGGATGGCTGCGGTTTAAAAATATCAGGATCGAGGTCAGTGCTTCTGCGGCCGCGGCGTTGGCCAGGGGTCCAGCGTGCCACGATTGGAGTCCGGCTGCCGTGGCTAGATCGATCACGACTTGTCGTGCTGCTTTCTTGTCGCCGCTAACCAATACATCGCAGTCCAGATCCGCGTCGGTGGCCAGCAAATCCGCCGCTACGTTTTGAAAGGCGGAGACGACCGTGACATCCTCACCGACTATTTGTTTTGCGATATTCGCCGCGGAGCCGGCTTCCGGCAGTTGGACTCGGGCCACTTTGGGCGGCACCAATGGGACGGTGGTGTCGACCAAAATTTTCCCGCTGAGGCCGCCGCGGATGTCTTCCAGCGTGCCTTTTTGATGGGCAAACGGCACGGTCAACACGACGATATCGCCTGCGGCAGCGGCAGCAGCGTTATCCATGCCCACAAAATCGCCTTCACCCAAATCGTTTCGCAGTTGCTCCGCAGCCGACATGGCCCGGTCCGCTTTACGCGAACCAATCACTAGCCGATAGCCAGCCTGAGCCCAGCGACGTGCGAGCCCGCCACCCAAGGCGCCGGTTCCACCGATGACGGCGATGGTCTTAATCTTCTGTTCTTCAGTCATTTTTTAACCTAAACTATTGTTATGTAAAGCAATAATGCGATTTCAGCCCAATCGCCGGGCGGGCGGCTGGCAGCCCGGCCCGCGAGTATTGCAGAATACCGGCTATAGAATCGACTTAATTAATAAGAACAGGCGGTTGCGACCGCCAGGCACCGGTTACGCCGGTCACGACTATCCCCTTAACCGAATACCAGAGCAGCCAACGAGCGGGCCTTGTTGGCTGCGGAGAGAGACATGGAGATTTACAAGGAGTTCACCCTAGAGGCCGCGCATCGCTTGCCCGGCGTTCCGCCCGGGCACAAGTGCGGCCGCCTGCATGGACACTCCTGGAAATGCGCGCTGCATGTTGCCGGCGAGATTGATCCGGTCGCGGGCTGGGTCATGGATTTCGCGGCGATCAAAAAGATTTTCGCACCGACTTACGAACTTCTCGATCACAACTATCTCAACGAGATTGAGGGGCTGGAAAATCCGACCAGCGAGGTGCTGGCTAGATGGATTTGGCGCCGATTGAAGCCGGATCTGCCGTCGCTTTGTCGCGTGGTGATTAACGAAACTTGCACCTCGGGTTGTATCTATCAAGGCGAAGATGACTAGTCAGCAAAACGCCAGCGATGAAGCTCTTATGGCGGCGGCCCTGGAACAGGGGCGGCTTGCCTTATTGGCAGGGGAGCCGCCCATCGGCGCGGTAGTGGTACTCAATGGGCAAGTCGTTGCGGAGCACAATGCCGTTGTGGCCGAGCTTGATCCTACGGCTCATGCTGAAATTCGCGTCATTCGGCGAGCCGCGCGCGCGTGGCGCCAATTGGACTTGTCGGGTGCGCGCTTGTTTGTGACCGTTGAGCCTTGCCCCATGTGCATCGCGGCTTGTCACTACGCCGGTATTAAACAAGTGCTGTTCGGTGCGGGCCTTGAGGATATGCACGCAATTACCGGCGCCGAATTGGTGGTCGATGAGACCGCCGCACTGGCCATGGAATTGACGGGCGGTTTGCGGCGTGCCGAGTGCCTGGACTTGTTGCGCGCCTGGGGCGCTCGTCGCGTGTCATGATGGCCGCCCAATACGATGCCATCGCTGAGCAATATCAGCGCAGCAAAGACTCAGCTTTACGTCGCTGTATAGAGCAGCCCACGTTTTTTGCCTTAGCGGGTGATGTGAAGGGTCTGCGCGTGCTTGATCTGGCCTGCGGTGATGGATTTTACTCGCGCGAATTGGCCGCCCGGGGTGCACGGGTGACGGGTGTAGACGTTTCCCCCGCAATGATTCGATTGGCGCGTGCAGCCGAGGCGAAAGCGCGGCAAGGTGTTGAATATGTCTGTGCCGATGCCGCGTCGCTGCCCGAGTTGGGGCTATTCGATTTGGTGACCGCGGCTTACTTGCTTCACTACGCCGCTGATTTATCCAACTTGCAAGCCATGTGTGTCGGCATTGCTCGCTGTCTGCGCGAGGGCGGCAGGTTTGTCACCATCAATGAAAATCCGGCGCAACCGGCGGAGCCCGACGGCGCATATCTGGCTTACGGTTTTAGTAAGGAACTGACCAGTGGGCTAAGTGAGGGTGCGCGCATCGTCTACCGAATGCTCACCGGACGCGAATTGTTTAGTTTTCATGTGCAGTGGTATTCAAAGCATAGCTATGACCAAGCACTAAGTTCGGCGGGATTTACCAGCGTTGAGTGGCGGCCCTTGGTTTTCAATGCCGAGTCAGAACCACAAATCGATGAGCATTATTTTTCTGCTTATCTGCAACATCCCCCGGTCATTGGTTTGGAGTGCCGGCGCTAGCCGCAGCGGTGGTGTTTTTGCCCATGACTCGAAATTGCCGTCTTCTTCTCACCTGGACAATTGCGCGGGCGCTCGTATTGTCGTATAGCTGTTTATCATCGGCGATGCTCAACAGGTTTGAACGGCGGTTGTTATGCGCGGTCGACAACTCGTCAAGGGTCGGCTTAGCGCGCGCAATTTTCTGTCCCGGCGACGACGATTCGTTGTGTCAGACACAGGTTGGCTTTGCCTAAGTCATGCTCGCTTTCCATCAGCGATTCGCCGCGCAGGCCCGACGTAATCCTAACGGCATCGCCTTGAGTGGGGCGGGAAACGTCCTGACCTATGGCGAATTGGATCATCGTGCCAATGGTCTTGCCCAGTGGTTGCGCGGGCAGGGCGTCGGTCCAGACAGCATCGTTGGTCTTTGCCTGGATTGGGCGCCCGATGTACTGATATCCCTGTTGGCGGTCGCCAAGGCAGGTGCCGCCTACTTGCCCCTGGACCCGCTGTTGCCCCCCGGGCGACTTTCGATTCTTTTGGATCGTGCGCAACCGTCCCTGATTTTGACGTCTTTGGTTTGGCGGGATCGCCTGGTTGATCGGCGGAGCGTCACCCACAGTTTGGAAGACTTATCCCCAGAGCTTCAGGCGGTCGATGCGCAGAGTATCAATGAACCGGTAGACGCGCAGCAACTTTTCTATGTCATGTTTACTTCTGGTTCTACTGGCACGCCCAAAGGCGTGATGGTGACCCATGGCAACGTGGCTGGCTTGTTCGATTATTTCTCCGACGAGTTTCTATTCAGCGATCAAGATGCTTGGACTTGGTGTCATAGTTTTGGTTTTGGTTTTTCGGTTTGGGAGATCTGGGGTGCTTTGGTGCACGGTGGGCGTTTGGTGGCCATACCTCCGTCAACTCGTGCGGATCCGAAAGCTTTACGGGCATTACTAAAACAAGAAGCAGTGACGGTGATCAGCCAAACCCCGTCGGCATTTCGACAGAATTTCCTGGGCGACGAATTTGCTAGCTTTGCAGGTCTTGCGCTGCGCTTGGTGGTGTTAAGCGGCGAGGCCGTTCCTAAAGCCGATGTCGATCGCTGGTTCGCTCGCCATGTCGGCGCGGCGCCCACGCTGATTAATACCTATGCCATCACTGAAACCGCGGGCCAAGTTAGTTTTCGGCGGTACACCGCCAGTGAGTCAGCTGACATAGCTGACAACAGTGTCGGTTGTCCGCTGCCCGGTGTCCGAGTTTTGCTAGTTGATTCCGGCGGCGAACCGGTGCCGTCAGGGCGAGCGGGCGAGTTACTGGTTGGTGGTCCCAACATCGCCCTCGGCTATATCGGGGATGCTGATCTCACCGCGAAGCGATTCGTCACGCGCGACGGTCAGCGCTGGTATCGCAGTGGCGATTGTTTCCGGCAGGCTAAAAATGGCCAATTAGAATTCCTCGGCCGCCAGGACGGACAAATAAAATGGCGCGGCTATCGCATCGAGACCGCCGAGGTCGAAGCCGCGCTGCAATCGCACCCGCGGGTGCGCGAAGCCGCGGTCAGCCTGCGCCAAGATTCATCGGGCCAGGAGAAACTCGCCGCATATTGGGTGCGCGCTAGGGACGAGCATGCCGCAGAGTTTTGGCCGGCCGTGGGGCCTTATCAAATTTACGATGAGTTTCTTTACGACCTGATGAGCGCCGAGCCGCAGCGCTTGGAAATTTATCGGCAGGGTTTCGCGGCGGCGGTGGCCGGAAAATTGGTCTTGGATATTGGCACGGGCGAACATGCACTGCTGGCGCGCCTGTGTGTAGCGGCCGGGGCTAAGCATGTGTATGCCATCGAAGTTTTGCCCGAGGTTGCAGAACGTGCAAAGCAACTGCTGGTCGACTTGGGGTTATCCGAGAGCATTACGGTTATCAGCGGAGACGTGGCTGATTTGCCCGCGCGGGCCAAGGTGCAAGTCGCCACCCAAGGGATCATCGGCAACATTGGTAGTGCGGATGGGATCATCTCGATTTGGAACGCTGCCCGCGACTGGTTCGCGGAGGATTGCGTGGCGGTACCCGCGTGTTGCCGCACGCTTATCGCACCGGTGGAATTGCCCAATAGCCTCGTCGACGCGCCGGCTTTTGACGCTTTGGCCTATGACTATGCCCAGCGCGTGTTCGCTGCTGCTGATGGCCCCTTTGATATCCGTTTGTGCTTGCGTAATTTTCCCGCCGATGGGTTGCTGAGCGAGCCGGCGATTTTTGAAGACCTGGATTTTTCCGCCGCGTTGGTCGAAAACGAGTCAGGCAAGGCTGATTTCAAACTAAACCGTGCAGGCCGCCTGGATGGTTTCTTGCTTTGGACCGTCGTCACCGGCGTCGCTGATCGTCAGGTCAATTATCTGGATCAACAGCAAGCCTGGTTACCGGTATTTTTTCCCTTGCCCGATGGCGGGGTGCCGGTCAACGCCGATGATCTTGTCGCGGCACAATGGTCTCGCCAAGTTACCGAGAGCATTTGCCCCGACTACGACATCAGTGCGCAAATCGCCGGCCAAAATCTGCACTATTCCAGCCGCATAAAAGAAACGGCCTATCAAGCGACGGAAATTCATCGGCGGCTTTGGGCGGCATCGCCCCGTGCCGATCAATTGACCGTCGATGTACTTCGGTCATGGCTAGCCGATAAGCTGCCCGAGTACATGTTGCCGCAGGTTTGGCTAGAGCTTGACCGTTTACCGCTAACCAACAACGGCAAACTTGATCGTGCGGCATTGCCTGCACCCTCGCAAAACCGGCCGGAACTAACGACCGATATGATCGCGCCCCGCGACAATCTGGAGCGCGATCTCGCCCAGTTGTGGGCTGAGGTTTTGGACTTGGATCAGGTCGGTGTCGCCGATAACTTTTTTGATCTCGGTGGTGATTCGGTGCGCGCCGTGCGCTTGGCGAGCTCCCTACAACGCTTGCTGGATAAACCCATCAGCCTGGCCGCTATTCTGGATGCGCCCACGGTGGCGGGGCTGGCCGCGGTCTTGCGTGCGCAACCAGCCATGGCAAGCTTTGAGCAAGGCGAGTTGTGAGCGCCGCCGAACTATTGCGCGAGCTGGCCGCGGCCGGTGTTGAGCTGAGCGCCGTTGAGGGCCGCCTGCGCTACCGCGCACCGACCGGCGTGCTAACCCACGAGCTGCGCGAACGCTTAAAAACTCACAAGGAAGCGCTGCTGAATGCCTTAGCCGTAGCAGCGGATGCGCCGGTGCCCTTGGCCTGGTCGCAACAGAGTTTTTGGTTGCTTGAGCAGCTCAATCCTGGCAGCCGCGCCGCCGGCGAGCAGTTTTTAATTCGGCTGTCCGGCAATCTGGATGTACCCGCTTTGTGCCGCGCCTGGACGCATTTGCAAAACTCCCACCCCGTTTTGCGTATTCGACTGCAGTCGTCCGGCGACGAAGTTTTGCAGCGGCCTCTGCCACCCATTGCCGAAGTGGACCTGCCCTGCGAGGTCTTGACCGCGGAATCCCGCCAGAATTTGCAGCGGGCGGCGACGGCCGAATTGGCGCGGGGTTTCGATCTTCGGGATGAAGCGCCCATTCGCGCGCGACTATTTCGATTCAGCCCGGGGCAGCATGGCTTACTGATCACCGCGCATCATATGGTGGCGGACGGGCCCACGGTGCAGATACTCCGTCGCCAGCTCGCCGCCTTTTACGCGGACGCAGTCGCAGGTGTTGGTGAGGCCAAGGCGGGGCCGAATTTTTTGGCCCACCTACGGCAGCTCCGTGCGCATGATCGGGACGAAACACAACAGGTCGATCTGAACTATTGGCTGGAACAGTTGCGGGGCCTGCCCTACAGCGTCCCGTTGCCTCGCCGGCAGGAGGCGCAGCCCGATGGCCGCCAAGAACGTCTGGGCCTTGACCTACCGGCGCCCTTGGCGGATGAATTGCGGCGCCTCGCCCGTGACTTGCAAGTCACGCCGTTCATGCTGCTGTTGGGGAGCTTCCGCATTTTGCTGGCACGTCTTGCCGGCTCGTGGGATATCCCCATTGGCACGGCAGTGACCGGCCGCGATGACGAGGCAACAGCCGCCATGGTGGGCTGTTTCGTTAATAACGTCGTCTTACGCACCGCGCTGAGTGCCAAGCAGCGCTTCAAGGATGTGGTGGCTGCCGAACGGCAAACCACCATGCAAGCCGTGGAGCATGCCGGTCTGCCATTTCAGCAGTTGGTGGCAGCCATGAATCCCGTGCGTCGGGCGGCGGTGCATCCGCTATTTCAAATCCAGTTTCTTTACGAGACAGTGGCCGAGCACACGGTGGCGGCACAGGGCGTGGATTTCGGTTTGGAAACTTTGGCCGTGCCACGTGAGAGTTTTTGGGAGTTGGAATGTGCGCTGGTGGACCGCGGCAAGGGCACCGCCATCACCGGGTATTTTGGTTTCGCGCCGGCCCTATTCGAGTCGCAGTTTGCCAAGACCTTGCCCCGGCGATGGCAGTGTCTATTAGAAGCGGTGGTCACCGATTCGGCACGGCGCGTCGCCGATTTGCCGATCTTGTTGCCGGGCGAAGCAAGCGCATTGCTGGAGCAAAGTACCGGGCAACGCATCGCCTGGTCCGGTCCCCGGGATCTATGGGCGCTGGTGCAAACGCAATGCGCGGCCACACCCCAGCGAGTTGCGCTGCGCGGCCCGCAGGGTCAGTGGCGTTACGATGAGTTAGCCCAGCGGGTAGGGGCGCTGACCGCGGCCCTGGAGCATCGGGGCGTGGGTCCGGGCCAGCGGGTTGGTATCGCCTTGAGTCCGTCGGCCGAGTTGGTTGTCAGTGTCCTGGCGGTATTGGCCCGGGGTGCAGCCTATGTGCCGCTGGATCCCGCCTATCCCCAATCCAGGCTGGCATTCATGTTGGCCGACGCTGACGCCATGCTCGTATTGGGTGCGGCGGAATCTGTCGCTTCCCTTTCTGGCGACCTGCCGGTTTTGTTATTGGATGATTTCGATTGGCGTGCTGCCGCAGTTGCCAGGCCGGTAAATATAAATCCCCAAGACCCGGCGTATGTGCTGTACACCTCAGGCTCCACCGGGCAACCCAAGGCTGCGGTTGGACTGCATGGCGCTGCCGTTAACCGCTGTCGCTGGATGTGGCAAGACTATGACATTGCGGCTGAGGAAATTTTTTATCTGCGGACCAGTGCGAATTTCATTGATTCCCTGTGGGAGATGTTTGGTGCCTTGGGCAGCGGGGCGAGTCTGGTCATGCCGTCGCCCGGTGCCGCTCAGGATGCGTTTTGTCTCGCCGACGACCTAAGACGAGAAGGCGTGACCCACCTGGTCGCCGTCCCGACCATCTTGAGCGCGCTCATTGATGCGCAGGAGCAGCAAGCCCGCGGCTTGCCCGCGCTGCGTAGCGTGATCACCAGCGGCGAGCCTTTGGCACCTGATCTCCTACGGAGATGGCGGCATGCGTTTCCGGATACTCGCTTGATAAACACTTATGGAACTTCTGAGGTATGGGATGTAACTCATTGTGAAGTAAGTAATATTAAAGCCGAATTATCACATCTTCCCATTGGTAGGCCGCCGGCCAATGTCCAGGCTTACGTACTCGATGATGCGCTGAACCTAGTGCCGCCGGGGGTGATTGGCGAGCTCTTTGTTGGCGGCGCGGGCGTCGGTGGTGGCTATTGGCAGCGGCCCGAGCTTGATGCCGAACGATATTTGCCCAGCCCGTTTCAAGTCGGTGAGCGCCTGTATCGCAGCGGTGATTTGGCCCGCTGGCGATTCGACGGTCAGCTTGAGTGCTTGGGTCGTCGGGACCAACAGGTCAAGCTGCGCGGGATTCGCATAGAGCTGGGTGAGGTGGAGTTCGCGCTGACCCAGGCTGCCACGGTGGTTCAGGCAGCCGCGCGTATCAGCGCAGCCGATGGTCAGGCCGCGCGCTTGTTGGCCTGGGTTGTCCCCGCCGGCGGCGCCAAGGTCGATGCGGCAAGCCTGCGCCGCGAATTGCGGACGCGATTACCGCCCGCCATGGTACCGGCGCAAATCTACGTACTGGATCGTTTGCCCCTTACGCCCAGCGGCAAGATTGATCGACTGGCCTTGAAAGTACCGGCGGACAGCGCCGGGCAGTCCGATGCGCCCATGAGCGGGACGCAGCAGCGCGTTGCCCATATTTTGGAAAATTTGCTCGATCATCCGGTCAGCGCGGGGACGGATGATTTCTTCGCTTTGGGTGGTCATTCCCTGTTGGCGACCCGCTTGATCGCCGAACTGCGGCAGGTGTTTGGTGTTGCCTTGAGTTTGCGGGCTCTATTTGCCGACCCCACCGTCGCCGGCTTGGCGGCCATCATCGATAACGGCGCGGGTGATGGGCCCGAGGAACGACTACGGCGGGTTGCCCGCTCCGGGGAATTGCCGCTGTCCTGGGGGCAAGAGCGCTTGTGGTTCCTGGAGCAATTGGATCCTGGCAGCCCGGCTTATCACATCGCGTTCACCGTGGAGGTGGTGGGGCAGCTGGACCGGGCCGCGCTGCGGGCCGCGCTGGCGAAGCTGTGCGCCCGGCATGAGGCTTTACGCAGCCGGTTTCGTGTGCGCGGCGGGCAGCCTTTTCAGAGCATCGCCCAAGAACTGACAGTGGACGTTGACGAGCTGGCCGCGGACGGCGGCGAGCAGCCGCTGTTCGACTATGCCCGGCGCGCGTTCAACATCAGTGATGGGCCCTTGTTACGCCTGGGTCTGAGTCGCTTGGGCAAGCGCCGCGAACAACTGTTGTTGGTGATTCATCACCTGGTCGCCGACGGTCGCTCCAGCGCGATTCTCGTGCGCGATCTCGCCGCACTCTACGGCGAATGCCTGACCGGCGAAACAGTGGAGCTACCCGCGCTGCCGTTCCAGTATCCAGACTTCGTTGACTGGCAGCGCCGCAGTCTGACGCCCGAGGCGCGGGCTCGCGAAATAGAATACTGGCGCGCACAGTTGGCAGCGGCGCCCGCGGCCCTCGATTTGCCCACGGAGGGTCCGCGACCGGTCCGACAGAAATTTCGCGGTGCCTGGTTGCGGCGGCGGCTAGATCAAAATCAATTGGCCGCCCTGCAGTCACTGGCGAAGCATCAGGGTGCAAGCTTGTTCATGGTGTTGCTGGCCGCCTACTACTTATTACTGCGTCGCTACTCGAATCAGGCCGACTTGTTAGTGGGTACGCCGGTGGCCGGACGTCAATTTCCAGAACTAGAAAATGTTATAGGTTTATTTATTAATTCATTGATATTGCGAATTAATACAAAGCAAGAGCTGCGCTTTTCTCAAGTGCTTTCGCAAGTGCGGGAAGTCACCTTGGCGGCGCAGGCGAACCAAGCGGTGCCCTTTGAGCATTTGGTCAAGGCCTTGCAGCCGGAGCGGGATCTCAGTCGGGCACCGTTGTTTCAGGTCATGTTGAACCTGACGGAAATCCCGCAGCTGGAACATGCCGCGGGTCCCACGCGCTGGATCAATGGCCCGCTACTGGATCATGGCGTGGCGAATTTCGACCTCAGCCTGAATGTCGGCCAGCATGCGGAAGGCGCCGAGCTCATTTTTGAATACGACCGGGATTTGTTGTCGGCGACGACCCTGGCGGGTTTTGCCGATAGCTATTTACAGCTGCTAGATGCGGCCTGCCAAGACCCCCACCGCGAGCTTGCCGTGCTGAGTGATCGGCAGATCACGCGCTTGTTAGCGCGCAATCCCATTGCCGCTGAAGTTTCAGCCTTCGTGGCGGTGCATTTGCAATTTGCGCGGCAGGCGCTGCGCACGCCTGCTGCCGAGGCGTTGATAGACGCCGATGGCCAGCGCTGGTCCTATGCGCAGCTTGATGAACGATCGCGGCAACTCGCCGCGGGCTTGCGCCAAGCTGGCCTTAACCCCGGCGACCGCGTCGCTTTGTTGCTCGATAGCCGCATGGATTTGCTGACCGCAATCCTCGGCGTCTTGCGCAGTGGCGGCGTCTATCTGCCCATGGAGCCCGGTTATCCGGCGGAGCGGGTGGCGTCCATGTTGGCCGACGCGCAGCCCGCCGTTGTTATTGGTCGTCATCTCGGGATTTCCGGTACCACTTGGCAGGCTTGTGAAATTGATGCCTTGCTTGCGAATCCGCCGGCTGCTGTCGACGATTTCCAACCGCCCCCGGGCGCTGCGGCCTATGCCGTGTTTACTTCGGGATCCACGGGCCAGCCCAAGGGCGTGCTGGTGGGACACGACAGTCTGGCGGCCGCGGCCGCGTCTTGGCAACAAACTTATCGGCTCACCGCGTGTGACCGGCATTTGCAAGTGGCCAGTCCAGCCTTCGATGTGTTCACGGCCGACTGGGTACGTGCTTTAACCACCGGGGCTTGCTTGGTGGTTTGTCCGCCCCTGGCACGTCTGGAGCCCGCGGTCTTATCGGCACGCCTGCGGGACGAACGGATTACCTGCGTGGAATTCGTGCCTGCGGTCATTCGCGCATTACTGGGACATTGGCGTGATAAACCGCCGGTGTTTCCTGATCTGCGATTGGTGGCGGTGGGTTCTGACAGCTGGTTCGCGCCGGAATATCGGGCCCTGCGCGATTGCTTGGGCACCGGCGTGCGCTTGATCAATTCCTATGGTGTGGCCGAGGCCACCGTGGACAGTAGTTGGTTTGAAGCCGCTGAAGGTCCCCAAGGCGATGGGCCCGTGCCCATTGGGCAGCCCTTCGCCCATGCTCGTCTGTATGTTTGTGATGCGGGATTAAATTTACAGCCGGTGGGTGTGCCGGGGGAGCTGTGTATTGGTGGTGCGGGTGTGGCGCAAGCTTATTTAGGCCAGCCGGCGCTAACGGCGGAACGCTTCGTGGCGGATCCGTTCGGTGAGGTTGCCGGGGCGCGACTGTATCGCACGGGTGATCGCGCGCGCTGGCGCGCGGATGGCGAGTTGGAATTACTGGGCCGCTTAGATCGGCAAGTCAAGTTGCGCGGTTTTCGCCTCGAACTGGGTGAAATCGAAGCGGCGCTGTCGCGTTGCGCGGGGGTGTCGGCGGCGGTGGTGGATTTAGAGTCACCGGATGCTGGTGAGCCGCGTCTAGTGGCTTGGGTGGTGGGTAGCGATTGGCAGGCGGAGTCGCTGCGCGCGGCGTTGTCGCAACAGTTACCGGATTACATGTTGCCCAGTGCCTGGGTGGCGTTGGATGAGTTGCCGCTGACGGCCAATGGCAAATTGGACCGGCGGCAGTTACCGGCACCGGCTGCGGCGCTGCCGGTGGCAGGCCGGGGACCGAGCAGTGCGTTAGAGGCCTCGGTTTGCGAGCTGTATGCGGTGGTGTTAGATCAGGTGAGTGTGCCGGCGACGGCGGACTTTTTTGCCTTGGGCGGGCATTCCCTGCTGGCCACGCAGTTGGTTGCGCGGCTGCGCGACGTGTTGCAAGTGGAGTTGCCGCTGCGGGTGGTGTTTGAGACGCCGACGCCCCAAGGCATCGCCGCCTGGATTAGCGCGCGGCCTGGTCAGCACCCACTGCCCAAACCGCGAGCCTTGCCCCGGGGCGGGCGCGTTCATTGGCTCGTTTCGCCTGCTCAACGCCGGCTGTGGTTTTTGTCTCAGCTGGAGCCGGATTCCCCCGCCTATCATTTGCACTGGGCCACCCAGTTAACGGGTGTGCTAGATCAAACCGCGTTGCAAGCCGCGGTGGATGCCTTAGTGCACAGACACGAAATCTTGCGGACTGTGATTTCAGCGGCAGATGGCGAGCCACGGATCGAGCTGCGGGCGGCTTCACCCTTGCCGGTGGAATTTTCCAAGGTCGAAAAAGACCAGACAGAAGCCGCGATGACCGCCCGAATTGCTAAGGGCTTTTCCTTGGATCGCGGGCCGTTATGGCGAGTGTGCGTTTTACAAAGCTCGGCTAAAGAACAGATCTTGCTCATCGTCATTCATCACATTATTGCCGACGGTTGGTCCTTGGGTGTGTTGGCGGCGGAACTCAGTGCCGCCTACGCGGCAGCCACGGCAGACGAAAAGCTGAGCCGGTCCTGCTTGCCGCTCCAATACATCGACTATGCCCAGTGGCAGCACGAGCAATTGTCGGGTCCCGCCCTAGAGCGGCAAATGGCTTACTGGATGCAGCAGTTGTCGCCGCTTCCCCGAGCGTTGGTGTTGCCTTGGGACCGGCCGCCAGGCCCGTCGCCAAAGGCTCGCGGCGCCTGGCTTAGTCAGTCGCTTTCCGGCCGTGAGCTGGCCAATATCAAGGGGCTTTGTAAAGCCGAAAAAACAACATTATTCATGATGTTATTAGCATCTTTTAATGTATTACTGGCACGATGGAGTGGCGCGGAAGACATCGTCGTTGCGACGCCCGTCGCCGGGCGTACCCACAGCGAGCTAGAGGGCGTGATTGGCTTTTTTATGAACACCCTGCCGCTGCGCACCGACCTGCGGGGCAATCCCCGGTTCCGGCGGCTACTTGCCCAGGTGAAGCAGTCAGCGTTACATGCCTTTGCGCACGGGGAGCTGCCCTTCGAGAAATTGATTGAAGGCTTGCGGCCGGACCGTGCCGTGGGCCGGCAGCCCCTTGCGCAAGTTTCCTTCGTTCTGCATAACCAACCGCAGGCGCCCATCAGTCTGGTGGGATTGGAAACCCAGCCCCTCGTCGTGGAAGCACCCGCCGCCAAATTCGATGTGGCCTTGCACGTCGCGGAGCACACTGACGGTTTGCAAATTAGCTTTAACTACAACACGTCGTTGTTTGATCGCAAGACCATCGAAAACTTAGCCACTAGTTATGGAAGTTTGCTTGCTGAGTTGGTTGTGGATGCGGATCGGCGTTTGAGTGAGTTGTGCGGTGGTGTGTCGGTGGCGCCGGTGGTGTTGCGGTGTGAACGGCAGCCGGCGAGCATCGGCGCGGCCTTTGCGGCGGTGCTGGCGGCGGATGCGACGCGCTTGGCGGTGAGCAGTTCGGCGTATCGCTGGAGCTACGGTGCCTTAGCGGAGTACGCGCAGCGGGTGGCCAGGGCGGTGCTGGCGCAAGGCGGTGAGCGGGGGGCGTGCATCGGTCTGTTAGGTGCGCAGGATGCACCGGTGGTGGCCGGGTTATTAGGCATTGTGATGGCCGGTCGCGCGTATGTGCCGCTGGATCCGAGTGTGCCGGTGGCGCGTCTGCAAGCCTTGGCACAGGCCACCGACTTACAAGCGGTGGTGGTGGATACCGACCATCAAGCCCTGGCCGGGCAATTCGGTGTGCCGGTGGTGGTGATTGACACCCAAGCCGACGGCCGCCACAGCCCGCCGGTGAACCTGGCTGTGCCGGGGGATACCTTGGCCTATGTGTTAAGCACCTCCGGGAGCACCGGTGCGCCAAAATTGGTGGGCCAAAGTCAGGCGGGGCTATTAACGCAAGTGGGTCGCTATGCGGCCGGTTTGGATTTACACGCTGGTGACCGGCTGAGCTGGCTGTCGGGTTTGGGCTTTGATGCCGCGGTCCAGGATATTTTTGGAGCCCTGCTCAGTGGTGCCTCGCTGCACCCGGTGGATATGCGCGCGGGGGTGGATGCGGCGGTGCAAGTGGATGCGCTGGTGGCCGCCCAAGTGAGCGTGGTACATGCCACGCCGACGGTGTATCGGCATTTGTTTGGCAGTGAACTGAGTTGCCGGCATGGCTTGGAGATGATCCGGGCAGTGGTGCTGGGCGGGGAAGTGGCCCGGCGGGCCGACTTTGAGTTATTCCGTACCCGCTTTGTGCCCGGCAGCGTGTTGATCAATGGCTATGGTCTGACCGAATGCACGGTGGTGAGCCAATGGCGCGCGACGCACGCCACGGCGGTGGCCGGCGAGACATTGCCGGTGGGCGAGCCGGTGCCGGGGCTTAAGGTACAGCTGGAAGACCCACCGGGTGAGGTGAGTTGGCAGGGCGAGGTCGTGTTGCAGGGTGCCGGCTTGGCGCAGAGCGATTGGTCGGCGGGGTCGCCGTTTATCGCGCCGGGTAGTTATCGCAGCGGTGATTGGGGCCGCTGGCTATTGGATGGTCAGCTGGGGTATGTCGGCCGGCGCGATGACCAGGTGAAGTTACGCGGCTTGCGGGTGAGTTTGGGTGAGATTGAAACGGTGTTGCGAGGCTATGCGCCGGTGGCAGAGTGCGCGGTGCTGTGCCGGGGTGAGCAACTGGTGGCTTATGTGAGCGGTCTTGAGGCGGAGCAGTTGGCGGACTTACAGGCGCATGCGCAGGCCCAGTTAGCGCCCTGGCAGCGGCCGGGTGCTTGGGTGGTGTTGGCGCGCTTACCGCGTTTGGCCAATGGCAAGCTGGCGCGGGGCGAACTGCCGGCACCGATGCGGGCGGTGGGCTTGCCGCCACGCGGGGCCTTGGAAGAGGCCGTGGCGCAGATCTGGCAAGCGCTGTTGGGGGTTGAGGAGATCCATCGTGAGGCGGACTTTTTTGCCTTGGGGGGTCATTCGCTGCTGGCCACCCGCTTGATCGCCAGAATCCGTCAACAACTGCAAATCGACATCCCTTTGCTCGCCATCTTCGAACATCCCGTGCTGGGTGATTTTGCCCAGCGCTTAGAAACGGCTTCCGAGCTTGCTGCCGCACCGGTTTTAAAACCACTGCCGCGCGTTGGCGGTTCGGGTACCGGGCGCGCCGCCCAGCGGCTTGATCACTGAGCATCGCCCATCGTCATGAACGCAAGACTTGAACCAAGCCGGCCAAATGCCGCCCACGAGGAGTACCGCTTTCCGCTGTCCTTTGCCCAACAGCGGCTGTGGTTTTTGGAGCAGCTGGAAGGTCCCGGTGCGGCCTACAACGTACGTCTACCGATCAAGCTATTGGGGCCCTTGGATCTACATAGCTTGCAAGCGGCGGTGGACTACGTCGTGTCCCGTCATGAGACTTTGCGAACACGTTTGGTCATGATCGCTGGCGAGCCGCAGCAAGTCATCGCGGCGTCGGCGAAAGTTCAAATTGAAACGCTCACGGCGGCGGGCGCCGACCGCGATGGTATCGCGCAACAACTATCCGAACTCGCGGCCCAACCCTTTGATCTGGTGACCGGGCCTTTACTGCGCGTCTATCTACTGCGCGTTTCGTCCACGGAACACCGTTTGTTGCTATTGACCCACCACAGTATTTCCGACGCCTGGTCATCGGGCGTGCTGTTTCGCGATATCGCTGCTGCCTACAACGACTACCTCGCAGGCCGGTCCCCGGACCGGCCCGAACTGCCGGTGCAGTATGCCGACTACGCGGTTTGGCAGCGCGAGTGGTTGCAGGGCCCGGAGTTGGACAAACATATCGAGTATTGGCGCCGGCAATTGGCTCAGGCGCCGGCGTTGTTGCCCCTGCCCACGGACCGGCCGCGGCCGGCTCGGCAAACCTATGCCGGCAGTCGCTGGGGCCATGGTTTGGATGCCCAGCTCACCGCTGAATTGCAAGCTTTGGCGCAGTCGGAATCCAGCACCTTGTTCATGCTGCTGCTGGCGGCGTTTGCCGTTTTGTTATCGCGCTATTCGGGCAGCGACGATTTAGTGATTGGTGCGCCCGTGGCCGGGCGGCAGCGCGCCGAGCTAGAAGAACTCGTCGGCTTTTTTGCCAATACCTTGGCATTGCGGATCGACCTGCGTGGCGCGCCGAGTTTTACGGTGTTGCTCGACCGAGTGCGCACCCACAGCTTGGAAGCTTTTGCTCACCAAGAACTACCGTTTGAGAAATTGGTCGAGGTCTTAAAGCCCGAGCGTCAGCTCAGTCACTCACCGGTGTTTCAAGTGATGTTCATCTTGCAGAACACACCTTGGGATGCGCAGCCGATGCAGGGATTGCAGGTATCGCCGGGAGAAATTGACCCCGGTAAAAACGCCAAGTTTGATTTGACTTTGTCGGCCTCGATGTTTGACGGTTCTCTATGGCTAAACTTTGAGTACAACACCGACCTATTTGATCAGTCGACCGTAGAAGCCTACGCCGGGGCCTATGAGCAGCTGCTGCGAAGCATTGTTGCGGACCCATCCCAGTCAATCTTGTGCTTGCCTTTGGCGGCAACGTCGCCCCTGCAAGGGCCACTGCAAGGCTGGAATGCGACGTCCCGTGCCTACGATGGCGCGGCCACGCTCGCGGCTTTAATCGCGCGGCAAGCGCGCCGCTGTCCTGATGCCACCGCGGTGCTGTACGCGCAAGAGCAGTGGTCCTATACCGAATTACAAACCCGCGCCGATGCGATCGCCGCGCAATTGCGCGCGGCCGGTGCCGCGGAAAATGTATTGGTGGCCCTGTGTGTGGACCGCGGATTCGCGATGTTGGCATCAGTGCTGGGCGTCCTGGGCAGTGGTGCGGCCTTTTTGCCGCTGGATCCGGTTCACCCGCCGGCACGTCGTCAAGACATGTTGTCAGATTCGGGCGCCGCGCTAGTCATTACTGATCAACCACGGTTATTCAAGAATTATTCCGGCCACTTGTTCACCGTCGATTCACAAGGGCGGATGCTCGAACATTCACAAGGGCGTCGACGACCTGTGCCCGTGGTAGCAAACGAGGCCCTTGCTTACCTTATTTATACCTCCGGCTCTACCGGCCAACCGAAGGCGGTGATGGTGCCGCAACGTGCGGTCATTAATTTTCTGCAGAGCATGGCCCGCGAGCCGGGCATTGATTCCAAGGATGCTTGGTTAGCAGTCACTACCTTGAGTTTCGATATTGCCGTGTTGGAATTGCTGTTGCCCTTGATGGTCGGGGCCCGCGTGATTGTGGCGCCGGCGCGCAGTGTGCATAACGCCGAGGCGCTTGCCGAACTGATTGACAGCAGCAAGGCCACCATCATGCAAGCGACGCCTTCGACGTGGCGCTTGTTGGTGAATATCGGCTGGCAGGGATCTCCAGGCCTGAAAATACTCTGCGGTGGTGAAACTTTAGAGCCGGGATTGGCGGCCAATCTGCTGAGCTGTGGCGATAGTCTATGGAACCTTTACGGGCCGACGGAAACCACCATTTGGTCGACCCTCAAGCAGGTTCGCGACGCATCGGCAATCACCATCGGTCGGCCCATTGCTAATACGCAAGTTTGGATTTGTGATGCGGGATTAAATTTACAGCCGGTGGGTGTGCCGGGGGAGCTGTGTATTGGTGGTGCGGGTGTGGCGCAAGCTTATTTAGGCCAGCCGGCGCTAACGGCGGAACGCTTCGTGGCGGATCCGTTCAGTGAGGTTGCCGGGGCGCGACTGTATCGCACGGGTGATCGCGCGCGCTGGCGCGCGGATGGCGAGTTGGAATTACTGGGCCGCTTAGATCGGCAAGTCAAGTTGCGCGGTTTTCGCCTCGAACTGGGTGAAATCGAAGCGGCGCTGTCGCGTTGCGCGGGGGTGTCGGCGGCGGTGGTGGATTTAGAGTCACCGGATGCTGGTGAGCCGCGTCTAGTGGCTTGGGTGGTGGGTAGCGATTGGCAGGCGGAGTCGCTGCGCGCGGCGTTGTCGCAACAGTTACCGGATTACATGTTGCCCAGTGCCTGGGTGGCGTTGGATGAGTTGCCGCTGACGGCCAATGGCAAATTGGACCGGCGGCAGTTACCGGCACCGGCTGCGGCGCTGCCGGTAGCAGGCCGGGGACCGAGCAGTGCGTTAGAGGCCTCGGTTTGCGAGCTGTATGCGGTGGTGTTAGATCAGGTGAGTGTGCCGGCGACGGCGGACTTTTTTGCCTTGGGCGGGCATTCCCTGCTGGCCACGCAGTTGGTTGCGCGGCTGCGCGACGTGTTGCAAGTGGAGTTGCCGCTGCGGGTGGTGTTTGAGACGCCGACGCCCCAAGGCATCGCCGCCTGGATCAATGCGCAAGATGGTGCCGCGGTGCCCGCGCCATCCGCGCCAATGCCGTCTGGTGTAACTGTCGACCAGGTGCCGGCGTCCGCGATGCAGCAGCGCCTGTGGTTTCTCGACCAGCTGCAACCGGGCAGCAGCGTTTACAACTTGGCCTGGTCGGTGAGGCTGCGGGGCGAACTTGATCTGGATGCTTTGCAAGCGGCCGCGGATGCTTTGGTCTTGCGGCATGACAGTTTGCGCACCAGTTTTATAGCCGTGGACGGCGAGCCGCAACAGTTCATTGACGAGCGTGCGTGCTTGTTCATTGATCGAGAGCAGCGGGCGGCCGATGAACTAGGGGCGGCTTTGCAAGCCTATGTATCGCGTCCCTTTGATTTACAGCAGGCACCGCTCTGGCGTGTCGGTGTTTTCGCGCAGTCGCCCCAGCATCAGGTCTTGGTGATTTGTATCCATCATATTGTTGCCGATGGTTGGTCTTTGGGGCTGTTATTTCGGGAGCTGGGTCAGCTGTATTCCGATGCGCTTGCCGGGCTTCGGAGCAAGTTGCCCGAGTTGCCGCTGCAATATGCCGACTTCGCGCGCTGGCAGCAGGAACTGTTCAGCGGTCCGGAGCTAACTAGGCAACTCGAATATTGGCAAAACAAGTTAAGTGATGCGCCGCCGCAGCTGCCTTTACCCACGGACCGGCCGCGGCCGGCCGTGCCCGCCCATCGAGGTGAGCGGCTATCGCGGCGTTTGAGCGCGGATCTGTCTGTGAAGCTCCATGCCCTGTGCAAACAACAGGGTGCGACTTTGTATATGGTGCTGTTGGCCGCATTCAAAACGCTCCTGGCCCGATGGACGGGTGCCCAGGATATGGTGTTGGGTACGCCCATTGCCGGGCGAGCCCGCACCGAACTCGAGGGCCTCATCGGCTTTTTCGCGAACACGCTAGCGTTGCGCACCGATCTTTCCGGTAATCCGAAGTTTTCTGAGTTGCTGGCGCGCGTGAAGGCTTCTGCTCTGGAGGCCTATGCGCATCCCGATTTGCCGTTTGAACGCTTGGTCGAAGAGCTCAAGTTGCCCCGCGATCTAGGTCGCAGTCCGTTGTTTCAGGTCATGTTCAATTTGCACAACGAACCGCAGGGCAGGCTCGAGATGACCGGTCTGGATGTGTCCTTTCACAACATCCAAAGATCGACGGCGAAGTTCGAACTGAGCGTGTCGGCGACGGCAACCGCCGAAGGATTATTGCTCAATTTTGAGTATGACTGTGACCTATTCAATAAAAGCACTATCAGTAACTTAGCCACTAGTTATGGAAGTTTGCTTGCTGAGTTGGTTGTGGATGCGGATCGGCGTTTGAGTGAGTTGTGCGGTGGTGTGTCGGTGGCGCCGGTGGTGTTGCGGTGTGAACGGCAGCCGGCGAGCATCGGCGCGGCCTTTGCGGCGGTGCTGGCGGCGGATGCGACGCGCTTGGCGGTGAGCAGTTCGGCGTATCGCTGGAGCTACGGTGCCTTAGCGGAGTACGCGCAGCGGGTGGCCAGGGCGGTGCTGGCGCAAGGCGGTGAGCGGGGGGCGTGCATCGGTCTGTTAGGTGCGCAGGATGCACCGGTGGTGGCCGGGTTATTAGGCATTGTGATGGCCGGTCGCGCGTATGTGCCGCTGGATCCGAGTGTGCCGGTGGCGCGTCTGCAAGCCTTGGCACAGGCCACCGACTTACAAGCGGTGGTGGTGGATACCGACCATCAAGCCCTGGCCGGGCAATTCGGTGTGCCGGTGGTGGTGATTGACACCCAAGCCGACGGCCGCCACAGCCCGCCGGTGAACCTGGCTGTGCCGGGGGATACCTTGGCCTATGTGTTAAGCACCTCCGGGAGCACCGGTGCGCCAAAATTGGTGGGCCAAAGTCAGGCGGGGCTATTAACGCAAGTGGGTCGCTATGCGGCCGGTTTGGATTTACACGCTGGTGACCGGCTGAGCTGGCTGTCGGGTTTGGGCTTTGATGCCGCGGTCCAGGATATTTTTGGAGCCCTGCTCAGTGGTGCCTCGCTGCACCCGGTGGATATGCGCGCGGGGGTGGATGCGGCGGTGCAAGTGGATGCGCTGGTGGCCGCCCAAGTGAGCGTGGTACATGCCACGCCGACGGTGTATCGGCATTTGTTTGGCAGTGAACTGAGTTGCCGGCATGGCTTGGAGATGATCCGGGCAGTGGTGCTGGGCGGGGAAGTGGCCCGGCGGGCCGACTTTGAGTTATTCCGTACCCGCTTTGTGCCCGGCAGCGTGTTGATCAATGGCTATGGTCTGACCGAATGCACGGTGGTGAGCCAATGGCGCGCGACGCACGCCACGGCGGTGGCCGGCGAGACATTGCCGGTGGGCGAGCCGGTGCCGGGGCTTAAGGTACAGCTGGAAGACCCACCGGGTGAGGTGAGTTGGCAGGGCGAGGTCGTGTTGCAGGGTGCCGGCTTGGCGCAGAGCGATTGGTCGGCGGGGTCGCCGTTTATCGCGCCGGGTAGTTATCGCAGCGGTGATTGGGGCCGCTGGCTATTGGATGGTCAGCTGGGGTATGTCGGCCGGCGCGATGACCAGGTGAAGTTACGCGGCTTGCGGGTGAGTTTGGGTGAGATTGAAACGGTGTTGCGAGGCTATGCGCCGGTGGCAGAGTGCGCGGTGCTGTGCCGGGGTGAGCAACTGGTGGCTTATGTGAGCGGTCTTGAGGCGGAGCAGTTGGCGGACTTACAGGCGCATGCGCAGGCCCAGTTAGCGCCCTGGCAGCGGCCGGGTGCTTGGGTGGTGTTGGCGCGCTTACCGCGTTTGGCCAATGGCAAGCTGGCGCGGGGCGAACTGCCGGCACCGATGCGGGCGGTGGGCTTGCCGCCACGCGGGGCCTTGGAAGAGGCCGTGGCGCAGATCTGGCAAGCGCTGTTGGGGGTTGAGGAGATCCATCGTGAGGCGGACTTTTTTGCCTTGGGGGGTCATTCGCTGCTGGCCACCCGCTTGATCGCCAGAATCCGTCAACAACTGCAAATCGACATCCCTTTGCTCGCCATCTTCGAACACTCCACTGTAACCGGGCTGGCTCAGGCGATTGAGGCGGCGGCGCAGGCGTTGCCTAGCAGCCCCGCGCTGCCGAAACTGGAGCGTCAGACCCGCATAACAACCAATGGACGGCCGAAGTAATGAGCGCCGGGGGGATAGAATGTCAACTCAACCGCAGCGACAGATTGGGCAATTAACCGTGATCGAGCAAAAACAAGCCATCGACAATATGTCGAAACACTTCGAGGAGATCATCACCAATCTGGGTGAAGATCCTCAGCGCGAAGGTCTGGTCAACACGCCCCTGCGTGCCGCCAAAGCCATGCAGTTCCTAACGCGAGGTTATCGTCAGAATTTGGATGACCTCATCAACAACGCGGTCTTCACTAGCGATACCGATGAAATGGTGATCGTGCGTAACATCGAGATGTACTCCCTCTGCGAGCACCATATGTTGCCCTTTATCGGTAAGTGTCACGTGGCCTATCTGCCGCAAGGTAAGGTGCTGGGATTATCGAAGATTGCGCGGATTGTCGATTTGTTCGCCCGGCGTCTACAGATTCAAGAAGTCTTGACGAAGCAGGTGGCCGAAACGGTCTTGGAAGCCATCGATGCGCGGGGCGTGGGTGTCGTCATCGAAGCTCAACACATGTGTATGATGATGCGCGGTGTCGAAAAACAGAATTCCACGATGACCACCTCTTGCATGTTGGGCGCTTTCCGCGAGCATTCGACGACGCGTGATGAATTCTTGCGGCTGGTGCGGCCTTAATGATTGTTGCCGTGCTTAGTCCCGTGGGCTGCACGGCGTTTTGGAAATCCATCGCCGTGCGCGGCCAAAACTCAAAAACGCGCGTGTCGTAAACAGTTGTTCGTTGGGACTTTCTTGTCTCTGCGGGGCTATTTGCGCAAGCCGCGAATAATCGTATTGGGCAAGTATGCATCGTCCCAGTCCAGCGCGATGTCACCGGTGCGGACAATGACCAGTCCCTGGGAGGGTACGATATACACGCGCGATCCGCCGAAACCGTCAAAGTAAATGACATCCGCAGCGGCAAAAGGCTCCGATTGAAAGACACTGGTGCTGGTTTTTTGGTTATAGGATCGTTCCTGTTCGTAGCTGGTTCCCAACCACGTTAAAAAGCCATAGTTTGGATTGCCTAGGCTTGGCGTGACGATTTGTTGCATCCAAGCTTGCGGTACAAGCTGCTCGTCGCCGAGTCTGCCTTGGCTGAGATGTAATAGTCCGAGAATGAGCCAAGAACGTGCGGTCGCGCCCAGACAACAAAAAGTTCGCGCCGTGCCATTGTCAACGGAGTCCAAAACGACCCTAGCATCATCGGCGCCGATATTTTTCCAAAGGGCCGAGGATAGATATTCTGAATAGCGTTGTCCCGTTGCGCGCTCCAGAACGATACCTAGGATTTGCGGGTTGACGCTGTTGTAATCAAAGCGTGTGTCGGGCTTTTCGAGAATCTTTTGATTGAGTACAACGGATTTAATGTCTTCTCCGAGTACCAATTGAAAAAATCCTTCCAGGGGGTTCAGGCCGACGGTGGGGTAATCAATACCGCTGGCTTGCTGCAGCATTTGTCGCAGCGTGATTTTGCCGCGTTCGTCGCCAGACCATTCGTCTAGATATTTGCCAATTTCATCATCTACTGATGCGATGTAGCCGTCACGAATGGCGATGCCCACCAGCATAGCCAACACCGACTTATGCATGGACTGGGTTGGCGAAACGCTGGTGGCTGAATAGCCTGGGTAGTAATGCTCCAACTGCAGGGCGCCATCGTGAAAAATCACTAGCGCATGTGAGTCGGCTTCTTCGCCGTAGGCCGTGGCGAGACTGATGGCATCCGGCAGAATGCTGCGATTGTTTTCGCTGCTCGTGGGAATTTCTAAACTTGTGCCGCCATCGACAACTTCCAAGGGGCCTTGATTGCCCGTTATCGGCGACAGCACCAAGCGCGAGGTCAGCACTGGGTCTTGCAGATACATCCAGACTAAGCCGCCTAGAGCGACCAGGATGACCAGTTGAATGAGGCGTTTGACCCAGCGAAGTAGTTTACGCATGAGCGCAAGTATAGCGGCGTGAAACGGGGGCTATCAGTTTTATCGCGAGGCGCCGGTACACATTGAAATCCAGTGTCGCTAGACCGATGCTTTTACCGCGACTATTGGCCGGTAAACTCGTTGACATGATTCGTTAGCTTGCGAATCTGGTGTTCATCATGGGCGAGACACAGGAAGCCGACTTCGTAAGGGCTCGGTGGTAAGTAGAGGTCGTTTGCTAAGGCCGATTGAAATAGTTTTGCGTACTTGCTTGCCGTTTGCTTAGCAATATCTTGTGGTCGCCGAATAGTTTGTTGCGAATCGGCTTGCACCGCGATCCAAAAAATAGACGCTTGTCTTTGCAGATGAATGTTAGGGTTATTCCTTAGTCCTGCATCAAGTTTGCTACCGAGCTGCTCCAGGCGTTGATAGGCTACGCCGTCGAGCAGAGCTTGCAGTGTTGCCAGACCGGCGGTCATGGCCACGGGGTTAGCGCTGAGGGTTCCCGCCTGATAAACATCGCCCACTGGTGCGAGCAGTCGCATGAGCGACTTTGAGCCCGCCACGGCACCCACGGGAAACCCGCCACCAATGATTTTTCCGTAGGTGACTAGATCCGGCTGCAAGTTAAACAACTCCGCGCAGCCTCCGAAGGCCACACGAAAACCGGTGATGACTTCATCAAGAATGAGCAACACACCATGCCGATGACAGTGTGTCTGTAGGGATTGTAGAAATTCTAGGCGCTGCGGCAGCAAGCCATGATTGGCGGGTAGAGGTTCAATGATGGCCGCTGCCAGCTGCTGGCCATGGCGCGTAAAAATCTCCGCCAGTGCTGCCGCATCGTCTAAGTCAGCGACAATCGTGTCGGCGACAACAGCCGGCGTGATGCCCGCGCTGTCTGCCTCGCCGTTTCCAGCAAGGCCCGACCCGGCTTTAATGAGCATGGCGTCGCTGTGGCCGTGATAGCAGCCGGAAAATTTTAGAATCTTGTGCCGCCCGGTGGCGGCACGGGCGATTCGCAATGCCGTCATGACCGCTTCGGTACCGGAATTCATAAAGCGGATTTGCTCCACCCAAGCTAAGCGTCCGCAAACCAACTCGGCAAGTTCTAAAGAAATGGCCTCCGCCGTGCCGTAGCTCCAACCCCGTTTCAGTGCATCGCCAACGGCTCGGCCAATGGCTTCATCGGCGTGACCGTGAATTAGCGGGCCAAAGGCTAAACAGAAATCGATGAGCCGACGCTTATTCGTCGTGATGAGTTCGGCACCCTTGGCCTGACGGACAAAAATGGGTTCGCCGCCGACACTTCGCAGGGCTCGCACCGGTGAATGTACGCCTCCAGGGATTACGGCGCGGGCGCGGGCAAGCAATGCCTGCTGATGATCCTCCATTCTCTGATGTCTACTATAAGTTTGCGCGCCGCGCCGCGTAGCTGATGATCATGCTGGCACCAGCGCGTAGGCAGGCGGTCCAAGTTTCTGTTTGGGCGCGTGCCGCGTCGAGAAGTCCGGCCGCTGCGCTCAGGTCTATCCCGGCTTGCTCGCCACTGGTTTGATAAACCGCCCAGGGTTGATCAATCGCCGCCGACAATTTTGTCAGTATGTCCAGATAGGGCAGGGCGGGTTTAACCATCAGTATGTCGGCGCCCTCTCGCGCATCTCGCACGGCGCTGCGTCGCGCATCATCGGCGCGTCCCGGATCCAGTTGATAGCTGGCGCGGTCTGTCAGTACGCCACTGCCGCGTGGTGTCGATTCGGCGGCTTGGCGAAATGGCCCATAAAAATTCGATTGAAACTTAGCCGCATAACTCATGATGATGGTTTGCTCGCGATCGGCTTCGTCCAGTGCGGTGCGGATAGCAGCGACGCGGCCGTCCATCATGTCACTGGGTGCCACACAGTCGGTCCCCGCCTGTGCGTATTCAAGGGCCGCGCGGGCGAGTTCCGCGACGCTCGCGGCGTTGTCCACGTAGTCACGCTCATCATTCAACACGCCGCAGTGACCATGGCTGGTCTGTGCGCACAGGCAAACATCAGCCGCCAGCCAGAGATCCTGGCCAAATTCCTTTTTAATGCTGGCGATTTGTGATGTCGTGAAGCGATACGTGAAATTCTTTTCTTGCTTGTCGCGCGGTACACCAAACAACAAAAACTTATTGATGCCGCATGACAGATCAGTTTCGATTTGTCGCAATAGCGAACTGGGTGTGTCTCGATAGACATCAACCAAGCCGTCGACGTTTTCGCGCTCGGTCAATCCTTCCACGACGAACAGCGGTTGCACCAGCTGCTCTGCATGGACGCGGAAGCGGCGGCTAAGTTCACGCGCATGTTGGCTCAAGCGCATGCGCCGCAGTCCTAGCTTAGCCACGCTTGCCACTCACCTTGACTTGGAAAAATTCTAGGTTTAATGCCCATGGATTCCAGAGCAGCCGCGGTTTTGCCGGCGCCGCAGGCATGTTCGGCATCGGTGGCGGCGTACTGGTGCAAGGCCTGGAACTGTCTTGGACTGTGCCAATAGCAATGTGTCGCTGCGCGCAATTCTTGATCGATACCAACTGCAGCCGGAAAGTTTGCGGCATAGCTGGCCACCACTTGTCCGAGGCCGGAATCGGTCCAACTGTCGACGGCTGCCGCATGTGTCAATGCTGTCCATTGCGCCAAGGGTGGCAATTGCAGGACCTCGCTTTGCAAGCTTGGCACCAGGTGTTCAAAACCCATGTTTTCCGCGCAGCCCTCAATCCAATGTCCGCGCAAGGCAAGTTTGCGCCAGCTCGTGGTGCCGCTGACCCACAATCTGGATGACTGGCTGCTTGCGAAGTCATCGGGTAGCGCACGCCAATGCGCGATGAAAATCGCCGGTCCTAATGGTTCGGCGATCTCGATCTTCTTTATATCGACAGCCGCGAAAGCTGGTTTTCGGCTCCAGGCAATGGCTGTTTGGGGCGACGGGGGCTTGGCCCAGAGCACTTTATTTTCCCCGTTGGCATCGCGGGTAAAGGTCACAGGTCCTAGGCGCGGGTGGGTGATGGCTGTCGCGCCAAAGGCCCGCTGGTCAACGGCCTTGGTTGCCGCCGCGATTTCGTCTTCCAGTTGTCTGGCCGTTTCCGGATCGTGCAGAGGGCGCAATAGCGCTCGCGTTATTGCATCAGTTTTGCGGCATTCCAAATTCAGTGCGCCTTGACCTGGCGCCGTGGGGCAGTGGGTTAGCGGCAGGACCATTTTGGGATGGGTGGCAAGCACGGCGCTAATTGCTCGTCGTCCCGCCTCGTCGCGCCAAAGCCTAGTCAAGCCCGCCAAGGCCAGCACCACCGCATCCAGGGCGTCGGGGTCGCGGTCTGGCAGCAGGAGGTGTTGCAGGCGCTGATCTACCGCGCCGCGTAGGGGTAAGAACTCCAACCGTGGCGGTTGGGCCAACTGCGGCAGGTGTTTTTGTAGGAACGCTCCGGCGTGGGTATTGCGTCGCAAAGATGAGCAACCGATGCGCAAGCGAGATCCGCGTCGCAGCTTGTCCATGACATCCGCACGAAACACAACAAGGTCGCGGGGATTTTCTCGGTGCGGAATAGCGGCTCGGTAGAAATTCGCTGGTCGTTGCGCGGCTAAGTCTTTTGCCGAATGGACCACGCAGTCGATGTCACCGTTTGCGAGGGCGTCATCCAATTCAGCCGAAAAAAAGTCTGGGTCTCGGACCTGCTGCAAGGGCGTTGCTTGATCCCGATCGCCGCGGGTGGCTTGGGTGATTAGCTGGATTCGCAAGCCCGGGTGAGCCGTTTCCAGAGCATGTGCCACCTGCCGGGTTTGGGCTACGGCGAGCAACGATGCCCGGGAACCCAGGCGCAAGAGTTGTGCCGTCGGCTTCACGCCAGGACACGTCGCGGCGCTGCGCGTGGCAACCAGTCCATCTCAAAGCGGCGACTGGCTACCCGACAGGCGATGCGCGCCTGTTGAACGCCTAGCGAGCGAACATTGGCTTGTTTGTTTTGCAGCTCGAACAGATGATCCAGGTCGTAACAAGTGGCGACGCTGGGCACCGCTAAATGCTGAGCACGCCGGCGTCCGAAGTGCATCAGCGAGCGGGTCGGCGTGTCACTGAGGGCGCTAAGCCACTGCTGATCATGACGGATATCCGCAGGTGTGGTGATGACCAGGTGATCTGCCCATTGCGCGGCTGCTAATACCTGTGTGCTGGTAAAACGATGCACCGGTAGGCCCGTATGAGTACGAGGCTCGCGCCGGTTCCAGTAAGCGCTGGGCCACTGCCGGAAAAATGGTGTGAGTGATCGGGCTAAGTTGCCGCTGCCCACAAACAAAATTCGCTCGTCCTTGCGGGGTCGCAGCAGCTTGCGCAGCAGACTGCCATAGGAAGTCCCACCGATGCTTTGCAGATGGGTTTGGTGAATGAGTTTTGCATCCGCCAGGGCGGATTGAACTATCGGTGAAAGCCATTCCAAAAGTCGCGGATTATCGCTGACCTGATAGCGTCGCCAGGCTTCCTTGAATTGTCCATAGATATTGGTTTCGCCCAGCACTTCGCTGCGCAAGCCGGTTAGTACTTCTAGCAAGAACTCATATGCGGCGCTGCCATAAAAGACTTCGGGTTTGCGCGGGCCTGTCGGCGCATTGGCGATAGGATTGATTTCTATATGTCGCTGGCAAGTTTCCACGACGAAACCCGTAGCTTCGCGACGATCTTCCGCTAAGGGTGTGGGCCAGTGGGCCAGGCACAGGCTGTGTATCGATGCGCTCAAGAACTTCATATCGCGTCAGCGGCGGCTATCCTAAACTCGCCAGCCAATCATCATCGGAGCCCTCGTTCAGCTCTTCGAACAAGAAGCTGCTGAGATAGCGTTCGCCCGTGTCGGGCAGCATGGCCAGAATACTGGAACCTTGCGGTGCTTGGCCGGCAATTTGCATGGCGCCGGCGAGGGTAGCGCCGGCAGATAGACCGACGAAGATACCTTCTTCGCGAGCCAGCCGCAGTGACCAGTCCTTCGCGTCGTCGTCGGTGACGGACAATAGTTGGTCATGCACGTCCGGATTCAGGACGTCGGGGACAAAATTCGGCGTCCAACCTTGAATCTTATGTGGTTGCCAGTCGGCGCCACTGAGCATGGCAGCTTCAGCAGGTTCCACCGCAATAATTTTCACCTCTGGTCGCGCGGCCTTGATGACCTGACCGGCACCGGTCAAAGTGCCCCCGGTACCCCAGCCGGTGACCCAATAGTCGAGGCCGCGGTTGGCGAAGTCGCGCAGAATCTCCGGGCCGGTCGTTGCGCTGTGATAAGCGGGATTCGCCGGATTTTCAAATTGTCTGGCCAAAAACCAGCCGTGCTGAGCGGCCAGTTCCTCGGCACGTAAGACCATGCCAGTACCTTTTTCGGCCGCCGGCGTCAAAATGACCTTGGCGCCGAGGGCCCGCATGATTTTGCGGCGCTCGATGGAAAACGAATCGGCCATGGTGGCGACGAAGGGATAGCCCCGGGCCGCGCAAACCATGGCCAGGGCGATACCCGTGTTGCCAGAGGTCGCTTCCACCACCGTTTGGCCGGGCTCCAAGGCGCCGCGGCGTTCTGCATCATTGATGATGGCCAGGGCCAGGCGATCTTTTACGGAGCCTAGCGGGTTGAAGGCTTCCACCTTTGCGAACATGTGGAGGCCGCGGGGTGCGATACGATTCAGTTTGACCACGGGCGTGTCGCCCACGGTGTCGAGAATGCTGTTATAGATCATTGTGCTGCGTTCTCCATGCGCTTGTTATCCGCTTGCAACGAACTTTGCCGTTGCGGTTTCCGTTTGAAACCATTTCAGTTGCTCCGCCAGCGTGACGACTTCGCCGACGATGAGCAGAGCTGGGGCGTCGACGCCAATAGCTTGCGTGGGCAACTCGCGGAGTTTCGCCACCACGACTGTTTGCCGCGCGGTGGTCCCTTGTTCGATCAGCATGGCCGGCGTATCGGGGGAACGACCGTGTGCTTGGAGTCTAAGACAGATCTCGCCTAAACGCTTCAATCCCATATAGATGACCAAGGTTTGATCAGTCCCGGCGAGGTCGGCCAAATCCCCCGAGTCACTATCGATGGCGTGGTGGCCCGTGAGCACGGAATAGCCACCCGTCATGCCGCGATGGGTCAGCGGGACGCCGGTATAGGCGGCGCAGGCATTAGCCGCGGTGATCCCCGGCACGACTTCATAGCTCAGACCAGCGCTGGCGAGCGCCAGCAGTTCTTCGCCACCCCGTCCGAAAACCAGGGGATCGCCCCCCTTGAGCCGACACACGCGCTCGCCTCGTGCCACACGGGCAATGAGTTCCTGATTGATCTCGGCTTGCGTCGTGGACGCCTGACCGCCTCGCTTGCCCACCGGCACCAGTGTGGCATCGCGCCGCGCCAGATCGAGAATTTCCGGCGCGACCAAGGCATCGTGCATCACGGTATCCGCTTTTCGCAGCAGCTCCAGACCTCGCCGGGTGAGTAGTCCCGGGCTACCCGGACCCGCACCCACTAACCAGGCTTGACCGGGTTTGGCGGCGTGCTCGTGCTGAAGTTGCATGGACATGACTTGGTCGGCGTTTGCTTGGCGGCCTGCGAACAGATGTTCAGCGGCTGGGCCGTCTAGCAAGTCTTGCCAAAAGTGAACTCGCCGGGCGTGGCTGCCTATTTTTTTTGCGACCCGTTGTCGCCAGCTGCCGACCCAGGCCGCCAGTTCGCCAAGACGTTCAGGCAGCCAATCGTCTAGTTGCTGCCGCAACCAGCTGGCCACAATCGGTGCCCGGCCGCCGCTACTGACGGCGATCACGATGGGAGAGCGGTCGATCACCGCGGGCATGATGACTGCCGAAGTCTCGCCGTCGTCAACGACATTACATAGCCGTTGCAGGCTATCGGCGGCATTCGCTGCTGCTTGATTGACGCTTCGATCATCGGTTGCCGCAATAATCAGCCAGTGCGATTTGACCAAACTTGGATCGAATTCCGCGGCATGGTGCTTGACTCGATGGGTGTCGGCCAAGGCTTCCAGCCCGGGATTTAATGCCGGCGCGTTAACGGTGACCAGGGCACCGGCGCGCAGTAGTTGGCGCGTCTTGCGCAAAGCGATCGCACCGCCGCCCACCACCAGGCAAGGTTTATCCTGCAGCTTGGCGAATAGGGGTAAGTAATCCATGCATGGGGCCGTCGGCGTCGGGTTGCTACCTTACTCCGATTCGCAAGCCATTAAAAAATAATCAAATTGCCTGCGCATATGGCCCGCCGCTATATCTGCCCGATGACATTGACAGTCGCATGTAACCAATGGTTATATGCCACCTGGCCGTGGATACCGAGCAAGCATGACTCTCCAGCAACTCAAATACTTACTGGCAATTGCTGATTCTGGTTTGAATATTACCGCGGCGGCGGAACGTCTTTATACGAGTCAGCCGGGCATCAGTAAGCAGCTAAAACTGTTGGAGCAGGAGCTCAACGTTCAGCTATTTACCCGCAAGGGTAAGAGCTTGGCCGAGATTACGCCGGCTGGGGTCGAGGTCATCTCCCGGGCGCGCAAGATTATGCGTGAGGCGGACAACATTCGTAGTCTTGCGCGCAATCTGTCGGGTGAGCAAGAGGGCACCTTATCCATCGCCACCACCCATACCCAGGCACGCTACGTCTTGCCGGAGATTATTCGGGAGTTTCGGGAAAGATTTCCGCAGGTCAACTTGGAATTGCACCAAGGGACATCCGAACAAATCGCCGAGTTGGTGGCGGATAATCGCGTGGATTTCGCCATCGCCACGGGTTCGCAGCACTTGTATTCAGGCCTGGTCTTACTGCCTTGCTATCACTGGGACCGCATTGTTCTCGCGCCCCGCGACCATCCAATTGCGCAGTTGGACGGCCAACTAGATTTGCAAACTTTGGCGGAGTATCCGCTGATTACCTATGTGTTTAGCCTCACGGGCGAATCATCATTCAAACGGGCTTTCGCTGATTTGGATCTAGAGCCCGATGTGGTTTTTACAGCTCGCGATGCAGACATTATTAAGACCTATGTCCGCATGGGGATGGGTGTCGGCGTGGTGGCCGGCATGGCCTACGAGTGTCAGGATGAGCGGGATCTTGCCGCCATCGATGCCCATGGCTTGTTTCCACGGGTAACTACCTGGCTGGGCTACCGGCGTGATGCGGTGTTGCGGAATTTCATGACCGAGTTCATTTACCTGTTTGCGCCGCATATATCGCGCGAACTTTTGCGTGACGTGGGCGAATGCGGCACTCAGGCTGAAGTAGACCGTTTGTTAGAAAATATCGCCTTACCAGTGCGCGGTGGTTGCGGCAATGAGGTGGCGGACGCTGCCTAAGGTTTTATAGCGAGGCCAAGTCGATTTGGTGCAGGCCGCACTCGCGCTTGAGCCCAAAGAATCTAGTTTGTTCTTGATTGCTCACTTCGTGGATTGATCGCGTCGTGTGTACATCACCAATCGAGACATAGCCCTTTTCCCACAGCGGGTGATAGGGCAGGTCATGTCGCCGCAAATAGTGATGCACGTCGCGATCATTCCAATCCGCGATGGCATGGACTTTCCAGCGATCACCGGCCCAAGTTAGAAAGGGCGTGTTTCGTCGACTCAATGCTTGGTCGCGCCGCAGGCCGGCGAACCAGGTACCCGCGCCAAGTTCTCGCAGCGCGCGTTCCATCGGCTCGACTTTGTTGTCGCGGTTGTAGGCATCCAAACCATCGACACCTTGTTCCCAGCGCTTGCCATGGAGTGCTTCTTGGCGAGCGGGCGTTACCGGATTGGCGTAGACCTGTAGATTGAGATTCAATCGCTCAACAAGTTCTTCGACAAATCGGTAGGTCTCGGGAAACAAGTAGCCGGTATCGATGAAGATCACCGGGATACCTGGCTGCAGTTGTGCGACCAGATGCAAAGAGACGGCCGCTTGTGCACCGAAACTCGACGACAGCACAGCTTTCCCGGGCAAGTGCTCCAGCGACCATGCCACGCGTTGTTGCGCGCTGAGGTTGGCGAAGTGACTGTTACAGTGCTCCAGCGCGATGGCTCGACTTTCGTCCTCGTCGTAGGCGGTGACGCAGGGGTTCGTTGGTGCGTACTCCCGCAGTCTTGCTGTACTTTGACCGTAGCCGCTCATAATCCGCGCAATTGCCGTACCGATGACAGATAACCCAATGGACACCCTAAGCCTTCGCCGGCGTGTGGTGAACGTCGGACTTGTTATCCCGGTATAACTGCAGACTATTAAGCGCCTAGGTTTTTTGCTTGCTATTGAAATATATTTATAAACAGTCAGTTATCGGTACAACCCTGGGAATCCAACGCGCTGCTGCGATTGATCACCCATCCATCGCCGCGCTTGCCGGTACCCTGGTAGCGGAATCGAAACGGATTTCGCGCTGCATCGCTGATCCGTGTTGTGGTGGTTTACCGGTGACTGCTTCTAATTGAGACTGTGCATGGCGATCTTGTGCTACATCGGTTTTGTGACCGGCATTCCAAGTCCCAGATTGCAGCGGTTCCGGACCGCTTCAACTGGCCTTGAGAGCCCGCGGCCATGACCCAGTTCCAAGCGTCTACGGCCCGTGGCATTGCACTGATGTGTGCTGCTTCTTTGTCCATGGTGGGGCTCGATGTCACGGCTAAACTGCTGCTGGCTGACTATTCCTTGTCGCAGCTGGTGCTGCTGCGCTCCATGTTCTCGGCGGTGTTTATCGGCTGGTTCGCGCTTAGCCAAGGCGGTATTCGCAGTCTGCGCAGCCAGCAGCCGGTTTGGCATGGGCTGCGAACCCTGCTCATGGCGACCTCCATGTACGCGTTCTTTTATGCGCTACCGCGGATACCCCTCGCCACGGTGTTGACCATCGCGTTCGCGGCACCCCTGGTGGTGACCGCTTTGTCGCGGCCTTTCCTCGGTGAACTGGTGGGTCCTTGGCGCTGGGTCGCGGTGCTGTTTGGTTTTTTTGGTGTGCTGGTTGTATTGCGGCCCGATACGGGCTTGTCGGAGCCGGCCGCTTGGGTGGCTCTCTGCGGTGCGGTGACTTACGCTTTGTTATCGCTCACCGCCCGCAAGCTCAACACGACTGAATCCACGGGCGCTCTGAGCTTTTACTTGTTCTTGGCACCCATGCTCCTGGGTGCCGTCGGTGCCTGGTCCAATTGGCGCGCGCCCACGCCCACCGGCTGGATGCTGTTCGTCCTTTGCGGCAGTTTCGGCGGTCTGGCCTTCCTGTTGATGAATGCGGCTTTCCGGCACGCCCAGGCCGCGGTGCTGGTGCCCTTCGATTACACGGGCTTGATTTGGGCCGCCGCTGCCGGTTTCTTGATTTGGGGAGAAGTGCCCGCGCGCGATACCTGGATCGGTGCGGCCATCATCATCGCTAGTGGTCTCTTTATACTTTACCGTGAAACTCGCGTAGATAAATCTGATTTACAAGCAGATTTTCCTCTTCAAGATGCGCTGATTCCCAGCGTGGAACAGGAGCCAAAGCCGCCTGAGTAGTTTTCCGAGGCCCGCTTGTGGGTAGAATGACGCGCTAGGCATTTCGAAAAAATATCCACACAAAACAACTTCACGGTATTGCCGACGACCATGACGGAAACACTCAAATTGGTTTACCACGCGGCGAAGGTCAGGCTTGGTTTTCTAATCATGTCCTGCGCTTTAGCGGGTATCGCGGTCAGCCCCACGGCGGAAATGGGCCTGCGGCCTTGGCAAATAGTGGTGTTGGGGCTTGCCGTCTTGGTTTCATCCTCCGCGGCCGGTGCGTTCAATCAGCTCTATGAGCGTGATATCGATGCCCAGATGACGCGCACCAAAAAGCGTGCCTTTGTGACGGGCGAATTGCGCGCCGACCGTTATTGGCTGGTGGGTTTGGCCGCGGTGACGCTACTGTCTTTGGTGGCGGTCGCCCTAGCGTCTAACGTATTGGCTGCTTTTTATGTTTTTCTAGGGTCCTTCACCTACGGATTTGTGTACACGGTCTGGCTGAAGCGTCGCACTTGGCTCAACATTGTGGTGGGTGGCTTGGCGGGTAGTTTTGCCGTTATGGCCGGGGCGGCGGCTGTCGATTCTGCCCTGGCACCCGCGCCCGTCGTTTTGGCGGTGGTGTTGTTTCTATGGACGCCCCCGCATTTCTGGGCCTTGGCCTATGCGTGCAAGCGAGACTATGCGGCGGCGGGTGTGCCCATGCTTCCGGTGGTGGTCGAAGAGGGCATCGCCACCCGCGCGATCCTCTGGCATGTCATTCCCTTGGTATTGCTGTCGCTGGTGCCGCTGTACTACGGGATGAGCTGGATTTACGGACTTTGCGCGGCGGGCGGCGGTATCTATTTCATTCGTGCCAGCCTGCGGTTGGTGAGCAAGCCAAGCGTGCCCCAGGGTTGGCGGACCTTTGCGGCGTCCATCGTGCAATTGGGTCTGCTATTGACCGGCGCGATTTTCGATAAGTTGCTGCTGGGCTAGTCGCGGGAAAACCAGCGACGTCCATCGCCGGTCTGGGGCGTTTGGCATGCGCTACCAAGCGGCTTAGGTCATAAAAGCCATGATTAGAACGGCGCCGCCCAGCCAGGACGGCCCTTGCTTAGACTCGAATGTTGCCCGAGTGGCTGCGTGGGCATCTCGGTGTCCGGCGTATTGATCTTGTATCTGTTGGCCGCCGCGCAAACGATACCGGTCTCCACGGCGGGTTCGCTATTGGGCGCGTGGGCATTCGACGAGTCGCTATGGCTCGGCCCCGGCTTCTGCAGCCCTGTTGACCCAAGCGTACCTAGCGAAATTCTTCCGCCAATGTTTCTTTTTTACCACAGAATGGCGCTGGGTTTCCTTCAGGCCATCAGAGGGTTACACTCGGAACATCTGAGACCTGTAGCTTGGGGGTTACAGGCGCTTTGTCGCCGAACGCGGCAGTCTCGACAGCCAGGGGAGATCTAATGATGGGAATGCGCTTTGTAGTACCGGCGCTTGGACGAGCACTGGTATTTTTGTTCGCAGCCTCCATGGGTGCCCAAGCCTGGGCCGCCATTGAAGAGATTACGGTTTCAACGCGTAAGTTGGAAGAGAATGTTCAATCCGTGCCCATTGCGATTCAGGCCATTGGTGCCGATGAGATATCTCGCAAGGGTATCGTGAGTTTGGATGGACTGCTCCAGCAATCGTCAAGCCTGATTCTGGACAAGGGTTTCTCGCCGCAAGATCAGCGCATCGTGGTTCGCGGTCTTTCACCGACACGTGGGCGACAAAATGTCGCGGTACTTCAGGATGGCATCGATATTTCTAGTGAGGCCATTAGCACCGCCGGCGGTTCATTACTGATTAATCCTCGGCTGTTTGATCTTGAGCGCGTTGAAATCGTCAAGGGGCCCCAGAACGCGCTCTACGGCAGATCGGCGTTCGCCGGTGCGATCAATTACATCACGCGCAAACCCGGCGACGAATTTCGCGCCCGCGTCGGTATGGATGTCGGCAACTATGGCCAGCAGGAATTCAGCGCCGATGTGTCGGGGCCGCTAAGCGAGAGCATCGCCTTGGGCTTCACGGGAATGGTGTGGAACCATGACGGCTACTACGACAATGCGCTCACCCGCGGTGACATGGGGGGTTCCGAGGGCACCAGCGTGGCGGGTACCGTCGTATTGACGCCCACGGACAATGTGTCCATCACAGCACGCGTAGAGCATCTGGATGACGAATTTGGCGTCACGCCCTTTGGCGTCATGCCATTCAACGCGATGTTCACGGTGCCACAGTCCGCAATCGATGCTGGCATCGTGTCGGTACCGGCCGTGGCTGGGGTAAATGGTGATGCCTTTGACGGAGATCAACTCACACCGATGATGAGCGAGCGACCGCAAAGTTGCCTCGACCCCTCGGACGTCACGACTTGCGGCGACTTTGAAGGTACCGATCGCAACAATACCCGAGCAACGCTGACCATTGATTGGGATTTGGGAGCAGTCGCCTTAACGTCCTTGACCCATTTCGCGGATACCCGCAGCGTCCAGCGAGAAGGCAGTGAGGACGTCAGCGCCAGCACTTCAAATGTGGCGGCTGAGCTTTTTTTCGACAACCGCACAGACCTCTTTAGCCAAGAGTTTCGCTTGGCTTCGAATGACGATGGCGCCCTGACATGGGTCATTGGTGGCTTGTTCTGGAATGAGGAAGTGGAGTTCGACGACGGGGCCTATACCTGTCTGGACTTTTCCGGCGCGCCCTGTGGTCCGAGCATGGCCAACATTGGCGTCACGGTGCCGCTGAACCCAGACCGGTGGGAGCGAGATACCGAGCACTACTCAGTCTATGGCTTGGTTGAATGGGAGTTCTTGGAACGCTGGAAGTTGGCCTTCGAGGGCCGTAACACTTGGGAAGACCTCGATGTGGGAGGGCCGAATACGGACAATGGTTTGATCGACCCCTCCGGTAACCTCTGCTTAATCTTTGGATTGCCGTTTACCTGTCCCGCACCTGGGCCTGGAACCGATGGTTTTGGTGTGACAACCGTTGCTGATGTGAGACCCGCATCAGAAGATGACGATTTTTTCGCGCCGAAGCTATCCGTGACTTGGGACGCGACCGACAATTCGATTGTTTATCTTTCTTGGGCTCGCGCTTTTAAACCCAAGGGTATTAGTTTGTTGTTGGGTGGAACGGGCGGTTTCTATGACGATGGTTGCGCGGCGGACCCGAACTGTTCGGATCCCGTCGCGAATTTCCGCTTCGATCAAGAGAAGCTCGATGCCTACGAGTTGGGATATAAATCAGACTTGGCGGACAATCGTGTTCGACTAAACGCAGCCCTGTTTTTTCAGGATTTCAAGAACAAGCAAGTTTCGACTCAAGTCACTGACCCCGATACTGGTGTTCTATCCCCCCGAATTGTGAACGCCGGTAAGGCAGAAGTTTGGGGTCTAGAAATTGAAACGCAATGGGTGCCTACAGATAACCTGTCCTTGTCACTGAGTTATACCTGGTTGGATACCGAGTACACCCAATATACCCAATTTACCAGTGGTGCTGGCACTATCGGCTACGTCGGCAATTGCACGCCGGTTACGGTGGCAGGCCAGCTTGGTTGTAATGTCGACTACAGCGGTAATGAGCTTGAAGACGCGCCGGAAAACGCCTTAGTTGGCAACGCCCGCTGGCAGAGCAACTTGGTGGGGACTACCGATTGGTTCTTCGAGGGCGGCTTCGAGTATCAGGATGATCGATTTGATAGCGCGCAGAACACTTTGGTATTTCCCTCCTACGTCTTGGTTGATTTTCGTGCCGGTATTACGAACGAGAACTTGGACCTGACATTGTACGTCGACAATGCTTTCGACGACGATACGGTAAAAACTGGCTTTGGCGATGGTTCTGTGCCGACTTTCGCGGCCACGGGACTTTTCTTGAATCAGGGCACGCTATATATGCCAGACAAGCGTTCTTTCGGTGCGAGATTGACTTATCGATTTGGTGAGACGAACTAAGATTGTTGTTTTGTAACCAGAAAGGCCGCGCAACGCGCGGCCTTTCTGGTAGATGCACTGGGACGGTATTAGGTCAACGCTTCATCCATATTTTATTGGTTGACTGAAGGCAGTGGCAACCTTTTGTCGGCCAAGTTCTAGTGCCGTCACTGCCTGAGAATTCTAGAAGTACTTCGCTAGCAGCCAGGGTTTGCATCTTCTTCCAACCGAAATTTGGCCATGAAGTCGATTGGCGATCGTTTTAGCTTCTGCGGCAAAGCATGATCTTGCGCTCGGTTATTGAGCCCACCAACACTTGATCTTTATAGCTGGCACCCACGCTGCTGGCTGAAAAAGTACTGCCGTCGTCAAGATAAACATTGTCTTGGTCGGTTGCTTGGCCGTTGGTATCGAGCACAAGTCGCAATACCTGCGACGGTGCGGGCTTCTTGGCCGCAAAGTGTTGAATCAACTTAAAGGTATTGGCGTGGGCACCGATCCATAGGCTGCCATCGGCCGCGACATCCACATTGTCTGGCGAAGTACCAATGGGAATGCGCTGTAAATCTTTAACATCACCCGTTGTTGCATCGCGTTCCAGAACACGAATTCGCTGGGCCGAGGTCTCCGCGACATAGAGTCGTTGGCCGTCAGCCGACGCGTTGATGCCGCCGCCGGACGCGATATCGTCGAGCACCACGCGTACCTTGTTGTCGTCCACATAGGTTAACGGCGAACCGCCGATTCCCAGCTGCTGGATGGCTCCGCGCAGACCGCTAGTGGCTTTGTCATTGGCCACATAGAACTGAGCGGGCCCGACCGCGACTAAATCGTTGGGCGATAGAAATTTTTCATCGGTCCAAGTTCGGACATGCCGGAATGCACCGGGCCTAACTTCGAAAAATAGCTCCACCATTTCTGGCTCGCTGCCGCGATTTTTCGGATGGTTGAGCACGAATAAATGCCGTTGGCCCGTCGCATCAACGTAGAGACTGAGTCCGTGGGGTCTAAAATGGGCCGGCTTATCCAGTAGCGCGACTCTGGACGCGGGCGTTTTGGCATTTAGATTGATCAACGCCACGGTGCCTTGGACATCATCACGGCCTTCTACAAGGCCCAGGCGATCGAGCAAGGAGATATAGGCGAAGCCGCGTTCGCGATCTACTAGGATATCCTCTGCGCTTCCTTCTAAGGGTAGCGCTTCGCAGTTGCCGGCAAAATTGGATTCCACTTGCCGAAAAAAGTTGCCTCGCCAGGCCACAACAGCGGTAAATACTAGACTGATGAGGATTAGCCAGCCTATGAGTTTGAGGATCGCTTTAATTAGGCCGCCCATTGGTGGTCTCCCGAAGCACTACGATTCGATACCTAGGTTGATGGCGCGTATTCTAGCGCCAAGTGTTGGCGTGGGTAAGCCTATACTTGAAACTAGCTAGCTTGTTGTGGCGAAACTATTTTTTTATACACAAAGCACGCATAGTAGGGTTTGCTCAATATGCTAGCCCATCTGGGTACCTGAACATCAGGCTGCAGTAAATTCGAATTTTTCTCAGGAGCAGAGTCAATAACTATGAATAACTCGCAAAACGCAGCTGGTGTCGATTCACGCGGCTTGAAACTTGGGCCGCTGCGTATGAATCCCGGTGTGACGGGGCGCAATCTATTTGCCCTGTATTTCGCGTCATTCTTCGGTATCGCGACCATGAGTTTCATCAATACCAGTCAGCCATACATCCTGACTGAAATCTTGAATATTCCCTTGTCAGAGCAGGGGACTCTGTCGGGTCGACTAACGGTTGTTCAGGAAATTGTGCTGCTTATCTTGCTGGGGCCCGTGGGGGCGCTCTCCGATAAATTTGGTAGAAAGCCCGTCTACATCGCGGCATTCTTATTTTTGGCCTTAGCCTATTTTCTCTACCCCCTGGCCAGCACGGTGTTGATGTTGTTTTTATTTCGCATGGTGTTTGCCTTTGGCGTCTCCGCCAACTCGGTCATGCTACCGGCCGTGGCGAATGACTATACCCAGGAACATTGTCGCGCCAAGATGATTGCATCTTGTTTTATTTTCAATGGGCTGGGCTTGGTTGTATTGATTTCTTTGTTGCGTGGCTTGCCGGTGCGGTTTACCGATATGGGTCTGAGTACCGTTGAGGCCGGGCAGTATTGGCTGTGGACCGTCACGGGGCTTTGTTTGCTCGTCGCCTTGGTCCTCGCGCTGGGCTTGGCGCCTGGTGCGCCCAAGCAACTCGACAAACGTGAGCCGTTGCTCGCGACGTTTAAGATTGGGCTCAAAGCCGCGCGCAGCGGCCGAATACTGTTGGCCTACGCGGCGGCGAGCGTTTCTCGGGGCGATCTTTCGGTCATGAGTACCTTCTTTACGTTGTGGCTCACGCAAGCGGGTATAGAACAAGGTTTGACCACGGCCGAGGCGAGTAAGACAGCTTTAACTTTTTATGTGGTGGTGCAAGGCTTTGCTTTGCCCTGGGCGCCCATAGCGGGCTTTATCTTGGATCGCATTGATCGTATTGCCGGGCTTGCCTTGGCGATGAGCTTTGGTTTTATCGGCTATGGGTCGCTGTTTTTCATTGACAATCCCATTGGTCCTTGGATGTATCTATGTGCCGCGCTCATCGGTATGGCAGAGATGACCGCCAATCTTTCCGCCACGTCGCTGATCGGCAAAGAGGCGCCGGAGCGAGGCCGCGGCGCTGTGCTTGGAACCTGGACCTGGTTTGGTGCGCTGGGCATCCTTACCGTGGCCATCGTGGGTGGTTATTTGTTCGACAATGTCAGCCGTGTTGGACCTTTCTTGTTCATGGCCACGGCTAATTTGGCGCTGCTGATATGGGCCCTAAGTCTGCTGGCGCGGCGGGGTCGGTCACAGTCCGCACCACTATCGGAATGACATAGCTGCGAGTTGCACATCCTTGGCCTGGGGGCCATGATCGCAGTTAGAGTTAGGCCTACCGGGGAATAATAATATGTCGCAAGATCGCCGTGATTTCATGAAATCTTTCGCCAGTGTTGGCGCTTTTGGGGCCATGAGTATGGCCACGGCCGCCATGAGCCAGCAGGCCCAGGCAAAAATGGCTGCCAAGGCAAAGTACGGTCTGGGTCCCGCGCTGGAAGGCCCGTATCTCAACTTGCGCACGGGCCGTGGCAATCAACTTGCCTACGCTCGCATTCAAAGTGACATTGATTTTGGCAAACAAAAATATTTCTGGTTCAAGGGCTATGTGGCGGGTAACCGGCCGGGTGAGAAAATTCAGGACTTGTTCGGTTCGCAGGGCTTCGGTGTTATTCGTCTTAAAGAACGGGAAGATGGTGTCATTGAGCGCTTATGCCGCGAAATCATTTTGTATACCGATTTGCGCAGTGGTGAAGTGATTGATGAATGGCAAAACCCATACATCGATGAAACGGTAAAAGTTGTGCACGTGGACAACGACCCCTACAACTACACCATTGAAGAGTATTTTCCGCCACCGCCGGAATTTGGCGGCTTAAACAAAGAAAAAGCACCACCGCGTATTCCCTTCGTCTTACCTTGGTATCAGCACGGCGATTGGCTAGAAATGGAGATGCATATTCATTTGGCTTATCCCAGCGCCTTGCAGCCTGACAAATGGCCACGAGAGTCTGCCGGTCCCATCGTGCAAGTATCGGAGATGTTTGCGCATCACGTTAAGGCCGAGGATATGCAGAACCCAGATATCACCAGTCTCGACTATCACGGCACCTGGAACCGAGTTACGCCCTGGCTGCCGTGGATGTTGATGGGTCAGCAACCCGGTCATTGCCAGTATCAGTGCTTCATGGGGACTTGCGCCCATCCGTCAGATGTCCTGTCGCGTTCCGCGGTGGACTATGCGGAGAAGCACTACGCGAAATATTTTGATGCACCGACGGTGATGGCAGGCAATAGTCTTTCCAGTCTCGAGCGCTATGCCGAAGAACAAGAGCCGGCGCCCGTGAAGCAGTAGTGCCGCGCGCTTATCTGTAGAGTCGTATTGGCCGGGTTTAGCGCTGGGGATCGAACTCACCTGTCTTGGGTGCTAGCTTGCCGCCGGCCTATCGTCGATGTGGGTGCTCTTCAAGCATGGGCGCGTTATCGTCATTGCTGCGGGATATGCCCTTGAGCTGGACCACGCCGCTAGTCGGCGTAGAGCTTGATCCGGTGCTGTTACAGTCATGGGCTTGCAGCATCTTGCTTCGCTGGCTTGTAGGCCGCTAGGCGAAACGTAAAACTCAGTGCAAGCCGCTCGTGCAAAGTTTCGCGCCGACAGGTGAACCAATAGGTGCGGCTTCCTTCCGGCTCTATCGTCGCCCGCCTACATTAGCTGTGTTCTTATAAGCGTACTTGGGGAAAACCGTGGGTCTTGAGTTTGGAGACCGCTTGATGTTTATCGGCGGCGAGTTTGTTGCAAGCGAGAGCGGGCAATGGATGGATTCCGTCAATCCGGCTACAGAAGAAGTGCATGGCCGGGTCCCGGCGGGTAACGTTGCGGATGTAGCTCGTGCTGTCGCCGCGGCCCAAGCTGCGCAGCCGGAATGGAACGCTTTATCGGTCCTTGAGCGTGGTGCGATGTTGCGCCGCCTGGCAGAAGAGATGCGCCGACGCGCCGACGATGTGGTGCCCTTGGAGGCGGCGGATACCGGTAATACGATCGCGAGTCTTGGCGGCGACATTACTTTAGCGTCTGGCTATCTAGACTTCATGTCCGGATTGGGTATGGAAATGAAAGGGGAGAGCGTGCCCGCCACTCCCGGCAATATTCATTTCACCTTGCGCCAACCCTATGGGGTGGTGGGTCGTATCGTACCTTTTAATCATCCCTTTCTTTTCGCGGGTGCCCATCTGGGTGCGCCGCTGATGGCGGGTAACACGGTGGTTTTGAAATCCCCGGATCAAAGTCCGCTGTCGGCGAGCTTGATGGCGGAGATTTGCGGTGCGGTATTACCGGCTGGCGTGGTCAATATCGTCTCCGGGGTTGGCACTGTTGTGGGGGACGCCATCGTTCGTCATCCGCAAGTGCCGCGAATTGGGTTCACCGGTTCCGTGCCCACGGGCATGGCCATTCAGCGCGCTGCAGCGGAAGTGGGCATCAAGCACATCAGCTTGGAACTGGGCGGCAAGAATCCACTGATTGCTTTTCCCGATGCCGACCCCCAAGCCATCGCGCGAGCTGCTGTTGCCGGCATGAATTTTGCGTGGTCGGGTCAATCTTGCGGTTCGACCAGTCGCTTATTGTTGCATGAATCTTTGCACGATGAGGTGCTCGAGCAGGTGCTGGCGACGGTTCGTAATATCAACTTGGGTGATCCTCGCGATTCGAGTTCACAGATGGGGCCCGTCAATTCCGCGGGTCACTACGAGCACGTCACTGGAATGATCCAAGCGGCGCGTGACGAGGGCGCATCCATACTTGCTGGTGGTAGTCGGCCCAAAGGTGAGCAGTTCAAGCGTGGCTATTGGATAGAACCCACGGTGATCGGTGATGTGACACCGGCTATGCGTATCGCCAAAGAAGAGGTTTTTGGCCCGGTGCTCAGCGTATTGAAATGGCGCACGCAGGCCGAGGCCTTGGAAATCGCGAACGGCACACAATTCGGTCTCACCACCGGCGTGTGGACTCAAGATGTCAGCATCGCCATGACCATGACACGGGAACTCAACGCGGGTTGTGTGTGGATCAACGGCGGCGGTCGTCACTTTCTGGGTACCGGCTTTGCCGGTTGGAGCAATAGCGGGCTGGGCCGCGAAGAGTGTTTGGAGGAACTGCTCAGCTACACTCGCTCCAAGTCCGTACACATCATTTTGTAGTTTCCGGCGAACAGCAACAGCAAAAACCACAACGCCAAAGGCAGGGAGTCAAGTCTTGACTGAGCAATCCATAGATTCATCAGCGCCGTCTGAGGGTAGAAGATTTTTGTTCATGTGGCTGCAGCCCGGCATTACGGCCCTAAACGCCGTTGTGTTTTGCTATTCTGCCTTTGCGACCATCGGTTTGCTGACTTTTGTGTCGACCGGAACAGCGCTGGTCTTAAACGCCAATTTTGGTATTCCCACCACCGAGCAAGGCACCGTTACGGGCGACCTGGTCATCGTTACGGAGATTGTTCAGCTATTGATTTTCGGTGTAGTGGGCGTGTGGGCAGATCGTATTGGTCGCCGCGAACTGTTTGCCGCGGGCATATTTATCATGGGCTTGGGTTACCTGCTGTATCCCTTCGCTAGTTCCATGCCCGAATTGATTTTTTACCGTGGTATTTACGCCCTGGGTCTGGGTACATCCACGGGCATGTTGGGCACGATACTCGCGGACTATCCGCAAAACCGATCGCGCGGCAAGTTCGTTGCTGTTGCCGGCATTTTCAATGGCATCGGCGTAATCTGTGTAACGGTACTATTTGGCCGCTATGCACCGCCGGCTTTGCTTGAAGCCGGCTACGATGCCGTTTCGGCCACGCGTATCGTGCACGGCATCGTTTTCGCAGCCTGTGCATTATCGGCTGTGATCTATCTGTTGGGATTGCAGGCCGGGACGCCTGTTGCGAAAGAAGAGCGCTTGCCGCTGCGTGAACTGATGGCTAGCGGTTTTACCGAAGGCCGGCGCAACCCGAGAATTGCCTTGGCCTACGCTGGCGCATTCGTCGCGCGCAGTGATCAAGTGGTGCTGGGTACATTCACCGTCTTGTGGGGCACCATTGCCGGGGTCAATCAGGGCATGGATCCCGCTTTAGCCGCGGCGCGGGGTGCGGGCTTGTTCGGTATTTCAGCAGGCGCGTCGTTGGTTTGGTTGGGCGTTCTCGGCCCTACGCTAGATCGGTTCAACCGGGTATCCGGGGTAATTTTTTGTATGTTCGTTGCCTCTATTGGGTATGCAGCCATGTGGTTGGTTGATGATCCACTTGCGAAAGAATCTATACCCTTGTTTGTGTTGCTAGGCGTTGGACAAATTAGCGCTTTTTTTGGTGCCACAACCTTGATCAGTCAGGAAGCACCGAAGCTGGCGCGCGGTGCGGTGGTCGGCATGTTTAATATCTGCGGTGCCATCGGGATATTCGTTGCCTCGGGACTGGGCGGTCGTTTGTTCGACGCAGTGGGCCCGGCGGCGCCTTTTGGTCTGATCGGTTTCTTTAACGCGCTGGTGATGTTATTCGCCATTTATGTGCGGATTAAGGCGCCCGGAAACATGAGCCCCGCTGCTTAGTCGGTCCTTAGTCGAAATGGCCAAGCTCGGCGGACGGTTTGCGATCCTCATCCTGGGGCTATGGCTCAGTGCCTGTACGCAGAGCATTGTTGCTGAGTTTTCCGCGCCAGGCGCTTTTACTGTGGCTGATGCGGCGGCCATTGAGATACCAGCGCCGGCCGATGGGCAAGCGCCGTTGAGTCTGCGGGTCATTTATCCCCGCGGCCAGGGTCCGTGGCCGCTGATTGTTTATTCTCACGGCACCTTTGCGAACAACATGCGCTACGACCGTATCGTTATGCACTGGGCTTCCCATGGATTCGTGGTGGTATTGCCCCAGCACCTGGACGCGAATCGCGGTGTGCCTGTTCGCAGTTACGCTGATATGGAGGCGGTGATTCACCAGCGCGCTGAAGATATGCGCGCGGTGCTGGATCTGCTACCGCAAATTATGACGGCTGTGCCGGCTTTAGGGGATAAGATCGGTCCGCCGCCCTACGTTGCGGCCGGGCATTCGGTGGGATCATACGTCGCGCTACTGGCGGCGGGTTTAGAAACTCGTAATCCCCAGACCGGGGAGGTTATGGCGCACGGCGACGCCCGGTACGGCTTGGTAGTGATGTCTAGTGATCCAGGCAACATGGCCTTGATGCCCGCGGACCTATGGCTGGGTGTGTCGGTGCCGCGTTTTTTGGTGCGGGGTAGTGAAGATTTCGGACAAATGGGCAAAGGGCGGGCCGACACTAGTTATGAAACTGAGATTACTAGTCGCGATGAGGGTGCGGCGGGCAGTCGCTTTCTATTGGAAATCGCCGGTGCCGATCACTATTTTGGCGGCTTGGTACATAAGCAGCCGAAAGATGTTTCGGCGGATCATCAGGGCTTGCAGATATTCAATATGCTGTCCACGGCATTTCTTGTTGCACACCTGCAGGGCGACCGGTCGGCAATGCGCGCTTTACGCAATCTAGACTGGCAAAAAACCGGTGATGGGCGCGCGGTCCTTCGGAATCACTAATCCGAGACCGTCGTTCTAGGGGCGAACTTCGATCGAGCAGATGGCTTGTTTAACCCGTCAGGCCTCGGATGATCGAAGCCAAGTGCGACCTAGCAACTTGATTCTTCTCGCGCTTTCCGGGTCCTGTTAAGTGCGAGCCAACTAGCCACAATCTGTGAAAAAATCAGCGCACTGGCCCATGAGTGGTCAGGCAACTGGACCAATAATTGTTGGGCGCGTTTAAAAATTGGCGCTCAGCATCAACCACGCTTTTGTTGTATCCGAGCTGAAACCATCATCCGAATCGAAGGCCGCAATACCAGCGACCACGGCATAGTGATCCAGAAACGGCCAAGTACCGAAGAGATCCCACTCGCTGCCATAGTCATTGCTGCCGGATTCTTGGCTGAATCGGTGATAGACGAGACTGTATTTGCCCACGGGGCCCTTGGCCGTCGCCTCCAAATACAGGTCCTCTAGACCGCCGGCGGGCGTGGCCAGGAATTTATCGGCTCGGCCATTGAACTTGTGCAGTGTGGCCAGAGGCGTTTGAAAAGATTCACCGGCATTGCCGCTACCACTTAAGACTTCGTAGCCCGCTTTCAGGCCGACATGGGGCCAATCGATGCCCGCGCTCAGGTGGTAGTAGTCCTCATCGTAATTGTTGGGGTTTTTCTTAAAGTCTTTTTGTAGTGCATATTCGGCTGCGTAAGAGAATTTCTGATCCCGTTCAATGGCACCGTCCACACGCAGTCCGTAGGTCTTGTTGGAGAGGACCGCCGCATCTCGCAAATCTAGCCAATAGGCATAGGTCACCACACGTAGCGCCGGATTGACCTGATAGCTGGCGTCAATCACATGTGAACGACTGCCCAGGTTGTCCGCCGGTGTGCCGTCTTCTGGGCCGAATATGCGCTGTACGCCGTCGATGTAGCCATAAAAGACTTGGATGTTTTCCCGGGGTTTGTAAGTCACGGATGCCGAATCATAGGTTTGTTCGTTTTGCCGCCAGCCGACGTTACCGATGAAACGCGCGTTTTCGCGGATGATTCTTTGCCGGCCGACCACAATCGTGGCATTTTCCAGGCCCGTGAAAGTTAGCGATGCCAGATTTAGATCGGTGCCCTTGGGGTCGGCAACCACGGGATACTGGGTCTTACCGTTGCGGGTGTCGTTGAAGTTGTCGCCGACGATGGGCCGCAAGTCATCCATGTTCAAGGTCAGAAACGTGTTTTTGAATTCTCCGCTTTTATAGACCAAGCGTGACCGCAGCGTTGAGGCGTTGGCCGATTTCGCAATGGAATCTTGATCCACATATTCATAGCGATAGCGAAAGTTGACGTTGAAGCTGCCTTCTTTCAGAGCATTCGCGAATTCACTACTCAGCGGTTCGGCCACCGCGTCGCCACTAGCCAGCAGAAGCACACTGAAGCCGGCTGTGAGAGCAGCGCTAATCACTCGGCTTAACCGGTATCTAGGTTTTGCCGTTGTTGGCTTTGCTACCGTTCCGCTGTCCGAACGAGGGTGGCCTATGTCTACCTGAGTTTTCATGGGTAACAGTCCGTCGTTGCCTAGTAGGTGTCGTTGACAGTGTTATAGACATTGAATTTGCCCGTGGGCGTTACCACGCGCTCGCCTTTAATGACATGCTTGAGTTCGCGTGTCTTGTCGTCGACGATGACAATGGCGGATTCCTCGTCCATGCCGCTCCAGACCGAGAACCAAACTTCGTCACCGGCCTTGTTGTACTCGGGGTGTACAACGCGTTTCGCGCCATCGCCGATTTCGGCCCATTCGGCGATGGGCAGAACCTCATAACCGGCATCCAAATCATTGATATTGAACACCGCGATGGATTGACTGATGCCGGCATCTGGATTGAGGGGTGAATCAACCCACAGGTTCGAGGATTTCGGATGGGTCTTGACGAACAAAGATCCGCCGCCCTGACCTTTGATGATGTCAACCGCCTTCCAAGCATACTGCGGATGACCCTCGGGATCGGTACCGATCAAGGTGATGTTGTCATTACCCAGCGCACTGGTTACCCAAACCGGGCCATACTTGGGATGGACGAAGTTCGCACCGCGGCCCGGATGGGGGATTTTCTCCACGTCGACCATTGCCGCGAGCTTGCGTTCTTTGGAATCGATCACGGCAATCTTGTCTGACTGATTGGCCGCCGTTAAAAAGTAACGCTTAGTGGAATCCCAGCCGCCGTCATGCAGAAACCGTGCGGCATCGATGGCTGTCACGGCCAGGTTTTCAATGTCACTGTAGTCAACCAGCAGAATTCGGCCGGTTTCTTTGACGTTGACGATGAAGTCGGGATGTTGATGCGAGGCCACGATCGCCGCCACACGAGGCTCGGGATGATATTCCTGAGTGTCTACCGTCATGCCCCGGGTTGAGACGATCTTCAGTGGCTCCAGCGATGCGCCGTCCATGATGACGTACTGCGGGGGCCAATACGATCCAGCGACGGCGTATTTATCTTCGTAGCCTTTGTATTTGGAGGTTTCGACCGAGCGTGCTTCAAGGCCGACGCGGATCTTCGCCACCGTCTGCGGCGGATCCATGTACAGGTCGATTAAGTTGATCTTGGCGTCACGACCAATGGTATAGACGTAGCGTCCAGAGTGTGACAGGCGCGAAATATGCACGGCATAACCGGTATCGACGATGGTGGCGATTGCTTTGCTGTCGCCATCGATCAATGCGACTTCGCCGCTATCACGCAGTGTCACCGAGAAGACGTTATCGAGATTTAAATCGTTCTGTGGTTTAGCGGGCCGCTGATCGACGGGCACGATGATTTCCCAGCTGGCCCGCATTTCTTCCATACCAAATTCGGGGGGAGTTGGTGGTTCGTGCTGCAGAAACCGCGCCATCAGATCGATATCTTCGTCCGTGATCTCGCCGGATGTACCCCAGTTAGGCATACCCGCGGGCGAGCCAAAGTTAATCAGCGCCTTTAAGTACTCGGTGCCCTTTTCCTGGGTAATATCAGTGGTCAAGGGTTTGCCCGTCGCACCCTTGCGCAGTACGCCGTGACAGCCGGCGCATCGCTCAAAATAGACTTGCGTTGCGCGCGCAAACTCGGCCTCAGTGATATCGGGTGCTCCCGGCGTGATACGCACTTGCACGTCTTCACCCAACCGGCTGGGCGCGCCCTTATAAGCTTGCTCGACTTCCGCCGTGCCCGGGTGACGCTCGCCCGCGCCCATTTTTGGACTGAGTCCAACGGACTCGCGGTATTCGGCTATTTGCTGCGCGGTAAACCCTTCGCCGCTGTTACCCCAACTGGATTGCACGTAGGTTAGGATCGCCGCGAGGTCTTCATTGCTGAGATAGGCCACAGCGGGCATGACATTGTTATAAGTCTCGCCGTTGACCTCGATGGGGCCGCTCAAGCCTTGAATCGTGGCTTCTAGTAGCGCTTGTGGCTTGCCCATAAAGTAGTCGGATTTGGCCAGCGGGGGGAAGGCACCCTTTAGGCCTTCGCCATTGGCCTGATGGCAGGCCGCGCAGTTTGCCGTGTACAGCGCTTCGCCAGAGCCGCTGCTGGCACTGGCCTGTGCCATTTGCACCTCGGCTTTGTGCTGCAATGGGGCTGATTCATCAACGCCGGTGTTTTCACTGTTACAGGCCGCACTGAGCAGTAGGGCGAGCAGGCTAATAATGGTCCTTTTTAGAACCCATGTGCTATTCAAAACGCGTAACGACATCGCAAAAATCCCCCGATGAGGCAAGACCAAAAACCCAGGAGACACAGCTCCCAGCTACCTTTTAGCCGTATCCATGCCTGCGTTCTATAAGGGAATGACGTAAGGTTTCTATTTCAATTTTCGGTAGACTTATCACTAGTTCTATGGCGTGCATCCTGCGCTTGCTTCGCTTCGATTTTTTACTGGGTGGCACACTGGCTGTCGGTTGAGTGGACGCGCCGCCTTGTTGTCCGGTTTAAACGGACGGGTTCCAGGTGAGCATACGTCTTAGCCGGCTGCGCCTGTGGCTTAGCGATCGAGACCCCATCGCAATGACCCTCAATTAGAGGCGTATACGGTTCCATTCGTTACGGACATTCGTTATCTAAGGCTTGGACCGTGACTGAGTTTTCCCTGTATGAGGGTTTTATCTCGGCTACCGCTAATGGTTTTATCGCTTTAGCGGTTATGTTGCGGCTCAAAAAATGTGAACTGCGTCAAGTTCTGTTAGCGCCCAAGTCCCCGCAATCCCGGTAACGTGCTGGTTTGCTATAGCCATCACGCCGTCTGCGGGAGGCTTCTCACATAATTTGCCCGCCAGCCAATTTGTCGCTGGTATGGGACTTATCTGAGGTGATGGTGTTAATTCTTCGAAACCGTGGTCGTGTTGGCCAACTTATCCGCCGTTTGTGTATTCGGTATTCCGAGTGGCCGCGGTTGGGTGTATCGATGGCGCAGCCCTTGGTTTTGCTGCTCTTAGCTACGACGGTTGCTCAGGCTGATATTCGTTCTCGGGATTTGCTGCCGAGTGCGTGGGCGGAAAATTTACGGTTCGCAATCGATTTGTCAGCGCGTCCAATTTACGAAACGAAATCCGATGAGTTTTCGCATATCGAGTTCATTGGTTTTGATCTTCACAAGGTGTTTTCCGGCGCAAAAGGTGATCGGGGAACGCTGCTACTGCAAGGGTATCTTACCCGGCTAAACAATCGTCGTATGCGTCCGGCGTTTTTCGATGATAAGAATGATTGGGAATTTGTATATCGAATTTTTAACTACAACCATGTCTTACTACCTCGCGGTCGTTTGAATCTTCGTGTCGGACACTTCGAGATTCCCTTTGGCCTGGAGCAGCCCATCAATACCAATGGCACGCTGCGCGACTACATGCATGGTCGTAACCTAGGCGTAAAAGCAGATTGGGGCGCCACTGTTAACGGTGAATTTCCCAACTTCGAGTATGAGCTGGCCTGGAGTCGTGGTTCCGGGAATGAATGGGAGAACAAGGGCCACCCGGGCGTATGGTCCGGCCGGCTCGGCTCTACGCGTGAAAATTCGGTGGTTGCGGGCATCTCTGTATTCGATGGCGAGGTCTATGTGGAAAATCAGCCCGATTTCACCATTGAGCGGCAGCGCATCGGCGTGGATTTGCAGTGGTACTTTCAACGTTATGCGCTAATGGGTGAGCTCGCCTACGGCGAAGATGAGAATCGCAAGGTCGTAAATGGTTTGCTCGAGTTTGATGTCAATGCGAAGGACGGTGCCTGGCTGGCTTATCTGCAACTGTTGCGGTTCTCCGTGGATACAGATCTTTATGGTTGGGAACACAATCTTAAGTCGAATCTAGGCGTCCGCTACGAGCCGACTAATCGGTGGACACTGAGTGCTCAGTGGAGCCGCGACTTGCGTGCCCAGCAAGGCGTAGCAAAAACGAATGTTATTGCGGGGCAGCTTCGCTACCGGTTTTAGAGGCTTGGGATGATGAGAAAATATCTATTGATCCAATTGTCGATTGTTTCATGTTTGCTGACGGCTATATCTACCGCCAGCGCGGGATCACCTTTCTGCGCGCTGCGCGATCCCAGTCATCAGCTCTATGAAATGTTTCCGGAAGCGACAGCTTTCAGATCCGTTGTACAGATGGTTGATGAAGATGTTCGGGAGCGGGCCAGCGAGTCTTTGCCATTTACGATTCACAATCGCGAGCTGGGCGAGCACACCTTATACGTGCCGGTAAAGGACGCAACACCCTTAGGATTTCTCCATGTGCGAACCGAGGCCAGTCCATGGGGTTTGGTGGAAATTGCCTGGGCCCTAGATGCAGCTTTGCAAGTGCGTGATTTTCGATTCCAGCGTTGCCGCGGGAGCGCTTGCCAAGCGGTGTCCTCGGCAGAATTTCGCGCTCGCTTGCGCGGCCGCGGTGTTGACCAGCTGCGCCAACTGCTTGATGCCGAAGGCAAGCTACGACCCGGCGGCTTGCTGGGGACCAAAGACGGCACGGCCTTACATGCGGCGGTTGTCAGATCGGCGATCAAAACTATTTTCGTGACTCAGTCAAGCTGGGAGAGCGAAGTGGCATCCGTCCAGCGGTCTTTAGAGATTGCTGACACCGGCTAGCCAAAGCCGCGCGAGCACGACAACTTGTGACTATTCGAAAAATCATCGCGATTCAGGCCCTGCTTGTGCTACTGGGTGGCCTGCTATTGGCTGGGGGATTCTTTGCCGCATTCTTAGACGTGGGCGAGCGACAGGCGGAGGTAGCCAGCGCCAAGATCGCGGACAATGATTTGGAGCGCCTCGGCGATGCGGCCAGGAATTGGATCGTACTGAATGATCTCGTCTATGGCAGTGGCGAAACCTATCTGGCCGAGGGTGCGGAACAAGCAGGCCTCCATCTCGTGGTGATGGTGAAACAGCTCAGGGAGAGACCCGCCGCGGCTAAATATGGTTCCGCTCTGCGAATTATTGCCGACCTTGCGCAGCAGAATGAGAAGCGACTTAAACAGGCGACTCGTGCATCGTCGACTGGTGACAGTGCCCGACTTATTTCCGATTGGGACCAGGATGCCGGGAGAGTCGTAGAAAAAATCGAAGTCGTTCAGACCGGCGTGCGGGCATTCATGGAAGATTCCGTGCTGCACTACCAGAAGTACCGAACCATGGTCATGGTCATCGCCAGTCTATGCTCCTTGTTATTTTTGCTGGGCGTCGTGGCGAGTTGGCTGTGGTTATCTCGCATGATCGTTGAGCCCATATCCGGCTTGACCCGGTCCGCCGACCAAGCCTTGCGATTGGGTCAATCATTCGCGTTTGAAGTCCGCGGGCCTCAGGAGGCGCAAGCCCTTGCCCACAGCATGAGTGCCTTCGTAAACGAACTGGAGGCTAGAGTAAGAAGCCGGACACGGGATTTACAACAGCGCGAGGAAGACCTACTCGACGAAATAAAGCATCGGCATCAGGCGGAGCGCAGTGCCAATGAAGCACGCGAGGCCGCTGAGTCGGCAAGCGAGGCCAAGAGTGAATTCTTGGCTAACATGAGTCATGAAATTCGCACGCCGCTTAACGGCATTTTAGGCAGCGCCGAGCTGCTCCTACAAACCGAGCGTAATAAGGCGGATAGCTCGCGAATCAATACGCTAATAAAGTCCGGCCACCATCTTCTCGATCTCATAAACGGCATTCTGGACTTCTCGAAATTAGAAGTAGGGCGGCTGGAGTTAGATGCATGTAGTTTCGACTTGCGTGAATTTCTTACTGATATCGCGAACATTTTCGAGCCACAGGCCGCCGCAAAGCAGCTGGGTTTTTTCATTGATGTGGATACCGATATCCCACGGCGACTGATTGGTGATGAACTTAGGCTGCGTCAGATATTGACCAATTTGCTGGGCAACGCATTCAAGTTTACTTCGTCGGGTGAGGTGGTCCTGCGGGTCAAGTTAAACGGATTAAGCGGCGACAACATCATCGTGCTTTGGCAGATCGCGGATACCGGAACGGGCATCTCTCCCGAGCATCAGGCCGTGATTTTCGAGCCCTTTACCCAGGCAGATAGTTCCACCACGAGGAAATTTGGCGGTACCGGTCTTGGACTCAATATATCCCAGCACCTCACCCAATTGATGGGTGGCAGCTTGTCCTGTGAAAGCCATTGCGGCCAAGGTTCGGTATTTACCGCCACAGTCTGTTTAAAGCTTGATTGTACTGATTCACGACCCCTATACGACGAACCTACATTGCCAGCTAGCAATGCCCTGGTCATGATCGACAGCATTCGGCTTCGGGATGCGGCAATTCGTCTGCTGTTGCAAGCCGGCGTTCGGATATCCGGCTCGGAAAGCGGCGCTGATGCGGCGGCGACCTCTACTTTCGAGCGTAGCGAACATATAGATCTCGTGGTCGCCGATGCACAGAACGCCACGACCGCGCTAGAAATTTGTAGTGCGCTGCCTGATTGTGAACGCCGCTTTATCGAGCTGCGAACAGGCGGTATTGGCGCCGAAATAGACTCACCTGATAATTTTGTGCAACTAAGCAATCCTTTGCTTGCCGATGAGCTGTTTTGCTTGGTTCAAGAGCCCGCCGACATGGATGAATCACCGCAGGCGAAGTTGCCCGCGCAGCCTACCGTAAGAGCCGGTCTTGAAATTTTGGTAGCCGAAGACAACGCCGTCAATCAAGAAGTCATTCGTGCCATGCTGGAGACTTTTGGCTGCCATGTAACCATTGCCGAAGATGGGGATGCGGCCCTGCAGGCGTTCTCAATGCAGGTATTTGACTTGGTATTTATGGATTGGCACATGCCCAAGATGGACGGTTTGCAAGCGACTCAAGCAATCCGTGAGCAGGAAGCCCAGGCCGGGCCCGGCCGAATCCCGATCATTGCCTTGACCGCGAATGCTCTAGAGCAACATGCGCAACTCTGCCTATCGGCCGGGATGGATGCCTATCTTACTAAACCGGTGGCCATTAGCGCGCTCGCGGATACCTTGACTCATTGGTGTTCAACACCGCGCAAAGCTAGTGCGCAAGCACGTCAACGGCCGAGTTTGTCTGCGACTGATTTGTGATCCATCAGCTGCTGCGGCGAAAGACGTACGCCGGCCACGGGTCAGCGTATCTTCCCACTTTATTGGACCAAATCGCGTTGCTTAGCCGATAAGAAACCCGCATTAAAAGTCTTAGCGGATCGCAACGAAGTGTTGGCCGAGAGAATTTGCCAGCTTGAACAACAGACGATGCGGAAGCTGCGGTCGGAGTTTGATTCAGGGTAACGCAGGTAACCAAAATCTGGGCCAGAAAGTCTATTATTCTTAGGCTTTCAGCGGTGGCATTAGAATCTCATGGCAAGGGCGAAACTCAAGCTGAAGCGTTCCCTGAGCTTGCCCTTACTGACACTGTACGGTCTGGGCACGACCATTGGCGCCGGTATTTATGCATTGCTCGGCGAAATCGCCGGTGTCGCGGATTATGGGGCTCCTTGGTCGTTTCTGCTGGCGTCGATCATTGCTGGTTTCACGGCTTGTAGTTTTGCCGAACTCGCGGCTCGTTTCCCGAGGGCCGCCGGCGCGGCCTTGTACGTTCAGCAGGGATTTGAGTCGCAGCGCTTGTCGCTGCTAGTCGGCTTGCTGGTTGCGGCTAGTGGCTTGGTTTCTTCTGCCGCTTTGTTGAACGGCTTTTTTGGTTATCTCCAACAATTCTTGGTTGCGGATCGGGTCTTGGTTCTCTGTCTGGCCGGTTTGGTGTTGGGTACGCTGGCTGCCTGGGGCATTGTCGAATCGGTGGCTGTTGCGGCTCTTATAACGCTGATCGAGATTGGCGGAATTCTAGCCGTTGTCATTGTCAGTGGCGAAAATCTAGCGCAGTTGCCAGCCCGCTGGACGGATTTTATTCCGGGTACTGAACGGGCAAGCTGGAGCGGCATTTTTGTTGGCGTGACCCTGGCGTTTTACGCGTTCATCGGATTCGAGGACATGGTGGACGTCGCTGAAGAGGTTAAAGATGTAAAGCGCAACATGCCACGCGGCATATTGCTGACTTTGGGCGTTTCGACAGCGTTATACATGGTTCTGATGTTGACGGCTTTGCTGAGTCTCGACCCCTCAGTTTTGGCCGCTAGTTCTGCACCAATGGCAAGCTTGTACCAAGCGAATACCGGCTCCTCGTCCTCGATCATCAGCCTTATCGCATTGTTTGCGATTATTAATGGAGCGCTGATTCAGACTGTCATGGTGTCGCGTGTCTTGTATGGACTGAGTGCTCGCGGCCAATTACCGCGCTGGTTTAGTCAAGTAAATGCCCGAACGCAAACGCCGGTAGCTGCTACGGTTTTTTGCACGAGTCTATTGATCAGCCTGGCTTTGCTAGGCCACTTAGCTGGTCTGGCAAAACTAACGTCGCTGTTGATGCTGGGGATATTTTCCTTAGTGAATTTTGCGCTGTGGAGAGTCAAAGGTCGGCACCCACAAGCAGAGGGCGTGCTGGTATTTCCGCGCGGTTTGTCCTTGCTTGGGGGTATCCTCAGTGCCGGATTTGTGGTGCGTGAGTTCTTGCTACTGTTTGACTAACAATGTCAGAGTGTGCTGATGGTTTTGGCCAACAAACGCATACGGCACGGAGAGTCCGATGGTTTTTGTTTAATGATGTCACCACAACCATCACGCGCAAGTACGATCCCTTAGGCTGGCGCTGCTCCAAGACGGCGGGCGCCCGACCCACGCTTAACGGACGACCACGTTGCCGTGGCTGAGATCTTGCGGGCCCAAGCCAGCACAGTGACGAAAGCTTCAAACTGGTTCAGTCATTTGCCGTGATAAAGAATGTTGGCGGCGTGACAAAATTTTTTGCCAGTAGTGATTTCCACAAATGTCGGTCGGCTGAGTGGGAAAAAATTGCTGACCAATGGTTGCCCTGCGAAACATGATAGAGGCCGTTGGGCACATGAAACTAGGGTTTTCGCAGAATAAATATACCGAACTCACTGATGAAAGCCGATAAAAATAGCCTAGCAGTCAATCATACGACAGTCGGAATTCTGAATTTAAAGTGGCAACAAGCTTGCCATACCACCGGCACTGGTCCACAGGAAGGCTTCTTTCTCGTTGAGACGCTGCGGCGGCGTGACCTTATCGGCTAGCAAATATTGCATAAGCTGGAGCGCATGATCAAAGATTGACTCTTGCCCTGTGATTTAAAGGGTCTAAATTAAAGCCGGTAGTGAAATTCCATACCAAAATCGCGGCCGCGTTGCGGAATGATGGAATACAAGCGCGGATAAGCGCCGTTGTTGGCCGCATTGACATTCGTTGATATCGGATTGATCGCATAGTTATTGAATCCTAGTGCGGCAACGGGGGTGTCGTCGTCCAGTAGGTTGCGCGCATAGAATGTAAGCGCCCAGTTATCAGCCCGCAGGCCGGTGCGCAAGTTCACTAGCTGCCGATCGTCGACCCAGTTTAGGTTGGACGCGTTGTTGTAGCGACGGTCTTCGTAAAGCATATCGGCCCGCACAAAGGCGCGAGATGCGGCGACGCCCGTGGCGGCCGATGCCTCGAGGCCGAATACCACTGAGTGTTTCGGGGTATCGGGAATGCGATGGCCAGCAACATCGCCATCGGTACCGGTGGTCGCACCGAAGTTAGGCAGTGCCCCCTCGCGGATCTCTCCGTCGGCTAGGCCGTAGTTGAAAAATACGGAAAAACTGTCGCTGGCAACCCAGCGCGTTTCTAGCTCGACACCGGTGATCCGCGATTTGCCTACGTTGCGCAGCGCCTGCAGGTTGATCGTCGTGCCGGCAGTCGTTGGCACCTCGGCAAGCTCTGTCAACGCTTGATTCGACCAGTCAATGTAAAACGCGGCGAAATTTGCGACGAGCGACCGGTCAAACCAGTCAGTCTTAATGCCGACTTCATATGTCCATTGTTCTTCCTCGGCAAAGCCTGCGTCGCTTTTAAGCTCTTCCGTACAACGGTACGCGGGAATACCCGGTTCTATTAGCAGGTCGCCGATCTCACAATTGACTAGGAAGTCGGAAAACTCTGCCGGCACGTCAGAGCGGAACAGATCTTTGTTAAAGCCGCCGGGTTTGGTGCCTTTCGCGACGAGGCCATAGACCAGCACGTCGTCGGTGGCCCTGAAGTCGAGAGTAATGCGTGGTGTAAAGGAGTCATAATCGAGCTTTGCCGTAACTGGGGCGGGACTGTTGTCGGACAAGGCGCGTTGTCCGCTCGACAGAGACTTTTCATCTTCCGCGTAGCGCGCTTCTAAACTAAGCGTCAGCGTGGGGGAGAGGTCAAATGCGATACTGCCGAACACCGATGCGTTGCGAGTGTTTTCCTTGAGTGGTTCGCCAAAGCCGGCACCGGGCTCCAATCCAAACACTGCAGCGGGCCCGGTGAAGCTGCGTTCAATGCGCATCTGATCACGGTCGAACCAGTAGATTCCCAAGTTGCCCCGCAAGCGATGCTGCGTCGGCAACGAAAGCATCAGTTCAAGTGATGAATCCTCTAACTCTTCCTCGATATCAAGCAGAAAAAGGTTCCAGACAGCCCGAACTTCCTGTTGGTCGAGATCAATGACATTAGAAAACTCGTCTTTGTTAGCCGCGCCGCGCAGTAGGGCATTCCAGTCGCTAAAATTCTGGCTCCATTCACCCATGAAGCGGTTGGTTTCCCGGCGCAGCCCCGGCTCGGCCGGAGCGGCGGTAATCTTATCGGGTGGTAGTTGTCCTATCAGCTGGAATTCAGCAGTGATGCCATTGCGCAGGTCCGGAATATTCTTGCGGTTTTCCGTTCCTTCGGCGGAAAACTCCCCGCAGTACTCGCCTCGCGAGGTTGAATACCAAGGCTTAGACACATCGTCTGGGATGAAACAGTTTAAATTGGCAAAGTCATCCGATCGGTTTGGCAGAACGTTGGTCGGGTATAGGCTGTCTTGACCTTCCGTGTACCCATACTTCAGATTGACCTCGGCGGTTTCCGTTGGCCGCCAGGTGAGTTTGGTCAGGACATCTGTGGTTTCTTCCTCGCCCAACTGGGACTGGTCGCTTTCTCGGTTCTGATTACCAAAGACACCGGCGGCGAGACTGCCGTTCACAAATGCGGTGTCCGCGGCCAAGTTGTTTTTCCACTGCCCGCCATACTCCTCGCGACTAGCTGAAACAAGGAATAAGAGCTGATCACTAATAATTGGTCCGCTGAACCAGGCTGCTAGCTGGCGCTCGTCATGGCTTCCTAGGCGCAGGCTCAACTCGGCATCAAAGTCTTTAGTCGGTCTGCGCGTGACGTAATTGACGGCGCCAGCGAAGGTGGCACGCCCGAACTGTGCCGACTGCGGTCCACGCAAAACTTCCACACGTTCCATCGCGAACGCGGTTGCTGTCGCGATGCTGCTAGAAACGAAAATTCCATCTATGAAATATGAAGCATTCGGCTCGGCTTGATTAGGATCTGGCGGATTGGCCATGCCGCGAATCACTGGGCGATCACCGGCGCGACCCACACGCTGAACCGTGTTGAAGTTGGGCGTCAGCGCAGCTACGTCGTAGTTGTTGCGAATCCCCGCCACCCGCATCTGTTCGTCGGTGAATGCAGCAATGGACAGTGGGACATCTTGCAGGTTTTCCTGCATTTTGCGCGCGGTGACGACGATCTCTTCGAAAGTTTGGGCACTAGCGCGGTCGGCTGGTCCAGCAATTATCAGGACGCAGCAGGACCCCGTAACCACCAGCCGCGCCGCCCTCGATGACCAATGACTTAGCGCCCGGCGTGGGCTGGACTTAGTCACGCTATCTTTCCGTTGTCAGTCGGTCGCATCCATCGGCCTGACGATATCCGCGTAGTTTGGAGCAACGGCTTTGCGATAAAGATGCTCCAGGTATGCCAGCGGTGCAAGCGGAGCTTCTGCATAGTGAATGAACTGCCAGCCTTGTCCCGTCTTACGCATCACGGCGTTCGCCCGGAAGTTGTCGCTAATCGGTGGCCGCCCACGGATATCCATTTGCAGCTTGTTTTCCCAAATTACGATGGCGATATCGTCTGCCACCAGTCGCACGCGTAGACGGTAAGGTGTCATAATTACCCCGCCCATGATCGTTCGCAAGATCTTCGGTGGATTGAAATAACTTTCCAAGCCCTCGCGACCGATCAGCCAGCGTTGGCGTTCTTCGCCGAGGTAGTAAGGCGCCTCTTCATTGGGATCCCACATCTGGTAAATCTTGTTCCAATCACTATTACTCCAGTTGCGGCCCCATTCCAGAACTAATGCCTCGATCGCTTCGGCGACATCGGCCGGTGCGGTGCTCTCGCTGTCAATAATACTGTTGGCGGCGCTAGCTCCACTTGATGTGCAGGCCAGCATGAATAACGCTGCGGTTAATCTGAAACGTTTCATTGATCATCCCCCTGCTTAGATGACTTGCGTGTCGTCATTTCGATGAAATCGGGACTCGCCTGCTCACGATAAAGACGCTCGAAGTACATGATGGCCGAATCCGGCGTCTCCGCGTAATGAATAAAGCGCCAGCCTTGGGGGGTCTGCCTGAAAATCGCGTTGGCCTTGAAAGTCTCCCCCAGCGGAGGCATGAACCATGGCTTGTAATCGAATTTTACGTACCAAACTGCCAGTGCTAGATCTTCAGCAATTTTTCGAACGCGAATTTCTGATGGTTGGTATCGCATGGCCTGCATTTCACTCTCGGCTCGCAACAGATAATGCTTCGGCTCGATCTGCTGCATGCCAGTCGAATTGAGTTCAGGGACGGGTTTGCTGGGCAGATCTTGCGGCTTCGCAAAATACCCGTTCAGCTGATCCCAGCCGATCAGCCAGTCTGGCTGGTGCGACAGTAGGTAATACGGGGTTTTTTCATCTTGGTCCCAAAGTTCAGGCACGCTGCGCCACGCCTTAGAGCTCATGCGCGCCGCGAATTCCTCAATCAACCCCTCAATATCGCGAGTAACCTCGGCCGGGGCGGTGCTGCCCACGTCGAATTCCGGGTACCCGCCGTGGCTGCTTGCCACTGCGGATACCGCAGCGATTGTCATCAAGACCGGTACTGCGAGTATAAGACTGGGTCTAAATTTCATGATTGTTGCTCCCCCGTTTCGCTTTACGCGCGCAACCAAAAATATGGCCACGGAAAATATTGAGTTATAAATATGAGGAAAATAGAGTGAACCTCGCTGTCCTGTAAATATAAAGAGGTATACCCAGAATTTCTATTGACTTCTTAAGGCGGTGTTTTCAGCCTCGAACACAAGAATATTGCTCCCGTTGTAGGGGCCTATAGGGCCACATAGGCCCCGGTCACTCCATCGCGATTCGGTGATGGCCGGAGTCGTTGTTCGTGCTAGCTTTGAGGAATCCTCGATTCGCCTTTGCCTTGGCTGACTCACATCAGCGCAGCTCAGCGACCAATCAGCAGCGACTGATCGATGGGAACATAACGGCTGGCTTCTCGAATCAAGAACGGCGAGGTCAGTTGTTGTACGCCATAAACTTCAGACCGAGTCTTGAAGCGCTTTCGAATACGTTGTAACAGCAGATCGAAATCACCATCGCCGGATGCCAATACCACAGTGTCGCAGTGTTCGGCTGCTTCGTAGACATCTAGCGCAATACCAACGTCCCAATCGGCTTTAGTGGTGCCATCCTGACGTTTTAGCATGGGTTTGAGTTTTACGGTGAAACCGATGGCGCGCAGGATATTCTGAAATTGTTGTTGCTTTTCATCATCGCGATGGGTTGCGTAGGCAAAAGCGGTGACTACTTCTCGGTTCTTCGTCGCTTTGGCCCAGAACTTGTTGTAGTCGAAATTGGCTTTATGGATTTGCCGGCAGGTGTAGTAGATGTTTTGTACATCGACGAAAACACTGATTCTTTCCGGGGTGCTTTTGGTGCTCATGGCGACGTGATCAATCTTGTGTTGCGACAAGCCCTAATAGATGGCCGATGGCTGGCTGGGCAGGCGCGGAATAAAAAAGCCCCGCGGACTTGCAGGGCTCTTCGAAAGCTTGCTGGCCTGGGCTAAGCCGCTACGTCAAAACCCGCATCTTCAATCGCTTTGACTAAACCGTCGCGCTGAATAATCCCGGCATCAAATTCGATACTGACGGTTTTGGATTCGAGGTCGGCTTCCGCCTTACTGACCCCATCACGATTACTCAGGGCATTCTGAATGCTTTTTACGCAGCCGCCGCAGGTCATTCCGTCGACTTTGAGTTCCACTTGTTCCATGACTGATCTCCTAATGGCGTCTATCGTTTGCGGCCGCCGCCGCTAAATTATTGCCGAAATTTTGGTTGCCACCCGCGCAACAGTAGCGAGTTGGTGACGACACTCACGCTGCTCATGGCCATGGCCGCACCCGCCATGGCGGGGCTTAACAAGCCAGCGGCCGCCAGCGGAATGCCGATCACATTGTAGATGAAGGCCCAAAATAGATTTTGCTTAATCTTTCGAAAGGTGGCACGACTGGCATCTACGGCCGCTCCCACCAGACGAGGATCCACACGCATCAGCGTAATGCCTGCTGTTTCCATGGCCACATCGGTACCGCTACCCATGGCGATGCCGACGTCGGCAGCGGCTAGGGCCGGGGCATCGTTAATGCCGTCACCGATCATGCCCACGCTGTGACCCGCCTGGGCAAGGCTGGCGACGGCCTGGGCTTTCTCGTCGGGCTTAACGCCGCCGCGGGCTTCGTCCATGCCGGCCTGCCGGCCAATTTCCGCGGCGACTAGCGGTGCGTCGCCGGACAGCATCAAGGTCTTAATATTCAGTTTGCGCAGGGTTTCAATGGCCTCTTGAGATTCCGCGCGCAGTGGATCGGCGATGGCGACCATGCCCAACAGGCCGTCTCCATCCGCGACCCAGACAACGGTTTTGCCGGTGGCTTCCCAGGCGCGCGCCTGTTGCCTCTCGGCGCTGGGGTCAAGTTGCCGTTCAGCCAGCAATTGTTCATTGCCGATGATGACCGCATGGCCGTTGGCGGTACCTGCTACGCCGCGCCCGGTGTAACTTTGAAAGTCCGTGACCGGATACAAAGAGAGTTCACGTTCGGCCGCCAGCTCCAGCAAGGATTTCGCCAAGGGATGTTCACTGCCTTGTTGTATGGATGCGGCCAGCCTAATTAATTCAGTTTCATCGCCGCGTAACACCTGTAGATCGACCACCTTCGGCTTGCCTTCGGTCAGCGTGCCGGTTTTGTCGAAGATAATAGCGCTGAGCTTGTGCGCGCGTTCCAGGGACTCAATGTCTTTAATGAGAATGCCCGAGCGTGCCGCCGCCCCGGTGCCCGTCATAATCGCTGTCGGCGTGGCAAGCCCCAGTGCGCAAGGGCAAGCGATGACCAATACCGACACCGCGGCGACCAAAGCTTGTTCGAAACTGCCGCCACTGAAATACCACAGGGCGAAAGTAATGCTGGCGATGACGACCACGGTTGGTACAAAGATTTCGCTGATGCGGTCGACCAAACGCTGAACGGGCGCCTTGCCGGCTTGCGCGTTTTCCACCAGCCGAATAATGCGCGCTAAGGTAGAGTCCTCGCCGACATCCGTGGCGCGAACTTCCAGCAAACCGGTGCCGTTAATCGCGCCACCGGTCACGGTGTCGCCCAGGTCTTTTTCAACGGGCAGGCTTTCACCGGTAATCAAGGCTTCGTCCAATTCGCTTTTGCCGCCCGCCACGATCCCGTCCACTGGTACGCGTTCGCCAGGCCTAACGACCACGATATCGCCGCTTTTGACTTCCGCGATGGGCACTTCGACTTCACTGTTGTCGGCGCCCCGCACACGGGCGGTTTGCGGGCGCAGGTCCATGAGCTGCCGGATGGCGGCCGTGGTGCCTCGCTTGGCCCGCGATTCCATGTACTTGCCGAGCAGGACCAGGGTGATAATGACCGCCGAAGCTTCAAAATATAGGCGGCCTGTTGCCGCGTTGCCGAGACTCGCCAGCAGGTAGACGCTGTAGCCGAACGCGGCGCTAGTGCCCATTGCAACCAGCACGTCCATGTTGCCGGAACGGTTCTTCAAGGCATTCCAAGCACCCTTATAAAAGCGCGCACCAATAACAAACTGCACGGGTGTTGCCAGGGCCAGTTCCAGCCACGGGGGTAGGTGGAACATGGGGCCTTGCAGGCCCGACAGCATTTGGAAGTGCGTAATCATTTGCGCAACGAGGGGCAAGCTCAGCGCTGCGGATGCCAGCAGCAGCCACTTTTCACGGCGTAACAGCGCCTGGTCGCGTTGGGCATGCTCGGCATCGACGCGTGCTTGCTCTTCCGAGGCGCTGGCAATGCGCGCCTGGTAGCCTGCGTTCTCCACGGCAGTGGCCAGGTCGTCCAAGGTCGCGGTGCCGGCGATGACTTTCACGTCGGCGCGTTCCAATGCGAGGTTTATATTGGCTTCCGTCACACCTGGTACGCGGCCTAGGGCTTTTTCCACCCGCGTGGCGCATGCGCTGCAGGTCATACCGTCGATGGGAAACGAATAAGTTTCCTGGCCAACACTGAACCCGGCGTTGGCAACCACGTCGGCAATGGCGGTGGCGCTGGTCTCATCCTGGGCGAAATCTACCGCCGCGCGTTCCAGGGCGAAATTCACTGCCGCATCGTGAATACCCGGTGCTCGCCGCAGGGCTTTTTCTAGCCGCGTCGCGCAAGCGCCGCAGGTCATGCCTTCGATGGGTAAATCGGCGTGGGCGGATGGGGCCGCAGCCTGGTCAGCGGTGTCAATGACGCTACTCAAAACTGTGATCTCGTGGGACCTGAGAACCGATGGTAGTGCCCTAGGCGGGAGCAGCCGGGCTTGAAACTCTCATCCGTTCACGTTGCGGAAAAGGCAGAACCTAAAGGCAGGATATGGGGGCGTGTTGGGGCAGATTCAAGCGCTATGGGGTCTGGAGCGAGCTAGCGGGAGGGGAGGCGGCTGCGCCTGGGGTGTTGATGGCACTGTCGGATGTAGTCGGTGAAAAGCGCCTTGCCCAGCGCCATGGAGTGCTGGATAAACTGCTCGGTATCGGTCTTTATTTGCGTGATTCTAGCCTCGGCATCATCCAGGTCTTCTAACTCGCGGACGTTAATGGGTGTGTTAAGCCAACGGTTGACCAGGGGCTCATCAACTTCCAGATGAAACTGTAAGCCATAAACATTATCGCCATAGCGAAATGCTTGATTCGTACAGTTAGGAGAACTGGCCAGGCATACCGCATGCTCCGGAATATCGAAGGTATCGCCATGCCACTGAAATATTTTTTGCTGCTTGCCAAAATTCCGGAACAGTGGATCTTGGGCGCCGGCAGTTGTGGGATACAGGTCGTACCAGCCGATTTCTTTGACTGGATTCTTGTGTACTTTGGCGCCTAGCGCACGGGCAAGCAGTTGCGAACCTAAACAAATTCCTAACACCGGTTTGCCCGCATCAATAGCTTGCCGAATAACCTGAACTTCCGTATCAAGATGTGGATAGCGCGAGCTCTGGTCGCAGTTCATGGGTCCGCCCAGTACGATCAGTCCATGGTAGCTCGACATGTCCGGTGAGGCCTCCGGTTGCCGTCCAAAATTCACATAGCGAATTCGAAATCCCGCATCACGCAGCAGCGGATCCAAAGTACCGAGAATCTCATGGGGCACATGCTGAAAAACTAGTAGACGTCGCACTCTCGGTTACTCCCTGACAAGCCGCGGTTAAGATCTGATAGCTTTGCTCGCTTGTCAATGGAGGTCCTTAGGAAGCCACTAGCGTGTTAACCCCGCCTGGTCTTGCCGTCCAGTGGGTTGCGTCATCTAGCTATGGCCGTTTTGGCATAAACTTCTATAATGCGCCCATCGTCGTAATTATTGGGAATGATCATGGAACTCACCCTGGCCTTCGAGGTAGTGAACTGGTGGGCGGTGCTCAGTGCAACGGTGGCGGTGTTCTTGCTCGGGGGTCTATGGTATTCGCCGGTCTTATTTGGCCGCCCCGGTATTGTTTCCAACGAAGCTCAAAGTCGCGGCGGGCCGGCACGGCGCATGGATCTGATTTTCGTCGTCGCCTTCTTGCTTCAGTGGTGTGCGGCGTCGATGCTGGCCGCGATATTGGGCCCGAATGCCACTGCCGGCTTCGGGCTGCAGATCGGCTTGCTGGTCGGGGTTTTCTTTGCCGCCACAGCCATTGGTATCACCTATATTTTTGAGAAACGGCCGCTGTCCCACTTCTTTATTAATGCCGGTTATATGATCCTGAGTTTTGCGATCATGGGAAGCATTATTGGTTGGCGGAACTAGGTCGATTCTAGGGATACGCTGATCAAAGACTGAAGTCGTCGGCGTCTAGATGCGCGGGAAACTTTTGCCGGTAGCGATTCAAGGCCTCCGCATCCAGTCGAACATGTTTGATGGCTTCTCGGTCGCCGCAGTCGAGTAAGCGATGACCGTAATAGTCCCAGACTCCGCTATCGCCCACATAGTCCACACCGTTACCGTCACTGCCCACGCGATTAACACCCGCGCAATAACAAAGATTTTCAACCGCTCTGGCGGGTAGCAGGGTTTCCCAAGCTGAGCGGCGACCCGCTGGCCAATTGGCGACGTATAGCAATAAATCATAGTCGTCGTTGCCGCGGCTCCAGACAGGAAAACGCAGGTCATAGCAAACCAGGGGGCAGATTCGCCAATCGCCTAGCTTGACGATGATCCGTTGCTGTCCCGCTGTGAACGCCTGGTGCTCGCCCACCATGCGAAACAAATGCCGCTTGTCGTAGTACGTCGGTTGCCCGTTGGGCGGCATCCAGATTAGCCGGTTAAAATAGCGGCCTTGATCGCGAATAATGATGCTGCCGGTGATGGTTTTTTGCAGATCTGCGGTGAGGTTTTTCAGCCACTCAGTGGTGGTTCCGCCGAGGGTTTCAGAATGTTTGGCAGCGGCCATGGTGAAGCCGGTCGTAAACATTTCTGGCAAGAGAATGAGCTCGCCCAGTTGCGGCTCGGCATGCAACAGCTCCGCCAAGTGTTGACGATTTTCCGCTGGTGATTCCCAGTTGAGATTGGCTTGGACCAAGCTTAGCGTTATATCTTGCATAGTTTTTCCGTGGCGGTGGCAAGGGTTGCCTCGTCTTTTGCGAAACAAAATCGTAGCAGTCGTTGCTTGGCTGACGGCTTCGCCTGGAATACTGAAACGGGGATACAGGCGACGCCATGCGCGCGTGTCAGTCGTCGCGCATAGTCGACATCTTGTTCTGCGGTGATCTCACTATAGTCCAGTAGTTGAAAGTAGGTTCCCGCGCTGGGTCGTAGCTTGAAACGAGAGTCACTCAGCAGGCTGCAGAAACGGTCGCGCTTTGTCGCGTAAAAATCGCCCAGCTGCAAATAGTGTTCGGGCGAGGATGCTAAAAAATCCGCCAGTGCATGCTGCATGGGTGTGACGACGCAAAACTGAACAAATTGGTGCACGCGTCGAAATTCCGCCGTCAAATTTTCAGGCGCCACCACATAACCAATTTTCCAGCCTGTGGCATGATAAGTTTTGCCAAAGGAAGATACCGTGAGGCTGCGACTGGCCAACTCGGGGTGGCGCAGCATACTTTCATGGTCCTTGCCGTCGAAAATGATGTGCTCATAGACTTCATCGGACAATAAAAGAATTTTCGTATTTGCCACGAGCTGACGTAGGCAATTGATATCGGCCCGGCTCAGCACCGCGCCCGTTGGATTGTGCGGACTGTTTAAGATGATCATCCGCGTTTTTTCGCTGATGGCGTCGGCTACCCGGTCCCAATCAATGTTGAAATTAGGCGCCGTCAGCGGTAGGTGCAGGGCATGCCCACCCGCCAGGCGAATAGCCGGATCATAGCTATCGTAGGCGGGATCGAAGACGATGACCTCATCGCCGGCCTGGACAAAGCTCTCAATAGCGCAGAACAAGGCCTCGGTCGCTCCGGAGGTTACGGTTACTTCTGTTTCGGCGTTGGTTTGTCGTCCATAAAGCGCCAAGGTCTTACGCGCGATTTCCTCGCGCAGTCGAGGTAGGCCCGCCATCGGGGCGTATTGATTGCTGCCTGCGTGAAGGTGATGGACCACTCGATCGAGTAGGGCTGCAGGGGCCGAAAAATCGGGAAAGCCTTGGGATAGATTGATGGCATCACATTCTGTCGCCAGCTGCGACATGATGGTAAAGATTGTTGTGCCGACATCCGGGAGCTTACTGTCAGGAAGCACTAGTATATTCCTCGATTACTCGCGCAATGTGCCACGCGGGGTGATTGCCTGTCGATGTGTAACCGGCTTTGCGGCACGCTATACATTCTATAACCGACTTGCGGTCGGCATTGCTATGATAGGACGCTTGGAAATTGAGGAGTGGGTTCATGCGCGTCATTCTTGTTCCGGTTGCTAATCGTCCAGAATGTGCCCGTGCCTTGGATGCGGCTTTTCAGTTGGGTGCGCGCTTAGGATCGGATATTGTCGGTTGCCACATTCGGCCGCATCGAGAATCTGCGGTGCGTATACCCATGCCCGTGAGTACTGCGCGCTCCGAGTGGCAATTGGCCACCAAAGGTTGGAATAGCGGTAAATTGAGCCGTGATGCCGAAGCCTTGTTTGCCGCCCGTGCTAAGCGAGCGGGCTATTCCCTGGCGCAACGTCCCCGGGCCAGTGGAGAGCGCGTTGCTATTTGGCAAGAGCGTGTCGGTTCGCCGGATAAATTGCTGCCCATCGTCGGACCGACCGCCGACCTGCTGGTTCTTTCGCGGCCCAAGGCCAAGGGTGGGCATCTGGCATCACTGTTTCTTTTGGAATCTTTGCTGCAGAGCTGCCGTCCGGTACTGGTCTTGCCACAGACTCGCGTCAAGACCGTGGCGCAGCGACCCCTGATTGCCTGGAATCAGAGTCAGGAAGTCAGTCGTGCCGTGGCCATGTCGATGCCATTGCTGGTGGCGGCGAAATCGGTACACATCGCGGTGGCGGGGCGCGAGGGCAGTGCGGGGCCAAAGGCTGCCCAATTAGCGCGCTACCTGGCGCACCATGGTATTGATGCAGAGATTCTCAAGGGTAAAGGTCAGAATGTCACCCGCGATATTGAATCGGCCTACGGTCGTGCCAATGCTGACGTCGTACTCATGGGTGCCTATAGCCGCAATCGTTTCCGAGAGATGGTGTTCGGCGGTTTCACCGAGCATATGTTGTGGCGATCAAAGTTGCCTGCGTTGTTGTATCACAACGGCTAGTCATTCTAGTGTCGTTAGCGGAATAGTCTGCCGGCTGAATGTTTGCGGCGTGCTTGAAGGGCTGTTTTCGCCCTTGCTCAGCAATGACTTGAAGTTCAATGACGACCTGTAGTTTTTGGCATTTAATCTAGAGCCTCTAGTTCAAGCGTGCCCGGTGCCTGGTGAAATTGCGCCAGCAATGATACTTGGCGTGCACCAAACGCACTTTGCGCTCAAGCACTGAGCGATATTGTATACGTCAGACTTGCTGTCCCTGATTGGGCGCAGCGGACGTTCTTGTGTATTCCTTGCCAGTCGCCTGAATAGTATGCGCTGAGATCAATCTGATTGACCCGCGTGGGGCTAATGAATCGCTGGGCAAGTTGTTCAAGCGTAAAACTGGGTACGTTCGGCAACGCATTCGCGGGTAAGTCGGTGGCGGGACACGGCGAGCTGGCCGGGTAATCGGTGTAGGACCGCCAACAATTTGACGCCGGCAACAGAGGGTATCGGTGACGTGTCCTGGTGCTTGGGTAACGCGAAAAAACTTCAATCTTGACAGCGACTTAACACTAGCTTTTCCGGTGAGCTGGGAGTGGAATCGCGGCTAGAGGGCTTTGTTCGCCTATTCCGGGGGTGGCGTAAAGCTCGGCTGAGCAGGTTGTTGTAGGCGATTAGATGGGCCACCGGCGAGTGGGTCATATCGCTGTACATTGACTCGCGCCGCATTATGACAAATCATTCGGTCTCGCTATGCGCGACGATTCGCAGGCGCCGGGAGCTTGGCGCCCACCAGTTCGGGGTTCCTAAATTAATCGCCCTTGGGCGTTGGGAGTTTCATGAATCAACACGGTCGTAGTGCGTCTTCGCTAGACATGCTGTTCCAGGCGAATACCAGAGATTCTCGACAGGCTGCCTACCTATTTGCCGGCACCAGCGAGGTGATTTCGGCGGCCCGCCGCTCGCTAGTTAGGGCGATTGAGGTTGAAAGCAACGCCCTGCTAGCCGGTGCGGCCGGTACGGGTAAAGAGTGGACAGCGCGTTATCTGCACAGCAGATCATCGCGCAATGATCTGCCCTTCATTGTGGTCAATTGTGCGGGCAAGTCGGCCGAAGACTTATCCCGGGAATTGTTTGACGTTCGTGCAAACTCAACTTCGAGCCTACCTGCCGAGCAACATGGGCAATTAGAAGTGGTTGCGGGCGGCACCCTCTACTTGCGCGATATCGATGCAATGAGTTTGGCTGTGCAAGACCGTGTTTTGCAAACGATTCGGCGGGGCGAATTTAAACTGGAAAATAGTGCGGAATGCCGTGCCTGTTCCGCGCGGTTTATGGCGGGTAGTGATATTGATTTAGACCAGTGTGTGCGCGACGGCAAGTTTCGCCCGGAACTTCACGCAGCGTTCAGTGGGTCCGAAATTGCTATCCCTCCGCTGGGTAAGCGGTCCGAGGATCTCAAATTGTTGATTGAGGCTATTTTGGACCATGGCAATCTTGCCGCACGGCCGTCCAAGCTAACGCCCGGGGCACTTCGCGTACTGCAACAACATACTTGGCCCGGCAACACACGCGAACTTGCGACCTTGCTGGAAAGGCTGGGTGTGCTATTCAATGGCGCTTGCGTTGACATTGAACACTTGCCCAGCCAGTTCACCGATAACGTATCCCTTAGAGATTCCGATCGTGTGGTCTTGGAGGCCAACCGCGCTTCGGGTCCGCAGCCCCAGGATTTTGCTTTGCCAACCGGCGATCTGCCGCTGAAGGAATACTTGGGCAATATCGAGGTGTCGTTGATCCGGCGTGCTTTACATGTCACGGACGGGGTGGTGGCACATGCGGCGGATGTGTTGAAGATTCGCCGTACGACGCTAGCCGAGAAAATCAAGCGTTACGACTTGACCACCACGCGCGATTAGCCAGTGCGTTGAAATTCCAGAGCCGGGTTTGTGATGGGTCGCGGCCTATGGCAGACGACCCTTTAGCCGATGAACGAGCGCTGGATTGCTGACTTTAAGCCTGACTCCAGGCGAGTAGACATTGTGCCTTCGCCAGCCGCCGCGCGGCCGGCCTTTTTCGAGCGATGCAGCAGTTCAGCATAGGTGTTTTCCGCGCTTGCCCAAGGGGTCCGCAGCGGGCCTAATTGATGAACGAATAGCGCGTAAATTGGAGGTAATGACGGCATGGCCTCGAACCCTGTGATTGTCTTTCCCACGGATTTTTCTGAAGTCTCCTGTGCGGCACTGCCACTGGCACGCCAGATGGCGGGGCTCATGCAGGCCGAGTTGCACTGTGTCTATATTGTCGAGGAGCCCAGTATTTATGCCACCTTGGACATGGGTCCGGTGCCCATCCCAACTGCGGAGGAGCTATCGGCTAGCGCAGTAACGCGCATGGAACGCTTCGTTAACGAGCAATTGGGCGGCCTGGATAAATCGCCCGTCGGCAAAGTGCTGATTGGTCAGCCTGCGGAAGAAATTGTCCGCTACGCGGGCCAGGCCAACGCGGCAATGATCGTGATGACGACCCACGGCTACAGCGGCGTAAAACATGTGGTGCTGGGCAGTACCACCGAAGCCGTGCTGCGCCACGCCGCCTGTCCGGTACTATCCGTGCGGGCTACCTAGCCCAGATCGCGCCGCAAGGCGGCGATGAGTCCGGCCTGGCGTATGGCCCCCTTGGCGCTGGCGGTTCCGCGCGTTAGTGTTAGACCATTGTAAGCTTGCGCGAGCCGTTTGCTGTCTCAGTCTTTTCCATTTATCAGAACCAGGGGAGATCGTTGAATGGTGACCTATATTGCGACGCTGTTCGCAAAAGTCGGCTCGGAAGATGAGGTGACTCAGTTCTATCAAGACATGGAGCCGCAACTGCGCGCGGCGCCGGGCTTTAAGGGCCGACAAATCATGCGTGCCATGCCCGGTACTATGTTCAGCATCGTCAGAAACTATCTCAGCGAGGAAGATTTGGCGAAAGCTGCCGAAGCGCCGCACGCGGAAGGCGTACATTTTGTGATGATTGAACAGTGGGATACCGCCGAGGATCGTGTAAAGTTCTCGCGCAGTCAGGACAAATCACGCGCGGCCAGTTTGTATCCGCACTTGTTGCCACAGCATACGCACGAGTTTTACGAAGACCTGACACCTTAGTATTGCCGACTATTCTCGTCGGCTAATTTTTTTCGCGGTTATCTGCAGGGGGAAATCGCATGCGAATACGAACAATGGCTTGTGCAGTGGCACTTGCGCTCGCCGCTTGTGCCGGTGCAGATGACGCTGCCACGTCGACGGCGCCGGTCGCCAGTGAAGCGGGTCCCGTTACGACCGCGTCGGGCTTGGTTTATGAGGAATTGCGTGCCGGGCAGGGTGAGTCGCCGAGTATATCCAGCACGGTAAAAGCCCATTATCACGGTACCCTGGCTGACGGCAGTGTGTTCGATAGTTCAGTGGATCGGGGTGATCCCTTGGTGATTCCCCTAAATCGTGTCATTAAGTGCTGGCAGGAGGGTATTCCCATGATGAAGCTTGGCGGCAAGGCCAAACTCACCTGTCCAGCCGCGATTGCCTATGGAGAGCGAGGCGTGGGTTCCATTCCGGCGGGTGCGACACTGACCTTTGAGGTCGAGTTGCTGGAAATTCTGCGCTGAGTATCCGGCGGCTCTGCGCCGGGCAGGGCTTGACCACAACGAGGAGCCGCAAGCGCGCGCCCGGCGCTGCTATGGCTGTATTGACCGAGCCATGATCTCATCATGGCGCTGCCGTTGTGATTCCGCGCCGGGCGCAGCATGCTCGGGATTCATCCTATTGATTAAGTGCGGGCTTGGCGCCCCATGAGCCGGAGGTGTCTACCATGCAGTCGAATTTTCTAGCGCAGCTCACCATGAATCGCCGCGCCGCACTCACCAACTCCCTCGCCCTGGGTTTAACAGCCGGTGGCCTGGCGGGGGCTCCGCTGGCTCGGTCTGGCAGTCATGCTGAAAAATCCGGCCGCGGTGGCCTGGACTACAGCGATCCCGCGGATAATTTGTATGCCTTCGGCAAGATTTGGGCCAGCTACGATGAGCCGATCATTGGCGCTTTCCATGGCTTGATGTATGCGCGCGTTGGCGACGCACGCATGGTGCCCGTATTCGGCTATACCGGCACTGGCGCCTTGTTGGCCAAGATTGATGAAAACCAAGATCTTTGGGTGAAGTCTCGCGAAACCGGTTATTTCACAGATCTAGAAACGGGCGATATTCTAGAAACTTGGCATAACCCGTTCACCGACAAGACCGTGGAGGTTTACCACTTTTACAATGATCTTTTGGTGGGCAAGATTGGCAAGGAGATTCCCAAATTTTTCTTCGGCAAAGAAGGTGATTCGCCCACTTTAATGAATGAGGGTACGGTGTTCCCCGACGCAGACGGCCGCTATCCCTTTATCCTGCCGTTCCAACAATACGGAGACGATATGATGTTGTCATGGGACTATACCCATGAGTACACAAATCCCGTCACGCCCGATGGTTGGCCGCGGTCTTCTACCGGGAAAAAGATCTCACCGTCCGAGCACTTTACCTTCAACGTTTCGCGCCGCGAACTGGAAGATCAGGATTTACCCAGTGCGCGCTTTACCGCCGGTTTTTCCCGAATTTCGCAGTTTTGGCCGTTTATGGAAATGGGGGGCACGCCGTATGCCAAGGGTTCCTTGTTTGGCCGGATGTTTAGCCATAAGGGTTTAAGCGGCTACGATGAAGTGCCGCGGAAACTGTTGGATTATATTGAGAAGCACTCGCCCGACTCCTTGACCCTGCCCGATACTTGGGAGCTGGATAACAGTCGCGTGGAGACCTGGAAAGCCTATGCCTTGGACGTACCGCCGGAAAATCCCGACTATGAGTGGACGCCGTCTGATTTTAAAGTGCCCACTGGGCGTGGTGCGCGCAAGTCTTGAATCAGTTGATGGGCTGCTAGCGGGTGGGTTCCCGTTGCGCTTTATATTGCAAGAATAGATTCGTAAAGCCCTGCCAGGGTACTGGCCTGCGAAACCACTGGGGATGTATTGCTCGCATGATAGCCAGCGTATCCGCGGGTGCGTCGTTCAGATCAGCCAGTTTCATGCCGGATTCATGCCAAATCACGTGGCCCGGCCGCTGCCCCATCAGCATCCACGGCAGCCACCCGCTGGTGGCTTGATAGAAAAATTCTGTTGGGACCGAATCTTGCGCCGGGTCGGTTATATCTGACCAACTGGCCTTGAGCGTCGATATCGATGCCACGTTGATGTTTTCCGCCGGCGATGCCAGTGGCCACTCCTTGGGACTGAGCCAGTGGGGACGATTGTTGAAATACGATGCCTTGGTCATCCACAAGCTATCGGCCACGCGCTTATAGGGATACCCAAACACTTTGTCTTGTTCCTTGAACGGGTTGTCCATGCCCAGCAGGCGCGGTTGCCGGTCTGCACGCCACTCGAAGGGCACTGGGCCTTCGCGATAGTGCAAAGCCTTTACTTCACGTTGCGTAACGGGGTTGAGAATTTTGTCGGCTAACTCGCCAGTGGCTGGGTCTCGGTAAATGCTGGCTTCGTAGTCCGTAATGTGGAACACATTGTTGGGTAGACGCTTAACTTGTCGCAATAGCAAGGATTCAACGGTAATGATGGGAACGATAGGTTCTCCGGCCACTGCAAGATCAAGCCCACCGGTGAACCAAAAATAGTAATCCCCGCTGGCCAAGCCAGCGCGCATTTTTAAATAGGCGGTCAGGTTGTCGGCAGGCTGGCGTAGATCAAGGTCTAGGTGCTCATCCGCCTGCTTTGCTGGGGCCGTCGCTGAAATTCCGGCGCCTAGGCTTGCCGCGATGACGCCCCGTCGGCTGATATTGAACGAGTTATTTGGCATTACAGATCCTGCGGATTCGCGACTCCAAGGCTGTGGTGATGCATAGCGCTGCGGGTTAGACGGGTGGCATGGACGGTTGCAGCCCGCAGTGTGAGCATCGCATGGCCCTATTCATGCTGCAATATATTGACTAATCGATTAAAGGGATCGCGAACATAAAATCGACGTACGCCCCAGGGCTCGGACTTTGGGCCATACTCGATGGGGACGTTTTTTCGCCTAAATCGTTCTAATGCGGCATCGAGGTCATCGACTTCAATGGATAGGTCGGGGACCGGCGTGCCGGAACCGCCTTCGCTGGCGAAACTGATTTGCACAGCCATTTTAGTATCTGTGCCATAGCTGCGTATCCAGCCCTGGTCCATGATGACTCGTAGACCCAGAATTTCACCGTAGAAGGTATCGGCTTGATCGAGGTTTCTTGCGCTGACATCGGCGACGATGCGTTTTATCTTCATCGGCATTGGTTCCGGACAGTGTTGGACGGGACGGTTTGTGTAACGGCGTCGAGCCCCGGGGCGAACGCTGGTCTAGCGAATTGTTTTGAGGACTGGTTACATCTTGCCGCTCGAGGAGGATTCTAAGCGGGTTGCGCCTGCCGTAACTCAACACCGCGCCCAAGCATTGCGCATAGCAACACAAAGCCATTTGCCAGGGCGATGGCGATAAATGGCGCATTGGGCCCAAAGTTGTCGAACAAGCGCCCGCCGACCGCGGACAGCGCCAAGATTCCCAGGCCGCCGCAAAACGCCTGCACACCAAACGCCGCGCCGCGAATGCGCACGGGTGCTTCTTGGGCCAAGAGAACCGTTGATGCCAGCTGGCCGCTGGACAGACCCATACCCATGAGTAGCAGTGCCGGAATCGCCGCGGGCTTAAGGACGTCGTCCAATGAGGCGACCCAGCCATAGCCGGCGGTGGCGATCAGAAACGCCATAACCAGCAGCGTGAGTCGATTGACCTTATCGCCGATGATGCCAAATATCGGTGCCCAGATGACAGCAGCCATCTGCGCAGTACCGACCATCATGCCCGCGCGTGCTGTTGCTTCGGCGGCAGTGCTGGCGACATCCGTCGCGGCGCGAACTACCCATAAGGTCAAGAACAGCGTGACAATGGCCATGTCCGCCCGGGCCGCGAACGCGCTCAGGTACGCTAGGGCAATACGATAATTGCTGGCGGCACCTAAACCCTCACAGAGAAGTTTGAGAACCGGTTCATGGGCTGTTGTATTGTCTGGCCGTCCCGGCTTTAGTCCGAGCATGATGATCGCGGCGAGTAAGGCGATGCCGGCAACCAGCAAATACGCATAGCGGCCGGCCCACAATTCGGGGACACCATTGTTGGCAAATATATTGGGTAGTCGCGTAAGGCCAACGAAAAACGCCACCGACCCGATGCCATTGAGGAAAAAAGCGATGCCCGTCAACTTGCCGCGGGAATCTTCTTGGGCGTAGTCTGCCAAAATTGCCGCCAAGTTCGTCGTCGTTGAAGCAACGCCCAGGGCAAACACTAATCGATAGGCAAGCAATTCTGCCGGTGTGGATGCAAATGCATAGAGCGCATACGCCGCGAATAGCACTAGAAATCCTAAGACGTAGGTGATGCGCCGACCGAGGCGGTCCGATAACGCGCCCCAAACACCGATGCTCCCCAGCAACATGATCTCTTGCCAGAACTGCAGATCGCCAGAGATGCGTCCGTGTTCGGTTTCCGGCAGCCCCAAGTTGACCGTGAGCACATAGGGCGTTAGCGCAACCAAATAGGTGTAGACGCCAATGCTGATGAGTGCGGCGAATAGATAGCAAAAAACATGCCGCCGCTTAACGCCCGGGCTAAGTTTTATTGGCCCCAGCCGGGCTGAATTTAGGCTCATGATTGGCGAAGTAGGCGCATACCGTTGAGTGTAACAAGTAATGTGGCGCCGACGTCAGCGAGTACCGCCATCCAAAGCGTTGCGATGCCAGGAATGGCCAGGACGAGGAACGCAAGTTTCAGAACCAAGCTTAAGACGATGTTCTGCTTGATGACTTGACGCGACTTGCGTGCCATGCGCAGTGCCAGCGGAACATGCGAGAGATCATCTTGCATTAAAACCACATCGGCGGTTTCCATGGCTTGGGCGGTGCCGCCGCCGCCCATGGCGATGCCGATATCAGCGCGCGCCAGCGCCGGCGCGTCATTAATGCCGTCGCCGACCATGGCTGTGGCACCGTGTTTTTTGCGCATGGCTTCGATGGCTCTGAGCTTTTCATCGGGCATCAAACCGGCATGTACTTCATCGATATGGCCTAGGGTGGAGGCCACGCGTTTGGCCGCGGCTGGCTGATCGCCCGTTAGCATCACGCTGGCGATGGGCGGTTGAAAGCCATTCAACTCTGCCAGCGCGCTACGTGTGACATCGCGGATTTCATCTTGTACCCCGATGTAGCCGATGATCTTGTCGTCGCGGGCCACATACATGACGGTTTCGCCCGATGCACGCGCGGCACTGGCGGGTTTATCCATACCATCGCGTCCGGCGATGTCGGCATCGAACATGTCGCCGCTACCCACCACTACTTTCTCACCGCTGCTCAGTTGTCCGCTTACGCCACGGCCCGGATGGGCGACCACATCATTTGCGGTTTCGAAACGATGCGCCACTTGGCGTCGCCCCGCCGCGGTAACGATGGCATGGGCGACAGGATGCTCGGAAACTCGCTCCACGGCGGCGGCGGCGGCGACCACGTCATCACAGTCATCGCAGTCGAGGTTTTCATCCGTCGGATGTTCGCAATCTTCGGCGAGCACGCCGGTGACCTGCGGCTTGCCGTGGGTCAGGGTACCTGTTTTGTCGAAGGCAACCGCTTGCACGTCGGCTAAGCGATCGAGCTGGGCGCCGCCTTTGACCAATACACCGAGATTCGCCAGCCGGGTTAGACCGCTAACCACCGTCACCGGGATACTAATTACCAGTGCGCAAGGGCAGGCAATAATCAGCAAGGTCAGGCCGCGATAGAGCCAGCCATGCGTACCATCGGGCAAGTCCAAAAAGGCTTGGTCGAACAACAACACGGGTATTGCGACCGCGAGTACCGCCAATACAACTACCGCTGGTGTGTACCAGCGTGCAAAGCGATCAATAAAACGTTCCTGCGGACTGCGCTGTGCTTGGGCTTGTTCAACGAGCTTGGCAATGCGGGCGATGGTGCCATCGGCGGCGGGCCTGCTGACCCGTAATTCTAAGGCCGCTTCGCCATTCACGGTGCCGGCCATAACCTCATCATTAACATGGACGACCACGGGCACGCTTTCACCCGTGACGGGCGCTTGGTCTACGGACGATGTGCCGGCGATGACTTCGCCATCCACGGGGATACGTTGGCCGGGTCGAACCAAGACACGGTCGCCGACCTTGACCTGCTCCACAGGCAGTAGCACTTGATGATCGTGTCCGCCATCGTCGTGTTCATGCCTTGTGTCCTCATCATGGGCAGGGTGGTCATGTCCATGATCGCCGCTACAGTCGCCGACGGAATGATCGTGGTGAGCCGCATGTTGATCACTACCGCCGCTGTCGGCACAGTGATCATTTGCATGGTCATGCCCGCGATCCTCATCATGAGCGCGCAGCACCGTGGCTTGTTGTGGTTGCAGCGACAGCAAACTGCGTAGCGAATCGCGCGCGCGTTCCGCGCTATAAGCCTCTAAGGCTTCGCCGAGCATGAACAACAGAATAACCGTGACCGCTTCACCGCTCGCACCAATGCCCAGTGCACCAATACAAGCCACGGCCATGAGTAAATCGATGGTGATGCGCCGCGCGAAGATCAAGGCTCGAAGGCCTTTGACGAAGACTGGAAATCCCGCGATTAGCACCGCGGCGGTGAAGAGTAAATGCAGGGGTGAAACACCGGCGATATTGGCCATACCCGGCAATACGAGGAGGCCGAGGGCGACGGCCGCCGTGACAAATAGGGCGCGACGCAACGGCGGTTGTTCCCACAAGAAGCGCACGAAGCCCAGCGCACCCCGATGTTCCACCAAATCGGCGGGGTTGGCTGCGGTGGTTTCGTCGGCGATGCGATAGCCGAGTTCTTGCAGGCGTTTTTCGACGGCGGCCAACTCGACCTTGCCGTGAACTTCCATGGATTCTGTGGTGAAGCTGACGCTGGCTGATTTCACACCGGCTAGCTGCCGCATGCTGTTTTCGATGGTGATGGCACAGCTGCCGCAGTCCATGCCCACGATTTTGACCTGCAGGGGCGACTCGGCCGAAACATCCATTGCTTGGTTCATGACTGACATTCCTCGCCCGCGATGATCGCGAGGCTCAGGGTAAAGCATGCACCTTAAAGTAGGGTTTAAGGTCAAGCCTCGGCGGCTTCCAGGGCGAGAAATAGCTGTGCGAACAAGAAGGCATTCGCGCCGCGAGCACGAAAAAGCAGGCCGCTGTCCGCGCTGGAAATCTCAGGTTCCAGATGTGCATCGCAGTTGGATTCAGAGGCCGCGAGGCGGGTTAAGGCATTTTCCAGCGACGGATTAGGCTCGGTAAACAGAATCGAGTAGCCGTCTTCGTCCCGCCATATGTGCAAATGCCGGCCGCGCAAGTCTTTGAATAGCGTGGCCCACTCGGCCGAGGCTAGGTTGCAGCCCAACCGCTGGGTCAGTTTTTGCAAGGATGAGGTCTTGGTTTGGCCATGGTTGTGGCCACAGGCCTGTTCTAGGAGTTCTCGATACTGTTCACCGGCTGATGCTCCCACGGACTCATCAAGATGCAGCGCTACATCATCAAGAAATAACTCTAGTTCATGGCGCAGCACGAGCATTTCGGTCACCCGCTGCTCGAGTTCCATGAAGCGTTGTTCGGCAATGGCGCGGATATTCGCGCCGGCGTCATCGCTGGCTCGCGTGGCGCCCAGAATCAATCGAATATCATTGAGCGAGAAACCATAGCGTTGTGCGCTACGAATAAACCGCAGCCGGCGTTCCGCATCAGGTGCGTAGAGACGATAACCCGCCGCACTGCGGCCCGCGGGTTGCAGAAGGTTTTCCTTCTCGTAGTAGCGCAGCAAGGATGTCGCGACGTTGCCGCGCTGGGCCAGTTCGCCGATGGTGAGGGTTTGCTCGGGTGATTTCTGCGGCATAGTGGCGTGGGGGTTGACCTTAAACCTTACTTTAGGCTCTAGGATACCCTGAATTTCCGGGTTCGGGTAAGCCTGGGCCGCATAACTTATTGATTAATAAAAAGGTCGGTGCATTGCCATGCTGGGAGTGGATGACAGGCTAATCACGCCTGAAACCATGAAGTGGGTCAAGATCGGGTTGATCGCCGGGCTGGCGACGGTGCCGACCACGATTCTCTTGTACTACGTCTTGGGGCTGACGGTGGATGCGGCCGTGGACGGCAACAACCTGGTCCGCCAATGGTTTTGGATCTTGGCGGCTTTGGTCTTGGCGAAAGCGGCATTGGCTTGGTTGTTTCGAACCGGTCAATTCCGTGCTTCCAGCGCGGCCAAACTGAATGTCCGCGATCAGATCTACAAGCAGGTGGTTGCTCTGGGCCCCGGCGTATTGGGTAAACGCCGCACCGGCGAAATTGCCAACACCGCGACGGAAGGCGTCGAGTACCTTGATTACTACTTCAGCGTTTATTTCGTGCAAATTTGGGTCGCTATCGCGATTCCACTGTTCCTCGTCGCGGCCATTTTCTGGATCGATTGGGTGGTGGGCTTGTGGATGCTCGCGGGTGTACCCCTGACGCCGCTTTTCGTCGGCTCTTCCGCACGGGGTTTTCGCCGTATCAGCGCGCAAAACGAAGATGTGAAGAATCGTAATAGTGCGCAGTACTTAGATTCTATTCAGGGGATGTCGACCCTGAAAATGTTTAATCAGGACATTCGTCGTGGCAAACAAATGGAGGACGATAACGAAGTGCAGCGCAAGCTCACCATGCGCCTGCTGCTGGTCGCTCAATCGCAGTTCGTATTTCTCGAGTTGGGTTTTGCGTTGTTTTCGACCGCTGTGGCCATGGCGGTGTCTTTGTATCGTTACACCGGCGGCTTCATGAGTCCGGGCGAGGTCGTCGCCGTTGTTTTGTTGAGCCTCGAATTCAGCCGCACCTTGTTACTTATTGGCGAGTTTTTCTTTGCCGGCGCCTTGGGCCGCGAAGTTGCAGCCAAAGTCGTGGAGTTTCTTGATGAGAAGGCGCCCGTCAAAAACCTCTTGGGCAAGCAAAAAGGTCGCAGCGACGGTAAGGCCATTGGTATCGAATTTCGGGATGTGAGCTTTAGCTATCCCGGTACCGAAGCGCCGGCCATTAAGAATTTGAGCATCAAGCTCAAGCCCAATGAAACCGTCGCCCTGATCGGTAAGAGCGGCTCGGGCAAAACGACGGTCACGAACCTGATGTTGCGAACCTTGGATCCGCAATCGGGGCAGATTTTGTTTGACGGCATTCTCGCAGAAGAGCTATCGGTCGAGTGGATCCGCGAGCAGATCGCGTTGGTGCCACAGGATCCTTTCCTATTTTTTGGGACCATTGCCGATAACTTGCGTATGGCGAAAGAAACCGCCAGCGACGAAGAACTTATGGCTGCGCTAAAGGCCGCCGAGTTGGAAGACTTCGTGAAAGCTAGCCCCGCCGGTTTGGATACCTTGGTGGGTGATCAAGGCATGGCACTCAGCGGCGGTCAGGCGCAGCGGCTGGCCATCGCCCGTGCGTTGCTGAAGGATGCGCCCATTGTTGTGCTGGATGAGCCCACTTCACAAATCGATGTGGAGACAGAGGCCTTGCTGAATCGTGCTCTAGAGCGTTTGTGTGCAAACAAAACCGTGCTGCTAATTGCGCACCGTCTTAGCACCATTGAGCGCGCGGATCGAATAATTGTCTTAGAAGACGGGGCCTTGATCGAAAGTGGCACTCGTGCAGAGCTGTTGGTCAGCGGTGGTGTTTACGCTGGCATGATCAATACCAAGCGTGAAATTGAGCAAGCGGCCATGATGCCCGCCGCCGTATAGCGTTGATTGCGAGAGTAGGCTTATGAATGCAGTAGACACGGCCGCCGGCCCGATGCCGAAGATCAGCAATTACCAAATAATTCGACGCTTGTTGACTTACATGACGCCGTTTAACGGCATCATGATTACCTCATTGGTGGCTCGTGTCTTGAAATTCTGCGGGCAAGCAGCCGTATTGGGGATTGCCGCGGCCAGTGTGGGTATTTACATCAATAATGCCGAACCTGGTGTGGTCAATTGGGACATCATCTGGACGCAAGTGAAGTGGATCGCCATCGCCGGATCCCTGGTTGGTTTGATGTCGTATATGGAGAACTACACGGGTCACTACGTGGCCTTTCGCATTTTGGCTGCTTTTCGCGACAAGTTTTACTATTCCATGCTGCCGTTGGCGCCGGCCAAAACCGCGAAACTGCAATCCGGCGATGCCGTGAGCCGGGTCATGACGGATTGCGAGCGTATTGAACCGTTCTATGCGCACACCATCGCGCCGGCCATCGCGGCGATTTTTGTCCCACTGATTATATTGGCCTGGTGTTGGACGGTGCATCCGTCTTTTGTCTACGTGCTAGCCCCCTTTTACCTAGCCAATACGCTGTTGCTGCCGTGGTTGGTTTCTCGCTTGGGTGGAGATGGCGTGAAGTATCGCGAACAGCTAGGTTGGGTGAACGCCTTCGTGTCAGACAGCATTCAGGGTGTTCGCGATACCGTTGCTTTTGGCTACGAGAAGCAGCGCGCGAAAAAATTATTTGAGATTGGCGCCTCTATGCAAGAAGGTCAGGAAAAGCTTTACGGGGCTGACGCCTGGCAGCGCGCACTCGCGGAGATCTTTATCACCGTTGGAATTCTGGCTTCCGCCTGGTGGGGTATTGAGCTGGTCCTCGCCGGCGAGATTGATCCGCTGGTGCAGCTACCAGCAATAATTGCGGTGTCGGTGGTCGGCTTCTATCTGTCCGTGGGCTTGGCGAACAACTACACTGACTTCCGCGTTTCGATCATTGCGGCCCGACGACTATTTTCCATGATGGATCAGGCGCCTGCCGTTTCTGACGCGGCGACCCTTAGCGTCATTGATGACGTGACGCCAGCCATTCATTTTGACAAAGTAAGCTTTGAATATGATGCGGATGATCGAGATTGGAGCCGCGACAGCAAGGTATTCGACGAGCTGTCACTGGATATCGCACCGGGTAGGCATGTGGCCTTGGTGGGCCCTAGCGGCACCGGCAAATCTACTATTGTCAATTTGTTACTGCGCCAGTGGGACCCACAATCCGGGACAATTCGCTTGGGCACCAGTCTGCTGACGGATTTCCCGTTGGCGGATTTGCAGCGGTATTTTGCCGTGGTTTCTCAACGTAGCTTCATATTCAACGATACGATTAGAGAAAATATTCGGATGGGCCGTCACGATGCGACCGATGCCGAAATTCAAGCGGCGGCGGAAGAGGCGGGTCTTGCCGAGTGGTTGGCGACGACGCCGGATGGTTACGACACTCAGGCCGGTGAGCGAGGCAGCAAGATCTCCGGTGGACAACGCCAGCGGGTCGCCATCGCTCGTGCCGTGCTCAAGGATGCGCCCATCGTTTTGCTGGATGAAGCCACATCGAGCCTGGATATCGAAACCGAACGCGGCGTCATGGCGGCCCTGAAACGGCTCTGCGAAGGCCGCACAACGCTGACCATTGCGCACCGTTTATCCACCATTGTAGATAGCGATGAAATCTTGGTGATGATTGAGGGGAAAATTGCCGAGCGCGGTAGTCACGAAGAGCTGATGTCGCGCGGCGGCTGGTATGCGCGCATGTTTGAAATGCAACAGGATGAGGTTGATGCGACATTGGTAGTTGAAGCGTAGTCTTGGTGGAAACTTAGTCGCTAAATATTAGAACCGCGGCTCGAGTTAATGATGGGTTTCTGCGCCTGATTAATTTTCTGTTAGCCCAGCTGACCGCGGCAGCTTCCGACCCTGGCCGCGAGGCTGCGATCGCACTGTTTTCGCATGCTTCGACATTTTAGGCCGACGGTTCCAACTGCCCCTTAGCCTATCGATTGTTCTGCCGGCGCCTGTCGCGGTTTGCCAAGCGCGGCCGCTGAAAAATTCCTCGTCGGCCTAGCTGTCGGTCAGCGGGGTAGAATTTGTCTAATCTTTAAACAGCAGGTGATCCAGCGAAAGCTTGCCCGCGCCATAGATCAAGAGCGGCAATAACATCGCGGCCCAAGGTAAATGAAAGTTCATCCAGCCATCGGGGATGGTCAATTGAATCACCGCGGTCATGATGAGCAAGCCGAGCGCCGCGAAACGCGTGCCCAGACCCAGCACCAGTAAGATTGGCAGCGCAATTTCTCCCACGCCCGACAGGAAGGCTAAGGCTTCCGGAAAGGGGTAGGGGATTTCCGCACCCAGTATGTGCAGCTTGAATTCATTGCTAAATAGGTAGTGGGTGGCGGGTGAAATCTGCAAAAAGCCATCCCACTTGGTTAAGCCGGAGTTCCAGAACGGCAGCGCAGCGGTCAAGCGCAGCACCAACAATGGAATCGATTCCGGGATCTTGGATAACAGCCTGTTAAATCCGGCAACAAAACGTACTAGCGGGTTGCCAGATATATTCTCTGCGCCCATAAGCTTTCTCCTAAGGGGGATTTGTGCCGCTGTGATATCCGCAGATGGCACCGTGTTCAAGCGCCGCTTGCAGATTGCCGGCGAGATCGAATGCTACTGCTGCGCTGCGTGCGAGTTCACAGGCTGTGCCTAAAGTTTCGCCATGTTGTAGAGCGAGGACGAATTCAAACCCGCCCGGTAACAAGCGATGAATATTAACTTGTGCTTGGGCTCTCAATAGCATCAAGCCTTGTTCGCGGCGCGTCAACGCGATGGGCTGCACTAGCTCATGGGCGCGATTGGCGTTCCAGATCTCGTGAATTGGCCAGGGTGATTTCAGCAAGCGAAGCGTGGGATGTAGCTGAAACACGGTCATAGCTATTTCGGCCTGGGGTATGTTGGTCAAGGCTTGCGGGTCGATGGCCTCTGCCTCGGCGGCGTGATAGGCGCGCTGGTGGGCCCACTCCAATCTCGCCACGTCAGCGAGGTAGGGAACCTTGGCGTGGCTAGCGCAGAATTCGTCAACAAGTAAGGCAAATGCTTCCCCATATTCTGTCAGCACGGGTGATGTCGGCAGCGCCCTGGCGATGAATTCTTCCGCCAGGGCATCAAAAAACTTCGCACCCACCAAGCGCTTTACGACGGGGTAAGTTTCTGCCAAGGCCTTTCTAAGGCCCGTGTGCACATTGTTTCTGTATACCGAGAAACGATGTGCAGGAACCAGCTCCGGTGGCACGGCGGCCTGCTGGTCCAACAGTGCCTTGGTGAAGTGAGCTTGCGAACTAAGCGTTGCTGACATGCGCATAATCCTGATGCTCGGTGCAGCGGTTTAGCAGACCCTCGGCGATTTGCGCCTCGGCGAATAGTATCGGCCACGCGGGGATGTTGCCATCGCGTTCCAATAAAGTGGGCAGCGGCCCCGTCCGCGCCAGACACCGCTCGTACAAGCGCCAAACTTCGCTGGCAACTTCATGGTCATGGCTGTCGATTAGCAGGGGCTGGTTTTCAGAATCGAGTTCTGTCGCATGCCCGGCTATATGAATTTGTGCAACCTGGTTGATTGGAAACTCGCTAAGGTACGTTTCGGCGGAGTAAGCGTGATTAACGGCGGATACATAAACATTGTTAATGTCTAACAACAGCGAACAGCCGCTGCGGCGTGCCGCGCTGGCGAGAAATTCCGTTTCTTCCATTTCGTTATGCCGAAAACGGAGATAGGTCGCCGGATTCTCGAGCAATATATGTCGTCCTAGTGCGTTTTGTACTTGATCTAGGTGGTCGACTAGCTGGTCTAGCGAACTTTGCGTATAAGCGATGGGAAGTAAGTCATTCAAGAACTTGCCATCATGGCCAGACCAGGCCACGTGCTCTGATACTAATTGCGGTTGGTAGCGATCAACGACCCGGCACAAACGCGCTAAATGATGTTTGTCGATGGGCCCTTCACCACCTAAAGACAAGCCCACGCCATGGACCGATAGCGGGTATCGCTCGCGAATCGCACTTAAGTAGCGGTGGGGCGGGCCTCCGGCCCCCATGTAGTTTTCCGCGTGAACCTCAAAAAATCCGATCTTAGGATTTTCTTTGAGTATGACTTGATAGTGTTGCGGCTTGAGTGCGATCCCGGCACGCGCCGGGATCGCCGCAAGATTTTGGTGCACTGCGCCTTGACTGTTGTTCATCACGACATGGAATTTGACTGGCAAATCGCCGCGTCGCTAAATGGCTCCGGTCAGGACAAATCGCGATCAAGGGGTTCTAGGCTACCCATGCGTTCGCCAGGCAGCGAAATCGATTCGCAGGTACCAGACGGCACCAGCTTCCAGGCATTGCCTTGATAGTCCACCGTCGATGATCCCGCGCAGGTCGTGCCCGGACCCGCGGCGCAGTCGTTCTTGCCGGCCAAAGACACGCCGTAGCACTTTTCCATGTTGCCGGCGTCACCGTCGGCCTGGGCGGCCCCGTTGGCCGAGCTATCTTGCTTAGGCCCGGAATCACAGCCAGCCAAGGCGAGGGCGACGGCCGTGGCTAGGCCGGCGGCGGAGAGAGTTGATTTTTGGGACATAGAGATCTCCTGTTGAGAAACAATCGTTTGCGCGCTTGCCGTTCGATTTGATCGGCTGCTGATTCGTGATGAGGGCGGGCCTCAAAATAGGCCTTTCAACCTCGGAACCTGATTGTATGGAAAAGTTCCCGGGCGGGGTAGATTTCAATTGATTCGAGATTCGCGGCCGGTGCTTCGCGATGATCGATAGTCGTCTTTGCCGGCTTTCGTGACCCGTGAGCAATATTTGGTCGATGATAGGTAGCAGCTCTTCGACCGTTAGCGGTGGTTCATCCTCGATTTCCGTATTCACGAGTTCGCTGAGTAGATCGTAGGTCGGTTGCTGGCTGCGCTGTTGAATACGCGGTAAAAGTTACTCGTGGAGTTCGACGACCGCCTTCACTGCCTCAGGTCGCTGTTCGTGCTTTAAGAACATCGATATTGCCGGATATCATCAAGTCGCCCCAATGCTTGAAAGTCCACATGTCGGCGCGGTCCACGCCGAGAATGTCCGAGACCACGGTTACCGGCAGTGGAATCGCGAATTGCGATAGCGCGTGTGTACCGGGGGATCCGCGGTAAACAATGCGTTAACTATCGGATGCGCCTGTGACAGAATTTCTTCGACATCGTCTTGTACCGGGTCGCTGCCTACGCCCATGTCTCGCGGACCCCGTCCGTCTTCGGTAATACTCGATGAGAATACGGCGGTGTCCTTCGACAACTCGACAAGATCATCATATCCAGCGACGAGCACACCGACGGCTGGATCTACCGCAACCGGCGTGCCCGCATGGAGGCGTTGATAGAGCGAATAGGGACATTCGATGTAATCGTCCGCCGACAGCTCGACAATCTCGTTATCTTCGCTATCCATCTTTTTCTCCCGCGTGGAGCAGGCTACAGTATAGCCTGGGTCAGCAGGCATCATTGTTTGTGCCGGTTTCTGTGTATCGGCTAGACACATCATCGAGTGCAGAGTTTGGCGCTACAGTGAACAGGCAGCACCAACTCAGCATTGGCAGTGAGCTTGAGCGGAGAATCAGCGATGAATCAGCTAGTAAGGGTTTTCGTAATCCTAATGCTTGCAGCAATTTTGGTCAGTAAGGCAATTGCCGGAGCGCATACCAGCGGCGGGCCACAGCTAAAACCGGTCGACCCGGTAAGCCAACAGGCACTGCAGGAATTCTTGGATCGATTTATTGTTGAGATGGATCAGAAATTCTTCGGCCGTATTGAAGCACTTAACGGCAGCGTAGATTTTGAAGAATTGGTAACCGAAACAGAATATTCCCATTTCGACATTCAGGTAACGCGCGGCGACGTGATGGAAAAAACCGGTCGCATGTTGTCAGTTGGTAAAAAGCTAAGCCCGGGTCGTGGCGATGGTGTTTTAACCTGGGGCCGCTTCTATTCCTTAGACATGCATCCGAAAACGCCCCTGGTCGGCATGTTACATGCGACGATTGTGATGCAAATGTTTGCGGACAACACCGTTACGACCGGTGGTTGGCTAGGAGTAATGCCGGGTACGAAAATCGACGTCGATTTAGCCAGACTAAAGGAGCTGACCGATAACTATTTTGCACAACGTAACAAGGATCCCAGAATATACCGACAATTAATCTGTAAGGGCACGCACGACACGATCGCCGAATTTCGTCGGCGCCCGGCTTGTTCGGGAGTGAGTTTCTACGGGCCATCGGTTTATCCGGATGACCCAGGCGCTTCAATCAAGTTTATTGCCGGTTTGTTTGAGCAATTTACCGACGCCTTTGTCGATATCACCAGCGAACGCGCTAAAGAGGATTTTTCTGCGCAAGATATTGCCGCGCAGGACGCCATGCGCAAACAATGGCTGATCGATCAGTTATTCTCCGATCCGTTTTCCAGCCAAATCATTCCGTTCGACATTTGGAGCTTTGCCAACGTTCCGCCGGTCATTAAATTCTGATTAGCAATAGAGTTGTTGCTATTCAATCTAAGCCTGAGTAGCCGTGACGCACCTGCATACTAGATTGCGCTTTGCTATCTCCGTTTGGGTACTACGGTAGGCAACTTGACACGCGCTTTATCGATAGGTTTTGTCAGCAGCCGAGCCTACTAGCGGTAAGCAGAACTCGCGTTTGGCCGCTAGGTCTTATTGTCCGCCATCGGCGCCTGGCGCAATATGGCATAAACACGCTCTAAATAGGCCTCTCGCCAGGCCGCACGTGATTTTTGAACATCTGTATCGCCGATGTACTGTTCTAGTTCATCGGGTTCAAGAATGCCTTTCTCTATTATTAGCCTTTCCAGACTATCTTGCCGCTCCCGCAATACAGCAACTTCCGTCGTTAGCGCAGCCACGATGGCGAGTAGACGGTCAGCGGCTGGCTCTTCCGTGAAAAATGTGGGTCTAGGCGCTTGTCCAATTTGCTTGAAATCTTTATTGCTGGTCATGTGGTTCGTCCAATCACGTATATGCAGTTATTTTTTCTGCGCGCAGGCAAGGTACCACTTGAAAGACTGATCGATTTGGTCTGCAAAGCCGACAAATATGCTTTGCTCAGAAAACCCGGCCGCTAAGAGCATGGCTTTGCAGTCGTTGGTAGCATAAGTTGACCAGAACGGCTCACCGTTATACTGCTCATCCCATGACAATTCGAAACGGTCGTAAGCAGAAAGATTTTCAAAGCGCAGGGGCACATCCTGGTGTAGACAAATGCCGCCGGGCTTTAGTATGCGAAAACTCTCTCGCATCATGGCGCCAGTTGTCTCATCGGACATTTCATGCATCGCGTTGTGTGAAACGACAAGATCGAATGTTTCATCGGGGAAACCAGTATCGGCGACACTGCGCTGATGGAAATGAACCGCCGCGCCCAGGGCTTCCGCCCGTGCGTGTGCATAGCGCAGAAGGCCGGGCCCAACGTCAATGGCATGTACTTGTGCTTGGGGGAGCTTGAGGGCGTAGGGTACTGACGAAGCGCCGGCGGAACAGGCCATATCAAGAATCTTACGCGGCGCGAAGTCAGGATAGCGATCGCTCAGAAAGCGCATGCTGACATCTGCTTTGCTCTCACTAACACCGATGCCCTGTGCCTTGGAGTACAGTGCGCCCCCGGCTTCGTAAAAAGCGCCCGCCAGCAAGTCATCCTCATCGCGGTTCAATGCATAAGTGCCAGGTTGCAAATGGATCGCGGTGCCGCGCATGATTTCTGGTACTTCAAAGTTTGGATCTAGTTCTAGCGAACCCAATTTGTCGTCTTTATCCTTGAGTGTCCGATACTGTGCGCGCAAGCGCGCTTCCTCGCGCAGCAGGGACTCGCCGACAGCATCCCACATTTGTTCCTGGGTAATGCGATGCAAAGCGCTCCAGCATTGGTAGTGAAGGTTGGTCTGCATGGCCTGGGCAATCTCCGTTTCTTTCTTGGGATAGTGGCCATGAGTCGCCTTAAAATGTGGTGCGGCTTGTTGTTCGAAAACCAACCGGTTAGTTGGTCTGAGTGTTCGTCCGGAAAACAATTTGAATTGGCCGATAAAGTCTTGGCGAGCACGCTCATCATGAGTGGCTTGAGCCAGGAGCGAATGTTGTGGATTTCTTGACATCGACAAGTTTCCAGGATTCAGCAAAAACTGCTTGCTAACTTGAAACGGCGGCTTTGAAGTTTACTCCGGCATGATCAGGAATTCGATTGCCCCGCGGATATACGCCCGACTTGCATGGTATCGGCCAGCTTGAACCAGCCGCCACCCATGCCCATGCTGAGCGCTGAAGAAAGCGCAACTGGTTGCTACGGCTTTTCGCCGCTGCCGGCTCAATCACCAAGCCCTGCTTTATTGACGCGCTGCAATGGTTGGTCATCACGATAGCCCGGGGTGCAAGCTTCGACCACCAGTCGGCGCGGCGGTTAATCGATCCGAAAATACTTGGCTTTGGATTTTGCGTGGCCGAACGGGGATGCGAAACTAAGCTCAATATTTAGATTGGTCGCCAATGGGGAACATTGGCCACGAAGGATTTGCCAATATGTCAATCAAGCAACTGACAACATTAATCGTCACTCTCGGATTGATGATCGCGGTGCCGGCCTTTGGTGGGGCCCACCACGGTCCCGAGGCCATGGAGCCTGATAATTTTGCCCGGCGTACCGATTTCAAGGGCCATGAGCAGGCATTGGGTGCGGCCGTGGCCGCGGCCATCAACGAGGTCAGCCCCACGCAAGATCCAGAGCATGATTTTTCCGGTCGCGAAGCACAACTCGGCGCGGCCGTGGAGCAGATCATCAAGGCCCTGAATAATCGGCGGCCCTATCAACACGAGCCCAACGATGCCCTAATCAAGGCCACCATGACTGGCCTGCAATTTGCCAAGAATAACGGCAATTTGGCGGATAAGATTAATCATGAGGTGCTCACGCAAATGCCCATGTTGAGACGTGTGGGCAGCATGATTGAGAAGACCGGCAATACTGAACTGGGCCTCATCGCCCTAACCGAGCGCACCGCTTGCTTCTATCAGCTCGTGCTGGATTATCAGCGCGACGGTGATGCCATCCGTTGGAAGTCACCCTATGGCAACGTGCTGGCGCAGTCGAGCCGCTTGGGTCAGCATGAATTCTCAGAGCAGTGGATTCATGAGAATTACACCATTCCGCTAATGCGTCAGCAGGCAGAGGTCATGGGGTTGCAGGCGCAGATATCGCCGTGGCAGGAGGACGGTTGGATTACCATGCGGGTAGTGGCGCCAGATGAGCTGTGAGTTGGCGTCAGCGCAAGCAATCTACGCGCAGGGTTCGCGCCTAGACCTATTGAAAGTAGACCTTTATTCGGGCTCGGTAATACGCTGATTCAAGTTGCAGGAATCCGGCGGGGGGCAGCCGGGTTCGTCATTGCAGGTCCAAAACGCGGGTTTTGTGAAGTACCAACCCGATACCATGATTTCAACAGCTTCATAACGTTGAGTCCCCGCAGGTACTTCGACATCCTCCAACGGCGTCATTTCCTTAACACACAAGGCGATGGTTTCGCGGTCACCATCATCGATTTCCGCCTGGATCAAGGCGGAAATTTCATTGCTTAGGCTGGGACGGCAACGCTGATCAGCACCCATATTGTTGCGAAACGGCGCAAAACTGGTTGCTAGTTTGCCGTCAACCCTGCCGCTGATGGTCAGCCAGGTATAAACACACTGGCCGTCTTTGTTACGGCTACCGGAAACAACCGCCGCCGGCTCCATCTCTACGCGTTGGCCGGCGTATCGATCCGCGCCGTCTCCTTGTTCGGTCCCGGAGCAAGCCGCCAGCACTAGGCAGCAACCAAGCTTGAGCGCAGTCGCTCCAGAGAACGATCCATTGCCGGTTCCCACCTAGATACGCTCCGGTTTCGGGCCCTAGAGAGCAGTTTACCGGTATTAGCTTCGCGCTGGCTAGTTCCGGTACGGTGCGCCGGAACTAGTCCATCACGGCACGGCATGCTGGCTACGGAATACTGCGCGATGCCTCAATCGCAAAGGCGCTCTCGTTGCCGACATTGTCCACAGCCGTGATCGTAAAGTAATAGGTACCCGGCGAGAGGCCATCCACCACATAGGTGCTAATGCCCGGATTGTTGATGTCCACGACATTCGGGTAGACGCCGGACTCGGTCCCGTAGTACAGCTTGTAGCCGGCGAGATCCGTGAGCGTGCTGCCATCCGCGTTGTTTGTTGGTGCCTGCCAGGAAGCCGTCAGGCTGGCCGTGGCTGTACCAACAACCTGAATACTAAAGGCCGGCAAGCTGGCGCTGTCTTCACTGTCGGTAACGGTGATCACAATACCACCGTAGCTACCGACATCGTTGGTGCCGGGAGTGCCACTTATGCGGCCTGTAGCGCTATTAAACGTTGCCCAGCTTGGCAGATTGTTGACGGTAAAGCTTAGGTTATCGCCATCGGGATCACTGGCCGAGGGCGTGAAACTGTAAGCCGTGCCCGCGGTAATTTGCCCGGCGGGCGAGCCGCTAATGACCGGTGGCTGGTTAACAGGCGGCGGGGGCTCAACAATGTCTTGATCGACCACAAAGCTTGCATTGATGGTCGTGGTCTCGCCACCGTTGAAGGTCACCACCGCGCTAACGGTATAGCTGCCATTGGCAAAATCTGCCGTTTGGGATTGACCATTTTTGAAGGGCATCCATTCGAAGGGTGCCGCACCTTCGGTGCGACCGTTGCTGAATGTTACCGAGTCGATTTCGTTGCCGGGATCTACAAACAGATAAGCGGGTTCGGTCAGCGTGGCGCCGTTAAGACCCTGCGCATTCGTGAAGCCTGCGTTGTAGCTAAATCGGAAGCTGGCGGTAGGTGTTGTGACCGGCGCTGTGACCTCGGCACCCAAATAGTTTTGGGCATCTGCTGGTGTGCCGTCTTCATTGCCGGTTAGGTACCAATAGACCATACCCGCGTCGGAGGCGTCATTCAGCTTTTCATCGGCGTTTAGCATGGCCGCACGGGCCGACTGGTTCACCGGGTCGACGGCACGATCTAGCCATTCCCAGGCTTCGTTGTTGAAGCCGACGTTCTGGTCCTTAAGGTCCACGAAACTCACCGCGGGATAGGTGGCTTGCAAGTCAGCCCAGGTATGTGTGCCGTTACTGGCAAATTGTTCATTCGCATCACTATGAGAAATCAGCGTGATGTTGCCGAGCTTGTCGGCATCCGTTTGACCGAGAGCCCGATACACGGCCTCCATAGGGCCGCCTTCGATCGCAATAACAGGGTTGCCCGAATTGAAGATGGCGGCGACGCTCGCGACTGCGGCCGTGGTGCCTGCTTCGTAGTCGACGGTATTTATGCCGAGACTAGCGGCAAATGCGGCCGAGTTGCGCATGGCATTAATCTGGCTGCTGTTGCTGCCACCGAGAAGATTGTTGTTATAGGCGATCGTGGTTACCGCGTTCAGTTCGGCCTTGTCTATTAGCAAGGCAGCTACCGGCAGTGATGCGATGTCATGTTTATCGTTGGTGTCACCATCGTAGTGCAGCAGTATCTGCGTGACCGGTGGTTCGACGGGTGGTTCGATCACAGATTCCACAGCCAGGGTGAAGGCCGGGAGGCTCGTCGATGCCTCGCCATCGGATACTGATATCACGATGTTGGCGTAGTCGCCTGCATTCGCGTTGGTCGGTGTACCGCTTAGGCGGCCACTGGATGTTGAGAAACTTGCCCAGTTCGGCTTGTTAGCAATACTAAAAACCAAATCGTCGCCATCGGGATCTTGGGCGCTGGGCCTAAAGCTATAGTTTTGGCCCGCGCTAACTTGCGTAGCGGGCGAACCGCTGATGCTTGGCGCCTTGTTGGGCTCCGGCGGCGGCGGTGGGGCTGCGTTAACGGTGATACTGAAAGTCGGTAAACTGGCCGTGGCTTGTTCATCGGTGACGCTAACTTGGATGCCTGTGAACTCGCCCGCGGATGATGGCGTGCCGGTCAGGGTGCCGTTGCCCGTGTTGAAGGTTGCCCAATTCGGTTTGTTCGCAATCAGGAAGCGGAGCGTGTCGCCATCCGCGTCTGTTGCCGAGGCTTGAAACCTGTAGGACACGCCCACATCGGCCTCGGTGGCAGGCTTTCCGCTTATGGCGGGCGCGACATTATCTGGTTGCGGTTCAGGCTCCGGTTCTGGAGCGGGCTCGCCGCCAGAGGTGTTATCTAGCGCTGTGAGAATTTCCGCCTCTGAGCTTATTACAGTGCTATTCAAGGCATCCGCCAGCGCTAGATCGCTATCCACTGGCAGCATCGGGTCAATCTCTTGTGGCGTTAGCCCGTCGCGCAGGCCGCTTAGACGATTTGCTAAGGTATCTAGCGTCGGGCTGTTCTTTATCGCCCGCGCCAGGCCGACGGATTTTTCGGCTTGTGCCAACATTTTTTTCGGCACGGGCAAATCCCCCGTGCTGGGTATTGTGGTGTCGCCATTCATGACTTGTTGAACAGCGGCGTCCATTGCGTTTGTTGCCTTGACTTGATTTACCTTCAGACCATCAGTCATGACCTCTATTAAAACTTGTGCGGCGGCGACTGATGTGGCTGCAGAAATTTTCGGATCTGCTTTGCCGGCACCGCGGCCGTCCAGCTCGCCGTCAGCGAGGTCAGCGGCGATACTGTCCATGATTTCATCCGCGCTGAAGTTGCTGCCGCTGACCATCAAGGCATCGCGACTGCGACGGATGGATTCGGTTAATGCCTCACTGCTGCGGGTAAAGGCTGCGATATTGCCGTTTTGGACGGCGGTAGTACTTGGGTCGCCCGTTGCGCCAAGGCTAAGCCCAAAACCTAAATTTTCAGCGACAATTGCCGTAGCGGCATTAATATTCTCAGTCTTGAGGCCGCCCGGTAAGCGGGACGCGATTCGGGAAACGAGAGTACTAAATGGCGTAATGTTGAGAACAGGGCTAGCGCTGGGGCTGGCGATTACCGCTTCCAATGGAAACTCAGGCGCTGATCCGGTGACGAGATTGGTGCCGTTTTCCACGCGCAGCGTTAAGGGAAATTCGCGGCCCTTGGGGCGGGCGGTAAATCCGTATACTGCGTCTTGACCAATCGTCGTCTGACCGATCACCACGCCGTCGCTGTTGCGCGCAACGACATCGCCAGAAACCACTGGACCGTCAATTACCATGCCGGAAACTTTCGTGTCGGCATTCTTTTTCTCATTACAGCCCAGTAAGAATACGCTTGTACTCACAAGAACAAGCATCATTGGTACCGTATTCCATCGCATTAGCGTCATACCTTCATTCCCGTTAGTAACGGTTTGAAAGCAGAGCAAGCTGCGTGGCGGTGATGGGTGACCAACTAGGTGGTTAGACAGAGCCTCGTATCAGTCACGCGCAGTGACCGATTTCGGCGCTGGCAACCCCGCTGTCCATGGTCTAGCCTTGGGACCGGTGGCTTTGCGTCCCCGCCTTCCGACGGGTATGCCCTGATTTCAGAACCGATGGTTACTTCTGAGTCGTTTAGTGCTCCAGCGGCATGACTCGCGTCTAGATCGCAGCCCTGATAAGCGACGGTTGGTGTCTTTGACCCTGGCCGACATGAAGGTCGGCACCGCTGTTTACCTGGTAGCCCCGCTGCCTTAGGTTTTAACCCTTAGATCGGTGGCTTTGCGTCTTCGCCTTTCGACGAGTTTGCCCTTAAGTACAAGTAGCGGCGAGTATTGAGCACCCGAACCCAAATGTGCAGCGGGTTTTACAATATGCACTTGTATATTGTGGAATTGTGACGCAGGTTTTAGCTTGGCTGTGACGGGCCGCAGCAAGTTATTGCAGCTGCACAATCTTGCTGATAATAGAGATGTGTGTGGTTGTGTTTCGTGGCTGAGTGCAGGTTGGCATCCTGAGCTGAACGTCACGTCGGCACCTCATGGCAGGGGTTGATTCGTCTATTGCAAGGGTCGCCGCTGAACGGTTGGGCTAGTGGGTGGCCCGGCATTGGCCGGGCGTGTTTATCGAGTGCATTTGGCCAGCAGCTAGACAGAATGCCTACGGCGATGTTGCCAGTTTCGCGGCTCTTGGCAATGATGATAGGGTTCTACGGAGGGGTACACAGAACATGCCAATACTCGTAGGCGAAACAGCCAAAAGGCGGCCATTGCGACCAAGCGGTTTAGCCGCGGTGTTTTTGCTCGCAATGCTGCTGAGCGTGTCTTGCATGTCCGAGCCGGTGGATCGAGTCACGGTGATTGACGCCGATGAATTGTCGGCTTTGCTAGCCGAGCATGAAGGCCGGCTTGTGTTGGTGAATTTTTGGGCAACTTGGTGCCGTCCTTGCCTAAAAGAAATACCGGCGTTAATGGAACTTGCGCAAGAGTATGCTTCAAGGGGGTTTACCCTAGTACCCGTTTCCTTGGACGACCCTTTTCAGCTTGAGAGTATGCTGTTGCCGTTTCTCAATGAGTTCTTTCCTGACTTTAAGACCTACGCGCGCTCTGATAGGGATATGGATACGATCGTCAGTGTGATTGATCCTGCTTGGAATCAGGTGCTGCCCACCAGTTATTTGTTGGACCAGCGCGGGCGTGTGGTGGCAAAAATTCAAGGTGGCCATACGCGGTCGCATTTTGTTGCGCAGATATTACCCTGGCTGGAGTCAAGCGAATCGGGTTAATTCGTTCCGGCCGAAACACGCGCGTGATCAATGCCCGGCGGAGAATCAAGCGCGGATTACCCGCACGGTGCGTGGTTTTGGATATGAATATTGGGTCATGCTAAGCGCGAATTTGTCGACACACTCAACCGCCGAATTGTATTGTCGCGCTAGCTTATTCGTTCTGATCCTCCAAGGGTTGCCGCAACATTCGATCTAGCCTCATTTCCTTCGGTGACGAAAATGAGCGTAGGCCAATTCGCATATCGACATGGCCGTCGCGAGGTTGTGACTGATAGGTACTAAACAGTCGGTCCCACCAGGATATGCTGAAGCCATAGTTGCTGTTGTGCTCAGTTGATCGTTCAGAATGATGTACGCGGTGCATATCTGGTGTTACGACTAAGCAACGCAACACTTTATCGACAGATTCCGGGACATAGATATTGCCGTGATTGAAGCTGGCGCCCGCGTTGAGCACGATTTCAAAAATGATCACGCCAGCCGGCGGTGCGCCGAGAACGATAACGGCGAGTATCTTGATACCCAAGGACAGGAGAATTTCCAAGGGGTGGAAGCGTCCACCGGAGCTGACATCCAAGTCCCGGTCCGTATGATGCATGCGATGTAGGCGCCAAAGCAGGGGCACGCGATGAAAGGCCACATGCTGCGCATAAATTACGAGGTCCATTAGCACTATCGTTAGGGCAATCGCTGGACACTGTGGTAGTTGCAATTGGTTGAATAGTCCCCAGCCTTGCGCCTGCGCGGTCATCGACACACCCACCAGGGCGGTAGGCAGTAGTAATCGAATCAGCCCGCTGTTCATGGCCAGGATGGCGATATTGCTGGGCCAGCGTTGCCAACGCGGATAGTTGCGGCGACGCCGCGGAAGCCAAACCTCCCAGAGGGCAATCAAGCCGAAAACACCCACGAATACGGCTAGCCGCAAACTCAATTCAAACTGATCTTGCACGAGTGACGTCGCTCCAAGCTTGGTTCTTGTCCGCAATGGCGCGCGGCAAGTGGCTTTTCTTCGCCTCTAAACGGCATACAATCGGCTGCGCGCCACAATACTATGCCGAATAGCTGATTCGCTTTGGTGCATCGTTTACCAATTACTGGTTTGTAGGGTTTCAAAATGGAAATTTTATCATCGCATCGCTGCTTTGGTGGGGAGCTTGCTTACTATCAACACGCGGCTAAGAGTACCGGGTGTCCTATGCGTTTTAGTGTATTTACGCCGCCGCAGACAAAACAGGGCCCGGTGCCCTTGCTCTGGTGGCTGTCCGGTCTAACTTGCACCGCTGAAAATTTCACCACCAAGGGCGGCGCCTTCGCCGAAGCAGCAAGCAGGGGCGTGATGATTGTTGCGCCTGATACCAGTCCGCGCGGTGCTGATGTCCCTGATGATGGCGCATATGATTTGGGCCAGGGCGCGGGTTTCTATGTCAATGCGACCGAGGCGCCGTGGTCGAAAAATTTTCGAATGGCGAGCTATGTGACCGAAGAATTGCCCGAGTTGATGGCCAAGAATTTTTCCATTCGCGAAGATGCTCAAGGCGTATCAGGTCATTCCATGGGTGGGCATGGCGCCCTAACCCTGGCATTACGACAGCCTGATCGCTATCAATCGATTTCTGCGTTTGCCCCCATTGTCGCGCCCACCCAATGTGAATGGGGCGAAAAGGCGTTTACGCACTATTTGGGGGACGATGAGGCCGCGTGGTCTGAATATGATGCTTGCGCGCTCATGGCGGCTGCCGGTGACCGGTCGGGCCATGCGGAAATTCTGGTTGATCAGGGTTTGAACGATGAGTTCTTGGTGGATCAACTCAAGCCCGGCTTGTTTGAAGCGGCGTGCAAAGGCGCGGGTCAATCCTTATGTTTGCGGCTGCAAGAAGGATACGACCATAGTTATTTCTTCGTGGCTACTTTCATTGCCGATCATATTCGGCATCACGCATCGATACTGATGGCCTGAACCATTCGGCGATTTGCAACACTGGCCTAAATTTTGGTGCCAAGCGAGCGGCTGCGCTCACCGGCTCGATTACTTGATTAGTTGTGTTGTTTTAAGCCGGGATTCACTGAGGTCATAGAATCTTAGCAGCACGAGTTTCAGGCTATACATTGCCGCTGGGATCAGCGCGATACCGATCATGATGCCCCACAGGGCAGATTCTGGCTGTTCACCGACGGGGAGCGTCTTATCGAATTGGGTGTAGGACAACAGACTACCGATGACGAGACCCGCCATGGCACCGGAGGTTTTCTCGATAAAGCTGATGGTGCCGGCGTAGATGCCCTCGCGGCGCAGGCCGGTGCGGCGATAGTCATATTCCATCACATCGGGCAGCATCGCCTGGGTGCCCAACAGCGTGCCGCAGCCGGCAAGGCCAATGCATAGGCCCCGCAAACCGAATAACCAAAGCGGCTCATCCGGACCGCAGGCTAACCAGCTTAGGGACAGACCCACCATGAGCAGGCTGGAGATCACCAGGATGCGTGTTTTGCCAACACGTTTGCTCAAGCCTAGCCAGGCGGGGATGGCGACCACCTGACCGGCAAGTTGTGCGGTACCGAATATGGCGAACACACCCACGGACCTTTCCATGATATAGACCACAACGAAGAAGCCCGTCGCGAGAATGCTGGCCAGCGAAAAAAGGCCCGCCAATTTAATGGTGAGATAGATAAGAAACGGTTGATTATTGACAATCGATTGAATGCGTTCCGACAGCGGCAAACTTGAAACAACCGGTTCAGTGAATCGTGCACCCCGTGTGCCAAAAAAGGCCGCGACCATGGCGACGCTCATCAGTAAGCCGATGATGATGCCCATGCTGCGATAAGCTTCGTTGGCGGAATAGCTCAGGCCATCTTGTAACCACGCCACCAGTGCCGGGGATCCCGAGATTCCGATAAAGGTCCCGATGGCAATTAAAAAAACTCGATAGGACATCAGCACGGTTCGTTCGTGATAATCCTCGATCATTTCCGCAGGCATGGCCAGATAGGGAACATTGAAAATGGTGTACGCCGTTGACAGAAGAACCAATCCCGCAGCAATGGCGATATGCAGCGTCAGGGTTTCAGCCATGGGTGGAATCGCGAACAGGCCCGCGAACGCGAGGCCGCAGCAGATGCCCCCAAGCAGCAAGTAGGGCCGCCGTCGGCCCCAAGGGCTGCGCGTACGATCGCTAATGAAGCCCATGATGGGGTCTGTTGCGGCGTCATAAAGTTTTGAGCCGGTAATTAGCGCGCCGGCAATCCAAGGGTCAACCTGCAAGACCGTCACGAAAAAAAACAAGGCTGCGACATTGAAAGTATTCAGCAGCATTGATGCGCCGAGGGTACCGATGGCCCAGCCTAGATGTGTGGGATTTATTTTAGGTAAGTTGGTGTTCATGGCGCGTCGTACTACTGGCGGGTCGGTGCAAAATCAGTCCGGCAAGCTTTGTGTCGTCGCCAGCTTGGTTTCGTCGAGGTCATATTGGGTGAGTACGGCGACGGCGAACAAGGCCGCGATGGCCGGAAATAGACCGACGGCAAGATAAATGATGGTGACTGTTGCATCGGGCTGCACGACAGTTTCGCCGGCCTTGGATGAGACGAATCCGTTTGCTGCCAGGTACATGCTGAACAAGAGTGGCCCAAAGGCCGAAGCCGCTTTTTCCATGGTGCTGTAAATTCCGGAATATAAACCTTCTCGGTTTAATCCGGTCCGACGCCGATCGTATTCAATGGTGTCGGGCAACAGCGAGAAGCCAAGAATGATCACGCCGCCGACCACCAAACCCAACAAGAGCACGCGGAAGTTTGTCAGCCAACTGGGTTCTTGCGGGCCGGCCAACAGCCAGGACGCTACGACTAGGGCATAGAGTAGGGCAGCCAGCATGAATGCATTGCGCTTACCCCAGCGTCGCGAAGCCCAGTTCCAAGCCGGCGCGGATACCACTGGTCCGATGGTTAGAAAAATTCCCAATGAGGTCAGCAGCGCGGTGCCGCGCTCCAATACGTACTGCGAGAAGAACAAAAATGCGGAAACTTGGCTGGCCTGTGCTGTCAGCATGCCAAGCTTGGCGGTGACAAATACAAGAAACGGCTTGTTGCGGCCGACGATTCTCCACTGTTGCAGCAGGCTATATCGTGTCTGCTCGGTTCTTTTAATAAAATTAACGCTCGCTGTGAGTCGATAACAGATCAGCATACTGATCAGTATGCTGGCGCCAACTGACCAGCCGAGCAGAGGGTAACCTTGGGCGTCGCCAAACTTTTTCAGTAACAAGGAGCCACCCAGAATGGCGGCGAGATTGGCCGTGGCGAAAAATATCACGCGGTAGGACATCAATACTGTCCGTTCGTGATAATCACTCGTCATCTCGGCGGGCATGGCCAAGTGCGGTACGTTAAACACCGTGTAAGCCGAGGCGTACAGTAGCAACACCAGGGTCACGGCGACGATGGTTGAGTTTTGATTGTCGTAGCTGGGTAAGTTGAACAGCAGAATGAAGCTGCCAGTGCAGGCGAGGGCGCCCAATAGCAGCCAGGGTCGTCGTCGCCCCCGCTTGGACACCGTTCGATCACTGATATAGCCCATGAGCGGATCCGTGACCAAGTCGTAAAGGCGCACGACGAAAATAATTTGACCGGCTTTAAGTGCATCGATGCCCAAAACCCCGGTTAAGTAGAACAACAGGTAGAAACTATAAATGCCGATCATGACTTGTGAGCCATGCGCGCCGACTGCCCAACCGAATTTCTCTAAGCGTGTCACTTATCTATTGGTCGGGTGTATGGCATGGGCTGGCATCAATTGCGACGCGGTCGAATTTCACTAAACGATGGTGCTTTATCACCTTCATCGGCGATGGCGACGATACGCGAAATATTCTCTCCGCTTTCAAGCTCGTCTAGTAGATAGTGGGCAAGATCTGATCGGCTGATTGCCAGGCCGGCTGGTAGCCTACCGTCATTAGTTAGCAACCAGTCGTTCCGCGGAGGACGGTTGTGCAACATGGGCGCCCTTACCACGGTAGTTTCCAAGCCAGAATTCAGCACCAAGGATTCCATCTGGTGCATCTCGTCATAATATTTTCGGCGCAGAAACAAATAGATATTTCGTCGAATGCCTTTGCGTTTTACATTCCGTGCCGCACCAAAGGAGGAGATCACTACCAAGCGTCGAATATCGTTCGCCCTGGCCGCATCGAGAATATTTTGATGGGATTTGGTGTTGAAGTCGGTGCGTTTATCTCGCAGATCAGTTTTGCCCACCGATGTTATGATCGCATCCGCTCCGGCAAGGCCGGTTTGCAGTGACGGCGGATCGAACACGTCGGCTTTACGAGTTTCCAGCCGCGAATCTTGCAGGTCTATTTTCTGTGGGGACCGCGCTAGGGCTAATACTTGGTGACCACGGCCGAGGGCTTCCCGGCTAATTTGCTGGCCCGTTTGCCCCGAAGCCCCGACGATGGCGAGTTTCATGGTCTGTTGACCTCCGTACTAGCTGCAAACTACCTTGGGCGCCTGTCAAAATCCACCACATGGGTTTCTGTCCTTAAGTCGATTGTGCCGGGGTATTATGCCGGGGCCAATTCCGGGAGTTTTCACATGAATGAGCTTGTGCAACGCGTGCACGAACAGACAAAAGCCTATAACCAGAAAGACCTGGCGAAATTGCTTGCGAATTTGGCAGAAGACTATACGTCCTACGAGGTTCGGCCGGAAGGCCCGCGCTTGCGTGCGCAGGGTCGGGAACAGGTAGAGCAGGCGCTGACCGGAATGTTTGCGGCCAGCGGCTATGCCAGTTCGCGAGTTGAGGACGTGCGCGCCTATGGCAACCTGGTCGTCGCAGTCGAGATCGATAGTTTTGAAACCGACGATGGAACCAAGACAACGCGATCTCTGGGCCTCTATGAGTTTGCCGATGGTAAGCTGTGCCGCTCCTGGAGTTTTCCCATCCTAGAACAAGCTTAGAATTTTTAAGATTATCGCTAGAAAATTCCGCTGCCATTGCCTTTGCTCATTGTTTGAGCATCACAGACCATAGAGTAGTCACCGCAGCCCCGGGTCATGAATCCGGGTCGGTATCAGTGTTATTCATGGCATCATTGATGCGCCTTCCCACAGGCTCTTTCGCGGCCCTGGGGGTGTTGCTGAACTGGAATTTATACGCTTGAGGGAGTGTTTCGCATGAGTGTTCTGAATTCGCGTGGTCTGCTGTTGGCTATGACCCTTTTCCTCAACGCTTGTACAGCCATGGCGGGTGCCCACGGTGGCGCAAAAGCCTCAAAGATTGATGAGTTACCGGTGCGTTCTGGCGACTGGTCGCCGGCTGAAATCGCGCGGGGTCGCGAACAGTTGATTCGCGCATTCGATGCGGCATGGGTGCGGATAGTCGCCAGTGGCAAAGATCAAGAAATAGTGGCCATGCAGCCGCCGAATCAACCAGGCGCTGCGAAAAGTTACATGGTTCGCCTGGTAGATTGTTTGCCGCAGCCGGAACTGGCGCACTGGCCTGAGAAACCGGTGGGTCTGTTCAAGGATATTCTAGAGACTGGTGTGATCCGGCAACTTACCCAAGGTGTGCCAGAGAATCCGCAAAACACGTCTTGGTATTTTTCCAGCATTAGTCAGGCCTATCAGGCCGAAGTCCTTAAGATGATCGGTGAGCACTATGGCGTCGAGTTAAAAGTGGAGAATGTAGTGTTGCCGCCCGGCCGGTTACCCGCAACCTCGTTGCTGGTGGACAACAAGATTGACTTTATTTCTCAGCTCAATGCTGTGGGCGGTAACACGCAAGAGTTACGGCGTCGAAAATCCCGGCGGTTTAGCTGCACCATGAGCGCGTCCAGCCAGTTTATTCACATTCCGAAGAAGTCTGAGTTGGTGGATGAAATCAACAGCTTGAATGATCTCATCGCCCGGCCGGACGTACGAGTTTGCGCAGGTCCGCTGACAACACAAACGGCGAAGGCTTTTATGCCTAAGCACACGGTAAAAACGAAGTACGTGAATGACCTGACCGCCTGCGATAAAGCGGTGCAAGACGGTAAGTTGGATGTGATCGTCAATCCCCTGAATGATTTGGCGGTGGCGGGGATCGAAGGTTATCACGCCGTCCACACATTATTAGTTGCCGGTACGCCGCTGTGGGTGGCCGCGGAAGGTATCGTATGCCCCGCCGATGATGATCCGCGCACCGAGGACGCTTGTTTTGAAACCGATGCTCCCTAGTAAAATAGAGGGATCCTGCTTATGAGGTATGGCTGCTCATGATTCTAATCACAGGTGCTGCGGGTAAGACTGGGCTTGCCACGGCTCGCCAGTTGGCGGCGGCAGATGTGCCCTTTAGCGCTTTAGTCCGCAACCCGAAAAAGGCGGGCCCGCTCGAGGAACTGGGTGCCGACATTGTTTGTGGGGATATTGGGGATCGTGATTTCTTGGCGAAAGCCTTGGCTGGCATCACCCAAACGTTTCTCATCATGCCCAATGGTGAAGACCAACTTCGCTTAGAAAATCAATTTACCGACGCGGCCGCGGCCGCGGGTGTTCAGCACATAGCGTATCTGTCTTCAATTGAGTCGGTACCGGAAAACTTGAATCCGATTACGCAAATGCATGTGGCTGCGGAAGAACATATCCGTCAGTCCGGCATGGCCTGGACCATGATTCGGCCGAGCTTCTTCATGCAGATTTTCGAAGGTTCCGCCGCGAGGATTCGCGAACAAAACCAAATCGTGATGCCGGCCGGCCAGGGAACCGTCGCCACGACCGATTTGCGCGACGTGGCAGAGGTCGTCTTGCATGTATTTACCGAGCCTGGCCATGAGAATAAAAGTTATGATCTGACCGGTCCGGAACTCTTGACCTTTGACGATATTGCCCAACGCTTCTCTGAGGTATTGGGCCGTGACATCAAGTATGTTGATCAGCCCATGGCGGAATTTGAATCCCGCCTGCGTTCCGTCGGTTTGCCCGAGTGGCGCGTCGATGCGGTGTGCAAAGAATTTATCGCCATTGCTGCAGGTTCTATTGATCACACCACGGATATGGTCCAGAAGCTACTGGGCCGACCGCCCAGGTCCCTGGCGCAATTCGTGGCGGACAACGCCGATAAATTCTCGGCTTAGGGGTTGCCGCCGGCCTATTGTCGGTAACTGGTGTAGGTGGCTTGAGCTTGCGGTGTAGCTGCCAAGCACGTCGTCGACCTTCGACATGCTGCAATGAGTGCCCGCCTGATTCTATTTTGCCCCGTCCGCATATTGGTGTTCATGCCAATCATAGAGTAGCAATGTAAGGCATTTCGCGGATCCGCCGGCCTTGAGAAATTCGCCTAGCGGCGTGATGTGCACTGTAAATCCCGCGCGCAACAATTCTTCGCGCAAAGCTGCTGAGGCATCGTGCAGAAAAATGTCCTGGCCGATATTGACCGCGTTGCAACTAAACCGGGCCGCATCCGCCTCCGAGAGTTCGATTCTCTTGCTGGCTTCGGTTCGACTTCGTATTTTCCCTAAGGATTCAACGTCGAAGGCGCCCGGGAAATACATGAGCCAGCCGTCATTGAGGACCGTAAGGCAGGTATCCATGTGGTAGAAGCGGGGGTCCACCAACTTTAGCGTCACGATCTCAAGGCCGAAGCAATCTTCCAAATGTCGGTAGGCGGTAGATTCCGTGCGTGGGCCCGCTGAAGTCCAAAGCCACTGCCCGCTGCTATCCAATAAACAATCGCCCTGGCCTTCAAAGCCAACGTCATCAGGCAGGGGGTAGAGCTTGAAGCCTTGTGATCGGAACCAGCTCTTAAAGTGCGGCTCTTCCCCCCGACGCTCCAGGGGCATGAAGTGACTGGGGACGGCATTCCGGCCGATGGAAATACCGGCGTTTGCCGTAAACACCATGTCAGGCAGCCCTGCTTGTGGTTCTAATAGGATTACCTCGACGCGTGCTTCCAGGGCTCCGCGAAGGCTTTCCCATTGTCGCCAGGCGATTTCTAGGTCAAGATTCCCAATGTTATCGGCCATCCAGGGATTGATGACGTAATCCACCGAAAAATACTTAGGCGGGCACATCAGCACCTGGGAGATTTGCCCGAATTGCCTACTCATGACGCCAGCCTTTGCAAAGTGTTGCTATGCTCAAAGTCGTCGCCCCAACCGGCTTGTAATGTGAAGATAATACCGAAACCACGTTGTTCAATAGCGACGATGTGCCGTATTTTGTTTGGCCCCGCTTGTCTCATTGGCGATGCCATTGTCATCTGCCTAAGGGGAGGCTAGGTCGTGTCACTACAGCTTTATGGGGATCCCGCGTCCCCCTACGTGACACGCGTCATCATGTACGCGCGACTGAAGGGTCTTGACCTAGAAACCCCGCCGGTGCCCGGGGGCAATCCGCGCTCGGCGGCTTATCATGAACTGAACCCACTGGGTAAGGTGCCTGGGCTCACGGTCCACGGCGAGATGATTCCAGAATCCGAGGTCATTTGTGAATATCTTGAGGATGCCTTTCCGCAGTTGCCAGGTTTGCCAAGCAGTCCTAACGAACGCGCCACTTCTCGCCTGGTGGCGCGGATTACGGACCTCTACGTTTCACCCGGCTTTGACGCCATGCTGCCGCAACTAGAGCTAACGGGGAGAGATGATTTGGCCGTGGCCGCCATTGCCGCGCGGTTTGCAAAGGCATTCAATGCACTGGAGTTTTACATGGGTCCGGGGCCATTTTGTGTTCGACGGGAACCTACTTTAGGTGATTGCGCTTTGGGACCGTATATAAAGCTTTTGCAGCAGCTCGGGTTTCCTGATTTTGAACAAATCTCCGACCCGACATTGGGTAACGGTCGCTTGGCGGTTTGGTGGCAGGCAATGCAAGGTCACAACGAGTGTGGCCAGCTATTGGATACCTATGGGCAAGCTGTCCGTGAATTTCTGCGTGTCAATCGCAGTTCGATCACCAGTCACAGTTAAGGCCGTGAAGTTTCAATAGCATTCGGCCGTGGAGACGCTTAAGCTTCACCCCATGCAGGCGCTTTTACAGGGATCGTGTTTTAGACTTCGCCTGGCGGTGATCACCGCGATGGGCTTGCTCGTCCTGAGCCTGGGTTGTGAGCGTGAGACGAGCATGGTGGAACCCACAGCGGCGCCTGCCACACCACGCGTTTATAGCGAGGCTGATGAGGCCCTATACCGTCAGCGTTTCGAATTGCTGATGGAAGGCGCCGGTCGTCGCGGTGAGGGCCTCCAGCTCTACGATATTTTAGAGACCGTCGAGGGCGCGCCGGCTTACTCGCCGCTGCCGCAGGCAGTGGTGAAAGCACTTTCCAGCTCCGCGATTGAGGCGGCATCGGCCTACGCCGCGGCGAACAATTCCAGCGCTTTGATGATTTGGCGAGAGGGACAATTGGAATTGGCTGAGTACTTTGGTGATGTAGATTCAAGAACGTTGATAGTTTCACGTTCCCTGGCAAAACCGCTAAGTGTGATTGCTGTTGGCCGTGCTATTGCCGAGGGACATGTCGATTCGCTGGATCAATCGGTGGCCGATTTCATTACTGAGTGGCAGGGTACGAAAAAGGCCAGTATAAAAGTTCGACACTTGCTTGACATGCGCAGCGGGCTGTTGCCGCAGTCGCCGGACATGGAAGCCGACAGTGTCTTGAGTCGCGCCTATCTACATCCTCGCCATGACGACATCATCATCAATGAGTACCCATTGGTTGACGAGCCCGGCACGCGTTATGAGTATTCAAATGCGACCGCTGATCTTGTTGCTGTACTGATCGAGCGCGCCACGAATACTCGTTATGCGGCATGGGTATCCCAACAAGTACTGCAACCCATCGGCGCATCGGGTGGTGAAGTGTGGACGACTCGCAAAGGCGGGCTCGCGCATGCGGGTTGCTGCATGAAACTTCCGGCGGAGTCTTGGTTGCGATTAGCAGTTCTCTTATTGAATGACGGCAATTGGCTTGGTCGGCAATTGCTGCCCAGCGATTACGTTCGCGCTATGCGCACGCCCACGCCGCAGAATCCCCATGCCGGCATGGGCGTCTACGTCGGTGAGCCCTATACCGAGCGGCGGGGTGCGGCGAACCCGGATCGTTTTCCAGAACTCGGTAGCTTTCACAGCGAGCCTTATCTAGCTGAGGATTTGTTTCTGTTCGATGGCAACGCGAACCAAGTGGTCTACATCGTGCCGTCGAGGGAGCTTGTTATTCTTCGCACCGGCGGCCAAGCGCCCAAATCCCCTGAGTGGGATAACGCTTATTTACCGAATTTGATTCTTCGTGACCTTGCGGAAGCAGCGAATACGACGTCTGCGGAGTAGAACATCGTTGTTCTTCGAGGCAGCTGCACTATGCCGTGGCGAGGCCATCGGTGAGGCCTGGGTCGGATCGATAATTTGAATAATTACTAAGCCTCTGCCATCGGTGGTCGGCCGGTGGGCACGACGCCCTCGTGGTGATGAACACGTCGCCATTCGCCGTCTATTCGTCTGGCAACCGTCGTAATGCGGACACGGCCGGCTAATGCGCCGGGGGGTTTGAATTCGTAGTCCAGATAGTAACGGGCGACAGCCACATCATCATAGATATCAATGATGGGTTCCTCGATGTTGATGCTGAGGGGGCCGCGTTTGGCCGAGTCCGACATGTCTTGTTTGCGAAATTCTTCCCGGGCCGCACTGCCGCCGCGGACTAGATCCGGTTCAAACAGATCCCAGATGGTGCATTCGGGTGCGTCACACAAATCCACGCGTGACGGCTCAAAGGTTTGGTAGGCGGTGAAGACATTCTTCACCAATTTGGCGACAGCTCGCTTGTCTTTGCTGAGATTGCTGCTCGTGGGCATACGCTCATCCTCCCCTAGATCAACTGCGAATTCGTTTACTATTTTTTTGTGACCTACCGAAACCCTCTAAATGCTACCGAAAATTTGGTAAAGGCTGAATAAGCCCACGGTGAGTAAGCTTAAGCAGGATAAGAGCAATGCGGTATCCCACAATGGGCCTGGGCGTAAGCGCTGATCGGTTAGCTTGAAACGCATGTAGAGTGCGCTAAAGCCGATGGCCGGTAGAACCAAGGACTGCACTAAACCACCCAAGACGATCAACCTTAGCGGGTTCCAACCGGTTAGAAAGATGAGCAAGCAAGCCAGCGGCAGTAGCAGTGACAAAGCCGCCAAGGAACGTTCCTGACTTGCCGGGGTCTCGCGCAATAAACCTGTGATGGTCAGACAATCGGTAAACAGTCGTGCTGCACCTGCATTGGCGACGAGAAATGAGGAGTACAGAACCGCGAGAGCACCGGCAATGAGCAAGGCTTTCGCATAGCTACCGAAAACCGGTAGATAGGCGGTCGCTAAGCTTGCGATCATTTGCACGCCATTGATGCTGCCGCCTTCGGCATGTAGAACGGCGGCGCCGATAAAAAAGAATGCCACCGTTGTGCAGGTGTAGATGCCCAGTGAGATAAAGGCGTCAATTTTCATGACGCGGATCCAGGCGTTTGCGCGTGACGCCCAATTGGCGTTCTTGGAATCGCTGCCAATATAAGCAGCGTAGCCGCGTTCTAGGCACCAGTATGGGTAGATAATCAGATCCGTGCCACCGACGCCGATGATGCCGAAGGCGGCTAGTGCGGTGAGCCACACGTGGGGATCATCTGGCCAACTGAACCACAGCCCCTTGAGTATGTCGGCGGCTGGTACGGCAAAGCCGGTGGCTTGTAGCGCCATGGCGTTGCCGACGGTGATCACGGTGAAGCACAGTACCAGGCCGACGCAGACAGTTTCTAATACTTTGTAACGGCCGAAAAACAGGAGTAAGGATGTGCCGACGGCCACCAGGCTTGCCCAATATTTGGGATCCTGCGCGGCTTGGGCCTCATCATTAGTCAAAAGCCTTGCGTAGTCACCCGTGATGGGTATGGCCATGGATAGGGCCTGACCAACGCCACCGAGGATGCCACCCAACATGCCATAGGTCGTCATCATCATGATCAACCAGAGCCAGACGAGCCAGTTAAGATGCCAACCTGGACCGGGAATCCGGTTTAGGGTTCTTAGGGTAGTTTCGTTGCTACTAACGGCATAGCGAGCCAATTCGACCTGGACGAACACCTTGATGACACAGCCAAGCACAATAACCCACAGCAAACCGATGCCAGCTTTGGCGCCCGCATTTGTTGTGGCGATGAGCTCGCCGGAACCGACGAGGCCGGCCGCCACGATGAGGCCAGGACCTAGATAGCGCAACACCTCGCTAAATTTGCGTGGTGCCTCACGGGTTTCTTGGGCTGACATTTTCACGCCGCTGAGTTGGGGTAGGACATGCCTAGTTTCCAGGCTTGTTGCGCAGCCTGGCTGCCGTTGCGGCTAACAACAGAATCCAAAAACCCAAATTGAAGATCAGATTAAAGGACAGCTTGGCAGCATGGAGTCCTAAAGTTACCCGGGCAAGCCACAGCGGTTCAGCGGGCAGTCCGACAACCAGCATTGCAAAGCCGATATTTTCGAGCCAATCCATGAGTACAGTTAAATAGGCGCTACTGACCAAAGCAACAAACCAATGCTGTGCGCGCGGTGGCAGAGATTGAAAGAGCCAGGCGCTGATAAACAGCATGGTCGTGAATGTAACAAAAGGCCAGACATAGTCGAACAAAGACCAGCCCAGGTAAAAGTGAATGGTTTCTTGAGAATAGCCACGTATTTGTTCAAATAAGCTTTGCGTGTTCAGCCAGGGTTGCATGTCGAGAAAGCTGAGTCCGTTGCTCAATTGCTTGAAGCGATCAACCGACCAGAATAAACCAAACCAGGTCGTGGCCAGCGCGGCAAACAATAGCGGCAGAAAGTGGCGTAGATTTAGACGTTGCTTGATAAACCTGGCGAGATAGTGCACGGCAACCTGTTGTAAACCTTGCCGAGAAAATTATCGCGGCTCCAATTGTCGAGACCCAGCCTATGGTCCCATGTGTACATAGTTTGCGCCAGCCTGCTCACAAGATTGGTCAGTAGCGAAAAACCTTGCCTCGATCAGGACCTTTTGCGCTATAAAGGATGCTCGCTAGTACTCTATGATGCCTTACTGAGGGCGATGCGCGAGGTCGGAGTCACTAGGCTACAGTTTCTCGTCGACTGCGTAACTGCCGAGGTTTACTAAAACCCGACTCACTGAGGAGGTTTGTCATGCGGGCCGCCGTCCTAAATAAATTTGGACCATCATCAGTCATGGAAGTCAGTGATCTACCGACACCAAAAATAGGCCCGGGGCAGCTATTGGTCGAAGTGGTTGCCGCGAGCATCAATCCCATCGATTGGAAAATTCGTAACGGCTTGATGAGTACCAGGTATGGTGAAGATTTTCCGATGATTTTGGGCTTCGATGCATCGGGTGTGGTAGCGGATGTTGGTAAGAATGTCGAGGGGTTCGAGCCGGGAGATTTGGTTTTTGCCCGTTCGGATGTTAGGGCCGGCGGGTGCTATGCGGAGTATGTCGCCTTAAATGCCAACACCACAGTTCCGAAACCTAAAAATCTTAGTCACGAGGAAGCAGCAGCCATACCGCTGGCGGCATTGACTGCTCTAAACGGTTTGCGAGATGTAGGGCGCGTTCAGCCGGGCCAAAGAGTGCTCATTAACGGTGCATCGGGTGGTGTTGGCGTTTATGCGCTGCAAATCGCTAAGAACATGGGCGCCCATGTCACAGCGGTTTGCAGCGGCAAGAACTTCGATCTGGTCGGCGGCTTGGGCGCGGATGACTTGATTGACTACCAAACACAAGATCCTCTTGAAACCGGTCAGTCTTGGGATGTGATTTACGATGCCGTTGGCGTGTTCAAGTACTCCGAGGCCCGAGAACGACTGGCAGCCGAAGGCGTCTATATGACTTTGGTGCCCGTGGAAAACATTGATTTCTTTCTTAAAGGACAAACAGAAATCAAGCCAAGGGGAGGTTACTTTTTGGTGTGGGCGCCAACGGCAGCGGACTTAAAAATTCTGGCCGACTGGACGAGGCAGGAAAAATTGATCTCAGTGATCGATAGTGTCTATCCACTGACGGAGGTACGCGCGGCCCATGAGCGTAGTCAGACCGAACGCGCTAGGGGAAAGATTGTTTTACAGGTCAAAAATTAGGGCCTGCATTGGATCGATAGCTTTCTATTTGTTGCATTGACGAAGCTATTTCTTAACGACATGCACGGGCCATGGACCCGACCTAGATATGCGCGGCAAAGGGTCTGCCGAATCTTCTGTCGCTCGGTCATCAATGTCGCCGGTCACCGGTTGTTCAACGGGGTTATTGAAGAGGGTTTACTCGCCGACCGACGTGGCCGAATCGGCGGTTACAGGGATAAAAGCAACGCTGAGGGACCCGGCGCCGCGGAGTGTCTTGCTGCTGAAGGCCGGTGTCAATGGTCCCGAGAATGAGTTAGCTGACGATGCCATCGTGCTGGTTGCACTAAACAGTCGGCCCCGTGGCGGGTTTCCGCGCGCCAGCCACCATCGACGACCCCACGATTCTTACGGAAATAGCAGATAGAATCCGACTGATGGGGATAAAATCGCAGCCGTTGATTGACGTGATCAAGTACAGCTGTTTCTGGGTCGTGAAATTCAGGAGATGCAGGAAAAATGACCACCAATAACAAGCCCGTAGACCAGTACATGGCATTAGCGTTACAGCCGATGATGGTGGGCGCACTGGAGCGCGGTGACATGCAGCGCAATCTCGATCATATTGCAGAACTCGCCTTTGCGGCGAAGAATGTTACGGAAATCGAACTACCAGTCCGCTTGTATGCGATTCCCGAAGGCGCGCTGCAGGGCTTTACGGATGAAATCTTCGATTGGGATCACGTTGATTACATTAAACGCTTGGCGATTGATATACCCGGTAAGGAAACCAAATTTCTCGGTGATCTCGCACGCGGACTAGACGCATTTATCATTGCGCAAGCCAAAGTCACGCATCCCGAATTTCCCGAGCGGTTCTTCAATTGTGCCTTTGTGATCGATCCGCAAGGCGAGGTCATTCATAAACACTACAAGTTGCAGGTGTTTGCGCGCGAGCATTCCACCGTTCCGCACGACTTATGGGATCGTTGGATAGAACTGTACGGGGAGGGCTTGGATGCGTTTTTCCCCGTGACGGACACAGCCATCGGACGCATCGGCTGCCTGATCTGCATGGAGGGTAGTTTCCCCGAGACCGCGCGCGGCTTGGCGATGAATGGCGCGGAACTAATCTACCGGCCGAGCTATCCCGAGCCTTATGTGTCCAACGGTCTGTGGGAAGTACAGAATCGTGCCCGTGCCTTGGACAATACCTGTTACCTGGTTTCGCCTAACCCAGCCGGTTATGCGCCTTCGGGTGAAAGCGCTTTTCCCCTGGATATGTTCGGCGGACAATCCATGATCGTGGATTATCAGGGGCGTATGATCGCCAACCACGCATCGGGTGGTGCGGCATCCTATGCCGGCGCCATCATAAATGTCGAAGCATTGCGTCAATACCGTGAGTCCACGATGTGGGGCAATTGGTTGAAAGATTTGCGTACGGAGCAATACCGCTTAATTTACGATCAAGCCATGTATGAAAAGAACCGTTGCCTGGATCAACCGCCGTTGAAGCATGCACCGAACGATTCGGTGGTGCGTGAGGCCGTTGAACGCGTTTTTGAAAAAGGTATCTGGAAGCGGCCGACGCGATAATTATTGCTTTTAATGGTCGGGATTCACAATGTCGCGCTAAAGGAGTTTCGTTTGCCACGCATTCCCTATCCTGATCCCGCGACACTGCCCGCCGCAGATCGAAAATTCTTGGAAAGCTTGCCGCAGCTCAACATATCCAGATTGCTGGCCGGCAGTCCTTCGATGTTTCAGCCATTGACTCGCGTGTTTAGCGCCTATTTAAACAATGGCTCGCTGGACGCCGAGTTGCGGGAAATCGCGATTCTACGCGTCGGCTATCGGCTCAACAGCGACTATGAAGTGTTTAATCACAAGCGAGCGGCTCGCGTGATTGGCATGCAGCATGATCGTATTGAGGCTGTGTTATCCGATACTGATAGCGATTTGTTTAACAGGCAAGAGCGGTTGATTATCCAATTCGTCGATGAGGTGATCGATACTGGTGCGGCCAGCGCTGAGACCTTCCATGCCGTGGAAAAGACCATGAGCACTGCAGAGCTGATTGAATTATCCGTAGTGATTGGCGTTTACACTATGGTGAGCCAAATTTGCGCGACGTTTGAGATTGAACCCGAAGAAGTGCCTATTGCGGAGACCGGCCTTGAAGATATCAAGCGGGCCGTTAGCGACTTGCCCTCGAACTAGGCCGGGGACTGGGTCGCATCCGCACACGGCCTATCGCAATAGTGGTGCCATGAGTGCGGCGATTCGAGCGACATCATCTGGGTCCGCTTGGCTGACTTCACGGTATTCACTATGTCGTTCCGGCACTTTGATGGTGGCATCGATGCCCACTTGTTCAGACACCGCGGGAAAGCCGGCTGGCGTCATCGGTGCCGAGGGGTCGTCCACGAAGGCTTGTCCGGCAGGATTCATCACGGTGTCGGCAACCGGTTGCACACGAGTCATGATGGCCCATTCCACGCTGCTTAGGTCATAGGGGTCGACGTTTAAGGGAAGCACGACCACTGCGGGGATTGAGCCACGGCAATGACAACACTAATGGGCTTTCATACGGTGACGAATAAAAGACGTGTCTAATTCGGTAAGCTTTCGGCAACCGATTAAGGCAAGGTCTCGTTTGATCTCCTCATGCAGAATCTTAAGCGCGTGGCTAACGCCCGCTTCTCCGGCTGCGGCAAGACCGTAAAGATAAGGACGTCCGATCATGCACGCGCTGGCACCCAGAGCCATGGCCTTCAGTACATCGGTACCCCGGCGTATGCCGCCATCGATGATAACTTCTGCTTGATCGCCGACCGCGTCGACTATCTCTTCTAGACAGTCGATAGTGGCGGGCACAGCATCCAGCTGACGTCCCCCATGATTGGAAACAATAACAGCCGTTGCGCCAATAGCGACGGCTCGTTTCGCGTCTTCAACGGATAAGATGCCCTTGATGGCAAACTCACCGTTCCACTGCGTAATCATTGCTTGTGCATCGTCCCAGGTCACGGTGGCATCGAATTGTTGGAAGATATAGCCGAGCCGTTCAGAAATTCCGGAAAACTCTTTACCCAGATGATTGCTGACATTGGGCAAGTCGAAAGCCGGCCCGGCTAAGCGGCCAAGGCTCCAGGCCGGATGCCGTAGGAAGCTCAGTTTGCTGCGCCACGGAAAGCGGGGTGGCATGGACATACCCGTTCTGAAATCCTGTTCGCGATTTCCACCAGCCGGCACGTCGACGGTAAGGCATAGTGCTTGATAGCTTGCAGCTCTGGCTCGTTCAATGAATTCAGTATTCAGGCCATGATCTTTGAGAACATAGACTTGGAACATCTTTGCTCCGGTTGCCGCGGCGGCGACGGTTTCGATGCTTTCCGTGGCGACCGTGGATAAGCAATACAGGGTGCCGGATTTCTCTGCTGCTCTGGCCACGGCGAGTTCGGCATCGGGATGAAAAAGTCGCGACATACCCGTGGGTGCCAACAGCACCGGAAAATCCACGTCCGAACCCAGTACTGTGGTACGCGTATCGACTTCACTCACATCCGTGAGAAATCGCGGGATCAGTTCGTAGTCGCTAAACGCTTCGTTGTTGCGTGCCAGGGTGTATTCATCATCGGCACCGCCTTCTAGATAGCCGAGGATCGGTGACGGCAGCGCTGCGTGGGCCGCATTGCGAAGGTCCCAGATATTGATGCACTTTGAGAGTTTTCGGTGTTCCATACTTAGCTGGCGATTGTTTCTAGTATGTCGGTGAGCTGCCTGCCTTCAGGCGTTTACTTTAGCCTCGTTGCGACGCAGGCATTGACTCAGTCACTCAAATTGTCCAAGCAAATCCGGTGCTCGCTAGTCGCCGAATTGACTGCGCGGAACATCGGCATGCGTGGCCGCTGCTGGAGCGTCGGTTAATAAAGTGATCCGGTCACCCCTGCGTCGATAAGCTTTTGCTCCCGAACATCTGCCGTCGAGTAGCTGCATGGATTAGAAAGTTTACGATCGGTAGCAAGTCGTTTATCGCAGATCCACAGGTCAGCCTCTATCAAATGGCGACTTTGGTCCCCCGTGGCCTATCCGGCGGCCTGCAGACTTGCGCGGGAATTACTCGGTCGTAATGGTACCGTCTTGTGCACCCAGTTTTTCGGATTCTGCTTATGTCCCGGACAGGGAATGACGCGGATATGCTTGCCCTCCAATTCCTGGAGTGCCGCAGAATCAATGTCGCCGTATTGCTCGCCGTAGTCCAAAGTCATTTTGCGGACCTGTGCAAGGGTTCTGTCGGCATCGACCAGCAGTTCTTCCGTGGGTGAGGCCGCTTGGCGCGGGCGGGTTTCCTTCAGCACCACATAGTCTTCATCCATGACCGTATCGCGAGTCATTGCGACCATCTGTTCATGTTCTTGGACGCTGGCGCCCCGCACGTTGCTGCCATCAAGAGCGGTTGATTCGTTCTTGGGCATCAAGATGACCATATGAATTTGGGTGTTGTAATCATCAATGGGCGTGACATAGGCGGTCACGATCTGCGGCGGATAGTCGGGCTGATAGTTGGTATTACGCGACACACAACTGATTACGTTATATTCCATCATCAGGCCAGCGCTATCGCTGAAATTACCGTCCGCATCCCAAGCGGCATGCCAGGCTTTCACGTAGCGGTCCGTGAGTTCATAATCAACGATGGTCACACCTTTGGGCAGCCATTTGGCGAACTCATGAATGTAATGAACGTGACAAGGATCGTTATAATTCTCGGCCATTCGTAAATAGCTGACATCCTTCTTGCGAGGAATGACATCTTTGTGCCAGTCGCCGGAGTCCCATTCGGGCATGATGTCGGGTATGGCCGGTCGTTCGTCATTGGCCAGATCGCCGAGGAAAACAAAGACTAAGCCGTATTTTTCTTCCACGGGATAGGCGGGTACGCGAGCCCGCTTAGGCGGTTGCGTGGGCGTTTTAGTCCCGGCTGGAATCAATGTGCACTGGCCGTCGCCATTGAACAGCCAACCGTGTTGAGGGCAAGCGATCTTGCCGTCTTGACACTCGCCAAGGGATAGTGGCGCACCGCGATGTACGCAGAGGTCGCTGAGGCAATGAATGCGCTGTGTGTCGTCGCGAAACAAAACAAAGTCGCTGGCTAGCATTCGAATTCTTTGTGGTTTTTCGCCAATGTCATTTGCTATCGCGGCGACATACCAGTTGTTGATGAACATCGAAACATTCTCCCGCGGCGAATCCGCCGATGTCGACATAGGTTCGAACGCTATTATAAGAAATAGCCACTGGGTATGGCCCAAGCTTGGGCCGTCGTGTCCAGAATATGGCCGGATGGCGGTCCACTTATCTTGCGCGGCTATGCTAAAGAGGTGTGCGGTCTAAGCGGCTTGGCCTCTATATCAGGATTGCTGTCCTGCAGGCGGGGGTGTGGATGGCGCCATTCTAGGTGCTGCCAATTATGTGTATTCAATATTGTTGGCTGCGCTTCACTTGTTGAACATCTGCCGTACCCTAAACTCACTATTCGTAGGGTGATTTTTGCTGCACGAATGAAATCCCGCGCAAGCTCCTATTGTGCTAACGCCTAGCGGTAGAAATTTTTTGTCCAGCGCATTCGTCACTGAGCGCTGAGAACCGCGAGAGGCCAATTAGATTCGGGCTCTCGTCGCGTGGCCTAAGCTGTCGGTTCATCTATTTCCGTTAGGCGACCAAGACGAGTCGACGCAGCCATCAGTGAGCCAACTCGCCGCCTACCCCACGAGTAAGGATGAACAGACATGTCCAGAAAACCCGCAATAAAAAACGGGCAGGCCCTAGTCTAGAACCTGCCCGCTATAAAGTCCGCTGTTAACTAGCGGCTAATGACTCGCAGCACGACGCGGCGATTCGCCGCCTTACCTTCCGCGGTTACGTTATCCGCAACCGGTTGGGTTTCGCCATAACCGCGTGAACTCAAGCGTGATGCATCAACGCCTCGATCAATCAGGTACTGACGCACGGTGTTGGCTCGTCGCTCGGACAGGTTTTGGTTGTAACCCGCATCCCCGTCGCTATCGGTGTGACCGGCGACTTCGACCACCAGGCTCGGATTCTTCTCTAGTGTTCTCGCAGCATCGTTAAGCACGCTAGCTGCGGTGCTAACCAGCTGATCCGAGTTGGTCTCAAAGTTAACACCCGGCAAGCGAATTTCTTCCTTAATTTCGCAGCCGTAGACATCAACGGCAACGCCAGCCTTGGTGTTTGCGCAACGATCTAAACGATCCACAACGCCGTCGCCATCACCATCCATTTCACAACCGCGATCGTTAACCTTGGCGCCCGCGACGGTGTTGGGGCAGTCATCGCGATCATCCGATACGCCGTCGCCATCGCTGTCCATGGGGCAGCCACGGGCATCGACCTTAACGCCGGCAGGTGTGTTAGCGCAGGCATCTTTGTCATCTGACACGCCGTCGCCATCGCTGTCGGCCATTTTTGCGCAGCCGTATTGATCAACGGCAACGCCCAAGCGCGTACCGGGGCAGCGATCAATGTCGTCGGCAATACCGTCGCCGTCAGCATCCACCACGCGTGAACCGCCTGAGCCCAGCGCGAAGGCATATTGCAGGCCAACGTTAACTAGCAGGTCTGTGGCATTGCCGCCGCGCAAGTCCTCCCAACGGGCCAGCGCTTCGGTGCGCAGCGTCCAACGGTCGTTAAACAGATCCGTGAGCAGTCCAACGCCGCCTTTTAGCTGCAAATTGTCATCGCCATCAAAGCCCTTGGGATCGGTGTTGACCCAACCCAGTCCCGCCAGTAAGTAGGGCGAGAAGCGTCCGGCCCGGTTGTAGATATTCATCAAGTTGGTCGAAATTGACCATTGATCAACGTCAGGAAAACCAGGATCGCCGGTCAGTTCTAGCCATTGACCGTCGACTTCCCAGTTGAAGTGTTCGCTCAAGGCATAGCCGAACTCGATCTGGCCACCCGCGACTTCGTCGTCGACCCGGCGGTCGCTATCCGCACCGATGTAGGTGCCCATGGCGCCAAAATAAAATTCGCCGTCCTGTTCGCTGGCTTGGATTGACGTCCCAGCAAATAACAAGATGGCGCCCACGCAAAAAGCGCGCTTCGCGCCCGCAACAATATTCATATTTGTTCCCTCAATAACCCAGGCCATCACCACAACCAGCGATGGCATTTCCGTAAATTGATCGACGTTTATAGCGCACAAGCCCGCCAATCAGCCGCTACTACAGCATGACTGTTGTGACTTTACAACCGTGAAATGACGCAATTTCACCGATCTTGTATTTTTGTTGCGCTTTTGTCGAAAAATTGACGGCCGGACTGAGCTCGATTTCGGTGTGGTGCTCCCTGCGTTTTGCCAGTTGATGACGGCCGCAGGGCAGGAGATGGCAGGTCTTTTGCTGCAATACAGCGCTTGCAGCTAAGCCAATATCACCTGATCAGTTGCCACTCATCGGCAAAACCGGCCGAATATCAGAATGTTCCTATATTTGGTCTAATTTGCGCGGATTCGCGCCGTTTTGAATCATGCGTTGCCATCCACGCCTTTGGCCCGGAAATCTTGAAGATTATGTAAAGTTATTTTATTCGCTGCGAGGCTTATTGGTAGAGGCCTTACTATTGCCACTGAACTAGCACCGTGCGGGCCGATGGCCAAGTGAATCGCGGAACTTGGACGAGTTATTCGAAAAGTGTGACGCAGTAGCCGGCTCGGCAGCCATGGCATAGTAGAATGCGCTAACAAGATTTTGTTGGCCTGGGGCATCCAAAGCTGAGGCCAGCAGATCCAACATAATAATAAGAAGAATTTGCATGAGAAATCTCCTGGCTTTGCTAGCAATCCTATTGGTGTTTGGTGTGGCGACACCCAGCTACAGCGCCGATGTCCCCCTGACCCTGAGTGATTGTGAAGACATCATGAATCGTTGGGCGGCTGATCCTGATTCAGTCCCGCCGGAACTGGTGAATCGATGCCGCGAGCGCATGGCCACGGCACCGGCTGATGCGTCCGCCGATGATGTTGCGCCGGAACCGGCCGAAGCGATGACGGCCGTAGATCCTTGCGCCGATGCGGCGGCGGCAAATTCGGTGAACTGCTGGGGCCCTTGGGGTGCCCTCGCGCCCGCGGCAGGTGCTGTTATTCCGGTCGTTGATTTCGCCGATACCGTAGATTTGGAGGAACGACCCGAGCTGTCACCCATTTTTGCCAACAACTTGATCGACCCGGAAGGCGGCGGTGATATTGTGGTTTGTACGCCGGGATTACCCTGCGGATTTGCCACACTGGTCAACGGGCCCACCGGTTATGCTGAACCGGATGGCACGGAATTTGTGGTGCTGGAACTGGCCCCGGATGGCAGTTTTTTTGTGGTCGATACCAACGGTGACGGCAATGCTGACATCAATTCGGTGAATGGCATGTCGCCAATTTTTGTGGCCCGGGCTGACGGCTTAGAAAATCTAATCGTGCGCGGCGCCGACGGTGATCAACGTTCGCGTGTTGCGGCCCGGGTTTTGCGTTTGCCCGACGGCAGCATCACTTTGGCGGCGGATGCTTGGAGCAACGGCAATGTCGCCACGGGAGAATCCGAATCAGGATTTTTCGTTTGGGGGCAATCCACCAGTCAGGCTGATTTGGACGCATTGAACGCTTCTGCGGTACAGCGTAGTTTGAGCTTTGCCGGTCCCATGTCCGTGGATAATCGAACCAATGCGGCCATAAGGGTTAACTTCGGCACCGACCCCAATTGGTCAGGTAGTTGGGTGAATCCAGACTACAGTTTCGATGCCGCCGGTTCATTGCGGGGCGTCGAATTGATTTCCAATCCGGATAGTTTTTCCAGCAATGTGCAAGGCGGTTTTGTGCAGGGTGCCTTGCTGGGCGAACAGGGGCGCCGCGGCGTGGGCCATATCATTGACGTGACCCTTGATGACGTGGGCCGAGTCAAAGATGTTGGCCTCGCCTTAGAAACGCCGCTTTGACATGGATGAATCGCTAAAGACCCCGATGACGCAATCAATGGGTGTGTTTAGTAATCAGGACGATACGATGATTCAGTTAGTTAAGAATAGGAAGATACTTGTGGCGGCGGCCTTATTGTTGCTGACCGCGACTGCGGGTGCGGCCACGGTGAGCCTTCAAGCTCAGCCTTCGTCGTTAACGGTGGGCGGCAGCCTCACGGTGGATTTGTTGCTGGATGCCAGCGACGTTGCTGTGGGTTGCGAGATAGGTGGCGATCCCGCCACCCGCTGTGATGAATATTTCGGTGAGCTGCAGGTCACATTCGACGACAGCAAATTGAGTTTTACCAACTTTATTTTCAATCCGCCGGCGCAGGAACTGGTTCCAGTAACGGAAAATTCGGGTAGCGTCTCATTGGGCTTCCAAAGTTCTACAGAGAATACCGTGCTCGGTAGTTTCCAGTTTGCAGTGGTCGGTTCCATAGGCACAGGTACGTTTATTGGCATCGACGATGTAGAGCCGTTTCTCGGCAGCTTTGGCTACAAGGTGCCGACGGACGCATTCTTTATGCCTGAATTTGTCGGCGTGCAAGTCGTGCCGGTGCCTGCCGCCGTTTGGCTGTTTATCAGTGCCTTGGGCGTGGCATTAAGAATGGGTTCGCGTACTCGTTAAGCGTTACGCTAACAACTCCCCAGGTTTCAAGGACGGCAGTGCCTGCGTGTTGACCCAGGCACTTGCCTTTTTTTGAATCGGTTTTGGCTTTTAGGCGGCGTTTAGACCGTGGTGCTTTGTGGCCTTAGCCACATTTCGATCGGCTGATTTGTCGCCGCCATCCCGGCACCAATAGCAAAGCAAAAATGGCGAGACCGCTCAAGCTACCCCCGCCGCCGCCACCACCGCTAGAAACCGCGACCGGCTCACTGATAGTCACGGTGACGCTTTGGTTGCTTACCTGATTGTTTTCGCTGTTGCTGAGCATCAACGTCACGGTGTTGCTGCCCAGTTCGCTGCTGATGAAAGTCAAACTGACGGGTAAGCTTTGGCCGCCGGCTAGGTTGCCGAAATTGCAAACCAGCTGCGGGCTGTTGCCGGCAACGCAGCTTGCCGGAGCGTCGCTGAGCGTCAGTGGCAATTCGAAATCTACTTGCAATGTGACGTCGCTGATTTCCGCAATACCAGGATTGATGATGTCAAACGCCAAGAGGCTATCGGTGTCAGGTCTCGCTTGGGTGTTTGCAGGTACATTGGCCAGTTCCACACCGTCCGCAGCCACGGCGGTGACGCATGCAGCTGTCGGTGAGGCCAGGAAGTTTTCCATTTCGCTCAAACTACATTGCGAAAAAGTATTGCTAGAGCTAATGGTCGGTGCCATCAAGAATCCCAGTGGGGTTGACTCGCAGGGGTTTGCCGGTTCTCCGGGTCCCGCTGCTTCGGCGTCATGGGGGGCGTCGAGATTGTGCCCGATTTCATGTGCCACGGTTAAAGCGCCCAGGGTCAGGTTGGTGCCCAGTTGTTGGCTAAGCGCGGCGCCAAAGCGGCTACGGCAGGCACCGCCTAGCCACGCGATACCGCTGGTGTTGGTATCGAGATTTCGGTATGTGAGCAAGTGAGTGAGGCCAAACTGGGTTTGATTACTTTGCCGGTAGCTGGAGAGTTCATCGAGTAAACTGCTGGCATTGGTGCTTTCGAAGGGATCGTCGGCTGTTGTGAACACGGTGATGTCCGCGACGGTGATGGCCAGATTAAGCTGATCGCTGAAAATACCGTCAACGATATTCATGCGGGCCAACAATTGTGCTTCGCTGTCATCACCGAAGGCTTGATAGAACTCATAGTCACCGATAATGCCCACGGTAATTCGTCGTGTTGCGCTTGCGGCCATGAGTTTTAGGGGCGATTGCAACTCAGCGATCAGACTTGTCACGGCGTCCTTCGCCGTCACGCTATCTTTGCCATCGATATCAGCGTCGGCACTACCCGTAATCGGTTTAACGTGGTCGCGCAGTTGGCGGTCGGTGATCAGAACATCAGCGAGCCGGTAGACCACATTCACGGTTTCATTCGCGGCGCCGGGGTGAAGCAGTTGAATCGCTGTGCTGTCGCGCGGCTCAATGGCATACCAGTCAAGACCGTCAAAAAATAGACCTGATAATTCTTCACCGCTTTGCATCAATCTAATCCAGGAGCCAGGTATTGCTCGGATAGTTCCACGCATTAGTCGGTAGCTTTGCGAGCTGCGATGACGATTGAATGCCGCATGGCTTTGTAACTCGAAATCGAATCGCCGCCCAAAGGCATCAAAGCGTAATTGCTTCAGTGGGCTGACGGTTTCGCTGGCCTGCGATTGAGCCCCGAGCGGATCCAAGGGACGCAAGGCCTCATGGTAGAGAATATGATCGCCGGTCAGTGCCGGTTGCGCTAGACAACACAGCAGTGCCAGCAGGCTTAGCGGCCTGCATCTTATGTAAAATTTTCGCTTACTGATCATTCCCATTGCAATGCGTCGCCGGTGGCATCAATCTCGATGTATCGTCTCGTCGAGTGATTGTGGGTTCCCGTCAGGGCCTAGCAGCTTGCGGCAGCTGCGGTAACCAAAGACCCATCCAGCGCCAATAATGGCCGATCAGCACGCCAAATTCTGTGAACCCGACCTGAGCTTCTATGTTTTCCGGCTGCGTGGCGAGCGCGACCTAATTGAAAATCCACTGCGCGTTAGGCACAGCTGAATCCGGGTGTCGATTACAGCACTGGTGGCCAGCCGCTAGCTTAACGCCGGCAGCACCCGTTCGCCAATGGTGCGGATCGCATGGGCCGGGTCGTCATGAATGCGCAAGGCAATTTCAGTGAAGCCCGCCTCAGCAAATTCACGCAGCCTGGCAACATGCTCGTCAATGCTGCTCATATCGCCGGCCAGACTCAGGCCATCAACCAGTTTTTGCGTGATCGCGGGATCAATCCCTTCGATATTGCCGTGCCGTTCTCTAAAAGCCATGAGATAGGCGTTCTTCTTCCGGGCGACAATTTCGGCTTCTTCGGGGGTCAAAAAAGGTTCAAGCCAGGCTTGTTCCAACCAGCCGCGAATGATCAACTCGCGTCTGGCTTCTTCATATGAGGTCTCGACGTCGTCTTTGACATGCCAGGCGACAAAATTGTTGATACGGAATTGCGGTGCGTTGGCATCACGATTTTCAAGTGCCTTCAGCAACCCCGGTAGATGGTTAGGGAACATAGGGATGTGCACATCACTCATCATCACGCCCTCGGCGTGGCTGGCGGATAATTGCAACAACTTCGGGCCACTGGCGCCGCTGTAAAGAAATGGCGGCTTGCCTTTGAACCAGGGGGTGGCGAAACCGTAGGCTTTAAATATATCGCCTTCATAACTGAAAGATTCGCCGCGCAGGGCCTTGCTAACAATTTCTAAAGCCTCACGTGCAGTGCTAACACGCTTGCCATAGCCTTGGCCCATGACGCCATTCCATTCACCCCCGGCGCCCACGACAATATCTGCGCGCCCATCGGCGTACTCGGCCAGGGTCAGAATTGCATTGGCGATTTTTAGCGGATGCATTTCATAAGGGCTAACCACCACGATACCCGTACGCAGTTTTTTGGTTTGCATGGCCAAGGGAATGGCGCTCATAAACACGTCTCGAGCGCGCGCGTAGTTTTGTATCCATAGGGTTCGAAAGCCGTAGCGTTCGGCCAGTTGTCCTAACTCAACAATCTCCGCGGGGCGCAAGTCTGGTTCTAAGATGAGGTCGAGTTCCACGGCGAGTCTCCGTATCGTTGTTACTAGGTTTCTGTTTTCTCAAACTAACATGCAAGCCTGTGCTGGCCGCAGCTGGCTGGTAAGGGATTCTACTTACGGCGACGATACACCTATGTTTTTAGCCGATAGGTTTTTCCATCCGTCACGATGTAGCCGGCGGACGGTGTTGCGAAGTGCGAGCCGATGACCAGTATTTCTTCGTCCTTGCAAGTGCTGATGAACTGCTTGCGGGTACCCAGTGCGCGATTGCTGTCAAAGTCGAAGGGGCTGCACCACTTGGGCCGGGCAATTTGGCAAGGATGGTGAATCATGTCACCCGTCACCACGGCCCGTTTGCCAGCCGATTCAATTTGCACGCTGACATGTCCTGGCGAATGGCCCGGTGTTGACTGCAGCCAAACTTCTTCCGTGATGTGGTGGTCCGGTGTGATCAAGTCCGCCAGACCGGCATCAATGATGGGTCTAACCGAATCGCCGCAGTAGTCGCCCAAGGGTGTGAGCGGAGCGGCATCCAGCCATTCCCAATCTTTGGCGCTGAACAGATATCGAGCTGCGGGGAAGGTGGGGACCCACACGTCATTCACCAGCATGGTGTTCCAACCCACATGGTCGGGATGCAGATGCGTGCAGACCACGTAGTCCACTGACTCGCGCGGGAAGCCGGCGGCCGCGATTTCCTCCAAGAAACGACCTTGACGCTGGTTCCAGTTCGGCACGGCCCGAGGTTTGTCGTTACCTAGGCAAGTATCAACGACTAGCTTCTTGCCCTGACTTTCCACCAGCAGACAGAAAATGCTTGAAATGAGTTCGCCTTGATCATTGACGAAATGTGGCTGCAGCCACTTGATCGGTTGCAAATTTTCCGGCGTGGCCTCGGGTACCATATACGCTGCGCTCATGGAGGTGTCTTCCGTCTCGATGATCCGGGTGATCTTGACGCCACCGATTTGCCACTGCTGCATGCGCTTAGGTCCTAATGCCTTTAAGATTTGTCTTTAGCTTAGGCTTGAAATCCAGTGATGCGCAGCCGCCGGGCAGGGGGCTACCATCTGGCGGTAGGCCTGGCCCGGATACGGTTAAACTGGCCGTCTGAGCTCTTTTAATCTGCTAAGCATTCTGTATGTCCGGATTCGATCAATTATCGCGGCACTTAGAGGTCCTTCGCGACGAGGGAATGTACCGCCAACGGCGAGTTTTGGAGTCGCCCCAGGGTCGCTTGGTCAAGATCGACGGCCGCGCCCTGATAAATTTTTGTAGCAATGACTACCTGGGACTGGCCAGCGATTCGCGGGTGCGTGCGGCATTTAAAGACGGCATCGATCGCTGGGGCGTGGGCTCCGGTGCCTCGCATCTGGTGTGCGGTCACGCTGGGATTCATCATGAGTTGGAGGCAGCCCTGGCCGAATTCGTGGGGCGGCCCAAAGCCTTACTCTTCGCCAACGGATATGCCGCTAATCTCGGTGTGATCAACGCGCTGTTGGGGCGCGATGATGCGGTGTATCAAGACCGCTTGAATCATGCCTCCTTGTTGGACGGTGGCTGGATTAGCCGGGCGAAGTTCTATTGGTATCGGCATGCCGATGCCGCCGATCTCGGCCGCAAGCTTGCGGCTGCAGAAGTATCGGCCCAGCGAAAACTGGTGGTCACCGACGGCACTTTCAGCATGGACGGCGACCTTTGTCCGTTGGAAGATTTGGTCGCGGTTACCCAGGCAGAACAAGCTTGGCTGATGGTGGATGATGCCCACGGGTTTGGCGTGCAGGGCCAGAGTGGATGTGGTCTGGTGGATCCTAGCCGGTATTCGACCCAGGATGTGCCGATACTGATGGCGACCCTGGGTAAAGCCCTGGGTTGTTTCGGTGCCTTTGTGGCGGGCGATGAAGAACTGATCGATACCCTGGTGCAGCGGTCGCGGAATTATATTTTTACCACTGCTTTGCCGCCCGCGATGGCGGCGGCAACGTTGCGGAGTTTAGCTCTGGTACAGGAAGAGGCGTGGCGACGAGAGCATGTGGCCGGCCTGATTACTCGGTTTCGTCAAGCGGCTGAATCGCTCGCCGTCGATCTATTGCCATCCAATACGCCCATTCAGCCGCTAATCATCGGTGCCCCACAACGGGCGCTAGCGCTGAGCCAATCCTTGGAAGACAAAGGTATTTTAGTGGCTGCGATTCGCCCGCCGACCGTGCCGAAGGGTACCGCACGCTTGCGCATTACCCTCACGGCGGCGCACACGCCGCAGGATGTGGATCAACTGCTGGCCGCATTAGCGGCGGCGCTTACTGAGCTGGAGATCACGGCGTGAGTCCGCCGGCTTACTTCGTGACCGGCACGGATACCGGCGTGGGTAAGACTTTGGTCGCCACGGCGCTGTTACAAGCAGCGCGCGAACGGCAACTGCGCAGTTTAGGTCTAAAACCCGTAGCCGCGGGTGGTGAGCTGCGCGAGGGCGGATGGCAAAACGCCGATGCCGTGGCCTTGCGCGATGCCGCGACCATCGGCCTGGATTACAAGGACGTCAATCCAATTGCCTTACGCGCCGCCATAGCACCGCATATCGCCATGGCAGAGGAGGGTATCCAAACCGATGTTGCTGAACTCGCGGCACACTGCCGGAGATTGATCACTGAGCACTCGCCCGACTTTGCCGTGCTTGAAGGCGCCGGCGGTTGGCAAGTGCCACTGAACGCGCGTGAGACTTTGGCCGACCTCGCCATCGCCCTGCGCAGCCCAGTTCTGTTAGTGGTGGGACTGCGTTTAGGCTGCATCAATCACTCATTATTAACGGCGGCTGCCATTCAGGCCCAAGGCTTAAGCTTGGTCGGGTGGGTTGCTTGTCGTCGCGCAGCCATGGAGCGCGGTGATGAAAACCTAGCCAGCTTGCGCGCGCGCTTGCCGGCGCCATGCTTGGGGGTTATTCCGCAGCTTGGGCCAACGCCCGATGCCAAGGACGCCATGCGTTATTTGGACATCGATGCACTCATGGCACCGGTTTGATGATCGAATTTGACCGCCGACATATTTGGCATCCCTATACCTCCATGACGGATCCGTTGCCCGCCTATCCGGTCGCCTCCGCGACGGGAGTGAAATTGCAGTTAGCCGATGGCCGGGAACTCATTGACGGCATGTCATCGTGGTGGTGCGCCATTCATGGTTATAACCATCCCGCGCTCAATCAGGCCGTCACCGAACAACTCGCCAACATGTCACATGTGATGTTCGGCGGGCTCACGCATGCACCGGCGGTTGCCCTGGCGGAGCGTTTGCTGAAGTTGACGCCGCCGGAATTAGAAAAAATATTCTTTGCCGATTCGGGCTCCGTAGCCGTCGAAGTCGCCATCAAGATGGCACTGCAGTACTGGGTGGCACAAGCCCGGCCAGAAAAACACAAGTTGCTCACCATACGTGGCGGTTACCACGGCGACACCTTCGGAGCCATGGCCGTTTGCGACCCGGTAACCGGTATGCACGGCAAATTTAGCGCCGTGCTGCCGCAGCATTTATTTGCCGATCGGCCGCGCAGCCGCTTTGGCGAGGCGCTGCAGGCTGAGGATCTTGCGAGTATTGCCGAACTCTTGTCTGCACACAGTCATGAAGTCGCGGCCGTGATTCTCGAGCCCATCGTGCAAGGCGCCGGAGGCATGTGGTTTTATAGCGCGGAGTATCTGGCCGCCGTGGCCGAACTCTGCCGCCGGCACGATGTGTTATTGATTTTCGATGAAATCGCGACGGGATTTGGCCGCAGCGGAAAACTGTTTGCCCTGGAGCACGCTCAGGTTACGCCAGACATTCTTTGCTTGGGGAAAGCCTTAACGGGTGGCTATATGACATTGGCCGCCACTCTAACGACCGAACGCGTGGCGCAGGGCATCTCGGCCGACGGCGGCGTACTCATGCACGGCCCCACTTTCATGGCGAATCCTTTGGCTTGCGCAGTGGCGAACCGCAGCATTGATCTGCTGTTTGAAGAGAACTGGCAAGCGCAAGTGTCGTCGATAGAACAGCAACTAAACGCGGAGCTTGCCGTGTATCGAGATCAACCCGGCATCGCCGACGTGCGGGTCTTGGGCGCCATCGGCGTGATCGAACTCCACCGCCCAGTGAATGTCGCCGAGCTGCAAAAACGATTTGTTGCGGCGGGCGTGTGGATTCGCCCCTTTGATCGTTTGGTTTATTTGATGCCGCCGTATTGCATCAAGGACAGTGAGTTGAGCCAGCTTACTCAGGCGATTTCTTTAGCAGTCGCGGCAGGCAAGCGTTAGATACATGGTCGCTGTTAGCAGGCGAGGGAATCGGGGACTGACGTCGCATAGACCTTCATGCTGACTAGTATCATGAAAATAGGGTTCTACTCGGTCAATCGGCATCTCTCATGATATTGCCGATGATTATGCACCTTTGCCAAGCAATCATCGGGCTAGATCATGATCCGTCGCATGACTGCGGCGTGCTATTTTTGTGTCGCGGAAAACATAAGGTCAGATAAGTTTTTGACTGGGGTGAAGTTAAAGACTAGAACTCCTATGATAAAACAACAGAAGCGGCGATCAAGAGTCGGGTCAAGCATCAGCTGTTGGGCATCCAGAGAGCGAGTAAAAATCATGAAAGTACATTATTTAGAAATTGTTTCTCCAGATGTTGATTCGGTATGCGCCACATACGAAGTTGCTCATAATGTTCAATTTGTTGAAGCGGATGAGCTTCTCGGTGGGGCAAGAACATGTACTTTGGCTGATGGTAGTATTGTCGGCGTGCGTGCGCCTCTGCGAGAGACAGAAGAACCTGTAGTGCGCCCATATTGGCTAGTTGAAGATATAGAAAAAGCCATAAGTGCTGTTCAAGCTCAAGGGGCTGAAATTGCAGTTCCTCCGCTAGAAATTCCCGGTAAGGGAATATTTGCTATTTACATCAATGGAGCCGTTGATCATGGCTTCTGGCAACTTTGAAGGCGACATGCCTAACAGGTAGCAGCAACGGACTGTCAAAAGTGTCACGCTTTCCGTTTACAGGTCACGCCAATTTTGCCATTCGCTGTGCTAGGCGTTTTGGGGCTATGCACAGGCTGAATTTACGGAAATGAATAAGCGCTCAAGAATTATCCTTTTGACCGCCGTTGTCGTATCCATTCTTGTGTTTAGCGGCGTTGGTGTTTTTGGTCGCTATATGCCCAACATATTTTTCAATGCCAGCATTCCATCCCCATATGCCTACGACGAAAACGCTCTTCGTCTACATCGTTCATTAATCGTTGCCGATATGCATGCAGATTCCATTGCATTTGGCTTGGATTTTGGTATAGAGCACGCTATTGGACACATTAGTGCCGATCGAATTCAGTTGGGTGGTGCAAATCTACTGACTATGGCGATGCCGACGGAACTGCCCATGTTTTATAAGGTCTTTGAACGTGGCGCGATCAGAGGTTTTGACGCGATTACCCCCAGTACCATTTTCATGGGTTGGCCGCCGCGTACCTGGGTTTCTAAGTATGAGCGCGGCCTCTACATGCTTTCTTTTCTGAAAGAAATTGTCGAAAAAAATTCTGACTATATGTTTCTAATAGAGACTAAGGAGGATGTGAAGAGTCTTCGCGATAGAAAGGAGCGGGGTGAACGAGTATTAGCGATAGTGTCCGCAGTCGAGGGTGCTCATATTCTCGATGGAGATATAAATAATTTCGACACTTTAATTGATTACGGTGTGCGAATGATCAGCCTCACGCATCATTTCGACAATGAAGCAGGAGGCAGTTCAGGAGGGTGGGATAGGTACGGGATCACTGATTTTGGACGCGAGATCGTTGCAATTGCCACAGAACGAGGCGTTGTTTTGGATTTGGCCCATGCATCAGAAAAGCTGGTTGATGATGTATTGGCGTTTTCTGACGCGCCAATGGTTTTCTCGCACGGCGGCATACGTGGAATTTGCGAGTCAGATCGCAATGTTTCCGACAGAAATATCCGGCGGATCGCGGCGAACGGTGGTTTGATTGGTGTATCTCTTTATTCTGAAGGTCAATGCGGCGATGACGTGTCGTCAATCGTGGAAAGTATCGACTATGTCGTAAAACTCGTGGGGCCTGAGTATGTAGGTTTGGGCTCCGATTTTGATGGTGACTATTCCTTGATTATCGATATAGCAGGATTGCCGCTCATTACACAAGAGTTACAAAAACTCGGATACAATGGTAGCGACATAGAGAAAATTTTGGGCGGTAACTACCTTCGCGTGCTAGAGAACGTTATTCTGGAGCGCGTTGTTGCCCCAAAACCAGCGAAGGGATCAGACCGTTGATCCACTCAGTTTTTTGGCTGAGGCAAAAAATTTTTCGCGCCTCAGCGGCTCGTGTCTCGGGCGCGATGGTGCTTGCGACTTGCGATGAAACTCTCAGCTAACAAAACTGCCGTTCTGGTTTGGCTACCGTTCTTCTTCGTTATCGCCGTCGCGCAGTTTTTCCTGGTCAGAATCAACGAACACGACTCATCCGGGCTTGTGTACTATCTGTATTCAATCCCAGTGCAACTCGCAGTTTTCTTCCTTGTTTTGTGGCGCTCAAAACCGCAGGTTAGTCATGGAGCATTCGCAACCTTGGTATTTGGCGGACTATTACTAGCCGGATTCTTTGGGACAATGGTCGTTTACTTGGCGGCTGGTGGCAGGCCATAGATGCCCCATAGCCAGGCAGGGCGTATTGTTTGCCACGCAAACGGGACGTCCCGCAAAGCGGGCCGCCCCTGCCTGCGGCGCTACGGGGCCTGATTCTGAATTAACAAGACATGGAACCAATCATTGTTGTTCTCTGCTATTCGCGGAGTGGGTCTACGCTGCTTCGCTACATTCTTGACGCTCATCCGTCTGTCTTTTGCCCACCTGAACTGCATTTGGCCGCGATCCTGTCACAGGTGGCGCGATACATGTCGAAAAATCTTTTTTTTCGTCTCTCAAGTGACGAAGGGACGGTCGAGGAGCAATCGGCGGAGGCGGTTGCCGCATTGGCGGCTGGAATCGTTGCGAGTAGCCTGAGCCGAGCTGGAAAAGCGCGTTTTTGCGATAAGTCTGTTTCAAGCTTGGAGAATGTCGAAACCGTTCTTAAGGTGTTCCCCGATGCTCAATTTGTTTGCCTGCACCGAAATGCCTTTGACCATCAACGATCCGCACTGGAGGCGATTGAAAAGGTTCCGGATGGAGACAGCTTCGGATTCGCCGACTTTGTGCAGGGCGCGAACGGAGAGGCTGCGGCTGGTGTGGTCGACTACTGGCTGCATAACGAGAGTGCATTGCTAGATTTTCAGCATGCTCACGCAGATCGAGCGATTTCTGTACGCTATGAGGATCTGGTCCTGAGCCCGTACTCAACCCTCGCCGCTCTATTCGATTTTCTCCAGTTGTCGTGGAAAGAAGATTTGCTGGATGCAGCATTTAATCTGTCGCATTTGCCGGGCCCCGGCGACTGGAAGATCAAACGGACCAAATCGCTACATTCCTCATCTGTGGGCCGATGGAGGGAATCGCAGGCACTGCAAATTGATGGGGAGAGGCTACGCGCTGTGCGTCAGTTGCACGAAGCCTTGGGCTACGACAAGGAAGAGTATGTCGATGCGTAGGTTTATTGCGACAAGTGCCCGCCGCCGTAAGCGGACATTCGAACTTCGCAATTCTGGGCAGTAAAATAGTAGTTTCGCACTATCATGAGTGACGCATTTGCCCCATCGCCAGCGCAATCATTACGCTTTCTGCGGTCGCCGACCCAGCCTTTCGGCTGGCTGCTGTTCAAGGCGGTAGGTGGCCTCGAGCGGAGCACGAACGGAGATGCGATGATACGAGAGCTAGAACTAGCTGGTAACGTTTGCTTTGGTTGTGGCCAAGATAATCCAGGTGGTTTGCATGTTTCAGTGCGCCGAGATCCCACGAATGCCGAGCGAATCCTGGGTGAATTTCGAGCGCAAGATCATATGGTCGGGTTTCCGGGTATCACCCACGGCGGCACCATTTACACGGCGCTCGATTGCATGGCTACGTGGTGTGGCATGGCGTTATGTGGCACAAAAGCAATGTGGGTGCTTCGATCCGCGGAAATGAAGTATCACCGTCCTGCCATGCAATCGGAACCGCTATCGCTATCGGCTACTATCGCGAGTAAGGGCGGCGACTGGGATGCTATAAAAGTTCTTGCGGAGGCGCGCGATTCGAACGGAAATCTCCTCGCCGAGGGCAGATTCAAGGTCATTCCCGTCTCCCCGGAGAAATTTAAAGAAATGACTGGAATCGAAGAGCTACCGACGGGGTGGGCGGAGTGGCTAGTAGAAAATGGAAGGTAACAAACCGCGCTGTCCTCGATCGGAGAATTGCAGCTTGTTATCGATGTCGCTATGAGTCGTAACCGAGATAGTGTTTACTGAGCCCGGTCACCACAAGCAAGCGATCTGATACTGCGCTGCAGTTGTTGGCTGGCGCAAAATTTTCCCCGCCGTAGGCCTGTATGTGATGGATATTTGGTGATCTAAAATGTCTAGCGGCTCAGTCATCGCTGTATCAGCCAGTCCAAGGCATTCCTTTAGTAAGCCAAATTTGAAAAGTATCCGCTTACTTGCGGGGTTGGGTGTTGAGGGAGACGCGCACTGCGGTGAAACAGTCAAGCATCGTTCCAGAGTCGCTCACGACCCATCGCAGCCTAATTTTAGGCAGGTTCATTTGATTCACGCCGAACTTTTTGCAGAACTTGGGGCAAGGGGCTTTCCCATCAATCCGGGTCAGTTGGGTGAAAATATCACGACCAAAGGCATTGATATTTTGAGCCTTCCGCAAGGTACGAAGCTGACGGTTGGTGACGCCGCGGTACTTGAAGTCAAAGGGTTGCGAAACCCTTGTGCTCAGCTGGAGGAAATCCATTCCGGACTAATGCAGGCGACGCTGGACAGAGATGCTGACGGTCGAATCATACGAAAAGCCGGAGTAATGAGTATCGTTTTGCTTGGCGGGGTAGTACGCGTCGGCGACCTAATTAATGTAGAGCTACCACAGACCCCGCATATTGCACTTAGGCCGGTTTGAGAGATGGATAGCTTGCAAATACCGGGTAGGCATTGAATCGCGATTCGACCTATATTGGCTTTTTGACCATCCCCGTTTTCACCATTGACTGCGATCATGCAAAACGACACGCAAAAGCTTGGTAACTGTACATGCGGCGCGGCTCGATACAAGGTGACCGGAGTGCCACTAAGTGTGCACGCTTGTCACTGCACGGACTGTCAAGCGCTATCGGGGTCTGCATTCGGTTTGTCGATGGTTTTGAATCGCGAAAACCTAGAGTTGATTAGTGGCGACATAGAGGTTAACGAGTTTTCAACGGACCACAACAGCATGCGTCGGTATCACTGTGCAAAATGTGGTACCGCTATTTGGTTTAGCTCGCCTGAGCATCCTGGGATAATTGCACTTAAACCGGGTACCTTGGCCGATACCTCCGAACTTCGCCCAATAGCCCATCTTTGGTATCGAAGTGCGCAGTCTTGGCTGGATCTCGGCGGCGATGTACCGGTGTATCAGGAACAGCCACCGTTTTCTGAGCTAATCGAGTTGGCTAAAAAGGTCGGTGGCACCTGATCTGTTTAATCAGTCGGCTTGTTTTGTCACTGTCACTTACGGCTTGTCATGTCAACAGCCGTTCCCATGGGTGCTTGGTCGCAAGTTCGGCATCCAGATTATCCTGCAAATTTTGCGCTTCCCTGACTTTGCTGCGCAAATTCTATAAGTCTGCGCGGACGCACGTACCTGAACTCACACCAAGCGTTTCATTTTTCTTTAAATTTCTTTCCCTGGAGTCGCACAAGCGGCCCGACCTCGCAACGCTACGCGGCGTTTGGGTTTGATACGTCAGGCTCCCAGATTTTCTGCACAGCGGAAGCTGCATCATAAGAGTAGCCAAATCCGGGCGATGCTTCGGTTACCATGTCCAGCACATACCCACGAGCAAGTTGGTTGCGTGGCCTGATGCACAGGCTATTTTTTAGTGTATAGAGTTCTCCAAGGATCGCTACTGATGTTTCCGATGTTTTCATGCGATGACAATTGAGTTTCATTTTCTGGCCGATCGAGTAGCGGCGCTGCCCATTATTGCGAAATGGTACTTTGATCAATGGGGTCATCTCATCGCCGATGAAACCATAAGCCGGTCAGCGGTGCGTTTACAGTCGTCGCTGAATCGTGGGCGGCTGCCGTTGATCCGAGTCGCCACACTTGATCATGAAGTGGTTGGCGCGGCGCAACTAAAGTTCCATGAAATGGAAGACATTTTTCCAGCGAAGGAGTATTGGATTGGCGGCGTGTACGTCGCCAAGGCCCATCGAGGACAAGGCATTGGTTCACGCATTGTGGAGGACCTTGCCCTGCTCGCACCACATTATGGGATCAGCAGGCTACATCTACAGACCGAGCAACTCGATGGCGGGCTCTATACCGATCTGGGTTGGAAACCCACAGACCGTGTGAATAATCATGGACTCGAGGTGCTTATCATGGAGCGGCAGCTTAAAGAGCACTCGGCGTGATAAGAGAAAATACCCGTATTCGGCCTGAGTTCTTGATGGGCTGATCAGTCAACACATTGAGCGCGGCAAAAGGGCGCAGCTTGGATTCCGTGTGGCTGACGATGAATTCGTCGCATTAGCCCGTTCGCGTACTTCGTGCCGATTATTTATATAGAATCCGACTAAAGCGGGATAATCAGCCAGCGATTTAGGAAGTGCTTATGAATAACAATGACAATAAGGTCTCAGCACCCGTGAGTGTCGTGGTGATCAGTGTCGAAAACCTCGATACTTCACTTCGCTTCTATGCCGATACCTTGGGCTTGGAGGTGATCGAGTCTGGCAAATGGGCGGGGGCGGACTTTGAGCGCTATTGGCATCTACCCAGTGGGGCTAAAGCGAGCTGCGCTTTTCTGGCCCATGGTCCTGATGCCGTCGGTCGAATTCAGTTGATCGAGTTCGATGTACCAGGGCGTAAATTGGTGCGCGCGGCGGGCGTACGCCGGGCCACGGGTTTATTTAATTTGAATTTGTATACCCGTGACATCGCCAAGGATTATGAGCAACTGAGTGCGCAAGGCTTTCAATTTTGGAGCGAGCCTGCCTATAACAATTTCGGAGCCGCCGTGGGTGAGACCATGGAGGTCGCTTTTGATGGGCCGGATGGTGTGGTAATAAATTTGGTGGAGTTGCTGACCAAGGACCCGCAAACTATGGTTGGGCATATTCACGAATTTGTCGCTGAATACGGTCGCACCGCAACGGGCTTCACCGCCGTGGTGACCACGGCCCACAGTGTCCTCGACATGGACAAGGCGCTGGCGTTCTACTACGGGCCCTTGGGTATGAAACTGTTTGTAGAGTCTGTACTAGAGGGTGCGGAAACCAATCGGGCCCTCAATTTACCCGAGGATTCTCGGACCCATAGCGTGCTGGTGCAGGGTAATCACGAGTACGGAAAAATCGCGCTGGCGGCACCGATGAACTACGCAGTGCCGAATCTGGTGCCCGATGCGCAGCCACCTAACATTGGCTATCTGGTGCAGTGCTTCGAAGTGCCCGATCTGGATGCCGCGATGAATGCTTGCGATGCAGTGGGGGCAGCGGTTTTTTCAGAAGCGATGGAACTTGATCTGCCGGGACGGGGTCGCTGCAAGTCCGCGCTGGTTCGCAATCCCGGCAGCGACGCGCTGCAGGAGATATTTCAAGCAATTTAGCTTGATGCCCGGCTAGCCGGTGGATTCGGTATGCCCTTTGCCTGGCTTGTACCAGTCGCTTCGGGCTGACGGTTTGCGAATCGCGCCGCCACACCGTGCTTCTCGGATGGCGCCAACTCATTCGCGCCCCTGCCGACCCGGCGGCCCGCGCCGTGTGCGGTCAATGACCTTGTGTCCGCCGCTACTGACATTTGTCACCACGGGCAATCATGGGAAGTTATAGTGTATAGCTCGGGCCAGTCGGCAAGAATACGAACACTTTGGGGCCTGTAGAGAGTGGCGGAGGCGGCATCGACCGGGCTGGGTTTATTCACCCGGGCAAGGTTACGAGTCGCCGGCGAAACGCCGGTTACCAGTCACCGGCCGCGGGCGCAGAATTAGCGGCGCGCAGAGCAGGAGAGTCAGATGAATATTTCGATGATACTTTGGGGTATCCCGCAAGCAATGCGAGTAACGGCTCGCGTCTACCCAGAGTTTGCAGCACTGCTTAAAGAGCGGAATGTCATTGCCCAATTCAAGCTGAAGGACCAACCCTTGGGGCGGTGGATTCAGCTCGACAATGGCGATATCAGTTCCAAGGGCGGCCTGCATCCTAATCCCGATATTACGATCTGGTTCAAGAACAAAGCGATTGCCGAAGAGTTCATGACTCCACCGTTCGAGCAGTTGGTTCGTATCGATGCGGCAAAGAACTTCAAGATTGGCATGGATGGACCTGACGACTTGGCCGTTTGGTTCATGTCCACCCTTGCTCGCATGGAAACCATGACCTGGAAAAGCGGCACCGATATGGGTAACGGTGTCACGCGTTATACCAACGGCACCAATGGCGGGCCGATTTTTGTCTATGTGAAAGACGGCAAAATTATTAGAACCACGCCCATCGAGTTTGACGACGACGATGCGCAGCCCTGGTCCATCAAGGCGCGCGGCAAAACCTTGACGCCCCCGCGCAAGACCTCTTTGCCCGCCCATGGCATCTGCCAGAAATCCATGGTGTATTCGAAAGAGCGACTCTTATATCCCATGAAACGAGTGGATTTTGATCCCGACGGCGAACGCAATATTCACAATCGCGGGAAGTCAGAATTCGTTCGCATCAGTTGGGAAGAAGCGCTGGACATAGTCTCAAAAGAAATTAAGCGCTGTAAAGCAGTGGGTCCCGGCGCCATCGCCGTCGCCAATGGGTCCCATCATCAGTGGGGTAACCTGGGTCATTATCTTAGCGCCTTTAACCGTTTCTGGAATCTGATTGGCGTTACCAAGCTCGTGCACAATCCCGACAGTTGGGAAGGTTGGTTTTGGGGCGCGATGCACCACTGGGGTAACAGCATGCGGCTGGGTGCCGCGGAGCCCTATGGCACTGTTGAAGACTGCCTCAAAGAAGCAGAAATGATCGTCTTTTGGTCCAGCGATCCCGATGCCACGTACGGATTTGACGGCACCCGGCGGCGCGCCTGGGCTAAAGAGTTGGGCATCAAAATGGTGCACATCGATCCGTACATGAATCACACGGCGGCACATTTGGGGGGCAAGTGGATTGCGCCCAAGCCGGGTACCGATCCGGCGTTTGCCCAGGCCCTTTGCCATGTCTGGATTACCGAGGATCTCTATGACAAGGCATTTGTAGAGCAGCGCACCACGGGCTTTGATGAATGGAAAGCCTACGTGTTGGGCGAGACCGACGGTGTGCCCAAGACGCCTGAATGGCAAGAATCAGAAACAGGTATACCGGCTCGCGAAGTGCGCGCCCTGGCCCGGGAATGGGGCAAGAAGAAGACTTATCTGGGCGCCGGCGGCTGGGGTAGCGGTGTGGGCGGCGCTTGTCGCGGGCCCATGGGCGTGCAATGGGCGCGCATGATGACCATTCTGGGTGCCATGCAAGGCTTAGGTAAACCGGGTTCCAACTTCGGCAATCTGCAATTTGGTACGCCGCTAGATTTCAATTTCTATTTCCCGGGTTATGCGGAAGGCAGTATGTCCGGTGACTTGGTCTACAGTGCCAATGCCGCGAATAACTACCAGCGCATGCCACACATCGTAACCATGAGCTCGGTGAAGCAGGCAATACCGCGTATGTATTTGCCCGAGGCGATTATGCACGGCAAAGCCATGGGCTGGTTGACGGCCGTGGACTCGGTGCAAGGTCAGTTTTTCCCCTTCGGTTATCCGTCGCCAGGACATGTGCCGGTGGAAATGATCTACAAGTACGGCAGTGCATCTTTCGGCACCATGGTGAATGCGAATCGCTGGGTGAAGATGTACCAACACGAAAACCTAAAGTTTGTGGTGAATCAGTCGGTATGGAATGAGGGTGAAACTAGATTTTCTGATTTGATTTTGCCTGCCTGTTCCGTTTTTGAGCGTTGGGACATCAGTGAAGAACTCAACGTGGGTGCGGGATATGTGCATCATATGTATTCCATGTGTAATCACCGCGTCATCAACATGCAGCACAAGGCCATCGAGCCCCTGGGCGAGTCAAAATCCGATTACGACATTTTCTTGGCCATCGCGGAAAAGCTTGATATGGGCGCGGTGTATTCCGAAGGGGGTAACACCGAACTCGATTGGTGTAAGCGCGTATTCGACTCGTCGGACGTGTCGAAACACATATCTTGGCGTCAGTTCCTAAAGAAGGGTTACTTTGTCGTGCCACCGGAGCCGGAGGGTTCGCGAGCGCCCACTGCTTATAACTGGTTCTATGAAGGCCGAAAGAAGGATGTTCCCGAGCCTTATCCCTTGCCGTCTGACTACGTGGCCGATTTTGGCGAGGGCTTGCAAACGCCATCGGGTAAATATGAATTTGTGCCCGAAACCTTAGGGCGGTTCGACGATTCGGAGCGGCCGCCGGTCAACAAATATATGCCGGTCTATGAGGATTCGGAAAAAGACGCGGAGCTGGCGGATTATCCCTTGCAGTTACTGTCGCCGCATTCGCGGTATCCGTTCCATGTGATGGGCGACGACGAGGGCAGTTCGCTGCGCGATATTCGCGAACACCGTGTGAAAGTAGACGGTCATTATTACCTGGTTGCGCGGGTCAATCAGCAGGATGCCGAGGCGCGTGGTGTTAAAGACGATGACCTCATTCGCCTCTGGAATAATCGCGGTTCCATTGTTTGCGCGGCACAAGTCACCGATCGCTTGCGGCCCGGCGTGGTGAGTGCCTCTACCGCATCGGCTGAATACCGGCCCGCGGGTGAGCCGGGTATGTCCACGGACTTGGGGGGTTGCGTTAATTTACTCAATCCCAGCAAGTCGATTACCCAGAAATCCCATGGAATCAAGCCGAACTCTACGTTGATTCAGTTTGAGAAGTGGACCGGCGTTGATACTTGGAAACCCGTGGAGGCAGCGTAATGGCTAACAAGTGGAATCTCATTGTCGACGTTGAGCGCTGTGATAACTGCCGTGTTTGTTTCTTAGCGGCGAAGGATGAGTATATCGGTAATGACTTTCCCGGATATTCCGCGCCCCAGCCGCCGCAAGGACATAACTGGATTGAGATTGAGCGCAAGGAGCGCGGTAGCTATCCCATTGTGGATGCGCACTTTATGCCGGTCATGTGCAATCACTGTGACGATGCGCCCTGCATCAAGGCGGCTAAGAACGGCGCCGTGAAAAAACGCGAAGACGGGATCGTTATCATTGATCCGGTGCGGGCCAAAGGTCAGAAGGACATCGTCGATGCCTGTCCATATGGTGCGGTGTCTTGGAATGAGGAACTTCAGCTACCACAGGCGTGGATTTTCGATGCGCATTTGCTGGATGAGGGTTGGACGCAAACTCGTGCGGAACAAACTTGTCCGACGGATGTGTTTCGTTCGTTGAAGGTTGATGATCAACAGATGCAGCGGATCAAGGCAGAGGAAGGCTTGCAGGTTTTGCAGCCGGAGTTGGGTACGAATCCTCGTATCTACTATAAGAATCTGCATTTGATGACGCATTGTTTCATCGGTGGTACGGTGGTTGAGCAGGTCGACGGTGTTGAAGAATGTGGTGCGGATGTGGAAGTGGTTTTGAAGCTCGGCGGTAATGAAGTCGGGCGCGCGACCACGGATACCTTCGGCGAATTCAAGATTGACGGGCTTGAGCCTAATAGCGGTCAGTACGAGTTGCTTGTGTCGAGTTCGTTGGGCAGTGCCTCCAAGCTCTTCGAACTGCAGGATGAGAGTTTGTATCTTGGCGTCATAGCCCTAGGCGCTTGAATGTTGGGCGCAGCCCCTGAGCAACAACACTCAGGATAGCTCGTTAGCAAAGGTTGCGAAAAAAGTTTCCGCAGGATTGTCGACGGGCGCATCGCTCGGTCATGACCTGCAAGATCATCGAGTTTTTCCGCGCGGCGAGAGTCATCGCTGTCGAGTACTACTTGTATTCGCGAAGAATAAATAGGTAGAAGTACGACTTGGGCCACCGACAGCCGGCAACTAGGATGCCGCTACAATTGGGTGGCGTCTAGCGTGGCTAGCACTGGGGCGGCCTGCTGTTTTGCACACCCATACAACAGGTATTTCGGTACTCGAAATCGGTGAAGCCTATGGCTTTCCCTAAGATTGCCGGTAGCCGCTACAAGAAAAAGGGAGTGCTATGTATATCAATTTTTGGTACCCGATCGTGCGCAGCGAAGACCTGGGTTACGATCAGCCAGAAAAAGTCCGAGTGCTGGGCGTAGATCTCGTCGCATTTCGAGATGAAAATGGTGATGCCGTTGTTTTGAGTGATACCTGTACCCACCGTGGTGCGTCCCTTGGTGGCGCTTGGTCTCAAGGCAACACGCAGCGGGTCATCAACGGTTGTATCGTTTGCCCGTATCACGGTTGGGAGTTCAACCGAGATGGCGAGTGCGTGAATATTCCTTCGGTTGGTTATGGGACCAAGACGCCGGCGCGGGCCAAGGTTGATTCTTACCCGGTTGAGGAAAAGTATGGCATCGTATTTGCCTTCCTCGGTGATGAACCGGAAGAAACGCGAGTGCCGTTGTTGAACGTTGAAGAGTATGGCCAGGAGGGCTGGGTCGCCAACGAAGTATTGGTACTAGAGGTCCCTTACTACTACGAACGTTCCATCGAGAACGGCATTGATCCGGCACATAACGAATTCGTGCACCCGACGCATGGTCACTCGGCCATCGACCGTGAGAATTACCGCGTACGTGACTATGAAACCGAAGATCATCGCCAGGGTTGGGGTTTTTGGTTCATGCACCTGTTCGATACGCCGCCACTACCGCAAAAGGGTGATGCTACGGCACCCGATTCCGACACCCCCTGGGGTGATACGCGGACTGAAGAAAGCCAGGCCTATGTGGGTGGTGGCACCTATGGCCCGAATATCATGCCGACGTATATCAATATTTCTGAAGGTAAGATGTTTCGGCAGTATTTTTTCGAAGCACCGGTAGATGACAACAACACGAAAATTTTCTTCCTAAATATGCGGAATTTCTTGCTGGATCCAAAGCACAATGGTCCAATCCATGCGCGGAACAAGGTGATTGCCGGTCAGGACATCCAGATCATGGCCACCATGAATCCTGTGCGCACGCCGCTCAGTTTGACGAAAGAAGTTTTGACACCGTCTGACAACGCGGTCGCCGCCTATCGGAAGTGGCTTGAGAAGTTTGATGACAAAGGTTGGCGTATCGACATTGATCAGTTCAACGCCCGGCATGGTAAGGACAGGGCCTACGCCATTCCGTCGCCGTCACGGCGCACCACTAGCAATTGGGTGCTGGAGTCCATTCCGCTAATCAAGGACAGAGCTGAACGTAAGCGGTTAGATCAGGCCGGTTAGGCGCGTCTTGCGCATCTAGACTAGGGCGGCCGGGGTAAAGCGCGCTTACCCGTGCCGCCTTTTTTGTTGGCCTTGGCTTTAGACGCCTTGGAGCCCCGAAAGCTTTTATAGGCAAACTGCAATACTCTTCATTTTCGCACGAACAGGAATGATGGCCGGATATCCGCCTGCTTAGCCAGCCCACTCAAGGTCATCGCAAGGCAGGCGAAATACGCGCGGGCGGATAGGTAGTATATGTGAAAATTGGCTAGCAGCTAAGAGAGCAGCCACTTATAGAGTGCTAGATCGTCACGAAAGCGCGTATAGATTACCCGGCCCGCAAATACTCGATCCTGGTCTTCCAGGGTTCAATTGTTAACGGGTGGTCTGGCGCCAGTCGCCGGCACTGTTTGCTCAGTTCGTTATCAATCGGGCAGGTACTGGGCTGTAGACAGACAGCTTCTTATTCCGCGGATTGTTTGTTTTTTGAACTGCGGTGATTGGGGGCTGATACCTTTGGCGTTAGTGCGCAGGTATATCTGCATGCTTGAGTTAGCCGCGCACCGACAAAATTCTCGATATTGATTTGTGCTTAGGCCATAGCGCTGACGCCGTTCTTGCTTGCGCAGACATTGGTTGTTCCAGACCGCGATGGCCTTGATTTGGCCCGTTGGGGTGGCTAAGTCAATGCGCTCCGGTGGCGGATGCCCGAATTTTGCTTCGCTTGCTAGGTATAGGCCATAGGGCGGTATGAGCAAGCCAAGCAGGGCTTTAGGTGCGCTGTGGCTGTCAAGCGCATGCCAGCTTCCATAAAGCCAGGATGCAATTAGGACGCCACCTAGCATCCAGGCCAACGCGGAGAGTTTGTCGTGGTTGCTTAGTTCGGATAGTGGCATGACTCGACTATATATGAGAATGGGAGAGTCGGACGTGGTCAATGAATCATTTTTTCTTATAGATTAGGCCCTGCATTTGGAATACCTTGATTGAAACACTTGAGCAACTAGTTCCTCGACGCTGCGGCGTGTTGGCATAGCGCATGAGTTCTTATCAAAACAAAAACAACGAGGCTCCAAAAGAGCAGGGCATGGCACTATCAATCTGGTGTAGCGGTATAAGTATCGATAGCCCTCCTGGGCTTAATTTGGGCGAATAGGGGCGCCAGCCGTGCTAGTAGCCGGAGATTTCTGTTGCTGGAGGGTATTTGCTTCGCCAATATCAGTTGTCCCTTAGGCCTGGAGAATCGCGCACTACTGCTGAATGTTAAAATACCCGAGTGTAAGCAGCGCAAATCGATCATAGCTGATAGGTTCTTGATGACAGACGTGGGCGGTACCGGCAGAAAATTCATGAAATTGAGCGGCCTATGGGCGGCGTGCCTGCCTAAGGCAAATTGGGTGCAAGAATGTTCGTGAATCCTGAGATTGATGAGGCGGAACTCATTGAATCTTATCGTAAAAATGGCTATGTATTTATCAAAGAATTCCTGCGCGACGATGTCGCAAATACCTTAGCGGCAGCGCTGTCGGCCATTGAGGAATGGTCTGTACATGTTATTGGGAGCTCCTCGGACTACAGCAACGCCGAGATAAAAAAGATGTCGTCTGCCGAGCGTTGCTCGGTGGTTCCCGACCCTCCAGCAAACTACATGCAGCCCCGCGGCGCGCTCGGCGTTTATGAACGTTATCTAATTCTTGAGAAAATACGCAGTGGTGATTGTCCTGATGAATTGATAACTTATTTTGAGGGTATCAACTCCAGTGAATATGTCGGGTTAATGCAGCGGATCACCGGCATAGACACCGATGTTTGGATCAGTGCCGATGCGAGCCGGTATCGGGCGGGTCATTTTCTCGCTGCGCATACAGACACCGCAGTTGGCGACGGCAGCCCAAAACTCGTAGCGCATGTCTTAGGTTTAACCAGGCATTGGAGCTCAGCGTCAGGCGGCGAGTTGGTGTTTTGTGATAACTGGGGCCGCGACATCCGCCGCGGTGAGCCAAACTTCAACTGTCTGGCTTTATTCAGGGTGCCTCGCAGGCACTATGTGCGTGCCGTGTCTCCGCAGGCTGAAGCGTCCCGATTTAGCCTCTATGGCTGGCTGATGCGCCGACCAGCTGCTGCCAATGCAGAAACTGGATTGTTGCATGCTAAAGCAGAAGACTGATAAATCAGTCCTGAAGAGTAGTGAGTGTGCTTGTAATAAATTCCCTAGTCACGGGAGCTTCTTTAATCTCACGTGACCAGAGCTCTTCTCCGCGCGTTTGAGTGGGGTAAATTTGGGGTTTGCATCTTCTGGTCGTAACGCTCAGAGTGCGGGATAAGATCAGCTCGACCTTGTCGTAGCGCTGGGCTTGTTATTGTAGTCAGCCGATCCGCCGGATCTTGGTTTTGGTTGCTGCCAGTAAGATTAGTGTTGCGAGTTACTACCGATTTTTGTCGGTCAAATTATACTGGTTAAGTAGCGAAAAATAGTTTTGTTGACTATTTGGTTTGACTGTGCCGCGTTGCTCCAGAATTACCAGGCAGCGCATTGCTAAATCGAAGGATCTATAGCAATGGTGAGCTATTAGCCCCAGGTGTTTGAGTTGTTCGTCGCTGAAGGTATCCGGCTGACGAAAATCTCGAACATAGACCAGGTCCGCTTCAAGCAGTTGCCTTAATGGGTGGCGTGGATTTTTGTTAATCACCATGGGTGAAATAGGCCACCTTTTTACGCCGGCAAACGCATGGGGAATAAATCCCTGTGATCGCAATTCGAGGTCGATTTCGCCTAGCGTGGGTTGTTGTTCGTAAAGCGGTACGAAAGAAATTTCCGTTTGAATTGCAACGGCTTCAGCGAGTTTTTTACGGCCATATTCAAATACCGGCAACTCCGATCCCTGCGCATCGATTTTCAAGAGATCTATTGTCTCGATCTCAGTGATATCATCTAATCTATGGGTTTCAAGTGCTTGGGTTGCCAGTACTGTCCCGAGTTCTGCGAATTCGTTGAACAAGGCAAGCGTTTCGACGTCTGGGCGCAGTAGGCTAGACATCCCAGACGCTTTGCAAATATGCAGCGTCCGCTGCTCGCCATTGCCGATGGCAAAAGGTAAATACTCTTCGTGTTGCCCCTTTTCCCGATTCAGTCTTTCTAGCGCAGATGCCTGCGGTTCAAACCCCAATACGGTGCAAAGTTCATTGTCGAGCATTTCTTTGTAAGGGGGCTCGCCATCAATGGGGTTTGCGCCAATATCCACAATAGCCGTCAGCCGCTGCGGCTCGATTAGTTCAAAGAGTGGGTCATTGTGCTCGTTCAACAACTCTTCCCTAAATATGGCGAGCTTGAATAGCGAACATGCCTAAGTTTAGCGGAAATTCAGAAAAGCAGCGGCCTATTTTAATCTGACAAAGCACCATTTTGCTTGCTTGAACTGCGTCTTGCATTTTTGCGGCGTTCGCAATTGTGGAATTATTGCCTGATTTGACTTTCGCGATACATATGAATAAGTCCGGAAACTATGACAATCGGTACACGCGTTGCTAGTTTGGCTTAGCCGGCAAATTCGTATAGCTTTGCCTTAGCTCATAAAGCTGTCTGATCGCTTTTACGATCAATTCATCAACTAGCGTGGCGGAATAGTTAGAGCAGTTAGGGTAGGGTCTGTTAAAGCCGTAAGACATCATTTCAAGGCGTTGCTCATCATAGCCTTCCATGACCCGAATTTTTATCGCTTCATCGGAATAGTTACGATTGATATCCTTTTCATCTATTACGCCAAAGCCACCATCAAAGAAGTCGCCATTCGGTAGTTTAACCAGTACGTGCAAACACTCGCTGTCATCTGCCTTCATGATGAATGCAATTTTTGCCGGTCGTCTCAGTTGCTCGTTCCAGCGCTGCCTAAATTGTTTTGCGAATGGCCCGCAGGGCCCTAAATTAATTCTAGGCCATCCCGACAGATAGCCGAACTCGGCATTGACGGCGTCTCTAAGCCGATTAAGTATTTCATCGCGTTCTTGCCGCCAATAGGCCGGCCGTTTTCTAGGGGCTGCGTTCAAGGTAGGCAACTGGATTCTTAGCGATGTAGCAATACTTTCATGCTAGAGACGAAGCGATCATATTCTTGTTTTTTTAGTCCGGGGGTTTCTATCAGTCCTTGGGTTATCGCATCATCGAGCGCGATTTCACCGCCAGCGAGGCGGGCGAATAGCTTGGCCGGGCAGCGCAGGGTGAAGTCTGGGTTCGGTATCGCCTCGGCACTTAGCGACTGGTTTCTAAAATCAATACATAACTCTTCTTCGAGTTCGGTCAATTGAATTGCCACCGAGTGACTAAAAATAGCCGCCGCGGGATCATGTAGCCGTTGCATGATGAGGTTCACCATAGTGGTCTCATCCATTTCTGATTTTATCGCTTTTTCTTGATTCTTTTTAACTAAGAAGTTACCAATGATCAGCAAGTCCAGTGCTGTTTCAAGAAATAGCGTAATTGCCTCCTCTGGAGTCTCAACAATGGGCATTCCCCGTCGATTTAGGCTGGTATTAAGCAATACAGACTCGCCAGAAAATTTTTCAACGCGCCGATGCAGATCATAGTAACGAGGGCTAAGGGCCGGATGTACGGTTTGCACGCGGGCACTGTAATCGGCATGGACCACGGCAGGTATTTTGTCGCGCCATTCTGGTTTGGTATTGGCTACCAGGATCATGTAAGGGCTTGGATAGTCTTGCGTAAAGTATTTTGGTGCGTCTTCAAATGGCACTGACGGCGCGAAAGGCCGAAAATCTTCCCGGAATTTAATTTTTGCATTGATGAAATCGCGCACTTCAGCGCGATTCGGCAGCGCTAAAATGCTCCGATGCCCCAGCGCGCGTGGCCCGAATTCACTGCCGCCCTGGAACCACGCCACGACTTTGCCGGCAGATAGCGCTGCGGCCGCAACATCAACCACATCTTCATGCTCTGCGTAGCTAATCGATTCCTTGTGTCTATTCAGGTCTTCGAGAATTCTTTCACGACCGTAAGCTTTGCCGAAATAGGGATTCCCAGAATGTTCCACTCGTTCACGGCCGAGTAAGGCTAACCAGCCGTAGTAAGCGCAACCGACCGCCAGGCCATTGTCAGCAGCGGCCGGTTGAAAATATACATTCTCATACTGTGTGTCGGTTAGTATGCGTCGGTTGGCAACGGCATTGAGGGCAACACCACCGGCGTAGCTGAGATTAGGGCAGGGCTTAAGTTCGTAGCGATGTCGAATAATATAGATGAGGGCGCGTTCTATCTCGCGTTGCGCCCAGTAGGCGATATCGGCGTAGTATTGGAAGTCCTGCTTAAATTCCTCATAGCTACGAGCGGGCCGGTCAAATTTTTTCATCCACTCATAATTGACAAATACTCGACCATCTCGTAATTCGAAAAGTTGATCCGTAATTACGCCGTCGCGACCATAAGGTGCTAGGCCCATCAACTTTCCAGGGTCATCTAGACCGCGGAATACGTAGGTGCTGACGCCAAGGTACCCACCTCCGATCGAATGCATGGTCGTTTGCGGGGCTATCCGTGGCTGACCGAAATCTTGGAGTACGGAAAAATCCTTATACAAGGTAGCAAGCTCACCCCCGCGATAGTGGTAGAAGCTGTCTTTCTCACACACCAAGTGGCCATAGTCTTCAGGCGGCAAATTCGGGATAGTGGCGCTGGCTCCAAGATCGCCGCAGCGAGTGTATGGGCTGCCGCAGCCATCGATGACCAAAATATTGGATTCTTGAAAGGGGGAAGTTCCGATCGCACTATAGGCGTGCGCGAGATGATGCGAAATGGTCTCAATACGGCGAGCATTGGATAATCGATCGGGAACGAGCGGGTTTTCGAAATTATGAAAATTGTCGTTCTGAACAACCAGTTCGACGTCTTCTATGCCAATGCCCGCCGCTTCAAGGCAATAATTGACTGCAGCGCTATCGTCGGGGCCGCCGGCATGTTTTTCTCGGGTGATCCGCTCCTTTTCGATGGCCACAAGCACTTTGCCGTCTTTAAGCAGGCAGGCTGACCCATCGTGTGAGGTGTGCGTTCCAAGTACGTAGCTACTCATGGCATTCTATATACAGGATGTTTTGTGAAGAATCGATTTTGACTTGACATAGAGGTGTGGTGGTTTGCGAGTGGCTATTCGAATGATAGGCAAGAAAAATATTCTATAAGTGCGATTTGGCCGTACAATTTTAAAGAACTAAGCAAGCTTGTTGAAGTATATAGTTTTGCCGGTCAGCAAGAAGCTGGCCGCCGCAAGATTCGGTGAATTTATCTTTTAAGGACTAGCTGAGCTAGCGTAAGTGCGCTACCTGCTTGTCTTACAGCTAAGTGAATTCCGCTTCGATAATGTTTCTCAAGCTACCATTGTCTCTCAGGTGCAACGCAATCATGTGGCCTTGTGCATTTTCGTGGGGGATATGAGCTACTCGATTGCCAGTGACACGCTCGGCATGTTTTTGGTCGACCTTGCAGCTCGCAGCGTAATGAATATCGATCGTACTCGTGTAGGGGTCCATACACTGCAAATCAAGGAACCTCGGTGAGCTAGTGCTGGTGCGCAATTGTTCCATCAGGCGGGGCCAGCGGTGGTCGCCGATTTCTTTTTCTTTAGCCTGTGTCAGGACCGTTTGCGGCGCGAAAGCAAGTATTTTGTCGGCTCCGGTTAGCTCGCCGTACAAAATAGCCGCCATTCCTCCCGCGGAACTACCCACAAAAACCGTCCGTTCATAACTTGCAGATTTTTTCCTGATGAGCTCAGCCGTTTCGTCGACATTGCTAGCAAGACTACCGAGCCCATTAAGGTACCAACGCTTACCAAGGTCCCGAACAAAAAGCTTGTCAATTTTGGGATAGGCCTTTAAGAAGTTATGAAAAATAAATGTGGGCGGACTGAAGTCGATGCCCAAACCGGCGAATAAGACGAACAAGCATGCTTGATGGCTTCGTTCTTCCCAGATCCAATCATCAGCTTGCCACGGTGTCTCAGTACCGCGCCCGTAATCAGGATCTTGTGCGGCGCCGACTAAGTTTCGTGCCGCCTGCATTCGCAGGCGGGCGGTGGAATCGGTCGGATCGAGTTGTACTGCTTGCTGGTAATGTTGTGCGGCGCTTTCTCGATCCTGAATTGCGGAGTAAAAGTCACCGATTGATAGGTGCACCGTACTTGAAGTTGGCGCAAGGCTTAAGGCCCGCGATAAAAATTTGTATGCATGGTCTCGTTTGCCGTTTTTGAGCGCAATTGCGCCGAGGCCAGTTAGCGCATCGACATGCTTAGGGTTCCGGTCTAGCAGTTGCTGAAAAGTTTGTGCTGCCTGCTTGAGACGGCCGCGCTTCGACAAAGATTCAGCCTTCGCTAGTAGTGTAGTTTCAATTTGGGTACCTGCGGTCAAGACGCTTTGGTCTCCTGAATTCGTTTTCACAGACTTTAGCCACTGGGCGCCGAATGTCGCGACACTCGATTAAGGCCGACAGCTATGTTCGCTATTCTACGTGGTTCAAGAATCTCTCACATCACAGGACGACATAGTAAGGATATGATTGCCTAGAAGCGGGCATGATTGCGACGGTCGTTAAGCGAATAACACTTATGGCGCCAAAGGCCTATGGCGAGGGTTTGCGACTCAACCGTGAATAAGTTAATTCGCGTCGTAACCCGTCCGTAAACCTATGTAAAATAGTAAAATGAGGGATCAAGTGGATACTGACCGATACATAGAATAAGGAAGGCTCATGAGGTTGGACACAGAATTTATTCAACTGCCCTTTAGATTCGATGCCGCGCGTCTGGCGGAAGAGGTGCTCGCAATCGACGAATCGAGTTGGGTGCCACATCCATCGGGTTTTAAGGGAAATTCCGCCCTTATTCTTGTAGCTACTCAGGGGGATCATCGTAATCAGGATCTACGTGGTCAGATGTTGACTACGCCGCCACTAGAGCTGCTGCCCTACGTGCGCCAGGTCATGAGTTTCTTCAGGAGCCCAATTGCACGTAGTCGCCTAATGCGGCTACAGGGCAATTGTGAAGCGACGCTGCATATGGATTCCAATTATTACTGGCATCAGCGCGTGCGGATTCATGTGCCAATTCTGACCAACGACGACGTCGAGTTTCATTGTGCAGATAAGGTAATCAACATGCGGGTCGGTGATTGCTGGATTTTTGATACCTGGAAAATGCATAAGGTCGTGAATCCCCGCGATGATCTACGTATTCATTTAGTCATTGATACCGTGGGCTCACATTCGTTCTGGGATATGGTGAATCGCGGCTACCGGCGGTTCGATGAGAACTCTGCTCCCGTTACCCCGCAGCTAATCCCCTTTAATCCTGAGCAGTCAGCAGCAGTTGTTACAGAAAATATTAACGTACCTGTTGTGATGACACCTTGGGAACAGAAAGACCTTCTTCAGCCCATACTAATGGAGCTTATCGGTAAAGCGGATTTGGCTCCGCTATTGGACATCATCGAAGCATTTCTTCAAGACTGGTATGCGCTTTGGACGCGTTTCGGAACATCAAGGGCCGGCGAGCAGACTTATGTGACTCGCCTGCTAGGCTTCAACGAGGCGCTGGAGACTTATGCCGGCAAGTTCATGTTACAAAATACCCAGGATGCCGTTGATCTGATTAGGGCCGCCGTCGTGCGTCCTGCATTGAACTTCGATCTACTTGCAGCCGGATACACATCGGTCGGTGGGTCAAGTCAGGGGGGGAGCATACCGCTGGGCTCACAGGCAGTTTCGGGTGGCTTCTCATCGCCTGCCAGCCAGGCTTTGGGTGCGGGGGCAGCGTCTCCGCAAGATCGATTTGTGAAGCCCGTATTCATCGTGGCAGCGCCGCGTTCGGGGAGCACATTTTTGTTCGAAACTTTGGCTAAGTCGCCGGATTTCTTCACCGTGGGGGGTGAAAGTCACAAGCTCATAGAAAGCATTCCGGCCCTCCGGCCAGAGAACCGCGGTTGGCATTCAAATCGTCTTGAGGCACTCGATGCTACTGAGTCGGTGGCGCAGATGTTGCGAGGAAATTTCATCAATGAGCTGCGCGACCGTGATGGCGAGAGTCCTGGTGATTTGCAAAGCGTCCGATTTCTGGAAAAGACACCTAAGAACGCGTTGCGTATTCCCTTTCTGAAAGCGATTTTCCCAGACGCTAAGTTTATTTATTTGGTGCGTGAGCCCAAAGAGAACGTAAGTTCAATCATGGCTGCCTGGAAGTCCGGCGGCTTCGTGACATACCCTGGCCTGCCGGACTGGCATTTATTGAAATGGTCTCTGTTGCTCACGCCTGGCTGGCAGACGCTAAAGGGTAAAGCGCTTGAAGAAGTTGCGGCTGCGCAGTGGAAATCTGCCAATGAGCAAGTTATGGCCGATTTACAGCTCTTGCCGGCAAGTGATTGGTGTTTGGTTAACTATACTGATTTGACCAACGACACCGAAACCGAAATTCGGCGTTTATGTCGCTTCGCAGACGTTCGCTGGGATCGGCCATTCGATACGCCGCTACCAAATTCGCGTTATACGCTAACCGCGCCGCGCCGCGATAAGTGGAAAGAGCACGAACGTGAAATTTTGTCGATTGAGCCGGGTGTGGCGCCTCTGTTTCAAGAAATATTAGCGTATCGCTCCTTCGCGGGTGATAGCGCGCACTAGGCTGAGACGGGCGGATATAGTAGGCGCTACCTGTCGCCCAGTGGTGCTGAATATATAGTCAGCGCCAATTAGGCCCTCGGATCCATGCAACCAAGCTGTATCGCCGGCCTCGCGTGACGGGCGTGACACGATGTAATAACCAGCTTGGAAACATGATAGGCCGACCGGCGATCTGCCTGGGATTGCGTCCCGACCCACCGAACTCGAATTGACCGCCCTCAAATTCGTTGTCTGAATTCAATGGTACGCTGATACTGATCTTGCGGGTCAAGTCGCTGGGAATGGTATCGGCGTGCCAGTCGAAAAAGCCACTTTCATCAGCGTCATAACGCGCCAGTTGAATCGTGTCGTGCATGGGCACCACATCAAAGTCAAAGAGCTGATTTGCTTTGTTGGCTTCGGTCCAAATGATCTGGTAAACCCATTTGTGCGCGCTCGGGTTCAGCCAGCGGACGCGGGTTCGTCGTAGGTCCCTGCGAGCTTTGGTTCCCGGGCCGCCTTCGATCAATGCCTCTGAGTTTTCTTCATCGACAAGTGCTTTCAAGTTTGCTAATTGTTGTACATTGAAAATTGGTGAACCACTGAGCCAGTAGTGTGATCTGCCAGCCGTTTTTTGGCGGCCTGCAAGTACGACTGGTGATGTTGAAGGCGGGTCTTGTGTGTATTTTTCGTTCATTTCGGGATGCCTATCGAAATGCCTCCAAGCCTATGATAGCGCGTAGTCGCTTGCTAGTGAGATCAGTAGGGCAGTAGATCAAATTTTTTTGTCTAAGCATTGTCGTGTTGGACGAGGCCAGCAATAGTACGATTTCGATGGTGGACCGTATGTCCGCGGGCCGAAACCCAGACCTGCAACCAGGCGGTGCAATCATTGGCCGGGGCTTGGCGAATCTATTTTCATCAATAGAAGACTATTACTTTGCAACGACAGCAGGATGCGGTTGAAGAATCTATCGAATTTATCGTCGCCTATATGCCCCGTCGATGATGAGTGGTGGGACCAGCGCTTGAGTGAGTCTCGCTGAGGTAATCAATGAATAAGAGTAACCGGCTTCGAAGCGCGCGGCAGGCAATGGAAGCTGGCGATTTGGCGCGGGCCAAGATTCTGTGTGGCGAGATTCTTGCCTTGTATGCGGAGGATTTCGATGCGCTGTGGTTGCTTGCCCAGATAAATCTTGCCAGTGGAGATTCCAGCGGAGCGCTAAAGGCACTGCGCCACGTCGCTAAGTTGCGACCTCAAGATAACGGGCCGTGGTTTCAGATTGGTCATTTGCTAAAGGCGATGGGTAGGATCGAAGAGGCCCGCGAAACATTCCGGATGATGTTGGCTCAGGATCCAACGAATGTGTCTGTTATGGTTTCGCTGACCCAAGTGCACCGCTACATTGAGCACGACGCGGAAGTAAACTTAATTGAGGAATGCTATGCAAAGACGGCGGCCAATTCCCAGGATCGCAGGCATTTGGCGTTTGCCCTGGGTAAGATCTTTGATGACCTCGGTGAGTACTTGCAAGCGTTTCGCTACATTCAGGAAGCCAATCAGATCGCCCGCGGGAGCATCGCTTCTACGCTGGCGGATGATCAGCGCATGTTTAAGTCAATCGAGACTGTCTTCGATGCCGAGTTCTTGGCTCGATACGAAAGCTACGCTGCGGACGATGCGTCGCTGGTGTTCGTGCTGGGTATGCCTCGCTCGGGTACAACATTAGCTCATCAAATTATCGCGAGTCACTCGGCAGCGGTGGGTGGTAGCGAAATGCCGCACATTCAGTCACTCATTAATAGACTGATTGGTGCATCATCATCTGACGAGCTAGATGCTTACATGCTTGCGGATCTTGCCTTAGTTAAACAGCTGGTCCAAGACTATTTGCGCACAATGGCACAGCTTAAAGGCACCGCGTCGCTTATCGTCGACAAAAGTATCAGCAATATACTATTTGCCGGGTTTATCGGTACTGTGTTGCCGCGGGCTAAATTGATTAGTTGTCGTCGCGACCCGCGCGATGTTTGTTGGTCGATTTTTCGAAACGATATACCCACGCAGGAATATGGCTACGACCTTGAACGCATAGGCAGGAACCATCAGCTCTATCTGCGCTTACTCAGCAATTGGGAAGCGCTGTTCCCTGGGCGGTTATTCACTCTGCGCTATGAGAGTCTTGCGACCGATCCCGAGAACAGCATCCGGCAATTACTCGATTATTGTGAATTGCCGTTTGAGACCGCTTGTTTGGATTTTCATCAAGCAGGCGGTTCGGTTAAAACGGCCAGTGCAGCGCAGGTTCGCAAGCCCATTCATCAAGCCGCAATTGGCCAGTGGCGAAATTATGAGTCACAGCTAACGCCCCTGCTTGAGGTTTTGGACTTGGGCGCTGAATGATTCAGTACGCAGTGGCTTGTTAGTCTGGCAAGCTTTTTCTGGGTATTGATCGCTTCAGAATAGTTGTGAGCGATGGGCAAACCTGCGGATTTCGCTACTGGGTTCAGCTTCGAATGTAAGCTTGGTGCCGGGCCTGGGTCGGGATATGTGCAAACTAGCACGACCTATAAAAAGTCGCGGACAGCTCTATATCATTCGGCATCGGGCAACTATTCTGATGGCGAATTTTTTCGAGTAAAGCCGGTCTAAGAACATACAATGCTGTTGGCCAAGCCCCAAGCTGATGACAAGCCGTCTCCCGTGTGCTGGATTGCGTATCCGGCAAACTAAAGCATTTCTGGGCGTTGTGGCTGACCAAACATTTACAAGAGCAGCAAAGTGAAAAAATTGAGTCAAACAGGCGAAATGAATGAATTTTTGCGGTTGCGGCTTGCCGGTTGGTTGTGTGCGGTGATCGTGGCTGGGTTGTGGATGCGTCCAGCGGAAGTATTTGCGGCAGATACTTTTCTACTCGAAGTTTTAGTAATAGAAAGTCGAGTGGGCAAGCAGCGCGCTATTCCAGAACGCGAGGTTAGTTTTGATATTGATATGGAGACTCGCGCAGTAGCGGCACAACAAATAATTCTAGCGCCGTTTTCCGTTGGACGGCTTGGCTATTCGCGATTTACGCTTAAAGTTGACGGGTTACGAGTAAATTCGGACGGTGAGTGGTTCTATAAGTCAATTGAATGTCAGGAAGGGACTCTAGGCTCGCTTATGAACGTTAGTTTCTGCGGCAACTATAGGTTTGGCAAAAACAATGTTGACGACGGCGGCATGGGGGATGATGTGCGTGTTTCAGCGCCATTGTCTTTTCATGACTTCAGCGTAACTTATAACGCTCGGCAAGATGATCATTGGTGGTTAACTTTAACGGCGGATTCGCCTGATACAGCGGCTTTGTTTCCGGTCTACGCACTGCAGTTCGTATTACGTGACCGAATATCCGGCCCAGCACAGCTGGCTAAGCCCTAGGATTTCAATACTAGGTAGCAATACAACGCCAGCCCAGGCCATGGCACTGGCGTTATTTCGACAGCGCAGAAGGCTCAGGGACGTAGCCAAGTGACATCTTCAATCAGTCTTTCCGATAGACCGCTTGCAGCCGCTCGCATCGCGGGCCAAATTTTTAATAGTTCTGCATATCGCCCGATGTCGCTTCTAAACGCACTTATAGCGGGAGTGCCAGATAACGCAACGTACTGTAACGGCACATACTCGATGTGCTTACGTTTTTCATCAAGAATATCGCGAATATCAATCAAGCGTTGCCGCCACCAAGACGGGGAATCCTTCGCCATGCCGGGTGATTGCCGAAGAAGCTGCGAATGATGGTTAATATAGTCTAGCCAGGCAGCTTGAAGGTTATTGCTAAAGCGGTCGGAATCTCTTGCTAGCTCGCTGAGATATTCTCCGACTGCGGTGCAATTTTTTGATTCTGGTTTGCTTGCGGCGAATTTTCCAATGATCCAAACGAGAAATGCATTCGCGGGAAAACTCTGGCAAGGGTCTAGGTAGTCATTAGTAGAGTAGCGACGTTGTTGCGCTGGCCGGTGCGCGGCCGCGATGGGTAGATGCGCCATGAGCGTTTCTGGTAAGCAATGATGAAGTAGGGCCTGCCAAGCCTGATCTTCGCCACGACCGACGGGGAAAAAGGGCGGTAGCGCTAAGCGGTTGTCTTGGGCATAAAGGAAGGTCATTAAACTGTTGGCATTTGAAACGATCGGAAAACGGGCCTTACGTAAAACCTCGCGACTGCTATGTAGTTCGCTACCGTGGTTCAATATGTAGTTTCGCGCTGGAGCCGAGGTGCCTAATAGGGTGAAAAACGCTTGACAGTCAGATCCGCAGTCTCCAGCCAGTCCCGAGGCTGTGACGCCCACTGCCATTGGGCGCTCGGCAATGGCTTGCGCAAGATCGCCGGACATGTCGAACAGACTACAGTGACCGTCTAGTTCTCGCACCAGATTAGAGATCGCCCGGCCGATAAAATTTTCATGGGCGTCTAGAATGTTTTCATGCTTGCTGAGCGAGACTGACGCTTGGGTTTGCTCCGGAGAGTCGAAGGGGATTAATTCCATTCGCGCATCGCTAGACGTCATCCACAAGTCGAGTTCCGCTGCTTGTGGTGCGGTGAACTCGGCAAGGATATCGTCGTCTGCGCTCATGACGCAGCGGCCTTGAAGCAACAGCAAGAGCAAATTTCGGTTGCCACCAATGCCGTTTCTAGGTGCCTGTCGTCCATCGACAGCGAATCGCGTCAGTTGTGGGTCGAGTTCTGTTTGTTTTGCGACCTCTTCGGCAATGGCCAGGCGACGTTCAGTGCTGACAAATCTCAGGTCCATGCCTGTAGAGCGGGCCAAAGACTGAGCCATGCTCGACTGTGCCTTGCTGTCGGCAGCAGAACTGCTGTCGTCCACGATCGTTATTCGTAAGGGTCGCTCATGTCGGTGAGCCCAGGCTTCCCAAGAGCGCACAGACCGGGCGAGCATTTTGGGTGACGCGCAAGTCAACAAGCCCAAGTCAGTAATCCGTTGTTTATGGTCTGCGCTTTCTAGTGCCGCACAATAGGTGAGAATTTCCGCATCGCTAATGATGAGTCCAAGTTGCTCCAGCTCGCGAATTTGTGCGTCGCTAAAACGAGCAAGCTGCGCACGGGTGGCAAAGCGATGGCAACTTGTTAGCAAGTCTTTTCGCCAGCCAGATATCGCAATGGGCTGTTTGGTATTTTCGATGGACTCGCCGCGCAGTCGCGCAAGCCAGTTATCTGGCGCTATGGCTAGGTAACTGAGTCCAACTTTCGAATTCGTTGAAATCAAATACTGTTCCCGGTATTAAAGTCGTGCTTCGCCAAGATGTCGCGGCACTTGTTGGGTGTGCCTGCCGCGCACGGACGGGATCATTACAAGTTCATGCCCAGCTTCGCTGGTCTTGTGACGCGTGGCTGCATTGCGGATATTCCGTCTTGCGATTACTGATATCACCCTGTATACACGCTGGATGTAGATGACGGGTAAGTTTATGCTACTAGCCCCTCGCGCGGAAATTTGTAACCACTGAATAGATGGAAGTTATTTACCAATGACAGATGCTAATGTCACTTCGCGGGTTCGCGCTCAGTACGAGTCTTTACCATATCCACCTCGCAATCCCGAGGATGAGCGGCATCGCCTGTTGAGTACATACGGCGATAGTTTCGTGCGTTTGAGCCATCATTGTTTCGGTGGAAAGCTTGACGTGACTAGGGGCTTTCGCTGCTTAGTGGCGGGCGGTGGTACCGGCGATTCAACGATTTTTTTGGCCGAGCAACTCAGACAGTTTCCTGGAGAAGTTGTTTATCTTGATCTGTCCGAAGCTTCACAGGCCGTGGCGCAGGCGCGCGCCGAGGTTCGCGGGTTAAACAATATTCAGTGGCTCTCGGGCTCGTTGCTCGATCTGGGCGGGATGGATCTTGAACCCTTCGATTACATAAGCTGCACTGGCGTACTGCATCATTTGGCCTCGCCGGAGGACGGACTAAAAAGTTTGGCTGCGGTGCTCAAGCCTGAGGGTTCTATGCTGCTAATGCTTTATGGCAAATACGGTCGTCGTCCCGTCTATGATATGCAAGCGCTGCTGCGTCGATTCTTGCCCGCGGACGATTCAAGTGCGGATAAGGTGGCCAGAGTCAGGACCTTACTGAGTTCCCTGCCAAAAACTAACTGGTTCATCAGAGATATGGCCAACTGGCAAGAAGAAATGTCAGCCCAGGGCAACGGAGACGCGGGACTATACGACTTACTGTTGCACAGCCAAGATCAAGCCTATGACGTACCCGGCATTCATACACTAGCCGCCGCCGCCGGTTTGCAGCTGCAGGGATTCCCTTATCGTCCAGAGCGCTACGATCCGTTTTTTTTGACGCAAGACGAGTCCTTGGATGCGCTTTTGGAACAGCTCACGCGGACAGAGCAACAGGCTATTGCCGAGCTGATGCGCTGTGATATTTCGCGCCACATATTTTATGTCGGACGCAACGAAAGCTCCGGTACACAGTTGAGCGATGCTGGCTTGGCCCCGGTGCTCCATGGTGAGTTAATGGGTAAGCAGCAGGCACTGGCTGATGATCTCGCCGGTGGCGGCGTGGTGCATTTGACCATTAATGACATCACGGTCAGCGTCCAGGGCGGACCGATCATTTCCGAACTGGTGGCGCGTATGAATGGCGACGAGTCCGTCCAGAACATCATTGAGGCCGTGCAAGGGATACGAGCGGAGGCGGATATAGCCGAAATTCGAGGGCAGCTGGAGGGTTTGTACGAGATTTTAAATGACCTGGGGCTCTGCTATTTAACAGTGCCTGGCGCATTGGGCTCCCTCATTCCGTCTGCGGTTCAGAATTGAGACTGCCTTTGTGGCCCAGCGGCGACTGGATCAAAGGGTCTTTTTCAACGCCACTCCCGGACTGCCTCGTGGCTCAGCCACCAATGGCGCATCCGAGACGAAAGCGATATTCTTTTCGGCCGCCAAATTCCTGAGTAGTTTCCTATGCCTAGGCAAGCAGTTGCGGAATTCTTGCAGCAGTTGGATAAGGTTGTCGCCGAAGGCCAATTGCCCACCGCCGAGCGAATGCTTGATGAGTTGCTCGCGGAGTTCCCGAATCACGACGAGCTGTTGTATCGCAAGTTTCGTTTACTCTTAGCGCAACGCAAACTCGATGCGGCTTTTCTAACGAGCCTGTCGTTTTCGGCACAACTGAAATCGAATCCCGCCGTAAATTTTGAGATTCTGATGACCCTGCCGCAGTTACAGAATCTGCCAATTAACCCGGCGGTTGAAGCTGAGCTTTGCCGTATTCTGACGATTAAGAACCTAGATTGTCAGCCAATCTGGCGCATCATTCATGGCATTTTTAAGCACCGGCTCACCAAGAGCAAGGCAACCGACAACTTCTTGGTGTCTTTGTCAGAAAATCAATTATTCAACACCATTCTAAGGAATTTTGTTCTGTGGGACGCGGGTTTAGAAACTGAATGCACGGCCATTCGCAAAAAATTGCTGGAATTATTTCAAGCCGATACTGACCGGGCGAAAGTCTGTAGTCCATTGATTTTATCCATGGCTAAGCATTGTTTCGAGAACGAGCATGTGTACTACCTGACGGTAACCGAGCGGGAGACCGTTGCGCAGCTGCGGTCAGCTTTTGCGGCGGCAAGCGCCGGTGAACAGCCATTTGACGAAAAAGCGCGCTTAACGCTGCTGGTTTTGCTGATGTATTTTGCGCCCGCGGAGCTTTTGGGCGATTCTGAATTGTCTACTGCTGATTTGGATGCGCTTGATCCAGAATTCGCGGAGTTTCTTAACAATTGTCTCGCCGAGTGTCGTCTGATTCGTCAATACACGACCGAGTTCATCAAACAGTCTCATATCGCCGACGACGCCATTGCAAAAGTTGCCCGTTTGTATGACACGAATCCCTATCCTCGTTGGACCAAGGGCCCACTCAACGTCAATGTTCAGGCAAAAGAATATCCGGACTTGCTGGGGTTAAATCGCTGTCCTGGATGGCGCAATATCAAGCTTGACCGTTATAAGACGATGCTTGTAGCCGGCTGCGGTACAGGCAGGCATCCTAGTTTTAATGCGGTGATGTTTCCGTGGCTGGAGATCACCGCCGTTGATATCAGCGCGTCGTGCTTAGCCTATGCGCGGATGATGGCAGAGCGCCTGAATATCACGACTATGCGCTTTAGCGTGGCGGACATCATGGCGATGGACACTTGGGATCAGCAATTCGACATTATCGAATGTCTAGGTGTGTTGCATCACTTAGAAAATCCCGAGGCGGGGTTGAAGAACTTGGTCGATCTCTTGGTTCCCGGCGGTATTATTAAGCTTGGTTACTACAGTGAAGCGGCTCGGGCAAACATCACGCGCTTGCGCCAAGAGCGGCCCCCGCAGGGCCAGCAGTCTGATCGCGACTACATCCGTGAATTGCGGCATCGGCTTGTTACCGACCCGGAGTATCGAGAATATACCGATATTCTCGAACTGGGCGATTTCTACACCAGCAGCGGTGCCAGTAATGTGCTTCTGCATGAGCAAGAAGCTCAGTATACGCTTCCGCGACTTCAGCAAGTACTTGATGACCACGGTTTGCAGTTTCTCAGCGTGATTGAAGAGGACAAGCCGCGTTTCGCGGCTGCCGGTGGGCAGGGGAGTCCGCACGAACTGATGAATTGGCATCCTCTGGAGCAACAGAATCCGAAATTCTTTGCGGGTATGTACGAATTTTATTGCCAGAAAAAATCATAAACTATTGCTTGGTGATACTGCATAGCCGCATTGCGTAAGTTTGGCGGAGCGCTGCCGCCAAACTCCAACTACGGGACTACCCCATGAGAATGATTGAAGGCTTCCTGGACGCCGAACGGCTGTCAAAACTGGACGAAATTTTAGCTCGTATCGATGACGTTGATGGCCGGCGCACGGCTGGCAAAATCGGCGCACGCATCAAGAACAATTTACAAAAACGTGAGGGACATCCAGAGCATGCGGCAGCGAGTCAGCTCGTTCTCGATGCCATGCTGGCTTGCAGGCCTCTGCAGGTGTATGCCTTTCCTTTCAAAATTACCCCCGTGCGATTCGCGGTGTATGGGCCAGGCATGCATTACGGTGAACATATGGATGCGGGCGTCATGCCACAAGCAGACGGGTTTCTGAGAACCGATATCTCGTTCACCTTGTTTTTGAATCCGCCCGACAGCTATGAGGGGGGTGAGTTGGTTATAGTCGATGGCCTGCTAAAGAGCCAAGTAAAGGGTAAACGGGGTGATCTGTTCGTTTATCCCTCGGGCCTGCGGCACCAGGTCAACGAGGTTCGCGCCGGTCAGCGCAGAGTCGGCGTGGGTTGGATCCAGAGCATTTACCCGACGGCCGAGCAGCGCCGCGTGTTGGAGCAACTCGCTTTATTGCGAGCCGATTTGATGCAAAACGAAGAGACGAGCCGCCATGCGCTGGTCAATGAAGCCTTTGTTTGTCTGCAGCGCATGTGGTCGGACACCTGAAGCAATTCGATTGGTCTCACGGAATTGTTGCGCTCCCATTTAGACGGCCGATCGTTTGATATTGCCTAACTGGTACCGGATCAGGATCAATGTTGATGCCGCTATGTGCTGGAGCGTATCGTGATCGGGTTATTCACGCGCGGTCTGGCTCTTTAGCGCGATCCCCGTGCCGGAGCCAGCTGGCGCACGGCGGTTCATTTCGTGCACCTGCTTTTGCTAGGCTTGTATGTTTGAATTTCTGTGTAACCGGGTAAAGTGAGGCCCACCTTCGGTAACGGCCGAAGGCTCAGGTGCAGTCGCTCGATGCTTTGATGGCTCCTCATTACTGAGAGACCGATAACCAGTGTGAGCACTGCATTTGCTCCTAAGTAGTCACTCGAACAGTCACTAGGGCCTCGAGCCCGTATTGCAAGGCAGAGTTAGCTTATCATGAACACTATCAGTGAAATTAACGTCGGTATCGATACCAGTAAACAGCAACTGGATATCTACATTCACCCCCTTGATGAAGTCTTTAGCGTAGCGAACACGCCCGCGGGAATTGGTCAGGCGATTAAACGCTTAAGCAAAATAGAACCCACACGGATCGTCATCGAAGCCACCGGGCGATTGGAGTTGGGCTTCGTGATTGCAGCGCACCAAGCCGGCTTGCCGGTCACCGTGGCCAATCCGTTGCGGATTCATAAGTTTGCCGCCGCCTCTGGCCAGCTGGCCAAAAGCGATCAATTAGACGCCCAAATGATCGCTGAGTTTGGTGCGGCCATGAAACCTAGGCCCACCGAGCTTAAGCCCGAAAAGGTTCGCCAGTTCAGTGACTTCCTTGTCCGGCGGACTCAGTTGTTGGCGATGCGGACGCAGGAAAAGAATCGCTTATCAATCCTGCCCAAAAGCCTACAGGGCAGTCTGAACCGGCACATCAAGCAACTCAATACAGAGCTTGAGAAGATCGAAAGGCAACTCGACAAGTTGCTGGCGCAACTGCCCCAGTGGCAAGACAAGTTCGAGCAACTCACCAGCTTTACAGGCGTGGGTAAAGTCTTCGCTTACACCGTGCTCAGCGACCTACCTGAATTGGGCGCGTTGAATCGACAACAGATTGCTGCCTTGGTCGGCGTGGCGCCGATGAATAAAGACAGTGGCAACTATCGCGGAAAGCGACACATTCGCGGTGGTCGGCATCGGGTGCGCACGGTGTTGTATATGGCAACGCTGTCCGCAATACGCTCAAACCCGAAGCTACGCGATCATTATCAGAAGCTAAAGGCGGCGGGTAAACCTGCCAAGGTCGCCTTGGTCGCTTGCATGCGCAAGATGCTCGTCATCTTGAATACGATGATCAAAAACGGCGAGTGTTGGGAGGCTAAATTGGCCTGATTAAGAACAGTTTGACAACACAGTCACTGGTTACGGCGCAAATTTGTCGATGCCTATTACGGTTGGTCTCGCCGAGCACTTCAAGCAATATTTCCGTGGCGGAAGCTCTACTGAGCGCCGCGGGCGGATCGGCAGTCTGGATTGTGATATGGGGTTGAGCCAGCGGATCGCCCATCTTTGACGCGTAAGCCTAGCTTGTCGTTTTGGCTCAGTGGGTCACGGAATGGTCCGCAAAGCCGACAAAATGAGATTTTTTCAGCAACGGTCAAAAAAATGGCCTGATTCAATTCTGAATCTGCCTGATGAAAAATATTTAACTATATGATTTTTATAAAAAAATAGGATTTTTTGCCTCGATTTATTTCTTTTAGTTATGTTAAATATGACTATGACTTTGCTGAATGCTTAGGTATAGTCGCCAAGTCCGACAAGAAGGGAAGGGCAAACAGGACGCGAGTCCTGGACGCAAAGCAACGGATCTCATAAACGTGTGGTGCGGGATTTATCCCATACTGCCATTGGGGAAGACAGCCGTGCTGCGAACTGCTTGAAGGCAAAACTTTTAAGTTTAAGGGGAATCCCTGGAGGATCGTATGAAGAAAACACAAATCGCTGCGGCCGTTGCCACAGCTCTTGCTGCTGGTTCAGCGTCTGCTGCATCTGAGTGGGTACTGCAAAGCGTTGCGACAAAGTCAAACAATGGTACGGCATCTCTGGCACTGACCGGTACTTTGACTTTCTCGAATGGCGTCGGCAATTCACTCAACGCTGATGGTGCCTTTGGTGGTTCTACTAAAGTTGGTATGACCCCGCTGTTCACCTGGAACTTCGGTTCTGACTTCTCGATTAGCGGTGCCGGTACCGGTTCTGGCAGCTTCGACTGCATCGAAGGTGTCTTCGGTGGTGTCGTGGGCGCTAGCATCTGCGGTAACTATAACTTTGGTGCTAACGGCTACAACGAGTCGACGGTCAATACCGACGGCAGCAATAGGGTCATCGGTGGTGATGACGGTGCTATCGGTCCTGCGCAGTCAATTGCTGACTTCTCAGGTCTGTCGCCTGTTATTCCGCCGACCGATTTCTCAAGCATCATCGTGCTTGAAAACGGTACTACCTACAGCGGCACAATCTTTACGTTTGTTGCGAACCCAATTCCGGTTCCGGCTGCTGCTTGGCTGTTCGGTTCGGCTCTTGGCCTGTTGGGCTGGGTCCGCCGTCGCGCTACGGCCTAAGCTTTTCGCTTAGCCGATTGGGTTTTTTCCAAATCCGCATGGATTTGGAACTGGCCAGGAAAGCCCCGCCATGTGCGGGGCTTTCTTTTTGTGGATGCTTTTTTACCTAGCACGGAAGCCTGTCACCACCGTGTTCGCACTACGAAATTTCTACTGCCTTATGTAATTTGGGGAATGGTCGGCGCGATTGTTGCATATCAGCGTATGACCCCTATGTATAAGGGTCAGCGCGATTTCGGCGGACTTGGTTTGCGCTTTGGACTGGTCACACCGATAATAATCGGTTGGTCTGGGTATTCGCTGGCGCAATACACACCAGTTTTGCGGATCATTGATTGGAGATTGACTAGATGAAAATGCGCCCTGCAATTTCTTGCATTCTAGCGTTGCTACTTGTGGCGTGCGCGTCGCCTGAGGATCGCGTCGCTGAATACCTGCGTAAAGCGAGCGACTTTTACGAAAGTGGCGATATAGAGCGTGCGAGTATCGAGGTAAGAAATGCTGCCCAAATAGAACCTAAGAATGCAGGCGCGCGAGTCCTAATGGCTCGGATGGCGATGGACAAAAAAGCCTATATTGCCGCGCATGAAAACTTGCTCATTGCACAGGATTCGGCGCCGGAAGACCTGGATGTCCATTTATTGCTCGGCAGGCTTTATTCCCTTGCCCGGGAACAAGAAAAGCTGGAGAAGCAAGTCGAGATTGCCACCCGGCTTGCCCCGGAGGATCCACGTTCGCGTCTGCTGCAAGCGGAACTCTATTCCGTAATGGGTGATTACGTTGCCGCAGATCGGACATTGTCTGATTTTAGCTTGCTTGAGGAGATGGACCCTGCGGCTTTGCTGCTGGCGGCTTTTGTGAAGTCCAAACAAGACGGTCCGGCTGCGGCTGCAGAGTTCTTGGGCGAATACCGGGCAAAGCTAAATTCGCTGCGCAGCGTCGATCAACAGCGAGTTTGGGAGGCACGGCTTGGTTACTTGGTTGCCGCAGAAGATTTAGAGGGCTACATCGAACAGCTTGAGTTTCTAACGGATGCTATGCCCGAGGTCGAGTTATACACCGAAGAGCTACTGCGTATATACGTCAACGCGGATCGCGCCGCTGACGCTGAAGTAGCTATTCGGGATATTGTTCGTCAGCGTTCAGAAGAGGTGCGTCCCAAGATAATGCTCGTTGAGTTTCTCGCTGTGCAAAAGGGTGAAGAGGCGGCTCGGGATGCGCTGGAAGAGTTCATCGTAGAAAGTCCAGACGCGCCAGATCTGCGATTGGCACTCGGCAAGATCTACGATTCGCAGGGTGATCTCGATCGGGCCATGGCGGAGTATGAGAAATCGATTGAAATGGCACCCAACGCTGATAGTGCCTTTGCGGCCAGAAATCGAATTGTTTCCGTGTTGATGCGTCGGAATAAGCCAGATGAAGCGAACCAGTTAATCGAGCAAATAATTGCGGACAGGCCGACGGATGAAGATGCTTTGCTGACCCGTGGCACGTTTAATTTGGCTAGTGGTGACTTTAAGCCGGTAATTGCCGATGCACGGGTGGTAATTCGCTCAAACCCTCAATCTTGGCAGGCCTATCTGCTTTTGGGCAATGCTCACCAAGAACTAGGCCAGATGGAGTTAGCCGAAGAGGCTTATAGAAAAGTTATTGAGGTAAACCCGAAGAACGCCAAGGCCACGGTGGCACTGGCCAGCGTACTGACAAACCGGGGCGAGTTTGGTGATGCTGAAGATGTGGTTAGCGGTGCGATAAACGCTGGGCAACAAAGTTTGTTGACCCTGGAGTCGTTAGTAGCGCTGCTGTTGGAAAGCAAGGATTTCACGCGTGCGCAAGAAGCGGCTGATCGAATTCTCAAGCTTTACCCCGAGTCTGGCAGTGGTCATTTCCAACTGGGTTTGGTCACCGAACAAAGCGGCGGTAGCGTTGATGAGGCGCTGGCTGCTTACCGTCGGTCGTTGGAGAAAAGCCCGGACTCCATGGCCGCGTTGAGAGCTTTTACGACATTGGCCGTTGCTAATAAACGTTATGAGTCGGCTTTAGAAGTATTAGATTCATTTATTGAATACAATGCCGGTAAGCTCGAAGCGCAGCTTATCCGCTCGCGAACCTATGCCGCCGCCGGCGATATGGAGGCGTCGAAAGCCGGTTTAGAGCAGCTTATCAAAGAGCGGCCCGAATATACCGATGCCTATTTTGATCTGGCGAACCGTTATCCCGAAGGTTCGAAAGAGCGCTTTACAAGCTTGGAAGCCGGCGTTGACGCTGCCGCCAATGGTTCGGCGCTGGCTTTCCTGCTGGGCACAGAATACGAACGGGCTGGCCAGTATGATCTAGCTGCTAAGGCGTATGAGCGTGCATTGACCAGCAGTGGAAACACCGATGCCGCGGCCAACAATCTAGCCATGCTGCTGTTGAATCATCGTGATGATATGGAAAGTTATCGACGGGCCTTAACACTGGCCACTAGATTTGCCGACAGCAATGCGCCTGGACGTTTAGATACTCTGGGATGGGCGCATTATCGTAACAAGGATTATGTTACCGCCACGCGCTTCTTAGAGCGTGCTGTGGCGGCGCAGGGCGATAGCCCGGAGCTTCGTTATCATTTGGGCATGGCATATTTGCAGACTGGTGACCGGGTCAGGGCTAAACTTGAGCTAGAGAAGGCGGTGGCGAATACCGAAGCTAACTATTTTGGCAGGGATGAGGCCATTGAAGCGTTCGAATCTTTACAATCAGCCTAATGCCTTAATATTGCTTACTTAACAACGGCTCGTTCTTCACAGGGATACAAGTATTATGATAATCGAAGATGGATGTGTGGTTTCTTTGCGTTTTCAAATGTCTAACGACGAAGGTGAAATGTTAGATCAGTCTGACGAAGGTCAAACCTTAACATACCTTCATGGTGGTGCTGGAATACTGCCCGCCCTTGGGCTGGAGCTGTCTGGAAAATCCGCCGGAGAAGAATTTGATATTCGGCTGTCCGCGGAGGAAGCGTTTGGTGATTGGCAGGATGATCTGCTGCGGACTTTTCCGAAATCGACTATGAAGGATGTAGGCGAGATCTCCGTGGGCATGCAGATGAATGCCACCAGCCCCACGGGAGAGCAACTGTTTGGCACTGTCAAGGCGCACGATGATGAGAATGTGACGCTTGATTTTAATCATCCCTTGGCCGGGATGAATTTACGTTTCAAGGGTGCGATCCAAGACGTGCGTGCCGCGACGGATGAAGAGAAGGCTTTGGGTGCCCCGGCTTCCTGATTGAACTAGTTGCATCGTCTTTTTTAGGCTTATTAACCCTGAGGTAGAAACCTAGTGTCATCCGATGCCGTAGTTTTCGAGATTCGTCGAGTTTTTGTAAAAGACATATCGTTTGAGTGTCCGTCGGCGGGTCTGCCCAGGCCCGTCGGTAGCAAGGTTGCGATGCGAGTTTCCGTCAGCACCGAGCATAGCCAGCGAGAATTCGATGGTCGTTGGGACGTAACCCTGGGTATATCACTGCATGCCACCGACGATGACACCGGCGAGACGCTTTTCATCATTGAGGCTAAGCAAGGTGCGATCTTTGAGATTTCTGGCGTCTCCAATGAGGAACGTAACCGCTTGCTGACCAGCGAATGTCGCGAGGCGGTTTTCCCATTTCTCCGGACCTTGGTCTGGTCGATTGGCGCCCAGGCCGGACTACGAGGCATGCTGATGCAGTCCATGGAGTTCGATGCACTATACCAGCGAGCGCTGCAGTCCGGTGAGACTGCGACTGGGACCTATGGTGGCTAAGGCGCCGCCTACCTTTGTAAACATTCATCTAAGCTGTATCCGTATCCGTTAGCTACTTCTTCTATGATGCTCCGAAGCGGGCAAACAAATTCCGCGTAGTTTGTCCAGCGATTCTTAGAGGATCGGTATAGGGGCTTGGTGATTTGTGCTCGCGACGGTGTATTGACTAATCGATCGCGATTCAATTGAAAAAAATTCTTATATCGGTCTTCAGGTTCTACGCCGAGAAAATTAAATAGGCCAATTGCAATCGGCTCTAGATCGTCGATCAGATCTTCGTATCGAACTGAGTGGATGGGTAGTTCGAACTCATTTTTGTAGAGTTCGAACAATCTAAATATGTCCCGATATCTCTCGAAGCTGCCAGTAAAGTCCGTAAAGTGAATCATTTCTTTGTTGAGCTGGAAATCTTGTTGGAAGCAGCTAATGCAAACATCAGCGGGATGTCTAAGGGCTAGAATGTATTTGGCCTTGGGAAATAGTAGTTGTAACAACGGGATATGCAGCATGTTGAGTGGCAGCTTATCCACTATTACCTTGGTGATTGGCAGGCCTTTGATGAATTGCAATTGAAAGTCGTAATACTGCTGTCTCAGCGCTGCGATGGTTGTAGTATCCAGTTTCGCAAGGTCCCGCGGATAGGCGAGACCGAGAGTTCTTATTCTGCCGACGATCGACGCTATCGCGTCTTTTTCGCTCAGAGTTTGAATTCTGCTATGGGTATCGAGAATCGATTCGAGTAGTGTCGTGCCTGATCTGGGGAAGCCCACCAAGAAAGTCGGTAGGTAGTCATTTGACTGGCTGACGGGCTTTTTCGCAAGACGCGCTACTTCTGGGACTATACGTTCAAGTTTGCGCAGCTGGTCCGGGTCAGTTTTGCCCCGCCATTGGTCGCGGGCAATGTTGTTCATTGCTACAAAGCATTGGTGTGCGTCTGAATATTCACCGATGCTATCGAGGCATTTTCCACGCAGCGCCAGCAGGCGTTGGCGAGACGGTTCATGGGTGACGTTTGCAACATAGTTATCGCTCAATATTTCAAGAACCCGGTGGTTGTCGCCACGCTCGCGGGCAATCTTCGCCTGAAATTCCCGGCAATAATTAGCGGATCTTTGTTGCGCTTCCATCCAAGCTAGAATGGCTTCCGCCCGATCTAGAAGTCCGTATTCGATGGCCAGCACCAACACTCGGTAGAGTTGCCGGTCATCCAGGCCGCTTGGCTCTGTCAGAACCTTGTCCAGATAGTCCTGACCCTGCGGTTTTCTATTGAGAAAATAGCAAGCTGTGGCGGCCCAGATGCAGGCCCATGCCCGGTCGCTCGGATTGATTTCCAGCAGTTCCACGGCGTTTATGAATAGCTTCTCGTAGTCTTGAGTGGCGAGAAGAGACTCGCAAAGTTTGTGTCTGGCATTGCCGTTGCTGCTAGATGGGTCCCTTGCTACCGAGAGAGCGAGCAAACTGGCTATTCGTTCTCTGTCCGACTGTGTATCTGACTGCTGGAGGTAGGTAAGATCGGCCGCACGTACTAGTAGTTGTGCGGCTTGTTGGTCGTTGTTCGTCAGGCCGGCCGCTTCTTCGGTCAGTTGGCTTGCCACCGCCAAATTTCTTTGTGACTCATGCAGGGCTGCGAGAAGATGAAGACTTCGGGCGGTTTTTTGGTCAGCTCTACGGTGCAGTGTCTCCAGCAATTCTTGGGCTTGCCGGTGGTCACCGGATTCCGCATGGCTGAGCGCCTGCCGAAATAGATCTGTGCTCGAGGTAGTCATTTGATGACGTAAAAATTCACCTGCTCAGTATCGAAGGGATTTAGGCTCTGACATGGCGCTGCGCTGTATTTTAAGCCAACAGGCGTTAGGATGCCCGCCTTGTTAAATTTAGGAACTTTCGTCTGTAGCGTTCGATGTCCCTCGTGGTTATTGTGGATGCTGAATATCAAATTTCAAAAGAAGATCTCTAACTAGCTTGCAGGCGTAGAACTTCGCTACAGTGACTATTATGCTATCTGTGCTGTCAAGAATAATTGAGGTGCTAGCAAGGAACGGTGCCACTGTGCGAATTGAAAAACGGATGCCGATAAGACTACCTCATCTCGATTTGAACGGTCCCAGCAGGCGCGAGGCGGCTCACTGGGTTAACTTTAGTGCCAGCCTATGCCAAGAGGCTTTTCCTAGCGGATTTTTCGTTTATAGGCCCCTGACGGGGCGAAGCGAATCTACGCATAGCCAGTGAACTATCATGTAGCTTTCACTTGCTCTGTACGTACAAAAAGATTAATAAGAAGTTGCGTACCACTATGCTGATTGGTCAAATCCTATTCGTTTTGCTCAACTTTGCTAGTAAGGAAAGTCATTGTCGCAATTAAAGGATCAGAACCGGGCAAACTTCGAGAGTTTGCTTGCGCAGAATCGTATACAGGAAGCCGAGAGCTATTTGCATGAATTGCTCAGGAGGAACCCGACGGTCGCATGGATCGTATTCGAGTTAGGGAATTTCTGCCAGCAGCGTGGGGATCATCTGGGCGCCATTGATTTCTACCAGCGAGCGGTAGAGTGTGATGCCGCAGATGTCCAGCCTCGATTACGACTCTCGGGCAGTTTCGAGCAAATGGGGCTGTTCGAAGCTGCTGCTGCGCAGTTGGAAAAGGCTCTTGAATTGGAAACCAGCGACCCAAAGATTTATCACGCACTGGGCGTTAGCTACCAGCAATCTGGAAACTTGGCGGGCGCCAAAGTCGCATACGAGAATGCCATCAGCCTGAAAAGTGATCTTTTCGATAGCCATAATAACCTGGGTACGCTACTTGCCGCGCAAGGCGAGAAAGAATTGGCTGTTCGACACTTTGATATCGCGATTAAGCTGAATCCGAGGCTCCATAATGCCGTGTATAACCGCGCGGTGATAAAAACGCATCGTAGAGTAGATCGAGAATTGCAGCGGATTGAGTCGCGGTTTAATGCGCGATCTACAGACGACGCAGCGCGCGCCAGCCTCGGTTTCGCGCTAGGAAAGGCCTATGATGATATCGGTAACTATACGAAAGCTGCACATTTCTTCGAGATTGCCAATAAATCTCAACGATCTATTCAGCCGTATGACATTACTCAGGACATTGCGAATTTTGAAAAAACAATGGAGGTTTTTCGCAGTAATCCGCTTGCCCCTCATTCTGAATCGGCGCATGCGGGATTCACACCAATCTTCATCGTTGGGATGCCGCGATCCGGCTCATCTTTGCTTGAACATGTTTTGGCCAGTCACTCGTTGATCGGTGGTGCCGGAGAGCTTGAGTTCTTGGATCAGTCGATACGGCAGGTAACACCTTACTTGTTGAGCGATGTGCCGAAATTAGCAAAGAGTCAACTTGACGAGATCGCCAAAACCTATTTAGCCCAAGTCTCTGCGTTGCCTCCCGGCGATGTGCAATACGTTGTAGACAAGATGCCTCGAAATTCAGAGTATCTCGGTGTCATCAAGGCTGCCATGCCCAATAGCAAGGTTCTGTACACGGTGCGCGATCCGATAGCCACCTGTTTGTCCTGTTATCAGCAGAAATTTGTCAGCCCAAAAATGGGCTTCAGTAACGATCTCGGCGATCTTGGCAATTATTATCTTGCTCACCGAGAGCTAATGACCATGTGGGAGGAAGTGTTTCCAGGCTGGATTATTAAGGTTAACTACGAGGAGCTCGTTACGGATCTCGAGCCAACAATCCGCGGCGTTCTAGATGCGATCGGCGTCGATTTTCAGGTGGCGTGTCTTCAGCATCATAAGAATATGGAGCATAGTGTTAGTACTGCCAGTATTATGCAGGTTAGAGAGCCGGTACATAGGCGCTCCATTGAGAAGTGGAAAAACTATCGACAGCTTTTGGCTCCCTTACAAAAGCAATTGGAATTATAATAAGTTGGCAGCCTTGCGTAGTGCATTGTATTGACTTTAGTAGGCCGCTCTTAAGTCTGGTGATATGGCCTGCGTATTCGAGTCGAGTTTTCGGTACCTAGTTCGATTGGTGCAATGCTGATAGCACGGCGCGACTTTTTTCAATATTGCTTGCGGTTTGATTCAGATGTTATGGAAAGTGACTTATGGCGAATGCTAAGCTGAGCAGAGTCCCTATCAGATCATGTTCTATGTGGCCCACGCGCACCCGTTTAGCCAACTGGTCTGCAGGTCGTGAGCCGCTGCCTAATAGTCCCCCGACTCGCAGAACAGGTTGTTGGGATGGCCTTCATTGCCGTGTGCCACGCAGCAGCCTCGATGGGATAGAATTCTAGTTCTAGAGTGCGGTTGGACCCGGATACTTCATGCTTGATTCAAATTCTTCTAGGCAAACTAGCATAGATAATCCAATTGATGCGATGCGACTGGCTGAGGAACATATTGTTCAGGGCAGACTTGAGCAGGCCCGTCGGATATACAGTGAGATGCTCGAGGAAACGCCGGATCAAGGCGATGTCCTGCGCCGGAAGTGCCAAGTAGAGGCGCGCCAGGGGCGATTTCTCGCCGCGCTACAGACCATAGATCGCGTTATCGAATTGTGGCCTGATGATCTTGATGCTAAGGCGTATCGTCAAGAAATTATGAGACTAAAGGCCGAGGCTCAAAAGCATCCCTATGCTATTACCTTTCGTGATCGGCGTAAGACATTTTTGGATTATCCACGCACCATTTCCATCGAAACAGTTGGTCGCTGTAACGCCAAATGTAATTTCTGTCCCGCCCCAGAATTAGAAAGGCGTCGTCAGACCATGTCCGATGAGCTTTTCGAAAAAGTTATTCGGGATATTCAGGAAATACCCGCGGGTGTTCCGATAAATATAAATACGAACATGGTGAACGAGCCATTCATGGACAAGAAGATGTTTGCGAGAATTAGGCGCATCAACGAAGCGCTGCCTACGGCTCGTATTCAAATGTATACAAACTTTAACGTGATGCCGAAAAATTTCATGGAGGAGTTTCGTAAGATTAGGAATCTTGGGTATTTGAATATTTCTTTCAATGCGGCCAACGAAGCAGACTACACAGAGATCATGCATGTTGATTTCAATCGAACTGTCCGCCATCTCAAGACTTTTATGGATAGCAATCGTAGAGATAGGTTTTATAATAAGCCGATAAAGCTCTCACGTGTAGCCGACAACACCCAGGGAGATGCAGACTACATGGATCAGTGCCGTGAATTGTTTGCAGAATTTGAAGAAGGGGTTGATTTTAAGCTCTACGTGAAACGGCGAGTGACCTGGTTGGCTGATACGAAGGTTGAGCAAGGTCAGATTCCATATTTTCTTCCTTGCGATGCATGGTATGACATAAATATCATGTGTAATGGAAAAGTGCCGCTGTGTTGTTTAGATGCCGAAGCTGATTATGCAATCGGCGATGCGAACGTAAACAGTGTGTTAGAAATCTATAATCATCCTAAATTCAGGGATTTACGGGAAAATCATGCGCAGCGTGAGTCTCTTAATCCCTGCGGAGAATGTTCGCCCTACGCGGCGGTTCAAGAGGATGTTAATCATCTGACTTTTCGATCAATTAACGAATAGGCATTAGTCTTGAGTCGTGTGCGTGTCATCGTCATCGGTCACAGTCATATTGTTGCTCTGAAGAACGCCGGCCAGAAACTTTCCAGAACATCCGATTTAGATTTTTCTTTCGTAAATCTCAATGCTGCGCTGCCGGCAACCCTTTCGAGCAGCGCTGCTTCATCGGCGGAACATGATTTTTGTCGCATGGTCCGTGAATCTGCTGCGGAAGTCGTGGTGTCCTGTGTTGGCGGCAATGCCCATACGATATTTGGGCTGCTTGAGCATCCGCAACCCTTTGATTTTATTGATCCAGACGAGCCAGATTTACCTTTGGACGATACGCGGCAGCTAGTACCTTATACGGCAATACGAGAATCGCTAGCCTCCCAGATGAACGCTGAACTGCAAGAGCTGGCGATTCTTCGGCGGCAAGTGGATTTGTCATTGATACATTTAGAATCTCCGCCGGCAAATCCTAGCGAGACGCATATCCGCCAGAATCCCGGCGCTTTCAAGTCCTTGATGGATGAGCGCGGTGTTGCCCCTGCGACAATTCGGTACAAGTTGTGGCGCGTACAATCCTCAATTATGTACGCGGCTTGTGAGCGTCTAGGTGTGAGCTTCTTGCCAGTGCCGACCGAGGCCCAAGATGAACAGGGCATGATGGTCGCACGGGCGTGGAACCCAGACCCGACCCATGCAAATGCATGGTACGGTGGACGAGTTTTGAATCAGATAAGAAATTATGTCTTGGGAGTCGTAAATTGAAGGGGAAGACGCATCCGTACGTAGCGCAGCCGGACTATGCGTTTTGGCGAAAATCGGTGGCTGATGTGGCGATGTCCGAAGTGGATCCCGTTACGCAGGCACCGTTCCAGCTGTCGGCCAGTGACAAGATCGCGACCGCAGGTAGCTGTTTTGCACAGAACGTGGCGCGCTACTTGCAGAAAGCCGGGTTTAATTACTATGTGACTGAGCCTGCCCACGCAATGCTGCCACCAGAAACCGCGGCAGCCTATAACTACGGTACCTACACCGCGCGCTATGGAAATATCTATTCAGCTCGTCAGCTTCTGCAGCTGATGCAACGGGCCTACGGCAAATTTACACCGCAAGAGGACGTTTGGGCAGAATCGAACGGTCGGTATATCGATCCTTTTCGCCCTGGTATTCAGCCTGATGGATTCGCTTCACTCGATGAATATCATGCCGACAGAGTTCAGCACTTCGCGGCGGTTCGCAAGGCTTTCGAAAATCTTGATGTATTTATTTTTACCTTGGGTTTAACTGAGGCTTGGGTAGCAGTTGCCGATGGATCTGTTTATACGCTTTGCCCCGGCGTTGCAGGTGGCGAGTTTGACGCGGAGAAGTATCAATTCATTAACTTTAGCGCCGCGGAAATTCACGATGATATGTTGGCATTTGTAGATGGATTGAGGGAGGTCAATCCGGCCGCAAAGATTATTCTAACAGTCTCTCCCGTGCCCTTGATCGCGACAGCGGAGGACCGGCATGTGCTAGTTTCCACTTGCTATTCGAAGTCTGCCTTGCGCGTTGCCTGCGAGTCTATAGTTTGCGATAGGGAAGATATCGTGTATTTCCCTTCATACGAGATAGCCACAGGAGATTTCACTCGTGGCGCATACTTTGCGGAGGACTTACGCTCGATCACCGAAGATGGAATCGACCACATCATGTCAGTGTTTATTCGTCATTATACTGAATCTCTTGACCAAGGTATCGAGCAGCCGTCGACATCTGGTGACGAGCATGTGCAGAAAATGAGCGAGCTAGCCGATCTTAATTGCGATGAGGAAGCCTTAGACCCTAAAGACTGATCAGTATCTAATCTTTCACGATTAGTCGTGCCGCATAATCTATGCGATGGAGCATGGGATGCATTTGTTGTTCGGCGAAGTATTCATCCACTGCTTTTTTTGCGCCCTTGAAGTAAGCGTAGTCATCAATGATGGCTATGCCTTTTGAGGATAGGCAGGGGTACAGGTGGTCTAGCTCATGCTTTGTCGATCGGTACCAGTCGGTGTCGAGGCGCAGTAAGGCTAAAGATTCAGGTGCCTGATCGGGAATTGTGTCCTCCACCATTCCCTTGATGTAATTGATATTTTCGGCAGGGTAGCGCGTTGATTCCATCGCTTTTTGAACCTCTTCCAACGGTACATTGACCCAGGTTGAGCTCTCATCGTCAATTCGGTGTTTAGCAAATCTTTCGATGGCAGGTTTGCCCCGGAAATTTACATCAACCTCTTCTGGCATGGGCATGCCGGCGAAGGTATCAAAAAGCCACAACTTCCGGTCTTTTACCCCCATCGACAATAATGTCAGTGCGACGGCCATCATCGAGCCGCCTTTAAACACGCCGCACTCAAGAAAGTCTCCCGGTATATCATTCTTGATAAGGTAGCGAACTGATTCGATCAAAGAATAGATGCGAATAGGACCAGTCATGGTGAAAGGGTGGACCTTGTCCCAAATGGCAGTCTGTAGCCACTCAAAATCAGGCGGTAGTTGTCCGGAGACTTGCTTGGGTGCCATGGTAATCCTCAAGAGACGCGCCGGTGCAATAGTGCCGTAATATTCGATGGTCGGCTAGGTTGCTGCGTGATTCCCGTCAGACGGCAAACAATGTTGCCTGGTTAGTCAGGCCGGCCCGCTGAAAGAGATTGCGAAACTCAACTAGCTTGTCATAAGCTGTTGGCCGGGTCTAAGTGGTCCCAGGGTGAGTTACGGGTTTGTCTTGCTAGGCTTGGCTGGCGTCCGTACCATAATCTCATGCAAGTCATACGTATCGCTGGCCTTATGCGATCGGGCAGCAATCTGCTGACCTGGATGTTGCGCAACAATTTTTCCGCTGTCGGCACAGTCACGATGTTGCTGGGCTGGAAGCATGGCCCGATTCACCGTGACAAGCGGCAGTTAACGCTAGATGATTTGGTGGATCCGCGCTATCGTGAAAATATCCGCAATTTTGTGAGTAAAAATCCAGATCGTTGGTTACAGTTAGAAAAAAGTGATTTGTATCAAGCGGCAAAGCATCAACAGGCAGAGCAGTCTTATAGTGTAGCCCTAGCCGTGCGTGATCCAGCCGCCTGGTATGCAAGTTGCCTTCGAATCGACAGGGAGCGCCCGGAGTTTCTCAATCACGCTGTGACGCCCACCGCGGCGGCATCTGCGTGGAATAGTGCGCATCAGCATTGGCTAGATCATCTGGGGGACAGCGGAACCATCGTTGATACGGAAGCCTTACGTACTACTCCAGGGCCGATATTGGAACAAATTGCCTTAGATCTTGGTCTGCATCGTCGTGCTGAGATAAAAACACCTGAGGCCTATATTCGGCCTCGGTCACAAGAAGAGCTTTATGAACTTTTGGGCATGCCCGTTAAAAATCACTACAGTGCCCGTAAGTTCACGCGGCTTCGCGAGGAGGATGCTGAAATGCGGGATGCCTTCATTGATCTTCTAGATACAGATCTATTGAATCGGCTTGGCCTGGATCCTGTCATCGGGTCATCGTATTGATTTAGTGCGCGGTGCGAAAAGAATTTATTGTCCACGGAAATAACAACAAGCATGCTAAATGAAAAAGCGGGTATTGTTTATGTAGCCACGCGTCGCGAGCACTATCTGGCGGAAGCTTTTCTATCCGCGCATAGCGTCAAAGATTTTGCAGCAGACCTTTCTGTGACGCTATTTACTGATTTGCCGGATTCACCTTTTGCAAGTGCGCCCTGTTTCGATCACGTTGAGCCGATCCAGACAAGTCGATTGTTTACGAGCTTGTGGGCGGAGGGACAGCTTGATCGAATTACCAGTCTTGCTCGTTCTCCCTATCAGTACACGCTACATTTAGACGTGGATACGCGTGTATTGACGCCTGATTTTTTGCAGTTATTTGAGAAACTAGAGAGTATCGATGTTGGTATGGCTATCTGCCAGCCGGATGTGAGTAAGTGTGCGCGTTGGACGGGTTTTCCCATGTTTAACGTTGGCCTAATTCTTTTTCGGCGTAATGATAAGACCAACAGTTTGCTCAGCGCGTGGCGTGAGTTGACCACCGAGCATTTCCATATGGCAAATCAGGATGAACTGCCCCATGTCGACTACTTGGCACATGTCGAAGATGTTGAGCGCCGGCGTCAGTTGTTGTTCATGGATCAAACAAGCTTTGTGCGATTGCTGAGTCCGAATGTAAACAAGTTTGACGTTAAGCTAGAAATCCTGGAAGAGTATTGGAACTATCGGGGTACGCGAAAAGGTTTGCATAGACGCTTCGATGGTCCCGTTAAGATTAGTCATCATCCATCGCTACGAAACCGTTTAGGCGGCGATATTATTGAACGTACGCAGCAATATGTGCAGTCCGGGGAAATGGACCGAGCGCTAAGTATTCTGCAGACTTTACATGATGAACTTATTCCGGTGGAAAATGCGGCGGGTAAGGAGCAGGTAGCTAGGATAATCGAACAGCTGCAGTCGCCGCTGATTCAGCAGTTGGTGGCTGCGCGCGCAGCGCTAGCAGCGGGGAGGGTGAACGAAGCCGAGGCCCTGGGTAAGTCGATTTTAGAGCTAGAGCCGGGAAACGCCGACGCATTGAAGTTACTTAAAGAGGTGAGTAGTCGGCGCCCCTAGTTGCTTAGAGTCTAGCTATTGATTCTGTCGTTAACACAGGGTCCATGTTCTGGAGGCTGTTTACGGGCGTTGTCTCGCGACAAGCAAAAATGGCATTCCCGTGTACGCTGCCGACTTCGCTATATTCGAGCTTAAGAATATTGTCGGCAAACCAGTCGCTGTCCACGAAATCCCGTCCTTGCAGGATTTCAAGGACAATTATAGGGCGACATCTTTGAATGGTTGCCATGCCCCCGGATAAGGCTTGGCTTTCGAAACCTTCTACATCAAGTTGAATAATTGATACTGGACGATCATTGGGTATAGCGTGATCTATGGTTACAATTTTAACGACTTCTGTCGTGTCCTCATCAGCCTTCGCCTCACTCGTGATGATTTCGCTAAGACCGCCAAGCGCCTGACCCTGGGCATCGGCAACGCGTACCCTTGAGATGTCGCATTTCTCACCTAAGCCGGCGTGAGTGAGCTGAACATTACTACAGGCGTTAATCAGCGCCGTGATCTGCGCACAACGGTAGTTTTCCATATTGGGTTCGAAGGCCCACACAATGGAATCGCCGGGGCAGGCGGCTGAAAGCGCTGGTAAAAAGTCTCCGAAGTATGTGCCGGCATGAATGATGTCGCCAGCAGTCCAGTTCGAGGTCAAAAACGTTATGGTCTTGGGTTCATAAACATGATTGGAAAGAATGGCCTTCGCCGCAACCCGGTGGTGAGAAGACATGGGTACACAATAACCACCATATTGGTTGTAAGCGACACCGCATTTCAAGGCGGTGAGCGTATCGAACATTTCGCGAGTTAGGCGGGGCATATGCGCGGGCTCCTAAATCTCCGCTGTACTAAGCCAGCGTTTATAGGTCATCTATGCCTAGAGGCTGGCGCGACTGATGATGGCTGATCTTTAAAGCTGAAGCCAACATTTAGGTGATTTCGTCACGGACCGCGCTCACTGCCACGATGAGCGACTAGCTGTGCAAGCCCTAGAGCCGGCGGTGACGTATCGAAATCACGTAATGAGATTCTTCTGATCCCAGCCGCCTGTGCCTGCCAGGCACGTTGCTAGGGATTTATGTCAAGTTAATAGAAACTCTACGAGCAGGGCTATAAGCGTAGGCATTAAGATGTCTTGCCTAGTCTCGCATATGCCGAAATTCGATCCAAAGTGATGATTGCGCTACTAGGAACCTACTGAATTCGTCTGGTTAAGCATCAACAACCAGCCGGCAATGGGATAGAATTCCATCTTCTTGGTGCTTGCGATACTCAGATGAATCTTCAAGAACTCATTGGCCTAGCAGAGTCTAGCTTCCGCGAGCGGCGAACTGCCGAAGCTGCGGATTATTGTGCGCAAGCTTTACAAATCGACCCCAATAATCGTCCGGCCTTGCATCTATTGGCGCGGGTGCGCAGCCTGAATGGTGACCTTGATGAAGCCCTTGTGTTACTAGAAAAAGCGATTCACGCTGAGCCGAAATTTGCGCCAACTCATAACGATTTTGGCGCCATCCAACTGCTTGCGAATCATCCCGAGCTAGCCTTACCACCACTGCGGCGCGCTGTTGAGCTTGCGCCGAGTTTCGCTGATGCGCATATAAACCTTGGTAACGCAATGCAGAACTTAGGACGTTATGCGGAGGCGGAGAAAAGTTATCGTTTGGGTGTGAAGCTTGCTCCCGATCATGCGCGTGGCTGGACAAGTTTAGGCAACCTACTGCGGACCCTGCGTAATTTCGAGGAGTCCGCCGGCTGTTTCGAGAAAGCCCGTGCGTTGCAGCCGGAAAATCCTATCATTCGTAATTTTCTAGGCGTTGCTTATCGCCATCTTGGTAAGAGAAAGCGCGCAATGCAGCAATTTAGCAGGGCGCTGGAGTTGGGCCCTGATTTGTGTGAAGCGAATTTCAACTACGGCGGAGCGCTGATGGGGCAGCGGAGATTTCGCGAGGCGATACCTTATCTGAAAAAGGGCGGTAACATGCGTTCGATTGGTAACGCCGTGCAGTGCCTGCTAGAACTCGGCGCTTATGATGAACTCTTTGAGGATATTGCTTCCCTCGCGGGCGAGGCACAGGTGAATCTTTATGTTGCGGCACTTAGTGCCTATGCCTCGGATTGCCTTGGTAGAGTCGATCCTTATCCGTTTTGTCCGGAGCCGCTATCTTTCGTCAGGATAGTGGCAGGTGAGGGTGGATCGAAAATTGACGCTGACCTACGCGAAAAATTGATTGAGGAATGCACGCAACGAGAGGCCCTTTGGGAGCCTATTGGTATTTCGACCAGAAAAGGTTTTCAGACCCCGACGTCGCTGTTGCAGGAGACGACCGGGCCGTTGGGGCGACTTAAGACATTGATCAATGAAGAGGTCGCTTTGTATCGCGAAGGTCATCGTGACAAGTCTGCAGCCATGATTGCTGACTGGCCGAGTCAAACGCGGCTGCGGGGTTGGTTTGTGCGGCTTGTTCGTGAAGGTCATCAAGTGACGCACAACCATACCGATGCTTGGCTGAGCGGTTGCGTTTACCTACAAATTCCCCAGGGCTTCGATGGTGACCAAGGTGCGATCGAATTTCGCTTGGAAGGTCCGAGATATCCTGGCATGGGCAAGAAGAGTAAGTCGCTTCTGCATAAGCCGCAAGCAGGTGATTTGGCTTTGTTTCCATCATCGTTATTTCATCGAACTATTCCCTTTGATTCCGATGAAGAGCGTTTATGTATAGCATTCGACGTCGTCCCAGTTTAATTGGGCTTGCGGAGTGTTTGGACATCAGAGCATCGGCCAGGCGTACATATAGTCGGAAAAGGTAATTTTTCGACTAGCTGGTAATAATCAAGCTTAGCTAACTCGGCAGCTAGCTTCTTTGGCTTAGTTATCTATGTCGCAGCGCTTGAAAATTAGCGGTAAAGTGATGGGCGTTCATCGTAACTGTAAGCTTCGTATTTTCCACCTTTCTCTACATAGTGCAGAAAGACCTGGGCGTGCCAAGATCCTTCTGGCGCGGCCATTTTCGGACGGGAGTGTGGTACCTCCAGGCCTCGATAGATTACCCCGCTGCCGGGCTCTTGAGCTAACTCCGACGGTCCCATGGTCAGAGCCCACTGATAGTTCGAGCCTTGATAGTCGTAGCCTAGACATAGGGATACGCTCACTTCGCAGGCTGGGCGGTCGGTGTGGGATTTCAGCTCATCGCCGGTTGTGTAAACCCGGTAATAGGAATAGGTTGGTATAAGCTTAAGTTGAGTAAATCGCTCAATTCTAGGGCGTAGCGCCTCAAGCAGAGATTCCATGAGGAAGTCCCCGTAGACGCAATGGCTCTGGTTGGTAAAGTCGTCACCGATCTGTGGGCGGTAGGTCTGGTTGGCGCGTGCATAAAGTGTCAGAGTTTTGCACATTAAGTCCGCAATCAAATGATCAACAGCAATGTAGCGCTGTTGTTTAAAAGTTTCTGCAGCCGGTGGCTGTTTCTCGGTCATTATCGCAACCTCGGATTGCAATTTGAATGACTAACGTGCCTGCGAAAGGCCCCTGCGTATCAGCAATTAGATAGTAACGAAAAATGTGCCATGCTGTCTTGCCGGATTATGTGAATAGAAAGCCGACGGCGCTGGGAACCGAGTGGTAATTATCAGCTTCGCGTCCCGGTATTCGAATGGCCACTTAGGGTGTCTATTTCAGCTTGGTTCGTTGCCAGTGACCCCAAGCCCTGGGCGCTTTGGCTCTTAATACATGCGTTTGAACGTGGCTTTCAGGCGGCACCCAGTCATGTGTAAAACCACAATGTTCAAATCCGGATGGCAGGGCTAGAATCATCGCTTTACGTACCAGCGGAACAGCCGCGTCTGCCCATGGAGAACAACGCATGACAAATTTTGAGAAATCAGAGATTGCCACGGGTGGGAGCTTATTCGTAACCGGGCCGCAATTTTTTTCAACGGACGAGCTATCGGATTTGAGAGGGTTGGTAGACGCTCAGTCTGAAGTTGCTAAATTGGAACATGAGGATGGCAATCTTTACGCGACGCGGCGTTCGAAAGTGCGATACATACCGGCGCCACAATTCCCACAACTCGCCGATAAGATTCGGGCTATTGCGACAGCTGCGAATCAGTGCTTCAACTTTACTTTGACCGACATTCGAGAAAACATTCAGTTAGCAATTTATGATTCGAGTGATGCCGGCTTTTTCGACTGGCATCTTGATATCGGCGGAATGGACCAGGGCGTTAGAAAACTTTCGGTATCTGTGCCGCTGAACGACGCATCCGATTTTGAAGGCGGAGACTTAGAATTTTTTTCATCGGGTAGTCAGGCCGAGAAAGTCGAGCAGAAAGCGGGCTATCCAATCGTTTTTCCCAGCTGGCTTGTGCATCGTGTCGCTCCGGTGACTAGTGGTAAGCGTTATAGCATGGTGTGCTGGATTAGCGGACCGAGTTGGAAATAGAATTCTTTGACTTGTTAGCTGCAGGTATTGGCTACGGAATATCAGCCCGTAATTCACATGTAGAGAAACATGGGATGACGACTGATTGGATCGGATCTTATCGCCAGCAATGGTCGAAAGTGTAGGGCTCAATTTCGGCGCCTAGCTGTCGGCTAGATTCTTTAACGGATTGTCTAGCGTCTGAGAGCAGTAGCAATCAAGCATTGAAAGTGTAGCCGAATCTATTTATGAGCGCAGCATCCCTTAGGCCGACGAGCTTGCTTGTCTCGCTATCGTAGTAGCGTGAAAATTCCGCATGCTTACTTGTATTACGTTTTTTGCTAGCCCTGATCATTGTAATGGTTTCGTCGTCTAGCGGAACGCCGAAGTGCTGCAGAGCTGCTAGCAATTCCTCGCGTAAATTCTCCATCTTTATCATGTGGACGCTCTCGGGGTCGCCGTACATTCGCCGGACAAGAAAGCTGTAGAAGCCAGCTTGGTATCCCTTTAGAGCTGCGATGCCTGCCTTGTTTAGGTTTAGGCCGCGGTTAGGTAGCTCTTCTGGTAACTCTTCCAGCAGGCGTTCGTAGTAGCTTGGTTGCTGACCGAGTTGGACGAGGTTCGTAATAGTTTTATTGAATGGCAGTTGATCACCGTTACTGACGGTGCGGAATAGGGCATTGGGATTTTGCCGGGCTCGCTGGAAGAAGTACCAGGACACGTAGTACGACCAGGGGTTGCGAATGCTGCCCAAGATCGGCAGGTGTCTGAACTGCGTGGGAATTACCGCGCGCGGTGCGTGATATCCAATGCTAATTGCTTGCGGGAAAATTCTTGCGAGAACATGATTAACGAAGCTGCCACCGGATTTATGTAGATGAATAAAGACAAAGTGCGGCGTGATAATCATCATTCCGCTTGGCTAGAAAGTTGTCTGCGGCGAAATTCCTTTAGTTGTCTAAATGTCGCATCGTCTTGAACACCAAGTCCTTTGCTGCTATCGGCCAGCAATTCTAGTAGCTCTTTGCTCGGTATGAAATCGGCGATGATATGAATACGGTTTTCGGTTGCGCTGCGGTTCATGACGCCGTGGTCGGAATTGTTATTCAAGGCCCAAACTTCACCCGGCAGCATTCGATAAGAACGCCTATTCACATACATAACGACCTTTTTATTGGTGAAGACCGGGAAATGCAGCCTAATATGCCGAAAGAAGTATTCACCCTCATCCGCATGCAGGCGAACATGGCCCTGGGGTTTGAGGTTGGCGATAACGCAGCGTTGGACCGCGGCGGGAATAATATCCTGGATGATTTCTCGGACGTAGGGCACTTCGTCTAGTGCCTGGCGGTCGATAATGGGTTTGTCACCCTCTGCTGGTGCATGTCCTCTGAGAAAGACGGCTTCGACCTGAGTGTGCACGCCAATTCGAGCACCGGTGGTGCCCCAGTGCTCCGACTTCATGCTACTGATCTGGCTTTGCAGTTTTTCCGCATCGATGCTGATGGGCAGGCGAGCGCAGCCGCCGATGATTTCGTCTTTATCAATATATTGGGCTTGCATACTGTCCAAGCTCGATTTTTCCTAACTTAATGGTGCCTAGTTTAGCTGATCATTGAGCCACACAACACATACGTGAAGTTCGGGTTGGCGGGGGTAAGCTTCTGTCGACGACTGCGATTCGAGGCTTGTTGCGGAGTTTCAGCAGAGTCAATCCGGCTAGGCCTGGGCATTTTGTAAAATGAGGTGGTAAATACGTAGTTTGCAGGCTTAATAGATGACATTCGTCATCGGTTTGGTATGAACGGTAGCTGTGATTGCAGCGCCCAGCTAGTCAAATGCTAATACCTAGAACTTCGGCAGCAGGACGCAAATACTGCCGGTATGGTTTCCATCGATGTATAGCTCTTGTATGTATCTTCTGTTTTACTTGCAAGGCGCTCGGTGTATTCACTGATGAATACAATTTGTAAAAATCTAGGCATGTATCTTCCCAACCAAGCTCGCAAAATGCCAAGATATTCTTCACTGCATCTTCCGGGTGGGTAACCAATTCCTCGTAGGTCACCTTAAAGACTCGTTCAGGAAATATTTTCTTCCAGTGCGACATATAGTCAACGAATATTTGATAGTGCTTCGCGAGGTCGATTAAGCGAAAAGGAATATTAGGCCCCATTTCAATGTAGAGCTGATAGATGGATAGGATCGTATCCAGAGGATGTCGTTGCAGGTGAATAATGCGCGCGTTTGGCTGTGAGAGCAGGATCAAGCCCGCCGTCAAGTAGTTGTCGAGGGATTTATCAACGATACGCCGCTCTCCGGCTTGTACCACATGACGTTGTTGGCGGTAGTAGTCATTCAGGCGGTCAAGAATCGGCGCGAAATCACTGCCCTGGCCCCATTCCCAGTAGGCTGTTGGCCGCTCGAGGTCGAACCCGATGCGCGAGATGGCGTGATTCACTAACTGGCTCTCGCCGATAGGTGTGCATTGGGAATGTTTGCCCAATATTTGCTCTAGGAGCGTGGTACCCGATCGTGGCATTGCCGCAATGTATATCGGCTTTTCTGTTGCATCGCCGGCGTCGCGCAGTGTGTCGATGAGGGTGCGGTCGATAAATCCAGTTATAGCTTCGAATTGCTGCCTAGATTTCTTGAAATTCCACGCGAACACGCTGTCAAATAGCTCGGCGGCCTCATAAAGATGCGCAAACTGCGCTTTAAGGTCCTTGCCATCCTGGCACCAGGCGGCTGCGAGATGGAGTTTTCCCTGTTTTAGCGGTGATTGGCTACGCGTGTTAAGGGCTTCATGGATGCTGGACAGCGTCACCGCTTTGGCAGAAGACTTCTCAATCAAGGCTCGGGAAAAGAACGCGTCGGCGTGGTGCGGCGCCAGGGAAAGCGTTTGTTCATAGGCATTGACTGCCTGTTTCTCACTACCCATCGCAGCATGGCTAACCCCGATTAGGAATGTTATTTCGGGATCGGCCGGATCAAGGTTTCGGGCTTGCGCTAGAAGTTGAAGTGCGTGTTCGCCGTTGCCCTCGGCCTGGTAGTATTTTGCGGATTCCTTGAGCACTGATGTTTCTGATGGAAAGCGTCTTTGTAAACCCTCGACAAAGTCGTCTGCTGTTTCGCCAGGCCGGGTATTAATGTAGCTGTCTAGCAGCGCGAGTTGGGCATCTAGATCATCGGGCCAGGCTTCGGCAATTTGTTGCGCAATATATTCGGCATGAATAATGATGCCCGCGGCAAGGGCTTGGCGATAAAGATGCAGGGCATCGGTTGAACTTAATGTTAGCGCTGGGCGCAAGAGCGTTGGCTTGATCGGCTTTGTTTCGTTAGCCAAGCTACGACCAGGTATTTCTGTGTTCATTTGACGGAAGACCGATATATCACCAGCGTCAAGGCTACCATGCCGCTGTATCACAACCCATAGCAGCGAGTGCCGTTGAGGGGTGTGTCGCAATGCTGCTCAACGCATGGAACTCGCGGCTACTGTGCTACTCTCTATCCGCTATTGATATGGATGCATCGACAATGGTGGTCATTACTCGTTTGTTGGCCAACTTGAATCTCCCGAAATCAACTTATGCAACTTCAATTGGCCATTGGTCATTTTCAACAAGGCCGGAACGCTGCAGCGAAGGCTATTGGTCGACAGCTACTAAAGCGTGACCCGTCTTGCAGAGATGCTTTACGTTTGCTTTTGGCTATCGCCGCCAAAGAGCAGAATGCAGCGCAGACCATCGATCTTTTACGCCATGCAAAAACGATTGATCCGCACGATCCTACTTCGCGTATTCAGCTTGGTTCTGCATTGGTCGATTCAGGTCAAGTTGAGGATGCGCGTGCTGAGTATGAGGAGGCGTTAAGACTTTGGCCGGAAGCCAGCGAAATCTACGCCAGACTCACGGCCATTACGCACTATCACAAATATAATGCCGATGTTTCCAAAATTGAGCATTTATATGCCGTTTCTGTAGAGAATTCGGTCCAGCGTCGCAACTATGCCTTTGCGCTGGGCAAGATTTTTGATGAGCTGGATGACTGTGCCAAGGCCTTCGGCTATTTTAGAGAAGGCAATAGTATCGCGCGAACAACATCGGCATACCGGATTGAAAATGATATCCGACTATGCGAGGAGATCGCGGCAGTGTTTGATGGGGACTTTTTTGCCCACAATCCAACGGCCGCGAGCAATAGTCCGTTACCTATATTCGTAATCGGTATGCCAAGAACCGGCACGACCTTGCTTGAACAGATATTGGCCGGGCATCCGGATGTTTATGGCGCCGGTGAGATTGCGACTTTGAATGAGCTCGTTGCTGGCTTGAGTCGACGACCAGGTGAGCAGTTTCCTCTGGCGTTTAGGCAAATCTCTCGGCGGCAGCTAGCCACGATGGCTAGGACATACTTGGCGAAGCTAGAATCTATCAGTGATGGTCGTAAGTATGTGGTTAACAAGAACGTAAACCTGTTTTTGTATGTTGGTGTTATCTACGCATTGTTCTCCGGTGCTGTAATCATTAGATGTAGACGGAATTCGCTTGATGCTGGTTTGTCCCTGTTCATGCGCGATATGCCGAATCAACCCTATGGCTACGGGCTAGATATGATTGGTCGATTCACAAGCATCTATGAAAAACTTATGGATCATTGGGGGCTTGTTCAGCCGGGCCGATTGATCGACGTGGACTATGCGGAATTTGTTAGCGATCCGCAGCCCGCGGTACGTAGGCTGCTAAGCCAATGCGGCTTAGCTTATTCGCCTGATTGTTTACGGTTTCATGAGTCGTCAGGGCTGCACATTCATACGGCCAGTCATCTTCAGGTTAGGCAGCCAGTGCACAGCAATTCCATCGGGCGGTGGAAACGTTATGAGCAGTTTCTCGGTCCGCTACAGACTGCACTGAGATCAAAATAGTTGACTTTTCTGGCTACCGTCATTGCAGGTGTCACAGGCACTTGTCCGCCTATGAGTCCAGACTGCCAGTGTGGCCCCTATATTGTGTAAAGAACTGGTACATATTGGCGAAAAGCCGTGGCTCTTTTTCTTCCGCAGCTTGCCATGCAGCGAGCTCGTAGAGGCTGCCCGCCGTTTCCAAGAGTTCAAAGCGTTCGATATCCACCGGTGAGAATGTTAAAAAATCTAGCGCATTCGCTTTTAATATGTGCTGCAAATCAGGAATCGAGTATTGCGTTTCCTGAGGGTGCAGCAGTAAATCTCGGCATCCGCTAATGGAAAAGAAATCCCCGAATTCCATGACCCCACGAAATGGCGCAAAGCTCTCGTCTACATAAAAGCGCTGACGCAAATCTCGAATATAGGCACGATCCAGCACCTCGCTTGCGGGTTTGAAATTATCACGAAATTTTATAATTGAATGCCGTGCGATCCTGCTATAGCAGCCAAGACGAAACACCCCGCCGGGCCTAAGGTGCGAAAGTAGATGGCGCAGGCCTTGATCGGGATCTTTGAGATGATGCAATGTGCCTACTGACTCGATAATGTCGAATTCCCCAAACTGGTCGCTAAGGCTTAAAATATCTGCTTGTTCAAGCTGCAGATTATCGATACCGAGTTTTTCAGCCATGAGCCGGGCATAGGCAAGGCTTGCTGGGCTAAGATCAATCGCAACAATTTTTATCCAGGGAAATGAAATAGCATGAGAGATCGGATGCCAGCCCGTGCCGCATCCAGCGACCAGCATGTTGGTGAAGTCGATATTTACCGGGTCAACCCAGGCTGGGGACGATGCTAGGTTATAGAAGGCTGGATAGGACAACTTTTCGACATTCGTATTGGCCTCTGGCTCGAGCCAGCGTGGATAGGGATTTTCGCCATACATTTTGGCAACTGCATTGGAAATGTCGTTCGCCGTGACCATGTTTTCGGCAAACTCTTTGGTGTAGCGCTTTAGTAGCGTGCTTTCTTGGAGGTCGTCGCCAATAAACGCAAGCATAGCCGGATCGAGCTCAGGCTGCGGCAGTTGGTAGCCCGTAAGTTGCTCACTTAGTGCAGTCGGTGAAACATACATCAGTAAACTCAAGATAATCGCAGCTGTATTTGGCTGATTTGGCCCACCCGCTTTCAATTTGACTGTAAGGATTTCGAGTTGCGCGGCTTCCTCTGGGGTGATAAAAAATGCGTAGTCATTGCGATGACTTTGCTTGACAATACTAATGGCGAGTTGCGTTGTTGAGTCGAGTGTTTCAGGAGAATCAGCGCATTGTGAAAGGATTTTCTGACGCCATCGGGTAACCATCGGTTCAATTTCAGCGGACCTTAACCAAAAGTGACGTAAGGCGCTGTTGATTATGGGGCTTAGGTTTGCCCGTGCAATCGCATCGTGACTCTGATTACATTCTTGGGCGCGCGCAATGAAAAGCCGGTAAATCACCTCACTAATGGGTAAACAGATGAGACCGGGAAAAGCTAACAACCTGCAAATTTCACGTTCGGTCTCAGTGCTGACTTCTATTTTCGTCAATCCCTTTATGACGTTTAGAATTTGAAATGATACGCGCCAGTCCTGTTTAAAATTTTCAGAGAGTCGTAGTGCAATGGCGAAAGCGTTAGCAAATCGCCCAGCCTGTGCATGTGTCAGCATTCGTGGATATAGCAGTTCGTCTTGCCGCGGATGCAGCGCAAGCAGTCGATCCAGGGCCTGTTCAGCCGCCTGAGCCTGACCGGAATTAAGTAATCGGCTAACACGAGTCAGCGCGGCATTGATCGAATCGTCAGTCATCGTATTTTGAACAAGGGTTTTTTTCGTGGCTAAATTTCTAAGCAACTAAGCACGTCAGCTACCGCTTTGGGCGTGTATCGTCAGCTTGTTTTCGAGGTATGAAATTGGACACGCCAATGCCGCAGAGCCTGCCCATTTGGAATAAAGATGTTGATACAGCGTTGTTGCCGTAATTCGATTCTGCGAACGAAGCATCGGTAACGTTCGTCGTCAAAGGGGATGCCAATTTTTTCGCCAAGTTTCGATTCATGATTTGTATTGTTCATGTGTCGGGATGGCCGTTCTATCAGGCCTTGGCCTGGCTATGCCTTGGGAAGGGCGCTCAGTAGAGTGTCTAAATGTCGCTCATAGTTTTTCCAGCGGCCGACGGAACTCGAGTAAAGAGGTTTGCGTACCTGGGCAAAGCTAAAAGTATTTATTGACCGCTGTGTCTTATAGAAGGATAGGCAGGCCCGGTCAAAAGGCAGACTGCAGTGATCAAGCAAGCTGCGTACACTGCTTTCGGGATGTTCCACCAGTTGCTCGTAGTTAGCCGTGTGTATTTGAGCCGGAAAAAGCGACTTCCAATGCTGCATCAGATCTTGGTACAAGCCACAGTACTGACCTAAGTCATCTAGAGCGTAGGTCCACCTATAGTTTCCCCCAGAGAAGTCTTTTTGATACATGGAGACGCATTGATCGCGAAAGTCGCGACGGCATTCAATAATACTTGCATTGGGTAATAGCACGCCAATGAACCCTACTAATATGAAATTAATCAATTGTTTATCCGTAATCCGAGATTCTTTGTCTAGCATGCTCTTGGCGCGCTTGATATAAACCTCGCACTCACGACGAGCTAGATGCATGGATTCCTCATCGGGTTGATGCAGTGGCCACCGGCCTTGAAGCTTGCTTCTATCAAGCACGGCGCGCGAAAACCCATCGATTTCTCCCGCGCCTACAATTTCTGGATGGCTGGCGAGGATCTGCTCCGTTAATGTACTTCCGCAGCGGGGTAACCCGACGATAAAAATGGGTGTTGCGTCATCAAGGGCGATCTGCGAATGTCGTTTGCAGAAGGCGTCATCATGCGCTCTTTTGATTGCATCAAAAATGCGTCGATCAGATTCTATGGAGTAGGGGTCTTGTCGGCGTACTGCCTGATTGCCGCGTTCAAAGTAGCCGAATGCTCGATCATAGTCTTGTAGATCGTCCCATATTTTGCCGAGTCCGAAGCAAAGTTTGCGTTTCTCTTCATCATTGGCCCGCGGGTCATTTAGCCTGTCCTCAAGCAATTGTATGTCGCGGCTACCTGGCGATACTTCGGCGACTAGTGCTAGGGCAAGATAGGCATAGGCCAGTCCAGAATCAGCATCAATTGCCCGGCGGTAAGCTTCCGCGGCATTCTTCATGTCCCCGAATTCTTGAAACATCTGCCCTATACGGAAAAAGTCCGAACCTTTCAGACCGCGTATGTCTAGAGCAGTTTTGCACTCCTTCAAGAGGCTATCGATATCACCGCGGCCCGAGTGTACGCGGCCCATCAGCAGTCTGGCATCGAAGTCATCGGGATCGGCCTTGAGCAAACGGCCTATAATTGCCTCCGCTTGATCAAATTCCCCCGACTGGACGAGCTGAACGGCCATATTGCGATACATTTGAGTCATCGAATGAACGCCTCGATAAGTTTGTGATTTACCCTACCTGAGTAGCATACCAAGTCTATCGTCCAGGGCGAAAAAGCATGCCGACGACATATGCCCGGAGAATTAGTCATAATCAATGCGAACTCGCTGCGGGTCACGTTTTGCTGCAGATGATTGACCGCCTAATGTGTGGTTGGGAGTTTCCCAAACTATCAATTTGGGGGGTGTTGTGCATAGCAGCCTTGACTTTTCGTTGCCTATAATAAATTTGTGTGCGTAGTCTTATCGTCGCTGCGGTAATAGGCTAAACAATCAACTGAGTAAATCTGAATTGAGTAATACGGAAAATATCCACACAGGCACGATTTATCCGCTAATAGGAATTCGCGGCTATTTCGCCGTATGGGTTGTTCTTTTTCATGTTAGTAGCACTTTGGGTCAGCTGTTCCCCGACGCAAAGATGTTTTTATACACGGTATCGCTTGGCCCACTTGCTGTTGATATGTTTTCTGTTCTTTCGGGATTCATAATTTCATATTCTTATACTCATCAGCTAGAGAAATTCTCTATCGGCGCAATTCGTAGTTATGCGGTTCACCGTTTTGCTCGTATCTATCCTCTGCATATCTTTTGTCTTGGCTTATTCATTGTCTCATTTTTGTTAGAGCGTGGCTTCGGTGCAATTTGGGTTCTACAGTTCGATAGTGCCTTATGGCGGCAGATCTTCATGGTTAACGGTTGGGGTATCGAGGATAGCTGGGGATGGAATGTTCCATCATGGACCGTTAGCGTTGAAGTCCTTTGCTACTTATTTTTCCCATTTATTGTGCCCTTGCTGGCTCGGGTTCGTCGGAGTGATATGGCGATAGTTTTCGGTTGCCTATCAATTGTTTTGGCCGCGGTACTACTGAAAGCCTTGGATGTACCCGCGATGTATTACGCGACACAAGTCAATTGGGGTTTTATAAGATTGGTGAGTGAATTTTTTGCCGGCTGTTTTCTGTATCGGGCATTCGTTTTCGGTTTTGGTCGCAATTGGAATTGGGACTGGGTTGCTTTGGGTGCAATCATTTTATTGGTGCCCTCCGCGCTAATTTGGTCGGCCCTGCCCGTGTTGCTACTGGCGGCATTGGTATATTCACTGGCGCAGGGTGGCCGGGTGATCGACATACTTTTTTCCAATCGGATTGCGGTGGCTATGGGCGAACTTGCCTATTCGATTTACCTCGTGCATTGGTTTGTGATTAGTAATCTGGGTGCGCCGTTGGGGAAGTGGCTTGGCCCCATCGGTTTAGGCACGGGCTTGTTATTGTTAATGTTGATAACGATGGTGATTTCTGTATTTACTTACTTTTTTGTGGAGCGGCCAGCCCGCCGTGTTATTCGACGTTGGTTTGAAGGCAAGGCATAACGCTCAGCCTGTACACATGGGTGTTGTTTTGGCTGGGCTAAGACGCTAGCTTTATTCGACTCAGTGAGGCTATTCAGGCATCCTAATCAGTGAAGATACCCAAATTCGGCGCAGTACACGCGATATCTACCGGGGCAGCATATCGGTTTAATAGTTATGGACCCGACTAAACAGATCAGTCAACAGATCGAAGCGGCCAATCGGGCGGCGCGTAAACGTATTGGCATGAAAAGTGAGGAATCGTTCGTCCAGCGGGTCCCGAATTGTTTTAGTGCCGACGAGCTTAGTCTGCTGAAGGCCACAACGGACGAACATTCAAATCCCAGCGATGTTTCTGTACGTGGCAAAGTTTCGCATAGCCAAACGGCGCGTCGATCGCGCCAGCTATGGCTGCCTCCGGATGAGTTTAAGTGGGTTTATGAGCGCATGCTGAAAATAGCCCGGCGGGTAAACGAGTGTTACCACTATCAGATAGACCGGGTAGATGACAAGATTCAGATTGCGTATTACGACGAAAGTGAGCAGGGTTTTTTTACCTGGCATATGGACTGGGGTAGTGATGCCCAGCAGCGCAAGATTAGTATTTCTATACCCTTAAATGATCCCGCGGAGTATGAGGGTGGCGATTTAGAGTTCAATGTTAACGGGATCCCAGCTGCGGTCCCGCAGGAGCAGGGTGTCGCAATTTCATTTCCGAGCTATATTTTGCATCGGGTGACTCCGGTTACTCGGGGTCGACGCTATAGTATGGTCGCATGGATTCATGGGCCACCTTTTCGCTAACTGCACCAGCTGTAGATTTGCCGAATCGGTGTAAGATCAAATGCAGCAAGTAGGCGGGGCTTCTCGCCGATAGACACGCCGGCATATGATTGTTCTGTCGCCGTCCTATTACGTTTTTGACCGTGCTGGTTCGCGCACTACGTGCGCCCGATCGATTGTCTGGATTCGTTGAGGGCTTTAGAGTAGTGGCTTTCTCGCGCCGTCGGATTTGACAAAATCAAAATCCCTTGTGCCTGCATTATCATCAATGTTAGCCTTTTTATCAGCGCAGCTGATCCCGTGCATAGGGGTGTAACAATCAAGATAGGTTGTCGCAATGCGGTATTGCGTTGTTTCTTACGTTAGGGAAAAGCACATGATATTTAGATCGTCGGCCTTACTGGTCCTGCTATTTTTTTCCGGAATTGTACAGTCGGCATTGATCGGTGGGTTGCCATCAACTTCAGGCGGAACCGATTACCAAGTGTATTATGACGATGTGCTTGATATCACTTGGTTGGCCGATGCCAATTTGTCGGCATCCAACACATTTGGAGTGTCAGGGATTGATGCAGCCGGCAAAATGAATTGGGACAGCGCCGTGTCATTTGTTGCGGCTATGAACGCGGCGAATTACTTGGGTTCGAACCAATGGCGCCTGCCAGCGTTTATCGATATTGACAATGATGGCTGCGTTGACGATTTTTCCTACAGCGGTACCGATTGCGGTTACAACGTCGTATCTACAGGACCGAATGCTTCAGAAATGGCTTCATTGTTCTATGAGACACTAGACAACATTGCGTTCTTTGACGAGGATGGTAATGCAGTTAGTGGCGGTGGATTGCAGAATACGGGGCCGTTTAGTAACTTGAAGAGTAAGCTCTATTGGTACGGTCAGGAGCTAAATGGCGACGCTAGCCAAGCTTGGTACTTTGGCATGCCCTCAGGTGCGCAGCGCCCACGCGAGAAAACTCGATTGCACTTTGTCTTGCCAGTCGTGGATGGTAATTATTTTGGTGTCGCCGTGGTGCCAGTGCCATCCGCTATATGGTTGTTTGGGTCGGCACTAGGCCTATTTGGCTGGCTTAGGTCCCGGAAGGCGTGATTTTGCCTAAACACTCCCACGCGATACGCAAATCCATATCCCCCATATATATGTCCCGGTACCACTCTAAGTAATAGTTTTGGCTAGTCGGTGTGCGCTGTCGCACGAGTCTGTGTCTTAGAATGAGCAAGAGTTGCGAGTCATTTTTGTCAATGCAGACAATTGATCGGCAACTAGGCCGCCAATCCATCTATTGAGCCTAGTTTTCAATTCGATTTCGACTTAGTGAGAGCCGAGTTTCCTGCGCTGCTCATAGGGACGTTGCGCCGGCCCTAAGCTCGCCAGCGCGGCTGTAAAGCAGCCAGGATGTTGCAATGTATTTATCGTTGGATTCTGGAGTATTCCCGCGATGAGTATGAGTAAACCCAGCGGGTGCAATAACGATTGTTCCTTTCTCAGGCCGGATTGACTTATTTTGAAAATAAAATTCGGTTTCGCCGCCGCTTGCTACATCATTCAAGTAGTACATCCAGAATACCAGCCTGTGCAGGCCTTCAAACGCCGCATCGGGAAATATTTCACAGTGCCAATGGGGGTAGCCGCCCTTTCCCAATTCATAGCGTTGTAGGTTAATCGTGCCGGATCGAAACAAGCCGGGTATAAGCGCCTTCAGCAAGTCTCTATGAATATGCCCAATATTATCAATTGTCAGCTCAATCGTTTCCCCGGACTTTTGGTTGGCTATCGTTGGTAACACGCTGCCCGCAAAGGGGTGTTCCACAAAATAGTCAGTGACGTGTTCTAAAGTATATTCGAGCAATTCGCTGCGGATATCTTGCAGGTCCTCATGGCTGTCGATGCAAAGATCATGGCTGGTTTTTTTGTTGTTGTCGACACCGGTACTAGTTTCGCCTGCCCGGACACCGGGGTGAGAGCGGTGTGTAGCAATTAGCCTGTCGCAAAATTCGTTGGGAAGTGCGTTCTTTTTTGTATAGATAAAATCAGGCATATGATAAAGCTCTAAATGAAACTCATGCTTCTATTATACGTGCTGCCGACTCACTTGGTTGAGACCGTTTCTAGATGGCCCGCCGCTATCTGCTGTCCAGTCTAAGGCTGGTGCAAGTGGTGAAGTGTCGGTGGATACTGAATTCGTAGGTTTGATTCTGCTACCGACTTGCGGAGCACCAACAACGATGTTTACTCCGGTGTAGGTTTGTCCTGCCTATCAGACTTATGGAAAATGTGTTCGGGTACAATTATTTGCGAGTTGGCTGGTCCTGACAGTAAGGTTAAACATTACTTAGTATTTAAACGCGCTCGCATGATGAGCCTGCTTGGACCTGGCGGGTCAGTTGTCGGCCGCCTAGCGGCGGCAGTCATCGTGTTAGCGCGACAGTGAGGTATTCGTTAGTGAGTAATCTGCGCAGCTGCGGCTCCTGTAACCTGTGTTGTGATTTGTTGGAAATTAACGAGGTTGGCGAGGACGGTACCCCTTTTGCCAAGCAGGCATGGACGCTTTGCCGCCACTGCGATATCGGTAACATTGGCGGCTGCTGTACGATTTATGAAAATCGACCCAGGACCTGCCGTGACTATCGCTGCGCGTGGTTAATGGGTTTCGGAAGTATCGATGATAGCCCGCAAGTAACCAAGATTTTGGTTAATCCAGAAGACAGTGAGGGCTTTGGTCCCATGCTCAATTTCCATGAACTTGAGCCTGGCGTGACCCGATCGTTTCCACCGGCCGTTCAGCTCCTGGAAAAGGCTAGGGCGGTCCCGTGGATCAACGCCATATCGATAACGTCGTCAGTTGACACGCCGCGCAAGGTTTATGTGCGCGATCAAGAGGATCCCGAGCATTGGCTCGAAAAAACATATGAGTCTTTCCGAGATCAGTTTCGCGATGGAGTGCCGGTGAAGGATTGGCGCGAACCGGAATCGTAATGACTGGCTATATCTTGCTCGCGAATACCATCGAGAGTCCGATTAATTGTGCGATCGAGCAAGCTTAGTTAGCTTCCAAGAACCACATCGACTTGTTTTCGGGGCACGCTGACGAACCGGATATAGCCCCTTGTGCGTGCGCAGCGTGGCCTCCGCTGGCGTAGTTTGCCAGGTAATTCGCTGCTTACAGGGGTCCCCGGGTTTTGCAGCAGTGTTTTGGTGGCTGAATAGCTTCTCATGAGGTCTATGGATTAGCTGCTAAGTTTTCCGCAGCTTGCCTCGATACGCCACGAGTCGGCCAATGATGGGCGCGACGATGTCCACGTCGAACGTGAAAAAACCATCATCGTCGCATTCGTAGCTATCGCCTTTTGGGAGTAAGAAACTAGGTAGTGGGAGTCGCCACAGTCGCCAGCGCCGCGGGACGAGATAGAGTTTTTCGGCCTGCCAAACCAGGGCCAGTGCAACGGTTATTGGGCCAAAGCTTTCGCACAGCAAATGGTCTTCTCGGCCGCAGCCCAAGCTTAGGGCGCTTTGAAATTCGTTATCGCCAATCCGGCGATACCACTGTTCCCCAATGGGTGTCTTTTCTACACGCACATGAACATCGCAAGTTTCGTCATGTGTTGGGAAGCCGATGATCCTGGCGATGAGTCGGCCGATAGCATTGTTGGCCGCACGAACGCTTGCCTTGCCGCGCCAATCGACGTGCTCAGCGAGATGAAAAGCTCGCAGCGATGCTGGGAGTTTTTTAAAAGCATCGCCCAACACCTGGGTGAATAGCGAGGTTTCTGCTGGTGATGGGCAACGAAATCCGGTGTAAATTTTTCGGTTGGCAAATGCGCGGTCATAGTCACTGAGGCTTAGTTCAGAGACCGCGGGACGTGCCCCGTTTTCGGGGCGGGTACCGTCGATCAGCTTGCGCACAATGAGTTCGATGGCCATTGAAGGTATATAGGGACCATCGTCGCCTTCGGCAAGCAAGTGCCAAGATCGACGCTCCTCACCCTGGTTGCTGCTGCCAGCGACTTCAATGAACATGCCGCCGCGATGTTCGCCGAACTTCATAAGATTGAGTACCTGATAGAAGACGGGCGCCAACGGTAAATACGATGGTAATCCGAAACGGGCGCGCAATTTTGCCAGTAGGTTTAACACGCGATGTAAGAATTCTGGTACCGGGCCCGCACCCATCCAGATATCCCTGATGTCATTGAAGCTGGCAGGGATAACTTGCAAATCGGGTACGTCCACCAGCGAGAAGTGCAGGTTTTGCAGCGGCAGTCGCCCGGGCACCGCGATGGTATAGCGTAGGCTTTCCGTTAAGCCCTTGGCGTCGATGAACTTGCCATTTCTTTTTAGTTTCACATTGCCGCCGGCATAGCCCACCACGGCGCGCATCACGTTCATACCTACGCCGGCATAGGGTGACGGCGCGATGCCGCCGATGACCGACCGCACGCGCATTTGCTGGCTGAACTCGGTGATCACCGCGGCCGTCAGAACCGGGAAACTACTGACCCCCGAGAGCACAAAAATGCCGACATCTTTGGCCAATGCATCGAATTGATTAATGCCAGATACGAACGCCGAGCCGTCCGCGAAATCCAAATAGTCCACTTTGTGTCTTAGGCAAGCGCGAACGACACCGTAGGGGTCATCGCCGTATTCCTGGAAGGGACCGGAAGCATCGATAAGCAAATCAGGTATATTCGACGCCAGTTGCGTATCGATTCCATTGCGCTCAACCTGTAAGGGTGCAAGCCTGCCGGCGTGGCCATTTGCTCTGCAAAAAGCTTCCGCCTTGTCCAAGCTTCGTCCCGCGATTAGTAGTTCCAAGTCGGCCAGATCGGCCAGCAGCTGAGCCAGCCGTCCGCCAAACACGCCATAGCCACCGAGGATCAAGATTTTCATAGAAGTAGTCGGCTCTGAATGTCGGGATCCGGCAGCTCGCAAAGTTCCACGGGCTTAAAGAATCGATGGCGGCGCCGGGCCACGTAGCCATATAGCTTATCCTGCAATGTCCTGGGCAAGATGCGCAATATCGTGAGCAGTACGCCCAGGCCGCCGAGCACGCGGCCGACGCGAATCATTGCATCCAGAGATACATAGGCTAGACCGTCTTGCACAAACAGCCACGATGTAGGGTCGCCGGGGTCCATGGCATAGTGGCGCATCAACGCCGAGCCTAGTTGTGACTGCATCGGGACAATGCGAAATTGACGCTCGTGGTCATGCTTTGCGATCCAATGAGCGCCTTTGGCACACAATCCGCAACTCGCATCCATTACCGTGAATAGTCTCGGTACCTCGAATTTAGGAACGAGCGGATCCTGTGTGAACGAATAAGCTTCTGTGTCACTTAGCAATGGTCTTGGGCTACCTGATCAATGTACTCGGAAATCATTGGGCAGTGGGTATTGAACGCCGACTATTTTACGCGGCTCTGGCACGGGTTCTTAAGGTATTTGGGGCCTAGTGTATTTTGTATCCAGGTATCCGACACCAGCAGCTCAGCCATCGAATTAGCTCGGCAAGTATTGGGATGTGGATAGGCGGCTTTGATTTCCGCGGATTGTTTTCTGTTTGACTGAATCTGGGCTGCCAACCGACTCATTGTTCATATGGGCTTGTGGTCACCGAGCTACGGGCTATCGAGAGTTTGTCCCGGGTTTCCTCCTCGGAATATTGATCAGTTCGGTAACCTCATGCCGATTTAGAAAACTAAGATCTTAGTCCGTATGCTAGTTGGCCAAAGCGGAGCTGCGCAAATGGGTTAGCAGGGTTGCGCCGAGGCTAGGCGATTTTCTCCAAGAATTCTCTAAACGACGTTCCGGGTCGGCCCATGATTTCTTGAAAAGTATTGGTTTTTATTCCCGGCGTGGCGCCGTTGGCGATTTCCGCGAACAAGTAGGCTACGGCATCGGAGTGCCATTGGTTTCTGTGGTATGGACGAATGGCTTCCTGGAAAGCAGCGGGATCACAGTCGTCGTATTCCACATCCCGGCCAATGGCTTCGCCGATAAGCTGAGCGACCTGGTGAAAATTCATGACCTCGTCCGGCCCTGTAATGTCATAGCATTGACCATGGTGTTGTTCAGGATTCGTTGTTAAGACGTGGGCGATAAAGGCGCCGGCATCGGCACAGTCGGTTAAAGCCACGGTGCCGTTACCCATGGGCATAGATAATTTACCCGTGTCTTTTGCTTGGGGAACGGTACCGCGTAGGTTTTGCATGAAGAAGCTGGGGCGAACAAAAGTCCAGTTCATACCGGATGCCATGATGGCATCTTCGGCTGCGATATGCGCGAGTGGAATTGGGCTGCTGGTGCCGCGCACGGCCTCGGGGGAGGATAGCTTCAGTATCCAGTTCACGCCGGCATTTTTCGATGTCTCTATAAAGGCTAGCTCGAGTTGTTCTTGGGTTTGGCTGTTCGGCAGAATCAACACGGCCCGGTCTATGCCTTCCAGTGCGGCGCTTACCGACGCCGAATCATTCAAGTCGCCCTGCACCAGCTCGACACCCTTGGTTGCCCATTCGGCCGCCTTATCGAGGTCGCGAACCAGGGCACGAAATTTGACGCCTTTCTCTAGTAAGGCGGTTGCGGTTGCGCCACCGTTATTGCCGGTGATACCCGTCAGCAAGATCATGAATTTGTTTCCTTTGTTGAGATCATTCCCGGTCTGCGCATGGACTGCATGCCGCGATTTGGGGGCGGCTATTGTACACGCCTGAAAAACTTTTTCGGAGGCAATCTGGTGGGCGCAGTCGCGCCGGCTTGATGGCCGAGATTACCATCGTGGCACGGAAACAGTGGGGTTTAATGGGCTTAGGCAAGCTGCGGCTGCCCGAGGATCTAAGCGATTGGCCTTAGGCGCGCAACGGCGGCACACTAGGTTGGCTAAACTAGCTCTGCCCGCTAAGCGGCTCCATGTCTAATCATAGGGAGGCAACGAGTGTTGCCATCTAAACCACAGCGATTTGGTCCCATAGAACTTGCAAGTGGTATCCAAGCTTCGCATGTCGCGACTTATCTGGTTGCCACCTTCCTTGGCGTCAGTCTGACAACATTCATTAGCGTCATTCAGCCGTATGTTCTGACGGTGAATATCGGTGTCGCGGCAAGTGAGCAAGGCCGAGTCAGTGGGGACATGGTCTTTTACGGCGAAATCGTGATGCTGGCGCTGAGCTCTGTTATTGGAGCGGTTTCTGATCGTTATGGGCGGCGTGGAATATTTGCCATTGGCGGTTTGATACTCGCTGTTGGTTATCTACTTTACGGTTACGTTGATAGCGTTGCTTCGCTTACGGCCACACGAATATTTCTCGCCTTTGGAATCGCCATTGTTAATGTCATGGTGCAGGCGATACAAGCGGACTACCCGGCAGAGCATTCGCGAGGCAAGCTCGTCGGGTTCTCTGGTTTTGGTATCGGTATCGGTGCCGTTCTCATTGGTGTGGTGTTATCCCGGTTGCCGTACTGGTACGTCGAGTCTGGCTACGATCAATTGACCGCTAGCCGCTATACCATGTTGACCATGTGTCTTATCGCGCTGTTCTTAAGTGTGTTGATTCGCCTGGGCCTAAAAGCGGGGCGTCCAGCGCAAGCTGCGCGGCCGCAGTCTTTGTCTAGTAGTGTTGGCCAAGGGTTTCGTGCCGCGCGTCAAAATACACGGATCGGGTTGGCCTATGGTTGTGCGTTTGTCGCCCGCGCCGACCTCGTCGTGGTGGGTACATTTTTCACGCTTTGGCTGAACCAGGCCGGTGTTGCTGCCGGAATGTCGCCGGATGATGCGGCGAAGGCCGCTGGTGGCTTTTTTGCCTTGGTCATGACCAGCGCTTTGATTTGGGCGCCCCTAGCGGGCTACATCAATGACCGCATGCGCCGCACGCCCGCCATGGCCTTGGCCATGGCCTTGTGCGCCGCTGGTTATTCCGCGATGGGGCTAATCTCCAACCCCCTCGGTGGCGCGATGTATCCGGCCGCCGTGCTGCTTGGCATTGGTCAGATGAGTGCCATTACAGCGAGCCAGACCCTCATTGGCCAAGAGGCGCCGGAGGAGCATCGTGGCTCAGTAATCGGTATGTTCTCGTTTTTTGGGGCCGCAGGCGTGATGTTCATTACCAGCGTGGGTGGCCGACTTTTTGATTCGATCAGTCCAGCGGCTCCGTTCATTTTGGTCGGCGCGATCAATGCGCTACTTTTCGTTGTGGCACTCTTGGTTTGCCGGCTACCTGGCGAAGTTGAATTGACGCCGCGTACAACGGAACCTGATGGTAGCGCGTGAACATTGAGTTTATTTGGAAGGAAAAATACATGAGCGATGAGCAACTCAGTCCGATTCATACACTAGGCCAGTCCCTCGAAACGCGGATTCTCGCTGAGCTCCATGCGCGCCAGTTGCCAGAATATGATCAGCTGCTCAATCTGCGGAATCTTGCGGGAGAAAGCACCGGCTACGTCAAAACTTTCACCGGCGAACGGTTATTAAAAGGTTCAAGCGTTTCAATTGATATCATGCCAGGCGTTCGCTATTTCAACATCCATTTGATTCCAGAACCGCAGTACGACACCCCGCGCTATCTGTTCGAGGGTATGCTGATGGCGCAGGGAAGCCAAGTGTCCGTCGATCTATTTCCGGACACTGACATCGTTACCGATATCGATAGCTACCTCGAAAAATACGCAGCCGTCGGGCGTGTATACGAGGAGGCGCGCCTTGACGACCGTTTTGTGTTGCAACCGTCACGGCTGCTGCATATGCGTGCTTACAGTTCACCGGTTTTCTTGCTGGTCTTTGGATCACCAGAGGAGCACTTGACCGCGCTGGAGGCTTACGCGGAACGCTATTTCGATGCGTGGCTAGCCATGCACGCGGTGGCCAAGCGCTTATCCGACGCTGAGGCTAAGCTACGTCAGCAGCGCCGCGAGTCCATGGGTAAAACGGTTATGCGCTTGGATCCCGACCGTCACATGGTGGTGAAAGTCTACGGTGAAGAAACCACACAAATGATTGAAAGTGCGAATATGTACTGATCAGATGCTTAGCGCGGTCATTTACGCGAGCGGCGAATGATGCGCGATCAGCAAAATGAGGGTCCATCGCCCGCTAGAGTTTACCGACGCAAGGAAATTTCGACCGTTACGTGGTCGGCCATTGTCCGACAGTATGCGTTTCCCATGCCGTCGCGGGGGGTAAAATGGCACCACCTGATGGCATAAGGCATTGTATTTTATAAGTTTATTTACAAACACTGCCTAACTTCTTGAATTTCTTCGGCGCATGGTTCACCCTTCGCCCGCGATCTAAGTTTTGGCCTGCCTTTCAGCTATCCGTCCGGTTCTCGGGCGTTTGTATCAAGACATCCACTGCGTTCAGATTGTTCGGAACTGCGCCCGATTTGTGCGTGGATTATTGTTATGGAGGCCATAATGGCTATAGGTACTGTGAAGTTTTTTGATACTGGTAAAGGCTTTGGATTCATCCAACCAGAATCCGGCGAGAAGGATGTTTTTGTGCACGTGAGTGCCGTCCAGCGTGCGGGTATGGACACACTGGTGGAAGGCCAGCGTGTTAGCTATGAGGTTGTTACCGAGCGTGGCAAATTGGCTGCGGGTGACCTCAAAGCCGCCTGAGCAAGAATTTCTTCTCGCTATTCGGAAAACCCGGCCGTGTGCCGGGTTTTTCTTTTCCATTGCCGGTGTTTCCTTTGGTGAGGGTCCTACGGTATTCAGCAGTTTACAAGCAGCTTGAAAAAAGTTGGGCAAAGTATGAACTGGCCAAACTAAGTGTCTGTTTGGTTCGAGATAATTGTCCAAGCAGTTAGCTTTTCGCTAAAACTTAAACTGGCCATGGCCGGGCTGGTTGACGGTAGACGCTCATAGCGCAGATAAGGGGCGAGGAGCGCTACATCGGGTAATACTCGACGTCGAAAAATCTCAGCGGCCTTGCTGCCGTTAAAAAAAACCCGACGAATGCCGCGATGGCGTCGGAAAAAACCACTGAAATCATTGATCTTTACGCTGCGCATGTTGATCGCTGAATCAAGACTGCCTTGGCGTTGGCACTCAGCCAGTACGTCCCAGATTGCGATTCCTTGTCTCTTCAGCACGGCGATGCGGTTCTCATAAGGCAGTTGATGGCCGGCGCCGAAAAGTTCGCCCATGATGGGCCAAAATGCGTTGCGGGGGAGACCGTAATACTCGCGGGCCGCCAGGGATGCTTCACTTGGCATTGAGCCGAGTATCAGTGTGCGCGCTTGACGGCCGACAATCGGCGCGAAACCGGAAATCTGTTGCTTATCTTTTGGCATACGTGGGTATCCGAATGCGAAACGGATTACGCCTAATGCTTAGTGGTAAGGTGGATGTGCGGCGACCACAGCCGCCGTCGGCGGTCAGTTTCCGGTGTTGTCAGCAAGCGATTCTCGATGGACGCAGGCGGGCTGACAAATTCATGTACCGCAGTGCGCCTACTCGTAACGTAAAGCATCTATGGGATTAAGATTCGCCGCCTTACGCGCGGGCCAGATTCCAAAAAACAGTCCCACGCCCGCGCTAAAGGCAAAAGCGATGGCGATGGCGGCGGGCGATACCATGGTTTGCCAGCCCGCAAATTGAGCGATCGCCGAGGATATTCCCGCACCCAGTAATACGCCGACCAATCCCCCCAAAAGGCACAGAATCAGCGCTTCGACCAAGAATTGCACCAAGATGTTGAGACGGGTGGCGCCCAAGGCTTTCCTGATGCCGACTTCTCGCGTGCGCTCGGTGACCGTTACCAGCATGATGTTCATGATGCCAATACCGCCGACGATCAGGCTGATACTCGCAATACCGGCTAGTAGGTAGGCAAAAATATCGGTGGCCGCCGCACGCACGTTGAAGAATTGGGTCGGGTCACCAATGCTGAAGTCGTTGTCCTTGCCCGGCAATATTTTGTGCTCTCGGCGCAAGATTCGCTCTAAGTCAATGATGCCTTCCTCAGGGGAGATGCCTGGTTTCACCTGAGCGTTGATGCGATCAAGCTCGTCGTTACCGAAGATGCGAAACTGGGCGGTCTCTAAGGGAATCCAAACTTGTTCGTCCACATTTCGCCAACCGACTTGGCCCACCGGTTCAAGTATGCCAATGACCTCAAACGCGATACTGTTCATGTAGATGGTCTCGCCCAGTAGTCCATCATTATTGGTATCGAATTTTGCCGCCACATTGCTGCCAACAACCGCAAAGCGTCGTTTGGCAGCGCCATCGGCGAGAGAATAGACTTTGCCGGCTGCCAGCTCGTAGCGGTTGACGGACTGGAAGTTTGGCGTGGTACCGACAACTTGTAGGCTTTGATTCTTGTTGCCAAGCTTTACTTGCAGGCGTCCAGATTTTTCGGGTACGACGCTGGCAATAGTGTCGCTGTCATTCGATATGGCTTGGGCGTCGCTGATGGTTAGCGTACCGATATCGCGTGATACACCTTGATGCATCATACCGCTGCTACTCACAGAAAGAATGTTAGCCCCGAGTGCATCGATTTGTTCGTCAATGGCGGCCTGCGCGCCTGAGCCCAAAGAAACCATGGTAATGACCGAACTAACACCGATAATGATACCCAGCATGGTCAAGAATCCCCGAAACAAATTGGCGCGAATTGATTGCAGCGCAACCGCGATCATTTCTCCGGCTAACATGCTTAGTTATCCTCATCCTTTTTGCGGCTCATGCCCGGCAGGCTCGTGAATTGTCGCATGCGTTGCTGCAATCGCTGCTGCGACTGCACCAATCCGGAACTGGGCAGCAGAATCACTGTTTCGCCTACCTCTAAACCATCGGTGACCTGACTATAGTCTAAGTCGGTGAGGGCCGTTTCGACATTCCGCGCCGCGATGCTGTCGCCGTTCTTGACAAATACCCAGTAACGATTGGCGAAACGATAAGATTCCGGGTCTTTGGTGTCGGGCGGGCGCCCGCGTGTGACTTCTTCTGCAGCGCCAGTTCCTTCCTGGTTTTGGCTGAGTTGTTGGCGCACCGTTTCCGGCGTCAGACCCACCAATCCCGCGGCCGTGGGAATATCTCGCAGTGTGCGCAAGGCGGCTGTGCGCACCGCGACCACCTCCTTTGCTTCGGCGACTAGGATTTCAACGTCTGCGTTCATGCCCGGTCGTAATAGCCCGGCGGCGTTGTCCAAGGTGATGAGCACTGAAAAGGTTGTAACCGTCTGGTCCGCCATGGCTTGCGGTTCGACCTTGAGAACTTCACCGGTGAACGGTTGATTCGGGAAAGATGTGACGGTTACGATGACGGGTAATCCGGGCTGAATTTTGCCGATATCCGTTTCGTTCACCAACGCTTTAACTTGTACCTGGCTTAAGTCGGCCATCTTCAGAAGGAGAGTGCCGCCGCCCACATCCATGGTAGGTGAGGAGATTACCTGGCCGGTTTCGACAAGTTTCTCAATAATGGTGCCGGTGATGGGGGTGCGCACGTCGGCGTCTTCCAGGGCGATGCGGGCGTTCTCCAGGGCCACGCTAGTACTCACAACTTCGGCCTTGGCATTGGCCAATTCGAGTACGGTTTGATCGTAATCCACTTCGTTGATGGTACGGGATTCAAACAAGGTCTTGGCGCGTTTGGACTGGGCTGCCGCTATATTTCTACGCGCGCGGGCTGCTTCAAGCTGCGCCTGCGCCTGAGCTAACTGATTGCGGGGAACGCGCTTGTCAATTTGCACCAATAATTCGCCGGCCTCGATTAAGTCTCCGCTCTCACCCGTGATTTCTAGTATTTCTCCAGAGGCTTTCGATTTCACTTCCACCGTCAAGAACGGTTCAATGAGTCCTGCAGCTTCAACGGCAACCACAATATCTCTTTGGGTCACCTCCTCGGTGCGATAGACATTTTTTTCCGCGGGTTTTTCGCAGCCTTGTAGAAGCAGCAATGCTAAAATAAGACTCAATCTCTGATTCTTCACGACTTGTTGTTCCTTGTGTCCGATTCCACGCGTCCGTCGAGCATGCGAATTACCCGTTGCGCGCGAGCACCGATATCTTGATCGTGGGTAACTAGCACGATGGTGTTGCCGGCTGCATGCAATTCACCGAATAGCTCCATGATCTCATCGGCGGTTTGGGAGTCGAGATTGCCTGTGGGTTCATCGGCTAGCAGAATGCTAGGCTGGGTCACCAGCGCACGGGCTACCGCCACGCGTTGACGTTGTCCACCGGAAAGCTCATTGGGCTTGTGGTGTGTGCGGCTGTCCAGGCCTACTTTTGCCAGTGCCTCGCGGGCGCGAGCCTGGCGTGCTCGCCGGTTGATGCCTGAATAGATCAGTGGTACTTCGACATTGTGTAGTGCCGTGGCGCGTTGGAGTAAGTTAAAGGTTTGAAACACAAAACCAATTTCTTGATTGCGAATTTTGGCCAGTTCGCTGTCCTTTAGATTCGATACCAGTTTGTTGTTGAGCCAGTATTCACCCTCGTCGGGCTTGTCCAAACAGCCGATGACATTCATTAGCGTGGATTTGCCTGAACCGGACGGCCCCATGATGGCCACGTAGTCGCCTCGCTGAATATTTAGGTCAAGACCATCCAAGGCATTGATGGTGGTGCCGCCCATGGTGTATCGGCGGCAGAGATTCCGGGTCGCAATGACCGTCGCGGGGCTCGGTTCGGAGCGCGCGACTGACGCGACGCTACTGTTGGGTGACGCGTGACTCATAAGCGCCTAATTTTAAGGGCTTTGGAGGCTAAATAGGCTGGCTGAGGGTAACAACTTGTAACAGGCTTGCGTAGAAAAACACTGTAAAAACAAAAGCATGTCTCTAACGCGCCTCCGCTGCGAACGGAAAATTTAGCTTGCTCGGAGAATTTCCGCCTTGGGGGAGGGGCTGGCTGCGCCATGCGGCGGGCAAAGCTCAAACATTGCGGCCAGGTCACAGACAGACGGGGGGCGGTTTCCTAAGCTGCCTGGATCTCAGTCAAGCAAAGGATGTCCATCGTGAAATTAGTCCTGGGGGTGTTGTTATGCCTGGTCAGTGCGTCGGCTAGTGCTTTATTGCTAGGTCGAGCACCGCTGACAGCGGGGGGTATGGACTACCAAGCCTACTATGACACGGGTTTGGATGTGACTTGGATTGCGGATCTGAACCTCGAATACAATCAATTCGGTGCCGAGAGCTCCAGCGAGTACGACGTGCAAAGCGGGGCCGCATGGATTTCTGAACTGAACGCCATGGCTTATCTCGGCATTTCGACTTGGCGGCTGCCCCGGGTCGACCCCTTAAACGGCACGAGCTATGACTTCACGCCGTCTACGGATGGCAGTACCGATTACGGCTCGGGAATCTCGGCGCCCGGAACGCTTTATGCGGGCAGTACGGCTAGCGAACTCGCCTACCTGTACTACAACAGCTTGGGTAATCTGCCGAACGAGCCCATCTCAAACACCGGTCCATTTATCGATTACCCGAACGGATTTGCGCTGACCGGCGTACCGTCCCGCGAAGTCGAAGGATTCGGTAGCTTTTACTGGGTTTTTGATATGGGCAGCGGTCAACAGTTGGATAACGCCTCCGATAGCGTCGCCTTGCTGGCCTTGGCTGATGGTGATGTGGCTTTGGTGCCGGTTCCGCCGGCCTTATGGTTATTGGTGTCTGCCTTAGCCGCATTGACGGTCTTGCGAACAAGTAAGGCAATAGCACCGCCAAGCCGCGTCCAGTAGTTAGGATTCAGCGTCCGTTACGCGCATGTCACCGCGCTGGCCGGTAGTTAATCTATCCTGATTGTCTGGGCATCCCGGACGGCTACTCATCAAATCACACTAGCCCAGCGCGGATTCTCCGCCCTTGGGATTTGCATTGCTGTGCAGGCATGCAGTGGACCTATTTATTTGGGAATCAGGCTGTGGCGGACTCGGTTTGGAACGACTCAACTTCCAGTCCTGGTTTGCGGTTGCTATTGGTCACGCTTAGCCGCGTCGCCACCGGTTATAGCGCTTGGCAATTCGTAGCATCGTGGGTGACAGCCGTTGTTTTTGCCATTCGCCAGCCGCGAAGCGATTAGCCTCGGAAAGCGTCGGATAGATGTGAATTGTGTTGAGTATTTTGCGCAGCCCCATGCCGTGTTTCATGGCCGTGACATACTCGGTAATCAGCTCGCCCGCGTGGTAACCCACGATCGTGGCGCCGAGAATTTTGTCGCTGCCCTTGCGCGTAATAATCTTTACAAAACCATGGTCTTCACCATCCGCAATGGCCCGATCCAGTTCGTCGATGCCATAGCGAGTGATTTCGAAGGGGATATTTTGCGCCTCGGCTTCCGCGGCCGTGAGCCCCACACGCGCGATCTCTGGGTCGGTGAAAACGGCCCAGGGCATGACGCGGTAATCTGCTTTGAAGCGCTTGATGTTGCCAAAAAGTGCATTCATGGCACAGAACCAACCCTGAAAACCGGCCGCGTGGGTCAATTGATAGGGACCCGAGACATCGCCGCAAGCCAGAATATGAGGTTGGGAGGTTTGCAAATAGTCGTTGATAGGTACCTGACCTCGCTGGTCTAGTTGTATTCCGGCATTGGCGATTTCCAGGCCATCGGTATTTGCGCGGCGCCCTACCGCCACGAGTACATGATCGAATTCGATTCTTTCTTCATCCGTACCGGTGGTGCAGATCGCGAAGTTCCGATCCTGGCTTTTCTCGAAGCGGGCTGCGGTATAGCCAGTCATCACGCGGATGCCGTCCTGGTAAAAGCCTGCCGCCAGTGCCGCGGAGGTTTCTTCATCCTCGCGGCTCAATAGACGTGGTGCCATTTCCACCATCGTGACGTTACTGCCCAATCTGGCGAAAGACTGAGCCAGCTCACAGCCAATGGGTCCGCCACCGAGCACTAGCAATCGTTGGGGCAGCGACTGCAGTTCCCAAATACTGTCGGAGGTTAAGTAATCAAATTGGTCAAGACCCGGTATCGGCGGCACAGTCGGCTTACCACCCGTGGCAATTACCATACTGCGCGTTGTGATGGTTCGGTCGTCAACCTCCACCGTCCAAGGTGAGGTAATGCGTGCAGAGCCGGTCAGGCAATCAACTCCGAGCTTAGCGTAGCGTTCGATGGAATCATGGGGTTCGACTCTTTCGATCACATTGCGAACACGTTGCATCAGCGTTGCAAAGTTCACGTCCACGGGTCCGGTAACTAGGCCAAACTCTTCGGCACGTCGGATGTAGGAGGCGATGCGCGCCGAACGAATAATGGCCTTGCTCGGGACACAGCCGGTATTCAGGCAGTCGCCACCCATTTTTTCCCGCTCGATGAGTATGACTTTGGCCTTCGCCGCCGCCGCCACATAGGCGGTCACCAATCCAGCCGCGCCGGCGCCGATGACCACAAGATTGGCATCGAAGCTTTTCGGACGACGGCCGTTACGTTCGGGCACGGCGGACGAACTCCAGTGATTTCTTCGCAATCAATGGGAATAGACCCAGTAGCAGAAACGATCCGATGAGCCTGGGGGACAAAATATCGTCGGTACTTTCGATTCGACCAAGCTGCGTACCGGCATTCACATAGACCACGGTGCCCGCCAGCATACCCAGCTGGCTCACCCAATAAAACGTCGATGCGCGTAAGCGAGTCAATCCCATGACTAAATTAATGGCAAAAAATGGGAATAGGGGTACAAGACGCAAGGAAAATAGATAATAGCCGCCTTCTTTCTCAACACCGGCGTTTATTTTTTCCAGCGTGCCCGAAAACTTCTTCTCGACATATTCCCGCAACAGGAATCTCGATAGCAAAAAAGCCAATGTTGCACCAATGCTGCTGGCGAAAGACACGAGGATGCTGCCCGTTACTAGCCCAAAAATGGCGCCCGCGGCCAAGGTCATAACAGCCGCACCCGGAATACTCAAGGCAGTGATCGCGACGTAGAGTAGGAAGAAAGTTGCGAGGGAGAGCGCTCGATTTTCCACCACGAAACTGGTCAGAGTTTGCTGGTGCTCGCGAAATGCTTCGAGTGACAAATATTGGCCGAGATCTAAGTACAAAAAACTTGTAAGGCCCGCAGCCAAAAACGCTAGCAGTAAGACTTTTTTCTTATTCATAGCGGCGGTATTCACCGCAAATAAGACCACGCTGGCACCTGTGGGTTCCCTGGGTCATTTTTATGTGTCTGAATTTAGCGATCTTTCTAGGCAACAGTGGCGAATTTGGTTCATCGTCGCGAATCGCTGTGCCATTTCGACGCCGATGGGTTTAGCATTCTAACAATCATCATTTTCCTATTAGTAGCCTAAATGGCGAAATGCGGACCGGGCGAGAATCTATGTACAACAGGCGAGACTTCTACATTGACGGCGGTTGGGTACCCGCTACAGCGCCGCGAGACTTTCCAATCGTCAACCCGGCAACGGAAGCTGTTATCGGTAATATCTGCTTGGGTAGCGAGGCCGATGTAAATTCTGCGGTGTTAGCGGCCCGGCGAGCCTTCGATGATTTTTCAAAGTCTAGCGTGGACGATCGCAAGGCGATCTTGCAGCGCTTTATCAAGATTTATGATTCCCGTTTCGATGAAATGGCGCAAGCGATTTCCGAAGAAATGGGGGCGCCGCTGACCTTTGCACGAAAATCACAAACCTTTCTTGGTATCGGTCATATGCAGACCGCGCTGGATTTGCTGGACGTCTTCCCGTTCACAAAAACCCAGGATGGGGTGCGCATTGTGCGTGAGCCTATTGGCGTGTGCGCCCTCATCACGCCGTGGAATTGGCCCGTCAATCAAATTGCCTGCAAGGTGGCGCCCGCCTTGGCGGCGGGTTGCACGATGGTTCTAAAACCCAGCGAGATTGCGCCGCTAAGCGCCTGCTTGTTTGCCGAGATCTTGCATGAGGCCGGCGTGCCGCCTGGCGTCTTCAATCTCGTAAATGGCGATGGTCCAGGGGCTGGTCAATGTCTGGCGTCGCACCCACAAGTCGATATGGTTTCATTTACCGGTTCAACCCGTGGTGGTATCGCGGTGGCGAAGGCGGCGGCGGATAGCGTAAAGCGTGTACATCAGGAGTTAGGCGGAAAGTCGCCGAATATTATTCTGGATGCGGCCAGTTTTGAACATGCTGTGACCGCGGGTGTCCTTGAGTGCTTTAGCAATACAGGGCAGTCTTGCAATGCGCCTACCCGCCTGCTCGTACCTGAAGCACTCCACGAGCAGGCGGTGGAGCTGGCCCGCGCTGCCGCGGAGGAAGTCGTCGTGGGTGATCCTAGCGATGCAGCGACCAGCATGGGTCCAGTGGTTAGCGAGGCCCAATGGCAAAGGATTCAGAAGCTGATACAAGCCGGAATCGATGAAGGCGCTCGTTTAGTCATCGGCGGTTTGGGCCGGCCAGATGGTATTGAGCATGGGTATTTCGTGCGACCCACGGTTTTTTCGGACGTCAGTAACGATATGGTCATTGCGCGAGAAGAAATTTTCGGTCCGGTGTTGGCCATATTGCCTTACAAGGATGAAGCGGAGGCGCTACGCATTGCCAACGATAGCTTGTATGGCCTAGCCGCCTATGTCTCCGGAACCGATGTGCAACAGCTTGATCGTGTCGCGCGGGGACTACGCGCCGGTATGGTTCATTGTAATGGTGCGGACATGACCTTGTCCGCACCATTCGGCGGCTATAAGCAGTCAGGCAATGGTCGTGAGTGGGGCGCATTTGGCCTGGAAGATTTTCTTGAAACGAAAGTCATCTTGGGCCTAAGTGCTTAGTTAGACGAGATACTGTTTGCACAGGTGCTTCGTTTAGATTTGCGCGCTTTTGCGAGCTCGGTCGCACCCAGTGGCGCATGACTCGTTTGTCGATTCCCTTAGACCGTAATCTGGGCGGGAAGAAAGGCGATTCGGTCCGCGGAAGATCGTAAGGACTTGCTGATGATTAATCCTTGGTTGCTTGCCGCCGCCGTCTGCGCACTTGCTATCGGCTTGGTGCTTTCAATCTTGGGCGAACGCTATATCTTGATACGGCTTTTTCGTCGTGGCGATTTGCCGGTGCTTTTCGGTAACGATACATTCACTCGACAAACCCTGCGTTTCGCCTGGCACCTGACCACCGTTGCATGGTGGGGATTCGCAGCACTAATGCTGCTGCTGGCCCGAGATACGCTGTCTGTCGATGCTGTTTCTCGGGTGATTGCCTTGACCTTCCTGGTATCGAGTGCAATCACCTTAATCGTCTCGCGTGGCCGTCACTTGGCGTGGCCCGTTTTCTTGTTTATTGCCTGGGCCTGCTGGTTTGTGACCGGGTTCTGATGCGCGATACAGCCAGTTTGTCGGGCCGCGTCAATAGCTACCAATAGTGAGTCCAGCGCGCTTGCTTCATGAAGTGTCCGAAGGCCTCCCGGCCGTCGTTCGGCAAATAGTCGATATAGCCGCCCGCGTCATAACGCTCTCGGTATTGGTCCAGGACAGGTCTATACAGCTTCATGTGGCAATCGGGAATGCGATGTTTGTTGCGAAATTCCCCAATGGGTATTTGTGCCATTTGTTTGCTTTCGAAAACATCAGCCCTGGCCAGTTCGAGCCCGCGTGGCCCAAAAATGGCGGAACGGCCGCAGCCACCATAGGCGGTATCTTCGAAGAAGCCGGGGTTGCGGCCGTGAGTGCTGACGGAGTTATTAGTAATGAGGGTATATAGACTGTTGTGGTAGGAGGTAAGGCGCATATCTTCAAATTCGAAGCCACCCGTGGCGACCCGGCAAATAATTTCGGCACCCTTCATGGCCATGCAGCGAAACAGCTCCGGTTCGAATTGCACGGCGGACATGGCAATGTTGCCGATATCGGTGCGTTCAATGGGTATGACCGCATCCACCCCGTACATTTCTATAAATCGGTCATAAACATCGTAAATGCTTGAGGTGTACTGCTCAGAACCGGGGAACATGCCCCGCACATTGCGCTGTTTCCAGTGGCTGGCAACCTGCCCATCAGGTCCCACCATGATCATCAGATGCAAAATATGGCCGGGCCAATTTTCTGGGTCCTTGGCATAAGTGCCGAAAACAATATAGCTGTTATAGGCTTCGGCCTTTTGTTTCACCGCTTCTATTTCTGGTCCGCTCACTTCCAGGGCCAGTTCGTAGTGCTGTTCGCGGGTCCAGCGTCCGAAGCCGGTGATGGGAAACTCGTGGAATAGAAGAAGGTCGCTGGGCCCACCGTAGCCCTGGGCGATATCTATACACTCTAAAAAGTAATCTAGGTTGGCCTGAATATCCTGCTGGATATGGTCGCCTCGCACACCTTGCACACGGGTTTGGACAACAGAGGCGGTGATCGTGTCTTTGCGCAGTTTCGCGACGGGGTAGGTTCCGTCTTCACGGACCATGCTGGGTTCAGTTTGGCTCATTAGTTGTTTTCCGTTGTTTGTTGTGGCGGTGGTTCCTGCGAGTGCGGGCCCATGCCCTGCTTACGTCGTTTTTGCAGTCATCGTCAAAGTATGGGCTTTGTCGCCCATGCCGGTTGCGCTGCTGCTTGTCTTATCCACTTTGCGATCGCGGATACGTGCATATTTGTGCGGGATTCTCTGACCGTTTTAGATTTTCCGACAGCTTGCTAAATCGCGCCATTCGTCTGTCGCTGCTTTGAAGTCTGTAACGATGGTGAGGGTTGCAGTGCCTCATAACAAGCCGTGAATCTCGCCCGCGAATCACGTCTTAGGTTGATCGCACATCAGGCTTGCTGTGCCCGGTCGGCCGCGCGTCTGATGCGACGTTTGCCGGCTGGCAGAGTCGGAATGGCATCCAAAACCCAGCCCTTTGCGCCGCGCCTTGCTGGACTCGGTATCGCGTAGGCAACCCGGCGCTGGTTGCGCTCAACTTCGTCCATATCTATTCGCCAGCCGCGTGCTTCCCATGCTTTGATATGTTCGCGATATTGGGCAATGGGGCCATCGGCACCTACAAAGAATTCATGATTATTAGTTTCGGGCGTTTCTACCGGATGAATTTCTTCAAGCACATCACGATCTTGCAGAGCGACAACCTCATTGCGGTGCATCACCCGTGCATCGTCACTGGGATCGGTTAGGAAATTTCGTAGATTCACCAGGAAAAGCCGGGTGTGGCTGCCATCGATGGGTGTTTCCCAAAGATATTGATGGATGTGCATATCTGGCGTGGGATGAATAAAGGTCCAAATGCTTGAGACGCCGTGGTAGCCAGTGCCGGCTTCAATCACGGCATTGTTACTGCGTCCCGATGCCGCCTGCATTTTCTTTTCAGCCAATGGGGGCGCGAGACGGCGCGACCAAAATCCCGCGCCCCATTCCGTGGTGATTAAATCAGGTGCCGGTACCTGGTAATCATCTCTCGACCCTGAAAAGCCATGCGTTGGATGCACGAATTCATTGTGCGCGGCATCGATGCCGTTTTCCATGGAACGCTTGTAATCGAAATCCCACTCGAAGCTTTGAATGGTGGCGGCCCAACCTTCGTTGGGCCCGTTGGCTCCGTACTCATAGATTTCCATCATGGGCGGACGATCAGCTTCGGGCAAGTCGCCGAGGAAGGCAAAAACCAGGCCATATTTTTCTCGTGTCGGGTAAGCATCCACGCGAGTGCGGGCGGGAATTTTTGCTTTCGGTCCCAATGAGGGAATGCGTTGACAATTGCCTTCGCCGTCAAAGTGCCAGCCATGGTAGGGGCACTGCACACAATCGCCGACCACTTTGCCGCCCGCGAGGGATCCGCCGCGGTGGGTGCAGGTATTGCTCAGAACGCGGGCTGTCCCGCCCGAATCTCGGAACAGCACGAAATCTTGGCCCAGCATGCGACGCTTTAGGGGTTGGTCGGTAAATTCTTCGGCGCGACCCGCGACGTACCAGAAATTTATGAACATGGGCTGCTCCTGGCTACTGTTAAGCTGACATGTTGACTGGTTTGGACAAAAAACAGGGCCGACGTGAATGCCGGCCCTGTTGTTTCTTAACGATCCCATCCCCCCGGGATTCGCCGATCACCCCTGATTGTTGCGGCAGCGCTACATATGGCTGCATATCGTGGGCAATATCGTAGCAAAGAAACCACGTGGCGCTGAGCTTGAAGGTGCCTGTTGTCATCGTTGATCCGATAGGTGGTCGGGCCGGCGCAAATCCGCTGCCCGTGGTGGACTGTGAACCATTCTCAGCGTCCATCCTTAATTTTCAATGCGCATAGCTGTCGTTTTCGGCCATCATTCGCGTTGTCGTTATTAGTCATCAGACCGGCGTCAATCCCGGCTTGCGACGCGCGCTTTTTTGTTGTTGCCGCTCCATACGCTGACCGTTCACTAGCTAGGCCCCGGTGCTGCCGAATCGTCATGAGTTATCGATGACTGCTTTCTGGTGAGCCGGCGTTTTGAACGCCGCAACGGCGGCTACGATCAGCGCCACCGCAATCAGGACTAGGGGCAACGCGAAATCTTTAGGACGCACCCAGAAATCTGTAATCAAGCCCCAGCGCTCGGCAATTTCCCAGCTGTTGTAGGCAATGATGGCCGTTGGGATGCCGTAGCGAATCGCGGTTGTCACCCGCCAGAAACGCAATAGTCGTTGCAGTAGGTACAAAGCCCAGGCCGTGTTCGCGAAAAATAGGGCGTAGGTTACTGGATGGCGGTCACCGAGAATGCTTTCGTCGTAGATAAAGAGTAGTGCGATATAGAAGAACCAAATCACGTAAATCGTTTCTAGGGCCGTGATGGCCGCGAAATTGCGCTGGTAGCCGCGGCTTGGTTTGCCGGTGCGCAACTTTAGATTGCGTTGCAGCCACACGAACATGTTGCACTTGGTTTCTCGATTGAGCACGAAATAGGCCAGGGTTGCAGCCAGGACACCAACGGATGACATCATCACCAAGTATTCGGCCTTAGTCGCAATCTCGCGGGGGTTGCGAGGGTCCATGAGGTCGGGCACCCCCAGATAGTTGGCATTCCAAACGAAGGCGAATTCAACCCACCCGGTCCACATAAAAGTACCGGCCCAAAAACCCAGCCAGGTGGCCGCGACCTCACTGGGATGTTTCATGCCGATGAAAAGTAGTACCGCGCCCAGCGCACCCAGCAAGGCGGCGCATTGCAGCACATATGCTTCACCGAATAGGGCTTCCATGCCGACCATCACGGTGTGTCCTAAACCCTGTACGACGAAGACAACGACAAATGCCAGCAAGCCGATAAAAGGCGGACGCGCGACTAGTGATTTGATTGAACTCATAGCCTGTGCTCGGGCTTGAGTAGTAGACCTCTCATCGTGAGGTGAAACATTACTTCCTGCCGCGGATGGGTGGCGTAGACCTCTAGAATGGGTACCGCGATACGAGCAATGAGACGACCACTCGCATCGGCATCGTCGTTGAGCAATGCACCGGTGGCGGCAACCGTTGCCAAGACGCGCAATATCTCGGCGCGATAAATGCTGTGCAAATCCTTAAATAGGGCGAAATGTACGCCGCCACCACGGGTTGACAAGCGCAGAGCGTTTGGGCTGCGCCGCCAGATTCGCAAATAAGCGTTAAATAAGCCTGTCATCGTTTCCTGAGGTTGCCCGCAGCGGATTGTGGCCATTTCTTCAATGCCCTGCTCAAAAACGGGCCGGATAATCTGGCTCAGTACGTCTTCCCGATTGGAAAAAAAGCGGTAAAAACTGCTCCGGGCAATGTCGGCGGCTTCGATAATTTCTTCAACGCTGACATTTTCGAAGCCCTTATCGATGAACAGGGCCGCGCTCTCGGTGAGAATGCGCTCGCGAGTACGGCTTTGACGTTGCCGGACTTTGGGGCTGATGGGCAGAACGTTGGTTTGATTCGTCATGCGGCGCAAACCGGCGAGCAATGATCGAACATCAGTGTACCATTTCGCCTTGAGTCAATTAGACGCGGGATTTAGCCGGTGTTCGGAATTTTGGGTAGCCTAGTAATACTTATTAAGAAATAAATATTTATAGACGATATTTAAACTGTTTTAGGATTTTGAACCACCCTGTTTGGGCAGCGGGAAGGCGATGTCGGTGTGCATATATCGGTTCACGCGCGGGATTCTGGCGGTCTAAGGTACCCGGCGATGGCATTGAGAAAGTGAATAGCTGGCCGGCGCCAGCTTCGCAGTATTTACGTGACCTGGGGCTGGAAAACTCATGGCCAAGGTGCCAGGTGTGGCACTAGGCAAGCTCAGCCCGTAGGCGCAATCTTAATGGTTCCGGCTTGGCTCATGGGCTTGAGTGTCAGGCCACATCGGATTTAGCTGTTGGACTTCGCGCCGAGCTTGGCCGCGGCAAGGGCTGCATAACTTGCGTCTAGACCACTTAGCTTCGGGTGTTGGTTCGCCGCGCGGAGCAAGGGAAAGCGTCGAGGCGGCAGGCGGGATAGCGGCGTGAAGGCCCTTTCGCCGTCGCCGGTTTTCGTAATGCCATCTTGCGGATCGCGGTGTGGCTAGTCTAGCTCGCCCCGTAGGGGTTATGCTTCTATAACAAAGGTTCAGGCGCCGCCCCTGTGTCAGGGGTTTCGCGCAGAGGCTGGGGGGGGTTAAATTGAAGGTATTGATCACTCGGCAACCGTGGGTCGCATTGACAGCGGTTCTGTCAACCCTGCTGTTCTCCGTGACCAGTGTTGCGCAGATTGACGAAATCATCGTTACAGCGCGCAAGAAAGAGGAGAATCTTCAGGACGTACCCCTGAGCGTAACCGCCTTCGATCAGAGCGCCATTGAGCAGAAAGGCATCAATCGAATCGGCGATATCGCCAAGCTTACCCCCAGTTTGCAGTTCGATGAATCCTTCTCGCAAAGCGACACGAGAATTGTGATTCGTGGCTTGTCCCCCACGCGTGGCCGGCAAAATGTGGCGGTGCTCGTGGATGGCATTGATGTGTCCAGTGAGGCCATTACCAGTTCGGGCGGTTCACTGTTGATTAACTCGCGTCTGCTTGATGTAGAGCGAATCGAGGTCGTCGCGGGCCCCCAGATTGCCCTGTACGGTCGCGCCGCCTTTAACGGTGCGCTGCAGTTTGTGACCAAGCAGCCGGCAGATGAATTCGAGGCGGATGTTCGTATCGATGCGAACGCCGAAGACCAATACAGCCTCAATGGTAGCCTGAGCTTTCCGATTTTCGGCGAAGCCTTGGGGGTTCGATTCAACGGCAGTATCTGGGACGAGCAGGGTTTTTATGAAAACGAACTCACCGGCAACACCGTTGGTGATCAAGAAGGCGTTGGCCTGGCGCTCAGTACTCGCTCAAGCTTCGACAATGGTTTGACGTTTAGCTTCCGGGCGGAATACACCGCTGACGAAGGCAAACCCTCACCACAAACCCTGATACCTTTTAACACGGTGCTGACCGTGCCCGACGCGGCGCGCGGAATCGATCGATTGTCGCAATGCTACGAGGACTTTATTGCGACCATTGGCGATCCGGCGCAGGTTTCCGGGCCGGGTGAAGTCAATGACCTTCGGCTGGTTGAGCGTGCCCGCCGCCTGATCGATCCGGCCCTCGCGCAGTCGCTGGGGTTTCCTGACCCTGCCACGGCTACGCCAGCGGATTATCGAAACGTGGTGCTGGCCAATCCGTTTCTAAGCCCCCATTGCGAGGATCAGGTCTTCAGCTATACCGGGGCTATGCCTGACGGCGATGACATTGCGCTTCGGCAAGGGACCGATGCCACGCGAGGCGGTGCTGACTATGAAGGTTTTGACCGTGATTTGTGGCGGCTTGCCTTGACGGGTCAGTGGGAACTGGAGCGGGGCGGATTCACTCTGTGGGCCGGATACCTCAGTGATGAGAACTCGGAAACCCAGGACACCAATGCTTTCGGTATTCCTGCGAACAATTTTTATCGTGACGGCAACGTGAATACTTTCTCTTTCAATAATGACAAGGAGACCAAGCAGATAAATCTTGAGCTGCGTTACGCAACAAACCTCGACGGTCCAATAAATGCGTCGGTCGGTGCTTTGTATTGGCGGGAAGAGGTGGACAACAACAGTATGTCCATTACTGGCCAGGCCTCGGGCAGCGCCTGTGTTTGGCAGAGCACGGCCGGGCAGATTGTTCCCATTGCCCCGGATGCCTGCCCCGGCTATACCGAAACGCCCATTGCGCCCTATCAAGCGGCCGCGGCCCAGTTTCGCAAGCCAAGCCCGGCGGACCGCGACACGAACCATAAATCCATTTACGGTCAGTTGGAGATCGATTTCACCTCGACCCTGACCTTGACCCTAGAAGGGCGTTACAACGTTGAGGAAAGCGACGTCTTTGGCCCGATTTTTTATGATCCGGGTGCATCCGGCGGGCCGGGTGGCTTGAATCCCTGTGGTATTTTCTTCCGTCCCTGCCAGCCGTATACCGACAGCTTCGTATTTGCTGATTCATTCGACCCAGTTGATGAGCCGGAACTGTTGAACACAATTCCCGATCTCTGCCGTCGCCAAGACCCGGCCGGCGTTCAGCGTTCCATTGCCTACGGCCCGGATGACGATATTGATGGCGACGGTCAGGCCGATGGTGTTGATACGTTTAATCCATGGTGCGTGGACAGCCTTAGCGGCAAAGAAACCTGGTTTATTCCCAAGATCTTGCTGGATTGGAAGGCGACGGAAGACGCGTTGATCTATTTCTCGTGGGGGAACTCGCAAAAACCGGGCGGCTTCAGCTTGCTGACGGTTGGTGCGTCGGGCCTTGATCGCGAGCTGACGGAATTTAAGCCCGAGAAAATGACCGTTTGGGAGCTCGGCGCGAACACCGAATGGTTTGACCGAAGCTTGCGAATCAACGGATCATTTTTCTTTCAGGACTACACCGACAAGCAAGCGCTGACATCAGCGCTGGGCAATGACGGTCGCTTGGTTTCGAAAATCGAAAACGCGGGCGCGGCGGAGGTCTATGGCGCCGAGCTTGATATCACCTGGCAGCCTAGCGCGGAATTTCTTGGCGGTTCTTGGCAAGTGCGGGCCGGATACACCTGGCTGGATTCCGAGTACACGGATTTCGTACCGAATAGCACCAGCCCAGTTAGAGCGGCAACCACGGGAAATTGTAAATGGGATCCTGTACAGGGTTTGTGTCAGTTGGATCTCACGGGGAACCAGCTCGAAGACGCGCCGGAAGGTTCGTTTGCGAGTTCGATTCGCTATGACCGTCAACTAACGGGTGAGCTCAGCGCATTTTTCGAAACGGACCTGCAGTGGACGGATGATCGATTCACCGATATTGACAATGCGGCTTACACCAAGGCTTTTTGGAACACGGATATTCGCTTTGGTGTCCAGGCAGAAAATTGGGAAATCCTGGCCTACATTAACAATGTTTTTGAAGACGATACCGTTCGTTTTACCGGCGGCGGGCCAGGTTTGGGATGTTGCTTTGTGCTGGGCAGTGGCATCGATTTGCTGGAAGCGGCGCCCGCAGATACAGTGATGGTTGATTTACCCTTGTTTACCTCAGCCTTTTTACCGCCGCCGCGAGTTATTGGTCTGCGGGCAAATTATCGATTTGGCGCCGCCGTTCGATAACGGATTTCGTGCCGTCGTAGTGCCGTCTCAGGGGCGGCCGTATGGCTTAGTCTCATATTGCTGTCGGCTATCTCTTGCGAGTACGCACTTTGCAACGTCGATTGCTTGAAGCGCGGTAGCTGCCAATTACCGAGTGTCGGCGTTCTACGGTTGGATTGACCGCGAAGATTTGGCGGTATTTTGAAGTGTCTGGCAGGCATTCGATCCGTGCCTAATCCAAGGGTTCGCGCCATTTCGATTCGCCGCGCAAGAACCAGATATGTGCCTGCCAAGCGGATTGCGGCCGCTCCGTGAGTGAATACACGGCAAGGCGAATCGTCTCTGTTGTTGGGCGGTTTGTTGATCTGAGCTTTAGTGGCTTGGATATTGCTGGCCGAAGCTATGAACCGGCGCATCGTCATTGTAAATTGAACCAGTGAAGGTCCTTTGGCCGCTACTTATGCTGTCAGTGAATTTAGCGGCGCTAATTGTTGTGACTGACGGAGACAGCTAATGCGTGACTTGCTTAAGCGATTTGTGGATCAAGAGATGTCCCGGCGTGATCTTGCCAAAGGCCTGGCCGGCTTTGGCCTGAGCGCGACCGCGATCGAGTCGGTACTGGGTTCTTTGGCAGCTGCACAGGTACCGCCGCCTGATGTTGGTCAGCGAATTGAAGGCACGGGCAGCGAGATTTTGTTAGCCACGCTCCAAGCCGCCGGCGTGAAGACGATCTTTGGTACCACGGCGACGGGTATGTCGCCGTTTTTTGATGCGCTGGCGCTGCAGGACAAGACTCGCCTAATTTTGTCCTTGGCCGAATCGCAGGCCACCAGTATGGCGCATGGCTATGAGCTGGCCAGCGGCGAGACCACGGTGTTGTTTGTGCCGGGTGTCGCTATTCCTAGCACCATGAACAATCTTTACAACGCCTGGAAGGATCGTTCGTCCATCGCGGTTTTTTCTGACGGGCCGAGCAATGAGCGCCCAGGCCGAAATGCCTTTCAGCAAATGGCCGATTGGTTGGAGCCCATGGAGCAGTTCACCAAATGGCGGTGGCAGGTCGACAATGCCAGCCAGGTCAGCGAAATGACTCGACGGGCTTTGAAAGTGGCTGGTACCCCGCCCGGCGGTCCGGTGCACTTGCGTTTTCCGCTGAATATTTTGGGGATGCCTAATTTGCGCCAGCAAATCTATCCTCAAGCGCGTTTTCATGTGCCTATACAGATGCAACCCAGCCCAGAGGCTATCGAGGAAACGGCGAAACTATTGCTGCAAGCAAAATCACCCTTGCTTTGCGCGGGCGCGGAAGTAACCAGGGCGGGCGCCAATGATCAGTTGGTGGAGTTGGCTGAATTACTTGGTGTGCCCGTGGCCCAAGGCTTCAGCGTTTACGGTGATATGCCGTTTCGGCATCCACTATTCGCGGGCTTCTATGGCTTAGGTGTGCCACGTGGACTCGGTGGTACGGATTTATTTGTGAATCTGGGTGCCCCGGCGCCAGACCCGGGATTATTTACCGCACCCGTACCGCGCAAAGCGCGGACGGTGCATGCGCGCGTGGAGTATGAATCCATTGCCAATACTTATCCCACCGATATTGCAATTGCGGCTGGCATGGCGGAGACAATCGACGCGCTAACCGATGCTTTGAAATCCATGGCCACTGCTGAACGGCTGCGCAAGCTCGCGGCGCCGCGCCTGTCGGCAGCTCGAGAACGACAAGCCGCTGCTGATGCCAAGCGCGAGGCCGAAGCCAAGACGCACTGGGAGGCTAGCCCGCTATCTTGGGAGCGTTTGTCTTGGGAGCTTGATCAGAGCCTTGAAGATGATGCCATCGTCGTCGCCGAACTGGATTATCGAACGCCGTTCTATTGGATGAATTTCGACCGCGGCAAAAAGTGGCTAGTGGGGCAAACCACCGGTTTCGCCTTGGGCTGGGGTCTTGGCGCGGCCATGGGCGCTAAAGTCGCGCAGCCAGACCGTCAAGTTGTGAGTTTGGTCGGTGATGGGGCCTTGCTTTTCGGCCAAGTTGAATCCTTGTGGACCGCGAGCCGGTATGACATTCCGCTGATCATGGTGGTGTTTAACAATCGTAGCTACGACAACGAGCGGAATCGAATCCAGGATCGGTCGCCGCTGATGCGTAATAAGGAAACCCGCGAGCAGTGGCGTGATATTACCTGCTATCTGGGTGATCCGGTTGTAGACTTTGCTGGATTGGCGCGCAGTTTCGATATTGAAGCGGCAACGGTTACCGATCCTAGTGAACTCAGGCGTGCACTTCGGCGCGCGCGCGACGCGACTCGCGCAGGCCGACCATTCTTGATTGACGCTGTGATCATGCAACTAGATCGTAAAGGTCAGCCAACCGTGCAAGAGTGGTATCCCAAGATTTCCATTGCCAAGGAACGGCAGCACCGAGTTTAGGCGAGATCTTCAGTACGATCTCAAGCACCGTTTCTAAAGGGCGGTGCTAGCATTAGTTGTGCGCATATCGCCGTGAGATCTTCATGTCTTTGAGTCATTGCATGGGATCCGGCTGTCTATACGCCGCGGGTTTTGCGAGAATGCGCTGCTGATTGCCTGGCGCCTTTTTTCATCCGCGATACTGTCATGAAACTTTCGAAATTTGGCCAACGTTTTACGCGCAGAACCGGCGCTCTGGAGTTGATGGAAGACTTGGGCGAAGCCATGGCTAGCGAGTCCCCGGCGATGATGCTCGGTGGGGGTAATCCCGCGCATATTCCGGAGATACTCGATCTGTTAGCGCAGCGGCTGCGCGAGGTTGCTGATGATTCGCGTGATCTTCGCCGCATGCTAGCCGACTACGCGTCGCCCGCGGGTGAACTGCAATTTCGCAGCGCCTTGGCTGGCTTGCTTAGGCGTGAGTACGGATGGCGTGTGGGGCCGGAGAATATTGCGTTGACAGGCGGCAGCCAAAGCGGCTTTTTTTTCTTATTCAACCTGTTGGCGGGCAGTTTCGAGGATGGGAGCCATCGTCGGATTCTGTTGCCCATGGTGCCGGAGTACGCCGGTTACAACGATTTAGGCGTGACTGAAGAGCTGTTCGTTGCTAGGCGGCCTGCCATTGAGTATCTCGATGACCGCCTCTTCAAATATCACGTGAATTTCGATGGTCTAGAAATCGATGAGGGTATATCAGCCATTGGCGTATCGCGTCCTTGTAACCCCACGGGCAACGTATTAACCGACGATGAACTAGGCCAACTGGTTGGTTTGGCAAAAGACAATAGTATTCCCTTGATCATCGACAACGCCTATGGCCTGCCATTTCCGCAAATCATATTTACCGACGTCCAGCCGTATTGGGATGAAAACGTCATTCTGTGTATGAGTTTGTCGAAAATTGGTTTACCCGCCGTGCGCACGGGTATATTTGTCGCGCGGGCTGAGATCATCGCAGCCTTGGCCGGCGTGAATGCTGTTGTCAGTTTGGCGGTTAGCAGTGTGGGTGCCGTGATCGCGCGTCAATGGATAGCCAGTGGCGACATCATGCGTCTAAGTAGTGAAACCATTCAGCCGTTCTACCGAGCGCGTGCCGTGCAAGCTTTAGCGTGGGTACATGAACACTTGGCTGGTTGCGAGTATTTCGTGCACAAGCCCGAAGGGGCGCTGTTCTTGTGGCTGTGGTTACCAGGTTTATCGGTAAGTAGTCAAACGCTCTATGCAAAATTGAAAGCCAGGGGGGTCTACATATTGCCGGGCGAACATTTTTTTCCCGGCTTGCAAGAGGATTGGGACCACAAAAAACAGTGCATTCGCATTAGCTATGCTCAAGATCCGCAGAGTGTGCGTAAAGGTATTGCAATAATCGGTGAAGAAGTGAAAGCGCTAAGTGTTTAGTGGCGGCGGTGTTGGCCCAGCATGCATACGGCAGCCTTGGCAAGGCTTCTCAGGTCGGGCCATTGCGACTGCGGGCCGCTCTGATGTCAAGGACGGCGTATGCAGGGGGTAGCGCGAGTGTTTGCAGTGATTTGATCTGCGCCGTGGTCAGGCCGCATTATTGTAGCGGGCCTTTTGCTGACATGCTTGCGCGTAGGCGCAGACTTATTCTGAAAACAATGAGTATCTCGGAGATGAGTTAGTGAGCGATCCTAAGATTATGTTTGTGTTTCCGGGTCAGGGTTCACAATACGCCGGCATGGGCAGCGACTTGCACGCCGAATTTGCGGTGGTTAGAGACGTGTACGCCGAGGCCAGCGATGCACTGGGTTACGATATTGCGCAACTCTCCTTCGAGGATCCAAAGGGGGAAATAGGTCTGACGCGGTACACGCAGCCCTGCTTGATGACCCACCAAATTGCCTGTCTGAAAGTTTTCGATGAGCTTACCGACGGCCGGGTACAGGCTTGCATGGCCGGCGGCCATAGTCTGGGTGAATATACAGCTCTGGTTGCAGCCGGCAGCCTAAGCTTGGGAGATGGCCTGCGTTTGGTGAAAAAACGGGGCGAGCTCATGGGGGAACACGGTGAAGGTGGTATGTTGGCTTTGACGGTGGATAGGGACACTGCGCGCGACATAGCCGATAAATTCTATTGCCAGATCGCCACCTGCAACCTGCCTGAACAAACCGTCGTGGGCGGTCGTCGCGCTGATCTGGAGGCATTGACCGCGTTTATGGCGGAACACTATCCGCGCAAGCGCGCGGTGCCACTGGCTACCGAAGGAGCCTTTCATACCTATTTCATGGTCAAGGCGGCCACACTATTCCGAGATGTGCTGGACGCAACGGAATTCCAGGCGCCCGACTTTGATGTGTTGTCCAACTATAGCGCCGATGTTCATGCCGCCGAGCCCGGTAGCATCCGCACGCGGCTATTTTTTCAGTTATTTAGCCCCGTGAACTGGGTCGGATGCTTGGCCAGCGCATTCGAGACAGGCGTCGACCGATTCATAGAGTTTGGTGGCGGACTGGGGAAGGGTGAAGGGCCGGGTAACAAGCGGCCGAACTTAGAGAGCATCATCAAGAAATCCGCCCGGGTGAATGGGTGTGCAGTCGATTATGTCGGCGCCATAAATTCGGCTAGCCTGCGCGAGGCGGCTAGCCATTTCTCTGCTTGATGCCTCGCTTGTTGTTTTGGTGACTGGTTGCTTTAGGAGCCTTCTTCGGAGAATAGGCTTTCGGCCAGTCCTTCCGTCAAATCTTCCAAGCGCAACATGCCGGTGGCTGTATGGTCATTCGGGTCCATCTCAGGTATGCCGGCCGGCGGAAGTTGATGAGCTGGCCGGAGATTTTCACCGGTATTCGAGCTCAGGTCAGGATTAGCGCTGCTCAGCGATTCATCCGCGGTGGGGCTGCTCATGGATGCGCTTAAGGAGGCGCTTAGCTCGCTGTGGGTGGCTTGCGCGGCGACCTGCGGCGAAGCAATGACATCCGCGGAGGCATCTTCGAGCATGGCTTTTTGAGCCGCTGTCTCCAATGCGCTGGCTTCGCTGGTACTTTCTAGTGCTGCGAAGCCCGGGTCATTGTCGGTTTTCACCGGCGTAACAAGCACCGGCGGAACGGCGGTGGGTCCCGGTGGCTTGGGTTCAGCCGCAACCGCTGCCGGACTGGGGTTTGTTGGTGTTGCCGCGGGATTTAGCCGAGCCGCCGGTTGCAGCGCGGCGGGTGTGGGCCCGGCTTGAGTTTGCGCGGCGGGCCGCGTCGCTTGCGTGACGGCGGGTGCTGGCCTCGCGTTGGTCGCCGGTGTTGCCGAGACCCCCATTTTATCGATGGGCAACAGGTCGGCAGATTGCTCAGCTTTTGGTGCCGCGGTCTTGTTTGCGGCTGTTTGCGTCGTTGCTGGACTCGAAGCCGCATTTGACGCGGGTTTGCGGGCTTCATTCCCGCGTGCTGCCAGCGGTTTCCAGCCTAAGGTTTGAGCAACGTCTTCAACCAAACTTCCGCTGATCTTCTTATCTTGCCTCACGGCGGCTTCGGTAAAACTTGCTTCCATCAGCGAGTTAATCAAACGGGGTACGCCCGCCACGTACAGGTAAACGAAATTCGCCACACTACCGTCGAATAAGTTATTTGGGTTTCCGCCAGCCGCCTTGACGCGGGTTGCCAGATAGTCGGTGGTTTCTTGAGGCGTAAAAGGCCGCACGCGATGGCGGTATACAACGCGCTGCCGCAAGTGAATCAAGCCCGGGACATCCAAGAGCTTGTGGAGAATATGCGGGCCGTGGAGAACGAGATTCAATTGCATCCCCGGCTCGCCCATTAGGTAGGCTAATCGCAGCAGGCGTCGGGCACGATCGGCTGTGATGCCGTTAACGTCAATGGCAGCGGTCACCATGCGGCCAGCTTCATTATGCCGCGAAATTGCTCGCCTGAGCAGATTCCAAGATTTGGGGCCGCTACCGTCGCCGGCTTCTTCACCCAGGCTCAGCAATAACGAATCCAACAGGTCTTCTGGTTCGCTTTGGCGAAGGTCGCCAAGGGCTAGAACAGTTTTTTCCCCGAGTTCCTTTTGCGCATGTTCTAGTAGGGCGCTTTTGCCAACACCAGGGCCACCGGAGACTAGCGCAATGGCATCGCGCGACATCAATGCCTCTTGCAGATGGGCCACCGCCGCCGCCACCTGGGCATTGGGTACCATGAAACGTGAAGTCGGTCCGCCCACGAAGGGACGACCTCTGAGTTGGAAATGTTCGGGATACATGGTCCTGACTCTAACGATCATTGAGTTAGCAGAACTATGCCCGGCGCGGGCCCAGATCGCGTTGAACGCCGTCACGAAATGATATTGGTGGGGCCGGGTTGCTCCGGCGGCGGGCTTCCCAGCCGAGATCGGGGGGGAACTTGAACCTTAGGATAGGCGTCGTGAGGGGTTGCCCAGGAAAATTCCTCAGCCCGTCACTGTTGATCGAAGGCTCAGACTAGTCGCCCGGCCGATTCCAGCCCATTGTTTTTACATAAGTCTTGCGAACTCGCTCTGCCTTGCGCGGCCGATGACGTCGCCTTGCGGCCCTGATCAGCACCGGCTAGGCGGCACTATTGGCCGGCGCCACTGGATTGATTGGGATGAGGTCAGGCAACTAAATTTCTTCGAGCTCGACCAAGGTGCCGCAGAAATCTTTCGGATGCAGAAACAACACGGGTTTACCGTGGGCGCCTGTGCGCGGTTCCCCATCACCGAGAACTCGGGCACCCTGTGCCTGGAGCTTATCGCGGGCAGCCAGTATGTCGGTGACTTCGTAGCAAACATGGTGCATACCACCCGATGGGTTTTTCTCTAAGAACCTGGCAATGGGTGAGTCATCGCCCAATGGGAGCAGCAACTCAATTTTGGTATTGGGTAGTTCCACGAAGACCGTGGTCACACCGTGTGCGGGTAGATCATCAGGCGCGGATACCTTTGCGCCCAAGGTATCGCGGTACACGGCCGCCGCTGCATCAAGGTCGGGTACCACAATGGCCACATGGTTCAATTTTCCGATCATTTTCTTTGTCCTGGCAATGCATGGCTGAAGGCGTCAATGATTTGTTGTGCGGCGGCTCTGGGCGAAGCGTCGCCAGCCGCAACGGTCGCTTCGAGCTGGCGAATTTGCGCGGCAATACTGGCGTCGCTCCTTACCCGGTCTAGCAGGCTCGCAGCAATTTCGTCCCACAGCCAGGCCACGGCCTGTTGTGATCTTGCCTTCGCCAGTTCGCCGCTATTGAGCATTGCCGTACGAAAACTTTCCACCGCCGTCCAAACCGCGGCGATACCTTCATTGTTTAGCGCCGAGCAGGTGAGTACCGGTACTTCCCAGCTTGTGTGGCGTGGCTGAAGAAAGTGCAGGGCATTGCGATAGTCTGCCGCGGCTCGGCCGGCTGCTGCGGTCATATCGCCATCGGCTTTATTGACGACAATTAAGTCGGCGAGTTCGACGATGCCGCGTTTGATTCCTTGCAGTTCGTCGCCGCTACCGGGCAGCAAGAGCAACATGAATAGATCCGTCATCTCCGCCACCGCGGTTTCCGATTGACCGACGCCAACGGTTTCAACGATGACCACGTCGAAGCCCGCGGCTTCCACCAGCAGCATGGTTTCGCGCGTATGCCGGGCAACACCGCCCAGAGTGCGGCCTGCGGGTGACGGTCGTATAAAAGCTTCGAGCCGGCGCGATAAGTTTTCCATGCGTGTCTTATCACCCAATATTGAACCGCCACTGATGGCCGACGACGGATCCACGGCGAGTACCGCCACGCGATGGTCTTGCTCAATGAGTTCGTTGCCCAGGCTTTCAATGAAGGTCGATTTGCCCACGCCGGGTACGCCGGAAATCCCAACGCGGATGGCCTTGCCGGCGTGGGGGGCGATCAGGTCTAGCAGGGCATTGGCCGGCTCGCGATCGGCTGGGCGGCTTGATTCAATCAAGGTTATGCCGCGTGCGAGAGCCCGCCGGTCTTGCGCCAGGATCGCGGCGGCTAGCGACTCAGGATCAGCGATATTTGTCGCCATCACTTGCCTGTAGTCTGCTTACTCGAATTCGAGTATGGCTTGATCGACGACCAAGCTTTCACCTTGATTCGCGAGCACCTTCGCGATCACCACGTCTTCGTTAGCGCGCAAACTATTTTCCATTTTCATGGCTTCAACGACGGCCAGTTCTTCACCTGCCTTGACCTCGTCGCCCTCGCTGACGACCAGTCGGACCAACAAGCCCGGCATGGGTGAAAGCAGGAATTTGGAAAGATCCGGCGGCTCTTTCTCGGGCATGAGTCTTGCCAACTCCGCGGTGCGAGGTGTCACGACCAAGGCATCCAACTGGCTACCACGGTGGGAGAGTCGATAGCGCAAACCTATGCGGTCAAGCTGAAAGCACACCGACCGTCCATTGACGTCCGCTTTTATCAGCGCCTCGCCGAGTTGCCAGGCGGTACGGATTCGATAAAGTGTCGCGCCGTTTTGTACCTCGAAGCCACCATCGACCGGATCCACCGTGATTGGGTGCTGCTCCTGGCCCACCACGACCACATACTCACGACCGACTTGACGTTCATGGCTGGGTAATTGGTCGCTGAGTTGCGCTGCGCGGTCCATAAGTTGCCGGTGCACGGAGCCAGCGATGGCGATGGGTAGTCCGGGCTCGTCGTGGACGACATCAGCCGCATGGAAGCCATCGGGAAACTCTTCGGCAATAAAATTCGTCGATAGACGACCTTCTACAAAACGCGGGTGCGCCATGATCGCGTTCAAGAAACTAATATTGTGAGAAACGCCGCGGATGTAGTAAGCGTCCAAGGCATCGTTCATGTGATCTATGGCTTGATCACGCGTTTCGCCATAACTGACCAGCTTGGCGATCATCGGATCATAGAACATGGACACTTCAGAACCCTCTTCAATGCCCGTGTCCACTCGAACATGATCGCTTTCGGCGGGCGGATTGTAGTGCGACAAGCGGCCGATAGAGGGCATGAAATTGCGAAAAGGATCTTCGGCATAGACGCGTGCTTCCATGGCCCAACCCGTCAGACTTATGTCTTTTTGTTTCAAGCTTAAAGCTTCGCCCGCGGCGATGCGAATCATGTGTTCGACCAGATCTTCGCCCGTAATGAGTTCCGTGACCGGGTGCTCAACCTGCAAGCGCGTGTTCATTTCTAGAAAATAAAAATTACGCTTGGCATCGACAATAAATTCAACAGTGCCCGCGGAGCAATAGTCCACGGCTTTCGCAAGGGTTACGGCTTGCTCGCCCATGGCTTTGCGCGTGGCTTCGTCTAAGAATGGGGAGGGCGCCTCTTCAATAACTTTCTGGTGGCGGCGTTGAATGGAGCATTCACGCTCTCCCAGATAAAGTGCATTGCCTTGTGTATCTGCCAAAACCTGGATTTCGATATGCCGCGGTTCTTCAATGAACTTTTCGGCGAACACACGTCCGTCACCAAAGCTGGATGTGGCTTCGTTCGTTGCCAGGGTAAAACCGTCGCGGCATTCTGCGTCGTTCCAAACCACGCGCATGCCTTTACCACCGCCGCCGGCGCTGGCTTTCAGCATCACCGGGTAACCGATATCTTTAGCAATTTCTACCGCATGGTCGGGGCCGTCGATGACGCCGGTGTAACCAGGCACGGTGTTCACGCCCGCCTCAGCCGCTAACTTTTTGGACGTAATCTTGTCGCCCATACTGGTAATGGCGTGCTGTCCGGGACCAATGAATGCGATGCCGGCCTTTTCGAGTTCGCCGACAAAGTCGGCATTTTCCGATAGGAAACCGTAACCCGGATGAACCGCTTGTGCGCCCGTGTCTTTGCAGGCTTGCACAATGTTTTCCATGACGAGATAACTCTCGGCCGATGGGGAGGGGCCGATATGTACGGCTTCATCCGCCATGCGTGCGTGCAGTGCGCTCCGGTCAGCATCGGAGTAAACCGCGACGGTCTTAATGCCCATTTTGCGAGCGCTTTTGATCACGCGGCAAGCAATCTCGCCCCGGTTCGCAATCAGAATCTTCTCAAACATACAGCTCTTCTTACAGTTGGTTTTACTTGATGCGGGTCATGGTCTTGGTTCGCGTAACGGCGATCAAAGTGGAATATTGCCGTGCTTGCGCCACGGGTTCTCGAGCTTCTTGTCGCGCAACATGGCGAAGGAACGACAGACTCGTGTGCGGGTGGCATGGGGCATAATCACATCGTCTATAAATCCCCGCGCGCCCGCGATGAATGGGTTTGCGAACTTCTCTTTATATTCTTCAGTGCGGCGTTCAATTTTTTCCGCATCGCCGATGTCTTGTCGAAAAATAATTTCCACCGCGCCCTTTGAGCCCATAACGGCGATTTCGGCGCTAGGCCAGGCAAAATTTACGTCGCCGCGCAAGTGTTTCGAGGCCATCACGTCGTAGGCACCGCCGTAAGCCTTGCGGGTGATTAGCGTAACCTTGGGGACCGTGGCTTCCGCATAGGCATATAAAAGTTTAGCGCCGTGCTTGATAATGCCGCCGTATTCTTGGCTAGTACCGGGCATAAAGCCGGGTACGTCCACCAAGGTCAGAATCGGGATATTGAAGGCGTCGCAGAAGCGTACGAAGCGCCCGCCCTTCTTTGAAGAGTCAATATCCAGGCAGCCGGCCAGCACCATGGGTTGATTGGCAATGACGCCGACCACATGGCCCTCTAGACGAATGAAGCCCACCACGATGTTCTGCGCATAGCCGGGTTGAATCTCGAAAAAATCCGACTCATCGGCAATTTTATGGATGAGTTCTTTGATGTCGTAGGGCTTGGACGGGTCATCGGGTACCAGGCTGTCTAGCGAGGGCTCGGCTCTGGTCGCCGGGTCTTTGGTCGGCCAAATGGGAGCTTTTTCGCGATTGTTTGCCGGCAAGAAATTGAAGAACCGCCTTGTGGCAAGCAGTGCTTCGACATCATTCTCCAGCGCGAGATCGGCGACGCCGGATTTTGAGGTATGTGTAATTGCACCGCCGAGCTCCTCGGCCGTTACGACTTCATGGGTCACGGTCTTCACGACGTCGGGACCTGTAACAAACATGTAGGAACTGTCTTTCACCATGAAGATGAAGTCTGTCATGGCGGGCGAGTAGACTGCGCCGCCCGCACAGGGGCCCATGATGAGCGAAATTTGTGGCACAACACCCGAGGCGAGGACGTTTTTTTGGAAGACGTCGGCGTAACCGCCCAAGGAAGCCACGCCTTCTTGAATTCTCGCACCACCAGAGTCATTCAGCCCAATCACTGGTGCACCGACTTTCATGGCTTGTTCCATGATTTTGCAGATTTTCTCGGCGTGGGTTTCAGACAAAGAACCACCGAAGACGGTGAAATCTTGGCTAAATACGAAAACTAGGCGGCCGTTGATCGTGCCATAGCCGGTGACCACACCGTCGCCCGGGGTTTTTTGCTCCGCCATGCCGAAATCGGTGCAGCGGTGTTCGACGAATAAATCCCATTCTTCAAAACTGTCTTCATCCAACAGCAATTCAATTCTTTCGCGCGCCGTCAGCTTGCCCTTGGCATGTTGTTTATCGATGCGTTTCTGGCCGCCACCGAGTTTTGCGGCCGCGCGTTTTTCGCTGAGTTGCTGAATGATGTCTTGCATGTTGTCTTCCTTGTGCAAAGCTCTGGCCCGTCGGTACGGTACCCGGCCCTACTGAATCATTATTGTTTAACTGTACAGCTTACTTCGCGTTTGCGCTGCACCCAAGAGGGCTGGAACTAACCACCCGCTCGGCTTTCGCGAATTAGACGGATGACTTGTGCGGCCGCCACCGGGATGTTCGTGCCGGGGCCAAAAACGGCCGCAACGCCCGCCTGCATCAATTCATTGTAATCCTTGGGCGGGATGACCCCGCCGCAGACGGTCAATATGTCTTTCGCGCCCTGAGTATGGAGCGCTTCGATAAGCTGTGGCACCAGGGTTTTGTGGCCGGCAGCTTGGGATGACACGCCGACCACATGCACATCGTTTTCCAAGGCGTGCCGCGCGGCTTCTTCGGGCGTTTGAAACAGCGGACCGATGTCCACATCAAAACCAATATCGGCGAAAGCGGTTGCGATGACCTTCGCTCCCCGGTCGTGGCCATCTTGGCCTAGTTTAACCACCAACATCCGTGGGCGCCGGCCTTCTTCTTGGTTAAATTGTTCAACGTCGGCCTGAATTTCGGTAAAGCTTTCATCGCCGTCATAGGCCGATGCGTAAACACCGCTGATGGATTGAGTCACTGCTTGATGCCTCCCAAAACTTTCTTCCATGGCTGAAGAAATCTCTCCCACGGTGGCGCGTGCCTGGGCCGCGGCGATGGCCAGATCCAGCAGGTTGCCGTCGCCAGACTCAGCGGCTTGGGTCAGCGTCTTTAGTGCGGCCGTGCAGGCTGGTTCGTCGCGTTGCGCGCGGACTTTCGCCAGTTTTTCAAGCTGCAGCTCACGCACGGCGGTGTTGTCAATGTCGCGCACTTCAATTTCGGGTTCATCTTCACGTTGGTACTTGTTCACGCCGACGATCACTTCCTCGCCGCGGTCAATTCGCGCTTGTTTGAGCGCGGCAGCCTGTTCAATGCGCAGCTTGGGCATGCCCGATTCGACTGCCCTGGTCATGCCACCCATGTCTTCTACTTCTTGGATAAGTGCGCGCGCCGAGCTGGCTAATTCTGCGGTTAGCGTTTCCACATAGTAGGAGCCGGCCAGCGGATCAACCACCTGCGTGATGCCGGTTTCTTCTTGCAGGACCAATTGCGTATTGCGAGCGATGTGAGCGGAGAAGGGTGTGGGGAGGGCCAATGCTTCGTCGAAGGAATTGGTGTGCAGCGATTGCGTACCGCCTAGAGCTGCGGCCAGTGCTTCGACGGTGGTACGAATAATGTTGTTGTAGGGGTCTTGTCCCGTCAAGCTAACACCGGAAGTTTGGCAGTGCGTGCGGAGCATTAGCGAACGCGCGTCTTCGGGGCTAAAGAGCTGTTCCATCATTTCTGCCCACAGCAGACGCGCAGCGCGCAGCTTGGCGGCCTCCATGAAGAAATTCATGCCGATGCCAAAAAAGAAGGACAGCCGCGGCGCGAATTCGTCCACTTTGAGGCCGCTGGCTAAGGCGGCGCGCACATACTCGATACCGTCGGCGATGGTGAACCCCAATTCTTGTACACAGGTGGCCCCGGCTTCCTGCATGTGGTAACCGGATATCGAGATGGAGTTGTAGCGGGGCATATTGCGCGCGGTATAGCCGATGATGTCCGCCACGATGCGCATGGATGGGGCGGGGGGGTATATATAGGTGTTGCGCACCATGAATTCTTTGAGAATATCGTTTTGCAGGGTGCCTGCGAGCTGTTTCGCGCTCACGCCTTGTTCCTGGGCGGCTACGATGTACATAGCCATGATGGGAATCACCGCTCCATTCATGGTCATAGACACGGACATCTTGTCCAGCGGTATCCCATCGAACAATATTTTCATGTCCTCGACAGTGTCGATGGCGACACCCGCTTTGCCCACATCGCCCACGACGCGCGGATGGTCGGAGTCGTAGCCGCGATGGGTGGCCAGATCAAAGGCCACGGACAAGCCCGTTTGTCCCGCCGCTAAATTTTGTCGATAAAAAGCGTTCGATTCTTCCGCGGTGGAAAAACCCGCGTATTGCCGGACCGTCCAGGGTCGGCCGGCATACATGGTTGCCCGTGGTCCACGAACGAACGGCGCAAAGCCGGGGAGGCTGTCCAGGTGGGCTAGTCCAGTCAGGTCGGCTGAGGTATACAGGGGCTTTACCGGAATTTCCTCCGGCGTTTGCCAGATCAGGTCTGCGGAACTGCGGCCTTTGCCTTCTTTGGTGGCGAGCCGATCCCAATCGGCGAGGGTTGGTTGTTGTTTTTCGGCCATTCCCGTGGATCCTTTCAGCGCGTCGCGATTGCCTTGCCCAGCGCCAACAGGCGCCGCGCATCGGCGGCATGTAGTTCTTCGATCATTTGGCCATCCGCCACGGCGATTCCCTGGCCCGCCCTAGCTGCCTGTTCCCAAGCATCAACAAGCTTTTGGGCCCGGGCCAATTCAGGCGCCGAAACACCGAAGATTTCGTTGCTGGCAGAAATCTGCCGGGGATGAATCAAGGTTTTCCCATCGAACCCCAGTGCCTTGCCTTGCTCGCAGGCGGCTCGGAACCCGGGCTCGTTGGTGAGATCCCCATATACGCCGTCTAGTATATCAAGGCCCTGGGCGCGGGCGGCCAATACGCAGTGTCCCAGCGCGGTTTGGAGCCCCAGCCGATTGCCGTCTTGCGGGAGCCGGAGCGCCTTGCCGAGGTCGGAGGTACCCATGACCAAGACCCGCAGTCGCGGGCTGGCGGCTGCAATGCTAGTGATGTTGGTAATGCCCAGAGGTGTTTCGGCCATGGCCCAGAGTGCCAATTCCGGCGGCGCGCCAGCCTGGTGCAGGCTGCGGGCTGCTGCCTGCAGATCATCCGCGCAATCGATTTTCGGAATCAAGACGGCATCGGCACCGCTGCGGGCGGCGGCGGTGAGGTCTGCCGGCCCCCAGGGTGAGTTTGGGGCATTGACTCGCAATATCACTTCGCGGTGCCCGTAGCCACCTTGCGCAATGGCGGCCAGGGCGGCTTCGCGAGCGGCCTCCTTTGCGTCAGGCGCCACCGCGTCTTCGAGGTCCATGATGAGGCCATCGATGTCTAGATCTCGGGCTTTTTCCAATGCCCGCGTATTCGTGGCAGGCATATAGAGGATGGATCGGCGTAGGCGCGGGTCTATTGGCATGGCTGTGTGTTGCGGTAATTGCTGGCTGAATTGGGCCGGCCCGGTATTCGAATACCTTTAAGCTGGCTTTGAAATATTCTATAAATGATTAAAAAGAATAGCTATTTGAGAGCGGCGTTGTGCAACGCCGCGTGTCTGCGTGAAATTCCGTACGGGCCTGGGGATTGTTTCCTCAGCTTGCGGCGTGCAAGCGTAGCTCTCGTTGCGCCGGTTCCCGTCGCCCGACTCGGCAAGCCATTGATCCCCAAGCGATTTTATTTAACATAAGATAGGCCCGATTTGGCTTGGCGGGCAAGGCATTATTTGCCTTCTGGGTGGGCTATAGCTAAAGTTATGACCGGAACCGTTTCGAGTAAGCCGCAATAAATTAAGGGGCGGCTGCGGAGTGGACCTAATGACGCAAACAATAAGGGGTTCCATCATGAAGATGGGAAGTGTTCGTCTTGCAGCCATGGGTTGCCTGTTGTCTTTGCTTGGTGGAGTTGCGCAGGCTGTTCCAGTCACACTGTGTGGCCCAAACATCTGCTACGAATATGATGACGACCCGCTAGTTAATGCCGGCGTCGCCGGATTTGGTTTACCGACCTTGCTGGGTGGCAGTGACTCTCTAGAATTTACCCCGACAAATTTCCAGGCGGCTGCCAGTGGGTCGAACGGTTTCGATACCAATACGCAGATTTTTCAATTTGATCGTGTTTACTCTATTGATGGTTCGGATATCGCGAGCATTTCGGTGGCGGAGTCTGGCGACTACCAGATCATTAACGGTGGAACCGTGAATGTGAATCTGCGCTTGCAGGTCGTTGACCAGGTCGATAATGGTGGCTTGCCGGGTTTTCCGGAAATCTTGGTGGATAATTTTAATTGGAATACGTCAACCCCAACAGGACTAACAACGGATGAATGGGCGCTCACGGGCGAGGTATTTCCCGACGCGGAATTCATTGACCTCGCCAATGACATCGATTTGCAAATTCAAAACACATTGCAGGCTTTCACGCCCGCTACGGGTGGGTTCGCCCAAATTGACAAAAAGTTGGTTTTAACTGTTGCGACGGTTGTGCCCGTGCCGGCGGCGGTTTGGTTACTGATTTCCGGTCTAGCGACTCTGCTGGGCTTTCGGCGGCACAGGCTGGCATAGCGGGAATTTTATTTTTACAAGGGGCGCGGACGCTCGGTCGTCCGGGATGTTCAACTAACGATAAGGAAATCCGCTGGCTGCCGACTTTGTGCCAGCTCAATAATTATGGTCCGGTTCCGGATTGTGCCGGTTTACGGGCTTATTCGCTATTTGGCGTAAAAAAACCTAGACCTGACTCTCGGCATACTGTTAATTCGGTATGTCGTTGGATGTACTACATTCGCTAGAATCAGTGACGCTGTTTGCCAGTGGCTCGATGGCTTGAAGTTTAATAACTATGAATTTGCTCAATCCCTACCTGCGATACTTGATGGCTACTTGCCTTATTGCGTGTGCCTTGCCGGTCAATGCAGCACTGGTCACCCTGTGCGGTCCGAACATTTGCTACGAATACGACAATGATCCACTGGCGAATCCGGGTGTTGGCGGGGCTGCCTTTGGGACGCCTACGTTGTTGACCGGTAGCGACGTACTGGCTTTTACGCCCACGGCCTTTGCCGCCGAGGCGCAGGGTGTTGGGGGTACAGATACCAATGTACAGTCATTTACCTTCACCCGTATCTATAGCTTGACGGGTGCGGAGCTGGTTAATTTATCGGCCAGCGAGTCCGGCGATTACCAAATCATTAATGGCGGCACGGTTTCAGCCCAGCTGGATTTAGAGATTACCGACCTCGTGGATGATCTCGGCACCACGGGATTTCCCGAGTCGGCAACGAGCGGTGGCACGTTTTCTTCTAGCTCGCCCACCGGCTTCGTTCCGGCGGAATGGTCGCTGGATGGTTCGATCAGTCCGTCGGCAGCCTTCGACGACTTAGCCAGTGAGATTTCCTTAATGGTAACCAATACCTTGCAGGCTGATACAACGGCCGCCGGTGAATATGCCCGAATCGATAAGAAGTTGTTCCTCACTGTGACCACCATTGTGCCGGTACCGGCGGCGGTTTGGTTATTTGGCTCGGCGTTATTAGGTTTAGGTGCTCTGCGGCGGATGAGCGGGTCCCGGGCTTAGCGCGGTTGCGAATCTACAGTAATGAGAAAAGGTCCGCTACTGGCGGACTTTTTTTTGCGGGGACAAGAGTTCAGTTGTCATAGCCCGCAAGGCTGGTGCAACGTCAATCGAGATTCCCACGAATTGCAAACTGAATCTAATCGACACTTTTGCTCATCTTGATGGGCCACAAGCGAGCGAAAAACTGCGTTTTAACCACTTGGCTGCAGCGCGTAGCCGCATACTCGTCGGTGACCGGGTACGGAATCACGCTGAGCTAAACACTTTTCGGACAATACGTTTCGCGCGCCTACTCAATTCTGCGTCTTGTCTGCGCTTTTCAAGCCGGCTCCGATGCGCTAGAGCCCCATGACCCATTTTATTTTGTGTCGGCAGGTCCGGAACAGGCTGGGTCAGGCTTTTTGCGGTCAATGTTCCAATCCTTGGCCGCTTGTTCCAACTCATCGGTGGAAACGGCACCGTGCTCCGCTAGGGCGGCCACGGCGGCAAAGGCAATGTATTCCGCGCTGACTTCAAACCAGTTTCTCAGATCTGGCCTGGATTCACTGAGGCCGTATCCGTCAGTACCCAATACGACGTAGGGGCCAGGTATCCAGCGCGCTATGCTGAGTGCTAAGGATTTCATGTAGTCGGAAGCAGCGACGAATACCCCTTGTTCATTCGCCAACAATTTTCGGATATATGGGGTTTTAGGTTTGCTCACGGCGCCGCCTAAGCGATTTTCGCGCTCCATCCTTAGGGCTTCGCGACTCAGTTCGTTATAGCTGGTGACGCTCCAGACGTCGGTGGCAATATCGCGAGCTTCCAAGAGTTCTTGGGCGCGGAGTACCTCATCCATTATGGCGCCGCTACCGAACAGTTGCGCGCGGCGGCCTTTGCTGGGTGTCTTGTCCGACGCCAAGTATCGGTACATGCCGCGCACGATGCCTGCTTCGGCACGTTCGGGCATGGCGGGCATGCTGTAATTTTGATTGTGTATAGTGATGTAGTAGAAGATATTCTCTTGCTCGGTATACATGCGGCGAATGCCTTCTTGCACGATCACGGCTAGTTCATAAGCGAAAGCCGGGTCGTAACTCAGTAGGTTCGGTACCGTGTTTGCGATCACCTGCGAATGGCCGTCTTCATGCTGGAGGCCTTCGCCGTTTAGCGTTGTGCGTCCCGATGTGCCGCCTAGCAAGAAGCCGCGGCTGAGCATATCGCCGCAACTCCAAATCATGTCGCCCACACGCTGAAAGCCAAATATGGAATAGAAAACGTAAAAGGGAATCGTTGGGACGCCGTGAACCGCATAGGCGGTACCCGCCGCCATAAAAGATGCCATGGCACCGGCTTCGCAAATACCTTCTTGGAAAATTTGGCCATCTTCCGCTTCGCGATAAGGCATGAGTGTGCTGCTGTCCACGGGCCGGTACTTTTGGCCTTCGGAGGAGTAAATGCCGGCTTTTCGGAACAGGGCTTCCATGCCGAAAGTTCTCGCTTCATCCGGCACGATGGGCACGATGTATTCACCGAGATCTGGGTGATCCATCAGTTTTGCCAACATGCGCACAAAGGCCATGGTGGTCGACAGTTCGCGATCGCCGGAGCCGGTCAATTGATCCTTAAAAAAGTCGAGATCCGGCGTCGGTAAGCTGGGGCAGTTCACTTCGCGCTGTGGCCAGAACCCGCCCAAGGCTTCGCGACGCTCACGCAAGTACTTAAGTTCTTCGCTGTCTTCAGGTGGGCGATAGAATTCCGCGCGTTGTGCGGCGGCATCGTGCAGTGGAATACCCAAGCGCTTCGCCGTGTCGACGCGCTCTTCGGCACTGAGGTTTTTCTTTTGATGCACGGCATTCGAGCCTTCGTAGCCCTGCATACCAAAGCCCTTAATGGTTTTGATCAGAATGACGGTGGGCCGGTCGGAGTCTGCGGCGCGTTCGAAGGCCGCGTATATCTTGCGGTGATCATGCCCGCCGCGTTTGATGCCGCGGATTTCCTCATCTGACAGGCTACTCATGATGTCGGCAAGTTTCTCGTTGTCACCCACCCAATGACTACGCACTTCCGGCCCGCTAGAGACCGAGTACATCTGATAGTCGCCGTCTACGGCTTGTTCCATTCTGTTTTGTAATACCCCTTCGTCATCGATGGCAAACAAAGAATCCCATTCGCCACTCCAGATGACTTTGATGACCTGCCAGCCTGCGCCCCGAAAGCTGCGCTCTAACTCTTGGATAATTTTGCCATTGCCGCGCACGGGTCCGTCTAAACGCTGCAGGTTGCAGTTCACCACCATAATCAAGTTATCAAGGCGCTCTCGTGCGGCAATATTGATGGTGCCCAAGACTTCTGGTTCGTCTGATTCACCGTCGCCGATGATGCCCCAAATTTTGCCGCCATTTTTCGGTTTTAGATTACGGCTTTCCAAGTACTTGGCGAAGCGCGCCTGATAAATGGCGCTGGGCGTCGATAGGCCCATGGAGGCACAAGGCATTTGCCAGAAATCGGGCATATTGCGCGGATGGGGGTACGAGGATAGGCCGCCCTCGGGTTGCAGCTCCCGGCGAAAGTTCTGCAGTTGTGCTTCGCTTAGGCGTCCTTCCAAGAACGCCCGCGCATAGATACCCGGTGCGGCATGGGCTTGCATGCTAACCAAGTCGCCGCCGTAGTTGGGTCCTTTGTTGCGAAAAAAATGATTTAGCCCCACTTCCATAATGGTGGCGGCCGACGCATAAGTGCCGATATGTCCACCTACGCCAGTGCCACTGTCGTAGGCCTGAAGCACCATGGCCATGGCATTCCAGCGTAGGATATTTTCGATACGCTGTTCCAACTCGATGGGCCCCGGGTAGGCTGGTTGTTGAGCCAGGGGTATCGTGTTCCGGTAGGGTGTGTTTAGCGTGGCATCTTCGACAATGACGTTTTCATCGCTGAGGAAGTCCCGCAGGGCGCGGAAAATCAGTTTCGCCCGATCAGGGCCCTCCAGTCGCAGTAGCGACTCCATGGATTCTAGCCATTCGGCCAGCTCCACATCCTGCTGGGCGATGAGGTCTGCACGACGGGTTGCCATTCTTGCTACTCCTGAGCTTGTTCAGGCTCGGCATGTTTTACTGGACCGTGTTTCGGTTAACGGCCGATCACTGGTCGACAGGGTCTGCGCGAGATTGTAGTTTGGTTTTGCGCTTTCGACAGCTTGCCCGGGTATACCGCAGGCTGCGGCCAGTCTCTAAAGTGGCACGTTTAGGAAGAGATTCTAGCTTAGATAATGTAACTAAGCTATTGAATTAAATTTGAAATAATCATGGAAAATCAGCTGTTTCTGTATCAAGTTGCAGCAGCTGTCGGAGGATGATAATGGACGAATCGAAACTTGCCGGGCTGGGCCGAAGAGAGGCATTGAGCTTGCTGCTTGTCGCCGGTGGCTTGGGCTTACCCGGTGTTGGGCAGGCGGGTGCCCATCTGGGCGCGCGGCAACCGGCGGGGCGGCCGGTACCGCCATCAGAGCAAGGCCAGCTCTTCAAGGAAATAGAGGCCTTGTTGATGAAAACCCAGGAAATATGGAACAGCCAGGATTTTGGGCGGCTAAAGGACGTTTGGGATGCAGATGACCCGGAGCCTTGGTATGTCCCAGAAGAGATTAAGGAGCCCTTCTACTCATGGCCCGAAATCGAACGCTATTGGAATCCCGGTCGCAAGGTTCTGGATGCTTTTCGCTGGGAATTCTCCAATCTAAAGGTCAAAGCGCTGGGGCCGGACCTGTGCTTGGCTATTTTTGATCATTTCTATGAGATTGCCCTGGGCGTCGGCCCGCCAACACCGCCCACCGCGGGTTTTGACCGCTGCCTAGCCTTGTTTCGGCGTAAGCCCGAAGGCTGGCGGCACATCTTGTATGCCCAGTGTCCCTTAGGCCCAGATACCTACGTGCGCGCCTTAAGGCAGCGAATCGTGACACCTGAATTCAGCGAACAAACTCGGAGGAGCCGCCGTAATGACGAATAGCAAGGCGCTTAAACAAGGACTAAAAGGCTCAGAAATCGTGGTGACTTTGCAGTCAGCTCTTCACGCGGGCGGTTGGTAAATGTTTTGCATGTAGGTAGCTCGCGATCTAAGGAGTGTTGAGTCATGGCTAAACAGCCATTTACCCCGATGCGCCGGAAATCTCGGCGGCGGTTGTTACGGTTTATGCTCGAATCTCCGCTATGGTTTGGCGCTGCGGGCGTCGCGGCAACTTGGCCGCGAGTCGCTGCGGCCCGTCCTGAACTCGCATTGCCCGACCGCGCCTCCCGGGCTCTGGATGTTTGGCAAATTAAGGCAGCCGCCCAGCGGCAACTCGATCTGCCTACATGGCACTTCATCGTGAACGGTGCGGATGACGGCAAGACCATGCAGGCCAATCGTGAGGTTTTCGATGCCTGGCAGATTCGTGCGCGGCGCTTGGTTGATGTCAGCCGAATCGATACCTCCTTGGAGTTGCTCGGTGAGCGTTTGGCGAGTCCGGTGATCTTGGCGCCCGTGGGAAATCAGGGGCAAATACACCCCGATGCGGAGCTAGCTACCGCCCGCGCCGCGGCGAAGAAAAAACATTTGCTGATCTGCTCCACGGTGACCACCGCCAGCTTGACTGAAATAGCCGCCGCGGGCGCGGGCCCCAAATGGTTTCAGTTGTATGCGTCGCCGGATGAAGCCTTGATGCGGCACTTACTGAAGAAAGCAGAATCTTCCGGTTGCAATGTCCTGGTTCTCACCGTCGATTCGGCCACCCGTGGCAATCGTATGGGGGAGCGGTGGTTCGCCCGGGATGTAGACCGCGGCAGTTTCCGCCTAGGCAATTTTTTGGATTATTCCGGACCACCGCGCATTGGCCATCCGGGAATGACCTGGGAGATCGTCGATTGGTTACGCAAAAATACTCGCATGCGCTTGGTGCTAAAGGGCATTGTGACGCGTGAGGATGCGGCCCTCGCTGTGGCGGCGGGCATTGACGGGCTTATCGTGTCGAACCACGGTGGCCGTCAGGAGGAAAGTGGCCGTGCGACGCTGGATAGCTTGGTGGAAGTGCTCGCCGGAGCGGCTTCCCTGCCGGTTTTAGTTGACGGCGGCTTTCGGCGCGGTACCGACATTTTCAAAGCTCTGGCCTTGGGGGCGCGAGCGGTTTGCATCGGTCGACCCTATTTGTGGGGCCTGGGCGCATTCGGCGAGTCAGGTGTCAACAGGGTTTTGTCGATCTTGGATGCGGAGCTACGCCGCATCATGCAGCTTTCTGGGCGGCCCAGCTTGGATTCGATTGATGGCGACGCGGTCGTTCGCGCCTAGTCTCTGGCCGAGATTTTTCAGCGGCGAGACCTCGCCGCACGCCAGGGTTTGACTGTTCCCAGATTCGTTGGCCTGTCGTTAAATTTCTCAACGCTTCGTGGGCGCCTATATCGCAGGGTGCAAGGGTTCGGTCTTTAACCATGGTAATGCGCCCTTTGGCCGGTTAGTTACGCCGCGCTTTACCCACGGTATTCTGGAAATTAGTGACTCGTTTAGTCGTGTCGGTGTCGCGGCGCCTGCGGTTCCGGCTTGTGGCTCCGCTGCCGTTTCATCCAGTGCCCACACTGCCAGCTAAAAAAAAGCCGGCCCGGGTGGGCCGGCTTGTTGTTGATCTGACTAAGACCTCGGTACCCAATGTTGCTCGTTCGAGTTCAGTCGGTCAGCTAGCGGCGATCTAGCGGATCAACTGAAAGTCGTCAAAATAGTAACGGACGTTAAAGCCGAAGGCTGTTTCGTCATCGCCCAGTAACAGCGAACCCCCGACTGCCAGGTTGGGAATGACGTTATACAGGGCTTCACCGCGTAAACCAGTTTCGTCGCCGGCTCGATCAAGATCGACGTGTTCAATGAATCCGGCGATCTCGAGTTGATCATTGACCATCCAGCGTGCGCCAGCCTCCAGGAAGTAGCCGTCATCACTGACTTTTGCAGAGCGGCCGGTCACGTCGGCGTCGGCGAATCCCAATCGGCCTACAAGATCCACATTGGGTGCGATGGCGTAATTACCGCCGCCGCCTATTTTCAGAATTTCGTAATCAACGCCGAAATCTAGATCCAGGTCGCGATATTCTAGCAGTCCGTGGGCCCAATCATTGATCGCTAGGGATCCTTCTAGGACGATGCCATCGCCGTCTAGATTGGCATCATCGATGTCAACGAATTCGTAGCCGACACCACCGTAGGTGTATCGAGGTGCTTGGCTGGCCATGGCCGTTTGCAGAGCCAATAGGCTTAAAACAATGGCTGTAATTTTGCGCATTCAAATCATTCCCTAATTTACAACAACAATCGCGGGGGATAGTAGTCGTATGAATCTAGGAAATCTAGTGGAACTAATTGATGTGTATAGCTTGGTAGATGTGCTGAGCCGTGTATTGCTGGATGCTGTGGTGCAATAGCCACAGTGCCGTTGGTCAGGACGGTGTAGACAGGCTCAAAATATTTGCGGCGTTAGCACCGTATCGGTGGCTTCATCGTCGGGAAATGTTTCCGGATAATCTCGATTCCAATGCAGGCCCCGGCTTTCGTGCCGGGCCATCGCACTGCGGATGGTCAGCTCCGCCACCAGGGCAAGATTACGCAGTTCGATCAAATCATTGGTGACGCGGAAGTTACCGTAGAAGTCGTCGATTTCCTCGTGCAAGAACTCTACCCGGCGCCGCGCACGTTCAAGGCGTTTATTTGTTCTCACAATGCCGACGTAGTCCCACATGAAGCGACGCAGTTCTTCCCAGTTGTGCGAGACGACCACCTGCTCGTCAGGATCAGTCACTCGGCTCTCATCCCAGGCCGGTAAAGTAACATCGCCCGTCTTCAAGCGTGGTAAGTCAGCCAGAATTCGTTGCTGCGCGCTGGCGGCGAAAACCAGGCACTCGAGGAGTGAATTACTCGCTAGGCGATTGGCGCCATGTAAGCCGGTGCAAGTTGATTCCCCCACGGCGAACAATCCCGGTACGTCCGTGGCGGCGTCCAGGTCGGTGATGATTCCACCGCAGGTGTAGTGGGCTGCGGGCACCACCGGTATGGGTTCGGTGGTCATGTCGATCCCAAAATCTTGGCAGCGCTGCGCGATATTGGGGAAGTGGTGAAGGATTTCCTTTTTGGGCTTGTGTGTTATATCCAGGTACACGCAATCATAGCCGCCGCGCTTCATTTCAAAATCGATGGCGCGGGCAACCGTATCGCGGGGCGCGAGTTCGGCGCGCTCATCGTGGCCGGGCATAAAGCGCTCGCCGTCGGGCAGTCTTAGCAGTCCACCTTCGCCGCGCACGGCTTCGGAAATCAGTGCTGCTTTGGCGTGCGGATGATACAGAGCCGTGGGATGAAATTGCACAAATTCGAGGTTCGCTACTCGACAGCCGGCACGCCAGGCCATGGCGATGCCATCGCCCGTGGAGGTATCGGGATTCGTCGTATACAGGTACACCTTCGAGGCGCCACCCGTTGCCAGTACAACAACGTGGGCGGATAGGGTGCGCACTCGTTGCGCGCCGCGGTCTAGGGCATAGGCGCCCAAAACCTGATTATCACCCGCCAAGCCAAGTTTCGCCCGGGTGATCAGATCGATCGCCAGCAGTTCGGTCATCATCGTAATGCCGGCGTGCCCGGCCGCTGCGGCGGACATGACTTTCATGATGGCATGACCCGTGGCATCCGCAGCATGCACCACACGTCGCTGGCCATGGCCGCCTTCGCGGGTTAGATGGAGCGCGCCGTCTTCCTCGGTGAACTCCACGCCGCGTTCCTGCAACCAACGCACACTTTCCGGCGCGCGGGAGGTCACCAATTCCACGGTTTCAGGCTTACAGAGGCCACCACCAGCGATTATGGTATCCGCGGCGTGATTGCCGGTGGAGTCGGTATCGCCCATCGCCGCAGCGATTCCGCCCTGGGCCCAATTGCTGGAGCTGTCGTGCGTACCCTTCTTCGCCATCAGCCCCACGGACAAGCCGGCATCAGCCAGGCGCAGGGCTAGTGAAGTGCCACCCAAGCCGGCACCGATGATGAGTACATCAAAGTGGGTTCGATTCACGATGATTGGTGGCGGCTATCTAGAGTTAGCTGGTGGCGGAACCGCGTCCCACTTCCAGCATACGCTCCAGGGAACGTTTCGCGCGTGCCGCGGTGTCGGGGTCAACCTGTATTTCGGGTTCCAGTGTTTCAAGCGTGCGCAGAATTTTAGGCAAACTCATACGCTTCATATGCGGACATAGATTACAAGGTCTGATGAAGTCCACATCCGGATACTCAACGGCCACGTTGTCACTCATGGAGCATTCGGTGATCATTACCACCTGTTCGGGCCGCGCTTGATCGACATGTTTGATCATTCCCGAGGTAGAGCCCACAAAATCGGCTTCATCGAGCACCTCAGGCGGGCACTCTGGATGCGCCATGATATGAATGCCGGGATAGTCACGCCGATACCCCCGCATTTCATCGGCCGTAAACCGCTCGTGGACTTCACAGGCGCCCTCCCAGAGAATGATTTCCACATCGGTTTTCGAGGCGACATAGCGACCGAGATAACCATCGGGTAAGAAAATCACTCGATCTGTGCCCAGGGACTCGACAACCTGTACAGCATTGGCCGAAGTGCAGCAGATATCTGCCTCGGCGCGCACATCAGCGTAGGCATTAACATAGGTCACCACCGGTACGCCGGGATATTGTTTTTTCATGCGCACCACATCTTCGCCGGTGATTGATGCGGCCAATGAACAGCCTGCTGCGAGATCGGGTAGCAGCACGGTTTTTTCTGGACTCAAAATCTTGGCGGTTTCCGCCATGAATTTTACTCCGCAAACTAGTATGACGTCAGCTTCGGTGTCGGCACCAAACTGCGCCATGCCCAGGGAGTCACCGGTGTAGTCGGCAACACCATAAAATATTTCCGGCGTTTGATAATTGTGTACTACAAGAGTCGCATTGCGCTCGCGTTTTAGCTCATTGATACGCGCAATCCAGGGTGCGTGAATGGGCCATTCCACATCCGGTATCACGCGTTTCACGCGGTCGTAGATGGACCTCGTCGCCGCCTCCACTGCTGGTGTAAATTCCATTTTTTCTGCATTCGTCGCCATGTTTTTCAATCCCTTGCAGGGTCTTTTTCCGATTGTACTTGCACTTATGGCCTCCGTTGACTAGGCCTCCAGGCCCCATGCTAGTCGCCATCGGTCAAGACGGTCAATGCAATTGATGCGTCGGTCCGGGTAGGTGGTCCAGCCACCCGACCGTGTGGCTGGACCGCTAGTGCGTGACGGCCAAGCCGCGACCGCGCCGGGCGACGGATACACAGCCTAGGCGAATGGTCATGGCGCGCGAGGCGCTGAGGGCGAATTGATGGTTGACGTAACCGGTTCTTGTAACATGTATTTATTGGCCTGGCTGGTTTTGCTTTCAGCGCTCGATGGTATTGGCTTGCGCGCTACTATGCTCGACTGGCCACCGAACTTAGGTATCTAAATGGCAAGCTTTGATCGTCCGCAACATCGGGAAACCGATGTTTCACCTTGGATTACTCGTTTCGCTCACTTGCTACGAACCGGCGGCGAGGCGCTGGACCTGGCTTGCGGCCATGGCCGCCACACTCGGTGGCTTCGTGATATGGGTCTATCGGTAGTCGCCATCGATGTTGATGTGTCCGCGGTGGCCGACTTAGCAACAAGCTCTGCTGTGGAAGTTATTCAAGCAGATCTGGAAAAGGCAGCTTGGCCTCTCGACGGGCGAAAGTTTGACGCGGTGGTCATCACGAACTATTTACATCGGCCGCACTTTAACAGACTGCCGGCGCTCTTGAGACCCGCTGGACTTCTTATGATTGATAGCTTTGCGGCGGGAAATGAGAAATTTGGTAGGCCGCGAAATCCAGACTTTTTGGCGCGGCCGGACGAGTTGTTAAAAATCTGTGACGCTAAACTTCGGCTGATCGCTTTCGAACAGGGCTACGAGGCTTTGCCGAGACCGGCGGTCAGACAGCGCCTATGTGCCTGGCGCAGTGCCGAGCCCGCGCCGCTGTCTTCGCACCTTAGGTCTTAAACGGCGGCTGAAACCTGATCAGTTCTCAGCGTCATTAGGTGTTCTTCTAGGGCAACGGGCTCACCCAGGTAGTAACCCTGACCCCAATCAATACCAAGTTCTTTTAGCAGTGCGACGGCGGTTTCATCTTGAACGTATTCGGCCACGGTTTCTAGCTCCATGACGCGAGCAACTTCAGCGATTGCGGCCACCACTGCTTGGGAAACTTTGTTGCTGGTGATGTCCTCCACGAAACTACCGTCAATTTTCAGAACTTCTACCGGGAACAGTTTTAGATACGCGAAAGAGCTGAGCCCAGTACCAAAATCGTCTAGCGAGAAGCTACATCCCATTTGCATGAAATGTCGCATGAAATCCTGAGCGCGTTGCAAGTTCGCCATGGCGACGGATTCGGTAATTTCGAAACAAAGTAATTGTGGCGCAAGCTTTGCATCGAGAATTGCTTTTTCCGCAAATTCAAGGAACTTCTCGTTGCCGAGGCTTTGACCGGATAAATTAATTGCGAGTTTTACCGGCGAGTCTTCGGTGTGTAGTCCTGCTTTGCAAAGTTGGCGGATGCTGTTGTCTAAGACCCAGCGATCGAGTTCTTGCATCAGTTGGAAACGTTCCGCGGCGGGAAGAAATACTTCCGGCGCCACGGGATCGCCGTTTTCATTCAACATCCGTACCAAGATTTCCATATAGTGACGATCTGAATTGCCGTTTAACGCGGTAATAGGTTGACTGACGAGCCTCAAACGGTTGCCCATGATGGCCGCCTGGACGTTGCCGACCAGTTGTATATCGTCGAGTCGCCTAATGATGCTGGGGTGTTCGACTTCGTAACATTCAACCCGGCCGCGGCCCCTGTCCTTGGCCGCTTGGCAAGCAACTTGGGCGGCTGCCAGGCTACTGCCGGCACCTTTTTCATCGTCCGATAGTGGACCTAAGCCAATGGAGACGGCTGGATTGATGCTGCCATCGGTGTTGCCGATTCGAAGTTGGCCGAATTTGTCGGCAATTTCTTCTGCCGATTCCCTGGCGGTGCTCATCGTCGTATCTGGTAGCAAAGCGGCAAAACGATCGCCCGCGATACGGGTGATGGAGTGGCCGGCCAATTTTTCGACTAGCAGCTTGCTGAGTTCTGCAAGCATGCGGTCGCCGGCATGCCGGCCGTAGTTTTCGTTAATGACCGTGAGCCGGTCCACATCCAAGTACATCAACAGGTGGTCTTCGCGTTGTGGACTTAAACAAGCCACTTCTAGCTCGGCTTCAAATCGCGGCCAACTGAGCAGACCTGTCAAGTCGTCGTAATCTTGCGCGACGACAGATTCGATCTTGGAGGCGATGTTGCGTGCCAGTCTTTGCCAGCGGCTTTCACCCAGGCCGGTACTTTCCCAGCCTGACATCATCAATAGAGCGGGGCCCTGCGAGTGTGACGTGCCCACCGGTAGGGTGACTGAATCGTGATCCGTATCCTCAATACTGGTAAGGACTTCATGCGAGGCGTTCCCCGCGTCCTTTATTTTCGACAGCTTGATGTCGCGATCCGGAATGTTCAGAGAGACTTGCTCCACGCCTAGTTGCTCAACGCTGATTAGCAGAATTTTCTCCAGGGACTGAATGCCTTTGCCCGGCTCTGGAACAATGGATTCCAAGGTCTCTAGAAAGTTTTCCTCCTTGGCCTGTTCTTTGAAATTTCGCTGGTCCTTGACTCGTTGTCGGCGCAGTGTCAGCTCGCGATCCATAGTGCGTAAAGCAGGCCCCAGAATCTTTGCCATGGCTTCGGGACTGGGTGCGGGATCACTGTTGACCATGACGCTGATGGCCCCCAGTGGGTCTTTTTCCTCGGCGCCAGTGGCAAACAGATAAGCCCGGATACCGTTGCCCAGCTCAATGGGTCGCTCGGGTGTTTGTTGGCTGTTCTTGAGCAACGCGGCTATCGCGTCGTCATATTCCAGCGTTGGCTCCGGGCAATTCTCAGGCGGAACATGCCAAAACAACCGCTGCAAATGGTCATAGCAATAAAACCCCACGACCTGCGGCACCAGCGCCTTGAGAAGGGCTAGATAGTCAGGTACGGGTGTACTGCTTGACGCTGCGGGCATGAGTATCCATTAAGGCCTTATGTATAAGCGTGACAGAATGCTGGTAAGCCGTTGAAATCTCTGTGATCACCATCCCAATTCAGGGCAAGGCATGACACTGCATTGCTGCGACGCACCGTTTTGGCGCAAGGCGGGTTGAGTCAATCTTTGCTGTCCTCGCGCGCTGAATTGCGCTGGCGAACTGGCTTAAGTCACTGTCAGTCGGTCAAAAAAAAGCCCCGCCGAAGCGGGGCTTTTAAGGTCTAGGCCTAGGCCCAATTTAACGCTGTCTGCGGCGTCGCAGCAACGGTAGACCCATCAGCAAGGCCAGGGAGCCGAGTCCCAAGGCCGACTTGCCGCCCGGCAAGCTGACAGGTACGCCGCCACCACCGCCCCCGGTGGGTGCTTCAGCAACGGTGACCGTCACGGTTCCCGCGGCGGATACGTCGCCGTTGGCGTCTTCCACCGTGTAGGTGAAGCTGTCGTCGCCCTCGAACCCGGTATCGGGTGTGTAGGTGGCGACAGCCCCGGCCACGGTTACGGTGCCATTGGCGCCGTCGTTTGCCGCAATGATGTGATCGGTGACCTCACCGTTACCGGGTGTGACGTTCAAGTTAATGTCAACGGCAGTATCCGGCGTGGTTTGCGCCGTGCCGTCTCCCGCTGCCGGTTGCGTATCCGTCAAATTCACCGTGATGGTTGCGGTGGCTTCGTCGGACTGCGCGTCAGTGATCGTGTAGTCGAAGGTATCCGAACCGACAAAGAAATCAGCATTGGGCGTATAGGTCACCGTGGTGCCGGTAACCGATGTCGTACCCGTTGCACCATCGGTTGCGGTAACCGTTGAGGGCGCATTACCCAGTTCGTTGCCCGTAATGGCCGCCACATCGATAGCGCTGGTCTGGCTTTCTGGCGCCGCGCCCGTGGTATCGATGTCCGGTGCCGTGTCGGCATTAGCCACAGGCGTACTGTCGGGTTGCACATCGATTGTCACCGTCGCGGTGTCTGTTGATGCGCCGTCGTCAACCTGATAGATGAAGGTATCCTGACCGCTAGTGCCCGCATTCGGCGTATAAGTAATGGTGATTTGGTCCTGGGTACCAGGATTCACGCCATTGATCGAGGCGACGCCGCTGGCGCCTTGGGTATCAATGCTGACGGTGACCGGATCAGTAAATCCGGTGTCGTTCGCCAGCACGTCAATATCTACAGGCGTGTCTTGCAGCGTGCCCTGTCCCGGATCATCAACCGCGGTGGCACCGCCGCCCTGTGCGGTACCGGTGAAGGTCCAGAGTGGGGAACTCCACTGAGGTTGATTAAAGGTCGCCTGCGCGAGTTCCGATACGGGGTAGGCTTGCGCATTCGTTATATTCCCGCCCCCGTCGGTGGAAACTACCCATATGGAGTTTTCAATGGTGGCGCGGTCGCCAGCGGTTGCGACTTCATGATGAGCACCGCCGGCCGCACAGGGGCCAACGGCCGCGTCAAAGAATTCGCAGACGTAGCTCACGCCGTTGACCACCGTCATGGCTGCGCCGCCGTTGGGATCCGATTCAAAGGTTGAAAGGGTTGGCGTGTTACCCGAGTAGTCGCTGCCGTCGTTCGGCGTCCAAAGATCGACGGCGGGATCGATGTCGTCGCCATAGACGGCGCCTGAATCTGAAGTTAGGAGCGGCGGTGCGCCAGCATCGCCGATGACATAGTCGCATCCGCCACCGCCGTTTGCTGTCGCTGAGTCCACCGTGGTCGCGGCCAGCGAGAAGCTGAGATCGCCATCACCCCAAGATTCTTCGCCCGTCGAAGTTTGACCGCCGGCAAAGGCGCGAACTGCGGCGCCGTAGCTGATGTCGGCCGCCAAAGTGTCATCGGCGTCACAGGGCGTACCCAGGTCATCGATGGTCACCGTGCCGCTGATTGCGATGGCGGACTTTCCGTCACCCGGAACTCCGCCGGTGGCACTTGGCGCCCCGGCAACTTGCCACGGCGAATCACCGTCTAGATAGTGTCCGGCCAGCTGCACCGGTCCCCCGTCGCCAGTACCTGGAAAGCTGGCGTCGTCGAAGCCGATGGCATTGAAGGTACAGCTTGGCTGTCCGACAACCATCAACAGTCCCAGGCAGGCGAAATCTGCTTGCGACACTGTGCCGGTGATGTCATTGATGATTTGGGCCGACGCGCTCGTCGCCAATCCAAAGGAAAGGCTGCCAGCTGCCAGTGCGCCGAGTAGTGCGCGAGTTCGAGTCATGCGACTATCCTCCGTCCTGCATGGAAATCTAAGAATTAATTAAGGCCTAAAAACACTGCCATTGCGTATCAACCGCCCCGGGGTGAGCGGGAGGTCAATAAACTTGGCGTTTCGGCTTCCCCCCTGAATTTAGACACATTCGCCGCTCAGAGTGAGGCTAACACTAACGCGCCCTAGGGGTGCTGGCAAGGGCAGTTTGCAGGGGTAAAAATCTTTAGAAAAGTCATGCTGAGCAGACCGTTGTTCTGCTCAGGCGGTTCCTGCGGAAGCAATCTTCAATGCAGGGGCTAAGCTTATGAAATTAGGGCTTTTGTGAGCCGGCTACTGTTGTCGCTAGTGAAGCAGCGCCGTGACCTTGTGTGTTTGGGAAGATAGTCGCTGCGAGCTATGTAGGGCACACGGGCGCGCGCCCGTTAGCTTGCCGGTCCGCCAAGCGCGGATGGCCACCGGCGGTAATGGCGAGGACGCGGGCCGATGCTGCGCCGCGATTATCGCAGATGGTAAATTGGCCAGTGTTCTCGTCGATGTCATCGACCATGATTTGGCCGTTGGCTCGATAGCTGAAGTATGCCGCCAGGTCATTCGAGCGGATGCTGATGCTTGGGCCGGCGGCAGCGCCGACTAGCAAGATGTCCGGTTCCTTGGCACGGCGGTTGAGATCTTCATCGATAAAGGCAATCCAGCCGCTTTCCCAATCGACCGGCCGGCAGCTTTGGCCATCGTCGCTGGCGCACAAGCTTACGGTGGTATTACGGGTAATGGCGGTGCTGCGCGCGAGTTGTATGGCGCTCACGAACTGGTTGATGGTGCCGGCGCGGCGCTGATCGGCTAGTACTGAGGTCATGCTGGGGACCGCCAGGGATAAGCTCAGACCGGCGATGGCTGCCACCGTCAGTGTTTCCATTAGAGTGAAGCCTCGGTTGCGACTTCTTGCGGTATTCATCGCGAGGGCTCCATCGACCTGCGTTGCGATATCAAAGACTAGGCAACGGGCAGCCATTTAGCGGTGAAACCGGTCACAGGCTTGAGCAAACGCCTGGTGGGGACGCATCGCCGCAACGTCATGTTGCGCAGTGGCATGGGCCTTGAGCCTTAGCTGATGAGGCTGAGCCCGCGGGGGTCGTCGCGGCCTTTGTTTGCTGATCTGGGCGGATTCGATGCGAGATTTCGTGCGGAGTATGATTAAGCAGACCGCATGCTTGTTCCCTTGGAGGTCATGATGGAAGCCGAAGCGGCGACACTGCCGAATCAAGATAAAGGATTTACGGGTGCGCAAGTGGCCCTAATCGTCCTACTCGCCGTGTTACTGGCGGCTGGCGGCACGTATTGGTTCGTAAGAACTTACGTGTTTCCGAAAGAATTCAAACCCGTTGCTTTGAGCGTGAAGGAGGAACAAGTCCTAGAAAACAAGCTACGGCGTCTCGAGGGGCTTGGTCCAGCCGCCCGGCAATCGGACGTGGCTGAGGACGCTGATGATGCCGCCTGGTTGCGGCCGGAAGCGTATTCAGAGGCGGGTGCGAATCGGCGGATCGAATTTTCCGAACGCGAGTTGAATGGACTGATTGCGCGCGATCCACAATGGGCGAATAAAGTTGCCATTGATTTAGCGGACGGTTTGGCGAGCGCGCGTGCGTTGATTAACGTTGATCCCGATTTTCCCTTGATCGGTGGTAAGACCTTGCGCGTTAACGCTGGCGTAGAACTGAATTATGCCAATGGACGTCCCGTTGTCATTCTCAAAGGTGTCAGCATCATGGGTGTGCCGATACCCAATGACTGGATGGGTAATCTTAAGAATGTGGATTTAGTGTCACAGTTCGGCGGCGGCGGTGGTTTTTGGCAGGCCTTCGCTGCGGGGGTGGAGTCATTGAGTTTGGAAGACGGTCAACTTGTTGTGCAGTTGCGCGAGTGACCGCATCTGTCCATGTACGCTTGTCCATCAATGATTTCGGTCGCTTGGCGTTTTTCTTTAGCAGGATTTTTCAGTGGCGCGTAATCGTTTAGGTTAACGCGCTGCTGAGATCCTAAGGGGACCCGGACTCGCTCACCGTGCAGGCTTTACTCGTGGTGTTGGCATGACTTGAATTTTGTCGTGGGGTGTCCCGGCCGTGGCTTTGCCCACGTGTTTGTCGCGTTGTGGTTGGCAATCAACCGCTTGGGCCCGCCGACCTGGCGGTAGCGACGGGTAGTTCGCCTTGTGGCTGCTGCGAAATCTAAAGCTAAAGCCGGCTGGCGGAAAACGTGTCGCAGCTCGAGGAATCGCCAGAGCTTAGACCCTGCTTAAACCAACGCACGCGCTGCGTGGAGCTGCCGTGGGTGAAGGAATCGGGTACCACGCTGCCTTGGGTTTGTTTTTGAATACGGTCGTCGCCGATGGCGCTCGCGGCATTCAACCCTTCTTCGATGTCGCCTTGTTCTAATAGACCGCGCATGCGGTCCGCACGATTGGCCCAGACGCCGGCGAGGCAATCCGCCTGCAACTCCAACATGACCGAAAGCCGATTGCCGGAAGCTTTGTCCAGCCGTTGGCGCTGTTGCTGAACACGCGCGGAAACGCCTAAGAGATTCTGCACATGGTGGCCCACTTCATGGGCGATCACATAGGCCTGGGCAAAGTCCCCGGGAGCACGAAAACGATCGCGCAACTCGCGGTAAAAGGCCAAATCAATATAGATTTTTTCGTCGCCGGGGCAATAGAAGGGCCCCATGGCCGCCGAGCCCATGCCGCAAGCCGAGTTGACAGCGCCACTGAACAGCACCAGCACGGGCTCACGGTACCGTTGACCGGCCTGCGCGAACTCGTTGCGCCAAGTTTCTTCAGTGTCGCCTAACACCACTGAGACAAATTCGGCCAACTTGTCATCCGGGCGAGGTCCGGTCGGCGCCTGCGGTGCCTGTGTTCTGTTTTGCACGCGGGCGCCCTGCAGCAAGGGTGTTGGGTCCACGCCGAAATAGAGCGCGGCCAGGACCAGGAGGATCGTGCCGATCCCGCCGCCAATTATTCCTTGCTTGACGCGGGTGCCACGCCGGTCTTCAATGTTGGTACTGCGGCGTTTGTCTTCCCAGCGCATCCTTTTGTCCCTCGCGGGCTGATCGAGTCTGCCGACCAGCTTTTTTTATGAACCGGCCTGATTATATCGCTCCTGGCCATAAGCGTCAGATACGGCTTGCCTGACTCGCCTAAAGGGCGGATGTTTTCGGTTGTTGCGGCTCCCGGTGAGTTGCCGCGCGGCTGAGGCGTTCGCGCATTTCGTGACCAGCGGCCAGGGCTTTAGCCAGCCGATTTTGACGCAAGGCAAGCCCCGGGGATGATTGGCGCCGGGGTAGTGGCCGTCCGCGTCGATCCGGGCATGCTGATCATGCCTAGTCTAGTTATAGTGTTACTGGTGTTCTTAACGATCTTGGATGTCCGGTGTTTCCGATTCGCGACGACAATCCCCAGATATTGACGCCCTATGTTACCTATGCGTTCATCGCGCTGAATTTATTGGCCTGGGGTTTATTGCAAGGCTTTGGTACCGATCCGTCGCTGGCGAAATCAGTTTGCCGATTGGGCTTGACGCCCGGCGAATTGCTGGGCGGCCTGCCAGCGGGCAGTGGTTTCCAAATCAGCGCCGAAGCATTTTGTGTGATTGGTGACGAGCCCGTTTGGTACACATTGCTCACTTCTATGTTCATGCATGGTAGCTGGATGCACATCTTGTCGAACATGTGGTTCCTATGGATTTTTGGCGACAATGTTGAAGACTCCATGGGCCATGTTCGCTTTGCGGTTTTTTACTTGCTATGCGGCTTAGCGGCAGCGGCGGCGCAAATTGCCGCCGATCCCAATTCCGGCACGCCTATGGTGGGCGCATCGGGTGCCATCGGGGGTGTTATGGGCGCCTATGTTCTGCTGTACCCGCGCGTGAATGTGCATCTACTTATTTTTCTTCTGGTCATAGTGACTACGGTCGCGGTGCCGGCCTACTTAATGTTGGGTTTTTGGTTCTTGATTCAATTGGTGAGCGGCTTCGGGTCGCTGGGTACCACTGGGGGTGGTGTTGCATTTTGGGCGCACGTGGGCGGATTTGCGGCCGGCGTTGCCCTGATCAACTTGTTTCGTGACCAAGAGCTTTTGGCTCAGCACCCCTACCATGGCTGGCAGCGACCTGACTCAGCCCATCGACCGTGGCGCAAGATTCGTTAAACACGCAATAGAGTGATGGCGAATGCCCTCAATCCGTTGTGCAGTGGTCGGGGTGACTGGATTCGAACCAACGACCTCGTCGTCCCGAACGACGCGCTCTACCAGGCTGAGCTACACCCCGTGTGTCTCTAGATCACCGGCCGAACAAGCCGGGGAGGGCCTTTATACGCGCGCGTTTGGGCGCGATCAAGCAGGCCGCTCAATATCGACGTTCCACCGCAAAATCGGCGAGTTCCAGCAAAGCTTGTTTCCAATTGCTATCCGGCACTTTGTCCAATGCGGATGCTGCTCGTGTCGACGCTTTCCGGGCTTGGGTCATGGTGTAGGCCAGGGCGCCCGTTGACTCGATGGCGCGTACGATTGCATCAATGTCGTCGCGTCCGCCCTGTTCGATAGCCCGGCGAATTACCAGTTGCTCCTGTGGGCTACCGCGTTGTAGTGCATATATAAGAGGTAAGGTGGGTTTTCCCTCGGCTAGATCATCGCCAATATTCTTGCCAAGTTGGTCTGAACTCGCATCATAGTCCAAGGCGTCGTCCACCAATTGAAACGCCAAACCCAGTTCTTTGCCATATTGCTCAAAGGCGTGTTCAACAGCTCGCGACTGGTCCGCCAAAATGGCACCGATTAGCACGCCAGCTTCGAAAAGCTTAGCGGTTTTTCGATAAATTACTTCAAGGTACTGCTGTTCGCTAGTGTCAGGATCTTTGCAGTTCATCAGCTGCAACACTTCGCCCTCGGCAATGGTATTGGTTGCATCCGCGAGCACATCCATGATGCGCATTTGTCCGACTTCGACCATCATTTGGAACGAACGCGAATAGAGATAGTCGCCGACTAGCACACTGGCTTCGTTGCCGAACACGCTATTGGCAGTGTCCTGTCCACGTCTTAGATCGGAGGCATCGACTACATCGTCGTGTAACAGCGTAGCCGTGTGGATAAATTCAACAATGGCGGCCGCGGTGACGTGCTTGTCACCTTGGTAGCCACAGGCTCGGGCGGATAGCAGCACCAACAACGGTCTAAGACGTTTGCCGCCGCCGCCGATTATGTAGTGTGCGACGCTATTCACTAGCGCAACGTCGCTCTTGAGCTGTTGTTGAATTTCGCGATTCACAGCAGACCAGTCATCGCCAAGCTGCGCGCGAATGGTATCTAGGTTGAAGCTGGTGGATTCCGAGGTAGCGAGTTGCATAGCGCCGCCATGATGCCCGCAGGAACGCATCGAGTACAGTCTCTCGGCAAACATGATAGCGTCGGCAATCCGCCCTTAGTCTGAGTCTAAGAACCCGCGCGATTTACGGCCGCCAGTGCGGTCTGTCCAACCCGCCTATTGTGCGGACCCGGCTTCGGGTTCGAGGTATACCCGGCGAATGGTCACGTCGGGCACCGCCGCGCCTGGTCACGCCCGCTGCGGTTTATGCGGGCGGTGCCGTGGCTGCCCGTGGGCCAGGGGTTCGTGCCACCGCCGGCTGAGCCAGGCCGCCGCAATGCGCCTAAGCCGTTGATATCTGCGGGGCCAGCCATTAGAATCGCGCGTCTTTTCAATACCTTGTGCTGAGACTCAGCGGAGAATAAAGATGTACGCCGTATTCAAGACCGGTGGTAAGCAATACCGCGCCAGTGCTGGCGATCGACTAAAGGTCGAGAAGCTGCCGGCGGGCGAGGGCGATGCCGTCGAATTTGATCAGGTCTTGATGCTGGGCGAGGGCGACGACGTGAAAATCGGCGAACCCTTAGTGGCTGGCGGTAAGGTTGCAGCCAAGGTGCTCCAGCAGGCTAAGGGCCGCAAGGTGGAAGTCATCAAGTTTCATCGTCGGCAAAATTACAAACGCAACAAGGGTCATCGACAAGAATTTACCTTGATCGAAGTGACCGGCATCAGCGGCGGCTGATTGGGGATACTAAGCAATGGCACACAAGAAAGCGGGTGGCAGTTCTCGTAACGGCCGCGATTCAGAATCCAAACGACTAGGTGTTAAGAAGTTTGGTGGTCAATCGGTGGTCGCGGGCAATATCATTGTTCGTCAGCGCGGGTCTAAGTTTCGCGCGGGTGTAAATGTCGGCATGGGGCGTGATCACACTTTGTATGCGAAGGCCGATGGCCGCGTCCGGTTTACCCGCAAAGGTCCGGCGCAGAAAACCTTCGTGTTTGTTGAGGCCGACGCCGGCTAAGCCCATATCGCGAGTACTGGATGCTGAACAGAAACCCCGCGAATGCGGGGTTTTTTGTTGGCGATAAACGGTCCCCCCGAATGATAGTGCAATGAAATTTGTTGACGAAGCACGTGTTCACGTACAGGCCGGTAACGGCGGGCCGGGCTGCGTGAGTTTCCGTCGCGAAAAATACATTCCTCGCGGTGGGCCCGACGGCGGTGATGGTGGCAATGGCGGTTCGGTTTTTTTCGTCGCCGATGCCAACCTAAACACTTTGGCGGATTTTCAAGTTCAGCGGCGCTTTACCGCTGGCCATGGTCAAGGCGGCATGGGTAAGGATCGAACCGGGGCGGGGGGTGCGGATCTTCTGATTCCGGTGCCGCCAGGCACCCGCGTGGTCGCAGAAGAAACCGCCGAACTCATTGGCGATTTGAAGCGCCCCGGCGACAAACTCTTAGTGGCCGCGGGCGGTGACGGCGGCCGCGGTAACACGCGCTTCAAGAGCAGCGTGAACCGGGCCCCGCGCCAATCGACACCGGGTACGCCGGGTGAGCGTCGTCGCTTGCGTTTGGAGCTTAGTGTGCTGGCAGATGTGGGATTGTTGGGCGCACCGAATGCTGGCAAGTCAACCTTGTTGCGGGCTGTTTCGGCGGCACGACCTAAAGTTGCGGACTATCCGTTCACCACCTTGCGTCCGAGTCTAGGCGTGGTAGCGGTGGATGCACAGCGTAGTTTTGTGATGGCCGATATTCCCGGGCTGATTGAGGGGGCGGCGGCGGGCGCTGGGCTGGGCATTCGGTTTCTGAAGCACTTAAACCGAACGCGGCTGCTGCTACACGTCGTGGATATCGCCGCTGTAAATTCAGCGGAAGATCCGGCGACCCAAGCCCAATCCATCATTCGGGAATTGGCGGAATTTAGCGACGAATTGGCGCAGCGGGAACGTTGGTTGGTGCTCAATAAAACCGACCTATTGTCAGTTGCCGACCTGGATGAACAACGACAAGCCCTCGTGGACGCCCTCGATTGGGCAGGGCCGGTCTTTGTGATTAGCGCCTATACCGGGGCCGGAACAAATACCTTAGTTGCCGCAGTGATGAACCAATTGGTTAAGCAGCAAGACAGCTTGGTGGCCGCTGAGCAGCGGCGCGAGCAAGAGCCGTTTAACCCTGCAGACTTCTAATATCTCGATTAAGCCGGCTTTTATGCCGCGCGGCCTTGTTGCGGTGGATTAGGCCTTTACCCGCCATGGTGTCAATTTGCGGAACTGCTTCTTGGTAAAGTTTCGTGGCCGCGTCCGCATCGCCCGACTGAATGGCGGCAATGGTTTTCTTGATTGCGGTGCGCATGCGTGACTTCAATGCGATGTTATGTTGCCGGCGCTTTTCGGCCTGTTTGGCGCGCTTCGCTGCTGATTTGATATTGGCCACTGGCTGGAAATCCTATTGTTTCTAAATTGGCTGCCCACGGGGTGGGAAGGCCGCGTATTCTTTCCATTTGGCTGCCTATTGTCAATAGCTGAGTCTGCCCAAGTCTTTGTTTTTGCGGCGATACCTAGACGGTTTCGGTGTTTTTTCGAGGACTTGGGGATCTGCTGATCGTGGCGCTGAACCTGCGGCACTGGTCTGGGGAACTGGTAGACTTTGCGCCCCATGGCCGAACCGTCCCCAAACCCGCCGCCAACGGTTCGCCGGCTGTTGCAGTCCACCTCGGTGGTGGGCGGGATGACACTGATGTCCCGCGTTCTCGGCTTGCTGCGCGACATGGTCTTTGCGCGCCTATTCGGTGCGACCTACGTGATGGACGCGTTTTTCGTGGCGTTCAAACTGCCCAATATTTTTCGCCGGTTTTTCGGTGAGGGTGCTTTTTCGCAGGCCTTCGTGCCGGTCATGACGGAATACGACGAGCAGCGATCGGCTGCAGAGGTTCGCGGCCTGATCGATGGTGTGGCCGGCACCTTGGGTGTGGTTTTATTTTGCTTCACCGCCATCGGTGTCATCGCCGCACCCCTAATGATTGCCGTGTTTGCGCCAGGCTTCGTCGATGAGGCTGCGGCTGATGTGAATCGCTACGACTTGGCCGTCGATATGCTGCGTTTCACCTTTCCCTATCTGTTTTTCATTTCCATGACGGCGCTGGCCGGCGGAATTCTCAATACCTATCAACGCTTCGCGGCCCCGGCCTTTGCACCCGTGTTGCTGAATATCGTGCTGATCGTTTTTGCGGCCTTCATTTCGCCCAGTTATGCGCGGCCAGGTATGGCCTTGGCTGCGGGCGTATTTTTCGCGGGTTTGGCGCAGCTGTTGTTCATGTTGCCGTTCCTGGCTCGTTTGCGACGGATGCCTCGCCCACGCTGGGGGGGGCAACATGCGGGTGTGCGCAAAATCATGCGTTTGATGATGCCCGCGATTTTCGGATCGTCCGTCGCGCAGATAAATATTTTGTTCGACACGCTGATCGCCTCGTTTTTGGTGACGGGCAGTATCAGTTGGCTGTACTACTCTGACCGGTTAATGGAATTTCCGCTGGGGGTATTTGGCATCGCGCTGGCGACGGTGATTTTGCCCAATTTGTCGCGGCATCACGCCGCCAGCTCGTCTGAGGAGTTTGCCGCGACGCTAGATTGGGCCTGTCGTTTGGCAATATTAATTGCATTGCCGGCGGCAGTGGGTTTAGCGGTTTTGGCTGGTCCGTTGTTGACGACGATATTTTACGGTGGTCGTTTTGATGTCGCCGATGTCAACATGGCAAGCTTAAGCTTAGTTGCGTATTCCCTGGGTTTATTGGGATTTACCTTGGTAAAGATCTTGGCGCCCGGTTACTTCGCACGCCAAGACACAAAAACGCCGGTGCGTATCGGCATCATCGCGTTGCTGACGAACATGGCCATGAACGTCGTGTTGGTGTTGTCATGGATTCAACTGGAGTTGCCGGGCCCCCACGCTGGCCTGGCCCTGGCAACATCCCTCACGGCCTTTCTCAATGCCGGCCTGCTGTGGCGGGGCTTGCGGACTGCCGGCGTGTGGTCGGCACGCCCGGGTTGGGGGCGTTTTTTCCTGCAGGTGGCCCTGGCCTGTGCGGTGATGGCCATGTTGTTGATTCAGTTCCTGCCGCCTTTAACAGCTTGGTTGGACGCTGGCTGGGCAATTCGTTGTGGCTGGCTGGCCACCGCGGTACTCGGCGGTGCGCTGACTTATGGCGCGGTGCTATTGGCGGTGGGATTGCGCCCGGCGGCGCTGCGGATGACATCGTCAGGGACCCCCTTATAATCGCGCCCTTTGCTGCCATGCTGTTTGCGACCCCAGCTTGGCAGCACAATAAGGACTGTGAAATAAGTCATCGCCGGTTTGCTGAAACGCTCGTTGTCGATGCGACCCGGTAACGACGGTTTTTGCTTGTCGGTGGATTAGGCGCGAGGCTTGCTGAAGATCTCGGCCGGGCCACATTTTGGACCCGCCGATTATGGCCAATGGAAAACGAGTGACAGACTACAAAGACACCATCAACCTGCCCAAGACGAGTTTTCCGATGAAGGCGAACTTGGCGCAGCGTGAACCCAAGGCACTGGCGCAATGGCAATCGCAAGATCTGTATGCCCTGATTCGCCAGGCCGCCGCCGGGCGGCCGAAATTCCTGCTGCTGGATGGCCCGCCCTACGCCAACGGCAAGATTCATTTGGGTCACGCCGTCAACAAAGTCCTGAAAGATATGGTTATTCGCTCGCGCACCTTGGCGGGCTTTGATGCGCCCTATGTCCCGGGTTGGGATTGCCACGGTTTGCCCATCGAATTGCAGGTGGAAAAAAAGCACGGCAAAGTCGGCCGGAAATTAGATGCGCGCGCATTCCGTCAAGCTTGTCGCGAGTACGCAATAAAGCAGGTCGATAGCCAGCGCCAAGACTTTATTCGCCTCGGTATTCTCGGTGATTGGGACCGGCCTTACTTGACCCTCGATGCCAGTTTTGAGGCCGAACAGATTAGGGGCTTCGCCCAAATCGTTGCTAACGGACATCTGCAGCGCGGCTACAAGCCAGTGCACTGGTGCTTAGATTGTGGTTCGGCATTGGCGGAAGCCGAGGTCGAATACAAAGACAAAACCTCTTTGGCCATCGATGTGGCTTTTGAAGTAGTCGATGCCGACGATTTCTATGTTCGTCTGGGCTTAGCGCGAGATTCCGCGCCAGTGGCCGTGCCTATTTGGACAACCACTGCCTGGACTCTGCCGGCCAACCAGGCCGTGGCCCTTGGCGGGTCACTGCAGTACGGGCTCTGGGAATCAACGATTGCCGGTCAAAAGCGGCGATTGGTGTTGGCCTTGGATTTGGCTGACGTGGCCTTGGCTCGCTATGCGGCTGAAGCGCCGCAGCAGTTGGCGAGCTTTTCGGGTGAAGAGCTGCTGGGCTTGCAACTACGACATCCCCTGTACCGTCGCGATGTTCCGGTTATCAATACAGATTTCGTTACACTGGAAGCGGGCACCGGTGCGGTGCATATCGCGCCGGGGCATGGCCAAGATGATTTCGCCGCCGGCGTGGCCAATGAATTGCCGCTGGATAATCCCGTGGGGGGGGACGGGGTTTATCTGCCATCGACGGAACACTTTGCCGGTCAGCATGTATTGAAGGTCGGCGACGAGATCATTCGCCGCTTGGACGAGGGCGGCCGGCTCTTGCATAAAGTCCCTTTTAGTCATAGCTACCCGCATTGCTGGCGGCATCGCAGTCCGTTGATTTTTCGTGCCACACCTCAATGGTTTATTAACCTTGATCAGCGCGGTTTGCGCAAGAACGCGCTGGATGCCATCGCTACGGTGCAGTGGATTCCCGATTGGGGCCAGCAACGTATCGAGTCCATGGTGCAGGGGCGTCCGGATTGGTGCGTGTCGCGGCAACGCACCTGGGGTGTACCCATTCCCTTGTTCGTGCATCGCGAGACGGCGGAAATTCATCCCGATACGGCGCAACTGATCGAGGCCGTGGCGCTGCGCGTGGAAGAGCAGGGCATCGATGCTTGGTTCGAACTGGATCCTCAGGAAGTGCTTGGGGGAGACGCGCAAGACTATGAAATGGTGTGCGATACCATGGATGTTTGGATGGACTCGGGGATGGTTCACCATTGCGTCACGCGGGCACGGGCAGAAATTTCCACGCCCGCTGACCTCTACCTGGAGGGTTCTGACCAACACCGCGGCTGGTTTCAAAGTTCCTTGCTGACTGCCGTCGCCATGTATGGGAACGCGCCCTATCGGCAGGTTTTGACCCACGGGTTTACGGTGGACGAAAAGGGTCACAAGATGTCCAAGTCCGTTGGCAATACCATCGATCCGCAAAAGATTGTTAACACCTTGGGTGCCGACATTTTGCGGCTTTGGATCGCCGCGACAGACTACCGTGGCGAGATGAGCTTATCCGATGAAATTCTAAAACGGGTTGCTGATTCTTATCGGCGGATGCGCAATACGGCCCGTTTCTTGCTTGGTAATTTACATGATTTCGACCCGTCGGCTGATTTGCTGTCCGTGGATGAATTGGTGCAGTTGGACGCCTGGGCAATCGCGCGTGCGGCCAGTTTGCAGCGGCAGCTGGAGCAGGCCTACGAAAGCTACGAATTTCATCGCGCCTATCAACAGCTGCACAATTTCTGCGTGTTGGATATGGGCAGCTTTTATTTGGACGTGATTAAAGACCGTCTCTATACCACCGGCGCGAACAGCCAGCCGCGACGTTCGGCCCAAACGGCGATGTACCATGTGGCGGAAGCCATGGCCCGTTGGTTAGCTCCCATATTGAGTTTCACGGCCGAGGAATTTTGGCAGGCCTTGCCGGGTAAACGCGGCGCAACGGTGCTCTTGTCCAGCTGGCATGATTTTCCCGACTTGCCTGATTTGCCCATGGAATGGGCAGCGCTAATGCCGGTGAGGGATTCGGTATCTCGGGCGCTGGAGGCTCTGCGGGCCGATGGTGAAATTGGTTCTGGCCTCGAAGCTGAAGTAGAAGTTTATGCCGATGGTGATTTGCTCAACACGCTGCGTGGGTTGGGTGACGAACTCCGCTTTGTTTTTATTACTTCCGCGGCCACGGCCCGGCCCCTATCCGAGTGTCCGGCCGACGCTCGCGAAGGCGAGGACTGTCGCATCGTTGTGAGAGCCGCCGCGGGCGACAAGTGCATTCGCTGTTGGCATCGGCGTTCCGATGTGGGCAGCGTCGCCGATCATCCGGAAATTTGCGCGCGCTGTGTGCAAAATGTTGAAGCTGCCGGCGAGGTTCGTCACTATGCTTAGGCGTCTGGGCGGAGAATTTCGACCGTGAGTGAAGAGAGCAACACCGCGCAAAAAACAACCATGCCCAGTATGGGCGGACGAACGCTTATCTGGCTGAGTTTGTCGGTGGTGGTCTTGGTGCTAGATCAGCTGACCAAGCTGGCCATCACGGACAATTTGAGCTACTTGCAGCGTGTGGCGGTACTGCCATTTTTCGACTTGGTGCGGCTACACAATCCGGGTGCTGCTTTTAGTTTTCTCGCGGACGCTTCGGGCTGGCAGACCACCCTGCTGACCACCGTATCCGGTGTCGTCAGTGTGGCTTTGATTTGGTGGCTGGCCACTTTACCGCGGCGAGGCCACCGAATCTTGGCCTTGGGTATCGCCTTGGTTTTGGGTGGCGCGATCGGAAATTTGGTGGACCGGGTTTTGTATGGTTATGTGGTCGATTTCTTGTTGTTCCACTATAAGGACTGGTCTTTTCCCGCTTTTAATATCGCCGACTCCGCGATTACCTGCGGTGTGGTTTTGATATTGTTCGACGGCGTGGTGTTGGAGCGTCGGCGCGAAAGATCTTCGACCTAGAAACCTAGCATCTCCTCGCAAACAGTTTGTTACCGTCGGTTTACTCTTGGAATTTGTCGGTGAGTCAATCGAGTATTCGGTGGCTATCTTTGATCGCCCACAGTGGTTTGGCACGATTTAGCCGGACCGGCCTGTGGCTAACGCCAGCAAACTTCGTCCTTAGGATTATCGTTTTGATCGAAGGCGCGCCGAACGCCGCGTGCATCGATCTCGAAGCGCCAGCAATCCGTGTCATCGGCCTGATGGCCACCTGCCGTCGGGGTGGCAGAAGCGATGAAATTTACGGCCGCATCGGCACTGGTGAGGGAAAGGTCGTAATGCCCTCGTTCTGTTCTTTCTATACCTAGGCCGCTGGGAGTCGGTGCGACGAGTTCCGCGTTGTTCGCTGCATATACGCCGTCATTCACCAAATAGAATTTCTCTTGCGCCGCTGCAATCTTGAGCAGCGCAGTCGTGGCATCGACGCGATTGGCCCGCTGTACGTATTGCCGATACCCTGGCACCGCGAGCGCCATCAGCAGTGCCGCAATACTCACAACGATCATTAATTCGATGAGCGAAAATCCTTCGCTTTTCATGCGGACTAGGGAAGCTCGCGTTGTAGCCAGAAACTGCGACGCCAGGAACGTGGGCTGCCTGGGCCTGCTCCGGAGGAATCGACGTCCCCCCGATCGACTTGTTCCGGGCCGGCGAGCAGCGCTGGACCATCCGTATTGTCCGGGAATAAGAACGTCAGCTCGGGGGCGATACCACCTTGTCGTAAGGTGACAAACCGGTCAGTTTCGGTAATGTCGCCATCGATAGAGCGATCGAGATTGGTGATGGGATTGGCGGCGCGGATGCCGACTTGATAGACGCGATTGATACCCGCTGAGGGCGCGCAGGCGTTTGCTGAACTCCCTGGTTGAAAGGAAGTAATAAATACCGTATTCGCGAAGGTCACGGAGCGATTGAGAATTTTTTCGCCAGCGCCCTGCACCATGCGCAGACGCCAACCTGCCTCATCGCCCAGTTCTGCATTCACGTCATTGGTAACGTCAACCAACTGGTCGATGGTGATGGGGTTGTTGAAATCGGTGGCGGTGAGTGGATCGAAAATTCGGTAGTCTCGAATTGAGAAAAACTCGTCTTGGGTGTCCGTATCCAAGGGATGTGCGCGATAGCCTGAGCCGATATTGATGGCGGCGAAACTGCTCTGCCCATCGATGACTCTGACTACGTCGGCTGAGTTGTAAAACCGCCGCACATTCTCATTGCCTTGCGCCGGGTCGAGGTCGGCGCCGCCCAGCGATGCCAGTACGCCGCCATCCACCAGTGTGTTCGCGGGATTACCGTTACGCACATCCAGGCGCCACACTTGACCGCCCAGGTCACCGAAGAAAATACGATCGATTAGATCGTCGCCGTCGAAATCCAGCGCCGTTAGACCGGCCGGAATTGAGAAATTCATCCGCGCCAATTGCAGGTCGTGGCCGCCGTTATTACTGGCGCTCCATAGCAAGCTACCGGTGGCAAGATCGACCATGTAGATGGCATTGCCGACATTGTCTTGGCGAAAACTGCGATTGTCCTGGCCGGTGTCATAACCGCCGGCGAACAGCACGATTTGTTGAGTAGTGCCGCCGATATTCACTTTCGCTACTCGCGGCGTCGACCAAGTTTGACCGAGACTCGCGAAACCCGGCTGACTGCTGTCGATTTCCCACAACACACGCGGGTTGGCGCGGTCGGTTACATCCATGGCGTACACGGCATCGCCGCCGCGGCGCATACCGAACAGCAGAATTACTCGTTCATCGCCGGTGATGCCTGGTTCACCGTTGCTGTTTTCGATGAACACGGTGATGTCGCCATCTAAACCGTAGGTACGGGTGGCAGAGATATTGTTGGTCAACAGCGGGTACATTCGACTTAGCAAGCGCTGCGGGATGAACGCCCAGAGTTCGTCGCCCGAACGACTGTCAATGGCATGTAGATAACCGTCGTTGGTGGAGACGAATACCGTGGCATCGGGTAAATTTTCCGTACCCCCATAAATCACCGTGGCGGGCCGCGCGTGCAAGGGGTCGCCCATGCTCAGTCTGGCTTCCAGCGTGTCGCCGTCGCCGTCCTCATCGAGAACATCACGGCCGCGTGCCCATTCGATGACTTGATCGCGCTGATTATCTGCAGCACCCAGCTTTGCGGCACTGATGGCCGTATTGCCAACCCGCAGCTCATTGGCACCGCCCAGCGCATTCAAGTCGCCCGAGACGATGTCCGTATAGACGCGTCGTTCGTCAGGATCCGGCAAGCGGCTCGCCGCACCACCGAGACGGGGCCTGTCACCATCCACTTCGCTGGACCAAAAACTTCGCGAGTTGGCGAGGAAAAACCCGGTGTTCGGATCCACCGCGGGCAGGCCATCTTGGTCTTGCAGTTCAATGTTTGCTGGAGCGGCCGGGTCGTCTGGCGAACCGATACGGTATTTCTTCAAGTTACCAGGCCAGCGTACCGTTGCACTGGGTTCGAACACCGCGACAAAGACATCATCAAACGTCGTGCTGCGATTGAAGCTATTGACTGCAACGGCCGGCGCTGCAAACACGCCGGCATCACGATTGAAGGAATCGGCTAGATCCGTTAACGCCGCCGTCAAGCCCGCGCTATTTTCCGCCTGAAAGTAACGGCCGCCGCCGCGCGATGCGGTATCTCGCAGCAGGTCTAAATCTAAGGTGAAGCCGATGGTGTGCGTGGTGACGTTTTGCAGGCCGGGAATATCTGGGCGAAGATCATGCTTGAATAGGTATTCCGCCATATCGTCTAAGCAGCGGCCTTGCCCGGTGCCGTCGCAATCACTACCGATCAATTGCCCGAACCCGGGCAGGGATTGGATCTTGGAATCGGCCGCGCCATCGCCCTCGGCTTCGCCATCGGTGAGCAGAACCACGAAACTTTGCTGGCCTTCGGCTTCAATGGGTGACCGATAGGTCGGTCCGTCCGCGGTGCCGCCCAAGCGTGCTTCGGCGACGCTGCGCACCGAACCGGTATTGCCAAAATCAACATTGCGCTGGGCCAAATATTGACCGGCTTCGTATAGTGTTTCGGATAAGGGCGTGCGGCCATCGGCCGCCAGGTCGGATATCGCTTGCTGAGTGCTGTCGCGATTCGTGGCGATATCATCGACAGCTTCAATAACCGCACCGCCCTCATCACCATTGAAGCGCATGACGCCGACATTGACCCCGCTGAGGCCATCGATAGCGGCGTTGGTTACTTCTTGAACCACCTCAAGCCGAGTCTTTTCGACGGTAGGCGGATTGCTATTCCAATTGAGCCAGTTGCCATCGAATAGTGTGACGTTCGAGGCCGATGCCCAAGCAGGCTCCGTGGTCGAGCCGGCTGCCCAGGGCCCGCCGGATCCGTCGGCCGCAAAATTGTCGCCATTGCTACCGTCGCCATGGACACCGCGGTCGGGTTCGCACTCCACGGGACCATCGATGCTGCCCGCCTCGAGCTGCTCCCACAGTTCCCGGTCGGCGTTCCAGCTGCGAAACAAGCTTTTATAGCGGCCGACGCGTTCCAGCCCCGCGGTAGCGGCATCACAGGCGTTATTGCCGCGTGGGAAACTCGCCAGTGAACTGCAGTCGGGTAGGTCACCCGTTGCCGAGTAGTACAAACGGTCGCTGTCAAAACAGCCGCCGAATGAGGTGTTTGGGTCCCAATCGACCTGCGTGAGTACCGCCGAGTCCATGCTGCCCGAGGTGTCTATGACGAACAGCACATTAGGTGCTTCGCACGCCACCGGCGCATCGAAGCCGGTTACAAATATTTCGGTATCGTCCGCGAACGCGCTCAGCAGGCTGGTGCAGGTCAGTAGGACGATAGCAAGACTTTGCTGGATACGCATGCCGGCCTAGTTCTCTTGCGCCGGTGACAGGACAATGCGGCGTACTTGATTGCTGTCCCGATGTAAAAAAATGGTGGCCGTGCCGGCGCGGACTGCCGGGCTGCGAAGTTGCGCTAGGAATTCGCGCGGATCCGAATACTGACCAACGCCGTTTATCTTGTAGCGGGTACTGTTATCCGCACGCAGCCTGCGTTGTGGACATTTCGCGCATTGTTTTAAGCGTAAATGACCGGCGCGTAGACCATGCCAGGAAACCCTCGCGGTCTCGGCTTCGATGGCATCTTCAAGCAAAATGATCTCTGCTTGGGCCGTCGCCAGCCATGCAAGTCCTAGGACAGCGACAGCCAACGTAGCCGTCAGCGAATTAGATTTTCTAATTGCTAATCTTGGGTGCATCACTCCGGGGCCTTGGGAATTAATTGAAAAACGCCTTGCGATTGGAACGAGCGTCCGCCGCGGCGGGTTAGCACACCTTCTGCATCGGTGCGCCCAGCGGCGTCGATACGATAATTTTGATGATCGAACAGGCTAGCGCTGGAACCCACCGGCAGACTATCGCCGAGATAGACGGCGCTGGTATCGAACTGACCTCGTGGCGTTGCCATCCCCGTATCGATGGCCTGTGGAATGTCCGGAACCGTTAGCAGGGTGACGACGCCATTTTCCAATTTGTCCAGGGCAACCTCGATACCAGCCTCGGCCGTTTGAAAGGCGTCTTCTTTGTATTGAGCGTTGCTGGCCATCAGTAATTCCAGCGTCGCGGTGCGCATGGTGGATACCGCGAGTATGGTGAGCACCAACAGCAAGATCAGTCCGACGATCAGGGCGGCGCCTTGCTGGGAGTGGCCAATTGGGCGTGGCTGTTGCATCACAAATCCTGATTATCCGGTGTGTTGCGTAGGAAGACCGTTTTGCTTGCCGCCAGGCGCCGAAACTCTGCGGGTGTGTCCGGGGTAATGCCAGGCTGGATGGGTGCCAGGTTGGCATCCAGCGGCTGGTATACAGCGGTATCGGTAAAGCCTGTCCCTGATTCGTTGGTTTCGCTACGGACCAGTACCCAGAGCCTGACCGCCACGACTTGCGCATCGCTGCCCGGCGCGGCCAGGGGATGATCGCCGTCCACGTAACGGTCTGCGGCCCGATCATTGTTCGTGTCTAGGCCAAACTGAACCTGCAAATTTTCGATGCCCGGAATGACTTCTTCGTCTTGCAGTTGACCTTGGGTACCGCCGTCAACCAGGCTCAGCCGGCGCAAGGCGGGCAGGTTAGGGTCAAATCCCGACGTGCCGACATAGTAAGCATTGATCACAACATCGCGGGTTTCCACCGGGACCTCGAGGCTGGGCTCGACACCGTTGTCGAACAAGCGGCCGCCGCTAGGATTGCTGATGATTTGCACTTGGCCGACGGCGGGCACAGCGGTTCGGGCGCTTGCATGGCGAATCAATAACACGTCGGAATTGTTGCGCGGCGCGGTGCCCGAGCAGGCCAAGTCGTAGTTATCATCGCGCGCTTCCACCGGCGTGCCCAGTTCACCGAAGGCCAGGTCGGTGGCTTGCGCGGTGCTAGCGCCGGAGCAGCTGATGACAATGCCCGCGGCCGCGGCGCTGTCGGTAACCTGCCCGGCATAGCCCCAATATCCGGCCAAGCGCAGATCGGCTTCGAGCATGTCCAAGGCAAAGCGTATATTTTCTTGTAAGCGGGCGACGCTGTCGGCCGTGCGGTAATTCGCCTGACTTTGCAGATAGACGGTGATGGCCCCGCCGATTAAGAATGTGCCGATAAGCATGGCGACCATCAGCTCCACCAGCGTCATGCCCTGCTGTGGTTTGATCGTACTCACAGCTGCAGCATCAACTCGTATTCAGCGCGTTCGGCGGTGCCCGTTTCCGGCCAGCTTAGTGTGATGCTGTACTGATCGAGGGACCCCACCGAGACCACGTCAATATTGGCGCTGGCATCTTGCGGTAAGCGCGCGGTAACGTCCTGCCACCAGCGAAACCAATCGTCGGCGGCCAATTCAGCAGCAGTGCATGTATCGGTGCCGTTGACGCAATCAAAGGCGTCACTGCCGGGGCCGGTGCCAGCGTAATCGGCCGCTGCATTCGGGTTAGCCCGAATTCGTTCCGCCATGTCGGCGGCCAGCATGATGGCATTGGTACGCAGAATAGACGTGCGACCGGCGCGCAGACTTTCCACGTAAAGACCGGCGATACCGAGCATACCTACTGCAATGACAACCAGAGCAACCAAGACCTCAACTAAGGTGAAACCGTTCGCAGAGATGTTTCTTATCATTTTCACCTAGCAGCCACCTAAGGGATTCGCCGCGCCCTGCACGCGCGCATATTCGCGATTAAGTTGTGGTCGCCCGGTGACCTCGATTTCTACCCATCGCCCAGCCGCGATGCCGCCGCCGGTGTCGTGGTCGCCGCGTTCATCACAGAGTTGCACATCGGTCAGGCTGCCGGTGGGCGCCAGCGGCAGTTGGGGGATCAGGCGGCCAATGCTGTCGAAGGCCACGTAAAAGGGTGCGCCACTGCCGTTGGCCCAGGAAGAATTGTTGGCGATGCTGGTCTTCAGGCCAGCATGACTCGCGACGACAATTTCGTCGCCATCCAAGGTGGCATCGCCATCGGTATCGGTAAAGACAATCCAGCCGCTGCTCGGGTCGGCGGAGGGGGAGCAGCTGGGGTTGGGTTCTTTGGCGTTTTCGCTGGCACACCAGGTCACGGTATCCCGGCGCTTGAGTGCTTCACTGCGGGTCAGCTGAAGCGCCGACACCACGTCGTTGGCCGCCGCGCTCATGTCGTTGACGGCTAAAAAATTTCGAAAGGACGGAACACCAATGGCGAGCACGATGGCGGCGACGGCTAGGGTCATCAGTAGCTCGATCAGGGTGACGCCTTCTGCGTGCATCTTGCCCATGGACACGATACTGCGCCTGACTTGCCGCGATGGCCCGAGGGCCAGATGAAAGGCTTGTTCTTAGAGGTGAATGATAATTTATTTATTAAAAACATATAATTAAATCTGACATCTAGTTTTCGCATAAGCTTTGGCGCCGTAAATTAAGCGCGGCCTGCCCGTGGGGCTGATCACCACGGCGCGCGATGGCGCAGCCCCGCGCTGGTCACAAAAACCCACCGTGCCATTGGTGTCTCTTATGGAAAATGGCCGAAACGTATAAGCAGCACGATTGCTGCTGGCCATGATTCCGCCCGGCAGTTTTTCAATCAGCAGAATGTTGTTTGGATCGTCAACTCGCGGGGGGTCGGTGCCACGCGGATTGGTGAAGACCAGCCAGGATTTGGACCAATCGTTGCGGTGCGAGCATTGCAGTCCATCCTGACTGGGGCAGATTGAAATCGGCTGAGATCGTTTATGCGCCTCGTAGCGCGCGCCATGCACGGCGTGCACGAACTGATTGACGGCGCTGCTGAGTCGGGCATCCAGCAGTAGCGAGCGAAAATTCGGTGTGGCTAGGCCTAGCAGGATCGCGGCAATGCTAATGGTGAGCAACAACTCACCGAGGGTGAATCCGCGGGGTTTGGCCATGGGCTAATCTCAAGGGCTAAAGGCAGGCCGTGCTGCCTATTCGGACACTGGGTTTGGGCTCAATATTCGGTGAACACCTGCGAAGCAAACCAGCTGCGTTTGGACTTAATACCGCAAGATTCACCGTGATCAGTGCTTATCAGGGCCCTCGTTGCGGTCAGGGGACGCGGTTCGCTAGAATTGCAACGGTATGATTTATAAGGAGACCTGCGGTTTTGGACCTCAGTGAGCAAGTTGCCGAACGATTGCTGGCTCATGGCGTAAAGCCGACGCCGCAGCGAATGGAAATTGCGCAGGTCATTCTCCGGCAGCCTTGTCATCTGTCGGCCGAACAAATCATTGCCCAGTTGCGCCAGGCCAATAGCCGGGTATCTAAGGCGACGGTTTACAACACCCTAAAGCTATTCTCCGAGCGCGGCATTTTGCGCGAGGTGGCCGTGGATCCCAGCCGCCTGTTTTTCGACTCCACCACGAAGTTTCATCACCACTTCTATAATCAAGACACGGGCGAACTCATCGATATTGATGCGGACGCCATCAGTCTGGAAAGCATGCCCGAGCTACCCGAAGGCACCGTGGCGGAGAGCATCGAACTCGTCGTGCGGGTCCGAAACTCGGACTGCTAGCTATCACGTGAGGATGCCCGCCGCGGCCGGCCTAGATTCGCGCATTCCGCTCAATTGATGGCCTCATTGGCATTGCCTATACTGCGCGCCGGGCCGGAATAGCTCAGTTGGTAGAGCAGCGCATTCGTAATGCGAAGGTCGGAGGTTCGACTCCTCTTTCCGGCACCATTTTTCGCAAGATGCATTCCGGCCTAGGCGCTGCCGGCTCTCGCTTTACCGATCAGGGGGTCTATGGTCGCGCGGCGCCAGTCGTTGACGATTTTCTCGAGTTTCTGCTGCTCGATGAGAAAAGCGTCGTGGCCTTGGGGTGCATCCAGCACGGCCAATGCGGAATTGGGTAAGCAGCGATGCAATTCTTCTTGTTCTTCCAGCGGGTAGAGCACGTCGGTATTGACGCCCACAATCAAAGCGGGTTGTTCGATACTACGCAGTACGTCGATATAGTCGCCGCGGTTGCGGCTGACGTCGTGGGTATCCATGGTTCGAGTGAGGTGGACGTAGCAGCTGGGGTCAAAACGGTCTATGAATTTTTTTCCTTGGTGGTGCAGATAGGTTTCGACTAAGAAGTTTGCTTGCATGTCCTCGCTCGTGCTGCGACGGCCAAAGCGTTCGCCGAAGGATTCAAAGGACCGGTACGAAACCATGGCGATCATTCGCGCGACAGCCAAGCCCCCGTGGGGCGGGCTGTCCGGATCATAGCGACCGTTCTGCCAACGCGGGTCGCGGTAGATCGCTTGTCTTTGGGTTTCGCTCCAGCCTATGCACCAGGCCGAATGTCGTCCGCCCACGGCGATTGGCACGATGCCGCATACATAGTCACCGAAGAATGCCCACTCCAAAGCTTGCATTCCGCCCAGGGACCCGCCAATGGCGAAGGCCACCTGTCTTACACCTAGGGAATCCAATAATTGTTTGTGCAATGCCACGGTATCTCGCACGGTTGCGCTTGGAAAATCGGCACCATAGGCGCGGCCCGTGGCCGGATCGGACGTGGTGGGTGAGAGGGTGCCATAGGGTGAACCGATCACGTTCGCGCAGACCGCGAAATAGTGATCGGTATCGACGGTTTTGCCCGGGCCGATGAGTTCTCCCCACCAATCGTCAGCTTGAGTATTGCCGGTCAATGCGTGGCAGACGACCACGACATTGCTCGAATCGGCGTTCAAGCTGCCCCAAGTTTGGTAGGCCACTGGCACATTCTTAAACACCGCGCCGCATTCGAACGTAAAGGCAGGGATAAAGGCGGTACTTGTCGTCATTGGCTCTCGCCCTGAACAGCTGCGCTAAATTACCGATGTGCCGCTGCCAGTCCCTGGTCTAAGTCCGCAAGAATGTCTTCTATGTGTTCGATACCGACCGCAAGGCGCACCAGTCCGGGAGTGATACCGGCATCGGATTGCTGCTGTTCGCTCAGCTGGGAATGCGTTGTCGTGGCCGGGTGAATCGCGAGACTTTTTGCATCGCCAACATTGGCCAGATGCGAAAACAATCCCAGACTTTCTATGAAGGCCTGGCCGGCTTCTTGGCCACCCTTTATTTCGAACACCACCATGGGGCCACCCATCCCCTTCAGATATTTTTCGTTCTTTGCTTGTGCTGGATCGCCTGACAGGCCTGGGTAACGTACCCAGTCGACCTGCGGGTGATCGTGTAGATAGTCGGCGACGGATTTTGCGTTCGCGCAATGCCGCTCCATGCGCAGCGGCAGGGTTTCTATGCCTTGTGCGAACATCCAGGCGTTATCGGCACTAATGCAGGCGCCCAGATTACGCAACGGTACGGTGCGCATACGAAGCAGGTACGCAACTGGCGCGAGCTCTGCGGGCAGGTCATGTGCCCAGCGTAAACCGTGGTAGCTGGAGTCCGGCTCATTCATCAAGGGAAACTTGTCGCCGCGCCAGTCGAACTTGCCGGCATCCAACACGATGCCACCGATGCCTGTGCCCTGGCCGCCCATCCATTTAGTGAGGGAATGCACCACAATGTCCGCGCCAAAATCAATGGAGCGCTGTAGCACGGGCGTGGTAAAAGTGGCATCAACGATTAGGGGAAGGCCATGCCCGTGGGCGATCTCGGCGACGGCTTCGATGTCGGTGATATCGCAGGCGGGGTTAGACAGGGTTTCGCAAAACAATGCTTTGGTCTGGTCGTTAATGGCGGCGGCAAATGCATCTGGATTATTGGCATCGACAAAATTCACGCCTATGCCAAATTGTTTAAAGATGTCGTTAAACATCGTGAACGTGCCGCCATATAGGTTCGCACCACTGACGATTTCGTCACCTGCCTGGCAAATATTGTTGATGGCATTGAAAATGGCCGCGGTGCCGGATGCGTGAGCAAGGCCCGCCGCGGCACCCTCGATGGCGGCTACCCGCTGCTCGAGGGCATCTTGGGTCGGATTCATGAGCCGGGAGTAAATATTGCCGAGTTCATGTAGCCCAAATAGATTTGCGGCATGTTCGGTACTATTGAACACATAGGCCGCCGTGCGATAAACCGGCAGCGCCCTTGAATTAGTGGCCGGGTCAGGCTGGGCGCCGGCGTGCAGGCACTGTGTTTCTAGTTTCATGTCTTTTCTCCCATTTTCCGTATCGCGCTAGCACGGGTTTTTCGCGATTTTTATAGGCAAGACAAGCTTCAGTTGCCTTGTTGCTGCGGGATTTGTTTTCGTTGCCGCCAAGATTGTAGGAGATTTGGGCGGGAAATGTTGTCAGGCTCACTGCCTTCTAGAGATTACCCGATGATCCGGCCGGATCTTTCGTCGTTGCAGCTCTGTCGGCTTTGAACGGCTTTAGATCAATCGTCTCGAGCTGGTACAGGCGCCGAGACGCCACCCGAACTCTTTGCAGCGATTGCAGCCGTCCGCTCTTAGGCGTTGCTAGCGAGTTGCCGACGGCACGCTGGGATGCCGATATCGCTTAATTTATGTCTCCGTTTCCGGCGGCAACCCAACTTGCGACAAGTTTCGTACGCTGTGCACCGCTGAGACTGTCTGGATTGAATCTTCGCTGCAGCGCGCTTCGGCTTTTCTGGTTTGCCGATACTTGTGTGGCTGCGGGTGCTTGTAATGACTGGGTTTTCCGGTTTAGATCCGTATTCTTCACGGCAAAGTAGTCAGGGTGGCTCGACCATGGCCATGAGTAATAATGGCGAAAATATACGCCTTGAGCGACAGGGGCGTGTTGCCACACTGACGCTGAATCGTCCCGCGCAACGAAACAGCCTCTCAATAGCCATGTTGAAAGCGCTTGATGGAGCTCTGGAAGAGCTAAGTTCTGCGACCGATACAAAGGTGATTGTGCTGGCCGCTGAAGGCACGGCATTTTCAGCGGGGCATGACTTGAAGGAATTGACCGCCGCGCGCGCCCATGTTGACAGGGGCCGGGCCTTTTATGCGGAAACCATGCAGTGTTGTAGCGCTGTTATGCAAAAGCTGGTGCACTGTCCAAAACCCGTGATTGCTGCCGTGCAGGGCATTGCCACGGCCGCTGGTTGTCAGCTGGTGGCCAGTTGCGATTTAGCCATCGCGGTAGAGTCAGCGAAATTTGCGACGCCTGGCGTCGATATCGGTCTGTTTTGTTCTACGCCCATGGTGGCGCTGACGCGTAATTTGTCGCGCAAACAATCCATGGAAATGCTGTTAACCGGCGCGTTCATCGACGCCAAGCAGGCTTGCGACTGGGGTTTGGTGAATCGTGTCGTCTCACCCAGCGCCCTGGCCGATGAGGTCTATTCTTTGGCTGCGCAGATTGCCTCCAAGTCGAGTCGCACTGTGAAAATTGGTAAGGAGGCCTTTTATCGTCAGCTCGAAATGGGCTTAAGCGATGCTTATGACTACGCCAGCCACGTCATGGTCGAGAACTTGCTTAACGCGGATGCCGAAGAAGGCATTGATGCGTTTTTAGAAAAACGTCAGCCCAGATGGCTGCCGCCATCGTAGGGCTAGCTAGCGGGCGCTGTGCTTGCTCGTATCGCTCGTCGTTGAATTGACACGACAATGATTTACTCTGACCCCGAATTTCTCGCTAAGGACTTGGCAGACCAGTTCGTTACCGTTTCGTAGGCGGCGGCGAACTTCAGCAAAGTGGATTCAGCAAAAGGTGGGCCGACCAATTGAAATGATGAGGGTAATCCATTCTCCGTAAAACCGGCTGGTACAGACATCGCCGGCAGTCCTAGGTAATTGATGGGAGCCGTGGCATGGCACAGCAAGCCAATCACTTCCCACATCGTTGTTGTGCTGCCGACATCTGTCTCTGCCAGTGTCGGCACAGGGAAGCTCAAGACGGGTGTATACAAGATATCGCACGCGGAGAATACTGCCACTACGAATTTTTGTAGAATTTGCGGTCGAGCATGCACTGCTTCTAGATAGACCGGCGCCGGAATACCGTAACCCGTCGCCGCACGTACGCGTATCTGTGGCGAATAGTCTTCTGGACGATTTTTGAGCCACTGGGAATGTAAGGCAGATCCCTCTGGGTACAGCACGGCGCGACTGAGTTCCATTAGATGATCTGGGTCGGGTATGGCGACATCGACTAGTTTGGCGCCGAGGTTTTCGAAGATGGACAAAGCGTTTTGCAGAATGGTCTTGATTTCGTCGTTACAGTGGTCGTAGAAATAGTTGCTGGGCACACCGACGCGTAAGCCATCAATAGCCTGTCCAATGGCGGCTTCATAATCCGGGACGGCGCGCGTGCTCGAATAAGGGTCCAGCGGATCGTGACCTGCGATCACGTTCATCATACGAGCACAATCGCGCACTGTTCTGCTTAGGGTCCCGGGCGTATCTATTGAAAAGGAAAGACCCATGGCACCAAACAGGCTCAGTCGAGTTAAGGTGGGCTTTAGGCCCACCACGCCACACATGCTGGCGGGTAAACGAACCGAGCCACCGCTATCAGAACCAAGGCTCGCGTAGGCAAGTCCGGCGGCGACGGCAGCGCCTGAACCACTCGATGAGCCGCCGGAAATATGCTCGGAGCTCCACGGATTGCGGCAGTTGCCCCAAATTGCATTGTGTCCGGTTGGACCGAAGGCAAACTCAGTCATGTTTAGGGTGCCAAGATCCACCGCGCCTGCTTCATCAAGTCTGGAGAGTAGCGTGGACGTGACCTGTGGCTGGAAATCTTTTCTAATTCTCGAGCCGCAAGTTGAAACTTTTCCAGCGCGGTAGTACACGTCTTTGTGTGCCATCGGGACACCATGCAACGCGCCTAATTTGTCACCGGGCCGTTGTTGATCTAGCCTTCGCGCGCGTGCCAGTGCAGCTTCTGCGTCAAGTCGAATGAAGCAATTTAGCTTTGGTTGGTGTTCTTCTATTCGAGCCAGAATCGCTCGAGTAACTTCTTCCGACGACGTGTCGCCCGAACGAATTAGATCAGCGACTTGCGTCAACGATAGGTAGGCAAGTTCATCCACGGCTAGGTGTATTCATCCCCTAATGATTCCAATACCGCGTAGAAAAGCCGCGGATTGCCGTCAAAGATGGGAAAATCGATGCTAGCGGCGACTGCGCTGATCGCATTGGCCGACCCGTCGGCAATGCGCGCAACTTCTTCCTCGGAGTAACCGTCTAGCCCGCCAATTTCCAGCAGATTAGCAATTGTTCTGTCATCTAATGCTCGACTCATATGCTACACACTCACGCGTATAAAGCCCTAGGCAGAAACTACGGACTACGCCGTCACCCAAACATGTTCAAGCGGCTGAATCGAATTCGCCGATATCGTCAAAATAGTTGAGCAGGTCCACCCACTTGACTACATCCGCATCGCGTCGACCAAGGTCACGAGAATTGTCCCAGTGAGGACCTGCCTTCATATCACCAACGCATTCCCGCGGGACCATGGTTTGGGACCCATGCGAAAAGCTGTTGTTGACCGTGCCGCGCATGCATCCGCTGCTTGTGCAGCCGGTCACGATGACGGTATCAACGCTTTGCTGGTATTGAACCAACGTTAGCAATTGGACACGATTTACATCTAACACAGCAGAACGCAATAGCTCTGGGCGCTAATAAAGCGTCAGGCGGGTGAGCTACGGATCGTGCAGGCCCATTTTTCCAGGTTCGCTTTTCTTACCGATATGAAAAGCATGCAATTCCGTTTGCCCCAAGCTAGGCGTCGCATTGATCCTTCAGACTAACTATCGCCGGTAGGGCAGCTAGCTGATATCTATGCGGGCTGATTTGCTGTACGTAAATTTATGGAGTGGGCGTACTGCTCGCCCTAAAAGTCGTAGATCAAGCTAGCGCTAAAATTATCAACGTCTGTATCGCCGATATCAAAATAACGTTCCCACTCGATGCCAATGCCGATGTGCTCGCCAAAAGCCCAGCGAAATCCGCCGCCGGCCACACCGGTACGATCATCTGATTTACGCACCACGTTAAAAGTTGGGGAGCTGGGTCCCGAAACTTCGGAATCCCAAAAGAATGCGCCGCCTTTCAAGTAGAAGCCCACTTTCTCAAACATCGGTGGGGTCAACACGCCCACGACGGAATAGCCGTCTATTTTGGCCGTTAGAGACACTGCTGATGCATTGGCCCGGGCTTCACCGAGATCGACGTAGCTAAGCTCGCCCGCCACCCAGTCGTGGGGTCGCCAACCGAGAAAAACTTTCCAGGTTGCGTCGTCATCGTTGCAGGAAAATTGAGAGCCTAGTGTGCCCGGCAGACTGCCGCAGGCGTCGTCAAACTGCGACAGGCCCAGGGAGCCGCCAGCATACAAGCCAGCAGGATATCGCGTTTCGTCCTCGGCCAGGGCGGCACCGGTTGAAAGTGTCATGACGGCGGCAAAAACGGCGATTGGCCCGGCATATTTCATTATCGAGATCCTCGGTTCTACACAGATTGACTCAACAGCTTGTCGCCCGTGGCAGTGCACCGGCGCCTGTACAAAGTGCTGTTAGAGGCTGCGATCATAGCAAAACATTGGCCCCCGGGAAGCTTATTCTGCGGCGATTATTCTGGGCCGCGCTCAGCATGGGCCGCTGGAAAATCAAAAATGAGCGCGCGCGTGGGCTGTGTTCGACCGGAATAACAACTAACTTGGCACCAGGTGGTCAGAGGGGGCACCGACCCCGTCGTGACGGTGCGCCGGTGAACTCGCAGGCAGTATCATCAGCGATCCGGGCCGATGCATGCTTGACGGCGTGTGCGGTGTGCTACATCCAGGCTACTTAAAATACAGGCAAATCCATGTCCACGGACAAAACGCGACTCATTGTAGGTATCTCCGGCGCCAGCGGTGTTATCTACGGAATACGATTGTTGGAGATCCTGCGCGATTTTGATGCCATTGAAACGCACCTGGTGATTAGCAATGGCGGGAAGCTCAACATTGCTTTGGAAACGAATTTTGACCTTAAGGCAGTGGAAAGCCTGGCCGACGTACTGCATAGTGATCAAAACTTGGCCGCATCTATTGCCAGTGGTTCTTATCCTACCGCGGGCATGGTCATCTTGCCGTGTTCCATGAAAACGCTTTCCGGTGTGGTGAATTCCTATGCCGATAATCTGATGGTACGAGCAGCGGATGTCGTGCTTAAAGAGCAACGCAAGCTTGTGATAGTGCCACGTGAGACGCCCCTGCATGTTGGCCACGCCCGCTTGCTAACCGCTGCTGCCGAAATGGGTAGCGTTTTGGTGCCGCCCATGCCGGCGTTTTACAACGATCCGCAAACCATCGACGACATCATCAATCACACGGTGGGACGAATTCTTGATTTGTTTGACCTTGACAGCGGCATTGTCAAACGTTGGCAAGGGCCAGCAAAAAAGTAGGCCTGGATAAACAGTGACTGAAGATACGCGCGCGTCTATTGCTCAGCTGATGGACCAGACCTCAGCCTTGACGCTAGCAACCTGCAAAGCGGGTATGCCCTGGGCGGCAACGGTTTTTTTTGCACGCAACGCCGACTTTGATCTGTATTTCGTTTCCGATCATCGTACGCGTCACGGTAGCCACATGGCCGAAAACCAGCGCGTAGCCGCTGCCATTAATCCCGACTGTCATAGCTGGAGTGAGGTTCGTGGTATTCAGTTGGAGGGTTCGGTTACGACCCTCGCGGGTGCTGCCCGGCTCGCGGCCTTGGGCCACTATTTGGCCAAGTTCAAAGATGTGAAAGCTTTGTTTGACCAGCCACGGGATAAGAACGAGGCGACCATCGCCGAGAGATTGCGCAACGCCAAGCTTTATCAGATCAGACCAGAGTGGATCCGGTTAATCGATAACAGCCGGTGGTTTGGCTATAAAGAAGAGTTGCGGCTCGACGAAGATCCGGCCTAGGCGCGTAGCCCAAAATGCTCCGCCGGTGTGCTGCGAGGGTTTCATTTTTCCACGCTATGCCTTGAGCTTTCCAAACTCGGGAGACGGCCATTTTTAGCGGACCTTAACCGGTAATTTTACCGGTGGAAACGATTTTGTCTTAGTCGCCATCCGTGCCAACTCGGCACAGTTTGATGCCGCAATTGTCACCGGAAAAAAGGGCGGCCAGGGCGCTGGGCATGTTTTCCAAGCCCTGTTCAACGTCCTCGCAGGCGAGCAGGTCGCCCGCGGCGTACCAGCGATGTAAATCCGCTTCGGCGCGGGCAAATTGGTCCCAGTAGTCGAATACGACAAAGCCGTGCATGCCGGCGCGCTTCGCGACCAATTGGCGATAATTGATGGGCCCCGGGCCAGGATTATCCAAATAGTCCGTGGCAATAAAACCGCAGATAACGATCCGGGCACGTTCGGCGAGATGCCCCAAAGCGATGTCGAGGATTTCGCCGCCAACATTGTCAAAAAACACATCAATACCCTGGGGAAATAATTCTCCGAGCCGCGCATCGATGTCTTCACGACGATAATTAATTGCTGCAGTTAGGCCTAACTCATCAATCAACCACCGACACTTGTCATCAGATCCGGTGATGCCTACCACCCGATCCGCGCCGTGCAGCCGCGCGATTTGACCCGCCACCGAGCCGACACCACCCGCCGCAGCGGAAACAAGTACGGCGTCGCCGGTTTTCAGTTGGCCAACATCGAGGAGTCCAAAATACGCAGTGGCGCCGGCTTGGCCCAAAATGCCGAGGTGGAGGGATAAGGGTTTGGTGACAGGCGGCTGAAGGAGCTTAGTGCTAAAAACGAACTCTTTGCCGCGCGGTATTTGAATTGAGTAGTCCTGCCAGCCGAGGGAGCCGACGAAGATACGCCCAACCTCATAGTCTGGATGGTTTGATGCGACAATTTCACCCACGCCACGTCCGCGCATGACATCGCCGATGGGTACAGTTGCGAAAAAATCATTTTTCTTGGGTACCAGGTAACCCCGCTGGGCGGGTCCTGTGCCTAAATACAGACTGCGGACTAGAAACTCACCATCTTTAGGCTGCGGGATTGCCGTCGTGACCCAGTCGAACAGAGCCGGCGTGATGACCTCGTGCTGGCCAGGGTATTGCGCAACTCGCCATTGCCGGTTCTGCGTAGGCATCGATATCGCGGATCGACGGGTCGGCTTAGTAGTCCTCGCCGCTGGAGTAGGGTGGCAGTTGGCCCAGGTGAATGCCGCTGTCCACAATGAGGGTCTCGCCGGTCACCAGGCGCGCGCCGGGTGCCTCGAGAAAAAATACCAGGGCTTCAGCGATATCTTCGGCTGTCGCCACATCCTTAAGCGGTAACTGTTGCCGTGTACTCTCCAGCATGGCCTCATATTGCTCGTCGCCCATGCCGCCCTTCAGCCAGCGAGTTTGAATCATCCCCGGGACTACCGTGTTGATACGAATTTCCGGGGCCAGCACGTGCGCTAGGGCTTTGGCCATCAGGTTGAGGGCCGCCTTCGATGCCGCGTAGGGAATCGATGACGCGATGCCCGTGACGCCGCCGATGGAAGAGTCGTTGACGATGGCGCCTTTGCCCCGCTTGCGCATATGCGGTTCCACCGCGCGTATCATTTGATAGGCACCGACGACGTTAACAGCATAAATGTTTAGAAAGTCGTCTTTGTCGATACCGTCAAGTTTGGGGTAGGGATTAAATTTTGTGCGCGCGGCGTTGTTAATTAGATAGTCGATGCGGCCCCAGGCATCAACAGCGGCTTGGGCCATGGCCCGGCAGGCTGCATCATCCGAAACATCTGCTTGCACGGTAATGGCCTCAACGCCTTTTTCCCGACAGGCAGCGGCCGTCTCTTCGGCTTCTGCTTGACTGCGGGTGTAGTTCACAACGACATTGCAGCCGCGTTCGGCCAATAAAAGGCAGGCGGCAGCGCCCACGCCCGTTGCTGATCCCGTTACGATGGCTACTTTGCGTTCACTGGTCGCCATTTCTTACTCCTGTTTAATGCTGCTGGCAGCCCCACTCTTGCCGCCCTCGCGTTAAGGCGAGCCAGCATGAGGATAAATCTTGCGGTCTTGGCGCCAATTCACGCCGCCTGTGACAGCGGTCTTAGTGAGCGGTTACCAAATTTGGAGCTGTGGATCTTACCAGACCTCGTCCGCCCATCCAGCCGCGTCAGGTTAAGGATGGCGATCCGCAGGCTGCGGATTAGGCTAAAGTAATCGCCATGGCGCAGACCTTGACACAAAAAATCCTCGCGCGGGCTAGCGGCCGTGCGGTGGTGAGTCCTGGAGAAGTTCTGACTTGTCGCGTCGATCTGGCGCTGTTGCTGGATTCCGGCGGCCCGCGCCGAATCTGGCCACGGCTAAAGGAACTGGGCGTGGGTGTTTGGAATCCCGAACGTATAGTGCTGGCTACCGACCACTTCACGCCGGCGGTGGATGCGGAGTCGGCCGCGATCTTGAAGTTAACGCGCGAGTTTGCCCAAGAATTCGGCATTAACAAATTTCATGACATGCAAGGTATCGGTCATGTGGTCTTGGCCGAACAAGGCTACCTGCAACCGGGGATGTTTGCCTGTGGCGGTGACTCTCATTCGAGCATGGGGGGTGCCTTTGGGTGTTTGATGATGGGCTTCGGCGCCATCGAAATGACCGGTGTTGTGGTGACGGGGGAGATTTGGCTTCAGGTGCCCGAAACGCTGCGCGTGAATTGGCAGGGATCTTTTGGTCGGGGTGTCGCTGCCAAGGACATCATGCTGTTTCTTTGTCGCGAGTTGGGCATTGACAATGCCGCCCATGTGATTGAGTACGGCGGTGATACCGTCGCATCCATGTCCCTGGCCGAGCGCGGTGTCCTCTGTAACATGGCGGCGGAATTGGGCGCGGAGACCGGTGTGGTCGAAACCGACGAGCGAACACTACAAGCACTGTGTGCTGCTGGCCGCGAGCCTGCGGATGATGCCCTGGACTGGGTCAGTGATGACGACGCCCACTATGCCGCCGTGCGGGAATTTTCGGCGCCCAGTTTGTTGCCGCAGGTAGCTGCTCCGCATTCGCCGGCGAATTCGGGGCCGGTGGACGACTTCGCCGGCCAGCGTGTCGATCAAGCGTATATTGGTGCTTGCGTGGGCGCCAAGCTCACGGATCTGCGGATGGTGGCCAAGGTATTGAAAAATCGCCGGGTGGCCCCGCAAACAAGATTATTGATAGCGCCCGCGTCGCAACAAGTTCTAGCGGCGGCTGCAGAAGACGGCACACTAGAAACAATGACCCAGGCGGGTGCTTACATGTTGCCGACAGGTTGCGGCGCCTGTGCCGCATTGGGCGCGGGCATTCTTGCTGAGAATGAAGTTTGTATTTCATCGACCAATCGAAATTTTCGCGGGCGCATGGGCGCTAATTCCGCCGAGGTGTTTTTGGCCTCACCCTACACGGTGGCAGCTTCTGCTGTCGCGGGCCGCATCGTTGATCCACGGGAGTTTTTAAGCTGATGGCCACAGTCCCCCTCATCGAGGGTCGCGCCTGGGTATTTGGCGACAACGTGAATACAGATGTGATGGCGCCTGGTCTGTACTTCAAGTCCAGTATGTCGGTGATGGCAAAACATTGCCTAGAAGCGCTAAATCCTCGCTTCGCTCAAGCAGTGCGTCCGGGTGATATCGTTGTTGGCGGTGCCAACTTTGGCGTGGGCTCTGCCCGTGAGCAAGCGCCTATGGCCTTGCAGCACCTGGGCGTGGGTGCGGTGTTGGCAAAGTCCTATGGACGAATTTTTTATCGCAATGCTTTGAATTTTGGGATTCCTGCGTTGTTTTTTCCAGATGTTGATGAAGTGACAACGGATGATCAGTTGAGGGTTAACCCGAGCACCGGCCAGGTGCAAAATTTGAGCCGTAATAAAGAATATTCCGTCGACGGCCTACCCGAACATCTGTTGGCTATGGTGCGGGCAGGTGGCTTAATGCCCTTTCTAAAGCAACGTATCGAATCCGGAGAATTGCAGCCATGAATTCCGCAGCCAAGCTTCGGCAACTACTCGTCCAAGAGCGTCCGATTACCGCACCGGGCTGTTACGATGCGATGACGGCTTTGCTCATCGAGCAGGCGGAATTTGACTGCGCCTATCTCGGTGGCGCGAGCGTGGCTTTTACCAAACTGGGTCGGCCTGATATTGGCTTGGTGAGTATGAGCGAAATGCTCGATGTCATCGGCCATATCGGGGAACGAGTGCGTATTCCGCTGATCGTGGATGCCGACAATGGTTTCGGCAATGCCTTAAACGTGCAGCGCACGGTCAGAGAGTACGAACGTGCGGGTGCTGCCGCCATTCAATTGGAAGATCAGACACTGCCTAAACGCTGTGGTCATTTGCCCGGTAAGCGTCTTATTTCGACATCGGAAATGCTGGGTAAGATTCGGGCCGCGCTGGACGCGCGGCAGGATGAACAGACGGTGATTATTGCACGCACGGATGCCATTGCCGTGGATGGCATCGATGCGGCACTGGATCGGGCCGCGGCTTATGCCGACGCGGGTGCTGATGTGCTGTTTGTGGAGTCGCCGCGAAATCTCGAGGAGCTCAGTCGCGTCGGCAACGAACTGGCGGCGACAGTGCCCTTGCTGGCCAACATGGTCGAGGGTGGCCTGACACCCGTATTGCCCGTGGAGGAACTGGCGAAGCTGGGATTTCGTCTGGTGATTTTTCCGGGTGCCATGGTACGTATCACGAGTCGTGCCGCCCAAGAGTATCTGCGCCGCTTAAAGCGAGATGGGAGTACCTTGGCGATTCTAGACCGCATGAACGATTTCGCCGGCATCAATGCGGTGATTGGGACGGACGATCTCTTGGCGCAAGGCGACCGATATGCTGATCCGTCGTCGAGCCAAAGCTGAGGGGGCCGCCTAGGCTTGCGGCTAGCCAAGCCACGGGGGATGATTTCTGTTTTGCGGAGGCCATTAAGCCAATGGTTCAGTTACCAGATCGCCGCGGCGGGACGACAGGAATTCTTCGGCATGCCCGGTTCAAGCAGCGGCGAGCCTGGCCGAGGGGCTGCGTCGCTGCGATCAACACTCACGACCTGAGTATGATGTTTCTGACAAAAAATCATTATAAAACAATGAATAATGGATGAATAATAATTTGATTTCTAGCAAAAAGACAACGGCTGCTCAGCCCCTAAGCAACGCGCAGATCGAGCAATTTAGGCGCCTGGGCTACCTGGTCGCTCCGGGTTTATTCACCGACCAGGAGGCAAGCGAGCTGCGTGACTGGGCAGAGGAGGTGCAAAGCTGGCCCGAGCGCCGGGGCGGCGCCTGGATGTATTTTGAACAGGGAGCCGACGGGCAGCGGCAACTCAATCGCATGGAGCGCATCGTGGCGCACCACGCCGGTTTTGCGAGCGTGGCCGCGGATGCCCGTACCCTAGGAGCCTGCGCGCAGTTGTTTGGCGAAGAGGCGCTGCTTTTTAAAGACAAGATCAACTTCAAGTTGCCCGGCGGCGGTGGTTTCGAAGCACATCAAGATGTCCAGGCAGGTTGGGCGCGCTATGGACAGCTGCATATTACGGCCTTGGTCACAATTGATCCGGCCACAAAAACCAACGGCTGTTTGGAAATGGCCAGCGGTCTGCATGATCGCGGCTTGATCGGCAGTGAGTGGAAGCCCTTGTCGGATGAAGACCTGGCGGGTGCGAAGTTCGAATCCATAGAGGCTCAACCGGGTGATATGGTTTTTTTTGATTCCTTCGCGCCACATCGTTCGGCGCCGAACCACAGCGAGGAGAAGCGCCGCGTGCTGTATTTGACCTACGGTAAGGCTGCCGACGGTGACCAACTCGAACGTTACTACGCTGACAAATTCGCCAGCTATCCGCCGGACATTGAACGCGAGACCGGCAGGGACTACCGGTACCGGGTTTGAAGTGCTGAGCTAGCCCCTATGAGCGCCAAGCTAGATGCCGCCGCCACTGAAGTTTTGCCGAAGACTACGGCATTTCGTCGCCTGCTTAACAGTCCAGAGCTGGAATTCTTACTAGAGGCGCACAATGGCATTACTGCCCGCATTGCCCAAGAGGCCGGATTTAGGGCCATTTGGGCTGGTGGCTTGTGCATGTCCGCGCAGTTTGGTGTGCGCGATAGCAATGAAGCCAGTTGGACCCAAGTCTTGGAAATGCTGGAGTTCATGGCCGATGCCACCAGCGTGCCGATCCTATTGGACGGTGATACCGGCTACGGCAATTTTAATAATGTGCGTCGCTTGGTGAAGAAACTCGAACAGCGGCGCATTGCCGCAGTTTGCATTGAGGACAAGCTCTATCCCAAAACCAATAGTTTTATTGATGGCAACAAGCAGCAACTCGCCGAGATCGATGAATTTTGTAGCCGCATTAAGGCTGGTAAAGATGCCCAGTCCGATGATGATTTTTGCATCATCACGCGGGTGGAGGCTTTTATCGCAGGTTGGGGCTTGGATGAAGCCCTCAAGCGCGCCGAGGCCTACCATGCCGCCGGTGCCGACGGCATCTTGATTCACAGCGCGTTGGCTAATCCTTCGGAAGTCTTAGCCTTTAAACGTGAATGGGCGGATCGTTCGCCGGTGGTCATCGTGCCGACGAAATACTATTCGACGCCTACGGACGTATTTCGGCAGGCGGGGTTTGCCATGGCCATTTGGGCGAACCACCTGCTGCGCGCGGCGATTCCCGCCTTGCAAGAATGTGCCGCCACTTTGTATCGCGAACAAAGCCTACAATCCATCGAAGATCGCGTGGCCCCCGTCAAGGAAATCTTTCGTCTGCAGGGCGCATCGGAATTACAGGCCGCTGAAGAACGTTATTTGCCCCGGCAAGGGCAGGATTCGCGGGCCATTATTCTCGCCGCGTCGCGCGGTACAGCCTTAGGCGATCTGACATTGGCGCGACCCAAGGCCATGGTGGAAATTCGTGGTAAGCCCTTGTTAGGACATATCGTGTCGGCCTATCACGGTGCCGGTATTAAGCAGATTGATGTGGTCACCGGATTCGGTGCCGATGGTTTCGATTTGCCGTCCCTGAATTACATCCACAATGCTGACTATGCTCAAACGGGTGAACTAGTGTCTTTGCATTGCGCCCTAGAAGCCATCCAGGATGACGATTCTGATTTGTACTTGTCTTTCGGCGACGTCATCTTCAAGCGCTATATCCTTGATGGTTTGGCTGAGCCCGATGCTGATTTTGTCATTGCCGTGGACGCGGACTGGCAAGCATCGGTAAACCGCAGCCGCGCGGCCGACTATGTCACTTGCAGCGAGCCCAATTCTCGGCATGCCTTCTATCACCCGGTGAGTTTGCTGCAGGCGGGTGAAGATATTGCCGATGACCAGCGGCATGGGGAATGGACCAGTCATTTGCGCGTCGCCGCACCGGCCTTGCGGCGCTTTCGTGCCCAAGTCGCCGCCATGGCAGGGGACCCGGCGAATCGGCGGACGAAACTGCATCACTTGTTGTCGGCCTTGATCGCCTCTGGCGAAACCATTCGCGTGGTTTATACGACGGGGCACTGGTTGGACGTGGATAGCCTCGAGGACCTGGTGGCCGCCGGTAGTTTCGCATGATTGCCGCCGAAGCCTTTATTCGCGCCGCGCAAAAAAGCGGCTTTGGTCTCTACGCCGGCGTTCCCTGTTCTTATCTGAAGCCCTTCATCAATTACGTGATTGACGCGGAGGAATTGCGCTATATCGGCGCGGCGAATGAAGGCGATGCGGTGGCAATAGCGGCGGGCGCATCGCTGGCTGGCCAGGCGGCCGTGGCCATGTTTCAAAATTCGGGTTTGGGCAACGCGGTGAACCCTTTGACCTCCCTGACCTGGACCTTTCGTATTCCCATCTTATTGATCACGACCTTGAGAGGGGAGCCGGGCGGACCCGCCGACGAGCCGCAGCATGAATTGATGGGCCAGGTGACGACCCAAATGCTGGAGACCATGGAAATTCCCTGGGCTTATTTTCCGCAGGATGAGAGTGAAATTGAACCCAGTTTGGCGCGCGCGCGCGAACATATGCAGCAAACGGGCCAACCCTTTGCATTAGTCATGCGCAAGGGCAGTGTGGCGCCGGCCAAGCTACAGTCCAGCCCCGCTGTACGCTGGCCCAGCGTGGTGAGCGCAACCCCTCGGTCGCCCAGCCACACGCGAGCCGCGATGCTACGCGCGGTCCAGGCGAGTGCGTCGGATCGCGACATTATTGTTGCGACGACGGGATACACCGGCCGCGAGCTCTATGCGTGTGAAGATCGCGACAATCAACTCTATATGGTGGGCTCCATGGGCTGCGCGAGCAGTTTTGGTTTGGGCTTGGCAGTGGCCCTGCCCAAGCGACGTATCATCGTGCTCGATGGGGACGGTGCGGCGCTGATGCGTCTAGGCGCCTTCGCAACTTTAGGCTATGAGCAAGCACCGAACTTGCTGCACATCTTGTTGGACAACGGCATGCACGAGTCTACCGGGGGTCAGGCCACCGTTTCCCGCTCGGTGGACTTCACGGCAGTGGCCAGTGCCTGCGGTTATCCGCGGGTCGAGCGCGTGACGACGCCCCGGCAGTTACAGGATTGTCTGGCGGATCGCGGTGCCGGATTGCGCCTGGTGCATGTGCCGCTGAAACCGGGTGTCGCGGCTGATCTACCCCGGCCCAGCGTGACACCCGCCGAGGTCGCGGCGCGGCTTAAAGCACGCGTTTTGGCCGGCTGAATTGTGATGGATCAGCGCATCATCTTGTTGAATCCCGGCCCGGTTACCTTGACTCCCCGGGTGCGCGCAGCGCTCGGCGAGGGTGACTGGTGCCACCGTGAATCGGAATTCGCCGCACTCACGCAAACGATTAATCGCGAGCTGGCGGCTGTCTATGCTGAGCTAACCCAGGATTACCAGAGCGTCATGCTCACCGGTTCGGGTACCGCTGCCGTGGAAGCTATGCTGACCAGTTTTGCCCCGGTAAGGGGTGGCACTTTGGTGGCGGCCAATGGTGTGTATGGTGAACGCATGGCAAAAATTCTTGCCGCGCAAAACAAGCCGCACAAAGTGCATCGTCAGGCTTGGTTAGAGCCGCTGAGTATTTCTGGTCTGGAGGCCTGTCTTGATGAGCATCCGGAACTGACGCATATCGCGACGGTACACCATGAAACCACCACCGGCCGATTGAACGATGTGCAGGCCATCGGCGCACTCTGTCGTGAGCGTGGACTGCAGCTGTTGTTGGATGCGGTCAGCAGCTTCGGCGCCGAGGCCTTGCAGGGAGCAGCCTGGAATTTGTCGGCCGTGGCCGCCACGGCGAACAAGTGTTTGCATGCCGTGCCCGGTTTGTCTTTTGTCTTGGCGCGGCGTTGCGACTGGCAGGACCCGCCGCCGACGGTCGGCGGCGTGTATCTGAACCTGCATAGCTACTATGCGGGTCAGCACGGCGATGGTTTTTCGCCCTTTACCCAGGCGGTGCAAATCGCATTTGCCCTGCGTGAAGCGCTTATGGAGCTGCGTGAAGCAGGTGGCTGGGCGCAGCGGCGCGCCCTCTATCAGTCCCGTGCCGCGCAGGTTTATGACACTTTGCGGGACCGCAAAATCTCGACCCTGCTTGATCCCAAGGAATATTCATCGGTGCTTTGGTCTTATGAGCTGCCCCGGCCAGGCACGTACCCTAAAATTCACGATGCACTAAAAGCGGCTGGTTTTGTGATTTACGCAGGCCAAGCAGAGTTGGCTAAGCGCGTGTTCCGGATCGCGCACATGGGGGATATTTGCAGCGATGACCTGGAGAACTTGCGGTCGGCTTTAAATCGTGTGTTCGCATGACATCGGTTGTGACACAAGCGGTGATTTTGGCCGCGGGTATGGGGACGCGTTTACGCGGCGAACTTCAAGATCGTCCCAAGGGTTTTTTAACTTTGGGCGATAAGCCCATTGTTGAAGAATCCATCGATCGACTAACGGCCGCCGGGGTCAGCGACGTGCTGGTTGTCACCGGTCATTGCGCTGATTTTTATCAAGCCTTTGCCGAAGGAGATAGCCGTGTGCGCACGGTACACAACTGGCGCTATCGTGATTCTGGCAGCATGTACTCGCTGTTTTGCGCCCGGGAAGACATTCACGGTGACTATCTGTTGCTGGAGTCCGATCTCATTTATGAGCCGCGGGCACTAGAAATCCTGCTAGCCGAGCCGTCGTCTGATGCTGTTCTGTTATCCGGGCCCACCGGCGCGGGCGACGAGGTGTATGTGTCAGCGCCGGACGGCTACCTAGCCGACATGTCAAAAGACGCCGCTTGTTTGGAGCAGCCATCCGCGGGGGAGTTGGTCGGTATTTCCAGAGTTTCCGCGGACTTGTCGGCTGAGATGATGACCATCGCGGCGCAGGCTTTTCGGGAATCCTTGTTTTTTGACTACGAAACCGATTGTCTCGTTGCCGCCGCACAACAGCGCGATATCCGGTGTCCTGTGGTCGCTGATTTGGTCTGGTCCGAGATCGATGATCCCGCGCATCTGGCGCGGGCCAAAGCCGAGGTCTATCCTGAAATTCTGCGGCGCACAGCCGCTGGCAGCCCATAGCCGCTGCCGGTCGTCGTCGCCGGCTTGCGCCCTGCGGGTATAGATGGTATCTAGCGGGCCCATATGAACGCGAAAACATTTCTGTTGTTGATTGTTGTGGCCAGCTTCTCGGCGCCGGCTTGGGCCTATTTGGATCCTTCCACAGGCAGCATGATCGTGTCTGCCATCGTGGGTCTGTTCGCGACGCTGGGTTTGGCGATCAAGACCTATTGGTACAAATTGAAATCCCTGTTTCGTCGCGACAGCGTTGATGCCACCTCGGCTGATCGGCAGGGTGAAGCTCAGGCCGAAGCGGCGGCTGATAAAGAACCCACGCAGCGCCCCGTCGCCTAGGCGCTGCGGCCCGTCGTGACGCAGTGAGAGTCACCCTTGGCGGGAGAATTTCTGCAGCATTGGCGGGCTTATCTGGCCTTTAAGAAATTGCCGCGTAACCAGCGGCGCATCGTCGTATTCTCAGAAAGCGCACAAGATTGGCATCACGCACAGCCCATTGTTGAGGTGCTCACCGAGTCCTTGTCACAAACCGTCTGCTATGTTGCTTCCGAGCCCGCCGACCCGGGTCTGCATCAGCGCAATCCGCGGATCTTGCCTTTTCTGATCGGCGCCGGCTTTTTTCGTACCTTGTGGTTCCAGACCCTCGACGCCGATGTGATGCTGACCCAGCTTTTGGATTTGGATAATTTTCAACTGAAACGTTCGGTGCACCCCGTGCACTATATCTACATGTTCCATAGCTTAATCAGCACGCACATGGCTGATCACGCGGATTCCTTTGACCACTACGACACGATTCTATGTGCCGGACCGCATCAGGAGCGGGAAATTCGCAAGCGCGAAGCAATGGAGGGTTTGCCCGCCAAGGAACTGTTACCCCATGGTTATCACCGCGTTGAGCAGCTGTTGAGCGAGCGCCGCGATCCGCTGCCGCCAGCGACCGATGGGGATATTCATATCTTGCTGGCGCCGTCCTGGGGGCCGGAAACCATACTCAACTTATTCGGCGATGAATTGGTCGATGTGCTGATGCAGGCGGGTTTTCGCGTAACCCTGCGCCCGCACTTTCAAACGCGTTGGCAGACGCCCGAGGTGATTGATCGTATAGTTGAGAAACATCAGAGCGCGGATGGTTTTGCCCTCGTTGAGGCCATGGGTGAGAGTGATTCACTGTTTGATTCGCACGTCATGATTACGGATTGGTCCGGTGCCAGCATGGACTACGCGTTTGGCTTAGAAAAGCCCGTGCTTTTTTTCGATGTGCCACCGAAGTCTCGCAACGACAGTTGGCAGAAACTCGGCCTGGAGGCTTTCGAAATATCGGTGCGCGAAAGAATAGGTACTTTGCTGTCGCCTACAGAAATCGCGGCAGCGCCGTCGGCCATCAAGAAATTGCTCGCCGATGCTGCGCGTTTTCGCGCCGACATGGCGCGGTTGCGCCAGGATTGCATCTATAACCTCGGTAGTAGTGCGTCGGCGGCCGCAAAAGCGGTGAAACATATTGCCGATGAGCGCAGCGCGCAAGCTGGGCGGTTGACGTGAGTACTGCGGAGCCGGTGTCCCGGCGGCAGCTCTTGCGCTGGCTGGGGTGGTTCGGTGCCGCCAATATCGGTTTATTCATGCTCGTCGGTTTGCGCTACCTCTGGGTGTATCCCTTTTCCCAGGACGCGCTGGGGCTGGCGTATGTGCCGCTGGCCTACACCGGGCAAATGGCTTTGCTGGCAATGCTGCCCTTGGCCTTGATAGTGATGCCGTTGTTGTTGCTATGGCCGCGCAAATCGCTGGTGATGGGTATTGGGGTGTTGCTGGCCAGTGTCGCCTTGTGTTTGCTGGTGCTGGACACCAACATATTCACGGAAAATAGATTCCATTTGAGTTTGCTGACGGCGTCGCTGTTTGAGCTGCCCACGTGGATTTTCGCCGGCGTATTGCTGCTGATTTTCTTGGTTTTTCAGTCCATGCTGGCCGGATTGATTTGGCGCGCCTTTGCCTTGCATCGTGGTTCGCGCGGCGGTGTTTGGCTGGCCAGTTTATTCGTGCTCGCGTGGCTAGGTGGCACGGGTTTGCATATTTGGGGTGATGCCGTAGGCCACACACCGGTCACCCAATTTACTCGCTATCTGCCGCTGTACTTTCCGATTCATGCCAAGCGTGACTTGGCCCGTTTAGGTTGGGTAGATCCCGCAGCCGTACAACGCCGCCGTCAGCTCAGCGGTGGTATTCAGCCGGGAGAGGGGCAGCTACGCTATCCCATTAACCCCTTGCGTTGCGCGACGCCTGCCGACGCACCCAATATTTTGATTGTACTAATCGATGGTCTTAGGCCTGATGCTATAGACGCAAGAGTGACGCCCAACATTGCCGCCTTTCGTCGCGGCAGCATGGACTTTCGCCGGCACTATAGCGGTGGTAACTCGTCGCGCATGGGGTTTTTCTCGTTCTTTTATGGTTTGCCGAGTACCTATTGGCAAAGTTTTTATGATTTGCAACGCCCGCCGGTATTAATGGATGCGTTGCGCGACGCCGGATACACATTTTCATTACACAGCGCCAGCGGGTTTAGCAGTCCCACGCTCGTCGATCGCACGGCGTTTGCTGGCATTCCTCAGCTGCCAACAGCCGATCCTCAGCTGAGTGCGGTGGCTGCCAATCAAGCGGCGACGAATTCATGGTTAACTTGGCTGGGCGAAGCTGAGCTAGAAGAAAAGTTCTTTGGTTTCGTTTATTTCGATCCGCCCATGGCGGCCATGCCGACGCAAGCACCTGACGCGCAGCCCATGGACGAGCGCTATCAAGATAATGCCGAGGCCCGGCAAGCGTGGAACCAATACCGCGGGGCCATGCAGGTGGTCGATGTCGAAATTGGTCGGCTGTTGTCCGCGGCCCTGGACCAGGGTTTATTCGAAAATACCGTCATCATCATCACCAGTGATCACGGCTACGAGTTTGATGACCACGGTAAAGGCTATATTGGTCATGCCAGTGCCTTCACGCCCGCGCAGTTGCAGTCAAGCCTGCTCGTACATTGGCCCGGCCGCGAGCCCACTGCCTTCGAACACCGCACAGGCCATCAAGACGTGCCTGTCACGTTGCTGCAAGATGTGTTGGCTTGTCGCAATTCACCGGCGGACTATGCGCTGGGAAAGAATCTCTTTAGTGGTGAATCTTGGCCGTGGATGATGGCGGGTAGCTATACTTCCCATGCCATTATTCAGCCCCATCAAGTCGTGGTTTCTTATCCCGGCGGGTATGTTGAGGTCTTAGACGACAATTACCGCGCCTTAGATCGTTCCAGGCTGGAACCTGCCGTCGTGCAGGAAGCGATGATGGCCATGCGACGATTTTTCCGGTGAGCCGGAATGAGGTCAGCGTAAAACCCAGCCACGGGACTCATGTTGTGCGCGATTTTTGCACTGACTTTATCAATCGCATTGGCCTGCCGCTGGTCCTGATCACAGGCTGGTTTGGTATGGATGTTCTTGCCGATGATCAAGCTGTGCTCGTCGGCGATAAGGTCCGGATTGAATTTTCGGCCGGCTTGCCTGCGCGTTGGCTGAGCTGCGAGCCCGCCTGCGACGACGTCGGTAGCCGCCGGCGGGAACTTTTGCAGGCGGGTGTGATGGGCGAAATTCGTTGGCGGTCGCGCGAGGATGAAGCGGTGCTGGCGGAACTGTTGTCCGCGACCTACGCGGTGGTGCGGGCCGGTAATAGTCTGACGCTGTCCTCGCAACAGCCTATTGGCGGCCGGCCACGTGTGCACCGCTATACACTAGCGGCTGAATCGGGGCGCCTGGATGCGGAACTCGACCTGCCGGCGGGCGTGGATCTTCACCTGACCACAGGCCCGGGATTCATTCCTGAAGCTTTGCCGGGATTCGGGTCCATTTATTCTCGAGTCAGGCCGGTGGTGGTGGGTCCCGAGGGGCAGACGTGGTTACTGGAAGGTGACGAGACTAGCCGCGCGGATTATTCCCTGTCGCCGGATGATTGGGCTGGTATTCGCAATCGCTTTTGGACGCTGCTTATTCGCGTGGACGGTTCAGGCGCTGTTGTGGACGCGGGTTTACCTGCCGCGCAGCAGCCCCAACTCGATTTCGCGTTGCCGGCGGCCAAAACGATTCAATTTTATGCGGGACCGGTGCAGTGGTCGCGCCTGCAGTCCGTTGATCCGTTCTTAGATGAAATGTTGTTTGCCGCCCTATGGGATTGGTTGCGGTGGTTGAGCGCAGGCTTGTTGATGCTGCATGGCTGGTTGATGCGTTTGGTCGGTAATGCCGGCGTGGCGATCATTCTATTATCGGTCTGTGTAAAGATTCTGATGTGGCCTCTCACACGCATTGCCGAGGCATGGCAGGCAGATGTGAACCGAACCCAAGCACTGCTTCATCCCCACCTGGAGGCCATCAAGCGAGAGTTCAAAGGCGAGGAGGCGCACAACAAAATACTAGCTGTCTATCGCGACCATAACGTTCACACTTTATATACGCTCAAGAGCCTGGCGGGGTTCTTGATACAAATTCCGGTCTTTATCGCCGCCTTTGATATGTTGGGCGAGAACATCGCCTTACACGAGGCGGCGTTTCTGTGGGCCGACGATTTAGCAAAACCCGATCGCTTGGCGCCATTGCCCTTCGTGTTGCCATTTTTTGGCGGACACTTGAATTTGCTACCTTTTTTGATGACTGCTTTCACTTTGCTCGCATCGGCCTGGCAGCTCGATGAGGCCCTGACGGACTCGCTACGTCGCTCCCAGCGTCTGCGTCTCTACGTCATGGCTGGGGTATTTTTCTTGCTGTTCTACACGTTTCCGGCCGGCATGGTTTTGTACTGGACCACGAACAACGTGCTCCACTTGCTCAAGATTGGCTGGAGTCGATGGCGTGAGACTAAGCATAGGTCAGCCGCATAGGTAGAAGATTGTTTTTACTCTGACCCCAGTAATCTGTCAAAATCCTGCTCCAAGTGATCACGGGGTCATTGCGACCGAGATGAGCAGTTCGCCGTGCCGGTAATGAAGCGTGGCCGCGGGAGATGAGAACTTGGACCATAGCTCGACCCTAACTGGTTTGCAGCAGGTCTTGCGGGGTATCCGCAAGCCCAGTGGACTGGACGTGGTGTGTACCAAGCTGGCCGTGGATTTGCAGAACCTCGACGGCGAGACGGCGGATGCCACGGTACAAAGTAGTGTTGAGCTGTTGCAGGAGGTTGTGTCTTGTGACGCCGTCTGCATAGCAGTACTGGACCCCAGTGGCGAAAGTATCGACCAGGTATTTGCGGCTTGCGGCGCGTTTGCTGCCTGCAACCCCGAAGTCTTGAAGGGCGAGTCCATGGCGAACTTGCCCGCCTTGCAAGCCGAATTCACACACCTGAGGCTCTACGGTATTCCCGATACGGCAGGGCCGGCACCGGCGCAGACTGACGATGCGGATTATTGGGCTTCCCTGAAGGTTGCCGCGGTTCAATCAGTGGGTCTAGTAATCCGTGGACAAGCGGTGGGTTTTGTCGCCTTTTGCTATGGTCGTCCGCAACCGGAATGGAGTGCGGATCATCAACTGCTACTCAAGCTGGTTGGTTCCAGCTTTGCCTCGGGCCTATCGCGGCTGCGTGACTCCCAGGCTTTGTCCTTATTGCAAGAACGCGAAGATGTAATGATTCGCACGGCCAACGATGGCACCTGGGATTTCGACGCCCTGGGTAATGTCTTGACCTTTTCACCGCGCTGGAAAGCCATCATGGGTTATTCGGATGAGGAATTGGCGCGATCACCTCCCGATTGGCGGCGCTTGGTGCATAACGACGATCTGGCGAAGGTACAGGCCAAATTGCGGGATCATCTGGCGGGTAAGACCGAGGTTTTCGAGAGCGTACATCGCATGCGGCGTCGCGACGGTGAATGGCGCTGGGTACAGTGTCGCGCGAAAGGGCTTATGGACGACGGTGGACGCCTGCGGCGTTTGTTGGGTGTGGAAACCGACATCACCGAGCAAAAAATCTACGAAGAAGCGCTATTCCGTGAAAAGGAAAGTGCGCAGATCACCTTGCAGTCCATCGGCGATGGCGTGGTGACCACCGATGCAGATTGCAACGTGGAGTATTTAAATCCGGTGGCCGAGGAGTTAACAGGCTGGCGGGTGGATGACGCAACGGGGCGGCCCATTGACGAGATTTTTCGTGGCTTTCATGAGGAGACCTGCGAGCCCTTGGAAAATCCTTTGGCGGTTTCCATCCGTCGCAATCGGTCCATAAAAACGGTCAGGCCCACGCTATTGATTCGACGCGACGGCAACGAAATTTATATCGAAAGTACAGCGTCGCCCATTCGCAATGATCGCGGCGATGTGTCCGGTGGTGTCTTAGTATTTCACGATGTGAGCGAGGCCCGGGAGCTCAATCGGCGCTTGAGTTATCACGCGAGTCACGACATTTTGACTGGCCTGGTCAATCGGCGTGAGTTCGAAAATCGCCTGGAGCGAGCCCTGAAGAGTGCGAAGGCTCAAGAAGCATCCTATACCCTGTGCTATCTGGACTTGGATCAATTCAAAATTGTGAATGACTCCTGTGGTCATAGTGCCGGGGATTCGCTGCTGAGTCAGTTGGGTGCGCTGCTAAAGGCCAAGATTCGCTGGCGCGATACGCTAGCGCGACTGGGTGGTGATGAATTTGGATTACTCCTGGAAAGTTGCAGTCTGGAGGAGGCCATGCGCACCGCGGATGGTTTGCGCGAAGCGATCCGTGAGCACAAATTTACCTGGGATGACAGAACTTTTTCCTTGGGTGTGAGTATTGGTGTCGTGCCCATCACTCAGGAGAGCGAAGATGTCGCCAACCTCTTAAGTGCGGCTGACAGTGCCTGCCAGGCAGCGAAGGAGGCTGGTCGAAATCGTATCTATAGTTACCAAGACAATGATATTGATATGCTCCGCCGGCGCCGTGAAATGCAGTGGGCGGCGCGCATTAATAATGCCCTAGAAGAAAATCGCTTCGAATTATTTCGGCAAACCATCTTACCTTTGCAGGTTAAAGAAGAAGGGGCGCACTACGAACTGCTACTGCGGATGCGTGATGAAAACGGCAAGCTCGTATCGCCCGATTTGTTTATATCAGCTGCAGAGCGCTATGGCATAACGCCGAATATAGACCGTTGGGTTGTCAGACAGGCTTTTCGATGGCTGGTGTCCGAGGCCGACGAACGGGAACGTCTATCGCTGTGTTCCATTAATCTCTCCGGGCAGAGCTTAACGGACGATAATTTTCTGCCCTATGTCGTGCAGCAACTCCAGGAGAGTGGTCTGGATGCGACCAAGATTTGTTTTGAGATTACCGAAACCGCAGCCATTGCCAGCTACGCCCAGGCCAGTCGCTTCATCAATGCGCTGCGCGAACTGGGTTGCAAGTTCGCACTGGACGATTTTGGCACGGGCTTGTCGTCTTTCGGTTATCTCAAGCATTTCCCGGTGGATTTTTTGAAAATTGACGGTAGTTTCGTCAAGGAAATACTGCACGACGCCATAGACCGGGAAATGGTGCGGTCAATCAACGAAATCGGTCACCTCACCGGTAAGCAAACCATCGCGGAATTCGCCGAGAATCAAGAAATCATCACCATGCTGCGTGGCATAGGCGTGGATTACGCCCAGGGTTATGGTGTGGACGAGCCGTCCCGAGTGCTGATGACCGCCGTGAATGCTTGAGCCGTTTGCACTACTGTTCAGCTCGTTCGTGTTTTGTAAGCTCGTAGGGACGGTTATTAAGCAGGCTGAGCCGGGCCACGGCGTGTCTAGTGGCTGACAATATCTTGCCGTGTAACGGATGGGTTTTGCGCGACTTAGTCTGTTTGTAAGTGCTGGCCGCGGCTAAAGATTGTGATTTTCGGAGTACAAAATCCGCGATGGCCGTAACGGCACTTTGGCATCCCAGGCCTGACATGCGCAGGCAAACTCGGCTGGTGAAATTTCTCCGGTTCGCGGGCCAACATACCGGGGCGCGAGAACTTGACTATGCGGCCGCGCATGCTTGGAGTGTGGAGCATCCGGAAGAGTTCTGGTCAGCGGTTTGGAGTTTCTGCGACGTCATCGGCGCCCGCGGTGAGCCCGCGGTGGAAGCGGGTGCCGATATGGTTCAGACGCGTTTTTTTCCCAATGCGCGCATGAACTTCGCCGAAAATCTGTTGCGCAACACGGGCCATGACGATGCGATTGTCGCGCTGACTGAAGATGGTCAGCTGTCGCGTTTGTCTTGGGATGATTTGCGGTCGGCTACGGCTGCCTGCCGCGAATCCCTTGAAGCCATGGGCATGCAAGCCGGAGACCGGCTGGCTGTGGTGTTGCCCAATACGCCGGAAGCCGTGGTTGCCTTATTGGGCGCCAGTGCGCTGGGCATGACATTTTCAAGTGCGTCGCCCGATTTTGGCGAGCGTGGGTTGCTGGACCGGTTCGGGCAAATACAGCCGCGGATGTTAATCGGCTGCAATGGCTATCGATACAATGGCAAGCTAATCGATACGCGCGACAAGCTCATTGGTCTCGCGGCACAATTGCCGAGCGTCGAGCACATCGTAATGCTGCGTTGCGTGGATTTCGATTTGCCAGACCAGGTTATGGATTGGCAGCAGTTTTTGGCCGGCGGTGAAGGCGCGCCGCTCAATTTTGCTCAATTACCCTTCGACCACCCTCTGTGCATCGTGTTCTCCAGTGGCACCACCGGAATGCCCAAGTGCATTGTCCATCGCGCCGGTGGTGTATTGCTGCAACATCTCAAGGAACAGCAACTACATTGTGACATCGGTTCTGGAGATCGGGTTTTTTACTTTACGACCTGCGGTTGGATGATGTGGAATTGGCTGGTTTCGGCCTTGGCATCGGGTGCCAGTATTTGTTTATACGACGGTTCACCTAGCTACCCCGATGCTTATCGCCTGTTCAAATACGCCGAGCAGGAGCAGATAAGCTTTTTCGGTACCTCGGCAAAATTCTTGGATACCCTGAGAAAGGCGGACATCGAACCCAAGAATTCTTGTGACTTAAGCAGTATTCGCACCCTTGCTTCCACGGGTTCGCCCTTGTCGGCTAGCAGTTTCGATTTTGTGTATGAATCGATAAAGTCGGATGTTCACCTGGCATCCATTTCGGGCGGGACAGATCTGTTGGCTTGTTTCGTCGGCGGCAATCCCTGTGCTCCGGTTTACCGGGGCCAGATTCAGGCACCGATGCTGGGAATGGCCGTTGAGGTTTGGGACGACGGCGGTAGTCGATTGGCGGGTGTAGCCGGCGAGTTGATTTGTACGCGAGCATTTCCTTCCATGCCGCTGGGCTTTTGGGGCGATCCCGGCCAGGCTCGCTATCTTGCCGCCTATTTCAAGCGTTTTCCGGGTGTATGGTGTCATGGTGATTTGATGACGGAAACACCCCAAGGGGGTTACGTCATGCTGGGACGTTCCGATACGGTGTTGAATCCCGGTGGCGTGCGTATTGGTACTGCGGAAATTTATCGCTGTATTGAAGCTATCGAGGAAATATTGGAGTCAGTGGCGGTGGGCCAAGCCTGGCAAGATGATCAGCGAGTTGTCTTGTTCGTGGTAATGCGTGATGAATACACATTGGACGCTGAGCTAAAACTGCGCATTCGGCGGCAGATTCGTCAAGCGGCCAGTCCCCGGCATGTGCCGGCGCGTATCGTTGCGGTTCCCGGGCTACCGCGCACCCTGTCAGGCAAGCTTAGTGAATTTGCCGTTCGCGAGACTATTCACGGTCGGCCGGTGAAGAACCTACATGCTCTAGCGAATCCTGAAATAATTAAGGTCTTCGAAAACCGTAAAGAATTGTCTAGCTGACACGCTCGGTTTTTAGATCGCCGTCACCAAGAAACGCTGCGTCGCCATTTGAGTCGCCTTGTTGCATCTCCCACAGTTGGGCGTAGGTTCCTCGCTGTTGTAATAAATCTTCGTGGGGACCTTGTTCGACGATACGACCATCGCGCAGCACCAGTATCTGATCAGCATCAACCACCGTGGCCAGGCGATGGGCAATGGCGAGGGTTGTGTGTTTTGCCGAGACTTCCCGTAAGGCCGTCAGAATCGCAGCTTCTGCATTGGAGTCTAGTGACGAGGTGGCTTCGTCGAAAATCAATATTGCCGGATTCTTGAGCAATACACGTGCAATGGCAATTCGCTGTTTTTCTCCGCCGGAAACTTTTAGACCACGCTCACCCACCGTGGTGTTAAGCCCATTGGGCAGTTGGGCGACAAAATGTTCTAAGTGCGCCAAACGCATAGCTTGCAAGATTTCATCTTCGCCGGCCGACGGTTGTCCATAGGCGATGTTTTCGCGAATACTCTTATTGAAGAGCACCGTATCCTGAGGGACAACACCGATGGCGCGTCGCAAGCTGTCTTGTGTGACATCTCGGATATCCTGGCCATCGATGGAAATGCTGCCTGCGCTTACGTCGTAGAAGCGAAATAGCAGCCGGGCAAGGGTAGACTTGCCCGCCCCGCTGGGCCCAACGACGGCGAACTTTTGACCCGCAGGTATGGTGAAGCTAATGTCTTTGAGTATTTGCCGGTCCTCGTTATAAGCAAAACTAACCGAGTCAAAGCTCACGCCGCCGTGGCTGCAAGCCAAATCCGGTGCGCCAGGCTTGTCCTGAATCTTGGGCGACCTTTGCATCAAGCCAAACAGTTGTTCGATATCCGCCAGCGCGCGCTTGATTTCTCGGTAGACGAAGCCCAGGAAGTTCAGCGGAATAAACAATTGCATCATATAGGCATTGATCATCACCAAATCACCCAATGACATTTGGCCGGCGACTACAAAATTGGCCGCCAGTATCATCAAGATTGTCATGGCGCTGCTCACGACCAATGCTTGGCCGCTGTTGAGCGTTGCCAGTGAAAGCCGGTTTCGGCGTCGGGCACGCTCCCAGTCAGCTAGGTGTTCGTCGTACTCTTGGGCTTCGTACTGTTCATTGCCGAAGTACTTAACCGTTTCAAAATTCAGCAAGCTATCGACGGCATAGTTGTTTGTGCTGTTATCCGCGGTATTCATCTCGCGAACGAAGCCAGTGCGCCATTCGGTGACGACTATCGAAAACATGATGTAGATGGCGACGGCGAAAAGCACGATGCATGGAAACCATAGGCTAAAATTGCTGGCCAAAATTATTAGAACCAGGCTAATTTCGAACAGCGTCGGCACGATATTGAACAATGTCGACCGCATCAAGAAGCTTATGCCGTTGGTGCCGCGTTCAATGTCTCGGGCCAGCGCGCCGGTTTGCCGCGACAGATGAAAGTCTAAATCTAGCGCATGTAAGTGCTCGAAGACTTTGAGGCCAACGCGGCGCATGGCACGTTCGGTGACTCGACCAAAAATGGCATCACGTACTTCGGTGAGGACGATATTGCCCAAGCGCAGCAATCCATAGGCGAGCAATAGCGCCAGGGGTACCGCAATGAGCTGGCTTTCTTTGCTGTCCAGAGCGTCCACGATGTATTTCATGACCAAGGGCAGCATGACGCTGGCGATTTTCGCCAGTATCAGGAATAACAGGGCCAGAACGACCCGGCCGCGAAACTCCAGAAAGTAGGGAGCAAGACTACGAATCACCGCCCAGTCGCCTGACCAGCGGCGGCTATAGTCTTTGTTGCCAGCGGCTCCATGCATTGGCGCAGTATAGGCTCTCCCCACCCGAGCCACGATGCCGGCAGCATCACTTGTTCATAGCGAGCGCGGTCGCGCTGGCTGGTGCGAATGAATTTACGCGAGGGCTTTCTTTTTTCGATCGGCCCAAGGCAGCATGCCGGCGAGTACCTCGTCGTTCTTGACGAAGCGGTGCCGTAAGGCTGCACCAACATGTAGGCATAGCAGCGCGAAAAGGCCATACGCCAGTAGTCGATGAGTCAGTTCCAATTGCTCGTGTAGAACCTGATCGGGCGCGACCAGATCCGGCAGGGTCAGCCAACCGAAAAAGCTAACGGGAAAATTCGCGGCCGAGGAACTCAGCCAGCCCGCCATGGGCATGGCAAAGGTGATGCCGTATAACAGCCATTGGGTCAGGCGTGCCGCGCGAGCCTGCCACCTGGGGAGTTGGCTGGGTAGCGGCGGTGGCGGGTTCAGGCTGCGCCAGGCTAGGCGCAGTGCCGACAAGCTGAAAATGCTCATCCCCAGCGATTTGTGCAAGGCGTAGTTAGCGAGTTTGTCTGGACTTAAGGGCTGATTGATCATGTAGTAGGCCAGTGGAATCTGTACCACCAGCAGGCTTGCAATCAACCAATGCAGCAGTATAGCGGGCTTTGTGTATTTCGCTTCGGCGTGGTTCATCAGACGGTGCCGGGTACTTTTTGCTGTGTAGATTTTTGCTATTCGAACTTGAATCGCATGGATAAATCGATGGCCCTTACGTGCTTAGTTAACGCGCCGCTGGAGATAAAGTCGATGCCGGTGGCCGCGACTTCGTCCAAACTATCGCGGGTGATACCACCCGATGCTTCCAGCTTCACATCAGGATTCAGTTCGTTGCGCAACTGCACGGCATTGCTTAACTGGTCGAGGTCAAAATTATCCAATAGCAGGCGTTGCGCTCCAGAGCGCAGTGCTTCGCGTACTTGGTCGAGTGTCTCCACTTCCACTTGGATGAGTACTTTTACAGCTTGTTCCAGGGCTGCGCGAACAGCTGGCTTGATACCGCCGGCCGCAACGATGTGGTTTTCTTTGATGAGTACGGCATCGTATAAACCAATGCGATGGTTTTTCGCGCCACCACAACGCACGGCATACTTCTGTGCGAGCCTAAGCCCCGGAATGGTCTTACGCGTATCCAGAATACTGACGGCGGTGCCCGCCACGGCTGCCGCTGCCCGATGTGCCGCGGTGGCTGTCCCTGAGAGTAGCTGCAAGAAATTTAGTGCGGTGCGTTCACCTGTGAGCAGAGGCCTGGCCGGTCCCCGCAGTTCGCAGATGACTTGATCGGCGGTGACCTGATCGCCCTCAGCGACCTGCCACGCCAAGCGAACTTGGTCACCCAGCTGTTCAAAGACTGCGTCGGCCCAGGCTTGGCCACACAGTACGGCAGATTCCCGGGCGATGATCACGGCTTTGGCGCTTTGTTGTGCCGGTACCAGTGCTGCTGTTAAGTCGCCGTCGCCGATGTCCTCGCGCAAGGCCGCTTCCACCGTCGCTTTGATGTGTTCAGACAGGCTTGTGTCGCTCATCGCTTGCTGTCCGTGCAAGACAAAAACGGCAGCTCGCGGCGAGCTGCCGTTGTTTCGCAATGCTTATTTTTTACAGGAAAAAACCGTGGTGGGCACCCACCATACTCATCAACATGGGAATCGACAGCATGGTGTTGGTACGGGAAGCCATTAAGGCAGTGCTCTTGGCGCTTGCGATTTGTTCGGCACTGGCTTCAACAATACCCAAGACCTTTTTCTGATTTGGCCAAATCAAGATCCAAACATTGAAGAGCATGATGGTGCCCAGCCAGGCGCCAATGCCAATGGTCATTCCATAAACGGAATCACCTTGGCCGCCCTGGCCCAGGGTGAATGCATTGAGAAAATTACCTTTCTCTAGCAAATAGATTGCGCCCGTTAGCCAGGTGGCCAGTGCTGCCCAGCGAAACCAGAGTAGCGCGCGCGGTGCCACGTATTTGGTGATGCCCGCCCCACCGGGACCGCCGCTATCGGCGGCGGCATCGGCCAATGCTTGCACCTGGACGAAATTGAAATAGTAGAGCAGACCAATCCAGGTAATGCCGACAATGACATGGCCCCAGATCATGAAGCGGGCGCTGTCGCCGCCGGTGTTGTTCGTCACCAAGGCGATAACCGCGGCGATGACGAAGCCGGAGATGATGGTGCCCCAAGCACTTTTTAATGGATTCATCGTGGCAATGCTCCTCCTTAGAGTTTCTCGATGGCGGCTGTCTGTAAAGCATCCGCCGGCCAGCGGCTATGTTGGTCAGCCGTTTGAACTGCGGCAAGGATAGGCGAGGACCCCGATCGATTCAATCGCCCTCGGGCAGGGGTGCGTTCGGGCTACTTTCGTAAATAGGCCGGAATCGGTTCACGATGCGACAAAACAGTTCTCCAGTGCGCTGGGCATCATAGGCTGCCGAGTGCGCCGCATCAGCATCCCAGGCGATGCCGGCCGCGTGGGCGGCCCGGGCCAGTACGGTTTGTCCGTAAGCAACCCCTGCCAGGCTCGCCGTGTCGAAGCTGCTAAACGGATGAAAGGGGTTACGCTTAATGGCCGTGCGGGCCACGGCTTGATTGACGAAATTCAGATCAAAATGTGCGTTATGCCCGACCAAGATGGCGCGACGGCAATCAGTGGCGCGCAACTCTGCACGGACTTCCCTAAATATTCTCTGCAGGGCATCGCGCTCTGCAATGGCAGGCCGTAGGGGATGGTGTGGATCGATGCCGTTCACTTCTAGGGATGCGGGCTCCAAGTTGGCACCCTCAAATGGAATCACATGGTATCGATGCGTCTCTGCACAGACGAGTTCGCCCGTGGCATCGATTCTGAGCAACACGGCCGCAATTTCTAGCAAGGCATCGGTGTGGTGATTGAATCCGCCAGTTTCTACATCGACCACGACGGGTAAGAAACCGCGAAAGCGTTGAGCAATGATGGGGTTGGGCTCGATCATTGCTTACCCGTGAACACGGCGTTATCGTCGGCCAATTCGTGCAGCAAAGCCGTGCTGAGTCGGACGCCGAAGCCCGTGGCCCCGCCGGGCACCTGGCCTAGGCCTTCGCTACGACTGGCCGCACTCAAGTCCATGTGGACCCAGGCGCATTCCTTGGGGACAAATCGTTGCAAAAACCGCGCCGCTAAAATGTGATCGCCGCTACCCTCGATGGAGCATTGCAGGATATCAGCCCGCTTGGACTCCAGCGCCTCATCAAAATCTGTATCCATGGGAAACGGCCACACACGCTCGCCGATTCGTTGGCCAAGCTCAATAAACAAAGCATTTAGCGCGTCGCGGTTGGAAAACACACCGCTGTAGCGCTCCGTTAGGGCATGGACGCAAGTGCCGGTCAAGGTCGCATAGTCCAGGATTAGGCGCGGTTGGTCACGGCCGGCTAGGGCTAGGGTATCGGCTAATACCAGGCGGCCTTCGGCATCGGTGTGGATGATTTCGATGCTGGTGCCATTACAGGTGCTGACCACGTCTCGAGGCTTGTAGGCCTTCGCACTGGCGCGGTTTTCGGAAATGGCCAGCCAGCAATCCACCGGCTGTGGATAGTCGAGTTCGCTCAGTGCCTGCAAAGTTGCCAGTGCCACAGCACTACCGGCCATGTCTTCGTGCATGTCCAGCATGGACTTATGGGGTTTGAGGTTGTTGCCGCCGGTATCGAAGAGAATACCTTTGCCCACCAGGGCGATGGCTCGAGAATTGTGCTGGCGAGATGATTTGGGGCGGTAGCTGATGCGCAGGATGCCCGCATCGCGATCCGCATTGCCTTGTGCGACGGCCAAAAACGCGCCGGCGCCCAGTTTTTTCAGCGCGGCTTCGCCGTAGAAGCGCTGCGACCAAGCGTGCTTCTTCGCCAGGGTTTTCACCAAGCTGCGGTAGGCGCTGACATTCAGTTTATTCGACGGCAAGGCCGTGAGCCAGCGCGCCAAGTTTTGCGCTCTGGCGCCGACTTGCGTTTGCACTAATTCCAGCCGCTGGGGTAAGCCCATGAGACGAAAGGTCTTCAATGGTTTATGCCGGTTGGCGTCGCTACGAAAAGTTGGCATTTGAAAACTTTGGGCGTGGGCGGCCAATAGGAAAGCCTCCGCCCATCGCTGAGTTTCTTCGGCCCCGGCCCCGGGGAGCAGCAGGCCGATTTCGCCGGGACAGTCCTTTAGGGCCAGGGCCACTAATTTCCCGGCCAGCTTTAGTCGCTCGAAGGTTTTGGCGCCGTTGGTTGCTGCGTAGCCGACGGTGACGCCCGTGGCAGCGGCATTATGCAGCCGGCCGTGTATCGGTGTTGGCCGGCCGGCTCGCCGGCCAACCGCTTGCAATTTCAAACCTTCAGGAATCTGTTGCCAATGGGCGCGCGTGGGTTTCGCTGGCAATAGCACAAGCAGATGATCAATGCGGTCAAAGGCTTTGCGGCTGAGCTTGCCAGGGCTTTGTAGGAGTCGCGGCCCAGGGGCCGCTGGTAGCAGTTCGGACATGGAGAATCAGCTTGACCAGTATGTGGGAAACCCCGATCATAACGGGGGTTTTTCACGATGCGACGTTGTCAGGTCGGGGAGTATAAGGCAACTGGACGCCAGATCCGGATGGCTGCCGAGTCTAAACACTTTCCCTCGGCCCGCAGCTTAGTTTTGCTCCATTCCAATCATTTGATAAAGAGCCGCAGTGGTCGAATTTAACCGCTTTGAAGACATTGATCCGGAAGAAACGGGGGAATGGTTAGAGTCCATTGATTCGGTTCTCAAGACCTACGGCACAGAACGCGCCCATTTCTTGCTCAATAGCATGATTGACCATGCGCGCCGGTCCGGTGCTTATTTACCGTACAGCGCGACCACTGCCTATCTGAACACGATTCCCGCGGCCCATCAGCCGGAGTATCCGGGTGACCGTTCTTTGGAACGGCGCATCGAGGCCTATATTCGTTGGAACGCCATGGCCATGGTGGTGCAAGCGAACCGGCGCAGCGCGGAGTACGGCGGGCATATCGCAACCTACGCCTCGGCAGCCGCCCTTTACGAAGTGGGCTTTAATCATTTTTGGCGCGCGCCCACCGAACAGCAGGGCGGTGATTTAGTATTCATACAGGGTCATTCCTCGCCAGGCATTTACGCCCGTGCCTACTTGGAGGGCCGTCTCACCGAGGATCAACTCAATCATTTTCGCCAGGAAGTGGTGGGCGACGGCCTGTCTTCCTATCCGCATCCGTGGTTGATGCCCGAATTCTGGCAGTTTCCCACGGTGTCCATGGGTCTGGGGCCCATGATGGCGATTTATCAGGCGCGCTTCATGCGCTACCTGCAACATCGGGGCCTGGCCGATACGGGTGATCGGAAAGTTTGGTGTTTTCTCGGCGATGGCGAGATGGACGAGCCCGAGTCCATGGGGGCGTTGACGATGCCCGTTCGCGAGAAGCTGGACAACTTGATTTTCGTGATCAACTGCAACTTGCAACGTCTGGATGGCCCGGTACGGGGTAACGGCAAGATTGTGCAAGAACTCGAGGCGGCATTTCGCGGGGCGGGTTGGGCCGTGATTAAAGTGCTGTGGGGCTCAAATTGGGATGGTTTGCTGGCCCGCGACGATGAAGGCTATCTGCAGCGGGTAATGGAAGAGTGCGTAGATGGCGAGTATCAAAATTTTAAGGCTTTGGGCGGTGCTTATACGCGGCAACATTTCTTTGGACGCTATCCGCAGACTGAGGAAATGGTCGCCAACATGTCCGATGAGGAGATCTGGCGCCTCAAACGCGGCGGTTTAGATCCGCTGAAGGTTTACGCTGCCTATGACCGGGCGGTGAAGCATGAGGGTCGACCGGTGGTGATTCTTGCCAAGACCGTTAAGGGTTTTGGCATGGGCGAGGCGGGCGAGGGCAAAATGACCGCCCACCAGGCAAAGAAGCTGGATAATGAAGATCTGCGCGCGTTTCGCGACCGCTTCAATATTCCCATTTCCGACGATGAAATCGATGAGCTGCCGTACTACCGTCCGGCGGAAGACAGCGAAGAATTGCAGTACATGCGGGCGCATCGCGAGCGCCTTGGTGGGTTTCTACCGCAGCGGACAATATCGGCGCCGCGGCTGCAAGTGCCGAGTCTCGAGACGTTCAAAAATCAGCTGGAAGGAACCGGCGAACGGGAAGTATCCACCACTATGGCCTTGGTACGAATCTTGACCGGCTTGGTGCGCGACAAGAACATTGGCAAAAACATCGTGCCCATTGTGCCGGATGAAGCCCGGACCTTTGGTATGGAGGGTATGTTTCGCCAGATCGGCATTTATTCATCGGTGGGGCAGCTCTATACGCCGCAAGATCGCGAACAGCTGATGTATTACCGCGAAGATCAAAGTGGGCAAATACTTGAAGAGGGCATCAATGAGGCCGGCGCCTTTTGTTCATGGCTCGCCGCCGCAACGTCCTACGCTAACCACGGCGTCAACATGATTCCCTTTTATATCTACTATTCCATGTTCGGTTTTCAGCGCATCGGCGATTTTATTTGGGCCGGTGGCGACATGCAGGCGCGCGGTTTTCTGATCGGTGGCACGGCTGGCCGTACCACCTTGGCGGGTGAGGGCCTACAACACCAAGACGGTCATAGCCTACTGCAGGCGGCCACCGTGCCCAATTGCGTGGCTTATGATCCGGCCTTTGCGTATGAGCTTGCGGTCATTATTCAAGATGGTCTGCGCCGTATGGTCGAGGAACAGGAACGCGTTTTTTTCTACGTGACCTGCATGAACGAGGCTTATGCTCAGCCGGCCATGCCTTCGGGTGCGGAGGGCGGGATCTTGCGCGGTATGTATCCGCTTAGCAGTGGCGGGCGGGGCAAAGTACGGGTGCAATTGTTGGGAGCAGGCACCATATTGCGCGAAGTACAGGCCGCGGCGAAGATGCTTGAAGCCGACTACGATATCCCCGCCGACGTGTGGAGTGTCACCAGTTTTAATGAGTTGCGTCGAGATGGCTTGAGTGTTGACCGTTGGAACATGCGTCATCCCGAGGCGCCGCCGCGCGAAGCCTATGCGACGAAACTATTATCGACGCAATCAGGTCCGTTCATCGCCGCCACGGACTACATGCAGGCCGTGGCGGATCAGATTAGGCCCTGGGTGCCGGGCGCCTATACCGTGCTGGGAACCGACGGCTATGGTCGTAGCGATTCGCGTCGTGCCCTGCGTGATTTTTTCGAAGTCGATCGGCGGCATGTGGTATTGGCGGCCTTGAAAGCCTTGGCCGATCAAGGGTCGGTTGATCCAGGGACCGTGAGCAAAGCGATGGACTCCTTAGGCATAGATCCGGACAAGCCGGATCCCGTTACGCTATGAATTTTTGGATTACCGATGAGATCCCCTGGCAATCCGTCATTGATCGCGAGTTAGTAACATGACCACGCAACAATGTCAGCTGCAATCAATGGTACTGATGCCAGCCGGAGAAGGTTCGGAGCGTGGGCTGTGGATTCAGCCGTCGACTGAACGGGATTGGGTGCTGAATTTAAGTTGCCGGCGTTTCAACGATCAGGGTTATTTCTGCTTCGGAGCAACCGCAGCGACGATTCATAGGATTGAAATGCAGGTAGAACAGTATGCGTGAAGAAGTCCGCGTACCCGATCTTGGTGACTTCGACGCTGTTGAAATCGTCGAAGTACAGGCAAAAGTAGGTGCCAGTGTGGCTGCCGAAGATCCCTTGTTAACACTGGAAACCGACAAGGCCGCGATGGAAGTGCCGGCACCGGCGGCGGGCGAAGTGCTGGAGGTTTTGGTGGAAATCGGCGGTCGGGTTTCCCAGGGCGATTTGATCGCGGTTCTCGAAGTGGAATCCGCTCAAGACTATGAACCCACTGTATCGCTGGCTAACGCCAGTACGGCGGCAGGGTCTGCGAAAGCCGCCGACGCGAAGACCGACGGCGTGTCCGCTGAAGCCGTGCCACGGCCAGTGGTGGTCCCGGATTTAGGGGACTTTGATTTGGCAGATATCGCTGAAGTACAAATATCGGTGGGCGATGTTGTGGCCGTGGATGATCCCTTACTGACGTTGGAAACGGACAAGGCGGCCATGGAAGTGCCCTCGCCGGTGGCGGGCGAGGTGGTGTCGGTGGCGGTAAATGCCGGTGAGAAAATCGGCGCCGGAGGCCTCATCGCGGAAGTCGCAGTCTCGGGCGCTGGGGCTGATGCGGCCGAGCAGCCCGCGGCAACGCCAAAACAGGCAGCCGCACCCAGTGAGCGGCAATCTGCGCCCAAGCCGGTGTCATCCGCGGCCAGCCCGGCGGGGTCGCAAACGTCCCGAACTCTACCGCCTATTAACGAAAGTACCTTTGGCAAAGCCCACGCGAGCCCGTCGGTACGCAAGTTCGCGCGTGAGCTGGGTGTGGACCTGGGTCAAGTAAAAGGCAGCGGACAAAAAGGGCGAGTACAAGCAGAAGATGTCAAGGCATTCGTCAAGGCCATATTATCCGGGCAGACCTCGGCGGGGGCTGGCGCGGGAATTCCACCGGTGCCCAGTGTTGATTTCGCGAAATATGGCGAGATTGATGTTCAGCCTTTGGGCCGCATTCAAAAAATTTCCGGCCCGCGTCTGCATGCGAGTTGGCTGAATTACCCCCATGTGACGCAATTCGATGAGGCGGATATCACAGAGATCGAATCGCGGCGCAAGAAGTTAAAGGCATCAGCGGCCGAAAACAACGTCAAACTCACACCGCTGGCCTTTGTGATCAAGGCGGTGGTCATAGCCCTGAAAGAATTTCCGGTATTTAACACGTCCATGGCGGACGACCAAAAGAATCTCGTGTGGAAGAAGTACTTCCATATTGGTTTTGCCGCCGATACGCCAAAGGGATTGGTGGTGCCGGTTATTCGTGATGCCGATCTCAAGGATGTAATGAGTATCGCCAAGGAACTCGGTGAACTTAGCGCTAAGGGCCGAGAGGGCAAGCTCACGGCTAATGAAATGCAGGGCGGAAGTTTTACAGTGTCGAGTCTCGGCGGTATCGGTGGGACGCACTTTACGCCCATTATCAATGCGCCCGAGGTCGCGATTCTCGGTGCGGGCCGTTCCGAGTATCGGCCGGTGTTCCAAGACGGTGAATTCATACCGCGACTAATTTTGCCCTTATCGCTTTCCTATGATCATCGTGTGATCGATGGTGCGACGGGCGTTCGCTTCACCACCTTCCTGCGCGGCGTCCTGGCCGACGTGGATCGCGTGTTACTCGGCAGCTAGGCCAAAGACGATGGGTAGCGTGCCGATTAAGGTTCCCGATCTTGGCGAGTTTGCCGATGTAGAGATTATTGAAGTCCATGTTGAGGCAGGACAGCAGGTCGCCGAGGAAGATCCGTTGATTACTCTGGAGAGCGATAAGGCTGCCATGGAAGTGCCGGCACCCCAGGCCGGCACCATCGCGGAATTGCTAGTGAAACTCGGCGATCGGGTCTCCACGGATTCGGTCATCGCGATGCTCGATGCGCAAGATCCAGCAAGCACAGCCGCGCCGCAGACTAAAGCCGATGCCGTTAAGACGGCGCCGGCCGCGGCAGCGAATTTCGCGGGCAGCGTAGACGTGGAAGCCGACCTGGTGGTTCTGGGTGCGGGGCCCGGTGGTTACACCGCCGCGTTTCGGGCGGCTGATTTGGGTTTGAATGTCACCCTTATAGAGCGTTGGCCCGTGCTAGGGGGCGTCTGCCTGAACGTGGGTTGTATTCCATCCAAGGCTTTGTTGCACGCGGCACGGGTGATTGAAGAGACGCGCGAGATGTCGGCGCACGGCATAAAATTCGCCGCACCCGAGATCGATCCTCAGGCGCTGCGGTCATGGAAAGACAAGGTCGTGGGCCGATTAGTCGGTGGGCTGTCGGGCTTGGCCAAGCAACGCAAAGTGAAGGTGGTGCATGGCGAAGGCCGATTTTTGTCGGACCAGCATATGCAAGTAGACAGCGATGCCGGTAAGCAAGTCATCGCCTTTAAGCAGTGCATTATTGCGGCGGGTTCCGAAGTAGCCCAAATACCCGGCTTGCCGGACGACGCTCGTATTATTGATTCCACCGGTGCTTTGGAATTGCAAACTTTACCCGACAGCATGCTGGTCATCGGTGGCGGCATCATCGGCTTAGAAATGGCGACGGTTTACGACGCGCTGGGTGTCAAAGTCAGCGTGGTGGAACTGACGGATCAGCTGATGCCAGGCGTGGATAAAGACTTGTTGCGGCCGTTTGAAAAACGTATTCGCGCCCGTTATGAGAAAATTATGCTTGGCACCAAAGTAACCAAGCTGGAAGCTTCGAAAGCCGGCATCAGCGTCAGCTTCGAAGGCGAGCAGGCGCCAGATCCTCAGGTTTATGGATTGGTGCTGGTGGCCGTTGGCAGAGTGCCCAACGGTCAGCAAATTGATGCGGATAAGGCGGGCGTGAATGTTTCCGAGCGAGGCTTTATTCCGGTAGATCGTCAGCAACGCACGAATGTGCCTGGAATTTTCGCCATCGGCGACATTGTGGGTCAGCCTATGCTAGCGCATAAGGCGACCCATGAAGCTAAGGTTGCCGCCGAAGTGGCGGCCGGGGAGAAACGTTATTTTGACGCCCGTGTCATTCCGTCGGTGGCCTACACCGATCCGGAGATAGCCTGGGTGGGCACCACCGAAGCTGAAGCCAAGGCCGCCGGCACGAATTACGGCAAAGGCCAGTTTCCGTGGGCCGCGAGCGGACGAGCCTTGGCTTTGGGGCGTGACGAGGGCATGACCAAGCTGCTGTTTGACGAGGATACCGGCAGAGTTATCGGCGCGGGTATTGTCGGTCCCAACGCCGGTGATCTAATCGCCGAGGTGGGCTTGGCCATTGAAATGGGTTGCGATGCGGAGGATATCGGTTTGAGTATTCACCCACATCCCACCTTGTCGGAAACCGTGGCCATGGCAGCGGAAGCCTACGACGGTACACTCACTGACTTATACCTGCCTAAGAAGAAGCGAAAAGCTTAGCCTTAGCGGATGCGCGACAAAAAAATTCTCGTCGATGCTTGCTAACGGCTTGGGTACCCGCCACGATTTCACGATATATCGCTAGTCGTCGTGGTGGAGCATTACTGGGCTTTTGTTTTACCTGGAAATTCGCATAGATCGGCGATCACGCACGCTGGGCAGTTCGGTTTTCTAGCCTTGCAAGTGTAGCGGCCATGCAAAATAAGCCAGTGGTGCGCATCCTTTTGAAACTCCTTCGCCGTAAACTTGATCAGGCGTTTCTCAACTTCCAGAGGCGTTTTTCCCGGCGCCAGTTTGGTTCGATTAGCAACGCGGAATATGTGCGTATCGACGGCGATGGTCGGCTGTCCAAATGCCGTGTTGAGCACTACGTTCGCTGTTTTGCGGCCCACGCCGGGTAAGCTTTCCAAGGCGGCGCGCGTCTTGGGTACCTCGCCAGCATGCTGTTGGAGCAGTATCTCGCAGGTGGCAATGATGTTTTTGGCCTTACTGTTAAAAAGGCCGATGGTTCTTATATACCGCTTGAGGCCGTCTTCTCCCAAGGCGAGAATTGATGCTGGTGTGTTGGCCACCGCATAGAGTTTAGCCGTGGCCTTGTTCACGCTGATGTCTGTGGCTTGCGCAGAGAGAATCACTGCCACCAGTAGCTCAAACGGGCTGGCGTAACGCAATTCAGTCTTAGGCTTTGGATTTTGCGCGCGCAAGCGCTGGTAGATTTCGGCGCGCTCTTGAGGATTCATGGTGCTAGGCCACAGTCGCTCGGGCAACTTCTCGTTTTTGCCGGTGGATTCGGTAGCGGTTGCGCCCAGCAATCAAGAAGGCCAGCCCTAGAAACGCCCCCGGCGGTAGCTGGGCGAGTAACAAGCCTTGTTGATCCGCCAAGACAGCCCATTCCCACCCGGCCGCGGTGGGTCCAAACAGCATATCGGCTCCGTGTAGCAAACTACCACGTCCAAGCAGTTCCCTTAGCGCGCCCAGGGTCACCAGCACTGCGGTAAAGCCTAAGCCCTGCGCGAGTCCATCAACGACGGCCGGTAAACATGGATTTCTTGATGCAAAGGCTTCAGCGCGACCCAGGATGACGCAGTTGGTGACGATAAGCGGGATGAAGATTCCAAGGCTTTGATGTAGCTCGAAGAGCCAGGCGTGAAATGTCATATCTATCGCGGTTACGAAACTTGCGATCATTAAAACAAAGGCGGGTAATCGCAGATCAGGATGTAAAATCGGACGCAGTATGGATACCAAAAAATTGCTTGCGCATAGTACTGCGACAGTGGCTAAACCCAAGCCCAAACCATTGATCACGGTATTGCTAACGGCCAGCAAGGGGCATAGGCCTAGGAGTTGAACCAGTCCGGGGTTAGCGGACCACAAGCCTTCTATCAGAATCTCACGCAGCTGAGTTGGTTGCTTGGGTAGGGCTCGCGACATAAATCTATTGCCGTCCGCTTAGCGCATTTCGTAAATTTGTCGATGTTTTCGCCGCGGTGAATTGCCGAGTCCTGGTATGGGCAGATTGCTTCGGCGGAGCGAAAATCATGTCGCGGTGTGAGGCAAAATACAATAGCGCGCGTTGTACCGCGTTCATCACAGCGCGGCTGGTAATAGTGGCGCCGGTTAGGGCGTCAAGCTCGCCGCCATCGCGGCGCAGTTGCCAAACCGCGGGGTTGGCGAGTCCGCGTCCACCGAAGCCGAGTATCCAGTCGGAGCGCGCAACATCGATACCGTCGCCCAGTCCGGGCGTCTCACGATGCTCGGTGACGCGCACGCCGATGAGGCTGCCGTCGTAGCGAATGCCCACCAGTAGCCTGATGGTGTCCACATAAGCATCGGGCGCGAGCACGCTGAGGACCACCGCCACAGGCTTATCACCCAGCCGCGCCCGGTACGCTGGGAGTGCATTGGTGCTGCCTAAGGCTTCCCGGTCGGTTAACGAAATCACATCCAGTTGCGGGGAATTGTCAAAGCTATTGAGGGGTAGGAGAACCGCCAAGCTGCGGCCGATTTTTTCAGCTTCGTTGGTACGAATGCGTTCCTTGGTGACGGTTTGTAAGCCCGCTAGTAATGCGGCGGCGGTACCGGCTAGTAGCACCAGCGCTGCCACCGCTTGCCATCTATTGAGGGAGCTGATGGTTTTCATGGCTGTCGCTGCTTGTCGTGGCCATAAACGGATGCTTGCGTGTAACGATCAATCAGCGGTGCGGCCATATTCATCAGTAGAACCGCAAATGCGACCCCGTCAGGGTAACTGCCCCAGCTGCGTATGATGTAAATCAACACGCCAATACCGAGTCCAAAAATGAGCCGACCGCGCGTTGTACCGGGAGCGGACACCGGATCAGTGGCGATAAAAAAAGCGCACAGCATCGCGCCGCCCGAAAATAAATGGAAGCCCGGCGAGGGATGCGTATTCACATCAATTAGGTAGAAAAAGCTGGCGCTGCCCAGTAGACCAATCAGCACGCCGGCCGGAATGTGCCAACGAATGATGCCGCGAGAAAGTAACCATGCGCCACCGATGGCGACGAAATTGTTGATCCATTCCCAACCGCGCCCCCCGAAGTCGCCCAGCAGCGGATCGGCCCGCAATTCCGTGACGGTGCGCATTTGCGCCAAACCCATTTTCATGGAGTCTAAGGGTGTGGCTCGGGTGAGCGCGTCGAGACTAGCGCTGTCGGGCAACTGGCCCAGCAGGGTGTAGCGCAAGCTGGCTAGGAACGAGAGCGGTTCGTAGTCCAAATCGCCCATGCGCGGCGGCACCCAGTCGGTGAGTCGCTCCGGGAATGAAATCAACAAGGCGGCGTAGCCCGCCATGGCGGGGTTGAAAACATTACCACCCAATCCGCCGTACAAATGTTTCGCGACGCCGATGGCAAATGCGCTTCCCAGCGCGGTCACCCACCACGGCGTTAGAGGCGGTAAGGCAAAGGCCAGTAGCATCGCGGCGACGACGGCGCTGTAGTCGGACAAGTAATGCTGCAAGGGTCGGTTCCTGAGCCGTAGGCAGAGAGCCTCCGTTGCTATGGCCGCGATGGTCGCGACCAGGCAGTTGAACAGGATGCCGAAGCCGAAAAACCAGATATAGGCGAGCAGGGCCGGTACGAGCGCATAGATAACCTGGCGCATCATGGCGGCCACGCTATAGCCACTATGCAAGTAGGGTGCGTGATTCGTCATAGGGTGAGCATGTCGGTGCCGGCTTAAGACTGGCCGGGCGCCTTGTCCTTGGCATGCTTGCGCGCGAGCAGTTGCGCTAGTTCTGCCTCGCTGGCGTTCTGATCGGCGGATAGTCTCGCATCCAGCTTCGCTAGATCAGCTGCTTGTGTTTGCGATTTCTTCTTTAGCCGGGCTTCCCGATTCAGGGCTTGTTCTCGTGCTTTCTGGGCTGCGGATTTCTCCGCGCCTGCGTGGCGTAGTTCCTGTTTGCCGGCGATAAATTTCCGGGTCAGGGGAATATGGCTTGGACAGACGTAGTCACAGCAGCCGCACTCGATGCAGGATTCGATACTGAGGGCTTGCATGGATTTGGTGTCGTGCGAGTCGCAGGCGGTGAGTAGAAATTGCGGCATCAGCCTGGCCGGGCAGACATCGCTGCATTCCGCGCAGCGAATACAAGGGTACTCGCGGATGGTCGGCGTCAGCTCCGTCGTCTCAGCCGCGATGATGCAATTGGTGGCTTTGGTGACGGGCAGTCGAGCATGGGGCAGGGTATGCCCCATCATGGGTCCGCCCATGACCAGTTTTGCCGGCGGTGTCGCTAAACCGCCTGTTGACTCGATTAAGCTTTCAATGCTGGTGCCGATTCGGGTTTCGACGTTGACAGGTCTAGCCACAGCATCGCCGGTGACGGTCACGATGCGCGAAATGAGCGGCTTCCCGCTCGCAAAATACTCCGCGACGGCCGCCGCCGTGGCTACGTTTTGGCAGATATAGCCGATGTCCTGGGGTAAACCTTTTATCGGTACCTCTGCGCCGGTTAACAACTCGATCAATTGACGTTCGCCGCCAGCGGGATATTTCGCTGTGACCACGGCCACGTCGATTTCTTCCATGTCCGCGGCGGCGTCATAAAGGGCTACGCGCGCGTCGGGCATGTCGGATTCAACGGCAATCACAGCCCGCTTGGCATTTAAGGCCCGCAGCATCATGCGTGCACCCTGCAGCACCTGCCGCGGTCGCTCGCGGAGCAACATTTCATCGCAGCTGATGTAGGGCTCGCACTCGGTACCGTTAAGAATCAGCGCGTGGATGGTCCTCGCTGTGTCTAGTTTGGTGGCCGTGGGAAAAAGCGCACCGCCCAGTCCCACGATGCCGGCGGCGGCGATATGCCGGCGGATAGTTTCAGCGTCTTGTCCGTGGATATCGGGCGCAACGCAATCCGGGTGCCAGCGGTCTTGTCCATCGCCGATGATTTCGACACAGCGAGCCGTGGCATGATCCGGGCCTGGAATAGCCCTAGGCCCAATGCTACCCACCGTGCCGCTAGTGCTGGCGTGCGTCTGCAGTCCATCCGTTGTTCTGGCGATGGCCTGGCCGGTTAGCACCGCGTCACCGGTCTCAACCAATAGTTCGGGCTCGCCCGACGTGCCAGAATCTATCGGCACATGACAGCGCTCCGGCGCGGGTAGAACCCAGATACCTTGATTTGTCGACTGGGTCTTGTTGGGAGCCGCGCGCACCCCCCAGCTCGGTCGCGGCGGTTGGAGTCGATAGTGCTTAGCAGAGGTCATTGGCGTGGGCTTAGGCTAATGCAGTCAACGGGACAAGGCGGCAGGCAAAGTTCGCAGCCCGTGCAGGCGTCATTGAGCACGGTATGTATCGCTTGCGGTGCGCCAATAATGGCATCCACAGGACAATGATCAATGCAGAGGGTGCAACCGATGCAGCGTTGCTCATCAACAAAAGCCACCTGGGGTGGCTTGTGAACACCGAACTGTTCGTCAAGCGGGGTGGCCGGACGTTGCAGTAGCTGGGCAAGATCTTGAATACAGCTCTCGCCGCCCGGTGGGCATTGGTTGATATCCGCATTGCCCGTGGCGATGGCTTGGGCATAGGGGCGACAACCCGGGTAGCCGCACTGCAGGCACTGTTGTTGTGGCAGCAGGGCATCGATCCGCTCCACCATGGCTTCAGTCTGGCGGGGAAAACGCTGCCCGGCAAGCGCTAGACCGATACCGATCAACCCCGCCAAGCTTGCTAGCAGGATTACCGCCGTCATATCGAAGGGACAAACGATTTGCTTGGGCTAATTGCCGCGACAATGAGCGGCAACCAGTGCTTGTTCGCTGTCTTGTGGTTGACAGGGGTCGCAGCTCGCCTATTCATGCCGTCAGCGACAGCCAAATACCCCTCGCCGATTGACCTCGGCACGCCGCTGTCTCGCCGCATCATTGCTTTTTCCATTGGCTGCTAAGAAACCAAGCCAAACAGCCGAACTTTATCCCCGGGCTAGGCCCGCGAAGCCCATGAAGGCGAGAGACATGAGGCCAGCCGTGACTAAAGTAATCGACGATCCTTGAAATGATTTGGGTATGTCGCTGAATGCGATGCGCTCACGCACGCTGCTGAGCAATAGCATTACCAAACCAAAACCCAGTCCAGCACTCAGTCCATAAGTCAATGCCTCCATGAGGCTTGCGCTTTGCCGGGTATTGAGCAAGGCGACACCCAAGACGGCGCAGTTTGTTGTGATCAAAGGCAGGTAGATACCCAAGACCTCGTGCAATAGTGGACTGGTGTGGCGAACAATCAGCTCCGTCAGTTGCACTGCACTGGCAATGAGCAAGATAAAGCTAAGAATGCGCAGATATTCCAACTCGAAGGGTATCAATAGGTAGTGGTCGAGCAAATAGCTACCGGCCGCCGCGAGGGTGAGGACAAAGCTGGTAGCCAGGGACATCCCCAGCGCGGTCTCGAGGTTCTGACTGGCACCCATCATGGGGCAGAGCCCTAGAAATTTCACTAGGACGATATTGTTGACCAAGACCGTGCCGACAATGATGAGGAGTAGCTCAGACATCAGCGTATGCGCATACCAGCTTGTGCATTGGTATCGGGGCTCAACAGATAAATGTCTTCGCCACCGGGCCCGGCTGCTAGCAACATACCCTCGGAGGTGCCGAAGCGCATTTTTCTCGGTTGCAAATTCGCGACCAATACCACGAGCCGGCCCACCAGGCCGGCGGGGTCATAAGCGGACCGAATTCCCGCGAGGACCGTGCGTTCTTCGTCACCCAGGCTCACTCGCACGCGCAGTAGCTGGTCCGCACCATTGACAATCTCCGCATCGATCACTTTGGCAACCCGCAGGTCGACCCGTAGAAACTCGTCGATACTGATCATATCCTTTGACTCTCCCGCAGCGTCGGATTGCTGATTGTTTGGCTTGTCAGCTGATTCCTGCACGGCGTTGATCATGGCGGCCACGGCTTTTTCGTCTACTCGGGTGAGTAGGGGCTTAAATTTATTGATCTTGTGATCGAGTAGCGGCTCGGTGGGTGTCTCCCAAGACAGTTCGCCTGTGGCTAGGAAGCTTTCCGCCTCGACGGCCAGCGCGGGGAGCACGGGCTTCAAATAAGTAAGTAAGACTCGAAACAAATTGATGCCTTGGGTGCAAACCAGTTGCACCTGCGGTAGCTGGTCCGGATCTTTTGCCAGGACCCAGGGTTTGTGTTCATCGATGTATTGGTTTGCTTGGTCGGCTAGCGACATGATCAAACGCATGGCGCGTCCATACTCCCGGGCTTCATAGTGCTGAGCGATCTTGTCACCCGCCGCTACGAATTTCGCGTACAGAGCGGGATCATCCAATTGACTGGCTAATTGGCCGTCAAAATGGCGTTGGATAAACCCGGCGCAGCGGCTCGCAATATTGACAAACTTGCCCACGAGGTCGGCGTTATTGCGGCTGACAAAGTCTTCAAGATTTAAGTCGATGTCGTCCAGACCGGGGCCCAATTTGCAGGCATAGTAGTAGCGCAGGTACTCGGGATTTAGATGCTCTAAATAAGTGGCCGCGGGAATGAAAGAGCCGCGCGACTTGGACATTTTTTCGCCATTCACCGTCAAGAAGCCATGCACGAAAACGCCACTGGGCCTGCGATAGCCCGCGGCTTCAAGCACGGCTGGCCAGAATAGCGTGTGGAAGTAGGCGATGTCCTTACCAATGAAATGATAGACCTCGGCCGGGGATTCGGCGGCAAAAAAATCCGCAACACCCGGGCCACCGCGTGTTGCCGCGAGGTATTCAAGGCTAGCCATATAACCAATCGGTGCGTCCAGCCAAACATAAAAGTACTTGTCTTTGGTGTCGGGAATTCTGAAGCCGAAGTAGGGTTCGTCTCGAGAAATATCCCAGTCTTGTAAGCCGGCGGCAAACCACTCATCGAGTTTTTTGGCGACACCGCTGTCAACCACTCCAGAATGTACCCACCCGCGCAAGGATTTCTCGAAATTAGCCAGCTGAAAAAAGTAATGCTCGGATTCGCGCTCCACCGGCCGCGTACCGCTAATCACAGAACGCGGATTGACCAAGTCCGCCGGAAGATAGGTGCGACTGCAGTTTTCGCAACTGTCACCGTATTGGTCAGCGGCGTTGCAATGCGGGCAGTTTCCGCGCACAAATCTATCCGGCAGAAACATGCCTGCCTTTTCGTCATAGGCTTGGCGGATCTTGCGTTTGGCAATATGCCCACCGTCCAGCAAACGATGGTAGATTTTTTCCACCAGCGTTTGGTTTTCCGGCGAATGGGTCGAGTGAAAGGCGTCGAAGTCAACGCCAAAGCCTTTGAAGTCACGCCGGTGTTCGGCCCTAACTTGCTCCACGAGCGCTGCGGGGTCTAGGCTCAGTTCTTGTGCCCGCAGCATCACGGGCGTGCCGTGGGCGTCGCTGGCACAGACATACAGGCATTGGTTGCCGCGCAGTCGCTGAAAGCGCACCCAGATATCCGTCTGGACGTACTCCACCAAATGTCCAATATGAATGGAGTTGTTCGCGTAAGGCAACGCGCTGGTTACGAGAATCTGCCGGGTATCCGATGCCATGCTGGGCTGCGCTTCCTGGACTGAGGGACGCGTATGCTAGCAGCCGAATGCCGCTGGATGCGACTTTAGGCGTCAGATTCGTCGACGTCCCGGAATTCTTCGAAATTGCGTTTTTCTATGGCGGCTTCATAGGCGATGCGGCCGCTGATCACGCCTTTATCCAGCAAGTCGCGCAGATTGGAATCCATGGTCTGCATGCCCATTTGGCGACCGCTTTGCATGGACGTTTCTAGCTGGTCAAGTTTGCCTTGGCGAATTAAGTTGGCCACCGCGGGCGTATTGACTAAGACTTCCAGGGCCGCGACCAGACCGGGTTCACCGTCTTTGGGGACTAGTTGCTGGGAGATTACGCCGCGTAATGAGGTTGAGAGCATGGTCCGTACATGGGACTGTTTGTCCGCGGGGAAGGAGTTCACGATTCGATCAACCGTGGCTGCCGCACCATTGGTATGCAAAGTGCCCATGACCAAGATACCCATTTCGGCCGCCGTAACGGCAATACTGATGGTCTCGAGATCTCGCATTTCGCCCACCAATATCACGTCCGGATCTTCGCGCAAGGCGGAGTGCAGGGCAGACGCGAAGCCATCGGTGTGCGCGCCTATTTCTCGCTGGCTGATTAAGCATTTACTGCGCTTATGAACAAATTCAATGGGGTCTTCAATGGTCAAGATATGGCCATTTATGCGTTTATTGATGTCGTCGATCATCGCCGCCAGGGTCGTGGATTTACCAGAACCTGTTTTACCCGTGACCAGTATCATGCCTTGATTGTATTTGCAGAGGTTGCTGACCACCGCTGGCATCTTGAGTTCAGCAATCGTTTTTGCCTGCGACGGAATGGCTCGGAATACGCCTCCCATGCCGCCCAAATGCCGGAACACATTGACGCGAAAACGTGCCACTCCGTCCACCGCATGAGCAAAATCCGCGGAATCATGGGCTTCGAATTCCCGCCGGGCCTTTGCCGTCATGATTTCTTCTAGTGCGGCACGAACATCATCCGGGCTTAGTACCGAGGAGCTCTCGGCCAAAATCTCGCCATACACGCGCATGCGCAAGGGTTCGCCAGCGATATAGTGCAGATCGGATCCGTTGCGGGCAATGAGCTGTCGCAGGGGTTCATCGATAATGTAGCTGACTTCCTCAGCTTGTTGCGTATTGCTATCCACCGGGCAACTCGAATTTAGGTAGAACCGACGTGTCAGTTACGAATTTTTGAAATACTGCTTTATCCGTTGCAAAGCGGTAAGCATCGTCCGGGTCCAACTGCTTGCTTTTAATGCCTTCGAGCAAAGCTTGATCCATGGTTTGCATGCCCATGTCCTTGCCCGTTTGTAGCTGGGCCGGAATCTGATGTGTTTGATCCGTCATGATGAGTTTGCCGATGGCGCGAGTCATCAACATGATTTCCAGGGCCGCGTGCCGCTGCCGGCCGTCGGGTGACTTCACCAGGTTTTGACTGATGACGGCGTTCAGACCTTGCGTCAAAAAGCTCTTGGTTTGCTCGCGCATTTCGCCGGGTAAAGCGTCGATGATTCGATCGATGCTCTTGACCGCGCCGGTGGTATGCAGTGTTCCGAGGACCAAGTGCCCGGTTTCCGCTGCTGTCATGGCCATAGATATGGTTTCCGCATCCCGCAACTCGCCCACCAATATCACGTCCGGATCTTGGCGCAACGCCGCGCGAATGCCATCCGCGAAAGTGTGTAAATGGGTTCCCAATTCGCGCTGAATAATTTGTGACTTTTGACTGCCATGCACGAATTCGATGGGATCTTCCAGGCTAATGATGTTCGCATTTCGATTCTTGTTCAGATAATCGATCATCGCGGCCAAGGTGGTCGATTTTCCCGTACCTGTAGAGCCGGTAACCAATACCATACCCTGATGGTGGTCACAGAGATGAGCCAAGGTGTCGGGGAGATTAAGGCTTTTGAGACTGGGAATTTCTTGGGGAATAAATCGAAATGTGGCGCCTACGCCAGTATCTTTACGAAATACGTTGACGCGAAATCGACCGCCGTGTTCAGTGACATACGAGAAATCTAGATCGTGGCCTTCAGTGAGTCGCTGCTGTAGCAGTGGCGGCAGAATTTCTTCGATGTAAGTATCGAGTTCGGTTTCTGTCAGGTCTCTAAATTTAATCGGGAGTAGGTCACCGTGCATTCTCAACATCGGCGGCACGCCAACGGCAAGATGTACATCGGAGCAAGCCTGGGTGAGGCCTAACTTTAAGAATGCATCTATACGCGCCATTGCTTAGTGAATCCTGGAGGGTCGTTGGCGGTATGGTATCTAAAATATCGCGCCGTCGCCCGGCGCGTAACTGAAGCTGTTGCCGGCCAAGTTAATCGCTAAGCGACGTCGCTGGTACATTAGTTAGCGGCAACAATGGCATCGCGAACAGCATCCATGGACTCATAGCGATCGGCTTTGTCCAGCGCCATACATTTTCCGACGATCGCCGCCAGGGGTGCGGGAATATCAGGATTGACCTCCTCGCATAGCAAGGCCTTGCCTTGAACATGTTGATACATCACGGCCATGTGATCGCCTTTCGTGTATGGCGGTGCGCCCGTCAGCATTTCATAAAAAATAACGCCTAGGCTATAAATGTCGGCGCGCATGTCGACCTTCTTGCCCAGAATTTGTTCCGGCGCCATGTATTTCGGCGAACCGATTACATAGCCGGTCTTGGTCAGTTGCGTGTCACCACTGCTCGCTGCCGCGGCTACGCCGAAATCCACAATTTTTAGCAAACCTTCATCGTTGATCAGCAAGTTAGCCGGTTTTAAGTCGCGGTGAACAATGCCGACCTGGTGGGCGACGCCCATACCGGTAGCGATATCCTGGGCCCAGCCGGAAGCTTTTTCGAAGGGCAGGGGTTTTTTTCCGGATAGTTCCGCACCCAGGGTATGGGATGGGAAGTACTCCATTGAAATTGCGTAACTGCCACCCAGGCTGACGAAGTCATAGATTCGAATAACATTCTTGTGCGTGATTTTTCTCGAGTAACGCAATTCATGCACAAAGCGCTTCAGCATTTCCTCATCGGAGCTGACGTTCGCATTCAAGAATTTCAAAATAAGTCGTTCTTCGACCACGACGTCTTCGACTAGCAGTACGGTGCCAAAGGCGCCCTTACCGATTTGTTGGATGAATCGATAGCGTGATTCGATAACATCCCCTGGTTTTAGCGTCGTAATATCCAGGGTGCCCGCGGCCGCCGGCATGATGGTTTCTTCGGTTAGCAGCGGGGCATCGGTAATCATGGAAGCAGCCGCGTCGGGCATCGCGTCGCTCAGGTCCGGTGCAGCGGGTGCCGCCGTAGCGCCAGCCATTGTGGGAGAAAATCGGTTGTCGATGCGTACCAGAGCATCGGTGGCTATGCGGGCGATGGTTTCATCAGCGCCGGTTGTCAGTGGCTGCAAGCGTGCTTTGATGGTATCCGCGGTTTTTTCGCTGGTCAGTTTAGCCAGTGCGTTGACGGCCTCCACGCGGATCTCTTTCTTGCCGTTCTCGACGAAGGGTAGAACCTTGTCCAAGGCGGGTTCATGACCAATCCTGCCGATGGCGCGCAGGGCCGCGGGAACAGACCGAGCATCGCCGTCGAGCATTTTTATCAAGGCGGTGGAGGCTTTCGGATCCCCAATTTCGCCCAGCGCATCAGCAGCGCGCTCTCGCACCCACCAGTCTTCATCATCCGTCGCAGTGATCAAATGCTTCACTGCCCGCTCATCCTTGGTTTGATTCAGGATCTCGATGGCCGACCGTCGAATATTTTCGTTTTGATCGCGAATCAGTTGGAGTACCGCATCCATGACCTTGGGTCCACCGATGGTCGCCAAAGCATCGGACGCGCGCGAGCGAACCCACCAATCGTCATCTTCGATGGCGTTTAGCAAATGTCTTATCGAAGTGGGGTCGGCAATCTCGTTAAGCACTTCCACCGCGGAGCGGCGTGCATATTCGCTTTCGTCCTTCAGGACTTTGACCAAGTGTTTGGTCGTGTCGGGATGTTGTAACTGAATTAGCAGGTCGACGGCCTTACCCTGAACCTCTAGGTCTGGATCCGTCAGCATTGAGCAGATCAGCCGGATGTCGCGCTCACCTTCAATTTGCATTAACGCTGACAGGGCTGTTTTGCGTATGGTTTTATTGCCGTCGCGTAGCTGCTTCTCCAGAGCCGCCGCAACATCGGCGCGATTGAATTGCGATAGGATCTGCATCAAATGAATGCGCACGGCGATGTCCTTGCCGGACAATCGAGAAATTAGGTCGGGAACATGGGCGTCGGTGACCATCTCCGACACGACCTTGAAAATCGCGGCCTTTTCGCGTGGCTCCAGGTCATAGGCTTTGCGGATTAGTTGCGGAACGGTGACGCGGGATTTTTTCGTCCGCAGAATTTCGATGACCGCGGATGTCGCAACCCCTTCTTTACTCAAGAGGTCGAGCAGCGGTTTTGTGTTATAGCCGTTGGCGGCCGACAGTGCCTTGGTAACGCCGGCCACGCAGCGCTGTTCGCCTTCTGCCAGGCCCTCGGCAAAGTAGGGAAAGGTCTTATCGCTGACTTGCGCCTCTAACGCGTCAATGATGACCCGTGTTTGGTCTTTGTCGGCGTGACCGAGCGCGTCGATCAATTTCGGAATAGCACCTGCGCCCACCTTCTTGAGCCGTTCGGCAGCCTTGCGCGCGGCCGGACTCTGGGCGTCGCTTTCCTCTAGCAGCGACGCTATGGCGCGCTCTGCCTGCAAGCTTGCTAGAAACTTTATCGCCAACGGTCAAAAACCCCAATTAAACATAGCATTGGCTGCCGCTTTCGCCGCACCGCGCCTTAGTTTATGTCAAAGAAGGCAAAAATTGTCCGTCAGCAAGCACATGCGTTGTGACATATGGCCTCCGGCGGCCTGATATTGCCGCTGCCGAAGGGTTCTTGCTGCCGTCCACCGCCAATTTTCGAGCGGACCTTCTCGCATCAGGTAGAATGTCGCGCCTCGCCGGTCTGGATACTGTTAAACGCGTCACGAATCATGGCTGCTAGCACCACAGAGGACGTACTGGCGGCAATACATGGGATTTGGTCGCCTGATTTCGGCACAGACCTGGCTACCGCCAAGCCGAAAATCGGCATTACTGGGGATGGCGACGACGAGCTCAGTCTGCGGGTGGACTTCGGCTATCCGCTGGCCGCTAGCGCGCAGGCATGGGCCGAGCGCGTGGAATCCGCGATTTGCGACCAGCTGGGATTGGCGCAAGTGCCCGTGGCCGTCGGTTGGCAAGTCGTACACCATGCGGTGCAAGCCGGCTTGTCGCCCTTAGCCCAAGTCAAGAATGTGATCGCCGTGGCATCGGGAAAAGGGGGCGTTGGCAAGTCCACCACGGCTGTGAATTTGGCCTTGGGCTTGCAAGCAGAAGGCGCGCGGGTCGGTGTTCTGGACGCGGACATTTACGGACCTAGCGTGCCGAGCCTCTTGGGCTTGGCGGGGCAGCACCCCGTGAGCCGGGATGGCAATAGTTTTGAACCCTTGGAGACCTCGGGGCTGCAGCTAAACTCCATTGGATTTCTCGTGGATCAAGATCAGGCGTTGATTTGGCGCGGGCCCATGGTGACGCAAGCCTTGCAGCAACTCGTATTTCAGACGAATTGGCGTGAGCTCGACTATTTAATTGTGGACCTACCGCCGGGTACCGGTGATACGCAACTGACTCTGACGCAAAAGGTCCCGCTGAGTGGTGCTCTGATCGTCACCACGCCCCAGGACATCGCTTTGCTGGATGCGCGACGCGGTTTGAAAATGTTCGAGAAAGTCAAGGTGCCGGTCTTGGGTATTGTGGAAAACATGAGTACCCATGTGTGTTCGGCTTGTGGTCACGAGCAGGACTTATTCGGCAGTGGTGGTGGCGAACGCTTGGCCGAGGAGACTGGTGTTCGTCTGTTAGGCCGCTTGCCCCTGGATATTCAGATTCGGCAAGATGCCGATGCGGGCCGGCCTACCGTGCAGGCACAACCCCACTCGACCTTGGCGCAACGGTACCGCGACCTGGCGCGAGCCCTAGCGGCGCAACTGTCTTTGCGGCCACGAGACCACAGCGCTGCGTTTGGCGAAATCCGTGTCGAAAATTAGTTGGCTGCGACTGCTTGAGGAGCATTGATGAGCATTAAGTCCGATCGCTGGATTCGTCGCATGGCGAAAGAGCAGGGCATGATCGAGCCTTTCGAGGCCAGGCAGGTGCGGGAGAACGGTGCCGGGCGCATCGTATCCTTTGGGACATCGAGCTATGGCTACGATGTGCGCTGTGCCGCAGACTTTAAGGTGTTCACCAATATCGATTCGGCCATCGTCGATCCCAAGGCTTTTGATGAAACCAGTTTTGTGGATAAGCATGCCGAGGTATGCGTCATCCCGCCCAACTCGTTCGCACTCGCGCGCACGGTGGAGTACTTCCGAATTCCCCGCAATGTATTGACCATTTGCTTGGGCAAATCCACCTACGCTCGTTGCGGAATCATCGTGAACGTGACGCCCTTGGAACCCGAGTGGGAAGGACATGTGACCTTGGAGTTTTCGAATACAACGCCGCTACCGGCAAAAATTTATGCCAATGAGGGTGTCGCGCAAATGCTGTTTTTTGAGTCTGACGAGGAGTGCGAAACTTCCTATAAAGATCGCGGGGGCAAGTACCAGGGGCAGCAGGGCGTGACGCTCCCGCGTGCCTAAACGAGTAGATGCGGATAGGTCGGGATCAGATCTAAAGCGTTTCGAGGGCGAGGGCCAGGCCTTCGCCACCACCGATACACAGAGCGGCAATGCCGCGCCCGCCGCCACGACCGTGCAAGGCATGCACCAAGCTGGTCACAATTCTTGCGCCCGTCGCACCTAGGGGATGGCCTAGGGCGCAGGCGCCGCCGTTCACGTTCACCTGGGCGTGAGCGATGCCGCAGTCGTGCATCGCGGCCATGGTGACGCAGGCAAAGGCCTCGTTAATTTCATAAAGATCGACGTCTTTCGGCGTCCAGCCAAGCTGGTCATGTAGCTTGTTGATCGCCACGCCCGGCGCGGTGGTAAACCACTCCGGCTCATGGGAGTGCGATGTAAAGCCGAGTATCTTCGCCAAGGGTTTTAGGCCACGCTCGTTGGCCTGTGCTGCCGACATGAGCAGCACCGAGGCGGCGCCGTCGGCGAGGGTGGACGCGCTGCCGGCGGTGACGGTGCCTGCCTTACCAAATGCTGGGCGCATACTGGGTATTTTTTCGATGTCCTGCCGGCCCGGTTCCTCGTCGTGATCGATAATCGTGGTTTTCCGTCGGTGGCTAAATTCCACCGGCGTTAGTTCACGGGCAAATGCTCCGTTGCTTGCGGCCGCTTGGGCGCGCTTGACTGATTCAATGGCGAATTCATCTTGTGCCGCGCGAGAAAATTCGTAGCGCGCCGCGGTCTTGTCGGCGAAAACACCCATCACTTCACCGTCGTAGGCATTTTGCAGCCCATCGTAAAACATGTGGTCCAGACTCTGTTGATGGCCCATATGAAAGCCACCACGGGCTTTGGGTAGCAGGTAGGGTGCCTGGCTCATGGATTCCATACCACCCGCTAAGACAGTGGCCGCACTGCCGGCACGTATCGCATCGTGACCTAGGATGATGGCCTTTAGCCCAGAGCCGCAGACTTTGTTAATGGTCATGCAGTCCGTGGATTGGCCTAAATTGGCCGCCAGCGCGGCCTGCCGCGCCGGTGCTTGGCCTAGGCCCGCAGGCAGTACGCAGCCGATAATGGCCTGATCGATTTCATCGGCGCCGATGCCGGTTTCTTCTAGGCAGGCGCGCGTGGCGGTGGCCGATAGTTCCGGCGCACTGAGCTTTTCCAGAGCACCCCGGAAGGCACCGATGGGTGTACGCCGCGCCGCGACGATGACAATTGATTCTTTGCTCACGGTGATTGCTTGCGGCGGGCCCGGCTGAATAGAGCGCGCATTATGCGCGGTGTCGGGGTTGCCGCCAAGATCATTCGCCGAGCTCCGTGAGCAAGTCGGGTTCATCCAAGGCCGATAGTATGCTTTGCCTCGCTTTGCTGATGAGGGTGGCGACGGCGTCGCCATCGTTTGGTTCCGGCGCGATTGCCGGCATGATCCAGACGCTCAGGTCGCCGGGCACAGGCAGTAGCCGCCGCGCGGGTAGCATGTCGCGGCTACCCGTGATGGCGACGGGTACCACGCTAGCGTCGCCGCGAGCGGCGATTAAAAAGGCCCCCGGACGAAATTTCTGCAGTCCGCGCCGTGCGATGAATGTGCCCTCCGGAAAGAAAGCCAGGGACTTTTGCATTTTCGCCTGCCGCAAGATTCGCCGGGCATCGCGAGCGCCCCCGCGGGCATCGAACCGCTCCACAAACTCCGAACCCAGGCGGCGCAGCAGTAAGTGGGCCAAGGGCACGCGGGTCATTTCGCGCTTAATGACGAATCCGAATCGCGGCGGTAGGACCGCAGTCAGAATGATGCCGTCGAGGTAGCTTGCGTGGTTGGCAACGACCACGCAGGGTGCCGGGGGGATATTGTCTAGTCCGGCGACTTTGGGTTTGGCGCCCCAAAGACGAAGTAATAGGCCTGCGCTGTTCCGGGTGATAGACCGACGGCGATGCTCGCCCGGCAAGACGGCCACCACCACCAGTGTCAAAAATGTGACGATCATGAAGATCGCGGCCGCGTAAATTCCGTAGGCTATTCGCATCAACGCGGGCCGGGTGGGTTTTTGTGCCTCTGCATCGAGCCGATACCTTTATGTAATCCCTTGATATGTTTTGTGAAACCGATCACGGCCATCACCGACCAGCCTGAGCATACTGCGATCTAGGACGGGCCGCCGCGTGGCGGGGATGATGCTGCACAACAGTATCAATCGGAAGCACAAGGACGTGCAACGACGATTATGGAGATTTTCGTCGGGTGCATGAAGCCGGTTCAATCCTGCTTAGACGGGATTGCTTGGGAGCTTTGAAGTCAGTAATGTCAAAAGCAATTGCTAATCACGCCGCCGGCAAAGGCTCGGCGAAGCCGTCCCCCGAGGCCATCATCGACAAGTTTCTTGACGCGATTTGGATGGAGCGAGGTTTGTCCCAGAATACACTGGGCGCTTACCGTGCTGACCTGGTTGCCTTGCAACGCTGGTTGGCAAATCGCGACGTCAGCTTAATCTACGCCACGCGTGCGGATTTGCTGGCATTCATCGCTTGGCGCACCCAGGGCGGTGCCAAGCCGCGGTCCACAGCCAGACAACTGTCTAGTTTCCGGCGTTTCTATCGCTACCTGCTGGGCGAGGGCGCCATTGGCGAAGATCCGACGCTGAAGATTGAAATGCCCAAAGTGGGTCGCTCATTGCCGCGGACGCTGAGCGAGGGCGAGGTTGAATCGCTGTTGAACGCACCCGAAATCGGTGACCCCTTGGGGCATCGCGATCGCACCATGTTGGAGCTGCTGTACGCAACGGGCCTGCGAGTTTCGGAGCTGATCAACCTCAAGCAAAGCGAGATCAATCTGAATCAGGGCGTACTGCGCATTCGGGGTAAAGGTGATCGCGAGCGGTTAATTCCCATCGGCGAAGAAGCGCAACGCTGGTTGCGTGAATTCCAAGCCGGATCGCGGGCTGAAATTTTGCTGGAGCGGCAAACCGACTATCTATTTCCCACGCGCCGGGGGGATCGCATGACGCGACAGGCCTTTTGGCACATCATCAAGCGTTATGCAAAAAAGGCGGCCATCAAGGGCAAACTATCGCCGCATACACTCCGGCATGCATTTGCCACGCACTTGCTTAATCACGGTGCTGACTTGCGAGTTGTGCAAATGTTGCTTGGGCACAGTGACTTGTCGACCACGCAAATCTACACGCACGTGGCCCGCGAGCGGATGAAAGAACTACATTCGCAGCATCATCCCCGGGGCTGATCATTCCGCGAAGTAGCGGCCTGCGCTTAGCTGCGTGCTAATATCAGCCGCGCTTTCCGCCGACGCGAGTGAACCCGCGTTGGTTGACGGGGTCCAAGTTTCCAGCCGCCGTAATTTTGGGAAATATCAGATGCGCATTGCTAAGTTGTTCGTCGTGCTGCTGGTGCTTACGGTTTTACCAGGCTTAATGGCATCCGCACAGGTGCCTGGTGAAGTCGAGGCCGCGGTCCGCGCCAGTCTCGCGAAGCGCTTTCCGTCCATTGACTTCAGCAGTCTTACTGCGACACCGGTTGAGGGGCTTTATGAAATAAGAATTGGTGCGCAAGTTGCCTACATTAGCGCCGATGGGCGCTATTTGGTGCAGGGTGATATTTACGACGTGGAGTCGGAAAGCAATATTACTGAAGCGCGTCGAACACAAGCGCGGGCTGCCGCGATTAATGCCTTGGGCGATTCCAGCATGATCATTTTTTCACCGGCCGTGGCGAAACATACGGTGACCGTGTTTACGGATATTGACTGCGGCTATTGCCGCAAGTTGCATCGGGAAATCGATGGCTACAATGATGCGGGCATTCGGGTGCGCTACCTGTTTTTTCCGCGCAGTGGTCCGAATACAGAAAGTTGGTCTAAGGCCGAACAGGTCTGGTGTGCGAAAGATCGCAATGCCGCGTTAACGAAAGCCAAGGCTGGACAAGCTGTAGCTGCAAGGAATTGTGCCAGCACGCCGGTGGCGACGCATTACCAACTCGGCCAAAGTTTTGGTATTCGCGGCACCCCCGCCATCGTGATGGACGACGGCGAGTTAATTCCCGGCTATGTGCCGCCGAAGGAACTGCTCAGCTATCTAGAAGATTGAGCGCGCCGATGCGGCGGTTTTAGCGTTCTAGCAGATCTAACTTGCCGGGCTTGTCTTTCCACTCGTCGGCATCGTCCGGTGGTGTGCCGGCTTCGGTGATCACCGGCCACGCTTGAGAGAGTTCTTCATTTAGGGCCAGAAATTGCTTCTGGTCATCTGCCACTTCGTCTTCGGACACAATGGCTTCGATGGGGCATTCAGGCTCACACAGGGTGCAGTCAATGCACTCCTCCGGATCAATGACCAGCATGTTCGGCCCTTCATGGAAGCAATCCACGGGACAAACTTCCACGCAGTCCATGTACTTGCATTTAATACAGTTTTCGGTAACGACGAAGGTCATGGGGTTCTCCGGCAGGCTGATCCCACCGTGGCTGTGTTGAGGCGGGGTACTTTATTCAAAAATGCGTTGAAATCAAATACTTTCCAAGCATAACAATATCCTTCAACTAGGTTCCTATCCGTGGTGCAGTGCACAGGTGCAGCGCCTGGCTACCGGCGCGCTGGTTCTCTAGGTACCGTTGCAAGGCGACCCGCACGCTGGGGAAGGCTAGGTCGTCCCAGGGTATGTCATCGGGTGAAAATAGTTTGGTTTCAAGGCTTTCTTCGCCCGGCGCGAAGTCTGGCGCCGCCAATTTTCCAGTAAAAAATACGTGGACCTGACCGGCATGGACAACATCTACCACGGCAAACAAGTGGCCTAGTTCCACGCGCGCCAGGGCTTCTTCCCAGGTTTCCCGCAATGCAGCCTCGGGAAGGCTTTCCCGCAATTCCATAAATCCCGCGGGCACCGTCCAATAGCCATGCCTAGGCTCAATGGCCCGGCGACAGAGCAATATTTTTCCATCGAACTCGGGCACACAGCCCGCTACGATGAGGGGATTGCGGTAATGAACGAAGCCGCAGGCTGTGCAGACAAAACGAGCGCGATTGTCACCTGCTGGCACCGTCGATTCCACGGGTTGCCCGCACTCGCTGCAATACTTCATGCGCGCAGATTAATGGATCGTTGCGACCAGCGCGAGAAGGTCCGCCGTTACCAGGCGCACGCCGACCCAAGCAGATCGCAGCGTTTAGCGCGTATGAAACGAGTGTAGCGACATCTTGAAGGTCGAGATCCGCGGCGCCATGTAACCGGTGGCATATATTGGTCACAGCTTCTGGTATAGTGCTCCCGCCTGAACGCACATCGGTCTGCGTTCGCTCGCCCGGCCAGCCTGGCCGGAGCCGACTTTAAGAATGTCGATCTCGCCCCGACCGTACCGGCGCAGGCAGCACCGGGCGGGCCGATCGCGGAGCTTTATATCCATGTCTTTTCAATCCCTCGGTCTGCGGGCCGAGTTGCTGCGTGCTGTTGAGGAACAGGGCTACGATAGCCCGACGCCCATTCAACGCGCGGCCATTCCGGTGGTGCTGTCAGGCCGTGATCTGATGGCCGGCGCACAAACTGGTACCGGCAAAACCGCCGGATTTGCTTTGCCACTACTGCAGCGCTTAGCCGAATCACAGCCGCGCGGTGCCCGTCGCGTGCGCGCCTTGATCTTGACGCCCACCCGCGAGCTAGCGGCTCAGGTTGCCGATAGTTTCAAGACTTACGGAAAACATCTGTCTCTATACGGCACCGTTGTTTTCGGTGGTGTCAGCATCAATCCACAGATCGCAGCCTTGCGGCGGGGGGTTGATGTCTTGGTGGCGACACCCGGTCGTCTGTTGGACCACGCCGGGCAGGGTACTGTCGATTTATCGGGTGTCGAAGCCTTGGTTCTCGATGAGGCCGACAGAATGCTGGATATGGGCTTTTTGCGAGACATTCGCCGCATCTTTCAGCTGTTGCCGGCTCGTCGCCAAAACCTTTTGTTTTCCGCCACCTTCGCGAAGGACATCCGCCAACTGGCTGGCCAGCTGCTGGAAAACCCGGCGCAGATCGACGTCGCACCGCGCAATGCTACCGCCGAACGGGTGAAGCAACTGGTCTATCCCCTCGACAAGAACCGCAAACGTGAATTCTTGTCTGAATTGATCGGCCGTAACAATTGGCGCCAGGTTTTGGTGTTTACCCGCACCAAACATGGCGCCAATCGTCTTGCGAAACAGTTGCAGGATGACGGCTTAAGCGCTGCGGCGATTCATGGCAACAAGAGCCAGGGGGCGCGGACTCGTGCGTTGAAAGACTTCAAGGCAGGCGCTGTGCGGGTGCTAGTGGCCACCGACATTGCAGCCCGCGGCCTCGACATTGATCAACTGCCGCATGTGGTGAATTTCGAGTTGCCCAATGTGCCCGAGGACTACGTCCATCGCATTGGTCGAACGGCACGCGCTGGCCATGCGGGGGCCGCGATTTCTTTGGTGTCTGCGGATGAACGAGCTTACCTGCGAGCGATTGAACGCTTGCTCAAGGGCGAGATTCCCCAGGAGTGGGTGCCGGGTTATGAGCCCCGCCAGCCAGCCCGTCGCGCGGAACAGCCGCAGGCTACATCGCGCCGCCAGCCGGCGACGTCTCGGCGGAGCGGGTCCGGTCGAGGCCGCAGACGTGGCCGAGCGGCTTAAATCCCGGAGTCTGTCCGAGTGTTTTTTTAATTAAAATATATATCATAAATATATACTAACTTCATATTTTAAAAGTAATTATTTAAGCAAATGACCACCGCAAAAGCGCTTCGTAACATCGCCATCATCGCGCACGTAGATCATGGCAAGACCACCTTGGTTGATCAGCTCTTGCGCCAATCGGGTACCTTGGATACGCGTGCGGCTGTCCCGGATCGTGTCATGGATTCCAACGATCTAGAGCGCGAGCGGGGCATCACGATTCTTGCCAAGAACACCGCGATTACCTGGGGTGACTGGCGGATCAATATCGTGGATACGCCAGGCCATGCCGATTTCGGTGGCGAGGTGGAGCGCGTCTTGTCTATGGTCGACGGCGTGCTGCTGCTGGTCGACGCCGTGGATGGCCCTATGCCACAGACCCGCTTTGTGACGCAGAAGGCCTTTGCCTGTGGCCTGACCCCTTTGGTGGTCATCAATAAGATCGATCGCGACGGCGCGCGGGCGCACTGGGTATTGGATCAAACTTTTGATCTGTTTGACCGCTTGGGTGCGACGGACGCGCAGCTGGATTTTCCTGTGATTTACGCATCTGCCCTAGGTGGCTATGCCGGCACTGAAGCCGAGGTGCGTGACGGTGATATGACCGCGTTGTTTCAGGCCATTGTCGAGTTTGTACCGCCGCCCGCGGTGGATCTGGCGGGCGGTTTGCAGCTGCAAGTTTCCAGCCTGGACTACGACACTTACGTTGGTGTCATGGGTGTCGGTCGAGTGACCCGCGGGACCGCCAAGGCCAACTCACCAGTGAGCATTGTTGGCGCCGAGGGTAATACTCGCGCCGGACGCTTAATGGAGTTGTATAGCTTCCATGGCTTGCAGCGCTTGAAAACAGAGGCTGCCCGCGCCGGCGACATCGTGGCTTTCTCCGGCATTGAGGATTTAGCCATATCAGACACCCTATGCGATCGCGACCAGGTCGAGGGCTTGCCGCCGCTGACTGTGGATGAACCGACCATTAGCATGACCTTCCAGGTCAACAAGTCACCGTTTTCTGGGCGGGATGGTAAATTTTTGACCAGCCGTCAGATCGGTGAACGCCTGGAACGGGAGCGTCAGCACAACGTGGCGCTGCGCGTCGAAACGACTGAAGATCCCGATAAATTTCGCGTTTCCGGCCGCGGCGAATTGCACTTGTCGGTGCTGATAGAAACCATGCGTCGCGAGGGTTATGAACTAGCCGTGTCGCGGCCCGAAGTGATCGAGCAAGAAATCGATGGTCAGCTCTGCGAGCCCTGGGAGCAACTCACGGTAGATTTCGAAGAGGCTTACCAGGGCGGCGTGATGGAGAAGCTCGCGCAACGCAAGGGGCAGTTACTGGATATGCAGGCGGACGGCAAAGGGCGAATGCGCCTGGACTACCGGATTCCCGCCCGTGGCCTCATTGGTTTTCGCACCGAGTATCTCACCACCACGGCGGGCACGGGTCTGCTGTATCACGTCTTTGATGGTTACGACCGGCGTGTACCGGGGGCCATTGCGCAACGAAATAGTGGGGTCATGGTTTCCAAGGTAACGGGCAAGGCCTTGGCTTACTCATTGTTTAGCTTGCAAGAGCGTGGCCGCTTGTTCATCGGCCACGGCGACGAAGTTTATGAAGGCATGGTGGTGGGCATTCATAGCCGCGGTAACGATTTGGTGGTGAATCCCACTAAGGCTAAGCAGCTGACCAATATTCGTGCCGCCGGGACTGATGAGAACCTGCTGCTCACACCGGCCGTCCGTTACAGCCTAGAACAGTCTTTGGAATTCATCGACGACGATGAACTGGTCGAGGTCACCCCGCAGAGCAGTCGTATTCGCAAGAAGTTGCTCAGCGAAATCGACCGCAAGCGCGCGTCGCGGCAAAGTGCCTAAGGATAGCTGATGTCCGACGCCGAATCTCATAGCGCTACCGCCAGCTCGAGCCTGGCGCAAGAAGTTGCTCAGCGCCGCACCTTTGCCATTATTTCGCATCCCGATGCCGGTAAGACCACGCTGACGGAAAAACTACTGCTCTACGGTGGCGCAATCCAACTTGCCGGTGCAGTAAAGGCACGCCGGGCGACGCGCCACGCCACTGCAGATTGGATGGCAGTGGAGCAGCAGCGCGGCATTTCCGTGACCAGCTCGGTGATGCAGTTTGAATACCTCGATCACACGATTAATTTGCTGGATACACCAGGCCACGAGGATTTTTCGGAAGACACTTATCGCGTGCTAACGGCCGTGGATGCGGCGGTAATGGTGATCGATGCGGCAAAGGGTGTGGAGGCACAAACGATTAAGTTGCTGGAGGTTTGCCGGCTGCGTAACACGCCCATTATTACCTTCGTCAACAAGTTCGATCGTGAAGTGCGCGGACCTCTAGATATCTTAGAGGAAATCGAGGCCACGCTAAAAATCGATTGTGCACCGGTGACCTGGCCCATCGGCATGGGGAAAACTTTTCGCGGCGTTTTTCATCTGCTCCAAGACAAACTGCTGCGCTTTACCGCGGGCCAACAGCGGGCCACACAGGACGGCGAGTTGATCGAAGGACTAGACAACGCGCGCTTGGATGAGCTGTTTCCCTTGGAGGTCGAAACCTTGCGCGAAGAGGTCGAGCTGGTGCGCGGCGCGAGCGCGCCCTTCGACTTGGAACTCTTTCTCGCCGGGCTGCAGACACCGGTATTTTTTGGCAGCGGCATTAATAACTTCGGCGTACAAGAGGTACTCGGCGCCTTGCTAGATTGGGCACCGGCACCCCAGCCACGCGATGGCGGGCTGCGCATGGTGGCTCCCCAGGAAGAAGCGTTCACGGGTTTCGTGTTCAAGATCCAGGCGAACATGGATCCTAAGCATCGGGATCGCGTCGCCTTTCTACGCGTTTGTTCTGGCCGTTACGCGCCCGGTACCAAGGCGCAACACCAAAGACTAGGCCGGGAAATCCGCATCGGTAACGCGATTACTTTCATGGCGAACGAACGCGTAAAAAGCCAAGCGGCGGTGGGCGGCGATATTTTGGGTATTCACAATCATGGCCAGCTGCAGATCGGCGATACCCTCACCGCCGGCGAGCCTCTGGCCTTTAAAGGCATTCCCTATTTTGCGCCGGAGCTGTTTGTAGCCGCACGGCCCAAGGATCCTTTCAAGGCCAAGCAGCTACAAAAAGGTTTGCAAGAACTGGGTGAGGAGGGCGCGATCCAAGTGATCACGATGGCAACCGGTCGTCTATTACTCGGCGCGGTGGGCCGGTTGCAATTCGAAATTGTCGCACATCGACTAAAAGGTGAGTACAAGGTCGATGCCGTATACGATCCCGTCGAAATCTATACGGCTCGTTGGCTCAGCTATCCGAATGAGGCCGCCCGTAAAAAATTTCTTGAGCAAGAAGGTGCGTCGCTGGGTCGAGACGTGGATCAAAACCCAGTGTTTCTCGCGAGAAACAAGCCCCATCTCGACCTCAGCTTAGAGCGCTGGCCCGACATTGAGTTTCGCGCCACCCGCGAACATGGACAGGTGGTGGCTCAGGGTTAGCGCGCCCCGCGCGTGGTGGCCTCAGCTGAGCGGTGAGTTTTCATTTGGTGCCGGGAGTCGGACTCGAACCGACACGGGTTTTACCCCACCGGATTTTGAATCCGGCGCGTCTACCAATTTCGCCATCCCGGCAGGTCCGGCGTCTCGCGGGGCGCTACTCTAGCAAAAGATTGATTGGCGAGTCACAGCCGCTTAGTCTTCGTTCGGCTGATAGGAGGATCGCAGTGAATGCTGAAATGTCGGTAAGTAAAAATGTGGCCATTGCCTATTCCCTGGTTTGGCGATGGTTGCTGATGTCAGTGCATCGCTATGGCAGTTTACCCACGGGTGAGTTGCTCACAGTGTTGACCATCGTCGTCTTGGATCGTGCCGACTATAATCCCACTGTGACGGACTTATCCGAGATCACACAACTGCCCAAGTCCAGTATCTCACGCTACGTTTCTGACCAAATGGCCAAAGGGTTTCTGGAGGAATACATTGACCCCGCGGACCGGCGCCGGCGCCGGTTGCGGCCCACGGAGGTTGCCAGGGCGGAGTTGCGGCAGCATTGGAATGAGAAAGTTGAAGCCGCTTACGGCCATATTTTGGAGGAGGGCGGCAACCCCACCATTCGCGAGGATGCAACGGTGAACGAGGTTCTGGACTATCTGAAATCTAGCTGCGAAACCGGCAGTCCCCAGGGCTTGTAGGCTTAGCTCACCCGCCGCGCAACTTTTTTCCAGGCTAGGGCATCTAAAGCTAGATGTCCGGATTTGCAGGCAAGACCGTTAGCCCCGATTTGCTGCGTCGTGCGCAGGCTGGTGATCGCTGTGCGCAGGCGGCCTTGTTCGAGGAATTTGGTCCCCCTGTGTTCAGTCTCGCGGCGCGAATAACGGGCTCGCGTGTGGCGGCCGACGATGTGCTGCAAGACAGCTTCGTTGAGATTCTTCGGAACATTCAGCAATTTCGCGGCGATGCATCCCTGGCCACTTGGATTCGCCGCATCGCCGTTTCGCGGAGTTTGATGTACTTGCGCACGGCTTGGCAGCGTCGCGCGACACTGTTTCGCGATTTGGTTGACGACCAACAAGGCCCTTGGGAACCGGCTGATCCAGCGGTGCCCGATCCGGGCTTAGGTGTAGATTTGGATGCCGCCTTGGCTACCCTGTCCGACATCAGCCGCGTGGTGGTGGTGTTGCATGATGTCGAGGGCTATACCCACGCTGAAATTGCCGCCCGGCTCGGCATGAGTCCGAGTTTTTCCAAGTCGCAGTTGGCGCGGGCGCGGGTGCGATTGCGCGACTGGTTGCGGCTGCCCGCCGATTCAACGGCCGTCTGTGGGGATAGGGCATCGTGACCGACGAGCTGAAAGAACGTTTACAAGGGCTTCCCGAACTGGTGCCGCCGGCCGATGCCTGGGCGCGGATCGATGCACAAGTTCGCCGTGATCAAAGTCGGCGCCGACGCCAGCCCGCAAGGCCCGCCCTGGCGATAGGCGGGTTGCTAGTCTTGGTGGCGCTGGCGGCGGTGGATAACTGGCCGAGGTCGTCGCGCGTAGACCCTCAGCCATCTTCGGCCATCGCTATGCGTGATCTTGGACGTCTCCAAGCTCACTCGCGGGCCTTGGAAGCCCAGTTGCGCAGTTTGCCCGCGCGGCCGCAGAGCCTGAGTGCGCAAACGGCGGCCGTCATCGGCCAACTAGAGGATCACATCGCGGTACTTGACCATCAGCTGATGCGTCAACAAAACGTGGCTGGCCAAACGATGGAAACACCCCTCTGGCAACAGCGAGTGAGCTTGATGAACGAGCTGGTCCGCGCACGCTATCGAGAAATTGACGCCAATGCACTATAAGGTTAATTATTTAATATGTTTAATAAAATATTGTATTTAATAATATTATTTTTAGTCGGAGCACCCACGCAGCTGGCCCTCGCCGATCAGGCCCAGGACACCGAGCGCGCCATGCTGGGCATCAACATTGGGGGTGGTCAGCCGGGCGATGGCCCCGTTGAGGGGGTCACCATACTGGGCGTGTCTCCGGGTGGGCCCGCTGAGCGCGCGGGTTTGCGCGCGGGCGACACCTTGGTGCGCATCGGTGATCAATCGCTCACCGCGGATTCGGCGCGCGAGGCGAATCGTCAGCTCGTCAGCTACATGGATCGCGTGCGTCCGCAAGATCGCGTCAAGCTAACTTATTTGCGCGCGGGTAAAAGCCGCCAAGCGACCGTCGAGGCGGAGCGGATGGACCCAAAGTTGATGCCCGCCTTTCCGTTTGGAGAATCTCTGCAGCAATTGGGCGAAGAATTTGAAGAGCGCCTGTTGCGTCCCATGGTGCGGCCCTGGCGTCATGCCGGCATCTTTCGCGGCATGGAATTGGTCGAGCTGTCGCCTGATTTAGGCCGTTACTTTGGAACGTCCACGGGTATCTTGGTGATTCGCGCGCCGCAAGCCGGCCAGCTTGGATTGCGTGATGGTGATGTCATTCGCCAGATCGGCGGCCGAGAACCCCGGGATCCGGCGCATGCCATGCGCATTTTGCGGTCTTACGAGCCGGGTGAAAAACTGAGTTTGCAGATCATGCGTGATCAAGACGCCATGACACTCAGCTCGGCATTACCTGCCCGGCAGTCCAGTGAGGATGCGGCGCTTGAAGGCTAGCGAGGGCTGCGAATTCCGGCAAATCAGCTGGCGTAGAATGCGCGGCCATGGAGCCCCGCGATTTCAGTTTTGAGCTACCCGAGGCACAAATTGCCCAAGTGCCGCTAGCGCAGCGCTCCGCAAGCCGGCTCCTGGAGCTTATTACCCCGGACGGTCGCTGCGAAGACCGGCAGTTTACGGAGCTATCACGGCTGGTGGCGCCGGGTGATCGCTTGGTGCTTAACAACACGCAAGTCTTACCCGCCCGGGTTTTTGGTAAGAAGGCCAGCGGCGGCAAGCTTGAATTGTTGCTAGAACGGATTTTGGCGCCGCGGCGGGCGCTGTTTCAGTTGCGTTCAAGCAAGGCGCCCAAGGCGGGTCAAGAACTGTTGTTGGATGGTGGGGTAACCGTCACCGTTGAGGGGCGCGACGGGCCTTTTTATCTGCTGGCCTTCAACCAATCGATCGAAGCGTATCTTCAGGCCAAGGGCCATATGCCCTTGCCGCCGTATATTCGCCGCGGCGACGATGGTGTGGACCGCGAGCGCTACCAAACGGTATTCGCGCAAGTGCCGGGGGCGGTGGCCGCACCCACCGCTGGTTTGCATTTCGACGCCTCACAGATCAAGCATTTGCGTGCCCGCGGCGTCGAAATTAGCCACCTCACCCTGCACGTCGGGGCGGGCACGTTTTCGCCGCTGCGTGATGAGCAGCTGGTCAGTGGCAAGCTCCATCGCGAGTACGCCGTCGTGTCCGCAGGCTTGTGCGCTGACATCGCCCAAACACGGGCCATCGGCGGGCGGATTGTTGCCGTGGGAACAACGGTGGTGCGGGCGCTGGAGACCGCCGCGCTAGGCGGCGAGCTGCAGTCGTTTGAGGGGGATACCCAATTGTTCATTCGGCCGGGATTTCGTTTCCGGGTAGTGGATGCTCTGCTGACCAATTTTCATTTGCCCGCGTCATCCCTGCTGATGTTGGTCTGTGCCTTTGCCGGTAGCGACGCGGTCATGGCCGCCTATCGGCATGCGGTTGCCGCCGGTTACCGGTTCTATAGCTATGGCGATGCCATGTTTTGTCGGCGGGCCGATGCAGTTTGAACTTTTGCATACTGATGGCGCGGCGCGCCGCGGATGTTTGAGCCTGCCTCGTGGTTGCATCCAAACACCCGCCTTCATGCCGGTGGGGACCTACGGCAGCGTGAAGTCTGTGACGCCCGAGGAGTTGGTCGCCACGGGCGCCGAAGTCATTTTGGGCAACACATTTCACTTGATGCTGCGTCCAGGCAGCGAGCTGATTGAACGCCACGGGGGGCTGCACCAATTCATGCATTGGTCCGGACCCATCTTGACGGATTCGGGTGGATTTCAGGTGTGGAGCCTCACCCAACGGCGTAAGCTGAGTGAAGCCGGCGTCGAATTTCAGGCTCCCACGGACGGCAGCCGGGTATTTCTATCACCTGAACGCTCCATGCAGGTCCAGGCGCAACTGGGCAGCGACATTCAGATGATATTTGACGAATGCACCGCCTATCCCGCCACTGAAACGCAGGCGCGGGAATCTATGGAACTCTCCTTGCGCTGGGCAAGGCGCAGTCGGGATGCGTTTAATGAACTGGCTGGTGGCCAATCCAGCGCGGCGATCTTCGGCATCCTGCAAGGTGGCATGTATCCCGCCTTGAGAGAGGCTTCCTTGGCGGGACTCATGGACATTGGCTTTGACGGTCTGGCCATCGGTGGCTTGTCAGTGGGCGAGCCCGCCCAAGAACGTGCGCGGGTCTTAGCATCCTGTCTGCCGCAGATGCCCCATCGGCAGCCGCGCTACCTGATGGGTGTGGGCACGCCCGCCGACTTGATGATGGCGGTAGGGCAAGGGATTGATATGTTTGATTGCGTGATGCCCACGCGCAACGCGCGCAATGGCCACTTGTTTACGGCCGACGGGGTGGTTCGAATTCGCAACGCGCGCTACCGAGACGATCCCGAGCCCTTGCAGGCCGATTGTCTTTGCTATACCTGCCGGCACTACAGCCGGGCCTATCTTCGCCATTTGCAGCACTGTGGCGAAATTCTAGGGGCACGCTTAAACACCATTCACAATCTTCACTACTACCAAAGCCTGATGGCAGGCATGCGCGCGGCCATCGAGGCCGGCCGTTTTGAGGACTATGTGCGCGAGTCTTTGCGGCGGCAGCGGCAATCCGGCGGGGATATGCAATAATACGCGGCGTTTTTTTCACCCGGAATTCACCATGGGATGGTTTATCCAAGATGCTTGGGCACAGCAGGCGGGCAGCGGACAGGATCAGCTGCTGAGTTTTTTACCCCTAATCCTGATATTCGTCGTTTTCTATTTTTTGCTGATTCGTCCGCAAAATAAGCGGCAAAAGGAACACCGGGAAATGGTTGCCAACTTGGTGGTCGGTGACGAGGTCGTTACCGCCGGCGGCGTGCTGGGCAAGGTCACGGAAGTCAAAGATCAGTTTGTGCAAGTCGAAGTGGCACCCGGCACTGTGCTGAAAGTGCAACGTCACACCATTGGCGGTGTTATGCCCAAGGGCACGGTAAAAAGCGTCTAGCCAGAAAGTTTAGTTCTATGAATCGCTATCCTGCGTGGAAATATTTGCTCGTTCTGGCCGTCATTGTGATTGGCTTCGTGGTTGCGCTGCCGAATGTTTTTGGCGAAGACCCAGCCTTGCAAGTAAGCCGTGACAACGGTACGGCGTTGGAGGCACTGGAGATCAATACGGCGACTTTGGCGTTGGAAGAAGCAGACATTCAGATCGCATCCAAGTTTGAAGAGGAAGGCAATCTGTTATTGCGGTTCAGCGGCGTCGAAGACCAACTACAGGCCAGTGATTTGCTGCGCGACACGCTGGGCAAGGGTTATGTGGTGGCTTTGACTTTGGCGCCGCGCACGCCTGAGTGGCTGCGCGCCCTGGGTCTTAAGCCCATGAGTCTCGGCTTGGATTTACGCGGCGGCGTGCATTTTTTGTTTGAAGTCGATATTGATGCCGCAGTTAAACAGCGGCTAGATCGATATGCCGCCGATTTTAGGAAAATCTTGCGCGAAGAACGCATTCGGCGCGACGTTAGTCTGGACGGCGACACGATACGCATTAAATTGAATGCCGCTGCTGATTTAGAGAGCGCGCGACAACTCTTGCGTGGAGCCGATCCCGATGTCGAGATTGCCGTCTCCCAGTCTGGTGATGTACCGCTGATCAGTGTGCGCATGACCGAGGAGCAAATTCGCGAGCGGCGTAATTTTGCCATCGATCAGAATACGGTGACCTTGCGCAATCGGGTTAACGAACTCGGTGTTGCCGAACCCTTGGTTCAGCGTCAGGGTCTTGATCGCATCGTCGTGCAACTACCCGGTATGCAGGATCCGGCGCAAGCCGAGCGCGTGCTCGGCGCGACAGCCACCCTGGAGTTTCGGATGGTTTGCGATGACGAAAACGCCCTAGAAGCTGAACGCAGAGGTCGTGCGCCCATCGGCTGCGAGCTGTTTTATGACCGCTCCGAAAGTCCGCAGTTGTTGAAACGCCGTCGCGTCGTTACTGGTGACCAGCTCATTGACGCGAGTTCTGGTTTTTCGGAAGGTCAGCCAGCGGTTTTTGTAACTCTAGACAGCAAGGGCGCTCGGGAAATGCTTGAAAACACAAAGGCCAATCTGGGTAAGCGGATGGCGGTGGTGTTTGTGGAGCAAAAACGCGATCGCGTCGAGCGTGATGGCGAAATGGTCGATGTGCCCCGCGAGGAAAAAGAAGTCATCAATATCTCCACTATCCAGGGTGTGTTCAGTAGCCGCTTTCAAATCACCGGTGTAGATGTCATTGAAGCCCGAGATTTGTCCTTGTTGCTCCGGGCTGGCGCCTTGGCGGCACCTATTTATAAAGTGGAAGAGCGAACCGTTGGTCCGAGTCTCGGCCGTGACAATATCGCCAAAGGCTTGTTGGCTATACAGATCGGTCTCGCCTTGGTTGCGCTGTTCATGATTCTCTATTATCGAGTGTTTGGTTTTATCGCCGATCTTGCCCTAGTCGCGAATCTCATCTTGATCGCGGCCTTGCTGTCTTCATTACAGGCCTCCCTAACCTTGCCGGGTATCGCCGGTATCGTACTGACGGTTGGTATGGCCGTGGATGCTAACGTGCTAATTTTTGAACGCATTCGTGAAGAACTCCGCAACGGGAATTCTCCACAAGCCAGTATTAACGCCGGCTACGAAAAAGCTTTGTCGACCATTGCCGATGCCAATATCACGACTTTGATTGCGGCCCTTGTGCTGTTCGTTTTCGGGACCGGTCCGATTAAAGGTTTCGCTGTTACGCTTTCCCTGGGGATTATCACGTCCATGTTCACGTCGATCATTGGCACGCGGGCCGTGGTTAACTTTATTTTCGGGGGTCGTTCTCTTGAGCGACTGCCCATCTAGCGAGCGCGTCAATGGCAATATTCGGTCTGCAAAACGAAATAAATTTCCTCGGCGGGCGGCGGGTCGCGGCGGTCATTTCCGCGCTACTCATCGGCGTTGCCCTGTTTTGCTTGGCCACGCGAGGTCTAAATTTCGGTATCGATTTTACCGGCGGACTCCTGTTGGAAGTTGGTTATGACGAAGCCGCCGACTTGACGGATATTCGCACTCGTTTGGCAGATGGTGGCTATGCCGATGCGCAAGTGCAGAATTTCGGCAGCTCACGGGATGTATTGATTCGCGTGTTGCCCAGGGAAGGCGTCGAGAGCGGTAAACTGGGCGCAGAGATATTTGGTCTGCTGAGTGCGGGTGGGGAGCGAGTTGATCGCCGGCGCGTGGAGTTTGTGGGGCCGCAAGTCGGTGAGGAGCTGACCGAGAGCGGCGGCTTAGCCATGATTTTCGCGTTACTGATGATTCTCGCCTACATAATGTTCCGCTTTCAGTGGAAATTTGCCGTGGGTTCCGTTGCCGCCCTAGTTCACGACGTGCTGATCGTCCTGGGTGTTTTCGCGTTATTTCAATTTTCTTTCGATCTGTCGGTATTGGCAGCGATTCTCGCGGTCATCGGCTATTCCTTGAATGACACTATCGTGGTGTTTGATCGTATTCGCGAAAATTTTCGACGGGTGCGCAAGGAAGGCGCTGAGGCCATCATGAATACCTCCATCAATCAGATGTTGGGCCGCACTGTCATCACCAGTTTGACGACTTTATTGGTATTGTTCGCGCTGTTGTTGTTGGGCGGCGAGGCAGTGCGCGGTTTCGCCATCGCCTTAATCGTGGGTGTGTTCGTCGGTACGTATTCGTCCATTTATATCGCGAGTGCGACCGCCTTGGCGTTGGACGTGACGCCGGCCGATTTACTACCCCCCGAACCCGATTCAGAAGTGGATAGTTTGCCTTGAGTTTTTTGTTGGCTTAGGGCGCAGCGCTGTTCAGTAAGAGCGTCTTCAACGCATCGTGGACTTTGGGCGTGCCGGCAACGACGTTACCGGTCGCCAATAGATTGTCCGCGCCGTCCAGTTCCGACACTATGCCGCCAGCCTCCCGAATCATTAACACGCCGGCCGCCATATCCCAGGGCTTGAGCCCAAATTCCCAGAAGCCGTCAATACGGCCGGCGGCTAGATAGGCCAGATCCAAGGCCGCGGCGCCCGGGCGGCGAATGCCTGCGGTCTGTTGCAGGACGGGTTTGAGCATCCTTAGATAACGATCCATGGTTTGTTCATCGGCGCGATAGGGGAAGCCGGTACCCACCAATGCGCCCGCTAGCGTATTTTGCTTGCTCACGCGAATGCGTCGGCCTTCTAGCTGCGCGCCATCGCCGCGCAAAGCCGTAAAGATTTCTTGGCGAGTAGGGTCGTAAATCACCGCTGCTTCTAGTTGACCACGCACTTCCAGTGCAATGGAGACCGCGAATACCGGCATGCCATGTACGAAATTGGTGGTGCCATCCAAGGGATCAATGACCCATCGGTAGTCATGTTCGCCCTGAGCACCACCTTCTTCCGCCAAGAAAGCGTGATCAGGATAACGTTCCCGAATCCCGTCGATAATGATCTGTTCCGCGGCCTGGTCCACTTGCGTGACGAATTCGTTGCGGCCCTTGCTGCGGACATCCAGCCGTTCGGCGCGATTAAAGTAGCCCGCGGCGACATCGCCGGCTTTGCGAGCCACTTGAACGGCTGTGTTTAGGTGCGCTTGCATGCTTGAGGTTCCAGGTGGTGGCGCCAGGGGCCGGGTATTGTAAGTCCTGCGCCTGGGATCGCCACCTGGTTTTGGCGGCTGGGTACAATTAAAGCTCAGATATCTAACTTTAGCCCGTGAATCAGCACCCTATTCAGTTTGTTTTATCCGAAACCAGTCACCCGGGAAATGTGGGGGCGGCGGCTCGCGCCATGAAAACCATGGGGTTTTCTCATCTGGTGTTGGCGAACCCGGCCTGTGCCATTGACGGGGAAGCCAGGGCTAGATCATCGGGTGCCTTGGATATCTTGACGACCGCGCGCGTGACGGCCGATCTCGCTGATGCTGTGGCCGACTGCGGTTTAGTCGTGGGCGCCAGCGCAAGGCATAGACGTTTGAATTGGCCCGCGGTTGACCCCCGGGATTGCGCGGCCATGGTGAGGGAGGCGGTCGTTGATGGACCGGTGGCCCTGGTCTTTGGCCCAGAACGCGCAGGCTTGTCGAATATCGATCTAGATAAGTGCAATGCACTGGTCTACATACCGAGTAACCCCGAGTACAGCTCGCTGAATTTGGCCATGGCCGTGCAAATCATTGCCTATGAGTTGCGTTTGGCCCTGGGCAAGCCGATCAGTGTGGCTGAGGCTGGCTATCCGCCTGCGACGTCCGCGGCCATGGAATTGTTTTATGAGCACTTGCAGCGTGCCTTAGTGGCTGGCGACTTTTTGGATCCCGATAACCCCAGGCATTTGATGCGTAGATTGCGGCGCCTGTTCAATCGCGCGGGTATTGACGAAAATGAACTGAATATTTTACGTGGCATGCTGAGCGCTCTAGCGCCGGGCTCCGGACGGGCCGCAAAAAAATCTCGGGTTTGCCGCCGGAACGCTGAGGATGACTGAGCCCATTTATTTGGACTACGCGGCCAGTACGCCGTTGGATGCCCGCGTCGCCGATGCCATGGATGCTTGTCAGCGTTCTTTGGCCGGCACCGCGAATGCCTCGGCAGTCAATCATGCACCGGGGCGTATGGCGGCTGCCGCTGTGGCGCAGGCCCGCGAACAAGTTGCCTTGCTCATTGGGGCATCCGCGGCCGAGCTCATCTGGGTGTCGGGGGCAACCGAGGCGAACAACCTTGCCCTAGTTGGTGCCGCCCGATTTCGCGAATCCCGTGGCCGGCACTTGGTGACCGCCGTGAATGAACACCCATCCGTGTTGGAAACCTGCCGCTACTTAGAGCGCTGTGGTTTCAGCATCACCTATCTGCGGCCCGATGCCCAAGGCATCATCGAAGTTCATCAGCTTGCCGCGGCGCTGCGCGACGACAGCATTTTGGTGTCGTTAATGCACGTAAACAATGAAACGGGTGTTGTGCAGAATATCGCCGACCTGGGTGCATTGTGCCGCGAGCAAGGCGTGTTGTTCCACGTGGATGCCGCGCAGAGCGCGGGTCGTGTACCCATTGATGTGCGCGCCATGCGAATCGACTTACTGTCGCTGTCCGCGCACAAGATGTACGGCCCAAAGGGCGTGGGTGCCTTGTATCTGGACGCCGAGCGGATTCGGCGCGTGGAGCCGATTTTGCACGGTGGTGGTCAAGAACGAGGTTTGCGTCCCGGTACCTTGGCGACAGCGCAGGTGGTGGGTATGGGTTGTGCGGCGGATTTGGCGCGGACGCGTTTGCCGACGGACTCCCAAAATATTGCGGCTTTACGTGATGAATTATGGTCGCGACTGGCAAGCGTTCCTGATTTATTGTTGAACGGTCATCCGCAACAGCGCGCTTGCCACATTTTGAATTTTAGTGTTCCTGGGGTCGAAGGCGAGAGCTTATTGTTAGCTTTGCGCGACCTGGCCTTGGCAAGCGGTTCTGCCTGTGCTTCGCTCAGCGATGAGCCGTCTCCGGGCTTGCGCAGCTTAGGCCGCGATGAGCAGCTGGCCCAAAGTTCCTTGCGCTTGAGTCTTGGTCGTCAAACTCGTTCGTCGGAAATCATCCGGGCAGCCGCGCTCATCGCGGACAACGTGGCACGTTTGCGTGCCTTGGCGCCGCTCTAGGTTTTTGCGCGTGGACGATCCCCGCTATTCAGACTTGGTGCTGCGCCATTTTTTTGAGCCGCGCTACGCCGGTGATTTGGCGGCCGGTACCGGCGTGGCGGTACGGGGCGTGGCGGGCGATATTCGTTTGGGTACTGTGGTGCATTTTTTCGCGCGGGTTGACGCAGGCCGACTACAAGCCGTTGCCTTTCGCGCTTTCGCCTGCCCGCACACCCTAGCCGCCTGCAGCCTAGCCGCAGAGTCCTTGCACGGGGCGCCGGTTGAAAACCTAGCCCGCCTATCTGCGCGGGATTTGGCCGAATCCCTGGCACTGCCGGCGGAAAAGCTAGGCCGGCTGCTAGTCTTGGAGGATGCCTTGCGGAACTGTTGGCGAGCTTGGGACAATAAACAGCTTTCTGTCACAGAATCTTAACGAGGCTGTCGCTATGGCAATCACGCTCACGGACCGAGCCGCCGAACACGTACGCCGATTCCTGGCGAAGGATACCGCCGGTGTGGGTCTACGTATTGGGGTAAAAAAAACCGGCTGTTCTGGTTTGGCCTATGTGGTCAATTACGCGGAAGAGATTTCACCGGATGACCAGGTGTTCGAGCACGATGAAATAAAAGTCGTGGTCGATCGTGGCGCCCTTGAATTTATCGATGGCACCGAGGTCGATTACGTTCGTTCGGGATTGAACGAGGCCTTTAGTTTTCGCAATCCCAAAGCTGCCGGTGAGTGCGGCTGCGGGGAAAGTTTTAGTATCTAGATTGCTTGGGAGTATCCATGGCTAATGAACGCACGTTCTCCATCGTCAAGCCCGATGGAGTGGAAAAGAATTTGATTGGCGAGGTTTACCGTCGATTCGAACAAGGCGGACTACGAATCGTGGCCGCACGCATGTTGCACCTCAGCCGGGCGCAGGCGGAAGGTTTTTACGCCGTGCATAAGGAGCGACCTTTCTTTAAAGATCTCGTGGACTACATGATTTCTGGTCCAGTGATGGTTCAGGTCCTAGAGGGCGAAAATGCTATCGCGAAAAATCGAGAGATCATGGGCGCTACTAACCCAGCCGATGCGGAGCCGGGCACGATTCGCGCGGATTTTGCCGCCAGTATTGAAGAAAACGTGGTCCATGGTTCCGACGCTGCGGAGACGGCAGCTACCGAAATCGCCTTCTTTTTTAGCGACGATGAAATTTGTCCGCGAACTCGCTAATACCGATGGCTAGTGCCGCGGAAAATCTGTTAGGCCTATCACGCAGTTCCTTAGAGCAGGTTTTTGTGGCTATGGGCGAGCAGCCATTTCGCGCCCGGCAACTGATGCGTTGGGTCTACGGGCGATCGGTTTTGCGCCCGGCAGAAATGACCGATCTCAGTCTGGCTCTGCGTGAGCAATTGGCGAGGCAAGACTATTTTCGTCTGCCCGAGGTGCTGCTGCGCCAGGAGGCCAGTGATGGCGTTGTAAAGTGGCAATTGGATGCCGGCAGTTCACAAGCCGTGGAGACGGTATTCATTCCCGAAGAAGACCGCGGCACCTTGTGCGTCTCTTCGCAGGTAGGCTGCGCACTGGATTGCAGCTTTTGCGCCACGGGCGCGCAGGGCTTTAATCGCAATCTAAGCGCCGCTGAAATCATTGGGCAAGTTGTGCTGGCACGTGACGAATTGTCTGCGGACGGCGAGTCGCCCGTTACGAATGTTGTTTTCATGGGCATGGGCGAACCCCTTGCCAATTTTCGGAATCTCGTCGAGGCGGTTCATGTCCTCACCGATGATCATGGATTTGGTTTATCGAGACGTCGCGTCACCGTCAGTACTTCCGGCTTGGTGCCGCAAATCAAGCGCTTGAGCCAGTTTGTGAACGTGGCACTGGCTGTATCTTTGCACGCCCCGGACGATGCTTTGCGGAACAGCTTGGTGCCCATTAACCGCGTGCATCCGATTGGCGAGTTGTTGAGAGCCTGTTGGGACTATGCCGAAATGGCCAATATCCGCGACGTAACCTTCGAATACGTCATGTTGGCCGGGGTGAACGATAGTGTTGAGCATGCTCGTCGATTAGTGCGTTTGCTGCGGGACCGACCCGCGAAGGTTAATTTGATTCCGTTCAACCCCTTTCCGGGCAGTGCCTATAGACGTTCAGCGCAGCAGGTCATCGATACGTTTCGCCGCGTGTTGATGGATGCCCGGGTGATGACCATAACCCGGCGAACCCGGGGTGATGACATTGATGCTGCTTGCGGTCAGCTGGCGGGGCAGGTCAATAACCTGGTCCGTGCACCCCTCAGCCGCAAACAAAACGAGGGAAAATTGCAATGAACTGGCAAAATTTTTTGGTCTTGTGCTTTGTACTGGGCCTATCGGCGTGCATTACCGAGCGGTCTGGTATGGCCTTGCCCGAGCCCTCGGTGGAGGAAGCGGCACAAATAAACCTTGAAATGGGTTATCGCTATTTGCTTCAAAATGACTTGCAGGCAGCGCAAGCGAAACTAGAAAAGGCCATACGCCAAAATCCGCGCTTGGTGAATGCGCATACAACCTTGGCTTTGGTTTATGAGCGGCTTGAGGATCAAAAAGCGGCTGAGACCCACTACAAGCGCGCCGTGCAAATCGCCCCGCGCGATCCCGATGCTCTTAACAGTTATGCCAGTTATCTATGCCGAACCAAGACTCGCCGCGCGGAAGGGCTGGAATATTTCGACCGCGCCATGAAGGTGCCGCAGTCAGTGAAGCTCTCTAATAAGGCGATGCTGAATACCAATGCCGGTATTTGTGCCAAGGCAACTGATTTGCTGCGCGCCGAGGACTATCTGCGCACAGCCTTGCGCCTAGATTCAAGCTATCACGAGGCTCTGGTGCAAATGGCGGATGTTGCCTATCGCCGAGACAATCACCTGCAAGCGCGTGGTTTTATCCAGCGCTATCTCACGGCGACACAGGCCTCGGCACCGGCCTTGTGGTTGGCCGTGCGCATCGAACAAGCGCTGGGTGATACACAAGCGGCTGCCCAATATGCACAGCGATTGCGTCAAGATTTTCCGCAATCGACACAGACTCTGCAGTTGCTGCGACAGGAACGCAATGCCGGATAGCGAAAGCAGCAGCGCACTGGCGTCCGACGAGGGCAAAACCAGCGTTGGCAAAATACTGCGTCGTACCAGACAGGAGCGCGGCCTTAGTCTTGAGCAGCTGGCAGAGAGCCTACATCTTGATGAGCAAATCCTCGCCGCCTTAGAGCAGGACGATTTCGGGCGGCTGGGTGCACCAGTTTTCGTTCGTGGGCATCTAAGAACCTGTGCGCGGCAACTCGAGCTCGATCCCGACACGCTCTTGCGCGCCTACGATTCTCAGTATGTTGAACCGAACGAATCACTGTCTGTCAAAGCATCGCCGCGGCTGGCGCCTGCCACCATCAGCTTGCTGCCTTGGGTGACGGGCTTGATAGGCGTCGGCTTGGGCATTGGTTTATTGATCTATTTGTTACAGGGTGAAGATGCCGAATCATTGACCGCGGCCAAGCTGTCACCCGGGTTCGTTGAGGAGCCCGCGGGCGAGGTATTCCCGGCAGCGGATTCGGCTGCCGAGCTAACGCCTACGGACGGCAGCCCGGTAAGTTCAGAGAAATTCCAGGCACAAGCCCCCCCGGTGAGCCGGTCTGCTGAAATCGATACGCGTGCCGGCGCAACGGCTGAGCCCACGACTGCAAGCGCGCAGCCCGCAGCGGACGTAGTTGACAGCGCGCCCGTGGTGCTGAACACAGAACAACGTCTACGCCTAGATTTTCGGGGCGAAGCCTGGGTAGAAATTTCCGACCGCCGGAAACGCTTGTTGTTCGGATTACAGCGAGCCGGGGTGCGGCGTGAATTGGTGGGCGAGCCGCCCTTTAAGTTAGTGCTGGGCAATTCTCAGATGGTGGATCTGTACTTGAATGACGAGCCCTATGACTTGCCAGCCGGCAGTACTCGCGGCAAAGTTTCCCGTTTCTCCATCGAGCCTCGATGATTAGGCTGAATCCATGACTGAGCAGATTGCACCCATTCGTGGCATGGCCGACCTGCTACCGCCGGACAGTGGCACTTGGCAGTTCATTGAATCGCAGCTTCGGGATCTATTGAACGCGTACGGATATCGGGAGCTGCGTGTGCCGATTTTGGAGCGCACGGAGTTATTCAAGCGATCCATTGGTGAAGTGACCGATATCGTTGAGAAGGAGATGTATAGCTTCGATGATCGTAGCGGTCATAGTTTAAGCCTCAGACCAGAGGCGACGGCGAGTATTGTGCGTGCGGGTATTAGCAATGGACTATTGCACAACCAGCGCCAAAAACTGTGGTTGACGGGCCCGATGTTTCGTTATGAGAAACCGCAAAAAGGCCGCTATCGACAGTTCTACCAATTCGACGTTGAGGCCCTTGGGTTTCCTGGTCCGGATATTGATGCGGAGTTGCTGATAATCACCCAAAGAATGTGGCAGATCTTGGGTATTGATGCAGTCAGCTTGGAACTGAATTCCTTGGGTACGGCTGAATCGCGAAGCCACTATCGTGATGTGCTGCGAGAGTATTTTGAGGCCCATCGGCAAGATTTGGATGCGGACAGCTTGCAACGGCTAGCCCGCAATCCACTCCGTATCTTAGATAGCAAGAATCCCGAGATGCGCGCGTTACTCGAAGCCGCGCCGGTGATTACCGATCACTTGGATACGGAATCCGCTGAGCACTTTGCTCAGCTACGTGAACTGCTGAGCGACGCGGATATCAGCTATCGCCTAAATCCGCGCTTGGTCCGAGGTCTGGACTACTACAGCCGGACGGTTTTCGAATGGGTCACGGATCAGCTCGGCGCACAAAGCGCGGTATGTTCTGGCGGCCGGTATGATGGTCTGGTCGAGCAGCTCGGTGGCAAGGCGACCCCCGCCATCGGTTGGGCGGCCGGTCTAGAGCGCTTGGTGGAACTTTATCGTCTGGCCGGCGGCCAATCCGCGGACCAAGCGCCGGATGTATACCTGGTGGCGGCGGGGTCTGATGTGCAAAGATCCGCGTTTAGCTTGGCCGAGCGGCTGCGTGCGGCCGTGCCGAGCTTGAGATTGGAGTTGAATTGCGGTGGCGGCAGCTTTAAATCGCAAATGAAACGTGCCGACAAAGCGGGAGCCGCCTATGCCTTGATCTTAGGAGAGGCGGAGGTGGCCGCCGAGACAGCGGGCCTAAAATCCTTACGGACCGACCAGGAACAAGAGACCCTTGGCTGGGATCAACTGCCTGCTTATCTGGGTGGTTTGCTAGCTGGCAAAGCTGGCTAAGGCGAGCGGGTAACCGAAAAAATCAGATTGAGGAAATGTAGTGGACGAGCTCCTAACAGACGAACAACAAGCTGAACGAGTCAAGAAATGGCTGAGTGAAAATGGCGCGGCGTTGCTGCTTGGCCTGTTACTAGGCCTTGGCGGCTTGTTTGCTTGGAGCCAGTGGCAGAAATATCAAGACCAGGAGACCACCAATGCTTCGGAAACTTATGAAGAGCTGGTCGAAGCGCTGCGCTCGCAGCGGCCAGAACGCGCCGTCGAACTTGAAGGGGAGCTTGCGAATGATTTCGCCGGTTCACCGTACTTGGATCAAGCTCGATTCTTGTTAGCCAAGGCCTATCTAGACCGCAACGAATCCGAAAAGTCTATGGATTATCTTAGTCGCGTGGTGGCTAAAGCCAGTGCAGAACCCATGCGAAGAATTGCCCAGCTTAGGCTAGCCCGGGTCAAACTGCATCAGCAGAATTATGCTGACGCCTTGGCGGTGCTAGAAAATATTGACGAAAATTCGGCGTTTGGCCCGCAGTTTCATGAGATCCGCGGAGACATTTACGCGGCAATGGATCAGCCCGAAGACGCCCGCCGCGAGTATGCAACGGCCATGGGTGCTGTTGAACCGGGCGTCATCGATCGGGCGTTCGTGCAAGCTAAACTCGACGCCCTGGGCGCCGTGCCATTGGCGCAAGCAGCAGAAGATTCGGCAGCTGCCGATACCGAGTAGTTGCCATGATTTTCCGGCACCGCTGGCGGTTGATCTTTGTGTTGGCGTTTGCCTTGCCGAGCCTGACCAGCTGCGGTCTATTTAGCGGCGATGAAGAAGTTGATCCCCCCGCCGAATTGATCAAGTTCGAGCCGAGCTTGCGCATAAAAAAACTCTGGAGTGCGGGTATTGGTGACGACAGTGAGGGCTTGCGTCTAGCCCTAGCGCCAGCCGCGGATGGGTCCCGCGTGTTCGCAGCAGCCCATGATGGTCGCGTGGCTGCATTTGAGGCGGAGAGTGGTAAGCGCCTGTGGCTGAGTAAGACCAGATTGCCCCTAGCGGCTGGGCCCGCGGTCGATGGTGAGCGCGTTGTGCTGGGCTCCAGCGACGGCGATGTCATCGCTCTGGATGCCGACGATGGCGCGGAGCTGTGGCGTGTGCGGGTATCCAGCGAGGTGCTCGCAGCACCGGCGCTGACGCCGCGTCTGGTCTTGATTAGAACAGTTGACGGTAAGCTGCTGGCTTTGGATGCCCAGGACGGTCGCCAGCGTTGGTTTTCCCAGCAGAGCGTGCCACGCCTATCGGTACGGGGAACGGGCGCACCGGTTGCGGTCGGGAACACCGTGGTGGCGGGCTTTGACAACGGTAAGGTCGTGGCCTTCGACCTGAGCGATGGATCACCCATCTGGGAGTCGTTAGTCAACCCGCCCAGCGGGCGTACCGAGGTAGATCGTCTCGCTGATCTAAATTCCACCGTGAGCGTCGCCGGGGATGATGTTTACGCGACTGCCTACCAGGGTCGTGTTTCTGCCCTTGCCCGGGAATCGGGCGAGGGTCTTTGGGTTAAAGAAATTTCCAGCTACAACGGTTTGGGTACGGATTTCATCAACGTCTATGTCACGGATGACAAAAGCGAGATTCACGCCTTGGCGCGTCGTTCCGGCCGGGAAATGTGGCGAGCAGCGGATCTGCGCAATCGCGATGCGACGGGTCCCGCCGTGGTTGGAAATTCCGTTGTCGTTGGAGATTTCGAGGGCTATGTGCATTGGTTTAGCGCCAGCACGGGCAAGCTTCAGGCGCGAGTGCGAGCGGGTGGCGCTCACATCACCTCGGCACCCGTGGTTTTCGGTGGCATTGTTTACGTACTGACCGATGCCGGGAAACTGTACGCCTATCGGGAACGTCCCAGCGAGTAGAAGGGGTTTTACCCTGTTACCAGTAATCGCTTTAGTGGGTCGACCAAACGTTGGCAAGTCCACCTTGTTCAATACCCTGACCGGTACCCGCGATGCCTTGGTTGCCGATTATCCCGGCTTAACGCGTGACCGAATTTACGGCTATGCGCGGGCTGAAGATCACAAGACCGCGATTGTCGTTGATACCGGTGGCATCACTGGCAAGCGCGCTGAAATCGATGCGCAAATGGCACAGCAGGTTAGCCTGGCCGTCGATGATGCACAGATCGTGCTGCTGCTGGTTGACGGGCGTGATGGCTGCACGCCACAGGATGAGTTTGTCGCCACCTTGATTCGGCGTAGTGGTAAACCGGTCATTTTAGTCGTCAACAAGTCGGAAGGGCAGACTGCCGATACGGCCGTTGCCGATTTTCATCGGCTGGGCTTCGCCGATCTCCTTGCCATCTCGGCCCAGCGCGGCGATGGCGTGGACGCATTGTTGGCGCGTTCCTTGTCCCTGTGCATTGACGAAGAGACGGTCGCAGCCCCGGCTGACTTATCGGCGGGCACGCGCATTGCCGTGGTGGGTCGGCCCAATGTGGGCAAATCCACCTTGATCAATCGCTATCTGGGTGAAGAGCGTTTGGTAACCCAGGATCAGGCCGGCACCACCCGTGACAGCGTGGCCATCGAGTTTGAATTTCAAGACCGGCCATTTGTGCTGGTTGATACCGCGGGCATTCGGCGCCGGGCACGCACGACCGCGGGCATTGAAAAATTTAGCGTGGTGAAATCTCTACAAGCCATCGAAGATGCGGATGCTGTGATCGTCTTGCTGGATGCGCGCGAGGGTATAACCGAACAGGATGTTTCTCTAATCGGACTCATCTTAGAGCGAGGCTGCGCACTGACCATTGGTGTCAATAAATGGGATGGTTTGCCTGAGGATCAGCGCGAGCAAGTCCGCCGTGAGTATGATCGTCGCCTGCCGTTTTTAAACTTTGTGCAGGTTCACAGCGTATCGGCGAAACACGGCAGCAATATTTTCGATCTCCTCAAGAGTGCCGCGGCCGCGGCGGTGGCCGCGACGCGCGACTTGCCGACACCGCGGCTCAACGAGATTCTCAGCGCGGCAATCTCGGCACATCCGCCACCCATCGTGAGCCGGTCCCGGATAAAACTCAGCTATGCGCATCAGGGTGGCAAGCGTCCGCCGCTGATTATCGTGCACGGCAACCAGACGGCAAAACTTCCGGCCAGTTATCGGCGTTATTTGATCGGCCGTTTCCGCAAGGCCTTGCGTCTAAAGGGAACGCCCATTCGGCTTGAATTGCGCACGGGCAAGAATCCCTACGCAGGCCGGCGCAATCGCTTAACGCCGCGTCAAGTCCGCCGTCGTGCCCGGGTGCGGCGGCGAGATAAACGCTAATCTCAGCCCGCGGGAACATATCGATATAACGATAAGCTTGCCCGTCAATGCGGCGAACAGCCCATACTCGGGTCTCGCGGGAAGGAGGCGCAACTTAGGATGCAAGCGACCCAATACTTCAAATATCCCGGCCGGTTCGAAATGCGCCGGGGTGGTCAGTTGGACAGTCCCGTCTTGGCCTATGAGACCTGGGGTGAACTGAATGCCGACCGTGACAATGCGGTACTGGTGTTCACCGGCATGTCGCCGTCGGCCCATGTGGCATCCTCGCCGAAGGATCCCGCGCCGGGCTGGTGGGAAGAAGTGGTCGGTCCATCGCGGCCCATCGATACGCGTCGCTATTTCGTTATTTGCGTTAACTCTTTGGGGAGCTGCTATGGGTCCACGGGGCCGGCTTCCATCAATCCGGCCACGGGTCAGCCTTATGGTCTAGATTTTCCAGTATTGACTCTGGAGGACGTTGCTGCCGCGGCCAAAGCCGTGCTCGATGATCTACAGCTGGATAATCTGCATAGCGTTATTGGCCCTTCCATGGGCGGGATGACGGCCTTGGCCTTTGCCGCCCTGTATCCCGGTGTGAGTCGCAGCCTGGTGCTGATTTCTTGTGCTGCACGCTCGGCGCCCTTTGCCACGGCCCTGCGTTCCTTGCAGCGTGAAATGATTCGTAAGGATCCCGCTTGGCAAGGTGGTGAGTATGCACCCGGTGCGGGTCCGATTAAGGGTATGCGGCTGGCGCGCAAATTGGGCATGATTACTTATCGCTCCGCGCAAGAATGGGATCAACGGTTTGGCCGCGAGCGCATTGCCGCGGAGCGTGAATCCGGCGACGGTTTCGCCATGGATTTCGCGGTGGAATCTTATCTGGAGCACCACGCGCAGAAGTTCACCGGGCAGTTTGATGCCAATGCATATCTGTATTTATCTCGCGCCTCGGATTTGTTCGATTTGGCTGAACATGGCGGATCCATTGTCGCTGCTTTGCGTAAGCTGGTCGTCGACCGAGTCTTGGTCATTGGTGTGAGCACGGATTTTCTATTTCCATTGCAGCAACAACAGGAGCTGGCTCGCGCACTGATTGCCGCCGGTCAGCCCGCGAGTCTAGTCGCTCTGGAGTCGATTCAGGGTCACGATTCTTTCTTGGTGGATATGGATCGATTCCGGCCGGTACTGTGCGAGTTCTATGCTGGTGATTGGCAGGCCTTAAACGCGCGTTATTCAGTCCTTTAAGATCTTGGTAATTTTGCCCGCGATGCTGCCGTGCGCGAGTTTCGCGGTGACTGCTTGACCCGCTTTTAATTTCTCCGCGTCGCGGACGCTGCGGCCCTGCGCATCCCGAAGGATGGCGTAACCTCGCTCCAGGGTCGCCAAGGGACTCACCGTCTGCAATGCGGCCGCCATGACCGCATTACGCTGACGGTATTCAGAAATTTTATCCTTGATCGCGGCCTGAAGTTTTTGTTCGCTGGTAGTCAAGGATTGTCTGTGCAGCAAAATTTTCGCCAAGGGCGCAGCCTGGGACAGGCGCGCGTGCATGTGCTCCAGTTGCGTGCGTTCGCGGCTCAATCTTTGTTTGATGGCGAGCTGTTGGCGTGACCCCAATTCATCTAGGCGCTGCGCGTGTTGCTGTAACACCTTGACCGGGTGACAGCGTTCTAACCTCGCCGTCAGGTTTTTTAGTGCGTCATGCCGCTGGGCCTGTAATCGACCCATGGCTCGAGCCAGCATTGTTGTCGAATCGAGAATACGTCTTAACCATTCGGTTTGGTCGGGAACCACCCGTTCCGCCGCGGCCGAAGGGGTGGCGGCGCGTTCGTCGGCCACCAGATCCGCCAGCGTGATATCCGTTTCATGTCCCACGGCGGAAATCACCGGCAGTGGGCAAGCATGAATGGCACGCACGACGATTTCTTCATTGAACGCCCAGAGATCTTCCAAGGAGCCGCCACCGCGCCCGAGGATGATGATGTCGCATTCATCTCTCTGGCCAGCCGTTTCCAGGGCGTGCACCAGTTCATGCTTGGCCTTGTCCCCCTGCACGGCGCTGGGATAAATCACAATGGGTACGGCCGGAAAGCGTTGCCCTAAAACCTTCAAAATGTCCCGCACGGCAGCTCCGGATGGAGAAGTAATCACGCCAACTCGGCGCGGCAGATGGGGCAGGGCTTGCTTATGTTCTTCGGCAAATAGGCCTGCGGCCGCCAGCCGCGCCTTTAGCGCTTCAAAGCGCTGACGTAGCAGGCCTTCACCGGCCGGTTCCATGTGCTGAACCACCAGCTGAAAGCTACCGCGGGCGGCGTAGATGGTGACTCGCGCATTCACCAGCACTTGTTGGCCATTGCCGGGTGCAAAGGCTAGGCCGCGGTTGGCCCCTCGAAACATCGCACAGCGCACCTGACCCTCGTCATCCTTCAGGTCGAAGTACATATGCCCGGAGCCGTGGTGCAGGAAATTGGAGACCTCGCCCATGACCCAGACCGATGGCAGGGCATCTTCCAGCAGCCGCTGGGCCATGCGGTTGAGCTCCGTGACCGAGAGCAGCGGCTCGTCCTGGGGCATCTCCATGGGGGGCATAGTTTACGCATAAACGGGCAGCGCGTAACATTAGCTGTTTTACCTGCCACAGCCACCGGGAGCTGCCATGCGCATCATTCAGGAAGCCCTGACATTCGATGACGTTTTGTTACAGCCGGATTATTCCGACGTTTTGCCCCGGGAAGTCAGTTTAAGCACGCCGGTGGCGCGGGATATTCATCTCAATATTCCCTTGCTCTCAGCAGCCATGGACACAGTGACCGAGGCGCGCCTGGCCATCGCAATGGCGCAGGAAGGCGGCATGGGCATTATCCACAAGAATATGAGTCCCGCCGAGCAAGCCCGCCAAGTGGCCTCGGTCAAGAAATTCGAAAGCGGTATTGTCAGCAAGCCCATCACCGTCTCACCTGATATGACCATTCGTGAGGTCTTGCAAATCACCCGTGCAAACAATATTTCCGGCGTGCCGGTGGTGGCCACGGGCGAGACGGTGGGCATCGTCACGAACCGGGATCTGCGCTTCGAAACCCAACTCGATGCGCCGGTTTCTTCGGTCATGACACCCAAAGAAAAACTCGTGACGGTGCGCGAGGGCGCGGATAAAGAAGAAGTGCTTGGCCTGCTGCATCGTCATCGCATCGAAAAAGTTTTGGTCGTCAATGACAATTACGAATTACGCGGACTGATCACGGCAAAAGACTTTCAAAAGGCCACGGATTTTCCCTTGGCCTGTAAGGATGACCGCGGCGCATTGCGCGTGGGCGCGGCCGTCGGCACTTCTGGTGATACCGAAGAGCGCGTTGCTGCCTTGGTGGAAGCCGGTGTTGACGTACTGGTGGTCGATACCGCCCACGGCCATTCGCGCGGCGTGCTTGATCGGGTGAAGGCCATTAAGCAAGACTATCCAGACTTGCGGGTGATCGGTGGCAACATCATTAGCGCTGCAGGCGGTCGGGCTTTGGTTGACGCGGGTGCCGACGGTGTGAAGGTCGGCATCGGTCCCGGGTCCATCTGCACGACCCGCGTTGTTGCCGGTGTCGGTGTGCCGCAAATCAGTGCGGTGGCCAACGTTGCCAGCGAATTGGCAAAGGACGGCGTGCCGGTCATTGCCGATGGGGGTATTCGTTATTCCGGCGACATCGCCAAGGCGCTGGTGGCGGGCGCCCATTGCATCATGATCGGTGGTCTGTTCGCGGGCACCGAAGAGTCACCCGGCGAAGTGGAGCTGTATCAGGGCCGTTCTTACAAATCCTATCGCGGCATGGGTTCGGTGGGCGCCATGTCGCAAACCCACGGCTCGTCGGATCGTTACTTTCAGGATTCCGCGGAACAATTGGAAAAATTGGTGCCCGAAGGCATCGAAGGCCGCGTACCCTACAAAGGCAGTTTGTCGGCCATCGTGCATCAGCTCGTCGGTGGTGTACGCGCCGCCATGGGTTATACCGGTTGTTCCAGCATCGATGAAATGCGTGTCAAACCTGGCTTCGTGCGCATTACCGGTGCCGGCATGCGCGAGAGCCATGTGCATGACGTGACGATCATCAAGGAACCCCCCAACTATCGTCCCGAGGTGTAGTGGTTCGTGAGTGCTGAACCCGCCGTAGACGGTGACCTGGCAGTCGCCGGCCAACGTGTTCTGATCCTTGATTTTGGATCGCAATACACGCAGCTCATTGCGCGCCGGGTTCGCGAGGCCGGTGTCTATAGCGAGATTCTGCCCTGGGATACGCCTGCGTCCGTCATTGATGAATTTGCGCCGGCGGGTATTGTCCTGTCGGGTGGGCCGGAATCCGTTGCCTTGGATGCGCCACCCTTAGCGCCGCAGATCGTCTTTGAACAGGGCGTGCCGGTCTTGGGCATTTGCTACGGCATGCAGGCCATGGCCACTCAACTGGGTGGTCGCGTCGCGCCCTCCGGCCAGCGCGAATTTGGTTATGCGCTAGTGCGACCCAGCGCCGATAACGCCTTGCTCGGCGGATTAGAAGATCAGCGCTTAGCGGACGGCCGCGCGGCCTTGCATGTTTGGATGAGCCATGGCGATCGGGTTGAGCAACTACCGCCAGGCTTTTCAGCCATTGCCAGTACTGACAGCGCGCCCTTGGCGGGCATGGCCGATGAAGGCCGGCGTTTTTACGGCTTGCAGTTTCATCCCGAGGTAACCCACACAGACCAGGGGCAAGTGATCGTCGAACGCTTTGTTCATGATATTTGCGGCTGCTCGTCCAATTGGAATCCCGGCAACATCGTGGCCCGCGATATCGAACTCATTCGCGCCCAGGTGGGCGACGACAAAGTGTTACTGGGCCTATCCGGCGGCGTGGATTCGTCCGTGGTGGCGGCCTTATTGCACAAAGCTCTGGGTGATCAACTTATTTGCGTTTTCGTCGATCATGGCTTGTTGCGCCAGGATGAAGGCGATCAAGTCATGGCGATCTTCGCGCGTGATCTCGGTGTGAATGTAATTCGAGTCAACGCCGAAGACCGTTTTTTAGCCGCCTTAGCCGGCGTGACTGACCCGGAGCAGAAACGCAAAATTATCGGCGGCTTGTTCATCGAAGTGTTCGAAGCAGAAGCCGAAAGGCTCAGCGATATTCGCTGGCTGGCCCAGGGTACTATCTATCCCGACGTGATCGAGTCCGCCGGTGCCAGTACCGGCAAGGCTCATGTGATCAAATCGCATCACAATGTGGGTGGCTTGCCCGAGCACATGAAGCTGAAATTGATCGAGCCCCTGCGAGATCTGTTCAAAGATGAAGTGCGGCGCATCGGTATCGAGCTCGGTTTGCCGCCGGCCATGGTGCAACGCCATCCTTTTCCCGGCCCCGGACTAGGTGTGCGAATACTGGGCGAAGTGCGCAAGGTCTACGCAGATCTGTTGCGTTTGGCCGATGCCATTTTCATCGAAGAACTACACCAGCACGACTTGTACACCAAGACCAGCCAAGCCTTCGCCGTCTTCCTGCCCGTGCGTTCCGTGGGCGTGATGGGCGATGGGCGGCGCTATGACTATGTGATTGCCTTGCGTGCGGTAGAAACCGTGGACTTCATGACCGCGCGTTGGGCGCATCTACCCTACGAATTTCTAGATCATGTGTCGCGAAGAATCATTAATGAAGTCGATGGCATTTCGCGCGTGACTTACGATATTTCGGGTAAGCCGCCGGCGACTATTGAGTGGGAATGATCGGTTTTTCCGCCTAAGGTCGCGCAGTGGCTGGAAGGTTTAGGTTACTCCTAGCAAAGCAAAATGCATTCATTTGACTTCTGACCGAACATCTTAGGCTGTCAAGCTACTCCGTAAATGGATTAAGTACGCTCACGCCTGTGCTGGCGAAATCCTGTTGGTTACGGGTGACGACTGTCAAATCATAGATAAGCGCAGTTGCGGCTATTTGCTTGTCTAGTGCGTTTTCTGGATGTGGTACCCGTAACCGTCCCCAGATTTGGGCGATATCCGGATCGATATCTAGGATTTGATCCTGTTGCTCCGTCAGTAAGGCCGTTAGCCAAGACTCCAGTTGATCCGCTTGGCGTGCATCACCGCGGTAACGTATAGATTCAACACCGCGCCGCAATTCACCGACGGTGACGACCGATATGAAGAGCTTCGCGTCATCCTCAATAACTTGCTTGAAGAATTCCCGCACCCCTTTGTTGGCCTTTAATTTCTTGCGTACCTCGCTAATGACGTTGGTATCAATCAAGTACATGCTCGTTTCCGGGGTCATCATCTATCCGCTTGAAATCTTCATCCGCCCCGACGTTAGGCATGGCTTTGAGCGCTTCCGCGAAACTTTTCGCCTTTGGCTTCAATAGTAAGGTTTTGAGCAATGCGCGATGTTCGGCCTCGGCACTGCGACCGTGTTTTGCCGCACGCCGTTTGAGTGCGTCGACTATGCGTTGATCCAGGTTTCTTACCAAGAGACTTGCCATAGGCTCATTCTGTCCATCCGAAAGGAATGATATCAATGATAGCATTTATTGGGCCTTGAGGCTGTCATTGACTAGCCGTAAGAATCTCTTATCCGGGCGTTTTTCATGTCTTCACACTGGCGGCAAACCAAACTGCTTTGCCGGTCTGTAGCTCGCAGCGTTAGGAGTGCATCAACGCGAAAGTTTTCCCCGAGCACTATGTGCATATTTCGCCGCCGAATGACGGCAAGTTCTGGACAGTTTGGTTTTCATAGTATAGTCACTTGCGAGCTGACAAGAATAGCGACAAAACTAGGTTTCCAGCACTCAATCACTGCTGAATGCGAATCAAATGCTGTGTATTAACGTCGAATTTCCAGACGAAATCTGCCGCGTCGATGACGAGCTAAAAGCGATTTATCACAGCAAAGATACGGTATGCATCTGGGTGTTGAAGACCCGCAAGGATCGCAATCGATTCATGGATGAAACGGTGGGGATGTCTAAACAAGAACGGGCAGATCATTTCGAGGCTTTTTATACTTAGCACAAGCTTGCGATTCTTACCGCTTGACAAAAATACCTCGCGGGTTGCAGACGTGTACATCCTGATCGCTATCAATTAGTAAATCTACACAGAGAGTATTCCCTGCTTGGCCGCACAATGCGACTAGCAAAACCAGCAGACGGCAAGCACTAGACCGATGTCACAGCAAGATAAACTGCGAGCGGCGACACAAGCAGAACTCGATGCCGCTTTCATGGCCGAGGCCTTAGCCCTGGCCCGGCAAGCTGAGGCTGCCGGCGAAGTGCCTGTCGGTGCGATCGTCGTGTATGACGGTCAAATTGTGGGCCGTGGCCGCAATTCAGTCATCGCGCACAACGACCCTAGCGCGCACGCCGAAATTCTGGCCCTGCGGGATGCGGGTCGGTCGGTGGGCAACTACCGCCTAGTTAATACCACACTCTACGTCACCCTCGAACCTTGCCCCATGTGCGCGGGCGCCGTGGTGCATGGCCGCGTGCAGCGGCTGGTATTTGGTGCGGTGGATCCACGTGCCGGCGCGGCAGGCAGCGTATTCGATTTAGTGCGCGCGCCGCAGTTGAATCACCGCTTGGTGCTAACGGGCGGCGTTTGCGAAGAAGAGAGCAGCACACTGCTGCGGGAGTTTTTTAAAGCCCGGCGCTAAGAGCCGTTGCCGGGTTCATAGAGCCACGCTTAGTAGTCGACGGATTCAGATTATCGGCCACGGCCAAGTCAAAAATACAAACTAGACAGCACCAAGCTACCCCGGATCGGCGACCGCTCGCGCCGCCAGGGTCGTGCCGTCCTCCATGGCTGGATTTTCATCTTCTTCATAGGGCTCACGGGTGAGCCAAACGAGAATATCGTAGTAGTTGCGCACGTTCTCAACGTACATGACCGGTTCCCAACCGGGCGCGTAGCCGTGCCGCGTTTGTTTGTACCAGCGGCGTTGACTGAGTTTGGCAAAGTTTTCGCGCACGTGAACCCAGAGGTTGGGATCTTGCCCCAGTTCGCGCGTCAATTGGCGCGCATCTTGCACATGTTCGTAGCCGATGTTGTAGGCCGAAAGGGCAAACCAGGTGCGATCGGGTTCGCGAATCGCGGCCGGGAAGCGTCGTTTCATGCGGGCTAAATAGTCTGCGCCACCGCTAATGCTCTGGGCCGGGTCGATACGGTTATCAACGCCGATGTACTTCGCCGTATTTTCCGTCAGCATCATGATGCCGCGGACACCGGTGGGCGAGATGGCATCGGGGTCCCAGTGAGATTCCTGATAGCCAATGGCGGCCAACAGGCGCCAGTCCATTTCGATAGACTCGGCCGCCCTGGTGAAATACTTTTCGTACTTCGGAAACTTGTTCCGATAGTCGCGGATAAACCGCTGGGTGCCCACATAGTTAAAGCGGCTGGTGTGGCCGTAGTAGCGATCCATGATGCGATCTAAGTCGCCGTTCTCGCGGATATAGTCGAGATAACGTTCCGACGCTTCGATCAAGCTTTTGTCCGCGCGCTTGGGAAAGGCCCAGGCTAAGGAGTTCTCCAGCGCGACTTCGAAGCCCAGGCCGATTTCCGGTACCAGGTTTCGATAGAGCTTGAACAGGTTGGAATCCGCCACGGTATAGTCGATGTCGCCACTACCCACCGCCATGAGTAAGTCGGCCAAGTCGGCGGATGGATTTTCGTGAAACACCAAGCCCGGATGCTGATCTCGCAAGTTTTTCATCGCGTCGACATAGCTGGTGCCCGCCACAACTTCCACGCGTTTGCCGATCAGATCGTCGACCTTTTTTGGTTTGCCGTGGCCGCGCCGGTAAACCAAGTATTGCTGCACCGTTTGGTAGCTGGGTCCAAAGTCGACCTGTTCGGCGCGTTCCGGCGTTTGGGTCAGGCCCGCCGCGGCGAGATGCGCGCGGCCTTGAGCCACGCTGGGCAACAAATCGCCAAAGCGCTCCACCGGATCGATGCTGAGTTCCACGCCTAAAAAGCGCGTGAAGCCGCGCAACAGTTCGTACTCTGGTCCTTGGGGCCCGCGCGGGCCACTGTAATAGGTGGTCGGGCTGCTGCGGGTGGCGACGCGTAGTTCTCCCAGACGCAACACTTCCTCCAGCAGCGTCGGTGGCTGGCTGCAGGTGCTCAGCAAGCCGGCACAGCAGGCGAGCAGTAGAACCCTCATGCCGGCACTCGTCCGGTGAGGGGTAAGTAACGACCCGGTCCCATGGGATTACGCTAGCACGCCGCCCGGGTCCTCGCCATGTTGACAAGTCGCGAAAATTGGCGTCTAGATTATGTAATATGAATAAAGAATCAATGACTTATAAATATTTTATAAGGTAATTACTTATAAGAAATAATTTCACCCCAGTTCACCATGCGCGCATGCCCTGTAGTAAGTTCTCCGCAGGTTTCCTGGGTAGACCGACGCATGAGTTCTGAACGTCCATTGCCGTGGCAGCATCTCGCTGAACAATTGAACATCGATCCTGACGAGGTCCGCCTGGTCCACGAGCGTTACGCCGCGCAATGTCAATTTGCCGCCGAGAGGGGTGGCGGCAGCTTGCCCATTACCCAATGGTTTCGTTTTTATCACTTAGAGAAGGCCAGCGAAGGTCAACAAACGGGAGCCGCGCCTACAGGCTGTTCCGTGGATAGCGGCGCGGTCAACAATGCGTGCATTCGGCGTCCCGGTGAATTTTTGCAGGTTTTGCAAGCCTATGATGTGGCGGCGGCGGACGGATAGGTCGGTCGGAAAAGAAATCCTCCGCTTTGCTTTTGCCTATTTCTTTCGTCGCCAAACGTCGGTCATCTAATCCCGCGACAAGCTCCAGGCACCGTGCTATGTTTCCGCCCGCAGTCGGCCTGGGTGCAAAGTTATTAATGGATTTCGATTCGCGGATTCCATCGCTAGTCAGTTAAGGAGAGGTGCCGGAGTGGTCGAACGGGCTTGACTCGAAATCAAGTGTACGCGCAAGCGTACCGTGGGTTCGAATCCCACCCTCTCCGCCACCCCCATTAAAAGAAAGGGTCCTTATAGGACCCTTTCTTTTAATGGGGGTGGCGGAGAGGGTGTGTGGACGTATCCACCCGGTTTGACAAAATCGCAGAGCGATTTTGGACGCGCACAGCGCGCCCCGCAGGGGTGAGCGGCTGTACCCAGCCGCGAATCAATCCCACTAACGCGCCGTATCGAGCCTAGGCGAAAAAGTTCGGATCGCAATGCTCGGCGGAGAGGGTGGGTGGACGTACCCATCCGGCTCAACAAAACCGCAGCGCGATTTCGAACGCACGCAGCGCCCCGCCAACGCCTAGCCCTGCCACTTCCCCCGATCCGCTGCCATCTGCACCAAGCCGCCGCGGCGGTCCAGCATGAACTGCGCTTGTTCTTTCCCAAACACGCGTTCCACAAGCACGTTCATGGGATCCGACCGGTTGGAGTATTCCCGGTAGGTGAAGTCGTATTCTTGTTGTGCGTCGCGTTTTTCCAGGGGCAGTTTTTCCGCGCCGTCTAACCAGCCGAACCAGCGATCCACGAACTTTTCCAAATACGCTTCGCAGAGATCGATGTGTTCGTCGGTAAGCTCGGTAATGTAGCTAGAACAAACGGGCGACTGCATGCCGCGAATGGCGGGTCCGTGGCTGGCGGACCAGACAAAGTCGGTATTGGCGCGAAAGTCCAAGTAGTCTCGGTTCGCGTCGCCGCTGTAGTATTTTTCGATATAGGCTTCGTTCACCTTCACGTCGACGCGAGAAACGTAGTCGGCGTAAAAGAGCAAATTGGGGACTGTGCCGAAAATGATCATGAGATTCGGTACCTGGGTTTCTTGTCCCAAAACCACGTTGATATTCATGTCGATGATGCTGGCCTTACGGTTGCCGATCCACGACCGCACGAACCAGTCCATGTCATTGCCGGTGTAGCCAAAAAACGCGCCCTCCATTTGGCCGTCGGGCGACGTGTAGTAATCGGCCCCTTCGGAGATGGGGTGGAGTTTGCCGTCGAAGCGCGCATTGATTCGATTAGCAATGCCGGTGTGAATTTCCCAACAGCGTTCCCAATGTTTGGATACATCGACATTGGGATTGTCCGCGAGAAATTCGTGGATGGTTTTTACATCGCTTTGTGATGACATTTTTTTTGACCCGTGAGCCTCGTGGTACTTTGCCTCGAGCTGCTCTTTGAAAGTTTTAGGGTTTGACTGAAACTGCTTGAACCGCCGTTATCAGACACCGCTGATGGATGACGTGGAAATTATCGCATTGAATGAGCCGGCTGGAACCTGTCGGTATGTTTTTTGTTCGTCCATTGGCTTCTGAGCAGCGTTTTCCCAAGCGGTTGCAGCCGGCCAGTGTCCGCCAAACGAAAAACTTCGCGCGCGACCTATGCTGGTTTGATATTGTTTCGTTGGGCATGGCCCGCCATGGCGGAATATTGGTACTGGCCAGTTGGGCCGCGGTAGGACGTTAGCGCGAACGATTAACACCTGCAGGCGGCTTTGGCCTCATAAAATCTTAATGGCCGGATGACGAGCGAATTTACCGTGAGCCCTGAAATAACACGTGACTTCGTCACCGTGAGCGGGCGCTGGGGGACCCGGCAGGTTCACTATCGGCGCGCGGGCAGCGGCCCTTTGGTACTCATGCTGCACCAGTCTCCGCAATCATCGCGCGAGCTAGAATCCCTCATGAACCAATGGGCGCCGCACTTCACGTTGATTGCCCCCGACACGCCGGGTTATGGGCAGTCAGATCCCCTGGGCCTTGAGCAAGCTCAACTGAGCGATTTTGCCGCGGCGACCCTGGAGTTTTTGGATGCCTTAGGTGCAAAAAAATTCGGCGTTTACGGCTTTCATACCGGTGGTATGATCGGTATTGCCATTGCCCATGCTTTTCCGGAGCGAGTCACCGCCGTGGCTTGCAACGGTGTGGCTGTGCCCTCGGCGGAAGAGCTAAAAGAAATTCTTGTTCACTATCTACCGCCCATCGAGCCGCGTTGGGATGGGAGTCACCTAGCGTGGTTATGGGCAAGGATTCGCGAACAGACGATCTTTTTTCCGTGGCACAATCGGACGCAAGCAGGGCGCATGAACTTCCCCATGCCGTCACCCGAGCATCAACACAAAAGCGTGCTGGAATTGTTACGCGCGGCCGATCATTATCATGTGGCCTACCGGGCGGCCTTCGTGTTTCATGCCGAGAGCGTGGTACCCGAGTTGCAGGCTCCCTCGCTGTTGACTGCAGCGGCACGTGATCCTTTGGCCGCGCATCTGGATCGGTTGGGTGATGCCCATCCGGCGTCCGTGCAGCTGTCCATATCGCCCACAGCCGATGAGGCCTTGGAGAATTGCCGAGCGCAATTGTCGGCTCATCCTGGCGATCTTTGCCCGCCGAATCCGCCGAGCCTGGCCATGCCCGGAAAACTTTGGAGTCAGATCGTCAACCTGCCCGGTGGTCCCCTGCGCATTCGGCGGTCCACAGAGGTCGAAGGTCGGGGCTTGCTGATTTTGCATGATGTGGGTGGCTCGTCGGCCACCGTGTCTGATCTGGCGACGGCCTGGGCGGGCCTGCGCCCTGTACTTTGTCCCGACTTGCTCGGGCATGGCGAATCGGGTCATGTGCTGCCGGCGAACGGGAGCCTCATCGAGGCTAATGCAGGTGCCTTGCTGGCCATGCTTGATACGCTAGAAATTTCCAGCATCAGTGTTCTGGGTCTTGGCGGCGGCGCACTGGTGGGTTTGCGGATGGCCGCCATGTCACCCGGGCAGATCGACGGTTTGGCGGCGGTTAATTTACCCGCATGGAATCAACGACAGCGCGAGGCTTGGTTGCAGGAAGGTTTGCCCGCCATGTCGCCCGATTGGCACGGTGGTCACTTGTCGCGTTGTTGGCATATGGTCAGGGACTCCTACTTATATTGCCCTTGGTTTCAAAGAGATCAGGCAGCTATTCGGTGGGAAGAGCCTGATCTTGATGAGCGTCGCCTGCAGACAGAAGTCACCGCGTTTTTGAAAGCCGAGGGTGCTTGGCAGGCCTGGCAGGCCGAAATCATGCGGTCGTCGGTGGATAGTGCTTTGTCGGCGGCGAAAACCCGGGTGCCCAAGTTAGTTTGCGCTGCTGCCGGTCCGTGGCGCGGTATGACGCAAGCAGCGGCCGCCGATGCCGGTGTCGAATTTCACGGGCTATCGGCTGACATGTCGGACTCCGCCGCGAAGTTACATGAGCTGCTTTTCGCTTAGCGAGCTTTTAAGGGTTTCGCGGCATCTGCGTGAACCGGCGGGCAAGCGAGTGTGCTGTTACATGTTGGCGGGCGTGAGGCCGATACATGCAAAATCACCTGATTGGTGCTCCGCTGTTGCTTGCCGCGTTCTGATGAACAGTGCTTTTTTCTTCAGTCAATCACACGCAGACTAAAGTCGGCGTTACCCAAACGCTCGAAGCCATCGGCCGTAATGTGAACGGTGTCTTCCATATGCACCGAACCCCAGCCAATTTCCGTGTGTGGCATATCAACGTTTACCACCATGCCAGCTTCAAGCACTTGGTCGGGCTTGGTTTGTGGTTGCACGCCGGGTTGTTTCGGGTCATCGGTGTGTTCCAAACCTAAGCTGTGCACGACGGGATTGCGGAAATTCGCAATGCCATCTCGGCGCACCACGTCGCCCACCGCCGCGGACAATTCGCTGTAGCGAACGCCCGGTTTCAGCCATTCCTGCGCCGCTTCCCAACCCGCGCACAGGGCTTTGTGCCGGCGCCGGTGCCGTGCTGTGGGTTCGCCTAGCACGGCGCAACGGCCAAAGTCGCCGTGGTAACGTGCCACTTGGCCGAGCGCGTCAAACATGACGGGCTCGCCCGGCACAATTTCTCCGGACGGTAATTCACCGACGCCGCAGGTGAGATATACGCCGCGACCACCGCGTTTTGCCATGGCGGCAAGATAAGCGCCCTCGATTTCTTGCCAGCTAGCACCTGCGCGCAAGGCTGCCGTGGCATCCAAAAGGGAGGCTTCATTGGCGAGGGCGGCTTGGCTGAGCAGCGCCAGCTCGTTACTGGTTTTCACCAGCCGGATCTCATTAAACAGCTGGGGTTGATAACGGCATTTGACTGCGTTCATACCGCAAGCGCTAAGCCAGTCGGCCAAGCGCGGGTCGTCGGTGGCCAAACTGCCGCGTTGCAGGCCCGCTGCCTTTATCGCGCGGGCAAGCGCCCAAAAGGCATTGGCGGACATGCTGTGACCCAGGTCTTGCACGATGTTGACCCAGGCTTGTTCGCGCGGCTTCAGTCGAGCCTCCGGCTGAATCGGCCAGCCCACATAATCCACGCCTTTGGCGGTGCCGTCGTCGTATTCGTGGCTTGGATCCGGATCGGAGTAGCCGTAAATACCGGGCATCCAGGTGCCCTGGGTTGATTTCAAACGGCGCAGCTCTAAGGCCGGAATAACCAGGCCAGCCGGCCTGTCGCCGGCGGGGAGTAGGGCGATGTAGGCAGCCTCATAGCCGTCCGGAGTGTTGAACATGCCCCAGTAGTCCGACAGGTAGTAGCTGTTGATGGGCGATACGGCCACCAAGGCATCCAGGTTTTCCCGTTGCATGATGTCCTGGGCGCGAGGTCTATTTAGCAGCATTCGAAAAATCCACGGTCTTTGGTTGAAGAAGAAGCTCTATGCGGTTTTGGCGCAGGTTTGGTTGCAAAGTTCAAGCGCTCGGAATGGTGCCTGCTTTAGGCGTAAATTCCCCCAGTATGACCACCCAACGGCAGCACCAGTCGATCTAAGTCTTCGTGCTTCTGTCAACAAGGCTAGAAAGTTCAGTCGCAATGGTCTCCATCCCAAGAGCGCGGTTGTCTAGCGCGACACAAAACCGCTGTTGCTGGTTCGTGGCGCAGCACTTAGAACACATCGAATCAGTGGCTGCAACCGCGGCTCTGCATCAGTTCGAGAGGCCACGGGAGATTGTTCCACATCAATTCACGCCAAAGGACTGCTGGTGTCCAACGCGGCTGCGATGCTATTCACCGCGGCAACTTCTCCGGGGCTGATTTGTTGTCCGCCAAAACCTAGGAATCCGCCTTCCTTTGCCGATTTGGCCACGTTTTCTGCCACAGACATAGCCCACGCTTTGTACTCGGCGGCTTCTGCGTCCGTGGCCTTGTCCTTGAGCAGCTGATTGACGGCATGGCAATCGGCAATGAGCAATTCCTTAAGTTTCTCTTTGCTGTCGATGTCTTTTTCTTTCATTCTAGCCACAGCTTTCTCTCTAAACGCTTTCGCGTGCTCCATGGCTTCTTTGCGATCTTCCATGGAGGGTAAAACTGCTTGAATGATGTCGTTTTCCGGATAGGCTTTGACAGCACCGAGTACGGTTTTGGCATTGCTCATGGCTTCTTTCACCGTGCCGATGATGCCGCTGCCCTCGGAACTGGCCACGTATGTGCCGATCATCGACGGCACGTTCATGAGCAAGAATAGTTCGTCGTCGTTGAAGCGTGAGTTATGCATGTTTTTTCCTGGTTGTTTTTTGAGTGAGCTTGTGTGGCCAGTATAATTTGAATTCTCGCTGGTACGAAATCGGCGTTCTTGTTCGTTTGAGCTGGTTTCGGCTCCGGTGTAGCCTTGTGGATATGGGCGTCGCGCAATGCGCGGCGCGAGGCTTGGCCCGGGCGGCACAGCGCCCTGCGCGGTTCGCGGGGCCGCAGAGTAGGGCGTGCAATGAGTCAATCTAAAAAATCGATGGCCCCCCGCATTGCGATGGCCGCCTGCGTTGTAATCGCTTGGGCTATATCGTTTGCGGCCGATGATACCGGCGGACATGGATTGCTAGAAACCGTCGAGGATGTTGCGGTCATCTCCTTGCCGGTGGATGGCTTCCAGGACTTATCGCTAGACGACAAGCTACTGGCCTACCATCTTTATCAAGCGGCTGTCGCGGGACGTGATATTCAATTCGCCCAAGTCTATAAGCACAATCTCTCCATTCGGTATTTGTGTGAGCAGATATTGCTGCATTCGGCGGATATCGAAACGGAAATCTTGGCCGCCGTGGCCAGCTATCTCAAGCAACAGTTTATCCATACCGGTATCCACGGCGCGCGCAGTTACACCAAGATGCTGCCGCCGGCACCGCTTGATTTTCCCGCGTTAGTTTCCGCGGCAAAGCAGGCCGAGAAAAATGGCGCGGATTTCAAATTGGACAAAGACCTGAACCTAGATGAGCACTTGGCGGAATTGCAGCAGCCGATATTCGATCCTGATTTTGACCGATTCTCCACCACGCGCAGCCCTGGGCCCGGTGAGGATTTGCTCAGCGGCAGTACCGTCACGTTTTATGCCGACGGTTTGCGATTGGCGGATCTGGAAGATTTCGTCGAGCTGTATCCGCTAAATTCCAATATCGAGAAGCGCAACGGCGAGTTGCGGGAGCTTGTGTGGCGCATTGGTGACGCCAAGCGGGTTATTCCCAGGGGTTTGTATGCCGGTCGACTGCAAGCGGTGGTGAATCATCTCGAAGCAGCCCAGGTGTATGCCACCACCGCAAACGCGGCGGCGCTGGGCCAGCTTATTGAGTTCTATCGGACCGGTGACAACGCCGATTTCAGCCGCTACAACATCGCTTGGTTGGCTTACAAGGAGCCCACCGTCGATACCATCAACGGATTCATTGAAAATTATCGCGATCCCCTTGAAAAACGCGGATCTTGGGAGGGCATTGTATTTTTCGTGAACGAAAATACCTCCGCATGGTTGCGTCAAGTTGCGGCCAAAGCTGACTATTACGAGAGTAGGGCGCCATTTAAGGACGAATACAAGCGCGTCGGCGTAAAGCCCATTGCGAATATGGTGGAAGTCCTCATAGAAACCGGTGATGGTGGACCCATTAGCTGGAGTGGTATCAACCTGCCCAATGAGTCCGCCGTGCGCCAACAGCACGGCAGCAAGAACATCCTGTTATGGAATGCGCGTCGTGCGAGCAAAACCGTGTTCGGAGACCGAACGATTAATGAAGCGGTATGGCCCGCGGACAGAGAACTCCTGCGCAAACACAGTGCGGCAGGTGCCGAGATTCTGGTTGGCTTTCATGAGGCCTTAGGCCACGCATCGGGGCAGGTCAGCGAATCTCTGGACGGTGATCCCCGCGACTATCTGCCCGGCTACTACTCCTGGATTGAAGAAGAGCGCGCCGATTTGCTGGCCCTGCACCATGCCTGGGATCCGCAAACCATGCAGATCCGACCGGATGATTGGAGTGAAGAGGCGGCAACCGCCTTATACAAAAGCTATGTGGCCCTACAGCCTTGGGGCCTAGCCGAACTGCCTGAAGGGGCGCCCGCCATTGAGGAGACTCACCAAATCGGCCGTAATTTCGCGATCAACTATTTCATGCAAAAGTCGCAGCTCATCGACGTGCGCACGATCAAGGACGGTAAGGATAAAAAGACCTACTACGTCGTGCCGGATGCAAAAATTCCGGCCATGCGCGAAGCTGTGGCGGAGTTATTGGCGGAACTGCAGCGGATTAAATCCGAAGGTGACTTGGCTGCGATTCAGGCGCTAGAGAAAAAGTATGGCGCGAAACACTATGACCAGGCGCTGGCCAACGAGATGCGCGCGCGCAAAGAGTCCTTGAAGATTCCTAGCGACGCGGCCTACGTTTTTCCGAGATTGCGACTGGTAATGCAAGCTGGGCAACCGGTGGATGTGGATATCAGCTTGCCCAAGAGTTTCTTGCGGCAACAAATGCTCTGGTCCGGGTACTCTCAGGACGAACTGAGCCGGATACCGCCATGGATACAATGAACACTTGTTTCGTTGCATCAAGTCTAGGTTTTGCCGTCGATCTTTCTTTCATTGACCAGGTTTAATTTATGAGCGATTTATTTGCCATCATCCTCGCGTTTATCAGTTCGGGAGCCGTATTCGCGTTGTTGGGCCTGGCCTTGGTTCAGATCAATAAGCGCCTGGTGAAGCATTTTGAAAATGACCCGGCGCGGCAGTACCAGCGTCAGCTCATGATGATCGCCATTAGCCTCATCGGCTTAGTTTTTGCCATTGTCATCATTCCCATCAACGATACCATTCGCGGCCAACTGCTCAGTCTGCTCGGCATATTGGTGAGTGCCACCATTGCTTTGTCGTCCACAACCATCGTTGGCAATGTGGTGGCCGGCTTCATGCTGAAGACGCTGAAGAACATTCGGCCAGGTAGCTTTATTCATGTGGGTGAACACTCGGGCCGAGTATCCGAGATGGATCTGATTCACACAGAAATTCAGACGGAGGATCGTGACCTCACGACTTTGCCTAACTTGTTCCTTGCGACGAATCCCGTGACGGTCCTGCGTAGCTCGGGCACCATACTGTCCGTCGAGGTGTCCCTCGGCTATGACGTGTCGCGTAGAAAAGTTGAGGAATTACTCGAGGCCGCGGCGACCAAGGCCGGGCTAAAAAACCCCTTTGTGCAAATTCGTGAACTGGGAGACTTTTCGGTTCTTTATCGCTTGGGTGGCTTAGCTGAAGACGTGGAACGCGTTATTTCCACCCGCCGAGCTTTGCGTGCGGCGGTGCTGGACGAATTGCATGCTGGTGGTGTTGAGATCGTATCGCCGACGTATATGAACACTCGCGCCCAGCAAGACGGTAAGCGCGCGATTCCGCCGCTTGATTTTCGTGCAGTCGATGAACCGGAGCCCGACGATGGGCCCGCACCGGAAGACTTGGTCTTTGATAAGGCGCAGAAGGCTGAGTCCGTGGCGAATCTCAGAACATCCCGCGATGAACTGCGAAAAAAGATTGAGCAGTGTGAAACCGTGATTGAGGAAATGAATCCGGATAACGCCGAGGATCTTGAGGCGGCACAAAAAGAGCGAGAAAATCTGCAGACAAAACTCGAACGCCTGGACCGAGTCATTGCTTCAGCCGAGGCGAAAATGGCGCAGGAATGATTTGCTGCATGGCGAAGCTATGCTTGGTGGGTCTATCAACGAATCGAGTTTGAGTCCTGTCAGCCGGTTTTCTAAACGAGCAGTGAATGTCGTTGCTGCCGTTTAGATTGGGCTGGTCACTGTTGTCGTTATCGTTCATGCGGGTGGGTCGTGTCGGCACGAATAGCCTGGCAGCTTTGCTTCCAAATGTTGATTTCGATGCATTCACCAACCGGAATTCGGTGGAGTTGAGTTTGTCGGCTTAGTGCCGTAACGCCGCCGGTAAAGCATATAATGGTCGGCATGCTGACCCTGTACACCGCGCCAACGCCCAATGGCCATAAAGTTTCCATTGCCCTGGAAGAAATGGGTTTGCAATATCGTGTCCACGCGCTCGATTTAGGCTCCCAAGAACAAAAGGAAGATTGGTTTCTGGCCATTAATCCCAATGGCCGTATCCCGGCTATTGTCGATCACGCCAATGAGGACTTTGCCGTGTTCGAGTCGGGTGCGATCCTTGTGTATTTGGCGGAGTTGTCGCAGCAATTTTTCGGCGGCGATAGGTCACAACGTTCCGTGGTCCTGCAGTGGTTGATGTTTCAAATGGGTGGCCTCGGACCCATGCAGGGTCAAGCAAACGTTTTCAATCGCTATGCGCCCGAGCGGATTCCCTATGCCATAGAACGCTACCAACGCGAGCTGCGGCGGCTATACGAGGTGATGGACGCGCGTTTGCGAGTGCAGGAATTTCTAGCTGGCGATTATTCCATTGCCGATATCGCCTGCTTTCCCTGGGTTTCGGCCCATGAATGGTCCGGCGTAGAGCTGCAGGGGCTGGCGCATCTTCAGCGCTGGCAACAAACGATTGCTGCTAGACCTGCGGTGGTAAGAGGCATGGCGGTGCCACCCAGCGCGGCTAGTAGCGCTGCAGAGAAGATTGGGGCGGCGCGGGACTTTCTCGTTTGATTGGCGAGTGTGGCGACTAAAGCACCAGTCCATCTTTGCGCATCTGCTTCGCGATGGCTTGGCTGGCTGCCAGCAGGATTTCCCGCAAGGTGGTCTTATCTCGGGTGACGGAATCGATGCTGTAGAGTCGTTGACCGTCGGCGACGCGGATGAAGTCGGTAGCTAGCGCCAGCGTACTTTCGGCCGTCAGATAGGGGGGTTCTTCATACTCTTCGTAGTCATAACGGAATAAGTCGGCCAGGTTTTCTTGTTCACGCTTGGCTTTTACACCCGTTCGTCCTGGAATTTCAGTTAATTGAACTTTCTGGGTAATGAGCCGGATGACGATTAGGGCTCTCGCATCGGCCTGGTTCGCAGCCGCCAGCAGCGTGGGCAGTGTTAAGGCCTCGTCGCTGGAAAGATAGGCGAGGCTCCGCAGGGTTGAATTGCCGGTCCGGGCCAATTCACCGGCCATTAGTGCCTCGGTTTCCTTGCGTGTTTGCGGGTCCCGGTCTATGCCCACCACCATTAACGGACTCAAGGAGACGCGCGGTGCGTCGTCGTGCCAATTGCGCGTTATCTCGGTTGCTGGGCTGCAGGCCGTCAGCATCAGCAATAGGGCGACTCCGAGGGATTGGATCCAGTTCATCGCAGTGATTTCGCCTCGTGCTGCTTTAGCAGTGTCATTATTCACCGCTGCCGGGGGTCCCGCAACATGGCCTGAGCCCGTGCTTGCCCTGGCCCTCGTCACCGCATACCCTTTCCCGGGGTCCGCGCTGGTCCCCTCGCGGTGGCTAACCGTGAACCCCGTCAGGTCCGGAAGGGAGCAGCGGTAGCGGCGATGCTGGGCGCCGAGGTGTGGCTGGCGCGGATTCCACTGACCGCTGCCGGATCGCGGCAATGTTTTTGCCCGATTCCTAGCTTTGGCTGGCACGGGCCGCCCAAGCAAGCACGATTTCCGCTATTCGCGGCCCACAACATCGGGCACTATAGCCCTAAAGTTATCAATGATAATAATAATGCCGAGCACCGCATGAGTTACCTTGTCCTCGCCCGCAAGTGGCGACCGAAAACCTTTGACGATGTGGTCGGACAATCCCATGTGGTGCGTGCCCTAACCAATGCCTTGAGCGCGGACCGCGTGCATCACGCGTACTTGTTTGCCGGCACGCGCGGTGTTGGCAAAACCACCTTGGCGAGAATATTGGCCAAAGCCCTGAATTGCCGCGAGGGCGTGGCCGTGGAGCCCTGTGGTGTCTGTGATGCCTGTGTCGCCTTGAACGAAGGACGATTCGTCGATCTGATTGAAGTCGATGCCGCATCTCGAACGGGTGTCGATGACACTCGCGACTTACTAGAAAACGTGCAATACACGCCCTCCAGTGGTCGCTACAAGGTGTATCTGATCGATGAGGTGCACATGTTGTCGAAACAGTCCTTCAACGCCTTGCTGAAAACGCTGGAGGAACCGCCGCCCCATGTGAAGTTCCTGTTCGCGACCACGGATCCGCAAAAGCTGCCGATTACCGTGTTGTCGCGCTGTCTGCAATTCAACCTGAAGCGTTTGTCGATTAGTGAAATAGACGCGCGTATGACGCAGATCATGGTGGCCGAGGATGTCACTTTTGCGCCAGCGGCGTTGACGCGTATCGCGCGCGCCGCATCGGGCAGTATGCGCGATGCGCTCAGCCTGTTAGACCAGGCGCTGGCCTTCGGTGATGGCAAGCTTGAGGATGCAGAAGTTGCGGTCATGCTTGGCAGTATGGATCGGCACCGGGTTATTGCGGTGCTGGACGCGCTGGTCGAGGGTGACGTTGAAGCATTGCTCGCACGAGTTCGAGAGCTCGACGATGACGTGCCGGACTATGAGCGCTTACTTGATGAATTGGCCACGCTCTTGCAACGGGTGGCGCTGGTGCAGCTGGCAGGTCCCGACGCGCTGGAAGACGAAGAACATAGGCGCGACCTGGAGCGAATTGCCGGCAGCTTAGAGCCCGCGCAAACCCAGCTTTATTATCAGATCGCTATTACCAGTCGCCGCGATTTGGGTCTGGCGCCGGATCCTCGCCTGGGTTTCGAGATGAGCTTATTGCGCATGTTGGCATTTCGGGCGGATGTATCCACAGAAGCCGAAACGCAAGCTTCTCCCAAGACCTCATTGAATAAGCTCACTAAGCGCAGAGTAAAAACTACGTCTGCTAAATCCCCCCCCAGCACAACGGCCCAAGCCAAACCCGCGACAGCGCGAACGACTGGTTCAGGGCCAAAGGCCAGGGCGCAGGCGGGCCGCGAACGATCAGTGCCGACGCAACCGGAGGACTGGCCGCAATTGGTCGAGGCGCTACCCGTGCGGGGTGCTGCCCGGCAACTCGCGGAAAACGCCGCGTTGGCTGAGGGTACGCCCTTCGAGCTGCGGTTACGCGTGGAATCCCAAAACCAACATCTGGTGACGGAAAAACTGCGCAGCAGATTGACTCAAGTGGTGCAGGAGTATTTGGGTACCGCTATCAAGTTAACATTTACCGTAGCGGAAGAAGTCGCAGATACGGTTGCCCAGCGCGCGGATCAAAAGCGTGAGCATAGCGAAGAGCTGGCAAGGAAAAAAATTGCCGAGGATCCGGGTGTGCAGGAATTGGCTGATCTGTTCGGTGGCGAGGTTGTTCCCGAGTCGGTGCGCCCAAGCGGCGAAGGCTAGCGCCAAACACATTTTTGATGATTCCGCCGTTGCGGATAGCCTTAACTTAAGCGATAGGAAAAACAGATGAAAGCAGACCTCGGCCAGCTGATGAAGCAGGCACAAAAAATGCAATCGGAAATGCAAAAGGCCAAAGCAGAGCTGGGTAGTTTAGAGGTTGTCGGCGAGGCGGGCGCGGGATTGGTCAAGCTCACCATGAGCTGTAGCCATGATGTGCGGGGCATTAGCATTGATCCGGCACTGCTGGGTGAAGATCGTGACATGCTAGAAGATGTGTTAATCGCGGCATTCAATGACGCTTTGCGCAAGGTGGAAAGCACGGTGCAGGAAAAAATGTCCGGGCTTGCCGGCGGCATGGGCCTGCCGGGCGGCATGCAGTTACCTTTTTGATCAACCGTGAGTTTTACTCCGCGTTTAAGAATACTGCTATCGGCCTTACGTTGTCTCCCGGGGGTCGGCCCTAAGTCTGCGCAGCGCATGGCGTTCCATTTGTTAGAAAAAGATCGAGACGGGGCGCAGTCCGTCGTTGATGCGCTACAGGCCGCCCTCGCGCACGTGGGCGAATGTACCCGCTGTCGCATGTTGGCGGAATCGGAACTCTGCCCGATTTGCGCGGATCCGCGACGTGACCATGGCTTGATTTGCGTGGTCGAGTCGCCGGCTGATGTGGTGGCCGTAGAAGACAGTGGTGCCTATCGGGGTGTTTATTTTGTATTGATGGGCCGGTTGTCGCCCTTGGACGGCATCGGCCCCGACGAATTGGGCGTGGCGCGGCTGGAGACCTGGTTGGCTGATGACGATGCGCCGGTGCGAGAAGTCGTTTTAGCCACTAGCGCGACGGTAGAAGGCGAAGCAACGGCTGCTTTTTTGGGCAGTCTAGCTGTTAAGCATGGCGCAAAGGCAACGCGTATTGCACATGGTGTGCCCATGGGCGGCGAATTAGAATTCGTGGACAGCAATACATTGTTTCGCGCCATCGAATCTCGCACCCATATTGCAAGCGAATAGCCGGCTAGCCTTCGAGGCGAGCTAAGACATTGTGCAGTAGCCGCTTGTAGCTGGCATAGCGGTGCGGCAGTATTGCGCCAGTTTTTACATTCGATTTCACGGCGCAATTGGGTTCGCGCAAGTGTTGGCAGTTGTGGAAGCGACATTTTTCGCTAGCCCTACGAATTTCGCGAAACCCCATAGCCACCGCCCGCGCATCTTCAAGTGCGGGAATGAAATCCCGCACGCCGGGTGTATCGATTAGCCGGCCGCCACCGGGCAGCTCATACATTAGGGATGCCGTCGTTGTATGTTTACCTTCGGCCGAAGCTTGCGATAGTCCACCAACGGCAACGTCGGCGTCGGCCACCAAACTGTTGATTATCGACGATTTGCCCACGCCCGATTGACCCACCAGTATCGTTGTGTGCGGCACCAAGCTTGTGGTCAATTCATCGAGCCCGCGGCCGGACTGGGTGGAGATGCCTAAACAGGAATAGCCGATGGCGCTGTACTCACCGGCTTTTTTGAGTAATTTTTCATGCTCGAGGTCTAGTTTGTTGGCTATCAGTATCGCCGCGCAGTCCATTTCCTCAGCGGCGCATAAATAGCGATCGACAATGAGCCAATCGACCTCCGGTTGCGGTGCAACCACAATGGCCAACAAACTGATATTGGCGGCCAAGATTTCTGGTGATCTAGCATCGCTGGGCGCGCGCGATAGTTGATTGTTACGCTCGGCAATTGCCGTAATCACTGCGCCTTCGCCGGCTGCATTGGCCTCCCAACGAACACGGTCGCCGCAGACGATGCGCAAGTTTCGTCCTTTTACAACATAGGGGTAGCGGCGGCCATCACTGGCTTCGATTTGGCCCCGCCGGCCATGTGCAGCCACCACCGTCGCCATATCCTGTTTTTCATCTCCCGTCATGGGTTGCCACCGGTTAGCCTGTTGGGTCTTTGCTAGAATCACAGTCTATATTGATGGTGGAACTCTAGGAAATGACAGCAGCATCCAATCGACTGATTTGGATTGATCTTGAGATGACAGGTTTGGATTCGCAAACCGATAGCATTATAGAGATTGCAACCATTGTCACGGACTACGAGTTGGAGATCGTGGCCGAGGGTCCATCCTTGGTCATTCATCAAGCTGATTCTCGATTGGCGCGGATGGACGAGTGGAATACCCGTCAGCATGGCCGCTCAGGTTTAACGGAACGGGTTCGCAGCAGCAACATTAGCTGCGCGGAAGCTGAACGACGCACGCTGACGTTTTTGCGGGAGCATGTTGTCGCCAATCAATCACCCATGTGCGGTAACAGCATTTGCCAGGATCGGCGTTTTATGGCGCGTGAAATGCCAGAGCTTGAAGCCTTTTTTCACTATCGTAATTTGGATGTCAGTAGCCTGAAAATCTTGGCCGGCATGTGGGCGCCGACAATCTTGGCTGGGGTGAGCAAGAGTTCGACGCATCTGGCCCTGGCGGACATTCGTGATTCCATTGCGGAATTGCAGCACTATCGCGAGCATTTGCTGCGTATTACGTCCTGCTAATCCAGCAAAGGTTTATGCGCTGGTGATGAACAAGGCAAACACGCAGCCAAAACCCACCAACCAGGCCAGTGTCCGTGGCGTTGCTAGATTGCTTATATAGAAAATGCCATGCGCAACGCGGCTGAAGATAAATACGCCGGCCAAACCGTCAATAGTAGTCTGATCATTGCCGAGTAAATGCGCGATAATGATCGCGGCGGCAAACGGCGGAAAAGCCTCTAGGGCATTTTTCTGCGCCCAGTTGGCGCGCTGGGGCCAGCCGTCCAGTCCTTCCAAAAAGGGGCGCGGCCGGTCGTTGTCGTAACCCGCTCGGCCAGTTTTTGCAGCACCTACCCATACCAAGGGCAGAAATGCTGCTAGCAATACACACCAGTACCCAAATGTCATTGCAGCTACTCCAGTCAGAAAAATACCAGGCTTTTCAGGGCCCATGGCGGTCTTTTGAAATGATTGTGTTAAAGTTTAGCACCGTATCTAGGGTTAGACGGTTGCTGTCCATGGGTGCTCTGCCGATGAGCGTGCTAACTATGCCTGCCGGTATGCGAACTTTGGTTTTTTTCACACTGCTGCTTGCTGCAGCATCAAATGCTCCAGGCCAGGACAACAGCCGCTGGATCACTGATGAATTTGAAGTGACCATGCGCAACGGCAAGAGCACCAAACAGAATATCGTGCGCATGCTCAGCAGCGGCACGCGCGTTGAAATGTTGGAAGCAGACCGCGAAGCGGGCTATACCCGGGTGAGGACCGGCGGCGGTGCTGAAGGCTGGGTTTTGACGCGCTATTTGCTGTCCGCACCGCCAGCGCGTGTGACGATGCCCGATCTACAGAAGCGATTCCAGGCGAACGATGCCAAACGCCGCGAGCTGACGGAAGCAAGCCGCGAGCTGGCCGCCAAGAACACGGCGCTGACGCAACGGATTGCTGAGCTAGAAAAATCTGGCGGCAATTTGCAGCAGGAGCTCACGCAAGTCCGCCAGTTATCGGCCAATGTGATTCAAGTGGACGCGCAAAATAAACAGCTCAGCCAACGATTAGCCGAGACTGAGCAGTTGCTGCAGGAAATGCGCGCCGAAAATCAACGCTTATCAGGACGCGCCAATCGGGAGTGGTTTATCGTCGGTGCCGCGGTGTTGGCTATTGGCATTGCGCTGGGACTCATCTTGCCGCGTATCCGTTGGAAGCGGAAATCCAGCTGGAGTGACTTTTGAGCCTGGCGCATGGGCGGGTCGCCTGCGCTGCGGAGGTCGTTCGATGCGCTGGCTGATGGTCTACACGCCGCAGACATCGCCCTAGCGTCCGTGGCCTGTTGCTATACGGTTTCACCGGCCAGGAACAGCCAGGTCTCCAACACGCTATCTGGATTCAGGGAGAGACTGTCGATTTTCTGATCCAGCAACCAGCGAGCCAGATCAGGGTGATCTGATGGGCCTTGGCCGCAAATGCCGATGTACTTGCCTTGCTGCTTGCACGCGTCGATGGCCATCTTGAGCAAGGCCCGGACGGCCGGATCGCGTTCATCAAAGCTCTCAGCAATAATTCCGGAGTCGCGGTCCAGGCCGAGGGTGAGCTGCGTCATATCGTTTGAGCCGATGGACATGCCGTCGAAGTACGCCAAGTACTCATTGGCTAGCAGGGCATTCGTGGGTAATTCACACATCATGATCAGTTTGAGGTCGGCCTGGCCACGCCTTAAACCATTTTCGGCTAGCAGCTCGACGACGTCCTTGGCCTCAGCGAGGGTGCGCACAAAGGGCACCATGACCTGGACGTTTTCCAAACCCATCTCTTCACGAACCCGTTTTAGCGCACGGCATTCCAGTTCGAAACAAGGCCGGAAACTATCGGATAGATAACGCGATGCGCCGCGGAATCCCAGCATGGGGTTTTCTTCATGGGGTTCGTAGCTTTGACCGCCCAACAAATTCGCATATTCGTTGGATTTAAAGTCGGACAAACGCACGATCACGGGTTTCGGGTTGAATGCGCCAGCGATATTGGCGATGCCTTCAGTGAGCTTACTCACGAAGAACTCGATGGGATCCGGATAGCCGGCGGTGTGTTCGGAAATCTCGGCGCGCAAATCGGCAGTGAGCTGATCGAACTCCAGTAGCGCCTTCGGATGAATGCCGATCATCCGATTGACGATAAACTCAAGCCGCGCTAAGCCTACGCCATGATTGGGGATGGCGCTAAAATCGAAAGCGCGGTCGGGATTGCCGACATTCATCATGATCTTGACGGGCAAGTCCGGCAGCCGGTCCAATTCGATGCGTTGTTCCTGAAAGTCGAGTAAATCGGCATATACGAAACCTTCGTCACCTTCGGCGCATGACACCGTAATTTGGGCCCCGTCATCGATCGCCGTCGTCGCGTCGCCGCAGCCCACCACAGCGGGAATACCTAATTCCCGGGCGATAATTGCGGCGTGGCAGGTGCGGCCGCCCCGATTGGTCACGATGGCCGCCGCACGCTTCATCACCGGTTCCCAGTCTGGATCGGTCATATCCGCAACCAGTACATCGCCGGATTGCACGCGATCCATTTCCTCGGGTTTGGCGATGAGTTTGGCGCAACCGGCCCCTATGCGTTGACCGATGCTGCGGCCACGGGTAATGACGCGTGAGCGGTTCTTTAGCGTAAACCGTTCGATGAAGCCTTTGCTACGGCTTTGCACCGTTTCGGGGCGAGCTTGCAGCAGATAGATGAGTCCGTCTTTACCGTCCTTGCCCCATTCAATGTCCATCGGCCGGCCGTAGTGTTCTTCGACGATCAGCGCATACTGCGCCAGGGCTTCGATATCGGCATCGTTAAGAGAATATTGCAAGCAATCAGCTTCATCCACATCAACCGTTTGCACGGTGGTGTCGCTATCGTTGTCGGCATAGACCATTTTGATGGCTTTGCCACCCAATTTCTTGCGCAGCAATGCAGGCCGACCCGCTCGCAGAGCCGGTTTGTAGACATAGAATTCATCCGGATTAACCGCACCTTGTACAACCGTCTCGCCCAATCCATAGGCAGAGGTAATAAAGACCACATCGGGGAAGCCCGTTTCCGTGTCCAGCGTGAACATGACACCGCTGGCGGCTAAATCACTGCGTACCATTTTTTGTACGCCCACTGACAGCGCCACTTCTGCGTGATCGAAGCCTTGATGTACCCGATAAGCAATGGCGCGATCCGTGTACAAGGAGGCGTAGACGCGGCGGACGGCAACCAATAAATCTTCCAGGCCCCGGACATTGAGAAAAGTTTCTTGCTGGCCGGCGAAGGAGGCATCCGGTAAGTCTTCCGCGGTGGCGGAGGAACGCACAGCCAGGGTTAAATCCTCGGCTTTGCCCGCGGCCATGTCATTCCAGGCTGCGGAAATTTGCTGCTCCAGGGCGGCGGGTAGGACTGCGGATTCGATCCACTGACGAATTCGCGAACCGGTTTGTACCAGGGTGTTGATGTCGTTGACATCCAGGGACTCGAGCTCCGCCGCGATCCGTTCGCCGAGGTCATCCTGCTTGAGGAAATCGCGATAAGCCTGGGCCGTGGTAGCAAACCCGCCCGGTACGCGAACGCCCAGGTCAGCGAGCTGCGTGATCATTTCACCCAGGGAGGCATTCTTGCCCCCCACCGTTTCAAGATCGCCGAGGCCAAGCTGATCGAGGGGACGTACGTAGGTCGGCAAGCTAATTTCCCTTGTGTTAAGCGGGCAGTCATGCACAATCGTGCTTCGCCCATAAAAACCAACGATTTAGTCGATGACTCGACGCACCATCTTTTTCGTATCCGATCAGACGGGCGTGACAGCGGAAACCCTCGGTTTAAGCTTGCTTACTCAGTTTGACCAGCAGGGCTTTCAGCAAATTACTCTGCCATTTGTGGATTCCCTTGACAAGGCAAATGCCGCCGTTAAACGGATTAACGCGGTGGGGCGGGAGCAAGCTGCCCGGCCCATTGTCTTTGGTACGCTGGTTCAGGATGAGTTACGCGCGCCTTTCAAACAGGTGGAAGGTTTGTTCTTGGATTTTTTTGAGACTTATCTGGGTCCCCTTGAACAGGAATTGCAGGTGGAGTCGTCGCATACCGTGGGGCGCGCTCATGGCATGGCGGATGTCACCGCCTATGACCAGCGTATGGAAGCGACTAATTACGCGCTAAATTATGATGACGGTGGCCGAACCACCGACTACGACAAAGCGGATATTATCTTGATCGGCGTGTCGCGCTCAGGCAAGACACCAACCTGCCTGTATTTGGCCTTAACCTATGGCGTCTATGCGGCCAACTTTCCGCTGGCTGAAGAGGAACTGGAAACGGGGCGGCTGCCGGACAGCCTCGTTCCGCATCGGCAAAAACTGTTCGGCTTGACTATCTCCGCCGAGCGCCTGCGCGAGATTCGCAAGGAACGTCGGCCCATGGGCCGTTACGCTAGTATGCAGCAAGTGCGTTTCGAGTTGCGAGCCGCCGAGGCACTGTTTCGACGTTTGCAAATCCCGTATGTGGATACGAGCCAATCTTCAATCGAGGAGATTGCCAGCACGATTCTCAACAGTACGGGGATCGAACGCCGTGTTCGGCCCTAGGCGCGCCAGCCTGCGCCGGTAATCCGTAAGGTCAAAGCTTGCGCAGCATCGCCCCGATCACCTCTACTGGGTCAGCATCAATTTTACGGCAGTAGCTTGGCGATGTGCCATTTATTGATATGTCGCAAGGTCCCAATGGCAATGCGTTTGCTTGGGGGGGCGTCTTGGGCCGTTGACTGGCTAGCCTAGGCCGTCTCAACTCAGTGTTTTTGCCACGCGGTGCTAGATCGCGGCTATATCGTCGCAGTGGGGTTGCTCAGCCCCGTATGCTCTCGAATATTGGCGAGTTCGGCGGCACGCTGTGCAAGCGGCGAGAGGGCGTCGCGCACTGCCAGGTCGTGGCGCGACTGCGGGTCCGCGAAACGTTCAAGATAAACGCGCAATGTGGCGCCGGCGGTACCCGTGCCTGACAGACGGTAGACCACACGCGAATGGTCCTCGAAGGAAATTGACATGCCTTGATGGGTCGATTCGCTACCATCCACTGGATCGCGGTAGTGAAAATCGTCGGTAGCGCTGATGCGCGTGTTGTCGATGGCTTTACCGGCCAAGCGGGGTAGTGATGTCCGCAGTTTTTCGACGAGTTGCTGGGCCTGCTCGCTAGCCGCGATAAAGTAATCTTGGCGTTGGTAGTAGTGCCTGCCAAAGCGTTGCCAATGTTGTCTTAGTATTTCGCCGACGGGTCGGTCCAATACAGCTAATAAGTTTAGCCAATACAGCACGGCCCACAGGCCATCTTTCTCTCTGGCGTGCGCCGAACCCGTTCCAAAACTTTCTTCGCCGCATAATCCAATCCGCCCATCCTCGAGTAGATTGCAAAAATATCGCCAGCCGGTGGGGGTCACGTGGCATGGGATGTCTAGTGAACCGGCGACCACATCTAGCGCCCGGCTCGTTGGCATCGATCGAGCAACACCCGGGATCGCGTCCTTATAGCCGGGTAGTTGCTGGGCATTGGCCAACATCACCGCGACGCTGTCGCCCGGCGAAACCATGGTGCCTGGCCCGCAAATCATATTGCGATCGCCGTCGCCGTCGGAGGCAGCGATTAGATCGGGGGAGGTCTCACTATTGGCAAGCCTAATGAGGTGCGCGGCATCTACGGGATTCGGATCCGGATGAAAGCCGCCAAAGTCTGGTTGCGGTGAAGCATGCAATACAGACGATTCGGGGGCGCCTAAACGGCGGCACAAAATTTCGTCGGCATAGGGCCCCGTGATGGCATGCAAGGCATCAAAGCACACGCTATGGCTGTCCTTTAGCCAATCTGCCATACGGTTAAAATCGAAGAGTGATTCCATAACGTCCGCATAGCCGCGGGTGCTGTTTAGCACTTCGATGGAAAATTCGCCCAGCGTCTGTGTACCCAGTCGACCGAGATCAATGGGCGGAAGATCTGCGATGGAGTATTCGCGGACATTCTTGCTAGCGGAATAAATTGCTTCGGTTAGCGACTCGGGTGCTTGACCGCCCGTGGCGGTGTTAAATTTAATACCAAAATCACCATCGGGGCCGCCGGGATTGTGACTGGCCGTCAATAACAAGCCACCGCTTGCTTCACGCTGACGTATTAGCAAGGATGCGGCTGGTGTTGATAGCAGTCCGTGTTGCCCCGTAATGAGCTTGCGCACGCCGTGGGCGGCCGCCATGCGCGCGATGATTTGTATTGCTTCGGTGTTCAAATAGCGGCCGTCGCCGCCCGTGACCAGAACCGCGCCTGCTTTAAAATCGACGGTTGCAAAGATTGCTTGTAGAAAGCTCTCTAAGTAGTGCTCCTGTTGAAAAACTTGGACCTTCTTTCTTAAGCCTGCCGTTCCTGGTCTTTGGTCCTGAAATGGAGCGCATGAGACCTGTCTAATCGTAAAACTTGTGCTCATAGTATTGTATTAGCAATTGTGTTTTTTGTGACCGATTCTACTTGCGGTCTACCGAAAGCTCTGTGCTATATTCGAGGCATGTTTTCAGATAGCGATATCGTTCCAGAATGCATCGCTAGTCCGCGAAGTTTTGGCGGACTCATGGCCTTGTATGAAGCGAATTTTATCAAGTTTGCGCAACTCGCCGGCGAGCCATCAATCATTCTCGGCGACAAGCTATCTGTACCGCCAACAGATTTTCCCTTGTATCTTACGCTGGGTGAATCTAGTAAGTATACGCGAGCTCTGCGACTGACCTACTACTTGCCTCACGAGGACAGTGCGCGTGCGGATCCCGACTTGAGCTTGCGTCTTTATCTTGATGCGCGAATGTTGGAAGTGATGGGCTGGGCGAGACACCATCAGCATGGCATGCTGGCGCAATTGCGTGCCCACTACGGTCGCGAACTAGACCGCCGTTGGGCGCGAAACATGATGCTGAGCAAGTGGCTAGACTACTTGCTGGATCAGGGCCATCGGTTTAAGCCAGCGGCCGCACTGCGCGAGGCTGAGACCGCGGAACCGACTTAGCCCCTGGCGCGGCAAAGTGACGATTGCTTCAAGCTTTTGTCCACCGCCGTGTAATAGACTCCTAGCAGGTATTTTTGCGGATCCCACCGTACCCGCGCTCTCCAATGCTGATGGAAACTCTTGCTTCGCAACCACAAAGACGACGCAAAAAAGAATCCGACGACGATCGGTTGCTGGACCTATTTTGGAAACGGGCGGCGTTAAAGAAAGAGTTTAGCCGTCAGCAAACAGAGCGCGAAGCTTTCCAGGATCGCCTGCGGCGGCAAGACGGAGAAATTCTTCGGCTCCAGCAACAAATTCAACGGCTGGAAGGCTTGCTTAGCGACCCAGTTCAAGCCGCAAACGCCGCGCTATACTATCAATCCAGGAACCTATGGCGGCATTGTCGCCGGCGGCTTGAACGCCTGGCGAGCGACTTATCTGATCACCAGCAGGAAGTCGAAGCCCGCCGCGGTATGCAAGCATTTACTGAGCGTCATGATCGTGCGCTGGCAGACCTAGATGCACAGATTAGCGTTTTGCTGGGCCGTGTTCACACCCACGGCGAGCGATTAGCGAATCTAGGTGCCGGTCGTCCCAGCGCTTGGCTGCGCGATTACTTTGGTGGTCCGAATCGTAAGATTGAAATTGACGCGCTCCAGGCAGCGATCGCTGCTGCAAATCAGCAATTAGAAGGGCTGCAAAAACGGCGTGCGATGCTCGCCGCTGAAACTTCGCCGGGACCAGAGGACCTTTCTGTACCTGCAAAGCGAAAAATTAATCTCGCTGTCATCGCTTTAGCCCAAGAGTTGCTATTGCATTTTTCTCGGGACGGCATTGCCGAGCTTGCCCGAGAGGCCGCCGAGCGTCAGCTGCGTGACATTAGCTATGGGGGCCGCAGTCATTGCTGGAAGCTGAGTAAGCGTGCCTCAGAACATATGCAGACCCTAGAGGCGCGCGGCGACCTGCGCGACTGTATTCGCCGACGCGCCGCGTATCTTGCGCGCGAAGTAAGCTACCGTTTGGACACAGATGCAGTGCCAAATTCAGGTTGCTGCACCCTAATGCCCTTGACCATTGACAACAGTGGTGAGCCGAGGGGTGATGGCGTCAATACGGTTAATGTGCTGGTCGAAGACTACTGGGACCTGTGCGCCGTTTTGGTGAATTAACTATTTATCTGCGGTCTGGCTGACGAGCGAAGTATCTTTACGTTCCGCCAGAATCACAATATCAGCCAAAACTTCGGCTGCTTGGCTGCGCAGCACATCGATTTCGTCTTCTTCGCTCAGGTCTTCCATGGAGCTAACGGGTTCCAAGCCGCGGGCTATTCGCCGTCGATTCTCTCGGGCTAGTTGATTGTCTTTCCGGGCTGCCCGTTCGGCAATTCGTGCTTCTAAATTTAGCGATACATATTTCTGCGCACGCGCTTGCTCTAGTTCAGCAATATCAGATAGCAAATAAAGGACATCCGGATCACTAGAGCTGCGGTCTTGTTGAGTGCGGTTCAATAGATCAATTTGATTGTTCGCCGGCAAGCCCGCACGTCGAAATCGTGTGGAATCGATCTGATCCCATGGCAGAGCACGATCACGACTGCTTTCACCGACACGGCTGACGTCCACCGAAGATGGTAGGTCTATATCCGGCAGCACGCCGCGGTGCTGCGTACTGCCACCGGTAACACGGTAGTATTTGCCAATCGTTAGCGTCAGTTGTCCGAGTCCGTCTTCTGGAACGCGCCGTGCATACTGGTCTAGTAGGTAAAGGTTTTGCACCGTACCTTTACCGAACGTTTGTTGGCCGATCACGATCCCGCGCTGATAGTCTTGCATGGCGGCGGCAAAAATTTCTGATGCGGAGGCACTAAAGCGATCTACCATGACGACGATTGGGCCATCGTAGGCGACAGAAGGAATAGGATCATCCAGCACCTCGATGCGGCCATTCATGTCCTTGAGTTGTACCACCGGGCCTTTGTCAATAAACAAGCCCGTCAACGCCGTGGCTTCAGAGAGGTGTCCGCCGCCGTTGCCTCGCAGGTCAAGAATTAGCCCTTCAACGCCTGCTGCCTCCAGCTCGGCAATGATCCGCTCGACATCACGGGTTGTACTGACGTAGTTTTCGTCACCGCGGCTACGCGCATCAAAGTCTTGGTAAAAGCTGGGTACTTTGATCACGCCAACGCGCATGGTTTCGCCGTTCCGGTCCACCTCAATGGCTTCACCGCTAGCGGCTTGTTCAGAAAGTTTGATTTTGTCGCGCGTCAAGTCAACGATGATTTCATCAGCGCCCGCCAGTCCATCGGCCGGTAAGATTTGCAATCGTACGGCGGTGCCACTCGGGCCACGAATGAGCTGTACCACGTCATCTAGTTGCCAGCCCACGACATCAACCATCTCTTTAGAATCTTCTTGACCGACCGCTGTAATTCGGTCTTCGGCCTTAATGCGGCCATCGATGGCGGCCGGACCGCCCGGGATGACATTGAGTACGGTGACCAGATCTTCGTCTAGTTTCAGTGAAGCACCGATGCCTTGGTAGGACAGACTCATTTGAATTCGGTACTCTTCAGACTGTCTTGGCGACAAGTAACTAGAATGCGGGTCAAGGGTATGCGCGAAGGCGTTCATGAAGTTTTCAAACACTTCATCGCTATCTAGCTCATTAATCCTGTTCAGCACTCGTTGATATCGTTTGCGCAGAATCGTGGCCGCTTCTTCCCAGCTCTTATCTGCCATGATCAAGCTTAGGGCGTCATTTTTGACGCGCCGTCGCCATAGGTCCTGCATGTCGGCTGGCATATCCAGCCAGGGAAGATCGTCGCGATCGAAGTAGTAAATTTCGTCTTGCGTAAAGTCGGGCTCTGTGTCGAGTAAGCCAATGGCGTGGCTTAGATTTTGCTGCGCGCGTAATCGGTATAAGCGAAAGACGTCAAACACGGGATCCAGTTCGCCGGAACGCAGCACATCATCCAGCCCAGAACCGTAGCGCGAGAAGTACTCGATATCCGAGGATAAGAAATAGTGCTTGCCCGGATCTAAGGAATCTAGGTAGTTGTCCAGGATCTCGCTGGATAGATCGTCATCGACCCGGGCTCGAGCATAGTGGGCACGTTCAACGAAGCGAGTTACCATACGCGATACCTGGCGATGCCGGGCGTTTGAATCGAGAATAGTGGGCGCGACGCTGGCGTCATCAGCGCCAGAATAATTAGGCAGGGCGAGTGTTAAGGCAAGAACCCAGCTTGTTAAGAAGTGCTTTGGCCCGAAGCCATTGTCGGATCGTCGTGTTTTTGTCATTCCGTTTTCTGTCTCGCTCAGTCGCGGCAGCGCTCCGTGCGGCACGGCCATTATTCAAGAATACCAGGCAGTTTTCATAGACACCGGTCTAATCCATTCAATGACCCAGCATTCATGCGTCCATTCACGGTAATTCTAGGCATTTTTCTAGGCAGCCTGGCGGCAATAGCCTTCGGGCTGGCTGTTGTTGCGCTAATTTTCGTGATCCTCAGGTCGGACTATCCTCGTGTGGCCAATGAGCTGCCGTTATTGCTGCGTAGCGCGGCTGTTTTTGCGCTGCTATCGCTGGTCGCGGGCGGTGCCTTCGTGGGCAGTCTGCGACAGCGACCTTGGCGTTACCCGGTATTGACCGTGTTTTGGGTGGGTTTGTTCGCGACCGGTTGGTATTACTGGCCTTAATTGATGGCTGCTTTTATTTGATTGTTCTAGCTTGGTCGCAGCCTAAGCCCACCCTGGCACTATAAACCAGGCGGTGGGAAGCGATGTAAAGATGTGACATAAAAAGTAAAAAAAGCCACCTGACCTACTGAAAAATAAGAAATTATTTAGCTTCTTTTGTCACCGATGCCGGCGGGCCAGGTCGCAGATACCCGGCCAGACCCCACCAGGTCAGCAGCGCGAGAGTCGGGCTGAGCATCAGGGCAATGGCGCTGGTCTTACCCGCTAGAGCTTGGCCGTAGACATGCCCGACAAATCCTCCTAAACCGCCGGGACCCTCATAGGGGCCCATTAACGCGCTGCCGAAGAGATAGACCACAACTGGCGCCAGCAGGGCGGCCATGACGCAAAGGATGAGAAGAATAAGGGTGCTGCGTTTCACGATGTGCTGGCCCGATGAAAGGATCGGCTAGCAGTCTAATGCAGGGTCCGCTGCTGAAGCCAGTCGCGGCCTAAGCTAAAGTGGACAGCTGGTCCAAGCGTGAACTATTTGGAAGTTTACACTCAGGTCTTGGGGGCGAGTGGCCGTCGCCGACTTTTTCGAAATCGATAGCGCAGGGCAACCAGGCCTAGCCCTAAGTGCAATAGGATGAGTCCCGCCAATAAGACATAAGGTAAGATCCATGCCCAGCCCGGACTAAAGATCGCTGACAGCAGTGCGAGCATCCCAACCGCAATGTACAAATAGGGAAGGGCCTCGTAGAGTCCGCGCGGCAACCACAACTTTCTCAGAAATATTTGCCGGAACCGGTTGCCGAAGTTTGTCGCAACGTGGTTTGAATCTGATGTGATGGTGCCCGGTGTTTGCATGCGTTTGCCCTCATCGGACTATGCGCAAAAACCTGGGTGTTGTCTGTGAGCGGCCTCACAGGGCCGCGGTGTCATCGATTTAGGCGTTACCGGACTCGCCGTTGGATGCCATCAAGTCGATGTACTTGAACTGGATTCGGCCGATGTCAACCAAATCACCATTGCGTAGTTGTTGTCGCTCCACCGGTGTGGCATTCACCAGCACACCGTTGCGGCTGCCCAAATCTTCGATGAAGGTTTCACCGTCATCCTGCCTCAGTCTTGCGTGGTGGCGGCTGATGTATTGACGGCGAATTTGAATATCGCTGTCAGCGGCACGGCCGATGGTCATGGTTTCCTTGTATAGTGGGTACTTGACGCCCTGTTTGCCGCCCACTCTAACCATCAGGCGCGTGATGTCGCGATCCAGATCCAGGTTTTCCCGGTGTGTGGATTGCGCGAGGCGGGCATCTAGACTGCGAATACTCTGTTCAAGCTCAGCGAGCCGTCGCGTATCGCTTTCGTGGCTTTCGATGACCGCGGTTTTTTCGGCCAACTCATCTCGCAGACCTCCCACGAGTTCCCGCTGATCGGCAACATCCTGCAGCAGTTCGCGCTTGCTTTCTTTGAGCAGCACGATATCGGCCTCGCTGGCGGCCAGCTGGGTCGCCAATTCATCACGTTGTTTCACCAATTCGGTATGCTCTTTGCGCAGTATTTCCAAGTTCTCGCGGCTTTCCTCCGCCAGGCGTGCTTGGTCCTGACTGGTTACCTGGGATTCATTGAGTAGGGATTCCGCGGCCTGTAGCTCGCTGCCCAAATCCCGTATCTTTTGCTCGAATACGGAAGTCTCCGCCTGTCCGCTTTCAAGCTCGCGATGCAATTCGGCGATAATTTTCCGTTCGCCAGCCAATTCTTCGCGCAACTGCGTGACGGATTCGCGTTCTTCGCTTAGCTGTGTTTCCAGCGCGGTAAATCGGTCTAGTTGCTCTTTGAGTTCCTCCGCCTGCGTTTGCGCGTTAGCCTCCAACCCGGCAATACGTTGATCGCGTTCAGCAAGACCCGCGTTGGCCTCGTCTAGTGCCGCACACATTTCTGCGATACTGGTTTCGGCCAGCTTGTTCACTTGTTCGAGCCGGTCAATCTCAGCGTCTCGCTCGGCCAATCGTTTGTCCAGTTCGCCGCCGCTGCTACGCGCGTCCAAAAGTTCGGCTGCAAGTTGCTCGGCTTCGCGGTGACTGGTGTCGATCTGGGTTTGTAATTCCGCCGATGCCGCTCGGCTGGCGGTGAGCTCCTGTCGCAACTGGTCAACGGTTTCGCGAAACGTACCGAGTTCGGCTTGTAGTCTTTCTATTTCCGCGGATTTGCCGTCGAGTTGCGAAGTTTTCTTGGCCGCCGCCTTTTCTAGCGCGCGGATGCTTCGCGCCTGCTGGTCGCGTTCACCCTGTAGCGACCGCCAGCGGTCTCGGCGACCCGCGATATAGTGTTCTAGGTCCATCAATTTCGAACGCAGCTGGGCGTTATCACCTTCCGCCTGTAGCAGTTGCTGCCGCAGTTTTTCCCGCTCCGAATCAGCGTCCTTCATTGCCTCGGCGTGCTGTTCTCGATCGGTGCCCAGGGCGGCTAAAGATTCCTGCGCGGCCGTTAACTCGGCCTCCAGTTTGGCGGACTGTGCGGCGGCGTCGGACTGCAAACGCGATCCGTCGTCCAAGGCGGCTCGCAGTTCATCGGCCTGGGCGGTGAGTGCGGCATGCTCCTCGCTGAGTTGCTCGCGTTCTGTTTCCGCCGCGGTGAGGGATGCCTGGAGTTCCTCGGCCTGCTGAGAGCGCTGTTGTAGCTCGGCTTCTAAGTGCTCGATCTCATCGTCGCGCCGGCGCAGATCCGTCTCCAGATCGATGAAGCCCGTTTGTAGGGCTTGAACTTCGGCCTCCAAGCGGCGCAGGGACGAACTATTGCTCGTGGCCGCCTGGCTCGAGGACCGGGGTTCGCTCGCCCCCCGGCGAGAACCTTCATGGGATGTGGGTGCCTTTGCTTGCCCATTGAGGATGGGAACTTGGCCCGTCGTCTCCGTCGTGTCTGGCGCATCTGCACCTAGATCCGCCATGTCCTCTAGGCTGAGGACGGGCAGTTCATCCGTAGGATCATCATCAAAGAAACGTTCTAAGGTTTCGAATTCTCTAATATTTTTTTTCATAGATCAGGCTTCTTTTGGGCCTGTTAATGGCTTTTTACAGTCTAAACAGACCGGTTACAAGCGCCGCCAGAAAATTGACTGGCCTGAGCATAATAAACCTATCCGCCGACGGCCACCGAGACGGAGGTCGCAGCTCTGGAATTTTAGGGTAGATTGCTACTGCTGGCGGGCCTGGCTCAGGCTTTTGAGTTTGGCGCCGGGCGCGATTTCACGGGCTATGCCCTCTAGGGCCGCCAAATCTATGGGCCCGCGGTCTTCGCTCAGGCGGGTCACCAGAGCGGGTAAACCCAGCTTGCCGTCGGTGGCCTTGCGCAGCTCCTGATCCAGCTTATGGAAAATTCCGACGGCTTTGGCGGTGCGCGCGCCCCGCGAAGATCCGCCGCGCAAACTTCCGGCCGCTTTTCCCCGGCGCGAAAACCGTTGGATGGCGCTGTCGAAGCGTTCGCGTGAAATGCTACCGGTGTCCCGCAGAATATACAGGGTGAGGTATTCAGCGATGCCTTCATCAATCCAGTCGTGATCTTTGGCGGATGCAATCGGCAGCAACACGTGGATGGCCTCGTGCAGCAGCGTGCTGGTGCCGTTCTCGCTGAGTAGCGGCCGTTCGGCGTGAATGTAGAGCGATCCCGGACCGGACAAGCCGCCGCGCCACATGGGATCTCCAGCCGACACCACGCTCAGCTGCTTGGGCAATGGTCGCGCCGCGAGGGCCAGTACATCGGGCAGGGTCCAGCGCAGCAGGGCCAGCATGGGAATTCGCTGAATTCCATTGCCCGTTGGTCCGGCGATGCTGACCGGCAACTCGCCGATGATATCGCGGCGCACGCCCAGCCTGCCGGCCACGAGCCAGCCCGTTGGACGGTCAAATTTGCGCCGCGGATTGGTGACCCGCCAGCCATCTTGGCTATCGGCTTCATAGGGTGTGATAAGACGCCAGCCTTTGGGCAACTGCGCGACGAGCCGGCTATCTGAGGTGGCACCGCTGGCTTGCCGAATGGCGGCCGGTGGAAACAGGTCATCGCCGCGCACCAGTGCGTAGTGTTCGTCGACGTAGGCATCATAGCCACCCGATCCGCGGCGCTGATTGACGTCGACGACGTAGCTCAGGCGGCCGCCCTGGGCGGGCGGGCGCCAAATCACGCGGTCGCCCTGGCGGAATACTTCACCTGGTCCGGCGAATTTAGAGTATCGCTTCGCGGGTGCGCGCAGCCTGACCTCTAAGAGCAGTCCGTTTTCTTGGGAAACGTCCAGATAGGCTGCGGTGGCAGACTCATCAGCCTTGAATTCAACGCCGAAGGTCACCGGATAGATATGGTCAGCGGCCTTGGATTCCGGTTGAGCCCAGCCCGGGACTAGGAACAAGTTGATACAGGCCAGCGACAGCCAGCCGAGTGTTGAACGGATCATGGGTAGAATCGTTTGGCAGCGAGTGATTGTTATTCGGAATCTTCGGCGAGAATAAACGCCTGCAACTCTTTCGCCAAGCCCTTGCAGGCGGCATTCTGCGTCCTCGCGATTAGGGGGATAGGTACGATAAACGCCGGGATCATCGACGTACCGTGGACCTCTGTGCTGACCCCCCCGGCGGAAGTGCCTGCCGCGATATCCCAAACGGCGGCTTCGTAGCTCGAATCGTTTTCCCACCAGCCGAGGCCGAAGCAACCGCCGCCGCCGGGCCCAATGGCGCAAGCAAGGCTGCCGCCGCCATTGGTTTTTTCTGTGGCACCGTTCAGCCAAACGATGTACCGCACACCGCTCTCGCGAATGCGCTCGGCGACGCCGGGCCGGGCCAGCAAGTCTGGCAGGGCATCTGGACCCTGGGGCATCGTGCGCGGCTCGAACCAGGGGAAGAGGGCGTCGACAAATTTTTTGTTGGGGTAGACGGGAATTTTGTTTTTGCCGCGCCCGACGGCTTTGCCGACACATCTGACGAAGCCATCTTCGGTTTCATTCCCTGAGTGATGACTCGACTCAATAATGACCACGGATTCATCTTCGCCCAAGCCGGTGGCCGTATTTTTGTTCTCTTCTACGCGCGTGGTCATGCAACCCGCCAGTATCGCGGCCAGACTAATGAACATCGCGGGCTGTAGCTGGCGCAGCTTAGGATGACTCATCCTGGGTGTCCTCCAACAGGGTTTTTCTGATTTTTTCGTCCTCGCTGAAACCGACGATAATCGAGACTGCGGCATCGCGCATCGCTTGCACGGTCGCTTGCCGCATGGCTGCATCACTATTAAAACGCAGCGCGTCGCCTTGTCCATAGGCATTGACAGGTAGAATGGTAATCACGTCACCCTCGGTATCGAAAACTTGTACCTGATAACGAATCCATACCGCGAATTGATCGGATCGCGACTGTCTTGGTAAGGAGAATTCCATGGCTTCGACAAGGGGTTCAACCACGGCGTCAAGTCCCTGAGGTAATTCACCTTCGTCAAGGCTGACAGCTTCGGTGACTAAACTCTCGAATACGCGATCAAATAATTTTCGGTTTGCGGCGCCCAAATCGAAGCTCCAGCTTACCTCGTTGGGGAGATCTTCGGCGTAGGTATAGTTCAGAAATTCTGGTGTGTAGCGTATTCCCAACTTTAGCGGTAGCGATTCGATAACTGGCTCGGGAAAGTCCGAGCTAATCTTCACATTTTGCGCGCAGCCGATGGCCAGCAGCAGAGCTAGGCAGCTGACAGTGCGAGCTGTCAGGCGACGAATGACGGGCCTGTGATTCATATCCCGCCGTGGCTAAAAGCGGGGAATTGGGCCGGCGTGAATTTGCGTATCTTTATAGACATGGTGGTATGCAAACCAGACGTAGATGAGCTTTCCCCTGAATCTAATGGAGCAATCAGCAGCGTCGCAAGTTGACAATAGATTCAGACCGCAAAACGCGGTCAAGAGTTCTGCCGGCCGTCGCGCCCGACGGCGTGATATGCGCATAGCTCTGAGGTCAGAAAGGGCCTGTCCACGCTATGGTGGGGATATTGTGCTAATTTGACCTTGCCGCCTTGGTCGACGCCGCTAGGCGATTATCGGCCTGTGCCGATGGCGCGGGCAAGCGCAGCCCTTGGCGAAGGGCTGGTTGCCGCGATCTTGAGCTTGAGACGTGCTGTCTTTGCCATGGCAAGCATAGCCACTTGGTTATATTTTAGCCGGGGACTGACTAATGGTTTTGCTTAGCGGCGGTGGCAGGGCGCGACGACCAGCCGATGCAAATACTGGAGGTTAGCGTTCATGGGCAAAATTTACGCAGCAATCGACAACAAGATCCAGGCCTGGATCGCTAAGCAACAGATGTTTTTTGTAGCCACCGCGCCTTTGTCACAAGATGGGTCCGTGAATCTTTCGCCAAAAGGTCACGATACTTTAAGAGTGTGTGACGAGAATACTTTGGCGTTTCTCGATTACGGTGGCAGTGGCATCGAGACCATTGCGCACCTGCGCGAAAACGGCCGTATTGTCATCATGATGTGCGCCTTCCAAGGACCGCCGAAAATATATCGTTTTCACGGCACAGCCGACGTGCTGACGCCGCGTGATCCCGGCTTCGAGGCACTCGCCGAGTTGTTCGATCGAAGATTGTTGGGCATTCGTGCCATCATCCGCGTCGCGGTTTCGCGGGTTTCTGATTCCTGTGGCTTCGGCGTGCCCTTGTATGACTATCGGGAACAACGACGCACGTCGCCCGACTATGTGCGCGCCGCTGGTGCTGACAAGATTCGTGCGTATCTAAAAAGGGAAAATGCGCGCAGCCTGGATGGCTTGCCGGGTCTATCGACCGATGAGGCGTCGTCATTCGCAGGACCTATAGACAGTTCCGGTCAGGCCTAGGCCGGTGGTTTTATGATTAGCCGGGGGGGCTTCCCGAACTCAATGTTGTCGCTCGTCGAGCGGCATCCGATCCCGGTTAGCTAGCATCTCAGACAAAGCCGAGTCCCTTGATAGGCCGAGGGAAAGTTTTCGCGACAAATGGGTTGCCGGTCTACTTTGCGCTTTGCCGGAACCTGACAACAACTGACAGCCTGAGGTGTAACCTTTAGAAGCCGAGTTCAGCTTCCAAGGCGTCGGCCTCTCTACTAAATTCCTCTTTCTGCGCGTCGGTTTTCTGCAAAGCTTGTTGAGCTTCTGCTGCCGATTCTTTGAGTTCGTCAATTTTTCGTTCCGCCCTTGCGGCACGCTGTGCACGCAGCGCTTCTAGCTGAGGCGCCAAGTCTTCACGAACGGAGTTTATGCGGCTCACCCGTTCTGTCGAATCGCCCAGATTGAAGTAACTGGCGGCAGTGCTGTAGTAACGATCTCGGATTTCGAGGTCACTGTTTTCGGCATCGGCCAGTTTGAGCATGACTTCACCGCGTCTTATCGCGCGAGCTTTCAGCGCCGCGGGTGCATCCGGCGCTACCCAGTCCACCCATTGGCGGCCGTGCTCCAAATGTAGGAGGGAAGACGTAGCTCTGAACAGTGTTTCTCGCGATGCTTCATCGCCTGCTGCAACGCCGTCGGCGCCCAAAAATGAGCCGGCGATGGCGTCTTGTAGAGTCATGGCTTCCTGAGTGGCGCTGCCCAGTTCACTGAAGGGACCATTGACTGCTGATTCCTCCCGCGCGAGCAGCAACGTCGCATTGTCGCGAGACGTGGACTCCAGCTCGGCGAGCAACTGCGAGTAGGCGCTCATCGTTTCGGTTTCAGCGGGTATCAATCCATGACCATTCTCGATGGACTCGTTCATACGATCGATGATTTTTCGTAATTCCGGGCCGTATTTGCTCACCAGCTTCGGATCGCTGGGCTGGCCCAGCAGGCGAGACACATCCGCCAGACTGCGGCCTGGGACATAGCTGCGCAGGGCGCGACTGGGTGCGGCATAGGCGCCTGCATTGCGCGCTTCGGTCGATTTGCCCACGACGGTATAGGCGTGCCGCCGTAGTTTAAAGTGACGAGCCCGGAGGTCTTGTCCGGCGCATTCAAAGTCCACGGTGCTGAGTCCGTTCAACCCAAAGCGGATCCTGCTGCCCGCCATATCGATGAACTCTATCGCCGCGTCGTGTTGCCCCTTATCGATCAAGGCCTGCGCTTGGTCTAGCTGATCACTGATTCTAGCCGGCGCGCCCGCCGGCATCGATGCACAGCCGAAACGCTCCGCCTGGGCGGACTGCATGCCCAGTAGACCGATGAAACAGCCGAAAATACTCAGCGCTAATCGTGGTTTCATGCCAATTTCCTTGTCAGATTTTGTCCTTGTCACGTCTGTGTGTGCGGTACTCGTGTTTGGGTATTTTCCACCAAGCCCATAACGACATTTGCTGGTGCCAACAGCAGCAGCGAACCTGGCATAGCCGACAAATGCCTCTACCGCATGCTAATGTTCACGCGGTCAATCGACTGGCCCGATTTACCGATCTGATGCCCAGCGCGTCGCGCCGACAGGATCGGCGGGCGTGCCCAAATAGATGGTCGATCCGTGGATCAGTCGAACTCAGCGGCCGAATAAGCGACCGATGCCCTTACGAACTTGGTCGCGCACTTCACGGGTGGTTTCTTCCTTCGTGGTTTCCTTGGCGGTTTCTTCGGCCTCTTTGGCGACTTCCTCGGCAAACCCTGGGTCGCTTTCTTGGGCGCTGCTATCGGCCGTGCCAGCACTAGAACTACTGGGTGCCTGTTCGTTGTTCACGCCACCCGGCATCCCACCGGGTCTACCCATGCCCATCATGCCGCGCATATCAAACTTGCGATATCCCGCTGGCACTTCGAACAGTGAATCGGCTTGCGGCCCGCGCTGCAGGTTGCTGAGCTCAAACTGCATACGTTCCTTGTCGCCATTGGTTTCACTGACGAGAAAGCCTTTGACTGCAATATTGTCGTCAGTAAACCAGGTAAATCCGCCGAACTTGCCGTCCGCTGATTCGTAGACGGATTTGTACTTGGTGGTGGCCATGCCATTCACAGTTTCTGGGCCAATGACTTCACGGGATACCAGTTTGTAATCGGGTGCGCGTTCGTTGGGTTCATCGACGCTATTTTCCATGTACATGCCGCCATCGCCCATGATGGTCCATACCTTCTGCATGTCCATGCGGCGAATGGTGATGAGGCTTTGTCCGCCCATATTCATTTCGTCGCGGATTTTTCCGGGTTTGTAGTAAACACGGGTCGTGGTGTTCACTTCATCGGTTTCGAGTTTTGCATCGGCGGAAAAGGACGTTTGCACTTCGCCGATATCGCTAAAAGTTCTGCCCACGCCCACCGCGATAATTCCAACGAAGGCTTGCGCAATGCCTGCCATCGTTAAACATAGGGCGAAAACGAGAATTCGTATTTGATTTTTGATTGGCATGTTGTTTCTCCATCGAGCGGGCCGCCACGCCACTCAGAATAGCAGCAGGCTGTGGTGCCGAGCCAGTTTCCATGCTGCGCTAGGGTTCAGCGTCCACCCGTTATGCTGCGGCGCAACTTGTCCGCTTTAGGTGATCGCCAGGGTCCAGGCGGACAGGATTCCCATAATCGCCCCGAGGCCGGCGAGCCACTGCAACAGCGCATGACTGGGTTGCAAGTTGGGCAGTTTGGTCAGTAGCGCCCCACAAGCAAATCCCGCGATAAAGCCCGTGAGATGCGCAACGACGTCGGTTTGCGCATCGCCGGTACCCAGCCAAGCCAACATCCACAAACCACCGATGACCGGCGACAGACGCTTGGCCCAATTGTCTTGACTCAGTTCTTTGGCGAGCCACAGGATCGCCGCCAGCAATCCGAGGGCGGAGAACACGGCTGTGGAGGCACCGATGGCTAAATGTTGCGGTTCTTGCACCCCAGCGTTCATCCAATTCCCCGCCGCGCCGGTTACCAAGATCAGCAACCACGCCAAGCCACCACCGATTTGCCGTGACAATAAGGCGCCAAATATCGCACCGAATCCCAAATTGCTCAGCAAGTGAGCCGCATCGCGGTGCAAAGTCAGCGCGGTCACGGTACGCCAATACTCGCCGGCGCGAATGGCTGCGACATCCACCCGGCCAGCCGTTGTCCAATCGAGGCCGAAGCTCCAGCGGATTTGCAAAAAATGGCCGATTAGCAAAACGGCGCAATACACAAGGACACCGAGCTTGGTGCCGAAGCGCAGCGGCGCACGGACGGCGGAATGGGCGGCTTGATTTTCTTGCACGTAGAGTCGCAGCTGTTCATTGGCCGCATTAGCCAACCGGGGATCAACGAGTACGCGCCAAGTCATCCATTGTCGTTGTACGACATGTTCGATGTCCATGGCGGTGAGTACCAGGGAACGATCGAAGCATGCCTGCGCATTGAGGGACTTATAGACTGTGGTTAGTTCCATCTTGGTGATCGAGGAGATTTTTTCGGCAAACACGCCGGTCTTAGACGTGCGCCGGGAGCTGCGGGCGGGTATCGGCAGCCGCATGGGCACCGCTAACAATGCTTGGCCCAAGCGCGCCGTGTAGGCAGTGTTCCTATGAATTTTTCTCGCCGACGCTAAATCGCGCACGAAGCAGGTGGACATGATAAAGCAGATTCTAGCGACAGTCCGCACAGCCCCAATTGCAGATAAGCCACTTGAGCTGTCACGTCACCAGCGTTTGCCAGGCCTATTGTCTTAGCGTGTTAACTATCTCGATTTATCGTCACGACTAGCGAATTTATGGGTATGGATCCACGATTAGCGGGTCGGGTATGAAAATAGGTGTCGTGGCGTCATTGATGACTGTTTCATACCATGCAAAGTGATCCACGCCTGACAAGGGAATCGGATAGCTGCCGCCGTCGACATAAATACTGAAGGCGACTACATAAATCGCTGGGTAATTGAAACCCGCGGGCAGATTAATGGGTATGTTCAGCGCCTGTTGCGTGCCGGGCACCACGGGGTCGAATTCCGGGTCCAAGTTTAGGAAAGCGATAGGCGCGGAAAAATCTCCGGGCCGCCAGCCTTCCTCATACAAAGCGATGGCCATGCGGTAAACATTGCCGATGCTTGTTGGGAAATCTAGTGTGACGGTGAGGGTTGTTGGCAACTCAGATGTAACCCGATCGTTACCGCCGCCCGGCGGCGGATCGCTGCTCGGCGCGACCTCCATTAGGTTCGAAAAGAAGCTCCAAATCGCAGCGGCCGCGAAACTCGGGAAGCTGTGATTGCGAAAACCCTCACCGGGATGCAGGCACCAGTAGACCGGGTAGTCAGACCCGCCCAGGGAGTGGTCGACACACTGGTCAATGGGCGACTGTTGCGACACGTCGATGTCAAAGCCGTTGTAGGCAGTCCACAACTGATGCGTGGGTTCGATGATCGTTAGGGGGACCAGCTCGTCGTTTTCACCGGCGATGATCATCACCGCGGTGGCGCCCGTGCAATCTTGGGGGATTAGCGCACCGGCGGCCGGTGCGATGCCGCGAATGATATCGCCATGATCGCAACCGATTTCATGGGCAAAGCCAGCCCCGCTGCTTTGCCCGGTCACGAAAACCCGGTTTTCATCGAAGCCGAGATCCTGACGAATGTATTCCAATAGATCGATGAAGAACAGACCATCCGTGTCGCGCGAAAACTGTCGTACCGGCGCCTGGCCGACTGGTGAGGCATCGGGAAACACGAGGATGGCTTGATCGGCAATTTCGTTATAGACACCGCCGCCATATAGTCCACCCGGCAGCCAGCGTTCGTGGCTGCCGTCGGTGCCATGAAACCCAAACAGGATGGGTTTGGGGTCTCCGGCGGGGGAATAATCCGTCGGCACACGGATATAGAAACTGCGTTCGACAGCTTGCGAAGTCATCGTGTGCAAACCTGTCGTCAGGGTGGCGGGCGGCAGGCCCGTCGTGACTTCGATAGAGTAGTCTTCAGTATCGGTTCTTGAATCCGCATCGGTTACTTGCACGGCGAAGTCAAAAGGTGAGCCTGCCGCGTTAGTCGGCGTGCCGCTGATGAGTCCGTCGCTACTCAGCGTCAGTCCGTCCGGCAGGGCGCCAGCGTTTAACTGAAAGCCAAATGGCGCGCGGCCGTTGCTTACCGATAGCTGTTGATCCGGGTAGGGCGTGCCGGTTGCACCCGCCGGTAGCGTCGCCGCATCGAGCATCGGTGCAGCGGGGTTCACCGTGATGGAGTAATCCTGCGTGTCTGTTCGTGATTGGCTGTCCGTCATCTCGACGGTGAAGTCGAAAGGCGATCCCGTTTCAGTTGTGGGCGTGCCACTGATCAGTCCATTGCTGCTTAATGTCAACCCATCGGGAAGGTCGCCAGCGACGAGTTGAAAGCTAAATGGCGTGCTGCCATCGGTAACGGTTAATTGTTGATCAGGATAAACCTGGCCAGATTCACCAGCAGGTAGCACCGCCGGGTCTAGCGTTGGGGCAGCGGTGTTAACCGTAATGGCGTACTGCTCGGAATCCGTCCGCGAATCGTTATCTGTGACCTCAATCGTAAAGATAAACGGTGAACCCGTAACGGTGATCGGCGTGCCGCTGATGAGTCCATTGCCACTCAGCGTCATTCCGTCGGGCAAGGCACCCGCTGTCAGTTGAAAGCTAAAGGGCGCCGCGCCATCCGTTACGGCCAGTTGTTGGTCGGGATACGCTTGGCTCACTTCGCCGTCGGGAAGCGCGGCGGTCTGTAATATAGGTGGTGGCGGATTCGACGTGTCCGTATCGTCTGGTACGCCGTTGTCACTGCTACAGCCCGCATCCAATAGCGCGATGGCGATCAGGATTGCAAAGGACGGTCGTAATATCCGCATCGGTTGTCCCCGTTTGTTTGTTCTTATGGTTCTGCGGGTGCGAGCCTGCGTCTGGCCTCGAAGATCGAAGCTTATTGGCTCAGTATACGGCATTGCCGAACCGGTTGAACCAATGGGGTGGCGTCAGAACGACGCTTGGTGTGTCAGCTAATTATGTCCAGTCATTTTTGCCCGGGTGCTTGGTTTCACTATTGATCTTGTTCTGGTGATTCGGCCTGCTCATCATCTGCTCGTGGTTAAGACAAGAATACGCGGGTGTGGCGGGCGACTGATGATGAAGTGTTGTTCGCCGTCACGCGTTCTTCGCGCATCGGCTCAATCCGAGGCTAAGCCTTCGAAGTTATTTTGCCCCGCGTTCGGCTGGACACGATGCGCGGCTTAAGTCAACAACAGCAGCCGCGCCGATTGGCCAGCCTAGCTGGTTCGTCAAATAGCCGAGCGTCCGTGCCGGACAATCGGTTTGTTAACGGTTGTGGTCGATCCCGAATGAACAGAGCCGTCCAAGGACGGCTCTGAAAGATTGTGTGGTGGAGGCGGCGGGAATCGAACCCGCGTCCGCGAGCACTCCGCCTAAGGATCTACATGCTTATCCGCGTCTTTAATTTAACCGGCCGCTACCCGACGGGCAGGGAAGACGATCGGCTGTTCCGGTTAAGTTTTAACTAATCCACCCCGGAAGAGCTTCATAGCGATCTTGTGAGAAATGACGCCTGCAAAAACGGACGCACAAGCACGGCTCCGGTCAGACGGCACTCTACCGGTGTTTAGGCGGCGAGTGCGTAGTTGTCGTCGTTGGCAACTATAAGTTTACAGACGGTTTAACGAGGAACCTGTACCTCGACATGCACCTGAGGTTTCGCAACACACGTCGAAGCCATGTCGCCCCCAAGAAGACTCAGTGTATACCGTGCTACAAGTAGCGGCATACCAATCAATTAACGATTTGGGTATTGCTCGCCCAAATTCAAGGCGAGCAACTCAATCTGCTGTTCAAACTAATCTAGAAAAGTTATTGAAAAATAATATAAGTATTTGTTTTTAATTATTTATTCTTAAGTATCCGTGCCTTTTGCCGGTCCCAGTCACGGTTCTTCACCGTGTCTCTCTTGTCGTGCTGTTTCTTGCCCCGAGCGAGGCCCAAAGACAATTTTGCGCGGCCCCGTTGCCAGTACAGCTGCAAGGGCACCAAGGTAAAACCCTTGCGTTCTACCGCACCGATCAGCCGGTCGATTTCCCGCCTGTGCAGCAGCAGTTTTCGTGACCGCGTGGGATCGGTCTTGACGTGGGTTGAGGCTGATGACAGCGGTGCAATATGCGCCCCGAATAGCCAGGCTTCGCCGTCTTTTAGCAGGGCATAGGCCTCGGTCAAATTTGCCCGCCCGGCGCGCAAACTTTTTACCTCCCAGCCCTCCAGCGCCAGGCCAGCCTCGATGGTTTCGTCGATAAAAAAATCGTGACGGGCTTTGCGGTTTTCCGCGATGCGTGTGTTCTTATCGGCTTTTTTGGGCTTGCTCGTTGACATAAGCACAGTTGTTGGCGTGCGGCGATTGCTGCAGAATCCTGGCAACTTTAGCAGTTCCGGAAAAAATGCATGGCCGATTCCGCGCAACGCAGCTCTTTGCACGGCCAGTGGTCGTCACGTATGGCCTTCGTATTGGCCGTATCGGGCTCCGCCGTCGGTTTGGGCAATATCTGGAAGTTTCCCTATGTGGCGGGGCAAAACGGTGGGGGTGCGTTTGTCCTGGTTTATTTACTGTGCGTCGTGGCCATCGGCTTGCCGGTCATGATGTCGGAGATCCTGCTCGGCCGCCGTGGCCGGCGCAACCCGGTCACGACCATGCAGATTTTGGGCCGCGAGGAGTCAGATCAGCCGCAGTGGCAACTGGTGGGTTATGGCGGTCTCGTCGCCTCCTTCCTGATCCTCTCCTTTTATAGTGTGATAGCCGGTTGGACGCTGCATTACATCGTGTTGGCGTTTCAAAACCGCTTCGCGGCAGCCGATGCCGAAGTGCTGTCCGGTTTATTCAACGACTTGGTCGGTAGTACGGGCATTCAAAGCGCCTGGCATAGCTTGTTCATGTTGCTAACCATTGTCGTGGTGGCAAAAGGCGTGGAGCAGGGCCTGGAGCGAGCCGTTCGGATCATGGTGCCGGCGCTAATCGCGATCTTGTTGGGTTTGCTGGCCTACGCCATGTCGGCCGGCGCCTTCATGGAGGGCTTGCGTTTTCTATTTACGCCCGACTTTGCACGCTTAACGCCCGCGGGCATTTTGGCGGCCATGGGCCAGGCCTTTTTTTCCCTGAGTGTGGGTATGGGCGCGGTCATGGCCTATGGCGCGTATTTGCCGCGGGAAGAATCGATATTCAAAACTTCGGTGGCGGTGGTACTGGCCGATACCGGCATTGCCATGTTGGCCGGCTTGGTTATTTTTCCGCTGGTTTTTGCACATGGCTTGGATCCCGCCGAAGGTCCAGGCCTAGTGTTCCAAACTTTGCCGCTGGCGCTGGGGCAAATGCCTGGGGGTTTGGTTGTTGGTTTCTTGTTTTTCTTGTTATTGGCCTTTGCGGGCCTCACTTCCGCCATCAGTTTGCTCGAACCGGTGGTGGCATGGCTGGTTGAAAGCCGAGGTCTAGGCCGCGGGCTCGCCGCGATTATCGCCGGTACCGCGATTTGGGCGGCGGGATTGCTAACCGTATTGTCCTTTACTGCCTGGTCCGATTTGAAATTCTTGAACGGGACCATTTTCGACAATATTGACTACCTGACTTCCAACATCATGTTGCCCTTGGGCGGTCTTTGCATCACTGTTTTTGCCGGTTGGGTGATGTGCCAAAATTCCAGTGCCGACGAGTTGGATCCCGAAGCGGGTGGTCTATACAGAATTTGGCGCGGCCTGGCCCGCTACCTTGCGCCCTTGGCGCTAGTGCTGGTTTTCTTAAACGCCGTTGGTGTTTTCGACTGACCGCGTGCGCAAGGTCGAGCGCAGTGCGATTGTGCCGTTTTCGCCGGCGCAGATGTTTGAGTTGGTCGCCGATCTCGAACGCTATCCGGAGTTTCTGGATTGGTGCGTGGATGCCAAACTGTTAAGCCGTAACGAACATACGCTCACCGGCCGACTATCCTTGGCGCAGGGACCGCTGAAAAGTGAATTCACCACCCGCAATCAGCTGCGTTTCCCTCAAGCCATGACCCTAGAGTTGCTAGAAGGTCCCTTCAGTCAACTGGAGGGTGCATGGGAGTTTTTACCATTGGGCGATTCAGGCTGCCGAATGAGTTTGATCCTGAGTTTCGAGTTTGCAAACCTGGCGACGGACTTGTTGCTCGGGGCAGGCTTTGAAAAAACTTGCAATCGTTTAGTCGATGCATTCGTGGATCGAGCATTCGCTGTGTATGGCCGCGACGATTAGAGTGTTCGTGGCGGTGGGTTTACCCCAGCGGCAGCGCGTGAAAGAACTGCAGCTGCCAGTTGCCACGACCGCGCGCGAGGCCGTTGAGCTATCACAGCTCTCACAGGAGTTTCCGGAAATCGATTTTGCAGCCTGTCGCTTGGCGAATTACGGTGAAGCGATTAGCGATGATTATCTGCTTGAAGAAGGTGACCGCATTGAAGTTTGTCGTCCGCTGCTGGCTGATCCTCGCGATGCGCGCAGGAAACTCGCGCAACAGGGCTTAACGATGGGGCTCACCAAGCCTGATGAGGGCAAAGTAAAACGACGTTCGTGAGCTTTCGAAAGGCCTGTTGCCGAATCCCGAAAGGGCTAAGCTCAATTATGGGCCGCAGAATTTAGGTGATTGCCGCGAGAAAAATCATCCAATTCCGATGATTGAAACCACAGTTTTCTCTTGCACCTAGTCTCGCAGAGGCGTCAAGCAACAATACGCTGTTTTCTAGCTAGGTTGCACCGGCACGTCGCGTTCAACTTTTTTCACTCGGTCGCCGTCAAAGTACACGATGAGCCATCGCCGGTCAGCGATTTTCTGACGGCCTTCGCGCAGGTAGTAAATGTAGTCCCACCGATCTGGATGAAATGCATCTTCCACCACCGGCGTGCCGAGCAAAAATCGCACCTGGCTGCGGGTCATGCCGGGTTCCACCGCCGCGATGTCCGCGGTTTCGATGAGATTGCCCTGTTGTACATCGACGCGGTAAACACAGCCGGCCGACGTTAAAACCAGACACAGCAGGGCGGCGGGCACGGCGAGGCTTGGCAACAGTGAACGCATGGGTGTCAGGCTGAGTGGTGGCCGGGCTTGGTCTGGTTGATAATGGTCCGGATCATACCTGATGGCGGGGAAGTAGGGGACCGTTGCAGCACGAAGACTTAAAGAGGGCAGGTCTGCGGACCACCGGTCCGCGTCTGCGCATATTGGATATTCTGGCGGTCCGTTCTGGCGATCACCTAAGTGCCGAAGACATTTATCGCTTGCTCAACCAAGAGGGTGAGGACGTGGGTCTCGCAACGGTGTATCGGGTGCTCACGCAGTTCGAATCGGCTGGCATGGTGAAGCGCCATAATTTTGAGGCTGACCATGCGGTCTTCGAATTGGATTCAGGGCAGCATCACGATCATATGGTTTGTCTAGAAACGGGGCAGGTGGTCGAGTTTCTCAGCGATGAAATCGAGCGCTTACAGAGCGAAGTTGCGGCGTCGCACGACTTCGAGCTTGTGGATCACCGTTTGGTTCTGTATGTGCGGCCACGTCGGCATGACTGAACTAGCCCGCAGTCTGACGAGCACCTAGGTTCAGCATTTCCCGCGCATGTTCGCGCGTTCGCTTGGTGATTTTCACGCCGCCTAGCATGCGGGCAATTTCTTCCACCCGTTCGTCGTCCGTTAGGGATTTAACTGCGGTGCGCGTATTGCTGCCGTCGGTCATTTTGACCACCCGTAAATGATGATCAGCCTGGCTGGCCACCTGCGCCAGGTGGGTCACGCAAAGTACCTGTGCTCCCGCGCTCAATTCCTTAAGCCTTGAGCCGACCAATTCGGCGACGCCGCCACCCACGCCCGCATCAACTTCATCGAAAATCAGCGTGCTTAGCGCGTCTATGCCCACAACGGCCACTTGCAGGGCTAAACTGATGCGCGACAGTTCACCGCCCGATGCGGCACGCGCTAAGGCACCCGCCGGTTGACCAGGGTTGGCGGCGACTTGAAACTCCACCGATTCGGTACCGTGGGCGCTGGGCATTTCGTCGTCGTTGCTGGTCAGTGAAACCAAAAATCGGCCACCCGGCATGCCGAGTTCTTGCATGTTCGCGGTGACCGTTGTCTCTAGGTTTTGCGCGGCCTCTTCTCGAGCCTTGCTCAGTTTTCGTGCAACTTGGCGGAGCTTTTTCGCAAGGCTTGCCGCGTCAGCGCGTAAGCTGGCGATGCGTGAATCGCTCGCATCCAAGTCTGCCAATTCCGCCGACAGTTTTTGCGTCAGCTCGGCGAGGGCGTCGGCGTCAATCTGATGTTTCCGCGCCAATGCGCGTGCCTCGGCAATGCGATCAGCGATGACTTGTTCGCGTTCCGGATCGTGCTCGATGCGGTCGAGTTGATGACGAACATCATCTGCGACTTCGCTGAGCAGCGCTTCGGCTTCGCCGAGTAATTTTGACGTGTTATGCAGCTTAGGCGTGAGGGCCGAGAGTTTTTCCAATGATTGCCGTGCCTTTGCCACGTGGGTGTGTGCAGCACCCTCATCGGCGGTATAGATCATCTCCAGGGCTATTTGCAGATCTGCCTCCAGGCGGCTGCTGTTGGACAGTAGACTGAATTCCTCCTCCAACTGCGCCAGTTCCCCGGGTTTTAGGTTTAAAGCAGTCAGTTCACGTAGCTGAAAGCCCAGCAGTTCTTGCCGCGACTCCCGCTGGTCATCGGCGGCCAGGAGATGGTCTAGTTGCTCTTGGGCATGTTGCCAGTCCGCGTGAACCCGACCGACTTCGGCGGCCAGCGCGGCATGTTGGCCAAACTGATCCAGGATTTCTCGTTGCACTCCGCGGTGGCGCAAGCGCTGATGAGCTTGTTGTCCGCAGATATCAATGAGTTGTTCGCCAAGATCCTGCAGCGTCTGCATCGTGACCGGATGGCCGTTGACGTAGCCGCGTGAGCGGCCCTCGGCCGTGACGACCCGTCTGATTAAACAATCATCATCGGCATCGAGATCTTGGGTGGCCAACCAGCGACCAATCTCCGGCCTGTCGCCGGCGGCAACACTGACCGTGACTTCGCAACGTTTCGCGCCGGCGCGTATGGCCTTGCTGTCGGCGCGCGCACCGAGGGCCAGGGCCAATGCGTCAACCAGAATGGATTTTCCGGCACCGGTTTCGCCGGTTAACACCGTGAACCCCGGTTGCAGTTCAAGCTCCGCTGAATCAATGACAGCGAGGTCTGTTATGACGATTTGGTTCAGCACGCGCCTAATTGCTTAGGCATCGGGTAAGCTGGCTCGGTTGCCACGACCCCAATGCAATTTTCCGCGGAGGATTTCATAGTAGTCGTAGCCTAGCGGATGGATTAACTGCACCCGATCATTCGCGGTCTCCACGCGCAAACTATCCCCGTTACCGAGTTGCCCAATGACCTCACCGTCGCAGCTCACCGCCGCGACGTCGCCGTTGTCTTCACGCAAACGAATTTCCGTGCGGCTGCTGCCGGGAATCACGATGGGGCGATCACTCAAGGTATGTGGACAAATGGGCGCGAGGACCACGGCGTCGAGTCCTGGGTTCACGATGGGGCCACCGCAACTCAGGGCGTAGGCCGTTGATCCCGTCGGTGTGGCCACGATGAATCCGTCACCGGCATGGGTGTTTACGTAGCGATCATTGACCCAGGTTTCAAAGTCAAACATGCGCCCGGAATCGAGTCGCTTGACCACGACATCGTTCAGGGCGAGTCCCGCGGTGACCTCGCCACTGGTCGAGATGATTTCGGCGCGCAACAGGTTGCGATTTTCAGTTTCGAATTCGCCGCTAAGTATGGGCTCGAGGACGGTGAGCATATCCGTTGGACTGATATCGGCCAGAAAACCGAGCCGGCCGCGGTTAATGCCTAGCAGTGGGACCGCGGCCGCGGCGGCACGGCGGGCGGCGAATAGCATTGTGCCGTCGCCGCCGACGGCGATCATGAGCTTCACTTGCTCGGCAAGTTCATCTTCACCGACGAGCCGGACGGCGTTCGGCAATTGGTTTCCGGGGTAGCCACTGCCCACGGCAATCTGGCATCCGCGACGGTGTAGATAGTCCGCCAGGGCTTCAATAGATTCCGCCACTCTGGGATCAAGCCAGTTTCCGGTCAGCCCAACGGCCTCAAAACTCTGCTGCATTTGACAAAAGGTCCTGGCCAGCGAAATCGCGTATCACGGGACCGACATTAACGGCTCGACCTTTGAGACAGCAAGCCTGGTATTGACCTAAATCAGTAGCAACGGTGGTTTTAGGGCATGGTTCGCGGTGAATCCATTGACGAATAGACGAATTTCGTCCAATTTTCGCTCTATGAGTCCAGAGTCTTCCGCACCGGAGCCTTCAGACCGGGCCCAGCAGATTTTGCGCGCCTTGGTTGAGCACTATATTCGGGATGGTCAGCCCGTGGGTTCCCGCACCTTGGCCAAGAGTAGGGAGCTAGCCCTCAGCCCCGCCAGTATTCGCAATGTCATGGCGGATCTTGAAGAACTTGGGTTTATTGTGGCGCCCCATACCTCGGCTGGCCGCGTGCCCACGCCCAAGGGTTATCGCTTTTTTGTGGATACCCTGGTGAAGTTTCAGCCGCCGCGTAATCGGGAGTTAAATCGGCTGCAATCGCAGTTGGAGGATGAAGGTCAAGTCGATGCGAAAACCCTCGCCGGCCGAGCTTCAGAGGCCTTGTCTTCGCTGACCAGTTTGGCCGGCATTGTGACCATTCCGCGGCCCACGCAAGCCAAACTTCGGCAGGTGGAATTCATTCCCTTGGCCGACCGCCGGGTATTGGCAATCCTGGTCTTCAACGATGCCGAGGTGCAAAACCGTGTCTTAACCATGGACCGCGACTATTCGCAGGAGGAATTGCGGCGGGCGTCTAACTACTTGACGGAAAATTTCTTGGGCCGTGAACTGTCGGAGGTGCGTGCGGGTGTGCTGCGCGATCTGCAGAATACCCGCGAGAATATGAACCAGCTGATGATCGACACCGTCGCCATCGCTGAACAGGCTCTGAATCGCGATGACTCGGGTTATGTGCTGTCGGGCCAAACCAAGTTGATGGACTTCGATGAACTGTCCAACGTGGAATCGCTAAAGCATCTGTTTGAGGCGTTCAACCGTCAGCGCGATCTGTTGACCCTGCTCGATCGAAGCATTGCGGCCGACGGCGTGCAGATTTTCATCGGCGAAGAGTCTGGCTATCGTATTCTTGACGAATTCAGTGTGGTCACGGCGCCTTACGGGGCCGACGATCAGGTTGTCGGCGTCTTGGGGGTCATCGGGCCGACGCGCATGGCCTACGAGCGTGTCATTCCCATCGTCGATATTACGGCCCGCTTGGTCGGTGCGGCCTTGAATTCTTCTCATTAGTCCCCAGATATCGGTCTGTAAGGCGGCCGGCGCCAGGGATACGGCTGCCTGGGTGTATGGAGTATGGGAATGTCAGATACAGCACAAAACACGTCAGCCGATCTTGGGGACCTTGAAAAGGCGGAGCCCACCAGCGAAGGATCGGCGCAAACGCAGGATCTGGATGATGCCGCGGACCTCGGCGAGGCCCTAGCCCAAGCGCGAACTGAGGCGGAACGTTATCAGAACGACTACCTGCGCATGGCCGCGGAACTGGATAACGTGCGCAAGCGCGCCGCCCGCGAGACCCAAAATGCGCGGCAGTTCGGTATCGAGCGTTTCGCGGGCGAGCTCCTTGACGTGGTGGATAGCTTGGAAATGGGTCTGGCGGTGGAGACTGCTACGGCCGAAGCCCTGCGCGAGGGCAGTGAGGCGACCCACAGACAGCTGATTGCGGTGTTCGAAAAGCACGGCGTGACAGCCATCGAGCCAGAAGGCGAGCCCTTTGATCCTGAATTTCATGAGGCCATATCGACCCAGGAATCCGCTACGGCCGAACCCGGGTCTGTATTGGTGGTCGTGCAAAAGGGCTATGTCCTAAACGGCAGGCTGTTGCGTCCAGCGCGCGTCGTCGTGTCAGCCGAGGCATCCACGGACGAGGCTTGAAACCCGATGGGATGAGCCCCATTTAGAGGCTCAGCGTTTTTAGTAATTGTTGCGTTAGTTAATACGCGCGGAGACAGTCATGGGAAAGATTATTGGCATTGACCTGGGAACCACCAACTCCTGCGTCGCCATCATGGAAGGCAAGCAGGCTAAGGTCATTGAGAACAGCGAGGGTGATCGAACGACGCCGTCGGTGGTGGCTTTTGGCAAAGACAGCGAGGTCTTGGTCGGGCAGCCGGCCAAGCGACAGGCTGTCACCAACCCGAGCAACACGCTGTTTGCGGTGAAGCGCTTAATTGGTCGACGCTTCGAAGACGACGTAGTGCAGCGGGATATCGACATGGTCCCGTACAAAATCGTCAAGGCGGACAATGGTGATGCCTGGGTGGAGGCCGATGGCAAGCGCATGGCGCCGCCTGAAATCTCCGCGCGCGTGTTGATGAAAATGAAAAAGACGGCCGAGGATTACCTGGGTGAAGATGTCACCGAAGCTGTCATCACTGTGCCAGCTTACTTTAACGACTCCCAGCGCCAGGCAACTAAGGACGCGGGCAAGATTGCCGGCCTTGATGTTAAGCGAATTATTAACGAGCCCACGGCCGCGGCCCTTGCCTATGGTATGGATAAGCAACGTGGCGATCGCAAGATTGCCGTTTATGACTTAGGCGGCGGCACCTTTGACATTTCCATTATTGAAATAGCCGAGATCGACGGCGAACATCAGTTCGAGGTTTTATCCACCAATGGTGACACTTTCTTAGGTGGTGAAGACTTTGACATGCGTGTGATCGAATATCTGGCCAGTGAGTTTGAGAAGGAAAGCGGTGTGGATATCCGCAATGATCCCTTGGCCATGCAGCGCCTCAAGGAAGGCGGCGAAAAGGCCAAGATCGAGTTGTCATCGCAACAGCAAACGGACGTAAACCTGCCTTACATCACGGCGGATTCCAGCGGCCCGAAGCACCTGAATATCAAGTTGACCCGCGCCAAACTCGAGTCCTTGGTCGAAGAGCTGGTTAATCGAACCATCGGGCCGTGCAAAACCGCGTTGAGCGATGCGGGGCTGAAAGTTGCAGATGTTGATGACGTGATCTTGGTCGGTGGTCAAACACGTATGCCCAAAGTGCAAGCAACTGTTGAAGAATTCTTTGGGAAAGAGCCGCGTAAAGATGTGAATCCCGATGAAGCCGTTGCTGTTGGCGCGGCGATTCAGGCGGGTGTGTTGTCGGGTGACGTGAAAGACGTGCTGCTGCTAGACGTGACGCCCTTGTCCTTGGGTATTGAAACCTTGGGCGGTGTGATGACGCGCTTGATTGATAAAAACACCACGATACCGACGAACGCGAATCAAGTGTTTTCTACGGCGGATGACAATCAAACGGCGGTGACCATTCATGTGCTGCAAGGCGAACGCGAGCGTTCTCAAGACAACAAGTCCTTGGGGCGTTTTGACTTGACTGACATTCCACCCGCACCGCGCGGTATGCCGCAAATTGAAGTGACCTTCGATATTGATGCCAACGGTATCTTGAATGTGTCGGCCAAAGACAAAGCCACCGGCAAGGAACAGAAAATCGTGATCAAGGCATCCAGTGGATTGTCGGATGACGAGATCGAGAAAATGGTCAACGACGCCGAATCCCATGCAGAAGAAGATCGTAAATTCCGCGAGCTGGTGGATGTGCGCAATCAGGCCGATGCCCTGGTGCACGGTGCGGAAAAATCCCTCACCGATTTGGGCGATAAGGTCAGCGCTGAAGACCGGAGCAAAGTTGAAACGGCCGTGGCTGATTTGAAAGAAGCTTTAAAGGGTGACAGCAAAGAAGCCATCGAGGCGAAAAGCCAAGCCCTGAGCGCGGCGTCGGCCACCATTGCGCAGCAAGCCTATGAACAAGCGCAGGCTGAGCAGTCCGAAGGCGGCGCGACGGATGATACTGCGGGCGCCGCCGGATCAGACGATATTGTCGATGCCGAGTTCGAGGAAGTTCAGGACGACAAAGACCCGAAGTCTGGTACGGGCTGAACCGCATGACCAGATGCCGGCGCGCGAAATTTCGTGCGCCGGCCTTTTGCTATCTATCCCGGTCGTTCTAATCGGTCGGCGAGATTGAAAAAGGAGGCCTAGTGGCCAAACGCGATTACTACGAAGTGCTGGGTGTTGAGCGCGGCGCCGATGAGTCTGCCATTAAAAAGGCATACCGGCGTTTGGCCATGCAGCACCATCCCGATCGCAATCCGGATAGCGAGGCCTCGGCGCAAAAGTTTAAGGAGGCCAAGGAGGCCTACGAGGTCCTGTCTGATGCTGAGACCCGCGCCACGTACGATCGCTTTGGTCACGCTGGTGTCGAGGCTGCCGCCGGGCAAAGCCGTGCCGGCGGCGTGAATCCCGGCGATGCGTTTGGCGATATTTTTGGCGATGTGTTCGGCGATATCTTCGGCGGTGGCCGGCGAGGCGGGCGCAGCAATGTTTATCGTGGTGCGGATCTTCGCTACGAGCTAGCCCTGGATCTTGAGCAAGCGGTGTTCGGGGAAACCGTCAACATTTCGATTCCCAGCTTGAGTGCTTGTAAAACTTGCGACGGCAGCGGCGCCAAGCCCGGTACCTCGTCTTCCACTTGCGCGAGCTGCGGTGGCGCGGGCCAGGTTCGGATGCAACAGGGATTTTTCTCGGTTCAGCAAACTTGTCCCAAGTGTCGCGGCGCCGGTAAGACCATCGACGAGCCCTGCACGACCTGCCGTGGACAGGGACGTACGCAGGAAGAGAAGACCCTGGCCGTAAAAGTTCCGCCGGGTGTTGATACCGGCGATCGCATTCGCCTCAGCGGCGAGGGAGAAGCGGGTCAAAACGGGGGGCCGGCCGGCGATCTCTACGTTGACATTCGGGTACGCCAACACCCGATATTCGAGCGCGAAGGCGCTAACTTGTCTTGCCAGGTGCCGGTGAGTTTCGCGACGGCGGCGCTGGGTGGTACGGTGGATGTACCGACCTTGGACGGGGAGGTTAGCCTGAAAATACCGGCGGAAACCCAATCTGGCCGGGTGTTCCGTTTGCGGGGTAAAGGTGTAAAACCGGTCCGCGGTAATAGCCAAGGCGACCTTTACTGTGCGGTTGATGTTGAGACGCCGGTGAAGCTAACGAGCAAGCAAAAAGAGCTGCTGCAACAGTTTAATGAAGCCGTGGTGGCTGGCGGAGATCGCCACCGGCCGCGCAGTAGCTCCTGGGCAGACGGTGTCAAGCGCTTTTTTGAACGAATGAGTTCCTGACCGCAGCGTCGGTGAACGACGGAGTAGAGCATGTTGCAGCTAGCGATCCTTGGGGCCAACGGTCGAATGGGTCAAACCTTAGTTCGCCTGATTGCCCAATCTGTGGACCTCGAGCTCGCGGGCGCTGTGGTGGAGCCGGGGCATGCTGATCTTGGCCACGACGCCGGGGAGCTTGCGGGCGTCGGTCAATTAGGTGTGCTGCTGACGGACGAACCAGCCGCTGGTCTGCAAGCTGCTGATGTGGCCATCGATTTCACCTTGCCCGCGGCGACGCCCGGCAATCTAAGTGCCTGTGTTGCCGCGACCGTTCCCATGGTGCTCGGAACCACCGGTCTGGACGCGGCTGCGGAAGCGGCCATATCCAGTGCGTCTTCTAATATTTCAATCGTTTATGGCCGAAATATGAGTGTCGGTGTGAACTTAATCACCGAGCTGTTGCGAGTGGCCGCGCGCACCCTGGGTGATGACTACGATATTGAGATTCTCGAGGCGCACCATCGAAATAAACTCGATGCGCCATCGGGCACGGCGCTACAACTCGGCGAAGCAGCCGCCAACGGCCGGGCCGTGGCACTGGAGGATGTAGCGGTTTACGAACGGCATGGCCAGCGTGCCGCGCGTGCCACCGGCAGTATCGGTTTTGTGAGCCTGCGGGCTGGTAGCATCGTTGGCGATCATCGTGTCATGCTGGCCGCCGACGAAGAGCTGGTTGAAATAAGTCATCGTGCGCTAGACCGGGCGGTGTTTGCCCGCGGCGCGCTGCGGGCGGCGCGCTGGTTGCCGGACAAAGCGCCTGGTTTGTATTCGATGCGTGAAGTTCTTGGGCTAGAAGACCAATTGCGCTGAACTGCTCGCGCAGGTCACGCCGACAGACTACAATAGCGCGGGTCCCTGATTGATCGACTTAGGGCGGGAGGGTGCTTTCGAGCTGCTCGCCTGCTGGTTGTGTCTATGCACCAGAATTTCGTGAGCCGCGTGTTGTGACTGAAAAAGCCCTGTTGGCGTTGGAAGACGGCACTATTTTTCGTGGGGTGTCCGTCGGAGCGGCGGGTAAAACCATTGGCGAGGTGGTATTCAATACCGCCATGACCGGCTATCAAGAGATCTTGACCGATCCCTCCTATTGCCGCCAGATCGTGACCCTAACTTATCCCCACATCGGCAACACCGGCATCAACAGCCTGGACAACGAAAGCGAGAAGGTGCATGCCTCAGGTCTGGTTATTCGCGATTTACCCAAGCTGCAGGTGAGCTGGCGTAAGGAATTGGACCTACAAGAGTATCTCGTGCGGGCGAACACCGTGGCCATCGCGGAGATCGACACGCGGAAGCTGACGCGATTACTCCGCGACAAAGGCGCCTTGTCGGGCTGCATCATGACGGGCGACGTTGATCCCCAGGTGGCTGTGGAGCATGCCAAGCGGTTTCCGGGGCTGGCGGGCATGGACCTCGCCCGCGTGGTCACGACCCAAAACAGTTATCAATGGAATCTGGGCGTTGCTTGGCCGCCCAGTGACGGCGTCCCGGAAAAACGTGTCGACCGGTTTAACGTCGTGGTCTATGACTTTGGTGTTAAACGCAATATATTGCGTTTACTGGTGGATGCGAACTGCCAGCTCTTGGTTGTGCCGGCACAAACGTCAGCGGAAGACGCCTTGGCCTTGGAGCCCGACGGCGTGTTTCTATCCAATGGTCCCGGCGATCCGGAACCTTGCGGCTATGCCATCGCGGCCATTCAGGAAATCATCGCTGCCCAGGTACCCATCTTCGGCATCTGCCTGGGTCATCAACTACTCGCCTTGGCCAGTGGGGCAAAGTCGATGAAAATGAAGTTCGGCCATCACGGCGCGAACCACCCGGTTATAGACCTAGCAACCGAGCAAGTCTTGATCACCAGTCAAAATCACGGCTTCGCCGTGGACGAGGCCAGTCTGCCGGAAAATCTCCAGCCCACGCACCGCTCTTTATTTGATAATTCCCTTCAGGGAATATCTAGAACAGATTGTTTTGCAATGGGTTTTCAGGGTCATCCTGAGGCCAGTCCGGGCCCCCATGATTTGCTACCCCTATTTTCCCGGTTCACCGATGCCATGCGAGCTAATCGGCCGGATCGTCAACCCTCCGTTGCACGAGGCTAGGGACGCCCATGCCGAAGCGTAGCGACATACAGAGCATTCTCATCATCGGCGCCGGTCCCATTGTGATCGGCCAGGCCTGTGAGTTCGATTACTCCGGCGCGCAAGCCTGTAAGGCTTTGCGGGAAGAGGGTTATCGCGTGATCCTGGTGAACTCCAATCCGGCGACCATCATGACGGACCCGGAAATGGCTGATGCGGTTTATATCGAACCGGTGGTTTGGAAGTCAGTCGCCAAGATCATTGAGAAGGAAAAACCGGACGCTTTGCTCCCCACCATGGGCGGGCAAACCGGGCTCAACTGCGCTTTGGATTTGGTGCGCGAAGGCGTATTGAAGCAATTCAACGTCGAACTCATTGGTGCCTCGCGAGAAGCCATCGATACCGCGGAAGACCGCGATTTGTTTCGGCAGGCCATGCAGGATATCGGTCTTGAAGTGCCTCGCGCGCATATTGCACACGATCTACAAGAAGCCTGGGAGGGGCAGAAAACCGTCGGTTTTCCGACCATTATTCGACCATCCTTCACCTTGGGTGGCAGTGGCGGTGGCATCGCGTACAACCGCGAAGAATTCGAGGAAATCGTGACGCGTGGTTTGGACCTTTCGCCGACTACCGAAGTCCTGCTGGAAGAATCAGTGATCGGGTGGAAAGAGTTTGAGATGGAGGTGGTGCGCGACAGCCGTGACAATTGCATCATCGTTTGTTCCATCGAGAACGTTGATGCCATGGGCGTGCATACCGGCGACTCGGTGACCGTGGCACCGGCGCAAACCTTGACGGACAAGGAATACCAAGACTTACGTAACGCGTCCATCGCCGTGCTGCGGCGTATCGGCGTGGATACCGGTGGTTCCAACGTGCAGTTTGCCGTGAGCCCCCGCGACGGACGGATTCTGGTGATCGAAATGAATCCGCGTGTATCGCGATCATCAGCCTTGGCCTCCAAGGCGACTGGCTTCCCCATCGCAAAAGTCGCGGCAAAGCTGGCTGTGGGTTACACCCTGGATGAGTTACGCAACGAGATTACCGGTGGCGCGACGCCGGCATCTTTCGAGCCCGCTATTGACTATGTCGTCACCAAGATCCCGCGGTTTACCTTTGAAAAGTTTCCCGGTGCTAACGACCGGCTGACAACGCAAATGAAGTCCGTCGGCGAGGTGATGGCCATGGGTCGGACTTTCCAAGAGTCCTTGCAAAAAGCCATGCGTGGGCTGGAGACGGGCATTGATGGCTTTGTGGAACGTATGCCACCGGAGCCTTCTGACGATGAGATGGAGCAACTTCGGCATGAGTTGCAAATGCCCGGCGCCGAGCGCTTGTTGTATCTTGCCGACGCATTTCGCTTGCAGATGAGTTTGTCCGAAGTCGGGGCCTTGTCCGGCATTGATTCGTGGTTCTTGGCGCAAATTGAAGACCTGGTGCGCCGCGAGCGCAATATTCAGAAAACCGGGATTGCGGTGTTGAAGCCCGGCAGCCTGTGGGGCTTAAAACGCCACGGGTTTTCAGATAGCCGTATTGCAAAACTCTTGGATGTCGATGAAAGTATCGTGCGCCAGCAGCGCATCGAGGGCGGTGTGCGGCCGGCCTACAAACGTGTGGACACCTGCGCGGCGGAATTCGCCACTACCACTGCGTACCTTTATTCCAGCTACGAGCACGAATGCGAATCGCTGCCCAGCGATAATCGCAAAATCATGATTTTAGGCGGCGGCCCTAACCGCATCGGTCAAGGCATCGAGTTTGACTATTGTTGTGTGCACGCGGCCTTGGCGTTGCGGGAGGCCGGTTTCGAAACCATCATGGTTAATTGCAATCCCGAAACGGTGTCTACGGATTACGACACTTCCGATCGCCTGTACTTCGAATCTCTGACCTTTGAAGATGTCATGGAGATTATCGAACGTGAAAATCCTGAAGGGGTCATCGTTCAGTACGGGGGCCAAACGCCACTAAAATTGGCACGCGATTTAGAACGTGCTGGAGCGCCCATCATTGGTACGACGCCAGATTCCATTGATCTGGCCGAGGATCGCGAGCGATTCCAGCACCTGTTACAGCGTTTGAATCTTAAGCAGCCGCCAAACTGCACGGCAAGAACTGAAGATCAAGCCGTGCAGATGGCCATCGAGGTAGGGTTTCCTTTGGTGGTTAGGCCGTCATACGTGCTGGGCGGGCGTGCCATGGAGGTGGTGCACAGCGAAGATGATTTGCGTGCCTACATGAGTAGCGCCATGGCGGTGTCCAACGATAGTCCTGTATTGCTCGATCGGTTTCTCGATCAGGCGGTGGAGGTTGATGTGGACTGCGTATGCGACGGCGAGGAAGTCATTATCGGCGGCATCATGGAGCATGTAGAGCAAGCCGGCGTGCACTCCGGTGATTCCGCCTGTTCGCTGCCGCCGGCGACGCTGACGCCCGAAGTGCAAGGGCAAATCAAACAGCAAGTCATTAGCATGGCCAAGGGTTTGCAAGTGGTTGGGCTGATGAATACGCAGTTCGCCATTCAGAATGGCGTGATCTACGTGTTGGAAGTCAACCCGCGCGCATCAAGAACGGTGCCGTTTGTGTCTAAGGCAACCGGCCGGCCGCTGGCGAAAATTGCCGCCCGCGTGATGGTGGGGATTAGCCTGAAAGAGCAAGGGCTGACTGATCTCGATGCTAGACCAGAACACTATGCCGTTAAGGCATCGGTGTTTCCGTTCGGTAAATTCTTAAGTGCGGATCCAATTTTGGGTCCCGAGATGAAATCTACTGGCGAGGTGATGGGTTCGGGTCGATCCTTTGCCGAAGCTTATGCGAAAGCGCAACTTGCCTCGGGCATCCGGCTGCCCAGTCGCGGCACCGCCCTGTTATCCGTGCGGGACCGGGACAAACCCGGTGCCGTCAAGCTGGCGAAAGTATTGATTGATCGAGGCTTCGATATTGTCGCCACGGATGGCACGGCGATGGAGTTGGCGGAACACGGTTTGGAGTGCCGGCGCGTCAACAAGGTTCGCGAAGGCCGGCCGCATATCGTGGATATGATTAAAAATGGTGACATCACTTTCGTTTGCAATACGACCGAAGGCAAGCGCGCAATTCGGGAATCACAAACCATTCGCGCGGCCACGGTTAACAATAAAGTGACTTACTACACCACTTTGGCTGCCGCCATGGCCACCAGCATGGCCTTGGATCACATTGATGCGGGCGAGGTTTATAAGTTGCAGGATCTCCACAACAAGAGCGCAGCGTGACTACCTACCCGATTACTGTCCGCGGCGCTGCGCAGCTGCGCGAAGAGTTGCGTCGGCTAAAGGCCGAGGAACGACCGCGTGTTGTCGCCGCTATTGCGGAGGCCCGTGGCCATGGTGATTTGAAAGAGAATGCCGAGTATCACGCAGCGAAAGAAGAGCAAGGTTTTATCGAATCCCGCATTAAAGACATAGATGGCAAATTGTCTAACGCACAAATCATTGACGTCACCAAACTCAATGTGCAGGGCAAGGTCGTATTTGGTGCCACCGTGGACTTGGTGGCCGAGGAAGATGGCAAAGAAGTTTGCTATCAAATTGTTGGTGAAGACGAAGCGGATATCGGTGCGGGCCGTATCTCAGTCACGTCGCCCATAGCGCGCGCTTTAATTGGCAAGGAAGAAGGTGAGTTGATCGAGGTCAACGCGCCAGGTGGCGTCATTGCCTACGAAATTGTCGAAATTCGCTACGAGTAGCGAGCCCGCATACCGGTGTACTACTGGTGGCAACCAACAGCAGCTGCCGCGATCGTGTTTTGTCGCAGGAAAAAAAATGGCGCGGGCCTTGCAGCCGCGGCTAGACAACGGGGCTGGCCTACATGGGTAAAACAATGCTTGGATCTTGCCGGCGCGCACGGTAGATAGTGGCGATGTTCCCGAGCCGGTTGACCAAGCTTGCATTCACCTGATCCATGAGGTCTGCAATGACGGTATCGCGTTCATCCCGGTCTGCGCCGCGTACACGCACCTTGATGAGTTCGTGGTGTTTCAGTTGCTGGTCCAATTCGGCCAACACGCCCGGCGTGATGCCCGAGCCACCGACGAGTACGCAGGGCTTTAGCGGGTGGGCTAGACCCTTCAAGTATTTTTTCTGTGCGCCGGACAAAGCCATAGTCGCGAGTATAGCTGCGCAGAGGTATTGCCGTGGCTAAAAGCCGGTCGAACAAGCACTGGCGTCGCCAGCAGACCGACGATCCCTACCTGCGTCGTGCGCAAGCCGAGGGCTGGCGATCTCGCGCGGTTTTCAAACTAATGGAAATCCAACAACGCGAGGGCTTGTTGCGCCGTGGCCAAAGCCTTGTTGATCTCGGTGCCGCGCCGGGTGGCTGGAGTCAGTACGCCGCCTCGATGCTGGGTCCCGATGGCCGGGTGCTTGCCATAGACACTCAGGCAATGGATCCCATCGCCGGTGTAGAATTTATCCGCGGCGACTTTAGCGCGGATTCGGTGCTGGAAAAGCTGCTCGAAATGACCGGTGAATCGGCCACGGCCCTTGTGCTTTCGGATATGTCCCCCAATATCACTGGTAACCGCTCGGTCGATCAGCCGCGGGCTATGTATCTGGCGGAATTGGCGTTGGACTTCGCGCGCCGGGCGCTAAAACCGGGCGGTCATTTTATCTGCAAGCTATTTCAGGGTGAGGGCTTTGATGATTATGTCCGTGATTGCCGCGGCAGTTTCGTCAAGGTAAAGGCCCGCAAGCCCGCGGCTTCGCGGCCTGAGAGCCGCGAGACCTATCTGGTAGCCAGAACCTATCGGATGTAGTACGGTCAGATGAGAGACCCGCGCATGCTTATGCTGTATTGAGTTAAACCATTGAATGAAATAGCAAAAAATATAATCCTGTGGATCGTTATCGCGATCGTCTTACTGACGGTTTTCCAGAGCTTCGGCACCGGCGGTCGGCAACGCGAACCTGTTGATTATTCAAGCTTTCTGACCTTGGTGGAGAATGGCCAGGTCAAATCGGTGATCTTTGAAGGCGATACTATTAAAGGTGTCCTGACCAGCGATGCGCCGTTTGTGACTTACAGCCCCGAGACCGACAACACGGTGTTGATCGGCGAGCTGAAGAAAAGCGATGTAAAAATCGAGGCGGCGGCGCCCGAACGCCCGAATATTCTGGTCAGCCTGTTTATCAACTCTTTTCCGGTTCTACTGTTGATCGGCGTGTGGGTTTATTTCATGCGGCAGATGCAAGGTGGTGGCGGCGGCCGCGGGGCGATGTCCTTCGGTAAGAGCCGCGCGCGACTGTTGGGTGAAGATCAAGTCAATGTGACTTTCCAAGATGTGGCGGGTGTCGAGGAGGCCAAGGAAGAAGTCGGTGAGATCGTCGACTTCCTAAAAGATCCGGGCAAGTTTCAGCGTTTGGGCGGCAAAATTCCCAAGGGCGTGTTGATGGTCGGTTCGCCCGGTACCGGTAAGACCTTGCTCGCCCGCGCCATCGCCGGCGAGGCAAAGGTGCCGTTTTTCACGATTTCCGGTTCAGATTTTGTCGAGATGTTCGTGGGTGTGGGTGCCTCGCGCGTGCGCGATATGTTTGAGCAAGCTAAGAAGCACGCCCCCTGCATTATTTTTATCGACGAAATCGATGCTGTGGGTCGTCATCGCGGTGCCGGTTTGGGCGGCGGGCATGACGAGCGCGAGCAAACCCTGAACCAGCTATTGGTGGAAATGGACGGATTCGAGGGTAATGAGGGCATTATCGTGATCGCTGCGACCAACCGTCCAGACGTTCTCGATCCCGCCTTGCTGCGTCCGGGCCGCTTCGATCGCCAGGTTGTGGTGCCTTTGCCTGATGTTCGCGGGCGCGAGCAGATACTGCGTGTGCATATGCGCAAGGTGCCCATTGGCGATGATGTGCGGCCATCCATTATCGCGCGCGGTACGCCGGGATTTTCCGGTGCCGACCTGGCCAATCTGGTGAACGAGGCGGCATTGTTTGCAGCCCGGGCAAATCGTCGTACCGTGGGCATGGAAGAATTTGAGAAAGCCAAAGACAAAATCATGATGGGCGCGGAACGGCGCTCCATGGTGATGAGCGAGGAGGAAAAAAAGCTGACGGCCTACCACGAAGCGGGTCATGCCATCGTTGGTTTGACGGTGCCGGATCATGATCCGGTTTATAAAGTCACCATCATTCCGCGCGGCCGTGCCTTAGGTGTCACTATGTTCTTGCCCGAGGAAGACCGTTACAGCTATAGCAAGCGCCGCCTCAACAGTCAGATATCTAGCTTGTTTGGTGGGCGCATCGCCGAAGAGCTGATCTTCGGTAGTGATGCGATTACCACGGGGGCGGCCAATGACATTGAGCGGGCGACGGAAATCGCGCGCAACATGGTAACCCGCTGGGGCTTGTCCGATCGGCTCGGGCCCATGGCCTATGCGGAGGATGACGGGGAGGTCTTTCTCGGTCGTTCAGTGACGCAGCACAAGCAAGTGGGTGATGAGATCCGGGATGTGATCGATAGCGAGGTCCGCCGGTTTATCGACACCAACTACGAGCGTGCCGAGAAGATTCTCAAGGAAGAAATCGATAAGTTACATGCCATGGCCGAAGCCTTGATCAAGTATGAAACCATTGACCAAGATCAAATTGCCGACATCATGGCGGGCAAGGAGCCCCGGCCGCCCGAAGATTGGGATGAAGACGACTCGGCGCCAACTTCGAGCGGCAAGCCAAAGCCCCCCGAGAAGGATGATCCGAAAATCGGTGAACCCGCCGGTCAACACTAATCTCTTGCTGCGTACGTCAACAGCCGTCGTGGGTTTCTGCGGCGGCTGTTGTTATTGGGCGTGACGCGTCAGTTTTCGCTGGTTCCTGAGCAGGGTAAACGCGCCTTGGTCATGGGCGTTCTTAATCTGACGCCAGATTCTTTTTCAGACGGCGGTCGGTATCTAGCAGCTGACAAGGCGCTGCAGCACGCAATATCGCTGGGTGAGGAGGGTGCCGACATTATCGATATCGGGGCTGAGTCGACTCGTCCCGGCGCGAAGTCCATCAGCGCCCAAGAAGAATTGGATCGGTTGCTACCGGTGCTGGAAGCGATCCGCCAAGAGTCAGCCGTGCCGATCTCCATTGATACGAGTAAGCCCCAAGTCATGCGGGCGGCCGTCGAAACCGGTGCCGACATGATTAACGATGTCTATGCCCTGCAAGCGCCCGATGCCTTGGCGACGGCGGCGGACTTGCGTGTGCCCGTGTGCTTGATGCATATGCAAGGTCGGCCGCGCACCATGCAGCAGGCGCCCAGTTACGGGGACGTCGTGGCGGAGGTGCGTGATTTTCTGGCCGGCCGTGTGGCGGCGGCCGAGGCCGCGGGTATCGAGCGTGAACGCTTGGTCATCGACCCCGGTTTTGGTTTTGGCAAGACGCTCGCGCACAATCTGCAACTCTTGGTCGCGCTGGACCGGTTGAGCGATCTCGGACTGCCGGTGTTGGCGGGCTTGTCACGCAAGTCCATGCTGGGCGCATTGCTTGATCGTGATGTTGAGTCCCGCTTGCCGGGCAGTTTGGCGCTGGCTTTGTTGGCTGCTCAGCAGGGGGCCGCAATTATTCGGGTACATGATGTTGCACCGACGGTGGATGCCCTGCGAGTATTGGCGGCCGTGAACGACGCGAAGGATCAGGCCGAGCATGGCTAGGGAATTTTTTGGTACCGATGGCATCCGCGGCAAGGTCGGCTTGCATCCTATGACCGCAGAGTTTGCGCTGCGTTTGGCCAGTGCCGCTGCGCAAGTCCTGGCCCCGGATGGTGGGCGGGTCGTGATCGGCAAAGACACGCGGGTTTCGGGCTATATGTTCGAGTCGGCCTTAGAAGCTGGTTTTGTAGCCGCCGGCGTCGATGTTCAGCTCTTGGGCCCCTTGCCGACACCGGGGATTGCCTATTTGACTCAGGCCTTGGAGGCCGATCTGGGGGTGGTGATCAGCGCATCGCACAATCCCTATTTTGATAATGGCATCAAGTTTTTCGATCGCGAGGGCACCAAGCTTCCCGATGAAGTGGAAGAGCGCATTGAATCATTTCTGTCTGCCCCGGCGATTACCCGAGACTCAAGACTGTTGGGCCGCGCTAAACGCATCGATTGGGCGCGCGAAGATTATCAGCGGTTCTGCTTGTCCACGGTGGCCAACGGGGTTCGCTTTGATGACTTGAAGATTGTGCTCGATTGTTCCCATGGTGCGGCTTATAAAGTGGCGCCCCGCGTGCTGACTGAATTGGGTGCTGAAATCGTGCCCATTGGTTGCTCGCCCAACGGTCGCAACATCAATGACGGTTGTGGTTCCACCAACCCTGACCTACTCATGCTAACGGTTAAGGCCGTCGGGGCTGATTTCGGCATCGCCTTGGATGGCGATGGTGATCGCTTATTGATGGTTGATCACAACGGCGAGCTGGTGGATGGCGATCAATTGCTTTACTTGCTGGCGACCGCACGCCAGGCGCGGGGCGATTTAGTCGGCCCCGTCGTCGGTACTTTAATGACCAACCTCGGACTTGAACGGATATTCGCGCAGCAGGGCATTGAATTTCTGCGCGCCCAAGTGGGTGATCGTTATGTCATGGCTAAGCTGAGGGAGCGAGGCGGGGAGCTGGGCGGTGAAACCTCTGGTCATCTGCTTTGTTTGGACAAGACCACCACGGGCGATGGGCTGATCAGTGCGTTGCAAGTGTTGGCGGTGATCGCCGAGTCCAAGCAAACCCTGGCGGAACTGGTGGCAGCCATGCCGCGTTTGCCGCAGACGCTGATTAATCTACGCACGGCCGGCAAGGTCGATGTCCAAGCGGCGCCGTTGCAAGCCGTCATTCAAGAATCCGAGGCGCAAATTGCCGAGCGTGGCCGGATTCTCGTCCGTGCTTCCGGCACCGAGCCGGTGGTGCGGGTCATGGTCGAGGGTGAGGACGAGGCTGAGGTCACCGCGGTGGCACAGTCCTTGGCTGCCCGTATCGGCGAGCTGACCGCGAACTGAGTACTGACATTGATTTCCGCCATCCAGGCGGCTAACCTTCGCGCACTTTTCGGACCTAGTCCCGGTCAAACAAGCGCTTAAATGGCGTCACATCACTGGCTCGTATCCAAGCATGAGAACACCCCTGGTCGCTGGTAATTGGAAGCTCAACGGCAGCCGTAAGGCCAATGCCGCTTTGCTGCAGGCTGTGTTGGCCGGGCTTGCGAGGGCTGACAAATCCCAAGTGATGGTTTGCCCTAGCTATGTTTATTTGCCGGCGGCCGTTGCCGCGGCCCAGGGCAGCTCGCTGTTGGTCGGTGCGCAGGATGTCGCGGTGGAATCCAGCGGTGCGTTCACCGGCGAAGTTTCCGCAGACATGCTGGCGGATGTCGGCTGTAGCCACGTCATCGTGGGTCATTCCGAGCGGCGCAGTCTTTACGGCGATACCGACGAGCGCGTCGCGGCAAAATTCCAGGCGGCTCGAGCAGCCGGCTTGATTCCAATTTTATGCGTTGGTGAAACCCTCGATGAACGAGAATCGGGCCAGTCATTAGCCGTGGTAACGCGGCAACTTGAGGCGGTGATCTCGGCCCACGGCGTGGCCGCATTCGCTGACGCCATTGTGGCTTACGAACCGGTCTGGGCCATCGGCACCGGGCGCACGGCGAGTCCCGAGCAAGCCCAGGAAATTCACGCCGGTATCCGCAGCTTAGTGGGCTCAGCGGATGCTAGAATAGCCGCCGATTTGCGCCTGCTCTACGGGGGCAGTGTCAAGGGCGCCAATGCGGCCGACCTGTTCGGCATGGCAGATATCGACGGTGGCTTGATTGGCGGTGCGTCTTTGGACGCGGAAGATTTCTTGACGATTTGCGCGGCTGCGGGTAGAGCTTCATAAATGGAAATTCACAACTTAGTCTTGGTTGCGCACGTGTTCATTTCGCTGGGCATCATCGGCTTGGTGATGATTCAGCGGGGCAAGGGTGCCGATGCCGGCGCAGCCTTCGGATCGGGTGCTTCCGGCACGGTGTTCGGGGCCAAGGGCTCGGCAAACTTTCTTTCCAGAAGCACAGCCGTATTGGCCACGCTTTTTTTTGTGAGTAGTTTGGTTTTGGCGTACCTGGGGAGTCAGCGGCCCGAGGCCACCAGTATTGTCGATACTGAGTCCAGTTTGCAGGAGCCGGCCGCCGTTGCCCCGACGCCTGATCTACCGAGCATCGATCCTGAAGCCACGGATGTTTTGCCGGCATTGCCGGCCGCGCCCGACCTGCCGAAGGAAGAGGCTGCACCCTAGCCAAACAGATTCAGGCTATGCCGATGTGGTGGAATTGGTAGACACGCTGTCTTGAGGGGGCAGTGGCGCAAGCCGTGCCGGTTCGAGTCCGGCCATCGGCACCAATAGCCTGACCAGCTGATTGTGTTTTAGTGGCCCGCCAACGTTTCGCCGGCCGCTGCGCATTGTTAGAATAGCTAGGCTATCTAGGGAGTGTTGTCGTTGCTGCAGGGCTATTTGCCAATCTTGGTGTTCCTCGCCATTGCCACGGCGATTGGCTTAGTGCTTTTGACCCTCGGTTTTTTGCTTTCCAGCGGCGAAAAAACGCCGGAAAAACTCTCGCCCTACGAATGCGGTTTTGAGCCCTTCGAAGATAGCCGCATGAAATTTGATGTGCGTTACTACCTGGTGGCTATCTTGTTCATCATTTTCGATCTTGAAATTGCGTTTTTATTCCCGTGGGCGGTTTCACTGGACAAAATTGGGTTGTTCGGCCTCGTTGCCATGGCCATATTTCTGGCGGTCTTGGTCGTGGGTTTTGTCTATGAGTGGAAGAAAGGGGCGCTAGAGTGGGACTAGGTTCCGAGTCTACGTTGTCCTTGCAACAGGCAGGCGCCCTGCCCATTGGTAGCGACGAAATTCTACAAGAGCGTGGTTTTGTAGTGGCTAGCTTAGACAAGCTGGTGAACTGGGCGCGCACGGGTTCCATGTGGCCCATGACCTTTGGTTTGGCCTGCTGCGCTGTGGAAATGATGCAGGCGGGTGCGGCTCGCTACGATTTAGATCGCTTCGGCGTAATTTTTCGTCCCAGCCCGCGTCAGTCTGATGTGATGATTGTGGCCGGGACATTAACCAATAAGATGGCTCCCGCCTTGCGTAAAGTTTACGATCAAATGCCGGATCCCAAGTGGGTTATTTCCATGGGGTCTTGTGCGAACGGCGGTGGCTACTATCATTATTCTTATGCAGTAGTGCGCGGTTGCGACCGCATTGTGCCGGTGGATGTCTATGTGCCCGGCTGTCCACCCACGGCGGAGGCTCTGATGTACGGCATCATCCAACTGCAGAACAAGATCCGCCGTACCCACACCATCGCGCGGTAGCCAGACTATGAGCCGACCTCAAGAGGCCCTCGCGGCCCGTATTACCGCGCGGTTGGGTGAGCGGCTTACGGCGGTTGAATCCAATTGCGATGAGTTGACCTTCGAAGTCTCGCCAGAGCATTTGCTCGAGGTCGCCACGCAATTGCGAGACGACGACAGGCTGGCTTTTGATACCTTGATCGATGTCTGCGGTGTCGATTACCTCAGTTATGGACAGGCGGAATGGGCTACAAATTCAGCGACCGATACCGGCTTTAGCCGCGCTGCCATTCGCCAGACCATCGTGCCGGATCCCGACGCGAGCTTTGACCCGCGTCGCTTTGCCGTTGTTTACCATTTGCTGTCCGTAGCGCGAAATCATCGCGTTCGTCTGCGCGTTTTCTGCGGTCCGAACAATCCGCCCATGGTGCCTTCGGTTACTTCAATTTGGTCATCGGCCAATTGGTTTGAGCGCGAAGCCTTCGATTTGTTTGGCATTCTGTTCGATGGGCATCCCGACCTGCGGCGGATACTCACCGACTACGGTTTTATCGGTCATCCCTTCCGCAAGGATTTTCCCTTGATCGGCAATCTCGAGGTGCGTTATGACCCCGAGCAGGGCCGCGTGATCTATCAGCCGGTCAGCATTGAGCCAAGAACGCTGGTGCCGCGCATTATTCGCGATGACAACCGGTATGCCGCTGACCTAAAGGATGAATCCGCCGATGGCTGAGATTCAAAATTACACGCTAAATTTTGGTCCCCAGCATCCGGCCGCCCACGGTGTGCTGCGCTTGGTGCTGGAAATGGATGGTGAGGTGATCCAGCGGGCCGATCCGCACGTGGGATTGTTGCATCGTGGGACTGAAAAGCTCGCCGAGAGCAAGCCGTATAACCAGAGCATTGGGTATATGGACCGGCTCGATTACGTCTCCATGATGTGCAACGAGCATGGCTATGTCTTGGCCATCGAAAAACTGCTCGGTATTAAACCGCCGGTGCGAGCCCAGTATATCCGCGTTCTGTTTGATGAAATTACTCGCGTCCTTAACCATCTCATGTGGCTCGGGGCGCATGGTTTGGATATCGGCGCCATGACCATGTTCTTGTATTGCTTCCGTGAGCGCGAGGACTTGATGGACTGCTACGAGGCGGTCTCCGGCACCCGGATGCACGCGACCTACTATCGCCCGGGCGGCGTGTATCGCGATCTACCCGAGCGTATGCCGGAGTATCAAGATTCCGGCTCGCGTTCGGCAAAAGATTTGGCGCGATTGAACGCCGCCAGAGAAGGTTCGCTGTTGGATTTTATTGCGGCATTCACGGATAGCTTTCCGGCCAGAATCGACGAGTATGAAACCTTGTTGACGGATAATCGTATCTGGAAACAGCGCACGGTAAATATCGGCGTGGTTTCGCCGGAGCGTGCCTTGCAGTTGGGTTTTAGCGGACCCATGTTGCGGGGTTCAGGTGTCGAGTGGGATTTACGCAAGAAACAACCCTATGAAGTTTACGCCGACGTGGATTTTGATATTCCCGTCGGTGTCAATGGTGATTGTTACGATCGTTATTTGGTGCGCATTGAAGAGATGCGGCAATCGAACCGGATCATGCGCCAATGCGTCGATTGGCTGCGGGAGAATCCGGGGCCGGTGATGATCGATGATGCCAAGTATGCACCACCGTCTCGGGAAGCAATGAAAGACGACATGGAATCGCTGATTCATCATTTCAAATTGTTTACCGAGGGCTTCACCGTGCCGCCGGGCGAGGCCTACGCAGCCATTGAGCATCCCAAGGGTGAATTTGGTGTTTACATTATTGCCGATGGGGCCAATAAACCCTATCGAGTTAAAGTTCGCGCCCCCGGCTTTGCTCATATCTCCGCCATGCAGGAAATGGTGGAAGGCCATATGTTGGCCGATGTGGTGGCCGTGATTGGAACCCAGGACATCGTTTTTGGAGAGATTGATCGGTGAGTGCCGCGGCTCAAAAAGCCGAACTGTCAGCGCATGTTCGTGAAGAGATCGACCGCTGGCGTGAGAAGTTTCCCGAGGGTAAACAGCGTTCCGCGGTAATCGCTGCTTTGCATGCGGTACAACATGAGAATCAAGGCTATTTAACGGAGCCGCTGATGGAATCCGTCGCGACTTATTTGGATTTGCCGGCGATACAGGTTTTCGAGGTCGCGGCGTTCTACTCCATGTTTGAAACCAAACCGGTAGGGCGGCACAGCGTGTCCGTCTGTACGAATATTTCTTGCATGCTTCGCGGTGGCGATGAGATTCTCAGCTATGTCGAGAACAAGCTAGATATTAAGGTCGGTGAAAGCACCGACGATGGCCGTATACATCTAAAACAAGAGTGGGAATGTCTTGCGGCTTGTACCGGCGCGCCCATGATGATGGTGGACCATCGTTATCATGAAGATCTGACCCCTGAAAAAGTCGACGAGATTCTGGAAGGATTGGAGTAGCCGCGGGTGTCTGAACAGAATTTGGTTTGCTTTCATACCCTGGGACAGGATGAACCTTGGACTTTAGCTGCTTATCGTGCCGACGGGGGCTATGAATCTTGGGAACGCGTCCTCAAGGGTGAGCTCAAGGCGCCGGAGATCATTGAGCTGGTCAAGGCTTCGGGCTTGCGGGGGCGCGGTGGCGCAGGCTTTCCGACGGGTGTGAAATGGAGTTTTATGCCCCGCGATGCCGAAGGTCAAAAATATGTGGTTTGCAATTCCGATGAGAGCGAGCCGGGTACTTGTCACGACCGAGACATCTTGCGCTACAACCCGCATGCCGTCATTGAAGGGATGGCAATTGCCGGTGTGGCCATGGGCGCCACTGTGGGCTACAACTATATTCGGGGCGAGTTCATGGATGAGCCCGTACCGCGTTTCGAAGCCGCCTTGCTCGAGGCCTATGCAGCCGGTTTGTTGGGTAAGAATTTGCGCGGCTCGGGTATAGATTTCGATTTATACGGTTTTATGGGCGCGGGTGCCTACATCTGCGGCGAAGAAACCGGTCTGTTGGAGTCGCTGGAAGGCAAGCCCGGCCGCCCACGGTTTAAACCGCCTTTCCCGGCGGGCTTTGGCTTATACGGTCGCCCAACCACCATTAATAACACGCAAAGCTTTGCGTCGGTGCCGACAATCTTGCGGCGAGGCCCGGATTGGTTCGCGGGCTTGGGCCCGGAAAATTCCGGCGGCACGCTTATTTTTTCCGTATCGGGTCATGTGAATAAACCCGGTAACTATGAGTTGCCGCTAGGCCTGCCCTTTAGCGAACTGCTGGAGATCGCGGGCGGTGTGCTTGATGGACGCGAATTGAAAGCAGTCATTCCCGGCGGTTGCTCAGTTCCCGTACTGCCCGCGGAAAAAATCAAAGACGCGACCATGGACTACGATTCTTTGCGCGATGCCGGTTCGGCCTTGGGCACCGGTGCCATGATCGTGATGGATGAGACCACTTGCATGGTGAGCGCGCTAACGCGTATTGCGCGCTTTTATTACCAAGAGTCCTGTGGTCAATGCACCCCCTGTCGGGAAGGGACGGGTTGGTTGTATCGCATGCTGGTGAGTTTTCAACAGGGTCGGGGATCGCGCAAAGACTTGGACTTGTTGCTGGATGTGGCCGGCAAGATCGAAGGTCATACCATTTGTGCCTTCGGCGATGCCGCGGCTTGGCCGGTGCAAAGTTTCTTGAAGCACTATCGGCATGAATTCGAGTACATGATTGACAACGGTGGTCGTTCTATTGTCGATGACCAGGCTAAGGCGGCCTAAGCTGTCATGAGTAAGGATCGCATCAAGATTGAGGTCAATGGCAAGACGCTGCGGGCGAGTCCGGGGCAGATGCTGATCGAGGTGACGGACGCAGCCGGTATCTATATCCCGCGTTTTTGTTATCACGAGAAGTTATCCGTGGCGGCTAACTGTCGCCTTTGTTTGGTCGAAGTGGAGAAAGTGGGCAAGCCCTTGCCCGCTTGTGCGACGCCAGTAGCCGATGGCATGCAAGTATTCACCAAGTCTCCCCGTGCCATCGCGGCCCAAAAAGCCACCATGGAGTTTCTGCTCATTAATCATCCGCTGGATTGTCCTATTTGCGATCAAGGTGGCGAGTGCGAGCTGCAAGACTTGGCCATGGGCTATGGACGCGACGTATCTCGCTATGCCGAACGTAAACGCGTCGTTAAAGATAAAGACCTGGGCCCGCTAGTTTCCACGGATATGACGCGCTGTATTCATTGCACCCGTTGTGTTCGCTTTGGTCAGGAAATTGCCGGTATTCAAGAATTAGGCACGCTGGGGCGGGGCGACCGAACTGAAATTGGCACTTTCATCGAAAGGAGTGTCGATCATGAGCTCTCGGGCAACATTATTGATTTGTGTCCCGTTGGTGCGTTGAACAACAAGCCCTATCGGTTTTCAGCCCGCGCTTGGGAAATGGAGCAGCGGGATTCCGTGGCGCCCCATGACTGCCTCGGTGCGAACATTCACTTACATGTATTGGGTGGCCGCGTGAAGCGCGTCGTGCCCAAGACCAACGAGGCCGTCAACGAAACCTGGGCCAGTGATCGTGATCGCTTCAGTTACGAGGGTATTTACTCATCGGACCGCATCACCACACCCATGGTGCGGCGCGGTGAAGCTTTGGTGGCTTGTGCTTGGGATGAAGCCCTTGAGGTAGCTGCGAACATCCTCAAGGACGCGGGGTCCGAGAGCGCGGCCTTGGTCTCGCCCAGTACGACGACGGAAGCAGGGTATTTGGCCCAACGTATTTTGCGTCATCTGGGTTCCGCTGATATTGATCATCGCCTCATGCGCCAAGACTTTCGCGATCAGGATGCCGACCCCTTGTTTCCCTGGCTGGGTCTGTCCGTGGCCGATTTGGAGCAGCAAGATTGTGTGCTGATTGTCGGCAGTGATTTGCGCAGGGAGGTGCCTTTGTTGGCGCATCGTGTGCGCAAGGCAGCTCTGGCGGGCGCGCGCATCGCTTTTGTCAACACCACGGCGGTGGATATGCTGTTCCCCGTCGCCGCGCAGCACGTTAACGAGAAGCTGTGCGCTGAATTGCAACAGCTTTTGGCGGCCTCCGGCAATGATTCCCGCGCTCAGACGGTGGCGGCTTTGCGCGCCGCCGACAAGGCGCTAGTTCTATTGGGTAACGCCGCTAGTCGGGATTCTCAATTCGCGCAGCTGCGACGCCTGGCAGCCCAACTGGCCCGCGATGCGGGTGCGCAGCTGGGTTATTTATCCGAGGGCGCGAACGCCGCGGGTTTGAGTCTCGCCGGCGTACTGCCGCACCGAAACTTGGGCGGCGAGTCTAGCCCAAACAAAGGGCGGCATGTGGCCGAGCTGCTGCAGTCGTCGCCGCGTGCTTTATTGCTGCTAGGTGTGGAAGCGCGCTGCGATTTGCCGAGTAGGGAGTCGGCTGATGCCTTGCTAAGCAATGCCGATGACGTTCTTGCGATCAGTACGTTCATGGATGATGCCATCGCCGCTCACGCTAAAGTGGTGCTACCTGTGGGTAGTTTCGCCGAGACGGCCGGCAGCTTCGTGAATGTCGAAGGCCGGTGGCAGAGTTTTGCGGGCGCTGCCAGTCCCGTCGGCGAAAGCCGGCCGGCTTGGAAGGTGTTGCGGGTTTTGGGAAACTTGCTGGAGCTACCCGATTGCGAGTATCTCAGCGCGGACGAGGTCACTCGAGAATTAAGAGCAGCCGTCGGTGAGCTTGAGCTCGACAACAGGCTGCAGACGAACGGGGACTTGTCATCCGAGGACGGGATATCACCGCCGTCGGTGACTTTATACCAGGTGGATGCACTGGTTCGCCGTGCACCGTCGTTGCAGCAAACGAATCAAGCCCGCGGTGAAACTGCGGCCAGCCCCTCGCGGCGGGTGGCTTGATGTTTATTAAAGAGTATCGGCGTGTTTGAGCTGCCCGAGTTTCTAGTCGGCTTGTGGGCGGCCTTGCCCCTGCTATTGCAGCAAGTGCTGATTATCACGGTACAGATCCTGCCATTGTTAATCGTCGTTATCTTGTGCGTTGCTTTCTTGACCCTGGCAGAGCGAAAAATCATCGGTTACATGCAAAACCGCATTGGGCCGAATCGGGTCGGGCCCAAAGGTCTATTGCAGCCCTTTGCCGATGTGATCAAGTTGATTATTAAAGAAGTGGTATTGCCGGCAAAGGCCAATCGCTTCCTCTTTTTGATTGCGCCGCTGTTGTCACTGATTCCCGCCCTGGCAACCTGGGCGGTGATTCCCTTGTTTCCGGGTTTCGCCATCGCTGATATCGATGCCGGCTTGCTTTATGTCTTGGCCTTAACCTCCTTGAGTGTGTATGGGGTCATCATCGCGGGCTGGGCGACCAATTCAAAATATGCCTTGTTGGGCGCCATGCGCTCGGCCGCGCAAATCGTGGCCTACGAGATCGCCATGGGTTTCGCCTTGGTTGGCGTACTCATGGCCGGGGGCAGTTTGAATTTGGGCGATATTGTCGCAGCGCAGGCCGGGGGTGTGACGAACTGGTTCTGGTTGCCCTTGTTTCCCTTGTTTATCGTGTACTTCATATCGGGCTTGGCCGAAACCAATCGAGCGCCCTTTGATGTGGCCGAGGGAGAGTCGGAAATTGTTGCCGGTTTTCATGTTGAGTATTCCGGTGTGGCCTTCGCCTTATTCTTCCTGGCTGAATACGCCAACATGATATTGATTTCGGCGCTGACCGCCGTGATGTTTTTGGGTGGCTGGGAATCATTCTTCGTTGGCAATGCCTTTGCGTTTCTTGATGATTGGGGCTTGGGAGTTTTGCGGGCGCCCGGCTTGCACTGGTTGTCTGTAAAGATTGGCTTTTTTCTGCTGTTCTTTTTGTGGGCTCGGGCCACGTTTCCACGTTATCGGTATGACCAGATCATGCGTTTGGGCTGGAAGGTGTTTATTCCAGTGACCATAGTTTGGATTTTTGTGGAAGGCGCCATGGTCATCATGCGCGTTGGCCCCTGGAGCGTTTGATATGACTAGCCTGACCAGCATCATCAAGACTTTTTCGCTTTGGGAGCTGATCCAAGGCTTGCGGGTTACCGGGCGCAATTTTTTTGTCAAGAAAGTGACGGTGCAGTATCCGGAAGAGAAAACACCCCAGTCGCCGCGCTTTAGAGGTCTGCATGCCTTGCGTCGTTATCCCAATGGCGAAGAGCGTTGTATTGCTTGCAAGCTATGCCAAACGGTTTGTCCGGCTGCGGCCATTACCATTGATTCGGATGTGGCCGCCGATGGCACGCGGCGGACGACGCGCTACGACATCGACTTGTTTAAGTGCATCTACTGTGGTTTTTGCGAAGAATCTTGTCCGGTGGATGCTATCGTGGAAACGCGGGTTTTTGAATACCACATGGAGCAGCGCGGAGAGAACATCATGACCAAGGATAAGCTGTTGGCTGTGGGTGAAAAATATGAAGAGACGATCGCCGCTGATCGTGCCGCGGACGCGCCGTATCGTTAAGCCGGCCGAGATTTTTGTTAGCTGACAGTTAAACAGACGATAGACAAAGACTGATCATGGCGCTCGTTATCTATTTTTACGTGCTTGCAGGCCTGTTACTCGGGGCCGCGCTGGGTGTTATTACCGCGCGCAATCCGGTGCATTCGGTGCTGTATTTGGTGCTGGCCTTCGTCACCAGCTCGGTGCTCTGGATGCTGCTGGAGGCTGAATTTCTCGCTGTGGTACTGGTGTTGGTCTATGTCGGTGCGGTGATGGTCTTGTTCCTGTTCGTCGTCATGATGCTGGACGTGAATTTGGCGCAGTTGCGCGACGGCTTTACTCGCTATGCGCCCTTGGGCGCACTCGTGGCTTTGCTGATGGCGGCGGAGTTGATTGCTTTGATCTGGTTTAAGGGCAGCGAGTTGGCGAATTTGAGCCCGCCGGCGCCGCACCCGGCCGAGTACAGCAATACCAAGGAACTGGGCCGGGTGTTGTACACCGAACATGTCTATGCCTTTGAATTGGCGGCCTTCATTCTTTTGCTGGCCATTGTCGCGGCCATTGTATTGACCATGCGTCGCCGCCCGGGCCTGAAGGTGCAGGATATTGCGAGCCAGGTCGCCGTGCGGGCGAAAGATCGGGTTCGCCTGGTCAAGATGGAGGCGGACCGCGAACAATGATTACGCTGGCGCACTATCTGAGCTTATCGGCCGCGTTGTTTGCCATTAGCGTGGCGGGCATTTTCTTGAACAGAAAAAACGTGATTCTGCTCTTGATGTGCGTAGAACTCATGTTGTTGGCGGTGAATTTCAATTTCATCGCCTTTTCCCGCTACCTCGACGATAGTACTGGGCAGGTTTTCGTGTTTTTCATATTGACCGTGGCCGCGGCGGAGGCGGCCATTGGTTTGGCCATCTTGGTGGTGCTGTTCCGCACGCGACGCAGTATCAATGTTCAGGAATTGGATCAACTCAAGGGCTAAGGCGTGGCTGATATCTACCTGACCATTGTAATCAGTCCGCTTATTGCCGCCATTATTGCCGGTTTGTTCGGTCGTTATATTGGCCGCGCGGGTGCGCACTGGGTCACCATCGGTGGCGTTGGTCTTTCCTGTGCGCTGTCTTTCTATGTGCTGGCGCAGCTGCTGGGCGGGGCGCCCAACGAAAACATCAGCTTGTACACCTGGATGGTATCCGACGGTGTGCGCATGGAGATCGGGTTTCTCGTCGACCGGCTGACCGCGCTGATGATGGTGGTGGTGACCTTTGTCTCGCTGATGGTGCATATCTACACCATCGGTTATATGCATGATGACCCCGGCTATCAGCGCTTTTTCAGCTATATCTCGCTGTTTACCTTTTCGATGCTGATGTTGGTGATGTCCAACAATCTCTTACAGTTGTTCTTCGGCTGGGAGGCCGTGGGACTGGTTTCCTATTTGCTCATCGGATTTTGGTACACGCGGCCAACGGCGATTTTTGCCAACCTCAAAGCATTCCTTGTCAATCGCGTCGGGGATTTTGGTTTCTTGTTGGGTATTGCCGCCCTGTTGTATCTCACCGGCAGCTTGGACTACGCGGAAATTTTTGGTCAGGCCGAGGGTCTTAAGGACGCTCGCATCAACGTGCCCGGTGCGGGGGCGGGTGGTTGGCATGCCCTGAGCTTAGCCTGCGTCCTATTATTCATAGGCGCCATGGGTAAATCGGCGCAGGTGCCGTTGCATGTGTGGTTACCGGATTCCATGGAAGGTCCGACGCCCATCTCGGCGCTGATTCACGCGGCCACCATGGTGACGGCCGGTGTGTTCATGGTGGCGCGTATGTCGCCCCTATTCGAATACGCGGAGGCGGCCCTGAGTTTCGTACTGGTGATCGGTGCGACCACCGCCTTGTTTACCGGCCTGTTGGGTATTGTGCAATTTGATATCAAGCGCGTGGTGGCTTATTCAACGCTGTCGCAGCTGGGTTACATGATGGTCGCGCAGGGCGCGTCAGCCTACTCAGCAGGCATGTACCATCTCATGACCCATGCGTTCTTTAAGGCGCTGCTATTTTTGGCGGCCGGGGCGGTCATCATCGCCTTGCATCATGAGCAGGATATCCGGCGCATGGGCGGCCTGAAAAAATACTTGCCAGTAACTTATTGGACATCACTAATCGGTTGTCTTGCGCTAATCGGCTTTCCGGGTTTCGCCGGCTTCTTTTCCAAGGATGCGTTGATCGAGGCTGTGCACCTTGCTAATCGCCCGGGCGCAGCTTACGCCTACTACTGTGTTTTGTTCGGTGTTTTCATTACCGCACTGTATACCTTCCGCATGTTCTTCATGGTGTTCCACGGTGAAGAGCGTATCGAGGACGAAGCGCGCGCCCACTTGCACGAGCCCCGCTGGGTCGTGACCTTGCCCCTGGCGATGTTGGCGATTCCCGCTTTACTGGTCGGTTGGTTTACGGTGGGCGACGTCGTGTTTGGTGACTTCTTTGGCGACAGTTTGTTCGTGCTGCCCGGGAATGATGTCGTCGGTCAGCTGGCGAAAGAATGGCACGGTGCGCTGGGATTTGTTCTGCACGGCTTTAAGACAGCACCTTTGTATCTGGCTTTGGCTGGTGTGCTGGCAGCTTGGTATTTCTACCTGCACCGGCCCGCGCTGCCAGAGGTTTGGCGACAACGCCTGGGTGTGTTGTACGCCTTGCTCAGTAATAAGTATTACGCCGATGCGGTGGCTGAAACGGGCATTCCGGCCGGCGGTCGGGCCATTGGCCAACTCTTGTGGCGAGTCGGCGACGTGGCCCTGATTGACGGTGCCGCGGTTAATGGCAGTGCGAAGTTGGTGGGCTGGTTATCAGGCTTTATGCGCCGCGTGCAATCGGGCTATCTGTATCACTATGCCTTCGCGATGATTATTGGTTTAGCCGTGCTCATTGCCTGGGTATGGTTGCGCGGCAATGTTTAGGTGGCCGTTGTGAACATTGGCTTGCTCAGCCTGCTCATTTGGCTGCCGGTGTTCGGCGGTTTGCTGCTACTGATCCTGGGCCAGCGTTTGGGCCGGGGCGATCGATGGCTGTCATTGATCATTGCCGTCGCGACATTTTTTCTGAGCATTCCGCTGTATGTGGGCTTTGCCGTCGATACGGCGGATATGCAGTTCGTCGAACGGCTGCCGTGGATTAGTACTTTTCGCGTTGAGTACTTCTTGGGTATCGATGGGTTTAGCTTACCGCTGATCTTACTCACCACCTTTTTGACGCCCATCGTGATCTTGGCCGGCTGGGACGTGATCAAGACACGTTCCGCGGCTTATTTTGCGGCTTTTCTGATTCTCGAAGGCCTAATGATCGGCGTATTCTCGGCTCTGGATGCGCTGTTGTTCTACGTCTTCTGGGAAGCCATGCTGATTCCCATGTTCATCATCATCGGCGTGTGGGGTGGTGAACGGCGGGTCTACGCCACCATCAAGTTTTTTCTGTACACCTTTCTGGGCTCGGTGTTCATGCTGGTGGCGCTGATCTATCTTTATTTGCAAACCGGTAGCTACAGTATTCTCGATTTCCATGCGGTGCCGCTGAGCTTGGCGCAGCAAACGCCGATATTCCTGGCCTTCTTGTTCGCTTTCGCGGTCAAGGTGCCCATGTGGCCTGTACATACTTGGTTGCCCGATGCGCATGTGGAAGCACCCACGGGCGGCTCGGTGATTCTGGCGGCCGTGTTGCTGAAAATGGGCGGTTATGGTTTTGTTCGCTTCAGTCTGCCTATCGCCCCCGATGCCAGCCAAAGTTTAGATTTCTTGATGATTGCGCTATCGCTCATCGCGGTGGTGTATATCGGCTTTGTCGCCTTGGTGCAGCAGGATCTCAAAAAGTTAATCGCCTACTCATCCATTGCCCATATGGGTTTTGTAACGCTCGGATTTTTTCTGGCCTGGTCGATTTTTGGTCGCAGCGGTGATGTGGCCGGTATTGCCATGGGCATTACCGGCGGCATGGTGCAGATGATTTCCCACGGTTTTATTTCCGGTGCTATGTTCTTGTGCGTTGGGGTCATGTATGACCGCCTGCACACGCGCGAAATCTCGGCCTATGGTGGCGTGGTTAACACCATGCCGCGCTTTGCTGCCTTTATGGTTTTGTTTGCCATGGCGAACGCGGGACTGCCCGGAACTTCTGGTTTCGTCGGTGAGTTTCTGGTGATACTTTCCAGCTTCCACGCGAACTTTTGGTACGCGGTATTGGCCGGCACGACTTTGGTGTTGGGTGCTGCTTATACTTTGTGGATGGTTAAGCGGGTTATTTTCGGTAAGGTCGCCAATGAGCGTGTTGGGGCCTTGCAAGATATCAACGCACGCGAGTTTTTGATTTTGAGCTTGGTCGCCTTGTTCGTTTTGGGTCTCGGCCTGTGGCCAGCGCCGCTGGTCGACATGATGTCCGTGTCTGTGGACCATTTAGTCGCCCATATTCTCCAATCCAAGTTGTAGACCATGAGTATGTTGAGTCCAGACTTCGCTCCCGCGCTGGCCGAGATCGTTCTTGGTCTGGGTATTTGTCTGCTGCTATTGGTGGATTTATGGGTGCCTGATCGCGCCCGCGATATTAGCTATTTTGTGGCCTTGCTGGTCTTGGTCGCGACGGCCTGGGCCGTGGGGGAATCAGCGACGCTAGGGCGGGCCGTGATCTTTGATGGCAGTTATGTTTCCGACACCTTGGCCCACTTCATGAAGTTGATCGGTTTGGCGGGGCTGGCCACCGTGTTTTTGTATTCGCGCGCGTACTTGCGTGATCGCGGTTTGCATCGCGGCGAGTATTATCTGCTGGGCTTGTTCGCCATGCTCGGCATCATGGTCATGATTTCAGCCTACAGCCTGCTGACCTTGTATCTCGGCTTGGAAATGCTGTCGCTGTCTTTATACGGGCTGGTGGCCATTGATCGCAATTCGCCCATCGCGGCCGAAGCCGCCATGAAATACTTTGTTCTAGGGGCCATCGCATCGGGCTGTTTACTCTACGGCGTTTCGATACTCTATGGTCTGACCGGCACGGTACAGTTAAATGAACTCGCCGGGGCTTTGTCTGCGACTGAGGGTTCCAAGCTGGCCGCCGTTGTGGGCATGGGCTTTATTATTGTCGGTTTGGCCTTCAAGTTCGGCGCAGTGCCGTTTCATATGTGGCTGCCCGATGTTTACGAAGGCGCGCCCACCAGCGTTACCCTATTTGTAAGTACCGTGCCGAAGTTGGCGGCCTTTGCGTTGGCGCTTAGGGTCATTGTCGATGGCCTAGCGCCCCTCGCTGTGAGCGCGGAGGCTATCCTGGGCGTCCTGGCTGTGCTTTCACTCGGTATTGGCAACGTTCTGGCCATTGCCCAAACCAACATCAAGCGCATGCTGGGTTATTCCACCATCTCGCATGTCGGCTTTATTTTGCTCGGCTTTGCGGCGGGCAATGCCGCGGGCGTTGAGGCCGCCTTGTTCTACACCGTGATCTATATGTTGATGGCGGCCGGTGCCTTTGGCATCGTGATCCTGCTTGGTCGTGGCGATCACGAAGCCGATCAGTTGGATGACTTACGGGGGTTGAATCAGCGCAGCCCCTGGTTCGCCGGCATGATGTTGTTACTCATGGTTAGCATGATCGGCGTGCCGCCCTTGGCGGGTTTCTATGCAAAGTGGTGGGTCCTGTCCGCACTGATAGACGCGGACAAATTGTGGCTCGTTTTGGCCGGCATTTTGTTTTCGGTCGTCGGCGCCTTCTATTATTTGCGCATCATCAAGCTCATGTACTTCGATGCCCCGGCTGAAGCCGAAGCTAACTTTCGTCCTGGAGCCGACTTGCGCTTTATCCTAAGTCTTAACAGTCTCTTGGTGCTCGCCCTGGGCTTGTTTCCCGATACGCTGATTGAGCTGTGTAGCCGCGCTTTGGGGCAATAGATTAGTCTAGGCCGGTTGGGATAATGTCCGATGCGGGACCTCGATCTACCGGTGCAACGGACATGCCTGATGGTTGGCAGGGCATCTCGACTGACTCTCACAATGAAGCCCCTGCGCAAGCAGACCTGTGCCCGGGCCCTGGAGGTCCATTCGCTGATGCCGGCCGTGCGATCTTCTACCAATCACTGCGGCGCTGGCGGTTTAATCAAGCCACATTGCCGGTTGCGGCGGTCCCACGAAGCCGCTAGTATCCCCGCCTGCAGATGCGGGGTGGAGCAGTCTGGCAGCTCGTCGGGCTCATAACCCGAAGGTCGTAGGTTCGAATCCTACCCCCGCTACCAAGCTTTCAGAAGGCTCCAGTGATGGAGCCTTTTTTGTGGCTTCGGGTTATGAGCCCGACGAGATCGGGCTCGAATTGTTCACATTTTTGGCCGAAGGTCGTAGGTTCGAATCCTACCCCCGCTACCAAGCTTTCAGAAGGGCTCCAGTGATGGAGCCTTTTTCGTGGCTTCGGGTTATGAGCCCGACGAGATCGGGCTCGAATTGTTCACATTATTGGCCGAAGGTCGTAGGTTCGAATCCTACCCCCGCTACCAAGCTTTCAGAAGGGCTCCAGTGATGGAGCCTTTTTTGTGGCTTCGGGTTATGAGCCCGACGAGATCGGGCTCGAATTGTTCACATTTTTGGCCGAAGGTCGTAGGTTCGAATCCTAGCCCCGCTACCACTTCCATTATGGGCGAAATTGATCATTGGCGCGCATAGCTGTCCTCGTTTCGTCTGCAAGCGATCCCTATACATCGGGCCGAATGTGCCGATTTCTGCGTATGGATCGGCGTTCAACGCTAGGCACAAAAAAAGCGCGTCCAAGGGACGCGCTTGTCGTAAATCCCGACAGTTCTAAAAACTAGCCGGTTATCCTCGCGCCTTCTTACGGGCGGCTTTCTGCATCTTGGCCGCTTTCTTGCGCGCTGCTGCCACTTTCTTCTGAGCGTCTTTGCGAGCCTTAGCAGCTTTCTTCTTGGCGGCGGCGATTGCCTTTTTCTTCACCGACCACGGTGGGCCCTTCAGACCGGCTTCCTTGGCAATATGCACGATCATTTTTGCCGCGAAAACCTTGAGCTCAGCCTCAGCTTTGGCCTGCTCGGTTCGCTTAACGGCATCCATCGCTTCGCGCATTGCTTTGCGAACGGAATCGCCCATCACTTTTTTCTTGCGTGCGGCCGACATGGTTTTCTTCTTGCGCTTCGTTTTTTTCTTTGCTCTGGCCATAACATTCCTCCCGTGTTGAGTACTTCTCGTACCTAAATGAAAATAAGCCGAATACTGCAAGATTGATCTCCGGAAATGTACTTATACGATTTTTGAATCTGCGTATATTTACCCGCCGGGTAAGTTTGCGAGCATCACGAAGTTTGTTGTTATCTGTGGGGGGGGGTCGATATGGGTAAGCCGAGAAAAAAACGCCGAAAAATGACCATGGCGGACCAGGCAGATCCCTATGATCTATATGAGCGGGCCGTACAGAATGTCGAGGAGCAATGTCACCTCATTGATTACGTCTTCAAGAGTCTGCGCGGCCGCAAAGCGAAGAGCTTTCGCGAGGATTTTTGCGGTACCGCCAGCGCATCTTGCGAGTGGGTGCGATTGGGAAAGTCCCGGTACGCCTTTGGTGTCGATATAGATCCCGAGCCCCTCGCCTGGGGGCGTAAGCATCGGGTTGCCGCCCTCAAGAAGAAGCAGCGGCAGAGAGTTTCCTTAAAGTTAGGCGATGTCCGGACCACCGAGACACCCTCCGTCGATATTGTCGGCGCATTCAATTTTAGTTACTGGCTATTTGAAGACCGTGGGGGTTTGCGAGAGTATTTTGAGACCGTGTATGAAAACCTTAACGCCGACGGCATTTTTTTTCTCGACGCCTTTGGCGGATCTGAAGCCTTTACAGAAGTTCAGGAACCGTCCGAGATGGACGGATTTACCTATATATGGGAGCAAGCCAGCTATAGTCCGGTGACGGGAAGCATGGAAACTTACATCCATTTCGAGTTTCCAGATGGTTCCCGCCTCGACAAAGCTTTTTCGTATCGCTGGCGGCTGTGGACGCTACCGGAAATTCGGGAGTTACTGGCAGAGGCGGGTTTTAAGAACGTGACGGTCTGGTTTGAGTTTCGGGACGACGAGGGCGAGGGTCTCGGCGAATGGTATCCGGATATGATCGGCGCGGCAGACCCAGCTTGGGTGGCGAACATCACGGCTGAGAAATAGCCCACCGGCGGGGCTGTGCACAGTTTGCCGCCGCGCCAGCAGCCTTGGTTTACGCGTCATCGAAAGGTTTCTTGTCCATTTCGTCTAGGCCGACACCGCACTTCAACAATGACTCCGGACCAGGGCTTGCCGAGATGGTGGCGCTTTTGCCTCGGTCCCGAGAAAGCTCAGAGTGATTCGCGGATTCTTAAATATCCAGAGAATCGGCTGTGGGATTTTATTCGCAAATCGGCCTAACTCCTCGCGGGAGCAGGCCAATAGGGGCAAAATCAGCGCCGGAAAACAGCTGGAAGCTGCTCAGAACATTGGCGCCCCATAGGCAACGCTCCCAGGCTGCGGCAAGACAATAATTTGACAGAATCTCTCATCATCAACTATATTGCATTGCATAAAGAACACCCGATGACGCACTAGAAGCAGTTCAAACGCTTTTACATCAGGGAGTTCACGAATGAGAAATGTCATCTTTGCGCTGGTCTTTGGCGCAAGTTTTTTCACCGGATTTGTGCAGGCTGCGCCCATTAGTTTTGGTGGTCCGATCGTATTAATTGATGTCGATGACGGCGGTGCGATTTATTCGGGCTTGCCGGCCGGTACCCAGTTCACTGGCGTTATCGACGATGCGACGGCGAATGGCTCGATCACTGCCAATGGAGTGACCACGAATTTCAGCTGCTGTGACGCTGCGGGCGGATTGGAATTTACCAACGACCTGGCTATCGATAGTGAAATGGCGGCTGCATTCAATCTGCTTTCTGGTACTTCAGATTTTTCCGCCGGGCAAATTTTCGATCTTGCTGATTTGGAAGGCGATGCCGCAACAACGTCCTTGGGCCGCATCGAGGTTGGCTTAAATTTCCTTTTTTCACCGGACACCTACGCCGACGAGAGTTCAAGTAACGTGCTGGACCCGAGCCAAGCTTTGTTTACCAGCTTTTTCGTGCTGGAAGAAGATTCTAGTGGTGAGGACATCTATTCGGTCGCGGGCCCGGCCACGGTACCGATTCCTGGCAGCGTATGGTTGCTAGGGTCTAGCTTGGGATTACTTGGCTTTATCCGCCGAAAGTTCACCTAAGCGCTTGATAGATTTCGCGGCAAACAGAACCCGCCAACGCGGGTTCGTTTGCCTAGACCCTGATACGATTCGTCTTGCACCCGCCATTTCTCAGCTTTCATCGCATCGCGTCTCCATAATGAGCTCGCGCGTTCTGCGTACTTGTAATTGGGTTTGCGGCTGTTGGCGATGTTTGCTTTCCAGCGCATGAGTCATCAATCTGACGGGGAGAGGCTTAGTCAGCTCAAAAAGCGCTGGCAAAGTGAACAGCCACGATCGGCAGTTTGCTGCGGCCTGGCAATGGCGTAATCCGCCGCTAGGCGACGAGCCGGTCGCCGTTGTGCCCTGCTGATTGATGGCCGACGGGATGTAGGCTTAGTATCTCCTTTAGCAGAATTGCGGAGCGCATCAGCATGAGTTCACCCGATGATCCAATGGCAAGCATCCAGACTGCGTCTCGCCGGCACTTTATTCAGACGACCACGGGCTTGGCGACGCTAGCCTCGGTGCCATTCGGCGCGGCTTCGGGGAAAAAATCCATGAGTGGCGCAAGCGCACCCTTTGCCAGCATGCGCGATTACGTCGCCGCTTTAGATGATTATGGCTTGCTAGTGCGTATTCCGCGCATCGATCAAGATGCCTACGAGCTGGCCGCCCTGATGTACCGGCTGCGCGATCACCACGGTATGCGCGGGGGGCCGGCGCTGTTGGTGGAAGAGGTGAAGATAGATGGTCAGTGGATTAAGGGTCCGCTATTGGTGAACGAAAGCGGTAATGCCCACGGAGAATGCATTGCATTTGGTTTAGAGCCGGTCGAGGATGGTTTGGCGGCGACCTTGCCCTACAACAGTTATCGACAGGCGCGTGATCACGTTGAGGCGCTGGTGGCGAAGAACAACGGGAACTACCCATCAATCCAGCCCCTAGAGGTCGAAAAGTCACAGGCGCCGTGTAAAGAGATTGTTCTGAGGGGCGAGCAAATCGATCTCACGCGTTTTGCCTTTATCCAATGCAATCCTAGCGATGCAGGCCGTTACATCAATACCGGTAGCGTGTTTACCCGCGATCCAAAACTCGGCGTAAATTTTGGCACTTACCGCTGTCACTTGCGCGGTCCTCGTGAGCTCGGGCTAAATTCTGAGCCGGGGCAAACGGGCTACCGGCATCTAATGGCCGCGCGTAAGCGCGGCGAGAAAATTGCGAAAGTGTCAATCGCGCTGACTTGCGATCCTTATGTATGGATGGTCAGCGGCAGCAAAATGTCTTACCGGGCCAAAGGTGCTGATGAGTTATCCATCGCCGGCGGTCTAGCAGGTCGTGCGCTGGAGGTCGTGCGCAGCGAAACCAATGATTTTCTGGTACCCGCCCACGCGGAGATGATTATCGAGGGTGATGTCCCGTTGGACGACCTTCGCCCGGAAGGCCCTTATGGTGAAATGGTTGGCTACCAGGGCGCGCGCAAACAGGAAGTTTTTTGGTTGCGGGTGACTTCGGTCAGTCACCGGCGCGATCCGTGGATCATGAACAATTTTACCGGTTTGCAAATCGGTAGCCTGGCTGCGGCCACGCACGCGGGTTCACTGCACGCACTGCGGCAGAAGGAGCCGGCCGTGGTTGATTTTTTCAGCGACACTCGCACGGTGGGCTTGACTTGCGTGAGCATCAAGAAAACCAAACCCGGCCAGGGTATAGAACTGGCGAAGCGCATCGCCAAGACCAATTTTTTCGCGAAGATTGTGGTGGTGGTGGATGACGATCTGGATGTCACTGATCAAGAGCAAGTGCTAGGCGCCATTGCGACTCGCTGGCAGCCCTATGGCAACACCGAATTGTTCGAACGTCTGCCCGCAATGCCCCTGGATCCCAGCACCGCGAAAACCGGTCGCGGCAGTAAAATAGCCATTGACGCCACCCGGCAATGGCCGGAGGAGGGCGGTCCCAGCGATTTTCCACCCGTGAACCGCCGCCTGCTAGAGGATGGCGCGCCGGATGCCTTCCCTCGCGTTGATCAGATGTTCGCCCGGCTTATTCGGGATTGGCGTCCCAAAGTGCGCTGAATTCAGCTCGACATTGCGTGCCGCCTGGCGCGGTGAATTGGCTTATGGTGATTGGAGGGCGAAAAACCGCGTAATCCCGCGCCACTTAGGGTGCTTTTTAAGAATATTCCTAATGTGGTAAAATTTACGCCAAGACCATAATTAAAGAGAGCCGATGATTTCCCTATCAATCGGCCGCTTGGCCGGGATTCTTTTCGTCGTTTCTACGCTCGCTGCTTGTGGAGGTGGCGGTTCATCCGGCGAATCGTTCGGACCTGTTGGTCCATCGCCTGCTTATACAAGCCTGCAAGCGGCTGAGGCCATGAGTCCCTACGCAGACGTCTTGGCCGACTGCGCGGTCGTTGAATTTGTATCCGAGTCTTGTTCCCTGTCGATTTTGCCCTTGCTGGGCCAAGAAACGGATAGTCCAAGCGTTGCTGATGTGCTGGATCGAACCGTGGTGTCCCATCCTTGGATGGGGCCAAGATTTCGCGAAGTTTTAGAACGTCTGCCGGTCGAAGTTCTGGATTTGATGAAGCCGGTGACGGCCATTGTGATTGCCGCCGATATTCGGCCATCGTTTTATTCTGGTGCAACGGCCGCGATTTATCTAGATCCCGCCTACTTATGGCTGAGTAATGCCGAACGGCAAACCGTATCCAAACGGCCGGACTATCGCGCGGAATTTGGTGACGAATTGCGGTTTGTTTCGCTGGCGCGCTATGTATTGGGTGCGGACTACGCCTGGGAGAGCTTCAGCTTGACGGGCTCAGAATCGCGAACAATCGACGATATCGAACTTCCCATGGCTGCCTTGCTATTCCATGAACTTGCCCACGCCAACGATTTTATAACGCCCGCCGCCCTAATTTTCATCGATGACACGATGTCGGCCTATGAGGCAGTCGCTTCTTTGTCAGGCGCTTATGTGTCGGATGTGTTGGCGGCGCAACAAGCCTTGAATTCGCAATTGTGGCTTGATCTAGGCGCCGTTCTTTACTTAGGTGCGGATCCCACGGCCAGCCAACTCAATTTGACACCGCGGCAAGTCGGCTTGGAGTTTGCGGCAGACGGTGCGAGCGATAGCTATGCTTATTCCACAATTCGTGAGGATGTCGCCATGCTGTTCGAAGAAGTGATGATGAACTATCACTTTGGTATTGATCGCGAAATCGCCTACACCAATGCGCCCGCGGGCGAGGACAGTCGTTACTGCGATAGCTATGTAGTGAGCTGGGGAGTTCGCGGCCGCATCAGCGATCCGCTAGTCAAATCTCGCGCGGAGGTCGCGCTTCAGTTATTGCTTGGTGAGATGGATGTATCGCGCTACCTGGCCCGTTTGCCGAACTTGCAGCGGATAGCCATTGGCCGTGATTGGTGCGAGGTTTATACCGCCGCGGCGACCAGTCCTCAGGCGCTTAAGGCTCAACACGCTTCCCCCGCGGCTGTTCCGGAGCTTGGAAGAAAGCCCATGGTTAGGGATGACTTGCTGCGCGGCTATGAGTGATTAGTTGAGACTGCAGAGGCGACAGCCGTGTTGATTGGCGGCGTTTCGCCAGGAGCTTGTTGATACCGATGGTCTACGCTGAGGTTAGGGCAAGCGATCAACCAGAAAATTTCTCACGCAACTCTTCGCTTTCGCCGGGGTCGAGTTCGAAGCTCCGCGCATCATCAAAGGCTTTTCGAAATGCTGGACGTTCCGATAGTCGCGAGAGATAGTCACGAAAAGCCCGCTGGGCGCATAAACCATAAGCCCTGGCCCAAGTTACGTTGTGCCCCAGGACGATATCTGCGCCGCAGAATTGTTCACCGCAGATAAACGCCTGTTGTTCTAGGCGACCTAGTAGTTGCGGTTCCACCTCCGCGGTGAACTTACTGCGGTAGCGTTTGACCGTTTCAGGATCACGTTCATTGCTTGGGAGCACGTGTTCATGAATACGTATCTGCCATAACACCATGTCCATGCAAGTGCCGGCGAAATGCAGCATTTGCAAATAGTCCGCGCGCTCGTGGGAAAATGTATTAGCGCGCGGCGCCAGCTTTTTCTCGGGATGCGCATCAACGAGGAGAGCAACCATGGCCACACTTTCGATCATGTGTTGCACACGCCCATCGGCGTAGCAGATTTCAAGTACTGGCACACTATGATTGAGGTTCATGCGCAGGAACTTATCCTGATATTGTGCGCCGTCGTAAAGTTGCACCGGCTCAATTTCGAAGTCGTCACCCACGGTTTCGTGCAGGGCCCAGCGGGCCCGGGCACTGCGCGTGGCCGGAAAGTGATAGAGCTTGAGCTGCTTGATTGGTGGTATGGTCATCCGGCCTGCTTAGCTTAGCCGGGCGGTGGGGCTGCTGGCCTGGCTAGAGTGGTGCTGCATAGTGTTCCACGTTTGGAAATGGATCGTAGAAATGATGTAGCAGGTTTTTCCATGTTTGATACTCTGAGGATTCGCGAAATCCGCTAGTGTGGTCTTCTAGCTTCTGCCAGCGGACTAGCAAGACATACTGGTCAGGCTGTTCAAGGGATTTACGCAGTTCGTGAGAAATATAGCCCGGCATGCCTGCCAGTATTTTCTGCGCTTGTAAAAAACTTTGCTCAAATGCTGCGGATTGCCCGGGGCGTACCTTCAAAATTGCAAGTTCCAGAATCATATTGACGTATCGATGTTGGCAACTTGGAGTTTGCCACAGTGTCCGCGAGCCATGGTGAATTGGCTTATCCTTGTGTTTAAGTACTGGCCGCCGGCAGGCGTCGAAGTACAAAAGTGCCCGATTTTATTTGCTCGTTGTGGCGACCTTTTCCGCCGTTTCACGGATCGCTTTGAGGCGCTGGGCAATTTGCTCTAGTTCACTGCTGTCGATATCCAGCGCGTCGGTAAATAGCGTCGTTAAAGGGACTTGCCGTTCACGCAGTTGCGTCATAACCTGCCGGCCTTGTGCAGTCAGTTCCACCCAGTGAGATCTCTTATGCACCGGATTTGGTCCGGTTTGAGCCAGGCCGTCCCTAATCAATCCATTCACAGTTCTTTGTACGCTTTGCCGTGTTAGTCCGAGTTGCCTCGCCATGTTGGCCACGGTCATGGGCTCGTGACGGATGACGGCAATCGCCTGCCAGCGGGCGGGCGAAATGCCCAAATCCCGACCCAATCGTTCGCCCGCCGCGAGCAGCGATCCGTTGAGGCGAAAAACCTCCCCAACCAAGGCTTGGAAGGCGCTTAGAAACTCCGGACTGGCCGCGTTATGTTCGCGGCTAGTGGCCCGGCTGGGGGGTGCTAGTATTCCTTTTGTCGCCAATTTACAACACCTACGACATTCACGGGTCGGCTTTATCTTTAGATGAGTGGTACTATAACCACGCGGGCGGGCGATTGACAGCGTGCTGTCATTAGCCTATTTTCTGACATAATCCAGAACGCATCGGCCGCCGTGGCCATCGCCTTCTGCTTGTTTTAGATGCCAATCGGCATGTCTTGGGGATGAAGATCATGAGAGATTTCTATCGCAGAATTTCGCTGGGTGGTGCTTTGCTGTCGTGTTTCGCGCTGGCGGGCCTCGCGTTGCCCGGTGTTGCGCTTGCCCAGTTTGATGAAATTGTCGTCACGGCTCGCAAGGTTGAAGAGAATTTGCAGGACGTGCCGATTGCGGTGTCGCCGTTTAACTCTGAGACTATTAAGGAGCTGAATCTTCAGAACCTCGATCAATTGGCTTTGTTTACGCCAGGTCTGTCCTTTAATTCTGCGTTCGGGCGACAGTCCGGTTCAGATCGTCCGGCGGTTCGCGGAATCGCCACGATCGTAAATGGTATCGGTAATTCGTCATCCATGGCCTACTTTGTCGATGGCGTTTATCAAGGCGGAACACCGCAGACTACGACCCTATTTAACATAGAACGTGTCGAAATCCTCAAAGGTCCCCAATCCGCGCAATTCGGACGGGGCACCTATGTGGGCGCGATCAACTACGTGACTCGCGAACGTTCTGATGTTGTTGAAGGGCAAGTGCAGGCCAAGCTGGGCGAGGATAACTACTACGTCGCCAGCGGCTGGGTAGGCTTGCCCGTCACGGACAGCCTGGGCTTTTATCTTTCTGGTGGCGTGGACAAGTTCGGTGGTCAGTTTACCAATCAATTCGACGGTGAGGACATTGGCGGGGAGAGGACTTACGACTTTACTGGGAAGGTCTTTTTTAGTCCCAGCGAGAATTTCGATGTGACTTTACGTATTGGCTACCAAGACGCCAAGGACGATCACTTCGCCATGTATTTGCAACCACGTGGCCTAAATAACAGTTTCTTTCGCGGTGCGGCGGGCTCCGGCGTGGCACCGCGAGCCCGTGAATACTACACGGGCGAGGCTGTGCCGGACTGGGATGCGATCAATTTAAGAACTGATCTGCTAGACCTAGCTGGCGGATCAGGCGTGCAAAAAGATCGCACCATTGCGACTTTGAAGTTGGAATGGGAAGTTGCACAAGATGTCGTTCTTTCAAGCACCACGGGGTACATCCGTGACGATGAGATTACCGGTTTCGATGCTTCTTATGCTGGCTATGAGCCGTTTCCGTTTCCGCCTTTTTTAAACGGTGCATTCTTCCAATGGGATGACAATACGCAAAAAGATATTTCGCAGGAACTGCGTGCCGTGTTCGATCATGCAGAGGCGTTCAGTTATCAGGTTGGTCTCTACTACTACAAAGGTGAGGCGGTGGAGAAGGATGATCGCTTCGTGACCTTGGCGGGCGCTGTATCGAACACTAATCCGTTCACCGGCGCGGTCAGCTTAGAGAACGAAGAAATCGAGAATATCGCCGTTTTCGGCGGCGTGACTTGGAACTTATCTGACGCCTTTACACTGGGGCTGGATTTGCGCTGGGCCGAGGACGAAATTACGGTTTATGATCGCACGGCAGCTAATCCAGGTTGTACGGAAGATCTCTGCAACGACACCTTCGACAGCTTTACACCGCGGTTAACGGGTGTTTGGACTGTTAACGATAACGTTAATTTGTACGGCAACATTGCCAAGGGTACCAAGCCCGGTAACTTTAATAACAACATTCCCGACGATCGTCCCGAACTGCGCAAAGTCGACGAGGAAGAGGCTTGGAACTACGAAATTGGCGCCAAGACCGTTTGGCTTGACGGGCGTGCGAACGCTAATTTGGCACTGTACTTTATTGACGTAGAAGATCAACAGCTCACCACGGTTGTTGAGCTGGCTGGTGGGAGCACGACTTCCGTCTTGCAGAATGCCGGTGAAACCGAAGTGCTTGGCCTGGAGTTTGACGGCGCAATGCAGTTTACCGACAACCTGACTGCCGGTTTGACCTACGCCTATACCGACTCCGAAATCACGCAGCGATTCAGCCTCGATCAGGCTGATCTATTGGGTGGTGACGGTACGTTTCAAAGTGTCCAAACGCTTGGCGACGTATCGGGCAAGAGCAGTCCGCGCGTGCCGGAGCACACGGCAAGTCTGTTCACTCGCTTTGAACAGCAACTGACGGGCGATTCGAGCTGGTTTGTCAGCGCGACCTATGCGTATGAAAGCTCGCGCTTCGCTCAAGAGCACAACCTGATTGAAACGGGTGATCGAGATCTCGTCGGTTTGCAAGCGGGTTACTCCGTGAATAACTGGGATTTCACTGTTTGGGGTAAGAACATCACGGATGACGATACCCCCGTCGATATTTTGCGATATATCGATCGTCGCAGTGGCAGTCTAACCGGCTGCGCCGCGGTTGATCCCGCTGCGAATTGCTCCGGCGCCAGCACCAGCCCCCGCGGTTTTGCCCTGACGCCGCAGCGGCAGAAACAATGGGGTGTCACGGTGAATTACCGCTTCGGCGGGCAAGCTGACTAGTCGAACAAGCTGTAATCGGCTATGACCTAAATTAAAGCCCGCATCGAGAAAGTCGGTGCGGGCTTTTCTGTTCGCGGCCTTGGCGCAGTGGGTGACCCGGTCAACGGCCTGCACCGGTCGCCAAACTATTCACTGCCACCGAGGCCATGCATTTGATGCAGACTTTCGTCTGGGCGGTAAATTCGCCGTCCTTGAGGTCTAGCTTCGCGAGCGTGCCGTCATACCAATTGCCAATATAAGCGAAATCTTCGTTTGGCGAGATACCAATGACGGACCAACCAAATCCCGGCAGGGGATAGATTCGCAGTTCATCACCCTTTTCAGTGATGAGATCAAGCCGGTTGCCCATGCTGATTAGCAGTCTTGCGCCGGATAAAGTGGCCAGGGCGAAGTGCATCTGTGGCTGCAAATCGGTATTGCGCGGAATGTCCGGCAACTGACGGGCATTTTCCAAGTCGTAACGCATCAAGCGCGGGCCGGTTTCGGACACGTAAATCAAGCTTTTCCGGTCGGCGGACAACACCGAGTGGCTAACGGCGAAGCTGCCGGTTACCCCGCCATGGACATCCGGGTCATAGGTCTCCACCAGCTCGCCCTTGCCATTAAACCGGTAGATGTCACCATCGCCGAACTTTGTGGCCTCGCCGGGTAGCGGTGGATGACGCGTGGTCAGGGGCAGCGGCTGGTTATCCGCGACCAAGGCTTCGCTCAGCAGCAGGCTGCCATCGGCGGGAAAATGTGCCATGGACAGCGGGCGTTCTAGGTACTGGCGGTTTTCTAGCTGCTGGCCGTCTGGTGATACGCGCAAAGCCAGCCAGGACCACATATCAAAGGCCCAGAGCGTGCCGTCGGGGGCAAAGGACAGTCCGCTGATCAAATGGCTGCTGCCCTCAACCCAGAGCAGGCCTTTCAAATTCAAATCCGCGTCGTATTGCAGAATCCTGCCACGGCCCGCATGGTCGTCCTGGGGATTGTTGAGTTGGGTGGCGCCGACAAATACATCGCCCGGGGCAAACGGTTGCAGCCCGATTTGCGCTGGGCTGGCTGCGATCAAGTCGCTAATGACGGTCTGGCTGGCCGGCTGAGCGGGAGCAGGCGTGGCGACAAACAACAATAGCGATGCTACTTTAATAAAATGATCTAAACCATTGTTAATATATAAATATTTCATTTATTCAACCTTCAGCCGGGGCCTGATTTCAGCCACAATAGCCGCTTTTCTACCATGGACTTGTCAGCCAGGCCACGGTAGGTGGATAGTCAGTATCTCAGCTCATTGGCGCACGGGCGGTTTCGCCCCTCATGCACAATTTCAAGATGGGCCCGGCGGTTTCCCCGCAAGGCCTGGTATGTGCGGCGCTTAGCTTCCGAAATCGTTCCCAGCCTCGGTCCCGCTGGCGCCTTCTTGTCCAATCGCGATTCCCCGGGCCGCTGCGCGCCCTTGCGCCTGAGCCACCGGGTTTACCGCACTTGTTGGTTCCGATAGACTACCCGGCCTGCGGAGCGGGCTGATTGGCCAAGCGAAGGCATGCTTGGAAAATCAATGGCTTAGATCTTGGTTGCGATTTAAAACCGGATCAAAGGCAAAGCTTGCTGCCAAGTTTGCTAGCAATGGCCCCGCATGGGGCTATTTGTTTATGGGCTGGCCGCAGAGCCAGTGTTGTCCCGGCGGGCCGGGGCGCAACGCAGGAGTGGGCCATTGGCCCATTTTTTGTTTGCTCTTGATGGAGAGCGGGCAGTGAGTGATTTAGAACAGCGGCTTTGGGCGATGCTGGAGCCGGCGGTGGGCGCCATGGGTTACGACCTGGTGGCGCTGGAATACAAAACGGGCGGCGGTGGCTTGCTGCGGCTGTTCATCGATACCCAAGTCGGTATCGGCTTGGAAGATTGTGAGCGGGTGAGTCGGCAAGTGTCCGGGCTCCTCGATGTGGAGGAACCGATTCCGGGAAACTACACCCTGGAGGTTTCGTCGCCGGGGCTAGACCGAAAATTGGTTCGCCCGGCGGACTTTGATCGATTTGTCGGTCACCGCGTCAAGGTCAAGTTGGCGCGTTTGGTGAACGGGCGACGGCGGTTAATGGGCGACATATTGCGTCGCGAGGACGAAGTCGTGGTGCTTGATGTAGAAGGTAGTGAATTCGAGGTGCCCCTGGCGACCATTGAAATGGCGCGCCTGATACCCGACCTGGAGATAGGTCCTTGAATGCCGGCGCGGCGAAGGCGAATTGAAGCATGAACAGTAAAGAAATTTTGATGGTGGTCGAGGCCGTTTCGAACGAGAAGGGCGTCGAAGAAGAAATCATCTTTGAGGCCATCGAGCTGGCTTTGGCCCAGGCGACACGCAAACGCTACGACGAAGATATTGATGTGCGCGTGGCTATCGACCGCAAATCTGGTGAATATGAAACCTTTCGGCGCTGGTTGGTATTCGCCGATGAGTCCACCGAGCTGGAGTTTCCTGAAAAAGAACTGCGGATGATCGACGCGGTGGACTACGATGCCGACGTGCAGCCGGGCGGCTATGTCGAAGAGCCCATCGATTCAGTGGAGTTTGGTCGCATTGGCGCGCAAACCGCCAAGCAAGTCATCGTCCAGAAAGTGCGCGAGGCCGAGCGCAAGAAGGTTGTCGAAGAATACGAGCAGCGGGTTGGCGAATTGCTCAGCGGCGTCGTTAAGCGCGTCGATCGCAACGGCGTTTATATTGATTTGGGCGGCAGCGCCGAAGGTTTCGTGCCGCGCGAGCAAATGATTCCGCGTGAACCCGTGCGCCCGCAGGATCGTCTGAAAGCGGTGCTCTACGAGGTGCGCTCGGAGCCGCGGGGCCCGCAGCTATTCATGACCCGCACGTCGCCGGATTTCCTATTGTCACTTTTCAAGATTGAAGTGCCCGAAGTTGGCCAGGGACTCATCGAGATCTTAGGTGCCGCGCGTGATCCCGGCTTGCGCGCCAAAATCGCCGTTAAAAGCAACGATCGGCGTATTGACCCCGTGGGCGCCTGCGTCGGTATGCGCGGTTCGCGAGTGCAGGCGGTGTCCAACGAACTGGCCGGTGAACGCGTGGACATTATTCTGTGGGACGAAAACCCCGCGCAGTTCGTGATTAACGCCATGTCACCCGCCGATGTGACCTCCATCGTTGTCGACGAAGAAAAACACAGCATGGATGTGGCGGTGGAAGAGGAAAAACTGTCGCAGGCCATTGGTCGCGGTGGACAAAACATTCGCTTGGCCAGTGAGCTGACGGGTTGGGAACTCAACGTGATGAACGAGGCCGATGCCGAGGAAAAAAGCGAAGCCGAGGCCCGCGAGCTACTGCTTACATTCCAGAAGCACTTGGATGTTGACGAAGATATTGCCCTGATCTTGGTGCAGGAAGGCTTTTCCAGTATTGAGGAAATCGCCTACGTGCCGGCCTCAGAACTCGTGTCGATTCAAGAGTTCGACGAGAACATCGTCGACGAACTGCGCAACCGCGCGCGCGATATGTTGCTAACGCAGGCCATCGCCAGCGAAGAGCAGATTGACGAAGCTGAACCGGCTGCCGATTTGCTCGAGCTTGAGGGTATGAACAAAGAAACCGCTTTCTTACTCGCCGCGAAGGGCATAGTGACGCGGGAAGATCTCGCCGAGCAGTCTGTCGATGAGTTACTGGAGATTGAAGGCATGGAGTCGGAGCGCGCGGGTGAGTTGATCATGAAAGCCCGGGCCCATTGGTTCGAAGATGACGAGCAAGAGCAGCTTGCCAGCTAAACTGGGTAGGCACTAGCGGAGCGATCTAAATGTCGGATGTGACGATTGCGCAATTTGCCGAGGTACTGAAAGTGCCCGTGGAACGCTTGCTGAGTCAACTGGATGAGGCAGGTATCGCCGTGGACGGCGCTGATGACATCATCAGCGATGATGCCAAGATGGAGTTGCTCACTCACTTGCGTCGCAGCCACGGCCGCAAGGACGAGTCGGGTGCGGCGGCGCCCCGCCAAATTACCTTAAAGCGCCGCTCCCAAAGCGAGTTGCGTTTGGCCGGCGGACAGGGCCGTTCTCGCACCGTGAACGTGGAGGTGCGGCGCAAACGAACTTACGTGAAGCGCGACGTTTTAGAAGAAGAAGCGCGCGCGCATCAAGAAGAAATTGATGCCAAACGTCGCTCAGACGAAGAGCAGCTGCGTCAAAAACAGGCCGAAGAAGAAGCAGCCAAGGCGGCCGCCGAGCAGGAGAAGAGCGAGCGTGAGGCACGTCTAAGGGACGAAGAAAACGCCAAGGCGGCCGAGGAAGCCGCGCGGCGTGAGGCCGCTGATCGGCAACTGCGCGAAGAACAAGCGCGCCGTGAAGCGAAGGCAAAAGAGGAGCGCGAACAAGCTGCACGTCGCGAGCGTGAGAAGAAAGACACTCGCTACGGTCGCCGTGAATTGCACGTCAAATCCGATATCAGCGGGCGACGGAAGAAGAAGCGAGTCCGCCGACGCGGGCCTATCGCGGTGGCTGGCGATGCGCAGCACGGTTTTGAGCGTCCCACCGAACCGGTGCGTCGCGAAGTGCAAATTCCCGAGTCCATTACCGTGGGTGATTTGGCCCAGCGCATGGCGGTAAAGGGTAACGAGGTCATCAAACAGATGATGCAGATGGGCGTGATGGCCACGATCAATCAAGTGATTGATCAGGACACCGCGATTCTTGTCGTGGAAGAAATGGGCCACATTGCCCAGGCGGCGAGTGGTGATGGTGTTGAAGAATCGATTCTCGGCAATTTGCCCGAGGACGCCGGTGAAGCCGTGCCGCGTCCGCCCGTGGTCACCATCATGGGCCACGTGGACCACGGCAAGACATCGCTGCTGGACTATATCCGCACCACCAAGGTTGCCGACGGCGAGGCGGGTGGAATTACCCAGCATATTGGTGCGTATCACGTGGAGACCGGCAAAGGCCAGATTACATTCCTGGACACCCCGGGCCATGCCGCCTTTACCAGCATGCGCGCGCGGGGTGCGCAGGTCACCGATGTCGTGATTCTAGTCGTGGCCGCGGATGACGGCGTGAAGCCACAAACCGAAGAAGCGATCCAACATGCCAAGGCCGCCGGCGTACCGCTGGTGGTGGCGGTCAATAAGACCGATAAAGAGGATGCCGATCCGGAACGGGTACGCAACGAGCTGGCGGCGAAGGAAGTCGTGCCCGAAGATTGGGGCGGCGAGCATTTGTTCGTGAATGTGTCCGCAAAAACGGGTGAGGGTATCGATGAACTACTCGATGCCATTTCCTTACAGGCCGAAGTACTGGATTTGCGGGCGGTGGCCGAGGGACCGGCGGCCGGTGTGGTCATCGAGTCGAGTTTGGAGAAAGGCCGCGGGGCCGTGGCCACGATCTTGGTCACGCGCGGTGTCTTGAATCGCGGTGACATGCTTGTGGCCGGTGAGGAATTTGGCCGTGTGCGGACCATGATGGATGAGACGGGTACAGTCGTTGAGCGTATCGGTCCGTCCATGCCCGTGGCTGTCTTGGGGCTATCGGGGACGCCGAACTCTGGCGACGAAGTCTTGGTGCTGGAAGACGAGCGTAAGGCACGCGAGCTGGCCCAGTTTAGACACGCTCGCACGCGCGACGCGAAACTCGCCACACAGCAGGCTGCCAAACTCGAAGACATGTTCAGTCAAATGGAGTCGGGTGCAGAATCCGGCCAGGCAGTTCAGGTTTTGGTTAAGGCCGATGTCCATGGCAGTGCCGAGGCCTTGCGCGATGCCCTGATCAAAATCTCCAATGATGAGGTCGAGGTCAAGGTCATCGGCAGCAGTGTGGGTGGTATCACCGAGAACGATATCAATCTGGCCGCCGCATCCAAGGCGTTTGTAATCGGTTTTAATGTACGCGCCGATGCCTCGGCCCGGGCCGCCATCAAAGATACGGGCGTGGATGTGCGTTACTACAGCATCATTTACGAAGCGATCGACGATGTGCGTGCTGCCGTTACCGGTATGCTCGCGCCCGAGATTCGGGAAGAAATCGTGGGTTTGGCCGAAGTTCGTGAGGTGTTTAAATCACCGAAGTTTGGGGATATTGCCGGCTGCCTGGTGGTGGATGGCTACGTTAAGCGCAGCAACCCGATTCGCGTGCTGCGCGAGAACGTGGTGATTTACGAGGGCGAATTGGAATCGCTGCGACGCTTTAAAGACGACGTGAACGAAGTACGCGCGGGCACCGAGTGTGGCATTGGTGTGCGCAACTACAACGATGTGCGCGCTGGCGACCAGATCGAATGTTTCGAGCGCGTGGAAGTCGCCCGGACCCTCTAGGCCTTTTTGGCTCTAAGGTCACGGTCTACCGCTAGCGGTCATGGCGCGTGACTTTCCCCGCAGCCGCCGGGTCGAAGAGCAGATCCAGCGAATCCTCAGCGATGTGTTACGCCGCGGCGTGCGTGATCCGCGTTTGCAAGAGGTCATTGTCACCGCGGTGCGCGTCTCCAAGGATCTCAGCGTGGCTTGGGTTTACGTGACGTCCCTGGATCTTCAGCATGCTGGTCCGGAGCTGATCAAAGCCTTAGACCGCGCCGCCGGTTTCTTTCGCAGCGCCGTGGCCGCGGAGTTGACCGTGCGCCACGCGCCCGAAATACGCTTTCGGCATGACGACAGCGCGCAGCGGGCGGCGGATATGGACGAGCTCATCGAACAGGCTTTGGGCCCCGATCGTTCTGCAAAGCCGCCGGAGGAGGGCAGTTGACCGCGCCCAGCCGGCAGACCCAAAAACCCGGCGCGGTCAAACGGGACCTTGATGGCATCCTGTTGCTGGACAAGCCTGTGGGCATTACTTCCAATCGGGCGCTACAAAAGGTCAAGCGACTCTACCGGGCAAAAAAGGCCGGACATACCGGCAGCCTCGATCCGTCGGCCAGCGGGATGTTGCCGATTTGCTTTGGTGAGGCCACCAAGGTATCTGGCTATCTCTTGTCTTCAAACAAGACCTACAGCGTAATTGCGCAATGGGGTACGCGTACAGACACGGCCGATGCCGACGGCAAGGTCGTCGAAACATCCGCCATCCAGAGGCTTGCCCTGGACGATCTCCAGCAGGCCTTGGCGAAATTTCGTGGTGACATCCAGCAGGTCCCGCCCATGTATTCTGCGCTGAAACACAAGGGTAAGCGCTTATACCAACTGGCTCGGGCGGGCGAAGACGTGCCGCGCCCGCCGCGGGCGGTGACCATCCATGCGCTGGAGGTCGTCGCCTTCGATGCGCGACAACCCCAACTGATGATCCATTGCAGTAAAGGAACCTACATTCGTAGTTTGGTCGAAGATATCGCTGCCGCCTGCGGGACTTTGGGACATGTTAAGGCGCTCCGCCGGCATGCGGTGGAGCCGTTTGAGGAAGCGGCTATGGTCAAGCTGGACCGGCTCAGCGCGCTGGCCGAGGATGCAGCGGCGCTGGATGGTTTGTTGGCCCCGGTTGATGCCGCGATTGCCAATTGGCCCTCGGTTGAACTCGATGAGGAGCAATCGCGCCGACTACGGCTGGGCCAAGCGGTACCGATGGGCGAGTCCGTGGCCACCACCGATGATGGGCTGGTGCGGATTTATGGTCCCGCGGCGGATTTTTTGGGCATCGGGGCGGTGGATGCCCAGGGCCAAGTGGCGCCGCGGCGGCTGCTTGCCTAGCGCCTCAATTTAGCGCCCAAGAGCACTGTCCCTGGCCGCCGATGGCAGGTACAATACGCCGCGATTTTGTAGAGCAATCAAGAAGCTGTAGCTGACAGGGAGAGCGCAGGAATGTCTCTTAGCGGAGAACAGAAAACGAAGATTATCCAAGAGCATCGTCGCGACGACGCCGACACCGGTTCGCCGGAGGTTCAGGTCGCGTTGCTAACGGCGCGTATTGTTGAACTTACCGAGCACTTCGGTACCCACAAAAAAGATCATCACTCACGGCAAGGGCTGCTGAGAATGGTCAATAAACGTCGCAAGCTGCTTGATTACCTCAAGAACAAGGATAGTGATCGGTACAGAAAACTGATCCAAACGCTTGGGCTGCGTCGTTAAGGCGCGTCCGTTTCCTTTACCCTACAGACTGGTCTCGTCAAGCCGCGGGCGTCTTGCCTGCCGCCTTGTTTGGGCCCCCATTAGGATCTACCAGTGAAATCCATTAAGAAAAGTTTTCAATACGGTGAGCATGAGGTCGCCCTAGAGACCGGTGCCGTTGCTCGTCAAGCCGACGGCGCGGTGCTTGTCAGTGTCGCTGAGACCGCAGTGTTAGTAACGGCCGTGGGCCGCAAGAGCGCTGAACCCGGCCGCGACTTTTTTCCCCTCACGGTCAACTATCAAGAGCGAACCTATGCGGCGGGTAAAATTCCTGGCGGTTTCTTCAAGCGTGAAGGCCGTCCCACAGAAAAAGAAACCCTGACTTCCCGCTTGATCGACCGCCCAGTTCGGCCGCTATTTCCGAAGGGCTTTAAGAACGAAGTTCAGGTAATCGCCACGGTGATTTCCATGAACCCCGATGTGAATCCGGATATCCCCGCACTCATCGGCGCCTCCGCGGCTTTGGCCATTTCTGGCATGCCCTTTAATGGCCCCATTGGCGCCGCACGCGTTGGTTACATCGATGGTAAGCATGTGTTGAATCCCACGCAGACCCAGCTAGCCGATTCCAAGCTAGACCTGGTCGTCGCCGGCACGGCGGGGGCTGTGTTGATGGTTGAGTCCGAGGCAGAGCTGCTGTCAGAACAAGTGATGCTGGATGCGGTGGTTTTTGGGCACGAGCAAATGCAAGTGGCCATCAAGGCGATTTCGGAACTGGCCGCGGAAGTCGGTAAGCCCCCGTGGGAATGGGAAGCGCCGGAAACACCCGCCGAGCTGGTGAGTGCAGTCGCCGCCCAAGCCGAGGACGGGATTAAATCTGCTTATACCATTCGTGAAAAACAGGAGCGCTATGCTCGAGTCGGTGAGGTGAAGGCCGCCGCCGTTGAGGCTTTGGCTGGCGATGAGTCGGCCCAATGGTCCGAAGCCGACGTCGCGGGCGAACTTGGTCGACTAGAGAGTCGAGTCGTGCGCGAGGGCGTGCTGAGCACGGGCGAACGTATTGACGGTCGCGATACGCGCACCGTCAGACCGATTCATGTGCAGACCGGTGTGCTGCCACGTACCCACGGCTCGGCGATTTTTACCCGCGGCGAGACACAGGCCCTGGTGGTGGCGACCTTAGGCACGGGTCGCGACGCACAAATCATTGATGCGCTGGAGGGCGAATATAAGGATCCCTTCATGCTGCACTACAATTTCCCGCCGTATTGCGTCGGTGAAACGGGCTTCATGGGTGGCCCGAAACGCCGCGAGATCGGTCACGGCCGATTGGCGCGACGCGGTATTAAGGCCGTGTTGCCGGATATGGAAGAATTTCCATATGTCATTCGTGTGGTTTCGGAAGTTACCGAGTCGAACGGCTCCAGTTCCATGGCATCGGTTTGCGGCACGAGCTTGTCCTTGATGGACGCCGGCGTGCCCATCAAGGCCCCGGTGGCCGGTGTAGCCATGGGTTTGGTGAAAGAGGGCGACCGCTATCAGGTGCTCACCGATATTCTCGGCGACGAGGATCATCTTGGCGACATGGACTTTAAGGTCGCCGGTACCAGCACGGGTGTCAGCGCCTTGCAAATGGATATCAAAATCGACGGCATTACCCGCGACATCATGGAGAATGCATTGAGCCAGGCCCGCGAGGCACGGCTGCATATTCTCGACGAGATGGGCAAAGTTATCGATGCCCATCGGGAAGAAATGTCTGAATGGGCGCCGACGATCATCAGTATGAAGATCGACCCGGAGAAGATTCGCGACGTGATTGGTAAAGGCGGCGCGGTGATTCGTGCCATTACCGAAGAAACCGGCGCGACGGTGGATATCGACAATGACGGCACGGTGCGAATCGCATCCGTAGAAGGTGCGTCGGGTCGCGAGGCGAAATCACGGATTGAGTTAATTACGGCGGATGTTGAAGTCGGCCGCATTTACGAAGGCCGTGTCGCACGACTCATGGACTTTGGCGCCTTTGTCACCATCCTGCCGGGTAAGGACGGCTTGGTGCATATTTCGCAAATATCCTCGGAACGCGTCGAGAAGGTCAGTGACAAACTCGCCGAGGGCGATATCATCAAAGTGAAAGTCTTGGAAGTCGATCGCCAGGGGCGGATTCGCCTGAGTATGCGCGATCTAGAAGCCGCGTAGCTTAACCGCTGCTGCCAGAGTAAGCAGGGGCCGCGACGTTTGTCGCGGCCCCTGTTTGTATCTAGCTATTGAAATACCCGCTGCTGGGTGCCGGTGGTGGCTCGCGCAATGCTGATTGCAGCGCGTCATTGAGCCGGCCCGCTAAGCTGGGGTCAGTTTGACCTCTACCGGTGAGCCGGATCACGTCGCACAAGAATTTTGCGCTGAGTAACGGGTGTTCCCGCTGCGACTCGCCAATGATCTGCAGCAGAATACTGGTGGTGATGTCTGCTCCGCTGGTCCGCTCGACCACGCGAATTTGCTCGCCGTCTAAAATCAGGCGGCGCAACTCTTCTAGGTTGACGTAACGACTCTCCTGGGTGTCGTAGAGCCGCCGATTCACATACTTTCGAATGACTCTAGTTTCGTTCATGGGTCGGCCTCGTCGTTATAGTATACGGGCGCGCTGTGCCGCAACGCCACAAACCTATTAGACCCAGCTTGGCTGCACAAGTTCGGGGCTGCGTTTTGCTCCGTGGGGGCGCTTCTATAAGCTTGTAAATATTCTTATTAATTAGAAAGATAAAAACTATAAGTTATGTGGTTTATACCTAGAATATGCGGAGGGCAGTGACCGGAATCTCGGCCTTTTGTCACATCCAACCCTTGCAGTTTGGGTTGCGATAAGCCATATCGACTGTTTAGTTCCACACTATCGGCACACTACTATCGGGACATCCACAACAACTCTGGGCATATCGGGGTGAATTGGCAGGAAATGCACTGGACTTATGATGGGTGTCCCCGCTAACCGCTATGCAAGGCGCCGGCGATCAAAATCAGTCGTTGATGCGGCGGCTACGCAAAACCCGAGTGTTGGTATGAAAATCGATCCCCGCAGCTGGTCAGGTTCGCAGGTCACCGCCTTTGCAACGGCTTTCATCATGGCTGCGTTTCTGCTCGGGATCACTATCGGGACATCCACAACAACTCTGGGCATATCAAGGTGAATTGGCAAGAAATGCACTGGACTTATGATGGGTGTCCCCGCTAACCGCTTGGAGGCTGGCCCGCGCTTGTTCTTCGGTGTCGGCATGCCGAACAGTTCTTCCAGCGACACCCCAAATAACTGCGCCAGCGTCGGCGACATCGAGGACGGCATTTTGCGCCGGCCGGCTTCGAACGCCTGCACGTACTGTCGCGAGATCCCGAGGAGCTCGGCTTGGGTGAACCGGTGTTCTTTGCGGTACGCGTAGGCTACCCTTCAGCAGTGATAGGGGCGAAAGCTTGGTAAATCATCCCTGACAATGACGGAGATCAACCCGTGAGCGCGGCTAAACAGGAAGTACAAGAACTGCTCGACAAGTTGCCGGATGACTGCACGTTGGAAGACGTTCAGTATCACCTGTACGTCATCGAAAAAGTCCAGCGCGGCATTGAAGCGGCCAACGAACACGGCACGGTATCGCAAGAGGAAGCCGAACAACGCCTGGCCGAATGGACTACGCGGTAAGTTGGTCGCCGACGGCACTCGATGACGTTGATGCCATTGCCGAGTAGATCGACCGTGACTCACCGGCCTATACGCGGGCCGTGGTCAGCAAGATCCTCCAAACTGCACGCAACCTATCGAACTTCCCGAACGCCGGTCGCATCGTGCCCGAGCTTGATGACGAAACGATCCGCGAGTGCTTCGTCTACAGCTACCGACTCGTCTATCGCGTCCAGGGCAACGAGGTGCTCGTCGTCGCCGTGGTCCACGGCCGTCGCTTGTTGCAACCGTTCGTCGACCAGATCACTGAGACATGAGCATCACACCGATAACTTGTTAAGCGGAAAGTCGTGTCTGGGCCAAAAACCAAAAAAACTTCAACTGGTGTGGAAAAATCCGCGGTCAACTGCCGGCTAAGCAGAACCCGAATGTTGCTATGAGAATCAACCCCCGACGCTGGTCAGGTGCTCAGGTCACCGCTTTTTCGACCGCTTTCATCATCGCCGCGTTTCTGCTGGGAATAGTGGCAAAAGTTGCCGAGTCGCCTGGGTTTGATGTTTTCATTTTATGCTGCTTCCTGATTTCGTTGGCTGTCCTTCTGGCTTGGTCGTGGATGCAGCCGCAACTCGAAAATTGGTCAAGGTCGAAATTGCTATTGCCAGGAGTTTTCATTGCGATTTTCGCGACTATGGGTCACATATTTTTTACGCCAAAGTTCACAGCAGCGTTTTTGTTGTTTTACGGCATTCCTTACGGCGTGCTTGTTTTTTCCTGGTATCGGCTTTCCACGAATCGGTAAGTAATGGGTACGGTGACGTTAACTTGGCCGTTCTTAATATCCGCTGCGAGCCATGTGAACTGTTTTCTGAGTTTAACTAGGGCCACTATCCTCGATAGCCCATGCCCATAGCTGTGTGACAGGCGCTGCTGATAGTGCTGCCGGCGGCTGATAACCCAGTTCCACTAAGGCCTGGTAGATATTTTCACCCGCCCGCTTATCGTCCACCGCAGGGGCTCCCGTCTGCTTGCTGAGCTTCTCCCCATCAGCGCCGCGCAATACCGGAATATGCCCATACCCGGGCTGCGCCAGGCCAAGCTGTCGCTGCAGCCAAATCTGCGCGGGTGTAAAGCCAAGAATATCGTCACCCCGAATGATCTCCGTGATGCCGGCCTCGGCGTCATCGAGCACACAGGCGATGACATAGGCGCTTAAGCCGTCGCGGCGGCGGATGATGAAATCGCCCAAGTCGCGTTCTAGTTGGTAGGCGAGGGGGCCGCAATACAGATCGGTGAATTCGATGCTGACCGGCTCGGTGCGTAGGCGAATAGCGGCATTCGTGCTGCCATGATTCGCTTGGCGGCAGGTGCCGGGGTAGACAGCACCGGCAATTCCCTGCGGCGCCGAGCGCCGAATAGATTTTCTCGAGCAGGTGCAGGCGTAGGCAGACCCGTCGGCGAATAGCCGGTCGATCACGGCCGCATATTCATCCAGATGCCGACTTTGGTAACGCACTTGTCCGTCCCAGTGCAGTCCATGGGCGTCCAGGCTGCGTAGAATCGCCTCCGTGGCGCCGGCGACTTCGCGAGGTGGGTCGATATCTTCAATGCGTAGCAGCCATTGGCCCCGCTGCTGTTTGGCGCGCAGGTAGCTGGCGACCGCGGCTAATAGGGACCCGGCATGCAAGGGCCCCGTGGGCGAGGGTGCGAATCGGCCGCGATAGGCGGCTTCGCCACGGGCAGGTCGAGACAGCTCTGCAGCGCTAATCTGTCGGCCCGTGACTAGCGGTACTGGTCTTCCCGGTCCCGGTACTGGCGTTCGGCGAGTTCACGCCGTTCTTGCGCCTCGACGCAGAGTGTCGCCACGGGACGGGCTTCTAAGCGTCGCAGTCCGATCTCTTCGCCCGTTTCCTCGCAATAGCCATAGCTACCGTCGTCAATTCGGCCTAGGGCCTGTTCAATTTTCTTTAGCAGTTTGCGTTCGCGGTCCCGGGTGCGCAGCTCCAAGCCAAACTCCGACTCCTGGGTGGCCCGGTCATTCGGGTCCGGGAAGTTACTGGCTTCATCCTGCATGTGATGAACGGTTCGATCGACCTCTTGAATAAGTTCGTTCTTCCAGCCGAGCAAAATATCGCGAAAGTGCTCGAGCTGCTCTTCGTTCATATAGTCTTCATCGCGCTCGGGGAAGTACGGCTCAATGCCGTGAATGAGAGCAGACTCGTCAACTTTCCGCGCGCGCGCCTTCGCTTTGCCCTTGCCGGTGGGCCGTCGGCGTTGCGAAGGGGGTTTTTTCTTAACCGCGGCTTTCTTTTTCGCCGCCGGTTTTTTGGCCACCGCTTTCTTCTTGCCGGCCTTCTTCTTCACTGCAGCTTTCTTTTTGCTGCTGGTTTTCTTCTTGGTCGCCGGTTTCTTGCGACTGGCCTTTTTCTTGGCCGCGGGTTTCTTGGTCGACGCTTTTTTCTTGCTCGCCTTTTTCTTACCCTTGGATTTTTTCTTACTGGTTGCCTTTTTCTTGCGGGCTGCGCGCTTCTTCACCGCCGGCTTCTTCTTGCGCTTGGTCTTCTTTTTCTTGCTAGCAGCCTTCTTCTTACTGACTGCCTTTTTCTTGCGGGTGACCTTCTTTTTGGCGGGCGCGCGCTTGCGGCTGGCGGCCTTTTTCTTGGCCGTGGTTTTCTTCTTGCGCTTGGCTTTCTTCCGGGAGGAGGCTTTCTTGGCAGCCATCAATACGGACTCTCGCTGGTGAAAAACCGACGCATTATACCCACGTGGCGCCGGGTTTAAAGGGCTGGTTTATTGGCGCAAAAAGGGCAGGCTAGGCGGCGCTCTCTGTGCCCAGATCAATGGTTTCGGGCGCTGTCCAGCCCGGGGCGCGGAAATCGGCAATGACGGTGGTGTACAGACCGCCGCGGACATTGAATTCGGCGCGCAGCCGGGCGTATTTGGGGCTCAGCAGGGCCACCAGGTCATCCAAGATTTCGTTGGTGACGGCTTCGTGGAAGGCGCCCACGTCGCGAAAGCCCCAGATATATTGCTTCAGCGATTTTAATTCCACGCAATGTTGTGCCGCGATGTACTCAAAATGCAGCTCGGCGAAGTCCGGCTGGCCCGTCTTGGGGCACAAGCAAGTGAACTCCGGTAGGCGAATTCTGATTACATACTCGCGGTCAGGACTTGGATTATCAAAGGCTTCCAATGCGTTGTTCAACGTGTTTACCAGCTGTATATCGGGATAAAAAAAGTCTTGGGCAACTGCGGCATAACTCGGGTGTGTTGCTGTGTTTTTTACTTTACACTAGCCGCTGTGCGTGAACTATTGCTTTGCAAAAAAGCCGTGGTTTGCTTGATTGCGGGATGCCGGCGTCAGTTTAGGGACTCGCCGGCCTAACGGGGGTGCGTGTTGCTCGTTGACCGAGGAATTTGCCTGCATTTGTCGCCACCATTGAGCCTGTTCTAGGCGGCTATTAGCATGCGGTTAAAAAAAATTAAGCTGGCGGGGTTTAAATCCTTCGTCGATCCCACCACGATTACTTTGCCCAGTAACCTGATCGGGGTCGTGGGCCCCAATGGTTGTGGCAAATCCAATGTGATCGATGCCATCCGCTGGGTCATGGGCGAGTCCTCGGCTAAGCATTTGCGCGGCGACTCCATGGCCGATGTCATCTTCAACGGCTCGGCGGGCCGCAAGCCCGTGGGCAGCGCCACCATCGAGTTGTGCTTCGACAATGCCGATGGTTCCGTGGGCGGGCAATATGCCAGCTACAGCGAGATCGCCATTCGCCGCACTGTGTCCCGGGACGGCACCTCGCAATACTTTTTGAATAACACGCGCTGCCGCCGCAAAGACATCACCAATATTTTTCTGGGCACCGGCCTGGGCCCGCGCAGCTACGCCATCATCGAGCAGGGCATGGTGTCGCGCCTGATCGAGGCCAAGCCCGATGACATCCGCGTGTATATCGAAGAAGCCGCCGGCATCTCCAAATATAAGGAGCGCCGTCGTGAGACCGAGAACCGCATTCGCCATACCCGCGACAATCTCGATCGCTTAAACGATTTGCGCGAGGAGCTCGACAAGCAGATCAAGCATCTGCAGCGTCAAGCACGGCAAGCCGAGCGCTATCAAGAACTCAAGGGCGATGAGCGTCGTTTGCAGGCCGAACTGTTGTCCATCCGCCTCACGGAGATGCAGCAAAATCTAGAACAGCGCGACGGCGAGCTCTCGCGCGCCAAGATTCAGTTTGAGTCGGCCCTGGCCGATCAGCGCAGCCGCGAGGCCAATATCGAAGGCTGCCGCGAACGGCATGTGGCGGCCACCGATGCGTTCAATACCACCCAGGGCAACTATTATGGTGTGCAGAGCGAAATTTCGCGTTTGGAGCAATCCATCACACATTCTCGCGAACTGCGCCAGCGTCAGCAGGACGACCTGCGACAGGCCCGCGGCCAGCTCAACGAGATCACGACTGAGATCGACAAAGACACCGCCCAACTGCAGGAACTAGAAGCGCATCTTGAGCAGCTAGAACCGGATCTGGAGCAGGCTCGTCGGTTGGAAGAAACCTCGGCAGCCAATTTGCAACGCGTGGAAGAAGCGCAAGACGCGTGGCAAACCGCCTGGCATGAGTTCAGTTTAGAAGCGAAGGAATTTCAGCAGGCCAGTCAGGTCGAACGCACCCGCATTGAGCATTTGGAACTGCAACTAGAAAAGCTGCAATCGCGCCAGGTCGAATTGGATACCGAAGGGCAGGGCATCACCCTCAGCGAAATCGAGGACGGTTTGACCGCCGGCAACCGCAGCGAGGAAGCCGCCCGGCTGACGCTGGAAGAACTGCAACAGGCCTTACGCGATTGTGAGCAGCGCAACACCCAGCTGCGCGAGGCTGAGCAGAGCATTGGCGCCGAATTAGAAAGCCAGCGCGGTGAACTCGAAAGCCGGCGCGGACGCGTGGAAACCCTCGAAGCTTTGCAAGCGGCGGAGTTTGGCGAAGACGATGAGGCCGTGCAGCGCTGGCTGGGCCGGGAAAGTTTGCAGGCGCGTCCGCGACTGGCCCAGCGCCTGAAGGTTGCCAAGCCTTGGGAGCGGGCGGTGGAAACCGTGCTGGGCGATTTTCTACAAGCGGTTTGCGTGCCGCGGCCCGATGAGTACCTGCGCGGCTTACCCCAGGCCGGCGACCTAACCCTGTTGGATTCGGCGACACCCAGTCAGCCAGATCTTGCCGGCACCCTGGCGGCTAAGACCAGCCAGGCCGGCAGTGCCACCGGCTTGCTCGCCGGGGTTCTGGTGGCGGATTCCTTGGATGAGGCCATCAACCTGCGGGTCAGATTACGCCCAGGGCAAAGTGTGATCACCCCCGACGGCGTCTGGCTGGGGCAGGGCTGGATGCGCATCAACCGCCGCACGCAGGAGGCCGGCGGATTGATCAGCCGTGAACAAGACATACGCCAACTGCGCGATGAGATCCGTGACTTGGAGCAGACCGTCAAGCTAGCGGAGCAGCAACGCGAGCAAACCCGTGCCGAGAACGCCGACTTGGATGCACAACGGGCGCTGCTCAGCGAAGAGCTGCAAACCGCGGGCCAAAACTTGGCCGAGGCGGGGGCGCAACTCACCGCCCGGCGCGAGGAACTGGAACGCGCACGTACGCGGCTGCAAGCCTTGGGCCGCGATGGCGAAAATCTACGCACAGAAATTGCGGATCTAGAGCAAGCCATCGAAGAGGCACGGGCTCGGCTTAATCACGCCGTGGAAGCCACCGAACGTTTGGATGATCGCCGGCCGACCTTGCAGCGGCAGCAAGCCGAGCTGCTAGAAGAGTACAACCACGCCCGCCAGCAAGCGGAAAAAGATCGGGAGACGGCGGCTCGCACCATGATCGACTATGAAAGCCGGCGCGCGTCGCGCGAGTCGGCCAACACCACTCTCAGCCGGGTGCTCAGTCAGCGTGAATCCTTAAGCGCGCGCATCGAATTGCTGCAGTCGCAGATCGATTCGGGCGGTGAGCCCATCGAGGTGTTGCAGCGCGATTTAGACGCCCAGCTGGTTGAAGAAAAGCAGGTCGAACGTGAGCTGGGCGAACGCCGCCGGGCCTTGGAAGCCGCCGAGCAGGCCTTGCGCGAGGAAGAGGCCGCCCGGGCGGAGTGCGAGCAACAAGTGACCGCGGCCCGCGAAGCCGTGGATGAGCTGCGCATTGGTGCCCGCGAAGTTGAAGTGCGGCGCGAAAGTGTGATGGAGCGCTTCCAGGCCACGGGTATGAGTTTGGAAGACGTGATGGCGCAGCTCGCCGAAGATGCCACGGCGGATGAATGGCAAGCGCAATTAGAGAAAGTGCAAAAACGCATTGAACGTTTGGGCGCCATCAATCTCGCGGCCATTGAGGAGTTCAGCGAACAGTCCGAACGCAAAGAATATCTCGATGCCCAATTCACCGATTTGACCGAGGCGCTGGAAACCCTCGAGCGCGCCATTCGCAAGATCGACAAGGAAACCCGCGCCCGCTTCCAAGAAACCTTCGACAAAGTCAACGCCGGCCTGCAGAAGAACTTCCCGCGCTTATTCGGCGGCGGGCATTCTTATTTGGAACTCGAAGGCGACGATTTGCTCAATGCTGGCGTGTCGGTGATGGCGCGGCCGCCGGGTAAACGCAATAGCCATATTCATCTTCTTTCGGGCGGAGAAAAAGCGCTAACGGCCGTCGCGTTGATCTTCTCTATCTTCGAACTCAACCCGGCGCCGTTTTGTCTGCTCGATGAGGTGGATGCGCCTCTGGATGACGCCAACGTGTCGCGCTTTTGTGAAATCGTGCGCGAAATGTCCGCAACGGTGCAATTCATTTTTATTACCCACAACAAGACGACCATGGAGTTGGCCCGCCAGCTCACCGGCGTCACCATGAACGAGCCGGGTGTATCGCGTCTGGTGTCCGTGGACATCGACGAGGCGGTGGAGCTCGCGGCGAGTTAGCTTGCGATTGCTGTGTCCGGACTCCGATGGGCATTACTGCTGTTTGGGCTGGTTGCCTTAGCCGGCATCTATCTGTATTCGCGCTATAAACCCAAGTTGGATAAGGGTTGGGCGGCCAGAAAAGAGCGCCGCGAACCGCGCTTGACGCGTGCCGATGACGGCCGGGAGCCTGCAGCAGCCGGCGAGCCGGCACCGTCAATCACCAAGCCGCAGCAACAAAAGCTGGTGACTATCCGGCTCATGTCGCGGGATACTCGCGGCTTTGAAGGCGAACGTTTGATCTTGATGTTGCGGCAGGTGCATATGCGCCACGGCCGCTTCGGTATTTTTCATTGTCATCATTCGGCCGATCCTGACGATGTGATTTTTAGTATTGCCAGTCTCACCGAGCCGGGTTCCTTCGACCTCACAAATTTGAAAACGAGCCGCTTCCCCGGGATCAGTCTTTTCATGCAACTGCCCGGTCCGATAGACGGGGTGGAGGCCTTCGATCTCATGATGACCAAGGCGCGTGAACTGGCCCAAGCCTTGGATGGCTTACTCAGTGATGATCAAGGCAGCAGCTTGAGCGTGCAGCGTGAGCGTTTCTTGCGCGAGGAAGTGATTCAGTTTCAGCACGGTCAACTGACGGCCTAGCCGGGTGGCGGCAAGCAAGCAGGCAGCGTCCCGGGCCGCGCAATTGCGCAAGCTCTTGGACGAGCACAATTACCGCTACCATGTATTGGATGCGCCCAGCATCCCGGACGCGGAATATGACCAGCTGTTTCGCGAGCTGCAGGCTTTAGAAACAGACCATCCTGAATTGCTCATCCCGGAATCGCCGACCCAGCGCGTGGGGGCTGCCCCCGTTGCCGGTTTTCAGCCGGCCCCCCATGCCAAACCTATGTTGTCTTTGGACAACGCTTTTACGACCGAAGCCATTGAAGACTTTGATCGCCGCGTGCGTGAACGCTTGGACACACAAGAGCCCGTGCGCTACGCCCTGGAACCCAAGCTCGATGGCGCGGCCGTGTCGTTGACCTATGCGGCCGGCCGCCTGCTGCGGGCTGCCACCCGCGGTGACGGCAGCACCGGCGAGGATATCACGCACAATATTCGCACCATTGCCTCGGTGCCCCTGCAATTGCGCGGCAGCGGGCATCCCAAGAAGCTGGAAGTGCGTGGCGAGGTCTATATGCCGCGCGCGGGCTTTGAAGCCCTCAATGCCCGCGCCCGCGCGGCCGATGAGAAAACCTTCGTCAATCCCCGCAACGCGGCCGCCGGCAGCTTGCGCCAGCTCGACCCACGGCTCACGGCCCAGCGTCCGCTGGATCTATTTGCTCACGGCATTGGCGCCAAGGCGGGCGGGGTGGCGCTAAACAGCCATCAGCAAACCCTGGCCCAGTTGCAAGACTGGGGGTTGCGCGTGTGCCCAGAAACGGACACCGCCCACGGGCCAGAGGGCTGCATCGCCTACTACCAGCGCATTTTGAAAATGCGCGATGATTTGGACTACGACATTGACGGTGTCGTGTATAAGGTCGATGACTTCAAGCAGCAAGCGGCCCTGGGTACGGTGTCGCGCGCGCCGCGCTGGGCCATTGCGCATAAGTTTCCCGCCCAGGAACAAATCACGGTGGTTACAGCCATCGACTGGCAAGTGGGCCGCACCGGCACGGTGACGCCGGTGGCACGGCTGCAACCGGTTTTCGTGGGCGGTGTCACTGTGAGCAATGCCACTTTGCACAACATCGATGAGCTGCAGCGCAAAGATGTGCGCGTGGGCGACAGCGTCATCGTGCGCCGTGCCGGCGATGTTATTCCCGAGGTCGTACAAGTCATCGCCGATCGCCGTCCCAGCAAAACAAAAATCGCCCGTTTACCGAAGGTTTGCCCAGTCTGTGGTTCCGAGGTCCTGCGTGCCGAAGGCGAAGCCGCGGCCCGCTGCACCGGTGGTCTATATTGTTCCGCCCAGCGCAAGGAGGCGCTGCGCCATTTTGCGTCTCGGCGAGCCTTGGATATCGAGGGGCTGGGCACGAAACTCATCGATCAACTGGTGGCATCGGAACTGGTCCATGGTCCCCAAGATTTGTTCAAGCTGGATACCCAAGCGCTGATCCAACTCGAACGCATGGGCCAAAAATCCGCCGACAAGCTGCAATCAGCGCTGGAGAATGCCAAACAAACCACGCTCGCCAGATTCTTATACGCCCTGGGCATCCGCGATGTCGGCGAAACCACGGCGCAGTCCCTCAGCGAGCATTTCGGCAATTTGCCCGCCTTGATGGCCGCCAGCGAAGAAGACTTGCAAACCGTGCCCGATGTCGGACCGGTGGTGGCTGCCGAGGTCGTGGCGTTTTTTCGTCAGGCGCATAATCAAGAGGTGATCGCCGAGCTACAGGCTGCCGGCTTGCGATGGCCCGAGCACACGGGTACCGCTGCTGAGCAAACTGCCACCGAACAAGGGCCGCTGGCGGGCATCACCATCGTATTGAGCGGCGCCATTGGGGATACACCCAGAGACCAAATCAAAGCGCAACTTACCGCCCTGGGTGCCAAGGTCACCGGCAGCGTATCGAAGAAAACACGGTTTTTGATCGCCGGGACGGCGCCCGGGTCAAAGTTGGCCAAGGCGCAAAAACTGGGCGTCACCGTGCTGGACAAAGCAGGGCTAGAACGGCTACTAAAGGGAACGATTCCAGATTAGCAAGCTCTATTTATCAAGAATCACTTCGGTTTCGCACGCGGACGAATTCTAAGCGAGGCCTCAATATCTATAGCGTCAAGCACAATTGTTTACTGCGCTATGCAGATTTCGCGCAAACTGCCTGTTTTATTGACCGGTTTGGGTCGCTTATCTATATTTCTTCGAATGTCGGATAGAGCGCAACACAAACTAGTGGAGGCCATAACATTTGTGGTTAGGCCTATTGTTTCTTTCCTTTTGCAGTCCGGTATTGGCTATCGCCAGTTTGCCGAGCTATGTAAGAAAGAGTTTGTAATGGTTGCTAGAAAAGGATACGGAGTTCGAGGTCGGCCGACTAATGACTCACGAATTGCAGCAATGACTGGTATTGGAAGAAAAGAGGTCAAGCAAATTCGGGAAAAAAAATCTGCTATCAGCGATGAAAATAACGAAAAAGGCGTATCGAATGCTCCGTCTCTCGTGCTGCACTATTGGCATTCTGATGCAGAGTTTCTTGATGCGGATGGGCATCCTCGGGAGCTTAAACCGTCAGGGATAAAAGTATCATTTGAAACGCTTTGTAAGCGCTATGCGGGTGACTTACCGCCTGGCGCAATTCGCGCCGAACTTAAAAGGGCCGGTGCTATTGAAGAACGCGTTGACGGGATGCTTTATCCTCTAAAGCGATACTATACCCCATCACAATTTGATGATGCCTTTATTAGATCGATGGGGTTCTCTCTTTCGAGTTTGGCTTCTACCCTCCTACACAATGCCCAATTTTCTCGCGACGGCGATGAAAAGCGATTGCTGGAAGAGGGACACCTCGAAAGATACGTATGGTCATCTTCCTTATCGAACGAGGATGCAATAGATTTTAAGGTCTTGGCTGAAGAGAAATCAGCCAAGCTACTTCAGGAACTAGATATATGGATTGGTCAGCGTGAACGCAGAAGTGTTCGAGATGCCACCGAGAAGCGTGTCGTAGGCCTTGGCCTATACTACTTTAGTGGTGACAAAGAGCCGTAGTTAAGATCAATAGGGTTCTTCGCGTATCCCGTGAGCGTTTACCTAAGTCCGGAACCGTGAATGCCTTGGGTATCGCTTTCGTCAGCGTCGCGCAAGCCACTGCCATGGATACCGCGAAGGCCAGAGCCGTGGATACCCAATATTAAAACAGATTGTTCTTTTCTAGATAGTTCTTCGCTTATGTGCCGAATACCGTTTCGATTCATATTCGTGAGTGGACTAAATGAATAGTCAAGTATTGCTTTGCCACTAGAATTCATTCCGACTAGTAGTACGCCTGAGCTTCGTTCATCCAGTTCACTGCAAACTGCAGCGCTGCTAGCGCTCAGCGCGAGTACTCCGAAGACTCGTAACAGTATTTTTGAGTTCTTTCTCATTCGTCCTATTTCCGATTACTCAATGTGCAAAGACGTTCGCTACAGATTCCAGGTCAGCTGTTAGTTTTTGTCTTGACCTTCGACATAGTGATAAATACCAACACCGGTCATTATTTTTTCCCTATTAGCGGTGCTGCTCGATGGTTCTAACTGGCTCAACCAGTTGTCTATTTCTTCCAGCAGTAATTGAGATCTAGTTTTCACATACGCTTTGAACAATGGAAGATCCTCAGGACTAACTCCCGAGTCTGCGACTGCGATGCGTTCAAACAGCCTTTTTTCCGGGTCATCCTCGCGTCGATTGTGGTCGATGGTTTCAATGAAATTGCCGACGACGCTACCCAGTCGCTCTAAACTGGCTGTCGCTTCGGTTTCGGGAAGATAGGTTCGTGTTAGCACCTTGAACCAATTGCGCTCTGTTTCCTTAACCGCTCCGATTTGCAGTAAGTCGTTGAGAAGTTCTTTTGGACTGGCCTCAGGACAGTACCTTTACACGAGCCCAGTAAAGTGAGGTTGATCTTCGTTATGAAAGCGAAGTTCGAGGGGAAGCCCGTAGGGACCAGTAAAGTCGTTGTCCGTGTGCCAACCGGACAAAATACTTGAGATGTTTGCAAGATTGCTGTGTGGTGCTGAATCGTGTTTTTTGGCGTCGGTTATTTGAGAAATTTCTTGTAGGGACAATCCAGTCCCAAGCGCAATTTTTTCTTGCGAAATTTCCTCGTCCGGTAGGAGTTCGCTTGTTGCAACGTCCACAAAAATGATTTTCGCCGTATCCGAGAATTCCCGATACGTCACCCCGTTCCTCAGCAATATCCGCACCAGCGGTCGCATGAGTTGTCGGAAAGCGCTTAGAAGAGTCTCTTTAATACCTTCCGACATGCTCGGCAGTTGACCGTCAAATGTGGGTGACAGGGCTAGCGCTGTGGCCATCGTTATGTTAACTCGATCTTATTGGGACGCGTTCACAAAATGTGATCTTTGTCCAGCCGAATTTATGGTGGGATTGTACATAATTATGGGTAGAAGTCACGAAAAATTTATTGAAATCCGTGACATAGGAGCGGAAGCTAAAAAAGGCCCGCAGAATTATGTTTACTAGTTAAAACAGTAACTAGCACATCGATCTTGAAGTTTGGTCTAGCTCAACGCGGACTTATGTTGAGTGGGCAAAGCAAGTTTCTGGCGCTTTGCCGGAGATTTGCGGCTTGAAAATTGGGCCGTGAGTGGAATTTTGCGGTGCTATCCGCGGCCTGCTAGCGGTCGTCTAAGATCTCGATGCTCAGCGCGTGGATGTCCGTCTGCATGAGGTCGCCCACGGCGGTATAAACCAGGCGATGACATTGGAGGGGGCGTAGGCCGTCGAATCGGCTTGACGCAATCCGTACACGGAAGTGGCCGCGGCCGTCGCGCGCACCCGCATGGCCTTTGTGCAGATGGCTTTCGTCGATGATTTCCAGTTCCGTGGGCGTTAGCGCGGTCATCAGGCGCTGGCGAATGGTTTCAAGGCGTTGGGTCATGGCATAACCAGCTTGAAGGGTTTGACGGTGACCTGCGCGTACACACCCGCCTCAACGTAGGGGTCGGCCTGGGCCCAGGCTTCAGCGGCTTTGAGATCGGTGAATTCTGCAATGATGAGGCTGCCGCTAAAGCCGGCGGGGCCGGGGTCCGGGGTGTCCACGGCCGGGTGGGGGCCGGCGACGATGAGTTTTCCGGCATCGCGCAGTGCGGTCAGTCTGGCCAGATGTTCAGGTCTGGCCGCGGCTCTGGCCTCGCGGCTATCGGCAATATCCTCGGCCATGATGGCGTAGAACATGGTGTATGAGCTCCAGTGATAGGTCAGGACAGGGCGGCCAGGGTTGCTGCGTTACCCAGCACCCACGCCGCGCGGGTCGGCTGCTAGTTTACCCTGTGATGCGCGGCCTAAAGCCGCGGGGGCGCCGGCGAGGCTTGAGCAATAAATCTTTCTCGCGGGGACCGTGGGGGCCTAGAATGCGCCGTCATGACGCAACGCTTTGAGATTCATCCCGATAACCCACAGCCGCGCTTGATTCGGCGAGCCGCCGACATTCTGCGCCAAGGGGGGTTGATCGCCTATCCGACGGACTCTTGCTACGCGTTGGGTTGTGCGCTGGAGACCGCCAACGGTGGGCGCGCCATTGCTCGCATTCGGCAAACCGACAAGCGCCACAATTTCACTTTGGTCTGCCGCGATCTCTCGGAAATTGCGACCTACGCGCGGGTGCCCAATTGGGCTTACCGCTTGCTCAAGGGCCACACGCCCGGGCCCTATACCTTTATATTGTTGGCCACGCGCGATGTGCCCCGGCGCTTGCAAAATCCGCGCCGCAAGACCATCGGCATTCGCGTGCCGGATCATCCGGTGCCGCAGTTGATCCTCGAGGAGTTGGGCAGTCCCATCATGAGCTCGACTTTGCTACTGCCTGGCAGCGACCGCCCGCTGAACGGCGGCGAGGAGATTTATGATCGTCTGGAAGGTCAGCTCGAATTGATCATCGACAGCGGTAGTTGCGGTTTGGAACCCTCCACCGTGGTGGATCTCACCGGCGATTTTCCGCAACTGTTGCGCGCCGGGCGGGGCGACAGTAGTCACTTTAGTTAGTCATCCGGGCTACCGGGCTGCGTATAATTCCGCGATGTTTGATTACGATATCCCCACCATCATCCGCGGACTGTCCGTGGGTGTGATTCCGGTTATTTTTGCCATTACCCTGCACGAAGTCGCGCACGGCTGGGCGGCGCGCCACTACGGTGACCGCACAGCTGAGATGTTGGGGCGCCTGTCGGTGAATCCCATTCGGCATATTGATCCCGTGGGCACGATTTTGGTGCCGTTGCTGGTCTTCGTGACCAGCGGGTTTCTCTTTGGTTGGGCCAAACCCGTGCCGGTGAATCGGGCTGCCTTGCGCGATCCGAAAAAAGACATGGTGGCCGTAGCGGCCGCGGGCCCGGCCATGAATATGGTCATGGCTTTGTTTTGGGCGGTGGTTTATGGGTGGGCCGTTAAGTTTGCCGCCGGCGGGTCTTTCGTCGCGTCATTCCTGTTTCAGATGGCAGGAATTGGTGTCTTTTTCAATATCTTGTTGGCGGTATTTAATCTACTTCCTTTGCCACCGCTAGACGGCGGTCGCGTGTTGCGCGGTTTGGTGCCCGAGTCTTTCGGCCGCTCAATAGATGCAATAGAGCCCTACGGCCTTATAATCATTGTGTTGTTGTTGTCGGTCGGTGCCATCGGTCCCATTCTGCGGCCGATCATCGGTGGGCTGCAGGTGTTAGTGTTCCGCGTCGCCGGTCTCTTGGGAGCCTAGTATGGAACAGCAGCCGGATGCGCCGGTTCAGTTGCGGGTCGTCAGCCCGCCGGAAAAAGACGCCATGGTTTCGGCAGAAGCCGCCGGTGGCAATCCGGCCCAGGGCGAGATGCCCTTTGCCGTGGTGGCGGGCGAACCGGTCACCCAACTGCCGCAAGATCTCTATATTCCGCCCTATGCCCTAGAAGTCTTTCTAGAGGCCTTTGAAGGGCCGCTGGATTTGCTGCTGTATCTCATCCGGCGGCAAAACCTCGACATTCTGGATATCCCCATCACCGAGATCACTCGCCAGTACGTTGAGTACATCGAGCTGATGAAAGAAATGCAGTTAGAGCTGGCCGGGGAATATTTGCTGATGGCGGCCATGCTGGCCGAAATCAAATCGCGCATGTTGTTGCCGCGGCAAGCCGAGGCTGAAGAAGCCGAAGACGATCCGCGGGCCGAGCTGGTGCGCCGCTTGCAAGAGTATGAGCGCTTTAAGAAAGCCGCCCAGGACATCGACATGCTGGATCGCATGGAGCGCGACATCGTGCAGGCCAGTGCCGAGGTGGTAGAAAAATCGGTGGTCACCAAACAGCCGGATGTCAGCCTGAAAGATTTGATGTTTGCGTTTAAAGATGTACTCACGCGGGCGGAAATGAATGCGCGTTTTCATGTGCAACGCGAACCCTTGTCGGTACGCCAGCGCATGGCCGAAATCTTAACGCGCTTGACCGGCGACAGCTTTAGCGATTTCGGCCGCTTGTTCGATCCGGAAGAAGGCCGCATGGGTGTGGCCGTGACGTTTATTGCGCTGCTTGAACTGTGGCGTGAAGGCGTGATTGAGTTGGTCCAGGCCGAGGCCTATTCGCCCATCCATGTGCGTGCCGCCACCGGTGGTCCCCAGGGGGCCATGGAAGAGTCCGCAGACCCAGTTGACTGATAGGAAATCAGAAATGGATATAGCTGAGCTGAAACACGTCATCGAGGCCGCGCTGCTGGCGGCGGGCCGGCCCATCAGCGTGGACGAGTTCCGCAAGTTACTGGCCAGTGGTAAAGACGAACCGCCGCGCCAGGAAATTCGTGAAGCCGTGAAGGCCTTGCAGGCGGACTATGCGGAGCGGGGTATCGAGTTGGCGGAAGTGGCCAGTGGTTTTCGTATTCAAGTGCGCCCGAGTATGTCGCCCTGGTTAACCAAACTGTGGGAGATTCGTCCGCCTCGCTATTCACGCGCCTTGATGGAAACCTTGGCCATCATCGCCTACCGGCAACCGGTAACACGCGGCGATGTGGAAGATGTGCGGGGCGTGGGCGTGTCCACGGGCATCATTCGTACCTTGCTCGAACGCGGTTGGGTGCGCGTGGTGGGGCACCGCGATGTGCCGGGCAAACCCGAAATGTTTGGCACCACCAAAGAGTTTTTGGACTACTTTGGATTGAAGAGCTTGAAGAATTTACCGCCCTTGGAAGAATTAAAAGATTTGGATGCGCTAAACGTGCAGCTGGAATTGCCCGAAGGTGTCGGTGAAGGCTCGGTGCCGGATGAAGGCAGCCCAGCGGCCAGCGAAGACGGCGAAACGGCGACGGCGGAAAACCCAGTGCAAGATTCTGCCAGCAAGGCCGAAGAGTCGGCGGCGGATGTTGCCGGTTTGGCCGCGTTGGAAGATGAGTCCTTTAGGGGGGAGCCGGAATTGGCCGCCGTGGCATCCATCGACGAGGCGCGGCAAGAGGGCGGTGCATCGCCAGGCGCGACGGAGCTTGCCGAAGTAGCGGATGCAGAACCCCGCAGCGCCAAGATCCTACCGCTGAAGAGCCGCCAATAGACCCAAGCGGCCATCCCCATGCCTGAACGGCTGCAAAAATGGCTGGCTGGCCAAGGCCTGGGTTCGCGCCGTGCCTTGGAAGTTTGGATCAAAGCGGGCCGCGTCACCGTGGATGGCGAAGTGGCGAGCTTGGGCCGAAAGGTCACCGGTGCAGAAGTCATTTTGGTGGATGGCCAGCGCGTTGGGGCCGGGTCCAAACGCACAGCACCACCCCGCACACTGATGTACCACAAACCCATCGGCGAGATTTGTACCCGCAGCGATCCCGAAGGCCGGCCCACGGTGTTCGAAAATCTGCCGAAACTGCGCGGGCAACGCTGGATCAGTGTCGGCCGTTTAGATGTGCAAACCTCGGGTTTGTTGTTATTCACCACCGACGGTGAGTTGTCGCATCGCCTGATGCATCCCAGCGCAGGTTTAGAGCGCGAATACGCCGCCCGCGTGCAGGGTTTATTAGACGAAAACGCGCTGAAAAAACTACGCCACGGCATACAACTCCCCGACGGCGAGGCACGCTTCGATCATCTAGAACAGGGCGGCGGCGAAGGTCAGAATCGCTGGTACCGCGTGGTGGTGTCCGAAGGCCGCAACCGTGTGGTGCGGCGATTGTTCGAAGCCGTGGGCGGCAGGGTCAGCCGTTTGATTCGTGTGCGCATCGGGCCGCTGCAATTACCGCGGGATTTGCCACGGGGCCGGATGCGTGATTTGGATGCGGATGAATTGCGCAATTTGTATGGCGCGGTGGCGGGCTAAACAAGCTGCCTTGACTAACGCAGACGGTAACTTTAACGCAGCGCGACCCGCACGCTTGCGTCTAAAGTTAAGGTCAATCCGTTTCCAACCCCAATAAGGTGCTTACATTACGGTTTAGGTATTGACCAATTCATCCGCTACATCTACCTATATCCTCAATGGCGGCGAGCAAACTAATATGCTAATTGTGCCGTGTAGGAGGGTCAGCACATGCGTAAAATCACTCGCACTGCTCGATGGATTGACTGCGCGAGCCTTGGGATCTTGTGTTGCGGGATGGCCTTAACATCCGCATGCGCCCCAGACAGCGATAGCCCGCCCAGCGGGCCGCAGGCGGCCAAACGTGGCGAGCAAGTTTTCAACTATAACTGCGGCTTCTGTCATGGCGCTGAAGGTCGCGGCCCGAAGTTAACGGAGATTAAGTCGCTGTCTGCCACCGAATTGCGCGGCAAGATTATCAATCACCCGATATCCGGCCAAATACCGCAGCGGTTACCGGCGCACGAGCTGGCCGATCTGAATGAGTTTCTGGAATCGGACTAGATTTAGATTTTTGGTGCCGGACACCGCTTTATGCATTTTTTTGAGTTTAGAGTAAGTTTTTGTGCCCGCTAGGGTTTAGCACGGACAAGAATTTCGTCTACACTTCGCCCAAGCTGCCGCCAAGATCGTAACTGCGTTGGCCAGGATCGAGACCGGCAATTTCTCGAGCGTGAAGGCTGGCGTATTGTATTGTCGCGGCGTCGATTCTTCGGTTAAAGGAACTGCAGAAAAGCATCCGGCCCTAGTTGATATAACCTATCAGCATCTTTGGACGAGATGCCGGCGAGCTCGAAACAAAGCAGCATAGTTCGTCTATTACCTAACAGCGACTCGTCAAGCCCTTAGGCTGCAGAATCGCCGGAAATCATCTATTTTGCAGATGCAGTTCAATGGTAGAACCTCCCCCGTAAGACGCTAGCTTACCCCGGCGGTGATACTCGCAAAAGTCAAGCTGCTTAACAGATGTTCTTTAAACCAGCTGACTGCACTTAAACAACTGAAGCAATCAGGTGGTCAGCATCTATTGATACACCATTAGACAGTTCAATATGGGTGCTTGTCAGTCTAGGTTGCAATTTCACCGGATTTACACCCAGATGAATATCAGCCTTCAAATGTTTAGCTAATTTAGCTGACAGCTTTTGACGACCACCGTTGGTCTTGATGAAATCTTCAGTCAGTTCCACAGAGCTATCAAGGAACCATGGCGCACTTTGTTTCTGCTCGACCAGTTCAACGCCCATCGATCTTGCAGCCTGAGCCGTTTTCGCACGAACATTTGCACGTGCAGCAGCGACCTTTTCAGCGTCAGCAAGAGACACATGGCTGGACAATTCAGCGCCACCAAGAATTTGATGCGTGTCGACAATATGAACGGTTTTGCCCGCGGCTTCCAAGTGCAACGCGGTGTTCAGCATGACGGGATCAGAGCCGAAAACAACGAAAATTTTACTGCTCTCAAAGGCTTTGGCGGGAATCGAAAGCGCCGCAAGCAACGGTGCGGAACTTAGCGCCTGAAGGACGGAACGGCGATTAACAGTATGCTTATCGAGCATGTGGAGCCTCCCCTAAAATTTTTGATTCACATTTTGGTCACTGAATTCTTTATCGCTGGATTTTATTTCCCCTAACTCCAACTACAGTGAAAAATGCACGGATACAAACACTCTTTGCGAGCGATCTACAGGGTATGATTGATGTTTACCATAAAGTTTGACTCCCTGCAACATAGCTGATAGCGTCGATAATCAGAGTAACAAGAAACGAGTTCAGCATGTGTCGGCATGCTCGCGCTACGCTCGCTGCAAATTTTGCACTAAAAGTTTTCGAGTCTATAGGGGGATTTAGCCATGCCTTTTGATGATAGCGGATTCGCTTCAGCTGCCAACAGCTACTTTAACGACCGTATCGCTGAGCTTCCAACCATGGACCTGCCTACGGACCCAAACATTAGTGCGTCTACCGGATATGCCGCACTGGTGGGCCGGAATGGTCAGATCGAATACGAATCTGCTCAAGGGTACGCGAACCTTGAACATGGAAGTCAATGGGGCTCTAACACGGTCAGCGGTATCCGTTCGCTGAGCAAGGAGATTACCGCCGCGGCGATGCTGAAAGCGCTAAATGAGCAGTGGTGGTATGTCTGGCAGGAAACGCAGGCGCTCAACATTACCAGTATGTATGACCTGCCGATTGTTAATCAGAATCTTTTCCCCACCGTTTACAATGCCTACCACAACACAACCTGGCCAAACGAACAGGATACGACGTTTGATACGTCAACAACCATCGGTCAGATTATGTCCCACACGTCAGGCGCTGCATTTGGTTGGGGCCATGAGGAACGGCCCAAATTAGCACATCCGGACAACCAGTCGCATTGTGAAATGTTTTTCAAATATGCGTACTGCGGCACCCCAGGCGCAATCGCCAGCTATGGCGATCAAACGCCCTGGCTGATAGGGACAGCAATTGCGGACCTTACCGGTCAGGAATGGTACGACTATGTTGCGGCTATTTTTGCAAATGCCGGCATGGACGACAGCTATCCGACGCTCGGTCAGAATACCTACATACCTAGTGTGTACGCTCCATTAGGTCCGGGCGTCGTTGGTAATCTTGCCGACGCATATACTTGGGATAGCAACAGAAACAGTTACGTTAAAGGCGCTTTTGTACATCCGGACTGGGGCTGGTGTATCGGCGGTATCTATTCCACGACCCATGACATGTACAAGTACTATCAGGCCCTGACCGGTTTGCAGATTGTTAACGCCAGCCTGTTCGCGGAGATGAACCAGGCACAGACCGGAAAGGCGGACAATCCGGGTAACGAATGGATTCATCCGTTGCACCGAAATCAAAATTATCCGCTGCCGGATCCGATGGGCGACAATTATATTGGTGGTCCTTACAGCAACAATCCCAATCATCCTAACTACTATCTCACCAAGGGCACGAATCTTGCGAACTGGGGCTACGGTACGACCATGGGTGTACCGATCAATGGCCACGAGAATGTATGTATTCCGGGTGGCTTCGGCGGTATGTATGCTGGTTCTGTTCGCTTTCTTAACCACGATACGTACATCATTGTCCTGTCAAACAGTTTCGGCGGGGCCAGAGCCGCTTACGAGATCGCCGAACTATATGAACAGTATGGTGGTTTAAGCTGATCGGTAGTCACTTATGGGTTGTCGGCATTGACGTTATCCGCTTGCCGCCAGCGCTGATACCCGGTTTGTTGCGTTGCCGTTGGGCTGCCAACGCACTTTACCATCCGCATGGCGTAAGGACTGTGTGCCGATTGACCATACCACCGGTATCTTGTGTGCCGACAAACGATTTTGTACGAACTGGTCTAGTTCCTGGCGCCGAACGGGTCGATCGGCCGTGGTCTGCACCGCGGCACTGATGATCTGCCCAAATTCGGGATCCGCTTGATTTTTGGTGCCGGACACCGCTTTATGCGCATTTAACATCGAGCGAAGCCCGGGACGCTTTATTGTTATGAGCGAATACTTTGACGTAAGGGCCTTGAACAATCGCTACGTCGAAGCCTTAGACGAGCCGTACGGATGCCGATCCCTTAGGTCGCCCGACTGACATCGGCTGGGGTGCGTTTGGCGCCAGCAGCCACACCACCGAATACGACTATCACCCCGCCAGCCTGCAGCTCAGCGGCATCCAAACCAGCGGCACCGGTGTAATCCTCCCGAAAATCCACCGGGGTGATAAGTAGAAAATTGTGGCAAGCCTGCGATTTGTGGTCAGGCGCTGTTTTACAAATGGACGGTTAAGAACTTCAACGACAGCCGCAGCTACGTTGAGGTGCGTCCGCAGCGCTTGGCAGCGATCTTCACCATCGATCGACCGGGTGGTGCTCTTCAGCGTAACGATTTCTAATTTAATCACTTTGTTCTTTATCCCGGCGATATACGCGCGGCGGGCGCACGCAACACAATCACCAGAGCGCGTGAGTCGGGACGTCGAGAGGCTTATAAAAAAGATCGCAGACCGAAAATTCTTCAAGCGGTCGACGCTAAAATGATCTACCTCTAACCAATCACCTAAATGGTATAACTGAGGTTGATAGCTTGATTGTGATGTAGGGCTTAAAGATGGCGCAGGCGCAACTCCGCATGAAGCTACAGATGGCTTATAAGTGCACTAATGCAGGGCAGCTAGAACAGGCTGAAGTGCTCATTCAGCAAGTGCTCGCGCATGACCCAAGCCATTTTGACGCGGCGAGCGCATTGGCCGAGCTATACACTCGTCAAGAAAAATTTGGCGCGGCTGTTGAAATTCTTGATCGGGCGCGCGACGAGAATCCCGAAAGTTCAGACACCTTGGCCCGGTTCGCGACTATTTATAAAAACTTGGGGCATTTTGATCGGGCGAAAGCCTGCTACAGGCGCGCGATAGCGCTAGATCCAGCTCGGGCGGCACGTTTCCATATGGCGCTGGCAACGACCTGCAGAATTTCGGCCTATGACGAAGACGTGCGCCTAATGGAAACGGCGCACGAGCTGGCTGTGGACGATCTTTCCGCTCGTCGATACTTGGCTTTCGCTCTCGGAAAAGCATTCGATGACCTCGAAGAATATGACACGGCCTTTCGCTATTTTCTAGAAGGCAACCAAATTGCAGCGGCTGGCTATCCGGACCCGGGTTTAGAGGCATTGGCGGCGCGATTTGAACGGACGAAGCACGAGCTTGGTCCCGCGTTCGTCGATCAATACAAGGGCTGCGGCATCGCCGATAATCTGCCTATATTTGTAACGGGGATGCCGCGCTCAGGGACCACACTCGCCGAGCAGATTCTTGCGAGTCATCCGCAAGTTCACGGCGGTGGTGAGAAAGGGATACTCAAACGAATGTTGATGGGCGTGAGTCGTTCGCTCGACTTAGTATTTCCGGAAGGATTCAACACGGTCGATTCACAAGTATTCCGCAAGATTGCGCAACAATTTATCGACTCAATAGACCAGGGTAAAGCACATACAACCAACAAGAATCTCTTAAGCTATGTGTTTATCGGGTGGATCAGAGCATTTCTACCCAACGCCAAGATCATACTTTGCCGCAGAGACCCTAGGGACATTGCAATTTCGAGCTTTCAGTTGGACCTTGGGCCGAGTTACGCTTGGTCATACAGGCTCGAATGGATTGGCCAATACTACCGAGCGGTCGATGACCTAACTAGGCATTGGCTTAAATGTTTCCCCGGTCAGATACACGTTTTTCAGTACGAAGACATGATCGCAGATCCGGAAACCCATATTCGCTCGCTATTGCAACACTGCAAGCTGGAATTCGACCCGGCATGTCTTGATTTTCATAGGACCGCGAGGGTTGTCACCACATCTAGCCGGGCTCAGGTTCGCAAACCGATTTATCAAAGTTCCGTGGGGCGCTGGAAGAACTATGAGAAGCATTTAGAGCCACTTTTCTCGTCGCTCTGATTCTCCGCAAGTTTTGGTGCCGGACACCACTTTATGCATTTTTTGGAGTTTTAGAGGGGTTTTTGCGCCCGCTAGGGTTTAGTACGGACACTAATTTACGTTAGGCGCCAGAGAAACTAATCGAGAAAATCGGTCTGACCCCTCTAATTCTTTAGTCTCCGTCCGTTTGAATGCCGCGGGCCGCTGCGAAACAATATAAGACCCGCCGACGCCTCAGGAGGCATCATGGCTCTGTTTATTACCTCCGTCCTGGTCGTGCTCGTGGTGTCGTTCATGTGCTCGATCTTCGAGTCTGTGTTGCTGTCCCTGACGCGTCCCCAGATTGAGGTCATGATCCGGGACAAGCAGCGCGCGGGACAGTTGCTTGCGGGCTTCAAAGACAACATGGACGCGCCGATCGCCGCGATCCTGATTCTGAATACCGCGGCTCATACGATCGGCGCGGCGGTCGCCGGCGCCAGCTATTCGAACGTGTTCGACGCCGGCACGCTATGGCTGTTTTCTTTGATCTTTACACTCGCGGTATTGCTGTTTACGGAGATCATTCCAAAGACGCTTGGCGTGACGTACGCGACGCTGCTCGCATCCCCAGTTGCGCACGGGATTGCGATACTCGCTCGAGTGCTACAACCGTTGGTTATCCTGAGCGAAAAAGTATCAAGATCGCTGCGTGGCGATGCCATGATGCCAGTGACGTCGATCGAAGAGATTCGACTACTTGCGCTGCTGGGATCGACCGAAGGCGTCGTTGGACCGCGCACTGCTGGGATGATCATTGGCGCCACCCACCTTGGTAATCTACAGGCGCACGATGTCATGCTACCGCGCGATGAGGTCTGTTATCTCGCGACATCGATGAACCGCCGCGAAGCAATGAATCTCGTACGCGAAACAGGTCATAGCCGCTTTCCCTTGACGCCGACCGGCGACCTCAATGACCTGAACGGCACGGTGCTGGCGAAAGAACTGCTCGACTGGTTATTAACCCATGAAGCTGAACGCATCGACTGGGATGCGATCCGTCGCGACGCGCTAATCGTGCCGGAAACCGCGCCGTTGCCACAGCTCTTACGCACTTTCCAAGAGGCCAATCGACACCTCGCCATTGTCGTTGATGAGTACGGCAGCGTGGAGGGCATCGTGACACTAGAGGATGTGCTCGAGGAGGTCGTTGGCGATATTCAGGACGAGAGCGATACGCCGGTTGAAGACTTCTTCGAGCGCTCCGACGGAACCTTGATCGTGCGCGCAAAGGTTGATCTACGCCGTCTTTGCTCACGGCTCGGAATTCCATGGCAGCCCGAATCAGACGTGACTACCATAGGCGGGCTGGTTACCGAGATGCTTGAGCGGATACCCAAGACCGGTGACGAGATCTCCTGGAATGGCTACCGAATCAGTGTGGTTCGAGCCGACCGTCGGCGTGCGCGCCGGCTCGCGGTGCGTAAAGAGGCATAGGTATGGACTCGCTGTGGTTGTTGATTGCGCTTGCATTCGGACTGCTGGCGCAGCGGCTGCGCCTGCCGCCGTTGGTCGGGTTTTTGCTCGCGGGGTTCGTGCTCAACCTGTTCGGTGAAGAAGGCGGCGAGTTGCTCGAGCTTGCCAGTCGTTACGGCGTTTATCTGTTGCTGTTCACGATCGGCTTGAAATTGCGGCTTAAGGATTTTCTCGAGCCGGCCATCAGCGGCGGCGCACTATCGCATATGTTGTTGCTCGTGCTGACCGGTACCGGCGCGCTGTTGCTGCTCGGGTACGCAAGTCTCGCAATGTATGGGGGTGATGATTGGCAAACAGCCGTGATCGTCTCCTTCGCTTTGAGCTTCAGTAGCACGGTCTTCGCCGTAAAGATTTTCGAGGAGCGCGGCGAAATGCGCGCGCGTCATGCCGTGATCGCTATCGGTATTCTGATCATCCAGGATGTGGTCGCCGTTCTGTTCCTGCTCTTCGCCGCGCGGACACTGCCGTCGGCGTGGGCGCTGTTGTTGCTCGCGCTGCCAGTCGCGCGGCCGTTGCTGCATGGCGTGTTGAATCGCGTTGGCCACGGTGAAGTTTTGGTGCTGTTCGGGCTAGCGATGACGGCGCTCGGCGCCGAGCTGTTCGGCGCGGTCGGGGTCAAGGCGGATATCGGTGTGCTGGTCTTTGGCGTTCTGCTGGCGGGCCACACGAAGTCCGTCGAGTTGTCAAAGGCACTGCTGAGCTTCAAGGATTTTCTGCTGTTGGGATTTTTCTTGTCGATCGGGTTGTCTGGACTTCCCAGTTTAGGTGACCTATTAATCGTTGCTGCGCTGATCGTGTTCTTACTGCCGCTCAAAACAGCGTTGTTCTTTTGGTTACTCACTCGCTTCGACATTCGCTCACGCACCGCTTTTCTAGCAGCGCTCGGGCTTGGATGTTTCAGTGAGTTTGGTCTGATCGTGGCGAATGAAAGCGTGCGTTACGATCTGATCAGTTCGGACTGGCTGGTTTTACTCGCCGTCGCGACGGCCGCTAGTTTCATCGTGGCATCCTTATTGAACGCGCAGGCGCATGAGTTCTACGAGCGCTTTGAACGGTATCTCTGCCGCTTTGAGACGAAACGCTGTGCCGATCGCCAGATACCGATCGAGTTCGGCGACACGCAGATACTGATTGCTGGTATGGGTCGGGTTGGCCGCGGTGCCTACCGAACCATGCGCGACGCAAACGGCCACAAAGTGCTCGGCGCGGACGCGGATGCCGACAAAGTGGGAATGTTGCGGGATCAGGATTTCAGAATGGTGGTCGGCGATGTCGAAGACGTAGATTTTTGGCGCCAGGTGGCGAAGTCGCGGATTCGCTTGATCATGCTCGCCCTGCCCACGCATAAGGACATGCTAACTGCAGCAAAGTTGCTTCGCAGTATCGGGTTCACCGGCCGGATCGGCGCGATCAGCCGCTACGAAGACGATCGCCGGGAGTTAGAGACCGCGGGTGTGGACGCGGCTTACAACTATTACCAGGAGGCAGGTACTGGTTTCGCCAACCATATTAGGCGTGAAATGGGTGACGACGAACTGTCTCCTAGGGTCGCGTCGTAATACAGGCAATTGTTTCCGATCTGCACCTCAGGAAAATGGTCAGGCTCTCGTCGGGGCAGCCCAAAGATGGCTGAAAGGTGTCTGTTAATGTGCAGGCGGTTCATCAATAGTTGTAGTAACAGTCTGCGATAAGTTCCTAAAACGTAATACCAATATTGCGCCTCATTCCAGCGTTCGTTGAATTCTTCGGGGTTTGGTGTATTGTGTGATCAAGCTCTGACCGATGACGCAACACCGAGCAGAGCAACAACCAAAATAAAAGTTACTAGTCTTGCCGCCTCCGGAGTGGTTTTCTATAGGTGGAAGATTGTTTTTGTAGATTGGCCGACCGTCATTAGTTTTAAGTTGATGTACCGTCTGCGGGTTTTTATCGCCGCGTTGTTATTCGTCTTGCTGGTCTCGCCAGCGAAGGCACTGGTCGTTACGGCCGAGCGTTGTCGCGCTGATATCACTGATCTAATTGAGTTGACTGGTGTTATTGCCGATCCTGACGGCCCCGCGAATCGGTCAAGAGACCTAATCAGCAGACTTACTCGCGCACAGCGGAGCTTGGATCGAGAACGCTATCGGCAGGCTGCTAGATTTCTCGAAGGGTATCAGCGTCGAATAGAGCAGCTGGTTCGGCAGGGTCGGTTGGATATCGCAGAAGATTTAGGACCAGATCTGCTCACCGCAGCCAGTGATGCAATCAGCTGTATCGGAGATATTGGCCAGGTGGTAATACCATCACCCGCCGATACCGGAACTACGTTTACGGATCAATCTGCACTTCTGTCGCCATTTGAACGAAACGTTTTGCGTGGCAACGGCGAAGGATTGGGCGGAGTCGCGTGGCTCGACTACGATGCGGATGGCGACCTGGATCTGTATCTAACCAACGATGCGCCATACAGTACGGCACTTTTTCGTAATTACGGAGACGGTTCGTTTACTGATGTAACCGTCGAAGCAAATGCGGGTGTTACTACTGGGGTTTCCGGGATCGTCGCCGGAGATATTGACAACGACGGCTATCCCGATTTGTTCCTCGCCGGGTCCGGGGGATTTGCCGGTCCCTTGCAAGGTCCGACTGTGATGCTGCATAACCGCGGCGATGGAACCTTCGCTGACATCACCGCAACGGCCGGCGTGCCGGGCGTTGAAACGGCGCTTGGCGTCGCCATGGCGGATATTAACAATGACGGATACCTAGATTTATTTGTCGCCGGGCCCGGTCATCTTGGCATTGTTTTTAAGCCCAAGGCACAGCATGAGGACCGGTTATATCTCAACAATGGCGATCTGACCTTCACTGATATTACTGAATCCGCCGGTGTTGTAGGCGGCCTCGGATCCTGTGTCACTTCATTTAGTCATTATGACGATGATGAGTATATCGACCTGTTTGTTGGCGTTTGTAATAACGTGGACATGTTGCCGACACCGTGGCACATCTATCGCAATAATGGTGACAATACATTCACAGACATGGCGCCGGGCTCCGGACTCGATGCCCTAGGTTACTGGATGTCATCCGCATTCGGCGATATCGACAACGACGGTGATTTCGAAATATTCGCGACCAACTTCGGTTTCGATCCCTTGGCTCCCGACCTACCCGCACCCCATCACTTATTTCAGAATAACGGCGATGGCACCTACACCAACATTGCCACGCCAGAAATCACCAGCGAAGACGACTATGAGTTCGGCTGGGGCGCAAGCTTTGCGGACTTCGACAATGATGGCCACCAAGATCTGTTCTTCGGCGGTTCAATGGCGCCGGCATTTATTCTGGGCAATCCAGGACATCTGTTTATGAATAATGGTGACGGAACCTTTGTTGAAGACAATGCCGCTCATGGGCTAGACCTGAGCGACCGCTATGTTACGGGTATTGGTCAGGCAGATTTCGACAATAACGGGTTTCCGGATATTCTGATCGTCACCGCGCCTTGGTTGTTCATCGACACCGATGGTGTGCCGATCTTGCTTCGCAACGAAGGCAACGGCAATAACTGGCTCAATATTCGTCTACGCGGGACCGACAGCAATCGCATGGGCATCGGCGCGCGAATCGAAGTCACCACCGCAAATGGGTTTCAAGCAACCGAGGTGCGAGCCGGTAGCAGTCTCGCGTCCACCGAAACACCCTGGCCGACTTTCGGCCTGGGCAAGGCGGATTGCGCCGACGTGCATGTCGTTTGGCCGTCAGGTCGCGTGGAGAACTTCCGCAATCTCGAACCGGGGATTGCAGAGTTAGTTGAGGGTGAAGGGGAATAGTTAGTAGAAGAGGGAGCAGAAGGGTGCCGGGCACCGCTTAATGCGTTTTAGGGAGCAGAAGGGTGCCGGGCACCGCTTAATGCGTTTTAGAATGGCGTCCAGCCGCGCGATGGCATTCATGCCGGTGTTCAGCGAGCAGCCTTAAGCTTCAGCCATTTCCCGGCGAGGCGCCCCCGGTGCGCTAGGGCCCGAACTGTGCGAAGTGGCGAGCGGGCCAGGGAATGATCGAGCAGAAGGGTGCCGGGCACCGCTTAATGCGTTTTTCAAGAGCAGAAGGGTGCCGGGCACCGATTAATGCGTTTTTAGAATGGCGTCCAGCCGCGCGATGTCATTCATGCCGGTGTTCAGCGAGCAGCCTTAAGCTTCAGCCATTTCCCGGCGAGGAGCGCCCCAGTGCGCTAGGGCCCGAACTGTGCGAAGTGGCGAGCGGGCCAGGGAATTATCGGGACAGCCAATATAGCTCTGCCCATATCAAGGTGATTGGGCAAGAAAGGCGCTGTGCCTAAGATGGCTGTCCAAAGAAGGTCTGACTCTGCCAATTTTGAGTGTCCCAACTCTGGCCAGATTTCGCGTGACGGGACAGACGAGAAGGGAGAGTTGACGGTTGGCGTTTGTTGGCGACAAGCTGAAGCCAGCTAGATGCGGCAGACCATGGTTATTTGATGACGGACACTAGGCTAGTCCCGGCGCATGCTAGCTCGGTAAGGTCGCGGACTTTACTGTGAATCTAAGCTCTGCCCCGTAACGCCCGCGCTTTCAGGCCCTAACAAATAGAGATAAGGCCCCATCAACTGATCCGGCGTCGGCACACTATTGGGGTCTTCCGCCGGATAAGCATCAGCGCGCATGGTGGTGCGGGCGCGTCCGGGGTTGACGCAGTTTACGCGGATGCGGCCTGCGCCGGATGTTTCATCGGCCAAGACTTGCGATAAACCTTCAACACCAAATTTTGAGACAGAATAAGCCCCCCAAAACGCTTTACCACGCCGGCCCACACCACTGCTGGTGAAAATCACCGAAGCGTCCGCGGATTTATTGAGTAAGGGCAGCAAGACTTGGGTCATGACAAAGGGCACGGTCAAATTCACGTGCATGACTTCGGCCCACTTGGCGACGGGGTATTGCTCAATCGGTGTGCGCGGACCGAGAACGCCGGCATTGTGCAGCAAGCCGTCGAGGCGGCCAAATTCTTCTGCGATGCTGTCGCGCAGTTGGAAAAAGTCTGGTCCTTGCGCATTGGCCAGGTTCATGGGCGCAATGCTGGGTCGGGCGCCGTCGGCGGCGAGGATTTCATCGTAAACTTTTTCGAGTTTGCTCACCGTGCGTCCGAGTAACACCACTTGGGCACCATGAGCGGCGCAAGTCAATGCGGCCGCCCGGCCAATGCCGCTGCCAGCACCGGTGACTAGAATGACACGGTCAGCCAGGCAGTCTGCTGTGGCCACATAGCTTGGGTCGGGAAAGTTTCTTGCGTTGGTGCGCATGCCTAGCTCAATGACGTTTCGTTACTTTGTCGGTCTTACCCGCAGTGTCATTCGCCGGGGGTGGGGGTACAGCGGGCGGGTCTGTATCCTTTGCGGATAAATCCGCCGGCGAGCGCAGCATTTCTTCGACTTCGCCGAGGGCTGGTATTTCAGTTTTCGCTTGCACGCCCAGCTCGGTGAACTTGCGCACACCGGGTAATACCTTGCGTTCTAAAGAACCCACCGCATTGTTGTAAGCTTTAACGCCACCTTCTAGCTGTTTGCCCAGTTTGACCAGATGGCTGCTAAAGGCGGCCAGGCGACCATAGAGATCTTGGGCCAGACCGCGGATCACTTCGGCGTTGTCCGCGAGGGTTAATTGTCGCCAACCGAAGGCCACGGCTTTCAACAATGCGACCAAGCTGCTGGGTGTGGCGAGAATCACGCGATCGCGCATGGCATCTTCCAGTAAGTTCGGGGCTTCGTTGAGTGCGGCGGATAAGAACTGGTCGCCCGGAATAAACAAAATCACAAACTCGGGGCTGCGCTCAAACTGCGACCAGTAACTTTTGCTGGCGAGTTCGCGCACACGATTGGCGACGTTGCGCGCATGTTTAACCAGCGCGGTCTTGCGCGCGGTGTCGTCTTCAGCCTCGATGGCTTCTAGGTAGGCATCCAGCGGCGTTTTGACATCGACCACAATGGTGCCGCGTTCGGGCAGGTGGACCAACAGATCGGGCCGCAGATTGCCATCCTCTGTGCCGACGCTGATTTGTTCGTCGAAGTCGCAGTGTTCCACCATGCCGGCCAGCTCGACCAAGCGACGCAGGGTGAGTTCACCCCATTGGCCGCGCACTTCCGGTCGCCGCAGGGCTTTCACGAGCCGATGGGTTTCTGTGCGCAGGGTTTCTTGCGCGGCACCCATGTTTTCTAGCTGGGCACGAATGTTGCCGAAGGATTCATGGCGAGCTTTTTCAATGGCGCCGATTTGCTCATGGGTTTTGTCCAGGGCTTCGCGAATGGGTTTAACCAAGGCTTCCACGGCTTGCTCGCGGTCGCCCAATTCGGCTTTCGCGCGTTCATGATGTTTGCCTAAACTTTCTCGCGCTAAGCGCAAAAAGTTTTCGCTGTGTTGAGCGAATGAATCATTCGCCAGTTGCCTGAATGAAGTGGCTAAGCGTTGCTCGGCTTGCGTCAAGGCGAGGGCACGTTCTGCCGATTTGGCCGTCTCGGTTTGTATCTCGGCACGCAGTTGCTGTAACTCGGCCTCACGTCGCAAGCGCGCCGGCCGGCTCACTAAAAAATACAACAACAGACCTAACAGCAGGCCTAAGCCGGCCGCCACGGACAGTAAAATTCGCAAGTCTAGGGCGAGGACTTCAGCCAGAATGACGTCGAAGTTCATTGGCGCCAGTCGGTCCCGAACCAGCCAGCCCGGCCTAAGAGCTCAAGCAATTCGTCGCTGCCGGCCACCGTATGATCCGCCCCCCAGTCGGCAACCTGATCGTCCCGCGTGATATAGCCATAGCTGGCCGCCACCGTGGTCATGCCGGCTGCCTGTCCAGCTTGAATATCGCGTTGGTCATCGCCGATGTATACCGATTGCTGGGCTTCAACGCCAGCAATTTCCGCCGCATGCAGCAGGGGGTCGGGATCGGGTTTGCGCCGGGCGAGGGTATCGCCACTGACAATACAGGCGCAGCGCGCAGCCAGTTCTAGGGCCTCTAATAGAGGTTCGGCTAGATAGGCGGGTTTATTGGTGACGACGCCCCAAGGCACACCGCCTGTATCCAATTCGTCGAGTACGCGCGCCATGCCTGGAAACAGTCGCGTCTCCTCGCAGAGATGTTCGGCGTAGTGGGCGAGAAAACGATCTCTTAGGGCGGCTTGATCATCTGACTCTAGATGTGCGAAGCCAACTTTTAGTAACCCCAGCGCGCCATGGGAGACGTGGCTGCGCGCGTGTGCGTAGTCCATTGGATGCAAGGATTCTTCCGCACGGAGCCGATCCAAGGCCGCGACCATATCTGGCGCGGTGTCCAACAGCGTGCCGTCAAGATCAAAAAATATCGCGCCGGACATGACGGACACTCAGTTGCCAAGGCGCCGAAAGTGCGCCAGATAGTTTACCGCCACGTCCGGTCCCAATCGCCACTGATCGCGGAGGGGATTGAGTTCGATGCCCCTTAGATCGAGCAGTTCCAAATCGCCATGGCGCCCCCAGTCGGCCAATTCCGAGGGTCGAATAAAGCGCGCGTATTCGTGAGTCCCTCGCGGTAGCATGCCCAGCAGATATTCGGCGCCCACGATGGCTAGGGCAAAAGCCTTCGGCGTGCGATTGAGCGTGGAGACAACTACATCGCCGCCGGGCTTAACCAGTGTGGCCAAGCTGCTTAGCAAGTCATCGGGCGCCGGCACATGCTCTAATACCTCCAAGCAGGTGACGACATCGAAAGCCCCCGGTCGACGTTCCGCGAGTTCTGCCGCTGAGGTTTCTTCATAACGCAGGTTATCTAGACCTTCACCTGCGGCATGCAGCTTGGCCACCGCCAAGGGCCCGCTGGCTAAATCGATACCCAAGACCTCGCCAGCGGTCCGTGCCAGGCCTTCGCTGAGTAGCCCGCCACCGCAACCAACGTCTAAGCACCGCTTGTTGGCCAAGCCGGCGCGTTCTTCAAGATAGCTCAGCCGCAGCGGATTCATCTGATGCAAAGCCTTGAATTCGCCATCGGGATCCCACCAGCGACTGGCCAGGGCATCAAACTTGTGGAGTTCAGCGGGATCCGCGTTGGGCTGGTCGTGGCTTGCCGGCCTGGTCATGAGGCTGCGTCCGCTAAACGTTTCGCCCAGGCATGACCGCGGGCATAAATGTCGGCCGGTTGCGCGCGCGTGAACTCGCCATCGCACAGCAGGACTTCACCGTTGATCCAGACGTCACTGACCTGATCGCGGCTGGCGGCATACACCAACTGCGACAGGGGATTGTGCACGGGTTGAGTGGCGGGATGAGATAAGTCAATGCAGGTCAGATCCGCGCGTTTGCCCGGCAGCAAGGAGCCGATTTCATCGGCCATACCCAGGGCGCGCGCACCGTTGAGGGTGGCCATACCCAGGGCATCCGCGGCACTGACCGCCGCGGCATCATCCGCCACGGCCTTGGCCAGTAAGGCGGTGCTGCGCATTTCGCTAATCATGTCCAAGTCATTGTTGCTGCTGGCGCCATCCGTGCCCAAGGCGACGTTGATGCCTGCCGACATGAGCTTCGCCACCGGGCAATAGCCGCTGGCCAATTTGAGATTTGATTCGGGGCAGTGCACCACCGATGCACCGCGCTCGGCCAACAAGTCGATTTCGGCATCCTCCAGTGTGGTCATGTGGACGGCTGCCATTAACGGGCTGATCAGACCGAGGCGGTCGAGTCGCGCTAAAGGCCGTTCGCCGGTGGCAGCCACGGCTTGTTCAACTTCGCCGGCGGTTTCGTGCACATGCATGTGAATCGGGCGTTCCAATTCATCGGCCAGCACCCGTAGGTGTGCCAAGGCGTCATCGCCCACGCTATAAGGTGCGTGGGGCGCGAAGCTGGTGGTGACCAAGTCGTTGCCTTTGAACCGGTCGTGCACGGCGAGGCCCTTGGCGAAGTAGTCGTCGATATTTTGGGCCCAGAGCGTGGGCTGATCGATGAGGATCATGCCGACCACCGCGCGCAGGCCGTGATCAATGGCAGCCTCAGCCGCCACATCGGGGAAAAAATACATCTCGTTGGCGCAAGTGGTGCCGCCGCGAATCATTTCCAAGGCGGCCAACTCGCAGCCATCCCGGACAAATTCGGGGCTGACCCAGCGCTGTTCCGCCGGCCAAATGTGCTCCTGTAGCCAAGTTTGCAAGGGCAGATCATCAGCCAGCCCCCGAAACAGGGTCATGGGCAAGTGGGTATGGGTGTTGATCAAGCCGGGTATGAGCAGGTGATTCGGGCGCTGGATGCCGGGTAGATCTGGGAATTGCTGGCGGGCGTCGGCGGCCGGCAGCAGAGCAGTGATGCGTCCGGCGCGCATGACCAGCGCATGGTCTTCGAGGACCTGGCCGGCGGGTTCCACCGGAACTATCCAGCGGGCAAAAATGACCAGATCGGTTGATTCCATCAGCCAATAACTTAGCAACGGGCGGGGCAGGCCGATAATGCCTGATCCCATCGGGTAGGCATAGCGGCCGCCGGCTCCAAATGGCCTATTTCTGCTGTGGCGAAACCCGCCCCTGTGCTACCATAACCGGCTTAATTAACGTCTATTTTGAGTCGTCCAAAATTCCACTGTTAAGTACTCCGTGCGACCTGCTCAGGGCAGTTCGCAGGGTCTCAATCAGATTCCATTTACTAACTAGAATGACCACCGATGGCTGAAGTGGCCCAGGAAATATTGCCCGTCAATCTCGAAGACGAGATGCGCCAATCCTATTTGGATTACGCCATGAGCGTCATCGTGGGCCGCGCGTTGCCCGATGTTCGCGACGGCTTGAAGCCGGTGCATCGGCGCGTGTTATTTGCCATGCGCGAACTCGGCAATGACTACAACAAGGCCTACAAAAAATCAGCTCGGGTGGTGGGCGATGTGATCGGTAAGTATCACCCCCATGGCGATACGGCGGTCTACGACACCATCGTGCGCATGGCGCAACCGTTCTCCATGCGCTACTTGCTGGTGGACGGCCAGGGTAACTTCGGTTCCGTGGACGGTGATGCGCCCGCGGCCATGCGCTATACCGAAGTGCGCATGGCACGCATTGCCGGCGAGTTGCTGGCGGACATCGACAAAGAAACCGTCGATTTCGTGCCCAACTACGACGAATCGGAATTTGAACCCTCGGTATTGCCCACCAAGGTACCCAACTTATTGGTGAACGGTTCGGCCGGCATCGCGGTGGGCATGGCCACGAATATCCCGCCCCACAACCTCGGCGAGGTCATCGACGCCACCTTGGCGTTGATGGCAAACCCCGATATTTCCATCGCCGATCTGATGACTCACTTGCCGGGCCCTGATTTTCCCACGGCGGGTTTAATCAACGGCGCCCAAGGTATTTACTCGGCCTACATGACCGGGCGCGGCCGAATTTACATGCGCGGGCGTACCACCGTCGAACCGCTGGCTCAGCGTGGGCGTGAGGCCATCATCGTTACCGAGATTCCGTATCAAGTGAACAAGGCGCGCTTGATCGAGAAGATCGCCGAGTTGGTCCGCGAAAAGCGGTTGGAAGGTATTTCTGAACTGCGCGATGAGTCGGACAAAGATGGCATGCGCATTGTCATTGAGCTGCGCCGGGGCGAGATGCCCGATGTGGTTTTGAACAATCTGTATAAGCAGACGCCGCTAGAAAGCGTGTTCGGCATCAACATGGTGGCCTTACGTGACGGCCAACCGCGGTTGCTGAATCTCAAGGAGATTTTAACGGCGTTCTTGCGCCATCGGCGCGAAGTCATCACGCGGCGTACCCTGTACGAATTGCGCAAAGCCCGTGAGCGTGCTCATCTATTAGAAGGCCTAGCCGTCGCCTTGGCCAATATTGATCCGGTCATTGCCTTGATCAAAGCCTCGGCCTCGCCGGCGGAGGCGCGCGCCGGATTATTGGCCGAAGTTTGGGCCCCCGGCACGGTGACGGTGATGCTGGAACAGTCCGGCGGTATCGTCACGCGGCCTGACGATCTCGAGGGCGAATATGGCGCTGTTGAGACCGGTTATCGGCTGTCGCCGGCCCAGGCACAAGCCATTCTGGACCTCAAATTGCATCGTCTGACGGGTCTTGAACAAGAAAAAATTATCAATGAATACAAAGAGATTCTTGATAAAATTAAAGCACTCACTGAGATTTTGGAAAACCCGGATCGCCTGCTGGAAGTCATTCGTGAAGAGCTGGCCGATATTCGGGAACGCTATGACGACGAGCGTCGCACCGAGATTGTTCAGACCCACGACAGTTTGACGGCCGAGGATCTCATCCCCGAGGAAGAGGTCATCGTGACCCTGTCCCACGGCGGCTATGCCAAGTCGCAGGGCTTGGATACCTACCAGGCCCAACGCCGTGGCGGTCGCGGCCGCGCGGCCGCGCGAGTCAAAGATGAAGACTTCATCGACAAACTATTCGTGGCCAATACCCACGACACTTTGCTGTGTTTTACCAGTCTGGGCAAAGTGTATTGGTTAAAGGTTTATCAAGTACCACGCGCCAGCCGCAATGCACGCGGACGCCCCATGGTGAATCTATTGCCGCTGGAAACCGATGAGCGCGTGAATGCCGTGGTGCCCGTGAAAGATTTCGAGGCGGATCACTACGTCTTCATGGCCACCAGTCACGGCACGGTTAAGAAGACGAGTTTGCAGGCCTTTTCTAGACCGCGTAGCAACGGCATTCGTGCCGTGGAACTGCGTGAACAAGACCACTTAGTTGATGTGGCTCTGACCCATGGCGATGACGACATCATGCTGTTTGCCAGTTCTGGCAAGGCAGTGCGTTTTCATGAGACGGATGTACGGGCCATGGGCCGCGCCGCGGCGGGTGTCCGCGGTATTCGTCTGGTCGACGGTCAAGAAGTCATTTCGCTGCAAATTGTCGGCGACGGCGATGTCTTGACGGCCACGGAAAATGGCTATGGCAAGCGCACGCCGGTTAGCGATTTCCCGGTGCATGGCCGCGGCGGGCAGGGTGTGATCGCGATTCAAACCACCGAGCGTAACGGCGCCATGGTGGGCGCGATTCAGGTCAACGACGAAGACGAAATCATGTTGATCAGTAGCAGCGGTATTTTGGTGCGCACCCCGGTGGATGGCATTTCGGTCCAGGGCCGCAATACCCAGGGTGTGCGTTTGATTCGCGTTGAAGAGGGTGATCGTTTGGTTGGCCTGGATCGCATTATTTCCCTTGACGAAGATGATGATGAATAAGCTTTTGGCAATCCCTGCGCAGGGGTGAAAGACGACTAACTATGACGCGTGTGTTTAATTTTAGTGCCGGTCCCGCGGCGCTACCCTTGGAAGTTTTAGAACGAGCCAAGGCTGATTTGCCCGATTGGGCGGGTAATGGCATGTCCGTCATGGAGCTCAGCCATCGCAGTAAGGCGTTCATAGCGGTGGCGGAACAGGCCGAAGCGAATTTGCGCGAACTCATGGGTATTCCCGATGATTACGCCGTGCTGTTCTTGCAGGGCGGCGCGACGCAACAATTTGCCCAATTGCCGATGAATCTGTCAGCGACAGGGCAGACCGTTGACTATCTAGTGACAGGTGCTTGGTCGAAAAAAGCGGCGAAAGAAGCCGGGCGTTTGCGGCCGACGAATATTGTTGCCGATGGCAGCAATAACAACTTCACCGACGTACCCAAGCGCGAGCTTTGGGAAACCAGTGGCGATGCTGCCTATTTTCACTATTGTCCCAATGAAACCATTGCCGGTTTAGAAATCAGCGCACCGCCGGAGGTCGGCGATGTACCCTTGGTCGCGGATATGTCGTCGACGATATTGTCACGTCCGGTGGATGTGCGTCAGTTCGGGGTGATTTACGCGGGCGCACAGAAAAACATCGGTCCGGCAGGGCTGGTCATCCTGATCATTCGCCGTGATCTGTTGCAACGGGCCGCCGACGATGTCCCTAATATTCTGACCTATCAATCCCAAGCCGATGCCGGTTCGATGCTGAACACGCCGCCGACTTTTGCGTGGTATATGGCGGGCTTGGTTTTCGATTGGCTTAAGGATCAAGGCGGTCTGCAGAAGATGGCCGAGGTGAATCAACGCAAGGCAGCCAAGCTCTATGGCGCCATTGATGACTCGCCGTTTTATAGCAACCCCGTGGCGCCCGATTACCGGTCATGGATGAATGTGCCGTTTGTTTTGGCCAAGCCCGAGTTGGATGCAGCCTTCCTCGAGCAGTCGCAGCAGGCTGGTTTGACGAACTTGAAAGGCCATCGTTCTGTCGGCGGCATGCGCGCGAGCATTTACAATGCCGTGCCCGAGGCGGCCGTTGATGCCTTGATTGATTTCATGGCCGACTTTGCACGACGTAATGGCTAGCCTCCGAGGATAGGCTGAAATCGGAAACAACGATGTACAAAATTCAAACCCTGAATAATATCTCCGTGACGGGCTTGCGGCGGCTACCGCGCGAGTCCTATGAAGTGGCATCCGAAATCGTCGATCCGGATGCCATCATGCTGCGTTCCTTCAATATGCATGACATGGCTGTGCCCGCTTCGGTGGTGGCCGTGGGGCGTGCGGGTGCGGGCGTCAACAATATTCCGGTTGTCGATATGGCCAAACTGGGCGTGCCGGTGTTTAACGCGCCCGGCGCCAATGCGAACGCCGTGAAAGAACTCGTGATCGCCGGCATGTTGTTGGCCGCGCGCAATATTTGTCCGAGTTGGGACTATGTTCGTGGACTGGAGCTTGACGGTGCTGAATTGAACAAAGCTGTCGAAGCCGGTAAGAAGCAGTTCGTGGGCTATGAACTGCCCAGTCGCACTTTGGGCGTTGTCGGTTTAGGCGCTATCGGCGTGCAAGTCGCCAATACCGCCTTGTCTATGGGTATGCGGGTGATTGGTTTTGATCCGCAAATTACGGTCGATCGGGCCTGGGAGTTGTCTTCCGGTGTTGAGCAGGCCCGCAGCCTGGATGACCTCATTGGCCGTGTCAACATGTTGAGTCTCCACGTACCCTTGGTGGATGGCACGCGCGACCTGATGAATAACGAGCGCCTAGCTTTGTTGCCGGATGATAGCGTGTTGTTGAATTTTTCCCGCGGCGGCATCGTCAACGAGGAAGCCGCCCTGGCCGCCTTGGACAGTGGCAAGCTCGCAGCTTATGTGACGGATTTTCCGACGCGTGCCACCATTGATCATGCCAAAGTGATCGCCTTGCCGCATTTGGGTGCGTCCACGGGTGAGGCGGAAGAAAACTGTGCCGTGATTGTCGCCGATAATCTGCGTAACTATCTTGAGCACGGCACGATTAAGCATTCGGTCAATTTCCCCGCCGCGGATATGCCGCGCATGGATGCGCATCGCGTTACCGTCGCCAATGCCAATGTGCCGAACATGGTGGGGCAAATCTCAACCTGCCTCGCCGAGGCCGGCTTGAATATCGCCGACTTGTTAAACAAGTCGCGGGGGGATGTTGCCTACACCATCGTTGACCTTGACGGCGCAGTTCCTGAAGATACCCTCGATGAGCTGCGGTCTATCAAGGGTGTGTTACGGGTCCGTGATTTGGGTCGCGCGGCGACCAGTTAACGCACTTTAGAATCAGCCCATGGCTAACAAATCAAAAAAGACGGCGCCGCCGGTGGATTTGGAGGCATTGCGTGGGCGTATCGATGCGATTGATGAACAGATTCAAGGGCTCATCAATGATCGCGCCCGCTGCGCGCAGCAAGTTGCGGTGGCCAAGGGTGACGGTACGGCGGTAGATTACTACCGCCCGGAGCGCGAGGCTCAGGTCTTGCGCGCTGTGGCCGAGCGGAATCAAGGGCCCTTGTCGAACGAAGAAGTTGTGCGCCTGTTTCGGGAGGTAATGTCCGCCTGCCTGGCACAAGAAGAACCACTGAAAGTCGGTTATTTGGGGCCGGAAGGTACCTTCAGTCAGTCTGCCGTTTACAAACAGTTCGGTCATTCAGTCCGTGCGCTGCCGCTGGCCACCATTAACGAAGTGTTTCATGAGGTGGAGTCCGGCGCGGCGGATTTCGGCGTCGTACCCATCGAAAACTCCACCGCGGGTGCTGTTTCTCACACACTGGACAATTTTCTGACTTCGCCGCTAAAGATTTGCGGCGAGATTGAATTGCGTATACGTCAGCACTTGCTGGGCACGATGAACGAACTGGATAAGATCGTTCGCGTTTGTGCGCATCCACAGTCCTTGGCCCAATGCCGAGCTTGGTTGAAAGAATACTTGCCGCAAGCAGAGTTGTTAGACGCTAGCAGTAATGCCGAGGGTGCCCGTCGTGCCCGCGATGAAGCAGGCACCGCGGCCATCGCCGGTGATGCGGCGGCTGAAGTGTATGGTCTGGACAAACTGGTTGCGGACATCGAAGACCGTCCAGATAACACCACGCGTTTCTTGATCATTGGCCGTGAGCTTTTTGCCGCCAGCGGTGATGATCGGACGACATTGTTGCTGTCAACCGCAGGCACTGACGATGCGGGCGCTTTACACCGCTTGCTGGAGCCCTTGGCCACTCATCAAATCAATATGACGCGCATCGAATCCCGGCCGTCTCGCCGGCGCAAATGGGACTACGTATTTTTCGTGGACATTGATGGACATGTTGAAGACGAAGTCTTGGCCGCGGCGCTTGCGGAGCTGGAAAAGCGAGCGCAATTGTTTCGTGTGCTGGGTTCCTACCCTAAAGCGATTCTCTAGGCTGACAGCCTTGAGTGCTTTCCGGGTCATGGCGGTCGCGATAGCGCGCCAATCTTGGGCATGGCTAACTTCCCTGCGATGTAGCCGCCGTCATTGGATAAGTCGGGTTGTCGTTACCAATGGAATACCGATATTCCATTGTGATGTTCACGCGTTGTTGAGGTCCGTCGCCGTGCTGCCGAAAAATTGGGTAGTTTACGGGCCGACATTGCTGCCTACTTCGACACCGGTTAGTCTAGATGCCTAAGCCGGTCCCCGATTTCGCGGCCTTGGCGGCAGCGGGTTTGCGCGACCTCAGTCCCTATGTGCCTGGTAAACCCATGGACGCCCTCGAGCGCGAATATGGGGTGAGCGACTCTATTAAATTAGCGTCCAACGAAAACCCCCTGGGCCCGCCGCCAGCTGCCACCGCCGCCCTGCGTGATGCCATGCAAGACCTGGCCTTGTATCCGGATGGCGAGGGTTATTTGCTCAAGGCGGCCTTAGCCAAGCAGCTGAATATCGACGCGGCTCAGATTACCCTGGGTAACGGGTCTAACGATATCTTGGTGCTGGCGGCCGAAGCGTTTTTGGACGCCGGCTGCACGGCGGTTTTTGATCAGCACGGTTTCGTGATTTATCCTTTGTCTGTGCGCGCAACTGGTGCGGTTGCAAACATTGCACCGTCTTTGCCGGCGGATTCCGCGCAACAGCCCCTCGGTCACGATCCCAATGAGCTGTGGGCGGCGGTGGATGACAAGACGCGGCTGTTGTTTATCGCCAATCCCAATAACCCCACCGGAACTTGGCTGAGTCATCAGCAGATACGGGAGCTGCTCATCGCCTTACCCGGCGACATCATTGTGGTTTTAGATGAGGCCTACGCGGAGTATGTGACTGATCCCAACTATGCCGATGGTTTGTCACTGCTTGCGGAGTTTCCACAGCTGCTGGTGACGCGCACCTTCTCTAAAATTTATGGTCTGGCGGGACTGCGTATCGGCTATGGTATTAGCCATCCCGCATTGGCGGAATTGTTGAATCGTATTCGTCAGCCTTTTAATACAAGTAGTTTGGCGCAGGCGGCGGCCGTGGCAGCCTTGGGTGATGAAGCCCATGTTTCCCGGTCACGCGAAATGAATGCTCAGGGCCGTGACACATTGCGTGCCGAACTGTCGCGCCTGGGATATCAAATCATTCCCTCACAAGGCAACTTTTTGCTGGTCCGTATCGGGGCAGAAGCGCTCGAACTTTACGAATATCTGCTGCGCGCCGGTATTATCGTTCGGCCGGTGGCTAACTATGGTTTGCCGGAATACCTTCGCATCACGGTGGGCCTACCCGAGCAGAACGAACAGTTGTTGAATGTCGTCGGTGAATGGTCGGCCAAGGGCACGGTGCGATGAGTCAACACTTCGTCGTGAAACCCGGTGGGCCGCTGCGGGGTGCGATACCAGTACCGGGTGATAAATCCATTTCGCATCGCGCACTGATGTTGGGTGCCTTGGCAGACGGCAGGACGGATATTTCCGGCTTCCTGGCTGGTGCTGATTGTATGGCGAGTTTGCGCGCCCTCACGGAGATGGGTGTGCAAATCGAGCAACGCTCGACCACGGAGTTACGGGTGCATGGTGCTGGACTGCGGGGTTTAACGCCCCCAGCAGTCGCCTTGGACATGGGTAATTCAGGTACGGCCATGCGGCTGTTTGCCGGCTTGCTGGCCGGGCAGTCCTTCGACTCGACGCTGGTGGGCGATGCATCCTTGTCGCGGCGGCCGATGAATCGCGTGGCTGTACCCTTGCGTGAAATGGGTGCCGCAATCGAAACTGACGATGGCCGCGCCCCCCTGCGTATTCGTGGCGGCCAAAAACTGCGTGGATTTCACTTTGACATGCCGGTGGCCAGTGCGCAGGTAAAATCTGCTCTGTTGCTGGCCGGCTTGTATGCCAAAGGCCCCACAGCGGTTCGTGAGCCGGCGGTGACTCGAGATCACACCGAACGTATGCTCGGCGAATTCGGCGTGGTGGTATCGCGGCAGGACGCCGTGGTGAGCATTGCTCCGCCGCTTGGTTTGCGCGCCCAGGCCCTGCGGATTCCCGGTGACCTATCGTCCGCGGCGTTTTTCTTGCTCGCGGCCAGTGCTTGTCCCGGCAGTAAAATTCAAATTAACAATGTGGGATTGAACCCCACCCGTACCGGTGTGTTGGAAATACTTAAGCGCATGGGTGCGGATTTGCAGATTGAAGCTGGTGCCGATGAGGGTCTTGGCGAGCCCGCCGGCAACCTGCTTATACGCTGGGCGCCTTTACGCGGCATCGACATACCCGCTGAGCTTGTGCCCCTGGCCATTGACGAGTTTCCGGTTTTATTTTTGGTCGCCGCCTTGGCCGATGGTGTTACGCGGATCACCGGTGCGGCTGAATTGCGGCATAAAGAAAGTGATCGTATCGGGGTTATGGCTGCGGGCTTACGCCAACTGGGTATTAAAGTGACCGAAAAACCCGATGGCGCGGAAATAACCGGTGGTGCACTGACCGGCGGTCGCGTCGACAGCCACGGTGATCATCGAGTCGCCATGGCTTTTGGCATGGCCGCGGCCGTGGCGTCGGGGCCGGTGCGCATAGACGACACGGCGAATGTGGACACGTCGTTTCCAAACTTTGTGGCATCGGCCCAGGAAATTGGCCTGCGTATAACGAGTGCTGCGGATGATTGATCGCGACGAGATCCCCACCATCGCCGTCGACGGGCCGGGCGGTGCCGGCAAGGGCACGGTTTGTCAGGCCGTGGCCCGGGAGTTGGGTTGGCACCTATTAGACAGTGGTGCCTTGTACCGACTGGTGGCGTTGAGCGCTTTAAATCGGCGGGTGGATTTGGATGACGAGGCCGCCTTGATGCGCTTGGCGGCGAACTTGGATGTGCGTTTTGCCGCGGACCAGGTGTACCTGGACGGACTGGTAGTGACGTCGGATATCCGCGCAGAAGCTTGCGGGCAGGCGGCTTCACGAGTTGCGGCGCAACCAGCGGTGCGCGAGGCCCTGGTGCATCGCCAGCGGCAGTTTCGCCAAGCGCCCGGATTGGTTGCTGACGGACGCGATATGGGCGCGGTAATTTTTCCCACCGCGGGGCTGAAAATTTTCCTCACCGCCAGTGTGGAAGAACGGGCTCTGAGGCGCTATAAGCAGTTGAAAGAAAAGGGTATTGGTGTTAGCCTTCCGGCGCTTTCCAGGGACATGGCCGAGCGGGACCGGAGGGATTCAGAGCGTGCAGTGGCACCCTTGAGACCTTGCCTCGATGCCCGGCGCCTAGACACAACCGATATGCCCGTGGCGGCAGTCATTGCACAAGTGTTGCAATGGGCCCGCGACGTTTTCCCGGATGTGATGAATGACTGAGCGCCGGCGGCAATGGATTGCTACCGGATTGAAAACAACCGTGTGCCGGCAGGATGTCTGGTACACCCGTAAGAGCCGCCGTAAGGCGGGATTTTTTTGTAATGACCGAGAATTTTGCAGAGTTATTTGAAGAAAGCATCGCCAGCCAACAAATTAAGCCTGGCACCATCCTCACCGGCAGCGTCATACAGGTCTCAGCCGAGGTCGTAATTGTCAGTGCCGGACTCAAGTCCGAGGCGGTGATTCCCGCCAGTCAATTCCGCAACGAAAAGGGTGAAATCGAAGTCGTCGTTGGCGATGAAGTCGAAGTAGCGCTCGATGCCGTGGAAGATGGTTCGGGGGAGACGCGATTATCTCGCGAGCGCGCGAAGCGGGCCCGTACCTGGGAGCGTTTGGACGACGCCTTTAAGAACAGCAAGGTCGTTACCGGCATGATCACCGGGCGAGTGAAGGGTGGCTTCACCGTCGATATCGACTATGTGCGTGCTTTCTTGCCCGGTTCCCTGGTCGATATGCGGCCGGTTCGCGATCCCGGCTATTTAGAAGGCAAAGAGCTTGAATTCAAAGTCATTAAACTGGACCAACGCCGCAACAATGTGGTGGTTTCTCGCCGCGCGGTCGTCGAGGAAGAGTACAGCGCCGAGCGCGACACCTTGTTGTCGTCGCTGCAAGAAGGCGTGATCATGAATGGCATCGTGAAGAATTTGACCGACTACGGTGCCTTTGTTGATTTGGGCGGCATTGACGGTCTGTTACACATTACGGATATGGCTTGGAAGCGGGTCAAACATCCGTCTGAAGTTGTGAACGTGGGTGATGAGATTGAAGTGAAGATCCTGCGCTTCGACCGCGAGAAATCTCGTGTTTCCCTGGGCATTAAGCAACTCGGCGATGATCCTTGGACCAGTATCGCCCGGCGTTATCCGCCCAATACACGTCTGTTCGGTAAGGTCACCAATATTGCTGATTATGGTTGTTTTGTAGAAATCGAGGAAGGCGTGGAAGGCTTGGTCCACGTGTCAGAAATGGACTGGACCAACAAGAACGTCAACCCGGCTAAAGTCGTGCAAATGGGCGACGAGGTGGAGGTCATGGTGCTCGATATCGACGAAGAGCGCCGGCGAATTTCTTTGGGTCTTAAGCAGTGTCAATCAAATCCCTGGGCAGAGTTTGCAACGGCCTTTAATCGAGGCGACAAGGTGTCCGGCAACATCAAGTCTATTACCGATTTCGGTATTTTTATCGGTTTGGATGGGGGTATCGACGGCCTGGTGCATTTGTCAGATATTTCCTGGGATCTGCCCGGCGAAGAAGCGGTACGTAACTATAAGAAGGGTGAAGACCTGGAAGCGGTGGTGTTGGCCATCGACCCGGAGCGCGAGCGCATTTCACTGGGTGTTAAGCAGCTTGACCAAGATCCGTTTTCGAAGTTTCTCGCCGATCATCCCAAGGGCACCATCGTCAGCGGCACGGTGACCGAGGTGGATGCCCGCGGGGCCGTGATCGAATTGGAAGGTGGCTTGGAAGGCCAGCTTCGCGCCAGCGAGTTGTCCCGTGATCGCGTTGAAGACGCGCGCACGGTATTGAAAGTTGGCGATACCGTTGAGTCGCGATTCATGGGTCTAGATCGCAAGACCCGTATCGTCTCGCTCTCTATTAAAGCCAAGGAAGCGCATGAAGAAGCCGAAGCCGTGGAAAGCTACCGCTCAGATACAGGCAGTGTCAGTTCCGGTACCACCTTGGGCGATTTGCTGAAGGAAAAAATTTCCGGTCAGTCCGAAGATTAGTTGGGGCTCATGGCGTCATCTATTGAGAAGGCGCCACTGATTCCTTAGCCCGGCTGTTGCCGGAAAACTTTTGGGGGTATGTGACTCGTGGCGATGACAAAATCCGAACTCATCGAAGTAATAGCGCGAAAGCAAAAACATTTGCCGGCTAAGGATGTTGAGCTTGCGGTAAAACATCTACTAGATTTAATGAGTGATTCCCTAGCAGCCGGTCAGCGTATTGAGATTCGTGGTTTTGGCAGTTTTTCGCTGCATTATCGGCCGCCGCGCATGGGGCGTAACCCGAAAACCGGCGATGCCGTGGCTTTGTCGGGAAAGTATGTGCCGCACTTCAAGCCTGGCAAGGATTTGCGTGACCGTGTGAACGCGAATCGCGACATACCCGTACGCGATTGACAAGCGGGCCGCCCTCGGCGGCTTGATCTATAATGCCTTTGGCTTTAGTCCTCTGTCGCTTTGTGGCTGGTGAATGAACATGCTGCGCAATCTCAGCTATTTTCTGATTCTCCTGGTCGTTTTGCTGTTGGTGATCGTATTCGCCGCGTTAAATCCCGGCAATATGGAACTCGATCTCGCCTTCGCCAGCTTTGAGCTGCAAAAATCCTTGGCCCTGACGCTGATGTTCGCGGCGGGCTGGGTATTCGGTTTGCTGTGTGCCGGCATTGTCTTACTGCGCTCATCCGCGCAACGGCGGCGGCTTCGCCGTTCCGTGCGTCTTGCGGAAGAAGAGGTACGCGCGCTGCGCAGTTTGCCAATGCAAGATGCCGACTGAGTCTGCCTTTCTATTTGCTGGCCTGCTGTTTGTTGCCGCAGCGCTGGGCTATGCCTTCGCAAAATTTGGTGATGCCGGCGAGGAGGAACTCCCGCCACCCAATCGCGGTCCAGACTACCTGCGTGGCATCAACTACTTGCTCGATGAAGATTCCGACCGTGCCCTGGAAGTTTTTGCCCGCCTGGCCGAAGTCGACGGTGATGCGCTAGAAACCCACTTCGCCCTGGGTACCTTGTTTCGCAAGCGGGGGGAAGTCGACCGGGCCATTCGCGTGCACCAAAACATCATGGCCCGTCCCGGCTTGGAGAAGGGCAGTAAGTCGCAAGCAGAGTTCGCCCTCGCCGAAGACTATATGAGCGCGGGGCTTATTGATCGCGCCGAGAAGCTCTATTTAGAGTTGCGCAAATATCCCGAGTACCGCGCCCGGGCCTTGAGTCGCTTGATGCGAATTTTTGAGCAGACCCGGGAATGGGACCGCGCCATCGAGGTGCACAGCGAATTGGAAAAACAGGGTGGGGCGACCGAAGTTCCCATGGGGCATGTGGCTCACTACTACTGCGAGTTGGCCGAGCAGGCGCGGGCTGCGAAGGACTATCCGGGTGCGAAGAGTCTACTCAAGAAGGCCGATACCAGTCGCAACAAGACCGTGCGTGCGAGTCTGGTGCGGGGCGACCTGGCGCGGGATGCGGGCCGATGGCGAGAGGCCGTTCGTCTCTACCGGCGAGTGGCGCAAGAGCAGCCTTACTTGTTGCGAGAAATTGTGCCGCGCTTGGCAGCGGGTTCCACCGAGGCGGAAGAAGCCGCTAATTTCGGGCGTTTTCTGCGTAAGTTGATGGATGGTGGTTACGAATCGATTGCCGCCATCGCCATGGCGGTCATTGCGAACCCCGGCATCGTCGAGCCGGCGGGTATCGATGCCGTGGAGCGTTTTTTAGATGCCGATCCGGCCTTGCGCGAATTAGTCGATGTCGAACGGATCAAGGAGCTTGAACCCGCAGCGCGGGAGAATCAATTGCGGCGACTGTGCGCGGCGCTTCGCGAGCTCAATGCCAATTCACCGAGTTACCGGTGTGGCAACTGCGGCTATGCCAGTTTGATTTTGCATTGGCAGTGTCCCAGTTGCCGTCTGTGGGAAAGTGTCCGGCCGGACAATCGGATCTTGTTGACGAGCAGTCTTTAGTTCACGAGTTTCTTCGTGAAGAACCGAGTTTTTGTGGTTCCTTGCTGGCCTTGGTATTCACTAGCATGGCTGATCATTCTTAGTCAGTAAGGAGACTAGCGTGCAAAAACTTGTTCTATTGTTGTTGTCTTATTCATTGTGCGGCTTCGCCGTGGCGGGCCCAGTGGATGTCAATTCTGCCGATGCTGAGACCATTGCCCAAGAACTCAACGGCGTCGGTCGGGCAAGGGCTCGTGCCATCGTCAAATACCGCGAGCAGAATGGCGCTTTTGAGTCGGCGGACGAATTGCTGAACGTAACGGGTATTGGCGAGCATACCCTTGAGGCTAATCGCACCAACATATTGGTGGAGCGCGCAGACCCCTAGCCCGTGTGCGGTGCCGGTTGGCGGCGTCGCCGCCAACCGGCGCATTGAGCGGCAGTTCGTGTCGGGATTGGCTAGAATGCGCACCGACTAGTGATCTGGAGAGTGCTGCATGCCCCCCCGCGTTAGAACCGTAGTTTTTCCCGTGGCCGGACGAGGTACACGGTTTTTGCCGGCCACCAAAGCGGTTCCCAAAGAAATGTTGCCCATCGTCGACAAGCCGCTGATTCAATATGCGGTGGAAGAAGCCTTGGAGGCGGGTGCTGACCGTTTGGTGTTTGTGACTCACAGCAGTAAGCGGGCCATCGAGGATCACTTTGACACCGACGCGGACTTAGAACGGGCGCTGGAAGATGGTGGTAAAGCGGTGCTTTTGGAGACTCTGCGCGGAATTCTACCGCCGGGAATTGCCTGTGTTTATATCCGTCAGGGCGATCCCTTGGGTCTTGGCCATGCGGTGCTTTGTGCCCGGCCCGCCGTGGGTGATGAACCATTTTTTGTGCATTTGCCCGATGACCTGATTCACGCGGAGCGGGGTTGTTTGGCACAGATGGCTGCGAACTACGCAAGCCATGGCAACAGCGTGATTGCCGTGGAAGATGTGCCGCCCGAGAAAACCAGTAGTTATGGCATTGTGGCGGTTGACGATGGCCTGCGGATTGAGCAAATCGTCGAAAAACCCAAACCAGCGGATGCACCTTCAAACCTGGCCGTGGTGGGCCGCTATCTGCTGACCGCCCCGATATTCGACAAACTGATCACCACCGGTCGCGGTGCCGGGGGTGAAATTCAAATTACCGATGCCATCGCGGATCTGCTCGCGGATGAGCCCGTGCGGGCTTATCGATTCGATGGCCGTCGCTACGATTGCGGCAACAAACTGGGCTATGTGCAGGCAAATTTGGATTACGCTTGGCATGACCCGGAACTCGCCGCGGGCCTGCGGCTCCCAAAGTAGCCGCGCGGGGGGCCGAACCGATTTTAGGGGCTACTCAATTACAGTGAGTAGCCCCTAAAATCGGTTCGGCCGCTGCGACCATCTCTGTATGGCATTTATATTATTTATTAATATCTTATAGATTATTTATAATAATTCTCTATACCCCTCTATTAACCAAGAATCGTTGGGCGTAGCGCCGCGCAAAGTCGCTCGGATGGAATCCCCTGACCGCGGATCTAATAATTGGCAATGGGGCACCGTGCGCCGCAAGAAGGCTGATCGGCAGTCGGTGCGTACACAGCCGGTGAATGCTCGCGCCGTAACTCAAGGCCTAGCCGGCTAAATTTATTCAGAAAGCGGGACTTTCTAGGGGTTTATCTAGTTAACATAATATGAAACCTTGGCTTTGATGTCGCGCTGTAATTACGCTGTGTATCATTGAATCCTAAGGATATTTCCGCCGCGTTATAGGCGTCGTAGCGCTGTCCGAATTGGCAGAATAATACTGCCTGGACAATAGCTTATGTTTCTTAAGCCACTTGCGCCGACCGTGCGATGTTTGCTATCGTGACCCATGGATCTACGAAGAGATCCAAGGCAATACGCCAACAATTAATAGGTTAGCTTTTGTAAGGGGAGGCTACTCGATGACGCACCAGCACCCTCTGCGCATGATCGCAGGGATAACCGCAGCCGCTATTTTAATGATGGCGTCCACTGCGTCGGCCGCTCCATTGGGTTTGGATCCAACCGGCTTGTTCCCGGATCTGACCACCGATGGCACCATCGACTACAATAGCTCCACCGGCACGTTCACCGTGACGGATTCAGGGGTTTCTGTCATGCTCCTGCCGCCGGATGGGTCTTCAACGGATTTCATTAACGTCACTAGTTATTCTTTGACCGCCGAATTCGGCGGCGATGGTGTTTTTGACAGTGGCACGGTGTCGATAAGCGGTTCGTCACTGACGGCTAATCCCGATTTCGCCGGTCCGAATATTTTGACAGCAGATCTCGTTAGCTTCGGCTTTGGCGGCACGGGCGCCAGCGGCGTTTTCGAGTTTCTGTATGCAAGCGCGACCGGTGACATGGCGGTACTGGGTGGTACCACTAAAGGTGGCATCATCATTTCTACCTTCGATTTGGCAGGCAGCGGAATCAGCGCAGGCGTTGATTGGGACCCATTGGCCAACGGCAATCCGGCATTTTTCGGCAGTGATTTTTCCGGCACGGTAGGTAGCGCGGACACATTTGTTCCGGTACCTGCAGCGGTTTGGCTATTTGGTTCGGGTTTGCTGGGTTTGTTCGGATTTCGGCGCCTCGGCAAGAATTCCGTCTCATAACGCTGCGCCGAAAACTTCGATGACTGAATAATAATTAGAAGCCCAATAACTATAATAACTTGAACTAACCAACAACACGAGTTGCTCCTTGGCGTGCACGCACGTCAATGAGGGGAAGGGTCGGACACCCCGGTTTGAGGGTGATGCGGCCACCAAGGAGAAAAACTGATGAAATTAATGAAACGTTTATCGACTGCGGCGGCAGCACTAACGCTTGTGTTGGCGGCTAATGTTGCGCCAGCGGGCAACGGCGCCTTACTGGGCGTGCAGATCGATTTTCCGAATATCGAGTTCCTGAGCCTCGCCGGCCAGGGCGCCACATACGATGGTACCAATCTGACGATTACGTCGACGCCGGTCTTGTTGACATTTTCGTCCGGTGGCGCCGATGAGTTTATCGTCGGCGGTAGCCTAACGCTGACGGCCGCCATTGATTCCAGCGGGAATCTTTCCGGTGGCACTTTTACGGTGGATGCCGTGCAGGTAACAGACACCGCGACAACTACCGTGTACACCGGACCCTTACTGACCGGAACCGTAACCGACTACGGCATCATTGATGTGGGTCCTGTCGGCGGCACGGATTTGGCCGACTTCGAACTGGATGTGACGGGCGGCTCCTTGCAAGCGTTATTTGATGGCGTTGGGCCGACGGCTGGTGCCCAAATTTCCCTGGAAGGTTCTGACTTCTCTGGAAGCTTTGCGAGTGCCTGGAGCGCCACGCGTGCTAAGGGCGATATTGGCCCAATCCCGAGCACAGAGCCCCCGCCGCCGCCGCTAAGCTACGGTTACTGGACTCAGCACCCCGAAGCTTGGCCCGTAAGCAGTCTGAGCATCTGTGGTGTTAGCTTGGATCAAACCGCCTTACTTAGCATCTTGAACACCAAGCCCAAGGGCGATAAGACCATCATCATGTCTAAGCAGTTGATCGCTGCCATGCTGAATGTGGCCAACGGGAATAGCTGCTCCAGCTTGAGTGCTGCCGAAACCTGGTTGTGCGACCACGGTGGTATCGGCGCCGGCATCAAGAACTGGGACGGCGGCGAAGAACTGAAGGATGACTTGGATGGCTTCAACAATGGTGGGTCTTGCCTACTGCCGTAAGAGCTAGCCAGACACAAGCCGAAGATCAGAAAGGGGGCAGCCTGTATAAGGCTGCCCCTTTTTTTGCCTTCGATGATGGCCGGTGGGTGTGGGCGCGGCCGACTTTTCTTCGCCACGGTGCGGCCTCGTTTGGCTCGCAGACGCATCGCGTGTTCTAACGGACCGTCGAATTGCCGCGTATAAAGTAATTCTTCTCGACTATTCCAATTTCCGCCGTCATTGGCTGCGTCATGCGTTGTCGCGAGTTTTCTGCTTAGGTGAAAGGGCGCGCGCGCGGCGGAGGATGTTTCCGAGCGTCGTCGCCCCACTCCTGCCTTCTCAATTTCGCTCCAGAAGGACTAGGTAGCTTGTGAGCACGCTGTCGTCTAGCGGGTCGTGGTTTCGCGCAGCTATCGGTCGAAAAATACGGCTTGGCGGGTCGGCTGCGGTCTGGCAATGGGCACGCGGTTGTTAGCGACGCGCCAGGCGCGACGCGGCCCGTCGCCGGTTCGACCCGAATTTCCGACCGGGGTTAGAATAGCTGCGCCGCGGCCAATCCCCGCGGCGTGATTGGCATTGAAGAATCAAGTCTTGAGGGAGGCACTGTGGATACATTGATTGCAATGCAGGGCAGCTGGGTTCACCAAGTCATGGTCATCATCCATGTCTTGTTATTTGTGTATTGGCTCGGCGGTGATCTCGGCGTCTTCTATTCCAGCAACTTTGTGGTTCGTCCCGACCTTTCGCCTGAAGCGCGAGCCATCTCGGCCAAGATCATGCTTGACCTGGACCAGATTCCACGTATCTGCATGAGCTTGATGTTGACGGTGGGTGGAATTCTCACTGAGTTCATCGGGGTGCCACACCCCTGGTATCAGAAGATCGGCATTGTCCTGTTGGGGCCGGTGTGGTTTTTTTGCGTGATGTATTTGCATTTTCGCCACGGCGGCAAAGCCTATCCCTTGGTGGCGAAATTCGACATGTTCATTCGCTGGGCCGTGGTCTTGGGTATACCAATTTCCGTTTGGTTGCACTGGGACAGCAATAATTTGGGCGACTATCCGTGGGTCGCCGGCAAGCTGCTGATTTTTTCTTTTCTAGTTTTTTGCGGGATCATGGTCCGTGGCAAGATCGGCCCGTTTTTTTCAACGCTAATGAAATGCAAAGCAGGCGAGATGCCCACCGCCGAAGAGAATGCGGCTCAACGCGAGAGTCTAAAGAAGGTGCGCGTGTGGGTGTTCATGATTTGGGCGGGCGTTTTTCTAGAGGGCTTTATCGGTATCGTTAATCGCAGCGGGATTGTTTACGGCTAGGCGGCTAAGCGTCGAACCGATTTAATGCGGGGCTCGATAACATCGAAACCCGCATTAAATCGGTTCGACGCTTAGGCCTTCGATCGAAACCACCGCTGCATAGTCGAGCTGGCTTTTTCTTTGACGCCATCATCGATATAGCGAGAGATGGTGAAGACCGCGAATGCCAGTACACCTAAATCATCGGTATAACCCGCTAGGGGTATAAAGTCAGGCAAGGCGTCGATGGGCAAGATGAAATAGGCCAGCGCGCCGTAGACCACGGATTTCGCGCGCGCGGGAGTTTCCGGTCGTTCTGCGGCATAGTAGAGCCAGAGAGCTTTCTCAATCACCTCGCGACCTGCTCGCAACGCTTGTTGGGTCAGTTTCTCCCAAAACCGCGGCTCGGAATAGCTGGCTTGGCTAGACCTGCTAGTGGTCGGTAAGTTTTCTTCGGAAGGCATGCGTAGCAATGTTCATTAGCGCTTGGTAGGTTGATTATAACCGCAGAAACCGGGATCGCTTCATGCCCCTTGGCGCAGGGGAGCCGCGTTGAGCGCTTACGGTTGACTTCGCTTTCTGCGAATATGGAGTTCGTCCGAGCCACTACCGCGCGACCATGACTGCAGATTATCTATACCGAATTCTTAAGGCGCGCGTCTACGACGTGGCGGTCGAAACCCCTTTGGAACTAGCACCGCGCTTGTCGAAACGTTCGGGCAACACGGTGTTGTTCAAACGGGAAGACCTGCAGTCGGTATTTTCGTTCAAGCTGCGGGGTGCCTACAACAAGCTGGTGCAAATCCGGCCCACGGAACTTCAGCGCGGTGTCGTTTGTAGCTCTGCTGGAAATCATGCCCAAGGCGTAGCCTTGGCAGCCCGAGAATTGGGCGTGCGGGCCGTCATCGTGATGCCGCGCTCGACGCCCACGATCAAGGTCAATGCCGTGGAATCTTTGGGCGGTGAAGTATTGCTGCACGGTGCGACCTACGACGACGCGCAACCCAAAGCCTTGGAGATTGCTAAAGAACAGGGGCTGAGTTTTATACACCCCTTCGACGATCCGGACGTGATTGCCGGCCAAGGCACGATCGGCATGGAAATTCATCGGCAGCATACCGGCACGCTTGATGCGGTCTTTGTGCCGGTTGGTGGCGGTGGTCTGATCGCCGGTATTGCACTGTACCTCAAGGCGGTGAGTCCCACTACGCGGATCATCGGTGTGGAGCCGGCAGACGCGGCCAGCATGACGGCGGCTTTGGCCGCGGATGAGCCAGTCACCCTGAGCGAAGTTGGTATTTTTGCCGACGGGGTCGCTGTGCGCCGTGTCGGCGATGAAACTTTTAGGCTATGTAAGGCCTTGGTTGATGAAATCTTATTGGTAGACAACGACGAGATATGCGCTGCCGTTAAGGATATTTTTGAAGACACACGCGCCATTGTTGAGCCCGCGGGGGCCTTGTCCGTGGCCGGTTTGAACCGGTATGTCGCCGATAGGCAAGTCAGTGGTCAGGCCTTAGTCACGGTTAATTGTGGGGCGAATGTTAACTTCGACAAGCTACGGTATATCGCCGAACGAGCAGCCATCGGTGAACAGCGTGAAGCCTTGTTCGCGGTAGAAATCCCCGAGCGGCCCGGCAGCTTTGTTGAATTCTGTCAAGCCATCGGTGAGCGTAATTTGACCGAATTCAACTATCGCATTAAAGACGACTCAGCGGCGCGTATCTTTGTTGGCGTGGAGCTTCGCCAAGGTCATGTCGAACGCGCTGCGATCATCGATCAGCTCGAGGATGATGGCTATCCCGTCATTGATCTTAGTGATAACGAGCTAGCCAAACTGCACGTTCGGCATATGGTCGGCGGCCGCTCGGGCGTTATCGAGAATGAATGCATTTACCGCTTCGAATTTCCGGAACGCCCCGGTGCGCTGCTGGCGTTTCTGAAAGCTATTGGGCATCGCTGGAACATCAGTTTGTTTCATTATCGTAATCACGGGTCGGACTACGGTCGAGTCTTAACCGGTGTGCAAGTACCGGCAGCCGACCGAAATCAGTTCAAAGCCCACTTGGATGAACTCGGCTATCCTTACCGGGATGAAACTGACAATTCAGCGTACAGTATGTTTTTGGCGGGTCACTGAGGGTAATCGCCATCGTGACTGCTGAGAAAAGCAAAACTGCAGCGACTCATGCTTGACCGAATGCGGGCCGGTCTACTGCGTGTGCCAGCAGCCTGGCGGGTGGACTCGCAATGGTTTCTGGTGTTGCTGAGCTTGCTGCCAGCCATCCGCGCTGATCTGTTGTTTCCGCATCATTGGCTCGCCGGGCTGGGGAGTGGTTATGCGCTGCCGCCCATCGACAATATATTCGGTGTCGCGGCCTTGCTATGCGCGGGCTTTTCCTGGCTGCTCACCGAGGGCGCTAAGACGAGTTTTCGTTATCTCGTCGTGCTGCCATGGCTGGCTATGTTTTTGGCTGGTGGCACGATGGGCCAGGCATTAGGGGGGCTGAGCAGTGTTTACATCGGCTTGGCCTTTGCGGCCTATAGTTACTTCATCGTCGCGGGCCGGGTCATCGCCATACCCTTTTTCGCCTTTGTGGGCTTGCTGGCATTCTGGCAACCCTTCGACGGCCTATTGGCTTGGCCGCAGATACTCGTGTTTGTATTTGGCTCTTTGGTCATGAGTCTTGCGGTTGAGGCGGTACGGCAAAACCTGCCCCTGGCACGGCAGCTCGGACGGGCCAGCACGCTGGCTTTGGTGGCGCGCAGCTTTGCCTTGTGGTGGCCGACTTTGATTTTGATTGCCCTGGGTTTGTGGGCCAGCGATAAGGTAACCAGCAGCACCGAGCAAATGATCTACCAGCGCGGATTCGTGGATCGATACTGCACACTAAACGCCGATGATCCGAATGCGTCCCTGGTTTGTCCGGATGACACTTACCAGCTGCGGGCTAAGGACATTAGGTTGCTGCCCCCAGCCACCGCCGCGCCCGAAAAAACGGGGCCGGACAATGATCTTCCGCCCCGGTGCTGGCGGCTGACCGTGCCCGACGAGGAACCGCTTGAGCCCATGCCGGCGCCCGCATCCTTTACCTGTCCGCAAGACCATCAGAGCGCGGAAGCATGGACGCTCTTGCCGCTGCCACTTTTCCAGAGTCTCGATCTAACGGTCGCCCGCAGCTACGACATTGCGCAGGACCGGCTCGATCGTTTGGTGGCCGGGGTGTCCGATCAATCAAAAATCTTCCCGTCCAAGGCAGAAGCCATGGCCGCGGATTTCTACGAGATTGTTCCCGAGTCTACGGGAATGACAACCAAGCCCTGCAAATTCGGTGACCTAAAGTGCGGCATCGTGAACTTGGTGGTGGATGGTCTCAACACGGCCTTCTTAAACGGTCGCAATGCAGCCGAAGAAAAGTTCATCGAGAAAATGGGCGAAACCGCGCGGGGTAGTGGGCAAACCGTTCAAGAGTTTGCGGTCAGTTCCGCAGGCCCAATGAAAGAAGAGCTGCGCCGGTTCAAACGCCAAACGCGCCAGGCCTTGGACCGGGTTAGATCAGCCGCAAACTTACTGCAGCAAGTCTTGTTGTTGTGGCTGGTCGTCATTGCAATAAAGAGTTTTTTGTATGTGTTCGCCCGCGTCATATTCGACCAATCGACGGATATCGATGTCGAAGTTTTTGAGCGGGAACACCCGCCGACGCAGGGCACTGTCTCGTCCTTGCAGGAAGTGAATATCGGCGGCGACTATCCCTACGATATCTATTACAAGGCTAACTATCAGCCGCTGGGACCCGCGCCCAGGTTCAGTATTCCTCAATGGCGGGCCTCGTTGTTGTCAAGATTGCGTTTCGGGGCCTGGAACATGAGTCGCGTCGACATGCCCTGTGTCGATGAACGGGGCGTCAGCTTCAACTCGATAGAAGCCGAGCATTTAATCGACTGGGAAATGCGGCCTGGCGAGGAGGTTGTATTCAGCTACCGTAACTTCGTGGCCATGAACGAGAACGTAGAGTTGCGCACAGTCATTAGCCTACGGGTAGCGAGCCTGCTCTTGGGGCGCATAATATTTCATACGGCTCGTTGCACCGAAGGACCGGGTCGTTTGATACTCAGGACTAGAGGTAAGCCGGCGACGGCAGCCCAGGTTCGTCAAAGTATCCCCGCGGCGCGGCTCGTGGCTTGGAATCGCTATGCGATTTTTTCCGTCGACAGCCATTTGACCTGTGCCGACATATTTCTCAATGGTTTTAATCTGCGGCGCAGTGACGGCGAAGATCAGACAACGCCCCAGGGCATATTGATTGTTGAAGCCGATGCGCGAGATGGCGGCCTACTGGTGGGCACCATGCGTTTCGCAAAGAATTTTCTGTTGCCGGTTTGAGCTGCGAGATTGACGTGAGTCTGGGTTCACCCGGCGAAGCACTCGTCATCCGCAAGATCTGTCTCTCGTGCGGCTAAGCCGAGACTCATCCAGGCCACCGAGCAAAAAAACGGTCTGTCCCGGGCGTCTTTCAGCCTCGTGACTTTCTTGTGTTGGCGGGGCTACCGATAAGGGCCGCAGTTACAATTAGTCGCTGACTTTTTGGCTTGCTCAGAATTCTTTACCGACTGGCTCTGCGTGCCCAGAATCGATTCCCAGACATGAAAAAGCCCACAAGAAAGTGGGCTAAGTCTTTGAAATTATTGGCTCCCCGGCCCGGACTCGAACCAGGGACCAATTGATTAACAGTCAACCGCTCTACCAACTGAGCTACCGGGGAAGCGCTTTCGCATTTTAAGCGGCAGAATTCTCAGGGATCGATTCTGGCAAGTCAAGGAACCATAGGGCGTGGCGCCATGGGTCCCCGAGCGACCCGTATTAGGCTAGGGCCGTGCGCAAACGATCGATCGCATCCTTTAAAGTATCCAACCCACAGGCAAAGGACAGACGCAGATAGCCGGACGCGCCAAAGGCGCTGCCGGGCACCAGGGCGACGCCCGCTTCATTGAGCAGCAGCTCCGATAGGGCAGTATCGTCAGCCACCTGTTTGGCTTTGATCACTTCGCTGACATCGGGGAAAGCATAAAAGGTTCCCGCGCCCGGTAAGCAGCTGATGCCGGAAATGTCGTTCAATGCGGCGACTAGATAATCGTGACGTTCCTGAAGGCCACGAGCATTTCGCTGATGCAGCTTTGATCACCATTGAGGGCCGCTAGGCTTGCCGCTTGGGAAATACTGCAAGGATTCGAGGTGCTTTGACCTTGTACCTTCTTCATCGCCGCGATGATGGGCTTTGGACCGCCGGCATAGCCAATGCGCCAACCCGTCATGGCGTAGCATTTTGAGACACCGTTGATGGTGATAATACGGTCTAACAGCTCAGGACAGGCCTGCCCGAGGCTGACGAAGGGTTCATCGGCCCAATAGATGTGCTCGTACATATCATCCGTGGCAATGGCGATATGCGGGTGGCCCAGGAGCACTTCGCCCAGGGCCGCCAGTTCCGCACGCGTGTAGGCGGCTCCCGTCGGATTGGATGGGCTGTTGAGAAACATCAGCCGCGTTTTCGAGGTAATGGCCGCCTCTAGGGCTCGCGGCGTGATCTTAAAGCCGTCGCTGATGTTGGCCGGAATAATCACTGGTTCCGCCTCGGCCAGTTTGATCATGTCCGGATAAGACACCCAATAGGGGGCCGGCACGATGGCTTCGTCGCCAGTATTGAGCAGGGCGACGCAAACGTTGTAGCAAGTTTGCTTGGCGCCCGAAGAGACCAGAATTTGATCCCGCGGGTAGTCCAGCTGGTTATCCCGCTTGAACTTTGCGCTGATGGCATCGCGCAGTTCTACGGTACCGTCCACCGCCGTGTATTTGGTCTGCCCCTGACGTATGGCCTCGATGGCCGCTGCTTTGATGTGCTCGGGTGTATCGAAATCGGGTTCACCGGCACCCAGGCCGATGATGTCCCGGCCCTGGGCGCGGAGTTCTGCGGCCAAGGCCGTGACGGCCATGGTGGGGGAGGGCTTCACTCGCTGCACGCGATGCGATATTGCTAGACTCACCGGTTTTCCTTATCGAGGTACTGCGACGGTAACGGCTGCAGATACTAGTGGAATCTTCCTCGCCAACCAATAAAAAAGTTCGTTCTCGCGACCGGTTTGAGCTGGTTGCGGACTTCGCACCCGCCGGGGACCAGCCTGCCGCCATCAGCGGATTGGTTGATGGCCTGCAAGCCGGCCTGGCCCGCCAGACCTTGCTTGGTGTGACCGGCTCGGGCAAGACCTTCACCATGGCCAATGTGATTCAGAGCCTGCAACGACCCACGCTAATCTTGGCGCCCAATAAAACCCTGGCGGCCCAGCTCTACGGGGAAATGCGCGAGTTTTTTCCGCATAACCGGGTGGAGTACTTTGTCTCCTACTACGACTACTACCAGCCCGAGGCCTATGTGCCCTCCTCGGACACTTATATAGAGAAAGACTCCTCGGTGAACGAGCATATTGAGCAAATGCGCCTGTCCGCCACCAAGGCATTGCTGGAGCGTCACGACGCGGTGATTGTGGCGACGGTCTCCGCGATTTATGGCTTAGGTGATCCAGAGGCGTATTTCAGTATGGTGCTGCATCTATCGCGCGGCGACCGCTTTGATCAACGCGAGCTGTTGCGACGCCTAGCAGAATTGCAGTACACCCGGAACGAAGTGGAGTTGGCCAATGGTTGCTACCGGGTACGGGGTGAAAATATCGATATCTTTCCGGCGGAGTCTGAACGCGAAGCTGTTCGTCTGGAAATGTTCGATGACGAAATCGAGAGCCTCGCGTGGTTTGATCCCTTAACGGGCGAGGTGCTGCGCAAAGTGCCACGCATGACCATTTATCCCAAGACGCATTACGTCACGCCGCGGGAAGTCATGCTCAAGGCCGTGGACGAAATCAAAGTGGATCTACGCGAGCGACTAAAGTTGCTCCGTGATACCGGTAAGCTGCTCGAGGCGCAGCGCCTGGAACAGCGCACGATGTTCGATCTGGAAATGATCGGCGAGCTGGGCTTTTGCACGGGCATTGAAAACTACAGCCGTTACCTGTCGGGACGTCGACCCGGCGAGCCGCCGCCTTGTTTGTTCGATTATCTACCTGCAGACGCTTTGCTGATCGTGGATGAAAGCCACGTCACTATTCCGCAGCTCGGCGGTATGTATAAGGGTGACCGGTCACGCAAGGAAACCTTGGTGGAATATGGGTTCCGGCTGCCGTCCGCCCTAGACAACCGGCCCCTGCGTTTTGATGAATTTGAGGGTCTGGCCCCGCAAACCATTTTTGTCTCGGCGACGCCGCGTGCCTATGAGCGGGAAACTTCCGGCGCGACCGTGGAGCAGGTGGTTCGGCCCACGGGCTTGGTGGATCCCGAAGTGGTGGTGCGCCCGGCCAGCAGTCAGGTGGAAGATGTGTTGTCGGAAATCAACCGGCGTGTGGAAAGTAGCGAACGGGTGTTGATCACGACCTTAACGAAACGCATGGCTGAAGACCTCACGGATTACTTGCGCGAGCATGGCGTGCGGGTGCGTTATTTGCATTCGGATATCGACACGGTAGAACGCATGGAAATTATCCGCGATCTGCGCTTGGGGGAATTCGATGTGCTGGTGGGCATTAACCTGCTGCGCGAAGGCTTGGATTTACCCGAAGTGTCCTTGGTGGCCGTTTTGGATGCGGATAAAGAAGGCTTCTTACGTTCCGAGGGGGCGCTCATTCAAACCAGCGGCCGGGCGGCGCGCAATGTCAATGGCACAGTGATCATGTATGCCGACCAGATCACGGGCTCCATGGAACGCGCCATGGCTGAAATGGACCGGCGCCGCCGCAAACAAATTGAATTCAACCAAGCGCATGGCATTAAGCCCCGCACGATATTGAAGCAAGTGCGCGATGTGATGGAGGGTGCGCGCGCACCGGCAGCAGGTCGCGGGCGAGGCCGTCGCGCGGCGGAATCGGCGCCGGACTACGGGAGGGCCGTTTTGTCACCCAAGCAGGCGCAAGCAGAGCTGGACGCTTTGGAAAAGCGGATGTACCAACATGCGCGTGACTTGGAGTTTGAAGCCGCGGCCCAATTGCGCGATCAAATTCAGGCGATACGAAAAGCGAGTTTAGGCTTGTGATGTTGCGGCTGTGGGTCGGAGTTCGGTAAGGTTGGCCCCCCTCGGCTGCCAGGCCGGGAGTTTAGGCGCGTAGCTCAGTTGGTTAGAGCGCTACCTTGACATGGTAGAGGTCGTTGGTTCGACTCCAATCGCGCCTACCAGTTTGCTAAAAGGCCATGCCATGCATGGCCTTTTTCTACTATTAAAATCTTTAAATACATATATTTATAGGTATTTTCTAGAATTAATAGAAGGTTAGCGCCGTGCACCGGGTGCGGCCCAAGTATCATGACCGCCTGCCGGAATGCGCCTACTAACGATGTCCAAGCACCGCTCCCGTCCGAAAATTTCCGCGCCGAGTGCATCCGCCGCTGGCGGCGCCGCAGTGGCGCGGGTATTGGCCGATACCCTGGGCAAGGCGGGCGCGTTTCGGGGTATCAAAGTGCTGGCGTCTATGAATCAGCCGGCAGGCTTCGATTGTCCGGGCTGCGCCTGGCCCGAACCCTTGGGCGCGCGCAAGCATGCGGAGTTTTGTGAGAATGGTGCGAAGGCGGTCGCCGATGAAGCCACGGTCAAGCGTGCTGATGCCGCGTTTTTTGCTCGCTGGTCAGTCGATGTTTTGCGCGGGAAATCCGACCGTTGGCTGAATGATCAGGGTCGTTTGACCGAGCCCATGTGCTTGCGACCCGGTCAAAGCCACTATGTGCCCATCGGCTGGGATGAGGCCCAGGCGCTGATCACCACAGAACTCCATGCGGCGGGAAACCCCGACCGCGCCGTGTTTTATACCTCGGGTCGGACTAGCAACGAGGCGGCGTTCTTGTGGCAGTTGTTTGCGCGTCGTTTTGGCACCAACAACCTGCCCGATTCGTCGAATCTATGCCATGAGTCCAGCGGCCGCGCCATGTACGAATCCATTGGCAGCGGCAAAGGCACCGTCAGCTTGGCGGACTTTGAATTCGCCGATGCGATTTTCGTCATGGGCCAGAATCCCGGTTCTAATCACCCGCGTATGTTGGCCACCCTGCAGGCGGCCAAGCGCCGGGGCGCGTTGATTGTCAGCGCAAACCCATTGGATGAGACGGGCTTGAAGCGGTTCCGCAATCCGCAAGAGTTACGGGGCTATTTGTCGCGCGGCACAGCCTTGGCTGATCTGCATCTTCCCGTGCGGATCAATGGTGACGTCGCCTTACTGAAAGGCCTGTGTAAAGCTGTGCTGGAACAAGAAGCCGCGCTACCCGGCACAGCCCTGGATGCAGAGTTTATCGCGCAATTCACCCAGGGTTTCGAGGCCTTCAAGACGGACATTGAAGCGATCGATTGGCGCGATATTACCCGCGGATCGGGTCTGAGCAAGGCCTTAATTCGCGAGGCGGCGGAGATTTTCATGCAGTCGCGCGCGGTTATCTGCTGCTGGGCCATGGGTCTGACCCAGCATCAAAATGCCGTGGCGAATATCCAGGGAATACTCAACTGGCTGATGTTGGGTGGGCATTTGGGTCGCCCGGGGGCGGGGGCTTGTCCGGTGCGGGGGCATAGCAATGTGCAGGGCGACCGAACCATGGGTATCACCGAGCGGCCGTCATCAAGCTGGCAAGACCGCCTGCAAGCACGCTACGGGTTTAAGCCGCCGTCCGCACCGGGCTTGGACGCCGTGTCGGCGATTCGGGCCATGCACGCTGGCCAAGTGGATGTGTTTCTCGCCTTGGGCGGCAATTTTTTTGCCGCCACGCCAGACAGCGACTACACGGCGGCGGCCTTGGCCCGCTGTCGCCTCACGGTGCAAATCTCGACCAAGCTGAATCGCTCGCATTTGGTGGGGGGCGAGACGGCGCTGATTCTGCCGACTTTGGGTCGCAGCGAGCGCGATGTACAGCCGGCCGGCCCGCAATTTGTGACCTGCGAAAATTCCATGGGCGTGGTGCAGCCGTCGCGCGGCAGCCTGGCACCCGCCAGCGATCAACTGCGCAGTGAGCCGCGCATTGTCGCCGAACTGGCTGCGCGGACATTGCCGGACGATGACGCCTTGGCCTGGCTTGAATGGGCTGATGACTATCGCCGGCTCCGCGGAGACATCGCCGAGCTTGTGCCCGGTTTCGCCGACTTCGAGCAGCGTTTAGCAGTAGACGGCTTGGTGGTCTTGCCCCACGCCGTTCGCGACGAACGTCGTTTCGATACGCCGTCGGGCAAAGCCAACTTCGTCGTGCATCCCTTGCCGAGTATGGACCCGGGTCCCGGGCGCTACATCATGATGACGATTCGCAGTCATGATCAGTTCAACACCACGGTGTACTCCGACAATGATCGCTACCGGGGTATTGCCGGCAGCCGCTATGTGATTCTGATGGCGCCCAGCGACATCGCGGCCGCGGGTTTGCAAGCCGATCAACAAGTCCGTATTACCAGCCATCATGCCGGCCTAACTCGGAGTCTCGACGGCTTTACCATCGTGCCCTACAAGATACCCTCCGGTTGCGTGGCCACTTACTATCCGGAAACCAATCCTCTGATACCGCTGGAGCAAGTGGCCGACGTGAGCAATACGCCGGCCTACAAATCCGTTGTCGTAAGCCTCCAGCCGCATTCGGATTAGCCCGGCGATGGCCAATGCCGCTTTCGGCCGGCCACGTCTGCTAGAATCCGCGCCGGGCGTGCCATTGGGCCGCCCTTTGTGTTCCAAGACGACGCGGTGCGATGCCCAACATAACCCTGCCTGATGGTAGCCAACGCCGCTACGACCATGCCGTGACGGTAGGCGAGGTCGCAGCCGACATCGGACCTGGTTTAGCCAAGGCGGCCTTGGCTGGTCGCATCGACGATCGATTGGTGGATACCAGTTTTATCTTGGACCAGGATGCTTCGCTGGCCATTGTGACCGCGCGAGATCCCGAAGGCTTGGAAGTGATTCGGCATTCCACGGCTCATTTGCTCGCGCAAGCGGTCAAGCAGTTGTTTCCTGAAGCCCAAGTCACCATTGGCCCGGTCATTGAAGATGGTTTTTATTACGACTTTGCTTATGAACGGCCATTCACGCCTGAAGATCTAGCAGCCATCGAAACCCGTATGGCGGAATTGGCGCGCGCTGATATGCCGGTCCAACGGGAAGTTTGGCAGCGTGATGACGCCGTGGCCTTTTTCCAGCAGCAGGGCGAGATTTACAAAGCTGAAATCATCGCGGGTATTCCGGATGACCAGGAAATTGGTTTATACGGTCAGGGCGATTGGAAAGATCTTTGCCGCGGGCCGCACGTGCCGAGCACGGGCAAGTTGGGGGCCTTTAAGTTAACCAAGCTGGCTGGCGCCTATTGGCGGGGTGATTCCAACAACGAAATGTTGCAGCGAATCTATGGTACCGCCTGGCCCGACAAAAAAGCGCTCAAGGCTTATCTGCATCGATTGGCGGAAGCGGAGAAGCGCGATCATCGGCGCTTCGGTAAGGCCATGGATCTTTTTCACTTCCAAGAAGAAGCGCCGGGTCTGGTGTTTTGGCATGACAAGGGCTGGACGCTTTACCGAAGCATTCGCAACTATATTCGCGAACGGCTCGCCGCGGCCGGCTATCAAGAGGTCAATACACCGCAAATCGTTGATCGCAGTTTGTGGGAGCGGTCGGGTCACTGGGATAAATTTCGCGAGGGCATGTTCACCACCGGTGACGAAGATCATCGGGTTTATGCGGTGAAACCCATGAACTGTCCCTGTCATGTTCAGATTTACAACCGCGGCTTGCACAGCTACCGCGACTTACCCCTGCGCATGGCCGAGTTCGGCTCCTGTCATCGCAATGAGGCCAGCGGTACCCTGCACGGTTTAATGCGGGTGCGGGGTTTCGTGCAAGACGATGCGCATATTTTTTGCACCGAAGACCAGATTCAATCAGAAGTGGCTGCTTTCATCGAACTCTTGTTCAGCGTCTACGCCGATTTTGGCTTCACCGATATTTCCACCAAGTTATCGACCCGGCCCACCGAGCGTGTCGGCAGCGATGATCAATGGGACAAGGCCGAGGCAGCGCTGCAACGCGCACTGGAAGACGGCGGTTTGGACTGGGAATTGCAGCCGGGCGAGGGCGCCTTTTACGGACCGAAAATCGAATTCAATTTGCGCGACAGCATTGGCCGGGTGTGGCAGTTAGGCACCATGCAACTGGATTTTTCCATGCCGGAGCGCTTAGGCGCGACCTATATTGCCGAGGACGGCGACCGGTATACGCCCGTGATGCTGCATCGAGCAATCTTGGGCTCGTTTGAGCGTTTCATCGGTATCTTGCTGGAGCATTATGCGGGGAATTTGCCCAGTTGGTTGGCGCCGATCCAAGTCGTGGTGATGAATATCACCGATCGACAGGCCGATTATGCCGTGGAAATCGAGGAAATGCTGAAAAATCAGGGGATTCGGGCCCAAACTGACTTGAGGAACGAAAAAATCGGCTTTAAAATCCGCGAGCATACGTTGCAGCGCATTCCGTACCTGCTGGTGGTGGGAGATCGTGAAGTCGCTGACAACACTTTGGCCGTGCGCACGCGAGATGGGAAAGATCTTGGCAGCATGGCGGCGAAGGACTTCGTCGCCCGCCTGGACTCCGAGCTCGCGAGCCGCGGCCGTCAACTTTTGGAGGACTGATTATTTCTGCGAAAAAGCGCGTTCGGCGGAACGAAGATATTGAATCGCCCAAGGTTCGGGTGATCGGATCAGACGGCGAACAAATTGGTGTGATGATGCTGGATGACGCAATCAATCGCGCCAAGGATGAGTCACTTGATTTGGTTGAGGTATCACCCAATGTGGACCCGCCGGTTTGTCGAATAATGGACTTCGGTAAGTTCCAATTCGAACAAAATAAGAAGGCCAATCAGTCCAAGCGCAAGCAGAAGCAAACTCAAGTCAAAGAAATAAAATTTCGGCCGGGAACCGACGAAGGCGACTATCAGATCAAGTTGCGCAATCTCGTGCGGTTTCTGGAGAACGGAGACAAGGCAAAAATTACGCTGCGTTTTCGTGGTCGTGAAATGGCCCATCAGGAACTCGGCGTCAAGTTGCTGAAAAGGGTTGAGAGTGATCTGGATGAGTTAGCCACCGTTGAGCAATTTCCCAAGCTCGAAGGTCGGCAACTCGTGATGGTGATGGCGCCAAGAAAAAAGTGAGTTGAGGGATAGGCCGGGGCCGGAATACTCTTTTCGCGACCCGCAAAGTGAGTATTCCGGCCTTGGTTTGTCCTGTAACCCGCCTGCCCCGGTCTGTGGAGATGCGGTTCAGGCTCTGGAGAAAGTAATGCCTAAAATGAAAACCAACCGTGGTGCGGCGAAGCGTTTCCGCCGCACGGGTAAGGGTGGCTATAAACATGGCCAATCCCATATCCGGCACATCCTGACTAAGAAGAGCTCCAAGCGAAAGCGACATTTGCGCGGTATGCAGCAGGTGGCGGAATGCGACGTGAAAAGCGTACGTCGCATGCTACCCGGCAGCTGAGCAACGTCGGTCAGACGTCGCAACGAAACACTTTCTATAACGGAGTTCATCATGGCTAGAGTTAAACGGGGCGTTGTTGCCCGAGCACGTCACAAGCGTGTATTGAAGAAAGCGCGGGGCTACTACGGTGCCCGCAGCAAGGTTTTCCGCGTTGCCAAGCAAGCGGTCATCAAGGCAGGCCAATACGCCTATCGTGATCGCCGTCAGCGCAAACGCCAGTTTCGTGCCCTGTGGATTGCGCGCATCAACGCGGCATCACGTTTGCACGGCCTGTCTTACAGCCGTTTCATCAATGGCTTGAATCTCGCTGATATTGAGGTGGATCGTAAGATCCTGGCCGATATCGCTGTGCATGATGCGGCAGCTTTCGGCGCATTAGCCGAGCGCGCCAAGAGCGCACTCGCAGCTAAATAAGTCAGAATCGATAGTGCGTCTTAGGGCGTACCGCAGTAGATGCCCATGGAAGATCTCGACGAGCTAGTCAGTCGCGTGCACGCCGCGGTGGCAGAGGCCGCCGATGGCGACGCATTAGATCGTGTGCGCGTGGCGTTCCTCGGTAAGAAGGGCGAGCTGACCAAACGTTTGAAGAGTTTGGGCGACTTACCCGCTGACGAACGGCCGGTCGCGGGTCAAGCGATTAATCGCGCAAAGAGCGCGGCACAAGCGGCCATTCAGGCGCGCAAAGAAGCTTTGGAGGGCGCGGATTTAGCGCAAACCTTGGCGGCCGGGGCATTGGATCTCAGTTTGCCCGGCGGCGGGCAGGCACCTGGCGGCTTGCATCCAGTGACGCGGACCCAACAGCGGATTGAAGCCATCTTTCGTGCCGCGGGCTTTAGCGTGGCCACGGGTCCGGAAGTCGAAGATGAATTTCATAATTTTACGGCCCTGAATATTCCGGAGAATCATCCGGCCCGGGCCATGCACGACACGTTCTATTTTTCGTCGGGAAAGTTGCTGCGGACACATACCTCGCCGGTACAAATTCGCACCATGGCGGCGCAGGGCGCGCCCCTGCGAATCATTGCTCCGGGCCGGGTTTACCGTTGCGATTCTGATATGACGCACACCCCCATGTTTCATCAGGTTGAGGGTTTGGTGGTGGACCGCGGTATTAGTTTCGCGAACTTGAAAGCGGTGTTGAACCAATTTATCGAGAGTTTCTTCGAGCGACCTGCGAAATTGCGTTTTCGGCCGTCGTATTTTCCGTTCACGGAACCGTCGGCGGAGGTCGATATCCTGTCAGATAGCGGCAAGTGGCTTGAAATTCTTGGTTGCGGGATGGTTCATCCCAATGTTCTGAGTAACGTTGATATAGATCCCGAGGAATTCACGGGTTACGCCTTTGGTATGGGGATCGAACGCTTGGCCATGCTGAAGTATGGCGTGGATGATCTGCGGCTGTTTTTTGAAAACGATCTGCAGTTCCTACGCCAATTTGTGTAATGAATTTGATGAGCTGGGTGGCGAAAAACTATGGCTCTACTAGGCGCCCGTTTGCGCGGCAGCGTTTTACGCCTAGTTTGCCCGGATTCCTCTCACCCAGGCTAACTTCGGTGGCCGTGGTGCGAGTCTTCTTAGCGCGCGCCGTGGTGTTAGCCGCAACGGTTCTGCGCGCAGCCTTGCGACTGGAAGCTCGGGTATGAAGATTACGCAGAGTTGGTTGCGTGAGTGGGTCGCGACAGACTTATCCGCGACGCAAATCGCCGAGCAGCTCACCCAATTGGGCCTAGAAGTCGATTCCGTGGCGCCAGTGGCGCCGGGTTTGGAGCAAGTCGTGGTCGGGCGCGTCGTGGAATCCGCACAACACCCTAACGCCGACCGGCTGTCGCTGTGCAGTGTGGACGTGGGTCAGGATGAACCGCTGAACATTGTTTGCGGCGCGGCCAATGTAGAAGTCGGCACTTGTTACCCGGTGGCCACCATTGGTGCGCAGTTGCCCAGCGGTTTAGAAATTCGCCGCAGCAAGATTCGCGGGGAAGTTTCCATGGGGATGCTTTGCTCGGCCATGGAACTGGGCTTGGCCGATGCGGCGGACGGCATCATGGCATTGCCGGCAGAAGCCACGCCCGGGCAGCCCATTGCGGAAGCCTTGGCTTTGGACGATTCGGTGATCGATATCGATCTCACGCCCAACCGGGCGGATTGCTTTTCCGTCATTGGTGTTGCGCGCGATTTGGCCGCCGGCTTGAGTCTGCCCTTCGAATCGCCGCGGGTGTTACCGGTTTTGCCCGTTGGTGACGACGCCTTGCCGGTACATGTCGATGCCCCGGAAGACTGTCCGCGATTTCTAGGCCGTGTGATTCGCGACCTGGATCCGGATGCGGAAACGCCCAATTGGATGCAAGAGCGCTTGCTGCACGCCGGGATTAGGCCGCTGCATCCCGTGGTGGATATCACCAACTACTTGCTGCTGGAGTATGGGCAGCCCATGCATGCCTATGATCTCCAGAAGATCAGCGGCGGCATCAGCGTCCGGCGCGCCGGGCGCGATGAGCGTTTGGCCCTGCTAGATGGGCAAACGGTCAATTTAGAGCACGACATGCTGCTTATTGCCGATGCCAGTGGGCCGATCGGTTTGGCCGGGATCATGGGGGGCGCCGCCACGGCCGTGGGCGAGGGCACACAGCACATCGTCCTGGAGTCCGCGTTTTTCAACCCGTCGGTGATCGCCGGCCGCGCACGCCGCTTGGGATTACACACGGATGCCTCCATGCGCTTTGAGCGCGGCGTCGATCCAGGGAATCAACATCGCGCCATTGAGCGCGCCACGGCCTTGGTGCTCGAAATCGCCGGCGGTTGCCCCGGGCCTGTGGCTGAATGTGTCGATGCGAGTTGGTTACCTCAGCCAGGCGCGGTGAGCTTGCGACGTCACCGTCTGGCTGAACTGCTAGGCGTGGTCATCGCAGACGGTGAAGTGACCCAGCTGCTGCGCCGGCTCGACATGGAAGTCGAGACGACGGCGGAGGGTTGGCGTGTGACGCCGCCTTCGGCGCGCTTTGATATTGCGCGCGAAGTCGATCTCGTCGAAGAGGTGGCGCGCCTATATGGCTATGACCAAATACCTGCAACGCCGGCAACCGCGCCAATGCAGCTGGGACGAACATCCGACCGAGTCGTAGGTATCGACCGCGCGCGCTTGACCTTGGTGGAGCGGGGTTATCAAGAGGCGATTACCTATAGCTTCGTCGACCCTGAACTGGCCGCCGAGTTTTCCGACGGAGAGTCGGGCCTGCGTCTGAGCAATCCCATCTCGGCGAATCTGGCCGTCATGCGACAGTCCCTGTGGCCTGGATTGATTGAAGCCTTGGCATATAACCGCAGCCGTCAGCATACCCGGGTGCGCTTATTTGAAATCGGCGTGAGGTTTTCTTTACAAAATACTGAATTAAAAGAAGAATTAGTTATCTCCGGTGCCGTGACCGGCGCGCGTTTTCCAGAACACTGGAGTGATCCACCGGCGGCGGTCGACGTTTACGATGTCAAAGGGGATATCGAAGCTTTGCTGCATTGGACGGGATGTGCCGACGAGTTTCTTTTCGAGCCGGCAGAGCATCCCGCGCTGCGGCCCGGCCGGAGCGTCCAGATTTGGCGGGAAGGCGCGGCCGTGGGCTACTTGGGCGAGCTGCATCCGCGTCTGGTAAAACGCGTGGGCTTAGATAGCGCGCCGGTGATCTTCGAGTTACTCAGCGAACCGACGTTGGCGGCTCAGCGGCCAAAATTCTCATCGGTGTCTAAATTCCCGGCGGTGCGTCGCGACTTGGCTGTGGTGGTCGACGAAACCGTGCCCGCCAGTGATCTGGTGGCCTCGGTTCGGGCCAGTGCCGGCCACCTACTGGAAGACGTGGTGGTATTTGACATATACACGGGAAAAAAGGTCGAGAATGGTTCCAAGAGTGTTGCTTTAGGCTTGATTTTGCAGGAGACATCGCGCACCCTAACCGATGACGATGTGGATGGCGTGATGCGCGAGGTCACGCGCCGTCTGAACCGCGATTTCGATGCCGCCATAAGAGAATAAATAATATGGCTTTGACCAAAGCGGATATGGCTGAATCTTTGTTTAACGAGCTGGGCTTGAATAAGCGCGAAGCTCGTGAACTCGTGGATGTCTTCTTTGAAGACTTGCGGGCAGCATTGGCGAGTGGGGAGCAGGTGAAATTATCGGGATTTGGTAATTTCGATCTGCGGGATAAAAATCAAAGGCCGGGAAGAAACCCCAAAACGGGGGAAGAGATTCCGATCACCGCGCGGCGCGTGGTGACGTTTCGACCGGGACAAAAACTAAAAGCCCGAGTAGAAGCCTATGCTGGAACCGGGGAATAACGACCAACTGCCGCCCATACCGGGCAAACGTTATTTCACTATTGGTGAAGTGAGTGATCTGTGCGCTGTGAAGCCGCACGTGCTGCGCTATTGGGAGCAAGAATTCCCACAGCTAAAGCCCGTGAAGCGCCGCGGCAATCGTCGCTATTATCAGCGCCAAGACGTGATTATTATCCGGCAGATTCGCAGCCTGCTTTATGACGAGGGCTTTACCATTGGTGGCGCGCGACAGCGGCTCACGGGTGAGGAGGCTAAGACTGATCTCAGCCAAAGCCAGCAAATCATCAAGCAAATGCGCGTCGAACTCGAAGAAATTCTGAAACTGCTGCGCCGCTAGTTCGCGGCGGTATCTTGCCGTCTTCACCCTAGGGTATGATGCTCGCCCACCGTGGCAGGGCCCGTTTGGGTTCGTCTAGAATTCGCGGTGTCGATTGAGTTGTAGTCGGGGCGTGGCGCAGCCTGGTAGCGCACTTGCATGGGGTGCAAGGGGTCGGAGGTTCAAATCCTCTCGCCCCGACCAATTCAACGGGGTGCTAACCGGTCACATGGTTTACTGTCAAATAGGCGATTTGTGGTAATAGCGGAATCTTCGATGTGAATTGGAGCCGTGTCATGCTACGCAGCTCCAGTATTTGCAAGAGGTTTGTGTTGCGGGACGCGCAAATGGCCGCAAGCCAGGCTGACTACGATAGCTTTTCACTAGGAGTTTAATGACCACCATCGCTGTCTCTAGCTGGTTAAGCATTATCGGTCTAATGCTCGATATTGTTGGCGTAATGTTGCTGTTTTTCTTCGGCCTGGGCCCACGATTTCGCAGGGGTGGTACTAGTCTTTTAGCTGAACCTCAGACTGATGAACAGAAGGCGCTTGAGTTTCGCTATGATCGTTTAGGCCGCAGTGGATTATTAATACTTGTCGCGGGCTTTCTGTTACAAGCGGGCGCCTCTGGGTTGACACTTGTGAGTGATGATTCTGGGCGAATTGATTGTCTTAATGTTGCTAGGGAAGTGGTCTTTTCTTCGCAGGATGGGCGCAAGCTTTCTCCACCAGAACGTCGATTTGCCGACGATATTTCGGAATCTCGTTTCTGGTCTATTCAGCGCAGGGTTCTGCCGGATGATCCCTCAGTTATCGAGGTGCTTGCGCTTTGCAGGCAGGTTGTAACTGGGCACGGGATTCGTTGAACCGGTTCCAGGTTCTGCTAAGTTTTTCGTCGGGGCCCTCAGTCAGTCTTCAACGAGTTCCAAAACGCTGATCAGTGCGATGGTGTAGATTGCTAGCAGTAGCCAAATCGTGGTCATAATGTTTTCCTCAAGCGCGCATTGGACGTGCTTACTCATCAGTTCTCTGTGAATCCCGTCACGTTCTCATCGGTGGTATGGCTTCCTTTCGCGGTTCCGGACTGGCCAGTCAATAAATACGTGAACCATGATGAGGTTTTCGGGGCTCGTGGGATGAGCCCGTCTATGATGCCCGCCGGCCAACCCTTCGCAGGCGAGTTTTGCCATAATGCCGGGGATTGGTTGGAGGGCAGTCCATGGACATGGCACCGGGTAAATCGGATCCAGCGCTGAGGTGCTCAGCATGACGGGAGGGACTCGCCATCCCTTTTTCGTGGCGCTGCTGGTGGTTGCCAGCATCGCGTTTTGCGCACTGCTGATCGGATTTTGGCAGCCGATTTTTTGGGCCGCGACCCTGGGCATTTTGTTTCAACCGGTGCAGCGTTGGCTGGAAATAAGATTCAGAGGGCGTCCTTCGCTGTCGGCTTTTCTCGCCGTGTTATTGATTTTCTTCACGGTGCTACTGCCCGCGTTGTTCATGGCGTCGGCCTTGGTAACTGAGGCCGCGGTTGTCTACAGCCGGATCCAGACCGGCGAACTAGATCCGGGTGTCGTTTTCCGCTGGTTGCAGAGTTTGTTGCCGCAAGCGTCGGAATTGGCGGCGCGGGTCGGCGTGGATCTGGCGGAATTGCCCGATAAGCTTAGCGGCGCGGCGATCCGTGGCAGCCAGTTTGTTGCCTCATTGGCGCTGACCACCGGCCAGAATGTGGCTGTGTTTGTGGTTAAGTTTTTTTTGATGCTCTATTTGTTGTTTTTCGTCTTGCGTGACGGTCGCAGGATTCTTGAAAAAATGGTCCAGACCATGCCCCTGCCGGACCATCAAGAGCTACGCCTGTTTTCAAAGTTCGCCGAAGTTTCGCGCGCGACGGTCAAGGGCACGCTAATTGTCGGCTTGGTGCAAGGGCTGCTGGGTGCCGCGATATTCGCCATCCTGGGTATAGAAGGCGCGGTATTCTGGGGCGTCGTGATGATTATTCTGTCGGCATTGCCCGCTGTCGGTGCCGGCTTAGTCTGGGTGCCAGCCGCAATATTTTTGGCCGTTTCGGGCGCGTGGATCAAGGCACTTATTCTAGTTTTGTTCGGCGTCCTGGTAATCGGTCTGGTCGATAACTTACTGCGTCCGGTACTGGTGGGTCGCGATACCAAGATGCCGGATTATCTAATTCTGCTGTCGACTTTGGGTGGACTTGGCTTGTTCGGTATCACCGGCTTCGTGGCCGGTCCGGTGATCGCGGCGCTGTTCTTGACGGTTTGGCAAATGTTTGCCGAGGAGTCGGCCGCCGTCGAGTGAGCGACTAGGCATCACTTTTTTCCGCACATTCGATCTAACCCGCGGGTCGGTGACGGCCCAGGCGTTGCGTGGGCGGGCCAGTGCGCATGGGTTGCGCCAGCCTGAGCTATGCTAGGATCTTGGCTCGTACGCCAATGAGACTTCCCGGGGGCTGTATGTCTAATCCATTATCGCGCGCCATATTGTTGCTGATAGTCACCATGTCTTGGGGCGCGCCATGCGCACTGGCTCAAGACCCCATGCTTGAAGAAATCGTCGTCACTGCTCAGCAGAGAGTGGAGAGCTTGCAAGACGTGCCTGTTTCGGTCAGCGCTTTGTCCGGCGAAAAGCTCATGGAAGCGGGTATCGAGAAGATCGAAGACCTGGCTTTGTACGTACCGAATTTCAGCATGTCTGAAACGGGTATTGGCACAAACGTTTATTTACGGGGTATCGGCTCGGGTATTAACAACGGTTTTGAGCAGTCAGTGGGTATGTTTATTGACGGTATTTACTATGGGCGCGCTCAATTGACTAGGGCGCCGTTTTTGGATCTGGAAAGAGTGGAAGTGTTGCGGGGTCCGCAGAGCATTCTGTTTGGGAAAAATAGCGTGGCCGGGGCCGTTAGTCTCATCACGGCTAAGCCTGGCGATGAATTCGAGGCGTCGGTTACTGCGTTATATGAGCCTGAATACGATGAGCGCGAATTGTCTTTCGTCATTTCCGGGCCGCTTACAGACGCCATTGGCGGCCGGATTGCAGCGCAGTATCGTGAAATCGATGGCTATATTGAAAATATAACGCTGAGCCGCGACGAGCCGCAGCGGGAAGAGCTGTTCCTCCGCGGCACTTTGCTGTTTCAGCCCAGCGATGCTTGGGACGCGACGCTGAAGATCGAGCGCGGTACCTTCGACGTGGTTGGTCGTCAAATCGAAATCGCCAGTGACGAACCAGTATCTGGCGCCCCCGTGGTTGCCGGACTGCTGAAGACGCTACCCGCGTTCGTAGGCCAGAGTTACGGTCAAATCATCAGCGGTTTCCCAGGTGTGTCGCCCACGGTTTTGGATAATCAAATCGATTTTCGTCGTTCGGCTTCCGGACCGGAGTTTAGTGATAACACGACCAACAATGTAACGATTACTGCGAATTTCTATTTTGGCGAGCATACGCTGACATCCACAACTGGCTATCTGGATTATGATTTTTCCGAGGTTTGTGACTGCGATTTTACCGGCGCAAATATCTTTACGGTGCCAGCCGAAGAGGAGTTTGAGCAAATAAGCCAGGAGCTTCGATTTGTTTCGCCATTGGGTGGAACTTTCGACTATATCCTCGGCGCCTTTTTCCAGAAGAATGAAGTTGATTTTAACGAAGCGTTCCGCATTGATGAAACAACAATTCTCGATGATATTGTTGCTTTAACACCCTTTGCGGGTGGCGCTGCAGCCTTCAGTTCATTTACCGTGCCGCGTGTCTATACGCAGGATACCGATACCTGGTCGGTGTTTGCACAAGTCACCGCAAACATATTTGATGATCGGCTACGTCTAACATTTGGTGGTAGGTACTCTGATGACGATAAAGATGGTGCGCGGTCACTGGAATTTCGCGAGCTAGACGGGTCAGCGCTAGATCCGGTGAAAAAGGGCTCGCTCGATTTTTTAATTCCCGCTCTGTTCAGGGCTGAAGAACATTCACTTTCGGGTTCGCGCTCAGAAACCTTTTTTTCACCGCTATTTAATATCCAGTGGGATTTTTGGGACGAGGGTATGGCTTATTACACTTGGACCAAGGGTAACAAGTCGGGTGGTTTTGATGCGCGATCAAATGCTTCGGATGGACCACCACTGAATCCGGTGCTCATTACAGTGGTTCCGCGAGGCGCATTCGAGTTTGCCGAAGAGGAGGCCAACTCCCACGAGTTGGGCCTTAAAACCAGTCTGTTCGACGGCCGCGCCGAAATGAACTTGGCGCTATTTCGTACTGAATACGACGACCTCCAAGTCAGTATTTTTGACGGTACGCTGGGTTTTAACGTCGGCAATGCCGCTTCCGCGGTTAGTCAGGGTGTAGAAGTCGATGGTCGCGTATTTATAACCGAGGGTCTAGAACTTAGTTATTCCGTCGCCTATGTTGATTTCGAGTTTGATGATTTCGAACGGGGTCAATGTGCGTTTGGTGAGATACCCACCGCCTTCGTAAGCAATACCACCGGCGAATTGTTGCCCATCGCACCGGGCACGCCGACGCCACTGACGTCCCTGGGACAGGCCCCCGTTTGCGATTACGACGGTCGCACGAATCAGTATGTTGCGGAGTGGTCTGGCCTGCTGAGTGCGGACTGGTGGCGGCCAATTACCCAGAATTTGGCTTTGCACGGAGTTTTGGATGTTATCTATTCCGATGACTATTTCACGTCGCAAAATCTGGACCCTGCGTCTGTTCAAGATGCCTACTGGAAGCTGAACGCCAGGTTGGGAATTGGCGCGGAGGACGGTCGATGGGAGGTCGCGTTGGTGGGTAAAAACTTGACTGATGAAACCATCGTCAGTTATTCGAACGACACGCCTCTGGCGGTGGGCTCCTTTGATTCACGGGGCCGCTATGCGTTTTTGCAGGCGCCGCGGACCATCGCAATCACGGCGACATACCGTTTTCAATGATTTGTGCAATATTATTTAACATAATTTTTGGTGCTTAGCAGCAAAGCTGGCGGGCAGCGTAAATTGGAGGTAGGATAGAAACGCATTCACCTGATGACGCAAAAGATCTGTTTAGTGGAAGAAGATCTATCAGGAGGATCGTTCATGAGTATTTTTCGTTTGTCGGTCGCGGCTATTCTGCTTGCGGCCAGCGGTTTGGCGCAGTCTGCCATTGTCCCTCAGCAATATGATGGTGATGTGACTTTCTGTCCTCCAGCGCCCGCATTGTGCGGGTTGTTTGGGGCTGAGGGCGGCATGCTGGACCTGTCATTTGACTTAGATGTTACCGGCGCTGGAGCAATTACAGACATTGCCGCAATCAGTGCCGTTGATATCAGAATAGTTACAACGGGAGGATTTCTTGAGTTTGTGAATGGCAACGCGCAGGACGTCGACATCGTCGTTGATGATGTGGGTAACATTTTGTCCGGAGATCTGACGTTGCAGGCCACAGGTCTGACTTCCGGTGTAGTTTTGGATGCACTGATCAACCTAGGCCCCGGTTCCCTAATGGGTGCCGACGGTGGCCCGGGCACGATTGACCCTGGTGACTGGGAAGCTACCACGCAAGGCGCTTTTGTTGCTGCGGGTAGCGGTGCATTCAATGTCGTGCCAGTGCCCGCGGCCGCTTGGCTGTTCGGTTCAGCCTTGGGCTTGTTGGGTTGGTTGCGCAAGCGAGCAGCCTAGGCTGGTTTACTGTTTGTTCTGTCGAGCCGGTTTTGGTTGCTGTTCAGATATCCTAAGGGGTGGTCAGCAGCGCTGGTTCCGGAAAGACCATTAAGTAAGCAGGTCAGCTAAATTTGGCCGGGTGAGGCGTCGCCTCACCCGGCCAATTTCATTTTATGATTCGCTGATTTCGGCAAAGGCTACGTAGGCCGCCGTCAAGGCGAAGCTTGACGGCGTATTTAGATTGAAACGACTGGACGAGACCGTGCATTGCCGCTCGTTCGCGTTCAGCGCGCAATGCGCCTTTTTGCGCTCGTATTTGCGACTAGTTCCTGCGGATTGCCCAGTTTTCTAAACGTCGGCCTGCGGATTGCGGACCTATGCGCCGGCCGTCGGTGATTAGCTGACCGACTGCGGCAAATGTTCGGCCGTACTTAGGCGGCTGCTACCCCTGCGCAACAAGCGATCCTCGATGCCCAACAATATGGGTGCCGCCGCCCGTCGGTAAATGTTGATCTTGGCGTTAAAGGCATTGCGGGTTAGACCATGTTTGTCGTGGATGGCCAGTTTGCGGATGCTGAAACTACCGTCGGCTTGTGCTCTGCCCGTGAGGTAGCACTTGATCGATTCTATGGCATCGCCGGACAGTTCAAGGCCATTGAGTTGCGATAAATCCTTCTGCGCTTGATCGACAAAGGCAATGGATCCAAAGCCTGCTTCCATTGGGGGGTCATCGCTGCCAACGGGTATCGCGCCGGAGAATTCGCCCACTAAGATTTGTCCCGGCAGTGCGCGTTCAATCATCCGCGCTAGCTCAATGGTCACTTCGCCCACGATATCGGTATACAGCGTGGGATTCAGTCCCTCCGCATGATAGAACTCGTAGCAGCTACCCAAATGAAAACCCGCCCGCAGCAGCGGCACGGTGCGACCTTGAGCTTTGCGGCGAGCGATGGCGTTGTCGGCCAATACTAAGTGCATGAAATGGTACAAATGGGTATTGGCTTCGATGCCTTGCTGCCGATTCCAAATGTAGTAACCGTCACCGGTGCCCGAGCGCGCAAAATCGATACTGATGCGGCTTTCGCGCATCTTGCTATGGGCTGAATTGAGCGAATGCGACAGGCTATTGAGCTGCGTCATTTGTTCAAAGGGACTCAATAAGCTAAAGCCGACGATGTCGAATAGGGCCGCCGCGCGGTCGGACGCATAGCTGACGCTATAGCGTCGTACCAGGTTTTCGACTACGCGCAATTCGGCTGCGGTGCCCTTGAGCCCTTGGCGCAACGGCAGGCGAGTGGGTTCGGCATGCAACAACTTCGCGGCGCGTTCCAATTGTTGAATGCTCAGCTGGCGAGTGCCCGATAACAGGCTGGCTATGAATTCTTGCCCATGCGCGGCTTGCGCTTGGGCCTGCTCGTCTTGGCTGACGGCGTAGTTCGCAATGCTGTAGTGAGGGACCACCAATAGCAACAAATGCTCATCGCAAGGCGACCAACTCAGCACGAAATTCTTACCGAGGCCCCAAAGCTGATGCAGCTGGCGGTCGAGCTCGACGAGGTTGCTGCGCTGACTGAGGTCTAAATTATCGTCCATTCCCAGCAGGCGTGCGGTGTTACCCAAGCCCACATCGGCCGGGTTGCTACTGGAGTCGCTTGTGTTGAATTCGGTCACTGGCTGAGTCCATTTCAGACCTATGATCGGCGCTGCCGGCGGCTTACCATGAGCGCGATGGGAACGTTAAATCAAGCCCCCGGTGGCGCGCAAGGCAGGCAACTTTGAACAGTTCGGTCGGTGGGCTCGATAGTGGCTTTGTCAGCGGCTTACGGAGCATCGTGGGTTCCCGGGGTCTGGTGATCGACACCGAGCTTATGTTGCCTCAGTTGACGGAATGGCGCGGTTTGTACCAGGGTCAAGCGGTGGCCATGGTGTCGCCGGCGTCCACGCAAGAGGCGGCCGAGGTGATTGGCTTATGTGCGGCGCACCAGGTTGGCGTCGTGCCGCAGGGGGGCAATACCGGTCTCGTGGGCGGCGCGATGGCGCAGTCCAGCGCAAGCCAGGCACAGATAATCCTGAGTGCTGCTCGTCTCAATCAGGTTTTAGAGTTAGATACTGATAACGACACCCTGACCGCGCAAGCTGGTTGCGTGCTGGCAAATTTGCAGGCCGCGGCGGCCGACGCCGACCGCTTATTTCCCCTGAGTTTGGCGGCGGAGGGGAGCTGCCAGCTCGGTGGCAATATCTCCACCAACGCCGGCGGCATCAACGTGTTGCGCTTTGGCAGCATGCGCGATTTAGTCCTGGGGCTGGAGGTGGTTCTGCCCGACGGCCGCGTCTTGGACGTATTACGCAGCTTGCGCAAGGACAACACCGGCTATGACCTCAAGCAATTGTTCATTGGCGCCGAAGGCACGCTGGGTTTTATTACCGCGGCGGCCTGTAAATTATTTCCTCGCCCGGCGTCGCAGGCGACGGCATTGGTGGCCCTGGACGATCCGGCGGCCGCCATTGTCTTGTACCGCGCTGCGCGTCGTCGTCTAGGCGGCGCGCTGGTGGCCATTGAATTGATCAATCGCCAAGCGATGGAGTTCGTGACGCACGCTATCGCGGACACGCGGGATCCCATGGATGAGGCTTGGCCCTGGTACTTGCTCATGGAGATCAATGCGTCCGACGACCAAGCCCAGCCGGCCTTGGGTAAATTCTTGGAGCAACAACTGGCCGCGGGGCAACTGCGCGATGGTGTTTTGGCACACTCGGAAAGCCAGCGCGAATCATTATGGCGCTTGCGCCATAGTATTTCCGAAGCGCAGAAACTGGCCGGTGCGGGGATCAAACACGATATTTCGGTGCCGGTATCCAAAGTTCCGGCATTTATTGATCAAGCCACCACCGCCAGCCAGTCACTCCTGCCCGGCGTGCAGGTGGTCGCCTTTGGCCACCTGGGCGACGGCAATATTCATTTCAACTTGAATCAGCCCGTAGGCATGAAGCCAGAGGTGTTTCTGGATCATTGGGAAGACGTTAGTGACAGGGTACACGCCATTGCCGATGAACTCGGCGGCAGCTTCAGCGCGGAGCACGGCGTTGGGCTGCTGAAGCGGGCGGACTTGGTGCGGTACCGCGGGGGTGCGGAATTGGCACTGATGCAACAGCTTAAAGCGACGCTGGATCCGCAGGGAATCATGAATCCAGGCAAGCTGTTGGGGGCAAGCGGCTGATATTTATAGCTGGCTTAGCAGGGGCTGGGCAGTGTTAGAATTATGCAGAAGCTTGTGCTTCGCGTCGGCACAATAATAAGGAAATTTCCGTGAGCCAATCTCGCTCCACAGCGCCCGCCGGCGTTGATGCGCCCACTTATGCTGCCCCAGAGACCAGTGCGGTCATTCCGACTTCGGTGCACGTCGCCTTGGAGGCGGTGGCGGCGCGGCGCGCGCGGGTGGAAGTGGCCAGCAAGATTCTGGCGGAGGCGGTTTACTCAGATTTGCGGCTGGTGGCGCCGCTGCGTGTCTTGTTGGACACGGCTTATGAGGAGCAGCGCTTGCCGATGGAAGCCTATCGGCAGCTGAAGAATGAGCTGCATCGATTGGTCACCGAAGAACTGCCCACGGATGCGGGCATTTTGGCAGCGTCCTCGCGGGCTAAATCACAGCCTGCGCCGGTGGCGGAACGGGCCGCCGACATTACCGCCGGCACCGTGCTGCGCGAGCGTTTTCAGCTCGAAGAATGCGTGGCGCAAGGGCCGCAAAGCGACGTCTATCGCGCCAGCGATTTGTTACGTCTTGAAGCCGGTTCCACGGGCACGGCGCTCGCTATCAAAGTGTTGCACGACGGTCAGGGTGCGGATCCGGCCCTGCGCCAGCGCCTGCAGCGGCAAGCCATTGTCGCGCAGTCCTTAACGCATCCGAATATCGCGCGCGTGCACGATTTAGATCGTCATGGTGACGTCAGTTTCATTACCATGGAATGGCTGCAGGGTGAGTCGCTGGCGGCCCATCTCGACCGCATTCATCCAGCGCCGGTGCAAATCAAATTGCAGCGGCAAATTATCGCGGCCTTGGGTTCCGCCCTGGCTTACGCGCATGGCCGAGATGTGGTGCATGGAGATGTAAAGCCCGCCAATGTGTTCTTAACCGACGCGGGTGAAATAAAACTCATCGATTTTAGTGGGGTGCCCAAGGAGGGTGCCGCCGGTGACCTCGATCAGATGATCACGCCGGAGTACGCTAGTTGTGAACGCTTATCCGGGGGTCGCGCCACGGTCAGCGATGATCTTTTTTCATTCGCTTGTTTGATTTATCGCTTGGCTTGCGGCCGGCGGCCCTATGGCCAATTCAACGCCTTGGACGCCGAGGCGCGGGACGAGCCGCTCAGTCGCGCGCCGGGTTTGGACGATGGGCAATGGGCGCTGTTGCGCACGGCCTTGGCATTTCGGCGCAACGATCGCAAAGTTTCGATGGCCGCGTTGGTGGAGACCTTGTTGCGTCCGCCGCGCGTGCCCGAAGAGCCGCGCGCCGCAAAACCCAAGAAGCCTTGGGGGTGGCTGGCCGTGGCCGCAGCTGGCCTGGTTGCTGCTGGGATTTACTTTTTGCTGGGGTCTCCGGGCTTGGATAGCTTGCGGTCGCAAGATCAATCTGCTGTTGGTCGCAACGATCCGGTCGCGCCAGAATCACCGCGCGCTGTTTCCGCCGGTGATGGCGAAACGTCCGGTACCCAGCCCTCAAGCGTGAACGAGTCATCATCGGCTGATTCGGCTTCGCCCGTTTCTGTGGCAATTCCTGGCGATAGTGTTAGTGCGGATGCTACAGCCGTGCCCGGCGATCCCAGCATGGCCGACAGCAGCAGTATTGGGGCCGGCTCGGCAGTGGATAGCGATGTCATGACAGACGAGCTTCCGGGCAGCATCGGTGCAGCCAGTATCGCCGTCGAAGCTGACGGCGCCAGCCGTTCACCGGCGAATCCATCAGCGCCGGGTAATGACAATTCGCAGATATCGTCTCCGGGACCAGCGGCCGAGGGTGGGGGCGTCGATGTATCCGGCGAGCGGGCCGGAAATAAAAACCTATTGCCCATCGCGCCGACGGAGCCCATCCCCGGCGCAGCAGACGTGGAAGCTGATGGTCCGGCGGTCGGCGTCGAGTCCGTGTCGGCCGCAGACGCACCCCGCGGCGGGCCCCTCGGCTTTGCCTCGGATAATTATCAAGTCACCGAATCCGACGGCTTTATTCGCTTGCTGGTGCGGGCCCCAGCGGGTCACCGTGGAATCCGCCTGAAGCTGCAGATCTTGGGCGGCTCCGCCAACGCGGGTAAGGATTTCGCGCCCGTGGGCATTACCGACCCCTTCGAAATTCCGGCGGGCGATACACGCTACGAGATATTTTGGCCTTTGGTCAACGATGGTTTGGTGGAGTACGTGGAAGACGTGGAGCTGTTGTTGCAGTCTTTGACGGAGGCCTATCCCATGCGGCGACCCGAAACCCTCATCGTTATTCTTGACGACGACGCATAAATCCTGGTCTTGACGGTCGGCAGGCGCCCGAGGCGCGTGTAGAATGCCGCCCCTAGCGTGATTGGGGACGGCTCCGATGAGCAAAGATAATTCCAAGGGCCCGAGCGGCTCCGACAACAATCGTCGATATTCCAGCATCGTCGTGGATGGGGTGGCCCAAGCACCCAGCCGCGCCATGCTGCGCGCCGTGGGTTTTACCGATGCCGACTTTAAGAAAAGTCAGATTGGCATCGCGTCCACTTGGAGCATGGTCACGCCCTGCAATATGCACATTGATGAGTTGGCGCGCGAGGCGGCCGCCGGTGCCGATGATGCCGGTGGCAAGGCGTTGTTATTCAACACCATCACGGTGTCCGATGGCATTTCGATGGGCACGCCAGGCATGCGCTATTCCTTGGTGTCCCGCGAAGTCATTGCCGATTCCATCGAAACCGTGGTGGCCGCGGAAGGCTTCGATGGTTTCGTCGCCATTGGCGGTTGCGACAAGAACATGCCAGCCTGTGTCATGGCCATGGCGCGTATGAATCGCCCGTCGGTTTTTGTTTACGGCGGCACCATTCAGCCGGGCGCCAAGCGCCGCGATATCGTGTCGGTGTTCGAAGCCGTCGGCGGCGCGGCGGGCGGCAGTGTGTCTGATGAATTGCTGTTGGAGGTTGAGCGCACCGCGATTCCCGGGCCCGGCTCGTGCGGTGGTATGTACACGGCTAACACCATGGCTTCGGCCATTGAGGCTTTGGGTTTGAGCTTGCCCGACAGCAGCGCGCAAGAGGCCATTTCTGATCACAAACGTTTGGACTGCCGCAATGCCGGCGCGGCGGTGATGGAACTCATCCGGCGCGGCATTACGCCGGCCGATATCTTGTCGCGCGAGGCCTTTGAAAACGCGATTACCGTGGTGATTGCCTTGGGTGGTTCCACCAATGCCGTGTTGCATTTGTTGGCCATGGCCCACGAGGCCAATATTGTGCTGAGCTTGGATGATTTCACGCGCATTGGCGCGCGGGTGCCGGTCTTGGCGGATCTGCGGCCCAGCGGTCAATACGCCATGTCTGAACTCATCGATATCGGTGGCTTGCAGCCGCTGATGAAAATGCTGTTGGATGCGGGCCTGTTACACGGTGATTGTTTAACGGTAACGGGCAAAACTTTGGCCGAGAATCTTGCGTCAGTCACGGCTTATCCCGAGGACCAAGATGTCGTCCGCGGATTCGATAACCCCATTAAGCCGGATAGTCACTTAGTGGTGCTGTACGGTAACTTGGCGCCGGACGGTGCAGTGGCAAAAATTTCCGGTAAGGAAGGTTTGCGTTTTTCCGGTCAGGCGCGCGTCTTTGAGTCTGAGGAAGATTCATTGGCCGCGATCATGGATGGCACCGTGGTAGCGGGGGATGTATTGGTGATTCGCCAAGAAGGTCCAAGGGGCGGCCCGGGCATGCGCGAAATGTTGAGCCCGACGGGCGCCATCATGGGCAAAGGTTTGGGCGATTCCGTTGCCTTGATTACCGACGGACGCTTCTCGGGCGGTAGCCACGGATTTGTCGTGGGTCATGTCACACCGGAAGCCGCTGTTGGCGGTCCCATTGGTCTGGTGCGCGATGGTGACCCGATTACCATTGATGCACAGCAACGGCGTATCGATTTGGGCGTGAGCGATGCGGAACTTGAAAAACGTCGCGCGGCTTGGAAACCGCCGGCCGATAAAGCCGGCGCGGGAATTCTGCGCAAATATGCGAAGTTGGTGAGTTCGGCCTCGGAAGGCGCCGTGACCACCCAAGCCTAGTTCAACAGCCCATAGCTTTAAGCACGGCCCGCGAGGGTCTCGCAATCATGAACGATAAGACTGATCAAAGCGCCGCCAGCGCGCCTGCCTGGGTCGTCCTAAAATTCGGCGGCACCAGCGTATCGACTGCGGCTCGGTGGCAGACCATCGGCGACCTAATCCAGCAGCGCTTGGATGCCGGTTTGCGCGTGTTGGTCGTGCATTCGGCATTGGCGGGCATGTCCAACCAATTGGAAGCCGCGTTGCGCGCGACGGCGAGTGGTGACGGTGATGGTCAGCGCGAAGCAATCGTCGCGGGCCACGAAGGGCTGGCGGCGGATCTGGGTTTAGACGGACAGACTTTGCTGGCGCCGTACTTCGCCGAGCTAGAACAGTTATTGGCCGGTGTGCGCCTGGTGCGCGAAGCCAGTCCGCGGGTGCAGGCGCGCGTGATGGCCTTGGGTGAGCTGATGGCCACGCGTTTGGGGGCTGCTTATTTGCAAGACCGAGGCATCGCGGCGACCTGGATCGACGCTCGAGAAGTCTTGGTGAGTGAGGAGCGCAGCGAAGACAACGAACAGGCCCGCTATTTGTCCGCCAGCTGCGATTTCGCGCCCGATGCCCGCTTGATTGCCGACTTTAATCGGCAGGCTGGCGTGTTGATTACCCAAGGTTTCATTGCACGCAATCTCCAGGGCGAGGGCGTGCTCTTAGGGCGGGGCGGGTCTGACACATCAGCGGCTTACTTCGCGGCGAAGCTGGCCGCCACGGGCCTGGAAATTTGGACCGATGTGCCGGGCCTGTTCAGTGCGAATCCGCGCATCGTCCCCGGCGCTCGTCAGCTGCGACGGCTCAGTTATGAAGAAGCGCAGGAGATTGCCTCCACCGGTGGCTCGGTCTTGCACCCGCGCTGCATACGTCCGGTGCGGATCTATGGCATTCCCCTCAAGGTTTTATGGAGCGCCCGGCCGGAACTCAGTGGCACGCTAATCAGCGACGATGTGGGCAGCGACGTGCCCCGGGTGACCGCCTTGTCCACGCGACAGCAGATCACCGTGATCTCCATGGAAACCGTGGGCATGTGGCATGAAGTGGGCTTCTTGGCCGATGCGTTTCGCTGCTTTAGCGATTTAGGATTGTCGGTGGATTTGGTGTCCACCGCGGAAAGTAATGTCACGGTGACCTTGGATACGGGTCTACAACCCGTGGATCAACTGACACTAGATCGCCTGCGGGGGCGTCTAGAAAAACTCTGTCGCGTGCGAATCATTACCGATGCCGAAGTCGTGAGTTTGGTCGGCCGCAAAATTCGCGCCAGCCTGCACGAAATTGGTCCGGCTTTGGAGGCTTTTGCCGAACACCAAATTCATTTGGTCAGCCAAGCCGCCAGTGATCTGAATTTGAGTTTTGTGGTGGCCGAGGGTCAATCTCATCGCCTCGTGCAGCAATTGCACGAGACTTTGGTGCGCCCCGGACCCACGGATGAAATTTTTGGTCCCAGCTGGCAAGCGCTGCAATCCGATGACTTGCCCGCAGCCAGCACCGCAGCAGCTTGGTGGCGGGAAAAACGCGCGCAGCTCATCGAGATTGCGGCTGCAGCGCCCTCGGCTTACGTCTACGACCAAGCTTCGGTGCGCGGCGCCTGCGAGCGTCTCACGAGTCTTAACAACGTCGACCGGGTATTTTTCGCCATAAAGGCCAATAGCAACCGGGACGTATTGCGCACCGTGGGCGAAGCCGGGGTGAATTTTGAGTGCGTTTCGCCGGGAGAGATTGCCCGGGTGCTGGCGGTATTTCCCGATTTAGAGGGCGAACGCATACTGTTCACGCCTAATTTTGCGCCGCGCGAAGAATACGAGTTCGGCCTGGAAAAAGGCGTGTGGGTAACCTTGGACAATTTGCATCCCCTGCGGCATTGGGGTGACGCCTTCGCGGGCCAAGACATTATCTTGCGCTTGGATACCGGGCAGGGGCGAGGTCATCACGAACATGTGCGCACGGCGGGTAGCCAATCAAAGTTTGGCATTCCTTTGTTCGAATTGGATGAAGCTCGCGAGTTGGTTGCCGCCTGCGGTGCGCGCGTGGTCGGTCTGCATGCCCACACCGGTAGCGGCATTCTGCGAGCCGATAACTGGGAAGAAGTCGCCGCGACCTTGGCGGATTTAGCCGCCGGTTTCCCCGCCGTGCGCTACTTAGACATTGGCGGTGGCTTGGGCGTGCCCGAAAAGCCGGGACAGCAGGCGCTTGACATGGCCGCCCTGGATGCCAGCCTCACCAGCGTTCGCGCCGCCGTACCCGACTACGAGCTGTGGCTAGAGCCGGGCCGGTATGTGGCAGCCGAAGCGGGCGTACTCCTGGCAACCGTGACCCAAGTGAAGGGCAAAGGTGACGTGCAATATGTTGGTGTGAGTACGGGCATGAATTCTTTGATTCGTCCCGCACTTTATGGTGCCTACCACGAGATTGTGAACTTAAGTCGATTGGATGAAGCCGCAACGCAGCTGGTCAATATTGTCGGCCCCAATTGCGAAACGGGCGACCGTTTGGGGAATGATCGCTTGTTGCCGGTTTGCCATGAAGGCGATGTGTTGCTCATTGCAACCTGTGGTGCCTATGGCTATGTCATGAGCTCGCATTACAATCTCCGCGACCCGGCGCCGGAGTTTGTTGTTTAATCGAGCGGTTTCTTGGTCGGCCGGCTCGTCGCGGTTCTGACAACCACTTCTATTTTTTGGTGTACTCAAGGACCGGCGATTCCTTCACGAGAAGACGGGGTCGCGTTCGCTTGGTCTTTGCTTAACGTGCAGCGCTTGGCTGCGGTGGATGATTCGTTTGCGTCGGCGATCTAGAAAATTGTTACTCGCGGCAAAAGACTAAGCAGATTGCTCAGGGCTCGCGTTGCGCAGCATGATCCAACTGCCGGCACCAAACAACAGCGCCGTTGCGAGGTTGGTCCAGGGGTAGTCGGTAAGGCTTTTCCAATATTCAGGATAGACGCCAAAGAATGCGCCGACCTCGGCCAAGGAGAAAAAAATAATGGCCACCGGGATGGCGTAGCGAAAGGCGAGCCCCATGCGCGGAATACGGACTAGCTGCCACAGCAAGTAGACCGCCCAAGCTAGCATGGCTAAGTAAAAGCTGTTACCGATGCTGCCGCCGAGATACAAGAACAACAAGAAAATTAGCCACTGAACAAAAATCGTTTCCATGGCGGTAATCCGGGCGTAGCTGCGCCGATAGCCCGGTGTTGGACTGCCTGGTGACCAATGCAGGCGGCGTAGAATCCAGCGCATGAAATTACAGCGAGTTTCGCGGTTGAGCATGCCGTAAACAAAGAACAGGCCCAGCATGATCGTGGCCGTCGACATGAGTAAGGCGTAACGCCCGTTCAAAGGGAAGCCGCCATAGTCAACACTGGGAATCTCAAAACGGCTGGCGAACCAACGCAGGCAGCCTTCGGACAAGCCATGCCAGATCAGCATCCCGCCGGCATAGCCGGCCAGGCAGGCGGGTACTTCCCTTCGATTGAGAAAGCCGGCCACCAAGACGATGCCCGATAAACCCATGGCCACAAAGCCCCAAAACGCCCACTCGCCAAGGCCACTCAAGATGAGCCGATTGATCGTCCGCGCCAGCGGTTGGCCTAACAACGCCACGGCCAGCACGACCAAGCCGAGTAGGGGTTTGCGCAACATGGTGCAAGCCTAACCAATGGGCCAATGAACTGCAGCAAAAATTTCCCGCTTAGTCACCAACCGACCGCTTGGCCAAGCTTGTTACTCGGCAAATTCCGTAGGATCAAGCCAGGCAATCGTGTTAACGACCAGGCGGGAATCGGAAAATTCAGCTAGACCATGAAAAAGACGCCTAGCACGTCAATCTGCATTTTTCTAGACGTTTACGCGAGTTAGGTCATCTCAAGCAGGAGTTCACTAAGCGAGAACATAAGCCGTCACATAAGTCCGGCTCGCTATTTCAACACGGCGGAAAACATGGGACTCGATAAGTTGTTGACTGGGAAGAATTTTAGGACTAAAACATCCTATATGAACCGAAAACAAAAGAAGAGAACAAAACTCTTCCCATTAATCAGCTGTTATATGCACGAGCACGGTATATTTTTGATGTAGCAATCGAAATTCTTTCTTCCGTCGACTTCTGGAAAATAGTAATTCCATCAGTCGCAGCAATCCTTGTCGCAAGGCAATCTCACCAGCTTGCAGTTTCGAGACAGATTGCGGAGCAGCGACGGAAATTAAAAATTGAGTATCTGCATCAAGCTTTTAGGCATTTACTGTTGGCCTCTAATAATCCCGACCTAAATGTAGCCGTAGAACATTTGAGAAAAGCTAACAGTTGGATTCAGATACTTGGTAGTTCTGAACAAATTCAAGAAGCTAATAAAATTATTGAGATACTAAGGCGCCCAAATGAGAAGGCGCTCATAGACCCACTTTTGCTCTCACTTAGAAGTGATCTGAGAGAGGGGTTAGGGCTAGAGCAAGTGGATGAGCCTGTAGGTTGGGCGCAGCATAATCCTCACCTGCAAAAGTGACTATTTATGCATATAACAAGTTGGGGCAATATGTTTGCTTCGCAAACGGGACGTCCCTTACGGGCCGCCCCTGCCCAAGGCGTTAGCAGGCGCTGAGCTTGGAGAGTCCCATGAACATAGACGAAAGACTTCGATATCTGCGGGTCGCCCTAAACGTTGTCGGCGTAATCTTCATTGTCGGTATTTTCGCGATGATGCAAATTTGGCCAGACGGTTGGAGCTGGACGCCGCGTCAGCACGAATACGAGCAGATGATAATGGGCGTGTACGCTACTTTGGGCATATTCCTTATTAGAGCCGCGAAAGATCCGCTCGCCAATCTTAGTCTCATTTGGTTCACGATTTGGTCGAGTCTTATCCACGCCGTCATCATGCTGATCCAAGGCATCGTCGACGAATCGGAGCGCGCTAATTTAATTGGTGATGTCCCGGCCTTACTTGTCGTGGCTGCCGTTCTTTGGTGGCTCGTCCCAAAAACAGCAGAAACTACGTGATAACGCCTGCTAACCAGGCGTAGCATACGGCTGCTGGGACGCACTAACCTGCGCCCCTTTTTGAGGCGTTAGGCTGCCTCAGCCCTTGCGAAGTGTTACCATCAGTGGTAACATTTAGCTAATGGGCAAAGTCCGTCGAGGAAACTATATCTTCCTCACCTGGAAAGGTGACCATTCCCCGCGCCATGTCCACGTGTATCGCGATGGCAAACTTGTCGTTAAATGGGACCTGGAAAACTGGCAACCTATGGAGGGTAAAGTTAATCGAAGGTTATTGCAGATCATTGAGGAACTAGACAGCGAAGGTGAGCTATGAAAATCCGTAGCGTCAAATCAAATACCAGAAAGAATGAGTTCTCGGTCGTTACCTACTCGGGCGCTGAGTATTCGTTCCCTTATTCAAAAGCTAATCCTAAACCAACGGCAGACAATCGTATTCGAGAAGTCTGGGTCGATCGAGAGCTGGGAAAGGAGGCGTTTACCTACATCCTCGAATCTGGGGCCGAGGGTTCGGTGCACATTGAGCAGGTATTGGAGTACAACGAGGATCCAAAATATTTGGCTAATCTCCTTACCTATAAACTCTCTTTAGAGGCACAGAAATGCATAGAGAGCAGCGATCTCAGCCGCAGACAAATGGCTAAGCAGCTCAAGACGTCTGTTCCACAGCTCTATCGTTTGCTAGACCCTTCGAATACGAGCAAATCGATGTCTCAACTAGTAGCTCTTCTGCACATTTTGGATTGCGACGTTGATGTTGTTGTCAAGAAAAAATCGGCAGCCTAACAAGGGCAAGCAACGAACGCCTACCGCGCCTTGCACGCTACCTGCAGGGCCGGCGGCGGCAACTGGCACGCCAGGTGCGCGGCGCCGCTGTTGCGGGCGTTATGTTCCCTGATCGCTACAGACTACCAAGCGGGCTACCGCAGCAACTGACTGCAATTGAGCTTGAAACAGAACAACTCGGTTTTCAAATGGCATCGGTACATGAAACCGGTGCATTGCTTCGTCAACTTGCCAAAGAGACGCCTGACGGCCACATTGTTGAGCTGGGCACGGGTACGGGCATCGCAACGTGCTGGCTTCTGGACGGTATGGATAATGATTCGACGTTTGAGTCAGTGGACATAGACCCGGAAGCACAATCCGTCGCGATTTCACATTTGGGTAAGGACGCTCGTCTTAAATTGGTCTGCGAGGACGCTGAGGCCTATTTACTCAAACAACCGAAATGCAGTGTTGACTTGTTGTTTGCTGACGCATGGCCAGGGAAGTTTAGCCACCTGGATCAGGCGTTGGGGCTAATTCGAGTCGGTGGAGTCTATGTCGGCGATGATTTGCTCCCGCAGGAAAGTTGGCCCGAAGGTCATGCGCCTAAAGTTCCGGCATTTATCGAGGCGGTTAATTCTCACTCAAATTTTGAAACCGTCTATTGGCCGTGGTCCACGGGCATTCTTCTAGCCCGTAGAATGCAGTAAGCTTTTTCCATGCTGGAGTACAAGATAAAGTACTTTATAGACTAAGCAATGAAAGATTCTAAATTTGTAATTTGTATCGATAATTCGGCATACCCTGCGGCACTAGAAAATCGCAAGATTTATGAAGCGCTGGCAGACTCCGAAGCTGAAGCATTGAACATGCTTCGCGTAATCGATGAATCCGGGGAAGACTATCTTTTTCCATCATCAATCTTCGTTGATGCCAATTTATCTAAAGAAACACAAGCGGCGATCGTGCGGGCCGCATAACCAGGTAAATCAGGCCACTCCCGTTGGTCGCTGGACGTGGCTGTCGCCGCCCCCCTGTTTGCGGCGTTATGTTGCTATTTGTTCCGCAGGCCCGTGGAATTCAGCATTGACGGCCATGCTTCGACGCTCTAAGGTGAATTTATGAAATCGAGCGATCCCAACATTGAGGACAAAGTTTTTCAGCTCCCGCACCGCGATCGTGCCAGGATTGCCCTTGCTCTTATCGAGAGCCTCGATCCCGGAAAAGACGAAGACGTCTCCGAGCTATGGCTCGACGAAGCTGAGCGGCGACTGTCCGACTATTCCACAGGCAAGTCCAATGCGCGAGCAGCCGATGCTACCTTGTCAGATATCGAACAAGATCTGAAGTGACGACACTGCGCATCCTCCCAGAGGCCGAGGAGGAATTGCGAGCCGCAGCATCCAACTACGAAGAGCAGAGCAGCGGCTTAGGCCTTGCCCTCATCGCCGAAGTCCGTCGTGCTTTTGCACGCATCCGCGAACTCCCGCTAGCCGCACGCACCGAACGCGAAGATATTAGGGTTCGATCTGTCGCTCGCTTTCCATTTCGAGTTTATTATCACGTGGGCGACGAAGAGATTGTAGTCATAGCCATTGGCCATCGTCGCCGACGGCCAGGCTATTGGCGAGGACGCAAATAGCAACATAGACAGCGAAAGCAATGGACTCCTTAAGTGTCACGCCCTTTGCCTTCGTAAAGGCCACGCCGCTCTGCGTCGGCCATTGATTCGGGCGTTAGGCGGCACAAATTAAGGTACCAAATAGTGCAATGACCGTACGAATCCAAAAACTATTGAATGAGCGGGTGTTCTTAACTAGTGCCGGAACTGAAACGTACCTGGTTTTTCAGCAGGGTTTTGAGCTTCCGGAATTTTGTGCCTTCGCTGTTCACGAAGACGACGATGCGTGGGCAGAATTGGAGAGGAACTATATAGACCCAATTCTCAATATCGCCGCGAACAGTAGATGCGGTTTGATGCTTGATGCCCTTGTTTGGCGAGCTCAGCCAGACTTCATTGCCGAGTTAGGTATTGAGCGAGATCAGCTTAGTCCAATAAACGAACGGGCCGTATTAAAGACTCGCGGGTTCGTAGATCGCTGGCGCCAGCTTAACGGTTACGACGAGGAAAGTTTCCCGGTTCTTATCGTCGCGGATGTAGGGCCACGGGGTGATGGATACAAAGTAGATGACTTGGCGATGACGGCAGAGATTGCTCGCAAATATCACCGTCGGCAGATTGCAGCACTAGCTAAAACCGAAGTTGATCTTGTTTGCGCATTAACAATGACAACGGCTGAGGAATCCATTGGCATCGTCCAGTCTGCCGCGGAATGCGGATTGCCAATTATTGTTTCACCGACAGTGGAAACTGATGGCCGCCTGCCCGATGGCACATATCTCGGCACATTTATCCAGGTGGTTGACGATGCGACAGGCGAGACGCCGATTTACTATATGGTCAACTGTGCCCACCCGAACCACTTGCTACCCACGCTCGAAGCCGCGCGAAACGGAGATGAACCATGGCTATCCCGGTTTCGCGGTTTCCGTGCGAATGCGTCAGAAAAGAGCCATGAGGAACTGGACAATAGCACAGAGCTTGACCGTGGTGATTTGGATATACTCCGTGACCAGGTGGCACAGATGTATGAAAGGTACGACTTACTCGTGGTAGGAGGTTGCTGTGGAACCGACCACGAACATTTGGCTGCTATAGCGTCGATGTTACCGCCAGAAGGATGCAGAAGAAAAAATGTTGATGCCGACTAACAAAGTGATGCGAGCATCATGATAATTTCTACGGGGTGCTGGACACGCGGAGCTAACTAATCAGGAGCCTCATCAATACCCAAAGCAGGCTGCCGCTCCCTGCGATCCTTTGGCGCTGAGCTTCGTGTGGTTTGGCTTTCCGCGGCTTGGTGTGCCGCGGCAAAATTGAGGTTGATATGCCCGAATTGCGCGTAGATACATCCCTGCGTTTGTACACCATTGCGTACTGTTGCACGCATGATGGCACCGCAAATCTTCGGGGGATTTTTGCAGCCGAAGACGCGATCAACAGGAGCGCACCAACTCATGAAGAATTGGAGCGCGAACTCAGTATATTGCTGTCGGCAAGTTTAATTGCGGAGCGGAACGGGGATTACGAACTTACGGATTCCGGCTTACGTTACTATGACCAAGTGAACGAGATAGACGGGGACGTTTTTCAGCGGCTCAGGATATTACGAGAACGCCTTGCCGATGTTGTGGACAGTTTGGAGCTGAGTACTCCCGCGCAAATAGATTGTGCAGATTTTGATGAAGCGTATAGATCCTACTACGATGGCGCATAGCCGGCAGCGTGTATTTAATCAAGCCAATTCAGCATTCCGGCACCCGAGCATGCGACCAAAATGGCTAGCCTTATGGACGACAGGTCAGTCCGTAAAGAGCTAGTAGAGCAGAGGTAGCTAGTATGGAAAATCAAATACCTTTTAACGAAGCAATGTTTACGCTTGCCACCGGCTGGATGACAGCCTGGCTTTACTGGATGGCTTTTGCGATTGCCATCACACCGCTGGTGTTGGTTTTTTCTAAGCGTACGCGTCTTGACGCCTTGATCGTATTTCTGACAAATCTCGCGATGTTCATTGGCATGGGCTGGATTTATGAGGTCATGGGCTACGTCCGGTTGATGGGCATCGTCCATGTCATTCTTTGGACACCGCTGTTTATCTACCTCTTTCTCCGCGCAAAGAATGGCGAAATGCCGCTAGCCTGCCGTCTGGTCATGTGGATGTTTGCCGCGACACTGGCAGTGTCTTTAGTTTTTGATTACACCGATGTCGCTCGCTGGTTGTTGGGTGAGCGCGATAGTATGATCTAGCAGACCGATGGTATCGCATAGGCGCCTATTGCGCCGTAGCTAGCGCTATTGGCGGGATGGGGATAGCTGGCGTTCGTGATCGGCGCCATGAAAACAGCCTTGTTCAGCGCCACTAGTCAAAGCAGCATGGCTACCATGCTAAGACATGTCGGCATCATTCTTTTGTTCGCCACGGTAAGTAGCTCTGCCGGAAGAAGTCGATGTCACCCGTGACGCGCCTTGAAATTCCAAACGAGCTTGCAGTTTGGAAAAAAATCCGTTGGAAGTTTTTTCGTGCCTCGGGTTGTGCTTTGGATTACCCTTTCACTAACCAATCCGTTTCGGTCATGCTGTCTTTATCGGCAGCCTGTGGTTTTAGTGCGATTATGAGACTGTGGTCAATACATCCGAAGTATCTTGATGCGAAGGGCCTAGTGGCACTGTGGCGAGAAGCGTTGTTAGCGCAAAAAGTCTTGCTTGGTTCGACGGTTGGTTATAAGAATCATCCGCAGCTTGAACGATTTAGAAACACCGGTAATCAACAGGGTGCCATCGCAACGTACTTGCGTCATGTGGCTGATGAGGCGGATGTCAGGGGGTATCAATTTAATCGTGACAAGATAGTCCGGCGTCGACTCCAGCGAAAAATACCCGTGACGAATCAACAGGTCGCTTACGAACGGAGTCATTTGCTAAAAAAATTGTCCCAGCGCGAACCGGTCGTGTATGAGAAATTTCGCAAAGAAAAGTCCCTCGCTGTTCATCCGCTATTCACGAAGGTGCCCGGCAAAATAGAAAGTTGGGAGAAATATTAGACTGCCAGCAAGCTATTGAAAAGAGGGTATTGTTGTACACTGGTTTACTGTTCGTTTTTAGACGGCTCAATTTGAAATGCCCAATAGTCTCGGCTTGGTCAACCGTTCTGGAGGGGCGCTTATGTCTCTGATGCGATAGCGGTAGAGGTTTCTAGTAATCTAATAAGTGAGCGCGAACGTACTTCGAAATATGGGTATCAATAAACATATGAGAATTTTGGCGATTGTTGGAACGCCGACGAAGGATCAGGGCTATACCATGCGTTCGGTCGTTGCGCTAGAGCGAAGCCTGCGGCAGATTGCTGATATCGAGTTTGAGTATCTCTTTCTTGAAGATATCAATTTGCCACGTTGTCAGGGCTATCTAACTTGCATTAAGTTCGGTGAACAACGGTGCCCGTTTAATACAGAAGTGTCGGCTCTGGTCAGCGCCATGGAGGCTGCTGATGCTGTTGTGTTCGCATCGCCCGTGCATTGCTTTAACGTGTCAACGCTCATGAAAAACTTCCTAGATTTGCTGGTCTATCAGATGCATAGACCATCACTCTTCGGGAAGAAAGCGATCGTTGTCACCACGGCGGCGGGTGCCGGGCAAAAGAGCGTTCTGAAGTATCTGCGCAAGACCGTCGCGAACTGGGGTTTTCATGTCGTCGGGCAGTTGGGTACGCATGCCGGCTTGTTCGAGGAGCCCAAGTATCAGGCGAAACTCGCGGGCGCAACCCAGAAATTGGCCTTACGTTTAGCCACCGAGATTGAATCGAGAGTCACGCCGAAACCGGGTATTACTGAATTGATAAATTTTAGGGTGTGGCGGGCCGTGGTGACACGCACGGAACATGACTCACCCTATGACTGGGCTCATTGGCGAGAATCGGGTTGGCTGGATCAAGACTATTACTTCCCCGTCAGAGTAAACTTTTTCGCCAATGGTATCGCTATCTTTATCGAGAAGATGATTGATCGTGCGATTCGCAAAGTCAGCGTAGGTCCGCTAGTTTGAGTGGCCGGGGAAGTTTACCGTTACCGCAACAAAGGAGGGCTCCATGCCCCAATTCATGATTACCTATTTGGGGGGCAGTCGGCCGGCCAGTCCCGAAGAGGGTGAGCAGCACATGGCCGACTATCGTAGCTGGTTGGCGTCCTTGGGCGATGCAGCCGTGAGTCCGGCTAATCCGCTGAAAGATACCAAAACCATCGCAGCTGACGGTTCTGTCACGCCAGGTGGCACAAGCTCAATGTCGGGTTTCACTGTCATTGAGGTCGATTCCATGGACGCCGCACTAGCCATCGCCAAGGCCTGCCCGTTTCTTGAGCTGGGCGGAACCTTGGAAGTGTCTGAGTTGATGAAGATGCCTGCTTAGAACGGGTTTAGAAGGGTTAGAAAAGGCTGCACGACAATATGGTGGCCGGTGCTTGTTTACCTCGTGGTCAGCTGAAGTAACTTAGGGAATACGATAGCGTATGCATAAGTATTTGACTTAAAAAAGAAATAGCTGCCACCGGCGTTTGCTTGTGGTCAATCCACCCGGATGATTACCTATTCGCACGGCGTTTCAGGCGAGTTAGAGTAGCTGCGGGTTGCATCGATGATCGGTCACCCGGATCGCTTAGGGGGTTTTGCATGTATACGAATGTTTGGTATGTCGCGGGTTTTAGCAAAGACCTGACCAATGAGCCCATTCAAGTCCGCATGCTAGGCGCCGACTTCGTGTTGTTTCGTGAGATGGACGGCACAGCGCGCTGCATCAGCAATGTATGCCCGCACCGGGGCGCCAGTCTAGCCGAAGGCTGTCTGTATAAAGATGGCACGCTGGCTTGTCCATTCCACGGGTATCGTTTCAACGGGCAGGGCGATTGCACCTTGGTGCCTTCGCGGCGGGATCACGAAGTTCAGGTGGTTGCGCCCGGCATGCGTATCGATGCCTACGCTACGGTGGAGAAATACGGGGCTATTTGGGTTTGTCTGGGTGACGATCCCGCTGCGGCGTCGCCCATTTTCGATATGCCGGAGTGGGGCGACGATCAATGGCGCTTCACCACCAATGAGGAAGTGTGGGAGGCGGACTATCACACTTGTAAATTTACTAATTTGGATTATGTGCATCTGCCCGTGGTGCACGGCATCCTGTTTCAAGGCAATGAAAACCCCATCCAAGCGCCGGAACATCATGTCACCGCCACGGACCACGGCTTTCAGTCGGTCATGCAGGTTAATCCTGCGCCCAGTGGGGGTGTCTGGTCGGAAATGCGGGAAGCGGGGAGTAAAGTCGAATCGGTTATGAAGTTTTTTGTGCCCGGATTTACCTTGCGAGGTCAGGTTGAAATCGGCGGTATCGGCTCGGGCGAGTTCAACATTTTTTACGAATTTACCACGCCCATCGATGAGCATCGAACCATGATGCGCCATGTGTTTCTGCGCAACTATCGCATGGAAGAAGATTTCGACATCGAGCACACGCGACGCAATCTACAGAATGTTCACCAAGACAAGGCCTTGGCGGAATCCCAGCGGCCCCTGGTGGCGGCGGTCGGCCCCAATCCAAACGCCGTTTACACCCATGACGAAGACAAGATTGTGTTGACGTATTGGGGCCTCATGGAGAACATGCGCAATAAAGGTTGGCAAATAGACCGGACGAAATTGCGCGCGCCCGAGCAGGCGGTGCGCATTGTCCCCTCGCCGAATCGCAAGGCAAACCCAGGCGTTTGGGCCTACGAGGCCATGCCCTGTATTCCGCCCGGTGACACGCGCGTGACTTCGGTGAAAGACCTCAACTTCGTTGATATTGATAGGATTGAGCCCACCCGACCGAAGGACTTTGGCGAGTCCGAACCGGTGGTGCCGCGAGACGCGAAATCCAAGGCCACCCTGGAATGGGAAGATGAGGCCTTGGCGCGCGTGCAAAAGGCACCCAACTTTGTGCAGCCGATGATTATCGAAAACGCCGAGAAGGCGGCGAAGGAAAATGGCTCGAATTTTGTCACCGTGAAGTTGCTTGATGAGTTGCAGGCGAAGCAGAATGGTGGCGCGCGGCCGGGCGCTTAGTGTTGTTGATCATTCGCTGTGCGCGGGAATAAATAGAAGGCAAAGGACCAGGCGTGACCATTGATAAAGAGCTAGCGGGGAAAGTCGTTATCGTGACGGGCGGCAGCATGGGGATCGGATTCGGGATGGCCACCCGGCTGGCCAAGCATGGCGCCACGGTGATTATTACCAGTCGCAACGGCGACACAGGCGAAGCGGCCCTGGCGCGCTTGCGCGAACAGGCCCAGTGCGATGCGGATCGCTCCGCCTACTATCGCATGGACATCTGCAGCGAAGCTGACAATGCCAGCGTCATCGAGTTTGTCGTCGACCGATTCGGGCGTCTGGACGCCATGATCAACAACGCGGTTTTCCCCGGCGATTTTCAGTTGTTGGCCGACGAGTCGCTGGAGAGCTTTGAGCAGGTGATGCGTACCAACGTCACCGGGACTTACCTGGGCATGAAATTCGCGATTCAGCAATTCCTGGCGCAAGCTGCGGCGACGGGGGATAACTATTCCATTATTAATGTCAGTTCTGGCGCGACGCGTGACACCGGTATGCGCATGGCACCATACATCGCGTCAAAACTAGCCGTGGAGGGGCTGACGCAGGCTGGGGCTCTGGAGTATTCGCGGCAAGGTATTCGGATTAACACCCTGCTGTTTGGTGTCTTCGAAACCGAAAAGGCGATTCAACTGCACGAAGCCATGCCGGCCGTGCGAGAAAAGAACGCGGCGAAACATCACGTGGGCCGCTTTGGCGATCCGGAGCATGATGCGGGGGAAGCGGCCACTTACCTCATTTCAGATCGCAGTAGTTTTATTACCGGTACCACCCTGCAGGTCGACGGGGGCATGTGTTTGTAGTTGCCGGCGGAACTGGGCGGATGAACATGCGGGCAGCGTTAGGATTGACCTGGCTAGGGCGTGGTCGCTGAGAGGTAACCTGGAAAAGCTAGACCAGCGTGGTATGGTGCGGCGTAAGGGCCCGCATCAGTAAAAGAATATTAGGCCCGCAGCGATTTTATAGACCATTTGGAGTTCGACCCCATGCCCTACAAGGATTTGCGTGAGTTTTTGGATGTTCTCGACAAGGACGGTCAGCTCAGATCCATCGATACCCCCATCAAAGCCGCCCATGGTGATAATGAATTACAAGCCTTGATGCGCTTGTTGTGTCAGAACAATGGTCCGGCCGCGATCCTGAATAATCTGGAGGGCTACAACACACCGGATATCCCCGTGATCTTTAATCCCTTTGGCACGCGCGAGCGCACGGCCATGATGATCGATTGTCGTAGTCCGCTGGAAGGCAAAAAGAAGCACGCCAAGGTATTGGGCGATCCCAAATCCTGGGTCGCGCCCAAAATTGTCGATAAGAGTAATGCGCCCTGCAAGGATGTCATCATTGACAAGGGCGATATTTCCCTAGACAAGCAGTTGCCACATGTTTGGTTTGGCAAAGAAGCCGCTTCTTATATTACCGGGGCCGTGGGTGTCACCCATGATCCGGAGACCGGTGATCGCAATGTCGGCTGTTATCGGCTGACGCAGCTTTGGAACGCAGTGCATCCCATGGGTGAAACCTATCCTGAAGAACATCAAAAGAAACATCTATCGGTGTTCTGTTTCTGGAATCCACCCATGAGTCATATTGGTCTGCACCTGGCAAAGGCAACGGCCATGGGTAAACCCTTGGAAGTCGCCTTTGCCTGTCAATGCGATCCGGCCATTCACATGGCCGCCGCCACGGGTATCACCTATGGTCAGGACGAGTTTTCGTTTGCCGGCGGTTTACGCGGCGCGCCGGTGGAGTTAGTGCAGTGTGAAACCGTCGATCTGCAAGTTCCCGCCACGGCAGAGTTTGTGATCGAAGGGGTGTTTATTCCGGAGTCAGAAACCACCATTGGTAATCATTCCAATCCCGTGGGCTATTACGATGCGGTACAAGTGTTCCCGCGCTTCGTGGTGACCTGCATAACACATCGGAAGAAGCCACTGTGGTACGCCACCATGGAAATGATTCCACCCTTTGACCATAACTATCAGGCCTTGGTGCCCGTGGAGACGGAAGTCTTAAGCGATTTGCAGCGTAAGATTCCAGAAGTCCAAGATGTTGTGGTGACGCCAAACATGACCTACATCGTGCAGCTCAACGTGGACGGTGCGCGCAAGCCCCATGCCGAATTTGGCAAGTACGTTTTACATGCCGTGTGGGGTTCGGCGGGTCGCTGGGGCCGTACCGCCAAGATCGTTTATGTGGTGGGCCCGGACGTCGATCCCTATGATATGGACTCCATCGAGTGGGCCGTGGCAACTCGGGTGCAACCGGCCACCGACACGATCATCAACGAGTCCGGTCAAGCGTTTCTTTTGGATCCGTCGGCCACCAAAGGTCACCATGGCTTTCCCGTCACCTCATCGCAAATTGGCATCGATGCGACCATGAAGGTCCCCGAGCGCTTCGAGTCTTATCAAGAGGTCAGTATGCCGACGCCCGACGAAGTCGCGGCCATTGCCGATAAGCTTAAGGGTGTTCTTTGAGGGCGGCATAGGGCGGGGTATTGATTGAGTATCTGTGTTGGGCATTTCTCGGTGCCGAGACAACGCTTCGGGTAAGCTCGCAATGCAAGTCGCTGGGTAGTTGCCGATGGATTCTTTGGTTTGGCGCTTGCTGGTAGGAACCTCGATGACTAATGCAGCCAGGGGTTAGGGTAGCTGCTCGAATGGACTCGGGCAGGCCAGTTCCAATGAAGCAGCGCGGCGTTTATGTTTAAAAGTAGGACAGCGGAGAATCTAATGAGGAAAATCATTGTTGCGTTGGTGGTTGGGTTCATTCTCGTGCCATTTGTGAGTCACGCTCGAGACGACGTGGCTAGCTATTCCATTGAAAATGCTTTTGCATCAGAAGATTTTCAAGAACGTTTGGGTACAGAGATCCGCTTCTTTTTCGGCGAGCAATCGCCCGGCGAGGTCCTACGTACATTCGGGGAGTATCGTACGAACAAGAAGAGCAACGCGTTTGGCAAATCCGATCAGAAGGTCTGCGAGTGGGCGTTCTTGTCTGCTTTGATTGCCTTGCGAGATCGAGCCATTAAGGAAGGTGGTAATGCGGTTATCGGGATCGAATCGAATTACAAGAACAACCGGACTTCTAACGAAACCGAGTTTGTTTGTGGTGCTGGGGCCTTTGTAGCGGGCGTGGCCTTGATTGGCACCGTGGTAACGATTAACTAGCTTGCCGTCGTCATAGCTGGACGAAACTGCGGTTCTTAGCTACGAAACCCCAGACCTTGCCGGACAGTTTGTTCTAGAATTTACTTATTATCTAACTGTCCGTGGAATTCCGCGTCAAAATTCTACGTAACCGTTGCCATAGTACTATGCCACGCTCGGCTGCGAGCATGATCTAGCATTTGCGGGCGCCACAGAAGAGGCGGAAGCTTGGTTTGATTAAATTCAGTGTTTCTGCTGTCGTTGGAGTCACATGACCCGATTCCCGTAAGCGCGCCTGGGCGAACGAAAGTCACGCGCAGCGGGTCAAGAAGCCCTCGTTGGCGGCAGATACTTAAATAGCAAGGGTTTGCTTGGTAAAGTTCGCGTTCTAATGTGCTGGCTAATCGTTGTAACTGCCTATCTTCAACTGAAGATTCTGCATCTAATTCAAAGAAAAATTCATACTGATTGAACCCGTTGTTGTTTGACGGGGCTATCGCGTAAGCGTGCGGAGTGATCGAATTAGACAGATGCTTCATGCAAGCGCGCCTGACGGCAGTGCGCACATGCTCCTCTGTCGTCTTCTCTCCGACCATGTTAAGTACCGTCCCGCGACGGTAAGAGAATCGAAAAACCGGCGTCGCTTCTCTAAACTCGGTTACTTGAATAACATCCCCGAGTCGATATCTGTATAGACCTGAGTTGGTGGAGATTACGACCTCATAATATTCTCCGACTTGCAAATCTTTAATTTGCAGTGTTGGCGGTTGCGCTGCATCGAAGCCGGCCTCAGGAATAAACTCGTAGTGCGCGGCGCCGTTTGCCAAGAGATAGTCTGCCCGGTCCATTTCAATTTGTACGCCAACGATGCCTTCTGAAGAAGAATAGGCGTTTGAGTAGAGTGGTATTCGGTCTCCAGTGAGCCAGCGTAGTCGAGGCAAAGCAGCGGAAAAACTGCCCGTCGTGATTGTCGATATATATTCACACTTGGCCCATAGCCTGGGAATGATGCCTTGCGTTCCGCCTTCGAAAGCCTTAGCGATGAATTCGGCTCGATTTGGATCAGGCTTGAGAGACTGGGCCAACTTCCGTTGGCTAGTTCGATCCAGACTAAGCCGGCTAGAAATCGTACCGCTGGAAATATCCGCAAGCAGTTGCTCAAGATTTCTCTCGATCAGGTCAAACCAGACAGTCAGATGGGTGGCAAAAATTGAGCTTAGATAAGAAACAGCCGGGTCGTACAAGCCAAATAGCGCGTGGAGGTAGAGCGCTGACGGAATATCGGTCAGCTCATAGACAAGGGCCGGTGATGTCCAGAGTCTCGGGATATGTTGCCGGATGTGCTTTATTCCACTATTTGTCGATGCGAACGTTGGAATCTCGCCGGGACGGCTAAACGTGCTCCCGGCTCCGCTCATCAGGTTAATGCCCCGTCCTTGCAGGGCAGCCATCCCGCCCGGAAGTTCGCGTTGTATGGCCCCTCGGCTCAGCATTGCGATGTAGCGCATCGACAGCTCGCGTGATGCTTTTGTGCGTGGAATACGTTTTAGCTGGGCCGTTGTGCCGGCTGTGCCGGCAAAGAATTCTACGGGCTCAGCGGTGAGTATGTTCGGTTCGTGCCGCGCAATGCGGTCGATGAATGGCTCCACATCTGAATAGGTTTGCAAGGGTACGCGCGCCTTGTAGGCTTCTACGGGACGAATAGAATCTAGCGCTTCCGTAAAATGGTGGTTCAGGCCGAACTCCGTGTTGGCATTGGCGGTCAAGAGCGATCTGAGCGTGTGCTGATTGATAGCTTCAGATCTTCTCAAGCCATTGACGAAATCGTGCAGGGCTGACCGCCCCGCACGATCAAGCCAACCATCAGCCCCATCGCCCGCTGCAAGATTTTCGGCAGTTACAGACTGTGTATTGTTAGGCATCTTTTGTGGTTACGAAACCGCTTGAATGCAGACTTCCGTGCCTATTTTTCTTCACCCTCCTGCTCGCGCCCCAGGGGCTTCCATTTTCCCTTCATACGCGAGCAACCATAGGCTAAATCGGTGGCGCTACCTTCCAAGAAATAAATCATACTGGTTGGCAGCTGGCAGACGCCGACGGCTTTCGCCGTTGCGCAGGATTCTCGCGCGGAAAATGCCACTCGGTTTGCCACGTAGGCCATTTCTTTAGCGGTGGATTTCGCGCGTGTATATTGTCCTTTACTGGTTTGCCAAACGCCGCATGCGCTTTCGGAAGTTGCCGTTTGACAAACCTTAAAAGATCGACCGTAGACTTTGCTGTGTATGCGATATACGCAAGAACCGTTGTCGGCCGCAATGGCTGGTGTGGGCGCGCTAATGGCAATTAGCGAGCAAGCTGTTGTGGTGATGATTAGCCAAACTATCTTGCTCATTGTCTTTTCCTTCCGCATTTCCTGGTGGACCTAGGTCACCGGCTGGTTCGCAACGATTTCCATGACGCGCGCCATGATGCTTCCAAAGCAACCAATACGCCGTCCGGCAAATGTTATCCGCGCCTGTCCGTCGCTAAACGGCACAATGGTTTGGCAGGCTACATTGGTGAGGCCTTCCGAGGCGCCGGCAATCGAGCTCGCGCGACACAGCCCGCGCCACTCTTGCCGCCAGTCGCCATTGGCCGTCGGTTTGGCACTAAAGTAATGCCAGGATTGGCCCGATTGATCTCGCCGTGCGATGCGGTAAAGCCGCATGTTGCGATCATATCTAAAGCGTGCATCGGCATACGGGCCAGCAAGATTCCAAGCCTCCTTGGCGTCATTGGATAGCCGCTCATACTTGATCTGTTGTGATGGATCGGCCGTGAGCCGCAGCAGGATGTGATCTGCCAGCTCTGGTGCAAATTCCTCGCCATCCTGCGGCCTGTCGATGGGTACGAGCAGGTTGATGTTGTCGATTGAGGCATCGGTGCTCAAAGCGCTGGCGCTCGCCAGGCCGCCGGTAGGCACATACCTTGCGTTTTGCGAGACCTGCAATATTCGATCGCCAAAACGCACGCGCGTGGTATCGCTGTCGGCTGCCCGGTCACCACAGCCAATAATAAACACCAGGCCTAGTAGCACCGGCGCACAGCGATGGATTGACAGCGACTGCAGTGTTCTCACGGCGCCCGCTGCTTGGGCTCCCACACGCCCTGCATATGGCCGCAACCTTTCTCTATATCGGCCGGTTTGCCTTCGTAAAAAATCAGGTCGCTTTCGGGCAACTTACAGACACCGACGACGCGTTCCCTTGGGCAATCGCCTTCGCGCATGACCAGTCGGCTCTTCTGTTTGTCTTCGGCAAAGGCCATTGGGCGTTTGGTCTGGCCGAGTGTGGGCCACGTTCCGCATTCTGAGCTTTTACTAGCGGTTTGGCAGGCCTTCAGCGCGTAACCGAGGTAATCGCTATACAACTGAAACACGCAGTGCTCCGCCAGCGCGGGCAAAGAGATGAATGCGCTAATGGTCAAGGCAGCGAGCCTGCCACGCAACCGATGTGCTTTTCCCTTCATCGTTTACAAAGCTCCCTATAGTTTGGGCGACCATAGAACCGAATATGACTGCAATTTTGCAGACTGTTTTACGAATTAAGCATTCCAGAAAAGACGCGCTTGCGCAAATCTTTCAACTATTAACGAAAGTTGGAGCGAGTTATAAAATTATGATTAGTTTACATTGCAGATGTATGTGGCTGAAATATTTCTAATAGTATTTGCACTTGCATTCAGCTTAGTGAATATGCCTATTCACGAGAGTTGATCAACATGCGCAACTATAGGTAGATTTGATCGCGACTCATCAAGCAAGTTGCTTTGATGTTTATGACAGGGGGTTAGTCAGGTGCGAATTTCGTTTGGTCGCTGCTTACCAGAGTGTGTTAGCGGCTTAGCGAATTTCCAAGGTCCGGCCCGATGGGTTTTTCGACAAGATTTTGCAGCCGCGTTTATCGCGGCTGTTTTCGTATTGGCCTTTGGCAGCAACGCCGCATTCGGTGCCGAGTGGAGCGCCGAGACGCACACCCTATCCGTTGGCGACTTCAATGACGATGGCTGGGACGATCTGCTGGTGCTGGCGCGCGATGCTGATCGCTACAGTGGTATCGCCCTCAGAGAGAATGTCGGCGGCTCCTCCGCGCCCACCAATGTCGTCCAAACTTGGGCGTCGGATTACCTGGGGATCCAGTGGCACAGTGACCAATACACGCCGTTGGTTGGTAGTTTCGGTTACCCCAAGACCGTTTCTACCTGTAGTGGCTATCTCAACTATTGGTACGAAGATATCGTGCTGCAGAACAATGGGCCGGGCTCCCATCATGTGTTGCTCGCGGATTCCGCCGTGGGTGTCGACGATATCGACCGGTCTTTCACGGATCCCAATCTCGGGCAAATATGGGACACCAACAGCCACCGGGGTATCGTCGGGCATTTTACCGTGGGCGCCGGCGGCGACGTAAATGATTCCTTGCACGATATCTTTCTGCAGCCCGTCAGCAGCAGCGGCGAGAGTGCAGTCGTCGTTGGCTCTACCGCGACTGTGTATGAAGATCCCAGTCAGGTCACCGATACTTGGACCGGCACGCATGCGACTTTCGACTGGTCGACCGAAGACGCCGTTGTGCATGCCGGTGATTTTGATGGCGACGGCTTGGACGATTTGCTGGTGCAGGGCACGACCCCCGGCGGCCCGACCGATGACGGTCAATACGGCATCGTGCGGGCCACTTCAACACTGTCTACCGAGGTTCAGTTCGACTCAGTGTTCATGAATTGGTCGCGCCACGACGGCGGCATCGATTGGTCACCCGACACGCACGTTCTGCACGTGGGCGACTTCGACGACAATGGGTTTGCCGACATTTTTTTGCAACCGATAAACTCCGGTGAGCCCGCCTACATCGTAATGTTCGATGGTAGCGGGACCACCGCAGGTTGGACCATCTCATGGCTGGAGGCCAATCAAAACGGTATCGATTGGAGCGTCAACGGCGGCAAGCTTCTGATTGGCAACTTTGCAGGCCCGCAGCACGGTGCGGCGGACATTTACTACCAAGCGGCCGCCGCCGGTGGTTCTAACCGCATTGCCCAACTCACAACCATTCCCAACGGCGCGGCGGCAACGGTTGCTGTGACCAGTCCGTTGGTAGAGCCTTCCCTAGACCCCCCGCCGCCTTCGCAAGCCTACACGCCCGGCACTGCCGTTGGACATACGCCGGGAGAATTTTCCGTTGACCACACCGGGGTTGCGACCTATCAAATCCCCATCGCGGTGCCGCCGGGTGTCAGTGGCATGGAGCCAGGCCTCGGGCTGGCCTATAGCAGCCGCGGTGGCAACGGACTGCTGGGCATGGGCTGGTACATCTCGGGTCTATCCACCATTGGCCGTTGTGGCACAACCATTGCGCAAGACGGTGGCACTCCCGATGGCGTTGATCTAGATGACAATGATCAATTCTGTATGGACGGCCAGCGGCTGATGAATCTTTCGGGATCAGAATACCGCACCGAAGTCGAGTCTTTTCAAAAAATTGTAGCTTCTGGCACTTCGGGCAACGGTCCGGAGACATTTGTGGTCTGGGATAAATCCGGCAACATACGTACCTACGGTAAGTATGCCGGCGCAGATGATGGGCTTATCACGGCGCAGGGAACTGACAATCCGCTAGTTTACGCCGTTAAGCGTATTCAAGATCGCTACGGCAATCAGATAACTTTTCAGTACGGCAAGGACGAGGCCACCAGCACCTATTGGCCGGCGCAAGTTGACTACGGCAGCTCTACGTCTAATGTAGCCTCAGTCGTATTTCAGTATGAAACCGCGGATCGGGAAGACCTGCGGCATGGTTATTTGGCCGGTTCAGTCGTGGGTCTGGCGGCGCGTCGTTTGTCGTCAATTCAAACCTTTGCCGCGGGCCAGCCGGTGCGTGAGTACTTCTTGGAGCATGACTATTCGGCGATTTCTGGGCGCAGCTTATTGCAGTCGGTAACTGAGTGTGAGCGGACCACCAATAAATGCCTTGAAAGTACCTCTTTTGATTGGCAGGAAGGCTCGCGAGGTTTTACCAACGGCGTGGATCAATACAACGTGGGCGATCCTACATGGCAATTTCTACGTCGACTCGATGTCAATAACGATGCGCGGCTAGATGTCGCCTATATGGACCCTCAGGATAGCGTTTGGATTGTTAAGACATATCGTGAACAAGGCGCGCCCACCATACCCGTCGTCGAACATCTTGTGCATGGCGCTGAATTCGTTCAACTCGATTTCAATGGCGATGGCTATCACGACCTTATTCAGCGAAACCAAGAATCCACCGCGCCGGTGCCTTTGGAGATTTTAGCCGGCTTCGATGCGGGTAATGGCCATGCGGGTTTTGACAAGATATCGACAAATGTCTGGATGACTGCGCCGGCGTTGCTTGATGGAATCGGCGCCGACGTGAATGGCGACGGCCGCGACGATTTAGTTTGGCAAGAAGACGAGAAGATTAAAGCCAATCTTAGCGATGGCACTAGCTTGGAGCAAGTGGCCATCACAGGTGACATGCCGGATATAGGGTCACAGCTGGATCACTCATTCTTCGCAAAACTAGATGGCGTTGTCTGGCACCCAATCCATTTCGACAACGACAATATCATCGACTTGTTAGCCTGTCGAACAGATATTTCATACGATAATGAGGGCCTTCCGTCAGCCTGGGTAACCCAGCTTGAAATCTACTCCTTTGATCCCGCGACTCCCTCGCTAGCCTATAAACATACGCCCGGCAACTGTGATGACATTTTCGGAATTCAAACCATCGATACCAACGGTGATGGTCTTACCGATTTGCTGTTGAGGCGTGCCGACGCCTGGGAGTTATACATCAACAAGGGCGGGACCTACGAGCAAACCTGGTCAAGGACCCTAGATCAAAATTACACCTACAAAACCGTCGACGATAGCGACCCGGATGCGCTGGTTCGTCTAGATTGGGATAGCGTCAGCGCAACAGTAACATTTCCCTTCAATGCCGAGCGGGCCGACGCCGCCATGCCGCTGGACTATGATGGTGATGGCCGCACTGATATGGCTTTTCAGCGAGCTATTGGTCAGTGGCATGTCTTGATTTCAGACGGTGAGGGCTTCGGTGGTGTTGTTAAGACCGGGAAAACGGCAACCCACGTTTACCCGGGACAAATTGTGGATGTCGGTGGCGACGGATTTCCAGATATCATTCATCCTAACGCGGCACTGACAGCCTATTTGGTTTTTCACCAGCGCGGTATTGCCAAAGATTTGCTTGACACCGTGACAGACGGTCTCGGGGCCATGACCAAGATCGCCTATACAAGCCTTAATGATCCCGAAGTATACGAGGATCATGATGACACGCTAGATGGCCAGACCGATTCACAAGCCTTTCCATACGCCGATCTCGGTTCCACCCTGCCCGTTGTGAAGAAATTTGCCGTGGATGATGGTATCGGCGGCGTTATAGAAACCATGTATCGATACAAGGGCGCGAAGGTGCATCGACAGGGCTACGGATTTGTCGGCTTTTCAGAAATTCAATCCTGGAACACCAATAGCGAGATTTTTACGATAAGCGGCTACATGCAGGAATGGCCGTTTATTGGCAACGTGCATCTCGCGAGAATCGCGGCAAAAGTTGAAGTGGAATTAGCCTCGCCCTTGCCATTTTCTGCAACGGTATATGCCGGACTCTGCGACCTCGACCCGGGCAGCGTCTATTGCCTTCAGGATCCACTATCGAACACATTAGTTCAGTTTCAGCCTGGTGACACCATCAGCGAAACGACGAATCAATTCACGACGACCGCTGACCCACCAACAGCAGTTAGCACATTCCCTTATGTCATGACCTCAACAGAGAAGGTATATCCCCTTTCCACCAACCCCCTCGTTGACAACTCAGTTCCCTGGCGGATCAAGACGGCGACTTATGAACACTATGACGATTACGGCAACCCCTGGCAGGTAACGGTCACCAATACCGATGGTAGCGGTGGCAATGTACACAGCACCGTCACCAAGAACTATTTCACAAATGATGCGGCCAACTGGATCATTGGCCGACTTGAAACAACGGTGGTGACCCACACGCGCACGCCGTATGAAGATACCGTAACGGCCAATTCCTTAACTCGCGTCTCGAGCTTCTCGTATCACGCGACGACTGGCATCCTATTGGAAGAAACTGTTGAGCCGCTCAACTACATGAATCCTAATCCAGCGACGCATTCAGCGACGTCGGCAACTAACCCCACGGGCAAGTGGTTGAAGACTGTTTATAGCTACGATGCGGTGGGTAATATAGAGACGGAAACAGTGACAGGCCGGCAAATTCCTGCGCGCACGACCACCACAACCTACGACAGCGCCAAGCAGTTTCCACGCACCATACAAAACGCCCTGCAACACCAGGAAACGCACTATTGGGATCACAAGTTCGGTGTGCGCACGGCCTTGATCGGCGCGAACAATTTGGAAACCAGCTGGGCCTATGACAACTTTGGCCGGGTCATTCGCGAGACCTTACCGCAAACCGGTGCGGGCAGCAGTTATTTCTACAATTGGTGTAACGGGGCTGGCTGCGTGGATGGCGATGCAGTCTATAGCGTAACAACCATTAGAGACGACGGCGCCCGAGCCACCGCGGAGCACGACAAGCTCGGCCGCACTGTGCTTGAGAAGAGTCGCAGCTTCAATGGCAGCGATGTCTTCGTAACCCATGTATTCGATCCGCTGGGCCGAGAGTATCTGACGTCATTGCCCTATCGCAGTTCAGAAACACCTTGCTGGAACATTAAGAAGTTTGATGCAGTTAATCGGGTCGTCGCGCAGTGGGAGTCGGCACCTTCCACGGATCCGCTTAATCCTTCAACCTGCAATGTGTCAGAGAACACCATCGGTTACAACGATGTAAATTTCCCCCCTGGCGGTCGCACCGTGACGACAGTGTACGACCAAATCACCGACGCGGGTCATGTCGCCGGTGCCGGCCATATAGAAACCACCACGACCGCTTATGGGCGCACCACCAACAGTGTGGTCAACGTGATGGATCGCGTGCGTGTGGTGCATGAGTTGGGTGAAGTCTATGGCCAATCGGGCACGCAACAACTGGTCTCGACTTACGATTACGATGCCGTGGGCAACAATACTTGGGTTAAAGATGCCGAGGGTAATATCACCAAGATCACCTACGACAGTCGTGGTCAAAAGACGACCATGAATGATCCCAATACCGGTGTCTGGGCCTATGAGTACGACGCCTTGGGCCAGCTGACGCTGCAGGCCGACGGCAATGGCGCAACAACCTACCAAAAGTATGATTTGTTGGGTCGCCTGACGCTACGTCGGGATAACTACGAGCAAACCACCTGTAGTGGCCTATGGCGACGCACTGACTGGGTGTATGACAATGGTCCTGGCGCCGGTATCGGTAAGCTTGCTGAAGCTATCGGCCCCTATTCCGAGAAGAATGGTGCGCCGCTGGGCCCCATCAATTACCGCGAAAAATATCACTACGACAGCTACGGCCGCCTCGAGCATTTGGTGCGCACCATTGATGGCGAGGAATTCTGGACCAGTCAAGCGCACGACACCTTGGGCCGCACCCAGCAGCTCAGCTATCCGGCGACCAGCGGCGATGCGACCAGCACGTTTGCCGGCAGCGATCGTTATTCGGTCGAATACGCCTACAGTGCCAACAGCGGTGAGCTGCTAAAGGTTGAAGAAAGCGCCACCGGCAAGCTGCATTGGGTGGTCACGGCCCGCAACGCGGCCGGCCAAGCGACCCAGACCCATGTCAATCACGGTGGAATCGATATTAGCCGGACCTTCGATCGCGCCACCGGCCGTATGTTGCAAACCGCCGCGACGTCATCCCAGGCAGCCTTTGGCGATGTGCAGTATCTGCAGTATCAGTGGGATGCTGCCGGCAATCTCACCCAGCGCATCGATCATGCCTTTACCAGTACCACCCTGGAAGAATCGTTCACCTACGATTCGATCTATCGTCTGAAGACCTCCACGGTCACCGCACCAGTGACGGGCGGTAACCCGGTGGTTTATACCAACCACTACAGTGCCACCGGGCGCATCATGGCGCGGGTCAGCCCGGGGGTCAACGTCAGCAGCTATCAATACGGTGTGAACGCCGGCCCGCATGCCGTCACCCAGGTGAACAATGGCGGCAGCACCCAAAGCTATAGCTACGACAACAACGGCAACCTGCTCACCGGGGCGGGCCGTACGGTGATCTGGAATGGCCACAACAAGCCCACCAGCATTACCGATACCAACGGCAACCTCAGCGAGTTCCGCTATGGCCCGGATCGCGGCCGGTTTAGTCATGTGCAGGACTATGACGATAACGGCACGCCAGAGTCGGTCACCACGCTGTACCTGGGGGCGGAGTTTGAGCAGATCAGTAAAGACTCCACGACGGCGGTGGAGTTTCGGCACTACATCTTTGCCGAGGGCCGGCGTATTGCCATTCATACCGAGTGGGACAATGGCAACAGTCGGGATGATTATTTACACAGCGATTATCTGGGTTCGGTCACTGCCATCACCGATGGCAATAACCTGATCGTGCAACGCCTCAGCTATGACCCGTGGGGTAAACGCCGGGACCCGCAAAGTTGGGATGCCGCGGGCAGCGTGTCGCCGCCGTTCTTGGACACCCTGTCGTTAGACTGGTTCGCCCGCGGCTTCACCGACCATGAGCATCTGGACCGCTTGGGCCTGATTCACATGAATGGGCGGATTTATGATCCGCTGATTGGCCGCTTCTTATCGGCGGATGTGGTGGTGCAGTTCCCTTATAGCACCCAGGGCTGGGATCGGTATGCCTATGTGGGCAATAACCCGCTGAGTTACTCGGATCCGAGCGGGCATTTTATTACGGCAATCGTGGGGATAGTTGCCTATGCTATAGGCGGCAAAGTAGCCGCGGCAGTTGCCGTGGGAATAACAGCAGCAATCGTTGCGTATAAAGAAACTGGCAACTTAGGATATGCGCTAACATCCGGGTTTATTGCTGGGGTCACCTCCTATGCCTTAGCTTCGATGGGTCCGGTCAGCTTTAGGAGTCCGGTGCTGTTGGTGGCCAAGTCGACCACGGCGGGTTTGATGTCGGGTGTGGCGAACGCGGCCAGCGGGGGTGAGTTTAAGGATGGGTTTTTGGGCGGCTTTGCCGGGACGGCGTTGTCGCCGTGGATTGGTGGCAAGCCGGGGAAATTTTCACATCGCAGTTTGTTGAAGACGGCACTGGTGGGTGGCACGGCGAGTAAACTTGGGGGTGGGAAGTTTGCAAATGGGGCGGCCTATGCGGCGTTTGCGGCGGCGGTGGCGAGTGGGGCTCAGGCGGCACGTGATAGCCGTCTATCGCAGGATGTAAATGAACATTTCCAGCATTTCGATGGTGATTTGCATTCACAGACATCGTCGGAGTTTCCAGCAGCGACTAAACGCGCACTTGGGGAAGTATTGGACTCCCCGATTGGTGATCAACTTCGAGCAGACGTTGCTGCAAATGGAAAAATCGACGTGATCCTGACCGATAATTCTGATCTTTGGTTTTATACCGACGATGTTGGCCGCCAAATTTTTTATACAACCGATCTAACTAGTTACATCGCGACGGGAACCCGTATCCCGGGAGATGGTCTTAATAGCGCTACTTTGGGTACGCAATTTGCGCACGAAATTGGCCATGTGCTTAAACCGTTGACAGTTGGAGGCTTCAATGCATCAAGAATCAATGAAATCCAAACTGTCCAAAAATATGAAAACGTATTCCGGCAATACAAACAATTACCAAGGCGATGCAGCTATTTCGCTGAGAATGATGCTTGCTGACGGGCTGATGATATTGAAGGGTATTGTTTTCGTCTTGGCTACCGGATTCGCGGTGGTCGGTTACGCAGACCCTCTAGATCATGATGGTAAGAGCTGTTGTGTCCTGGATTCGGAGTGGGGCGTAGTTAGTAAGACGCGCGATCTAGTAATCCAAGATGCGCCAGTTATAGCAGGTGGTAGTGTTGTACGAGCAGGCGACGAGTACTTTTGTGCTTTGCTTCGGTTTACCATTAGCGATGAAGGTAAAGCAGAGAGTATTTCTGTCGTCCGGTTTTTTCCGAATGAGCGGATTATTAGATCTGCAATACAGAGCCTCAAAGCACATTCTTTTCAGGTGCCTAAGATCAATGAGCCTTCGTATCTGTTGTTACTTGAAATGAGTATCGACGAGTAATCCTAATTAGCTGAATCACCCCCCACTTTCCTGCCTGATGACGGTATCCAGCATATCCATCACAAACCGCTGCCGCGATCTCGGTAACTGCCTGATCTGATCGATCTGGCGTTGTAACTTTGGCGCCGGCCCGCGTTTGCCGTTGCCCTTTTTAGCCGCCTGGCCGAGCAGTTCCTCGACAGCCGCGCCGAGTTCTTTAGCCGCTGCGGTCAGCATCGCGACTGAAATCCTCAACCTCCCGCCCTCGTAGTGGGCGAGGGTCTGCTGGGAGACGCCGAGGCGTTCGGCGAGTACCACTTGGGTCAGCCCTGCAGCCTTGCGATGGCTGGCCAGGCGTTGTCCCAATGCCTGATAGAAACGTTCGTCCTGGGGCGTCACCGCGGTGATCCTGTGCAGTAAAGACGCCATGAGCATATCTCCGGGTTGCGTGAACGGAGTTGACAATACTCGTAAACAGAGTACTCTGCAACCGAGTTATTTTTTGCTTTAGGGTCTTGACAGGTTTTAGCGGCAGGGGTGGTTTATGGCACGAATCCCAAAATCTGAGCTTGAGCGGCTGAAAGCGGCGACGGACCTGGTGGCTCTGGTCGAATCGGCCGGGGTGACGCTTAAAGCCCACGGCGCGGATCGAATCGGGCTGTGCCCGTTCCACGACGATCACGAGCCCAGCCTGGTGGTGACGCCTGCGAAAAACCTCTGGCACTGCTTAGGTGCCTGCCAGACGGGTGGCACAGCCATCGACTGGGTGATGCAAAGCCAGGGCGTGTCGTTCCGGCATGCGGTTGAGCTGTTGCAGGCCGGTTCTGCTTTAGCTGCGCCAACGGCGGGCAAAAAGGATAAGGTCGCTACGTACTCGACGAAGCGGCACCTGGCCGGCGATCTGGATGCCGAGCTGGCCGATGCACCGTTGCTGGCTCGGGTGGTGGATTTTTACCACCGCACGCTCAAGCAAAGCCCCGAGGCACTTAAGTATCTTAAATCCCGTGGCCTGGACGACCCGGCCCTGATCGACACGTTCAAGCTCGGCTTTGCCAATCGCACGTTGGGTTATCGGTTGCCACCCAAACAGGTGAAGGCCGGGGCGGCGATCCGAAATCGCTTGCAAGAGCTCGGTGTGGTGCGCCCGTCCGGCCACGAGCACTTTAACGGTTCGCTCGTGATCCCGGTGCTGAACGAGTCCGGCGAGGTGGTCGAGCTGTATGGGCGCAAGATCACGCCGAACCTGCGCAAGGGCACGCCGCTGCACCTGTACCTGCCGGGCCCGCATGCCGGGGTGTTCAATCTCGATGGCCTGCAAGATCAAACTGAAGTCATCCTGTGTGAATCGTTGATCGATGCGCTGACGTTCTGGTCCGCAGGCTATAAAAACGTCACGGCGAGCTTCGGCGTGGGTGGGTTCACGGATGAACACCTGGATGCGTTCAAGGTCTGTGGCGTGCAACGTGTGCTCATTGCCTATGACCGGGATAAAGCGGGCAATCAGGCCGCAGCAAAGCTGGCTAAAAAACTGCAGGCGGAAGGCTTGGGTTGCTACCGTGTGCTGTTCCCGAAGGGGATGGACGCGAACCAGTACGCCTGTGAGGTGCAGCCGGCCAGAAAAAGCCTGGGCGTGGTGATCCGCAGTGCCGAATGGCTAGGTGGCGGTGCCGCACCGGCACGCGAAACGATCAGCAACAAACCGGAAGCTGTGTCGGTAGCAGCTAAAGAAGAAAAGCCCGGCAACAACGCGGATGACCATCCTGCTTTAGCCGCTGAAAACCCTTCTGAGTTGTTGCCCGCGCAAGCGGTGCCGCCGACGCCGGTGGATGCGGTTGAACCGCAGGTGAGTGAGCACGAAGTGACGTTGGCCTTTGGTCCGCGTCGTTACCGAGTACGTGGTCTGCAAAAGAACACCAGCTACGAGGTGCTCAAGGTGAACGTGCTGCTGCAGCTGGATGAAGCGGTCCACGTGGACACCTTCGATCTGTACAGCAGCAAGCATCGCCAGGCCTTTGCCAAACTCGCCGCTGTCGAGTGCGGCGTGGAAGAGGCGGTGATCCAGCGCGACCTGGGCCAGTTGCTGTTGCAACTGGAAGGCTTGCAGGACAACGCCATCCAAGAGGCTCTGAAACCCACCGAACCGACGGCCTACACACTGGATGAAGACGAACGCGCCCGCGCGCTTGAATTACTCCGCGACCCGAACCTAACACGCCGAATTATCGATGACTTCGCATCGGCCGGTCTGGTCGGGGAACCTGAGAATGCGTTGGTGGGGTACCTGGCCGCGGTGTCACGGAAACTTGCGCATCCGCTGGCCATCATCGTGCAGAGCACCAGTGCGGCGGGCAAGAGTGCGTTGATGGACGCGGTGCTGCGGTTTATCCCGGTCGAGGACCGGGTGCAGTACTCGGCGATGACGGGGCAAAGCCTGTTCTATCTGGGTGAGACCAATCTCAAACACAAAGTCCTCGGCATCGCCGAAGAAGAGGGCGTGCGCCAGGCGGCGTATGCACTGAAGCTGCTGCAAAGCCAGGGTGAACTCACCATCGCGAGTACCGGTAAAGACCCGCAGACCGGCAAGCTGGTCACCGAGGAATACCGCGTCGAAGGCCCGGTGATGCTGTTCTTAACGACCACGGCCATCGATCTGGATGAAGAGCTGCTGAACCGGTGTGTGGTGTTGACGATCAACGAAAGTCGCGAACAGACCGCGGCGATCCAACAACGGCAGCGGGAATCACGGACGCTTGTGGGCTTACTGCAAAGCACGAGCGCCGAACAGTTACTCACCGATCATCAAAACGCGCAGCGCCTGCTCAAACCCTTAGCCGTGGTGAATCCCTATGCCGAACAACTGGCCTTCGCGGATCGGCGCACCCGTACCCGACGCGATCATGAAAAGTACCTGACCCTGATCGATGCCATTGCGTTGTTGCATCAGTATCAGCGCGAGCTCAAAACCGTTCGACGTGACGGCCAGGTGCTCGACTACGTTGAGGTGACGAAAGCAGACATCGCCTTGGCCAATCGACTTGCGCACGAGGTGCTGGGCCGTTCGCTGGACGAGCTGCCGCCGCCGACGCGGAAACTCCTGCAACAGCTGCGGGACTACGTGAACGAGCAACGGGAGCGTGAAGGGGTACGCGCGGCGGATGTGCGCTTTACCCGCCGGGAACTGCGCGAGGCGGTAGGGTTATCCGACACGCAGGTGCGGGTGCACCTGGAACGGTTGGTAAGCCTGGAATACGTGTTGGTGCATCACGGCAGGAACGGTCAGCGCTTCGTGTACGAGCTGGTCTTCGACGGGGATACAAGTGCGGACCGGCCGCAGTTGATGGGCCTGATCGACGTGGAGGACTTAACAGCACCGACTACGACACCCGACCTCGCGGTCTCAAACGGTGACCTTGCACCTAGCTTGCGGCCTGCTTGCGGTGCCGACGCATCGGCTTCAAATACAGTTGCAACAATGGCTGCAGACGATTTACCCGCGAGCCTCGCGGCCGGTGCGGCGGTGCACGTTGCGGGATGCACTTCAGTGCCGTCGCAACGTAACGGCGGATCGTCCGCTTTAGCCGCTGATGCCCTGGCACCGCAGGAATAACGATGCCGTATGTGGCACGTGACGTTCCAAAACCCAGTGACCCGTGTTCGCTGGAAGCCTATGCACTGGCTTACAAAGAACAACTGCATGCGCAGCACTACGCTGAACAATCCGTGCAGTACAAACACGCCTCGATCACGTGGTTCATCGAGTGGTGTCATGAACGCGGTATCGAGCGGATCGAGCAGATCACCCGGCCGGTGTTGCAGCGTTATCAACGTTATCTGTATCACGCACTGAGTCGCAGCGGTAAACCGTTGTCGGTGGCCAGCCAGCGCAATCGCTTAACGGCGGTTAGAACCTGGTTTAAGTTCCTGATGCGCGAGAACTTGATCCTGACAAATCCTGCCAGTGAACTGGAACTCCCAAAACCGGAAAAGCGGTTACCGAAACACACGCTGACCGTTGAGGAAGCGGAACGGGTCCTCACGCAACCCGACATCGACACCGATGCTGGCATTAGAGATCGTGCAATCCTCGAAGTGCTGTACTCAACCGGGATCAGACGACAGGAGGTCATTAACCTGCAACTCGATGACGTGAACACCGGTGCCGGCGTGATCGCGGTCCGGCAAGGGAAAGGCAGGAAGGACCGGTTCGTACCGATCGGCGAACGTGCGCTGCAATGGATCGAACGCTACGTCGATGACGTGCGTGTGCATCACGCGTTACCGAGAAGCCCGAATCACCTGTTCCTGGACGAGACCGGCAAAGCGCTGGATCCGCATAAAGTGAGTCGTGCGGTGAAGAAGTACGTGAAGCAAGCGAACCTGAACAAAACGGGTTCGTGTCACCTGTTCCGTCACACGATGGCAACGTTAATGCTGGAAAACGGCGCGGACATCCGTTTTATCCAACAGATGTTGGGCCACTCGATGTTGTCGACGACGGAGATCTACACGCACGTCGCGATCCACAAGTTGAAGGAAATCCACACGGCGACGCATCCGGCCCGTGCCTTGCGACAGGCAAAAGCTATCGATGACGCTGAACCGACCGAGCAGGACGTGTGGGATGCGCTCGACGCAGAAGCGAATACCGATGTCGAGCACGACGCTGACTGACCGCGCGTCATGCGGCTTGCAATGCGTCCGGTACTGACGCCTCCCGCAGCAAGCCGCCCGCCGCACCCTGCTCACCCCCCATCCCCCTGAAGGGGGCTTTGGGCGGCCATCAAACATAATGTTGGGAATTATGCGCAGCAGCGGCGTGGCACGGTCCCTCGTATCTCGGTCGGCGCCACGCCGCTGCCGTCCGCGCTGTCGCGCCGCATAATTTACACTATGTCTTAATGGCCGCCGGCCGCACTGCGCGCGGCCCCTAAGGTGCGCCAGCCAAGCTGCCGCGTGGTTCAGCCTGTTCGCTGCGCTCACGCCCACCCGCCACCCCTAATCATGCGGCTGCGCCGCACGCCACTAAACGAATGAATACGCTAGGGTGTTAAACTGTCTCTAGGAAAATTTTTTAGGAGAGCGAGAGCGCGTCGGGCAAACGCGGGACTAAGGTGCTGAAGGCTTAGAGAAAAATCGGGCTGCGGTTACGACGCCACGTCAAGTGCACCCATCTTTGCAAATGGGGCGGCCTATGCGGCGTTTGCGGCGGCGGTGGCGAGTGGGGCTCAGGCGGCACGTGATAGCCGTCTATCGCAGGATGTAAATGAACATTTCCAGCATTTCGATGGTGATTTGCATTCACAGACATCGTCGGAGTTTCCAGCAGCGACTAAACGCGCACTTGGGGAAGTATTGGACTCCCCGATTGGTGATCAACTTCGAGCAGACGTTGCTGCAAATGGAAAAATCGACGTGATCCTGACCGATAATTCTGATCTTTGGTTTTATACCGACGATGTTGGCCGCCAAATTTTTTATACAACCGATCTAACTAGTTACATCGCGACGGGAACCCGTATCCCGGGAGATGGTCTTAATAGCGCTACTTTGGGTACGCAATTTGCGCACGAAATTGGCCATGTGCTTAAACCGTTGACAGTTGGAGGCTTCAATGCATCAAGAATCAATGAAATCCAAACTGTCCAAAAATATGAAAACGTATTCCGGCAATACAAACAATTACCAAGGCGATGCAGCTATTTCGCTGAGAATGATGCTTGCTGACGGGCTGATGATATTGAAGGGTATTGTTTTCGTCTTGGCTACCGGATTCGCGGTGGTCGGTTACGCAGACCCTCTAGATCATGATGGTAAGAGCTGTTGTGTCCTGGATTCGGAGTGGGGCGTAGTTAGTAAGACGCGCGATCTAGTAATCCAAGATGCGCCAGTTATAGCAGGTGGTAGTGTTGTACGAGCAGGCGACGAGTACTTTTGTGCTTTGCTTCGGTTTACCATTAGCGATGAAGGTAAAGCAGAGAGTATTTCTGTCGTCCGGTTTTTTCCGAATGAGCGGATTATTAGATCTGCAATACAGAGCCTCAAAGCACATTCTTTTCAGGTGCCTAAGATCAATGAGCCTTCGTATCTGTTGTTACTTGAAATGAGTATCGACGAGTAATCCTAATTAGCTGAATCACCCCCCACTTTCCTGCCTGATGACGGTATCCAGCATATCCATCACAAACCGCTGCCGCGATCTCGGTAACTGCCTGATCTGATCGATCTGGCGTTGTAACTTTGGCGCCGGCCCGCGTTTGCCGTTGCCCTTTTTAGCCGCCTGGCCGAGCAGTTCCTCGACAGCCGCGCCGAGTTCTTTAGCCGCTGCGGTCAGCATCGCGACTGAAATCCTCAACCTCCCGCCCTCGTAGTGGGCGAGGGTCTGCTGGGAGACGCCGAGGCGTTCGGCGAGTACCACTTGGGTCAGCCCTGCAGCCTTGCGATGGCTGGCCAGGCGTTGTCCCAATGCCTGATAGAAACGTTCGTCCTGGGGCGTCACCGCGGTGATCCTGTGCAGTAAAGACGCCATGAGCATATCTCCGGGTTGCGTGAACGGAGTTGACAATACTCGTAAACAGAGTACTCTGCAACCGAGTTATTTTTTGCTTTAGGGTCTTGACAGGTTTTAGCGGCAGGGGTGGTTTATGGCACGAATCCCAAAATCTGAGCTTGAGCGGCTGAAAGCGGCGACGGACCTGGTGGCTCTGGTCGAATCGGCCGGGGTGACGCTTAAAGCCCACGGCGCGGATCGAATCGGGCTGTGCCCGTTCCACGACGATCACGAGCCCAGCCTGGTGGTGACGCCTGCGAAAAACCTCTGGCACTGCTTAGGTGCCTGCCAGACGGGTGGCACAGCCATCGACTGGGTGATGCAAAGCCAGGGCGTGTCGTTCCGGCATGCGGTTGAGCTGTTGCAGGCCGGTTCTGCTTTAGCTGCGCCAACGGCGGGCAAAAAGGATAAGGTCGCTACGTACTCGACGAAGCGGCACCTGGCCGGCGATCTGGATGCCGAGCTGGCCGATGCACCGTTGCTGGCTCGGGTGGTGGATTTTTACCACCGCACGCTCAAGCAAAGCCCCGAGGCACTTAAGTATCTTAAATCCCGTGGCCTGGACGACCCGGCCCTGATCGACACGTTCAAGCTCGGCTTTGCCAATCGCACGTTGGGTTATCGGTTGCCACCCAAACAGGTGAAGGCCGGGGCGGCGATCCGAAATCGCTTGCAAGAGCTCGGTGTGGTGCGCCCGTCCGGCCACGAGCACTTTAACGGTTCGCTCGTGATCCCGGTGCTGAACGAGTCCGGCGAGGTGGTCGAGCTGTATGGGCGCAAGATCACGCCGAACCTGCGCAAGGGCACGCCGCTGCACCTGTACCTGCCGGGCCCGCATGCCGGGGTGTTCAATCTCGATGGCCTGCAAGATCAAACTGAAGTCATCCTGTGTGAATCGTTGATCGATGCGCTGACGTTCTGGTCCGCAGGCTATAAAAACGTCACGGCGAGCTTCGGCGTGGGTGGGTTCACGGATGAACACCTGGATGCGTTCAAGGTCTGTGGCGTGCAACGTGTGCTCATTGCCTATGACCGGGATAAAGCGGGCAATCAGGCCGCAGCAAAGCTGGCTAAAAAACTGCAGGCGGAAGGCTTGGGTTGCTACCGTGTGCTGTTCCCGAAGGGGATGGACGCGAACCAGTACGCCTGTGAGGTGCAGCCGGCCAGAAAAAGCCTGGGCGTGGTGATCCGCAGTGCCGAATGGCTAGGTGGCGGTGCCGCACCGGCACGCGAAACGATCAGCAACAAACCGGAAGCTGTGTCGGTAGCAGCTAAAGAAGAAAAGCCCGGCAACAACGCGGATGACCATCCTGCTTTAGCCGCTGAAAACCCTTCTGAGTTGTTGCCCGCGCAAGCGGTGCCGCCGACGCCGGTGGATGCGGTTGAACCGCAGGTGAGTGAGCACGAAGTGACGTTGGCCTTTGGTCCGCGTCGTTACCGAGTACGTGGTCTGCAAAAGAACACCAGCTACGAGGTGCTCAAGGTGAACGTGCTGCTGCAGCTGGATGAAGCGGTCCACGTGGACACCTTCGATCTGTACAGCAGCAAGCATCGCCAGGCCTTTGCCAAACTCGCCGCTGTCGAGTGCGGCGTGGAAGAGGCGGTGATCCAGCGCGACCTGGGCCAGTTGCTGTTGCAACTGGAAGGCTTGCAGGACAACGCCATCCAAGAGGCTCTGAAACCCACCGAACCGACGGCCTACACACTGGATGAAGACGAACGCGCCCGCGCGCTTGAATTACTCCGCGACCCGAACCTAACACGCCGAATTATCGATGACTTCGCATCGGCCGGTCTGGTCGGGGAACCTGAGAATGCGTTGGTGGGGTACCTGGCCGCGGTGTCACGGAAACTTGCGCATCCGCTGGCCATCATCGTGCAGAGCACCAGTGCGGCGGGCAAGAGTGCGTTGATGGACGCGGTGCTGCGGTTTATCCCGGTCGAGGACCGGGTGCAGTACTCGGCGATGACGGGGCAAAGCCTGTTCTATCTGGGTGAGACCAATCTCAAACACAAAGTCCTCGGCATCGCCGAAGAAGAGGGCGTGCGCCAGGCGGCGTATGCACTGAAGCTGCTGCAAAGCCAGGGTGAACTCACCATCGCGAGTACCGGTAAAGACCCGCAGACCGGCAAGCTGGTCACCGAGGAATACCGCGTCGAAGGCCCGGTGATGCTGTTCTTAACGACCACGGCCATCGATCTGGATGAAGAGCTGCTGAACCGGTGTGTGGTGTTGACGATCAACGAAAGTCGCGAACAGACCGCGGCGATCCAACAACGGCAGCGGGAATCACGGACGCTTGTGGGCTTACTGCAAAGCACGAGCGCCGAACAGTTACTCACCGATCATCAAAACGCGCAGCGCCTGCTCAAACCCTTAGCCGTGGTGAATCCCTATGCCGAACAACTGGCCTTCGCGGATCGGCGCACCCGTACCCGACGCGATCATGAAAAGTACCTGACCCTGATCGATGCCATTGCGTTGTTGCATCAGTATCAGCGCGAGCTCAAAACCGTTCGACGTGACGGCCAGGTGCTCGACTACGTTGAGGTGACGAAAGCAGACATCGCCTTGGCCAATCGACTTGCGCACGAGGTGCTGGGCCGTTCGCTGGACGAGCTGCCGCCGCCGACGCGGAAACTCCTGCAACAGCTGCGGGACTACGTGAACGAGCAACGGGAGCGTGAAGGGGTACGCGCGGCGGATGTGCGCTTTACCCGCCGGGAACTGCGCGAGGCGGTAGGGTTATCCGACACGCAGGTGCGGGTGCACCTGGAACGGTTGGTAAGCCTGGAATACGTGTTGGTGCATCACGGCAGGAACGGTCAGCGCTTCGTGTACGAGCTGGTCTTCGACGGGGATACAAGTGCGGACCGGCCGCAGTTGATGGGCCTGATCGACGTGGAGGACTTAACAGCACCGACTACGACACCCGACCTCGCGGTCTCAAACGGTGACCTTGCACCTAGCTTGCGGCCTGCTTGCGGTGCCGACGCATCGGCTTCAAATACAGTTGCAACAATGGCTGCAGACGATTTACCCGCGAGCCTCGCGGCCGGTGCGGCGGTGCACGTTGCGGGATGCACTTCAGTGCCGTCGCAACGTAACGGCGGATCGTCCGCTTTAGCCGCTGATGCCCTGGCACCGCAGGAATAACGATGCCGTATGTGGCACGTGACGTTCCAAAACCCAGTGACCCGTGTTCGCTGGAAGCCTATGCACTGGCTTACAAAGAACAACTGCATGCGCAGCACTACGCTGAACAATCCGTGCAGTACAAACACGCCTCGATCACGTGGTTCATCGAGTGGTGTCATGAACGCGGTATCGAGCGGATCGAGCAGATCACCCGGCCGGTGTTGCAGCGTTATCAACGTTATCTGTATCACGCACTGAGTCGCAGCGGTAAACCGTTGTCGGTGGCCAGCCAGCGCAATCGCTTAACGGCGGTTAGAACCTGGTTTAAGTTCCTGATGCGCGAGAACTTGATCCTGACAAATCCTGCCAGTGAACTGGAACTCCCAAAACCGGAAAAGCGGTTACCGAAACACACGCTGACCGTTGAGGAAGCGGAACGGGTCCTCACGCAACCCGACATCGACACCGATGCTGGCATTAGAGATCGTGCAATCCTCGAAGTGCTGTACTCAACCGGGATCAGACGACAGGAGGTCATTAACCTGCAACTCGATGACGTGAACACCGGTGCCGGCGTGATCGCGGTCCGGCAAGGGAAAGGCAGGAAGGACCGGTTCGTACCGATCGGCGAACGTGCGCTGCAATGGATCGAACGCTACGTCGATGACGTGCGTGTGCATCACGCGTTACCGAGAAGCCCGAATCACCTGTTCCTGGACGAGACCGGCAAAGCGCTGGATCCGCATAAAGTGAGTCGTGCGGTGAAGAAGTACGTGAAGCAAGCGAACCTGAACAAAACGGGTTCGTGTCACCTGTTCCGTCACACGATGGCAACGTTAATGCTGGAAAACGGCGCGGACATCCGTTTTATCCAACAGATGTTGGGCCACTCGATGTTGTCGACGACGGAGATCTACACGCACGTCGCGATCCACAAGTTGAAGGAAATCCACACGGCGACGCATCCGGCCCGTGCCTTGCGACAGGCAAAAGCTATCGATGACGCTGAACCGACCGAGCAGGACGTGTGGGATGCGCTCGACGCAGAAGCGAATACCGATGTCGAGCACGACGCTGACTGACCGCGCGTCATGCGGCTTGCAATGCGTCCGGTACTGACGCCTCCCGCAGCAAGCCGCCCGCCGCACCCTGCTCACCCCCCATCCCCCTGAAGGGGGCTTTGGGCGGCCATCAAACATAATGTTGGGAATTATGCGCAGCAGCGGCGTGGCACGGTCCCTCGTATCTCGGTCGGCGCCACGCCGCTGCCGTCCGCGCTGTCGCGCCGCATAATTTACACTATGTCTTAATGGCCGCCGGCCGCACTGCGCGCGGCCCCTAAGGTGCGCCAGCCAAGCTGCCGCGTGGTTCAGCCTGTTCGCTGCGCTCACGCCCACCCGCCACCCCTAATCATGCGGCTGCGCCGCACGCCACTAAACGAATGAATACGCTAGGGTGTTAAACTGTCTCTAGGAAAATTTTTTAGGAGAGCGAGAGCGCGTCGGGCAAACGCGGGACTAAGGTGCTGAAGGCTTAGAGAAAAATCGGGCTGCGGTTACGACGCCACGTCAAGTGCACCCATCTTTGCAAATGGGGCCGCCTATGCCGCGTTCTCCTATGCAGTATCCAGCACGGCGGAGTCATACTCAGAGGATCGCTGGCTCGATGAACAGATTGATGCGTCACTAGAATTTGATCCGGAGTCGATGACGTTCGGCAACGGGCAGCCTGTGATGGCTGACAATCAGCTATACGAGATTAATCCAGTTACGTTCCGGGTTAGGGATATCTACGATCCGCTGGTCAACATTATCGATTCAACAGCAGAGTTTGCGACAGACGTAATTACATACGCAGGGTACGCGTCGGGTGGAGCCGGGATTGCATACGGCGCCTATCGTGGCTTAGGATCGGCGTACCGCTTTGCTCAAACGGGTCCGGTACGCGACAGAATAATTGTCGGCGGAGCCATGAGAATTATGTCGAAGAACCCATTCGTCGATGACGTTATCCGTGAAGGGGCTGGAGTAACGCGGCACGGTTTGCCCCAAAAAACAAATATTGAAATAACGCAGGAGATTAGGGAGCAAGCCATTAAGGACGCAACACGAATAAACCGTGTGGAGTAGGCAGCTTGTTCCAGCCAATAGAACTTCATCGGCTATCTATCGCGATTGCTGGCGCTGTGGGGCTTTTCCTAGTCGGCGCAATTTTCTTTGGGTTTGCTGATCTGCGAAATCCTGCGGCCTACGTAGGCTTGATCGTCGGAATCCTGGTTTTCGTTCGTTTGTTTCCGACGAGTGCCGAAGAGCGACTTTGGGATCAGTTCCATAGCCGATTTCCAAGAATCTCAAAGGAATTGCGTACCGAAGATCCATTGGGGGGATATTTGAAGTTGGACGGAAACTCCCTTGGCTTGGCGAGGCTAAGTCTAGGCGAGCATTCCGTCGTAGCTACGAGAGCGTTTCTAGAACGCACTGTAGGTCGGACGGTCGAGATTCCCTGGGCTTTTGTGTCAGAGATTCAGATCGGACTCAATGGCGCTGAATTTGCGGTCAGCATCGACACTGAATCAAGTTCCGAAGCAGAGAGCCATGTTCTAAGTCTATTGTGGAAGCAGGAAAGCGAAGAGCTCCGACAAGCGCTGTTGCTTCGGTTGCCCGATACACATAGAGGGACGATCCTAGATCGGCTTCTTTCTTAGGCGGTCCACGGGTGTTTTTGCAAATGGGGCCGCCTTTGCGGCGTTTAGTTATGCAGTTGCGTCTGGAGCCACGAGATACGCTGGGCACGGCGATTCCCCAGCAACCGGAGGCGACCCAGCCCAAGGCGATCTGGAGCAGGCGCTTTCGGAGCTGCGCGCAGACGAGTCATTCGCAGCTGTAGAGGAGCAAGCACGGAAAAGCTGGGGAGCAGATATCGAGTACCGCTGGACATCGGGCGCTACCCGAGCAAAGGGTGGTGTCGTCTATGTGTCCAAGAGCTGGGCTCAACAGGCCTACACCGCCAGAGTAACGTACCCCGACGCTATTGAAGCACTCCAAGGCGATGCGTACTGGGACGCGCTTGATGCCTACGATTCCGTAATCGATGTGTCGTCGGCCGCCGGAATACAAAGACCGTTTTCACTCAAGCGTATTCTCTTTCATGAAACAACCCATCTGTCCTATGGCCCCCGGCAAATGCTGTGGCACTCCGAGATGGAAGTCATCAATAGAACGAACGATTTCATGACTAGATACGGTGAGCATCCTCGAGTTGATCATCGTATCCATTCGATAGATCGATAGGCGATGGACGGTACTTTGAAGAGCGCCTGTTTACTTCAGTTGATAGCTGCCATGTTTCTCTTGGTTGGTTGTGAATCGTTTTCGCGTGCAGCGCACGGGGGGGAGTTGAAGTCGCAGACTAGAGTCCTAGTAGGGCGTGTAATAGAACCTCCCGCCGGTATAGGAAGCACGTTCACGCTTGAGATCATCGACGTGATCTCTGGTGTCGGTGGCAATCAGGTAAGCATAGAAAGCGTCTCTAGCAAGATACCTTCTGTAGCACCGTATCTAGCGATCGTGACCGACAAGAGCGGAGATTCAGTTTTGGCAAAGGATGTGAAGCTAATACCCGTCTACGATATCGGACGAGACCGTTTTGCGGTTCTAGAGGAATTTCTGGAAGAGAATGACCTATCTTTCTATGCCGATGGATTTGACGTGGATGTACTTTGGCTGCCAGTAAGCTGCCGTGATGATGACCTTTCTGCCTGCCGGGAAGAGCTACAGTTGTTCCATCCGAATTAGGCAAGTTTGCAAATGGGGCCGCCTACGGGGCGTTTTCCTATGCGGTGTCGACGGGTGCCAAGGCGTTCGGAAACGAGGATACCGTTACAGCTAAGAATACGACTGGTGAGGATGTTGAGCCTACCGACACTGAGCTAAAGTTGCAGCAGGTGCGCGAAGAGGCTAATCGAATAAACGACAAAATGAAATTGAACGTGAGTGTAGACGATATCAATTTCGAGCTTGCGGGCAAACGGGCCTTGAAAGGCAATTATGGTGCATTGGGAGTGGAGTCGGGAACGGTGTATCTAAGTGATCGTCTAACTATTGGTTCGACTCGCTTTACCCAAACGCTTGCTGAAGAATTGGTGCACTATAAGCAATGGTCGAGAGGGCTAATTTACAAGGGTATGTCAAATTCGATTAGAGCCCAAGCAGAATTTGGTGCGGCCACGAGGGTGATGCTCCATTTTAAGACAACCAGGGATTATAGACAGTCCAGAACCTGTTGGGGATACGAAGCTGCTGGAAAGTCGAGGTTATCATGCTAAGCATAGGTCAGATCATTCTTCTACGAAGTATGCTTATTTTCCTATTGAATAGTTTTTTTTTGACAGCGTTCGCGCAAGGATGTTTTTCATTCGATATTGAATCAGAGTACAGAGAGTCCAATGCCGTATTTCTAGGACTTGTGCTTAGTTCAATGGACGTGAGTGGTGATATCGTTTCCGAATTCCAGATTGAAAAAACTTGGAAAGGTGCACTGGAAGACTCGGTAACCGCTATTCTTGAAAATCCCACGGTTGTCAAAGGAGAAGAGGCGATTACGGGAAGATTTTCAGCAAGCCCGCTCACCGTTGGACAGCGTTACATTGTCTTGGCTACCGACACCGACGATGCAGGGTTAATCATGTTTTCGTGCAGCTATCTAAGCATAGAGCGCAAGGCAACCGATGATGATAGCGGATGCGAAAGATCACCGAATCAATGGTTGGACGCTCTGGAGCGATTATCAGTTTCCCAGTAGCCGATCGAATGATTGAGTTCGCGGGGGGAAGTTTGCAAATGGGGCCGCGTTTGCGGCGTTTAGTTATGCTGTGATCACGATTTCTTCATCACATGGCAGCCCGAGGCAAATTAGCGATGACAGCCTGGCCGAACATATCGAGGGCAGCGAGTTCTACACATTAGATCCTGATGGCAACAAGTCACAGACTGCAGAGCAGCGTACTGAGTCATTTAAGCATGCCAGAGTATCACAGCAAGATGTATCCCCGAAAGCCGAAGCTGAGATCAAGGCGATACTGTCTGATAGTGTATTCCAGGCGGAGGCTCGAAGCGTGTGGGCCGCTTCAAAGGCCTGCAAATGCGAAACCACCGCTCTGCGAGTGAGTCAATGGGGCCCTGACGGACCGTACGTTCTGGATAGGGTCGGCGTAGGTACTGCCAACAGACGGATCGACAGTATTCCAAAACCATACCCTTTTAACGGAGTGCGGCACGTATTCGACTGGCATCCTCACGTGACCGGAAGCCCACCGTCCTTACGCGATATATTGCTAAGCTTGCGGGACGGAGGTAGTTCCCAGGTTATCTGGCATAGCCAAAATCGATCAACCATTTTCCGTGGAGCGCCTGCACAATAGGTGATTTTTTTGAACAGACTAAGTGACAAAAACCAATTTTTCTTTACTGGGCTCGTGGCAGCGGTGATGCTCGCAGGCTGCTCTATGTCTTCAAGGGCCGACTTTCAGTCGATCAATGAGCGGCAGAAAGACACGTTGATTGTAAACCTACAAGGCGTAATTCGGCAGTTTTCTACTGACACAATTGTGTACGAGATTTCGAAAATTCACTTAGTTGGATCTAAGGTTTATAAGGACGAAGAAACGTGCTGGATTGCGCTCTTACCTAAATCCCGAACAGACTACAACGCCGGAATTTTTGATGGTGAGCTAGCTGTGGAAGTTGACTGCGAAACATTTAAGGTTTTGCGCGTAGGCGAACTAACGTAAGCACAAGAACATCCACCGCATTTGGCTGGCTATGACCACCAGAGATTCCAGGGAAGCGTAGTGTATGGCTCGTCAGCCAGTAGGAAATTTTCGGATTCCGCGGGGTGGGCAGGCGCGAGTCAAAACCCATCAAACTACTCGTGCGCCGCTTTTTCAGGCTACAGCAACTGCTAGAGGTTTTTGCAGTGAAGGGAATTAGACTCGCAGCCCCGTTGATCTTGATTTGGCAAACCGTTGTTGCTAATGGGTTCGTTGAAAAAGACGTCAAGTTGACTGTTGCTAACTGTGCTGATGGCGTCTGTATTGAGATGGCCTTCAATAATGACGACAAGTTGGGACGGCCTATATGCATCAGAAATGCTGTTTTTCCCTTTGAAGGGGCGCTTCAGGAGAGCGCATTCAAAGTTGAGAATGCCTCGACTGGTCAGGTAGCGCCTTACTTGAAGATTGAGCCAAGTGTTTTGAGTCCTTCAAGACATGCCGTATTGGTTCGTCTGCTCCCTAGCGGCGCAACTGCAATATCCTCGATACTTCTTTCTGACGAATATGGGATAGATCCGGACGAGAGCTATCGAATCAATTATACCGCTCGCGCATATTTCTGCGACCAGTTTGGTGATGAGGAAGAGTTCTTTTTCCTTACCGGGCGGGCCGTCTACGCGCCAAAAAACTAAACCGGAAATTTTGCAAATGGGGCGGCATTTGCGGCGTTTAACTATGCCGTCTCGACGGCAGGCTCCCAAGCTAGAGGCAATAGAAATTTCACCTCTGAAGGGGTAGTTGAAGATATTAGTGTGGAAGATGCTAGGTCCGCTTTCGACAAAGCATTGGCCGCGGCCGAAGAAGTGGGAGAGGATATATCAGGATTCGAATTCGATGAGAATTTTCGTGTGGTATACCCTGACGGATCACAGAAGTCAACCGACAGCTTTTTTCTAGCGGATCGAGCGAGAAGGAAATATGGGGCTGATTTTGTCGGAGGTACATATTTTTCGGAAACTGATAAAATTGTGATTTACCGAAATGCGTTTTCGACGACAATTAGTACAATTACTCTTGGAACTACGTCGCATTTGGGTGTCGAGATTGTAAATTATTCAAAGTTTCAATCAGGACTGTTTATTGTTGGTCATGAGCTAGGACATAGGCATCGATCTCTGCATTCTGAGCAACGCGCGAACAATTATGGGAAAGGTCTTGTTGATAAGTATTGTGCGGTATCTGGCAGGTGCTAGCACGGGAAAATAATCGCGATGAGGATTTTTTATTGGTCATGGTATGTCGTGCTACTGCCGCTTTGTGCGTGCACGCAGTCGCTCTCAACAACTAAGAGTTCAACGCTTTTAAGGAATAATGAGGAACTAAAACAAGAAAACATTTATTTATGGTCATATTCCTCGGGGCATACTGAAAATGAGTGGCGTGTATCTATTTGTTTGCCGAAGCCTGATGACGATATAAGAGTAGTTTTTACAATTGCCGTTAAAGATGAAGCTGAAAGTATATTTTCGGCCAATCTCCCAAGCATAACGCGCAAGCCGGATAGGTTTGACAGGCTGAATTTTCAGATAAGGTCTGAATTTATCGGATATTCTTTTGTTGGTATAAATTGGGTATTCGTGAATGAGTTATTAAATTCTGAGAAACTAGACCGGAGCATTTTGATTGATCTTTCTTCGGTTATCTATGAGGGAGGTAGGGTTAATGAACCTCCTTCGCTATTTGAATGCTCAGAACTTCAGAAGTTGCTCATGTAAGAGGTCAGTAGAATGAGACCCATGGCTATCGCATTCAAAGACCAGGCACATAAGCTGATCGACCACCTGCCCGAGACGGCCGGTTGGGACGAGCTTATTTACCGGGCGGTAGTGTGCAAGGAGATCGAGGCTGGCCTGGCCGATAGTGCTGCCGATCGTGTAACGCCTGCTGAGGATGTGCTGCGCGAGTTCGGGCTGGCTGAGTGAAGGTCGTCTGGACCGGCCGTGCCAAGGCACGGCTGAGGAAGGTCCACGCTGACATCGCCGAGCACAATCCCAAAGCCGCCGATGACCTGGTACGCCGTTTAGTTACCCCTTCCTTGCAGCGGCAAACTGCCGCCTGTTCCGGTCGCAAGGTGCCCGAATACGATCGCGACAGCAATGGTACTGCGTTTCGGACCTGTCGTTTCAATTTGCGTTTCCCTACGAGTTCGCTGCGGGAGAGAACAGCTGGTCGTGCAAAGGGGTTGAGTGTAAGCGCTCCGTAAAGGGCGCTCTTCCCAGCTAAGTTTTTCTCGGTCATGCTTCGGTGATGTTTTTGGCGGAGGCAATTAAATGATCAGGTCCCACGAACCGATCACTGAACGGCAGCAATACTGGCTGGATCACATTCTGGCAGCAGACGGATTCAACGGCACGCTGGTTGAGTATGCCAGGGTGGAAGGCTTGAAGGTGAAAGATCTGTATCAGTGGAAGACGCTGCTGGCCCGTCGCGGATTGTTGTCTGACAAGAAAAGCCAGCCGGCATTCGTGCCGATCGCGGCGCCGACGTCATCGATACGCACGAGCATGAGTTTACTGCTGCCCAATGGCGTACGGTTGCAGTTCGATGGTGATGTGGATGCGAAGTCGCTGGGTGACATTCTGTCCGCGGCCAATCAGCTGTCGTGATCCGACCCGATGCGGATGCGGGGGCGATCTATCTGTATCGCCATCCGGTGGATATGCGCAAGGCCATCAACGGTCTGGTGGCGATTGTCGAGGGCGAGATGGAACTCGACCCGTTCAATGCCTCACTGTTTGTATTTTGTAACCGTGCCCGCACGCTGGTGAAGATGGTGGTATGGGAAGGCAATGGCTTTGTGTTGTGGATGAAGCGGTTGGAGAAGTCACGCTTCAAGTGGCCGCTGATGCTGAGCCTGGACATTGTCGAGCTTAATGTGCAACAAGTAAACTGGCTGTTGGACGGTTACGACTTAACGTTGCTGCAAGGCCATGCTTTGTTGCCACATCACACGGTGTTGTGATGTTTTAGCATGTCGTAAAAAAGCGCTACGTGATAAAATACCGGCCATGCACGAGGCGCCGGATAACTTGCCCACTGACCTCGAAGGACTGCGATCCGTAGTGCGTGAGCAGAGTGCCAAACTGGAACAACAATCGCAGTTTATTCACCAACTTCTCGAACAGATCAAGCTGGCTCGACAGCAACACTTTGGTAGCCGTAGCGAGCGATTCTCGCTCGATCAGATACAGCTGGCGTTCAACGAAGCCGAAGCAAGTGTTGCGTTGGCGCAGGACGCTCCCCGCAAGAAGGATACCGACGAGACGCAAATGGTCAGCGCCTACCGCCGTGCCAGAGGCGGCCGCCGGCGTTTGCCGGTGGACCTGCCCCGGGTCGAGGTGGTTCATGAGTTGAGTGAGGACGCTTGTCGCTGCGATGCCTGCCAGGCGAGGCTTGAAGTGATGGGTGAGAAGATCAGCGAGCAGCTCGATCTGATCCCGGCACAGGTACGGGTGCTCAAGCATATACGCCGTACCTACCGTTGCCCGGACTGCGCAGGCCAGATCAAAACCGCCGCATTACCGGCACAGCCGATTCCGAAGAGCCTGGCTTCGCCAGGGACACTGGCCCATATCGCTACTGGCAAGTACGTCGATGGCTTGCCGCTGTATCGCCAGCAGAAGCAGCTAGCGCGCCTGGGCATTGAGCTGCCACGTGCCACGCTGGCCAGTTGGATGGTGAAGGCTGGCGTCATGGTGCAGCCACTGATTAATCTGCTGCGTGAGCGGATGTTGAGTGTTCCGGTTCTTGCGATGGACGAGACCCGCCTGCAGGTGCTCAAAGAAGCGGGTAAATCCCCGCAGAGCCAATCGTATTTGTGGGTTCAACGTGGCGGACCGCCAGATCGACCAATTTTACTCTACGATTACGATCCGTCGCGCTCGGCGGAGATACCAAAACGCTTGCTGGGCGAGTTTAGCGGGTATCTGCAAACCGACGGTTACAGTGGCTATGACAAAGTGTGTGCCGAGCATGGTATCACCCAATTAGGTTGCTGGGCGCACGTGCGTCGCAAGTTCGATGAAGCGTTGAAGGTTCAGGGCAAAACCAAAAAGTCGAAGGGCAAGACGTCACTGGCCATACAAGCGTTGCAGCGGATCCAGTTGTTGTACCGGATCGAACGCAAGGCGAAGCACCTGACCGAAAAAGAACGACTTGCGCTTCGACAACAGCAGGCGCTGCCTGTGCTCAATGCTTTGCACGACTGGTTGGAGCAAAACCTGCCCCTGGTTCCCAACCAATCCGCATTGGGAAAAGCGATGGGCTATCTGCACAAGCAATGGGACAAGCTGGATGTCTACGTAACTGACGGGCGGCTGCGCATCGACAACAATCTCACGGAGAATGCTATCCGACCGTTTGTCATTGGTCGCAAGAACTTCCTATTTTGTGACAGCGTCGCCGGTGCTAACGCCAGCGCCAATCTGTACAGTCTGATTGAAACCGCAAAGGCCAACGGCATCGAACCCTATGCGTATCTAAAAACCGTGTTTACAGAGTTACCGAGTGCCGTGACCGTTGAGGACATCGAGGCGTTGCTGCCGATCGCTGAATCCAACGAACAACAAGCGGCCGCTTAACGCTCTGCGTTAGTCAAAATGCAAGGGCGTCGTTAATCGAGCGGTTACGGAAGACTTGGGGTTACATGCAGCGAACCAAACAGGACACCCCTATTCCGTTGCTGATGCAGGCATTTGGGCATGCAAGTCAGCAACAAACGCTGGCTTACCTATGTATCCAGAATGAGGAAATCAAGTCGATCTATACGAGCATGGAACTGTAGTAAATACTCACAGCAGTCATCTCTTCATGGCTTCATTTACCGCCTTGAACATAGCTTCGAAACGATCGAGTGTGTTGGTATCGGTTCCCGCCGCGGCAACACCTTGACTAGCCAGAAAATTAGATGGTCGATAGTGATTGAATCTCTTGACTCCCAAGTGCTTGTTAAGCTTGACCACCATTCGATCATTCGCGTACTGCTTGAGATCGTTCCCCGAAACGTCGGGTCGTTCATGAAATGCTCCATTGAACAATGCGATGTACGTGTCTAGCTCAAATAGATCCTCGACGTCGGCCTCCTTGGCGCCGGTTATGAAATCCCTGTAGCGAAGAACCTTTTGTTCGCGAATGATCTTGTCCGAAATGAGTCGTTCCAGTTTTGCTTGGGATGATTGCCCAACAGTCGAATCAAGCATACAAACGACGTTTAAATTGCTCCCACGTAACAGCGATACAAATGTGGCGACCTTCTCCAATCCACCTACCGGAACAATGGTGATGTCGGGGGACAAGAACGCCCTGTCCATTTCCTCCAAATAACTTGAGACAACATTGAGAAATACGAGATCCGAGATACCTTCCACTAGCAGGTTCTTCTTTGAAATATAAAGGTTCTGCGCGATGTCGTAGCCGAGAGCTGCCTGAAGTGGAAACAGCGTGTCAGGATCCTTTTCCTGAATCGTCTCCGATATGACAGATCCTTCGTTGGTCTCAAGAACGGTTCGAACCCGATGCAACTTATCGGGCGGAACCATAAAAGGAGAATGCGTTGTGTACACAATTTGGTAGTTAGGGGACAGGGACTCAAGAAACAACAATAAATCCTTCTGAGCCGACGCGTGAAGGTTTAGACCCGGCTCGTCAAGCAAAAGAATGTAGTTCGAGTCTTGATCTTCCTGAATTCGCTTAAACCACACCAAGAATGAGAAGAACCAATTGAATCCTTTGCTTCTATTTTTGAGAGGCAAAGACACTTTGGCACGCGAGTTGCGAACCCGAATATCGAGGATGTGTTCTACTATTTGGGCGTTCTGTGGGTTTATCTGACGTTCAATCTTGTCGATATCAAATCGAATCTCAAGATTTTGATTCGTTGACCAGTATTCGAACAGCTCACCCGAAATGATCGCCTCGGTAGCCTCTAGCTCCGCCTTAAAGTCCTCAAAGTCATCCGACTCTATGAGCTCATTGATATCTATCTCCGCCAGGTCGAACAGTGCTTTGGCAGTCTTCTGCTCTTCCGAGGTCAATTCTTCGTTCTGCAGATCTTCGATGCTGATTCGTGATGGCAGAGCATAGTACTCGTCATAGTAGAGATACTTTGGTTGATGATCGCCGACCCAGGTCCTGCAAACGTATTCCTCGACAGGATTGTCCCACTCCCACTTATTCTCATAAAACTGGCGAACATGCTGCAGGGCCGCAAGTAGTTTCTCTGACTCCTCCTCCGCCACGAGCGCATCGATCTGCTGCTGATTCTTCACATCAGTCATTTTTGCAGGCAAATCGGCGTGTAAATGTCCGAGATAAGACTTCAGATTTACTGTTATCCCATCGAAAGTTCGCCGCTTGTTGTAGCGCTCTGTGATCGATACCGACTTCGACTTCAACACGTCAGCACCGAGCTCGGCATTCACGGCCTCTCTAAACTCATCCGACAACCCAAACACCGAAGTGACGGCGCTCTGTGCGATTCCGGACTTCTCCATCCGTTTCTTCTCTTTTCGAGGATAGTCATGCGTCGTGCTGAACGTAAAAGCCGAGTCGTCTTCAAAGTAATTCGTCTTGGCAATTGCTTCCAATACGGACGTCTTTCCCGACTCATTCAGGCCGACCAGCACAGTTACATCCTTGTCCACGTCGAAGCTTTGCTCAGTCTCAAAGCACTTGTACTTGTGAATGGTGATCTTCTTAAGCGTCAACATAGTTGTATTACCGTCGCATTAGGGTGCTAAGGTTGTACGAATCGCTAGCTGATCTTCGAACCATGAAACCATCCCTCTGCAGCATCCTGCACTTGTTCGGCGATGGTCTGATCGTCGACTCGATGAGCACCTCCTTGCCACGATTCAAATGTCGTATTCGCTATGCCGCGCCACTCCAAACTGCCCGACGTCGTCTCCCGCGCTTCAACCTGGGTCTTGCCGTCGTCACCAAGATCGACGTCATACCGGGTCCAGTTGCTCATTTCCGCCCTCCTGTATCCACTGAGACTCCTGATGGCCGAGGCAGCTCGCCGGCCCAAGACAAAGCGCTGCATAGTGCTTGAACTACGAAAGAGTTGACTATACCAACTTGGTATATATAATTCCAGCGGAGTAAGCTAAAACAGAGCACCGTAATGGTAAATATATTGATGGCAAGGCCATGGAATGGAATTAGAGTTCGCCAGTTCGAATCTAAGAAAGCTCTGTGAGTCGCCGAGAATTGCGACACGAAAACTCGGAGCCGCCTCCTCGAAGAAGCTGCAGAGTAGGCTTGCTGACCTGATGGCCGTATCAAGAGTGGGCGAACTTCCCGCCGGACGACCTCACCCGTTGACGGGTGACTGGCTGGGAAAACTGGCTATCAGTCTGTCCGGAGGTCACAGGCTCGTCATTGAAGCAAACGATGATCCAATTCCGACAACCGCTGACGACGCAATTGACTGGCCCAATGTGTCATCGGCACGCATCGTATTTATCGGAGACTATCATGAGTGAAGCTAATGTTCGGTTTGCACCGAAATGGGTTTCGCCGCCTGGCGATACCATTGACGACATTCTTGAAGAACTCGGGTGGTCTCAATCGGAATTCGCCGAACGGACGGGATACACGACAAAACATGTGAATCAGTTGATTCATGGAAAGGCACCTATTTCAGAGGACACCGCATTCAGGCTGGAGCGCGTACTTGGTAGCTCGGCCGATTTCTGGCTTTCCCGGGAATCAAAATACAGAGAAGCTCTCGCTCGCGAAGATGAGCTCGAGGCCCTGCGTGACCAAGTTGGGTGGCTAAAGGAGTTGCCGCTCGCCCATATGATTAAGTACGGATGGGTATCGCAGTTTTCCGATAAGCGTTGCCAAGTAGCTGAATGCCTTTCGTTCTTCGGTGTTGCGTCCGTAAATGCTTGGCGATCAAAGTACGCCGAGTCGCTTTCTCTTGCTGCATTCAAGACTTCACAAACTACCGAAAAGAAAGTTGCATCTGTTGCTGCTTGGCTGAGACGCGGTGAACGGCGCGCGACGTCTCTTGACTGTCAGGAATTTGACAAAACAGCATTCTTGAGGAAGCTACGCGGCCTTCGGGCGCTGACAAATGAAGTGGATCCGAATGTCTTTGTGCCGAAGCTAGTTGAAGAGTGCGCCAGTGTGGGTGTCGCGATCGTCATAGAGCCCGCACCAACTGGTTGCCCGGCTACCGGTGCAACCAAGTGGCTTACGCCTAAGAAGGCATTGCTGATGCTGAGTCTTCGCTACAAGTCTAATGATCACTTGTGGTTCGCACTGTTTCATGAAGCAGCGCACATACTACTCCATGGCAAGAAGATGCTATTCCTCGAGATGAACGGCGGCATGGACAGCGAAGCTGAACAAGAAGCAGACCAATTCGCATCAAACTTTCTAATCCCCCCGGATGCGGCTCGGAGCCTGCCCTATTTGGGACGCACAGCGGCCGCGGTTTCAGACTTTGCATCGGAAATCGGCATCGCACCTGGGATCGTGGTGGGCCGACTACAGCATGAGAGGCTATTGCCGCGTAGTTACTTGAATAAATTGAAGGTGTTCTATCGCTGGACATGATTGACCAGCTTTGGTTTTGGCGGACAAAAAGCTGCTAGTAATCTTAACTTTTGCGGAATAGTTAGGTCTAACCGTCAACCGTCTCGTCAATCTCCACGACGCCAATAGTGCCGCGTGGCCAAGCCCAAACTAGGCAGCCGATGCAAAGCGGCTGCGCTCATGTGCTTACCCATAGTCGATGTCGAGGTATCGGTCAGCGACCGGCAACGGGCGATGTCATGGGCACAACGCCTCAAGCGGGTGTTCGCGATTGATATCGAGACCTGCCGGCAGTGCGGTGGGCACTTGCGCGTCATCGCCAGCATCGAGCCACCCGCGGTTAGTTAAAATAAGAACTAATCAGGACATCCACAAAAGAACTAAAGAACTAAAAGAACTATCAGGACATCCACAATAACTGCGTACAAATCAAGGTGATTCGGCAAGAAATGTGCTGCGACTATTATGGGTGTCCGCATTAAGCTGGCCTATGGCGACGCACTGACTGGGTGTATGACAACGGTCCTGGCGCCGGTATCCGAGCGAGCTGTGCGGCCTTAGCGTGTTGTAGAACACGCGCCATTGTTCGATGATGACCTGTGCTTCTCTGAGCGTGTAGAACAGCTCGCGGTTGAGCAACTCGTCTCGGAGTTTGCCATTGTGAAACGACTGCAGTCGATGTGCTGCAAGCGCTGGAACGCGAGGCTGACGAAGACGGGGAGGACGGGTAAAATGAGACCCATGGTTGCCAATCTAAAAGATGCCCTGCATACGCTGGCCGATCAGCTGCCGGACGGTGCGACGTGGAAGGACGTGGCCTATGAGTCCTACGTTCGTCAGGAAATCGAAGCGGGTCTTGAAGAAGCCCGGCGCGGCGAGTTCGCCACGGACACCGAGGTGACATCCGCGTTCGCTAAATGGGGTGTGCAGGGTGGTCTATGAGATGGCGGTTCGTCGGTCGATCGAGCGAGGACTGGCTGACCTTGATGCCGGGCGCACCTACACGAGCGAGGCACTGCTGGAATCGCTTGGCCTGGCTGAGTGAAGGTAGAATAAGCGCCATGGTTGCCAATCTGAAAGAAACCCTACATACCCTCGTCGAGCAGTTGCCGGAGGATGCAAGCATCGAGGACGTGATCGAACGCCTGCGGTATCTGCGGGCGGTCGAAGCTGGCAAGCGCGCCGCTGATCGCGGCGAGTTCGCCAGCGATGAGGATGTCCGGCGCGTGTTCGCGAAGTACGGGGTCGACACTTGAAGCTACGCTGGACCCGACTGGCCCTGGCAGACTTCGAACAAGCGCACGATCACATCGCCCAGGACAATCCCGAGGCCGCGCGGCAGATCGCTGAGCGCATCTTGGATGCCACTGCAACCCTGCTGGAATATCCGCGCATTGGCCGTGTGGGTGAAGACGAAGACTCCCGCGAGTGGCGCGTCGACAAGACGCCCTATGTACTCATTTACGCGATCAGGGACGACGTGATCGAGCTGTGGCGTGTCTGGCATCCGTCGCGCGATCCGCTGAGCCGCTGAGCTAGCGCTGCAGCGGACGTTGCACTGGGTGCGTTCAGTCTTCATCAGTGTCGTTGCGTTCAGTGGTACGAAACTATCAGGACATCCACAACAAATGCGTACAAATCAAGGTGATTCAGCAAGAAATGTGCTGCGACTATGATGGGTGTCCGCATTAAGCTCTTCCTATGAGATAATACTGGCGTTGTTTGTTGCCAGTGGTCACTCTGACCCGTGGAGTGCTTGTGAAAACCTATTTGCCACTTTTGTTGATTGTTTGGTTCTTTTCTCTACCGGCGCTAGCGCAGCGTCCGGATTCTGTCGAACGGCGGGGTCCCACTGCCGAAGAGCGGGAGGCGCGACGCGCGGCGGAGGAAATGCGCCGTTCGGATCGAGAAGACGAAGTTGAGCACGACGATGGAGATCATGACGATGATGACCATGATGGTGATGAGGACGAGCGTGATGGTGATCGTGTCAAAGAGAAAAAGGGAAAAAAGGATCGCGCGTCTCGCGATGGTCGTCGCCAGGATCGTGATGACGACGACGAAATCACGCACGACGACGAGGAAGAACAGGATGGTGAGGCATCTGCGCGTCGGCAGCGCGGCGACGAAGATGACTTGCCCCCCGGCTTAGCGAAGCAACGCGAGAAGAAAGCTGAGCAGGAGCAAAAAGAGCTAGGCCGAGGCTCGGAGCAGGGACAAGAGTCCCGCGAAGGCCGCCGTAAATGGTGGCAGTTTTGGCGCCGTGACTAGTTGAGCGTGCACAGCGGCGGCGTGTAAAATCATGTCGCCGCTGTACTTTCAAATTAACGTCGCCGGTTGGCCAATTCGCCCACCACGTCTTGCAGGCTTAAGTCTTGGCTGCGCAGTAGCACCAGCAAATGAAAAATTAGGTCCGCGGATTCGGATCGCAGGCGATCTTTGTCTTGCTGTACGGCCGCGATGGCGACTTCCACAGCTTCTTCGCCGACCTTTTGCGCCATGCGCGATGTACCGGCGGAGAAGAGTTTTGCGGTATAGCTGGTGTCAACATCCGCGGCTTTACGTTGCTCCACGATTGACTGCAGTTCAAGCAGATAGCCTATGCCCTTATCCGTCATTCTCTTATCTCCACGCCTTGCTGGCGTAAATAGTTTTTTAGTTCACCGATGTTAATGGTGGCCGAGTGAAAGACGCTGGCGGCGAGGGCGCCGTCGACCCGGGCCTCGCGAAACACCGCTGAGAAATGTTCCATTTCGCCCGCTCCACCTGAGGCGATTAAAGGAATGCGGCACTGCGCGCGCACGCGTGTCAATTGCGGCAGGTCATAGCCGCGTTTTACGCCATCCTGATTCATACAATTGAGAACAATCTCGCCGGCGCCACGGTCTTGAACTTCCTTGACCCAATCCAGGGTAAACCGGCCACTGTGTTTCGTTTTGTCGGGGCTGCCGGTGTACTGGTAGACGCGATAGTTGTCGTCTTCGGCCCGGCTGTCGATGCCCACCACCACGCACTGGGAACCAAAGCGCTTGGCCAATTCACCGATGAGTTCGGGATGGGCGAGGGCGGGACTGTTGATGGAAACTTTGTCGGCTCCAAAGTTCAGCACTGCTTCGGCATCGGCGACGCTGCGGATACCGCCGGCGACACAAAAGGGAATGTCTAACACCTCCGCCACGCGATTGATCCAGCGGCGGTCAACAGAACGGCCATCGGGGCTGGCGGTGATGTCATAAAAGACGAGTTCATCCGCACCTTCTTCGCGGTAGCGGGCGGCAAGATCCATGATGTCACCCATCACCACATGATTGCGGAACTGCACGCCCTTGACGACCTGGCCGTCGCGGACATCCAGGCAAGGAATTATGCGCCGCGCAAGAATTGCTCTATCTCCTGGAGGGTCAGACGGCCGTCGAGCAAAGCTTTGCCTGAGACCACGCCGGCGACACCCGTGGCCGCGAGTTTTGGCAGTTCTGCGGCGGAACTCACACCGCCGGAGGCGATAAAGCGCACGTCGGGATACCGCTCGACACATTGCTGATAAAGCTCGGTGTTGGGTCCCGCCAAGCTGCCGTCCAAGTCGATGTCAGTGCAAAGTACGTCGCGGGCGCCCAGGGCGAGGTATTGATCTAGCAATGCCCACAAGCTGGTATTGCTACTGCGGGTCCAGCCATGGGTTTGTGCCATGGGGGTGCCTGTTTCGCTCAGCAGCACATCGAAGGCCAAGACAAAGCGCTCGGCGCCCAATGCTTTGATCCATCCCGCTACGGTGTCGGGCGCGGTCACCGCAGTGGAGCCGATGACTGCGCGTTCCGCACCCGCTTTTAGCAGGGCTTGCAAGCGGGCTTCATCGCGTATGCCGCCACCAGCCTGCACTTTCAGACCGGTGGCCGCAAACTCGGCGATCAAATCCAGGTTAATCGGGTCGCCGGTCTTGGCGCCGTCTAAATCCACGGCATGCAGCCGGCCCAGCCCTGCATCCAAGTAACTTCGCGCCAGTTCCACGGGCTCGATTGCATAGTGGGTGACTTGCTCGAAGTCGCCTTTGAGCAGTCGTACAACTTTGCCGCCGAGTAGGTCTATGGCCGGTATCACTTCCATAATGCTTAACTATTGTGGAGAAAATTGCTGAGCAAGCGAGCCCCGTGGACGCCGGAGCGTTCGGGGTGAAATTGCGTGGCGCAGAAATTGTCGCGGCGGACCACGGCGGAAAACTCGCCGCCGTAATTACAGCGGCCGATGGTGTACTGGCCCACGGGCAGCGCATAGCTGTGGACAAAATAGAATTGCGCGCCGACGGGAATGTTCGCCATCAAGCTATCGGATTCATCGTGGTCCACGCGGTTCCAGCCCATGTGGGGGACGCTGCGGTCCGGGTGATCGGCAAATCGTTCGGCATGGCCCGGCAAGACGCCCAAGCATTGCGCATTATCTTCCGCGGAGGAATCAAACAGCAGTTGCATACCCAGACAAATGCCGAGTACTGGCTGCGTCAATTCACCGATGAGTTGATTTAGCTGCGCCGCATTGAGCCGCTCCATGGCGTCTCGCGCGGCGCCCACGCCCGGCAAGATCACGTGATCGGCGGCACGAATCTTGGCCGGGTCTGTGGTTAGAAGCGCGTCGCCACGGCCGAGTCTCGCCAGCGCGAACTGCAGCGAGGCGATGTTGGCGCCACCGCCATCGATGATTACCAAGGATTGCTTACTCATCAGAGTATCCGCAGAGCTACAAGCTGCCTTTGGTGGTGGGCAACTGTGTGCCTTCCCGGGCTTTAGCCTGACGGATGGCCCGGCCGGTGGCTTTAAAGCAGGCTTCCACCATGTGGTGGGTGTTTTCACCCTGCACGCTGATGTGCAAAGCCGCCCGCAGGCTTTCTGACAAGGAGCGAAAGAAGTGAGTCACCATTTCCGTCGGCAATTCACCCACTTGCGCGCGCGGAAAATCGCCTTCAAACACAAAGTACGGACGATTCGATAGATCCATGGCCACCTGGGCGCGGGCCTCATCCATGGGTAGCAAGAAGCCATAGCGCGCGATACCCAGTTTGTCGCCCAGGGCCTGGCGTAAAGCTTCGCCCAAGGCCAGCCCAGTGTCTTCCACCGTGTGATGCTCATCGACTTGGAGGTCACCCTGGCAGCTTAGTGTCAGCGCGAACCCGCCATGCTTGGCGATTTGCTCGAGCATGTGGTCGAAGAAGCCGATGCCGGTGGCGACGTCGATGGGGTCTTCGCGATCGAGGTCGACGCGCACGTCTATGTCGGTTTCTTTCGTGCGACGTTTGACTTGGGCTTGGCGCGCCGTACTCAGGAGCCCAGCGACAATGTTCGACCAGGCCTGCGGATCGTCGGGGTCGATGAGAATGCCCGGCAGGCCAAGATTTTTCGCCAGCTCGACGTCAGTCTCTCGATCGCCCACCACGAAACACTTGCTTCGATCCAGTTCGGTGCTGCGCATGAACGCGTCGAGCAGACCTGTCTTGGGCTTACGACAGGCACAGGCATCTTCGTCGCGGTGCGGGCAGACAAAAACTTGCGCAAACTCGATGCCTTGTGAGGCGAAAAGCTCGAGGGTGAAGTCTTGCGCAATGCGAAAGTCTTCCTCGGGGAAACTAGCGGTGCCGAGGCCGTCCTGATTCGTCACCATCACAAATTCATAACCGGCGCTTTTGAGCTTCAACAAGGCCGGAATCACACCGGGGAGTAAGGCGACTTTGTCTAGGCGGTCGACTTGCTTGTCGGCCGGTTCGTAGATCAAGGTGCCGTCACGGTCTACAAAGGCGATCTTTTTCTGGGTGCTCATGATTGATAGGGCCGTTGGCCTAGTTTAGTGCGTCCAGTAATTGCTGGTTTTGTTCGGCGGTGGCAATGGTGATGCGCAGGCAGCCGGGCGTCCAGGGGTCTGTTGAGAAATCGCGAATTAAAATGTTCGCCGCGCGTGCGTCGGCGACGATGGACTGTGGGTCCGCCGCTTCGACCAACAGAAAATTGCCGTCGCTGGGCCACACGCGTTTGATGCGTGCATTCGCCGCCAGTGCCTCGGCGACGCGCTCCCGCTCGGCCACTAGGGCCGCGATGTCTTGCCGACGGCCGGCGGCTTCGTTCAGAGCGGCCAGCACCGCATCGCTACAGGGTGTGGATAAGCTATAGGGCGATAGGATGCGGCCCACGAGGTCGATAATCCGCGGGTGACCCAAAGCCACGCCGCAGCGTACGCCGGCCAATCCCAAGGCCTTGGATAGCGTGCGCAGCACCAGCAGATTATCGTGCTTGGCCAGTAGCCTGGCGGTGGGATCTTCCGCAGCGAATTCGATGTAGGCAGCATCCAGGACCACCAGTGCGCGGCCGGCATAGGCTGCGCAGATTTCATCCAGGCTTGATGCAGGAATGCTTTGGCCGGTTGGATTATTCGGCGAGCAGAGAAACAGCAATTTGCAACGGTCTGACCAGGCCGACTGGATGCCCGGGATATCTACGGCGAAATTCGCGTCCCTCAGCAGGGGCACTTCGACCACACCGGCACCTTGCGCCCGCGCGTACACGCCGTACATGCCGAAGGTAGGTGGGCAGATAACAATGTCGTCTTTACCTTCTCGGCAGGTCGCGCGAATAATGAGTTCTATGGCTTCGCTGGAGCCGCGCGTGACCAGCAGCCGGTCTTCATGCACGCCGTAGTGGCTCGCCAGGCGCGCGCTTACCCGCCGGGGTCTGACTTCCGGATATCGATTGAGGCCGGCGGCAGATTGATCCATGGACGGTCGCCAAGGTGTTTCGTTGGCATTCAGGCGCAGACAGCCGTCGGCGTAGTTGGCCGCTGCATAGGGCTGTAGCTCGCGAACCGCGGGCCGGAAAAGTTGGTCGAGCTTGTTCATCGGCTTGGCGATCGAGTTGTGTCTAGACGCACGGTCACCGCTTGGGCGTGGGCATCCAGGCCCTCGAGGGATGCCAAGGCTTGTACCGTGGGCGCCAATTCCTGCAAACCTTCGTAGCTGAGTTCTTGGAAGGTCAGCTGCTTCTGAAAGTCAACCACGGAGAGCCCGCTGTAGTTGCGCGCGTAGCCGTAGGTGGGCAGCACGTGGTTGGTGCCGCTGCAATAGTCGCCCACGGACTCCGGCGTCCAATAGCCTAAGAATACCGAAGCTGAATTCTTAATATTATCAATGTATTGTCTAGCATTATTAAGTTGGATTATAAGATGTTCGGGCGCGTAGCGATTCACCACCTCGAAGCCTTGCTCCCAATCGGCCACCTGGATGATGGCGCCGTTGGCCAGGGCCTTTTCGATGATTTCCCGCCGGGGCAAATCGGGCAGAGCAATATCGATCTCTGCCTGCGCGGCCTGCGCGACGGCGGGGTCGGTGCAGACCAAGACCGATTGAGAGTCCGGGCCGTGTTCTGACTGGGAGAGTAGATCCAGGGCAATCGCCCGTGGATCGGCGCCGGCATCGGCCAGCACCATGACTTCTGAAGGCCCCGCCGGCATGTCCAGTGCCGCGCCACCGGCGTCGGCCGCGGCGGCTTGTTTGGCGGCGGTGACCCAGGCGTTGCCGGGCCCAAAGATCTTATCGACTTTGGGGATGGTTTCCGTCCCATAGGCCATCGCGGCAATGGCCTGGGCGCCGCCAACTTTATACATGTCACGAATACCGCAGGCGCGGGCTGCCACCACCACCGCGGGATCGGCGTGGCCGTCGGCGCGCGGCGGCGTGCACAGAATGCTCACGGGGCATTCCGCCAGGGTGGCGGGTACCGCTAGCATGATGGCCGTGGAGGGCAGGGGCGCGCTGCCTGCCGGCACGTATAAGCCCACGGCATCAATGGGGCGCGAATGCCGTTCGCAGACGACCCCGGGGGCGGTTTCTACGACCAGTGTGTCTTGCAGTTGCGCGGCGTGGAAACGGCGCACGTTGGCGATGGCCACGCTGATGGCGTGTAGGGCCTCGCTGCTTAAATTGGCTTGCGCGGCCTCGATCTCGGTTTCGCTGACGCGCAAATCTTCCAACTCGGCGCCGTCCAATTGCGCGGTGAAAGCTTTGAGTGCGGCATCGCCGTTGCGGCGCACCTCGGCAATGATTTCCGCGACGCGCGCGGTTGTATCCGCAGCCGCGCGCACCGCCGGGCGACTGAGCAGCGCGGCGCGTTCAGCTTCGTTGAGTGCTTGCCAATCGGCGACGGGTAGCGTGCTCATGCCAGCATTTTCTCCACCGGCATGACCAGTATTGAGCTGGCGCCGGCGCCTTTTAGATTCTCCAGGGTTTCCCAGAACACCGTTTCCCGGCACACCACGTGCACGGCAACTTTTTGGTCGCGGCCTTCCAAGGGTAGTACCGTGGGCGCTTCCGAACCCGGCAAGAGCTCAGTGATTTTCGCCAGCGCCGATTTGGGCGCGTGCATCATGATGTACTTGCTTTCACGTACCTGCATGACGCCCTCAAGCCTTTCCAATATCCGGTCGAGCCAGTCTTGTTTGGCCGGTGGCAGTTCCACCGGCGTGCGAATGATCACCGCCTCGCTGTCGAGAATGGTTTCGCCTTCGCGAATCTTGTGGGCGGCCATGGTGGTGCCCGTGGACACCAGGTCGCAAATCACATCGGCACGCCCCAGGCTCGGGGCAATTTCCACCGCCCCGGAAAACTCCACCACGCTGGCATCGATGCCGTGCTTACGCAAGTACTCGCCCACGGTGGCCGGATAGCTGGTGGCGATGCGTTTGCCGTCCAGTTGCGTGGCCTCTTGTACCGGCCCAGCTTCGGGATAACCGAAGGACAAGCGGCAATGGCCATAGTCAAGTTTGCGGATGACGGAGAAGGGCGCCTCAGCGCCCTGACTGGCGAAGCTCAGACGAGCCTCTTCGGCGATGTTGAAGCCGACAATGCCCAAGTCGCAGACATCATCGCGCACCAAACCCGGAATGTCGTCGTCGCGCACCAGCAGGATATCCAGGGGCATATTCTCGCCGAAGGCCATCAGTTGGTCCCGCCCGCGCGTGTACTTCAGTCCGCAGCGCTGTAGCAGATCCAGAGAGTGCTCGGTTAGACGTCCGGACTTCTGGACAGCAAGCTTAATACGTGTTTCTTTATCAATCACTTAAAACTACTTCTTCAAATAATCTAAAACTTTGGCATAGCCGCCGGACCCATCCGACACACAGCGTGCCACCCGGCCGATGGTGGTGAGACTTACGCCGGTGCGCTCATGAATCTGCCGGTAACTCAAGCCTTCATCCAGCCACTCCACTACGGCCCAGCGGTCTTTCATGGCTTGCAGTTCGGCCGGGGTGCATAAATCCATAAAAAATGCCCGGCAATCGGCCGGGTCGCGCAGGGCCAGTATGGCCCGATATAAAGCTTCTTCAGCCACGCGTTCGGCGCGGCGGCTGAGAATTCGATGATCCTTCATGATGCCCAGCTGTACTAATGTAATAACATGCTAATACACTAGAACAGTTCATGCAAGCCTTCAGGCTCTCTTGGTTGACCGTCTTTAGCCCTGCCCCCTAAACTCCGCGGCCCCGCAGGCGTTTCGGCTTGCGGCGGTGCCGTATTCGGCGGCCAGGGGTGAGTACCTCGGGAGGTATACAGCGTGAACGACAAGGACCGCAGACAAACTCAGAGCGTGCGTGCGGCCGTGGATACCGACCGCCAGCATGGCGCTGTCATGCCGCCGATTCACGTCAGTTCAACTTTCAGCTTTGCTGGCTACGATGACCCTCGGCCCTATGACTACAGTCGCACGGGCAACCCGACCCGCGACAGCCTCGCCGACGCCCTGGCCGCGCTGGAAGGTGGTGCGGGCGCCACGGTGACCGCTTCGGGGATGGCCGCCGCGCATTTGGTCTGTCAGCTACTGAACCCCGGCGATTTGGTGGTGGCACCCACGGATTGCTACGGGGGTACCCACCGGCTATTTAAGCGCTGTGCCGCGCGTGGTTTGTTTCGGGTGGTCTTTGTGGACCAGGCCGATTTGGGGGCGCTGGGCGACGCCTTGGTGCAACAGCCCAAATTAGTCTGGGTGGAGAGCCCCACGAATCCGCTACTGCGGGTGGTGGATTTGGTGGCAATCGCGCGGCTGAGTCAGGACCGGGGGGCGCTGATGGCGGTGGACAACACCTTCCTAACACCGGCGCTGCAACGTCCCTTGGAATTCGGTGCTGATTTGGTGGTGCATTCCACCACGAAATTCCTCAATGGTCACAGCGATGTGGTCGGCGGGGCAGTGATTGCGTCCACGGATGCCTTGCAGGATGAGATGCAACAGTGGGCGAATACCCTCGGCGTGTCCGGATCGGCCTTTGACAGTTATCTCAGCTTACGCGGTTTGCGTACACTGTATCCCCGCATGCGCCAGCATCAGTCCAACGCCCAGGCCTTGGCGGAGTTGCTAACGGCGCATGCGGCGGTGGAGCAGGTTTACTATCCGGGACTCGCGGATAATCCCTATCATGCCTTGGCTGCGCGTCAGCAGGACGGCTTCGGTGGTATGTTGAGCTTTGAACTACGCGGCGGTCAGGCCGCCGTAAAGCGCTGTCTAGACAAGCTAGAACTTTTCACCCTCGCGGTGTCTTTGGGCGGCGTGGAGAGTTTGGTTTGTCATCCACCCAGCATGAGTCACGCGACTTACGATGCGGCCGCATTAGAGGCTGCGGGTATTTCGCAAGGTTTGCTGCGTTTGTCTGCGGGTATTGAAGCCACGGCGGACTTGTTGGCGGATTTGCGCGGCGGACTGGATGCGGCGGCTTAAGGTTTGGCGAGTGACTGGCGGTCGGTCGCGGCTTGAGCCGGCTTACTCCTGAGCCTCGAGGGCGGCTAACACGGCATCACCCATGGCTTCGGTACCCACCGATGGGCGGTCACCCGCGATATCGGCGGTGCGGTGACCATTCTCGACAGCATTCATAACGGCTGTTTCAAGCCGCTGCGCCGATTCTTCCTGATCTAGGGAGTAGCGCAACATCATCGCCAGGCTCAAGATGGTGCCGCAAGGATTGGCGACACCTTGGCCGGCAATATCGGGCGCGGACCCGTGAATCGGTTCGTACAGTCCGCCGCGTTCGTGGTTTAGGGACGCAGAGGGCAACATGCCCAATGAGCCGCAAAGCATGGAGGCCTCGTCGGTAAGAATGTCCCCGAACATGTTTTCGGTCACGATGACATCAAAATCCGCGGCCTTGGATAGCAGGTGCATTGCCGCCGCATCCACGAGTAAATGTTCGAGCTGCAGATCCTTGAATTCCGTGGCAAACAGCGAGTCGGTGACATCCCGCCAAAGCCGCGAGGTATCCAGTACGTTGGCCTTGTCGACGGAAGTGAGTTTGCCGCGCCGTTCCCGGGCGTAGCAAGCCGCCATGCGCACCACGCGTTCGATTTCACTGCGTTGGTAAAGACAGACATCGGTGGCTTCTTCGGGGCTGCGTGATTTTTCACCGAAGTAAATGCCGCCAGTGAGTTCTCTCACCACTAGAATATCGACGCCCGCTAAGTGTTCGGGTTTAAGGGGTGAGGCGGCATAGAGGCATGGGTGGGTGACCACCGGACGCAGGTTCGCATAAACCTGCATGGCCGCGCGCAAATCCAGTAGACCTTGCTCTGGTCGCACCGGGGCGTTCGGGTCACTCCATTGGGGACCGCCCACGGCGCCGAGTAAAACCGCATCGGCCTCGCGGCACAAGGCATGGGTTTCGCTCGGAAACGGCTCGCCCGTGGCTTCGATGGCCGCCCCGCCGATCAGGCCTTCATGGGTCTCGTATTCAAAGCCCGTTGAACTACTCAGCGCCTGCAGCACGCGTTGGGCTTCGTTAACCACTTCCGGCCCGATGCCGTCACCGGGTAGCACCGCGATTAGGGCTGCCATGCGCGACTCCGTTCAAATTCGCTAATGGCCGGGTCTTGCTTCAATAAATAGCCGAGTTGATCCACGCCTGCCATTAAACAGTGTTTGGAAAATCCATCAATAGGGAATTCCACGCGCCGGCCATCGGGCAATTCGAGGGTTTGCTGTTCAACATCAACCACCACCGTGGCACCGGGATTATCGAGCAGCCACTGATGGATATCTTCAGGAACGATGATGGGCACCAGACCATTTTTCAGCGAGTTGTTGCGAAAGATATCGGCAATTTGCGTGCTGATAACCGCGCGAAATCCAAAGTCCACCAAACCCCAAGGCGCGTGCTCGCGCGACGATCCGCAACCAAAATTATTGCCGGCGACTAACACTTGACTATCAGCCGCGCCGGGCTGGTTTAATGGAAAATCAGGGATGGCTGCGCCTGATTTGTCATACCGCCATTCGGCGAATGCCGCTTCGCCCAAGCCTTCTTTGTTGGTCGTCGTCAAAAAACGCGCGGGCATGATTTGGTCGGTATCGATATCCGTCTGTGGCAGCACGACGGTTTTCGACTCAATGCGAATCACTTTTTCCATGCTTGCTCTCCGGGAATAGGGCTATTGGGCTAATAGTTCACGCGGATCCGCGATATGACCCGCAATGGCGGACGCGGCGGCGGTGGCCGGGCTGGCCAGCACCGTTCGCGCCCCAACGCCTTGCCGTCCTTCGAAATTACGGTTGCTCGTGCTGACGCAGATCTGGCCGGGGGCGACCACGTCACCATTCATGCCCAAGCACATGGAGCAGCCAGATTCGCGCCATTCCGCGCCGGCGGCTTGGAAAACCTCGTCCAGGCCTTCCGCCTCGGCCTGTGCTTTGACCGACTGCGAACCGGGCACCACCAACATCCGAATATTGTCCGCTACTTTGCGGCCCTGCAGGTACTCGGCGGTTTGACGCAAATCGCTGAGGCGAGAATTCGTACAACTGCCCACGAATACCGTGTTAATGGCGGTTCCTAGCATGCGTTGACCCGGTTCAAAGCCCATATAGTCCAGCGCTTTGCGGAAACTAATGTCGTGGTTGTTCGTGGGGATGCTGGCGGTGACCGGCACCACCATGCCCGGATTGGTGCCAAAGGTGACCATGGGCTGGAGATCACTAACGTCGATGCTGACCTCCTTGTCGAACTGAGCATTGTCGTCCGAGGGCAGGGCAAGCCAGCGGGCCACGGCGGCATCCCAAGCCTGGCCCTGGGGCACCTGTGGGCGACCCGCCAAAAATTCAACCGTGCTGTCATCGGGCGCGATCATACCGGCCCTGGCGCCGCCTTCGATGGTCATGTTGCAGACGGTCATGCGCTGCTCCATGGTCAAGGCCCGAATGGTGCTGCCGCGAAATTCAATGACATGGCCGACGCCACCATCCACTCCGATTTGGCCGATGATCGCCAGAATGATGTCTTTGGCACCCACGCCGGCGGGGAGTGTGCCCTCGACATTGACGGCCATGGTTTTCGGTTTACGCTGCAGCAAGGTTTGGGTTGCCAAGACGTGATTGACTTCGGTGCTGCCGATGCCGAAGGCCAGGGCGCCAAAGGCGCCGTGGGTACTGGAATGGCTGTCGCCACAGACGATGGTCTTGCCCGGCTGGGTGGCGCCGATTTCCGGCCCGATCACGTGCACGATGCCGCGATAGTCGCTATCAAAGCCATGCAGCTCGATGCCAAAGTCTGCGCAGTTTTTGATCATGGCGCGGATTTGTCCGGCCGCGGCGGTTTCGGCCACCACATCCAGGTCGGCCAAGCTTGGGACCGGCACCGTTGGTGTCGAATGGTCCATGGTGGCCAAGGTCAGATCAGGCCGGCGCACTTTGAGCCCACGTTCGCGCAGTAGGTTGAAGGCTTGGGGTGTGGTCACTTCGTGAATTAGGTGCAGATCGATGTACAACACCGCGGGGTTGTTCGGGCTTTCCGGCGTGACGATATGGTCTTGCCAGACTTTGTCGAACAGCGATTGACCGCTCATGACCATGCTTCTCCTGAGTGTTGCGGTGGGTTCTTGGCGAGGCTCGTTGGATTAGCGACTCGCGGCTAAGCTATGCACATCGGTGTCCAGATCAACGGGATCTAACCAGTGCCAGCGATCTTCTGTTGCGCCGGTGAACAAACCAAAGAAGGCGTCTTGCAAGCGCTTGGTTATCTCACCGCGCTGCCCATCGCCCACAGCGATGTGATCCACCGATCGAACGGGGGTAATTTCGGCCGCGGTTCCGGTGAGAAAAATTTCATCGGCGATGTAGAGCATTTCCCGCGGAATGGCCCGTTCGGTGACTTTCAAGCCCATGCTGGTGGCGAGGGTCGTGATGGTGTCGCGCGTAATGCCCGTGAGGATTCCGGCCGCGGCCGGTGGTGTGATAATGGCGCCGTCGCGAACCAAAAATAGATTTTCGCCCGCGCCCTCACTGACGGTGCCGTCGGTGGCCAGGGCAATGCCTTCGGCAAAACCGCGCTCGCGCGCTTCCATGCTCACCAAGGTGCTGGACAGATAGTTGCCGCCCGCTTTGGCCAGGGCGGGGATGGTGTTCGCGGCCACGCGTTGCCAGGACGAAATGCACACATCCACGCCTTGCTCCAGCGCGTCGCTGCCCAAATACGCGCCCCATTCCCAAGCGGCGATGGAGACATCCGTCGGATGATCCGCGGCCGGCGCTAAGCCAATATCGCCATAGCCGCGAAAGGCTATGGGCCGAATATAAGCGCCATTATCTAAACCATTGCGCAGAATGACTTCGCGGCAGGCCGCATCGATGTCCGCAGCGCTATTGGGGATGGGAATGCGATGAATTTTCGCCGAGTCAAACAAGCGGCGCGTGTGTGCGCCCAAGCGAAAAATCATCGAACCCTTGGGTGTGGGGTACACGCGAATGCCTTCGAACACCGACGAGCCGTAGTGCAAGGCATGGGTCAGCACATGCACGGTGGCGGATTCCCAGGGCACGAGTTCGCCGTTGTGCCAAATCCATGCGCATTTTTTCATGGCTAATGCTCCCTGAAGCCTTGCCCAATCTATATGGATGCGATCTGGTGCTTGGCGGTCGAGTCGGTTGCCGGTTTATCGCTTCTAGCTCTTCGGCAGATGCGGTTGATGACCTCAAGGTAGGCCAGGGCACCCGCTTCAACGATATCCGTACTGATGCCATTCCCGCGATAACTCTCGCCATTATATTCCACCGTGACCGTGACCTCACCCTGGGCATCTTCGCCCATGGTCACACTGCGGACTTCAAAATTGAGTAGCTCCAGATCGATGCCCGACGCCCGCTCCAGGGCCTTGAAGGCCGCCTCCACGGGGCCATCGCCGACGGCCGCTTCGTCCACACTTTTGCCGTCGGTATGGCTGAGTCTGACGGCCGCGGCCGCAATGGAGCCGGTCCCGGCGGTGATGTTCAGTTCCGTCAGGGTCCACGGTCCACTGCTGCCGCCCTCGGTTTTCATGATGATGGCTTCGATATCCGCGTCGAACATTTCCTTTTTGCGGTCCGCAAGGTTTTTGAACTCTTTGAACGCAACGTTGAGTTGTTCGTCATCCAATGCAAAACCCAGTTCAACCACGCGCTCGCGAAAAGCATGCCGTCCGCTGTGTTTTCCCAGTACCAAATTCGAGCGGCTCAAGCCCACATCCTCGGGCAGCATGATCTCGTAGGTTGATGCGTGCCGTAGCATGCCGTGTTGGTGGATACCGGCTTCGTGGGCGAAGGCATTTTCGCCCACGACCGCCTTGTTGCGGGGCACATGCATGCCGGTGATGCTGGCAACCAGGCGACTGGTGGGGTAGAGCTTGCGCGTGTCGACCTGGGCCTGCACGCCGAAATGCTCCGCACGGGTGTGCATGGCCATCACGACCTCTTCCAAGGAGCAATTTCCGGCGCGCTCGCCGATGCCATTGATGGTGCATTCGATTTGGCGGGCGCCCGCGCGCACCGCGGCCAAGCTATTGGCCACGGCCATACCCAGATCGTCGTGGCAATGCACGCTCAATATTGCATCATGTATATTCGGAACATTATCTCTTAAATATTTGAATAATTTAGAAAACTCATCGGGTACCGTGTAGCCGACCGTGTCCGGAATATTGACCGTGCCGGCGCCGGCTTCGATGACCGCCGCCACGACTTCGGCCAAGTATTCCGGTTCGGTACGCGAGGCATCTTCAGCGGAGAATTCCACATCGTCACAGGCTTCGCGGGCGAGTTTCACGGCATCCACCGCACTGCGAATGATTTCCTCTTTCGCCAGTTCCAGCTTGTATTTACGGTGAATTTCGCTGGTGGCCACGAACACATGGATGCGTTTAGCCTTGGCCGCTTCGACGGCCCGCGCCGCCCGTTCGATGTCGCCCGGATGGCAACGGGCGAGGCTACAGATTGTCGGCCCCTCGATCTCCGCGGCAATTTTCGCGACGGCGTCAAAGTCGCCGGGTGAAGCCGCGGCAAAGCCCGCTTCGATGACATCCACACGCAAATCGCGCAGCGCTGCCGCAACCCGGAGTTTTTCGCGCAGCGTCATGCTGCAGCCCGGTGCTTGTTCGCCGTCGCGCAAGGTCGTATCGAAAATAACGACCTGATCATTTGCTTGCTTAGTCATGGTCCTTCTCCAATCAACGCCCCGGCACGCAACGCCCGGGCCCTTAAGGCAGTTGAAACTTGCCTAGGTTTCGTCGTTTAACCAGGGCATGCGTCCACGCAGCTCCTGGCCCACTTTCTCAATGGGATGGTTCAAGTCGGCGTCCATCATGCGCTGATATTCGGGTTTACCGGCCTTGTTTTCCGCAATCCAATTGCGCGCAAAAACGCCATCCTGAATATCCTTGAGAACTTCTTTCATGCGATCGCGGCTGTGCTGATCTACCACCCGCGGTCCGCTGACCAGATCGCCATAGATCGCGGTTTCGCTGATGAACTCATGCATCTTTTTCAGACCACCTTCATGCAGCAGATCGACAATGAGTTTCAGCTCATGCATGCATTCGAAGTACGCCACTTCGGGCTGGTAGCCGGCGTTGACAAGGGTATCGAAACCCGCCAGCACCAATTCTGTCGCGCCACCACAAAGGACCGCCTGCTCGCCGAACAAGTCAGTTTCGGTTTCTTCTGCGAAGCTGGTTTCTAAAATGCCGCCGCGCGCGCCGCCGATGCCATGGGCATAGGCCAGCGCGGTTGCCTGGGCATGGCCGCTGGCGTCTTGGGCGATGGCCATGAGACAGGGCACGCCCTTGCCTTGTTCGTATTGGCGCCGCACCAGATCGCCCGGACCTTTCGGGGCAATCAGCACCACGTCGAGATCATCACGCGGTTTGATCTGCCCATAGTGAATGTTGAAGCCGTGGGCGAACAGCAGGGTGCAAGCCTGTGGAATTTTGTCCACTATGGATTCATACAGCGCAGCTTGCGCGGTGTCGGGTAGCAGGAAGGCGATCAGATCTGCATCGGCCACGGCATCAGCGGGCTCCTTAACTTCCAAACCTTCGGCGTTGGCTTTTTTCCAGGTTGCGCCATCCCGCCGCAGTCCCATGACGACCTGGATGCCGCTGTCGCGCAAGTTTAGGCTGTGCGCGCGGCCTTGGCTGCCATAGCCCAGCACGGCGACTTTTTTGCCAGCTAAGCGGCCACTGTCCACATCGTTCTCGGAATAGATCTTCATCCGTTTCTCCCTGTCATATCCCTGTTAATTGGCATAAAAAAACCCCGCTACCTTGGCTCGGTGCGGGGTCCTTGGTATCAGCTGCCTACTTAGGCGGCCGCGGGCCCGCACCTCTGTCGCGCAAGGCTCAGAAGCAGGAAATTGGCGCGCAATACTAAGCCATTGACTGGCGCAGCGGCCAGTGGCGCGCAGGATTGCTGATACACATTAAACATAGTATTCATGTTCCGGGATGCTACGCGATCTGTCAACCGTAAAACCGATGTTTTGACAAATGCCGCAAGCAGCCAGTCGGTGCCCAGGACGACAGCCGGTGGATGAGCTTACCGGGCACTGGGCGTCAGGGTTTGGCTTCGGTCCGTGTCGGCCGCCGCGCTCTTTGGCGGGCCAGAGTTCGCGATGGAAATTTTGCCTGGCCTGTGGCCAGCGAGATTCCTTGTCCATTTTGGATGCAGGCCCTGGCCAACCTGTAGTATGGTTACACCGTTGCTGCGAACCGCCGTAATAATAATGGCGGGCAGCCAAACACGAATTCTGCATTGGCCAAATTCGAAAAAATAAGTCAAGGGGATCCTTCATGAGTCCAAATATCTGGAAGTCGTGGCTTGTTTCAGCGGGCGCGTTATTAACGTTCTTAATACCGTTGACGCTGGCGGCGCAGTCCCTCGACCGGGTGCTCGGCGCGCAGCAGACGCGTACGCGGGTTGCTCAAGAGTCGCAGGAACGAATCGACAATGTTGTCAAACAGACACGCAGTCTAGAGGATCAGTACAAAGCGATCCTCAAAGAGATTGAAGGCCTCAACGTCTTTAATACCCTGCTGCAGCGGCAAGTCGATAACCAGCGCGCACAAATGACTGAGTTGCGGGACTCCATTGATCAAGTGGAGGTTATCAATCGGCAAATCGTGCCCATCATGGTCAAAATGATTGATGGTTTGTCGCAATTCGTTGAGCTGGATATTCCCTTTCTTCTAGATGAGCGCCGTGAACGCGTTGCCGGATTAAGGGAATTGATGGAGCGTCAAGATGTCACGGTCGCGGAAAAGTTTCGCAAGGTGACCGAGGCCTATCAAATCGAAAATGATTTCGGCCGTACCATCGAAGCCTACAAGGACAACCTGCCCATCGGCGAAGGCACGCGGCAGGTAGATGTGTTGCGTATTGGGCGAATCGCGCTGTTGTACCAAACCGAGGATGGCAAGATTTCCGGCGCCTGGGACCAGGATAGCGGCACTTGGCAAGAACTGGGGAATGAGTACAAGAATCAGATCAAGAGCGGATTGCAAATCGCCAAGAAACAAGTTGCGCCTGACTTATTGCTATTGCCCATCGATGCACCGGAGGCTGGCTAATGTTTACTGTCAATAAATTCGTCGCCTGCGCCCTGGTCATCGGCCTTTTCATCGGCGGTTTTTCGGCGCCTAGCGTCGTCGCCCAAGATGCGCCCAAAGCGAAGTCAACAGCTGAATTGTTGCGGCTCATCGAGCAAGGTCGTGTCAGTGACAATCGTGAAAACCGGCAGCGCGAAGCAGCGTTCGCCAGCGCCAAGGCGGAGCAGCAACGTCTGCTCAACGAGGCCAAGGGGCGCAAGTCAGCCGCGGAGAATCGCAGCGAGGCACTGGAAACCGAGTTTGATACCAATGAGGGTGAGTTAGGGACGCTCACGGAAAACTTGGAAACCCGCTTGGGCTCATTGAAAGAACTGTTCGGTGTGATGCAGCAGGTGGCCGGCGATTCTCGGGCTCGCTTCGATAGCTCTCTGACCAACATTCAATATCCTGATCGCGGCGAGTTTTTGGAAGGCTTGGCCAAGAAAATCGGCAGCAGCTCGAAGTTACCGTCTTTGGACGAAGTAGAACGCTTGTGGTTCGAGTTGCAACGCGAGATGACGGAAAGTGGCAAGGTCGCCCGGCTGACCACGAACGTGATCGGTGCTGATGGCACGGAGTCGCAGCAGGAAGTTGTGCGTGTTGGCCTGTTTAATCTGGTCACCGACGGTAAGTACTTAAAGTATGAAAATGGCACGGTGTCCGAATTGCCCCGGCAGCCCGAGCAATCGCGGTTCATCGATGCCGCCGCGGAGTTGTTTGGTGCCAGCAGCGGCAAAGTTCGCGCGGGCTTGGATCCGACTCTCGGTGGGGTGCTCAATTCGCTAGTGGCTCGACCGAACTTGCTTGAGCGTGTGCAGCAGGGTGGCCTGGTGGGCTACTTGATTATCGCCCTGGGTGTGATCGGTCTGCTCATTGCCTTGGAGCGCATGATTGTGCTGGGCATTGCCAGCCGCAAGGTCTCGGCCCAACTCAATAGCGACACGCCCAGCGACGATAATGCATTGGGTCGCGTACTCGGTGTTTATAGCGCTAATCGTGCTGTGGATACCGAAACCCTCGAGCTGAAGATGTCCGAGGCAATCTTTAAAGAAACGCCGGCGCTCAATCGCGCTTTGTTGTTTATCAAGATTATCTCGGTGGTGGCGCCGCTCATGGGCTTGCTGGGTACCGTGACCGGTATGATTCAGACCTTCCAAGCCATCACCTTGTACGGTACCGGTGATCCGAAGCTCATGGCCGGCGGTATTTCCCAGGCCTTGGTGACCACGGTGTTGGGCTTGACGGTGGCTATTCCCATGGTGCTGTTGCACACCTTGGTGAGCGGTCGCAGCAAGCGCATCGTCCAAGTGCTGCAAGAGCAAAGTGCGGGCATTATTGCCCGGCACGCGGAAAAGCACGGCGCGGCAAGGGCCTAAGCAAGGGGTCTGCACCGATGCAGTGGATATTGGATGCATTTGAGGCGGTTCGAGATTTCTTGGAACTCGGCGGGGGCGTGCTGACTCTAATAGGTTGGACGATATTCGCCATGTGGGTGCTGATCGTCGAGCGGCTTATTTTTTTCCGCACTGGTCTAAAAAAGATGGGTGAGGATTTACGTGAGGCTTGGCGTGCGCGCAAAGACCGGCGGTCTTGGTACGCGAACAGCATCCGCGATGGCATGATTTCGGAGTTTTCTATGTCGGCAAACACGGCGATACCGGTGATTCAGACGCTGGTGGCGCTGTGCCCGTTGCTGGGCTTGATGGGAACGGTCACCGGCATGATCGAGGTTTTCGACGTCATGGCCTTGTCCGGTAGCGGCAATGCGCGTTCCATGGCTTCCGGCGTGTCCAAGGCGACGATTCCGACCATGGCCGGCATGGTGGGTGCCTTGTCGGGGGTTTTCCTCGTGACCTTGTTGACCCGGCGGGTGGAAAAGGAGGTCGAGCAACTCCAAGATGATTTGACCGTCGACTATGGCACGGCGGCGGACGCGGCATGATGAGGTATAGCGTTAATGTCTTCTAGGATGGCTGAATTGAATCGGGCCTTGACCCAAGGCGAGGAAGAAGCCGAGATCAATCTCACGCCCATGCTCGACGTGGTGTTCATCATGTTGATCTTTTTCATTGTCACAGCGTCCTTTTTGAAGGAAGTGGGCGTGGAAGCCACACGACCGCCTTCGGTTGCCGTCGAGCCCACGGAATCGAAGAGCATCACCATCAAGGTCACTAGCGCTAACGAGATCTTGATCGATGGCCGCAGCGTTGATCCGCGGGCGGTATCGGCGGTGATTGTGCGCCGGGCGGCTGAAAGCACCGAAGCCAGCGTTGCCATTTTGGCGGGCAAGCGGGCCAAGACCGAATTGATCGTCGGTGTGGTGGATGCGGCACGTGGGGCCGGTTTTAGAGGTGATGCCATTCCCATCAGTCCGCTGGCGGAGTAACGACAGACGAATTTGGCGAGAGTGAGTTTTTGATGCGTCGATCAGTACTTGAAGTAGGCAACGAAGAAGAAGCCGAAGAGATTAATCTGACACCCATGCTCGACGTGGTGTTCATCATGTTGATCTTTTTTATCGTCACGGCCTCTTTTATTAAGGAAGCGGGTATCGACATCAATCGGCCCACGGCGACCACGGCGACGCCCAAACCCAACGCGAACATCATTATTGCCATTGGTGCTAATAACGAAATTTGGATCGATAGACGGCAAGTTCCCGCGCAGGGTGTGAAGCCGGCCATTGAGCGTTTATTGGCCGAAAATCCAGAAGGACGGATCGTCATCCAGTCCGACGCCGAAGCCCATGCCGAGCCGCTCCTCGCCGTCATGGAAGCGGCTAACTCGGCCGGTATTCCCGTGAGCTCCATTTCAACGGAGCAGGAGTAGCGTTTATGGTGCAGAGAATTGGCATAGCGCTGGGATCAGGGATCGTCATGACCTTTGCGTTGCTGTGGCTGATGCAAATTCTGATCGCCAGTGGTAAAGAAGCGATTACCGAAACGCAGGATTTCAAGTTTGCTGATTTTGTGCGCGTGAATCGCGACGAAACCTTGGATACCAAGAAGCCCAAGCCGAAGAAGCCGCCGGAACCTGATCAGGCGCCACCGGATATTCCGCCGCCGCAAGTAGACAATGTAGACCCTGCCCAGGCATCTATCACCATTAGCCAAGTGAAGGTCGACACCGGTGTCAATATCGGTGGTATCGGCGGCTTCGATAATGTGGACGGTGAATATTTGCCCATCGTCAAGGTGCAGCCTATTTATCCGCGGCGTGCGCAACAGCGGGGCTTATCGGGCCATTGTATTTTGAGCTTTACGGTGACCAAACTGGGGACTGTGGCGGATCCCAGTGTGATCGAATGCACAAGTTCAATGTTTGAACGCGCTTCCGTTAATGCGGCATTGAAATTCAAGTACAAGCCACGGGTGGTCAATGGCGAGCCCATCGATGTGCCTGGTGTGCAGCATAAGATTACCTTTGAGATTGAGGACTAGGCCTTGGCGCGCCGCGCTTTATTCTTCGGGATCGCTTATGAATAATCTTAATCTTGTTAAGCGGAAGGGGCTTTGCGCCATCATCGGTGTAGTGGCGGCATTCGGCACACTGCTGATGGTGCCGACCGGCAATCTGCTGGCCCAAGAAGGCGAAAGTGCGGAAGCTCAGCAAGAGACTCGGCGCACGGGTTCCATGGGTGAAAAGGTCTATCGAAAGCTGGCCGAGGCCCAGGAACTGGCGGACGCGGAAAACTGGGGTGGGGCACAACGGGCGCTGGACGAAATCAAGGCGATGCCTAAGCTGACGCCTTACGAAAAAGCGCAGCTCTATAATTTTTACGGATTCGTCTACTACTCTCAGGATCGCTTTCGAGACAGTATTCGCGCTTACGAAACGGTACTGGCAACCCCCGATATTCCACCGGGGCTACGTGAGCAAACCAAATACACGGTGGCGCAACTCCATTTCACGACAGAAAATTGGGGTAAGGCCATTTCCATGATTAATGACTGGTTGGCCACCGCGAATAATCCTGGCCCGGAGCCCTATATTTTGCTGGGCTCGGCCTATTACCAAACCAATAATTTTGCGGGGATGGTCCGGCCCATCGAAAAGGCCATGAGCATCGCGCGCGAGCGCAACATGCCTGTCAAAGAACAATGGTGGTTGCTGCTACGGGTGGCTTACTACGAGCAGAACAACTTCAAGAAGGTCCGGGATATTCTGCAGGTGCTGGTCATCAACTGGCCCAAGAAAGAATACTGGACCCAGCTATCGGCCATTTATGGCGAATTGGGCGATGAAAAGCGCCAGCTAGCCGCTTACCAGTCGGCCTATGACCAGGGCTTGCTGGTGAGGTCCAACGAATTGGTGCAACTGTCACAACTGCTATTGCAGGCGGAAGTGCCGTTTAAGGCCGGCAAGATATTGGAAAAGGGTTTGAATGACGGCGCCATTGACAAAACATCTGACAACTACCGGCTGTTATCGCAAGCCTGGCAGTTGTCTGGTGAAGACCGGAAAGCCATTCCGGCATTGAAGACTGCGGCGAGCATGAGTGGTTCGGGTGATCTGAATATCCGTCTCGCGCAGAGTCATTTGAATCTGTCTGAATTTCCCCAGTGTATCGAGGCTGCGAGAGCGGGTTTGCGCAAGGGCGGTGTGCGGCGGCCGGATACCGCGCAGGTGGTGCTGGGCATGTGCCTGTATGAAGCCGGTCAGCAAAACGAAGCGAAAGCGGCCTTTCGTAAAGCGGCCGGGGATAGCCGCAGTCAAAAGTCCGCGACGCAGTGGATTACTTTTATCGAGCGTGAGCAAGAGCGTCAGCGTCAGCTGGATGAGTCTTTGAAAAAGGTGCGAACTGCTAGCCTTGATGCGGAGGATGTGGCTGAGGAGACGGTGGGCGACGCTGAAAATGTCGCGCCAGATGCGACCGAAGACGCCGCCGAGGCGAACCAAGAATAGCCTGCGCCGAGACTTCTTGCGTGGGCTCGGCCGAGAGAGCGTCGCGCTCATCGACTAGCTCTGTATGCACTTTCCCAGGAATTCCGGATGCCGAAAATTGTATTTGTAGACGCCGAGGGGCGTCGTCACGAAGTTGCTGCTGAAACCGGCAGCACGGTGATGGAAACTGCCGTGGACAACAATATTCCCGGCATTGTGGCGGAATGTGGTGGTGCCTGTGCTTGTGCAACTTGCCACGCTTACATCGCGGATGAGTCGTTGGGACTGCTGCCACGCATGGAAGAAATGGAAGATGCCATGCTCGATTCCGCGGCCGATCGGCGTCCGAATAGCCGCTTGACCTGCCAGCTGGAGGTGACCGACGCCTGTGAAGATTTGGTGGTCCACGTGGCTAACAATGAATCCTAGGTAACGGGTTCCCGCAGCGTGCAACTGGTCACCATCGATTGTCGCGAAGTGACTGGGCGGCCCGGCGTGGTCCTGGACGACGCCGAGATTCTGGACCTGGCGGCGGCGCCGTCCACGCTGCAGGATGCGCAGTGGATTCCACAGTCAGTGATCAGCGTATTGGCGGCGGGCGATGATGGCCGCGAGCGCATCCGGCGACTCGTCGATAAAGCCAGGGATGCCGGCAACCGCGAGCGGTTGTATTCCGCCCAGGCTTTATTGCCGAGCCGGACAACCGGTCTCATGGCGCCCGTGCGCCGACCCGGATTAATCTTATTGTCGCGACTGAGTGGCCCTGACACGGCTAAAACGCCCGTTAACTGGATCAAGAGCCCCAGCACAGCGGTGGGTCAAGGGCAGCTTGTGGCGCCACCCTGGCCAGAGTCCGAGGGCCTGGTGGTTACGCCCCATCTTGCGGCCGTCTTGGCTGCCGATCTGCATCGTGGAACCACAGAGGCGGCGGCGGCGGCCATTGCTGCTTACTGCTTGGTTTTGGATTTCTCACTGGCTGAACCGGAGACAGACAGCTTGCAGGATTGGCGGCGGTTTGTTGACAGCAAACAGTTTCCCGGCGCTAGCCCCATGGGGCCGACTTTGATCACGGCGGATGAGTTCGAAACAACGACGCAAACCGAGGTAATCATCAGCGTGAATGGTGTGGACGGCGTTCCACGGCACCTGGATTTAGCAGAACTGCCGGTGCGCGTCGCCGAACTGTCTCGTCGCTATGGCTTTAGGCCCGGCGACATGGTGGGCTTCGCGCTGCCTGGACATGCGGCGGACGAGCGCCCACTGCGCAGCGGTGATTCTGTTGCCGCGCGCTTGGGTGCGTGCATGCCATTGGAATGCTCAGTCGCGTTTCCTGGCTAGCTGCTGGCAGTGCGTTTGGATTGTTTTAGGACGGCCGGCCTGCCTCGGCGTGATACTTTGTCGGGCGAGCCGGCGTCGACTGCCGCGGCGATCGGGATTTCCGTATGGCGAACAGAACCATTCAATTAACCGACGAACTGCAGGCGTACTTGCAGGCTAAGGGCGTCCGCGAGTCAGCTGCCTTGGCGGCCCTGCGCGAGGAAACCGGTCAATTGCCCGCGGCCGTCATGCAGATTGGCCCGGAGCAGGGTCAATTCATGGCTCTATTGATTCAGCTTTGTGGTGCCAAGCGTTGTTTGGAGGTCGGATGCTTTACCGGTTATAGCACCCTGGCTTGCGCTCAGGCCTTACCCGACGACGGCCGCATAACAACTTTGGATATCAGCGAAGAATGGACCCGCATCGCCCAGCGTCATTGGCGAGCCGCCGAGCTACACGGGCGAATTGACTTGCGCCTGGGGCCGGCCGAGGAGTCCATGCAAGGGCTACTGGCCGAACAGGGTCCGGATAGTTTTGATTTTATCTTCATCGATGCTGATAAAACGAACTATCAAACTTACTACGAGCTGGGGCTAGACCTGCTAGAACCTGGGGGATTAATCCTTGTGGACAACGTGCTATGGGGCGGCGCGGTGGTGGACGCCGCCCAGGCTGATGCCGACACGAGCGCCATTCGTGCATTTAACACAGCGCTATCTCAGGACCGGCGCGTGGATATCGCCATGCTTCCCGTGGGCGATGGCTTGACCCTCGCGCGCAAGCGATAGTCGCAGGTGCTGGGGTAAGCCGGCGCAGACCACACGGTGAGTTGTGCGCCGCGGAAGTTTGCGTCGAGTAGCGGCGCAACGGCGCCCGCCGCCGGCGATTGTCGGTTTGCGTGTGACAACACCTGGCGTGCTAAACACCGCGATTACGCAGCAGGCTCCAATACTTCAATGATTTCCCCCGCCGCGCCGATCAGGCTGGTGGCGGCGGATTTGTCGGCATACAGCGGTCCGTCGCCGAGGGCCGGCTTACCCAGTGCCGCTTGTCCCCCGAAGCTCACCACACTGATACCTGGCGGTAGATGGTCGCGGCTATGGCGGGGACGGATTTGCGCTTGCGGCGGCATTTCATCCACTTCAATGAGGCTTTGTCCGGCCAACGGCAGCGCGGCGATGGGGTAGCGATGTTCGGGATCTAGGTTGAAGGCGGCCGACATGCCTTTTACCCGTGATTCGACGGCGTCTTGCTTACTGACTTCGAACTCGCCGGTAAAAAATTCCTGCAGGTTGGGTAGGGAGGGTCCGCCCAAGATCACAATAAACGTCCGGTCAACATCGCAGCGAGCGGTGGGTACGTCCAGACCGGGGACGGGTCGTTTGAACTCGGTTAAATACAGTAGTTCTTTGCCGGGACCCAAAATTTGCATGGCCCGAATGTCTTCGCAAAATGATAAATCTTGGGGTTCGCCGACGATCAGAAAGGGTGAATCGGCAAGCCGTTCGGCCATGGCATCGACATTGCGAACCATTAATTCGGCCGCATTCCAACCGAAACTCCCAAACGGCACGAACTGCGGCACGGCCGGACCCTCGATCACGCGGAAAAAGAAATCATCGGCGGCCGCGGGAGCCAGCAGCAGGCTCGGCTTGCCGGCTTGCGCCCGGCAGCCCCAGGCATCGGCCAGTTCAAGCTCCAGCGATGCGCGCTGCACCACGCGGTAATCGAGAAAGCGCGTATAAGCATCTTCTACCGCGGCCAGGTCAGGCGCGCTAAAGGTAACGCAGTGAATCGGGCCTAAGAAGGGTGTTGTGATGACCTCTGCTGGCATGGCCGCCGAAGCTTGCTATATCGTCCCGGCTGCTTGCAGGGCGGCAAGCCGTTTGGCATCAAAGTTGAGCAGGCCACCATAAATCTCTTCGTTATGCTGACCCAATTCGGGGCCAGGCAGTCGCACCGCGCCGGGTGTCGCGGACAATTTTGGCGCGACATTTTGCATTTTCAGGTCGCCGAATTTGGGATGCATGGTCTTAACGATGGCTTCCCGAGCCTGGAAGTGAGCATCTTCGAGCATCTCGGGCGCGCGATAGATCTTGCCCGATGGAATGCCGTAGTCCTCCATCATTTTTTCAAGCTCATCGGCGTCCACGGTGCGCGTCCATTTGGCGACGATGTTGTCGAGCTGCGCTTGCACCCGGCCGCGGGCCGAGTGCGTTGAATAACGCTCATCTTCAGCCAATTCTGGCTGCCCCATGGCTTCGGTGAGACGTTTAAACACGGTATCTTGATTCGCGGCGATCAAGATCATTTTGCCGTCTTTGGTGGGGTAGACGTTGGACGGTGCAACGTTGGGCAGGATAGAACCCTGACGCTCACGGATATAGCCTGCCTTGTCATACTCGGTAATGAGTGATTCCATCATGTTCAAGACGGCTTCATAGATGGCGGAATCCACGACTTGGCCAAGGCCGGTTTTTTCGCGATGGTGCAAGGCCGTGAGAGCGCCTATACAGGCAAAGGTGGCCGCTAAAGAGTCGCCGATGCTAATACCCATTCGGCTGGGGGCGGCGCTGGGGTCACCACAAACGTAGCGCAAGCCGCCCATGGATTCGCCCACGGCACCAAAACCCGCGCGCTTGGCATAGGGTCCGGTTTGTCCGTAGCCGGATACGCGGATCATGATGAGTCGGGGATTGATTTTCTTCAGCTCATCGTAGGCGAGATTCCACCGCTCCATGGTGCCTGGCCGGAAGTTCTCCAGCAAAAAATCGGCCTTTGAAATCAATTCGCGAGCGATCTCCTGGCCTTCCTGCTGGCGGAGATTCAAGGTAACCGACTTTTTATTACGGGCGATGACGGGCCACCACAGCGACATGCCATGGGATTTTTCTTGCCCCCAATCCCGCATGGGATCACCTTGATTAGGCGGTTCGACCTTGATGACCTCCGCGCCAAAATCACCCATGAGCTGGCCGCAAAAAGGTCCGGCTAGCAGCGTACCCATTTCAATTAGGCGTAAGTCGGATAGAGGACCGCGGTTGGGGGTCGCGTCATCGGCCATTTATTGTTCCTTCCTAGCGAGCATTTGACGGGTCACAAGTGGCCGTTACGCTACGATTTTCTCGGCCACCCCGGGCTTGGTCGCATCGCGCGAAACTGATATGAGGGTAGGGCCTAAGACGCGCTTGTAACGACGTAAGCGTGCTATACAATAGCTTATTTTAGAACGACTGCAAGGCAATACCCTATCGTTATGAGCCGCCAGGTTTCCATCATCGAAGTTGGCCCCCGGGATGGTCTCCAGAGCGAGCCCGAGATCCTCAGCACGGCGACAAAAAGCGAATTTATTCGGCAGGCGGTGGACGCCGGAATTCGGCGTATGGAAGTCACCAGTTTCGTGCACCCCAAACGCGTGCCGCAGATGGCGGATGCCGAAGCAGTCATTAGTGCACTGCCCAAGCGCGACGCTGTGACCTATATCGGACTGGTGCTTAATCGCAAAGGTTTCGAGCGCGCCCGCGACGCGGGCATCGACGAAATCGGCATGGCCGTTGTCGCCAGCGATACTTACAACCAACGCAATCAGGGTGTGCCCACCAGTGAATCCATTAAGGCCTGGCTGGAAATTTCGCGGGATGCCAAGGCCGCCGGCATGCGCAGCAATGTGATGGTGTCCTCGGCCTTTGGTTGCCCCTTCGAAGGTGAAGTGCCGCTGAGTCGCGTATTAGAAATCGTCGACCAAATCATGGCCGGTGATCCGGTGGAATTGGGCATAGCCGATAGCATCGGCGTGGGTGTTCCTGACCAAGTCAGCGAGATGCTCGAAGCAGTACAAGCACGTATTGGCTCAACACCCATTCGCTGTCATTTTCACAATACAAGAAATACCGGCTTGGCGAATGCGCAAGCTGCGGTCGCGGCCGGTGTCGCTTCGTTGGATGCCAGTATCGGTGGTATTGGCGGTTGCCCATTCGCACCGGCTGCCACGGGCAATATACCCACGGACGATCTGCTGTACATGCTTGATCGTTCGGGCGTGGAAACGGGCGTAGATTTGGAGGCAATCATCGAGACCACCAATTGGTTACAAGAACAATTGGGCCGAAGTGTCCCGGCGATGTTGCCAAAAGCAGGCATTTTTCCGCAAGTTGCCGAGCAATACCGCGCTGCTAGTTAAGTGGCGAAGACGGTAGCTAAGCGACGAGACAGCGTTGGCCATTAAGTATTAGAGCTAAAGGGCCGGCACGAAAACTGGGTGCATCGATCCTTCGGCTGCGGTCGGGGTTTTCGGTGTGCGTTATACGACTAATGATAAAACCTGAGGGGACAGTATGAGTTACCGTCTAGGGGTTGACGTCGGGGGGACATTCACCGATCTCCTGCTGGTCAACGAAAAAACCGGAGACATTTTTACCGCTAAGGTGCCAAGCACACCCGCCGATTCTTCCATCGGTGTATTGAACGGCATTAAAAAAGTTTGTGGTAATGCGGGTATTAATCCTGAGAATATTTCCCATGTGATGCACGGTACGACCGTGGCGACGAATACGGTGTTAACCGGTACGGGCGCGAAAGTCGGGTTAGTGACCACCAAGGGTTACAAGCAAGTACTGCAAATTGCTCGCTCGTTTGTGCCCGGCGGTTTGGGTGGTTGGGTAATCTATAACAAGAGTTTGCCCTTAGCGCCGTTAGCCTGCACTGTTGAAGCGGATGAGCGTATGGGCGCCAAAGGCGATGTGGTCAAGAAGCTCGGCAAAACCAAGTTAGAACGTGAGCTCCGCAGCCTGAAAAAACACGGCATCGAGGCCTTGACTGTTTCTCTCATTAACTCCTTTGCGAATCCGAAGAATGAGAAGGAAGTCGCCAAAGTGGCGAAGAAAGTCTTGCCGGGTATCCCGGTTTCCTTGTCCTCGGATGTCGTTCCAGAGATGCAGGAGTACGAGCGTACCAATACCACAGTGGTGAACTCCTACGTCCGTCCGCGCGTGGAAAGTTATATGAAGAACTTGCATGCGCAACTGAAGAGAACGATGAAGGACGTACAGCTGCATGTGCTGCGATCCGATGGCGGTTTGGCCTCGTCTAAAGCCGCGGCGGATTACCCCGTGAACCTGTTGATGAGTGGTCCAGCGGGTGGCGTGTCTGGGGCAATCTGGATCGCGAAGCAATCGGGCTTTAGCAATATTCTGACCTTTGACATGGGTGGTACATCCACCGATGTGGCACTGGTGCAAGACGGTAAGGCACAGCTGCGGCGCGAAACGAGTGTGGCCGATGTGTCCGTGCGCGCGTCGTCGGTGGACGTGCGTACTGTCGGTGCGGGCGGTGGCTCTATCGCACACGTCCCCGATTTAACCAAAGCCCTGCGCGTGGGGCCGGCTAGCGCCGGCGCTGATCCGGGGCCGGCGGCTTATGGTCACGGCGGCACGTTGCCAACCGTGACGGATGCCAACGTGGTTCTAGGCTACCTGCCTAGCGGCGAGGTTCGCTTAGGCGGTGACATGGCGGTGAGTCGTGAGCGCGCTGTTAAAGCGGTGAAAACCATTGCAACCCCCCTTGGCCTGTCGGTGAAAGAAGCCGCTGCCGGCATTATCGACATTGTTAATGAGAACATGTACGGCGCTTTGCGCTTGGTTTCCGTGGAGCAGGGTCACGACCCCCGCGATTTCGCTCTGATGGGCTTTGGTGGTGCAGGTCCCTTGCATGCGAATGCGCTGGGTAAGCTGAGCAATGCTTGGCCGGTCATCATTCCGCCGGGTCCGGGCGTGCTGTGTGCTTACGGCGACGCCACCACGCGGGTTCGCGACGAGGCCTCTAGAACGTTTATTCGCGCCTTTAGCCAGACCAGTCCGGCAGAGGTGACGAAGATCTTTAATAAGCTAGCGGCCGATGCTTCTAAAACGCTGGACCAAGACGGCATTGCCCGCAAGGATCAATCAACGACCTACCAAGTTGACATCCGCTATCGCGGTCAAGGTTTGTCCTTGACGGTAGACTTTGAACTGGCTGATCTGCGCAAGCATGGCCTTGACGGTATCGGCGCGCAGTTCGATGAAATGCACAAACAACTGTTTACCTTCGCGTTACCCGAAGAAAAGGAATTGGTCAATTTGCGTGCCGTGGTGCAGGGCAAGCCCACCAGCGTCAGGGCGCAAAAGATTGATAAAGGCAGCTCAAATCCGTCGGGCGCCGAAATGGCCACCATCAATACGTATATGGATGGTAAGGACCGCAAGGCCAAGCTTTATGATCGCGGCAAACTGAAGGCGGGTAACGTTGTCAAGGGGCCAGCGGTGGTGTTGGAAATGGATTCCACCACGGTGATCCTGTCGGGCCATGCGGGCACGGTGGATGGCTTCGGCACCATCTTGATCGCACCTGAATAATTTAGCGGAGACTTAAGCAATGCCAGCAAAGATCATTGAAACGCGGCCAAAGCCGTTTAAGCGGGTCTCCTTGGATCCGATCACCCTAGATATCATCGAAAACGCGATGCTCAACGCGCGCTGGGAAATGGATGCGGTGCTGTTCCGCACCGCCATGTCGCCGGGTATTCGCGAGCAGCATGATGAATTTCCCATGATCGCCAACCTCGACGGGAAGATGGTTGTGGGGCAATTCGGTAGCTTTATTCACGGCTTCAAGGAAGCCTATGACGGCACCATTGAAGAAGGGGATATGTTCTTAACCACAGATCCCTATGCCTGTAACGGTGCGGTGAGTCATGCGAATGACTGGCTATTGCTGCGGCCTATCTTTAAGGACGGCCGGCTGATTGCCTACGCGGCCCAGTTCGGTCATATGACCGATATTGGTGGCAAGGTTCCCGGTAGCCTGCCGACGGACGCGCGGCAGATTTTCGAGGAAGGCATTCGTGTGCCGCCCATGAAAATCATTAAGAACAATGTACTGCAGGAAGATATTCTGAACTTGATCTTGCACAACTGCCGTATGCCCCATTGGAATCGCAGCGACTTCAACGCCATCGTGGCGGCGATTCGTACGGCCGAGAAGCGCGTGATCGAAATGGCCGAGCGTTTTGGTGATAACACCTTTTATTCAGCCCTTGAAGATCTGCTTGATCGCAATAAGCGGGCCATGGCCAAACTCATCAAGAACACCGTGCCCACAAAGAAACAGTACTTTGAAGACTACCTATGTGACGATGGTATGGGTATGGGTCCCTACAAGATTCGTTGTGCCATGTGGCGCGAAAAGAACAAGGTGATCTTCGATTTTGAGGGCACCGATCCGCAGTCCATTGGCTCGGTGAACTTTCTGCTGAACGAAGAAATGTTCAAGATGTTCTGCGGCGTTTACATGATCATGGTCTTCGACCCGCAAATCATGTTTAACGATGGTTTCTATGACCTCATGGAAGTGCGTATTCCGGCGGGCACTTTGCTGAAGCCTCGCGAACCGGCGGCTTTGTCTTGCCGCACCCATGCCTTGGGCCGCATCTTCGACATCCTCGGCGGCCTGCTGGGGCAAGGTAATCCTGACTTCCTCTGCGCGGCCGGTTTCTCAGATAGCCCGCACTTTATGTACTCGGGCTATGACAAGAACGGCGAGTGGTATCAGCTTTATCAAATCGGTTTCGGTGGCATCCCTGGGAAACCCCTGGGCGACGGACCGGACGGTCACTCGCTATGGCCGAGCTTTACCAACGTACCCAACGAGTTCCTGGAAAGTTATTTCCCACTCAGAATCGAGGCGTATGAAACCTTGGCGGACACGGGTGGTCCCGGCGTTCATCGCGGCGGCAACGCTTTGCGCGTTGGTTATCGTTTTCTAGAGGACGGTGAAATATCGATCCACGATGATCGCTGGTTGACCTACCCCTGGGGCGTTAATGGCGGTTTGCCCGGCGATCGCAGTCGCAAGGAACTCCATCGTGCCGATGGCAGCTTTGAATTGTTGCCCTCTAAATGTGACCGGATTCCGGTCAAGGCCGGAGACTTGCTGAACTTCGACACCTGGGGCGGCGGCGGCTGGGGTGACCCCTACAAGCGCGATGCCGATCAGGTCGCCTTCGACGTGGCGGCTGGTTTGGTCACGCCTGCAGGCGCCAAGCGTTATGGCGTTGTGCTGACGAAGAAGGGTGAGGTTGACGAAAAGAAGACCAAATCTTTGCGTGCTCGCTTGAGTAAGAAGCGTGGTCGCAAGAAACTCTTTGACAAGGGTGGCACCATCGCCGAGCTGAAGAAGCGCTGTAAGAAGGAAACGGGGCTGGATGCGCCCGAGACGCCGGTTTTCCAAACCTGGTTCTTGGATGCGGATGCGAAACCGAAAGCTAAGAAAAAGCGCTCGAAAAGTAAGGCGAAAGCCAAGCGTGCTACGGGACGGGCCAAGAAGAAGTCTAAAGCGAAGCGTAGAGCCGCTTAGTAATCTAGAGATTGCCTAATAAAGTTGGCGTAACCTGTTGAATAGATAGGTTACGCCTTCTTATTGCGGGTTTCAGATTCGCCGTGGATCGCGAGATTAATCGTCGCCGACGTCGCCGGTGGGCGCCGACACCAAGGCATCGGTGGTGTGATCATCGACAAATTGCTGTCCGATTCTTTGGGCCACGGCCTGCAGCTTAGGCACGAATCGTTTTTCTGCCTCGGCGATGTCCACGGCCGTACTCGAGAATCGAGTGATCAATGTGGCCAATAAGCGGTCTTCAGCGAATATGGGCACGGCGACGCTGATCTCATCCGAAACGCGGCGTGCACGTCGCGACACGGCAAACCCATGTTTGCGAGTTTCAACCAAGGTTTCGTAGACTCGGGTTTTGTTGCGCGCCGGTTTGTCGGCCTCCTTGCGCGACCGGGCGAGGATCTCCAGCAGCGTGTCGCGCTGTTCCTTGGGACAAAATGCGAGATAGGCCAGACCCGATGCGGAGCCCAGCATGGGTACGCGAAAACCTGGGCCGCGTTTTTCTACCGCCAGCGGACTTTCGTGATCTGTGGTTTGCCGAATCATCATGCTGGAACCGGACAAGGTCGCGATGGCGACAGGCCAGACGATCTCGCGGCAGAGCTCATACATATAGGGTCGGGCAATCTGAGTGACCCAGGCCTCGTCGTCAAAACCGTCGCTGAGTCCGCGCACCATGATGGTCAATCGGTACCGCTCGTCACTGGCCGCTCGATAGGCATAGCCGGCCACGCACAAGGTTTCCAGAATCCGGTAGGTTGTGGTGCGCGGTAGATCGATGGTGGAAGCCACTTCGGAAACCGTGGCGCCATTGTGCTGATTCAGCACGTGGAGCACTTCGAGACCACGCAGCAGCGCGCGTATGGGACGAGTTGAACTCATTGATTCCTTGGAGATTTGTATCGACCGACAGGTGGTCAATGGTAGTCTGACAGGCGGCTAAAGCCAAGACCTGTCGGCCGAACGTTACATTTAGATACAAGTGCTAAGGCGCGAGAACTCGATTTATTCTTAGTCCAACTTGGTTTGAACACCCGGCGCCTAGCGTGGCCCGGAGCAGCCCCGGGGCTGGTCATTGCCGTTACTGACGCTGCGCATCAAAGTGGCTAAGATAGCCCCCTGGTGGTCGATATCCGGCCGTTTGAGACTTCGGAGTTACTAGGCCCATGAGCAGCAGTCCAGCCGCCGGTCGACAGGGATCCACAGACACCCTCATTGGGTGGATCATGGCCATCGCCTTTGCGGTCTTGCTGTATAACATTATTAGTCTGCCACGCACGGCCTTAGATCAAAGAGAGGGCCTGCGGGTTTTTCACGACAGTCTGGGCTTGCTGGTTAGTTTGTTTGCGGCTTGGTGCTTGATCCGTAAAGCGCGCGGGCCGGCACTAGTACCCCCGGCGGGTCTACCGGCAGGGTCATTTGGGTTTAATCGCGCGATTTTGGTGGCTCTATATCTGACCTTTGCCTTGAGTGGCGTCATCGGCTTTATCTATGCTTTCGGTGAGTTTCACCGCGAAGTGAACTTTTTCGGCTGGCAGGTACCAGCGCTGATTCCCGATAGCGACGCGGTGAGAAAAGCTTTTGGGTATTTGCACAGCTCCTTGGGTTTTTACTACCTTTTTCTCATTGGCATTTGGCTGGTCTTCGGTCTTTACCAACACTTGCGTTACCGGGTCGGGCTACTGCGGTTGCTGCCGGGCTCACGTGTTTAGGCCGGGCTCACACAGCGGGAGATTCAGTTGAGCATCTCAGCGGGTAGCCGCGTGCTACACATATTGGTCTTGTTGGGTTTTCTGGCCTTTGCCTTGTACTTTCCCTATCTCTGGTTTGGCGTCGTGCCCTTTGGCTCCGACTACGAAATATCCGATGCACAAATTCAAAAACTGGTTAGCGGTCTAAACTTGCCGGATTACTATGCGGCGCCTTTGCCGGAAATTTCCGTGGAAGAGTTGGAGGCGCAGCGCCAGGCTTTCATGTGGTGCCGCTTTTGTCATACCTTGGAGGCGGGCGGCGAGCATCGTGTCGGGCCTAATTTGCATCGAATTTTTGGCAAACCCGCTGCCGCCGTTTCGGGTTTTGCTTACTCTGATAGCTTCTTGAAGGCACAGGCCGATGGCCTGGTGTGGACGCCAGAAACCATGGCGGCTTTCATCGCCAAGCCCACCGAGCTAGTGCCCGGCAATCGTATGCGTTATCCGCCCATGCTGGGTTATGAGACTAATCCAGAACGCGAACGGCGCATGCTGGAGTACCTGTTGCGGATGACGCGCTAAGCGATTGCCTGCGTGCGGAAAAGCCGGTGCACGCTAGGTTTCGGCATGTTGGTAAACGTGCACGTCGCGTTGGGGAAACGGAATTGCAATGCCTTCGGCATCGAAACGTTTCTTAATTTGCTCCGTTAAGTCGAAGTACACGCCCCAATAATCGTCGGTGGCAACCCAAGGTCGCACGACAAAATTCACACTGCTGTCAGCCAGTTCGGACACGGCGATGGTGGGTGCGGGATCTTCAAGGACTCGATCATCTTTGGAGACGATATCCGTTAATACCTTGCGAACATCGTCCAAATTATCTTCATAGCCGCAACTGGCTACCAGATCCACCCGCCGCGTATCGTTGGCCGAGTAATTGATGATTTCGCCGTTCATGATTTGACTGTTGGGGACGATGATGTGTTTATTGTCCGCGGACTTTAAAACGGTCGCGAAGATTTGCACTTCTACCACTTTCCCCGCGACACCTGCTGCTTCAATAAAGTCGCCCACGGTATAGGGTTTAAAGCCAACGATGAGCACCCCCGAGGCAAAATTCGAAAGCGAGCCCTGCAGCGCAAGGCCGATGGCCAGTCCGGCGGTTCCCAACAAGGCCAGCATGGAGGCCGTCTCAACGCCTAGCTGCTGAACAGCGGCGATGATGACCACGATCTGCAGCAGCACATTGATGATATTGCCGATGAAGTATTCCAAGGTGTCTTCGACATCGGCATTGGCCAGCATGCGCCGGGCAAAACGAGTGATGAGCTTTGCAATCCAGCGGCCGATGACAAAGATCGCCACGGCACCGGCCAGTTTTAGGCCGTAGGGTGCAAGCATTTCGATGCTGATATTGGACAGATCGAATCCGAGATTCGAGGCTTCATTTTCCATGGGTCATACTCTCTTGTGTAACGGGCGCTTAGGGCTCGGTTTCAGTTGGAAATTTTCAAGATTTTGGCAAGCTAATGCAAAACCTTGTTCACTGTTTTGCATCAGGAGACTGTGATGGAGTATGTGAGGGTGGGTCATAGCGGTTTAATGGTTTCAGAGTTTTGTCTGGGTGCCATGACCTTCGGCGAAGAGTTTGGAATCGGGTCATCCGAGCGCGAGAGTGGAGAAATATTTGCGGCATTTCTGGAAGCCGGTGGTAATTTCGTGGATACCGCGAACATCTATAACCGTGGCACCAGCGAACGCATTCTGGCGCCTTTAATTGCTCCGCAGCGCGACTATCTGGTCGTGGCGAGCAAATATAGTCTCACCACCCGCGGCGATGACCCCAATGCCGGGGGTAATCATCGAAAAAATCTTGTGCAGTCGCTGGATGCCAGCCTGCAACGTTTGGCTACCGACTACATTGATTTATTTTGGATTCATGGCTGGGATGGCAGCACGGATTTAGCGGCGGTGATGCGCGCCCTCGATGACCAGGTGCGCGCGGGAAAGATATTGCACCTGGGGATCAGTAATGCGCCGGCTTGGGTAGTCGCCAGTGCAAATGTCTTGGCCAGCGAGCGCAATATGACCCCGTTTACGGCCATGCAATTGCACTACAACTTGACTGAGCGTGGCATTGAGCCGGATTTTCTGCAGCTTGCGCAAGCGCATGACATGGCTGTAACCCCGTGGAGTCCTTTAGCCGGCGGTTTGTTGACGGGTAAGTTCAATGAGCAAGCCGACCCGGCCCAGCGAGAAGCTGCGCGTTTGGCTACGAGTCCCATGGGGTCGAGCAGCTTGGCGCCGGAGAAGCTTGCGGTGGCGGAGGGCCTGGCCAAGCTTGCCAGGGAAATCGGTTGCAGCAGCGCGCAGCTCGCCTTGGCTTGGCTGCGGCAACGCACAAGTATCACGGTGGTACCTATCATTGGCGCACGTCATTTGCCGCAACTTGAAGACAATCTGGCGGCGGCTGAGTTGGCGTTAACTGTTGAACAAATTGCGGCACTGGATGCGCTGGCGCCGCCTGCAGCTCGCTATCCATCCGGCATGCTGCGCAGCGAGTTTTTTCAGGGCTTGATGTTCGGCGAGCCCCGCAGTCTCGGCGACCGTTGGCGAGGTCAATAGTCTGATGCCACTGGCTATTGTCACCGGCGCGAATCGCGGTCTGGGTTTAGAGCATGCGCGGCAGTTTGCCGCGGCGGGCTGGGAGCTTGTCGCCACCGCGCGTCAGCCAGATGCTTCCACGGCCTTGACCGAACTGCGACAGAAGCATCCACAGGCCGTGCGCGTTGTTCGTCTGGATGTGGCTGATTTTGATGCCGTGGAAGAATTCGCTGCTAGTTTGTCGAGTCAGGCCGTGGATTTGCTGCTAAACAATGCGGGCAGTTTTGGTCCACAGGGTGCACCGGCGGGGATGGCCTATCAGGGATTGGCACAAATGGACTATGGCATTTGGCGCCAGATTCTCGAGGTGAATCTGTTGGCACCTTTTAAATTGTCGGTTTCGTTACTGGATTCTTTGCGGCTAGCAAAACATCCACGGCTGGTCATGATGTCCAGCGATTTAGGCTCAATTGCGCAAAATCTGCAGGGGCAATCCTACGCCTATCGGTCGAGTAAGGCCGGATTGAACATCGTGACCAAGGGTATGGCCGCGGAGCTGCCGGACATCATCGTCGTGGCCATGGCGCCCGGCTGGTGTAAGACCGACCTGGGCGGCGTAGACGCACCCATCACCGCCGCCGACAGTGTGCGCGAACAACAGGCTTGTTTTGCACGGCTGACTTTAGCTGACAGTGGTCGCTTTATCGACCGCTTTGGAGCAAACGTCCCCTGGTGATCGGCTTGATGGCCCGCCAGTCGAAATTTCGCCCGGCAGGGCGATTAAAAAGTAACGCGCCTGCTTGGGTACTTGGTACCGTTAGAAAAGTACCGTCGTGGCTTTCGTCTTCAGGTAAGGCTCCAGGCCTTCTTGCCCAAATTCTCGGCCCCAACCGGATTGTTTGTTGCCGCCGAAGGGAATGGCCGGATCAACGGCCGCATGACAGTTGATACTGACTTGTCCGGAGTCGATGAGGCCGGCCATTTTGTGGGCCACGGAGATATCTTTGGTCCAGACGCTACCGGATAGGCCGTAGATGGACTTGTTGGCTTCATCGGCAACGGCCTGCAATTCGGAATCGCCGAAGGCCTGGACGCACATGACCGGACCAAAAATCTCCTCGCGGGCGATTTTCATGTCCATATTCGTGCGACCAAACACCGTCGGCTGTACGAAGAACCCCTTACCCGGTAAGGCTTCGCCGCCACAGCGCAGTTCTGCTTCAGTCTGCTTGCCGGAGTCGATATAGCCCATCACCCGTTCGCGCTGTTCGCCGGAGATCAATGGACCGAGCATGGAGGCGGGATTCAAACCGGGTCCGGGTTGCATGCCGCCGGCCATTTGGGCGATACCGTCAACCAAAGGCTCATAAACGTCTTCATGAACGAACAGGCGTGTGGAAGCCATGCAATTTTGGCCTTGCAAGAAGAACGCACCCCGCACCGCTCCTGGCACCGCGCGTTCAAGATCTGCATCGGGAAAAACCACAAACGGTGATTTACCCCCCAGCTCCAAAGTAACCTTTTTTAGATTGCCGGCCGAGGCTTCGATGATTTTCTTGCCCACGGCGGTGGACCCGGTGAAAGAAATTTTATCCACGTCTGGATGTTCGGCTAGCGTCGCGCCGGCTGAATGGCCATAACCGGGCAGCACATTAACCACGCCATCGGGGAATCCGGCCTGCTGCGCCAATTCGCCCAGCAGCAGCGCGGTTAAGGGCGTGAGCTCGGCGGGCTTTAGCACGATGGTGCAGCCGGCGGCCAGGGCCGGCGCAAGTTTCAAGATTGCCATGGCCAATGGTGCATTCCAGGGAATAATCGCACCGACCACGCCGATGGGTTCGCGTTTGGTATAGGTGAGGGATTCACCGTTCCGGGCGTCGGCCGGCGACACAGGAATGGTCAGGCCGTGAATTTTTGTGGCCCAACCGGCGAAATACCGCATGAATTCACCTCCGAATTTCATGACCGTGTATTCCGAAATCATCTTGGGTAGACCGTTTTCCAAGACCTCGACTTCGGCGATTAGGGGCATGTTCGCTTCAATCTCGTCGGCAAAGCGAAACATGACGCGGGCTCGCTCATAGGAAGTCATCTTCGACCACTCACCCTTTAGGGCCCCGCGTGCTGCGGCAACGGCTTGATCGACATCATCGCTGCCCGCGCTGGCGACCGTGGCAACCAGTTCTTCCGTCGCCGGATCAAATACTTCTATGCGTTCGCCCGAAGCCGCCGGTACACGCTGGCCATCAATGAGCAACAGATGCTCGCCGGATAGATAGTCGCGGGTTGCTTTGCTGGGCGCAAAATTCTCGGGGGCCGCTGTCATAGGGATTCCTTAGGCAGATCGCTGAAGTGCCAGGATAGCGTTCTCCAGCAACCCCTAGCAAGACAGCCGCCATTTAATTCGAGTTGCGGTCAGCTGAAGCGAACCGGTCGGTGCGCCTGGGGTGTTCGGGCTAGGATAGTGTTGTGTACCAAATGAGAGCAGGGAGAGAGGCCAAATGCCCAGCGTATTGATCACCGGTGCTAATCGCGGGCTCGGCTTGGAGTTCGCGCGCCAATATCTCAAGGATGGCTGGCGCGTTTACGCCTGCAGCCGCACGGAGAGTCAGCCACTCAATCGGCTGGCGTTGCCCGATTATGGGCTAAGCACTCATTTGCTGGACGTTGCTGACCACGGGCAGATTGATGCTTTGGCCGCTAGCTTGGCGGGTCAGTCTATTGATGTGCTGATCAACAATGCCGGTCGTTTTGGGCGCCTTGGATTCGCGTCGGGTGGTGTGGCTGAGCAAGCGTTTGGGCAATCTAATTTTGATGATTGGGCGCACACTTTTCGCATTAACGTCATGGGTCCTATGAAGATGGCGCAGGCCTTCGTTGAGCATGTGGCGGGCAGCGAACAAAAAAAGATCATCACGCTAACCAGCATGGCGGGCTGTATGGGACTCAACACCCAGGGCGGAATTTACGCGTATCGTGCTAGTAAAGCCGCGGTGAATGCGGTGATGCATTCCATGGGTATCGATCTCCTGCCGCGCGGCATTTTAGCCCTGGCCGTGCATCCTGGATGGGCGCGCACGGACATGGGTGGCAGCGATGCGGACATTGATAGTGTTACCAGCGTTAAGGGTCTTCGCAGTGTCATCGCTGAGTTGTCGCCGCAGCATCTAGGGCGCGTACTGGACTACAACGGTGAAGAATTGCCCTATTGAAAGTGTCGCGATGAGCAAACTAATTCGTTTGCTGCTGCTGGATGAAGGCGCTTTTGCCGGCCTGAATCAGTTCGAAGACTTCGGCTGCCCGGCCACCCGTTTTTTCCACCACAGCGCTGCTGCTACCCGCGGCGGCGGTTTTCCATAGCGTGAGTTGCGCTGGCGTTAGTTCCCGCACACTCACGCCCAGTTCACCAAGTTTGACGGACTGAATTTCGGCCAATGCCTGGCGCAACTTGATACGCCCCTGGTCGGCGGGTTCTAGGCTGCTTAAGATTGCAGTGCGCTGTGTATCGCTCAGGCCATCAAGCCAGATTTTGTTGGCAACGACCAGGCCGGTGTCGAAGATGTGGTAGGTCAAGGTTAAATGAGGCGCTTCTTGCGCGGCGCCACCTAGTGCATATAAACCAATGCCCCCTTGTCCACAGTCGAGCAAACCGGTTTGCAGGGCCGTGATCAACTCGGCGTAGTTCACCGGCACATTGTCTGCACCCACCCGACGCGCGAATTCTTGGGGCCCAATGGCGCTGGATGCGCGTATTTTACGGCCGGCGATGTCTGCGGGCGTGACCAGCGGTTCACGACAGAAGACATGGTTCCAACCCACCTCACTCCACCGCAATAGCGCAATACCTTGCTCTGCAAACAAGCGAGTAAAAATCTCGGTGAGGTAGTTATCCATGATGAAATCAACTTCCGCGCGCGACTCAAATAAGTAGGGGCTGAGTAGTACGCTGAGTTCTGGCACCACGGAGGCTAATCCATGCAGCGAAAAACCGCCGATTTGCACCCGGCCGCGCCGCAGATTCGATACCACGGTTTCTTCGCTGCCGAGTTGTCCCGAAATAAACATATTGAGACTTAGGCCGTTGTCCGGCTTTGCTGCAAACGTCTGCTGAAAGCGCAACCATTCGTCATGCCAAGGCGTGCCGGGTGCCGATAGAGAGCCCACGCGGACGATTTCGCTACTCTGGTCCGTCGATGGCGCGCAGGCAGAAAATAAGATTGCCAGCCACGCCAGCGTCGCCCGTGTTATATGTCTCGCTTGGCATCGCCACGGCAGTTGTTTAGATTGAATCTTCGCAAAGCCAAATTTCACTAGGAGACTCCTCAATGTCGCGGCTAGAACCACAAGCCCCCCAGGACTTGCCCGAATCCATGCAGGCCATTCTTCAGTATGCGGAACAAAGCATGGGCTTTACGCCGAACGATGTGCTCATCATGGCCCGCTGGCCGGAGTTGCTGCAAGCCATGATGGGTTTGGTGGGCGTGGTATTCACGCCGGGACGGGTTTCAATGGAACTCAAGCGACTGGTGGCGTTGATTACCAGTGCCGCCGGCGGTTGCCAGTATTGCGTTGCGCACACCGCTTTTGGCTTGCAACAGGACGATGTAGCGCCGGAAAAGCAGGCCGAGATTTGGGCGTTCGAAACGAGTACCGCTTTCACCGAAGCCGAGCGCGCCGCCCTGCGTTATGCGCGCGGTGCCGGTCAGTCCCCCAGCGCGGTGAGCGACGCGGAGTTTGCCGACCTAAAAAAGTTCTTTGATGATCAGCAAATATTGGAACTTGCGGGCGTAATTGGCCTCTTCGGTTTCTTGAACCGCTGGAATGCTAGCTTGGCAACCACCCTGGAGTCGGCGCCCTTAGCGCATGCCGAACAGGCTTTGGCGAATACCGGCTGGACCGCGGGTTCGCATGCACCCTAGAGCGTTCACCGCAAGGCTACAAGGACGTTCGCTCGCCTTGCATTGGGAGTTATGTCGCCCGTGCTAAGCCGGCTCATCGCAGTTCGTTGGCAAATGGCCATCCTGCTTTGTTTGATCACCACGATTAACTATATCGACCGGCAGGCCTTCGCGGTGGCGGGCCCGGTGATTACCGAGCTATTTGAGCTTAGCAATGCTGAATTTGGTTTCATCGTGTCCGCCTTCTTGTTCGCCTATGCCATTGGTCACATTGTATTGGGACCGGTCATCGACCGCGTGGGCAGTAAGCGGGCCTTCAGTATGGCTGTTGTCGCCTGGAGTATCGCTGGGATTCTCTGTGCGGCGGGTCGCGGTTTTCTGAGTTTTTTGGTGCTGCGTTCACTGCTGGGATTCACCGAAGCCGCGAATTTTCCGGCGGCCCTGAAAGCGGTGGCAGAGTGGTTTCCGAAATCTGAGCGGTCCATGGCGGTCGGTATCGTTTTTGTGGGGCCGGGTTTGGGCGCGGTACTGGCGCCGCCCTTGCTCGGCTGGCTGATTTTGAGCTTCGGCTGGCAATGGGCATTCATCGTGCCGGGCGTGGCCGGATTTGCCTGGCTGTGGTTTTGGCAGCGCTACTATCATTCGCCCGAGCAGCATCCGGCGGTGGCGGCAGACGAAAGAGCGCTAATTCTTGCGGCCAAGGCTGCGGAGCAAGCTGGTGAAACGGCCCCGGACCTGGACACATCAACGATTCTATTCCAGCGTCCCATGTTGGGTATGCTGCTGAGTCGTTTCTTTAATGATGGCGCGTTTTATTTCTATATTTCTTGGCTGCCGCTGTACTTGTCGCAGGCACGTGGCTTCGACATCAAACAAATCGCGCTATTCGCGTGGATTCCATTCTTGGCCGCGGATCTGGGCTCCTTAAGCGGCGGCTGGTTGGGCCGCCGCTTAATCGCCGGCGGTATGAGTCTTGATCGCTCGCGCAAATTGCTGATTTGGGCCGGCGCCTTGTTGGTTTTGATGACCCTGCCGGCGGTAGGCGTAGACTCGCCCTACGCGGCCATTGCGCTCATTGGGCTGGCACTTTTTGCGATTCAAGGCAAAGCCGCTAATCTGTTTGCGCTGCCGGCTGATATCTATCCAGCGAGTCACGTGGCCACGACTTGGGGTTGGTTTGGGGCCGTGGGTGCCCTGGGTGGTATGTGTTTCAATTTCGTTGTGGGCTTGGTGATTGATGCTTATGGCTATGTGCCGGTTTTTGCCGCCGTCGGCGTGACCCAAGTTCTATCGGCCGTGGCCATCAGCGTTTTTATTCCAAAAATTGTAGAAATAAGCAATATAAAACAATAATTTGTATACTTTAATTAAAGTAGTTAATAAAAAAAGAGTCCGCCATGTCTAAGCTGCGCGGCGCAGCGCAAGCCTGGCTGCGGGCTTGTGGTCGTTTCGAACGCGGCTTGACCTTCCTGGCGTTTATGGTCGTCATTGCCGTGGTCTTTGCCGACGTCGTGAGCCGCGAGTTCGTGGGCACCGGTATTCACTGGGCGCGTCAGGCCGGGGTTTACGCGAACGTGTTTGTCGTGATGTTCGGCATTGGACTGGCGTCGGCGGATGCGGCGCATTTGCGGCCTCGATTCGCCGACGGCTGGTTGCCGCGTGCCTGGAGTCCGGTGATTGATCAACTCAGCGAATTTCTAATGGCGGCATTTTGTGGCGCGTTTGCTTGGCTTGCGCTGGGCGTGGTGGCCGAGACCTATAGTCTCCAAGAACGCTCGGCGGTGCTGCGCACGCTGGTTTGGCCGGTGCAAGCGGCCTTGCCCATTGCCTTCACCCTCGCGGCCATACGCCACTGTTTGTATGGCTTGTTTCCCGTCCTGCGTCCCAGTTCCGACGGTGCGGCTGCGGATTTCGCCGACGATTCGATGGTGGGCTGAGTATGGCGGCGCTGGGACTGATTCTGCTGCTGATCGGCTTGTTGTTGCTGAGACAGAATTTATTGGTGATGTTGGGCGTCGCCACCGCCTACGCATATATCTTCTGGGGCGACGCGGTGGTGGCCAACATCGTCGTGGATGCTTGGGATGCGGTTAACAAGGAATTGTTGCTGTCGATTCCGCTGTATATCTTAGCCGGCAACATCATGTCTCAAGGTGTCATGGCGCAACGCTTGATTCGCTTAATGCGCGCCGTGAGTGCGCCGGTTCCCGGCGGCTTGGCCATTGCCACGGTGCTGTCCTGCGCGATTTTTGCCGCCGTTTCCGGGTCGGGTACCGTGACTTTGTTGGCTGTTGGCACGGTGATGTATCCCGCATTGCGTGATGCCGGCTACTCAAGAAGTTTCTCATTGGGCGCGCTGTGCGCTGCCGGCACCCTAGGGATCATCGTGCCGCCGAGCATTCCGCTAATTCTCTATGGGGTGATGACGCAGACCTCCATCGCCGACTTGTTCATCGCGGGTATCGGACCCGCTTTGTTACTCACCAGTTTGATGGTGGGCTACGCCATGATCGCCAACCGCCAGTTTCGCGCGGACCACTTCGACCGCACTGAAGTTTGGGCAGCCTTGCGCGAAGGTATCTGGGCACTGCTGATGCCGGTCTTAATCCTCGGCGGCATCTACAGCGGCTATTTCACCGCCACCGAGTCGGCCGCCGTGGCGGTGGTTTACGCCATGTTGGTGGAGATGGTGATTTATCGGGAGATGAATTTCTCTGGGCTATACGATGTCGTGGGCCAGACTACCAAGCTACTGGGTTCTCTGTTTCCGGTGCTGATGATCGCTTTGAGCTTGAACGTGCTCTTAACCTATGAGCAAGTGCCGGAAATGCTAGTCACCGCGTTGAGTGCGCGCCTGGATAACCCCACAGCTTTGTTATTGGGGATTAACGTTTTTTTGCTCGTGCTGGGCTGTGTCATGGATATTGGTTCAGCAATCCTAATTCTATCGCCCATGCTGCAGCCCCTGGCCGTTGCCCAGGGCATCGACCCGGTACATTTCGGCATCATCATGGTGGTCAATCTGGAAATCGGCTACCTAACACCGCCGCTGGGTCTCAATCTCATTGTCGCTATGACGGCCTTTCGCGAAGATTTTTGGACCATCTGCAAAGCAGTGTTACCGTTCTTGGCGTTGATGCTGACGGGCCTGGTCGTCGTGTCGTTCTGGCCGCCATTGTCTTTGTTTCTGCTGGGCGCTTAGGTCTCACGGCTGCCCGGAGCAGCGATGAATCTGTACAATGAGCTTCGGCTGGCTGGTCTGAATTCTCCAGCGCCTGGCTGAGAACAAGTAAGAAATTAAAATTTCAGGAGAGCGAAATGACGATCAAAGTGGGTGAGCGTATGCCTGAAGGTAGCTTCGGCATCATGACCGGTGACGGACCTGGCAGTTTGTCCACCGAAGAGCTGTTCGCGGGCAAGAAAGTCGTGTTGTTCGCCGTGCCCGGCGCCTTTACACCAACTTGCTCCATGAGTCATCTGCCCGGTTACATTGATCAAGCGGCTGCGCTGAAGGCCAAGGGTGTGGACACCATTGCCTGCATGTCGGTGAATGATTTGTTCGTCATGGATGCCTGGGGCAATGACAAGGGTGCGGGTGATGACGTGCTCATGCTGGCCGACGGCAATGCCAGCTACACCGACGCGCTGGGTTTGGAGCTCGATGCCAGTGGCTTTGGTATGGGTAAGCGCAGTCAACGTTTTGCCATCGTCGTCGATGATGGTGTCGTGTCGCAATTGCACGTGGAAGCACCGGGTGAATTTAAGGTCAGTGCGGCCGATGCAGTGTTGGCTGGCTTGTAAGGGGTTGCTTACCTAGCGCAAGGCGTTTAGGGCAGACGCGACTCGATGGCGGTCACACATTTTTATTGTCGGCTGTGAATCGGTGGTGCTTTTCGCACCATGATGCCCGTGATGGCCGTGAGCGTTGCCGTGAGCGCCATTAAGCCAGCGACGGGTAGAAAATTGCCACTGTAGAGTAGCCCGGACCAGATACTGAATCCGCCACTGAACATCAGGCCCAGGGCGCTAGAGAGTCCCGAACTGGTGCCGGCAATTTCCGGTCGATAGCTGACCGCGCCGGCCATGGAGCCGGGAATGACCAAGCCGCTGCCGGCGGTGAGTAAAGCGAGCAGCGGGACGAGGCTGATGAAGCTCACGCCAAAAATCGCGATGGCCAGTAGCAGGCCCCAACCAGCAAGTAGTGTCACCACCATGCCGAGAACAATCACCTTCTGCATGCCATGGCGTGAGGTTAGGGGGCCGGCTATGCTGGCGCCGACGACATAGGCGGCGGCCATCAGCCCCCAAACTAGGCCAAAGGCGCGGGGCCCCATACCCAAGTCGCGTTCGAACACCGCGGCACCCACGGCCAGAAAGCAAAAGAAGCCGCCCTGAACGAAACCGAACATCAAGGTATAGCCCATAAACACGCGCGAGCGCAGCAGCTCGGCATAGTCTCCTCGCCAGTTACTTTCATGTGACCTGTCTGCTGTGCCCGGTGGTCTGGTTTCCCGCAGTTGACTCCGCACGCAAATCCAAATGATGGCGCCGAAAATGGCGCTGAGGTAAAAGACCGCGAGGGGCCCAGCCATTTCGCTCACCAAACCACCGATGATCGGCGCGATGACGGGGGCGATGCCCATGGCGGCTGCAATGGTGGCCATGGCTCTGGCGGTGCCGGCTTCGTCGTGGGTGTCACGGACGATGGCGCGCGTGGCCACGGTCCCGACGCTAACGCCGGCTGCTTGCAGAAAACGCAGCAGTACTAGCACCCAAAATTCCTCGGCGAGGGCGCAACCCAGGCTGGTTAGCACAAAGACCGCAAATCCCCCGAGCAGAACGGGCCGCCGGCCAAGCCGGTCACAAAGAAACCCGCTAAAGGGTTGAGCGGCACCCAAACCGAACAGGTAGGCCGAGACGAGAAATTGAGCCGAGCCAAAGCCAACGTCGAACAGGCGTGCAAGTTCACTCAGCGTGGGCACCAGCACCACCATGCCAAACGGGGATAGGGCGCTGGCTAAGCTCAGCAGTTTAATCGGCGTATAAGCTTCGCCATCCTGATGGAGAGCGGTCACGACGCGATAGGCGTCATGTCATCAAGCACCAAGCTGCTGTTCCAATTCTGGGATCACGGTGAATAAGTCGCCAACGAGGCCGATGTCGGCCACCTCGAAGATGGGTGCCTCGGCATCTTTGTTCACCGCCACGATGGTGCCAACGTCTTTGATGCCCGTGAGATGCTGAATAGCGCCCGATATGCCGAAGGCCATATATAAATCCGGCGCGATAATCTTGCCGGTCTGGCCCACCTGCATGTCATTGGCTACGTAGCCCGCATCTACTGCTGCGCGCGAAGCGCCCACACCTGCGCCGAGCTTGTCGGCTAGGCTATACAGGAGCGAAAAATTGTCCGCGCTACCAACGCCGCGGCCACCTGATACCACAATGCGCGCGGTTTGCAGATCCGGTCGATCGCCGCCGCCTGCCTGCAGCTCTACAAACCGCGTGTGTGTGGGCAGTTCCACGGCGAGGTCAAGCTTCTCGACGCTGGCAGAGCCCCCAGTAGGTGCTGCCTGATATGAGGCGACCCGGACCGTGGCGACGATGATCTGCCCGGCGGGCACTGCCACGGTGACGATGGCATTGCCAGCATAGATGGGCCGCTTGAAACTACGCGGCGATTCAACCTGCATGATGTCGCTGATTTGGCCGACCCCCATCAGGGCGGCTGCGCGCGGCAAGACATCTTTGCCAAAAGTGGTAGAGGGGGCTAACAAGTAATCATAGTCGGCGGCGAGGGCGGCGATTTGGGGCGCCAATACCGCGGCCAGTGGTTGCGCGTTTTCGGCGCGCTCAATTTTTAATACGCGGCTGACACCATTCAGTTGCGCGGCGGACTGCGCGATGCTGTCTAGCTCATCGCCGAAAATCGCAATGTCAATTTCGGCCGCACCCAGCTCGGCGGCGCAACTTAGGCTTTTCGCCGTGCTCAGGTTTAGTGTGTTGCCATCATGTTCGGCAACAAGGAGTACTTTGCTCATGATTAATGCTGCTCCGATTTAGCCTACCAGGCCTTTGTCGCGCAAGGCGGCGACAAGTTCGCTGACGTCATTGACCATGATGCCTTTGCCACGCTCCGCGGGCGGCTCATAGTTTGTGACGGTGAATTGGGTGGCCGTGTCGATACCCAACTCATCCATGGCCATAGTTTCTAGCGGCTTCTTCTTGGCTTTCATGATGTCCGGCAACTTAACGTAGCGCGGTTCGTTCAAACGTAAATCCGTGCTGATCACGGCCGGAAGATCGACCTCTATGGTTTCTAGGCCGGCATCAACTTCGCGAGTGACCTTCGCGGTAGTGCCGGAAACATCCAGCTTCGACGCGAATGTTGCTTGCGGTTTTTCCCACAAGGCCGCCAGCATTTGCGCGGTTTGATTGCAATCGTCATCGATGGCTTGTTTGCCGAGAATCACCAGGTCTGGATTTTCGCGTTGAATGATGGCGAGCAGGGTGCGTGCCGCGGTGAGGGGTTCTGGTGCGCCCGCGGTTTCGACGAGCAAAGCTCGATCAGCGCCCATGGCCAGGCCAGTGCGCAATTGTTGCTGGCAATCATCGGTGCCGATGGACACCACGATGACTTCCTCGGCGATGCCGGCTTCGCGTAGGCGCAAGGCTTCTTCCAGGGCAATTTCATCAAACGGATTGATGCTCATTTTGACACCCTCGGTCGCAACACCGGAGGCATCGGGCTTGACGCGAATGCGAACGTTGTAGTCCACCACGCGTTTAAGGCAAACGAGAATTTTTTCCATTCCGCCGGCTCCTGGGGTTCGGGGCAAAAAACATGCTATTTTCAATGAGCTGCCGAGGTCTTACAAGTCGAATCCCAGCCCAGTCTGAGCAATCCTGCATGCGTGATGCTTATACAACCCTAATTTGCGTTGATGATCTGGCCGCGATCCTCGATGCAGCCAGTGGCGATACCCCGGTCATATTGGATTGTCGTTTTGATTTGTTAGATCCAAAGGCTGGTCGGGCCGCTTGGTTGCAGTCCCACCTGCCTGGGGCGCAGTTTGTGGACTTGGATCGGGATTTGGCCGGGGCCGTTTCGCCGGTCGCCGGTGGCCGCCACCCCTTGCCGGAGCCTCAGCAACTCGCCGCAAGTTTTGGAAAACTAGGTGTGGGCGAGGGGACGCAAGTCGTGGTTTACGATGATGTGCAGGGTATGTTCGCGGCGCGAACTTGGTGGTTGCTGCGGTGGCTCGGCCATGATCGTGTGGCCTTGCTGGATGGTGGCTGGCAGGCTTGGCAGCAGGCGGGCCTGCCCGTGACCGACCAGATCATCACACCCCGGCCAGCGAAATTTCCAAGCTTGGCGCAGACATTGCCGGTGCTAACCGCGGCCGAAGTCGGCGAACGCTTGGCGGCCGATGATTTGTTACTGCTGGATGTGCGCGCGGCCGAGCGCTTCTTGGGGCGATCAGAGCCCATCGATCCCGTCGCCGGCCATGTGCCCGGCGCGGTCAATGTACCGCTATCGGGTAATCTAGCGCCCGATGGCCGGTTTTTAGCCCCCGCAGATTTGGCCGAGATCTACCGCAAGGTCATTGGCGCACGGCCCATGAGTTCGGTGGTTTGTATGTGCGGCTCCGGCGTATCGGCCTGTCACACGCTGCTGGCCTTGGAGGTCGCGGGGTTACCGGGCGCTGGCCTGTACGCGGGATCGTGGTCTGATTGGATCAGTGATCCGGCGCGGCCGGTGGCGGCGGACTGATTGATGTCGGCGCGCGCTGAAGCATTGCGCCTGGCGGCCTTGTCGGGTTCATTACTTATGCTTGGCGCCTGCGCCGGCTCGGACTCCGGTTCCGCTGCGGACCCTGCTGCTAGAGCAGGCCGCGTGGCCGCTTGTTTTTACGCCTCGGAAGTCCGGTCTTTCCGGCCTTTGGACCGCAGTCGTCTCATCGTCTATACGCCCGGTAAAAACCGCGCCTATCTCGTTCGCATCTCGCCGGCCACCTCGCGTCTGGCGCAAGCTCGGCGGCTCGAGTTCGGATCGGACAATGGCCGCATCTGCGGTTATCCGGGCGAGCGCCTATACTTCGGCAGCGCCTTGGGTGCCGGTGCTTTCGTCGCTGACGTGGAGCGGCTCGATGCCGTTGCTTTGCAGGCCTTGGAAGTCGGCAATGACCCGGACGCGCAGCCGTTGGCGCCCGAGAAAAATCAGGGTGCGAAAATCGAGCCTCTCAGCGATTCTGATGGGGATGCAGCAAATGACAAAGAGTAGGAAGCGAATACGCCATGAGTGATATTTTGCAGCGAGACCACCGGATCATTCGGGGCCGCATTCAGTACACCAGTAAGAAACCTGAACGCATGGATCAGGAGCGTGGCCGGGAAAATTTCATGATTACCGTTCACAGTGATGGTCGCCGCAGTATCACCGCGCATTCTGAGATCGACGACCGGCCGAGTGTGATGCGTGACACGATTTATAGTGTGGACGAAGATTGGTATCCCACGGATTGCTTTGTTCGTTTAACCGTGGGTGATCGCTTTATGGGTACGGGGTGGTTTCGTTTCGGTCCCGATTTCGCTGAATGCGAAAGCTATACCTCGCTGGAAGGTCGCGTGACTCAACGAATGGAAACCCAGGGTCGTCTCAAGACCTTTCAAAACCATGCCATCGCCTGCGATGCTTGGCATATGCGCCTGTTCGATCGTAGCAAAGGTCCGGGCGTGCAGGGCGTGGATGAAATGTTGCTGTGTTCGCCGGATCACCGCGGGGCCACGGGGCCCATGCTGTTTCGCATTGGCATGGGTATTGAATATGTCGGCGAGGAAAGCATTGCAGTGGGGGCGGGTAAATTCGACGCCTTGCATTTTCGCATGGTGTCAGCGCCCGGCCTGCCGCAGGAGCATCCTCCCTACGATGTTTGGTGTAGCAACGACGGCGATTATCTTTGTTACCGCGCCTGTGCGGCCGGGTACATGCAGACCAATTATGAATTGGTAGAGTTGAGCTACGAATCAGCGTAACCAGGCGTCAGCGAAAAGCTAGCGCCGGGTATTCTCATCGGGGGGTAAGAGATGCTGGAGAAATGGCGGGCATGGTGGGCCTGGGATCCCGAGGCCGAGCGATCTAGCGCGGATAATCCTCTGAGTCCGCTGACTGACTCCCAGCGTCGCGGGACCGGACCCTTGCTGACCCTGGCCTTTGGTTGGGGCTTTTTAGTGACTGGCTTGATCGTGGGCGGTTTGCTCGGCAGCGGTATGCCGTTTTGGCCCAACATCGTGGTGGCCAGTTTTGCTGGCAACTTTGCAAACTTTTTAGTGGGTGCCGTCGTCGGCTATATCGGTTACAAGACCGCTTGCAACAGTGGCTTGTTGTATCGCTATGTTTATGGCCGCGCCGGTGCTTATTTGCCGGTGTTGGCCATCGCCCTGCTAACCATCGGTTGGCAAGGCATTGTGGTGGGTGCCTTCGGTTTCGCTTGGGCGCAGAGTTTCGATTCTCCGACCTTTTATGCCGTGGCCATCGCGGCCGGCTTGCTGTTCACGGTTACCACGTACTTCGGCGTTAAGGGTTTAGAAATTGTCAGTATTCCCGCGGTCTTGGTGTTGGTTGCAGTGGGTCTGTATACCGCGTGGCTGAATATTGATACCGCCGGCGGCTGGCAAGAATTTCTTGTTCTGTCGAGGGAAAAAGCCGCCAGCGGTGATGCGCCGCTGAACATGGTGCAGGGTATTAATCTCGTCATCGGTTCTTGGGTGGTCGGCGCCATCGTGATGCCCGAATACACGCGCTTTGCGCGCAAGGCCTGGGTCGCCGTGGCCATTCCTTTCATTGTGCTGATTATTTCGCAATGGTTTTTACAGGTGATTGGTGCGCTGGGGGGTGTAGTGTCCGGAACTTACGATTTCACCACCTATCTGTTGGCCCAGGGCATGGTGATTGGTGGCATCGGCGTGATCGGTATGAGTTTGGCGCTGTGGACAACCGGTGATGCGAATCTATATTTGCCGGTGATTCAAACTTCGAGCGTGTTTCGTCGTCCGCAGCGAGTCATGACGGTGATTTGCGGTTTGCTGGGTACGCTCGTCGGCTTAGGGATTTATCAGCGCTTCGCGAGCTGGATTGACTTGTTGGCGGTCCTGGTGCCGCCGCTGATCGGCCCCATTATCGTGGATTACTATGTGGTCAATCGCGGCCGCTTTTCGGCAGCCGCCTTGGAACAGTCTCCAGCCTGGAATCCCGCAGCGTTTATCGCCTATTTTGCGGGCGCAGCGAGTACTTTTTGGTCGCCCGGGTGGATGGTGCCGGCTGCTTTTGGCTTGATCGTTTCAATGTTGGTCTACGGTGTTGCTTATCAGCTTGCGCGGGCTTTGGGCGTGAATCCCCATGCACAGGCCACGGACTAAGGCGGGCTAATCGGCAATTTCAGCTTCGATGAATTCCAACCATTCCCCGGCCGGTCCGACCGCCACGGCCGTTCGTCGGCCGGCATAGGGTGCGCCGGATAAGACCTGGGGGTTGCCGCGAAAATCTAGATCCAGGGCAGCGAGATCATCAACAATAAAACCCACCATGGCGATGCCAGGCAATAGCCTCCCTTCCGGTCGCGCGCGCGATTTGGCAACGCTGGGGTATTCGTCCAGTTCGATTAAGAAGTCTGCGGCTAAGCGTGCGACCGATAGAGGGTAAGTTGTTTCAGGCGGTAAGCCTTGCGCTTGTGAAATTACCGAAATCTTGAAGGGGGTTGGATCGCTGACATCCAGACCCAAGCGGTCCCCGTAAAAGTCTCTGAAGGCGGTCATGGATGGTCCACCGACGACCATGATGAACACACGGTCGATGGCCGTTTTAATGCTGAAGTCATTATTTCGCGTGAGGTATAGCAATTCCTCGCCCGGTCCAATGGCTTGCATGGCGCGGGGTGCATTGGGTGCGGCCCATAGATCGTAAGGCGGGCCAATAATTTCGTAGGGCGAATTCGCTAGGCGTTGCGCCATGGCATCGGGATCCTGGACCAACAATTCAGTTGCGTTCCAACCAAAGCTCGTCATGGGTGCATAGTCAGCGGTTTGTTCGCTTTCGATAAAACGTAAAAAAACCGGGGCGTCACTGGCGGATTGCAGCAGCAAATAGGGTTGCCCACCGGCCTTCGGCGCGCCCCAGACAGCCGCGGCTTGTTCACTGACGACGCCTGATGCAACGGTTTCATAGTCCAAGTAGTCTTCGTAGGCGTCTTCAATACCTTGGAGCTGCGCCACGGTGATGGTCACTATCAGTATGGACTTGAGCATGTCTAGACTCCGCTGCTTGTTTTAGTGATTGATTTTAGTGGCAGGCCGCCGGGGGCTGCGAAGGCACTTGGGCCCCCCTGATGATTACGGTATCGTCTGTCGGCGTCCAGTGTAGCCGGGGAGGCAGCCAGTGACTACCAGCGCCAAGAATAACAAGGGCTTTTACTACGGGTGGGTCATCGCCTTTTGCTCACTGTTGATCATGTGGGTCACCAACGGCATGACGCTGGCGGGCCTCACGGTCTATGACCGGGATATTCTAGATTTTCTGGCCCTTGCCGAGGGCGAAGACGGCCTGCGGGGGCGACTGAAATTCCGCGACACCATTACGCTATTGGGGAGTGGCCTGCTCGCACCGATTACCGGGGCCATCGCTGACAGAATTGGTGTCCGTCCATTAATGGCTTTTGGTTTCGCGCTGTTGGCGGCCGGTAATTTTCTGTATTCACGCATTGATTCGCTGAACGACATCTATGGCATCCACCTGATGCTCGCCTCGGGGCTGGCCTGCTCGGGCTTGGTCGTGAACGTGATGTTGGTGTCTAAGTGGTTTGTGAAAAATCGCGGTCTTGCCGTGGGCATGACCGTGGCCGGCACCAGTCTGGGTAATGCCGCGTTGCCTCAGCTGAATACCTGGCTGATTAGTGAATTCGGTTGGCGGACCGCCTTCATGTATTCCAGCGTGCTGCCGCTGATGCTGATTCCGGTGGTGTTGTTCCTACTGCGCGAGCGGCCGGAAGATAAAGGCCTAAAGGCGCCGGGTTCCGGGGCTCAAGCCGGCGCATCACCTTCCATGAGCGGTATGCGCTATGCCGACGCGTTGAAGACACGTAATTTTTGGGTGTTGGCCGGTATCGCGATGCTGACCTTTTATTCCATCTTGGCGCTGCTGAGTAACTTGTTTTTGCACATGACCGACCAAGGTTTTGAGGCGCAGGTGGCGGCCAATGGCTTGACGGTTTTGTTCGTCCTTGGTCTGCTGGGTAAACTACTCAGTGGTTTCTTAGCCGAGCGGCTGGGTCACAAGGGTATGTTCGTTAGTACCATTGGTGTCATGTGTATTGGCGCCTGGTTGCTGATTAGCACGAACACGCTGACTTTCTGGCCTGCCATCGTGCTGCTCGGTATCGGCTGGGGAGGACTGTATACGCTACTGCAGCTATTGGCAGCTGATTACTTTGGTTTGCGCGATTTAGGGAAGATCCTGGGTACGATTACCGTTCTGGACACCTTCGGTGGCGGCATGGGTCCCGTGGTCACCGGGGTATTGTTTGACCGTTTTGGTTCTTACGAGGTTCCATTCACGATCATCGCTGTGCTAGTCACGACGGCTTTGGCGCTGTCGCTGTTGTTCAAGCCAGCGCAACAGCAGTGAATATTCGTTGAGCTTATATAGCGCGCGCGGTGGCTGAAGGTATTGATTGCGGTCGCGTCGCCAGCTGGTTTCACCAGGCCTAAGTGCATCCTGCTAATCGTGGTTCCGACTGGTGGAATTTTGTGTGTCGGGCAGGGCGGATGGGCGACGAGCATCAGGATCCTAATGCAATTTTTCTGATTGCCTTGAGAGCGGCGCGTAGTTCAAGCTAGATGGCCAAGTGCGGCCCGCTGGTGCTTGTGGCGGGAAGGTTGATGGACCCCTCGGTGGCGAATACCGCTGAATCTGCGCTAGGACGCATTGCGCCCGGCGCGCGATCCTTTATGCTCTGAGTCCTCGTTAAGCCTGCGATGGATGGCCACAGTGACCGATGGGATAAAAACCAGCTCTGCTTTGCATGATGTTCGCTATGAGATTCGCGGGCGCTTGGCGAACCGTGCCCATGAGATGGCCCGGCGCGGCTACGAAATCACCTACTTAAATATAGGCAATCCCGGGCCCTTTGGATTTCGTACCCCAGAGACTATGCGCTTGGCCATGATCGAGAATTTGTCCAACAGTGAGGGCTATTGCCATCAGAAGGGTGTGTTTCCGGCGCGCGAGGCCGTGGTCATGCAGCAACAAGATCGCGGCCTGTTAGACGTGACATCGGAGCATGTGTTCATGGGCAACGGCGTGAGTGAGCTGATTGATCTCACCTTGCGGGGGCTACTTGATCCTGGCGACGAAGTGCTCATACCGAGTCCCGACTATCCCTTATGGACAGCTGCTGTGACGTTGAATGAGGGCCGGCCGATTCACTATTCTTGTAGTCCCGACCATGCCTGGCAACCTAATCTCGATGAATTAGCGCAACTCATCACGCCGCGCACGCGCGGCATTGTGGTGATTAATCCCAACAATCCCACCGGTGCGGTTTATTCGCGTGACACTTTAGAGGGTATCGTGCGCTTGGCCGAGCAGCACGGTTTGGTCATTTTCAGCGATGAGATCTATGACGGCATGGTTTATGACGATGCTGAGTTTGTGCCGATGGCGACTTTGGCAAAGCAGACCATATGCCTGACCTTCAGTGGCTTGTCGAAGGTGTACCGCGCCTGCGGTTACCGCGTGGGTTGGGTCGTCTTCAGCGGCGATTTGGAAGCCGCGCAGGCGTATCTGCAGGCCATGGACCTGCTCGCGTCCCTGCGCCTGTGCAGCAATGTGCCGGGCCAGTGGGCTGTGCAAACGGCCCTGGGTGGTTATCAGAGTATTAAAGACTTGGTCGAACCCGGTGGCCGCTTGTATGAATCGCGGCGGGCGGTGTTGGACGCCGTCGCTGCTAGCCCCTATCTCCATGTCGTACCCCCCGATGGGTCCATGTATGCGTTTGTCGGTGTCGATACCGACAAGCTGCCGAAGTTTGACGATAACCAATTCGCCTTGGACCTTTTGGAGCAGCAACATGTCTTAATTGCGCCCGGCACCAGCTTTAACACCGGGCGCAGCAATTACTTTCGTTTGACGACTTTGCCGGATGCCGCCACCCTCGGGCGCGTATTCGAGCAGATGGAAACGGTCTTGGATACGTATGCCCAATAGTTAAGTAGTTTCTAAGATAGTTATATAAATATTTGATTTAAAATGAATTCATTACTGGCGGGTCTCGAAGCTGGCGATACTCTGATCACCGCGACGACTCGCCAGGCTCGGCATTGGCGGTGGCGATTCGACACCCGGCAACAGGCCCGGGGCCTGCGGAGTTGGCCCGCGCCGCAGATTTGTACACTGGTCCACTGGCTTGAGCAGGCCTGGGAAGCGTCGCTGGTGGCCGGCGGGGCGGCTGGCGCGCGGGGCTTGCTGTCGCCCTTGCAGGCCCAGCTCTTGTGGCGGCAGGTCATGGCCGGCGATGCGCAGCATCATGAAATCTCTACCAGCGCGGGCACCGTGGGCTTGGTGCAACGGGCCTGGTCCACCGCTATCGATTGGGATATTTCCCTGCGTTCCCTGAAAGCAGCCGCGACCACGGCCGATGCGATGGCGTTTGCGCGTTGGTCAGCTGATTTTGACGGCGCCTTGCGGGACGGTGGGTGGGTTGATAGCGGCTTGCTGTCGGCCCGCATTGCGCAGGATATTGCCGCGGGTGTCATACCGGTGCCCCCGGTCGTGCACTACTGCGGTTTTGCCGTTGTCACCCCCCGCATCGACAGCATTTTCGGGGCGCTGCGAGACGCGTCTTGCGAGGTTCGCGAGGTCCTTGACCCGCTGCAAGCTACGCCGATACGCGCCCGCGTCTATCGGTCCACTGAACACGAATTCACAGGGCTGGCCGCGCATCTCGCCGAACGCTACCAGCGGAACCCGCAGGCGATTTTGGGCTTGGTCCTGCCGAATGAAAAGCGCGTCACTCCCGCGTTGCGTCATGATTTGCTGGATCAGCTAGCACCCGGCTGGTGCAATGGTCTGTCCGGGGGCTTGCCCGTCACCATGCCGCGGGGGCGCTCACTGGACTCGGCTGGTGTGGTGCACAGCGCTTTACTCATCTTGCGGTTAGTGCAGGGAGGCTTGGACTACCAAAGTTTCGGGCAGCTGCTGCGCTCGCCTTATATCGGTGGCGCGAACAGCGAGGCCCAGGGACGCGCCCAGTTGGATCTTCGCTTGCGCAAAGATTCACAACGGGACATTTTGTTGGCCGACGTCTTGGCACTGCGCGATCCGCCGGCGCCGATTTTTGCGCAGCAACTCATCGCGGCCCATCGTCATATTGCGGCGGCTAAGAAATCCCGTGACCCCATGGACTGGGTGCCCTGGATTGAAGCATTGCTGCAGTGTTTTGCTTGGCCCACCGGCCGCGAATTGTGCACCGAGGAACAATCGGCCTTGCAAAGTTGGCAGCGGTTGCTGGACCGCTTCGCCACGGCGGGGGTGATTGCCGGTCGAATCTCGCCACGGGCCATGCTGGGTCTGTTGCGGAGCTTGGCAACGGGGCAGGACTTTCAGGCCCTGGTCCGCGCCGATGGCGTACAGGTTTTATCGCCACAGGAAGCCATCGGCCATCGCTGCGATGAAATTTGGATCGCCGGGATGAGTAGCGAGGCCTGGCCGCCAGCGCCCTTGCCGGATCCCTTGTTGCCCTTGGCCGTGCAGCGGCAGGTGGGTGTTACCGGCGCCGATCCGCAGGCCCATCAGCGGTGGGCCAATGAACTGATGGCGAAGTTGTTTGCCAGCGCTGACTCCGTGCAGGTCAGTTATGCGCGTTATGAAGAACAGAGTTGCTTGACCCCCAGTCCGTGCTTGCAGGGCTTTTCCATCGAGGCGGGGAGCGTCGATCAGCGGCTGCCCGCGCATAGCGCTTGGCGCGAGTCAGCTTCGTTAGCCGTCGTCACGGCTGATCGACCACCGCCATTGGCCGCCGATGAAAAAGTCCGCGGGGGTAGTCGTTTGCTGCAACTACAAGCCGCTTGTCCAGCGCGCGCATTCTACGAACTGCGTTTAGGCGCCCAAGAACTCTTTGTGCCCATTCTCGGTATCAACGCGAGAATTCGGGGTGAACTGGTGCATCATGCCGCACAAATTCTTTACGAAACGCTGCGCGAACAAAATTTGCCACCGGCAAGCCACCAAGCCAGCCAACAGATTGCCCCGGCTGTTGCTGGTGCTTTGCGTAACTTGCGCCGTTCGCGGCATACGCTAATGCGCGTGCTATGCGACTTAGAGCAACAACGCATCACCGATCAGCTCAAAGAACTGCTGCAGCTGGAAGCGGAGCGGCCCAGTTTCAAGCCGATCGCGACCGAAGCAGCGCTAAGTTTAGAGCTGGGTCCACTAAGCATTAATTTGCGCTTGGATCGCGTTGATGAAATGGAGGCGGGGGACCGTCTCGTCATTGACTACAAAACCGGTACCAAGCTTGCGGGGAATGCCTGGTTGGGACCACGTATTAAAGAGCCACAGTTGCCCTTGTATGCCATCGCCAGCTCGGTAACGGGCGTTGCCTTGCTGTATATCAATGCCCGCGCCGTTGAGTATCGCGGCGTTGCAGCCGCAGATTTGCAAATCCCCAAAGTCGTCGCTGTCGAAGAATTCGCCCGCAAGCAATTTCCCGATTGGGCGTCGTTGTGTGCAAGCTGGCGGACTGATTTGACGGCACTAGCAGAAGAATTCGCCTTGGGTATTTGCTCGATTCATTTATCTGATATCAATCTAGCCACCGGACAATTTGCCCCTTTGACGAAAGTCTATGAGCTCGCCGTGGAGCTGGAAGAATGAATGGGCCAGCCGATGCCGCCATTCGTACATCCGCGTTGGATCCGGGGCGTTCGTTCATCGTGCAGGCGCCCGCAGGCTCAGGCAAAACCGAGCTGTTGATTCAACGCTACCTGCGTCTGCTCACGATAGTCGACGCGCCCGAAGAGATATTGGCGGTGACGTTTACGCGCAAGGCGGCCGCGGAAATGCGCAGCCGAGTAATCGAGGCGATCACGCGCGCGGCGAATCGGGAGATCCCAACCGCCAGCCATCTGGCCCTTGGCTACGATTTGGCGTGCCAGGCCGTGGCGCGCGATGAGGCTTTGGGATGGGGTCTTTTGTCGCAGCCAAGTCGGCTGCGAATCAGCACGATTGACTCGGTCAATACTCGCTTAAGTCGATTGTCGCCCTTGAGCGCGAGTAGTGCTGGCGCCCAGCAAATTGTTGATGACGCCCGGTCACTTTACGAAGAGGCGGCGCGCGACACAATCAGTCTGGCTTCCGAATCCGGCCCTTTTGCCACCGCCATTCGTCATGTTTTGGCGCACTACGACAATCAGGCCGACCGGGTGATGCGCTTGTTGGCCAAGATGCTAGCGAACCGCGACCAATGGCTGCGCTATACCGGTGCCGGGCTGGAGCTTAACGAGGCTGGCGTGCGGTCTGCGTTAGAGTCGGCTTTGCACGTCTTAGTTGAACGCGAACTCGCCCGCGCAGACGCTTTATTGCCGCGCAAGGCCCGCGCCGCCATGCTCAAGTTGCTACGGTATGCCGGGGCTTCGCTGGCGTCTCTAGACATAGAGAGCGACATTAGGGTCTGGCAAAACTACGAGGATTTTCCGTCCGCGGAACATGAAAATCTTCGAGCTTGGCGCGGGCTCGCGCTGGGCCTATTGACCAAGCAGGGGCAGTGGCGAAAGGCCAGCGGTGTTAACAAGGGCATCGGCTTTCCGACCGGCAATTCACAAATGAAGTCCGATTGGGGTGAACTGCTCGAGGGCCTGAAAGCATCGGCTTGCAGCGAACAATTGAAAGTGGCATTGGCGCAGGTACAGCAGCTACCTGAAGCTCGCTATACCGACGCCCAATGGCACGAATTGCGCTCACTACTTAAGGTCTTGCCGCTGGCTGCCGCGAATTTGCAGCAAGTTTTTTCAGCGCGCGGTCAAGTGGACTTTAGTCAAGTGGCGAGAGACGCATTAAACGCGCTGGGCCACGACGACGAGCCCAGTGAGCTAACGCTAGCTTTGGACTATTCTTTAAAGCACATCTTGCTGGATGAGTATCAAGATACCTCGCGAAGTCAATTCGAATTGCTGCAGCGCCTGACGGCTGGTTGGCAAGCCGACGACGGCCGCAGTCTGTTTCTCGTGGGTGACCCCATGCAATCCATCTACCGCTTTCGCGAGGCTGATGTGCGAGTTTATCTTGACACGCAAGCTGACGGTATTGGCGAGCTACAACCCGAATCCTTGCGTCTGGAAAGTAATTTTCGCTCGTCACCGGTGTTGGTGGATTGGGTTAATCGCGTCTTCGCCAAAATCTTGCCCGCCGAACCTGACCGAGAGCTCGGTGCGGTGCCATTTTCGCCCAGCCATGCCCAACGTCCGGCGGAGGCGTCGGCAGCGGTGCGTTGGGAGGTTCTGGCCGAAGCCGACAGCCATGCCGAAGCCGAGCGCGTGCTGGCTGCGGTTAAACAGTGTCTTGATGCCTGGCCCGACGGAAGCATTGGCATTTTGGTGCGCAGTCGCCGACATGCGCAAGATTTACTCGCACGGCTTCGCGAGGCTGAAATCGATTTCGTCGCGCCTGGCTTAGAGTTGCTGGTAGAGGTGCCGGCTATCCAAAACTTATTGGGCTTAACCCGGGCTCTGTTGCATCCCGCGGATCGTATTGCGTGGCTGGCTATCTTGCGCGCGCCCTGGTGCGGCTTGACCTTGGCAGATTTGCATGCGCTGGCTGGGCGCGATCATGGCGCGTCGATTTGGTCGCTGTTGCAGGGTCTCGATAGTGAGTCCGGATTGAGTGCCGATGGTTACCGCCGCGCGGTGAGCTTGCGTGAATCCATTCGCCCGTGGCTGTCGCGTCGTGGCGCTTGTTGCTTGCGGGAGCTGGTCGAAGGCTGCTGGACCTGGTTAGGCGGTCCGGCCACCCTCGATCATGGTGGGCAGTGGCAGGTTGTTGCCGAGTATTTCGCGTTTCTGGAGCAGCATGAAACCGGCGGCGACTACCCGGACATTGCGCAACTGCATTTGCAATTGCAGGAGCGCACAGTGACCCGGACCGCTTCCGAGTCGCTCGTGCAAGTCATGACGATGCACAAGGCCAAGGGTCTTGAATTCGATACCGTGTTATTGCCCGGCCTAGGTTTTGGCACGAAACACGACGATAAGCCCAGCCTGTTGTGGCGGGAGTTATCCGGTGCCGGTAGTCCGCCACCGCTGGTGCTCGCACCCCAGCCGGCCACGGGCGATGAAGACGATCGTATCTATGCATTGCTGTGGCGATATGAAAGCCAGCGTCGGGATTTAGAACTAAGCCGGCTGTTGTATGTTGCAACCACTCGCGCGCGGGCGCGCCTATGGCTGTTTGCCATTGTGAAGCGGAACAAGCAAGGGGAATGGCAAGCGCTGCGTTCAGATTCGCTGCTGAGCAAGCTTTGGCCTGTTTGTCAGGCCGACATAACTTTTCCGGATACCGATGAGGAGGATGCTGAACAAGTGCCACAGGCCGATGAGGCGCAGTGGTTTTCGCCCAGTGTGCGCCGACTGCCCGATCACTGGAAAAGACCTGAGTTTTTGCAAGCCAATCCACCCGCGTGGACCGTGCCTGCGACCGTGCAGCCAGAACCAGAATTTGACTGGGCGAGCCGCTGGGCCATGCACGTGGGCACGGTCGTGCATCGCTGGCTTGAGGAAATTGCGCGCGGTGGTGTCGAGGCTTTCAGTGCCGAGCGCATCGCGGGCTTGCGCCCGAATTTCCGGCGGCAGCTGCAACGATTGGGTACAGCTCATGCCGATTTAGAGCGGGCGAGCCAGCGCGTTGCACAAGCTTTGCGTGCTTGCATTGCCGATGAACAGGGCCGCTGGTTGTTGTCGAAGGAGCACAGGGCAACTGCCAACGAGCTGGCCTTGGTGCAGGCCGAAGCCGGGGAGTATCGGCAAATGCGCATCGATCGAAGCTTTGTTGATGAACATGACGTGCGCTGGATTGTGGATTACAAAACCAGTGTGCATGAAGGTAAAGATCTTGAGGCTTTTCTAGTTTCGGAATCCGATCGATATCGCGGTCAGTTGCGCGCGTATCGTGATGCGTATGCGGCCATGGAGTCGCGCAGGATTCGTTCCGCCTTGTACTTCCCGCTCTTGGGTGTCTTGCGCGAGGTTGATGTGGATGCGCAGTCTGGCGTTTTAGAATGAGCCGCTTAGCGAGAATTCCCGGCGACCTTGGGCGTCCTCCGGGCCCAATAAGACCAGGCCTTGGGTCAGGGACTCCGGCGCGTTCGGCCGGGGTTTTAGTGCACCGCTCACAGTGTAGTTCGTCGGCGCGGACAAGGCGACTTCACCCTGGAGTTCCAGCGCTCCGCCCAAGTCTTTGAGTTCGCCGATTAATGGATCCTCCGGTTCTAGATCCATGGCGGAAAAGCGCAAGGCAAAACTGCCCTGGGCATTGGGGTCGGCGGCAACCCCCGGCAGGCTTAAGGGTAGGTCACCCACGCGCAATTCACCGATGGCGGTCGATGGCCAAGCGTCTTCGACCGTCAGACGTTCGATGTTGGCGGTGGCTTCTCCGCCGCGCACCGGGAGGCCTAGCAGTGGCGCTAAATCGCTCACCGGGCTGGCGGCCTCGGCATCGACGAGTGACCAGCTGCCGCCCAAACCGAGTTCGGCGCGCCCACGCAAGAAACCATCGGCAAGTTCGGCATCGATATCGGCGGCCAAACGACCGAGCACCAGTCGGCTAGGCCGAAGGGTCCAGGCTGTTTTGCCCAGCTTGACTTTACCCAGCTGCAGACTGTTGATTTGGCCGGACCAAAAACTGCCGGAAACTGTGCCGCTGCGAATACCCGTCGCGGAGAGCATGTCCACGGCAAGTTGCGCGGGCACTTTGGCGATTAAGAAAACCAAAAAGCAAAGCACGCCCACGACTAACAACAGACTTCGTCGTTGCATGGTTTAGCCCGCGGTTCGGCTGAGAATCAAATTGGTATTGACGCGGCCAGGTTCTTTACTCATATCGATATTGGCCGATTCGATGCTCACGGCATGCTTGGTTTCTAGATCAACAAGCCAGGCCAGCAGCGTTTCAAACGGCGCGCGCTCAAAGCGCAGGCGTATGCGCGTATCACCCTCGGGTTGATTACGTTTTAGGTAGGCGTCCAATGAGCGTGCGCGTGATGATTGATCGATTAGCAAAACCAGCGATTGGCCGCTATTCGCTGCTGACGTATTTGTGCTGCCACGCTGCGGTCCCAGCCTGGCCGCAACATTTTCCAAATCCAACAGTAGTGTTTCACGGTCGCTCACCAGCTGAGCGTTTTGCTTAGATTGCTTCATCAGCGGCCGTAACCCGCCCAAGACGACGATGGCTATCATCAATAGGACCCCGGCAAGAGCTACCAGCAGACGCTCGCGGCTGTCCAGTTGTTCAAACCAATTACGCAGGGCATCCACGGTCAAGCCCCCTGGCCGCTGATGCGCAGGCGACCGAGCACCGCATCATCTTCTGCGTTGGCCGATTGTATTTCCGCTTGCAGACGGCCCGCGGCCACGATATCGCGTTGAATGCGGTCGAGGGCTTCTACATTGGGTGCCCGCACTCGCAGCTCCAGCGTTCCCGCGCGGTAGTCCACGGCTTCGAGCTTCGCGCCCTCGATCTCGTCCATGGCTTGAGCGACCTGCTGCAAGATATCCAAGAACTCGGCGCCTTGCTGATTGCCGCGGCTACTGCCCAGACTGCGCAGTCGGCTTTCGAGTTGCGAACGCACGTCGAGAACTTGGCCGACGTTCGGAAAGGTGTAGCGAAACGCTTGCTCAATGGAAGATTGCAGCGCTTCGGCCCGGCGACCCGCCTGCCAAGTTGCGGCCGCGACCGTGGCCAGGGCGGCGATCAGTACCGCGGCAAATAAAGCGGCCGCTAAACGCCATGCCGGCCAGAAGCGCATTAGGTTCGTTCCGCTGGCAAAGTCACCTTGCAACAAATTAGTGCCGGGGTTCGTTGCCAAGTTGGCCGCTAAACGCGACAGCGCGCCGTCCGCCAGGCTGCGTATTTCCAGACTTTGTAGCTGTGGCTCGATGTTTTCGAGCTGCGTGATCACATCGGGCGATGGCGCAGTCGCTTGATACACCAGCAAGTGAGGTTGTCCTTCACTTTCTTCTTGGTCGGCGCTGAGCAGCCAAAGATCGAGCATGATGGGCAAGCTGTCCCGATCGCCGCTAGATAAACTGCCGTCGTGGCTGCGAAAGCTGATGCTGTCGTCGTCGAGCAGCAGGGTGGCCGTGCCGGGAATGTGATCTAAGCCCTCGGCTTCTGAGTAGATGAAATTTGCTTCGATGCCGGCAGCATCGAGTAAGTCAGTCCACGCCTGCATTTTTTCCCGCCGGGTAACAGCGACTTGGACGAGGTCATCGCCCGCTCGCCGCCCGGGGGCGAAATGCAGCGCCTCCACATCCTCCGCCAGCTGTTCTTCCATGGCGAAGGGTAGGGCTTGTTGCAGCTTTTGCTTGCCGCGCACGGGCACCGTGGCTGAAGTGAGTAGTACGTCCAGCGCAGGCACTAGTAATGCGACCCGGCGATTGTTGGCCTTCACCGCCAATTCGGCCAGGGACGCCCGCCCGCCGGGCTCGAGAATGGCGCCCTGATCGTCCACCACGGTCCAGGCCGCGTCGGCACGGCTTGCCGAGGCATCACGAATTACCAGGTATTCTGTCATTTCAATCCGTGTCGAAGGACCTAAAACGGGTGACCACAGCGCCGTCCCCAGCGGCGCGCTCCAGCAGACTGTACATAGCAAGCTGGGTAGTGCCAATAGATACGGTCACGTGGGCGCGAAAATACTGGCTGGTGATGCCGAGCCTGGGGCCGAGCTCGCTCGGTAGGGCATCGGACCCTGTACCCATGAACTTTTCCAGAAAGGCTTGTTCTGATTCAAACGGTCGATCGGCTAAGCGTTCTGTGATCCTGGTCACGTTTTGCTGCTCCGGATCGAGACTGAGAATCACTTCCAACGGCGCGGTGTTGACATTGATGTGCCGTGAGGCCGCGTCGCTGAGCGGGGGTAGAGCCGTTACCCAGGGTGCTAGATTTTTATAGAGCTGGGGTGACACTTCGTGGATCGCGAGTAGTTCAGAAGTGCTAGTAAACCAGAAATTGCCGGTCTTATAGGGCGGCGTCTTGTTGGTGTAAATATCGTCTTCGGCGCCACCCAATTCGGGCAGCTGATCGGGGTCCATCCAGTCCATGACTGCGTCGACCACATTGTCCGGATTCACTTGCAGCTCTTGGTCGAGATCACGGCTAGCGAATTGCACCAGTTGGCGAAACTGTTCTGCGGCTTTGGCATTTTTTTGCCCGCTGGTATCGATTAAATGGTTGAGATCAAAGCGACCTTGAAGGTCTTGCAGTTTGCCGGTTACCGTGCCGCCATCAATGGGGAAGTCGAAATCTTGCGCCCAGAATTCATTGTCGCTGTCTGCTTCGGGTGCGTCCTCATAGTCCTGTTCCAAGACTTGCTGGGCTAAGGCTTCTAAGCCGTAGGCAACTTGAGTTGCTTGTTCCTGGGTTAGCAAGGTTTCGGTTCGGCGTAGATCGAGCGTGAGCGACCACAACAATTCGACGGCTAGAACAGTAGCTAGCACCACGACCAGCATGGCGGTCAACGCGGCAATGCCGCGTTGCTTTGAATGTCCTGGAGTGTTGTGACGAGTCATGGGCTTAACTCAACCAGGCGCTTAATTTCTCCCCAGCCATCCAGGATCAGTTCAATTCGAATGGCGCGGGGGCGGGGCGCGACGAGGGCGTTAATCTGATCCAAGGGTGGCCATTGATCTTGCCACTCATCGGCTTCATCCAGGTATAGCAGACGTATTTCCTCAACATTGTCTAGCACCGCTGTGGTTTGCGCTTCCATGCCCAAGGGGCGATCCAAAACCGGCCAGTATTCCCGGATCAATTCGCGGTCATCGATACGATACTGCACTCTTTGTAAAGTCCCGCGCGGAAAACCTCTCGGGTTGCGCCACCCCCCGCGGGTTAAGCGAATTAGGTAATCGGCGCGCCCGTCGGCGAGCAGCGGCGGTTCGTTGCCTTCGCCCAGTTCCTCTCTGACGTGACGCGGATACAATTGACTAAAATCGCGAACAATCCAGCGCATGGCACGCTGCAACTTCGCCAAGTCGGCCAGGTCTTCACGCACCAGCTCTTGCTGGCGGACAACCGCATTGAGGCCGCCTAGCGCGAGCAGGCTGACGACGGCAAATATCGCCATGGCCACCAGTAGTTCAATCAGTGTAAAGCCGCGTGCCTTCACTGGCCGAGTTGCCCGGTTAGTGCGGTATTGCCGTTGAGCGCCTCGTCCAATTCGATCGGTGCCCAGTTGTTCGTGGGCGGGGGTGCTGGGTCATCGCGACGCCGCAGGAAACCGGTGACGGTGGCAACGGGGCGCTCCGGCTGGTCGGCAAAAGCGACATCGACATCAACTCGCCGAAATTCGTCAACGCTAGTTTCCGAAACCCTTATCGTGTAGCGCCAACTGGCGCCGGCCATGTCTAGATCATCGCTGCGCTCACCGATATTGGGAAACTTGCCGGAGACGCGTAGCTCGGTGATTCGATCACTGCCGATCCAGTAGGCGAGGGTTTTGTCACGCATCATCGCGGTCGCCGTCAGGGATTGGTTCATTTGCGTAAAAACCGCAATCATGCCGAGGCCAATGATGACCAGCGCCACGAGAACTTCCAGCAATGTAAAACCGCGTTGCATTTAGAAGTTTTCCCGGCTGAGTTCCACGGAGCTGTCGTCTTGGGTGCTGATGAGAATCACATCATTGCTAAATTGACGGCGAAGTCGCAGCTCGAAGGGTGGGTCGATTTCACCGCTAGAAAATATGAAAACCTGCGGTAGATAGTCTTCGTCTGCCGGATCGCTCTCGGCTTGATCCGCGGGCTGGTTGGTCGCGAGTTGTTCAGCCGGTTCGCGTAGCTCTACTTCTCGGCCTTCAATTTCGAGCACTAACTCGATGCTTGGATCAAGTTCTCGAGGCCTGAGCACGTCATCCAGCATCAGCGGGCGCCACTGGTCGTTTGCATTGGGGTCTTGGCCGGAGAATTCATAGCCGTGCTCAACAAAGCTCAAGCCAATGTCGCGGCCCTGCAGTAGGGCATCTTCGCTCGCCGCGGTAATCAGCGCGCGCAAGCGGTCGGCCTCGCGCTCCAGTTCTCGGTCACCGCCGGTCAATCCGACCGACAGGGTAAACATCGTCACCAAAATGCCGATGATCACCGTAACAACGAGTAATTCCAGTAGCGAAAAACCTTGAGTGCGGGCCGATGAAATTCGCATGGCTAAGGCGTAGCGACTAGCTAGGCCGGTCGTTGCGTAGGCAGGCTTACTGCAGATCCCAGTTACCCACATCTGCATCAAGACCATCACCGCCCTGCTGGCCGTCGCGGCCCAAACTGTAGATGTCGAAGGCGCCGTTGTTCCCAGGCTGTAAGTAGAGGTAGGGGCGATTCCAAGGATCTTGCGGTACCCGATCCAAATAGCCGCCTTCGGGCCAGCGCGCGTTTGGGTCGTTGGGTGGTGTGACTAAGGCATTTAGCCCTTCGTCGGTTGTCGGGTAGCGGAAATTATCCAGGCGGTAGAGCTTCAGGGCGCTTTCAATGGCGCGCATATCTTGCTTCACTTTGGTGACTTGGGCTTCATCAATGCGGCTGATTACATTGGGCGCGATCAGGGCGGCCAGGATGCCCAGGATGACTACCACCACCATGATTTCGATGAGCGTAAACCCCAATTGGCTGGCATCCTTGCGCTGTTGCGTGTTGCGGCTCATGAAAATTCCTTGCGTTTCTGGGATGATGATTAACGGCAGTCCTTGCCCGCGTTGCGAATTGATGATCTTCATACGGCCCTTGGGGCCGCTTGCCTGAGGCTGAATTGTAGCAAAGTGCCTTGCAACGGAAATACAAGTTCCGTCACATCGCTGCCGCCCTGGCGCGCGCTGCTGCCTGCCATGGTCTTGACGCTGCTCATGCTGATTGCTCAGTTGTTACCCGAGGCTTACCAGCTTGTCCTGCGCTATGACCGCCTGGCTCTAGCCCAGGGTGAGCACTGGCGGTTGCTGTCGGCCAACATCGTTCACCTGGGCTGGGGGCACTTCGGCTTGAATGTGGCGGGCCTGTGGCTGATCGCCTGGCTGTATGCGGCAGATCGTGGCTGGCTGGATTGGTTGATCGGGCTGTTGATCACCGGTTTTATGACGAGCTGGGGCGTGCATTTGTTCAGCGCCGACATCTTTTGGATGGTCGGTTTGTCCGGCGCTTTGCATGGTTTGTTCGTGCTGGGTGCCCTGGGCTTGATACGGGCGGGCGATGGCTTGGGCTGGGGTTTGCTGTTGGGTGTGGGCGCCAAATTGTTGGTTGAGCAGTTTGCCGGCGAGCTGCCGTTCACGTCTGCCATCGTCGGTGGATCGGTGGTCACCGATGCCCATTTTTGGGGCTCTGTGGGTGGTGCTGTGGCCGCCGGCTTGGAATATCTGCGCTGGCGCCGTGCCCAAGCATCGTTATAATGCGCCGGTTTTTTGCCGTCTCTTAATCACGGTGCACTTAGAAGTCTATGGTTGATATCGGTGACTGGTTTTCATTGCAAGGTGAGGTTGCCTTGGTCACGGGCGCATCGCGCGGCATCGGTGCCGCCATTGCCGATGTTTTGGCTCAAGCAGGCGCCACGGTGGTCGGCACAGCCACAAGCTCAGCCGGTGCGGCCAATATTGATGAGCGCTTGGCGGCGTCAAAGCTCGGCGGTCGCGGAGCGGTCTTAGATGTGACTGATACCGATGCGGTGGTCGCGCTGCAAAAGGATATTGCCGCTCGAGAAGGACATGTGACCTTGCTGGTCAACAACGCGGGCATCACCCGCGATAACCTGCTCATGCGCATGAAGGACGACGAGTGGGATGACATCTTGCGCACGAATTTGTCATCGGCTTTCTATGTTTGCCGCAGCTTTATGCGCGGCATGCTGAAGGCCAAGCGGGGACGAATTGTGAATATCTCGTCGGTGGTCGGCGCCATGGGTAATCCAGGCCAGGCGAACTACGCTGCTAGCAAAGCCGGTCTGGTCGGGTTCAGCAAGTCCCTGGCCCGGGAGTTGGGTGGACGCGCCATTACCGTGAATGTGGTGGCACCGGGGTTCATTCAAACTGCCATGACCGAGGCCTTGGAATCCGCCCAGCGCGAGGACCTAGAGCGACAGATTCCACTGCAGCGACTTGGCTCCGTGGACGACGTGGCGGCGGCCGTTTTATTCTTATGTAGTCCGGCCGGCGCCTATGTCACCGGTGAAACCATCCACGTCAATGGCGGGATGTTAATGATTTAACAGGTTTTTCGGGGCAGATATTCGGCTTATCTGCAGAGTAGATTGCCCCGTGTCTTTACCTTAAAATAGCGCCCCCAGCGATTCCCATTCCCGAATGAGTCCCACTGGATACGCTTTCTGTTGAGAGGAATAAGCGAGCATGAGCAGTATTGAGGAACAGGTTAAAAGCATCGTCGCCGAACAGCTCGGTGTAAAAGAAGATGAGGTCACGAACGCCGCGTCGTTTGTTGATGATCTTGGTGCGGATTCGTTGGACACGGTCGAATTGGTGATGGCTCTCGAAGAAGAGTTCGAAACTGAAATCCCGGACGAGGACGCTGAGAAGATCACCACGGTCCAGCAGGCGATCGACTACATTAATTCAAAATCCAAGCCTTCCTAATTAATCCGATGACTCGGGTGGCGTGGCTTTGTCGCCCAAGGAAAAAGAGTTGCTAAAGATGGCACGGCGGCGCGTTGTCGTAACCGGCCTGGGAGTTATATCTCCGGTCGGTAATGATTTAGAAACTGCATGGCAGAACGTGCTCGCGGGTCGGAGCGGCATCGGACCCATTATTGAGTTCGATGTCAGCGATTTCAGCACGCGCTTCGGCGGCTCGGTGAAGGACTTCGACGCGTCGGCCTATGTGCCGGCTAAAGAAGTGCGCAAGATGGATACCTTTATTCACTATGGTATCGCCGCGGCTCACGATGCCATTACCCATGCTGGCGTCAGCACCAAGACACATCCGGCAGACCGCATCGGTGTGGCCATGGGCGCGGGTATTGGTGGCATTGGTACCATCGAAACTAACTATGGCAAGTACGCCGCGGCGGGATCACCGCGCAAAATCTCGCCATTTTTCGTCCCCGGCAGCATCATCAATATGATTTCGGGTCACGTGTCGATTAACGGCGGCTTTACCGGCCCCAACCTAGCCCTGGTGACAGCTTGCACCACCGCCACGCATTCCATTGGTATCGGTGCGCGAACCATCGCTTACGGCGACGCCGACGTGATGGTCGTAGGCGGTGCCGAGGCGCCCATGACCCCGTTGGGGCTGGGTGGCTTTTGCTCTGCTCGCGCGCTGTCAACGCGCAATGACGATCCGCAAGCGGCTAGCCGTCCGTGGGACAAAGATCGTGACGGCTTCGTGTTGGGTGGCGGCGCCGCGTGCTTGGTGTTGGAAGACATGGATTCGGCTGAAGCCCGGGGCGCAACTGTTCTGGCCGAAGTGGTCGGATTCGGTATGAGCGGCGATGCGCATCACATCACGGCGCCGCCATCAGATGGTGGTGGGGCGGCGCTTTGTATGGCCGCGGCTGTACGGGACGCACAGCTAGAACCCAGCGACATTCACTATGTCAACGCCCACGGTACGTCGACGCCCTTAGGTGATATGGCCGAGACCAGCGCCATTAAGAAAGTCTTTGGCGCCCATGCGGGCAGTTTGGCGGTCAGTTCAACGAAATCCACCACGGGGCATTTGCTGGCGGCCGCCGGTGGCATCGAAGCGGTTTTCAGTGTCTTGGCCATCCGCGATCAGGTCGCGCCACCCACCATCAATTTAGACAATCCTGATCCTGAGTGCGATCTGGATTACGTGCCGCATCAGTCGCGATCCATGCGCATTGATGCCGTGCTCAGTAACTCATTTGGTTTTGGTGGTACCAACGGCAGCTTGGTATTCGCCCGGGTCTAAGCCCGGTTTCCGCCGGCCCATGGCCTCGCTGACAACGGCGGCGGGCCCGCAACTGGTCGATATTGACTACGACCTCGACTTCCTCAAGCTGCACGCAGCACGGCCGCAACGCTATCCTTTTCTCTTGGAGAGTACAGCCAAGGGTTCGGCGCAAGCGCGCTTTGATTTCTTGTTTGCCTTTCCGGGCGACCGCTTAACTTTGGCCGCCGATGGCTCGGTCACCGGGCCCGGCTCGGCCGGCGGGGGTTTCTTGGAGGCTCTTGATGCCTGGTGGAGTCTTGAGGGCGGCGGCCCGGACGCGTTGCCAGAGATACCCTTTGTCGGCGGCTGGTTTCTGCTGTTGGCCTATGAACTGGCGGCCGAGGTGGAACCTTCGGTGCGCTTGGTCGGTGAGACGCGGCAGCCGCGGGCGGTGGCCGTGCGCACGCCTGTCGCCCTGGTGCGCGATCATCAGGAACATCGGGCCTATATCGTCGCTGAACCCGATCACAAGGATTCAGTGGCCAGGGTTCAAGCGGACTTACCGGGCCTTTCGGCGTCTGCGCCACCTAAAACCGGGCGCTTGTACAGGCACCTAGGGGAAGAGTCCTCCACCAAGTTTTGTGAGGCGGTGGCTAAGGCCAAGGAACATATTGTTGCCGGCGATATTTTTCAGGCGAACTTGTCACGGGTTTGGCATGCGGATTTAAATCCGCATGTGTCGGCCGTGGACATTTATCGGCGTCTGCGCCGCACCAATCCCGGGCCATTTGCCGGACTCGTCGTGCTGGATGATTTGGCCGTTATCAGCTCTTCGCCGGAGCGTTTGGTGCAGTGGGGCGGTGGCCGGATATCAACGCGTCCTATTGCCGGAACCCGGCCGCGACGGCAAGACGATGCGGATGAACCCACGCGGGCCGAACTCTTAGGCGATCCGAAAGATCGCGCCGAGCACGTGATGCTGATCGATCTCGAGCGCAATGACTTGGGTCGAATCTGTGCGGCCGGCAGTGTGCAGGTGGACGAGTTTATGGTCCTGGAATCCTATTCGCAGGTTCATCATATTGTCTCGAATGTTTCTGGCGAATTGCGGGCGGGGGTCACGCCGCGACAGGTGATTCGCGCGACTTTCCCCGGGGGCACGATCACGGGCTGCCCCAAGGTTCGCTGCATGGAGATCATAGCTGACTTGGAGGCGCGTCCGCGGGGGTTTTACACCGGTGCCATGGGCTACTTGAACCGGGATGGCAGCGGTGACTTGAACATCCTCATTCGCAGTATGGTGATGCAGGATCAAGTCATTAGTCTGGCGGCGGGCAGTGGCATCGTGGCTGATTCGCAGCCGGCGATGGAGCTGGCAGAAACGCGGGCCAAGGCCAAGGGCATGCTCTTGGCCTTGGAATAAACGCGGTTGAGCCGTGACTTGGCAGACGAAGGACGCGGGCCGGCAGGCCTTACCGTGCGGCTCGTCGCTGGGCCTATGTCCACCCCGGCTCGGGGTATGCTTGTTGTCATGATCTATCTGGTATTGAGGGCAGCTGGGTGAGCGCTTCGGCGGCGTGGCTGATCAATGGTCGATTCGGCGATCACCTGGGCGTTAACGATCGAGGCCTGGCCTACGGCGACGGTTTGTTCGAAACCATTGCGATTCGCGGTGGCGAACCGCGCTTCTTGCAGCGGCATTTCCGCCGCCTTGCCCACGGTGCCGAGCGTCTTGGATTTCCGCCCGTGGACCTGGAACGCCTTGAAAGCGAGCTCATGTCACTGCTGGATGACGTGGACCGGGGCGTTGCGAAAATCATTCTGACGCGCGGGCCAGGCCCCCGGGGCTACGCGCCACCGGCAAAGCCCGAGGTCACCCGCGCCTTGGCGGTCTTCGCAGTCGATGCACCCGGTGCCGCCGCGCGCCGAGCCGGCGTGCGCCTGCGCTATTGCAAGACGCCGCTAGCGGAAACGCCCGCATTGGCCGGTATGAAAACGCTAAATCGATTAGAGCAAGTTATGGCGCGCTCAGAATGGCAGGATGCCGCTATTCATGAAGGGCTGATGCTCAATCCGCAAGGTCTGGTCGTTTGCGGGACCATGACAAATTTATTCGCGGTGCTGGGTGAAACCCTGTGTACGCCGATCCTTGATCGCTGTGGTGTGGCAGGCATCATGCGGGAAGTCGTGATGGAGGTGGCCAGTGAGCAAGGTGAAGCGGTGCGGGAGATAGCCATCAGCGTTGAGGATCTCGCGGCGGCTGAAGAAATCTTTTTGACCAATAGCCAAATTGGCCTGTGGCCCGTGAGGGCAGTGGACGATGCCGTCTATCACCTGGGTCCGGTTACGCGGCGTTTGATGCGTGGTTTGGCCGCGCGCGGAGTGAGTGAATGCGACAGCTAATAGCCATCGCGTTTGCGCTTGTGTTGCTCGTTGCGGCGGGCGCCGTTGGCACATGGCTGTGGTTGCAGCGGTATCTGGACACCCCCCTGGGGCCGGCGGCCCAAGCTTATATTTTGGAGGTGCCGACCGGTCAGTCCTTGGGTGCTACGGCGAGGTCTTTAGACCAAGCCGGTTTGTTGGCTTATCCGCGTGTTTTTGCCGGTTACGGTCGCTGGGCCGGGCTGGCGGAAAAAATACAAGCGGGGGAATACGAACTCTCCGCTGAACAAACGCCCAGATCTCTGCTGGACATGCTCGCCACCGGCAAAGTCAAACTGCATAGCTTCACCCTTGTGGAAGGTTGGACCACGAGAGATTTACTAGCAGCGCTGCGCGCCGAGGCCACCATCGCACAAACCTTGGCAGCCGAAACACCCGCCGAGCTGGCGGCGGAGCTGGCTCTTGATCGGCCCCATGCGGAAGGTTTATTCATGCCCGAAACCTACCGCTATCCCCGGGGTACGCCAGATCGCGACTTACTCCTACAAGCGCACGAGTTGCTGGCTACAAAGCTAGCGAAGATTTGGCGCGAACGCGCCAATAAATTGCCCTTGAACAATGCCTACGAAGCTTTAATTTTGGCGTCGATTGTTGAACGCGAGACGGCATTGGATTCAGAACGCCAACAAATTGCCGGCGTATTCGTGCGGCGCTTGCAACGCGGTATGCGATTGCAAACGGATCCCACCGTGATCTACGGACTAGGGACGGCTTTTGATGGCGACCTCCGGCGTGCGGATTTGCGTCGAGATACGCCCTACAACAGCTATACTCGCGACGGCTTGCCGCCCACACCCATCGCACTGGCGGGCGAAGCATCCTTGCGCGCTGCCGTATCGCCGGCCGACGGCGATGCCGTGTACTTCGTGGCCACGGGCCTGCCTGACGGCAGCCACAGTTTTACTGCGACCCTCGCCGATCACAATGCCGCGGTGACTCGTTATCTGGCAAGACTGCGGAGTCGCGATGAGGGTGGGTGAACAGATGTCCGGTCGGTTCATTACCCTGGAAGGCATAGAAGGCGTGGGTAAATCTACGAACTTGGCTTTCGTTGCCGATTTTTTGCGCGAGCGGGGGATTGATGTTGAACTGACGCGCGAGCCCGGCGGCACGCCACTGGCCGAAAAAATACGCGGCTTATTGCTCGACTCGCCCGCGGGCACGGTACCCCCGATGGCCGAGTTATTGCTCATGTTTGCGGCTCGCGCCAGTCATTTGTCAGAGCGTATTGAACCCGCCCTACAACGCGGGGAGTGGGTGCTTTGTGATCGCTTTACGGATGCGAGCTACGCGTATCAGGGAGCAGGGCGGGGCATGGCGGCGGAGCAAATTAGCTTGCTGGAGCAATTGGTGCAGGGTGATCGCCGGCCGGACTTAACCCTGTTATTGGATGCTACGCCCCAGTTGACGGAAAAACGCCGCGCAGCGCGTGGTGTGACGGATCGATTTGAAGCCGAGGACCAGGCATTCTTTAGCCGCGTTGCCGATCAATACCGATACCGCGCTGCCGCGGACCCGGCGCGTTTTCGGGTGATCGATGCGAGTCAGCCCCTGAAAGCCGTGCAGGCGGATTTGCGAGATGCGCTGATTCAGTATCTAGAAAGTATTTAAATAAATATATTAAAATATTGATTATTAATGTTTTTCTGGTTGGATGAAATTGAAAATCGCTTGGCGCTTCAGCACGAACGCGGCCAGCTTTCCCATGCCCTGCTGATTCATGGTCCGGTGGGCGCCGGCCGGCGCTACCTCGCCCTGAGCCTAGCCGCGCGTCTGTTGAACCTGCCGCCGCCCGAACCGGCCGTGGCGGAATGTCCGGGTGTGCGTCTTGATCCGGAGCGGGTGATGAACCGGCATCCGGATTTCGAGCTGTTACAGCCGCCCGCCGACAAGCGCAGCCTGCCCATTGATCGCGTGCGCGACATGATTGGCTTCTTGCAGCTAACGGCCCATCAAGCAGGGCCTAAGGTGGCGCTGATTAGCCCCGCCGAAGCCTTGACGCATCAAGCGGCCAATAGCTTGTTAAAGACCTTGGAGGAGCCGCCGGCGGGTTGCAATCTGTTGCTAGTGGCGGCAAACGTTTCACGTCTGCCGGCGACGGTCTTAAGCCGTTGCCAGCGGGTTCGCGTGCCGCTGCCGCCGGCTGGGCAGCTACAGGACTGGCTAGGCGCAGAGGATGCCGCTGACTGGTCCGAGGCCTTGAAATTAGCGGGCGGTTCGCCGTTACTGGCGCGGGATCTTCAGCGCGCGAAGTTCCCGGCCGAGGCGCGGCGATTGGAAGCGGACTTGAGCGATGTCAAACTGGGTGAGGCCAGTCCCCTGGCTGTCGCCCGGCGTTGGGCCAAACTGGACGCTGAGCTTTGCCTCGCTTGGTTGTATCGGCGCGGCGCTGAGGAAATTCGCGGCTTACTCACCACGTCGGCATCCGGTGATTCTGGGCACTTGCAAAATGCCGCCGAAGCTTCAAACATGGAGCCCGCTTTTGCGCTGCTCAGAGAAATCGGAGAACTGCGTCGTTTGCAGGGCGCGGGTTTGAATGCAGAATTGAGTCTCGCGCAAGTTTTGGACCGTTGGCGCGGCGGTCTGGTGCGTGAATAACGGAAAATAAGGTTTGCCCCCATGTCTAAACCCGGACTGCTGACTCTGACGATCAAGGATAAGAGCGCCCTGTACCTGGCATATATGCCCTTCGTTGAGAATGGTGGCCTGTTTATACCGACTAGTAGCAGCTACCGCTTGGGTGATGAGGTGTTCATGTTGCTCAATTTAATGGGCGAAGATGAAAAAATTCCGGTGGCCGGACGCGTCATCTGGATGACACCGAAGGGCGCTCAAGGTAAACGCACGGCGGGCATCGGCGTGCAATTCAGTGACCAGGACGGCGGGGCCACGCAAAAGAAAATCGAGAACTATCTCGCCGGCGCATTAGGCGGCGATAAACCAACTCACACGATGTAGGGTGATGGTGCTAGAGCGCTAACTACGTCAGTTCTGACATGTGCAGACCGCCCTTTAGGACCTTCGTCTTTAGACCGTATTCGTTGAGAATGAAAGCCGCGGCGGAGCTTCGCCGACCGGTATCGCAGCACACGATGTAAGTACCGTCGGGGTCTAAGGTGCTGGCCTTTAGACGAATAAAATACAAGGGAATATTGATGGCGTCGGGTTCGTGGTTGGCTTCGAATTCGCTGGGTAGCCGGACATCCAACCAGCTTGCGCCTTTTGATACTTCCGCCTTGGCGCTTTCATAATCGATCCAATCCGTAAGCGGTTCGTTCAGCAAGGTATTGAAGTCCTTCTTGCCCAACCTCATCACCGTGCCATCCGTCATCATTGTGACCGTGGCATTGCGCCGGTTTTCGGAAATAAGCGCTTCCTCGCCAAAGGTATCACCGACCTCGAGTTCGGCGAGCTTTATACCTTCCTGGTTCAGCGGTGTTTCGCGCGTTACATTGCAACGGCCGCTAATGACCACAAAAAAATAGTCGCCTTCTTGACCCTGCTGAATAATGACGTCGCCGGCGCTGTAGTTTACGCGCTGCATGCGCATGAATATCGCTTGAATATTCTGTGGTGGAATACTGTGGAAGGCCTTCGTGCGTAGCACGATGCCCATCCAGTCGTCGGGATTGGCCGGTTGCGACAGGGTGAGTTCGCTGACCTCGTAGTCGCCGGTCTGGTCCCAGGTCAGCATGACATCCAGCAAATCCGTATCGATGGCGATGTACTCGCAAGTATCAACCGCGGTGGCCGTGAACCGGCGGGGTAGCATCGGTGCGATGGGGTTGCGCGCGGGTTCCGATCCCGCACGAATGGTCAGCTTGCCACCTTGATTGTCCGCAAGTTCCAGGGAACCCGCGAGTAAATAGAATGTGCGCTTTTCACTTTCGCCCGCGCTGAACAACTGGGCGCCGCTGGCTAACTCTTGAACTTCAACTTTACTGACTAATGCCGCAATGTTTTCGCGCTTTAGGCCGTCCAACGGCGTAAAGCGTCGTAGCTCTTCTATGGTGACTTTTCGCGCTGACATGAAGTTCTAAAAATACTCCGGGGAAGCACCGCGCTTAGCGGATAGCGGCGTATTGTAACCACAATTCCGCGCCACGAAAGGGGCTTAGTTCAGATTATGGGCCTTGAGTTTCGACCAAGCCTCAGCAGGTTTAAACGCGTCACCATGGCGTTCTTGCAGGGATTTGAGGCGGGAAACGATGTTTTGCACGCCCTGTTCGAGGGCGTAGTTGATGGGTCCGCCGCGGAATGGCGCGAAGCCGGTACCAAATATGGCCCCCGCGTCTACCAGGTCGGATTCGGTGACCACTGCTTCGTCTAGGCATTGCGCCGCCTCGTTGAGGTAGGCCAGGATCAAACGTTCTTGGACTTCCTTGGGCACTGAGTCCCGGGGCACTCTTGGGCGTTCGGGTTTACCGTTTTTGTAGTTGTAAAAGCCAGCACCGGTTTTCCGTCCCAAGCTGCCCGCGGCAACCCGGGCCTCGAGTTCGGGCGCCAGGGGGCGGTCGATAACCGGCGATAGAATTTTTGCGACGTGCAAGGCTACATCCAAACCGACAGAGTCCGCCAACTCCACCGGACCCATGGGCATGCCAAAGTCAACGGCGGCTTGGTCGATGGCTTCTGGTGCATGGCCTTCGCGCATCAGATCCATGGCTTCGGCCATATAAGGGCCCAGTATTCGGTTGACCAAGAATCCTGGGTGACTACGGCAGGGTAAGGGCAGCTTGCCGATTTGCCGGGCGAACGCGGTCGCCTGGATCGTTGCCGCGGGGCTGGTCGCGGGCGCACTCACAATTTCAACCAAAGGCAGTTTCGCCACGGGATTGAAAAAATGCAGTCCGACTAACCGCTCGGGGCTTTGCAAGCAAGGAGCTAGATCCTGTAGTGGGATACTTGAGGTGTTGGTCGCTAGCAACGCGCTGGCCTTCATCTTCGGTTCGAGTTGGCGGTAGAGATTTTGCTTGGCTTCACGGTCTTCGAAAATTGCTTCGATGACGACGTCCGCCGCCGCAACGCCGCCGCCGTCGACATCGGCGACTAAGCGTACACGCGCGGAATCTGCCTCACCGGGACCGCGCAGGCGTTTATCAAACAGCTTGCTGGCGCGTTCCAATGCCGGTTGGATATATTTGAGCTCTCGATCTTGCAGCGTGACGGACAGACCGCGCAACGCACACCAGGCCGCAATATCCCCGCCCATCACGCCGGCACCCACCACGTGGACGTGCTCAGCATTTTCGCCGGTGGTTTTGCCCAGGTGTTTGAGCTGTTCTTGCAATCCGTAGACGCGAACGAGATTTTTCGAGGTGTCGCTCTGGACTAAGCCTGCGAAGGACTTCGCCTCGGCGTCAAAAGCCGCCTCGCCTTTTGCGCCCCAGCGGTGCCAGAGATCCACCAGCGCAAATGGCGCCGGGTAATGATCCCGCCGGGCTCGCGCCGCAACCTGCTTACGCAAGATGTTCGCCAGCACGGGCCGCAAGGGCGATACGCTTAGCAAACGATCCACTACGGGCGGCTGGCGCGCGGGTGCCGTCTGGGTGGCGAGCTGGGCGGCAATTTCGCGCCACTGATTAGCTTCAACAATGCGGTCAACCAGGCCTAGGCTGCGGGCTTTACTCGGTGTCACGGGCTTGCCCGTGAGCATCATGCTCATGGCCTCACGGACACCGATGAGACGAACCAGGCGGACCGTGCCCCCGAGGCCCGGGTGCAGGCCCAAATTAACTTCGGGCAAGCCTAAAGAGCGTTTAAATCCTTGGTGCACGATGCGCCATTGGCAGGCGAGGGCGAGTTCTAGTCCGCCGCCTAAAGCAAATCCGTTGATGACAGCGACGGTGGGGCAGGGTAAGGAGTCTAGCTCGGCTAGGAGCTTATGGCCCTGGGTGGTGAGCGCGTAAGCTTGCGCTTCATCGCCCATCGCCGGAAATTCCGTGATATCGGCGCCGGCGATGAAACCCTTTTCCTTACCCGAATACAGCACAACACCCGCCGGCGTTGATGCCGACCATTGGGCCAGTAGCTGGCCGAGTTCCGCCAGTACATCGCTTGAGAGTACGTTGGCGCTGCCACCGGGCTTGTCTAGGCAAGCCCAGACGATGTTTTGATCATCCTGAGTAACTTGCCAGTTTTTCAATGCTGCGTGCTCGGTATTCATGAACTCCCTTTTACTTCTAAGTCGCAAATTAGCGGTAGGTGATCAGAAAACTCCACTTGGGGAATGGCAAAATTCTTCACTTCTATTTCACGGCTATACAGAATGAAATCCAGTTCCATGCGGGGTGCGCGACTCGGATAAGAAGGCTGCCCATTTATGTTCGCGCTGCGCAAGCCGGCCGCTTCTTTGAACAAGAATATTTCGTCCTCGCCCCAAAACGTGTTGAAGTCGCCGGCGACAATGACGGGCTTTTTCGCTTGCTGAACCAATTCGTAAAGATACCGCAACTGGAAGTGCCGATGCCGATACTTCAGGGACAAATGAACCAAAAAAATGGCGACGCCATCCACGTCGAGTTCTAAAATAAGTCGCTTAATGCCCTGATCAAAGTAGTGAAAGCGTTCGCCCTTAATCCGCGGGCCGGCGAGAAAAGCGTTGGCCTGCTTGCGGAGTATGGGCAAGTATTGATTCACGGACTCCTCGCCATACTTGCATTCATAGGTCGAAAAATGCCCCAGGGCCTGCGCAATTTGTTCGGCCTGATTGACCCGGTTGCTGCGTACCGAGCCGATATCCACCTCGATGAGTCCGACGATGTCGGGATCTTGCTCTTTGATAAATGCCGTGATTCGCTCCAACGTGCCGGGATTGCCGAACAAATAACTGGCACCGGGCACCGGTACATGGGCCGGTACTCCGGTGCCCATGGCATAGCGAATGTTGTAGACCAGCAGGCGCATGGGCGCGATTCTAGCAGCCCGGTTATCGAGCATTGATTGGCGTGTCGCATTTTTGCATGTGTCGCTGCGGGCCGCGCCCTGCGGCAAAGTTCACCCCGGGCGCAGGGGCGACCACTGGCCAGCCACCGTTACGCTGGCATCCGTGGCGGCAAGATTTCGTGAGCAATTTCGCGGTTCTTGGACAAGAACCAGGCGTCTTGCGCCGCGGTACGCTACACTCCAGCCACGGCAATAAGCGGGATAGGGAGCGGCTTGTGTCCGAAAAAAACCCGATCAGAGTCTTTGTTACCCACCTGTTTGACGAAGATATCGACTATTTGCGCCTGTTCGAATATTTGGAAAATCGGGAGAGTTTTTTCTACGTCAACACCTCGAAACCCGACGTCATGCCTGAAGGCGGCACCGAGGCCATCAAAGAAGAACTGCGCAATCAAATCGAAGCCGCCGAAATCGTCGTAGTGCCCATGGCAACCTATTCGCGTAACGAGAAGCTGGTGAAGTTTCAACTCGACGCAGCCCAGGCGGCTCACAAGCCCGTCCTAGGGCTCCAGTCCTTCGGTGGGACCATTGCCATGAATCGCTTGGTACTAGATCGGGCCACGGACGTGGTGGAGTGGAACGATCGAGTCATCGTCGACGCCATTCTTAAGTTGGCGCGGGACGAGGACACGTCTGCCTGGGAAGTGATTGAATTCGATATGGACTAGGTGTGCATTGCGGTTTACCGCGGTTGTTGCCTTGTAAGTCCTACAGTAAGATTCCGCAGCGCCTGCCCTCACCAGGCCTTTCTTCAGCATAAAACGACGCGGCCAGGCGTCCCGGAATATTCATGACCATCCAAACTGATGCCCTAATTGTTGGTGCCGGCCCCTGCGGCTTGTTTCAGATTTTTGAGCTGGGATTACTCGGTTTGAAGGCGCATATCGTGGATAGCTTGGCCCATCCCGGCGGCCAGTGTGTCGAGTTGTATCCCGATAAGCCGATATACGACATTCCGGCCGTGCCCGTTTGCACTGGCCAAGAGCTCATCGACAGCCTAATGCAGCAAATTGAACCCTTCGGCGCGACATTTCACCTGGGCGAAGAAGTGCGGCAGCTCGAACCTCAGGAAGGTGGCTTTCGCGTGGTGACGAGCGCTGATAAGGAGTTCTTTGCTAAGACCATATTCATCGCGGGTGGCGTGGGCTCCTTTGCGCCCCGTAAGCTGCGCTTCCCCGAAGCAGTGGCCCTGGAAGATAAACAGCTGTTCTATCGTGTGCGGGAACCCGCCAGGTTTAAAGATCAGCATGTGGTGGTCTTGGGTGGCGGTGATTCCGCTTTGGATTGGGCGGTGGAATTGGCACCTGCGGCGGCCAGCATGACCTTGGTGCACCGGCGCGATGAATTTCGCGGTGCCGCGGCCACTGCGGACAAGCTTCAGGACCTGGCCGCAGCCGGTAAAGCGGAGATCATTCTTAATGCGAACGCCGGCGGTTTAGAAATCGAAGACGGTAAACTGGTCGCCGTAAACCTCAAGCAAAAATCGGGTGAGCCGCGCAGCCTGCCAGCTGATCAAGTGTTGGTGTTTTATGGTTTGGCGCCAAAATTGGGGCCCATTGCTGACTGGGGTCTAGAAATCAAACGGAAAACCATAGCCGTGGATACAGAAACTTTCGTTACCAGTATTCCGGGCGTATTTGCCATCGGCGACATTGCCGACTATCCCGGCAAGAAAAAACTGATTCTCAGCGGTTTTCATGAAGCGGCCTTGGCGGCCTTCGCGGCGAAGGCTATCGTGGAGCCTGGTAAGAAAGTGCCGCTACAGTACACGACGACCAGCCCCATCATGCAACAGCGTTTGGGCGTCGAAGAGGAAGATTCACCGCGCGCTTAGGCGCTATCGAGTATTGCATGAACTCGCGAGCGCCGCGTCGACCCATTGTTATTGCCCACCGCGGGGCCAGCGGTTACTTACCCGAGCATAGTTTTGCCGCCAAGGCGCTCGCCTATGGACAAGGTGCGGATTTCCTGGAACAGGATGTCATTGCCACGCGCGATGGTGCGCTGATAATTTTTCATGATCTGACCCTGGATGCCGTGACCGACGTCAAGCGCAAGTTTCCCGGCCGTTCGCGCAGCGATGGCCATTACTATTGTCTAGATTTTGATCTCGACGAATTACGCCGCTTGCAGATGCACGAACGGCTGACCGCGGACGGCAGTGCGGTTCGCTATCCGGGCCGCTTTCCCCGCGAATCACTGGGTTTTCCGCTGCAAACTTTGGCGGAAGAGTTGGCTTTTGTGCGGGGCCTCAATAAATCCAGTGGTCGTGATGTGGGTGTCTATGTCGAAATTAAGGATCCGGTGTGGCATCAGGAACAAGGCGTTGACTTTACCGACGCGGTGATTGCGACGCTGGCCGAGTTTGCATATCTGGCGCCGCAGGAACGGATTTTTTTGCAATGCTATGACCCTGAAACCCTGCGCCGAGTTGCCGCCGATTCGCGCTGCGCGGGATTGCCCTTGATTCAGCTCATCGGCCGGCGCCAGGCGCACTTACTGGATGATCTTGCCGCGGTGGCGAGCTACGCGACGGGGATCGGACCCGCGATAGATTTATTCGAGCCCAGATTTAAGCTGGGTACACCGCTCGCCCGGCGAGATCTGGCTGGAGAAGCCAAGGCCTGTGGCCTTGAGGTTCATCCCTACACATTTCGGGCAGATGCTTTGCCCGCAGGCTGTGAAAGCTTCCAACAGCTGCTGGAATTGTTCATTAATGAGTTAGGCGTAACCGGTTTGTTTACCGATTTTCCCGACCGCGTGCGAGCATTTATCGACGACAGCTAAAAAGTTCTCCGACGGTCGCTGGCCAATTTTTGTCCAACAGCCGATCACCAGTCTTCAAGGACCAGCCTGTTCGTCGCCCCCAGGCCCAGCAGCCGCAGTCCCTCGTAGTGGAAGAGCACGCAGGCGACCACCAGCGCTAGGGTGATCAGTCCGACCAGTAGGTAGGGTGTATCGCTGAACATGCGCCTAGCGTACTCGACCGCTCAGCAAACGTTTGGCACAAGTGTTTGTGAGGTATAAGGGCGCTAAGTTAGGTTGCCCGCTGGCCCAGATGTGTTTCATAGTACGGCGGGCGCTAGGCAGGGGGAGCTCCCCCTGCGACGCCGCTGTATGCTCGCGGCTGACATGCTGGCCATTATTTTCTCGCATTGATTTCGACTGAGTGTTTTGTTGAGTAAAAGAACTAGACCACTTGCTTTTGTTGCCAGCTTACACTTGCTGGCGGGTCTGCCGGTAGCCGTTGCGGGGCCACCTCTGGTGATCGATGACCCCGGTATTCTCGATCCTGGTCAGTGGGAATTTATAGCGGCCGTAACAGGAGAGTCGACCAGCGCCGGCGAAGTCTACGAGCTACCCGTCTTGGATGTTTCCTATGGATTGACGCCAGATGTTCAGGTGTCCGTGGTTTATCCCTACGTTCGTGCGGACGCATCGGGCGCCAGCAGCGACAGCGATTTTGGCAACCTGGAGATCGCCGTCAAATGGCGCTTTTGGAACACGGACGAGCTACAAGTTTCCTTAGGATCAGGCTATCAGTTCGGCGTGAGCAGTCGCGATGCCGCGCAAGGCTTTGGCGCCGACCAAGACACTCTCTCGCTGCCGTTGGATCTGGAGTACGCGCTTGGAAATGCCTGGCGCCTGAATGCCGAATTGGCCTATGCGGTGGTTGCTGATGGTGGCGACGAGTGGGGCTACGGGGTCGCCATCGCCCATCCCCTGGGGGCACGAACGCAGGCCATGCTGGAACTCTACGGGGCCGCTGCCAGTAATTTCGACGACGACTTCTTAGGCTGGACCTTAGGGTTTGACGTGACCTTGACCGAACCGCTGCATCTGCTGCTATCAGGCGGCACTGGGCTCCGGGAGCCGGCCGGAGCAGACGCTGTGGATTACAATTTTTTCCTGGGTTTGCAGTACGTTTATTAGGCTGGCGTAGAATGGTCCGACGGATCTTTGAATGGAGCTAGGGCCATGAGAATCATCGCCGCGGCCGTGCTGGCCATCGTCAGTCTCGGCGTAGTCCACAGTGGATTGGCCGACGAACCTCCCGGGCAATTTCAGCAGCTCAGCGAGGCGGGTCGGCGAGCCATCAGCCCGGAAATCGCGATTGGGCCCGATGGCAGCATTAACGTCATTTGGCTGGACAAGGGCGCGACGGCGGATCGCCCCCCGCCCAAGCCGCGTAAGCCGGGCGAACATAGTCATTTGTCCAATACCGATTTGTACTTTAGCCGGTCGGTGGATGCGGGTCGCAGCTGGTCCGCGCCCGTGCGCGTGAATGGCGAGCCGGGCTCGGTTTGGGGTTTCGCCGTGAGTAAACCGCGAATTGCAGTGGGCAGCAGTGGCACAGTTCATGTGTTTTTTCCGGCCAATGGCGTGTCGCCAGTCACGAAGCTGCCCGTCGTGACGGCCCGCTATTCGCGATCCACCGACCACGGACGGACTTTTTCCGCGGCGAGGACCATCAATCGCCCGCCGGATTTTGATCGTACTGAAGTGCTAGGCGAGGGCCTGTCGGCGACATTTTCGTTTGGCACCATGGGCTTGGCACCCGATGGCAGTGTCGTTGCTCTGTGGCAAGACATCGGCGCGATGCAAAGCAGCGCTGATGCCGCCGATATTCATTTGGCTATTTCCCGCGATGACGGCGCAAGCTGGAGCGATGAAATTCCCGCGATTCGTTCGCATGCCGTTTGCCCTTGCTGCCAACTGACCCTGAGCTTTAATGATGAAGACTTACTGCTGGGGTATCGCAAGGTCTATGCCAACGGGCGCGATAGCACGGTGGCGCGTTCGAACAATTCTGGCGAGTCATTTCAGGCCGAGACACGCTTACCCTTTGCTGCCTGGGACATCGACGGTTGCCCCTTAAAGCCCACAGAATTGGCGACGGATGGTGATTGGGTCTACGCAGCCTCTTACACCGGTGGTGAAGATCCGCCCGGTCTGTATTTCAGCCGTTCCGATGACGGTGGGCAAACATTTAAAGACCGCCGGCAAATTCATCCCGAGGTGGCTTACGCCGATGCGCCCGAATTGACGGTGGGCCCGGAAGGTCGTTTGCGTTTGGTTTGGCAAGCCAAGATCGACGGGGCGCGGCGGTTGTTTACGGCGGAATCCACGGATCATGGGGCGACGTTTTCCGCGGCCGAGGAAATCGCCACGCCGCCGGGCAGCAGTTTGACGCCGGCCACGGCCGTATCGCCCCAGGGAACGGTCTATGTGGTCTGGCAGCAGACGAACGAAGAGGTCTATGTCACCGCGTTACCGGCGGCCGCGCGCCTGGCATCGAGCAGTCAATAGCGATTGGGATAATGGGCGCGGTATTATGGCACCGCCAGAATCTATAATTTAGATTCATTTATTTATTTAAGTATATATTATTTAATATAATTATTATCTTTTATCGCCCGACTCGGTGAGAGAGTTTGCCGCCGCCATCCGGCTGAGTGGCAGCAACGGCTGCCGCGATTGAAGGGCCGGCAATGTTGTGTTGGTGAGTGCCGAGCTTGGGAGGCGGATCTGCGCATGAAAACTGGATCGGTAAGGCGGGGCAGTTGCCATTGTGGCGCGGTGCACTTTGAAGTCACGCTACCCAACGGGCTGGAGGAGCTGCGCCGCTGCAATTGTTCGATGTGTCGCCGACGTGGATCAGTCGCAGGATCGGTTGCGCTGGGCGGCTTGCGGGTTACCCAAGGCAAAGAAAAACTCACGCTTTATCAATTTAATACCATGACCGCAGAGCATTATTTTTGCTCAATTTGTGGCATTTATACGCATCATAAGCGACGGTCTAATCGCCAGCAGTTCGGTTTTAATGTGGCCTGCTTGGATGGTGTCGATCCATTTGCATTGGGCGAGATCCCGGTGGTGGACGGCGTTAACCATCCTTGTGATCGATGATGCGTAGGACTGGATTTGCGCGGCAAACGAATGCGACCTTGGCGCGCGCCATCGCCAAATTACGCCGTTCTTCGCAGCGTGATTGAGTAAGAAGGACGACCGAGCCCATGGAGCACAGCATCGTTTTGTTGGCCGGCATCGGCGTGTTGTCATTGCTATCTCAGTGGTTGGCCTGGCGCCTGAATTTACCGGCCATCGTGTTCTTGCTGGTCGCCGGTATCGTCTTGGGTCCCGGCCTGGGACTGCTGCACCCCGATGAACTGTTTGGCGAGCTGTTGTTTCCCTTTGTGTCTCTGGCCGTCGCGGTGATTTTGTTCGAGGGCAGTTTGACGCTTAACCGGGAAGAGATACGTGGCCATGGCGATGTGGTGCGCAATATGGTGTCCGTGGGGTTTCTGGTCACTTGGGTTATCACCGCCCTTGCTGCGCGCTTCTTGGTCGGCCTGTCCTGGCCGATTGCCGTGTTATTCGGCGCCATCATGGTCGTGACGGGGCCCACCGTCATCGTGCCCATGGTGCGCGCCGTGCGCCCCAATCACCGCATCGCCAATATTCTTCGCTGGGAAGGCATATTGATCGACCCGGTCGGTGCCATTCTCGCGGTATTGACCTTCGAGGTGATCTTGGCCACCGGCTTTTCCGCCGCCGCGGGCGAGGCCATCGTTGTTTTGTTGAAAGAAGTGGCCGTGGGCCTGGCCGTGGGCGTCACCTTCGGTTATCTCTGGGGCTATGCCTTGCGTGCCATGTGGGTGCCCGATTTTCTACAGAATGTGTCGACGTTGCTGCTGGTGTTTGCCTGCTTCGCCTTTGCCGACGTCTTAGCACCTGAGTCTGGGTTGCTCAGCGTCACCATCATGGGCGTGTGGCTGGCTAACATGCGCGGCGTGCATTTGGAGGAAATTCTCGACTTTAAAGAAAGTTTGAGCCTGCTACTGATTTCCGGCTTGTTTATCTTGCTCGCCGCCCGACTGGACTTCGCGCAGATTAAGGCCCTGGGCTGGCCAGCTTTAGGCGTGTTACTGGCGATTCAGTTTGTGGCGCGCCCGCTGAAGGTGGCCGTTTGTGCGCGTGGTTCCGATTTAAGTGTCCAGGAACGTGCGGCGCTGAGTTGGATTGCGCCGCGAGGTATCGTCGCGGCGGCCATTTCGGCGCTATTTGCCATTCGCCTTGAGGCAAACGGTTATGCGGATGCGGCCTTGCTGGTCCCGCTGACTTTCGTGGTCATCGTCGGCACTGTTATTTTTCAGAGTTTGACGGCGGGACCGTTGTTGCGCTTTCTGGGCGTTTCTGCGCCGCCGGCCACCGGCTTATTGATTGCGGGCAGCGGACCCGTGCCGCGGGCGATTGCCGAGGTTCTGCACGAGCACAAACTGCAGGTGATCGTGGCCGATTCGGCGTGGGAGGGCATCCGGTCGGCGCGAATGGCTGGCCTGCGCACCTATTTCGGCAACCCGGCGTCGGATCATGCCGAGCGCTCCATGGATCTGACGGGTGTGGGCAAGCTCTTGGCCCTATCGCGACGTACCGACCTTAATGATTTGCTGTGCACGCATTTCGCCGGCATTTTTGGGCGCGACGCCGTTTACAGCCTACCGGCAAGTTTGGATGACGACGGCATTAAAGCCGATAAGTATGCGGTGGCGTCTTCCCGCCGCGGCCGGCGTGCGTTTGGTGCGGATTTAAGCTTAGCGAAGTTGGGTAGCTTGCTGGCGCAGGGCGCAGAGATCCGGGTGACGGGGCTCAGCCCTGAGTTCAGTTACGCGGCCTATCGAGAGCAGCATGGCGCTCGTTCTACACCCTTGTTTGCTTGGAACGACAAAGGCGTACTGCAGATTTTTACCGCCGACAGCGAACCAAAGCCCGAGGCCGGTTGGAAAATTGCCAGCCTGTTCAAGCCGGCCGCGGATGCCCCGGCGGCAGACCGCAAGACATCGAAGTAACCGTGGTGAGGCAGGGTAGTGGCTTGGATTCGCCCAGTGCGTGCCGAGGAATAAAGCTCTGTGTCGCGTCGCCCAGGCACGCCCCGGGAGCTCATCATAAATTCATAAAAACTAATATTAATTATATGGTTATGATTATTATTTAATGTTAATTAAAAGTAAGCTCAATGGAGTTTCGCAAGGCTGATTTCGCCCCGGTGGCTAGAAAACTGCCGTGGGCGCTCAGTAGACCGTCGAACTCCAGCGTCAACAATTTTTCGAACTCCTCGCGCAAAGATCCCTGTTCCGGTGTCATGCGCTTGAGCCAGAAAGGTCCGATGATCATTCGCCGCGGAAAGCCGATCCAGGGCATGAGCAGACGGGCCGGTAGACTGTGGTGGCGATAATCACCGTAATTCTGCACCGCATCGCAAGTCAGCAGCAAACCTGCCCCGCGTTTGACGTGCACAACGCTTTCCGGTTGTTTGGCGCCGGCAAAACAATAGAATTTTGCATCGGGAAACGGGGGCTGAGTATCGGCGCTGATTGCTCTATCAATGGGTGGTTGGGTGTAGGTTGTGCCGCCGGGTTGGCACCAAAATTCTGCGTTAAAACGCTTAACGTAGTAGGCGTCGTCTGCCCCGTGCATTGCGCCGAGGCGCATGACGCGGACCACTTTTCCAAGGGCCTGTAGTTCTTGCTCGCCTTGCGCGGTTAGGCGCAGCGGATTGATCACCGACAGTTCATCGCCATCCTGGATGATGGCCATGTTTCGCGATATACGCATGAACGCGTTCATGCGGTGCGTGCCGCGAACCATGAATACGCCTTCTGCGATGTTCGTTATGGGGTCGTGAGGGAGAATCATGCAGTCGTTTTTACATCAAGGCGCGGCAAAAAGTGCTCGCTGCTCAGCTTACTGATCTCTGATCGTTGTAGCTCACGCCAAATAGCAATGAATAGAGCACCGGCACCACCAGTAGCGTCAGCAGCGTGGCGAATAACAAGCCGAAGATTAGCGTGATGGCCATGGGTTCGAACATGGCGGTACCGCCCCACCACAGGGGCATCATGCCGAGTACGGTGGTCGCCGTGGTTAACAAGATGGGTCGCAGGCGCTGCAAGCAAGCAGCAATAATGGCCTCCTGCGGCGGCTTTCCGAGTTCTTCAATTTCAATTTTTATGCGATCAATTAATACGATGGCATTGTTAATAATGATGCCCGATAGGGCAATGATGCCGAGAAACGTGAAGAAGCCGATGGATGACCGCGCGACTAGCAGGCCGATGGTAACGCCGATGAGCCCCAGCGGGATCGTTGTCAAAATGATGATCGGTCGGCGGATGGAATTAAACTGCAAAACCAGCAGCAGCACGATGGCCATGATGGCCAGCGGTAGCTTGGCAACGATCGATGCGTTGGCGTCATCCGCGGTTTCTGATTCACCGCCAATTTCGTAGCGGTAGCCCGCGCGCCAGTCTTGACTGGCTGCTTCTAGCCAGGGCTGGAGCTGTGCGTTCACTTCGGTGGCCGTCACGTCATCTTTGAGCTGGGCTTTGAGGGTGAGCGTGCGTTCGCGATCACGGCGTTCAATGATGCCGGGCTCGAAGCTCAGGCGCAGGTCTGCCACTTGTTTGAGCGGTACAGGCCGATCGCCAATTTGTGAATAGACGCTCAAACCGTCCAATTTGCTGATGTCCTGCCGGTCCGATGCCACGCTGCGCAGCGTGACGGGTATGAGTTGATCACCTTCACGATATTGGGTGAGATCGATACCTGATAAGCCGGCGCGAAGGGAGTAGGCGACGTCATCGCTGGTCACACCAGCCCGCAGAGCCCGCTCTTGGTCTACGGCCACAATGAGTTTTTTGGTTTGTAGGCCCCAAGTATTCTTGACTGAAGCCACGCCCGGATCGCTATATAGCTGGTTCGTGACTTGGTTGGCCAGCGCATAAAGCCCGTCAAAGTCGGGGCCCGATAGTCGCACTTGGATGGGGTAGCCGACGGGCGGGCCATTTTCCAGTCGCGAGAGTTGATGGCTGACATCCGGGTAGTGCGTGAACAAATAGTTTTGCAGCTTGGCAATAATATCTGTCACCGCACCGCCGTCGACCGTATTGGCGATCAAAAAAGTATTCGCCGGATTTTGATTGGGGGGATCCAGCCCAAGGGTGAAACGTGGGCCGCCTTCGCCGACAAAGACCAGCCAACTGGTCAGGGATGCTGCGCTGCTGGACGCTGCGTGGAATTCGGCGCCGAGAAAGGCGTCGACCGCCTGGACCATATTCTCGCTGGTTTCTATCGACGTACCCAGGGGTAGTTCCAGTTTGCCCGTGAAAACCGGGTCGTCGGACGGCGCGATAAACTGCGCCGGTAAAAAACCCAAACCAAATAGTGCCAGCGCGAATGTGCCGACGACTGCGGTGAGGAACAGCCAACGAAATCGCAGGACCAGAGTGAGTATTAATCGATAGAGTCCGTACCATTGATTGTCAGTCTGGTCAGCAGCAGCATCGGCTTTTGCTGCGACCTTGAGTGTCGTTGTGGTGAGCATTGGAATGAAGGTCATGGCTAACAGCCAAGAGAGCAATAGGGCGATGCTGACGACATAGAAGATATCAGCCGTGTATTCACCCACGGCCGATTCAGCCAAGCCGATGGGCATGAATGCGGCGGCTGTGGTTAAGGATGAAATCAGCAAGGGTGCTTTTAGTTCTTCGCCCGATTCAACCGCTGCCTTAATCGCCCCCATGCCGTTTTCGCGCTTTACCAGCACGGACTCGACGATAACAATGGCATTGTCTACTAATAAGCCCAGGGCGATTATTAATGCTGCCAGGGAAATCTGGTTGACGGTAATTTCGAACAGCTGCATGACGAAAAAAGTGATAATCATAGTGCTGGGTATGAGTGCGGCGACCACTAAGCCGGTGCGAAAGCCGAGAAACGCAACCATGACCAAAACAACAATGCCAATGGCCTGAAATAAATTGCTGGCAAAATCGTTGACGCTGCGTTCAACCAATTCGGCCTGGAACCATATTTTTTCGATTTCTATGCCCCAGGGGTAGCGCGCCTGAATCACCGGCATGAGCTGGTCTAGTCGCTCACCCAGCTTCAAGATATCGCCACCTTCACGCAGGGAAATTGCCAATGCCAGCGCCGACTGACCATTCACGCGTGTGAGACTAGTGGGTGGGTCACGATAGCCGCGTTGAATGTCGACAATGTCGCCAAGATAGACCACGGCGTTGCCCGGCAGTTCGATGACCGTGCGTTCAAGCGCTTCCACCGATTCGATATTGCCGGTGGGCTCTAGAACGATGCGCTCGCGTCCGCTGACGATGTCACCGCCAGAAGATAGGATATTGACACTGCTCAATGCAGTCGAAAGATTCTGTGGCGAGAGCCCGAGTTCTGTCAGCCGCGCATTGTTGTATTCGATAAAGACAACCTCGTCCTGGGCGCCGTGGATGCTGACCTTTGCGATATCGGGTTCCTTGAGCAGTTCATCACGAATTTCATCCGCCACGGTTTTTAGTTCTGCGTTGCTGAAGCCATCACCCGTTAGTGCGTAGACACTGCCAAAGACGTCGCCAAATTCATCGTTGACTTGTGGGCCGATAATGCCGGCGGGTAGCTCACTGACCACATCATCTATCTTGCGTCGCAAATCATCGAAGATCGGCCGCATGGCCTTGTAACTTTCTTTGAAGTTCACCTTGACGATGGAAATGCCAGTGCGAGTGTCGGAGGTGATGTTATCCACCTCCGGCATCTCTTGTGCTTTCTTCTCGATTTTGTCTGTGACCAATTGTTCGACGCGTTCTGGACTCGCGCCCGGCAGCCGCGTGGATATCACAGCGGTGCGTACGATAAATCCTGGATCTTGCGCTTTGGGCAGTGCCAGATATGCTAAAACGCCCGCGACGATCAACAGCACAACGATCACCAGCGTCACCCGGTTTTGGCGGATCGCGGCGGCGGTTATGCTCACCTTAGTTTTCCGGCAGAAGAACGGTTTGCTGTTCGCGAATCACCGAGGTACCGGCGGTCACCACGCGATCGCCCTCGCTCAGGCCCGATAGAATCTCAATCCCATTGGCGGTTAATTCCCCCACCGCCACGGCTTGCCGCCGAATGCTTGCTTGATTGCCCTCGGCCGGCTCGGCGACATAGACGAAGGTGCCCCGCTCGTCCTTAATCACCGCGGCGGCGGGAATCAATTGCCCGGTGGGCTGGACACCGGAGAACTTTAGAGTGACTTCAGCAGCCATACTTGGTCGAACGGCCGGGTCGAACTCCGTTAAAGTAACGATGACGGGAAAGGTTGTTGCATTGCTGCCCGAGGCTACGCCGACTTCTGTGACCTGGCCGATGAATTCGCGATCGGGTAGGGCGTTGAAGCGGATGCGGGCGGGCATATTTGCCGTGAACCCGCCGATTAAGCTTTCAGGAATGCCGAGGCTGACTTCTATACCGCCGCCACAGTTGACTTTAGCGATCTGTTCGCCGGCATTCACATTTTCGTTTAAGTCGGCGTCGATGGAAGCGACGGTGCAGTCCGCCGCGGCCCTCAAGCGCGTATAGGAACGATTCAGCTGGGCAATTTCTAAGGATTTACGCGCTGAGCGAACCTGGGCTTGGGCAGACTCGGCATTGGCGCGCGCCACATCGAGATCGTTTCTCGATGCATTACTATTCTCATACAGGCCTTTAACGCGCTCATAGTTTGCGTCGGCGTTGCGCTGGTTGGCTTGCGCTTGCGCCAAGGCCGCTTCGGCTTGTTGCACTTGCAACTCATAAGTCGAGCCACTGAGTGCGGCGATGAGATCGCCTTTCTTAAGGCGATCACCCACCTGCACAGGCAGTTCAACCAGGGTGCCGTTGACTTTGAAGCTCAGGCGGGACTCTTGCGTTGACTGCGAGATACCGGAGAAGCTTCGCTCGCGGGCTCCGTCGGTGTTTGCAACCACGGCAATTCTTACCGGACGCAGAGGGGGTTCGCTGCTCACATCTACCTGTTGTTCACAAGCGGATAACAGCAGAGAGCAACATAGCGCGAGATAGGTCAAACGCTTCACGGCCTTACTCCATTGTTTGTGGTGCGCGGCGAACGGGATTCTATATAGTCACGCAGTACATCGATTTGCTCGTTTTGAACAGCTTCGGGTAACAAAAAATCGAAGTCTGCTTTGGTGCGTTGTACGTTCATGACGTCCAGCAAGAAATCATGCACCGCGTTGTTGGCGCTAAGATCTGCTTCTAAGCTTTGATTCTGTGCATCCAGTAAATCGATGATACTCAGGGTGCCCTGACCATAGGCGTCCAAGACTAAGTCAAGGTTTTTTTCTGCGGCGGTCGCGCTGAGTTCAGAAAGTTCGATGTTTGAGTAGCTCGCTTGGGCTGCGTGTAAGGCCGCGCGAATATTGGTTTCAACGCGCTCGGTGGCCGCCGCGAAACGCAATTCTAGCTGCTTATGCTGAAATTTGGCCCGCGACAAGTCGGCTCGGCGGCCGCCGCCAGAATACAGGGGGAGGCTAGCATTTACCGAAACATTCCAATCTTCGATGCTGTCGAACTCGGTGCCCGAGCCCAGGCCGGTGGCATTCAGATTATCGGCGTACTGTGCCTGCAGACTAAAATCAGGTAACCAGAAAGTGCGCTGTTTGGTGCTAACGTCTCTTTGGGCGGCAGCGATTTGCGCGCGTAGTTGCGCCAGTTCCGGTGACTGTTCGAGACCAGCCTCGACGTTGAAATCCACGAACCAAGAGAAGCGACGCGGATTGTCGACCAGCGCTTCGAATTCAGCCAAGGGCATCTTAAAGGCATCGGTTTTCTTGGCCTTACGCAGGCGTAGCGGTGTCTTGATGGGTTGGTTCAGTATCCTGTTGAGATTATCCCGAGCTTGATCCCTGAGCGCTACCGCGGCCAGAACGGCAGAGCGTGCGTTGGCGAGATTTGATTCCCAACGGTAGACATCAGCGTTGCTGGCCGAGCCCACACGCACTCGGTCTTGTGCCAAGCCTAAGTTCGTCTTGGTTAAGGCTAGATTATCTTGTTGAATAGCCAGTTGCGTATCTGCTCGCAGTGCTTGCAGATAGGCCGTGGTGGCTTCGAAAATTAAATCCAAACGGGCAGTATCCAAGCCGGCTTCGCGGCCGCGCTGTAAAAGTCGCTGCCGCTGGTAACCCGCCGTGGCGGCATCGGAATAGATCAGCTGATTTAAAGTCAGGGCAGCAGCACTGGAGCGTTCCGCCGAGCCAGGCCCCCTCAGCAATATCTCGTCACGCCGGCCAGTATAGTTGCCGCCTAGGCTCAGTTGCGGGAAGAGATTGGCTTTGGCGTTGCGCACATCCTGTGTACCCAGTTCAACATCCAGGCGTGACACGGCTAGATCGAGATTGCGCTGTTGTGCCAATCTCGCGATATCGGCCAAACCAAGCTCTGGTCCTGCTACGCCGGGTTCCGCATTAATTTGTTCTGCCTCGCTGAGCACGTCGAATCTAGGTGATAGGCCAATACGACGTGCCGTTTCCATATTGATGGTGAGCTGTCGTTTACCCGAGAAGTAGACGGGTTGGTCCGCGACTTTCTCGCCCAGCATTACGGCTTGCATATTCAGCGCGTTGCGACGTGCTAACCGAAGATAATCTGTTTGCACCGTGTCGGCGGCGAGGGCGCCGCGGCGAACCTCGGCTTCGCTCACCAGACTAAAACTGGCGAGGCCTTGCTTAGCCATGTCATCGAGCAACTGATCGAATAGTTCGCTGGGCATGCGCGGTAGTCCGCCCAACAAAATGGCTTGTGTGTCAGGTGGAATCTTCCCCAGCAAATCGTGGTCGCTGCCGTCATGACCCACCACGATAAACTCGACGCCTTCACCCTGCCGCCGCAACAAATCCGGCGCCCGCGGCACGGCGGCAAGAATGACCCGGTCAACCAGAATTGCCGCTTTGTTGAATGGCATGACGCGCTGAAAGGAGTCTAGGTCGTCAGAAAATGGCACGCGATCGGCGAGGTAATTTAGGTTGCGGCGGCCAGATCTATCATCAGCAATAGGCGCGTCCAGCAAGTCTGGATTGAACACCAAAGGTAAAAACGTCGGTTTCGGAAACTCAGAGCGTGACACCATGATTTGATTGCCGGCGAAGCCGATCACCAGCACCATATCGACGTCTTGTGCCGAATAGGCCTGGTTCATGGCGGCGACGACGCTGGGTACTGACCAATCAGCATCGATACGCTTAAAGTGCAGGTCAAACTCGTCGCCGGTCAAAGCTAGCAGCTCACGTTTAAAGATCTGTTCGACCTCTTGCAGCTGATACTGTGGTCCATCGGTAACAATGGCGATAGTTATCAGTTCCTTGCCGTTGCCAACAGTCGCCATGAGCATGAGCATCGCGATGAGTAATGCCCGCAGCACGCCTCGTCGCGCAGCGTGGGTTACTGCGAATGAATTTTGATGGGTTTGTTGGCGGGCGCCTACATCTGATGGCATTTGGTACTTCATTTTTTTAGTCCCAAAACTCGCTAAGCATCGCGGTGCAGGAGCAGCTGATAGTTGGCACAAAATATGCCCCGCAGATTGATCGCAGCAATACTACCAAGCATCAAGCGCGCTTGTGTTGGCAGTTCATTGGAATTCAGATCGTGTTATCGGCCGCAAACTTACATTCGATAGCCGCGCCGCAGTCGACAGGCAACGCCTCCGGTGGGGGGCTACGCCCAAGGCCTTTATACCGCGGGATACCGTCTGCTCTGGGACTGCTGCCATGTCTGTGCATTAGCATCCGATTGTCGGTCCGCGAGTTTAGGCGGGCTGACCGAGAATAGATGCTGACACGGCCATGCTGCTGTCGTTTGGCGGTGGCGGTGATTTTAAGTGCAACAACGGGTAGCGCACGACAATCGAGCGTGCAACTACCGCCACGCGCAACCAATAGTGGATAGTCGGCATCCTGATGGCCAGGCCAAAACCCCGGACATCCAATCGGCGCCGTCGGCGTCTGTACCGGTTCGGAGCGCCCCATAGCCCATGGGCTCCGGTTTCATCACTTCATGAAAAATTCACTCAGATGTAGGAAGCGCGCAACCGGGCTGAAATAATTTCTGACCAAAATTTATCTGTGCAATTAATAGCATGTGTGGAGAACTATATGAAAGATATAACGCGAGACCGGCCCCTTTTTGACAGTCCAGAATTCGTCGACCGAGTCGTGGAAATAGCATTGATCGCCCTCTGCGCCGCAGCGTCAATTTATGGGCTGACACAGCTCAGCGCCATAGAATTAATCGTTTAGCCAGCGACACGCGATTCAATGTCTCCAAGCATTCAGCGGCCGACCGGGTTTTGCTGAAATTGTCCGGCAGGCGCCGAAGCTCCAGCTTCATACCAAGTACCACGTCGGCGAGCGAGCATTGATTGCCAACTACTGGTTTAGCTTGTGGTTTCCATCGGTTACTGCCTCACGTTCACCATACTTCTCGCCAGAATTAGTAATTAGGTGCTGTTTGGACCGGTTGAAATCGCATCCAAGAATTGTCATTCAGCTGTCATATTTTACTGGCAGGCTCGCCGCATGTTTGAAGACGACGCTTACCTGCTATCGACCCTAACTGTCGCCTGTATAGCAGTAGCCTACATGCTATTTATTCTGGGACTGCTAGTTCTATTCTGACTTCGGGCCCGCTTTGTCCAGGGTCATCCACACCTACCTCCGTAACTCAACAAACCGCCCGGTCCGTCCAAGTAGTTGCCTGTCGAACACATATGCCATGTGTTCGTCCTCCGATTTTCTGCGCGCGGAACCGTTGCAGATCGTATTCACAATCCTCAGAAGATGTCACTGAAGTGACGCAAAGCCTTCAACAACAGTTCATATAAAGGCTGCAAAATAAATTTTTCTCTAAAGAACCTGTAGAAGATTATGACCGATATAAAACAGCGGATTTGGGCAGCGTACGAGATTCGCCCCATGGCAGCCAAGCGCTGGCCGCCACAGTTACTCGCAGTTAGGGATGAGTACCAAATTGAACGCCAGTGGAAAGGTCGTCGGCACGCTCCAACTTCACCGGGATTCACCCGGAAAAGACGAGAAGACTAAGTTCGCATCGTCAAGATCACTGTAAAGATTTAATTGAATACAACGTGTACGAGAGGAGTTCAATATGAGTTCCACAGCAAAAAAACGATTGCGTATCGCGGCATTCGCGGTAATCGCCGCTCTATCGGCAATTGCGACCGCGAATGCCGGAGGATTCGCGGTTGTATCGAATGGCAACGATTCCGGCGCGGGTTCCTTACGCCAGCCACTCGAAATACAGCGGGCCAACTTCGTTTTCGTACCAGGGTATGTCGGCGACATCAATATCAACGCGACGATTGAGTACAGCTGCAAATCGCCACTGACAATTTTTGGCTCGGGACAGACGGTTGCGACGCTGAATAACGTGACTCTGCTTGCCCTCACGGAGGCGGCGGCTTCAGTATCATGAATCGGGGCGACCAGGGAGCAACTCCCGCCGGTAAAGGAATTTTTCTCGACGTCCGCGATGATCAGGTCAACACCGTCAGGGTAACAAAGCCACGGACATCCAGTCGGCGCTTGTAACGGTTGTGTAGAAAACGAATATCCTTGATCTTAGCTGCAACCGAGCCCAGTCATTAAGCGCATAATGTATATTATGTTAAATAATAGATCTGATCGGGATTACGAGACTACCCACTACGCTACTGCGCTTCGCCGGTGGATCTCGCTGAAGTAGCCGTATAAGTCCCGTCTAGCCAAGTACGCCAGGCCCCGTCGTTGGCGCATGGTCCCTTTTTTGGCTTACAGCGGGAGTATTGCCTGGGTATTTTGGTTGCTTGATTGGTCAGCGCAGCAAAATGTTCGGCGCGCTAAGGAACGTTAAGCAATTGTGTTGGTCTGTGAGTAGGCAGTTGGCAATGAAAGTTAACGACAAGCCGTGAGCAGAGAACGATTTAGCGCAGCTGACACGCCGGCTCCCCAGTTGCTGGACCGCACCCGCCAGCGTATGGGCCCACGCTTTACCCCGAATCAGATCCTTGGGCGATTGCAAACCATCGGCTGCGTTGCCGTGGAAATCACCCAGCACTGCAACCTTGATTGCACCCTCTGCTATTTGTCGGAAAATTCGCAGTCGGTGCAGGATATACCCATGGCCGAGGTGCGGCGTCGCTTGGATGCGGTGATAACGCACTTCGGGGCTGGAACGCACGTGCAGATTACCGGTGGAGACCCCACGCTGCGCAAGCATACGGAACTGGTGGAGATTGTCCGCTATGCCCGTGATATCGGCCTGTATCCGGCGCTGTTTACCAATGGTATCGCGGCAAACCGCGATTTGCTGGCGCGTTTGGCGGACGTTGGTTTGTGTGATGTCGCTTTTCACGTCGACACGACTCAGCGGCGGAAGGGTTTTAACACCGAGGCTGAGTTAAACACCCTACGCTGCGAATACGTCGAGCGTGCGCGCGATCTAGGCTTGATGGTGATATTCAATACCACCGTGCATAAGGATAACTTCGCCGAAATTCCGCAGCTCGTGGAGTTTTTTACCCAGCATGCTGACGTGGTGGGCTTGGTTTCCTTTCAACTACAAGCCGAAACGGGACGTGGCGAGTGGCGAGCTCGTGATACCCTGATTAGCCAAGCCACGGTGCAAGGACAAATCGAGCTTGGTGTCAGGAAGTCACTACCCTGGGATGTCGTCCAAGTGGGTCATACCGACTGCCATAACTACGTGCCGACGCTGGTCATTAACGAGCGGGTTTTTCCCTTGGCCGACGACAAGCAGCTATTCGCAAATTTCTTGGCCGATTTTGCGCACATCAACTGGGATCGTCATGCCAAGCCGGCGTCCACTGCGGGCAGCTTTTTGTGGGCCGCCCTCCTCCGCCCGCGCTGGTGGCCAAAATTCGCAGTCGCATTGGGAAGGTTCGCCAAGACCATGGGGCCCAGCATTTGCCGGTCCAAGGGCCGAGTACATAAGCTCACTTTTTTTGTGCAGAATTTTATGGACGCAAAGCAGCTGCAAACGGATCGGATTGATGTTTGCTCTTTCATGGTCATGACCGCGCAAGGCCCCGTCTCCATGTGCCAGCACAATGCACGACGAGATGAATACATTTTGCAACCCTTAACCCTGCGCGATGGTCAGGGCGGCACGGTGGTCTATGAGCCATTGAAGACGAATCGTCGCGTATCCAAGAGTTATCGGCGCTTGAAAAATGCCGAGGACGAACGACGGACTAGCGTTTAGTGCGGGCTCTATCGCGACGAGTTAAGGGGGCTGGCTTCGAAATGCTTACCGTCATCATCGATCATGCCCGTCGCTTTGTGGCCGCGAGTCACAGCCGCTGCCGAGCTGAACAATAGCTGGGCGTATTTTGCCGCATAAATCGATCGCCGACGGGATACCAAAACCCGGCCTTATTCGCTGCGATCACTCAGCGATATAGCCCGGGTAATCCGGATGCCAAGTGCCCGCCACCAATCGCTCGTTAATCTCGGTATCGGTTAGGGCGGGACATAAACCGTCTTCCACGGCGGCGCGCATCACGGCCTTGGCGACGGCGGCCGACACATCTGCTAGCCGCGAAATGGGTGGATACAGTAAGCCGCTATTGATTTCGTGTTCGCTCAGCGTACCGGCAAGGGCTTTGGCGGCGGCGTAGAACAGCCGGTCGGTGATGCGTTGTGCATCCGCCAGTAGCACGCCCAGGCCGACGCCGGGGAAAATGAAGGCATTGTTGCCCTGCCCGATTTTTATTCGCCGCTCGCCCCGCAGTACATCGGGAAATGGGCTGCCGGTGGCAACCAGGGCCTGGCCCGCGGACCATTCTAAGACTTCCGAAGGTATGGCCTCTGACTGGTCGGTGGGATTGGACAGCGGCATGATGACCGGTCGATCAACACTGTTGCTAACCGTGCGAATGATGTGTTCATGGAATGCCCCGGCCTGGCCCGAAGTGCCAATCAGCACGCTGGGGCGAAATTGTTTGACCACGGCTTCGAGGCTTCGGTCGGTACCCGAACCCAAGCCCAGGTTTTGCGCTTCGGCGGCGGACCAGGCGAGTTCTCGCTTGTAGCTGTCGCGGATGTTGCCGTCATCCACCAACAGACCACGGCTGTCGAGTACGGCGATGCGATGTCTCGCGGTTTCCGCCGACATACCCTCTGCGCACAAGCCGGCGCGGATTTGCCGGCTGATACCCAGGCCAGCGGCACCCGCGCCGAGAATCAATATGCGTTCTGATGCGAGACTTCGGCCGTGGATTCGCTCTGCGCTGAGTATCCCGGCCAAGGCGACGGCGCCGGTACCTTGAATGTCATCGTTGAACGAGGGCAACTGACTAGCATAGCGATCCAGGACATTGAGCGCGTTGTCTTTGCGAAAGTCTTCCCATTGCACCACCGCGCGGGGAAAGTTCTCAGCAACGGCGTTTACAAACTCATCGAGTAGCGAGTCGTACTCTTCGCCACGCAGGCGGCGTTCTTGCCAGCCCAGGTATAGCGGGTCCGAGAGCAAGCTGGCGTTCTCGGTACCGACGTCCAAACTAACCGGCAGAACTTGGGCAGGATCAATGCCGGCGCCGGCGGTGTAAAGGGCGAGTTTACCGATGGCGATGGCCATGCCACCCGCGCCCTGATCACCGATGCCCAGAATGGATTCATTGTCCGTGGCAACGATCAAGCGAACATCGCGGCCCCGCGCCGCCGCCTTGAGCACGTCGGCAATCTTGCCGCGCATGCTAGGCGTAATCCAAGCCCCGCGCCCGCGCTGAAAAATATGGCTAAAGCTGCGCGTGACCAGGCCCACCGTGGGCGTATAAACGATGGGCAGCAGTTCTTCCAAATGATCGCTCAGCAGGCGGAAATACAAATGTTCGTTGCGATCCTGTAGGGAGGCTAGATAGACAAACTTTTTCAGGGGGTCTACGTAGTTTTGTAGATTCCGGTACATGCGCTGCACTTGCATTTCAATGCTGATACAGCGTTCGGGAATCAAGCCGACCAGACCGAAGGCTTCGCGTTCTTCGGCCGTAAAGGCGGAGCCCTTGTTGAGCAGCGGGTCATGGATCAGATCCTGGCCGCGCAGCGTGACTTGTCTTGTTTTCGGTGTTCTCGGCAAGGGTTTCTTCTCTTTGTCGGCGCTGATTCGCTAGGCCCGCGGTCGCTGCCCCGCGCACTGGTTTGCTGCCCGAGACCCTATCATAACCTTAGGTTACGGGCGTTAGGCGCCTGGGCCGGTTTATTGGCGATCGCGAATCGATGCTCATCTGCTGTGCATGGCTGCAAAGCGTTGCTTAGTTTTTAGCGTCTTATGAGGCTGTCGCTGATCAGCATGAGCCGCTAACTGAGTGTACGCTGCGCATTGTTAATATAAATTTGCGCTGGGCGGATTGTCGGTCCATTGTTTCGCTTAATTCTCAACCACCTGATCAATCAACACATCCACAGGGCCGTCACCCCAAGTCCAGTTTGCTTCGCCAAACAAATCGCCGGTCTGCGCCAGCGCGTCGCCACCATTAGAAACGCGTGCGACGAGTCGAATTTCTTGCAGGTCAGCGAGGGAACGACCCGGAATCATCACATTGGCATCACTGAGCTGCAGGGTGGCGGGCAAGGTAGCGGCGCCGGTTCGCAATGCGGCGACCGGCGGCCCTGCTGACGCCGAACCGTCACGGGCAAACAAAAACAGTGAGGCACCCTCGCCCACTTGCGTGCGCAAGGAATCAGCAAGTTTTACGTTAATCTCAATCGATTTGTGGGCGCCGCTCGGCTGAGAAGTATCAGCACCGGCGAGACCCATGGCTTGTAATTCTTGTGTCACGATCCGCCGCACGGGTTCCGGCGGATTGGCGACTAACAATTGTTGCCAGCGAGATTGCAACAAGGGTAAGTTTTCGCGCGCGCCAGCCACCAAGCCACCATAGAACAGCGCTTTGGTATTGTTTGGTTCCGCCGCCAAGACCTCCTCCACCAGATCGCCCGCACTGCCTCGCATGCGTGATCGGTCGGCAAGAATTTGCGCCTCGGCAATGCCGAGTTTTGCCATTTGGTTTTGGCCATCGGTCAGTTCTAAAGCTGTACGAAAAGCGCGTTCGGCCTCGCTGCTTTGTTGGCTTTGCATGAAACTGGAACCGAGCATCATCCAGGCTTCCACGTCTTGGGGGTTTGTCCGCAGGCGTTCTTGGAGTGCGGCAATGGCGGTATCCAGTTGTGGATTAGCCGGCAGGGCCGGCGCAACGACTGTGCTTGGCGGATTACCCCAGTCATAGTTGCTGGACACCAGGTAGATCAGTACGCAGGCCGCCGGAATTAGCAATGCCGCGCACAGCGCCGCCATGGGCGCGGGCGATTTCGGGTGTCGCAGTAGCGGTAATGTCACTAATGCAGCCGCAGCAAAGCTGCAAGTAATACCTAGAAGAATGAAAACCGTCATGGTTCTAGGGCATCTTCGGATTCGCTGCTAACGGGCAGCGTGGCGCGGCGTGCAATGATGCGCCACAACCAAATAGCCCCGAGCAACAGTAGTAAACCAGGCGCCAGCCATAATAAAGCGGTTGGTCCACCATACCGAGGCTTATAAAGTACGAAATCACCATAACGGTCTGTTAAGAAAGTTTTGATTTCGTTTTCCGATTGACCGGCTTCCACCATGCCGCGAATTTCCTGCCGCAGGTCCGCGGCCAAAGGTGCGGTGGAATCCGCAATGGTTTGATTTTGACAGACCAAGCAGCGCACTTCGTCGGTCAATTGTTCATACAGGGCGCGTTTTTTTGGGTCCGCAATGGGCGCGTCCGGGTCGATGGCCATTGCGCTGGTCACGATCAAAAAAATGAACAGCGCGCAGAGCAACCTCATGAAGCATCTTCTCGCAGTGAGCGAATTAACGGTAAGAAGTCGCGTTCCCAAATTTCTAGGTTAAGTGGCGCAATATGTTTGTGAACGACGACGCCGTTTGCATCCAACAAGAAGGTTTCCGGCGCCCCGTAGACGCCCCAGTCGATGGCAGCTCGGCCATCCGCGTCAACGCCCGTCAGCGTGTAAGGGTTGCCCAGCTGCTGCAGCCATTGTCGTGCTGCCGTCGAATCGTCTTTCCAATTGAGGCCGTAAATAGGTACCTCCCCACTGGCCGCGATGGCAAGCAAGGTATCGTGTTCTTGACGACAGCCTACGCACCAGGTTCCCCAAACATTGATTAAGGCGATTTGTCCGGCGAAGTCAGCGTTGCTGAAGGCTTGCTCGGGATCATCCAAGCGCGGTAGTTCAAAGCTCGGTGCCGGTTTGCCGATCAGCGGTGACGGAACAACAGAGGGATCACGGCCCAGGCCTAGCCAAAACACGACGACCATCAGGGCAAAGACAACTAGGGGAATTGCAAAACGTGTCATTTATGAATTGACGGGCTTGGTCTGCGAGGCTTGCTTGCTAAGCCGGCTCGGTTGCTGTTGTCGCGCGGTGCGATAGCGGCGATCGGAAATAGCGACCAGCCCGCCGAAGGCCATGACTAAACAGCCAAACCATATAAAGCGGATCATGGGTTTGTACTGTAGGCGCACACTCCAGGCATCCAGACCCAAATCTTCGCCCAAGGCGACAAAGATGTCGCGCCCCCAGCCGTCGTCAATGGCAGCTTCCGTCATCGCCGATTTTTGGACCCGATAGCTACGCTTTTCCGGATACAGTACCGCGATTTCTTGATTCCCTTTGCGTAGTTCCATCGTGGCACGCCGGGCCGAATAGTTGACGCCTTCGACATCGCGAATCTCGGTAAAGCTTAAATCGTAACCAGCCAATTCGATGGTTTCGCCCAGCGCCATGCGTCGGTCTACTTCTAGGCCATAGGATGAAGTGACGGTAATGCCGAGTACGGTCAAGCCCAGGCCCAGGTGCGCGATTTGCATGCCCAGCATGGCTGCCGTGAGTCTTGGTCCCTTGCCGAGCAAGCGGGTGACGGGATCCACTAAGGACGCAGCGACCGCCCAAACACCCACGATGACGCCGATGATCGTCAGCACGGATTGACTTCCGAACACCAACCAGGGCACCAAAAGACCGGCCAGCACTGCGATGATCACCGGCAACCGTAATCGTCGTGCCAGCCGCTGGCCATCGGCCGAACGCCAAGTTGCGTGCATGCCGACACCGATGGCGGCAATCAGGGGCAGCATCGGTATCAGAAACGCCGTTTCAAAATAAGGTGGTCCCACAGAAATCTTGCCTAAATTGAACCCGTCCATCACGAGCGGATACAAAGTGCCCAGCAAAATTAGACCGGCGGCGATGCTGAGTAGAATATTGTTGATCAATAAAAAGGTTTCGCGTGATAAAGGCGCGAAACCCACAGCGCGATCCAAGCTCGGCGCTCGCCAAGCGTACAAGCTCAGGGCACCGCCGATGACGATGCTCAAATACAACAATATAAATAAACCGCGCGATGGGTCGCTGGCGAAAGCATGCACCGAAACCAGAATGCCCGAGCGCACCAAGAAGGTGCCGAGCAAGCTGAGAGAAAAAGCCGCAATGGCCAATAGCAAGGTTGTGCCCTTGAACAGACCGCGTTTCTCCGACACGGCCAGCGAATGAATCAATGCCGTGCCCACCAGCCACGGCATGAAAGATGCATTTTCCACCGGATCCCAAAACCACCAACCGCCCCAACCCAATTCGTAGTAGGCCCACCAGCTGCCCAGCGCGATGCCGAGGGTAAGAAACAACCAGGCGCCTGTGGTCCAGGGCCGGGCCCATCGGGCCCACTGCTGGTCTATTTGTCCGGCGAGCATGGCGGCCACGGCATAAGCAAAAGCCACGGAAAAGCCCACATAACCGATGTACAAAATCGGTGGATGCAAGGCCATGGCCGGATCTTGCAATAGCGGATTCAGATCGTTGCCATCGATGGGAATTTGCGCCAGGCGCAGGAACGGATTGGAAGTTAGGAGAATGAACAACAGAAAGCCCGCACTGACTAATCCCAATACGCCGAGCACGCGGGCCGCGAACACCGGCGGTAGACGACCGCTGGTCAGTGCCACTGCCAAGGTCCAAGCCGCGAGAATGAACACCCAGAGCAGCAAAGAACCTTCGTGCCCGCCCCACACGGCCGCAAACTTGTACAAGCCGGGCAACTGCGTATTCGAATTGCTGGCTACATATAAAACTGAGAAATCGTTGCTCAGAAATGACCAACTCAAGCAAGCAAAAGCGCTGGCTACAAAGACGAATTGTCCGCTGGCCGCTGGCAGTGCCACTTGTGTCCACGCAGGCTTATCGAGTTGTGCACCCAGCAGCGGAAACACCGCTTGGGCCAGGGCCAGGCAAAGCGCCAGGGCTAGGCAAATCTGGCCGAGTTCAGGTAACACGATGAGACGCTCTAGGGTTGAGCCGTATTAAGATCACTGGGATGACCCTGCTCGGCCAAAGTCTCGGCGACTTCGGGGGGCATATAATTTTCGTCATGCTTGGCCAAGACTTCTTCGGCTAGAAAACTGCCATCGCCCTGTAACACACCGTGGGCGATAACGCCTTGACCTTCCCGGAACAGGTCTGGCAGCACGCCAGAATAAGCCACGGGCAGCGTGTTCGCATTGTCGGTGACCATGAATTGTACGGCTAGTTCGCCCGGCTCACGTTGCAGACTGCCGTCCATGACCAAACCGCCCAGCCGGAATTTACGGCCGTCGGGGGCTTCGCCGGCCAGCACTTGCGTTGGGCTATAAAAAAACAGCAGATTTTCCTGGAAGGCTTGCAGAGCTAGTCCCACCGCCAAGCCCACGCCGGCCATAATCAGGGCAACGGTTAACATCCGTTGCTGTCGGGGTTTCATGTTTGCTGTCTCCGTTTGGCGGCGTGCCGATGCCGTTTCGCCAATTCAGTTTGTACCGCCGTTAGCCTGCGCTTGGCGGTCCAATGGTTGATCCAAAGCACCACCAGCGTGAGCCCAAAACAACTCCACACGTAAGCCGCATAGCCGCCCATGGCGAGGAATTCTTTCATGTGTCGCTGTCTCCCGTCGCCGTTACGAGTTTTTCGACCCAACGCGAATTACGCTCGCGCTCTAAAACTTCCGCCTGAGTGCGGCGCAGCAACATGGCCGCGAAAAACAAGGTGTAAGCCACAATTAAGGTCAGCAAGGGCCACACCATGTCACCTGTGATGGACGGGGCATCCAGTTTTTTGATGGTGGGACCTTGGTGCAGGCTACTCCACCAAATTACCGAGTAGTGAATTATGGGCACATTAATGACGCCAACCAAGGCCAGTAAGGCAGCGGCCCGGTCGCCTTGGCTGGGATTGTCAAAGGCTGCGCGCAAACTCATAAAACCTAGATACAAAAACAGCAGGATTAGTTCCGAGGTTAGCCGCGGATCCCAGGCCCAGTAGGCACCCCACATGGGCTTGCCCCACAGTGCGCCGGTGGCCAGCGCCAGGAAGGTAAACCAGGCGCCAATGGGCGCGGCGGCCGCCGCCACCGCGTGGGCGAGCTTAATTCGCCAGATTAATCCGATGGTCGCACTGACCGCCATCAAAACATAAATCAGTGTCGATAAATAGGCGCTGGGCACATGCACGTAGATGATTCGAAACGCGTCGCCCTGCTGGTAATCCGGCGGTGCTAGGACCAGTCCGCCGTAAAAACCGATGAGTAGCAAGGCCATGGCGGGCCAAAGCACCCAGGGCATGAACAGGCCAGCCAGCCGATAAAAATGCGGCGGCGAGCTCAGTCGATGCAGCCAATTCGGTAAGTACATGGGTGACTCAATCTAAGCTAATGCGAATGGCCGCGGCCGTGGCGATGGGCACGAGGCTTAAGGATAAAACTAAAAATGCGGCCAGCAAATAGAGAGGTCCCGCAATGCCCTCACCTTCGCTGGCCAGGGCCGTGGCGCGCGCGCCAAACATCAGCACCGGTAAGCACAAGGGTAAAATCAGTAGCGCGAGGAGCCCCCCGGCCTGGCGTACCCCGGCAGTCAGGGCGGCGCCGATAGAACCCAGTAAGCTGAGGCTAGGGGTGCCGATCAACAAGGTGATGCACAGCGCCTGGATCCCGGCGGCTGGCAGGTCATAGGACACGGCTAGCAGGGGCGCCAGGATCACGACGGGCAAACCGGCAGCGAGCCAATGCGCGACGCCTTTGGCGAGCATCATGGCGGCCAAGGGTTGGGGACTGACAACCAGCTGTTCCATACTGCCGTCCTCTAGATCCTGCCGAAACAATGCGTTCAGCGAGAGCAGCAAGGACAGGAGCGCGGCGATCCACAGTACCCCCGGCGCCAGTTCGCGCAGCTGCTCCGGTGCCGGCGACAAAGCCAGGGGAAAAAGCACCACCACGATAACGAAAAACATCAAGGGGCTAGCCACATCGCCCCAGCGCGCAACAGACAGGGTGAGATCGTGGCGGATCACCGCCCACATGGCGCTGAAAATTTTCACAGATCACCGCCCAGCGTTAATGACTGTTGGGGCGCGGCGAGTTGCAAGGATTCATGCACCGCCAGAACCGCCAGACCGCCCGCCGCCAGATGATCGTTCAGGGCGGCGACGACAAAATCGCGGCCCGCGGTATCCAGGTTAGCCAAGGGCTCGTCCATGACCCACAACCTGGCATTCGATTGCAGCAAACGCGCCAAGGCCGTGCGGCGCTGTTGCCCGGCCGACAAATAGCGCACGGCCAAGTCAGCCTGTTCAGCGAGTCCCACGGCCTCTAAGCCCTCGCTCGCGCTTGGGTTCTGCCCACGTATGCGGGTGGCAAACTGCAAGTTTTGCTCGGCGGAGAGATCCGCCTTCAGCCCCACGCGATGCCCCAGGTAGGCAAGCGCGCGCGTGAAAGCTTCGCGCTGCGCGTGGATGGGCTCACCCGCCCAGTTTACCTCCCCTGCCTCGGGCCGCGTTAATCCGCACAAAACCCTTAATAAAGTGGTTTTCCCCGAGCCATTCGGCCCGCGCACCAGCAAGGCTTCGCCTGCCGCGAGCTGGAACGACAGCTGCTCGAACAGGCAGTGAAAACCGCGCCAGAGAGTGAGTCCCGACGCGCTGATCACCGGCATAACCGGAAGGTAGAAAAATGAATAAATATCATTAGCTAAAGATTAGTTTATAAGATTTGAGATTAAATAGTAGCCGCGCCGGCCTTGCGCTACCTTTACATAAGCTGTGCGCTTCCATAAACTGAGCACACAATAAGAAAGCTCATTAGAAGAAAAACTCAACTAGCTGTTCTAAAAGCATAAGACAAAAACAGCAATCGTCGAGACCAATACCATGAGTCAAGCTCAGCTTGCCACGCCAGCCGTGGCCGTCGAATCAATGCCGGTAGATGCCGATGGAATTCTAGGACCTCTGGATTACCTACAACAGTCCCTTCGTACCCGGCAGCTCTTCGCGGTGCTCACCGGGCCCCTGGGCAGCGGCAAAACCGAGCTGTTGCGACAATGCTTGGCGGCTCAGGATTGCTGTGCCAATGTAGTGCACGTGACAGAACCGCTGTATGAGCCGCATGAGTTCATGGAAGTCAGTTTGGAGCAGCTTGGCTTTGAACCCTTTGAATCTTCTGAGCACGAGCTGCTCAAGCTCATGCAGGTTTTTCTTCGGCATGAGCACAGCCAAGGCCGGCGGACCCTGTTCGTTTTGGAACAAGCAGAGGCCTGGGGCCCGCGAGTTTTTGCAACGATTCAAAAATTAGCCGAAGCACATGTCAAAGAAGCCGCCATGACCTTCTTGCTGGTGGGTCTGCCCGCGCTAAACCGGGTTTTGGACTCGGCAGCCATGCTGACCATCGCATCCATGACTCAAGATCGCTTCGCGCTGCCGTCCGTGCCTGTTTCTCAAGCGCAGGAAGCTTCACCAGGCGCGCAAACACAGCCGTTCTTGCTCGTAACGACCGATGGCCGAATGACCCAGCGTTGCAGTTTGGAGAATTCGCAGTTACTGATAGGCCGCCATGCGCAAAACGATTTGAAGTTGAACAGCCGTTACGTCAGTCGCCACCATGCCCTATTGGTCAATCGTTCCGGCAAGCGTTATATCGTGGACTTAAATAGCACCAATGGCACGTTTGTGAATTCGACGCAGGTCGACGAGCAAGCCTTATGCCATGGGGATGTCATCACCATCGGCAGTTGTCGCTTGAAATACGTTTGTCCTCGCATGCACGTCAAAACTCGCACCGCCGCTGTCGGGGAATCAGCGCACGACACGATTTCCGCACGGCCGCTGCTGCCTCGAAAAATGATCCGCGAGCCCGCTGGTGTTGGCGTGGAGATTTCGCCCTAGCGGTATGACTAAATTCGGTGAACCCGGTTGTTTACCGGTGAATACAAACTGAGGTTACCGGGCAGTCTCAGGCTAACTTTTAGTTTTTGTGCTTGTCGATGTGCTCCTGCCGCGCCAAGTACTGCCTAGTCAAGGCTGATCAGCAACTTGCCAAAATGTTCGCCGTCGGGCATGGCGCCCAAAGCTTTGCCGAATTCGTCCAGTCCATAGCGGGCGTGAATCACTGGGGATAAATCCTGCGCATCGACGAAATCCAACATTTGCAAATGTTGCGCCCGGCTGCCGACCATCACGCCGTGTAGATGTGCGCCTTTGGCGACCATGCCCATAAAATTGAGTTCGGCGCTCATCCCGGCGAGTTGGCCGATATAGGCGATATGGCCGTCCCAGCCAAGGGCCTCAATCGATTGGCTCAGGGTTCCCGCGCCACCGGTTTCAATCACCGAGTTAACGCCCAGCCCCGCAAGACTAAACGCCGCCTTGCCCCATTCTGGGTTCGTTTTGTAGTTGATCCCATGATCTGCGCCTAAGGCTTTCGCCTTTGCGAGTTTTTCGTCGCTGCTGGAGGTGATGATCACATGGGCGCCTAGGGCCTTGGCAAACTGCAGGGCAAATAGGGAAACCCCGCCGGTGCCCAGGAGCAAAACCGTGTGGCCGGCTTGCGTACCACAGAGTTCTTTCAGTGAATTCCAAGCCGTCAGCGCGGCACAGGGTAAGCAGGCGGCGGTTTCATAACTCATATTCGCCGGCAACTTCACCACCGCCGCCTCAGGCAACACCGCATACTCACTGGCCACGCCCGGCGCTTCGCAGCCGGTGGAGGCACTAATTTTGCTCAGCGCGGCCGGACCGTCGGCCCAGGTTTGCCAGAAGACCGATGACACGCGATCGCCGACGCTCACACTATCCACCGTATCGCCAACGGCGACCACTTCCCCCGCGCCGTCGGACAGCGGCACCAGCGGTAACTGTAAATCTGAGTTATAGAAGCCCTGCGCGATCAGAAAATCTCGGAAATTTAGGCTGGCTGCGCGAATGCGCACCACCACTTCGCCGTCGCGCGGCTCAACTTGCGGCGCGGTCACCAGTTCAATGTGGTCCAGCCCAAATTGACTGATTTCTATTCTGCGCATGCCGGGGCTCCGGGGGATAGGGGGCGCGTATTGTAGGCGAATCACGCCGGTCGCAGACAGTGGATCACAATAAGTCCATCATCTTCGGCCGCGCGATCTCCTTGATGGTAGATAAGGCCAGAATACCGAATAGCACCACCAGTACGGTCCCGGTGTCCCAAGGATTGAGTACATAGCCCAACGAAAGGGCTGCCGCCGGCGGGTGCTCGGTATCCGTCAGCACCATAATAAAAAAACTGCAACCGGTAGCCAGGGCGCCACCGACGATTTGCAAAGTGTGTAAGTCCACCGCAAGCCGGCCCGCGAACCAAGCGGCCAGCAGCGAGTAGCTGCAGCCGAGGATGGTGCCAACCACATAGCCGCCGACCAGCGCCCTGGGTCTTGACGCATAGCTGCGGGGCACGGCAAAGGCGATAAAGGCGCTCGCACCCAAGGATGCAATCAGCACCGTTTGTTGTACTGAGTCGAGCAACAGTAAGACCATGAGAATGGTCAGTGTCATGCCCAAGGACTGCGCGAAATAGCGAAACTTGTTGCGGCGATATTTTGAGTCGATGAGTCGCCAACGCACGGCGGTCATGGCCAAGCGCCGTTTTAGGCCAGCCAGCTTTTGCGGTCCTTGCGCCGCGGCCGGCGGTTCGCTCACGGGTCTAATGCCGCCTGCGCGGCTGCTTGGGTTGCCGCCATGGCCGCCTCCAGGCGGGCTTGCCACAGTTTGAGTTCATCCACACCGCAGCCCTTGGGAATCTGTACGGGTTCGCCCACTGCGATGACCACGCGGCTAAAGGGCCAGGGTACGATGAAGCGGTCCCAGCTTTTCCATTGGCTACACCGGGAGGCCGCGTAAGCCACGGGTAGTATCGCTGCGCCCGTCATCCTCGACAGCAAGATAGCGCCACTTTTGAATTCGTGTAGCGGCCCCTTGGGACCATCGGGGTTGATGGCGATTAACAGACGATCACGCTTCAGCGCTTGATGTAGGTCACGCAGCGCCTGTGCGCCGGTACGGCTTGAACTGCCGCGAACCACCCGGGCGCCCCAACGCCGCGCAATGGCACTGGGTACCTCCCCGGTCACCGACGGACTGATCAAGAAACCAATACGATCACCCTGCGCCACCCGCCGCAGCAAGTAGTTGCTCACGACGATATGCATCTGATGCCAATAGGCCAAGATGCCCGCTTGCTGGGTCTCGCGCAGCTGATCTAAGTGCTCTGCGCCCAGTACGTCGGTGACTCGTAGCGTGAACCAAGACAGCCGCAGCAGTCCGCGTGCGCAGGCGATGATTGACGCATACCAAATTTTCCGGCCGCGCGACATACGCCGCTGCGAAGACGGTGGCGGCGCCAGCTTGCGGGATGCGGCAGCTCGGCGGCCTGGCGCATACACAGATGCGCTTGCTTGCCTGGCTGACGGTTCGTTCTGGTTCAAGGTCTTAGATTTGCATTCGCCCGGGGGCTGGCAGTCTAGGGGCTTGATCATTCCTGGGCAACGCGCCGGGCGTTGATACCCATCTGGCATACTACTGTGCCTTAGCCTTGTTCTGTTTGTCGCCGGGAGTGTCTCGCCCATGTCCAGTTCCTCAGCCGCCGCGAGTCCGCGGACCGCGGCGAATGACTGGCGTTGTTTGCCCGATATTCTAACGCGCCAGCGTGAGGCCGATGGCTTCATTGAGTACATCGATGGCCAGCATGATCGGCGCCGTACAGACTTTGCCCAGCTTTACCGGACCGCGCTGGGCGTCTTGCGTCACCTGCAAGCTGCCGGCGTGCAGCCAGGCGACGAAGTCATTATTTTTTCACCGTCCACGGAACAATTCGTGGACGGTTTCTGGGCCTGCCAGCTGGGTGGCTTCGTGCCCGTGCCGGTTGCCGTGGGCATCAGTGACGATCATCGGCATAAGCTGCTGCGAATCTTTTCCCGCTTGAAGAATCCTTGGCTGTATGCCGATGAGGTATTGCTGCAGCGCTTGGGCCAATTCGCCGAGGAACAGGGGCAGCAGGCTTTGTTTCATCGCCTGGTCCAGCGCAGTTTTTGTGTCGAAAAGATCGATAGCATCGCAACACCGGGACGTATTTATCCCGTTCAGCCGCATGATTTGGCGCTGATCCAATTTTCTTCGGGCTCTACCAGTGAGCCGAAAGGCGTGATGCTGACGCACGAGAATTTGTTGACCAACATCGGTGACATCATCGAACGCTCGCAGCTAAACCCGAGCGACGTTGTGGTGACCTGGATGCCTTTGACCCATGACATGGGGTTGATTGGTCTACATTTGGCGATGTTTGCCGCGGGTGTCAGTCAGGGCATCATGGATACGCGTTTGTTCAGCCGCCGGCCACTGCTATGGCTCATCGAAGCCGACCGGCTGCGGGCCACGATCCTCAGCTCGCCTAATTTCGGCTACAAACATTTCTTGAAAGTTCATGCGAGTAAAGGACTAGAAGACATTTCCTTGCACCGCGTACGCTTGCTTTATAACGGGGCTGAACCCATCTCCCCGGCGCTGTGCCGGGAGTTTCTCAGTAAGACTGCGCGCTTTGGATTGCCGTCCACCAGCATGTATCCGGTTTATGGCTTGGCAGAGGCCAGTTTGGCCGTGACCATCCCGCACCCGGGCCGGGAATTTCCAAGTGTCTGTGTGGATCGCCGCAGCTTGAGCGTAATGCAGTCGCCCAAGGACCTGGCGGTGGGTGATGTCAATGCCATCGAGTTGGTGGGCTGCGGCCATCCATTAACTCGTTGCGAAATGCGCATTGCCGGCATTGAAAATCAATCCTTGGGAGATAACCAGGTGGGCCACATACAAATCCGCGGCGGCAATGTCACGGGCGGATACTACGATCCGGATGGTTCTCTGCCCCAAGCGTATACAGCCGACGGTTGGTTGGATACGGGAGACTTGGGCTTTATCCGTGCAGACGACTTGTATATCTGCGGACGCGCCAAGGAAATTTTATTCGTCAACGGTGAGAATTTTTATCCCCATGATCTAGAGGCCGTTGCCGAACGCGAGGGTGCCGTTGAGTTGGGCAAGATTGCCATCGCGGCGGTTCGCGGTCAGCACAGCCACGAAGATCAGGATGAGGTCACTGCCTTCTTACTACACCGTGGCGACCCGCAAGATTTTCTGACCCTGGCGCGCGGACTGCGGCGCTGCATTAACGAACAAACGGGCGTCGAAATTGCCCGTTGTGTACCCGTACGCAATCTGCCGAAAACCACCAGCGGAAAACTGCAACGCCGAAAGTTGGCCCTGGCCTTGGAGCAAGGCGAGTTTGATGCGGTCTTGGCGCAAGTGGATGCCTTGCAAACCGGCTCGAGTGACGAGGGTCAATCACCGGTCAGCGAGATCGAGCAGCAGTTGTTGGATATTTGCGCGGACGTTATTACCGAACAAAAAATTCGTGTCAACGACGATTTATTTGATCTTGGCGTTAACTCCGTGGCACTGGTGGAGATTCACGAACGCATTGACGAGTCGTATCCAGGCCAGTTGGAAATCGAAGATCTATTTGACACGCCGTCGATCGCAGCGGTTGCGCGCCGTCTGGCTGGCGGGCAAGGGGCCGAATGATCTGATTTAGCGGCACCCAAAGGATTGGTTTTTCGATTGCTTACGCTTTGGCATTGGCGCCGCCGATCACAATTTGCGCTCGACCCTTGGCAATGGCATTCAAAGTCAGCAGAGATTCTGCAATCTTGATGGGATGCAGTTCAATCAATGGTGCCCGGGGCCGGACTCGAACCGGCACAGAGTTGCCTCCGAGGGATTTTCTTACCCACTACGGCTTTCGCCGCTACCGTTTAGTATTTGGGGTCTGGACTTTCTCTTCACCCTATCCCATCGCCGGGACTTAGGCGGGAGCCGTCAAGTCTCTACACTTTCCAGGTCCGCGGACCATCGCTTAGCTCGGGATTGCCACTGCCTTACCAGAAGCACTGAGGTTTCCCCGACTTTGACTCCATTCACACCGGCCGTTTCCGACCGGGTGCTCAAACTTTAAGTCCCTTGCGTCTACCAATTTCGCCACCCGGGCACGGGCGCTATTGTAGGGAATTGATGGGGTCAGAGTAAAAACTTACGCCAGCCCGCTGCCCGCGGTAATCAAGCGCCGAATTCACGCGTGTTTTTGTTTCACCGTGATGAATCGCAATTGGAGGCTAGGGTCGGAATCGAACCGGCGTAGACGGCTTTGCAGGCCGCTGCATAACCACTCTGCCACCTAGCCTTGGTGGATTGCGGGGGGCGAATTTAGCATATCGCCCAGCGAAAATCGGCATTGACCGCCGCGGCGATTGGCTCGAGCTTGGGTCTCTTGATAGCTGGCGGGTCGTTTGTCGCGGTGGGCGCGCTGGCTATCCGAACCACCGCAACCCGGCGCAAACGAGGCGGCCAAAACCAATGACGAGCAATCGAATCACTCCGATTGCCCGTCACGGGCCGATGTTCTTGGAGCGGGAAACCAGGTTCGAACTGGCGACCTCAACCTTGGCAAGGTTGCGCTCTACCAACTGAGCTATTCCCGCTGCGAGGGAGGGCTATGTTAGCCCGGTCTTGGCGTCTGTCAAGAAACCTCGTCGCTGTCGCGAATATGCGGCCAAGCGGCGCGGATATAGATCACCATGGACCATAGGGTGAGCACGGCCGCGATCAGCAGCAGACCCTTGCCGATGTCGTACACGGGAATGCCCCATACTGGGTGCTGCCAAAGCATGGCGCACAGTCCCACCATTTGCATGATGGTCTTGAGCTTGCCGCTGCCGGACACGGCCACATGATGCCGCCGGCCCAGCTCGGCCATCCATTCGCGCAGGGCTGAAATGGTCAGCTCACGGCCGATGATGATGGCGGCGGTAATAGCCATGTGGGCTTGGGGGTCGGCCTGGACGAGGATAACCAGGGCCGTGGTGACCATGAGCTTGTCGGCCACCGGATCTAAAAACGCGCCGAATTGAGATGTCTGGTTCAGGCGGCGTGCCAAGTAACCGTCCAGCCAGTCGGTAATGGCCGCCAGGGTAAAAATGACGGCGGCTGCGGGTCTAATCCATGGCGCCGGTTGGTAGAGCAGCGGTAGATAAAACACCAACACCACCAGCGGAATCGCGGCGATGCGAAACCAGGTCAGCAGAATGGCAATATTGTTAGGCGGCGACATTCGGCGAACCTGGCCCTATGCGGATCGATTGCGCGGGCCATTGTAGCCTGCTTGGACCGCTAGTCCGCAGCGCCGCCATGAAAATGTTCGAAGATTCGTTCGGCCAGGGCCTTGCTAATCCCCCGCACACCCGCTAAATCCTCGACACCTGCGCGCCTTACGCCTTGTAGGCCACCAAATTGTTGTAGCAGTGCGCGTCGCCTTTGGGGTCCCAGACCATTGATCTCTTCCAGGGCAGACCGACGTTGCTGCTTGCCCCGGCGCTGCCGATGGCCGGTGATCGCAAACCGATGCGCTTCGTCGCGTACCTGTTGAATCAGATGCAGGGCCGCGGAATCCGCCGGCAGCACCGTGGCTTGGGACTGACCAGGCCGGTACAAGCGTTCTTGCCCTGGCCGCCGGCTCGTGCCCTTGGCCACGCTCACCAGCGCGACCTCGCCAAATTGCAATTCTTCCAAGGCATCCAACGCCGCCTTTAGTTGGCCTTTGCCGCCGTCAATCAGAATCAGATCGGGTACCGGCGCTTCCCCACTTTGCACACGTGTGTAGCGCCGCCGCACGGCCTCGGCGATGGCCGCATAGTCGTCACCGGCCGCCGCATCACGAATGTTGTAGCGTCGATAGGCAGATTTCAGCGCGCCTTGGGGGCCCCATACGACGCAGGCCGCCAGGGTTTCACGTCCGCTGGTGTGGCTAATATCGAAGCATTCGATGCGCTCGGGTACTTCGTTTAGCGCCAAGGCATCGGCCAGGGCCTCGGCCTGCGCGCGTAAGCCCGCATTACTGGCGCGACGCAAAGCCAAACCTTGCTGCGCATTGGTCAAGGCCATTTCCAGCCAGCGTCGCCGCTCGCCGCGTACCCGCGCGCGAATAGATACTTTCTGCGCAGCCTGAACGGACAAAGCATCTTCCAGCAGTTCGCGATCATCAGGTGAGCTGCTCACCACGATTTCCGGCGGTGCTTGCTGGGTAAAATAGTGTTGCACTACAAAGGCGGACAGCACCTCACCCGCCTCGGGCTTGCCAGCGCTGTGCGGGAAGAAGTTTCGGCTGCCCAAAACGCGGCCGCCGCGAATGATTAACAAAGCAACACAGTGCAGCCCCGGCTCGCTATGCAAAGCGATCACATCAGCATTGCGGGTGTGGGTACCGGCCATGACTTGGCTGGCTTGAATTTCGCGCATGCGGCCGATCTGATCGCGCAAGCTGGCCGCGGACTCGTAGTCTAAAACCGTGGCAGCTTTTTCCATACGCTCAACGAGGTTCTCTAGTACGGGTTCGTTGCGGCCCTCGAGAAACAGGATTGCGTTGTTCACGTCGGTTTGATAGTCGCTTGCGCTGATTAATCCCACACAAGGCGCTGTGCAGCGCGAAATTTGATGTTGTAGGCAGGCGCGGCTGCGATTTGCAAAAAACGAGTCTTTGCATTGACGTACCTGAAACAGTTTTTTCAGTTGAGTGAGTACTTGCCGAACAGCGCCGGCACTGGGAAAGGGTCCGAAGTATCTACCCGGGGCGCGCCGCGATCCGCGATGGAACTCGAAGCGCGGAAATTCCTGCGCTGTGGTAAGCCGAATATAGGGGTAGCTCTTATCATCACGCAGTAGCACATTAAAGCGCGGTTTGTGTTGTTTAATGAGATTGTATTCAAGCAGCAGGGCTTCCTGCTCGGTGCCCGTAACGGTGACCTCGACAGCTTGGCTGTGATTCATCAAGGCTTGCGTCTTGAGATGATGCGCTTTGCTACCGAAGTAGCTCGCCACGCGGCGCTTTAGGTCTTTTGCCTTGCCGACGTACAGTATCCGGTCCTGATCGTCCAGCATTCGATACACGCCGGGTCGATGGGTCAACGAGGCGAGGAATGCGTCGACGTCAAAAGTCTTGGTCATGAATCTTGCTGACAAGTGGCGATGCGGTTCAGTCTGTCAAGCTGTTGGGTTCTTGGCAATGCATGGCGCTGCAAATGCTCAATTGGTCTCGCACTTTGTTTTAGATTATATAAGTCATCGCGGCCGGTGCTTGCGTGCGCATGCCGGCGAGAACATCGACAGCGGGACAACAACTAGATCACTGGCATTGGATTACGCAGGGCTAGCAACTTTCGGCGTATCTTCAAGTTGTGCGCGTAAACCGGCGAACACCGCGTGGAACATGTCTGGGGTCAGCCGTCGGGTTTGGGTGTTGTAGCGGCTGCAGTGATAGGAATCCACCAAGCGGAGTCCGCCGCCTAGGTCATGCTGGATGCCATGACCGAAGGGAAAGGCGGAAAGTTTCAATTGACGAGCCCGTAGTACGGCGCGATGAGCCACGGTGCCCAAGGCCAGAATCAGTCGCGGTGCTGGCTGACTATCGAGTTCGGCAGCCAAGTAGTCATTGCAGCGATTGACTTCGTCGGTGAGCGGTTTGTTGGCCGGTGGTAAGCAACGCACCGCATTTGTGATGCGGCAATCCCGCAATCGCAAGCCATCGCTGTTGCTCATACTTTCGGGTGCTGAGCCAAAACCAAAACGATGCAGTGTTTCATAGAGCAGAATGCCGGCGTGGTCGCCGGTAAACGGTCGACCGGTCGCATTGGCACCGTGCATGCCCGGTGCGAGGCCGACGATGAGCAGTCTTGCCTGCGGGTCGCCAAACGACGGTACGGGTTTCGCGTGATAGTCAGGATAGTCTGCGCGCTGCTGCCTTAGAAAAGCGGCCAGGCGCTCACAGCGTTGACAGCCCGTGGAAAACTTTGCCACGACTTCAGCTGCTGCTCAGACCGCTGCCTTGAGCGGCAATGCGCATGGCAATGTCCATGGCTTGATCGTAGTTCAAGCGCGGATCCACCTGACTGCGATAGTCGCGGGTTAGGTCAGCTTCGGTGAGCCCCCGCGGGCCACCGATACATTCGGTCACATGTTCGCCCGTCAATTCGAGATGCACACCGCCCAGCCGGCTGCCTTCAGCCGCGTGGATTTTGAAAGCGGCATCCAATTCGGCAATGATCTTGTCGAAGCGGCGCGTCTTGATCCCCGAGCGGGTGCTTTCTGTGTTGCCGTGCATGGGATCACAAATCCATACGACACCGATGCCAGTTCCACGCACCAGCTCAATGAGCTTAGGCAGTTCTTTTTCGACCTGATCGGCGCCCAGCCGGTGGATCAAGCTTAAGCGACCCGGAATATTGTCGGGGTTCAGATGCGTCACCAAGCTTTGCAGTTGCTTGCCATCTAGAGCATCGCCCACCTTGACGGCGATGGGATTAGCCACACCGCGAAAAAACTCGACATGGGCACCCTGGGGATCAGCCGTGCGCAGGCCGATCCAGGGCAAATGCGTGGTGAGGTTGTACCAGGCGCCACGGTGTTCCAGATAGCGCGTTTGGGCTTGCTCATACGGTAGATGTAGACCCTCATGAGAAGCGAAAAAATCCACGCCCCGTGCATCGTCCAATCTACTGCCAGTCATGGATTCGAAAAAGTCCAAGCCATCGGCAACGCGCTGCACGATCTCATGATACTGATCCGCGGAGGCTGAATGGCTGACGAAATCGAGATCCCAGTTTTCTGGGTGGTGCAAATCGGCAAAGCCACCCGCCGCCAAAGAACGAACAAAATTCAAAGTCAGGGCCGCGCGCTCATAACCGCGCAATAAGAGTTCGGGATCGGGCTCGCGGTCCTCAGGCGTAAACAATGTTCGGTTCACCAAATCGCCGCGATAGCTGGGCAAGGAAACGCCATCGCGCGTTTCCGCATCGGCGGAACGAGGTTTGGCATATTGACCCGCAATACGGCCGATACGCACGACGGGTTGTTTCAAACCGGCCGTTAGCACGACACTCATTTGCAGCAAGATCTTGAGTTGCCCGACAACGCGCGTGGACGTACAGTCCACAAAACTTTCCGCGCAGTCTCCCCCCTGTAATATGAACGCTCCGCCACGCTGGACCCTGGCAAGTTGTTGCTGCAGATTATGAATTTCCCAGCTCGTCACCAGGGGTGGCAGCGCAGCCAGTTGTGCCAGTGCCGCATCAAGCTTTTCGCCGTCGCGATAGCTGGCTTGCTGCGTCGCCCCGCACCGGCGCCAGCTATCGGGTTGCCAAGCTGCCTGGGCGGCTGTGTAAGTTTGACTAGACATCGTCTCTACTGGGCCATGCCCCGGTAGATCATGTCTACCCACTGATCGGGCTTGATGAAACCGTTCCCCCACTGCGCGTCAAATTCCGCCGTGGGCTTGCTGGCTTGGATCTCTGCTAGGTTTTTTCCGTCCGCAATGAGCGCTTGCATGCGATTCGCCACGGTTGCTAGTAGATCACGAAACCGCACCAGTTTAGTGCGATCACTCAAGGGACCGTGGCCCGGGATGACCTTAGTGTCAGCGTTAATTTTGAGTAAGGCCGTGTCAATCGCCGCGATCATGCCGCGAATGGAACCGCCACTGTTACGATCGATAAAGGGATAGAAACCTTCGAAATAGGTGTCACCCATGTGCACCACATTGGCCTCTTCGAACCAGATAATGGCATCCCCGTCGGTATGTGCGGCGGGCACATGTTCGGCCCGGATGGTATGCCCGTTGAGGTGCAAACTCACGCTACGATCAAAGGTAAGCACTGGTAATGCGGCCGCGGGTGAGGCCGGTACTTCGGACTGAAAAAATTCCGAGAAAAATTTAGTACTCATTCGGCGGCGTACATTGTCTTGGGCAATGATCAGTGCACCGGCCTTAGCCAGATTCTCATTGCCGCCCGAATGGTCGCCATGCCAATGGGTATTAATGATCATGCGGATGGGCTGCTCGGAAATTTTTGCCACGGCGGCCGTGATTTTATCGGTCAGTGGTCCGTATTGATCGTCAATGAGGACCACGCCATCGTCGCCCACTAAGACGCCGATATTGCCGCCCGAGCCCTGCATCATGTAGATCCCATCGGCCACGGTTTCGGTGGTGATTTCGATTTTGCTGAAATCTTGTTGCTGGGCGCTGGCCAGGCTGCCCCAGGCCAGGTTGGCCCCGCAAAAGATGAGCGTCAGTATGGGTCGTGCGTTCATGGGATTTCCTCGCTGCCAGCTACCAGCGCGCATTATTCCACGTTTGCCAGCCGCGCCGCGCTCTGGGCATTCGCCGGACTGGTATCATGGGCAGTCTAGGCTGCAGGTGGAAGGAATGATGTCCGCGCGCAATAGCCTCCGGCGACTGCTGCTGGTCGTTTGGAGTAGTCTTCTCATCCCCGCGCTCGCGACGGCGGGCGATGCGGTGCGCTTGGAAATCAAGGGCGCCATTGGACCGGCCACGGCTGATTACATCGCCAAGGGCATTGCCTACGCGCAAGACCAAAACGCCACGCTGATTATCCTGGAAATGGATACGCCAGGCGGCCTGGATTCCGCCATGCGGGCCATCATTAAGGACATTCTCGCCTCATCCGTTCCGGTGGCGACTTACGTGTCGCCCGAGGGTTCGCGGGCCGCTAGCGCGGGCACTTATATTCTTTACGCCAGCCATATCGCCGCCATGGCGCCCGCCACAAATTTGGGTGCCGCCACGCCGGTACAAATTGGCGGCGGCGGTTCTCCCCTGCCCGGTCAACAGCCCGCGCCCGAGGGTAAAGAACCCGCAGCCGGTGGCGACGGCGCCGATGAGGAAAAAGCCCCCACCGATGCCGAATCAACCGCACCGACCCTTGAGGGCACGGCCATGGAACGCAAGGCCATCAATGATGCCGTGGCCTATATTCGCGGGCTGGCCGAAATGCGTGGCCGCAATGCCGACTGGGCCGAAAGCGCCGTTCGCGACGCAGCGAGCCTGAGTGCCGAACAAGCCCAAGAACAGAATGTGATCGACCTAGTGGCCAATTCCATCGACGAATTGTTGGCGGCCATTGATCAACGCCGCGTCCGCGTCGGCGACGAGGATGTCGTTATCGAGACAACCGACTTAGAGCTCGATGCCTTCGAGCCCGATTGGCGCACCAAGTTGCTGGCCGTGATCACCGATCCCACGGTGGCGTACTTGTTGATGCTCGCCGGGATTTATGGACTGCTCTTTGAGGGTTACAACCCGGGCGCCTTAGTACCCGGTGTAGTCGGCGCTATTTGCATCTTGCTCGCGCTGTTTGCTTTTCAAGTATTACCGGTGAACTACGCGGGTCTAGCCCTGATCCTGCTCGGCTTGGTGCTGATGATTTCGGAAGCCTTCGTGCCCAGCTTCGGGGCCCTGGGCCTGGGTGGCGTGGTGGCTTTCGTGTTTGGCTCCATCATCTTGTTCGATCACGAGGTGCCGGGATTTCAAGTGGCGCGATCCTTGATTATTAGCATTGCCGTGGTGGCGTCACTGTTGTTATTGGGTCTACTCACCATGTTTGCGCGCATGCGTCTGCGGCCAGTCGTCACGGGCATGGAAGAAATGATTGGTAGCGTGGGCGAAGCCATGGAAGATTTTATCGGCGATGGCCGGATTTTCGTTCACGGCGAACGTTGGCAAGCACAAACGGATGTCGCAATCCGCAAAGGTGATGCGGTGAAGGTGACCCGGGTGGATGGATTAACTTTGGGCGTCGAACCCGTAGCGACAGATCTCGCCCAGCAGAATTGATTTACTAGGAGACTTTCATGCCTTTTGCAGTTTTCGGACTCGTCATCTTATTCGCACTGTTGGTCAGTGCGGTAAAAATCTTGAATGAATATGAGCGCGGCGTCATTTTCTTTCTCGGTCGCTTTCAAAAGGTCAAAGGTCCCGGCTTGATCATCGTCATCCCGTTTATTCAGCGCATGGTTAAGGTTGATTTGCGTGTGATTGTCATGGATGTGCCGACACAGGATGTCATCTCCCAAGACAACGTATCGGTGAAAGTCAATGCGGTGGTTTACTTCCGCATCGTCGATCCCGAGCGCGCCATCATTCAAGTTGCCAATGTCTTTGAAGCCACCAGTCAGTTGGCGCAAACAACGTTGCGTTCTGTGTTGGGTCAACATGAGCTTGATGAAATGTTGTCGGAACGGGAAAAACTCAACAACGATATTCAGAAGATTCTTGACCAGCACACCGATGCTTGGGGTATCAAAGTCTCCAACGTCGAGATCAAGCACATCGACCTAGACGAAAGTATGATCCGTGCCATCGCCGCCCAAGCCGAGGCGGAACGAGCTCGGCGGGCCAAGGTGATTCACGCCGAAGGCGAGAGTCAGGCCGCCGGCATGCTGTCGGCAGCGGCTCAACAGTTGGCTTCCGAAGGCGGTGCCTTACAGCTGCGCTATATGCAAACGCTGACGGAAATCGCCAAGGATCGGACGAATACTATTGTATTTCCCTTACCCATGGACTTGATTGAGCCGTTGATGGGGAAATTGAAGGGTCCGGGCGCCTCGAGTAATCAGTAGAACTGCCTGCTGATATATCAATATATCCACGGAAGCGCGGCAGATATCACGACTTATTGGCTTCGGTGATTGTGGCGGTGGATGACACCGGGATGGTGAACCGGCGCGATAACGGCTTGCCGTTGTGATCCCGGCTATCGATGCTATTCGCAGGGAAGTGCTAGCCGGCGTCCGCGACGATCAACACTACTAGCAACTACCCCGGCTGCCTGCCAGAGCATCGACTCTTCCGACTTAATCCGTGGACTATGAAGTTGCCGCAGCACGCTACCGGACTTGCTGACAACGAGGACACACGGTATGCAAGCTCATCGACTACCTGATCGCCGCTGTCGCCGTGCGCGGTAAAGTTTCAGTACGTCACCTAGACGCGGACTTCGATCTGCCGGCAGAACTCACTCCCTTTCGGGTTGCCGCCGTCGCCTGATTGTCGCGCGCGACCTTGTCATCTCCGCACGGACCATGGAATCGCCGGTCGTTCTGCACGCGCTCGACTCTCCAATCCTATAGGTCTCCGGGAATCTCGGCGCGGTTGAGAACTCTATATCACTTTGCGCAAGTTGCGGGATTTGTGACGGGCTCGCTAGCATCTTGGCGGTGGCTATAGCTAACATCGCGGGTTACGAAAATCGAAATTTGCCAATGAATTTCGTCAACGCTGTTTTTGAACATGCATAGATTAAAGTTATTAGTATTCTTAGCCAAATTGTCTTTAGTTTTGCTAATGACAGTGTCGCTCGTTTATGCAGAAAACAATAGATGGACTTCCTATATTGAAGGATCCGGCGCGTATGATTTTGATGGCGATCCAGGAGCCGCAGCCGGGCTTCGTGGTTTTATTCCATTTAATCAAAATGAAAACCACCTGTGGTATCTGAATCCCAATATATTTCTTACTGAAACAGGAAGTTTCTCTGGACATTTGGCAGTCGGACACCGGCAGCTTTATGTTGAGGAAAGCTCCTCAAATCCAGACGAAGAAAATAAGTATATTTTAGGAACATTCGCCTATTTAGGTGGCTTTGAATCGCCTTTCGAGAATCATTTTGGCTATTTAGGTTTAGGCTTAGAGGCTATTTCTGAAAAGTATGATGCGATTTTCAATTTCATAGTTCCATTTAGTCGCGAGGAAAATTCGGGTAACGCAACAGGCTCGAGAATTCCTGATGTACCGTCTATTTCGTTAGGGGAAGATTTCTTTCTTCTTGATGAAGATGGTGATGGAGAATTTCATGACTTGCGCTATTTGGAGGGCGGGCAAAGTCCTACCGCAACTGAAAGAGCTTTAGGTGGTATTGATCTAGAGTTTGCGCGTAGATTCTATTTTGATAAGTCCAAGTATGACAATGATCATCTTAGGCTGTATGTGAATTATGGGTACTTTTTTGGTCATCGCGAGAGTGATCAAGATCGTATCTCTGCCGGCATAGAATTGTTTAATTCGGAGTATCAAAACAATTCGGGTGGAGAAATTCGGCCATACGAGTTTGTTTTAGGTGCGCGTTACGAATGGCGTAGTGATTTTGACAACAGAGATGATGATTTTGTTGTATATGCGAAACTACGATTTCCGTTTGGCAAACAAGAAAGGCTAAAGCGCTGGGGGAGACTTGATCGAACGGAAATGCATATGGATCGATTGGTTAATGTTGGTCAGCTGGCAACAGAGGAAATAGTCCAGCCTGGAATGCCCGGTGAATTTGTTGGCCTAGTGGATCCATTCGATGGAAATGCCATCGCTAGCTACTATGAAGCCGGCGGCGCTGCGGTTACGACGGGCGAGCCCGGTGCGCCAACTGAGCTGTCAAACGCGCTTGCGAGCGCCGGTCCGAATGGCTTTATTGTTATAACCGAAGACGTTCCTGCAGGAAGCTACACCATGCTAGCTGGCCAGAATCTCGTTGGCCACGGCTCAAGTTACGATATGCAAACAGCCTCCGGCAAACCAGTTACATTTAATGCGCCCACCGGAAATGGAAAAACAATTACGGGCACCGGCAGTGAAACCTTGTTAACCACTGCCAATGATAGCTGGGTCAGTAACGTCGCGCTAACGAATGCCGCAACAGGAATACAAGCTACGGGAGTGACGCTCAACCGGTATCAGGACATCACTATTACAGAAATGGCCAACGCTGGCATCGGTCTTGGCGGCGCCACCAACGTAGTAGTGCAAGATGCATTGATTGGTTCAACGATTGGCACACAAGGTGGCACGGGAATTTATGCGATCAATGGTTCAAGTAATCTTATTTTTGACAATGTCACAATTCAGAATATCGAAGACCTTAATACCAATGTTGTTGGTGGTGCTCCAGACGGTATTTATTTGGAAGATGTTGCAACTGTCGTTGTATCAAACTCCACGATTATGAATTTGAGTGGACAAGATAGTAACGGCATTCAGGGCGAAGCCGCTGCGTTTGGTGATCTAATTGATATCACCATAAGAGGAAACGATTTTACGAATATAGGTAGGTTTGATGCGGGCGGAGCGGTACAGAGCAATCTATCTGATGGCGTTGATTTTGATAGTTTTTCAAATCTTGTTATTGAAAATAACAACTTTAGTGGAATCTACAACTCAGGTGTTGCGGCTAACCAGCAATCGTATGCAATACGCACGCAAGGCGCGGGCGGCGCTGCGAAAAATGCAGAAATTTCCAATAATGTATTCGACATAGACTCTGACGGTTTAGCGAGCGGATTGGCAACCACTGCTAACGGTGTAGGTGTTCAAAATAACGGGACGATTACCGGTGCCGGCAACACGATGGAAAATAATCCAAATGCCAATTGCCGTTATACAGGTAGCAATGCAAATAACGTCAATTTAAGTTTTAACGGCGGCGCAATTGTCTGTGATGGAGAAAATCCTGGCAATACAGATTAAGGCCCACTACTCACTTCTCACCAAGTTTACGCTTGGCGTCCGACCATAGTTTTTCCAGCGCAGCCACGCTGAGTACAGACCAATCGCCGCCCTGCTCAATCACGGCCGCTTCCACAAGCGCGAATCGGCGTTCAAACTTTCGATTGGCAACGCGCAAGGCCTCCTCGGCGTTGACCTCGTATTTTCTCGCCAGATTGGTCACGGCAAACAGCAGATCACCAATCTCTTCATGCATTGCTGCTTGGTTGTTGTTTTGGCGGGCCTCATCCAACTCGCCGAGTTCTTCGAGCACTTTGTCGCGGGCGCCTTCCGCGCTGGGCCAGTCGAAGCCGACTCGGCTGGCTCGCTTGCCGAGTTTTTCGGCTCTGAGTAGCGCCGGTAAGCCTAGACTGACCCCTGCCAATATTCGCGTGTCACCATACGCCGCGCGCTCGGAGATCTTGTGGGCTTCCCAGGCTTTGGATTGGTCCGCGGCGGTATCGACCACGTCGCCGTCAAAAACATGGGGATGCCGACGAATCATTTTATCCGTGATGCCATCGACGATGTCACCGAAGTCGAATGCGCCGGCTTCCTGGGCCATCTGTGCGTGGAAGGCGACTTGCAAGAGCAAGTCGCCCAATTCACCTTTAAGGTCATCGAAGTCGTTACGATCGATGGCATCGGCGACCTCGTACGCTTCTTCGATGGTGTAGGGTGCGATGGACTGAAAGTTTTGTTCAAGGTCCCAGGGGCAACCGTTTTTCGGATCTCGGAGGCTTGCCATTACTTTAAGTAATTTATTGATATCACTCATAACTCATTCTATTTTTTTAATAAAGTTATAAAATCGTCAATGATGTGTGCCGTGGCTCCCCAGATCCGGCGACCTTGGTGGACATACTCGACGGTGGTGATTTCAGTACCCCGAACGAATCGCCGACGGGTTCGGCGTTGTTTTGCGTCAAGGAAAAATTTCAAGGGCACTTCGAAGGCTTCCGCCACTTCGAAGTCGTCCAAGTCCAGCGATGCCGGACCCTCGACCAGGCCCACCACGGGCGACACCACGAAGCCCGTCACGACGGCATAGGGCGGCAGGTAGCCGGCGATCTGTACGGCGGCGGCCGACAAGCCAACCTCCTCGTCGGCTTCACGCAGTGCCGTGGCCAAGGCGCTGTCATCCTCAGGTTCAACCCGGCCGCCTGGAAAACTGATTTGTCCCGCGTGATCGCGTAAGTGCGCGGTGCGCTCCGTCAACAGCAGTGATAGCTCCCCGCCTGTTTCGATGACCGGCACCAAAACGGCGGCGGAGATCAAGGGCTGGGGAAAAAGCACCGCCTGCAGCTCCGGTGTCCATCGATCCAGGGCCTCGCGGGCGGGGTCCGACGAGACTTGCGTGTCTGATAGGCGTTGCAGGATCCGCTCGCGCACAGCGGTCTTGGCTCCTTAAGACTTGATCCCGCCCTTGGTCAATTCCAGTGCGTTGAGCAATCGATCCAGCTCATCATCGGAAAGATCGGTTTGTTCCGCGGCGACGTCGCGTACCGCCCGGCCCTCGGCATAAGCTTTTTTGGCAATGGCCGCGCCTTTTTCATAGCCGATGACGGGATTCATTGCGGTCACCAGGATGGGATTGCGGTCTAAGGCCTCGTTGAGCTTGGCCTCGTTCACGGTAAACCCGGCAATCGCCCGGTCGGCCAATACGCGCGCCGCATTGGCCAGCAAATTAACACTTTGATTCAGGTTGTAAGCCACTACGGGCAGCATCACGTTCAATTGAAAATTGCCAGACTGGCCCGCGACCGTAATGGTGCTGTCATTGCCAATCACCTGGGCGGCCACCATGGCGACAGCTTCGGGAATCACCGGGTTCACTTTGCCAGGCATGATGCTGCTGCCGGGTTGTAGCGCCGGCAGCGCGATTTCCCCAAGACCCGCCAGCGGGCCGCTATTCATCCAACGTAAATCGTTGGCGATTTTCATCAGGGAAACAGCAATGGTTTTGAGTTGGCCCGACAACTCCACGGCCGTGTCTTGGGAGGACAGCGCTTCGAAGTAGTCGGGTGCCGGCGCAAAACTCAAGCCGCTTTGCTCCGACAGCAGCACCGCCACCTTGGCGCCAAAACTCGGGTGCGCATTAATGCCGGTTCCCACCGCGGTGCCGCCGAGGGCCAAGCGGCACAATCGCGGCATCACGGCCTCCACCCGGGCCGCTCCTTGCTTGATCTGGGTAGCCCAGCCTCCTAGTTCTTGATCCAGGCGCACCGGCATGGCATCCATCAAGTGAGTGCGGCCGGTTTTTACCACGCCCGCCACTTCTTTTGCTTTTGCGCGCAAGCTGGTTTCCAGATGTTCCAGGGCGACAAGCAGTTCTTCGTGGACCAGCAGCGCCGCACCCACGTGCACGGCCGTAGGAATCACGTCATTGCTGCTCTGCCCCATGTTGACATCGTCGTTGGGATGGACCGTTTCGCCTAGGTTCTTCGTGGCCAGTTGTGAAATCACTTCATTGGCGTTCATGTTCGAGCTGGTGCCCGAACCCGTTTGAAACACGTCAATGGGGAAATGCTGATCGTAGTCGCCTTGGGCCACCTGTTGCGCGGCGGTTTGAATCGCCACGGCCGTTTTGGTGGGCATCAAGCCGAGTTCAGCATTGGCGCCGGCCGTGGCCCACTTAACCAAGCCTAGGGCGCGAATAAAGCCGCGCGGCATGGGTATGCCGCTGATGGGAAAATTCTCGACGGCGCGCTGGGTTTGTGCTCGCCATAGGGCGTCCGCGGGGACCTGAAGCTCGCCCATGCTGTCGCGCTCGGTCCGAAATTCTTGTGTCGACATGCCACTCTCCTAGGGTGCTGGCTTTGCATCGCGAGCGCTGCGCTCGCCTTTATCGGCCGCGATTCTACAGGTAGCTGGGCGACTTGGGCGACCATCTAGGCCGATAAGAACCCGGGCTGGTGTATCATTCGCGCCCCGTTTTTTTGTCGGCTATGAGATGGTTTTGCCATGGATCTGTCCCCCCTCACCGCCTTGTCGCCCCTAGACGGCCGTTATGCCGGCAAGCTAAATCCGCTGCGCGAGTGTTTCAGTGAGTATGGCCTGATTCGTCTGCGGCTGTTGACGGAGGTCCGGTGGCTACAGTTTTTAGCCGCGCATCCTGAGATCGATGATTTTGGCCCATTGTCGCCTGTGGTTAATACCTTTCTCGATAAGCTGGTGGACAATTTTGGCCGTGATGACGCTGTGCGGATTAAGGCCATCGAAGCCACCACGAATCACGATGTGAAGGCCGTGGAGTACCTCATTGGTGAACAGCTCGGTGACGATCCTCATCTCGCGGCCCTGCGACCGTTCGTGCATTTCGCTTGCACCTCGGAAGATATCAACAACATTGCCTATGCCTTGATGTTGCGTCGCGGCCGCGACGAGTTCTTACTGCCACAGTTGCGCCAACTCAAAGAGGCGCTGAAAGCCATGGCGCGTCGCTATGCCGATCAGAGCATGTTGGCGCGAACCCACGGACAGACGGCCAGCCCCACGACCTTGGGAAAAGAGTTTGCCAACATTGTGGCGCGACTGGATCGCCAAATTGGCCTGCTTGGCGAGGTACCCTGTCTGGCGAAAATTAACGGCGCGGTGGGCAACTTCAATGCGCATGCGGTCGCTTATCCCGCGGTAAATTGGCCGGCCATGAGTCGCGGTTTCGTCGAGTCACTGGGTTTGGAGTGGAATGAATTCACCACACAAATAGAACCGCATGATTGGATCGCCGAATACTGCGATGCTCTGGCGCGCATCAACACTATATTGCTGGATGCAAGCCGCGATTTCTGGAGCTATATCTCCATCGGTTACTTCAGCCAGAAGCGGGTCGAGGGTGAAGTCGGTTCCTCCACCATGCCGCATAAAGTCAATCCCATAGACTTCGAAAATGCTGAAGGCAATTTGGGCATTGCCAACGCCTTGCTGAAGCATTTTGCCGCCAAGCTGCCCGTGTCGCGTTGGCAGCGTGATCTCAGCGATTCTACGGTTTTGCGTAATCTCGGCGTTGCTGTCGGCCACAGCCATTTGGCCTATGACTCTCTACTGAAAGGTTTGGCCAAGCTCCAGCCCGACCCAGCGCGCATGGCCGCCGACCTGGATGCCAGTTGGGAAGTGTTGGGCGAAGCCATTCAAACCCTGATGCGGCGCCATGGTCAAGCCGATGCCTACGAGCAGTTGAAGGCCCTCACTAGAGGTGAGCAGGTGGGCCCGGCGGACCTGCAAGCGTTCCTGCGCAAGCTCGACTTGCCCGCCGCGGCTCGTGACCGGCTGTTGGCGCTGACGCCGGCGGGCTATACCGGCTTGGCAGCAAAACTGACCCGAGAAATGGCCCAGCGTCCCGATTGATGATTTGGGCAGGCCGCGGATAACGGCCCGGGACGTTTTGCCATAAGCACTATTGACCCTGCTTATTCTCCGCTTGTTCCGGTGAGCCGGGAAAACGTGATCCAGTCCACACTTGTTGCTGCTCTCCCCCCATAGAATTCACTGTCCCTCTGATCGTCTTGGCCACGGGTCGTCGATGGTGGCGGGAGCTTTACTCATTCCGTGGCAGACGGTATATAAAAGTGGACTCACAGGCATCGCGCATTCAAGGCCGTCGCTGGGTAATTTCTACCCAGGAGGAGAACCTTGAAGCGGCAGCAGAAATCGCCGCCCAGGCCAAGCGCTGGATCTCCATCTATACGCCGGACCTTGAGCCCGGCATCTACGATAATGATGAGTTCTTAGAAGTAGCCAAGCGTTTGGTGCTCGCCAAACGCTATGCGAAAATCCGCGTGCTCATTTCCGAACCCCACCGCACCGTGCGGATTGGTAATCGATTGGTGTCCGTGGGTCGGCGTTTGAACAGTTTCATTGAGTTTCGCAATGTACACGCTGATTATCGCGAACATCGCGAAGCCTTCATGATCGCCGATGACACCGCCCTGCTCTATCGCGTCGAAGGACGGCGATGGGAAGGTATTGCCGATACTTACGAGCCCGCCGTTGCCAAACGGTATCTCAGCCTGTTTGACGAAATATGGAATGCGTCTGAACTCGAACAGGAGCTGCGCGAACTTCGCGTGTAAGCTTGCGGTCCTAATCCGCAACCATAAAATCAGCAGTCATGCCCCTACTTGACCGTGAGCCCGTTCTAGCCGAACTGACCGTTGCCGCCGTGATCGAGCGCGAGGGTAAATTTCTCGTCGTTGAAGAATCGGTGGCCGGGGAAAAACTCATTAATCAACCGGCCGGTCACGCTGAGTTAGGCGAAACGGTCGTCGAGGCGGTGATTCGCGAAACTCAGGAGGAAACAGCCTGGGGTTTTCAACCCGAAGCGATCACGGGTATCTATTTGTGGCATCGTGAGGAAAGCGATCAGACTTTTTTGCGAGTGGCGTTTTGTGGCCAGCTCGCTGAGCATGACCCCAAGCAAGCGCTGGACGACGGTATACTGCGCGCTTTCTGGCTAAGCCGGGATGCCTTGGCGCGGCGTGAACATCGGCTGCGCAGCCCGATGGTCTTGCGTTGCATTGATGACTACTTAGGCGGAAAGCGTCTGCCGATGGACCTCATACAAAATTTGACGGCAGATTCGCTCAGCCTGTGATTCCGAGTTGCGGCTCGCTAGTCGCGTCCATGAATTTCGACGATTGCTAGAATAAGCTTTAGATCATTCGTGCCGGTTCACCCGACCGTCTTTTCGATCATCTGTTAATTCAAATATTACAATAATTTAGCAATGATAATTACACTGTATTCGAATTTTATGGTTCGGCCGGCCTAGAACAAGGCACTGGATCATGACTAAGACCGCCGAAAAAATAGTCGTTGCGCTATCCGGTGGCGTGGATTCAGCAGTAGCCGCCCTTCAGCTGCGGCGTGCGGGCTTTCAGGTGGAGGCGCTGCACATGACCAACTGGGAAGACGACGACGGCTACTGCACGGCCGCCCGTGATTTTCAGGATGCGCGGCGGGTTTGCACGGAACTTGGCATCAGTTTGCACCGGGTCAATTTTAGCCGTGAATACCGCGATCGCGTGTTCGCCCACTTTCTAGATGAATATCGGGCCGGCCGCACGCCCAACCCCGACATACTCTGCAATCGCGAAATCAAGTTCGGTGTTTTTCTTGAGCATGCCCAGCGCCTTGGGGCACGCCGCATTGCCACCGGTCACTACGTGCGACTTAGCCATGACGGTCGGACGCAGCTGCTCAAAGGGCTGGATCCGTCCAAGGATCAAAGCTATTTCTTGCATGCTGTGGGCGCCGATGCGCTCGCGAAGGCGCTGTTTCCACTGGGGGAGTTGCACAAGTTCGAAGTGCGTCAGATGGCCAACACCGCGGGGCTGCCGGTGCATGCCAAGCGCGACAGCACGGGTATTTGCTTTATCGGTGAACGGCCCTTCCGCGAATTTCTTTCGCGTTATGTGAGCGGTGCAAAGGGCGCCATGGAATCCCCGTCGGGGCAAATACTCGGCGAGCATCAAGGTTTGATGTACTACACGATCGGTCAGCGTCAGGGTTTGGGTATCGGCGGTCAAGCCGGGGCCGAGGACGGCGCTTGGTACGTGGCGGGCAAAGACAGTGCGCGGAATGTGTTGGAGGTGGTGCACGGGCGCGACCATCCGGCACTGTGGTCATCCGGTTTGATTGCGAGCAGGCCCCACTGGATTAATGCAGTACCGGCATCCATCGCGGCGGGTAAAGCTCTGGCATTGCACGCGAAGATTCGCTACCGCCAGCCCGAGGTGGGTTGCAACATCCGGATGATCGACGCGGACCGACTGGCAGTACACTTTGACCAGCCGCAGTGGGCCGTCGCGCCTGGCCAGTCCGTGGTTTTTTACGACGGTGAAGTCTGTCTTGGCGGTGCCTTGATCGAATCTCCGCTTAACGCGCAGCTGCCCGCCGCGAAGACAGCGTAAGTCCTGCCGATCCGCTATAATCCGCCGCCTTGCGATCGCCCCGCGGTTGCATGGGCGGGGTTCCCCCACGCCGGCCCGAAAAAATATCTATTGGAGACACCCATGGCGCAAGCTCCCAATGCGAAGTCCACACTGTCTGTAAACGGGCAGGACTATCAGATCTACCGGCTGGATGCCGTCAGCGAAGGACATGTGGCACGTCTGCCCTACGCGCTAAAGATCTTGCTGGAAAATTTGCTGCGCCACGCCGACGGTGACGATGTGACGGCTGATGACATCAGTGCCCTGGCGAACTGGGATCCGACGTCAGAACCCAGCCACGAAATCGCTTTCACACCCGCGCGGGTCATTCTGCAAGATTTCACCGGCGTACCGGCGGTGGTTGATTTGGCGGCCATGCGTGATGCGGTGGTTGAGTTGGGCGGCCAGGCCGAGGCCATTAATCCGCTATCGCCGGCTGAATTGGTCATTGATCATTCGGTGCAGGTCGATAACTACGGCAGTGATGATGCTTTGTCACGCAACAACGCCATCGAATTTCAGCGAAACAAAGAACGCTATACCTTTTTGCGCTGGGGCCAAGACGCCTTCGATAATTTTAAAGTTGTACCCCCGAACACCGGCATCGTGCACCAAGTTAATCTCGAATACTTAGCGCGCGTGGTTTTCGACCAGGAAAGCCAAGGTGAACGATTGGCCTACCCCGATACCCTTGTGGGCACGGATTCCCACACCACCATGGTCAATGGTTTGGGTGTACTGGGCTGGGGCGTGGGTGGCATCGAAGCCGAGGCGGCCATGCTGGGGCAAGCCGTCACCATGCTGATCCCGCAAGTCATCGGGTTTCGACTTTCAGGCAAACTGCGCGAAGGCACCACCGCCACCGATTTGGTTTTGACGGTGACTGACATGCTGCGTGATCGCGGCGTGGTGGGTAAGTTCGTTGAATTCTTCGGCGATGGTTTGAGCGAGCTGCCCCTGGCCGACCGCGCTACCTTGGGCAACATGGCCCCCGAGTTTGGCAGTACCTGTGGCGTTTTCCCAATCGACGGTGAAACGCTGCGCTATCTGGAACTCTCCGGCCGTGAGCCGCAGCAAATCGCCTTGGTGGAGGCCTATGCCAAGGCGCAAGGTCTATGGCGGGCCGATGGCCAGCCGGATCCCTTGTATTCGGACATCTTGGAACTGGATTTGGGTGCCGTGGAACCCAGTATCGCAGGTCCGAAGCGACCCCACGATCGCATTCTGCTAAAAGACGCTGCCCCCACCCATCAACGCGATGCCAAAGACATATTGGCCCGCCGCGGTGCCGACAAGCGCACGGCACAGGCTGAACGTCACGGTGAAAGCTTTGCAATGGAAGACGGTGCGATCTTGATCGCGGCCATTACCAGTTGCACCAACACCTCTAATCCATCGGTGATGTTGGCGGCCGGACTGCTGGCGCGCAATGCCCTGGCGAAGGGCTTGCGCACCAAGCCCTGGGTAAAAACCAGCTTGGCGCCGGGGTCACGGGTGGTGAGCAATTATCTTGAGAAATCCGGACTCAAGGATGATCTGGATGCCTTGGGCTACAACATCGTGGGCTTTGGTTGTACCACCTGTATTGGCAATTCCGGCCCCCTGGATCCAGCCATTGACAAAGCCGTGCGTGATAGCCAGCTGTTGGGCTGTAGTGTGCTATCCGGGAACCGCAATTTCGAAGGCCGGATTCATCCGCTGGTGCAGATGAACTATTTGGCTTCCCCGCCCCTGGTGGTGGCTTACGGTCTGGCGGGCAACATGAACGTGGACATCACTCGCGACCCTCTGGGCCATGATGCCGACGGCCAGCCGGTTTACTTGAAAGATATCTGGCCCAGTCAGAGCGAGATTCAAGCCCTCAACCTGGCGAACATCGATTCGAATATGTTCCAAGACAGTTACGCGGGCGTATTTGCCGGGGACGAAAACTGGAATGGATTGTCTGTTCCCACGGGCCAGGCCTACGCCTGGGAAGCCGATTCAACCTATGTTCGAAATCCTCCATATTTCAATGGAATGTCGAAGGTACCTGAAGCAATTTCAGATATTGAGGCTGCGCGTGTGTTGGCGCTATTGGGCGACTCGGTGACCACAGATCACATTTCGCCGGCCGGTGCCATTGCCAAGGACAGCCCTGCGGGCCACTACCTGCTCGAGCAAGGCGTGGCGCAGAAGGATTTCAATTCTTACGGTTCTCGCCGCGGTAACCATGAAGTCATGATGCGCGGGACCTTCGCGAATATTCGTTTACGCAACCTGCTCGCCCCCGGTACCGAGGGCGGTTGGACCCGTCATCAGCCCAGTGGCGAGCAGATGTCCATTTACGACGCCGCCATGCGCTACCAAGCCGAGGGTACGCCCTTGGTGGTTTTGGCGGGTACAGAGTACGGTACCGGTTCGTCGCGGGATTGGGCGGCTAAGGGCACGGTTCTGCTGGGCGTTAAAGCCGTCATCGCCGCCAGCTTCGAACGCATTCATCGCTCGAATTTGATTGGCATGGGCGTGTTGCCGCTGCAATTTAACGACGGTGAAAACGCTACAAGCTTGGGCTTGACGGGGACCGAAACCTATTCCATCAGCGGTCTGCAAGGCGGTGCCGCCAAAACGGTGCAGGTGACCGCCAAGGCGGCCGACGGCAGTGAACAGCGCTTCACCGCGCGGGTCCGCATCGACACACCGAAAGAACAGGATTACTACCGCAACGGCGGCATCTTGCATTACGTGCTCAGGCAGCTCGCTGCCTGAATCAGCTGGGCAGCCTGTCCGTGGCGTTGCTGAATATTCTGCGCGACGCGCGGCATCTGCTGGTGCTAACGGGCTCTGGTGTATCGGCTGCCAGCGGCATTCCCACCTTCCGCGATGCGGGTACGGGGCTGTGGGCCCGCTTTCGTCCCGAGGACTTGGCGACCCAGGAAGCGTTTGACCGGGATCCGGACCTGGTGTCGGCCTGGTACCAATGGCGACGCGATTTGATCAATTCGGTGGCGCCCAACCCGGCGCACTTCGCCATCGCTGAGCTGCAGATTGTATTGCCGCAAGTCACGCTGGTTACACAAAATGTTGATGGACTCCATCAACGCGCCGGAAGCACGCCAGTCCTCGAATTTCATGGTAATATCCACCGCGATCGATGCCCGGCCCACGGCCTGCAATCCGATCCCGGCATTCACGAAACGCTGCCCCGACCCTGCCCACAGTGTGCCAAGCCTTTGCGGCCCGATGTGGTTTGGTTTGGTGAAGCCATTCCACCCGCCATCCTGCGTGCCAGTCTGCGGGCGGCTGAGGATTGCGACGCATTGCTCCTCGCCGGCACGGCCGGCCAGGTTTATCCGGCGGCTAGCTTGGCCGACATTGCCAAGCGCAACGGTGCCCACATTGTTGAGGCCAACACTCAATCAACCCCATTGACCGACCTCGCGGATGACCACCTGCTCGGTTCGGCCGCGGAGCAACTGCCAAATTTGCTGCAGGCACTCAGGGCGTATTAATCCAAACGAAGGTTCGGCACTTCCAACTCCGCGGCGCGATAACCCGGCGCCAGACTGAGCGCCTGGTCCATGGCTTTGTTGGCCTCGGCAAGATTATCCAGATCTTTCATCACCCGAGACTTATACAGCCAGGCTTCCGCTTCACCCCAAACCGGATGTTCTTCGGTCGCTGGCGCGTAGTCGGCAAATTGCTCGATGGCATCGTCGAGCCGTTTCGCGGCTTCTTCTTTATCGCCACCAAAGGCTGACGGGCGAAAGTACAGGCTAATGGCCTCTGCCAAAATCACGCGGGGATTCATGGCGTCGATGGCCATCGCTTTTTCCATAGCCCCATTAGCAGCCATACCCCTCGTCGCCGCCCGCAGCATATAAAAGGGCGCGCTCACGCCGTAGCAGGTCGCTTTTAGTGCGAGCGCTTCAGCAAAGTCGGTGTCGGTCTTCAAGCGCTTTTTTAGAATTTTAATGCAGTCGTTCAAGTGGCCCTTGGCCAGTTTTTTGCGGTCGAAGCTTAATTCCCCCAGCCGATAGTGGGCATAGGCACGATAGTAGTCGCCCAGAGCACTTTTATGGCCCTCTAACCGCGCGATGATTTGGTTGATAGCCACCTCGTCACCGAGAATCACATGGGCGTCGAGCTGATCGCGCAACTCTGCAAGATCGCTTTCAGCATAGACCGCGTTGACAAGCAGCAGGCACAGGATTGCCCATAGCCCCGGTAGTGTTGTGGCGCCAGCGAGCGAGCTTTTTTGCACGGTTATTTCCTTCATGATCTAAGCTTGAATATCTTTAAAGTTGCAATTAGTCAGTGTATGACGAGTACGATGTCGGCATGCTGAACGAAACTATCGACTTGATTGACATTGGGGTCAACCTGACCCATGAAAGCTTCGCGCCCGATATGCCCGCGGTGCTATCGCGAGCCGTCGGGGCGGGGGTTTCTCGTCTCATCGTGACGGGCGCTAGCCTGTCCGGCAGCAAATCCGCGGCGACCCTAGCCGCGGACTACCCGGGCAGGCTGTATGCCACCGCGGGCGTGCATCCTCATCATGCCGAAGAATTCGTCGACGAACAGGTTTCAGATTTGCAAGCCATTGCCACCCGGCCCGGGGTTGTGGCCATTGGCGAGTGCGGATTGGATTTTTTTCGTAATTTTTCGCCTCGAGATGCGCAAATCAGTGCCTTCGAAAGTCAGCTGGCGCTGGCGGCCAAATTGCAGCGTCCAGTTTTTCTGCATCAACGCGACGCCCATGAGGATTTTCTGCCGCGGTTGCGCGACTACGTTGGGTATTTGCCAGGCGGTGTTGCGCACTGTTTCACCGCCGGGCCAAAGGAACTGAAAGCTTATCTCGATCTAGGCCTGTATGTGGGGATTACCGGCTGGATATGCGACGAACGCCGAGCGGCGGAACTGCGCGAGGCCGTTAGTTACCTCCCGCGGGATCGCGTCATGTTGGAAACCGATGCGCCCTACCTGTTGCCCCGCGACTTGCCCGACAAACCGAGAGGTCGGCGTAACGAACCAGCGTACTTGCCGCATATCTTACGCACGGCGGCGGCTTACATGGATTGTTCACCGGCCGAACTTGCCGTATCCGCCACGCACAATACCGAGGCGCTTTTCAATTTAGATCCTGTGGATGCGACGGAGTAGTCTGAGCTTAGGCTTTACGGTCGACCCGCCTAGCCTTCTCGAATCAGATGATCCACCTGTGCCGTGACCGCTTCGTGTCGCAGCTGATCCCAGGCAACGCGATAGTTTTCCGCGGTCCGGTTTTTGGGATCGCGGGCGGCATCTTCTTGTTTAACCAGATCATCGAACAAGATCACGTTGCTGGGCAAGCCTTTGGAAAATTCGGCACCGGCGGAAAAAACCACAAAGCCGCGCACCGGCACATTGGGCAGTAGCCGCTGGACCGCAGCCATGCGGTCGTAGAGAAATTGTTGCGGGTTGCTAAAAGTAAAGCGACGCTGATCGGCGAGCACGGTCCAGTCTTGCATGGCATCGCTGCCAAAAACATTGCCCTTCACGTCTTTCATATCCAAGACTAAAATACCACTGGGTGTTAGCGCGGCATGTTCGATATGAATCTCGCCGTCATCACTGTTCGGAATAATAAAATCGCTTAGTAGCTCGTCGGTCACGCGTCTTAGGCGTAGCAACGAACTGCGTTCCGAACGTTTGCGACGCAGGTAAAGTACAATCAGCACAGCAAACATGGCGACTACTAAGCCGACTAGTAGTAGCAAAGGCTGCGAATTACTGTCGAGTCCCGGCATGAAGTGCCCTTGGGTTTAGTCAAAGCTCAGAGCGCGGTTGCCAGTTCACTGAGCACAGGATCCACCGTCACGAACCGACTGGGCGAATCCAAAAGTTGTGCGAGCTCTGTTGGCACCGCTATTTTCAGGTCTAACAAAGGCTCGACGATGGTATCGAATTTTGCCGCATGGGCGGTGGCGACCACAGCCCAATGTCGCCCAGTCCGATCCCGCGAATTCAAGTTGCGATAGACATGCAAGGCCGTTGCGGTATGCGGACACCAGGCCGTCTTATGACGCCGGTACTCATCCTGAATAGTTTCTCGAATCACGTCATCGCTCACCGGCCAGGCGCGAATCTCCCGCCCGATACTGTCCGCGCCGCCCAACAAGGCCCTGAGCCGTTCCATGTTGCTGGGATCGCCCACGTCCATGGCCGAGGCCAAGGTGGCGATGCTTGGCCGTGGTTGCCAAGCGCCACTGCGCAGAAAATCCGGAATAGTCTTATTGGCGTTCGTGGCGAAGACGATCTGCTCGATGGGTAGGCCCATACGGCGGGCCCAAACGCAGGCAAAACCGTTGCCTAAGTTACCGGTTGGGATAATAAAACTCGTGGGTTTGCCGGTCTGGCGCCAATGTTCAAGACTGGCTTTCGCATAGTAAGCGGCCTGCGGCAGCAGGCGGCCGACATTGATACTGTTGGCCGAGCATAGGCTATGCTGGCTACTTAGCGTTTCATCGGCGAAGGCTTCTTTTACCAGGCGCTGACAGTCATCGAATTCACCGCGTATCGCGAGAGAGATGACATTATCGCCCCAGCATGTGAGTTGATGCTGCTGGCGGGGCGAAACGCGTCCATCGGGAAACAAGACCACCACACGTAGGCCGGGGCGCTTGTGAAAAGCGGCCGCGACCGCGCCGCCGGTGTCTCCGGATGTGGCCACCAGAATTGTTACGGGCGGTTTGGCGTACTGGCCTTGGGCGACGATTCGCGCCATGCAGGCCGCCAGAAATCTTGCGCCGACATCTTTAAAGGCCGCGGTGGGCCCATGAAACATTTCCAGCACCGATAAGGGTGCCTCTCCCGCTTCCAAAGGCTGCAAGGGTACTGGGAAATTCAATGCGTCGCGACAAATTTCGCCGAGTTCATTGGCTAAACTTGAGTCAGCGAAGAACGGTGTGAGCAACCGCTGTGCGATGCGAGGAAAATCTTCGCAGTCACTAAAGTCATCGGCCACAAATGTAGGCAATGACTCTGGCACGTACAGGCCGCCATCGGGCGCCGTGCCGCTCATGATGGCTTGCTCTAGCGCAACGGTCGAGGTGTCGCGGGTGCTGGTGAATTGCATGATGGCTAAATCTATTGAGTCTTGTAATCCGCGCTGACCATGTCTGCTAAGCGTCCTCGCCCAGTATAGGCTTACAAGCTGTTGTTAGCGTCCCGCGCCCAAGTAAGTTGTCAGCCGCAAAAGGTCCGCGAAAACGCCGGCCGCCGTTACCGCCGGGCCTGCTCCAGGCCCCTGTACGACCAACGGGTTCTCGCTGTAGCGCGAGGTTTCGTAGCGCACGATATTGTCGGTCAAATTCATGCGCGCGAACGGGTGCTGCGCTGGCAAAGCTTGCAGCGTCACGCTAGCACCTTCGGACTTGCTCAGACGGCCAACGTAGCGCAGCACTTGGCCAGCTTCGCTCGCGGCACGCCAGCGGCCTAACATTTGCTCATCGTAGTCCGGCAAGGCATCTAGGAAGCCCTCGATACTCTCACCGGCCAACTTGTCCGGGACCAGACTTTCAACTTGCAGGTCGCTCAGTTCGAGCTCCATACCGATTTCCCGGCCTAAAATGATGACCTTGCGCGCGACATCCATGCCCGATAAATCATCCCGGGGATCCGGTTCGGTGTAGCCGCTATCGCAGGCTTCGCGAACGATGCTCGAAAACGGTTTGCTGCCGTCGAAAACATTGAACAGATAGGCCAAGGTGCCGGAAAAAATGCCTTCAATACTTTGAATCTCATCCCCCGTGCGCTTCAGATCGCGCAAGGTTTCGATAATCGGCAAACCGGCGCCAACCGTGGTCTCGTAGAGGAAATGAGCATTGTGACTGCGTCTCACTTGCAGCAGTTTGCGATAGTAGTCAAGCCTGCCGCTGTGAGCTTTTTTGTTGGGTGTGACGACATGCACCCCCTGGCCGAACCAGTCAAGGTATCGATCCGCCACCTCATCGCTGGCCGAACAATCCACCACGGCCGCATGGGGTAAATGATCAGCGTTGACGTGCTTGATAAATCGATCCCAGTCGATGGCTACCGCATTAGCCTCGAAGGCCGAGCGCCAGTTGGTGATATCAACGCGCTGCTCGGCCAAGAGCATGCGCTTGGAACTGGCGATACCGCGCACACGAATGTCTAAACCGAATTCGTCACGCAGGGTTTTGGCTTCGGCGGCCATCTGATCCAGCAAAACGCCACCGACATTGCCAGGACCGACTAAACCCACGGAAATGGTTTTGGCGGATAGGTAGAAACCCGAATGCGCGGCGCGCAGCGCGCGAGTTGCTTCCTCGCCGTCGATCACGACCGATATATTGCGCTCGGAAGAACCCTGGGCGATGGCGCGAACATTGATACCTGCATTGCCCAAGGTGGCAAGAAACTTGGCCGCGATGCCGGGTATCCCAGCCATGCCGTCGCCCACAACGGCGATGATGGCGCAATTATCCTGCCGGGCGACGCTGTTGATCTGGCCTTGCTCCATTTCGATTTCGAAGGCTCGCCGCACCACCTGCTCAACCGTCTTGGCATGGCGTTCTGGCACCGCGAAACAAATGGAATGTTCCGAACTAGCCTGGGATATCAGGATCACCGAGATACTTGCGTCACGCAGCGCGCCGAATAAGCGGTCTGCCGTTCCGGGTACGCCAATCATGCCCGCGCCTTCCAAGTTCACGAGCGTCACCCCTTCGATGGAAGTAACGCCCTTGATCAGTTCTTGGCCGTTGCTGTCGCCACCGATACAGGAGCCTGGCGCCAGCGGATTGAAACTATTGCGGATCCAAATCGGGATCTGTTGCGCAATTGCCGGTGACATAGTTTGCGGATGAATGACTTTCGCACCGAAGTAGGCCAACTCCATCGCTTCGTTGTAGGTCAGCTTGTCGATGACAGCGGCTTCCGGCACACGATTGGGATCCGCGCTCATGACGCCATCCACGTCGGTCCAAATACTGATGCGCTCAGCGTTTAACAAGGCACCGACGATGGAGGCGGAAAAATCACTGCCGTTGCGGCCCAAGGTGGTGTGCAAGCCATCGGCATCGGCGGCGATAAAACCGGTCACCACGGTGATGCCCTTAAATGTTGCGGGGAAATGTCGGCTCGCGTTGTCGCTAGAGCGATCCCAGAGCACCGTGGGGCCCAACTCGCTGTGCTCAATCACGATGAGGTCACGCGCGTCCAGCCAGCTAACTTCGCCCGGAAAACCGCGTTCGGGTGCGAGCTGCCGAAGCAGCGCAGCGAGCAGGCGGGACGACCAAAGCTCGCCGAAGCCGGCGATGAGGTCGCGGCTGCGGTCGGCCGCCGAACGCAACAAGCTAACGGCTTGTAGCACATCGCGAATGTCGGTCAGGTCCGCGTCGAAGCTTGTCAATAAGGCGGCGGCTTGTTTGTTTACAATCAGCGCTGCCACGGCCGCGCGGTAGCGTTCGCTCAAGGCCGTCAGGCTGGTCTCCAACTCGTCTCCGCCGGCTGCTGCTGTCGCCACCAGCGCCAACAAACTGTCAGTCATGCCGCCCATGGCGGAGACCACCACCGCTTGGCAAGGTGGCGCATCCGTCAACAGAATGTCGGCAACCCGGCGAAAACAATCGGGATCGGCAAGGCTGGAGCCGCCAAATTTATGGACCTGCCACGGCTTGTCGGTCATGGTGCGAAGCTCACTGATGCAGGCTATGGCCTGGGCTGATTGACAGAAAGCCGGCAATGATACCTGTTCTAGCTGAGCTGGGTAGCACCCGCCGCGTTGCAAACCGGGTCCACCCGCTGAATAATTCTGCTGTGCCAGGAGATCCTTGATGCCCAAAATCTTTTTTGCGCCGGTCGATCAGCAGCATGAGCACGGGGATCTGGAACGATCGCTGATTAACCCCATTGATCGCCAGACGATAATCCGCAGTTTTAGCGATGCGACTTATCCCGAGCTAATCGAAATCGAGCGGCGGGGACGCGGCTTTTATGCCTGGGGATTACCTCCGGGGCCGGACAGCGTCGAACTGTGGTTCAACATGGCCATTGGTGACATCGTACTGGTGAGCTACAAGAATGCCTTCAGGCATTACGCAAAAGTGCTCGGTCGTTATGAAAACCTGCGTGCGGCGCGAGCTATTTGGGATAAGGACGCTGATGACGGTGACGTTCGAGAGTTTATTTTCTTCTTGACAGAACCCATTCCATTGTCGCTACCCCACGATGAACTCAAGGACTATTTTCCACCGTGCCAGGATAGCTTCTGGCAGCTCGATGATGAAGTCATTGATCGCATCGAAGCCGACTTTCGCAGCGTGGACCGCTTTGCGCGTCGACGTTTGCTGAATACCGATGCAGGTGGTCCGATCTTAGACATGAGCGGCATCATCCAGATGTCCGAGCGCGATCAACAAAGGTTACAAGCCTTTGAATCGGGTAATAGCAAGGATGCTCGCGCCGGTGTCGTGGACAGCATCATTCGCCGCCGTGGCCATCCCAATTTCCGCAAACGCCTGCTGTCCGCCTACGACTATCGCTGCGCCATCACTGCTTGCGATGCGGCTGATGCCTTGGAAGCAGCCTATATCGTCCCCTATCGCGGCAAGTTCACCCACCATCCTTCCAATGGTTTGTTATTGCGGGCTGATATTCATACCTTGTTCGATCTGGGCAAGATCGCCATCGATACACGGACCATGACGACGATTGTGGCCGACGATATTTTGGAAACGAATTATCGCATCTTGTCCGGGCGGCCCATTAGCTTTCCGACTCAAGAAGAGCATCGACCCAGCACCGAGTCCTTGGATCTACATCGCCGTCTGGCCGGGCTCTAGCAGCCGGTGGTCAGGGCCCACGCGCGGCGGCTGAAAGCGCCGCAATGATGGCGGCATTGACGTCCTGCGAGTGGGTACCAGCCGGCCTCTTTGCGCCCTAGCCTTGCAAGGACCTGCCTTGAACGCAACAATGCCCGCATGCGAATGTCACGCGAAGAATTTCTGCGCTGGCCGCGCAAGGCGGTCACCCTGCTGGGTATGTCCGGCGTGGGCAAAACGCACCTGGCCAATAGCGTACCCAAGTCGAATTGGTTTCACTATTCTGGTGACTACCGGATTGGTACCAAGTACCTAGAAGAACACATTCTGGACAACATCAAGCGCCAAGCCATGCAAGTGGATTTCTTGCGCGATCTCTTACGCAGTGATTCCATCTATATTGCGAACAATATTTCGGTTTACAACTTGGAACCTGTAGCCACTTTCCTGGGCAAGCTAGGCCGCGCGGACCACGGTGGACTCCCCTTGCAGGAATTTAAGCAGCGGCAACATCTGCATGCCTTGGCAGAAGCCGCGGCCATGCAGGACGTGCAGGATTTTATTCGCAAGGCCCATGAAATTTACGGCTACGATCATTTTTTAAACGATGCGGGTGGCAGTATCGTTGAGTTGGATGATCCAGCCGTGATGCACACACTGGCTGAACATACCCTAATTTTGTATTTGCGAGCCGGGCCCGATATGGAGGAAGAGTTGGTGCATCGGGCAGTGAGCGATCCCAAGCCCTTGTACTATCGTGAAGATTTTCTCGACGCTAAGCTTGCGGAATATTTGCAGGAACATCGAATCGACAATGCGGACGAAATTGAACCCGATCATTTCGTTAGCTGGGTATTTCCACATTTGGCCAATCATCGTCGCCCCCGTTATGAAGCCGTCGCCAATGAACTGGGTTACACGGTTTCAGCCCGCGAGATTTCGGATATCCACACCGAGGCCGATTTTTTAGAACTCGTGGCCGGGGCGATACCCAAGTAGCCGAACGTCATGCAAGCACCGCCACTGCGTTTCCTAAGCGTCCATGGCCACAAGATGGCGGTTCGAGATCAAGGTCAAGGGCCCGTCCTGCTATTTCTACATGGCAATCCGACTTCTAGTTTTCTATGGCGCAATCTGATCCCGGACTTAGCCGCTGACTATCGTTGCGTGGCCCCCGATCTAATCGGCATGGGTGCATCGGACAAGCTGTCTGATGTGGGCATCGACAGCTATCAGTTTGCCACGCATCGTGAGTATCTCGACCGACTGCTAGCGCAGTTAGAGCTGGGCGACGAAATTACCTTGGTACTGCATGACTGGGGATCGGCCCTGGGATTTGATTGGGCCCGGCGTCATGCTGAACGGGTGTCTGCCTTGGCGTATATGGAAGCGATTGTGCGACCCCTGACTTGGGCTGAATGGCCCGCCGCCAGCCGAGACTTGTTCAAGGCGCTGCGCTCGCCGGCTGGAGAATCGCTGATACTGGAAAAGAATATTTTTGTTGAAAAAATACTACCCGGTTCGGTGCAACGCGAGCTATCCGCCCAGGAGATGGACGCCTACCGGCAGCCCTTTGCGGTTGCGGGTGAGGATCGCCGGCCCTGCTTAGCCTGGCCACGGCAACTGCCCATCGACGGTGAACCCGCCGATGTGGTGGCGGTGGTGAAAAACTATGCCGAATGGTTAGGCCAGTCCACGATCCCCAAACTTTTCATTAACGCCGAGCCCGGCGCGATACTGACCGGTACGCCGCGTGAATTTTGTCGCCGCTGGCCCGAGCAAACCGAGGTCACGGTTCCTGGTATCCACTTTATCCAAGAAGATTCCGCCGCCGAAATCGTTGCAGCCATTCGGCAATGGAAGGCCATGCTGATTCATAAAAACAAGGAATAATCTAGAAACATGGGATTTTATCAACGCCGCATCATGCCGATGATTATTTCCAAAGGCATGAACAATAAAGCCATTGCAAAATATCGGCCCTTGATTCCGCCGCTGGCCAGTAAACGTGTCTTGGAAGTCGGCATCGCGACGGGACTCAACCTACCCCACTACACTGACCAAGTTGACCACCTGTTCGGTTTAGAGCCCTCCGCGGAACTGTTGGTACAAGCGCAAGAAGCCGCCGAAGCCGCGGCTTTTCCCGTAGATCTTATCGAGGCATCTGCAGAGGATATCCCGCTGGAATCCAATAGCATGGATACCGTGGTTAGCACCTGGACCCTCTGCTCCATTCCCCAAGTCGGGCGCGCGATGCAGGAAATGCGCCGGGTATTGAAGCCGGGTGGCCGACTGCTGTTCATAGAGCACGGTAGAGCGCCCGATCCTGGCGTGGCGCGCTGGCAAGATCGCCTGGCACCCATTTTCCAACGCTTGGCCGGCTGCAGTATCAACCGGCCCATTGACGAAATCGTGACCGACGCGGGTTTTGATTATGTTGATTTGGATAAGCAGTATTTTTCCGGGCCACGTTTCATTGCCTACCATTATGTTGGCCAGGCAGAAGCGAAGCGCTAGGTTTTGTCTGCAGACTTGAGCCACCGCCTGTCAACCATTCCTTGCTTGGGCTAGACTTCGACTCCCGATACCAAAGGAACGGGCCGAAGAGCCCGGAATAAACCATGACGGAATCTGACAAACCACGCCCGTTGGACGGCATTCGCGTGGTCGAAGTTGGCCAGCTACTAGCTGGGCCATTCACTGGCAGCATGCTGGGTTATTTTGGCGCCGAGGTGATCAAAGTTGAAACGCCTGGTGACGGCGATGCCATCCGCAAATGGCGGATCATGAAGGACGGGACGGCCTTGTGGTGGCATAGCCTGGCGCGCAATAAAAAGTGTGTCACGGCCAATCTACGTACCGATGAGGGCCGCGCGATCGTGGGCCGTTTGGCGGCAACGGCGGATGTCATCGTCGAGAATTTTCGCCCCGGCACCATGGAAAAATGGGGCTTAGGACCGGCGGATCTTTGGCAAAAAAATCCGGGCCTTATCTACAGCCGAATTTCCGGCTATGGGCAAGATGGACCCTACGCCTCTAAGCCTGGTTTTGCTTCCGTCTGCGAGGGCTTTGGTGGGTTTCGCTATGTCAACGGTTTTCCCGATGAAGCACCGGTGCGGCCCAACCTGAGTATTGGGGACACGCTGGCCGGTATTCACTCGGTGCTGGGTATCTTGTTATCGGTCATACAACGCAGCAAGGATCCCCGCGGCCGTGGACAAGTCATTGACACGGCTATTTATGAGGCTGTATTTAATCTACTTGAGGGTGTGGTGCCCGAATACGATGGCGCCGGTGTCGTTCGCGAACCCTCGGGCTCGACCTTAACCGGGATCGTGCCAACCAACACTTACCGCTGCAAGGACGGCAAATTTGTCATTATCGGCGGTAACGGCGACTCCATCTTCAAGCGTTTGTGTCATGCCATGGGCCGTGGCGATCTCGCCGAAGATCCGCGGATGGCCGACAATGCGGGCCGCGTTGTGCACGAAAAGGAGTTGGATGAAATCATCGGCCAATGGACGGGTACGCTGACCGCGCAAGAGTTACTTGACCAAATGGAAGAAGCGCGGGTGCCGGCAGGCCCCATCTACAGTGTCGTGGATATGTTAGCGGATCCGCAATACAACGCCCGGGGTATGTTCGAAGAGGTGCAAGTGGGTGGTGAGGCACTCAAGATTCCAGCCATGATCCCGCGACTGAGTGACACCCCAGGGCGCACGGATTGGCCGGGACCCGAAGTGGGTGAGCATAACGACGAAGTCTTGGGTGGCATCCTGGGCTTCAGCGAAGCTGAAATGGCCAAAATGCGCGACAAGGGTGTGATCTAGCCCACCCATTCCACCGCCAACATTTTAGCGACTTGGGTTCGCGCCCGTGGCTTTAATGGCGTAGTCCCAAACCCGTGTTTGTAAATCTGGGTCGAGACTCGCCGGCGATGGTGCCTTGTGTTGTTGATGTTCCCAATAGTGCCCTGTGTCGCCGACCACGCCGGGGTCCGTTGCCAGATGGATGTGGTTCTTGGCGCCGCGGTGTGCGGACTGCAGTAAGGGCCAAAACAGACGGACCCCGAGTTTCCACAGCCCACGCATATTCCGGTGTATGTTGGTGCGCAAGAAGTAGCCTGGCGAGACGGTATGCACATCGACGCCCGTGCCCTTTAGGCGCTCGGCGAGGCGGAACGACCCCGCGGCCATGGCGAGCTTGGAGCGTGCATAGGCTTGAAAGCCCTTGTTATGGTTTACGCCCTGCCAGCCCTCGCGATTGTCGATATCGTCCCAATCCAGGTTTTTGATCATCTTGTGCCCGTCGGAACAGATATTGATCAGTCGCGATGGCGCGCTGGCCTTAAGTTTCTCAAGGAGTAATTGAGATAACAAAAAGGGTCCAAGAAAATTAGTCGCCATGGTCAGCTCGAATCCATCCGCGCTTTCTCGACGTACCGTTTCCGTGATGCCGGCATTGTTGATCAGCACATCAAGGCGTGAATAATTTTCGTTCACCTGGGTAGCCAGGCTCCGCAGCTGCGCAAAGTCCGACACGTCGCAATCGATAAACTCCAGATGGCTATTGCCCGTATCGCGAATAATCTCCGCACGCGCATCCTCACCATTGGGTACGTCGTTGTCGACCATGATTAGGCGTGCGCCCTGTCCGGCAATGGCTTTGGCGGCGATGCGGCCCATTCCGCTTGCGGTGCCGGTTATTAGGACGATTTTCCCCTGCATGTTTTGTGTTTCGGGCATGTTCTGCGCTTGACCCCGTGCATTCGTACTTCTTGGTGAACAATTTGCTGGAACCCTAAGCACCAAGAATAGGACATTTACGTCCCCGGAAAAACTGGGAGCAATACAGACTCGCCAGTCGGTCAAGAGTCGAGCTAGGGTTTCGTGAGGCCCCACGTCAACACTATGATTTAGATGCCGAGGACATGTCTGGCAACCTGGGTAAGCGGTCATCAAAGGACGAAAAATGGCAACAGCAAAAGAGCAGCCTGAGGCGATTGCCGGTCCTTTCGATACCTTGCGTGACTATGTCTCTGCGTTGGACGCCAACGGCAAACTCCTCCGCATTGGCGAAATGGATCAAGACAAGTACGAAGCCACAGGCTTTGCCTATCGCATGATTCAGGAATTCGGCTGGCACGATGCACCTGCATTTCTGGTTGAGCGCGTGAAAGTCGCTGGTGCTTGGCTACCTGGCCCGCTACTGGGGAATGTTTTTTGCGGTTGGGTCAGCGAGGCCTTGGCCTATGGCGCGCCCAGCGCCGCGGATACTCAGCGTGAATTGTATCGAAGCACCTTCAGCCATTTGGAGGGTCTGCTGGATGCCCAAGGCGAATGGCCAACAATAGCGCCGGTGGAAATCGAGCCGGCGCGGGCCGCATGCCAGCAGATTCAGCAGTTCGGGGACGAGATCGATATCTTGAATTTTCCCTGGATTCAAACGAATCCCGCGGACGCTGGCCGCTACATCACCGCAGGCACCGTCTTCATGGAAGATCCCGACATGGGGCGCAATGTCGGCACCTACCGTTGCCAGGTGAAAGGCCCCCGCAAGATCGGCGTCAACACCGAGATTGGTCAGCACGCTTGGAATTTCTTAATGCGGGCGAAGAAGCGTGGCGCTCAGTCCATGCCTGCCGCGGTAGTGATGGGGGCTGATCCCATTACTTTTGCCTTGGGCACCGGGAAGATGACGGGCTTAGGCGAGGATGAGCTGGCCGTCGCCGGCGGTTTGCGCGGCCGCCCGGTGGAATTGGTTCGCTGCAAGACCAGTGATTTGTTGGTGCCGGCCCATGCGGAAATCGTTCTTGAAGGCGATATTGTGCTGACCGAAATGGAAGCAGAAGGTCCCTATGGCGAAGTGTACGGCTACATGGGTCTAGAGAAGCCTGAGAATTTTTTCATGTCCATCAATGCCGTTACCCATCGACCACAGCCCTGGGTCGTGAACTCATTTGCCGGCATTACCAAGTTGACCATGAGTATTCCGCAAATCGTCAGCAACAATCAGAGCTACCGCCAGTCCATTCCAAATTTGGTGGAGTTTTATCGGCCCATCGAAACCACGGGCGTTGCATTAGCCAGTATCAACAAACGGATGCCCGGCGAAGGTATGGCGGCTGGTCAGCACATCGCCGCGGCGGATCTATTCGCAAAAATCATTATCGTGGTGGATGGCGATATTGACGTGCACGACAAGAACCAAATTTTTCACGCGCTGGGTACGCGTTGGCAGCCCGATCCCGCGAGTCTGATTGTTCCGCAAACCCGCGGCATGCCCTTGGATCCGAGCGCTCCCACCCGCTGGTTAACCAGTAAAGCCATTATCGACGCGACCCGGCAACTGCCCGCCGAGGGTGGCCCGGAACACTGGCCACAAGTTTCGCGCGTGCTATTGAATGAACAAAGTCCCCAAACACAAGCATTGGTCGCGGGTCGCTGGGCAGAATATTGGCGAGATTGGGCCGGCAAATAATTAGAATCTAAATTTAAAATATACGGTAAATAACTATTATTTAATAATTATTTTGGTTCTAGTTGGTCGAGCCTGAGTGAATAAAAATGTCGCCCCAGGCCTGATTACTGGCGGCCAGGCGATGGGCGCCCGCCAGGGATAATGCAACGGCATCCGCCGATCCCGTCAGCGCGCCCACTGAAAATACGCCTGCCGCATGCGCCGCCTGGATATCGACCACAGAGTCGCCGACATAGGCAGCTTCGTCAGGTTCGAGTTCCATCAGTTCAAGACAGCGTAAGATGCCCTCGGGATGGGGTTTTCTTCGCGCAACGTCATCGGCCGTCACGACGGCCTCGAATTGCTCCAAGGCTGCGGCGCCCCGCAAGGCGGAAAACGACTCGCCTGTTGAACCCGTATAAATGGCCAGTCGCAGCTGAGACTCCCGTAAGGTCTGCAGGCTGTCTGCGAGCCCCGCAAACGCGCGGACATGTTCGTCCAGAACAGCTGGCCAATGTCGCATGGTGTCTTCTCGTAAGGCTTTTATCAGAGCGGCATTATTTTGTTGGTCGTCGGGTAGCATCATTTCCCAAAATTGTTGGCCGGCATTCAAGGCCCGCTTGACTTGCGCGTGGCTCACGCTAAATCCATGGGGCTGGGCTGCCCGTCCGGCGGCAATGTGGTAGGCATCCACGGAGTTGATCAAGGTGCCGTCGACGTCGAAAATCACTGCCTTGATGGCGGGCGGTTTGACAGCAGAAAGACAAAGCACATCGCCATCGCAAAGTTCTAGCGCCTGCCGCAGACCTACGGCGGAAATGACCTCGATTTGATCGCGCGGGTAGCCAGTGACCTCAGGCACCAGTATTGCCGCCGTGCACTGATCTCCGATGCGTACCGGATAGCAGCAAGCGTCGCAATCGGCGGTGGCTTGGGCGGGAATGCGGATGCCCGATCGCGCTCGCCAGTGTTGCCAGGCTCGCAAATTGTCTGGTCCGATGATGCGCAGATTTAAAGTTCCAGGATAAGGGTCGATACCCAGTCGCTGGGTGGTGCTATTGCGGACCCAGTCCATTTGCGTGAACGTGGCTGCCTTGCCCGCTCCGGTCACCACCTGACCTTGGATATTTGGCGCCACGCGAGGAGACTCCAGATTGCAATCCAAGATTCTGCCTAGCGAACAGGACGCAGCGCAAGCTGCTTCGCGCTGGCCGCCTAAAGTATCCTGCGCGCCCGATGGAAAATACAGAATTTGGTTTAGCTTTTATTCAAGGTCTGGTGGACTCCGCCGCCGGTACCTTGGATTTGCAAGAACGCTGCGGGTCTGCCGGCGGGCCGTATCTTGATCTCGTCGCGGCGGAAGATACTTCGCAATCGGCCGGTTACCTGCGCCTGTGGTCCGGTGTTCAACCCATCGACCGAATGATTCATGTTCGGCTACAGGGCGATCCTGTAGACACGCAATTGTTTTTTCTGTTTGGCCGCCGGGATTCAGTCATGCCGCATTTTCATGGCCAGGTCGTACAATTTGCCCCCGATGCTTGTGTTTACAATGCTGACCTCCTGCCCCGCCTAGATCCCGTCGATCATCCCGCTTATTACGAGTCGGTGTTCGGTCCCATTACGAAAGCGTATTGGCAGGCCACGCAAAATTCCGACAATGCTTGCGCCTCGGCGCCTGGCAATCCGGCCATAGCGGCCTACTTGTCGCCGTGGAGTATTGGTGCTGGCCGGCCAACCAATGCCGCTGAGTTGAATCGCGTGGGACCACAGATACAGGCCTACCTGGACCACTACCTAGCACTCACCAAGAAACTGGATTACCCCGCACCGGATGCGAAACTGCTGCGCGATCGAGATCAGCGGCATTTGAATTGTTTCTTCGCCGAGCATTTAGATCGCCGCGCTTGGAAGGGTGTGTACAGCCTCGTGGGCGAAAATCAGGGACATGATATTAGGGAAGTATTAATGACAGAACTTACCCATGCCTAACCTCGTAGCAGCCTATTTCCGGAGCGTCTTATGAAAATTGCCATTGTCGGTGCCGCCTATACCGGACTTGCCGCCGCGCGATATCTGCAGTCCCAGGGCCATACGATTAGCGTCACCACAACGCGACAGGGTCGCGCTGATGAGCTGGCTGAAGTGGCCGATCGGGTGGTCGTTATGCATGGAAGTAACCGTGAGAAAATGCGTGAACTCATTGCTGGCCAGGATGTCGTGTTGTTGACCATGGCCGGCGGAATCACAGAAAAGGATGGCAAGCCTTTTATGGATCCGGAGCTTTATCGAGATGCCTACGTGGGTACTGCTGAGTCCTTGAGTGAATGTTTGGATGCTGCCCCCAATCTCAAGCAAATTGTTTTTTGCAGTTCTCTAAACGCCTACGGCGATGCGGGGGGCGCTGAACGGGTGGACGAAGAAACGCCAGCGAACGCTGCCTCACCCTTTGCTCAGTTTTATATAGAAACAGAAAATTTGCTGGCCCAGCTAGAATCCGATGAACTCAAGGTTTGTAACTTTCGCACGGGAACAATATACGGTCCGGGACGCGGTCAGGCCAGCGAGGCTGCCCGGATCGCCGGTCAACAAATTCCGTTCGACGGCGACTCCGACGCCATGATCGTCCATCGTGACGATGTGGTGGGGGGTATCGTTTTCGCCATAGAGCACCAGCTATCAGGTCTCTATAACCTGTTCAATGATGTGACCGAGTCCAAGGCCGAATTCTTTGGCAGAGTTTGTGAGCGAGCGGGCTTGGCGCCCATCATTTGGCTTGGTTTGAGCAAAGGACCCAAGGCTGTGTCCAATCAAAAAATTAAGACAGCAGGGTTTAAGCTTCTGGATCCGCTCTGGGAGCGCGAGGATGAGGATTTGCTGGTCTAGACTTAGCCCTCGCTGTCAGGGCGGGACGCTAGATTGAATCCGCGGCGTTGCAATTCGTCTTGTACTTGCTGGGCTACCTGATTGCCGCTTGCGGCCAGCTGGCCGATGCCGGATATCAAGCCTTCAAACTGCTGGCGAACTTGCATGGACTCAGCCAAGGGTTCTTTTTGCAAGGCGATGTCCTCACGCAGCGCGGTGCGTTGCTGCAGACGGCTGTACAGATCCGAACCTAGGAGGGCTAACAGCACGGCTATTGTTAGGAACAACGGGAGGCCGGGCGAATACCCTTGTCGCGGCTGGCTAGGACTCACGGTTGCGAAGATCCAGTGGATACAGCGGCATCGGGTTCTTCTTTAACACTGATCGTAATGCCGTTATCGGCAAGCAAAGCGCGCAAAGCATCGTCCTGGTTCTGGACCGCGGCTTGCGCCAGAATCTGGGCAATCTGATTGTTCAAGTTATTGATTTGCGCGCCGCGGTTAAGCACGGCCCTATTCTCATTACGCTCTGTTTGTAGTTCTTGATTGCCTCGGCCCACCCAATGGCCGATACCCCACAGTGCGATGGCCACTATGGCCAAACTGTTGAGACACCAGTACTCCCAAGTTTTCAATCCCATTCGCCCCCCCCCGGTGAATTTCGAATCATAACCGAACGTGCCCTTGATCGACGCATGGAATTGATGCAACTGACTCACTAAGATATTGATCGTGACAGAGGAGCCGCCAGTATGCCGAACATTCTAGTGACCGGTGCCAACCGCGGCTTAGGTTTAGAGTTTACACGCCAGTATGCCGCCGACGGCTGGGACGTTGTCGCCACCTGCCGAGATCCGGACACCGCCCAGGAGCTGCAGAATTTGGCCAATGACCGCCCGAGCTTACGTATTGAAAAGCTGGACGTCACTGATCATCAGAGCATCGACGAACTGGCCACACGCATGCGCGGCGAAACCATTGACGTGCTGTTAAACAATGCGGGCATTATCGGCCCCCTCCCTATCCCCGAAAATATCGGCCTGCAGCATTTCGGTAGCATCGATTATGAGCTATGGGAACGTGTCATGCGCACCAACACTTTCGCGCCCATCAAGATGGCGGAAGCTTTCTTGCCGCAGATCAGAGCTGGGGCGCAAAAGAAAATTGTCAGCTTGTCTAGCACGGTGGGTTCAATTGTCGAGCGCGACACGCCAGCCATGGCTTATGCGACGAGTAAGACCGCGCTGAACAAGGCCCTGAGTCTGTTGGCCAGCCAGCTCCACGAGGAAGGGATCATCGTGGCGATTTTTTGCCCAGGCTATGTCCAAACCAGGATGGATTTTGGCACTGCCGATGTGACGCCCCCGCAAAGCGTGCGCGGATTGAAAAAACTCATCGCGGAGGCGGGCTTGTCGGACAGTGGTCGTTTCCGGCGCTTTAACGGTGAAACCGTTGCCTGGTAGCTGCGCGTGAAGATGTCTATCGGCGCTAAATCTCCGGCACAAAGAATCGCGCGAACAAAGAAACTTTAGTGATCATCACGAACAGGATATAGACGGTTAGCACCAGTGCCAGAATGCCGCGAATGGCGCCACTGGCCATGCCGTGTTTCACATTGTCGGCATTGCGATTACGCGCATAGCGAATCACATCGGGTACAAGACTGATGCCGGCCATGACCCAAAAAGTAAAGTAGGCGTCCCAGGCCCAAGCGGCATTGCGCAGTCCGCCCCAAGTTTCGATCAACATCAAACCGGCCAGTGGAATAATGATCGAGGTTGTGCCCGTCACGCCCATGGCTAATTTACGCAGCATGGCTCGGGCCCAAATGCCGGTGGCTTCGGGCTGCGTCATCCGCAAGCGCATCGCCCAAATGTTGCTAAAAAACGTGTGGCCGAAAAAAATAAACGCGGCAAATTCATGGACCACCAAGGTCCCCATGTAGGGAAAAACTTGGGGTACGCGGGCCCAGTCGAAAAACAGCGGCAAAGCCCAAACCACCATGATGACGATGTAGATGCCGTACCAAAAGTAGCGTTGCGGATCGACGTCTTCGGCCTGATCCGCCGCGATTTGTGCCCTGTCACTCAAGTCTCCATCCCCTCGGATCGTGTGTAACGGCCGGCATCATGCCTGATTGATGCCCCGGGGCGGGAGTCGACCGCTTAACGCGCCAAACGGCGGATAACTGTGCTTACGGCGTCCTAGCTAGTCTGTATTGAATACTTTGCCCGGATTTAGTATTCCCAGTGGGTCCAAGCTCGCTTTCAATTGTTTCATCAAGGCAATTTCCAGCGCCGAGCGGCAAAACGCCAGGTAGGGCTTTTTTTCCAAGCCAATGCCATGTTCCGCGGAGACCGATCCGCCCAGCGTCGTTAAGGGCTGGTAAACCATATTTTCTACCCGCTGGCGTTCATCGCCCGCCGCTGAGCCGGCTTGTATACCAAGATGCAGATTGCCATCGCCTAGGTGACCAAACACAAAGAGCTGACTATCCGGCCATTGGGCTAGCAGATTTTGGCGCAGGCTGTCTACGTAGTTTCCCATGTCGCGCAGAGGCAGGCTGATATCGAAAACAAACATGGGCTCAAGGGCAAATAGACTCGCGACCTCATCGCGCACTGCCCAGAGAGACTGGCGTTCGTTTTCTGACTTAGCGATCACGGCGTCCTGAATCAGCCCCCGGTCACTGGCGCTCTCGAGCATGGCCTGAAATCGGTGGCTGTCACTTTCCTGCTCCGCCCCCAGCGATTCAATGAGGGCGTAGTGGGCTTGGCCCGGCGCCAGGGCAGCTCGCAGTCCCGCCTGCTCGGTAACGAAGTCGTAGTAGTTACCCCACATGACTTCAAAGGCGCTCATTTGGCCACCCAGTCGACTGTCGGCATGTGCCAGCAAGTCCAGTAGCGCCGGCGCAAACGTCGGGGTGCTGACCAGCGCGGTGCATTGGCTCCGGGGCGCAGGAACCAGTCGCAGCACCAGCCGCGTGATGATGCCCAGGCTACCCTCGGAGCCTATGAACAGTTGTTTGAGATCGAAGCCCGCGTTGTTCTTGAGCATGGTATTTAAGGACGAGACAACGCTGCCATCCGCCAGCACAACCTCCAGCCCAAGAATGAGTTGGCGCGCCATGCCGTAGCGAATAACCCGATTACCGCCGGCATTGGTCGCTGCATTGCCGCCGATGGTGGCGGTGCCCCGCGCCCCCAAGTCCAAAGGAAACAGCAGGTCTTTGGCGGCGGCGGCCTCTTGCACCTTTTGTAAAGGCGCGCCGGCCTGGACCCTTAAACAACGGCCGATGGCATCGACATCCTCTATGGCGGTGAGCCGCTCCAAGGACAGGATTAGATCGCCGGGTTGCGCCCAGGCACCATCCACGACGCCCGTTAAGCCACCCTGCACCACAACGGGTTGTTTACGGCGGTGGCAAATGGCCATGACCAGGGAGACCTCTTGCGTGTCGGCCGGGCGAACCAGCAAGTCCGTCGCGATTTGCCGCGGCGGTCCCCAGGAGCCCGCCGTGCGTGCGTGCACGTCATGGCCCGTCAATACGGCTTGCGGGCCGAGCTTGGCGGTGAGCATGGCCGCCAACTCAGCATCAAAACATTGAGGCATAACCAATAATAAACTTTTATAAATAACTATAAATAATTGTAATATATATACTTTTAAAGCTCTCACATCGCAGCAGCTCTTCGCGTCAGTGCCATCACCATGCTGACCGGGCAAGTCTCAGGCGCCAGATCTACGGCGTGATGCGAAGGCGGCCAGGCAAGGGACCTGCCCCTTGAGTGGTCGCCGCGGCGCGCTGCTTTTCGCCGTGTAGCCGCGCGCCATAGAATAGCCCGTCGCTGGCCAATCGGCTTTACACAAGGCAACAAAAACATGGTGCACGATCTGAGATCTTTCATTCGCCTGCTCCAGGAGCGTGGCGAGCTGGTGCGGATCAGCCGCGAAGTGGATCCAAAATTCGAAATGCCCGCAGTGATGGGCGCCTTGGAGCAACAGCGCAAGGCCTTTATGTTCGAAAATGTTCGCGGCGCGAAGTTTCCGGTGGTCGGCGGCTTGCTGAATAAGCTGGAGCGTTTTGGTTTAGCTTTGGGCTATGCGGGTAAACAAGCCTTCACGGATCTGGAGTTCGATCAGTTATTAGAAAACGCGAAGGCCAATGCCCTCGCCCCGGTGACCGTGGCAAAAGCACCCAGTCAGTCGGTGGTGCTGAGCGGTGCCGAGATCAATCTACATGAATTGCCGGTGCCCACGTTTTTTGAACTGGACACGGGTCCCTTCATCACCGCGGCCATCGGCACCACACGTGATCCGGAGACCGGCATACAAAATGTGGGCGTCTACCGCACGCTGATCATTGACCGTGATCGCTGCATTATCAATGCCAGTTCCATGAGCGATTTACGCCGTCACTACGCAGCCTGGGAAAAACGCAGTGAACCCATGCCCATCGCCATTGCTTTAGGTGTAGATCCGGCTATGCTCACGGCCGCCGCGTGCAAGCTGCCGCCCAACCACTGCGAGTATGAGATGGGTGGCGCACTCCAGGGCAAGCCCATGGAATTGGTTCAGTGCCTTAGCAGCGATTTGCTGGTTCCCGCCCAGGCTGAAATTATCATCGAGGGTCATGTTGATTTTTCCCAGCGGGTCGAAAACCTGCTGGGAGAATTTGCCGGTCAGTATGGACCGGAAACAGCACCGGCAACACAGGTCATGCATATCACTCATCGTCCCGAGGCGATGTTTTACAGCATCATGGCGGGCCGCAATCCCGAGCACAATACCCTTGGGAGCGTGGCCGTGTACGGTGTACAGCGCAGTATTGCTGAAGCGCTGACCGAAGCTGTCCCCGACGGGATAAAAGATGTACATGTGTACTTACAGCCGGGTCTTGGCACCTTGGCCCATGTCGTTGTGGCTATCGACAAGCGGTCTGATGATCAGCCACGGGAGATCATCGAGAAAGCCTTTGCCGGCGGCGGCCATATTTTCCCCATGAGCAAGATCACCAAACGCGTGATCGTGGTCGATGATGACATCGACGTGCGTAATTGGGACGACGTGGAATGGGCGATCTGGAACCGTGCGGCGACCCATCATAAGCACCTGGTGATTCCTGAGGTGGAAAGCTGGGAATTGGAGCGCGCGGCCAAGGCCGGCCAAAAATCCGTCCGCTTGGGCGTTGATGCCACCATGGACCTGGAAGATGTTGACAAGCTGGTGCGTCCCATTACACCGGGTGCGAAGGACATCAATCTGTCAGATTACATCGATAACAGCCGCACGTCGGCGGCTTAACACCCGGAGAACACCGATGATCACGCCCTACACGGCTGTTGCCCTGCAAACGAGTGTGCACAACGTACCCAATCGTGACCAGGTGGAGGTGAACCTCAAGCACATCGGTAACATGGTCGATTTGGTGGTGCATATTTGCTCACTGGAATTGCCGGTTCGTTTGATCGCCTTGGGCGAAGGCGCTATTCAGGGCTTCATCGACGAAATTATCGACATGGAACAGGCCGAGTACACCGAGGTGATGGCCGCGGACATACCCGGGCCGGAGACCGACGCCTTGGGCGAAAAAGCTAAACAACATGGTTGCTACCTCATGGCGCAGCTTAAGACGACGAACGCGGACTATCCCGGCCGTTTTTTCAATACGGTTTTCTTAATTGATCCCAATGGGGAAATCGTTTATCAGCATCAGAAAAACATCATCCTATTTACGGAACATTCGACGACACCCCATGATGTCTATGACGAATGGATCGCTAAACATGGCGATTCACTAGAAACGTTTTTTCCCGTGGCGCGCACGGAAATCGGCAACATCGCTGGCAGCGTGGGCGTGGAAGGCGCTTTTCCCGAAGCTTGGCGTGCCTTTGCGGTGAATGGCGCTGAAATTCTTTATCACGCCTCGTTACCCGAGCCGTGGGTGTCCAGAGAAATTTTTCAGTTGCAAAACCGGGCGCGGGCGCTGGATAACACCTGCTATATGCTGGGACCCAATACTGGCTCACTGATCATCGATGGACCGCCGGGAACAACACCCACCAGCATCGGCGGCGCCCTCGGCGGCCGCTCAGGCATCTATGGTTACCGTGGCGAAATCCTGGCCGAAAGTACCGTTGTGGACGACTGCTATATTTCGACCCAAATCGACATTGAGTCACTGCGTTACTATCGGGAACATGCCCGGTTCCAGAATTGGTTGCCCTACTTAAAAACCGAAATCTTCAAGCAGCTCTACGCGCAGCCTGTTTGGCCAAAGAATCAACCGCCGCTGCAGCATTCTGACAAGGAAAAAGTGGTTGGCCAAACTGTGCAGGCCCTACTCGATCGAGGTGCATTTACACAAAGCAAGATAAAAGCCTAGGCTTTCCTCGCCGTTGGCCGCTTGTTAAGCCTCTCATTATCCGCTAACCAGGTAAAAATTTAGGCGGTAAGAAGCTATCTGCACAGGGCGGCATGTGGATCTCCGCTCGCACCAGTTCAAGCAAGTCTTAGCACTAGCCTCCAATGCGCTGCGACGACGGTTAAGTTCCAGGTGGCCACCTATGACCAGCTGGTAATGTCCAGGCAGCTGGCGCTGCATTTTCCTCGACGATTGTTGCTGGCCCGGCGAGTCATGCAGGAACGGCGATGCGCAAAATCATGCGCGCCGCCACCTGACCGCGGAGTCCTTAGCTACTGGGCCGCTGCTCGCGCATCATGACGAGATCATCCACGAAGCTGCGCAACTGGCGTACGGACTCCGTGAATTGCTCGAGGGTATTGTCGTAGCTCGACGAAGAGCCACTCAGCCCTTTTTTCTCCTCAAAGGCATCGCAGGGTGCCTTGGTCTGCTTGGCCAGCTCAAAAAACTCATCCAGTAAAGGATTGGTGACATTGATGGAGCCCTTGGGGTCGCGATCTTTGCGGAAGTTCGTCCAGACTTCCGACTGCTTTTCGACCAATTCGGTGATATTGCTACCCACTTCATCCTTGACTTTGGGTAGCAGCTTTAGAACGCGAACCAGTGTTTGCTCAACGGCATTGCTTAAATAGTCGATATGGAAATGCCAGTCGCCCCGGATCTGTGAGAAATCTACTTCGGGTGAATCACTCATGACGTTGCTCCTTCACTCAGTCGTTTTGCTGCCTCGATTCGCTCCCGCACCTCGGGGTCGATGTCGTAAGCCTCCCAGCCGGCCGGTGCGGTATAAACCCCGGTGGCTACCATTTTGTTGATTTGGTGCTTGACCAATTCTAGCTGATGCTCCTCGGTCAGCGGCGGTTGCTCCATGGCGAGGTTGGCGGGATAGATACCGCCGCGAGCCATCATGGCATCGTAAATGACTTGATATTCTTCCACGCGAATATCCTTGGCTAAGTTTTGCCATTGGGCACGCACGCGAAAATCGCGTAATCCGTCAATATTCAAGATGGAACTGACCAGGGTTTGGCCGCCCCCCAAATACTCGGAAATGACATTGCCGCGGTAGTCGATAATCTGGCTCTTGCCGCAGCTCATTTTCTGCTTGCCGCCCGGAAACCAAATCTCACCGATGTTTGGGGCCAATACATAGCAGGTATTGAAAATCGCATGGGACTTGTTTTGAATTTCAGCAACACCATTGCCCATCCAAGGCTCCGGATACTGGGTGCGCCAAATGATTTCAGCGCCGTTTAGCGCGAGTCCGCGGGCGGCCTCCGGAAAACTACCCTCGGCACAGATGAGGGTGCCGATATTGCCGATATCGGTCTTGGCCACAGGGTAGATGGCTTGGAATAGCTTTTCCGGGTCCTCGCCATATTTTTTGAGATACAAGTTCCAGATGTCACTGGGCGCGGTATTCGGTTCGCGCTGATAAAAAGCCGTTTTGTAGTGCTTGTGGATGACCTTGCCATTGGGATCGATGATGAAGGCGATATTGAACACCCGGTCTTCCATAAGTTCCGGGTCTTTGGCAATCATTTGCGCGATCAGATAGGTGTTGAACTCCTTGCACAGTTCACCGAGAAAATCGGTTTCCTTGCCCGGAATTGTGGGTACTACATCGCGGGCGATCCGTAAATGCTCCTCGCCACCACCCAGGCACCAGCCGCCAATGCCGCCTTCGGACACCGCGACCAAGCGCACGGGCAAGTCTAGGCTGCAGTTCCACACCGCATAGCCGATTGATCCGGCCAAGTTTTCAAGATCAACCCAATAATCGTCGATGGTCACGGCCATGTGCGACTCGTTCTGGATGCCGACCGCGGTGTACTGCAGAGTCATGTGATTATCGTTCCCTTTCCGGTTCAACTACTGCGATGTCTATCTTAAGCAGACGCGCAATCTCACCGGGGCTCGCGCCCATTTGAGTTCCTGTTAGGCTTAGAAGTCTACCTGAAGAGCGAGGAGACGGAATCTTGAGCACTCAAGGCAATCAAGCTGCGGACACCGGTCTGGGTGGTCTACGCGCCTTGGCGGACGTCCCTGCCCATACCTGGCGCGTTTTTTTCATCTGCCTGATCGGGGTGACCTTTGCCAATTTCGATCACTCGCTATTCACCTTTGTGCTGACCGAATTCTCCGAGGAATTTGGTTGGTCGCTAGAGGCACGGGGCTGGTACATTTTTATTACCTTCTTGTTGGCCGGCCTGATTATTACCCAGTTGGGGGTGCTGACAGATCGCCTGGGCCGGAAGAAAATGCTCCTGAGTACGACGATGCTCATGCCCATCTTCGTCGCTGTGCTAACCTTCGTACCGAATACCCTCACCCTGATCATTGCCCGAACCATCGGTTTTTCGCTGGCCGGCGCGCAATCGCCGATCACTATCACCACGGTTCTGGAGGAATCCCCGAGCCGCCTGCGCGGCTTGTTTTCAGGGGTATTGCAGATCGGGTTCCCCATCGGCTTCTTCTTAGCTTCCTTGCTGGTTCCCTGGGTAATGATCAATTGGGGCTGGCGCTATATCTTTCTATTGGCCCTGTTGTTTCTGCCTTATATCTGGGTCATTCACCGGTACTTGCGTGAACCCGCGGCCTGGGTCGCGGCCAGAGACCGGCGGGCGCAAGGCGAAGCGCATCCCAGCACCCGCGAACTATTCCGTCCGGATTTACGGCGTAAGACCATCTTGTTGTTCCTCGGTCAGTTCTTGTACGTTTTCGCTTACGGGACCACCATTTTGTTGACCGCCTACTTTCGCGAATCCTTAGGCTGGGGCGCGGAACAAGCCATCAAGACCGTCGGCTTATCGTTTCTGGTGGGTGCTTTTGGCTATGTCGCCGCGGCTGTGGTGGGCGAATTCCTGATGAGCCGGCGCAACGCCATCGTGTTGTGGTGCTGTCTCGGGGGCGTCGCCTTTGCGGCCATGGTGTGGCTAGCTGAGAGTTATCAAATGATTTTGCTGACTTTTTGCACCATGACTTTCTTTTTTTATGGCGCCTATGCGGTCATCGCGACGTTCATCGCCGAAAACTTTCCACCGGAACTGCGCGCGACGGCAGCCAGTTTCTCCGGTTCCTTGGCCATCGAATTGGGCTTGGGGGGCGGACCCTTGGTAGTCTCTTACATCATCGCCGCCTCAAATTGGCAATGGGGGTTTACCTGGTGTGCGGTGCTGCCTGTGTTGCTTGCCGCGTTGATATTCCTCAGGCTGAAACCGGTACCGCGCGACGCGACTTGACAATGCTCCGTCGCGGTAATCCTACTTGCATGCGGTTGATCGAGCCGGATTAGTCGTTACTTGCGAACGCTTCCCTGGTATTTACCTCCGTCCTAAAGGCTATGCCCGCAGCATCAAGCTAAGTCGTAATTTCGTAAAAGATACGCTTGGCTTTATGCTTGCCAATCATCTTGGCCATCATGCTTTGGGCCTTGTCTTGGGTGCGGATATCGCTGATGAAACCCTCGTGAAATTCTGCAATTCGGGTTAAGCGCGTGGAATCGGTTTCGGCCCGCAGTCCGTCTAGTTGAGATAAATAGTAGTCTAGGTAGTCCAGAGCACAGGCTTGCAGGTCGGCATAACGATCGCGGGGGAACATGCCGTAGATGGTGCAGTCGTTACGGTACTTTTGCATCCACTCTGGATAGCGGTCGTCGCAGTCAAACGACGCATACTGATGCAGCCGGCTCACCAGGGGTTCGACCCACTGTCCGAGATAGTCGGCGTCGGTGAAGGGACAATTGACGTTGAGATGGCCGATGACTTTGCGCTTGGTGAGCAGACAGAAAAAAATAAAAATCGGCGCTGCGTACTGGGTCTGGGGATAAAAAATCGTGTTGATTTGATCCAAGGGCGGTAACTTGACCCTGAAACGCATGGCAAAGAGCTTGCGGAAAGGCTCTCCCGTCCAGTTGAAATGCTCGGCATCCAGTACTTTTAGGAAAGATTTAGGCCTAGCAATATCATCTTCTATTTCAATTGCTTGCAGATCTATCTTGCTTTGGATTCGAGATAAGAATCCGGCCAGCAACTCGTCTAAGTCAGCGGCCACGGGCTGCTCGACTAGGCGGCGTATTTTTCGAAGTCACAGGTGACATCCTGAAACACGGCATTGGGTTCAAAAACCAGCGGACGATAGGTGACGTGCCCGTAACCCCCCACGATGGACGTGGGTTTAATGAGGCCACCGGAGGAGACTACTGCCCCAAAGTTCTGCCGCCCACGGAACATCATGGGATCCCAACCATGGTACATATAGGTCATACCCGGCTGAATGGCCGCGGAGACATGGGCCATGGCAATGAAGGAGCCTAAGGTATTGAAGACCTTGATGAGGTCTCCATCTGCAACCCCGCGTGATTCAGCATCTTCCGGATTCACGTAAATGTCGGGTTCACCGCGTTGCAAGCTGACCAAGAGCGGGTCATCGCGCCACATGCTATGAATGCCATGGCGAGCGTGACCCATTAGAAAGCGCAGCGGATAGCCCTTGGTGCCTAGGGGTTCACGATGGGCGGGTAAAGCCTCGCCTTCTTGCAGAAACCAATCGTGGTCAAAATAGTATTGCTGGCGGCCCGTCAGGGTACGGTAGGGCTTCTTGTCATTCACACTGCGAATCAGGGTGTCCCGATAGGGTGAGCCGGGCCCGTAGATGACCCCGTCGGTATCAGGCAGCCGGGTAATGCCGTTTTTGGCCAGGGTTTCCCAAGACTCCTTGGGTAACCCGGGATTTACTTGCAACTGAAAATTGAGTGCGTCGCGACTGTTGGTATAGGCTCCGTTCTTGGTGAAAAGATCATAGAACTGCTTGAAGTCCCGCTGTACCGGCATCCCGAAGAAATTATCTTCGACCGGCTCAGCGTCCCGCGCCGTCGCGCGCTTGCTGATGGCCTCGGCCAGCCGTCTAAAGACCTCAAAATCATCAGCAGACTCGCCCACCGGCGCCACGGCACGATCCAGAACCTGCAGATAAGGCGTACGCGGCTCAAGCATGATGTCCTCACGCTCATAGTGATGCGCGACGGGCAGCACATAATCAGCATACATGGGCGTGGTGCCCATATCCGTGGCGCAGGCCACAATGGTCTCTAGCTTTTCAAAGGCGTTTTCTCGCCAATGCTTGCCGGATGAGCGCCAGTTGGCACCGTTGCTACCCATGTAAAAGCCCATTTTCCAGGGCGTCTTGCCGTATTCGGGAAACCAGCCATTTTGTATGGACTTTTGATAGTAAGTATCGACGTGCTCGGCAAGCTCTGTGCCATAAACCTCAGCGTTTAGCTTCTTGCCATCGGTATGGGCGTAGTCCCAGCGAGACATGGTGGCTACCCGCAGGGTTGGCGGCAGACCATCAAACATAAACGCCAATTGGTCTTCTTCGTGGGGTTGATTCCAGATTTGCAAGCCCGTTCCCGGTTTCCCCATGTTGCCGGTGACCGATAGCAGCAATAAGAAAGAGCGTTGTAGCAGATCGCCGTGTAGCCACTTCGCCACGCGATAGCCCGAAAAAATCATTGAGGCTTCACTGTTGGCAAACTGCCGCGCGATTTCACGGGTTACATCGGGATGCACACCCGTGATGGCTTGCGCTAGCTCGGGCGTATAAGCCGTGAGATGCGACTTTAACAATTCGAAAACGGTGGTGACTTCAACGGTTCCATTCGGCGTTTCTATCGACCAACGCCCTTCTAGGGCTGGATTAAGCTGGCCCAGCTCGAGTTTTTGAGCATGCTCGGGAACGGGCTGGCCCGGCGGTGGCAGATCAAAGCCGGTACCCGGCGCCGGCACGGCGCGGTCTTGTGTTTGATCCCAAAAATAGAAAACCTGCTCAGCGCCCTCACTCGCTTCACCCAAATCGCTGGCGCGCAGAAAACGGCGGTTATCGCTGCGGACCAAAAACGGCAAGTCGGTTTGTTCACGTATGTAGTCGAGTTTATGCAATCCCTCCTCGATGATGACTTGCACCATGGCCAGCGCCAGCGCTGCATCGGTGCCGGGCTGCGGGTTGACCCACTTGCTCGCATGCATGGCGCTGGGCGTAAATTCCGGCGATATCGCAATCACCTCAGTGCCGTTGTATCTGGCCTCCCAAAAGAAATGCGCATCGGGAATTCGTGTCACGGCGGGATTGCAATACCAAACCAAACAGCATTTCGATTTGAACACCGCGGCCATGCTGTCGCCTACCAGGGCTTCGCCCAAAGTCATGTAAACCCCGGTGGGTAAATCACCGACGCCCGCAAAGGCTTCCGGTAACGGCGAACCGGTGATGGTGGCGAAGCGACCTAAACCCATAAACGCAGCCCGCTTGAGCACCATTTGGGTACCCAAGCCAAAGGTAATGGATTCAGGACCGTGTTCTGTACAGGTGTCGATGAAACGGTCGGCAATTTCCTCTAGGGCTTGTTCCCAACTCACCCGTTCCCACTGCCCCGCCCCACGCTCGCCGACGCGCTTCATGGGGTAGAGAATCCGCTGCTTGCCATACATGAATTTGGCGTGACGCAGACCTTTTTGACAGCCTCGCGGACCGTAATCCGGTGCATCGGGATCGGATATTCCGTATTGGCCCTGCTGCTCTTCGCGCCAAACAATGCCGTTCTTCACGTAGACGTTAAAGGCGCAATTGCCCGTGCAATTGGTACCGTGGGTGCCGTGGACCACCTTGTCCCAGGTCCACTTTTCACGCATCAGGTCTTCCCAAGTGCCATAGTCTGGATCGTCTCCCGTTTGCGCGGACAGGGGTTGCGCGTACTTGAGTGTTAGGGCCGCGCTGCTGGTGCCGGCCACAAATTTACGTCGTGTGGTGCCTGGTAATGTCACAAAGCTACTCCTGCCGTTGTGCTCAACCGTGCTGGCCGGGCATGACAAACCGCCGGCCACTGGCTTGACCCAGGGCGAACTCCACCAGCGGTGCGCGGGTGTGACCACAATACATTTGCTCGCCCACAAACATCGTGCCCGGCGAAAATCCGCCGCGGGCAACCAATTCTCGACCATTGTCGCCGATAACCGCATCAAGGCCACTGTCGGCTAGCGCCAAGCTGAACTTTTCGTCTTCCAAGTCAAGACTGCTGGCAATCTCCCGCAATCGCTTGGCGTCATTGATGTCTTCTCCGACGCCGTGGCGCGCCGCAAAGACCGCCAAACTGTAGGCATCAGCCCGCCCGGCGCGAATGGCCGCTAGCGCCCCGCGTAAGGCCAGAGGACAGGTCGAAGGCTCGGCGTCCGGAAACGCAATCGCAAGATTACAATAGTCGGCCCAGGCTGCCAGGTCGGCTCGTTGATAGGCTCGCCGCCGCGGCTGCGGATCAAGGACGGGTTGCGCTAGATCACCCAGGTCCGCATTGATACCTGCGGCATTTACGGGTTTCCAGATAATTTGCGCGCCTGTGCGCATGGCCGCTTCGCGCAGGCGTACCAGACTTAGGTAACACCAGGGCGATGCATAGTCGAAATAGAAGTCCACCGGGTTGTTGAGTTCACCGCCCATGGCTAGCCACGGGCTCGCAAATCGGTCTTGAGCACCTTGCCGCTGGCGTTGCGCGGAATGACCTCTAATTGCTCCACGCTGCGCGGTATTTTCATACGCGAAATACTCTGACTGCAAAAATTCGCAATTTCGTCTGCGTCTAGGCGCTGATCGTCTTGGGTGACGATAAAGGCTTTCAAGCTCTCACCCCATTTTTCGTGGGGCACGCCAATGACCGCCACATCGCGAATGGCCGGATGCGTCAGTAAGACCTCCTCCACTTCACGGGGATAAATGTTAACGCCGCCGGAAATCACCATATCTTTCTTGCGATCGACGATGTAAATATAGCCGTCGCCATCGCGTTTGGCGAGATCGCCCACGGTCACCCAAGCATCGTGAAAGGCTTCCGCGGTTGCTGTGGGTTTTTGCCAATAGCCATTAAACAGATACGGGCTGGTAGAAAACAATTCGCCCACTTCATCCGCGCCGCAAGCTTCACCGTCTTCGCGGCGAATTTCCACTTGTGTACAGGCAATGGGCTGACCGACACAGGCCAGCTTGCGCAGCTGATCCGCTGGCCGTAAGTTGGTGACGATGCCGGCTTCCGTGGACCCATAGGTTTCGTGGAGCTTGCCTGCGCCAAAATAGTCAACCAAACGTTCTTTCACCGCCTGGGGCAACGGTGCTGCATTGGAAATAACGCTAGTAAGCTGCTGGGGACGGTGCGACTCTAGGATGGTTTTCGGTAAGCCCAGCAGGGCGTGAAAATGCGTCGGTACGCCAAAAAAACCGGTCATCCGGCCATCACATAGACGTTGCAAAACCTGCTCGGGATCAAAACTATCCATGATTTCGGCATGGCCGCCGCAGAACACGGGCGCTAGGGCGAAGATCATGCCCGCGCCATGACACATGGGCGCAATGGCCAAAAACCGATCATCCGGTGAATAGCAGCCGTACTCGATGGCCATGGCGAACATGGATAGCGCGCGCGACCGATTGGGCACCAGGACACCCTTGGGCTTACCGGTGGTTCCGGATGTATAAGGAATGGTGAATTCACTCCACTCCGGCACGGTGGGCAAAACGGCGGGTTTGGCCTTGCTCAGCCACGCGTCGAGTTCTTCGCCCACTTCGATGCGCCGTTCCACCGCGGGCAGATCCAAATCGCCCGCCAATGCTTGGTTGTCTTTGTCGGTGAACAGGATCCGCGCTTGTGCGTCTTCGCAAATCGCGCCGATTTCCGCCGGCGCGAGTTTTGGATTGATGGTGGCGAGGGCGACACCGGCCTGGGCGGCGCCCAATACCACTTCCATATAGGGAATGGAATTTTTGGCCACAATGGCGCCGTGGTCGCCGGGTCGCAAACCCAAGTCGCCGATCAAGGCCGCGGTGACGCGATCAACGCGCTCGATGAGTTCCCCATAACGGCGTTCTACTGGCCCGTGCCGATACGCAAGTCGGGCAGGATCGCGGCTCGCCGCGCTACGAATTCCGCTGGCCAATGAGAGGTGGCGAAATGCACGCGGCAAGGCATCAAGACTGGACATGGCTTGTGACTAAGCTGGCAAGTTGAACACGCGCAGCGCGTTTTCGCGCATCAACAAGCGCTTGGCCCCATCTCGAAACCCCAGTTCCTCAACTTCCTGGACGGCGCGTTCTGGGTCAATCACGGGCCAATCGGTGCCGAACATGACCTTTTCGCGGCCATAGCTGTTGGCATAATGGACAAATGCTTCTGGCCAATACTTGGGCGCATAGGCATCGCCAGCTGTGTAGACATTTTCGTGCTTCCAGCACATAGAAATCATTTCTTCTGTCCAGGGAATACCGATGTGAATGCCGATCAAGCGTAACTCCGGAAAATCAATGGCGACTTGATCGAGACAAATGGGCCGGCCCACGCTGGGCAAACGCCGCTGGCGTGAATAGACCAAGTTATGCCCCACCTGCATCATAATGGGGATGTCCAGTTCACAACACTTCGCGTAGTAGGGATAGTACTTGGCGTGATCGGGCGCTAATTCGCACCAGTGGGGATATAAATGCGCGCCGACAAAGCCGAACTCGGTCACCGCCTGCTCCAAATCCCGTAACCCCTGCATACCACGAAATGGGTCCACGCCGGCCAGACCGGAAAAGCGCTCCGGGTGTTGTTGGCAAACCGCGTGCACTCGGCTGTAGGGAACTTCGAAGCCGCCGGCTTTGTTGATGTCGCCGGCGCGTACCGCAATCAACAGGGACCGCTGGATGCCGGCCCGGTCCATGCGGCCCAGGTAGTCCTCAACCGTGACGCCGCCACGCATGGCGGGCGGCATGCGGACCTGCTCCTTGAAGTCATCGTCAAGCCCCGTTTCACCGTTGGCGACGGTTTCTGGCGTATACAAATTACAAACAATATCAATAGCGCCAGACATGGAACCTCAAGTAGCTTATTAAGTTTACCGCGACGGTCAGCCGAGCCTATTGGCCGTCGAGATCCCACTCCCCCGCCGACCGAGAACGCACCGGGATACCCGCGATCAGCGGCGCTTGGGTTTTGGGATCGTAGTTCACGGCATTGCCTTCAATGATCACGCGCTCATTGGTGGTGATCCAATTCACCAGCGAACCGTCCAGTCGAAAGAAGCCGCTCCAGCCCCGTTCTTCGCCGGCCACAAAATGACCATGCTTCACTTTGGCCGGGCGAAAAAAATAGGTGCCCGAATCCAGCGAGCCAAAGTTGTAGTCCAAGCTGCCGTCGAGGCTATAGGCTTCTTCGAAGACCGGGTGGTGCACCATGCGATTGTCAGACCAGCCCGGTGGCGCCCAGGCCAACATGGTCACGAAACCGGAATTATTGTTGTCGGGTGAGGCTGGGTCCAAGTACAACAGCTTCAATTTCAGAAATCGCTGAGTGTCGCCTTCATAGACGTTGGGCATCCAATCCATGCGCGAGGTGTCCAGCACAGTGAGTTCGCCGGGTTCGCTAGAGGCCGTGTTACCACCCCGAGACACAAACTTATCGCGATCACTGTCGGATTTGGAAAATCCCCAATCCCCGTACTCGCGAAACAATAAAACTTCCGAGCCCTCCTCAACAGAGATGGCCGGGACCTGTAAGCCAGCTGGCGCCCGCACATAAGCGCCCTTGCTCAGGGTTTGTTCGCCGAGCTTAATGCTGCCCTTCATCACGTACCACTCGACATCGGCGTGGTGATAACCTGCGGGCCGATGCCAAGCGCTATCAAAAATTAAGCGTGTGGAGGCCGAGCCATCTTCCTCATCATAGGAAAGGTTCCGTTGACGAACTTTACCTTCGCCGCCGAACAGCTCCGCCGGATGCCAGCAGAGATCTGCTTCTTGAATCAGTTCAACGTGGGGTCGCACCTAAGCCTCCTTGAAACCTAATATCGGCCCTCCCGCAGGACCGATCAAGCAGACTAACTATCGGGATTTTTCCGCGGCGATGCAACCAGCCTACGGTGTATTCCCACACCATGGACGACGTCCGGTGGAGGTCTTGCGGGTCCAACCAAACTCGCTTGTAGTAAACTTAATGACCGCAAGTTCGGTGGTGACTTCTAACCGGCGGGAGAAACGCAAGCATGACGGCCTTTGAAACCTGGAAATATCTGCACGTGCTGATGTTCGTTTTCTGGATAGGCACAGATTTAGGTGTGTTTCTGTCCGCCAAACGTGCCTCCGACCCGAGTTTGAGTTTTGAAAGCCGCGTCATGCTGTTGCATTGGGCTCTGCGCATTGAGCTGCTGCCGAGGCTGATGTGGAAAGCTGCGCTGCCCTTGGGCGTCATGCTGTCTGTGGATATGGGCTTACTGGATCTAAGCGCCACGGGCATCGCCCTGGTTTGGCTTGGGAGTATCGCCTGGGCCGCGCTCAGTGTGACCGGCGCCTATCTATACGATAAGCCCTTGGGCCACCAGTTAGGAAAGATCAATAACCTGGTTACCGGCATAGTGGGCGCGGGACTCATCGCCTTGGCCCTATCATCCTATCTCGGCAATGGTCCTTTCGATGCCCAAGCCACCTGGTTGCTGTGGAAAGTTGCGCTCTATGGTTTGATCAACCTGATGGTCATTGTGATGATCTTGGTGTTTGATCCAATGGGTTTAGCCTTTGCGCGCATGGCGACGGAAGGCTCGACACCGGAACTGGAAGGCACCATCGCGGCGGTAATGAGCCGTTCCACCATCATTATCTGGGCAACCTACGGCACGATCGCGCTGGTGGCGTTTGTGGCAACGACTAAAGCGCTATAGCGCAGGCAAGGCCCCCTTTTCAATAGCGTCTACCGTTTTGAGCACTGGCTCGCGCGTCGGCGGGTTTGACCTAAGGAAAACGCCTAGGTGCCTGGTGACCCCGGTTGCACAACCCCCAGCAAGGCTTCCCAGAGCAAGAAGATCCACAGGGCAATCACGAAGGGCTTGGTGCGTGCCAAGCTGCGCGCCATGAGTTGATTGACCTCCTCCGAGGCTCCCTCCGTCGCCAAGCGCCCAATGCCGGCCATCAGCGGTTTCACCTGCACACGCATCAACAAACCGCATAGGATTATGGCGGCGAATAAGACCAGTTTCCCGGCGACCCAGGGCGCGGATTCAAGACGACCGGTGGACACCGAATAGCCAACCGAGACCAACACACCAACAAACAAGGCCCAGCGAAACCACCAATCCAGCCGATTGAGGGTTTCCCCGGCCGCCGTTCCCTGACGAAAATAAACCAGCAGCACCAAGACGAGCCAGACCGGACCCAATAGCAAGATGCCAAACCATTGCCAGGTCGGGTGCGGAATGCCGACGAACTCCGTCAGTATGCCACCGACGGTCAGCATCAAGCTCATGCAAATGCGGGGCACTAAATCGATTTTGCCCATGGTTTGCGCGGCGACGAGTCGCTGCTCGACACTCAGTTGCGGGTCCGTGACCCGGCCGCCGAGGTAATACACCCCAATATCGGGACCCAGCCAGTACACAAACAGCAGTTGGTGAGCGAACAAAACTAGTTCGTGCAAGGTAATGCCGTCATCGGCACCGCTAACACTGCTGGCCGCGAGCACCAAGCCGAGGGGCATGGCAATCATCAATAGTACTAGTCCAGCCGAGCTTCGCGTCATCGCCACGTCCCCTGTTTGACCGTGCGGTATTTTTCCCTCGTCCTCACCGGAATTACAACTGCGCAACCATTGGCGACCGAGGACCGGCCCTGGCGAAGTGATTTAGGGCCCGGGCGGGGGCTTGGTATCGTCGTCCATTAGGATACGCCATGCCGGACTCTCCAAATCATCGAATTGGCCCGAACGCACGGCCCAAAAAAACGCGGCAACGGCGGCCACCAGCAGCACCAGGCCTAAGGGTATCAAGTAAAAAATGATGTTCACGCCCGGCTCAGCTTAACCGCTCAGGCCACGGACAAGCGAACCGCATCAGCTTCTTGAGCGCCGTTCGCGACGCTGGGTAGCTTCCCGGACATACCGCGACGACCCAAGCGCATGGCGTTTAATGTCACTAGCAGAGAACTGACGGACATGCCGAGAGCCGCCATCCAAGGGGCCAGCAGACCTGCGGCGGCAAGGGGCAAAGCGGCGATATTGTAAATCACTGCCCAAGTTAGATTTTGCTTTACGATGCCCATGGTCCGCTGGCTCAGATGAACTGCTTCGGCGAGCGGCCAAAGACTAGTACCCAGTAGTACACAATCAGCACTGTGCTGGGCCAGGTCCGTGCCACCGCCCATGGCAATGGATACATCCGCTCCGGCCAAGACCGGCGAATCGTTAATGCCGTCACCAACCATGGCAATCTGTTTGTCATGCCCTTGCAAATTGCGTACCCAGTTTAATTTATCCGTTGACAGTTGCTCGGCTTTCCAGCTGTCAATCTGCAGTTGTTCGGCTAAGCGGCGCACGGGACCGGGCTTGTCGCCGCTGGCGATGTGTAAAGCTAAGCCCCGAGCGCGGAGTTCGGCGGTCGTCAATGCAGCGTGCTCACGCGCGGCTTCGGCGATGTCAAAGCGCGCGGACAATCCCGCGCGGTTGCCAAGATAAACCACGCGCGTATCAGCCGATGCGAGCGTCTCCGGTGGCGCTTCACCCCTGCTTATTGCCTCCACAAAAGCGCGGGTACCGATACGCCATTCCTCGCCTGCTATGCGCCCCGTCAAGCCCGCACCCGGTACTGCACGCACGTCGGTAGCCGCATCAACGCTGCTGCCCCGGGCAAACGCTCTTGCCAAGGGGTGCTCAGAATACGCCTCCAAGGCAGCGGCGATGCCAAGGTTTTTTTCCTGCGATGAACCGCCAAAGCACAGTGTTCGCGAAACGGTAATCTCATCGCTCGTTAGTGTACCGGTCTTGTCGAACACCACATCCGTGAGCTGATTCAGACGTTGTAGTGCGCCAGCATGGCGCAACATAAAGCCTCTTTTGGCTAGCGCACTGGTGGCCACGGCAAAGGCGGCTGGTGTGGCGAGCGCAAGCGCGCAAGGACAGGTCACCACTAAAACCGCCAAAACGATTTCAAACGCGCGGGCCGAATCCAGGTTCCACCATACAAGCCCGGTCAGAAGCGCGGCGCATAGGACACCACCGACAAAGTAGCTGGCGAAACGATCCGCGATCGTCACAATCTTAGGCTTGTCGGCTTGAGCCTGGACCACCAAGTCGGTTATTTGTGCGAGCAGCGTGCCCGTACCGATTTTTGCAACCTCGAACTGCAGTGCCTGGCCGAGATTTACACTGCCGGCGACGACCGGATCGCCAGCTGTCTTGGTAACCGGTGTTGACTCACCCGTTAACAATGATTCGTTGAGTTGGGCATGATCGGATAGCAGAACACCATCAGCGGGCAAGGCGGATCCCGGCGCAACCAACAGCTGATCACCGACTTCTAATTCCGTCACACCGACTTCCTCGGTCTGGCCTTGCAGGCAGCGGGTCGCCACTTTAGGCAAATGTTTGGCCATGGCGCCGGTGACACTCAGGGCTTGATGCCGGCCCGACATTTCGAGGAAGCGTGCGGCGGACAAGAAAAATACAAACATGGTTGCAGAATCGAAGTAAACCTCGCCCTGCCCGCTGAAGCTATTCCAAACACTGGCTGACCAAGCCGCGCCGATGGCCAGGGCGATGGGCACATCCATGCCCAATTGTCCATTGCGTAAGCGATTCCAAGCGCCCTGAAAAAACGGCGCACCGGAGTAGAAAACGACCGGCGTGGCCACCAGCAGGCTAACCAGCCGCAAGAATTCTTGAATCTGCGGTTCTCGCCAAGCACCGGCGTAGAGTGCCACGGCAAAACTCATGACTTGCATCATGCCCAGGCCCGCGATGACCAGCCGTCTTAGTGCTGTGCGGCGTTCGTGGGTCGCCGCAAGGTCAGCGGAATCTTGCGTGAACGGTAACGGTGTGTACCCGAGCCGGGCAAGTTGCGCGAGTATGTCGCTCAAGGCCACCGCCTTGGGATCCCAATGCAGCGAAGCTCGCGATGTCAGCGGATCGACGTGAATACTTCGTAAGCCCGGGGTAGGACCTAGGGCATTCTCGATGAGCCAACTGCAGGCCGCGCAACGCACACCTTGCAACAGGAGTTGTCCACGCCGACTGCCATCGGTTTGCGTCGTCACAAACTCTTTTTGCAGGGCTTCGCGATCGTAACTTCGCCAACGATCAGGATAAGTGTCGGGGTCTTTCAGGCTGCGCGTGGGGCCGGTACGGTAGCGATAAAATTCCGTCAAGCCGCGGTCGGCAATTCTGGTCACCACCCGTGCGCAATCATCGCCGCAGACGAACTGCGGCGCGCCATCCACTGCCAGCTGTCGCTGCGAATCGCTCAATTCGCGCCCGCAGTGGTAACAAACAGCGGGCTCGTTCATGGCGTACTGGGTAACTGCCTTGCTTGCAGTCGCAGTTGTTCAGCTTTGGGCTGCAACTCGCCGGTCAGCCGCCAATTCGCGTCGGGATCGCTCAGCTGAAGATAAAGCCGGCCGGTGGGGCGGTGAAACTCGCCCACATACCCGGTCGCCGATGGTCGTAGGTCGACCTGACGATCAAAGTCGTCACGCGTGGGATGAATGATTTCCAGCCTCAGCTGCGCTGGTCTACTAAAGCTGGCCGCATCGCTTGCCAGGAATAGACTAACTCGCGTGCCTGCCGCTGCATTTTGCGGATCCCTGGCCGTTAGCGTCAGTCTGCCGCTTAGACCTAAATCCCGGGCCAGCTGATCGCGTTCGGCGCGCTCCACCGTGACGCGCGCGATGTTGGCGTAGTCATCGACCACCAAGGCAGGGGGGCCGCCCGCCAACCACGCGGTGAGCACACCACCGATGACTGCGACACTCGGTGGAATCATCGCGAACCAGGGCCACCAATAACGATACCAAGGCCGGTCATCAGCAGGGGTAACGCTGTGCGTGCTGCTATTCATTCCAACTTAGTCCAGCGGCATGAAAAAACGGCTCTTGCGCTCAACTTCCACGGGGGCCTCTCCCTGACGTATGGCGCGAAACAATACGTCATGCCCGCCCGGTTCGGCTGACCCTTTGGGGACCCGCAGCCTCGCAATCACGCTGGCCACCGCACCCGGCCCCAGCTTGACCTCTGCGGGATCGGTCTCCATGGTCATTTCCGGCAAACCGGATACGGCCAAATTTAGCACCTGAGCTTGGTCGGATTTATTCAGCAGTTTAAGTGTATACACGGTTTCTATTTCACCATTGCTGGTTTCGCGATAAATCGCGTTGCGATCACGAATCACATCCAGACCCAGGGGCGTGATGGTTGTTAGCTGCCACAGAAAAGCCAAAAACAAGCTCGCTAACAGCGAACCATAAATCAGCGTTCTTGGGCGCAATACGCGGACGGGGTTACCCTCCAGGGCATTTTGCGTGGTGTAACTAATGAGCCCGTGAGGATCACCCATCTTGTCCATCACTGCATCGCAAGCATCAACACAAGCCGCGCAGGTAATGCACTCATATTGCAAACCTTTGCGAATATCAATCCCCGTCGGACAGACTTGCACGCAAATATTGCAGTCTATGCAGTCGCCCTTGCCAGATTCGCTTGCGGGTGTACCGCGTTTGCGCGGCCCGCGTGGTTCGCCCCGCTCGGGGTTATAGGAAACAATCAGCGTGTTCGGATCAAACATGGCGCTTTGAAAGCGCGCATAGGGACACATGTACTTGCAGACCTGCTCGCGTAGATAACCCGCATTGCCGTAGGTGGCAAGGCCATAGAAGCAAATCCAAAAAAGTTCCCAGCCGCCGAGCCGGGCACTAAATAATTTCGCACCCAATTCCTGAATAGGCGTGAAGTAACCTACAAAGGTAAAGCCTGTCCACGCGGCAAATGCTATCCATAGAAATTTTTTGGCGCCCCGACGCAACAACTTCTCCACGCCCCAGGGGGCGCGATCAAGTTTTTTGCGCTTGCTGTATTTACCTTCCGCAATACGTTCCAGCCAAACAAAGGCTTGCGTCCAAACCGTTTGCGGGCAGGCGTAACCACACCAAATTCGTCCGGCCACCGACGTCGCCAAAAACAACAGCAAGGCGGCCATGATTAGCAACCACGACAACAAAAAAAAATCCTGTGGCCACAGCGTTAAACCAAAGATATGGAATTTACGCTCCGGCAAATCGAACAGGACGGCCTGACGACCCGACCAGTTAGCCCAGGGCAGGATATAGTAAATGGCCAGGAGACCGAGGCTTGCCGCTTTGCGCAGCCGACTATAGAACCCATCGACTTCTCTAGCGTGGATCTTCTCCTGTTTCGCGTACAGGGATTCCCTGGCGATGACGGTTTTGGTCACGATTCGCTGTCGCTAATTTTTGCGATTACCGTTGCGTCGCGCAGTGCGCAGCAAGAAAACGGACAGGGCGCTCGATACAAAGCTAACGAGCCAAAAGAACATGAAGCTCACACCATATCCCGTCATGCGATTGATATCCGCGAATTCAAAGGCCACATCCATGAGATCCTTCGGATCAATCAAGGCAAAAAACAGCAGACTGGCAAAGGCCGCCGCCAAGAATGACGGCCATATCACCGCGCCGACGGCCTGGGCACGACGACTCCAGGGTAACTGCTCTGGAATCTCCGGCTCTACAACTGCCGATGCACCATCGTCCGCAGAATCGCTCAAGCCCTACTCCCTGGCGCCGACACTCAAGATATAGGCGACCAAGGTACGAATGCGGTCGGCCGAGAGCAAGTCTTTTTGGGCTGGCATCTGGTTAACGCGGCCTCGCTCAATCACATCTTTGATGGCGGCTCTGTTGCCGCCATGCAGCCACTCCGCATCGGTTAAGTCAGGTCCACCGACAACCTGCATGCCCTTGGCGTCTGGACCATGGCAACTGATGCAAAACTGGGCGAACTTAGCCTTGCCTGCTTCCGCAGCTACGGCATCCACTTGTCGACCTGATAAGCTAAGCAAGTAAGAGGTCACTTGATCCGTGCCCTCCTCACCCAGAGCCGCGCCCAAAGCCGGCATGACACCAATTCGCCCATCGCGGATACTTTGCTCAATGGCTTGTGGCGTTGCGCCCCACAGCCAGGCCGCATCAGTGAGATCAGGAAAACCTTTGGCGCCGCGTGCGTCCGCGCCGTGACAGGTCGCGCAATTATTTAGGAATAGATTCCGGCCCAGGCGCACCGCGTCAGGATCATTCGACATGGCGGCTAGATCCATGTTGTCGAAGGCCGCATAAATATCGCCGTAACGTTTTTCCGCCGCGGCGACCTCCGCCTCGTAGGCGCCTTGTTGGGTCCAACCTAAGGTGCCCGCGAAATTACCAAAACCCGGATAGATCACCAAATAGGCAACGAGCCAAATCGCGGTAAGCCAGAATAACCACAACCACCATCGGGGCAGCGGGTTATTGAATTCACGCAGTGTGGTGTCCCAAACATGCTCAGTGGTGTCACCCTCACCCTCGTCCTTAGGCTTAGTCCTCAAGGAATGCAATAGCCACAGCGATCCAACCATCTGAATCACCACCAGAACAATAATGAAGACGCTCCAAAATCCGCTCATTCCCATCTCTCCTTACCGCAGCTCATCGGGATGGTTGTCGGGTATCGATCCCTCATCGCCCTGCAAGGGCAATTGAGCCGCTTCGTCGAAGTCTTTGCGCCGCCGGCTGCTGTAGGCCCAGAAACAGATGCCGACAAACAGCAGTAGCATGATCAAGGTGAACACACCTCGTAATGTTCCCGCGTCCATGATGCTCAGCGCGCCCGGGATGAAATGCCGAGCACTTGCAGATAGGCGATCAGGGCGTCCATTTCTGTCTTGCCAGACACCTGGGCACCGGCGGCCTCAATTTCGCCATCTGTGTAGGGCACGCCCACCATGCGTAATCGCTCCATCTTCACAGGCGTCTTGGCCGCATCTACTTCCGCCTCCGCTAACCAGGGAAAACCCGGCATATTCGACTCCGGTACTAGGTCCCGCGGATCTATCAGATGCAAGCGATGCCACTCATCCGTGTAACGGCCACCGACCCGGGCCAAATCCGGCCCGGTTCGCTTGGAGCCAAACTGGAAGGGATGGTCGTAGACGGATTCGCCGGCCAGCGAATACGCGCCGTATCGCTCCGTCTCCGCCCGGAATGGGCGGATCATTTGCGAATGGCACAGATAACAACCTTCGCGAATATAAACGTCACGCCCTTCCAATTGTAAAGCAGTGTAAGGAGCAACCCCTGCCGCGGGCTCCGAGCCTTGCGGATCCAACATTAAGGGAATGAGTTCAGCCAGGCCACCAATGCTTACCGCGACGGCGGTTAAGACACCGAACAGGCCGACTTTGCGTTCTAGCAATTCATGTTTCATCGGCGTGCTCCTTAGACTGGCTCAACGACAGGCTGCATCGCGTTTTTCTCGCCCGATGCAACAGTCTTCCATACGTTATAAGCCATGATGAGGGAGCCCACGAGGAATAGCGTGCCCCCCAAAAACCGAACGACATAGTACGGATAAGTGGCCTGCAAACTTTCCATGAATGAATAGGTTAAAGTGCCATCGTCATTCACCGCACGCCACATCAAGCCTTGCATGACACCGGCAATCCACATAGAGGCGATGTACAAGACGACGCCAATGGTGGATGTCCAGAAATGCCAATCAATGAGTCTGGTGCTATACATGCCGTCCCGGCCAAAAACTCGCGGAATCAAGTTGTATAGGCAGCCCATGGAAATCATCGCTACCCACCCTAGTGCTCCGGAGTGCACGTGCCCGATGGTCCAATCTGTGTAGTGCGACAAGGCATTGATGGTCTTGATGGACATCATGGGCCCTTCAAAGGTGGACATGCCATAAAAGGACAAGGACACAATCATGAACTTGAGGATCGGATCGGTGCGTAACTTATGCCAAGCGCCCGATAGGGTCATGATGCCGTTAATCATCCCACCCCAAGATGGCGCAAGCAGCAGTATCGAGAACACCATGCCCAAGGACTGTGCCCAGTCAGGCAAACTCGTGTAGTGCAAATGATGGGGGCCCGCCCACATATAGATAGAAATCAGCGCCCAAAAATGCACCACCGACAGGCGATACGAGTAAACCGGCCGCTCGGCTTGCTTAGGCACGAAGTAATACATCATGCCCAGAAAGCCGGCGGTCAAGAAAAAACCGACAGCGTTGTGGCCGTACCACCACTGCACCATCCCATCGACGACACCCGCGTAAATGGGATAAGACTGTAAAAAACCGACCGGCACCGCCAGGGAATTGACGATATGGAGTATAGCGACGGTGATAATGAACGACGCATAGAACCAATTCGCAACGTAAATGTGTTTGACCCGTCGCACGGCCATCGTGCCGAAAAACACAATCGCGTAAGCCACCCAGACGAGGGTAATTAGCACGTCAATGGGCCAAATCAACTCGGCGTATTCCTTCCCTTGCGTTAAACCCATGGGAAGAGTGATGGCGGCCAACAGAATAACGAGCTGCCAACCCCAAAACACAAAGCTGGCCAAACCACCAGCAAACAAGCGCACATGGCAGGTGCGCTGCACCACATAAAAGGACGTGCCAATTAGCGCCGAACCCCCGAATGCGAAAATCACCGCGTTGGTATGTAGGGGGCGCAGCCGACCAAAGTGAAACCAGGGTAAATCGGTGTTTAAGACCGGCCAAATGAGTTGCGCCGCAATAATGACGCCAACGGCCATACCGACAATGGCCCAAACCACACTCATGATGGCGAATTGTCTCACCGCCACATCGTTGTAATGCTGTGACTTATCCATGCCTGACCTCAACTCTGGGGACGCCGAAGAATATAGTAGATATTTGGGTTTTTCTATCGCGGCTCGGCGCGCACATTCAGTGATACACGCGCCAAGCAATAATCGCGATAGAGTACGAAGCCTTAGCTATCCCTAGAACTTGTAGCCAAGGTTTACCGAGTAAATCATCGGATCGACTTCCACCGTGCCGATGTCCATACCGCTTACTTTCGCATCCGTATCGATATCGGCCCAGCGCACATCAAAATTCACCAGCCAATGCTCGTCAATCGGTATATCGGCGCCAATCTGAGCGGCTAGACCAAAGGAATCATCCAAGTCTAGGTCACCGCCGGCAATTTCTTCGCTGAAGAACAGTGTCCAGTTCAAGCCGAGTCCAAGATAGGGTTGCACCCTGCCCAACTCTGGCGTGTACCACTGGACGCTGAGGGTCGGTGGTAATTGCTTCGTTTCACCAATTTTGCCCGACGGGACTTCGATATCGTGTTCCCAGGGCGTAGATGCCAAGAGTTCAACTCCGATAGCGTCGGTGATCATATAAACGCCAGTGAGGGTCACTGCCACCGCGGAATCCACTTCCACCGAAGCGCTGGGCAGGTTATTCGACTTAGGATCGACCACGCCGATACCGCCGCGAATGATCCAGTCGCCCGCTTGCCGGGACGAACTCTGCGCCAAGGCTACATTGGCCGAGAGTACGGCGATGAGGGCAATGAGTAGTAATCGCTTCATGACTAGGATTCCTTAAACTTCAACAACAAAAATACCGTAGGCGATTGAAACGCCTCGCCCGGTTACCGCGCGCGACTGTAGCGATTTGCTCGGCAGAGCCCTATACGCTCTATCCGTGGCTACTGGGTGGTAAATACCTATGATTTTTGGCGCGCCCCGCCAACAGTTGTTGGTGGTCGCCTTAGGAAGTATGCTTCGGGCAATGTTTTAGATTAAGAATAATCTTTAAGTAGCTGATAGAAATAAAAAAACCTCCGCCCAAAAAATCGGGCGGAGGTTTTTGAAAAGTCGTCTGGCTACGAAACCTAGAACCGATAGTTCAGACGTATACCCATGGTGCGCGGATCAGGCATTTGGGCAAAGAAGTGCGTTACGCCAAAGCCCGCCGTGAAACCGGTCTCGGTGACTTGCGCGCCAAAGTCGGGACCAGAACCGCCGGTGATGATCGTATCGTCGTCCAGCAAATTGTCGATATACAAGGTTGCATCCCAATTTTCACCTTGCAGCCCGAGTCTCGCATCGACTAGCCAATACGACTCGAATTTCGTGGCATTGGTGTCCTCGACGAAGCGCTCGTCTTGCCAGATTGCGTTGACGTCGATGAGCCAATCCACATCACCTGAGAAAAATGGACGCGTGAAGTTAGTCGTCAACACAACTGCATGTTCCGGTGTGCGCTCCAACTTGTTACCGGCAAAATCGTAGCGGCAGGTCAAAGACTGGCTAGGTGTGCCCGCGGCTAAAGTAACAACGTTACACTCGCCGATGGACGCGGAGCGTTGTAAGGAAGCAGAATCGAAAAAGTACTCAGTATATTCCGCATCAAGCCAAGTATAAGCGCCACTGAGCGTTAGACCCTCGACAAAGCTTGGCTGCCAAATAGCATCCACTTCGATACCCCAAACTTCAGCGCCGCCGGCATTGATAATGCGGGGTGACAGGACATCACCCACCAGTATTTGGGTGCCGATTTGCTTGTCCGTATAGTCTTGAAAAAATGCCGCCGCGTTTACCTGTAGATAGCCCGCGGCCTCCCAACTGGTTTTGGATCCCAATTCCCAAGCTTGAAGTTTTTCCGCATCAAATCGGCCGTCGTCAATGGTTTCGGCGAAACCACCACCGGTGACTTGGCTAATACCGCCCGGTTTTTGACCAGCGGCCCAGAAGAAATAGAGCAGCGAGTCGTCCGTTGGCGTCCACTCCAGCGTGACTTTGGGGGTCTGGTACTGGGACCGCTCCGTGCCTTTAATATAGTTCCAGCTATCCGCCGCAAAGTTAGGACTGAGGGCAGGATTCAGCAAGCGTTCGGCTTCGCAAACGATGTCATCGCCGTCTTCCGCCGTCAGAGGCGAAATAGCGCCGTCGGGCGGCGCGAAAGCGGAGGTGGTGCAGGACGACTTTGCCGGCTTGCGTAAACTAAATTCTTCCCAAACTAGGCGATCTTCAATAGACAATTTCCAGGTTTCAGCAAATTCCCATTCGACGAGGAAGTACAAGGAAAAATGGTCGGTGTCGGCATTCCAGAAAACACCCGAGAAATAAGGATCATCGAAGGCTGGCAATCCATTGGCCGCATTGGTTGCCGCATTGACCGGCAATTGCAAAGCGGCTTCTTGCCAAGTTGCTAAAGTGCCGTTTTGACCATTACAAATGGCCTGCTCCACCGGACCCGATACTGGTACACCATACTTCGGACCGTTTGGCCCAGGCTGCTTTTGCACCGGCGCACAAAATACAATCCAGTTTTGATCATGCAGCTGACGGTCTTCCTGCCAGCTGAGCGCCCCAAGCGTGAACTGCACGGGCCCTTCAAGCTCCGAAGCAAAACGAAATTCCTGGCTAAACTGCTCCGTGTCGTTATTGGTCCGGGAATTTTGATGCCCGATGAGCGTATCGGGACGCCCGCGGGCTTGATAGTCTTGATCGTAAGTATCGAAGGCATGGAAATCAGTGTAGCCAGTATAAGAGGTAAATGTCCCAAACCCGAGGTCAACACTTGCTTGCAACGAGGCACGGAACGTTTGCTGATCAGTACCGACGTAGTCTTCACCGGTATAGGGATCCTCACTCTGGGCAATGACGATATTATCGGCATTGCCGAAGGTGGATGGGATGCAAAACCCTGGACCGAAATCGGCCAACCCTAAGGAGGTGAAACCAAAGCCCTGCCCCACACCGAAATCTGCGTTCAGGGCGCTGACGGGAAACAACTTGAAATCGTTACCGGGCTGGCAGGTATAGGTATTGTTGGGATTTAGATCGGGAAAGCCATCACCATCAGTGTCCGCCGTCACACGCGACATGCCATCCGGCGCATAGGTAACGTTTAGCCAGGTGTTGTCCTGACTGCCATCCGCAGTCGCCACGAGTTCTCTGGGTAGTCCGCCACCGATGCGACCTACCGCCCGGGGTTGATACTGCTCATCAGAATATTCCACGCGAGCCTTGACCTTGATCTCATCCGACGGCGTGAATACGCCGGTTAACGCGGCGCCAAAGCCTTCAGTACCGCCAACTTCACCACCCGAAACAGTATTCGTGAAACGCCCTTTCTCATCCCACCAAACGCCGGAGACGCGCAGTCCTAGCGTTTCTTCCATACCCTTTACAGGACCGCCCAAGGAAAAGTTGACCTGGCGCTGGCCGTCCTCGCCATAATCAGCGCCCAAAGCGCCTTCTAACTCGGGGCCTGGTTCCTTGCTGGTATAACTGATCGCGCCCGCGAATGCTGCCCGGCCAAATAAGGCGCTCTGAGGACCTTTAACCACTTCAATCCGCTCGACATCATTCAGCAGGCGTCTGTTCGCCAACAGGCCCGAACCCGCGGTAACCAGGTTTTCTGTCGTCACGTCGATACCGTCAACAAGAAAAGCAACATTGGAACGACCGCGCGTATTGGAAAGCCCGCGGATGGTAATTCGCGTGTCCGATGGGCCAAAGGAGTTGTCGAACTGCACACTGGGCGTGAGTTTGACGACGTCGGCGAGATCGCTGATGCCTAGTCGTTCGATCTGGTCGCTGGTGATGGCATCGATTGCGAGCGGCACGTCCTGCAAACTTTCCGTTTTCTTGCGGGTGGTGACAACGATTTCATCGATTTGCGCCCAAGCTGTCACCGGCACGGACGTTAGTACCGGCAAGGCGAGTGTGCCAGCGATAAATAGACCGACGGAACCCTTCAGTCTGGACATTGAATAACCCCTTCTCCACGAACCATGTTGGCCGTCATTGGTGATCACGTGTTGCCAAACACAGCAATGACATTGAAAAATTTAGTTTGTCGCAGCACGGCATCGGCTCGCGATCAACGGGCCGACCGAACTCCGCACCAGCATCAATAAAGCAACGACTTTACAGCTCGGGACAATAACCCAAATTAGGCAACCGGGGAAGTCTGCCGTGGTCGGGCCACATCGCCGCGCCGATGTAGCGTGACATCGACCTGTTCGGCTATAGTCCGATGGGATGAATGGGGAAACCGCTGAGCTTGGCTCGGCTTCCAAGGATAACTAGAACTTTCTAGCAAGAACCAAGATCTAGGCGGCAACGCCCGGTCATGTGGAGTCTATTTATAATGAAGAGATTTATTCGCCTGCTCGCCGCCGCCACGCTACTAACGTCGGCAACGTCCTATGCCGAAAACGGCTTCTACGCTGGGCTGGGAGCCGGCGGTGGACGCGTGGAATTCGAGCTCGCCGAGAACGGTCTTTTGCCCCCGTCCGGTGACCCAATCGATACCGCTGGTTTTGGTGCTGGCGCGTTCGCCTTTAAAGCATTTGGCGGTTACCAGATTTTGGACTACCTAGCGGTCGAAGCCGCCTATGTGGATCTGGGCGAGGCTGAAGTCACGGCCTGTTTCGTAAACTCGCTAAATGGTTGTGGACCAGAGCCGGGGGATGGCTTTCCTCAGCTCAGCAACAGGGGTAACCCGTGGACGATCGATTCACCCATCGACGGGTGGACGGTCGAGGTCCTCGGTTTGTTGCCCATCGCGGAACGTTTGGAGCTGTTTGCCAAAGTCGGCGTTTTCTTCTGGGAGCAAGAAATCACCGCACAGGATGATGTGGTAACGGCTCCCGGCCGCCCGATTATCGGTGGCCCGCCGGAAAACTTGCTGCGAATCAGCCGTGACGACAACGATTTGACCTGGGGTTTTGGCGGCAGTTTCCAAGCCACGGACAAGCTTGGTCTGCGATTGGAGTTTCAATGGTTTGATGTTGCCGATACGGATTCAGTTTGGGCAAGCACTATATCCGCGGTGTACGGCTTCTGATTAGCGCGCCTGTGGCGCGCAGCTGCTGAGATTTAAATAAAGCCGCCTGCTTTGGCGGCTTTATCTATTCCAGACGAGGCCGTTGACATCGTTCCGGGCCAGTCGGTCGACGAGCCGCCCATCATATGCTTATTCTAGGCCTATCTGGACAGGCAGAGACCTACATTTTTGGAGCCGGACGAAAAATGCATTTTAGAAGCCACAGATCGCCAATAGCTACCATGTGTATTCTATTGGCGACCAGCGCAATACTCGTTGCCTGCGGCCCTCAATCCGCCGACGAATTCATTGCCAAAGCAGAAGATGCCATCGAGGCTGGCGATCAGCGGCGTGCGGTGATCTATCTGCGCAATGCGCTAGAGCGCGACGCCGATAACACCGACGCTTTGGTGCGGCTGGGTGAGTTGTATTCTTCAGTGGATGACTATCGAAGTGCCGAGCGCTTCTTTCGCTCCGCGGTCCAAAAAGGCGCAGATCCAGCAGCTTTCCGCTTTAACTGGCTGCGCTCGCAGCTGGAAACACGCAAGTTTCAAGACATTTTAGACCAGACCGAACCCCTGCCGGATGATGTCGAAGCCTGGAAGCTGCTCAGCCTGCGTGCTTATGCCCAGCGCAGCTTGGGCAAGCTTCTCCTGGCGGAACAATCCTTCCGCGCTGCCATCGCCGCCGATCCCGAGCAGCTCATTATTTACACCGACCTGGCACAGCTGTTGCTGTTTATGGGCCGGCGAGACGAAGCCGATGAACTCATCCGGCAAGCCTTGGCACGCCAGGCGGACTTTGCGCCCGCTTTAGTGCTTCGCGGCCGCAGAGAATTTGGTAACGACGATCCGGACGCGGCCAAGAAAACGCTGACCCAGGCTGCGGAAATTGCGGATCAAAGCTATGATCAGCCCATCTGGGTCGCAGCTATGGCTGCTTTGGCTGAGATCCAGTTGGTCGAGGGTGATCTTGCGGCTGCCGGCGCGACTATCAATGCAGCTGCGGACCGCGCCGGTGCAGAACTCAATGTTCGCTATTTGCAGGCGCAGCTCGCTTCTCAGCAAGGAAATTTTCGCGAAGCACAGAAGCTTCTCCAGGCAATTTTGGCAGACCGGGAAAACCATGCACCGGCGCAACGCTTGTTAGGATCCATCTATGCACTAAAGGGCGAACTGCATCTTGCTGAGCTCTATCTAAAATCCGCCATCAGCACAGACGCTCGTGATCAAGTCGCCCGCAGTCTGCTGGCCGTTGTTCGCCTGCGGCAAAATCAACCTGAAAAGGCATTGGACCTGATCGATCCCGATCGGGCTGAGTTGACTGAAGGCCAGGCGGGCTTTCTTGCCTTGGCTGGTCAGGCCCATTTGCAGGCGGGCAACTCCGATCGCGCTTTGGAATTGTTTGGTGCCGGTGCCGAGCAGTATCCCGGCGACTGGCGCTTTGCGGTCGGCCAAGCCTTGGCCTATCTGCGCGCGTCGCGCACCGACGAGGCAATATTGTTACTAGAAAGCCTCGACGAGACTGCTGCGCCACAAATTCGTGGTCTGACCCTCGTGAGTTCCTATATACAAAAAGGCGATTTCGAAAAAGCGGACGCGGAAGCGCACCGGCTTGCCGCGGCCTATCCCAATGAAGTGTGGGCGCAGAACTTGTTGGCCGGGTGGCTGATGCAAAAACGCTCTTATCCCGAAGCGGCGGCGGCTTACGCCAAATCTTACCAACTGAAAGCTGAACCCCAAGCAGCCGTCGGCGCCGCTGAAGCACGGGCTAGAGGCGGCATGGATAATCCCACCGAGCTGCTCGAGGCCTGGATCAAAAACAATCCCAATGACCTACCGAGCCTGCACGCCATTGGGCAAATCTCATTGGCCGTGGGCGATTTTGAACGCAGTCGCGACTACTACGAGCGCGTCATTGCACAAGACGGACAACATGTCGGGGCGCTAAACAATCTAGCCTGGATCTACACCGAACTGGAAGATTCCCGGGGTGTCGAGGTGGGTCAGCGGGCCGTCGATCTGGCGCCCGACAATGCATCGGTAATGGACACTTTGGGCTGGGCACAGGTACAACTTGGTCAAGCCGAGCGCGGACTAGAAACCTTACAGATGGCCGTCGAGCTAGATCCTGACAACCCGGAAATCGGTCTGCATCTCGCATTGGCCTACGCCAAGACCGGCGCAACGGATATCGCCCGCAAGCGATTGGAGGCGCTGGTTGATGCCGACGTCGCATTTCCGGGGCGGCAACAAGCACGCGAGGCACTGTCACGGCTGTGAAAGCCGACAGCAAGCAAGAAAACCAGGCTTCCCAGCGAGCCGGGATTGCGCCGATGAGCACTCTGCTCATGCTGCTCAGCTGTTGGGCCGTCATTGGATGGGTGTTTCGGCTAGACATCGCTGCAATGGTCTATCAGTGGTCGACCTCGGCGACGTTTTCGTATGGGTTCTTGGTTTTGCCCGGCGCGGCATTTTTGGCTTGGCAGCGACTCGGCAGTATTCCCGGTAATTCACACCGTCCAGCTTGGATAATGTTGCTGCCCGCGCTGGCGGTTCTCTGCTTGTGGCTCGCTGGTCGTCTCGCCGGTATACAGGCCGCGGCTCAATTGTCTGTGGTAATGCTTGTCATTATTGCTTTTTGGCTAACACTCGGCCATCGCACAGCCTGGCATTTCGCTTGGCCCTTGGCCTTTCTATTGTTTTTGGTACCCGAAGGTCAGTTCTTGGTGCCGCGCTTGATGAGTTGGACGGCTGATTTTACCGTCGCGGCGGTAAAGTTATCGGGCATACCCATTTATCGAGACGCGATGCAATTCAGTATTCCCGCGGGCGACTTTGCCATCGTGGAGGCTTGTAGCGGTGTGCGGTTCTTACTCGCCTCCTTAGCCCTGGGATTTTTTATGGCCGGCGCACTATTTGATAGTTGGTGGCGTCGTGTCGTGCTCATATTTTTCGCCGTGATCGTGCCCCTGATCGGTAATGGCCTACGCGCTTATATTATCGTGCTCATCGGCCACTTGAGTGATATGCGCTTGGTGGCAGACCACATACTCATTGGCCAGATATTTTTCTCCGCATTATTTTTTATCATGGCCTTGCTGGCGGTCCGATATGCCGACAAGCTCATTATGGCCGGCTATAAGCCACTGCCTTTTGTTGCGCAAACTGAGCTTGGCCAGCGAACAGATTTGCTCGCCGCCATTGCTTTTATTGTTCTCCTATTGTGTGCTTCCATCGCTCACGCGCGTTTACAAGACCGTCTTACGCAACGTCCACTCGGACCATCGCCCACTCTGCCAACACTAACCGGCCATTGGTCCGGGCCGGGTGATGCAGATGATAGCTGGCAGCCCCTCTATCTGAAGCCTCATCGGCTGTTGGCAGGGCGCTACGCGGATGTGGACGTGTTCGTCGTCATCTACGGTCATCAGGCCGACGGGGCCGAGCTGGTCAATGCACGAAACCGTTTATTCGATGGTGATCGCTGGACCGCCTACGAGCAGCAGCGCGGTCAGCGGGCGAATAGCAGCCTGCGTTACGAAGAGCTGGAAATACGGGCCGGCCTGAACAAGCGATTGTTACGCTATTGGTACCTGCTGGACGGGACCGCGGTACTGCAACCGGAAGTTGCGAAGTTACAAGAACTGACTCAATTGCCAAGACGCGAGCGATCCACCAGTTCGCTGATCATTATGGGCCTTGCCTTCGAGGGCGACGTTGCTAAAGCGGCAGCCCAGTTGGATGAATTCATTGACGCTTTTTGCGGGGCAACTGTCGATGAGAATTACCTATCGCCTTGTGGGTGATTGATGCTTGTTGTAAGAGCGTCACGCCCCGAACTTTTTACTTTGCTCTGCACGTAATTGATCGCAAACACGCCCCGCCGGCAATTCAACATCGGCATAGGTGATCATCACGTCCTTTGCCACGGGTCGCCGGATGATGCAATCCTCGGCGACTCCCATGGGCAAGGCATTTTCGCGCCGGGCGGTGTCATAATTTTCGATCAAGGTGTAGGCCGCAAAGCCACCAATGCCGTCCAATCGATCGCCAGGTTTAAGATCCTGTTTGGCGATACAAATCGCATCACAAGCCGGCGCACCTAATGGGGTAATCGTAGCATCGGCCAGCAAGACGGCCCGCGCAACGGTTAGTGGTATTTCTAGCTGCGGTAGATGAAAGGGGGTATAGAGTGCATAGAGCGGTCCTTCGCCCATCTTCAAGTACTTTAAGTAGGCCTGTTTGACGGGGTCCTCGGTATGGCCCAGCACAAAAGCACCGTTTGAAGGTGCGGCACCGCACAAATAATCCACCATCCCGCCCTCGAGTAAGCGGTCGCGATAATAGGCGGGGCTGTCATTGACGTGATCCAGATTCGGCCCATACATACCGCGACGACCAACCTTAAAGCCCGTCGCGTTTGCCAAAACGGTGAGTTCCATAGACAGCTTGGTGCCATCGGCAAAAGACGTCATGGCCGTGGCTTTTTGCTTGTTCGCCTCGGCAAACCCTTTTTGTGTTTCAGGCGTACGATAGGGATCGTATAGTCCTTTAAGGTTGCCCGCGACCACCGGGCGCAAGCCAATAGAACGCACGAAGCGAAGCATGTTCATCGCCACGCCGGGTTCATCACCGTCGCTATTGGACAGAATGACGCCGGCAGCATCCGCATAGGTTTTCAGGATGGGGCCTAATGTCGCGTCCAGCTCAACATTCATCAGGATCGTGTGCTTGCCCTGCTTGAGTGCTTGCAGCGCCGTGGCAGCCCCAGGCTCAATGGTGCCAGTGGCTTCAATAATCGCCTCTATATTGCCGGCTTTACAGACCAGCTCGGGGTCTTGGCAAATCGCGGGCACGCCAGCGGAGATGGCCTGCTCTAAAGCCGCGACGGATTCCACTTCGCGGATATACTCAATGCCGGCAAAATTATAGGCGTCGCGCGCATTGGCTAAAGTGCGATTTGCAATGGCGACAACGCGCACGCCCGGAAAGGAATGGTGAACTTGGTGAGCAATGTTTCTAGCGCTATAGCCGCCACCAACCACGGCCAAACGGATTGGGTTACCCGCGTCAGCTCGGGCGGCTAGTTCACGATCGACAATAATCACAAATGTTCTCCCTAGGGTTAGCTATCCATCGAGAAGTTCGGCCATTGTTGATCCTGCGGCGAAACAACTACTGGTTTCGCGGGCCAGTCGATGGCAAAGGTCGGATCATCCCAGCGCACGCCCGTGGCCGAATCCGGGGCAAAAAACTCCGATGTGTGATAGTAAACCTCGGCATCATCGGTCAGCGTTAGATAGCCAGTCGCGCAACCCTCGGGAACATATAGAGCCACATGGTTGTCGGCACTCAATTCAACCCCCGCCCACTGCAAATAAGTGCTGGACTCTGGACGTAAATCGACAACGACGTCAAAAACCCAGCCGCGGGTGCAGCGCAAGAGTTTTACCTCGCGGTGCGGCGTTTTTTGATAGTGCAAACCACGCAGCGTGCCTTGACGAACACTGAAGCCGACGTTGGTTTGCCGGATTTTCGTAATCAGACCCTGATCAGCAAGCTCCCGCTCACACCACAAGCGCGAAAAAAAGCCCCGATCATCGGCGATTGGCTCCGGTGCTATCGCGAAGGCACCCGCAACTTTTGTTGGCGTAAATTTCACGGCAGAAATCAGCGCGTCCAGCGGAGATTCTTATCCAATTCGCCGCTTGCCAGTAGAGTCTTAAGCTGCGCGATTCGCTTGTATTTTGGACCTTCGTAGTCATCCTTGTTCAGACCAATACGGCGATAAGATTGATAGATATCCTCGGCACCGGCCTTGGCACTCCACTGCAAGGGAAAGTCCGGAAAAGTAGCTGCGTACTTGCCAAAATTTACGCGATAATTGCGCTTGTCAGGCTCGGCCCCATCCGCGAAGGCAACTTCGCAATTCGGCACTGTCTCGCGAACAAATTCCGCCAACTCTCGGATCCGGTAATTCTCGGTATTCAAACCCACGTTGAACGACTCATTATGGATTTTCTCGCGGGGTGCGGCCAGCGCGGCGATCACCGCCCGGCTGATATCTTCAATATGCACCAGCGGCCGCCATGGGCTGCCATCACTCTTCAAATAGACCTGACCGGTGGTGTATGCCCAAGCCGTTAGATTGTTAAGCACCACATCAAAGCGAATGCGCGGCGACATGCCGTAGGCCGTGGCATTACGCATGAAGGTCGGTGTGAAGTCATCGCTGGCAAGTTCGCGCACATCACGCTCTACCAGAACTTTGGATTTGGCATAGGCCGTTACCGGGTGCAACTCCGCGCTTTCAGTCTGCATGTCATCGCCCGCCGCCCCATAATTGCTGCAAGAGGAAGCAAATATATAGCGACGAATACCCAAGTCCTTCGCCATCGAGGCTAAACGAACCGAGGCTTTGTGATTAATGTCGTAGGTCAGCTCAGGATTTAAATCGCCCAATAAATCATTGGATAGACCGGCAAGATGAACGATGGCATCAATGCCCGTCAAATCATCTTTCTCGATATCACGGACATCTTTGATGATCTCTCGAAAGTCTTGCACCAATTCGCCATAAGTACTGTTTCGATAGAGATCCGAATCAAGACCGATGACCTCATGCCCCGCCGCTTGAATCATAGGCACCATCACGGTGCCGATATAACCTTTATGACCTGTGACTAATACTCGCATTGCTTTTCTCTAAAATAATAGCTGTTTAAAAAATATAATCGGCGGCTACGATGCATGCTGAGACGATGAATCTAATAGATCCTCAGCCGACGCGGAATGTTGATGGTGCGGAGCAGTAGTGCCCAGCAGTCCGTCGTATTGTTGATCCAGTGCTTGCTCGTAAGCCGCATTGGATGCCGCGATTTGCGCCTTGGCCGCGGGCAAATCCTCGGCTAGGGCTGAAAATCTTGTCAGTAACTCTTGTGCGTCTAGCGTTTCGAAAGTTACGGCATGTCTCCCCTGCCCCATGTCCTCCATGAGATCGCGCTGTTTGCGGTGGTAGCAAACCGAAAGAGTTGGCGTGCCGTTCCAAAGCGACAGAACAACGCCATGAAACCGAGTAGGCACCGCAATATCCATCTCGCCCAGCATCAGTACCAGATCGGCGACGGTACGCGGCATACGCGTCATGGCTTCGCGATCAATATCTTGCTCGAGACTATTTTCTAGGTGATTCAAAATATCGACGATGACCAACTCATCGCGCGGTTGTGTTGACCACAGGAAGCAGGGATATTTCTGATCCAATAACCCTTTCGTAAATAATGCCATTTCACGTACATAGCGTGCGTACAATTTATCATCGTGTACACACCAGTAGCGTCGGTCGTAAACTGGCATCGGATTTATTCCCACCACCGGCCGCTGCCCCTGGGGCAATGGCTTGTCTTCCTGGCGATCCGGCAAACTGAATGCGAGATCGGGATATACGCTGGCCCTGCCTTGATAGCCGTGATCCCGCAGCAGCGCTAAGGACGGATCATCCCGCAACGAGACATACTGGGCCGGCGCCAAGGCCCAGCGAATTAACCGATAGCTCAAGGGCGCACTGATGGGGCCGGCGCCGACGCTGACGTAAATCACAGGAGTTCCAACCAGCCGCGCCAGCCACGCCCATTTAAACAACGTGTAGGGAAATCCCCATGGACCGCCAAAGTTGTCTAAAAATTGATTCGAACCGGTGATCATCAAGCAATCAATGTCCTGTAGCCGCCGCCTTGATACCCAAAGAAAATTTGTCTCGGCGGCAAGTTTCTTCATACCGCTGATGCCAAGCCCCACGAATTTGATCAGTGAACGGAGTACCGGAATACGCTTGAGTTGGCTTTTCAAGCTTTTTTGTTCATTGGTACTGGTATTGCTGGGCCGATGCGCCACTCTTGATTGAGTTTCGGAGGGACGGCTACGGTCAAGACCACGCCTAATTGGGTAGGCCGGTATCTCGAATCTTTCCGCCGTGTCTAGTGGGTTGATGGAGAACCCGATTAGACTAGCCGCCGGCGAGCGACGTTTTATCTGCCGGATAACCGCCTCAATAATGGCCTCGTCGCCTAGGTTTTCGTTGCCATAGTGACCAAAGATGCCAATCCTTGGCGCATCAGAGAGCCCCAGGTCCGGAAATATTGGCTGCGCAGAACTCATGGGCAAGAAACTCGGTTAGCACGAATGATCAATCGAAAAAGCCCGGCAGAGTCGCGGCGATGACGGGCTCGGCGATGCATTATACAAGCCATCTCAGTAGCGAAGATCCAACCCGGACGCGCCTGCTCGCCCGCGATCGATACGCAGCGTGTTAACGACATAGGCCTCAGGCCCTTCCGGCCGACCTGAGAAAACCCAGAGTATTCCCAGCACCGCTAGATAGCTCAGCACGCCAAAGAGTATCAGCTGGAGCAAGCCTAATAGATCACCTTGGGAATTTGCCGCGTTGAGATTTAACAGCCAATTGACCGATATATACATAACGCCACTCGCCAGCAACGGCCGCCATGCGATGGCGAGTAGCGGCATGAACTTAAGCGCCAAGACCCCCCTCACCGCCGAACTGTACAGTGGCGCAGTACAAATCGTGACGACCAAATAGGCCCAGGCGGCACCTTCCACGCCCCAGCGAAGCGTGCAGAAACCCAGCGTGGGTAACAACAAGACAGTACTGACCGCGGTTACGCGTACGAAATACTTCACCGTATCTAGGCTAAGATGTATATAGTAAGTATTAGTTTGAAATACCCGAATCGCCGAAGCCATGGCGAGCAGAGAAATGATCGGACTGGCCGCACGCCACTTATCTCCCAACAGGGTCAAGACCAATGGTTCGGCGATCACGGACAAGCCCACGGCAGCAGGAATTGCAATGACGATGACTAAGCCTGTCACCCGCAAATAGGCCTCGCGCAGCTTCGCTAAATTCGTTGCTAACTTTGCGTAACCCGGAAAGACTGCTCTGTTAATCGGTGCAATCAGCTCCGCCGTCGGCATGGCACCGATTTCGCTGCTGAGCGTAAATATTCCTAATGAGTCCGCGCCCCCAAGCCGGCCGATTAGCAAACTTGAAGAACGACGATAGAAAAAACTCAAACCGTTATTGATCAGTATCCATTTTGAAAAGCTGAAAAGTTCACTGGCCGCCGCCAAGGTAAATCGGGGCCGGTAAGGGTGTAGCTGATAGCTATACACCACCCCGAGTGTGTTACCAAAGACTATACCCAAGATCAGCGCCCAATAACTGCGCAAATAGTAGGCGGCCGCCACGGTCACGACAAAAGCGCCCAGCTTCCGGGCAAACATGAAGCGAAACTCACGCTCAAACGACAGCTCTTTGCGAAAGGCAACAATGCCAACGTTTTCGAATCCCTGAATAAATAGGCCCACACCGAGGACGAGCATTACCGGGATAATTCTCGGTTCGTTATAGAATTGCGCAGCTGGATAGGCCAATGCGGCCATGCCGGCGGCCATGGCCAGTCCGAAAAAAACTTTGAAAGTCCAAACCGTGTCGTAGTGCTGACGCTCGGCCTTTTGATTCTGGATCAAGGCCATGTCGAATCCAAAAGCCTGCATCAGCTCGAGAAAAGCGATAATGACCGTCGCCATGGCCACCAAGCCGAAGTCGCTTGGCACCAGCAGCCGCGCGAGCACAACGGTGCTGACCAAGCTAAGCGTGCGCTCCAAGAGCTTGAAGAGCAGCATCCAGCTAGCACCTTTCTGCACTCGTTGGCGAAGAGATCCCATGTTCGCCAATTTAGCGAGCCAGCACAGCGATTACCGTGTCGGCTGTCCCGGTCTGCCCCACGGGGACCGAAGGATTGCCGCGATCAATCTCCGCGAAGCTGCAGCAATGCACGGCGATGCGCGGTGGTCTGACCGGGTCGACCAAGGGACCCCCAGGAGGACATCCCTTCCGGCTGAAAATTCGCTAGCCCGCGCCTTAGGAACCGCGATTTGTGATGCAATTACTTATATATCAGTGACCTGGGACATTATCCTCACAATAAAGTTGACTGGCGCAATTTGCTGGGAGAATTAGGTGTTCACCGAGACTAAGACGGTTTGGCGTGGCTTGCCACGTGTTCCGGCACTCGTTGTATTGCTGGCTGTGTTGATAACGCCGAACAGCGCGCCGTCTCAACAGCGACAGCCAGCCGGATTGGCCACCCCGAGTCCGTCACAGGTCGGCACGCAAATTTCCGGACAGGTGACGAAAATCCTCGAGGGCGACACGCTTGTGCTCATGGATTCCAATGAGCGCGAGCGTGAAATTCGAATCGCGGGCATCGATGCGCCAGAGTACCGACAGCACTACGCAAAACAGGCCAAGCGGGCCTTGACCAAGCTTTTACTCCACCGGTTCGTCGTCGTGCAAGTCGAAGGCGCGTCCGAGGCAGGATCCACCGTGGGCCGAGTATTCCTAGGTGAAGTCGATGTTTCCGCAGCATTGGTTCGTCAGGGCGCAGTTTGGGTCGATCGGCAGTACCTTGGCGACAAAAATCTACTGGCGGCTGAAACTCAAGCGCGGGCGGCCAGAATCGGGATTTGGAGCCTTCCCGTCGTCCAGCGGGTCGCGCCCTGGGTATGGCGTGACAGCCGGCAAAATGGATTTCATCTGCAAGTCGATGATCCATCATGATCCACAGATGGGCTGCAGGAACCCGGGTCGGAAAACCTATAGAGCGTAAACCCTGTGACCGATTAGCACCGGATGAAAAATGGTGGGCCGTGTAGGATTCGAACCTACGACCAATGGATTAAAAGTCCACTGCTCTACCAACTGAGCTAACGGCCCAAACACAGGAATTGAAACCCAAAATGAAGCGGGGTGAATGTTTTGCGCCTTCATCACCCGCGGGGGTGGCGCGATGATACCCGATGGCGGCCGAGTCACCAATCAGCTTGTTTGATAAAGCGTCGGATCTGTCATACCGGCGCCGGCAAAGCCTGCGCTGCGCAGGCGACAGGCATCACAGCGGCCGCAGGCTTTGCCTTGGCCATCGGCTTGGTAGCAAGATACGGTGTTGGCGTAGTTGACGCCCAAGGCATGACCTTGGCGAATAATCTCGGCTTTACTCAGATTGATCAAAGGTGTGCGAATTTCAACGGGCTGACCTTCCACGGCCCGGCGCGTGGCCAACTGGGCCAGGGACTGAAACGCCGCTATGAATTCCGGGCGACAATCCGGATAGCCGGAATAGTCCACGGCATTCACGCCACAATAGAGGTAGTCTGCCTCCATGACTTCCGCTAGGGCCAAGCCGAAGGACAGGAACACGGTGTTGCGCGCTGGTACGTAAGTAATCGGGATACCGGAACTCGCGCCTTTAGGTACTGATAAATTTCGATCGGTCAAGGCTGAACCGCCTAGGGCACCAAGATCAACCCGCAGCTCACGATGGCTCTGCACGCCTAGTTCACTCGCGAGACGCTTCGCGGCGTGCAGTTCCGCGGCATGGCGTTGGCCATAGTCGAAGCTCAAGCTATGGCAATCCAATTCGGCAGCCAGGGCCAGGGCGAGACAAGTTGCCGAGTCCATGCCGCCGGACAGCAATACCACAGCCTTTGCCACTAGCTTCTCATTCCCTCAACGGCCCGGAACATCGCCCCACAATAGTTTATGCAATTGCAATTGAAATCGTACCTCTAAGTTGTCACGAAGAATCCACTCCGCCAAATCGCGAGCCTCCAACTGGCCCCATGCCGGCGAAAACAACACGGCCAGGCGCTCGGTGAGTTTGTGTTCGCCAAGCTGCTCACGCGACCACAAATAGTCCGCTTCATCGCAGATCACAAACTTGAGTTGGTCGGTGGGTTTCAGTAGGTCGAGATTCTCCCACCGGTTACGCGCGCTTTCTCCCGAACCGGGCGTCTTGATATCCATGACAACGGTCACACGGGCATCGACTTTGCCCACCGCCAGGGCGCCACTGGTTTCCAAGGACACCTCGTAGCCCGCATCACAAAGCTCCGCGAGTAACGCTTGCGTATTTGGCTGGGCTAAGGGTTCCCCGCCGGTTACGCAAACCCGCCGGGTGGCGAAGGCGGCCACACGCGCCAAAATCTCGCTGATACTGTTGTTTTCGCCGCCCTGGAAAGCGTAGGCCGTGTCGCAGTAGCCACACCTCAGCGGACAACCCGTGAGCCGAACGAATGTCGTGGGCAAGCCCGCCGGTCGAGACTCGCCCTGGAGCGAATGGAAAATTTCCGTGACGCGCAGGCGATCGGCGCGATCGAGAATATTGGACACAAACGTCAGCGGCGAGAATTACAGATTCTCTGCCCCCATGCGTTCCAAGCGTTGATTCGCCAGCCTCGCCGCGGTGGTCTCGGGATATTGAGACGCCACGGTTCGCAGGGCTTGGCGGGCTGCATCGTAGCGCTGTAATTCGTAATTGCAGAAACCAATTTTTAATAAGGCATCCGGCAGCTTGCGCGAATCCGGGTAACGATCCAAGACCACGGAAAATGCCTGGACTGCTTCGGCGTACTTTTGCGTTACATAGTACGTCTCCGCCAGCCAATACTGGGCGTTGTCGGAATATTCACTGTTGGGGAAAGCCACCATGAATTGCTTGAGGCCGATCGCCGCCTGATCATAGCGGCCTTGCTTTAGCAGTTCGAAGGCAGCCTGGTAGTTGGCGCGATCCGTGCCGCCTGGCACCGGCAACTGACCCGGCGCCAGGGAGCCGCCTTCCAAAACACTGGCTTGGTCTTGGCGAACCGCCGCTTGCTCGATGTTCTGCAGCCGTTGATCCACGTCTAGATACAGCTGCCGCTGACGGTCCCCGGCTTGATTGACTTCATACTGCAGGGTTTCCAGTTCGTTGCGCAGGGCTTGGGTGTCTTTCTCCAGGGCCTCCAGTTGAGCCAGAAGGCTCATCAAACCCTCGTTGTTCACAAGCCGTTCTACCCGCACGAGACGACCGTCAATTTCCGTCATCTTGATAAACACGGGGTCTTGCTCAGGCGGCACCATCATCGCGCAACCGGCCATGGCTAGCGGCAAGATCAGCAAAGGTATTGTGCGTCGCATGGCCAACTCCTCGAACCCAATTATTGACCGTACACTAATTCCACGCGTCGATTGAGTGACAGGGCTTCCTCGTCAGAGCCTAAAACCGCCGGCCGCTCTTCTCCATAGCTTACCGTGCTCAACTGCGCCGCGGAGGCGCCCTGCAGCAATAAGATCTGTCGCACAGCCTGTGCGCGCCGCTCACCGAGGCCGATATTGTATTCTCGGCTACCACGCTCGTCGGCGTGACCCTCCAAGCGTAATCGGCTATCGGGCTGGGCGGCGAGATAGCTGCCATGCGCTTCTAGCAAAGGCAAATACTTGTTGGGCACATCTGCTTTGTCATAGTCGAAATACACCAGACGATCATCCCGGCTGCCGCTGGGACCGCCGATGATACGACCATCCGCATCGCTAAATTCGCTGCCTTCGGCAAAGCCGTCATCGCCCATGCCCGAGCTGTCGGCACCCTGATCCGGCGCGCCGTCCCCGTACTCGCCGAAAAGATCGTCATCAGGCTGTGTGGTGCTGGATGATCCGCCGCAAGCTGCCAGCATCGCCAGCATCGCCATCAATACGAGCATTCTTAAAATCGTCATGAAGTTAAACCCTCAATTAGGTATAAATTAGATACTATATACACAGTAAAGTACTGTTTTTATTCAATTCCTTGGGAGATCCGACCAGGCAGGTTCGCGCACATCGCCGTCCAGGGCAGAAATGCGTTGCTTCACCCGACCATCCGCTGAAACCGAGGCTAACACGCCCTTTCCTTGCGCCCGGGTGGCATAGATCAGCGTTTCGCCATTGGGTGCGAAGCTTGGCGACTCATCCAGGCGTCCATCCGTGAGCACCTGAGTAAAGCCGCGCGCAACATCAACCAGGGCAATTCTATAGTTGCCGCCATCGATATGCACCACAGCCAGCTGCTTACCATCGGGACTTAAACGGGGCCGGGCGTTGTACTTGCCTTCAAAGGTCACCCGCTTGACGCCGCCGGATCCATCAGCGTCGACTCGGTAAATCTGCGGCGCACCGCCCCGGTCCGAGGTGAAGTAGATGTTCTTCCCGTCAGCTGACCAGGTCGCTTCGGTGTCGATGGAGGGCCGAGTGGTCAGCCTGTGCAAGACTTGCGTTGCGAGATCCAAGGTATAAACGTCCAGGTTGCCATCACGCTTCGACAGGGTTAGCGCCAGCTTTCGGCCGTCGGGCGACCACGCGGGTGAACTATTGACCCCGGCCCGCGCGGAAACCCGTTGTCGCGCACCCGAGCGCAAGGTTTGTACGTAAATCTCGGAATTCTTGTTTTCAAACGACACATAGGCCAGTTTGCGACCATCGGGCGACCAGGCCGGGGACATTAGGGGTTCGGCGCTCTCCACCAAAATACGGGCATTTTCACCGTCAGCATCCGCCACGACTAGGCGATACAACTCGTTGCCCAAGCCGCCGGCTACGGTCACGTAAGCGATCCGCGTGCTAAAAATACCAGGAATGCCCGTGAGCTCTTCGTAAATTAAATCGGCTACCCGGTGACTCATGGCACGCATGTTGCTCGCCCTTGCTGGTTGCCGGTACCCAAGTAATTGCTGGCCACGCAAAACGTCGAAAACCTGAAATTGAATCGTATAGCGATCACCACCGGCAGGGATTAGTCGGCCGATAACCACGACTTCGACGCCCAAGATTCGCCAGTCCTCAAAATCTACGTCCGCACCCTGGCTTGGTCGTTGCAGCATATCGCTCACCGGGATCGGTGCGAATCGTCCCGAGCGCTGCAAATCGTCCGCGACGACCTTCGAGACATCAACGGGCGGGCTATCTGCTTGATCCCAGCCAAAGGGCACTACCGCAATAGGCACCGCTTTATCCACGCCCTCGCTGATTTCAATGCGCAACTCGCTCTGCGCCGGCATGGCGAACAAACAGATAAGGACCGCAACAGCGGCCGACATTACTTTTTGGACAGAGCAAAACTGCATAGTGATTAATCTTCCGGTTTGAAATCAAAAATAATTCGTCGTTCGAACAAGCTGGGATCGGGCGGCGGGGGTAAAGGCGACGCTCGCAGAACGGCGTTCTCAATAGAGCGAATCACCGCGGCATCACCGTTGCACCGGCCGACGGTCACATCGACCACCTCGCCCCCCGGAATTTGATTCACCCTAACCTCACATTGCAAACCAGCGGTGGCACTCGCCGGCCGCACCCAATTTCGGGTAACGCGTTGACGGATGACTTCGACCCATTGATCCAACAAGCCCGCCGCAACCGCATTTTCGCGCTCTTCTTCCGCCGCCAGTTGCGCCAATAGTTCAGCTTCCTGCTCGGCGCGCCGGCGCGCCTCGGCCGCCTTTTGGCGCTCCAGTTCGACTTCCCGTTCGCGCTGCTTGGCTTGTTCCTTTGCCCGTTCTGCGGCTGCCGCCTCTGCTGCCCGCCGTTTTTCCTCGGCCGCTTGACGCTTCGCCTCGGCCTGCTCGGCGGCTTCACGCCGCCGTTTTTCCTCGGCCTGTTGCACGGCCTCTTGCTCTTGTCGCCGGCGATCCGCCTCCACACGCTCCCTTTCCAGCTGGGTCTCACGCTCGCGTTCTTCCGCTTGCCGTTTCCTGGCCTCTTCTTCCTTGGCCCGCTCCAACGCGTCCTGCCGTGCCCGCTGAGGTTTGTCGTCCATCACCACCATCGCATCAATGGCCAGACGTACGGGTCGATTGTTTTGCGAGGGCCACAGTGAGAAGTTCATCGCCAACGCCACCAGCAGCACCAGGTGGGCCAATGCGGATAACGAAAAACTTCGCCATTCACCGTTTGCATGAGTTCCGACCGCCATGACGGGAGGCTGATGCAGCTAGCCCGTTTGGCCAGCACTCTCCAAAGCCTGTTCGATATCCGCTGGGTCGGTTAAAAACCCGAGTTTGGCCGCACCGGCCTGCTGCAAGATCACCATGGCTGTCACCACACGGCCATAGCTCACGGCTTGATCGGCTTTAACCAGCACCGGTGTTGCGGGTTTTTGACGAATGACCGCCGACACACGGCGCGCTACCTCGGCCGCGGCTATGGGTTCGTCTTCCCGGTCGCCAACGTTTAAATAGAGTTGTCCTTGCGCATCCACGGACAGAATCAAGGGTTGATCATCGTCTGGTTCAAGCGGCTCGGCGGCGGCTTTGGGCAGATCGACTTCAATGCCTTGAGTCAGCAAAGGCGCCGTGATCATGAAAATGATCAGGAGCACCAACATCACGTCGATATAGGGCACGACATTGATTTCGCCCATGAGGCGGCGCTTTTTGACCCTAGCCATCAGTTTTGTCCAACGGCAACGCGGCGGCGCGCATGCCGTTCCAGGATGGTGGCGAATTCTTCCGCAAAGCCATCGTATCGAACCTCCAAGCGACTCACCTTGTCGGCATAGCGGTTGTAGGCAATCACCGCGGGGATTGCGGCGAACAAGCCCATGGCTGTCGCGATCAGGGCTTCGGCGATACCTGGCGCCACCATGGCTAAGGTGGCGGACTGCACGTTGCCCAAGGCGGTGAAGGAATTCATGATGCCCCAGACCGTGCCGAATAAGCCGACGTAAGGGCTGGTGGAACCCACCGTGGCCAGGGTGGCCAAACTGGCTTCGAGACGGTCCATCTCACGCATTTGCGCCACGCGCATAGCGCGTTGCGCACCCTCCACCACCTGGCCGGGCGTTAAATCCGCTTGTTGGGTCAGCCGGCGAAAGGCGCGAAATCCCGCCTCAAAAACGCCGGCCATATCCGTGGGTGGTTTGCCGCTCTGGGTCACATCGCGATAAATCTCACTCAAGTCACCGCCGGACCAAAACGTCGATTCGAAGGAATCGGAGCCGGCCATGGCGCGGCGAAGAATACCTCGCTTGCGCAGGATGATGCCCCAGGACACCACCGATGCGGCCAACAGCAGCAACATCACCAGCTTGACCACGGGGCTCGCCGCCAAGGCCAACTGCAGCAAAGATAGATTGTTGTTCATACGGAATCCGCTTCCTAGAATTTCATTGGGCCTGAGCCTGACTGGGCAACAGACCGTAAGGAATACGACGCGGCCGAAAAGACTCGGCATCAACGCAAGCAGCCACGCAAGTGGCTTTGACCAGCGCAGCAGATTCGCCTAAGCGTGCGACCTGCTGCTCCAGCTTAAATCGGGCTCGGCCGCGCTCCAGGAGGCGACTGCGCACCAGTAGTTGATTGTTGAAAAGGGCCGGACGACGAAACTGCACGTCGGTGGCCACGATGGTCAAACACAAGCCATGCTCAGCGCGCAGCTCGTCTTGCTCCACCCCCAGGGCGCGGAGCCACTCGGTACGGCCACGCTCCATGAACTTCAGGTAGTTGGCGAAATACACCACGCCCTCGGCGTCGGTGTCTTCGTAATAGACACGCACCGGCCACTCATGCCATTCAGTCATACACACAAATCCCGCCGTGGCGGCAGATTCTCAATCAGGGATGCAACAACAACGGCGCCAATAGTAATGGAGCGCTGACAAGCTCACCACACAAAATTTGACCCCGGCGCAGGAATACCGCGCATTAGCCGGTTTCGAATAGGGATCCGGACGTTTGCCCGCCTGGCATGGGCAGACCAAAATGCTCATAGGCACGGCGGGTAGCGGTCCGTCCCCGCGCGGTGCGCTGCAAAAAACCCTGCTGAATTAGAAAAGGCTCTAACACGTCTTCGATGGTTCCCCGTTCCTCACCGATGGCAGCAGCCAACGACTCGATACCCACCGGCCCGCCGTCAAAGGCCTCGATGATGGTGAGCAACAGCCGTCGGTCCATCACATCGAATCCGCTGGGGTCGACTTCCAGCATGTCCATGGCCGCCGCGGCGACGGCTTGGTCAATTCGCCCCTGCGCTTCGACCTGCGCATAGTCTCGGACACGCCGCAGTAACCGGTTAGCAATGCGGGGCGTGCCCCGTGCCCTGCCGGCAATCTGCAAAGCCCCGGCGCGATCCACGGGCGTATTTAGAATATCGGCGGCGCGCGCCACAATGCTATAGAGCTCTTCAACATTGTAGAATTCGAGCCTTTGCACGATACCGAAGCGATCCCGCAAGGGCGATGTCAACAGACCGGCCCGGGTGGTGGCACCCACCAGGGTAAACGGCGGTAAATCCAATTTAATGGAACGTGCCGCCGGTCCCTCGCCGATGACAATATCCAGCTGAAAGTCTTCCAAGGCTGGGTATAAAACCTCTTCCACCACAGGGCTGAGGCGATGGATTTCGTCAACGAATAACACATCACGTGGTTCCAGGTTGGTGAGCATGGCGGCTAGATCGCCCGGCCGCTCCAACACGGGACCGGAGGTTTGGCGCAGATTGACACCTAATTCATTGGCAATGATATGCGCCAAGGTTGTTTTCCCAAGACCAGGGGGACCAAAAATCAGCGTGTGATCGAGGGCTTCCTGACGTTGGGCAGCCGCGCTGATGAAAATTTGCAACTGTCGCTTTACAGCCGTCTGGCCCACGTATTCGGTTAGTTTTTGCGGGCGTATAGCGCGCTCCAACGCCGGTTCATCCGGCATGGCGTCGAGGCTCAGGTGTCGGTCTTCAGTGCTCATGTTGCCATTGTGCCGCAGATCAACCCGCAGCTGAACGCAGGACGTGGCGTAAGATCTCTTCGGTCGTGCTGATATCACTGGGAACCGCCGCTAACATTCGCCGGACTTCGGCCGGTTTATAGCCCAGCGACAGCAAGGCATTATTGGCTTCGCTGCGCGAACCGGCCGGCCCCGCGCTGGGGGCGGTGGCCCCGACCTTGCTGTCCGCGCCGCCGGCAACGCGGTCACGCATTTCAATAATGAGCCGCTCGGCGGTTTTTCGCCCCAGCCCGGGTAGTCGCGTGAGCGCCGCCTTGTCTTCGTTTTGCACGCACAGCGCAAAGTCGCTGACGCTGATACCCGACAAGATGGTCAGGCCCAGCTTCGCCCCAACGCCGGATACTTTGAGCAAATTGCGGAACAATTGTCGCTCTGCCTCGGTGGCAAAGCCGTACAGCGTCTGCTGATCCTGCCGAACAATCAAATGAGCCCAGAGCTGGACATCCTGACCGAGGGCGGGCAGTTGGAAAATAGTAGACAACGGTGCCTCGACTTCATAACCAACACCCTGAACGTCGATCAATAAGAGCGGCGGCTCTTTGTGCTGCAGCTTGCCCCTTAAAAAGCCGATCATTGTGTGACACTGAGCGCCGCATCTAAGCGGCCGGCCATAGATCGATGGTGGGCATGACATAAGGCCACCGCGAGCGCATCAGCTTCGTCCACCAGGACCGGCCGACGTAAGCTCAACAACGCGCGCACCATATGCGCCACCTGGGACTTATCCGCCGCACCGCGGCCCACGACCGCTTGCTTTACGGCTCGGGCCGCATACTCATGGACCGTTGCGCTGCTGCCAAAGCTGGCACAAATGGCCGCAGCGCGCGCCTGGCCCAGTTTCAGGGCGCTATCGGCGTTACGCGATAGAAAAACATTTTCAATGGCGACTTCCGCCGGCGAATAGTGCGCAATGAGTTTGCGTATTTCCTCAAAGATCAGCTCCAGCCGACCGACCATCTCACCGCCGCCGGCGCGGATACACCCGCTGTCTATATATTGGGAGCGCGACGCATCGCAATCGACGATACCGTAGCCCGTCACGCGCGAGCCCGGGTCTATGCCCAGTATGCGTACACTCGTAGTCAATGAACCGGCTGGCTTACAAACGCGCCAGCACCTCCTCGCTGATATCGGCATTGGAGTACACATGTTGCACGTCGTCGGCATCCTCCAACATTTCTAGCAATTTGATCATGCTGAGAGCTTCGTTTTCTGCAAGCTTCGCCGACACAGAGGCTCGATGCGTAACTTCCGCCAATTCGCAGGCGAGTTTGGCCGCTTTAAAACCATCCCGTACTTGCTCGAAATCACCGGGTAAGCACAAAACGTCCACGGAGCCATCGTCGTTAGTCACCACATCTTCCGCACCGATCTCCAGGGCCACGGCCATGATTTGGTCTTCATCGCTACCCGACGGAAAACTGAATAGCCCAACATGATTAAACAGGTAAGCCACACTGCCATCGGCGCCCAGATTACCGCCGAATTTAGTGAACGCATGACGCACCTCGGCCACGGTTCGATTGCGGTTATCCGTCAGACATTTAACCAACACGGCAACCCCACCGGGCCCGTAGCCTTCGTAAGTAATTTCTTCATAGTCCGCGCCCTCCAGTTCGCCAGCGCCCCGCTTGATGGCACGCTCGATATTGTCCTTGGGCATACTTTGCGACTTGGCATTATCAACAGCTAGACGAAGTCTCGGGTTTGCGTTGACGTCAGGACCGCCCACGCGGCTGGCGACCGTAATCTCCTTAATCAACTTGGTAAAAAGCTTACCGCGCTTTTTGTCCTGGGCACCTTTGCGGTGTTGGATGTTTGCCCATTTGCTGTGGCCTGCCATATCAGAAAAAATCTCGCGGCATAAAACTAGAAACGCAATGCGAGGCCAAGGTGTAGACCGGAATCATACTTAACATCCGCCGCGTCATCATAGTCACCTTTGACATGCCTGACGCCGACATAGGCATCAGCATTGCGCATCACGTTGTAGCCCGCACGCAGGTCAATATCGGCGTAGCTATCGAGTTCGCCAACGCTGAGCACGGACGGTGCGTAGTAGGCATGTCCAGCGACAAAAAAGCGATCGTAGCGAGGGAAGTTGTATTTGAAAAAGCCACCCACTGCCAGTCCAAATCCATCTTGCTTTGACCGGTCACCGTTGGTGTAAACCAGACGCGTGCCTAAGCCGCCGCGAACGGGATTTGGGCCCTCCGCGATCTCGCCGGTGAGATGTAAGCCAGCATGTAGCACCGTGCCTTCGTCGGAATCCTGCAGCCAACCCGTATTCCATTGCAATGCACGATCGGAAAACGGCCGTGAATAGTCGACGCGGAATGCGTCGGTGTTAAAACTCAAACGAATTTCATCCGCCATCAATGGCGTGGCGACTAATAGCCATCCGGCCAGCCCCAGAAAGAACCTCATCCCTAAGCTCCGCAGCAACAACCGGGGAATAATAACCGAGGCAGCAGCGCGGCCCAAGAATGCTCCCAGGGCGGCTTAGCGCTTATCGATTAATCGCGTGAATCGCGCGATGGTCGACGGATAGGGCTGCCTCATGCAAAGCTTCGGTCAGCGTCGGGTGGCCATGGATCGTCCGCTGCAGATCTTCGGTGGAGGCTTCGAACTCCATGGCAAGCACTGCCTCACCGATGAGTTCGCCCGCCAACGGACCCACGATGTGTACGCCGAGGATTTGATCAGTTTGCGCATCGGACAGCATTTTCACCATGCCGAAATCGTGGTCCATGGCTTTGGCACGGCCGCTGGCCGCAAAGCTAAAGCTACCCGATTTGAAATTGATGCCCGCGTCACGCAGTTCTTTTTCCGTCCGGCCTACCCAGGCTATCTCCGGGGACGTATAGATGATCGACGGAATGACTGAATAATTCATTTCCGCTGTTTCGCCGGCGATTAGATCGGCCACCATAACACCCTCTTCCGAACCCTTATGCGCCAGCATGGGGCCGCGGACCACATCCCCAATGGCGTAAACATTTAGAGCCGTGGTACGACATTCATCATCAACGATGATGAATCCGCGCTCGTCAACATCCACACCCGCCAGGGGGTCGAGCAAATTCTCCGTATAGGGGCGCCGGCCGACGGCGACGATCACTTTGTCGACGCCAATTTCATGGCCGCCCTGCTGGTCGTCATACTTCAACAACACACCATCGTCGCTGAGCTCGCTGCCTTGCACTTTGGCACCCAAACGAATATCTAGTCCTTGCTTCTTAAATTGTCGTTGTGCTTCGCGCGCGATCTGCGCATCGGCCATGTACAAAAAATCGTCCATAGCCTCCAAAATCGTCACCTTAGACCCGAGCCGAGCCCAAACACTCCCGAGCTCCAAACCGATAACGCCTGCGCCAATAACACCCAAGCGCCCAGGTACTTGTTGAAATTCCAACGCGCCCCAAGAATCGACAATCACTTCGCCACTAAATGGCGCGACTTTTAGTTCCACGGGCGAAGAGCCTGTGGCCAAGACGACGTATTCAGCTTCGAGCAACTCCGCATCGCCCTCGTGGGGGTGAAACTCTACCTTGTTGTCTGGCAATAGGCGGCCACGACCGAATAATCCCGTTATTTTATTCGCCTTGAACAAAGCTTGAATTCCAACGCTGAGTTGCCGGGTAATATCCGCCTTGCGCCGCTGCATTTGATCTAAATTCAGATCAAGCTTGCCCACGCCGATACCATGATTGGAAAACTCCGACTTCGCACGATGATATAGCTCTGAAGACTCCAGCAAGGCTTTTGACGGTATACAACCCGCGTTGAGGCAGGTCCCGCCAAAGGCGGGGCTTGCATCCCGATTCTTCCACGCGTCAATGCAGGCGGTATTGAGTCCGTGTTGCGCTGCGCGGATCGCCGCGACATAGCCCGCAGGCCCCGCGCCGATAACCACGACGTCAAATTTTCTACTCATGTTCTAAGCTCCCACGGCAGGCCGCGCGGTAAAGCACGTGACGGCATGACTAAGCAATGGTCTGTGAATCCTAAACTTGTAGCAGCAAGCGGCCTGGATCTTCTAGTGATTCTTTTATAGTGACCAAGAATTGAACCGCCTCTTTTCCGTCGATGATTCGGTGATCATAGGTCAAGGCCAAGAACATCATCGGCCGAGCCACTACCTCACCATCGACGACCATGGCACGCTGTTCGATCTTGTGCATGCCGAGTATTCCGCTTTGCGGGGGGTTCAAAATGGGCGTTGATAACATGGAACCGAAAACGCCACCGTTGGTAATGGTGAAGGTACCGCCAGTCAGGTCATCCATAGAAATATTCCCGTCACGGGCCTTTTGCCCGTAGGCGCGAATGCCCTTCTCGATTTGCGCAAAACTCATTTGGTCAGCATTGCGCAACACGGGAACAAGCAAGCCGCGCTCACTTGACACAGCGATACCGATGTCAAAGTAGTCATGATAAACAATGTCACCGTCTTCCACGGAGGCGTTAACGACGGGAAATCGTTGCAAAGCTTCGATACTCGCACGCACAAAAAACGACATGAACCCCAACTTGATCTCATGCTTCTTTTCAAAACTCTCCTTGTACCGGCTACGCAAGGCGATCACTTCGCTTAGATCAACCTCGTTAAACGTCGTTAGCATGGCAGCGGTTTGTTGCGCTTCTACCATGCGCTCTGCAATGCGGGATCGCAGCCGGCTCATCGCCACGCGGTGTTCTCGCCGTTCCCCAGAAATCGTTGCTGCGACAGGCTCTGGCGTCGTGGCTGGCTCCGCTTGGAGCTCAGGCCGCACGCCTCGATCGACATAGGCCAGCACATCTGCCTTGAGGATACGCCCGCCTTGCCCACTCCCGGTAAGCTCACTGGGATCCAGATCATGCTCTTTCAGCAACCTGCGTACTGCTGGGCTGAGCTTGCCTTCGCTACCGGTGTCGCGGGCTGGCGCGGCAGCGGCTGCCGATACCGCCAGCTTAGTGTCACCCGATACTGCCGGCGATGTGGTGGCAGCATCACTGGGCTCCAGTATTGCTAGAAGTTCACCACCGGTCACAGTCGCACCGTTGTTTAGCTTAATGTCGACCAACTTACCGGCCACCGGCGCCGGCACCTCAAGAACCACTTTATCTGTTTCGAGGTCAACCAAATTTTCATCGCGCGCAACGATATCACCCGGCGATTTGTGCCAAGATACTAAGGTTGCATCCGCCACCGACTCGGGCAGCTGCGGAACTTTTACTTCCACACTCATGGTTTAAATTTCCTCGCTTAGCGATCAATACGCAGCGCCGCTTCCACCAGCGCTTGCTGTTGCTGTACATGCAGTTTAAAAATGCCTGACGCGGGTGCCGCTGCGTGCGGACGGCCCGCGTAAAAAAGTTGCTGCTCCGGACTTAAGGGCTCCTGGAGTCGATGCCGGATTTGGTACCAAGCGCCCTGGTTTTGCGGTTCTTCTTGGCACCACACAACTTCCTTGGTTTGCGGATAATTCGCTAACGCGGCACGAAATTCACGCACGGGAAACGGATACAGCTGCTCCAGCCGGACCACCGCCACATCGCTAATTTGATTGGCTCGACGCGCCTCTAGCAGGTCATAGAAAACTTTGCCACTGCAGAACACCACGCGCTCTACCTGGGCGGGATCCGGCCCATCAATATCACCAATCACCGTCTGAAAACCGCCTTCCAGCAAATCCCGCAGCGGTGAACTGGCTAGACGATGACGCAATAAGCTTTTTGGCGTCATGACCACCAACGGTTTACGCAACGGTCGGAGCATTTGCCGCCGCAGCATGTGGAAGGTTTGTGCGGGGGTGGACGGTACGCAGACCTGCACGTTGTTTTCCGCGCAAAGTTGCAAAAAGCGTTCTAGACGAGCCGACGAATGTTCCGGACCCTGACCCTCATAGCCATGCGGCAAAAATAGCGTGAGACCGCAAAGTCGACCCCACTTCGCCTCCCCTGAGGTAATGAACTGATCAATAACCACCTGCGCGCCGTTGGCGAAGTCGCCGAATTGACCTTCCCAAATGACCAAGGTTTCTGGATCGGTGCTTGCATAGCCATACTCGAAGCCCATGACGGCTTCTTCGGATAGCAGTGAGTCGGTCACAATAAAGGAGCCACGGCGATTGTCGATGTCATCCAGCGGCACGTAGGACCGGCCCGTGTGCTGATCAAACAAGGCCGCGTGACGATGAAAAAAGGTGCCGCGCCGACTGTCTTGGCCGGTTAGGCGTACCCGGTAACCTTCTCGCAATAGACTGCCGTAGGCCATGAGTTCGGCAAAGCCCCAGTCCATGGGCACCTCACCGGCAGCCATGCGCTCGCGATCGGTCACAATGCGGGCCACCCGCGGATGCAAGGTAAACCCTCTGGGTACGCGCGTAATTGCCCGGCCGAGGGACTCGCATTCTTCGGCTGCGATCGCAGTTTTCACGTGGAGGTCCGGGTCGCTGCGCGTGTACGGCGTCCAATCCACTGTAAACTCATTACCGACATTGCCAACGACCGCTTGTGGTAACGGCTCACCCGCGTCTAGCCGCTCTCGGTAGAGTTCCACCATTTCATCCGGCTCGGTGGCATCAATTAATCCGGACTCTACCAACTGCCGCGTAAATATCTGTCGCACCGTCGGGTGCTGCTTTATGGTTTGATACATACGCGGTTGTGTTGCTGCGGGTTCGTCGGCTTCGTTGTGCCCGTGCCGGCGGTAACAGACCAAGTCGATCACCACATCTTTATGAAATGTCTGCCGGTATTCCACGGCCAGACGGGTGACGAATACGCAGGCTGCCGGATCGTCGCCGTTGACATGAAAGACTGGTGCTTCGATCATCTTAGCCACGTCACTGCAATAGGGTGTCGAGCGCGCATCGCGGGGATCACTGGTGGTGAAACCAACCTGATTATTGACGACAATATGCACAGTACCACCGGTACTAAAGCCGCGTGCCTGAGATAATTGGAAGGTTTCAGGGACCACACCCTGCCCTGCAAAAGCGGCATCTCCATGTATAAGCACCGGCAGAATTTCTTGGCCGGAATCATCTCCCCGCCGCTCTTGACGCGCGCGCACCGAACCCTCCACCACTGGATTCACGATCTCTAGGTGAGACGGATTGAAAGCCAAGGCGACGTGGACGGTATCCCCAGGCGTGCGGATATCCGATGAAAAACCGAGGTGATACTTAACATCGCCCGATCCGGTGATGCTGTTTAGATCATAGGCGCCCTCAAATTCCGTGAACAATTCCTGGGGAGCCTTGCCGAGCACGTTGACTAGCACGTTGATGCGACCCCTATGAGCCATGCCAATGACACACTCCTGGACACCCGAGGCTCCGCCCTGTTGGATCAAATCATCAAGCATCGGAATCAGACTGTCGCCGCCTTCTAGAGAAAAACGCTTTTGGCCCACATATTTCGTATGCAAATAACGTTCAACCCCTTCAGCCGCGGTCAGCTGTTCTAAAATCGTCCGCAACTCATCGGCGGCAAACAGCTCGCCCAACATCCCCCGCTCGAGCCGCTCGCGAATCCAGCGACGCTCGCGCCCGCGCGACAAGTGCGCGAAATCAGCGCCAACATTACCGCAATAGACGGTTTTCAGGATTCGCAGTATCTCGCGTAGTGGCAGCCGTTGTTGCCCCGAGCCCGCTAAGCCACCGGTGAAAAACTCGGTATCCATATCCGCTTGCGTGAGGCCCAAATAATCCAACCGTAGAACAATCGGCGTACGACGCTGCTCAAGCCTGAGGGGATCGAGGCTAGCAATCTGATGACCACGCAAGGAGTAGACCTGAATTAGGCGAGCCACCGCAGCTTGCTTTTCGTTGGCAGCCGCCGCCGGCAAAGGAGTTTGAGCACGCGCTAGATTCGTTGCACGCCGAGCGGTGAGCGCCGCTCTAATATCGCGATCTGAAAGTGATTCCTCGTCGCCACTGCCGCCAATCCCGGCGAAAAATCGCTGCCAGTTCTCCGGCACCGATTTTGGATCCCGCAAATAGTTTTCGTAGAGATCTTCTACATAGACCGCATTGCCACCAAACAACGGGGACCAGGCGTAGCGATGCTCAAGGGTCTGGCTCATAGCCATTTCTAAATAATGCAGCTTCTGCGTCTAGGCCCGCACCCACGGCAGGCACCAAAGGCGCGCTAGTGTAGCCGATGCGTTAGGACGTTGAAATGCGACTGGTTCGCTAAGCGACAACTCAGCCCGCTAAACGCTTACGCCGGAAGGCTAGGCCAGAATCGACCGATCACCGCACTAAGCCCCTAGTCCAAAAATGGCGCGCCTTGGCCTTATTCAGCTAAAAATGGCGGGAACATGGCTCGCCAGTAGATAGATCTCCCAGACCACGAGCAAGGCATAGCCACAGCACAAGCCTTCGAGCAAGCGCATGACGGAGAACTGACCGAGAATGCGCCGCTTAACCAACACTGCCAGCGTGATCAGGCCCATCGACGTGATGCCAATTTTGACCGCGATGAACACTGCCACGTCGGTGCGGATCAGCCAGTCCATCAGGCCATTCAATTCGGTGCCACCGGTCGCGAGTATGTTCAAGGTCAGCAGCGCATCGGTGCAACTCATCAGCAAGATCGCAAGCACCAACCACAGGACTCGTGGTTCATGCCAGTCCAGGAAAACACGCTGATGGTCGTCGGCACGACGGCAATCGCGTCGGCGCGGGCGGAAGCCGCCATAGATGAACGAACCCACGGTGTAGCGGCGCCGATCAGAAGCTCCGCGCCGGTTTTGCTGGGTAGCGCCCTCGTCGAGGACGGTGCCAGCGGCTAGAGCGCAGCCCTGTGATGGACCGATGTTTGTTGCTGACACTTTCCTACCTAGGGCCCATCATGGGACTGTGGAGTAATTCTGGAATTAATATTTCCCAGTAACAGTAGGGAAATTTTCTTAAGTAGTAAAGCTAATTATTTGTTTTTATTATGTTAATATCACACTGGCGTTCGTTTATAGCAAAGCAAGCCACCGCGCCAATGCCTATCCATCGCCATTGAACTTAGCGCGCGCCGACGACGAAATACCGTGGCGGCACCTGGCCGCGGGCTTGTAGCGAGAGGAATTGCCGATGCTGGTGCAGATCTTCGTGCATGAATCATCCGCGGGATTTTTTGCGGAGGCACCAAACTTAAGCGGCTGCTGCTATCGTGCGCGACGCTTGGATGCCTGCCTTGTTGGCCTCAGACTGGCCATTGAAGGCCATATCGTCGGTGAGTTGAGTCAGGGCCGCCGGATAGAACGGCGCAACGTGCCAAAGCCTGTGCCCGACATGGCGCGCGCCTACGAAATGCACATAAACCTGCGGCATCTGGAAGCACTGGCTGTTCATCAGCAAACACGCCCACCAGCACGGTAACTACGGTAACCAAGGCGGGTTGTCGGCCACTGCAGAACGCCGGTATCGCGCCTGCACTAGCCAATAGAAGACAATCAATACAGCCCCGATTAATACCAGATTGCTAAAGACCAAGAACAGACTTGGGGAGCTTGCCGCCGCAATACCTCGGCAGATATTGACCATGGTATGCCATATGACCGCCATGAGAATGCTTCGCGACGCTTCCCAAATTAGCGCCAACCAAATGGCCGCGGACAGTATGCCGACCGAGAAGCCAGCAGCCTGAGCAAGACCAAATTCCGTTCTGCTTAGAAAAAACGGCAGATGCCACAGTAACCAGACAGGAAACAGCAACAAGGCGCTGCGCAGCGGCCCCCTTAACCGGCGCAAATGGGCATACATGAAGCCACGCCAACCGGGTTCTTCGCCTAAAGCCTGTATAAGGGCGCTGATCAACACCAGGTCAAGCACATTCCCCGAAGACAAAGCGCCCAATACACCCGAACCGTCGATAGCCATGATGGGCCGGCCCGACAACGCAACCAAAATGCCGGCCACACCCAATAAGACAACCGGACTCAGCGCGGCAAACGCAAAGGGTCCACAACCCACTCGCCAATGTTGCAGACCGTCAATGACCGACATGACGCCAGCGCGACCATACACCGACGCGGTGACCAGCAGTGCCGCGACAAAAGGTCCAAAGGCCGCGATGGGCTCCAGCCAATCTGCTTTCGGAATGTCCAGCAGCCCGCGATGGGCGAGTAGATTCGGTGCCGCGACGAGCCAGGTCAGTGCGTAGGCTAAAACGACGAAAGATAATAACGGCCGCCGTTTAATCAATTCCCGCATCCGCAATTCCTCGACCAGTCAGCTTGCATAGTATTTCAGTGTTCGCGCCGTCGACATCGATCCGCAAGTCAAGTCCGCTGCACGGCTCGCATTTGGGTGGGTATGATGACCGGCATGCGCCAGGCGTTTATTTTTCTGTCCCTTAAACGAGCAGCAATCAGGCTCCCCATCGCCGGCCTCGTATTGTTGTTCATCAGCGGCGGCTGGGTTGGTCTCGCCGTGGCTGCCGGCGCTGGCCTCGCGCTAGATCCCGCGCCCGAAGGTTTGGTGCGGTTCTACAACATTGCGAATTCCGACTTTGACATCTACTCAAAGAACCCCAGCTCCGAACAACAAGCTTGGATGCGACAGAAATTCACGCGCATGCAGACCTACAGTCCTTATTTTGATCGGCGCCTGGCCTGGTATCCAGCAGCCTGGTTTTACAAAGACAGCTATGCACTCAAACCAGACTGGCCAGAGTATGTAGCACATCCTGAATGGCTGCTGCGTGATGCTCAGGGAACAGAGCTGTACATACCCTGGGGATGTAAGAACGGTCGCTGTCCGCAATTCGCCGCGGACTTCGGCAATCCGGCATTCCGCGCCCACTGGATCAAGCAAGCACAAGAAAAAATTGCGCTGGGTTATCGCGGCATCTGGATCGATGACGTCAATCTACGCTGGCGAGTGGGTGATGGTTGGGGCCAACATCAAAAACCCATCGACCCCAGGACGGGCCGTGCAATGACGTTGGGTGACTGGCGCCGGTACTTCGCCGAATTCATGGAGGCCGTGCGTGAGGCTTTGCCCGGTATCGAAATTGCGCACAACTTAATCTGGTACGCAGGCCCCTTCGATGACCCATCGATTCTGCGACAGATTGATGCCGCTGACTTTATCAATCTCGAGCGGGGTGCCAGCGACCCGGGGCTGAAGCGAGGCAACGGCGAGTTTGGCTTCGAGCGCTTTCTAGCGTTTATCGATCTGGTGCACGCGCGCGGCAAGGCCGTGATCCTGATGGACTACGGCAACTCCCAAAAGCATCGGGAATTTGGCCTCGCGGCCTGGTTCCTGATCAATTCCGGACGCGATTTAATCAGTAGCAATCAGCTCCGCTGGACGTCGCCAGGCAGTTTTTGGCCAGGCTATGAGCTTAATTTGGGTCATGCCTCGGGTCCCAGAGTCGTGTGGCGGGGTCTGCTCAGACGAGATTTCGACTGCGGCATGGTATTGCTGAATCAACCCGGCGCGCCCGCTCGAGCGCTGGCCATGCCGCGCGGTTACCGACGTATTGATCAGCGTGCGGCTGGCAGCTTTCTGCTGGGTGGTGGTGAGGCGGCAGTCATCCTCCGCGGTTGTGGCAGCAATGCCGACTAGGCTCAGAACCGCGCCGTTGGTTAACCCGAAAAGCCGCCATGGGGCCCGGACTGGCTAGAAAATACGTGGCTTTACGCCCGTATGCCGCTTGACGAGCTGTCGCATCCAAATTGACCAAAACGCCATATCGACGGTGGCGGCAATGGCCGCGCCGGTGACACCGTAAATTGGCACCAGCACGGCAATCAATGCCACAGCAATGACCAGTGCGCTCAATGATGCAAGCAACGCACTATCTTGATGGCCGGACACACTGAGCAATCTTGCCGCCGGCCCGGACGCCGCCAATACAAGTTGGCCGCAACCCAGTATGAGCAGCAACAAGTAACCGGCGACAAATTCCTCACCAAAAAAACCCAGTACCCAGCGGCCGAATACGGCGAAACCAATCATGGCCAGAACGCCAATCAGAATACGCAAACGCGTTGCACGGGTAACCAGTACTTGGAGGTCTGCTCGGTGCCCAGCCGCATATAGGCGCGCGATGTCCGGTGCGGTGGCGGCATCCACGGCAAACAACCCGAAACCCACCAACAAAGCCAAGCGAAAGGCCACGTGAAACTGCGCGACCTGATCCGGCGATAGAAATAGGCCCGCTACGATGATGTTTATTTCGCCAAAATAGCCGGTAAACAATATGGTTGCCAATAGCGGTACCGATTCGCGCAGCCATTGCCGGCGATGGTCTTCCGCGTCAACGTCGCCCAGCTGCGAGCGCAGAAATTTTAGTACGGCGAAAATGCTGAACACAGCGACCGCCGCCACCGCCAGCAACTGCATCAACATGGCCGTTTCGGCGTTCAAGCTACCGCGCGACAACCACCAAATCGTCACCAGGCAAAAAAACACCAGCGGCCGCAGCACGTTACTCGGTAAGAAGCCAAGGGCGAAGCGTCCGTAGCTATTGGCCAAGCCACCAAAAAATAGCAAAGCCGCCATAAAGGGCACGGCCACGAGCATTAGGGCCATGGCGGGCTTAAAGTTTTCCGACATATCCAATTGCCAGACCACCAACAAGGCAATAATGGCCACGCCCACGCTGCTGGTAATGGTCATCAACGCGCCGTGGCGCACAAAGCCGCGTATGTAAGCCCGCCGATCTTGAGCAATGCCCAGGCCGATAAAACGAACGGCCGCCATGGGCAGTCCGAGGTTCACCAGGGTAGCCAATAACAGACACCAGGAGAACGCAATCACATAGACCCCCAACTCAGCGGCACCCATCCAACGCGCGATCAAGATCTGAGTGATCAGAGTCAGCGCCGCGCCACCCACGCGGCAGGCGAAAATGAACGCCGAGCCTTCCAATATTCGGCGCAAGCCAAGCTGAGAGTGTGCGTGATTCATGAATGCCAGCCGCCGGCTAGCAAGCCGACCTGTGAGTTCGTTATGTGCAATGCAAAATAGCGCCCATTAAACGTAATGACATTGCGATGAGCGCCCGCAAGACTTAGTATGCGGAAGATTTGAGAAAATAACGATAACATACTAATAACTTGGAACTCTTGGTGACAACAATCACCCAGCATAATCCGGCAATTTCCTTAAATAAACCACTCGGCGCGGTATCCGCCGCCCACGGGGCCAGGCCGGGATTCGCCTTATTTCTGGGCATCTTGATGGCCACCAGCTCGCTGGTATTTATTGAGCCCGCGCCTTACGACATCCTGCTGATCATCGCCTTCGTCGGCTTGCTCATCATGGGTCTGCGTATTCCGCGGGCCGTCAATAGTGCCGGGATCTTGCTTGGCCTATTCGTGGCCGGCAACATCATTGCGGCCCTGGCCTCGCCGGATCCGCTACAAACCGTTCGCTCCCTGAGCATTAGAAGCTACATGCCCCTAGCCTGGCTGCTGCTGGCAAGCCTGCTGCTCAGCGGTCCCGCGCGCATGTTTCGGGCGCTGTGGACGGGTTACCTGGTAGCCAGCGTCATTGCGGCGGTCTGGGGAGGCTTGGAGTACTTTGGCTTTATTGCCAGCGACCTGTGGCAAGGCGGACTCCGAGCAAAAGGCCCTTTCAAAGACCCCAACGTGTTAGGGCCGTTTTTAGTGCCGCCCGCTATTTATTGCCTGGCGAGCATCGCGCGGGGCGGACCGCGCAAGCTAGCGATTTTTGGTAGCCTGTTCTTATTGTTCGCCTTTGGGATTTTGCTCAGCTTCTCGCGCGGCGCCTGGATTAACTTTGTCCTGTCGACCACTGTGTTCGCCCTGCTGTGCTTTGCTTTCTCTCCTGGCTTGCGGGCAAGACTGCAATGGATGCTGGCGGGTACGCTAGCGGTCATGCTAATGGTTGCCGGCCTCAGTCTAGCCGTCTCCTTCGAACCCATCGGTCAACGCTTTTTCCAGCGCGCCGTGTTGGCGCAAAAATATGACACGGCAAGCGGAGGACGGTTCGCATCACAACAAGCCGCCATTGATCGCATTGCCCAAGACCCCATTGGGGTGGGTCCGGGCCGCAGTGACGAAGAATTTGGCTTGGAGCCTCACAACCTCTATTTGCATACTTTTGTCGAAGGCGGTTGGTTGGCCGGTGGCGCATTCCTGAGCTTTATTCTGCTTACCGGGATGCGCATGACGACAGCGCTCCGCCAGCGCCAGTCGATGCTCCACCCCGAACTTTTGGTCACTTATGCCTGTCTAACTGGCGTACTTTTTCAGAGTTTATTCATCGACAGCACGCATTGGCGTCATCTGTGGTTATTACTAGCCATGGCCTGGGCGCTCGTCATCGCGTGTCACAGATCACAGTTTGATGAATCATCGCAACCGCTTATGTCCAAATCGGGATACGGGCGGACAACTTAGCTTTAATCTCGAGGTACCGTAGTGTCATCGAAGGTTCATTGAAGAACTAACTGCGGCTAGAACAACAACAAAACTTAGGGCAGGAAGCCCATGAAAACAAACTATGACATTGGTATAGCTCGCCGACTGCGGGTTGCCGCGGTTTTATGCTTTAGCGGCTGCGCGCTGCTGACGACGCCGGGCATTCTTGCTCAAAGCCTAGAACGCCGCGATACCGTTGCCCAACGCGACCGACCAGAATTTAAGCCCATCGGGATTCGAGTTAGCACCATGATGCTGCAGCCATCCATCGGTGGGGAATTGCGCTTCAATGACAACGTTTTCGCAGACGACACCAATAAAACAGACGACACGGCTTTCATTCTGACGCCAAAGGCTACGCTCAATTCAGAATCGCCACGACATCGAGCCCAAATCGGTATCAGCGCCGAACTGGCGCGGTATGCAGATGAGGAGAGCGAAGACTATGAAGACGCCGCCATTTGGTCGCTGGCTTCAATGGCACTGGGCCGTGGCGAAATCGAGGGCGAGGCGAACTATTCCCAATTGCATGAGAAGCGTACTTCGCCCGACGACATCCGTGGTAGTGATCTAACCGAGTACACGCGGCAACGCGTGGGTGTTGCGTACAACTGGAGCCCCAGCCGGCTACTGGTTCGCGGCGACCTGCGCTATACCGAGCTGGACTTCGATCCAACGAATTTTGCGAATGGACAGGTCAATAACGATGACCGAGATCGTAGCCGTGCGGAGCTCGGCCTGCGGGTTGGCTACGGCGTGACGCCCGATTATGCGGTCTACCTGGAAACTCGAATTGACAATATCGACTATGACCAAGCGCAAGATGACCAAGGCTTTCGCCGAAGCTCCGATGGCGCCGAAGTCCGCGTCGGGGCGCTCTTAGACTTTACCGGCAGCACGGCCGGCGAGTTCTACATCGGCTATTTGGAGCGCGATTACGAAGATGCCCGCTTTGGCAAAGCCGACGGTGCAACCCTCGGTGCCAAATTGGACTGGAATATTACCGGTTTGACCACCCTGCGCATCAACGCGGAACGTACCATCGACAGCACAACGATTATTGGCGCTTCAGGTATTACGCGATCCCGCGTTGCACTGGGTGTTGATCACGAGCTGCGGCGCAATCTGATACTCAGCGCTGAACTGGGTATCGGCAATGATGAATTCGACGGCATCGATCGCGATGACGACCTCGCGGGCTTAAGTATCGGCGGTAAGTATTTTATGAATCGCCACTTGCGAGTTGATTTTGGTTATCAGTACCAAGACCGGGATAGCTCACCAGCTAACACCGGCGGAAGAATCTATGAAATCAGCGAATTGTTTGTTCGAGTGGTAGGACAGCTGTGATGAAGAATAACAATAAGATTGCATACCGGTTGCAGAGACTCGGAATGTCGCTAACCGTGGCTATTTTTTCCGTCGCCTTTTTTTGGTGCAACAGTGGCCTAGCCCAGAGCAGCGGCGATGCAGACTATCGTTTGGCTGCTGGTGACAAACTTCGCGTGACGGTTTTCGGGCACGAAGATCTATCGGGTGAATTTGAAGTCAACGATTCAGGCCAGATATCCATGCCGCTGATCGACGAGGTCATGGCCAGCGGCAGCAACATTACCGAGCTGGAGACCAAGATCGTCAGCGCGCTGAAGCCAGACTACCTGGTGAATCCGCGGGTCAGCATCGAAGTCCTCGGTTATCGTCCTTTCTACATCATCGGTGAGGTTGCCGCACCGGGAAGCTACCCCTACTCAAGCGGCATGACGCTGGTGAATGCCGTGGCTGTCGCTGGGGGCTTCACGTACCGGGCGCGTAAGGGCCGCGTCAAAATTGTTCGCGAGCGCGGTGACGTTACCGTTGAACTGGAAGCCGACCTGACCACCGCGGTGATGCCCGGTGACGTAATCGAAGTACCAGAGAGATTCTTCTAATGCAGAATATGACCATGGCAGCTCAACATCCAGGATACCAACTAGCTAGCGGACCAGAAGATGTAGGTCTCGCTGAAATCTTCTCTGTGCTACGCCGCAGATTGTGGGTAATTGCCGCTGTGGTGCTGCCTGCCCTGCTCTTAGCCGGCGCGGCTCTGGCCCTGATTACGCCACGGTACACCGCCGAAGTGATGCTGATGATTGAGGCGGAAGACAGCAAAAACATTGTCTCGCTGGAGTCCGTAGTGGCGGGTTTATCCGGGGATGCCGAGTCTGTCCAAAGTGAGGCCTACGTACTCAATTCCCGCGCTCTGGCCGATCGGGTCATTCAGGAAATGGGACTGGATAAAGATCCGGAATTCAACGCCGCCCTGGAGGATCCTGAAGTTGATGCGACCTCGGCCACCAGCTACAGCAAAGTTATCGATAAATTTCAGAGCCGGCTAGAAGTGCTTCCGCTGGACAACTCTCGAGTAATCGCACTGCGCTTCTCTTCCGAAGACGCAGAAAAATCTGCGGCGGTCATCAATGGTCTTGCTGATCAATATTTACAATCACGCATGGAAACGAAGTTCGAACTCACTCGCCGAGCAAATACTTGGCTGGGTCAGCGAATTGAACAATTGCGCGGAAAAGTCGCCGATGCCGAGGCGAAAGTTGAACAAGCCCGAGGCGATTTAGGTTTGTTGGAAGGCGATGGGGTGACTTTGAACACCCAGGAATTGGTCGGTCTCAATACGCAGTTGATCATGTCTAGAACGCAACGGGCAGAAGCGCAAGCTCGATTGCAGGAAGTGGAACGCTTGCTGCGCACTCAGGGTGGCGCCACAGCCGCCAGTGAGGTGCTGGACTCGCCATTGATTCAGCGTCTGCGCGAACAGCAGGCTGAGGTTGAACGGCGGGTCGCCGAGCTGTCATCCGAACTGGGGCCCAAACACCCCCGTATGATTCAGCTTAGGGCTGAATCAACAGACCTCAATCGTCGCATCGACAGTGAGATCAGCAAAATTGTCAGTGGTTTACGTAACCAACTCAACGTGGCACGTGCCCGCGAGAATTCCTTTCAACAAAGTCTCGACCAGGTTAAGGGCCGTGTCGCCACAGCGAATCAAAACGATATCAGTCTGCGAGCCCTAGAGCGAGAAGCAGAAGCAAACCGAATCTTGCTTGATACACTCCTTGCCCGACAAAAAGAGACCATGTCGCAAGAGGATCTAAATTTTCAACAACCCGATGCGAACATCTTTTCGCGCGCGGATGTTCCTGCGGAACCCGCGTTTCCGAAACCTGCATTGGTCTTAGGTTTAGCCATACTGGCTTCACTCATTATCGGCTTGGTGTTGATCCTAATTCTTGAATTGCTAGACGGCGGTTTTCGCAGTGGCGAGCAGTTCGAAGCGGGTACCGGCGTGCCATCCATTGGCTTCGTACCGTTCACCAAAAAGCCCGACGACTATTCCAGTCTACCCGGCTTTGTCGCGGGACGGCCGGCATCGGCTTTTGGCGAGTCCATGCGCACACTGAATTGGAGCTTGAAACTCGCCTACCCCGATGCGCCGCCGCAAGTCGTGCTGATTACTTCTTCATTGCCCTCCGAAGGCAAAACCACCATCGCGAGCTGTCTGGCCACATCACAGAGCAAGGCTGGCCAAAAAGTGGTATTGGTTGACGCGGATATTCGCCGGCCGGGCTGTCATAGCTTGGCAGGCGTGGACAAAGAACCAGGACTGACTAATTTATTGGCCGGTGATATTAGTTTAGAACAAGCGCTGGTCCGCAGTGAATGGTCTGGCCTGCAGGTGATTCCGGCAGGTACGCCGAGTCCGCATGCACCGAATTTACTCGGCTCTAATAAAATGAGTGATCTGCTCAAAGCGCTCAGCGAACGGTTCGACTTGGTTGTCATTGACTCACCACCCATGTTGGCGGCGGCGGATGCAAGAATTCTCAGTCGTATCGCCGATGCAACGGTTCTAGTCGTTCGTTGGGGTAAGACGCGCCGGCAAGTTGTGCAGTTAGCGACCCGCCAATTGGAAGCCGCGGGTGCAAACCTAGCCGGCGGTCTGCTGTCTATGGTCGATGTCAAACGAAACTCTAAATATTCCTATGGAGATTCTGACGCCTATAGCGGAGAATTAGAAAAATATTACGCAGGCTAACCTACTGGCCCAATCCGCCGCGGTGTCCACAGCAGCAAATAAACTAGCCACAATCACTCAGTTGCGACGCGGATCGAGTAAAGCGCGATACCGCATACTGCTAGTCACTGAGGCAGCTGGAGGAGGCGTCGGCCGGCATTTGCTAGATCTGGCGGCCGGCCTCATTCAACGAAATCACAACGTTTGTCTGGTGTACTCACCGGAGCGCGCCGATCAATCCTTTCGCGACGGTCTGGCGCGTCTGGATCAGCTGTCTACGCACGAGTTAGCCATGCGCCGTGATGTAGGGCCTCACGACTTAGGCCAAGTTCGCGAGATCCGTAAGCTCATCGATTCGCTGGGACCCTTTGATATCTTGCATGCTCACAGTTCGAAAGCGGGTGCTCTGCTGCGCTTGGCAGCCGATCATACGGAAACGCCCTGTGTCTATACACCACATGCCTTCGTAACCCTCGACCCCGACATCGGATTACTCAAACGCATTCTTTACGGCAGAATCGAGCGCATGCTCGCATCGCGGGTGAACCGTATTATCTGCGTGTCCGAAGATGAGTACGCGCATGCACGGGCTTTGGGCATCCCAACGGAATTGTTAACCGTGGTGCATAACGGCATCGGTGAAATGCCGCCGGCCAGCCGCGCCGTGGTGCGATCGGAATTTGGCATTCCGCCGCAGGCATTAGTCGTCGGTACGGTGGCGCGGCTTACTCACCAAAAAGCGACGGACCGTCTACTTTCGGCATTTGCCATGGGAGTCTCTGAACTAGCCGAGAGCCGGCTGGTTATTGTCGGCGACGGCCCAGATCGGGAAGAACTCAATGAGCTTGCAGAACGTCTTGGGCTAGACCAGCGGATCATTTTTACCGGACACGCAGACGGTACCCGGCTCATGGCGGCTTTTGATATTTTCGCCCTGCCGAGTCGCTATGAAGCCTTTCCCTACGTATTGCTAGAAGCCGCCGCCCGGAGCCTGCCGATCATCATGACGGCCACAGGCGGCTCGGGCACCGTGGTGCGCAATGGTTTCAACGGCTATGTCGTGCCCCAACTCAATGTAGAAGCCCTGAGCGCTAGGCTGTTGGAGCTAGCATCCGATCCACTGCTTCGTCGCCGTATGGGCGTCAATAGCTCAGAGGTGGCACGACATTTCACCATTCGGCAAATGGTCGAAGACACGCTCGAGGTTTACGCGAGCTGCAAAGGACCTAGCCAGGACAGTGGTGGCTGAGACTAATGGCTGTTCTCTCCGCCGGCGACGGCAAAGAATGTGCGCACGATGATCAGCAAGTCAAAAAGTATCGACCAATTCTCAATGTAGTACAGGTCATGCTCCAAGCGGCCTAGTAGATCGGCCTCGGTGCTAGTTGGACCACGCCAGCCATTCACTTGCGCCCAACCGGTAATACCAGGCTTCACCTTGTGCCGCACGGCGTATTGATCGATGACATCCTCATACAAGGTGTCACCGGCCTTCGCTCTTAGCGCATGGGGCCGCGGGCCAACCACCGACATCTCACCCCGCATCACATTAAATAACTGCGGCAGCTCATCCAGACTGAAGCGCCTTAATATGGCCCCGACCCGGGTGACACGCGGGTCATTGATCCGGGTTAGTTGTTCACCATCATGGTCAGTTTGCTCCACATACATGGTTCTAAACTTAAATACATCAATGAGCTGATCGTTAAAGCCACAACGCTTTTGACGGAACAATACGGGTCCTTTGCTCTCCAGCTTAATGGCCGCAGCGATCAAGGCCATAATAGGTAGGCCGATGATCAAAAAGATGCTACCGAGCACGTAGTCGAGAATGCTTTTAAACAGCGCGGCCCAGCCGGAAACGGGCTTGTCCAGAACGCTCAACATGGGAACGCCGTACTGAAAACTGGTGCGTCGGTGCAACAGATCGGTGCCCACGAACTCCGGGGTCAGGCGTATATTCGTCGGTAGGACCGACAAATTTCGAATGATCTCTAGCACACGCTCCTCCGCACCCCACGGCAAGGCGATGAGCACCTCGTCCGCCCGATTCTTCCTGGCCCAAGTCACCAGAGATTGCATGTCTCCTAAAACGGGAAAACCCATGAGATCCGCGGCGCCCCGACTGGCGCGTTCATCGAAGACACCGACGATTCGATTCCAGGGTTCGTTCACCGCCTGAATATGCCGAATGAGGGCGCTGCCCTGCTCACCCGCACCATAGACGATGATATTCCGGCCCAAATAACCCTTTTTAGCCCAACGCTGGACCATGCCGGCTATGCCAAAACGCGCCAACGGCACCAACAACATCATCACGGCGAGCCAGCTAAACGCCCAAACGCGAGAAAACTGATCCGAGGTCTTCAGGGCAAACGCGCAGCCCAACAAGAACATGAAAACTACGGGCAGCAAAGTCATGATCCGTAACAAACTTTCCGCCGGATGAATTAGGCTGGTGAACCGATACAAGCCCCCTAGGTAAAAGGATTGGGCGGTGAAAAATCCCATGATTGCCGTGGCTCCGAGATACGCTGCCAGACGCTCCGGCTCGCTCGGCGCGACGTAGAGCGTAAAAATCAGCAATCCCGTGCCCACGATCAAGATCAGATCGGACAGGGCGGTGATCCCGGCGACGATGCTCTGGGATAGCCGAATGCGTTGAGGCCCCCTATGTGCTGCGGCGGGGGCCACGATTTCTGCCTTGGAAGCCATACGATTCCCTGTTGCTTCTAGTTATTGTCAATGCCAGCTGGTTAGGCCTTCCCGGGCTCCACGCAAGCTTTGAGGATCTGGCCATCGCAATGCAGGCCAACATCAGATAGTATTGAGAAATAATAAAAAAGTCCATAACTTTTATGATGTTATGTGAAACACGTCAGGCTAATTCTGGACACTGGCCAGGCATAATGCCCAAACGAAATCCAGCCAAGTGGCGGACCCGATCAGACTAGAAAATATGCCTAAAGCATGTCCCCAAAGCGCTGCATTACGTCCCGGATTCATCAGCCTGCTTGAACTGAGACCCGGATCATGAGCCCACGAGTCGTTGACCTATTGGCCGTGGCTGCGCGCCCATTGCTGTTCCTGATCTACTGGTTGTCCGGGTTTCTGCCTCGTGATCCCTGTTTATGGGCGTTTGGTAGCTGGAGCGGGCGACGCTACGCCGATAACGCCGCCGCCTTGTTCGAGCATGTCAGCGCGCAAAGCAACGGACCGGTCCGAGCCGTCTGGATCACCCGTGAGCCGGAAATTCGCGCGGATCTACGCGCCGCTGGCCTCCAGGCCCATCTGGCCTACTCGCCGCGTGGACTTTGGGCCTGTGCCCGGGCCGGAGTTTACCTGTATGACGGCTTGACCAAAGATGTCCAGCATTGGCTATCACGGGGCGCACGCCGCGCCCTCCTGCGGCATGGCGTGGGAATAAAGCGTATTGAGCGAGCCATCGATATGCCGAACCACCGTTTGTACCAGCTTTTCCGGGGGACTGTCATTCAACGGATAGGCTGGGGATGGTTAATTCCCTGGCATTTGGTGCGACCGGATTTCGCCATCGCAACCTCCCCGGCCCATGTCCGCCAAGGCGCAGACTGCTATGGGATTCCGCAAGAAAGATTTGCCATCACGGGCTTCCCGCGCAATGACCAGCTACTGGTGCGAGCGCAAACCGGCGCGGCAACCGGGGACTCTGACTTGGCGTGGATACAGGCACAAAAAGCCGCCGGCCATCCGGTGTTCTTGTACATGCCGACATTCCGTGATGATCAACGGCACTTCGACTTCGCCTGGCGACAGCTCAACGCATTAAGCGGGCGCCTCGGGATACGCTTACTCGCAAAACTACACTATGTAGATGCTGAGCGCGGCTTTAGTCGCGCCGACGGCAGTCTGGACAACCTGCATCTGGCCGATGCCTATCGCGATGCCAATCGTCTCTATGGGCAGGTAGACGGACTCATTAGTGACTATTCTAGCGCCAGCTACGACTTCATGCTGACCGGTAAACCCTTGGTGTTTTTTATTCCTGACCAAGAACAGTATCGGGTATTTTCTCGCAGCCTTTACTATGACTTCGACCGCGTAACGCCAGGACCTAAAGCGCGGTCTCTCGCCGAACTGGAGCAAAGCCTCGCCACTATCTCGGTGAACGGGCTTGGCGAGTGGAAAGATCACTATGCGGAAGTCTTGGACTTATTTCACAGCCATCGCGACGGACATGCCTGCGAACGCGTCTACCAAGAAGTTGCCAAACGCTTTCTACCGAAACCCGTCTATGACAGCCTTCAGCACAGCACAGGAGCACCCAAAACATGCGAATACTAATCACGGGTATTCGCGGTTTTATCGGCGCGCGATTGGCTCGCTCACTGGCAAACGCTGGGCACGATGTGATGGGCATGGATTTGCGGGGCCGCTTAGAAGAACGTGCCAGCGTCACGAACGTGGACGACTGCCAGCGATTTTGCCGCGACGTTGAAATTGTCGTGCACTGCGCAGCAATACATCAAGCGGAAAAAGTGCGGCAGAACCCCGATGCGGTTGCGGCGGTCAACTTGAACGGCACGCTGAATTTACTCAATGCGGCAACGGCCGCCGGAACCCGCCGGCTTGTCTACCTGTCCACCGCAAAGGTGTATGGCGACCCGGAAGAACTGCCGTCGGCAGAGGATGACAAACTGCGCCCGGCGGGTCCCTACGCCACCTCAAAGCTCTCGGGCGAACAACTTTGTCTAGAAGCTCATGTCGAGCATGGTTTAGAGCTGGCGATCATCCGGCCCTTTTCGGTTTACGGTCCGGAACAAGACCTGGATACCGGCTATGTCGGCATGCTAATGACTGCGCTACGAGATGGTACCGTCCCTATACTGCCCGGTAAACCTGAGTTTAAGCGAGACTTTGTGCATATTGATGATGTCGTTAAACTACTGATGCATTGTATCGATATGCCCTTGACCCGCCCGGAAACCCTCAATGCTGGCTACGGTCAATGCCATCGACTAGACGCTCTAGTGCAAACCTTGTCGCAGGTTTCGCAACAAAGCATTGACGCGCAGTTCTCACCACCATCACCGAATACCTTAAGAAATGCCTGCGCAGACATGGCACGGGCGCAAGAACTCTTTGGGTACCAAGCTCAGGTCAATCTTGCCGCGGGACTTAAGGAAACCCTCGACTGGTTTGTCGAAATCCCCGATGCTTGCGGGCGTGCCGCATCATGAACGGCGTTCTAATACTAGCAGCGGGCAAAGGCTCACGATTCGGCAATAGTGGCCCGCCCAAACAATTTTTGACAATCTCCGGCAAGCCGGTTTTGCTACGCGCCATAGAACCCTATATGGCGGATGACTTCGCCTGTCAGATCGTCGCCGTTGTATCTGAAGAGAGTCTGGATCGAGCGACTAGACTAATCGATGAGCAGGGACTCAGTTCACGCGTTGACATTTGCTTAGGCGGTGCTAAGCGGCAGGACTCTATTCGTGCCGGCGTTAGTGCGCTGCAAAGCCTGGGCTTGACCGGTGCAGACGATGTCGTTGTTCTGCACAATGCCGCATCACCGAATACCGACCACGGCACAATACGCCGCTGTCTGGCAGCCATTGAAGACGAGGACGTGGTGCAAGCCTGCCAGCCCGAAATGCGAACACTGTTTCAGCGTGATGGTAGCTATGCCGAAAAAATGATTGCACGCGACACCACAGTTTGTTCATCCGATCCTACAGTCTATCGGGCCTCAGCTTTATTGAATGTCCTAAGCGCACTAGAAAGCGGGCATCATCCTGCTGAAACCACCACCGATATCGCCATGGAGTTAGGTTATCGAATCGCATTAGTCGAATCCCCCGCAGGCAATCTGAAACTAACCGGTCCTTGGGACTTAGCCATGCTAACCGCCGCTATAAAATCTAGACAGGCCGGAGAAGACGCGGCATGAATTTTCAGTCGAGCAGAAAAAATGTTTCCGCGAAGCGCAGCGACGCACGCAACCTATCCACCAGTTACGCCATGAGTCCCAGATGAACGCGCGGCTGAAATCCAAGCAATCCGACCAGGAGTCGAGAAAGCGCGAACCCACCATCAGCATCGGCCTACCCGTATTCAATGGTGAAAATTTTCTGGTGGCTGCCCTAGATTCAATATTGGCTCAAGACTTCCGTGATTTTGAACTGATCATAGTCGACAACGCCTCGACGGATGGGACAGCAGAAATTTGTCAGGACTACGCGGCCCGAGATGACCGGATTGCTTATCATCGCAACAAAGTAAACAGTGGTGCGGCGCGAAATTTCAACCGCTGCCTAGAACTGGCCGAGGCGCCTTATTTCAAGTGGGCCGCACACGACGACTTACTGGCGCCGCGCTATCTAAGCCTTTGCCTAGAAGCCCTTCAACGTGAACCTGCCGCAGTCCTATGTCATAGCCTCGTTAACATCATTGACGGCGATGGAAATCTCATCGGTACCTACGACAGCGCCTTGGTCGGCGCCGATTCGGATCTTCCCAGCGAGCGATTTGCCGCGCTCACGCTAAATCGCCATCTCTGTACCGAAATGTTCGGATTGATGCGGACAGAACTTGTACGAAAAAGCAAAATGCATGGCACTTATTATGGCGGTGATCGGGCGATGCTTGCCGAGCTCGCCCTCATTGGGAAATTTTTGCAGATCAATCAACCGTTATTCCTGAATCGAGAACACCCAACACGATTCGTCCGCGCAGTCGCCGCGCGAGACTGGCAGAAATGGCATGCCGGCAGCAATACCGGGACGATGAACATGCCCACATGGCAATTGTACAAAGACTATCGCGCGGCGATTCGTCGACATGTACACAGCCTAGACGAGGAATCTCGCTGCCAGGCCGTGTTACGTCGATGGTGGCTCGTGGACTTCAACCTCGGGCGAATCATCGTTGATGGAATTGGACGATTTATCCCTGGCGTGCACGCACTTGTAAGACGGGCGAAATTGCGGATTTATGGCGAACTGCCACAGGTTCGCGAACACCGGCAAGGAGAATGGTCCACTCCGGGCGTCGCCCGGCAAAAAGTCATTTACATTGGTGGCTGGGGACGCAGCGGCAGTAGTCTATTGGCGAACATTCTGGGATCCAGCCCCAAAACCACCTCCGTCGGGGAACTACGCTACTTATGGGATCGCGGCATTGTCGAAAATAAGCGATGTGGCTGTGGCGAAGACTTCAAAGACTGCGAGTTCTGGCAGCAGGTACTCAGGAGAGCGGGTGTGGAACAAAGCCCTTCCGAGGCCAGACGATACACCGAACTCTTGGGCAGCGGTGCCACCCTAGACCAGCTTATTGCCATGCTAACCGCAGGCGGCAAGCGCTATCGAAAAGATCGCCGCAAAGAAATTAATCAACTAGATGGTATTTATCAGGCCGTCGGAGAAATCGCCGACGTGAACATCGTTGTTGACGCGTCCAAAACACCACCCTACGCCTTAAATCTATTGACCAATAAGAGCATCGAGTTGTATTTCATTCATTTGATACGCGACCCTCGGGCCGTGGCGTTTTCATGGGCTCGAAAGCGCGCCACGCGCGAAATGGATAATGAGCTATTACCGCAGTATTCGAGTCTAAAGAGCGGAATCTACTGGGCGGGCTTCAATGTGTTGGGCCTGCTATTCCGCTGGCGGAAGCGAGCTAACTATTTGCAAGTGAGATACGAGGACTTCTGCGAGGAACCTCGCGGTACCGTCGACCAGATCTTTGCTCATTGCGGTGAATATGACACGCAAATCACCTGGCATGGTAATCGCGAGCTTGAAGTCAAAGCTCAGCATTCCATCAGTGGCAACCCGAGTCGCTTCAATATTGGCAGAGTTGCCGTCAAGCCGGACAGTGTCTGGCAAAAGGATATGGCCGCGCGGGAACGCAGAACGGTAACGGCAATTTGCGCGAGCTTGTTCCCTTGGTTCGGCTACAAGATTCGACCCTAGCACCGATTCAAGCGGAATGAACTAGCCTACCCGCCTGTCTTCGACGTCCCGCCTTTCACCCTTTAACCCCCGCTCATATTGGCCCAGTAGCCCGTAGGCCATTCGGCGGTCGTCAGCCCTGCGCCGGTCCTCGTACTTCATGTATCGACAGTGACAAGCCTCCACATCACAGCCGGGTAATGGCAACGGCGGTGCCGAGGTACTCAAATAGCGAGTCTGGCGCTGATTTCTAGCAGATTGGCAGGCACGGGAACCGGGGCGAACTTCCACCGCTTGAAATTCGCGCGGTGTTGAATGCTTGCTTATCGCGTATGCGTCGCGCTCGTTGCTGAGCGTTGGGGAGTCTTGTTTATCGAATGGCGCCTGGCCCCGCATATAGTTTCTCAGGAGCCAAGCACCGCCGAGCAGCACCAATATGATGACCAGAGTTGTCATAATCTAGCTCCAAAGCGATTGCCTGTTAGAAATACCATGAACTGCGACTAAGCACAGCAAACTGGCTCGCATTTGTTAAAACACCAGCAAGCTCGTACTAAGACGCCGATGAGCGAAGTTTTCTGTTGCCATTTTTCATAAGCTGAAAACAATCGAATCGATGAGCGAGATGCAGACCTACGTCACCTTTTTACCCCGGCATTTGGCGGTATTGTCGCCGTTTTCCCGGTGAGCTCGAACCCTGTGATCAGCCTCTTTGCATCCGCAATCCTCGTTTATACCGACATGCAATCCTCATTCGATGAATGGGAAGCCCGCGCGGCCCGTGAACCTCAAATCGCGCAGTTCTTTCGTGATCACTATCACCGTGCTCAGGTATATAGCCCGTATGCGGACCGACTCTTGCCCGTGTTTGCCGAAGAACAGGGTTACGAATATGAAGCCGCGTTTGGCATCAAAGAATCCTGGGCCCAGTGGTCGGAATTGCAGCCCTATATCCTGCGCGATGCGCAAGGAAATCGTCTCTATATGGACTTTGCCTGCGATGGCACACGCTGCAGCCAATGGGCTGACGACATCGGCAATCCGCGCGTGCGAGCTATCAAACTGGAAAGAATCCGCGCGTCAGTCAACAAAGGCTACAAGGGTTTGTGGTTGGATAATGTCGATTTCGCCAAACCTAATGGCACATTGCCGACGGTGAACGGCCGTGGCGACTTCGTCAGACCTATTGATCCGCGCACCCAACAACCGATGACGAATGCCGATTGGAATCGCTACTATGCCGAATGGCTGGAGCTCATCAGAAAAGAGTTCCCTGACATCGAGATTGTGCATAACAGTATTTGGTTCGCGAGTTGGAATAGTTACGTAGAACGCCAGCACCGCGCAGCCGACTACATCAATATGGAACGCGGCTTCCTTGATTACAACCGCAAACCGGGCGGCGGTACCTTTGGTTTCGATACTTTCATGGCCTACATAGACCGCGTGCATGCTCTAGATCGAAAAATCATCTTTGACACGAAAGGACCGCGGGGAACCGGTAACCCCATCACCGAACAAGAATTCGACTTCGCGCTGGCGACCTATTGGTTAAGCCGGGAAGCAGGTGACATGCTAGGCATTGACGATCCTCAGCGCATTGCGCCGGATAGCTGGTCACCGAAATTTTCTCAGGACCTCGGCGAAGCTTTGGGCCCCTTTTTTAAAGATGGCGATCTATACCGCCGCCAATATTCCTGCGCATCGGTGATTGTTGATCCCGCAACCTGGACCAGCCGTATCGATGTATGCCCCAATCCGCCGGCCGAGTTCGTGTTGCGGTAAATCACAGCCACATGGAACTAGCCGCAAGCCCGCCGGCCCGGCTGCAGCGTACGCCGCTGCGCAGCCCTGCCCGACGGGTTTAGCGCACTTGCGGCCAAGCCTCTGCGATTAAGTTGCTTTGTTCTTGAATGCCGGAATCACCCGCTCGCCAATCAATCGAATCGCATCCGCCGGCTGATCATGGATGCCTAAGGTGATATGCGTCAAACCCGCGTCGGAAAACTTTTTCAGCTGCTCAATGGTGTTATCAAGATCGTCGGTGGAAACCGTCAGGGTTAAGTGTTCAACCATCTTATCAACCAGTGATTCCGGAATGCCGTCAAAGCCACCGCCCGTCTCATAAAACGTCGGTCGATCATGAAAAGGTTTGTAGAAGCTTTTTATGTTGGCGCGGACAAATTCCACTTCATCGTCACGCAAAAACGGCTTGAGATACATAGGCTTGAGCATACCGCGCAAAATCAGGCGACTCCGGGCCTCTAGCTGCGCGTCACGAAGCTCATTTTTTACGTGAAATGCCCAAAAATTATTAATTTCAAACGCCGACGTTGAGCGATGTCTATCTCTTAGAGAAGCTTCGATTTTCCGAATAGCCTTCGGCAAGAGCTCCAGTGGCATATCACTCATGTGGATGCCGTCCGCCTGCCGCGTCGACATACGCATCATTTGATCTGCATTGGCACCCGCAAGAACCCTGGGTACCGGCGCCACCGCCCAGGCCGTTTTATAGTTCCACACTGGATATAGCTCGCCGTCGTAGTGCAAGGCTTCACGCGCTTGCGTTCGCTTCAATATATCGATGCATTCGCGCACAGCCCGCACGCGGCGCGACAAATCCAAGCGCGTATTCGCAAGAATCGCTCCACCACCGCCGACGATAATCGAAGCGCGGCCCTTGGACATTTCATTCAGCGTCTGCAAGGCCGTCGATAGCTTCACGGGATGAATTTCAAAGGGCGAAATCGCCATAACCCCCAACCGCAGCCTCTGGGTAGCTTGGGCCACGCGCGCGTAAAGCATAAACAAGTCGCGCGCCTGCGGGTCATTGGTAACCCACATGGTGCCAATATCATATTGATCGGCTAACAGGCCCAGTTCCACCAATTGATCGGCTGAAAGTTCCGGTTCTAAAGCAATGTCGAACTGCATATTGGTACCACCGCAAGAGTTTGCCCGGACAAAATAACTATGCATCTAGCGAACGTGTGATCTTAAGCCCGCCGCGCGCCTGCCGAGAGAACGTTGCCCAGACGTGGCGCCCCGACCACGATTCGAACGTGGGACCTTTCGCTTAGGAGGCGAACGCTCTATCCAGCTGAGCTACCGGGGCTTAACAGAATTGTATGTCAGATCGCCGCGCGGTCCGCAAATGAGCACGAATCTCAATTTTGACGGAACAACTCGCCCTCGCCAGATAGTCTAGGACAAAGCCCTGCTAGTCGTCAGTAGCCCCAAAAAAGCAGGCCCAAAGTATCGCGCCGCTGAGTAACAGCGAGAGGTCCGCCAGTAAGCCTCCAAACCAAGTATAGATGAGGGCATCGGCCAGTGGATACGATGCCAACATTAATGCGTTAGCGCCAAGAAATAGCCACCGGCCCCACACATGGCCGCGTAGAATGGCAAGGCTGGCGATGATCAAACTCAGCAGTAGCGCAACGATCCACAACTCGACTATCGGTGTATCAATGAATGAAGATGAAGACGACGAGGCTAAGTCTCGCTCATAGGCCCGCAGCTCAGCGGGCAAATAGTCGCGCCCCCACCACGTTGCCGCTAGATCCAGACTCCCGATTAGCCAATAAGCGAAGATCAGCAGACGCAGCGCCGCCGCGTGCTTAGTCATCCGGCTCCGCTCGCGCTGCATAAGACTGCCAGCAGGCATACAACACATCCTGATCGACGGCGACAGCCTCAGCCGCTGGACTGCTATCACTAACGCAATTGGCAACCCAGTCAATGGCATCGGCATCCCGACCGTAGCGCGCGACGATCTCCTGGTGCTGCAGCCGGGCGCGGCGGGCATCTTCGCGAATCTCGATACGCAGTTCTGCCTCATTGCCACCGCCAGGGCGTTCTGGCGACTGCTGCGCGAACGAACCCGAGTTTACCCCACCCGACCGCGGTGAAGAACCACCCGGTCCGCGGGGGCTGAACAAGAACCAGAGCAGTAGAAACAACAGTAACAAACCAGCGGCTTTGATCACGGTACGCATGACCGCAGCTTAGCAGGCTTCCCCGCCAATACCGGGAGCGAGTTCCCAACTAGGCGGCGCTGGCGTTCAAGCGGACTCGCCGACTTCACCATGAATGGTGATGACAAGTCGCCGGGCATGCGCCGCAACACGATGCTCCCAGAGGTAAACCCCCTGCCACGTGCCAAGTGCGCACTGCCCCTTGATAACGGGCAAACTCAGCGCCGACTGCGTGAGTACCGTGCGCACATGGGCGGGCATATCATCTGGTCCCTCGTCCTGATGGCGAAATATAAGATCTCCGTCGGGGGTCAAACGCGCCATGAAAGATTCTAGATCCCGACGCACGTCTGGATCGGCATTCTCGCAAAGCATCAGTGAGGCGCTGGTGTGTTGGCAAAAAACATGGCACAAGCCACGCTCAATGCCCACCGCCCGAACCGCTGATTGAATCTGCCGAGTGACATCGTAGGTACCCCGGCCATCGGTACGCAACTCGATCGAAGATTGTGCCCACATGGATCGAACTAAGGCCGGTACGGTGCGCCGTACCGTAAGCGCAAAGTTTTTACTTTGCCGTACCAAGGAATACTCACGATGTACAAGGCATCATGCTCTTGATCAGCCATGGGCGGCAACTTCTTGCTGCCGTGAAACTCTTCAATTAGTGCCGGTAGTGCCTCGCGGTTCGTCGCGACCAAAACAATCTTACCCTTGTATTCCTTCAATATACGTTCAGCCAGGCCGATGACATCATTAGCGTCAACGACCTGTACCGGCAGCTGTCGTTTTTTCGCCAGGGGCTCCACTGTTTCTTGCGTGTGACGAAAGCGCGTCGCGAAAATCGCATCAACACCAGCGACGACATCAACGTCACCAACCACCCGCACGAGCTCTTCGGCACGGCGCTGACCCGCCAGGGACAGGCCCGGATTACTCAGCACACCCTCGGCCAACTCGGCATAGCGGATGAACAGCACCGTGGTGGTAGCCTGGGATTCGAAAAACCAAGCCAAACTCAAGGCCGTGCCTAGAAACAACAGTACTGCGGTAATCCGTCGTTGGCGCCGACGTTTGCGACGTTTGTCTTCAGACTTGACACTCATCATTGCCGATCCTTTGGATGACGCAGAACCTCATACTCCGTTTCAATAAATTCCTCATTTTCGCCGGACCGGCGGCGCAGTTGGCGGCGGAACCACCATAAACGGACGTACACGATGGCCGCCAGCACCAAACCCAGCCCCAGGATTCCCGCGAACAGAAAGGCGCCCAATACGATGGCAATGCCAAGCATACCGAGACCCAGAATGAATCCGAGTATCTGCATAAAGAGATTGCGAGGTTGAACCCCGGCGGATCTGTAATGAATCTGGCGCACTGGCGTATTCTACCGGCCAAAACGCGTAGGAGTTAGTCTAGACCGGAATACCTTGAACCAACGAGAGACTTGCCGGTGGCGCAAACGGGAGAATTTGCGCAAGACGAAAATCGGCCGCCTCAAACAGGCGCTGATACTGCTCGGCGGTCCTTTCGCGACCCTCGGTCAAGGCCAGCAGACTAACGTCCGTGGCCTTGTTTGGGTCGGGATCATTACCTGGCGCGATAACGGCGTCAATGACGGCGATACAGGCATTTGCGTTCAGCGCTGCGCGGCAGTTACGCAATATATCAATGGCCGCCGACTCGTCCCAATCGTGGATGATGCGCTTGAGCAAGTAAAGATCTGCACCACGGGGAACCTCAGCGAAGAAATCCCCGGCGACAAACTCGCAGCGATTCTCGACAGCGGCGGTTTTCAGTTCGCTCGCTTTCTGTAAGACCTGCGGTCGATCGAACAACAAACCCCGGCAGTTCGGATAGCGCTGCAAAATGGCGCTGAGCAAACCACCGCATCCACCGCCGATATCCGCAATACAGTCGTAAGCCCCAAAATCGAAACCCTCGGCGATGATGGGATTCTCGGCAGCCGCTACCATGGCCATGACTTGATCGAAGGCCGCGCCAACCTTCGGATGTGCCGCCAAGTAGTCAAAAAAACTCGCGCCATGCGCACGTTCAAAAGCATTTTCCCGAGCGCGCAAGGCCGCTGGCAGTGCGCGCAGCGTATCCCAGCTCAAGTCCTGCCAGCCACTGGCAAACAGCGATCGCAGGGAGCCCTCGACCGCGCCTTGTAAATAAGTGGCACGAGGCGTTAGGGCAAAATAGCCATCGTTTTCCTCACGAAAAATTTCATGGCTGGCGAGGAAACGCAGAATTCGATAGATCGCATCGGCCGTCAATCCGGTCCGCTCGGCCAGTTCTTCGCAGCAGAGTGGACCGTCTGCTAGATAATCTGCGACACCGCAATCGGCCATTAGGCCCACGCAGCGGATCAATAACAGTTGGCCACTGAGTTCTAGCAGAAACCCGCGCGGCGATTGCGAACTAGCCACTCGCTGATGAATCTTCCGCTGCCAAGACGGCCAGCGGATTATTTAGCACGTCCGGATGGTGCTTTTCCGTTAATTCCAAGTAGTAAGGCGGCAAATCTTCAATGCGCGGCGCGCGCCAGCCAATGCCGCGTGCGGTGGTGTGACCCGGCGTATCCCCAAAGCCCATCCAGGGCCTAAACGTCACTAAACTCTGAAACTGCACCCGTGTTGGCACGCTGGCCTGCTGGGGATCATTCAAGTCTTCCCGGCGTGCCTGGTAAGTACTCATCTCGTTGTAGACGAAAGGCGCATCACCGGGTCGCTGGCCGTTAACCCGAATTTCCTCGGTAATCCAAACTTCGTCGCCCTGCTCTACGGGCTTACGAAAATAGTGGTCTAAACGCATGCCGCGGGCTTCGCCTACCGGATCAACCTCAAGGCCATTTGCCGTCATGACAATACTCGAGGGGCCCATGCGTGTCTGCGGCACTTCTACCCGCTTTCCGGTCACCGGATTATCCCAGGTCTCAATGAGCTTCTCCGTTTTTAGATCCGTAAAATAGGCAACCTCTATACTGCGGATATTGAAACTGTTTTCGTCCACCCGGCGATAGCGACTAAACGTCGCGGCTAGGATGCCGAGCATGGGAATTGCCTGATGATCGACCACGGCATAGCGCGCACCGACCACCCAGCCCATCACCAAGCGGTCGTCGGTGGCGCCCCGCATTTTCGCAATGGCCGTGAGCCGGTCCTGTGGCAGCTCCAAATTTAAGCCACCGCAAGCCCAAGCGGCGCCCATTGGCGCCAGGCCCAAGCCGCCTAAACCTTGCAAGACTGTTCTACGATCCATGGCGTGCCCTCGAGGCCTCAGAAAGATAGCGGCGTCCCGCCCATATAGCGCCAATCATCAATGACAATCCAGCCAGCGGAACTTTCCGTGACCGCTAGCCTAACGCTAGCGGCATAGACCGGCCAAGCCAAGCTCCTTGATCGCCCAAGCCGCGCACAGTGGGCGGCGTCAAAGGCGCAAAGCCGGGCCCGTCCCCGCCCCGGGAACGGGCGGCTAGTTGCCCGAAACGTGAATACTCGTCACCAAGCCATCGGTAAACCAGCGCTGCAAAAACTGCACGGCCTGGGCCGGCACCTTATCCGCTGGATACCAAGCACACAGGCCTTCGCACAAGCTGGCCATGTTGTGGCTCCGCATCGCCGACTGCAGGGCATGAGCCTCCGCGGCATCCAGAGACCGCCAATACACGGTCAGGTTCTGGCGCCACAAAAGCCACGGCCGGGATTGTTCCTGGCTAAACCACGCCGGTAAAACCTGGGCGTGCGTATGAGCCGAAAACACCGCGGGAACATTCCAGTGCAAGTCTAGACGCTGCAGGCTGGGATGCAGCGCCAATGACATATCGCCCCAAGTCTCCGGCGCAACAGCGGCCAATTCGCGAGCTGGCAAACTGCTGCTATCCGCTCCATCGAAAGCGCGACCCCACGCCCACTCAAATGCCGCCATTTCGGCCAGGTACGGCTGCTCGGACCAGGGCCGGGTAGCCCGCAGAAAGTTGCCCAAATTCTTGCCCAGCCAGCGGACGGAGGTCTGCGTGGACGGATGGGCGGCAAGATACTCGGCACACAGTGCTTGCCACTCTGCCGCGGTCAGCAAAGCAGCCAGGCCTGAAAAATCATTCCGCAACACATCTTGAAGCCGCAGCCGGTACGCGTCGTAGTACACCTGCAAGCGACGTGCCGCAGGCGCAATCTCGTCGCCCACCACGGCAGTTTCAATACCCGGCTGATCACGCATCACATAGCCTTGGAAATCGGCTTGAATTTTCGCTAGTTCATTCATGCCGCCGCCTCCAGATGCCGGGCCGCGATCTGACGGGCCTGCTGAAGCTCGGCCATCAACACTTCCATGGCTGGAATGTTGTCGTCGCGCTCAATCATGGTTGCCACGTCACCGAAGCGTTCCACGGCCTCCCCGTACAATTGCCAGACGGGATCAGCCACGGGCTGATCATGGGTATCGACAATGAGTGCGCCATCGTGCGTGTGGCCCGCTAAGTGTATTTGCCGCACGCGTTCCCGCGGAATTCCGCGCAGATATTCCTGGGGCGCAAAACCGTGATTGCAACTGCTGACATAGATGTTATTGACGTCTAACAGAATCAGACAATCGGCTTGTTCGGCAACCGCCCGAAGAAATTCCCATTCACTGACCACTGAAGATTGGTAGGTGACGTAGCTGGAAACATTTTCCAATAGAATTTGCCGGCCTAGAAAATCTTGCACTTCCCGCACCCGCCGGGCCACGTGATCTATGGCTTCTTCGGTATAGGGTAAAGGCATCAGGTCGTGAAGATTCTGACCCGCGATGCCCGTCCAACACAGGTGATCAGAAATCCATTCCGGTTCGATGCGGGCGGCCAGCTCCCGCAATGCCGCCAGGTAATCTCGATTCAAAGGCGCGGTGCTGCCCACCGATAACGAAACGCCATGCATGACCACCGGATAGTGCTCTCGTACCCGATCTAGATAATGCAGGGGCTTGCCACCGTCGACCATATAGTTCTCGGTGAGCACTTCGAACCAATCCACCGCAGGCAATTCGGCGACAATTTGCTCGTAGTGATCGGGGCGCAAGCCTAACCCGAATCCCAAGCTATGTTGCGGCGGCTTCATTCCCAAGGTCTTGATACCCGGTGAAAATCCGGGCCGGCCTCGCGAGCAAAGCCGGCCCGGCAACTATCAGCAGACACTGGGCCTGCCCTGCGATCGCGCCTAAGCAGACTCGTAGGTCCCGCCGGCTTCCTCACAATCGGCCTCAGTGGACTTGGTCCAACCCTGGCCTTTGCACGCATTTTGGCCGGCACAGCCAGAACTGGCCGTCGCGCAAGCACTTTGACCTTTACAGCCATTTGCACCCACACATTTGCCTTCGGCCTCATCCCCTGCCGAGGCATGCGCACCCGCCGTCGCAGTGATGGGTGAAATCGCAAACAAGGCCGCGGCAGCAGTGGCTAGGGCGGCCCCGGATAGACGGTTTTTCGCGCTCATAAAGAAAACTCCAGTTTGTTAATGAATGCCGAGCTAATGCCGAAGCAAAACTTGGCTGACCATAAACTTGACCGCAAGCAAGGGCAACAGGTTCCCGCCGATGTAGAAATATCATTGATCGTGGCGCCGCAGAGCGCTATTACCCGACTGCAACGACGAATATTTCACATTAAATCATATCTATATACATTTCTTTTATTTAAAATTTTTTTTAGGCAACCCCCTAGGGTGCATAGCATCATTAGCTGACTTGGTGAAAATCAATTTTCACCGATAGCCGGATAAGTTTGCCGCAAGATCGCTCCACGCCGAGAAGCAAGGGTCAAAAATGTTGGCCTGATTTGCAAGCAAAGACCGACCGGCTAATGCCCGCAAACCTAGTAGCCGGCGCGTGGGCGCGATGGCCGCTTTGTTTGGCTCTTTAAGCCGCCACCAGCTGTGTGGACATCGGTAGACCAACAACCAGTGGTCAGGGAGGGCGGCGCCTTTGTGAAATTTATACGACAGGGGCCTAGGCAGGGACTGCTTGCTCGCTAACCAATATATTCACGAAAATACTGGTTGATCATGCGGTCTTTTGGGTCCGAATGTCGGCGCATGGCCCGAAAATGATCCAATCGTTCAGCATAGGCTTGCCGTGATACCGCGGGTGCAAAGCAGCGGGTTTGATTGAACACGGGCACGCCACCGAAACGACCCGCGACTTCCGCGAAGTCAATCAGAAAATTCTCCCAGCCACGCATATCCGTCGTCCGCAGATTGAGCGCAAAGGCCGGACCATCGAAGCTGGGTGACAACAAGGCGCGAGCGTCTTGCGGAACCCGATAGACAACGGCCGGTAAATCGCAACGGTAGCCCGTCGCATGATAGTCCTCTACGCAGAAGTCACGGTAGGCATCTAGCGCGGTCGCAAACTGCTCGGCCGAAAAATACCAAGTGCATTGTTGCGTGCGCGCCCGCGGCCCGACGCGGCGAAATTTGCCGGTTTGTTCCATCGCATTGGTACCGGCATCGACTAGGCGCGTATTGACCAGAACCTGCGTCGCCTGACTAAAGCCGTCTACTACTGATCCCCGTAATCCACGCCCAGGAAGAACACGGCCCGCGGCGTGAACCAATTCGGGTAACAGCCGATTCCCCAACCAGTCACGCATCCGCCATAGCGCCGGCGAAACGCCTCCGCGCTGTTGCGTGCTTTCACGCAGCTCGATATAGGCCTTGTTCCGAAACGGTAGTAGGTAGATTTTCACACCGGCCGAAATAGAACTAAGCGTCGGCACTAACGCCCGAAGCTCCTTATGGCTTAGCTTGCGGCTGCGAACAGAATAGGGACGAATTCGCCTAACCCGCAATGAGACCTCGTAAATCACACCCACCAAACCGAAGCTACCGCGCAACTTCATCAGAATTTTTGGATGGCGCTCGTCAAAGGCCAGCAAACGACCTTCCGGTGTCACGATGCGCAGCCCGACTAGGCAGTGAGCAACCCCACCATCGGCGTCCTCAGGCCCGGCCGCCAAACAACCACTGCTCACCAGACCGCCCACCGTCCGATCCGGTTCCTCGAAACTCGCCGTCAGTTCTAAATCATGTTCTGCTAATTCGCGCACCAGATCACGCAAACGCATCCCGGCTTGCACCGTGACGCTACGCGGCCGGATTTTAATCAGCCGGTTCATTTTGGACATATCCAGTGCCGTACCTTCTTGCACCAAGGTACAACGAGGATTGCCGCTGCTCGCGCCAACCGGCCGTACCGGCGATGGGTATCGGTAGGGATCTTTTAGAACTTTGACAATGTCTTCGGCAACGCGAGGCTGAGCTTTACCCTGGGCCCCAAGCCTTCGCTGGCGATGCTTGCCAGTACGCGATGCAATTTCTTGCATTTCTATCCCTCAATTGACAGGCGATGACCAATCGGATGGGACAACTGAATAGCGTGAATGCCGGGTTCTCGTCCGTGAAGTAAACCGCTTAGAGTCGGCAATCCCGCCATCCTAGGAATAATCCCTTAGACCGGTGATTTTGTGCCCCACGGCTTTCGCCGGGTTTACCTTGATTCGACTCGGTCGAATATGAACCAAGTCCGGCCAGGGCACAAGCGCGATTTGGAGACTTTGTGCGCTTTTCGACAAATATTGTTAAACGCAGCATATTTCCAGGGACCTACCACACAGGGGTGGCGGCCAAGCTGCCGAAAAAATAAAGGTATAACGACGGGCCCGCGCCCCAGCGCGGTGATACGAACCGGCGCTTGAGTTGACCGACGACCCAGGCCGATTACCCCGCGATACGCTCGACAAGCCAATAGCTACCCACCAGGGCGATCACCACAGAACCCGGGACCACCACCACCCGCCGATACCAAGGCTGCTTATGAAACCAAACACCGATCGCTAAGAACGCCAAGGCAATAACAACCAACTGGCCCAACTCAACGCCTAAGTTGAAGCCGATTAGAGCAGTAAGAAATTCATTTCGCGGCAAACCTAGTTCGGTGAGCACACCGGCAAAGCCCAGTCCATGTAATAAGCCAAACCCAAATACAACCCAAATACGCCATGGCTTAAGGCCAGCAATCAATATATTTTCAACGGCGATATACACTATAGACAACGCGATCAAGGGCTCGACCACGCTCGCCGGTAAGCTGATCAAGCCGTACAAGGACATGGCCAAGGTAATGGAATGCGCGAGGGTGAAAGCCGTCACTTGATAGAGCAGCGGACGCCACTTCAAACTGAGCAAGAAAATGCCCAGCACAAAGAGCATATGATCTAAACCCTTAGGCAGAATATGCGTAAAACCTAAACGCGTGTAGTCGATGAAGACTTGCGCGGTGGTTGGCGAGGCGACCACGGCCGCGTCCAAGGGAAATGCTTCGCTACTCTGCCCGGGCTTGAGCCATTCTGCCCGAATGACGCCCTGCTCCACCGTCGCTACACGCAGCACGTGCTCGCCAAATTCCGGCGCGTAGGACCAGATCAGCTGCCGGCCGTCGGCGGGCAGCGTGCCGGCCAGCGTGATTTGCGTGAGCCGTTCCACCGCGACATCACCCACGGGCGGAATTTCCAATGAAACCAGCTCAGGCTCAAGGCGCTGACCGTCGATGCTAAGGCTTATCCCCATCAAGTAGCGCTGCTTGAACGCGGCGAAGCGCTGCCGCAATTGCGCGGCGGGCAATTGGCGCATAGCGTCATACTCTGCCGCCTGCGGCGCCTCGCGGGTATCTTGATGCTCCGGTCCAATGCCCGCCAACAGGGCTTCCAGATTTAGCTTGACTTCTGCGGCGTAGCGCCCCTCGCTATCCAGCTCTATGGTTATGATGGCCGGGCGCAGGCGGTGGCCCGTTGCGCTGGCCGCATATAGCAAGGCAACCCCGAATACCATCAGCAGCAAATAGCAGCCGGGGCGATAGATTTTCAACCAAGATCGTTTCATGCGAGGCTTATGCTCATGGTGAATACAACCAGGGTCAAGAAACTTAAGTCCGCGCTGCTGAGTAGTGCTTGGACGGCTGGGTTCGCGCTGAGTGCCGCATCGGTATTTGCGCATGATTTTTGGATCGAACCCGCTGAATTTAGACCGGCCGCCGGCAGCGAAGTGCCGATCACGCTGCGCGTTGGCGAAGACTTTAACGGCACCAGTCAGCCCCTGATACCCAATTGGTTCAGTGACTATTCGGCAACGGGACCCGGCGGCAAGCAGCTCGTGCGCGGCATGATCGGGGACGATCCCGCAGGCATCATTACCGCGCTTGACGAAGGCAGCCAGGTGATCGGCTATCGCAGCAGCCGCGCGTTCGTGGAAATAGAACCGGCAACTTTCAATGACTATCTCGAGAAGGAGGGTCTCGACTGGGTCATTGAATGGCGCAAGCAAAACAATCAATCTGAGCAGACCGCACGTGAATATTATTCACGTTGCGCCAAAGCTCTGCTGCGCAGCCGTGACGCTACTAGCGGTGAAGGCTTCGATGCCGATCTGGGTTACCGTCTAGAAATCGTTCCCAAGCGTGACCCCTACGCACTTGGACAAGCGCGCCGCTTACCGCTGCAGATCAACTATGAGGGCAAGCCGATTGCCAACTTATTGTTGGTTGCCTTTACCGCTGAAGAGCCGCTGCAAAAACAACGGCTGCGCTCTAACAAAGCTGGCATGGTCGACATAGATATCGACCGTTCCGGCACCTGGCTGGTAAAGACCGTGCATATCATCGAAGTTGATGAGAGCGATGACAAGGCGGATTGGGAGAGCTTTTGGGCATCCCTGACGTTTAGGGTTGAGCTTGAATCCATAGCCAGCGAAACAGCTCATGGCCAGCCGATCGTCACGGCAAACTAATGGGCACCGCCAAGCGCTAAGATTGCGGCAAACCACGGCACAAAATCCGCTGTCTGATTGGGCTTGAAACCACCTAATTCCGCGAATACCTTTTGCTTGTCCGTCTTGATAACGCCGCCCAAGTTTCGCAGGGCAAAGGCTGAGCAATGCTAGAAATTCGTGAGAGCACGCCAGGTGATTCCAAGGCCATTGAGTCGTTGTATCCCGAGGCTTTTCCAGACGAGGATTTGCTTCCCTTGGTACGCCAGCTGTTGGCCGATAAAAAAATTGCCAGCTCAGTGGTCGCCTGTTCAGACGCACACATCCTTGGCCATGCGATCTTCACAAACTGTCATGTACCCGAGAGCAATACCCCCGCAGCCTTGCTCGGACCGTTAGTGGTCGACACCCGGCGGCAAAAGCAGGGCATCGGCAGCGCGATCCTGCGCCATGGCCTACTGCGCATGCGGCGTTCCGGCGTATGCCAAGTCTTTGTGCTTGGTGACCCCGCTTATTATCAGCGCATCGGCTTTGCACGAGAATTGGCCGTGAAACCACCCTACCCCCTGCCCGCCGCCTGGGACGGCGCGTGGCAGTCACAAACACTGGGTGACCCCGGGATGCCAGGCGCTGGGACCCTATCAGTTCCTAAGCCCTGGCGAAGTTCAGCCTTGTGGGCTCCATGAGCGGTCTGACTGGCACCGAACTGGTTTCGCGGTGTTATCACCCGGGTCTGCACGCTAGCTGAGGCGCAGGGCTCGACTCCGCCTAAAGGCATGACCTTGCTCAAACGCACTAGTTTAAGAATAAATGTTGTGCAGCCCTGCGCGACACCCGGTTTGGTAACGCTAGCAATCCATTCAAGGCCTCACAGGCACGCGTTTGTCACTCTCCCAAAATTTCCATAGAAACGCGAAAAACACACTAACATTGACATCATCTTCGAGCAATGGGCTTTTGTCATTACTCGCCCCCTGCAAAAACCTGAATTGGATTCCACCCACCACTTCGTAGTTCGAGGCGAACTGTCTGCGCGCCGACAAACCTAAGCTCGTACCCAAATAACCGGCATCAGCATCGTAAGCTGGGCGATTTGCCGTGCTAAATTCTTGCGGCACCGCGTAGAAATATTTCATATAGCGCCGGCTGCCGAAAAGCGGCGCCAAACGCACACGCAGTTCCCGTCGAGTCGTCTCAGAAAATTGCTTTTTCCAAGTGAGCTGCGGATTGAAAACGAAGCCTTCAAAGCCCGGATCAAAGCCATCCCAAGAAAACGCCGCCCGTATGGGTAAACTCAAATAGAGCTGACCGCCGACTGGCTCAGGTGTGAGCTGGATCTCCAGCTCGGGACCCCCTTCGGTCAGCAAATCAAGATCGGGCATACCCTGCCTAATCTCCACATCATCGCTGTCGACGCCGAAGTTCATGGAAAAATCGAGATCTAGTCGAACTCGCTCGCCCTGAAACAAGCGGCCCCGGACAGGCTTGTCTGGATCTTCGCCCAAACGCCAAAACCGACCGCGATAGATCGGGAAAGGCATGGGGACAAGATTGAACTCATTTTCCGATGCGCCGGGATAGGCGGCACCATAACGACCGTAGGCGGCGAAATTCCATTCTAGTAACGGCGCGGTTTCCGGCTCCGCCCCAGCATCGCGATGGGCCTCATCCGCGAAGCCCGTGGAACAGGCCAACAAAGCACTGCAAAAGAACAATTGCCACCGCCAACCATTGATCATCGACCCGCCCTTTCCGCGTTGTTTTCTCGCGCCGCTCACTGGCTCGCGGCCATCACACCGCCCGGCAGCAAGCCACGAAACAGTATGCTCAATGCCGTCAAACTAAGCCATTTTTCGTCGCGGGATTCGTCCGCCAACGAGACCTCACGCCCGGGCACTGGGGCGCGCCGAGATATCCGCGTACCACGCAGCCAAACGAGGACGATTCTGACAAGCGTCGTAGTCGACCCATTTCGCAAAATCCACGGTAACGAACAAACTGATATCGGCACAACTAAATTCCGCGCCAGCAAGATAACGAACGTCTAACAATCGGGTTTCGATACGATCAAAAAACTGTTCCATGCGGATCACGCCACGTTGAACTAGCTCTGGTATTTGGGGCACTGGCCGTGGGCCGGGTAAGGCATGATCGCGAAAACCCGGTGATAGATTGCGCAGGCTCTCCGCCGCCGCTCGTAAGCCTTCATGCTCGCAAATGCTGTTCCACATCAGCACCAATGACTCATCGAGGGCTGATGAGCCGAATAAAGTTGGTTTTGGATAGCGGTTTTCAAGATATCGAAAGATCGCAATGGATTCGGTGAGATAAGTACCGTCGTCGGTTTCCAACACGGGTACCGTGCCGGCCGGGTTAATCGCCAAGAATTCGGGCGACAACTGCTCCATGCGATAAAGATTAACCGGCACGATAGGAATTCCCACCTCCTTCTCGGCCAAGAACATGCGTACGCGCCGCGGATTGGGCGCACGGCGAAAGTCAAATAGCTTCACGGCGCGGACACGCTGGCTGCGTGCTCGTCGCGTACCAATTGCCGCCAAGCCTTACGTTGCGGCGCGCGCGCATCATATTCCAGTTCCAATAGCGCTTGCGCACCGGATTCGCTGGGCTGGTAAAAGACGATGAACGCATATGGATCCTGGGACAAGCGGCTGATCATTTCGCCACCGCCGCGGCCCATGCGCACCGGCACTGCTTGCCGCTCCCAATGCGGATAATCGGCCTCCAACTGTTGTTTGAATGCCGCCGCCGCGGACTTCGCCGCCGCTAGATCATCCATCGAACGACTCAGGACGATTTTGCCAATTTGGCCACTGAGGGGTGAAACGTAGAGATAAGCTGCATCTTCGCCGTACTCGGTAGGCTGACCTTCAACCCGCACGCGCAAACTACCATCAGGCATGGACTTCAGCGCGGCAGCATTCGACACAGCATAGGTTTCGCCTAATGCGTAGTCAGCTAATCCGAAACCGATACTGTTTGCACACCCGGCATTCGCTATCGCCACAATCAATACTAAACAAGATCGCATGGAGCCCTCCCCTCAAAGTCAAGTTGCGCACTTAATCCGGAAAAATCTATTGGCTGACCAGACGAACCTGGTCAGCACGAATTCTCCACGGCTAATTTAGACCACTACGAGCAACCCGTAGAGTTTACGCCAAGTGCGGATCGGCCTAGGCAAGGCCGCGACCACGGCATGGCAGAAAATGGAAGTTGGATTGGTATCGCTAGTTGGATGGGCAGGCCTGATCGGTGGTCACCCTTGCTTGCTTGAGCTTGACCGTGACGTCCCCAACCATCGGGGCTTTACCGCTGAGCTGTAATACGATGCGCGATTCGGGCTCTAAGAGCATATCGATATCGCCATGCAGACCTAAAAACTCAAACGGCTCCCCTTCTTCAGCCGTGAGCGATTCTCCCATCACCCTAATTTTGATCGCGGGAACCTCACCTTTACATTTCAAAATACCGCTGGGCCGTTGCAGGGCAAAATTTACCTTGGGTGAATCTGCAGCACTGGCGGTTAGCGTTACCCGCGATAATTGTCGATCGGAGGTTGATAACAGGCTGACCGGCTGCCCACCGGGGCCTAAGTCAACGGCGGCGATAAAGTAGATCAGGCCCAAGGGATCGACAACGAGCTCCTCGGCCGCCTCGGGGCCCAGCGCGCGCCAATCCTGCGAGATGTCGGTCCACCGTTCCCAGTCCAGAGTTTCTTCCTCGGGACTCGCGGGCTTATGCGTGCGCACGAAAATTCCCGCATCGGTGTAACGATAAATTCGGTGCCGCATTCGTTTCCCATAGCGATCCTGCGCGTACTGTATCGCTTGCCCCGTGGCCGGCTGCATATACAAACGCAGCCGCGATTTCCGGCCCACGAATTTGGACCAGGCGTCGATTTCTAAAACCTCGGGACCCAAAGGCACCGCTGCCCCTTGATCACTCTCTAACATTCGATCAGCGACGGATCCGCTGGGCAATATTTGCAAATTCGCGGTGGTGCTCGCTTTGAAAAAGAACTTGCGCGCATCGAGTTGAATGGATCGCCAGGCAACACGTTGTGGATCCAGGCGCGCGGCTTGCATAGGCTCGCCTGCCCAACTCAATAACGGCAGGCTCGTTAAGATCAGACTTAGCAACAAATTCTTCATGGCATCAACCGTTCAGGGCGTGGGAAGAGGTCTAAGCGGTCTTCGTACTGGGGGTAGAAAAATCGGCACGCGTAGAAGCGCTGCAATGCAATAGATCCCAACTACCACTGTATAGATAATCACTGAACGCAAACTGAATAATACCGGCAACTTAACAGAATATTAGGTGATGCTTCGTCAATCACGATGGCATATGAAATCGTCCAAATCGTTCGTTGCAACGGAAGACGCAACAAACGCACCACAGAACCAAGTTGGCAAAAACACATTTTTAGCAAGGCCGTTGCGGCGCATAAGCAAGCGATCCTAACTGACAACCACCTGGCATTGAGATTTAATACCGTCCGGGCCTGGAGGGACGCCCGGCATCGGCTCTTGCTAATCGCCCGCAAGATTTACTGCGCGGAACATGGCGGAGAGGGAGGGATTCGAACCCCCGGACGGTTTCCCGTCAACGGTTTTCAAGACCGCCGCATTCGACCACTCTGCCACCTCTCCGATGATAAATATATAATAAACAGTTATTTATGTAATATTTATTACATGTTTTCGAATTCTCTAGATTCCACTATTGCCCAGACTCTCAGCGCAAACGGCAAGCATCTTGCCAGGCAGGCGCATCAGCGACGCAAATAGTATCGCAGCTAAAGATTAATTGGGCCGACTCCGGTAATAGTCCGCGGCTACGCGCAACGGTCCGCCTGCCCGGAACTCTGAACATGTTAAAATATCTAAATTGTTTTCAAGCACCCACTAAGGAGTCAGTGCATGGCCCACTCGGACCAAGATTACACTCGGATTAAACCTTCCACGGCGGCGACGTTGCAGCGTGAGACTATTCGTGAGTCCGCCTTGGCGACGAATAAGGTGCTACGCAACACGTATATGTTGCTGGCAATGACCTTGTTGTTCAGCGCTTTGACCGCGGGCATTTCCATGGCGGTTGGAATGCCGTATATGGGTCCGCTCGTCACGCTGGGTGGCTATTTTGCCCTGTTGTTCTTGACCTATAAATTCCAGAATTCTGCCATGGGACTGGTTTGCGTTTTCGCGTTAACCGGCTTTATGGGGCTCACCCTAGGCCCTCTAATCAGTGCCTACCTGACGTCTGTACCGAATGGCGGCGAGCTCATTATGACGTCGCTTGGCATCACCGGCCTGATGTTTGCGGGCTTGAGCGCTTATGTACTGACCACGGGTAAAGACATGAGCTTTATGGGCGGGTTCTTGACAGTGGGCCTATTCGCCCTGCTCGGGGTTATCATTGTTGGGCTATTTGTGGATCTGTCTGCATTTCAAATGGCCATCTCCGCAGGCGTGATTCTGCTGATGTCAGCCTTCATCCTCTATCAGACCAGCGCCATTATTCATGGCGGCGAGACCAACTATATCGTGGCCACCGTCGGATTGTTTGTGTCGCTTTACAACATTTTTATTCACCTATTGATGCTACTGGGCATGGGCGACGATTAAGCATCGCTAAAGCGTATCCCGCTCGCTTCAAAGGCCCCGCTCTAGAGACTGCGTAACGAGTCTCCTTTGCGGGGCCTTTTTTTCGCACAGCCTGCGGTCTTAAACTGGCTCCCTGCAGACCTAAGACAAATTGCCACGGAGTGCGTCTCATGAGCTGCCGAACTAGCTTCGTTATCCTCGCCACGCTGATCGCGATCGCGAGCACGCCGGTGGCGGCGGCCGTTGCCGCGACAGACCTGAAAACTCCGCCGAGTCGCACGGTGCTGATCACCGGGTCCAACCGCGGCATCGGCTTGGAATTCGCCCGGCAATTCGCGCAGGCTGATTGGCGTGTCATCGCCAGCTGTCGCAGTCCTGAAAAGGCCGATGCGCTGCAAGCGCTAGCCACTAAGTATCCCCGGCTCACCATTGAGGCCCTCGATCTAACCGATGCGACTGAACTGGCCGAATTGGATAAGCGCTATGCGGATACCCCCATTGACGTACTCATCAACAACGCTGCCTACTTGGGCGACATGGCCGCACAACGCTTTGGGCAGCTAGACTACGACGTATTCGCAAACGCTCTGGCCGTCAACGTGATGGGTACGCTGCGGGTTAGCGAAACCTTCATGGATCAAGTTCAGCGCAGCCAACAGCGTAAGATCATCGTGCTGGGCAGCGCTGCAGGTTCCAACGGATTACTGGGCCCGGGTGAAGCCCTTTATGCCTATCGGGCGAGCAAAGCTGCGCTGCATTTTGCTGCGCACGAGATGGCCATGGACTTAGCCGACCGGGAAATCACGGTCGGTCTAATCAATCCGGGTTTGGTGGACACCAAGGGTGTGCTGGATCTAAAGCCTGGTGATCCGGTGCCGGAGGTATTCAAGCCATTGATGCCGTTAATTAAGAGCGGTCAACTACCGTTGATCCGACCAGCGGAATCCGTCGCCGGAATGATGGAGCTGATTCAAAACTTAAGCGCCGAACAAGCGGGCAAATTCTTGAACTACGATGGAACCCAACTGCCTTGGTGACGGAACAAAGGCAAGCAGTCGTTCCACGCGGCGTCAATTCGAAATTTCCAATCCCGTCGCCGCCGCGACAAAAGCCCACTGATCCGCGTATTCATTGATTATTTTCGACGTGGATGCACCGGCACCATGCCCGGTATTCGTTTCCACGCGAATCAAAGCTGGCCGGGTACAACTTTGTGCATACTGCAAGGCGGCCGCATATTTATAACTATGCCATGGCACCACGCGATCATCGTTGGCGTCCGCCATTACCAAGGTCGCCGGGTAGCACGCTCTGGGCTGTAGTCGGTGATACGGCGAATAAGCGTGCAAGACCTGGAATTCATCCTCGTTTTCGCTCAAGCCGTAATCGCTAGACCACTGCCTCGCGTTAGCGCTAGCCGTGTGGTATCGGAGCATATCCAACACACCCACGGCTGGAATTGCCGCGGCGAACAAATCAGGTCGCTGTTGTGTAACGGCCGCTACCAGCAAACCGCCGTTGCTGCCACCCCAGACGGCCAATTGCTCGGCAGTGGTTCGTTGCTGCGCAATCAACCATTCGGCTGCCGCGATAAAGTCGTCAAAGGCGTTCTGCTTATTAAGCCCCGTTCCGGCTTTGTGCCAGTCAACTCCATACTCACCACCACCGCGAATATTGGCCACGGCGTAGACCCCACCCGCCTCCAACCAAGCCGAGCGGGCCGTCGAATAGCCGGGCAATAAGGAAACGTTGAAACCACCGTAACCATATAGAACCGTCGGCCGCGGCCTATCGAACGGCAAATCGGCCCGCGCTACAAGATACATCGGCACCCGTGTCCCATCTTTGCTGGTGTAAAAAATTTGCTCAGCACGAAACTCGGCCGTGTCGATGTTTATCGTGGGCCTAAATAACGACGTCAATTCACCGGTTTCGACATTGAGCTTGAAGGTACTCGTTGGCGTCGTGAAATCTGTATAGCTGAGGTAGGCGGTGGTTTCATCGGCCTCCCCGCTCAAGTCATCCAGGGTCCCCTGACCCGGCAATTCAATATTGGCAAGCGGCGTGCCATCCAAATGAAAGCGACTCAAGCTCGAGCGGGCATCGACCAGATATTCGATGACCAGCAAGCCTCCCAGCAAAGCGGCCGACTCAATGGATTGGTTGGCTTGCGGCACGATCTCTCGCCAATTCGCCGGATCCGGGGTCGCCAGATCGATGGCGATAATTCTGCCCAGGGGCGCGGTATGCGTGGATAGGAAGAAAAATCGATCCTGCTGATTACCGAGCAGTTCGTAGCGGGCATCCCATGCATCGAGCAGGCGAATCAACTCGCCTTGTGGCACGCCGTCCGCGCCCAATCGCTGCAAATAGACCGCGTTGGTTTCGTAGCCATCGAACAGCTCATAAACAAGATACCGTCCGTCTTCTGTGATATCGGCGTAAGGATTGCGCGTGGGGTGATCCGTCACGGCATAAATTAAAGTATCCGCCGCCTGTGCATGCCCCACGTGATGCCGGTACACGCTGACTTGTTGGGAATCATCGTAGCCACTGGCGTCTTGCGGATAGCGGCTGTAGAAAAAACCACTTGAGTCAGGCAGCCAGGCAACGCTGCTAAATTTTGAACCCTCAATTTGATCGGGCAAATTTTGGTCTGTGGACAAATCCATAATGCGCCAGCTGTCCCAATCGCTGCCGCCGGTGGAAAGACTGTAGGCCAACAAGCGACCATTCGGGCTAAGCTCGTAACCGGTAATACTGACGGATCCATCGGCGGCCATGGCATTGGGATCTAAGACGATGCGCCCCAATTGACTAGGGTCATCACTCACTCGCAAGACGTCTTGCTCTAAGCGCCCCGAATTGTGCTCGAAAACAAAGACGCCATTTTGCTCCTCGGGCAGTTCCACCCGTTCATAGTCGATCAAGCTGGCCAGCCGGGACGCAAAATGCTCGCGCTGGGGCAAGCGCGCCAAATAGGCTTCGGTCAACTCGTTTTGTTCGGCAATCCAGCGTTTGGTCTGCGCGGACTCGATGTCTTCAAGCCATCGGTAGGGATCACTCACGCGTATACCGTGATAGTCGTCCACCTGTTCAACACGACGGGCGTCTGGATACGGTGTTTCCAGCCCATCAAACATGGGCACACAACTGACCATCAAGAATATGACAGCCCATGGGGCAAGACGGACCAGGCATCCTTTGCTAAGCGCCAATGATTTCTTGGCCATTCATATACGCCCGCAAGGCCTGCGGTATCCGAATGGTACCGTCCGCCGTCTGATAGTTCTCCATCACGGCAATCAGCGCTCGCCCGGCCGCAACACCCGAACCGTTTAAGGTATGCAAGGGCTCGGGTTTACCCGTTTCGGGGTCCCGCCAACGCGCGCGCATACGTCGCGCTTGAAAGGCTTCATAGTTACTACAGGAGGAAATCTCTCGATACTTATCCTGACCTGGCAACCAGACTTCCAGGTCGTAGGTTTTCGCCGCGCCAAAACCCACATCGCCGGCACACAGGGCCACGACCCGGTAAGGTAACTCCAAGCGCTGCAGGACTGTCTCGGCATGGCCAGTCAGTTCCTCCAAGGCCACGTAGGATGCCTGCGGCGTCACGATCTGCACCAATTCAACTTTCTCGAACTGGTGTTGGCGAATCATCCCGCGTGTATCCTTTCCATAGGATCCCGCTTCGGAGCGAAAACAGGGCGTGTGGGCGACCATGCGCATCGGCAGCTGATCTGCTTGAAGAATTCCATCGCGGACTAGATTCGTTACCGGTACCTCGGCTGTCGGTATCAGATAAAAATCTTGTTCACCTTGCAGCGAAAATAGATCATCACCGAATTTAGGCAGCTGACCCGTTCCTTCCAGTGCCCTGGCATTCACGATATACGGCGCATAGACCTCTTCATAGCCGTGCTCTTGGATATGCAAATCCACCATGAACTGAATCAGAGCGCGGTGCAGTTTGGCCAAAGAACCGCGCATCACAGAAAACCGAGCACCGGCAACCCGCGCCGCCGCGTCAAAATCTAATAAGCCTAAAGACTCACCCAGTGTGATGTGGTCCCGCACCGGGAAATCAAAGCTCGGCGGAGTACCCCAGCAGCGCAGTTGCGCGTTATCGCTCTCTTCTCGCCCCTCGGGCACCGAGTCGTGTAATAGGTTGGGCATGCCCAGATGCAGCTCCAGCAAAGCGGCTTGTACCTCATCGAGGGCCGCCTCCGCTGACTTCAGCGCATCGCCCAACGCGGCGATCTCGAGCTTCAAGGGTTCAATGTCTTCGCCCTGAGCTTTGACTTTACCAATGGATTTGGATTTCACATTGCGGGTATTGCGCAGCTCTTCCACCTGCACCTGAAGCGCTTTGCGGCGCTTTTCTAGCTGAGCATAGGCAGTGGTGTCCAAGGTATAGCCGCGCCGAGCTAAATTGGCCGCGACCTTATCGATATCCTGTCGCAAATTATGTAGATCTAACATTAGATATATAACTTATTATATTAATTTTTATCTATTTTTTTATTTTTCATTGTCACTTCTCAGCTTATCCAAGCGAGCTTTGATCGCGATTTCTAAGCCCCGCTCGACGGGCTGGTAGTAGCGTCGGCCCTGTAGCTCAGCCGGAAAGTATTCCGCCCCCACCGCGAAAGCGTCGGGCTCATCATGTGCGTAACGATAGCCCTTACCGTAACCCAAGGATTTGTTCAGAGCCGTAGCAGCACTCCGCAAGGGTTTAGGCACATCCAGAGAACCCTGCTCGCGCGCGTCCGCGCTGGCGGCAGAAAATGCGGCATAAACCGCGTTGCTCTTGGCGGCACAAGCCAAAAATACGACTGCTTGGGCAATGGCCAACTCCCCCTCTGGACTGCCCAAGCGTTCGTAAACCTCGGCGGCATCCAAGGCTAGGCGCAGACCGCGCGGATCGGCATTGCCGATATCCTCCGAGGCCATGCGCAGCACCCGTCGCGCAATATAGCGAGGATCACAACCACCATCCAGCATGCGCGCAAACCAGTACAAGGCGGCATCCGGATCAGAACCACGCACGCTCTTGTGCAAAGCAGAGATTTGATCGTAAAAGGCGTCGCCGCCCCGATCAAAGCGGCGCGTACCGCCGGCTAGCACATCATCAAGAATTTGCTCGCCGATCACGTGGTCACCCTGCTCCGCCAGCGCAGCCGCCAGTTCGAGCAAATTCAAAGCCCGCCGTGCATCACCATCGGCCGCCTGGGCAATTTTCTCAAGCTGGGTATCCTGGCAGACGAGCTTCGCGCCGCCCAAACCCCGATCGGTGTCGGTCAAAGCTCGTCGCAACAATAACACCAAATCGGCGGATTCTATGGTTTGCAACACGTAAACACGTGCGCGCGATAGCAGCGCGTTGTTTAGGACGAAGGACGGATTTTCCGTCGTGGCGCCGACAAAGGTGATGGTGCCATCTTCAACGGCAGGCAAGAAGGCATCCTGCTGACTCTTGTTAAAGCGATGTACTTCGTCGAGAAATAAAACCGTCGGCTGATCGGCCTGGATCTTGGCAGCCGCGATTGCCGCGCGGATATCTTTTACACCCGCCATGACCGCCGACAAAGCGACAAACTGGGCCCCGGCGCCACTGGCCACTAAGCGCGCCAACGTTGTTTTACCCGTGCCGGGCGGACCCCAAAGAATGGCGGAGTGCAAGGGCTTTGCCTGCACCAATTGTGTCAGCGGTTTGTTAGGGCCGAGTAAGGCGCTTTGACCAACAACTTCTGACAACTTGCGTGGTCGCATGCGATCGGCCAATGGCCTAAAGAAAAAATCGACTGCTCCGTTACCTGCCGCCGTCATGGGGCCGCGCGACGCGGGATTAATTTTTCAACCCAGCCGGTCCAGCGATACAAGCCGGCCAGCGCCAAACCCCAGCCCAAGGTAATACCGGCGACATCGTAGAGCGCATCTGCCAACTCCGCCGATCGGTAAGGCAAACGACTTTGCAAGAATTCAATGAGCACACCAAAACCCACCAAGCCCAGCGCAACCAAGGGCGTATAGGGCAAACGAAAAACCCCGCAAAACCACAGCATCAATACGGTAAAGGCCAACAAGTGCGCGGCCTTATCGGAAAGAAAACTAAGCGCGGTAACGCGACCCATGGGCGCGAGGGTGAGACCCAGTATCACCGCCATCATGAGCAGGCCACCGATCAACCAAACGTATGGAAATCTTAAAGGTCGCATGGACGGCTAAAGCTCGTCCTCGCCGATGACGTCCGTGCCTGGCGGTACTTGGAAACTGAACGCATCGGCCAGTAAGGGCCGGTTGAGCTTTACATCGCTAAAAAAGATACGCGTCGTTTGGCCCAAGCGGTCTGCCAACTCCAAACCCGCCAAATTCTCATCGTCAAAGGCCAAGCGGATCTCAGCAAAATCCGCCACATCATCCTGGGGACCTAAACGAACCCACAACAAATCTTCTAGCTGACTCGTCCCCAGTAGCTCGAAGCGATCAGCAATCCTTACCGCGCCTGTCAACAAGGCTGCCGGCGTTTCGCCTAAACCTTCGCCCAGTCTTTGGACGGTTACCTGCTCCAGATCGGCCTCATACAACCACACCCGTTCGCCATCGGCCATGACCAGGCGCTCGAAGGGCTGCTCATAGTCCCAGCGAAAACGACCGGGTTTTTGCAAACTGACTTTTCCTGAGGAAGACTCCAGCAAAACCAGCTCACGGTTGAACACTTGCTGTTCAAAGTTCGCGGTGAATGTTTCCAAGCGGTCGATAAATTGTTCCAAGCGCAGCAAACCGGGATCGGACACTTTTTCGCCCAGCGCCGGCATGGCCAGGGCAAGCAAGCAGAAAAACGCCGCCAACCACAGACGCGACCGCCGCTGGGCCGGGATTAACTCAGCACACACGGGCAGCTATTCGTCGACCGGCGGCGGAACCAGGACTTCTCGAGACCCGTTCGATTGCAAGGCGCTGACCAAACCAACGGCCTCCATGGTCTCCACCATACGCGCGGCGCGGTTGTAACCAATTTTCAATCGACGCTGGATGCCCGACACGGAAGCCCGGCGGGTTTCAGTCACAATCTTCACAGCCTGATCATAGAGGGGATCGGTCTCACCATCCACATCGCTGCCGGTGGCTTTGGGCTCGCCAGAAATGCCGGGAATAGGCTCACTGGGCCCCACGGTGATTTCCTCGAGATAGTTCGGTTTGCCAGCCTCGCGCAGGCGCGCGACCACGCGATGCACTTCTTGGTCAGCCACGAAGGCGCCATGTACGCGTTGCGGCATGGAGCTGCCCGCCGGGAGAAATAGCATATCACCATGGCCTAGCAGCGCCTCGGCACCGCCCTGATCAAGAATGGTGCGGGAATCCACTTTTGCCGACACTTGAAATGCAATGCGGCAGGGAATATTCGCCTTAATCAGACCGGTAATCACATCCACTGATGGCCGCTGGGTCGCCACGATCATGTGGATTCCCGACGCCCGGGCCTTCTGCGCCAAGCGAGCAATAAGTTCCTCGACCTTCTTGCCGACGATCATCATCATGTCGGCGAGCTCGTCGATGACAACCACAATTTGCGGCAGCGGCTGCAAGTCCGGCGCAACGGTCATCTCACCATTTTCGTCGGCATAGGGTTGAAACAACGGGTCTGCAATGGGTTTGCCTTCGTTGATTGCCGCCGCCACTTTGCGGTTAAACCCACCCAGATTTCTGACCCCCAGGGAAGCCATCAGCCGATAGCGTCGCTCCATTTCGGCCACGCACCAACGCAAGGCATTGGCGGCATCCTTCATATCCGTCACCACCGGCGCGAGCAAATGTGGAATGCCCTCATAGACCGACAGCTCCAACATCTTGGGATCGATCATGATTAAGCGCACATCTTCGGGCTTGGCTTTGTACAGCAAACTCAAGATCATGGCATTGATAGCCACGGACTTACCCGAGCCTGTAGTACCGGCGATTAGCAGGTGTGGCATGCGCGCAAGATCAGCGACCACCGACTTGCCGCTGATATCCTTGCCAAGACCCAGCACCAGCGGCGAATTCATTGCTTCATAAACCTGCGAGCTGATGATTTCGCCGAGGGTCACCAGCTCGCGATTTTCGTTGGGAATCTCCAAACCCACGGTGGGCTTGCCGGGAATAACTTCCACCACGCGCACGCTCATGGTGGAGAGCGAACGCGCCAAATCCTTTGCCAAATTGCTGATTTGGCTGACCTTAACGCCCGGTGCCGGCGCCAGCTCAAAGCGCGTGATAATGGGTCCGGGATGCACTGATACCACTTCGACCTCTACGCCGAAGTCACGCAGTTTCAACTCAACCAGCCGCGACATGGCCTCCAAGGCATCGGCGGAATAACCCGGGCCATGCGCGGGCGGCTCATTCAGCAATGCCAGCGGTGGCAGCTCACCAGCAGCTGGCGGATCAAACAGGGGCACTTGCCGTTCTTGCTGAGCGCGTTTACTCGGTTCCGCGGCGGGCAAGACAGGCTCAATTCGCGGCTTGGACCGGGCCGCGGTCTTCTGGCGCTCCGCACTCACAATGGCATGACGCTGTTGCTGAGCACGCCGCTGCGCGACACGCTCCTGTAGTTTTTGCAACAGCAGACGACTGGCTTCGAAACCGGTCAATACCTGATGACCGATGCGATCCATCACCATCAACCATGAAATACCCGTAAACAGGGAGATTGCTGCCAGCCACAATGCCAACAACAACAGCGTGGCGCCGACTTGCCCGAAAACCGAGGCCAATGAGCCGCCGACCAATTGGCCAAATGCACCGCCAGCCGATTGCGGCATTGCGGTGTCAAGGAAATGCAAACTAGCAAGCCCGCAGCTCGTTGCCAGGGCCAGTAAAAAGCCACCGAGTCGCGTCCCGATCAAACTCCGCTGGATGGGTTCCTTGCTGTCGCGAGCCGAAAAAATTAGCCAGCCCAGCAACATCACCATGGCGGGAAATAGAAAAGCCGGCGTACCGAATAAGCTATAGCTCGCGTCCGCAAACCATGCGCCTGCCGCACCGATCTGATTCTGGATAGCGTCGCCATTGCCGGTGCTGCTAAACCCGGGATCCCGCGGGTCATAAGTCAACAGCGCCACGAGCATGATCAGTGCCAAGGCACCAAACACCCAGAGCGCGGACTCACGCACGGCGTGGGCCAGCGGTAAGGGGCTTGTGGGCTGCCCCCCTAGCCGAACTGCTTTAGCCAAATCAGATTACGCAATAACAACAACAGCTATCTACTTCAATATTAAGTATTTAGCGGCGCTGATCATAACAGGAATCGGGATGTCCCTGGCAAGCTTGGCCTGGACAAGCCCGAACTTTACCGCCTTCAGGTCTTTCCCCTAAACTAGCGCGCCCTTTCCAGCGACTGTATGCGACACCGCGCGCGCACCGACTAAGGATTGCACAATGAGTACATCGCGGCATTTTCCGCTGATTATTTTGGGATCCGGCCCGGCCGGCTATTCAGCCGCCGTTTACGCAGCCCGGGCTAATTTGCGACCGGTACTCATCACTGGATTGGAACTGGGTGGCCAGCTCATGACCACCACCGAAGTGGATAATTGGCCCGGCGGTGCCGCCGGCTTGCAAGGGCCCGCCCTGATGGAACAGTTACGCGAACATGCCGAGCGTTTCGATACCAAATTGATTAACGATCACATTGAACGCGCAGACCTCAGTGCGCGTCCTTTTCGTCTGTGGGGATCCGCCGGCGAATACCAGTGTGACGCACTCATCATTGCCACCGGCGCATCCGCACGCTACCTAGGACTTGCAAGCGAAGAGCAGTACAAGGGCCGTGGTGTATCGGCTTGCGCGACCTGTGACGGATTTTTCTACCGTGGACAAGAAGTGGCGGTAGTGGGCGGCGGCAATACCGCGGTCGAAGAGGCACTTTATTTGTCGAATCTTGCGTCCAAGGTGACCTTGGTGCATCGCCGTGACCAGTTACGCGCGGAAAAAATGATGCAAGACCAGCTCATGGCAAAAACTCGCGGCGGCAATGTCGAGATCATTTGGGATCATGTGGTTGACGAGGTGCTAGGCAATGACGCGGGCGTCACCGGTGTTCAACTCCGCCATGCCAAACAGGATCAGACTCGTGAACTCTCGGTGTCCGGCGTATTTATTGCCATCGGGCACGACCCGAATACCGGCCTATTCAAGAACCAACTCGATATGGAGGACGGCTATCTGATCGTTAACGCCGGCCTGCGGGGTAACGCCACCGCGACCAGCGTCCCGGGAGTATTTGCCGCCGGCGACGTGGCCGATCAGATCTATCGCCAAGCCGTTACCTCAGCCGGCTCCGGCTGTATGGCGGCCTTGGATGCCGAGAAATTTCTTGACGCTGAGAAACCTGGCGCGATCTAGCGAGCTCATAGCATTATCGAATCCATGCACCGTCTCGAAATGGACTGACTAACAACATTGCTGACTAAGCCAAACAGCCAAGTAAATCGCCATGCCCGCCGAAATCATCAGCGGCATTGACGTCGTTCAGGCGCAAGAATGGAACAGCCTGGTGGGCGCACAACAGCCTTTTTTGCGGCATGAGTTTCTGCAGGCCCTGGAAACTAGCGGTAGTGTGGGCCCCGGGACGGGTTGGAACCCGGCCCATCTCATACTTAAATCTGATAACGAATCGATCACTGGCGCACTGCCACTCTATTTAAAAACGGACTCTTGGGGTGAGTTCGTATTTGATTTCGCCTGGGCCGATGCCTATCGCCGTGCTGGCCTCAACTACTATCCGAAACTCGTAGCCGGCGTGCCGTTCACACCAGCCACCGGACCGCGCTGCCTAACATCACCAACTGTTGACCGCGATGCGACCATCAAGGAACTGGCCTTGGCAGCACGTGCGATAACCGAACAGCTAGACGCATCTTCGATACACCTGCTATTTCCCACCGAAATTGAGGCTGAGCAACTGCATCAGCACGGCTTTCTTGTCCGCAAAGACTGTCAGTTTCATTGGCACAATAATGATTACGAATCCTTCGATGCATTCTTAAGTGAATTTACCGCTTCGAAACGCAAAAAAGTGCGGCGCGAGCGCCGCCGGATTAAAGAAAACGGCATCAGCTTTCGGCAGCTAAGTGGCCACGAACTCGATTCGGATTGTTGGGACAAGATTATGCCGCTATACGCGAATACTTTCTTGAGGCGGGGCCGTGAACCCTATCTGAACGAGGATTTTTTCTTGACGCTGAGCCGAAGCTTGCCTGACCACTTGTTGGTAGTGCTAGCCGAATACCAAGATCGTGCAGTTGCGACATCCATTTTTTTGCGTAGCGAAGACACCTTATACGGACGCTATTGGGGAAGCGATGGTCATTACCACAGCCTGCATTTCGAGACTTGCTACTATCAAGGTATCGACTATTGCATTCGCGAAAAATTGAAAACCTTTGAACCGGGCACCCAAGGGGAACACAAAATCAGTCGCGGCTTTATACCCACCGCGACCTGGTCGGCGCACTGGCTTTCACATCCGCAGTTTCTAGCCGCGGTGGATGACTATCTAGACCGAGAGCGGGCGCACATCGACGGCTATATGGACGTCGTAAACGCTCACGTTCCTTACCGAAAGAATAATGACTGAGCTGGCGTGGCTGCGGCCCACAGATCCACCCGATGCATTTCCCCACCCCTGTCATGCGCTAAAAGACCCCGACGGCCTATTAGCCATCGGTGGAGACTTGTCCAGTGAAAGATTGTTAGCCGCCTACCGGCGGGGCATTTTTCCCTGGTACAACGACGGACAACCTATTTTATGGTGGTCGCCCAATCCGCGTGCTGTGCTCTTTCCACACGAAATGCATATCTCTAGGAGTTTGCGGCGCCGACTTCGTCGCAATGACTATCGCGTTTCCGTGGACCAGGCATTTTCTGCCGTGATTGCTGACTGCGCCGCAATGCGTGCTGACGGCGGCACTTGGATCACACCGGAAATGCACAGCGCCTATCTTGAACTACATGAAATGGGCCATGCTCATTCATTGGAAACTTGGCAAGGCAACAAACTCGTTGGTGGCATCTATGGCGTGAGTTTGGGCCAAGTTTTTTTCGGCGAATCCATGTTCAGCCGTGCCAGCGATGCGTCGAAAGTCGCCATGGCCAAGTTGATGAATTTCGCCCGCTATGAGCACATTGGACTGATCGACTGCCAACTGCCATCACAGCATCTCGCCACAATGGGTAGCCGGCTACTTCACCGAGAGCAATTCCTGGAAAGCTTAGATCGTTTTTGCAGCTTGCCCGGGCCGAAATTCTGGCCCCAAGCCCAACAAGCCACCAGCGACCTGCTCTAGGCTCTGCAACAGCTTGCTTGCGCGCCTGTGCCACATCTTGCACAATGCGCGGCTGTTGCCAGAGGATCCAAATGGCTAAAGAAGAAGCCATACAGCTTGAAGGCGTCGTCACTGAAACCTTACCCAATACCACTTTTCGAGTGGAATTGGATAATGGTCACTTAGTCACCGCGCATATTTCGGGCAAAATGCGTAAGCACTACATTCGTATTTTGACGGGCGACCGCGTGACCGTCGAACTGACGCCCTATGATTTGACTAAGGGGCGAATCATCTATCGCGCGCGTTGACTCTAGAGCTAGCCGTCCGCCGGCGTAGGCTCTGACAACTGTTTGAGTTTCTGCGTGTGGGGCGTCGCGATCAAGCCCAGTTCGTCGTCATCGGTCACGACGATACACACAGATCCGCCATCCGCCAGTTCACCAAACAATAGCAGTTCTGCCAATGGCCGTTTAACATGTTCTTGAATAACCCTTGACATCGGACGCGCCCCCATTTTCGGATCGTAACCGCGCTCAGCAATCCACTGGCGCGCCGCATCATCCAGCTCCAAGACCACATCGTGATTATCCAATTGTGCCTCGAGCTCAAGCACGAGTTTATCGACAACCCGCAGTACGGAATTTTTATCGAGGGCCTCGAACTGAATGATGGCATCAAGGCGATTGCGGAATTCGGGCGCGAACAATTTATTGATCGCGGACATGCCGTCAGAGCTGTGATCTTGCTGGGTAAAACCAATAGACGAGCGACTCATTTCCTGGGCACCGGCATTTGTGGTCATCACGATGATCACATTGCGGAAATCCGCTTTACGACCATTGTTATCCGTCAAACTCCCGTGATCCATCACCTGCAATAGCAAGTTGAACACTTCCGGGTGCGCCTTTTCAATTTCATCCAGTAACACCACCGCATGTGGATTCTTGGCAACCGCCTCGGTTAACAGCCCACCTTGGTCGAAACCCACATAACCCGGTGGTGCGCCGATCAGTCTAGAGACCGTATGACGCTCCATATACTCAGACATGTCAAAGCGAATGAGCTCGATCCCTAGACAGTGGGCCAGTTGACGCGTTACTTCGGTTTTACCCACGCCGGTTGGACCGGAAAACAAGAATGCCCCGACGGGTTTCTCTGGTTCGCGCAAGCCTGAACGTGCCATTTTGATGGCCGAGGCCAAGGCGCTGATGGCCTGATCTTGGCCAAAGATAACCAATTGCAGGTCTCGCTCCAGATGCCTAAGCTGATCGCGATCGTCCGCGGAAACACTCTTGGGCGGAATACGCGCCATCTTGGCCACGACTTCCTCGATGAGCCCGCTGTCAACGGCGCTGTCGCGAGAATCTTCAGGCTGTAGGCGAACCCTGGCACCCGCTTCGTCAATCACATCGATGGCCTTATCCGGTAACTGTCGCTCATTGATATGACGGGCCGATAATTCGGCGGCTGACTTTAGAGCCTCGTCGGTGTACTCCACGCCGTGATGCTCGGTAAAGCGCGAGCGCAAGCCTTTAAGAATTTCTATGGTTTCAGCAATACTGGGTTCCACCACGTCGATTTTTTGAAACCGCCGCGCTAAAGCATGATCCTTTTCGAAAATGCCGCGATATTCGCGATAAGTGGTGGAGCCGATACAGCGCAACTCACCGTTGGCCAACACCGGCTTAATCAGATTGGAAGCATCTAGCACCCCACCCGATGCAGCGCCCGCACCAATAACGGTATGAATCTCATCGATAAACAGGATCGCGCCGGGATCTTTACCCAGTTCCGCAATCACACCCTTGAGGCGCTTTTCAAAATCGCCGCGATACTTGGTGCCCGCCAATAAGGCACCCATGTCAAGGGCGTAAATAGTGGCATCCGTTAGCACCGAAGGAACCTGCTCATCGACGATCATCTTGGCCAAGCCCTCGGCCAAAGCCGTTTTGCCGACGCCGGCTTCGCCAACATACAGCGGGTTATTCTTGCGCCGCCGGCAAAGCACTTGAATGGTGCGTTCAATCTCATCGGCACGTCCGATCAACGGATCGATTTTGCCTGCCTGGGAGCGTTCGTTGAGGTTTACCGTGAAAGCTTCCAAGGGACTGGCCTGCGCTTCCCCTTCGCCACCCTCGACGCTGGCGGCAGCATCTTGATCCGCATTGGCTAGATCACCCGATCTGCTGACACCGTGCGCAATGAAATTCACAATATCCAAGCGCGATAAATCTTGTAAGCCCAGTAAGTAAACCGCGTGGGACTGCTTCTCACCAAAAATCGCAACCAATACGTTCTCGCCCAAGACTTCTTTCTTGCCACTGGACTGGACATGAAAAACAGCGCGCTGCAAGACACGCTGAAAACCTAGGGTAGGCTGGACGTCTTGATCACTGTCATCGCCCAGCCGGGGCGTTGAATCATCGATAAAAGTTTCAAGCTCTTTAGCTAGGCGCGACAAATTCGCGCCACAAGCTTTCAAGATATCCGCCACTTGCGGAATACCCATGATGGCCAGCAACAAATGTTCAACGGTAATGTATTCGTGGCGTTCAGAACGTGCGCCCTGGAAGGCCTCGTTCAAGCAATATTCAAGCTCGCTACTCAACATGGCTCACGCGTCCTCCAGGGTGCATAGCAGGGGATGTTGATGCTGCTCAGCGTAGGAGCTGACCTGGGCAACCTTCGTTTCGGCAATCTCATAGGTGAATACGCCGCACACACCTTTACCTTTGGTATGCACCTCTAACATCACGCGCGTGGCCTTTGTTCTATCCATGCCAAATACCAGTTCCAAAACCTCAACCACGAATTCCATGGGTGTGTAGTCATCATTGAGTAAGACCACCCGGTACAGCGGAGGTTTCTTAAGCTTTGGCTTTGCCTCCTCGAGCGCCAACCCGCGGCCATCATCAGGCAAGCCAAAATCAGGTTCGTTTTCTCCGCTCATCGATGTACTTTCTTCACCTTGCGGCCCCTGGCCGCTGAATTAGTCAAACCACCGCGCCGATGAACCCCCGTACTTGAAGGTCCAGCCCATCTACGGATACGCGCATACTGTGCCCGCCGGCGTTTTGTCACATTTGCCAATGTGTCACAAATATGGGGCCCAATTCGCTGCTTCACAAGGAATTTGGTCTATATTCTTGCGCTTGGGCCGTATGCCATTATTATGCCATTTCATTAAACTTCTAATATGTCGCTGGTCAGCCACGGCCGCGACGTGTCGGCGCACTTTTTGAACGTACAAAACCTTATTTCTAATTGGAGCGATCAATCGCCGGAACAATGGCTAGCGCAGGCCAGCCAGCGCTTGCCGTTCTGGGTCTGTCTGGTCCTAACAGTAGTACTAGCTTGGTATCTGGCCCGCTTAGTTTGGATTCTCTATCCACAACCCACCGTGGCGGACTGGACGCCGCCCAGCCCAAGCGGCACGGTGAGTTCGCGTGACCGCCAAGCGACTGATTATGCAGACCTCCAGGCGGCCCAATTGTTCGGCAAAGCCAATGCCGAGCCGGCAAAAGCACAGCCCGTCGAGGACGTCTTAGATGCCCCGGACACGCGGCTAAAGTTGAGCCTGCGCGCCTCGGTCGCATCCACCGATGACAAGGCGGCCCATGCGATCATTGCCGACGACAGCGGGAAGGAACAGCCCTATTTCATCGCGGATGCCATCCCTGGTGGTGCCACCTTGCATCAAGTGCACCCCGATCGCGTCATTCTCAATCGCGGTGGAATCTTAGAAGCCCTGCGCTTACCCCGAGAATTCAGTAATAAAAACCAGGGTCGTACGACAAGTCCGCGCCGCCGCACTGCGGCAACCCGCCCCACACCGACCGTGCAGGAGGTGGTACAAGAAAATGCCGCCAGCTTTACCGAAATTGTCCGCCCGCAACCCTTCATGCCCAACGGACAGCTACGCGGCTACCGCGTTTATCCGGGGCGCAATCGGCAGCAATTCGCCGCTCTGGGCCTTCGGCCTGGGGACCTGGTCACAGAAATCAACGGCATGGCGCTGAATAATCCGGCCGAAGGTATGCAAATTTTTCGCAGTCTCGGCGACGCCACGCAGGTTAGCCTAACCGTTGAGCGCAACGGGCAATCTGAGGTCATGACGCTAGATACCAGCCAGGTCGATCTGGCTAACGGAGCCACTCAATGAATTTACGTGGCTTATGTCAAAACCTAGGGCTGAGCCTCCTAATGCTGCTGCTATCCGCCGGCGGCGCGATCGCTCAAGAAACCACCATCACGCCGAACTATAAGGATGCCGATATCCGCCAGGTGATTGAGGCCGTCGGCGAAGTCACCGGTAAAAATTTCGTCCTTGACCCACGCGTCAAGGCGCAAGTGACCATGCTGTCCTCGGCGCCCATGACACCGGATGCGTTTTATGCCGCCTTCCTGTCCATCTTGTCGGTCTACGGTTTCGTGGCCGTGCCGTCGGGCGATTTGATCAAGATTTTGCCCGATGCCAACGCGCGCCAGGTCCCCGGCAACGAGTTTAGCGATGGCAACAGCGCGGATGACATTGTCACGACGGTTATTCAGGTGCGTAATGTAGCGGCTGCGCAGTTGGTCCCGATTCTACGCCCGCTCATTCCCCAATACGGGCACCTAGCAGCCTACCCGGCCTCGAACATGCTGATCATTTCAGATCGATCGGCCAACGTGGACCGCATGCTCCGCATTATTCGACGCATTGACCAAGCTGGTGACGAAGACTACGAAGTGATTCGCCTAGAAAATGCTTCGGCAGCAGAAATTGTGCGCATCGTGAATGCATTGGCCCAGGGCGCCCGGGCTGAAGGTGCCGCGAATGGCGCCGCCACAACGGTGGTGGCAGATGAGCGCACCAACAGTATTTTGGTCAGTGGCGACCGGAATGAGCGGCTGCGCTTGCGTACCCTGATTACGCATCTGGATACCCCGCTGGAAGATGGCGGCGACACGCAAGTGCGTTATCTGCGCTACGCTGACGCTGAAGAGCTGGCGACCAAGTTGCAAACCCAATATCAGCAACAGGCAGCAGAATCCGGCGCACCCGCGGAAACCGGTGAAATCACCATTTGGGCCGATACGCCGACCAACGCACTGATCATTACCGCGCCGCCAAAAATCATGAGCTCCATGATGACCGTCGTGGACAAGCTTGACATTCGCCGCCTACAAGTCCTTTTAGAAACCGTAATCGTCGAAGTATCCGCGGAAAACGCAGCCGATTTGGGTATTACCTGGGCCGTGGGTGATGCGGACCTGGAAAATGCGGTGGGGCTAACCAACTTCAGCAAAACCGCCGGCGTGGCGGGCATTGCCGGTGCCATCGGCACCGATGGCAACGTGGGGGCTGATGCTGCGCAACTTATTGGCGACGGCCTCACCCTGGGCTTGGGTCGCGTTAAGGACACCGGCCTGAGCTTCGTTGGACTGGTGGAAGCCCTGGAAGCCGATGCCAACACCAATGTCATGGGCACGCCTATTTTAGTCACGTTAGATAACGAAGAAGCCGAAATCAGCGTCGGCCAGGAAGTGCCCTTCGTCACCGGCAGTTTCACCAATACTGGTACCACCGGTGGTGCCATTAGCCCATTCCAAACCATCGAACGGCAGCAGGTGGGCACTAGCCTGAAGATCACACCGCAAATCAATGAAGGCGATGCGGTGCGACTAAAGATTGAGCAAGAAATCTCCAATGTTGCCGAAAGCGCCCAGGCCGTCGACCTCATCACCAACAACCGTAATCTCGCCACTTCTGTCATCGTCGAGGATGCGGGCATCTTGGTACTCGGCGGATTGATTCAAGATGACTATCGCGAGAGTGAAGAACGCGTGCCATTTCTTGGCCGCATCCCCTTGCTGGGTGCTTTGTTCCGTTCGACCAGCCGCGTGAAAATGAAAACCAATTTAATGTTCTTCATCAAGCCCACGATTTTGCGCGACGATGAGCAAGCGGCTTACGTCACCAACTCAAAGTACAATTTCATCCGCGAGCTGCAACTGAGCCGCGACCCGGTGAACGCACTGCCTGACCTGGATGGCTGGGGCGACGCGCCGGAAATTCTGCCGGCCGACCCCCGTGATATTAATCGGCCACCCGAGGAAGATTTACCAGTAATTGATTTGCGCTTACCGCCCGAAGAGCAGTCGCCGGAACCTTGAAATGGCCGCCACGATGCCTCCTGAAACCGCCCTTGCAAATCTGCCGGTTGATGATCTAGACGAGGGCATCGTTACCGAATCGGGCGAACGTCTGCTGCCGTTCTCGTTCGCGAAGCGCCACGGCTTGCTCATCCACGATTATGTGGACGGCCGCGCGCAACTACTAGTACGTCGAGACGCAAGCCCGACAGGGCTGGCCGAAGTGCGGCGATTTGTCGGCGGCCCGCTGCATCCGCAACTGGTTGATGACGAGGAATTTGATGACCGCTTGCAAAGCACCTATGAGCGCGAATCGAATTCCGCCATGCAAATGGTCGAAGGCTTAGGGGAAGACACGGACTTATTCCGCGTGGCGCAGGAGCTGCCGGAACCTTCTGATCTCTTAGAAAGCGATGATGACGCCCCCATCATTCGGCTTATCAATGCGGTACTGACTTCGGCAGTCAAAGAAAATGCCTCGGATGTACACATCGAACCCTTCGAAAATCGGCTGGTGGTGAGGTTTCGCGTCGACGGCGTGCTGCGCGAAGTTTTGCAATCGCGACGAGCCGTTGCACCGCTGGTGGTCTCTCGAATCAAAGTAATGTCGAAGCTGGACATCGCAGAAAAACGCTTACCGCAAGATGGGCGAATTTCACTACGAGTGGCAGGCCGCGCGGTGGACGTTCGTGTTTCCACCATGCCTTCCGGACACGGTGAGCGGGTGGTGCTACGGCTGCTGGATAAACAGGCGGGGCGCTTGGATCTGAGTCACCTGGGCATGGAGCCCAACGATCAGGAAGCCATGGATGAGATGATCCACAAGCCCCATGGCATCATTCTGGTCACAGGGCCAACGGGCTCGGGTAAAACCACAACCCTCTACGCAGCCCTGGAACGAATCAACGACGACACGCGCAATATCATGACGGTGGAAGATCCCATTGAGTACTACATCGATGGCATCGGCCAATCGCAGGTTAATACGAAAGTCGACATGACCTTTGCCCGCGGCCTGCGCGCAATTCTGCGGCAAGATCCTGATGTGGTCATGGTGGGCGAGATTCGCGACTTAGAAACAGCGGAAATCGCGGTGCAAGCAAGCCTCACTGGACATCTAGTGTTATCCACCTTGCATACCAACACTGCCGTGGGGGCCGTGACCCGGTTGCGGGATATGGGCGTCGAGCCCTTCCTGCTGTCATCAAGCCTAATCGGCGTGCTCGCGCAACGACTTGTGCGCCTGCTAGATCCAGACACCAAGGAAGCCTATACCGCGTCAGAGTATGAGTGTCGTGCCCTGGGGATGGATCCGGCCAATCCGCCCACCCTATATCGACCGCCTGCCAATCTGCCCGCCGCCGAAGGGTTTCGCGGCCGTACGGGCATTTACGAACTGGCAACCATTGACGATGAATTGCGTACCATGATCCACGATGGCGCGGGCGAGCATCTATTGGAATCCTATGTTCGCAGTCGTAGCCGCAGCATTCGCGACGATGGTATTCGCCGGGTTTTAGACGGCGACACGACCCTTGAGGAAGTGTTGCGCGTTGCCCGTGGCGAGTAAATGGGCGCCTTTGAATATACCGCGGTAGATCCGTCCGGTAAGCAGCGCAAGGGCGTTATCGAAGGCGATACCGCCCGCCAAGTTCGCCAGCTACTGCGCGACCGAAAACTCTTGCCGCTGACCGTTGGCGAGGTCGCGCAAAAAGAAAGTTCCCGGCAACAGTCCTTTACCCTGCGACGCTCCTTGTCGGCGGCGGATCTAGCCTTGATTACCCGGCAATTGGCAACTCTGGTGAAGTCATCGATGCCCCTGGAAGAGGCCCTGCTGGCCGTGGGCGAACAAAATGAACTGCCACGGCTTAAGAGCATCGTGTTGGGCGTTCGTTCAAAAGTCATGGAAGGTCATAGCCTAGCTGATGGGCTGGCGGACTTTCCCAAGGCTTTTCCAGAAATCTATCGTGCCACTGTGGCCGCCGGTGAACAGTCGGGTCATTTGGATGCCGTGCTTGAACGACTGGCCGACTACACCGAAAATCGACAAGAATTGCGACAAAAAATCATGAACGCCATGATCTATCCGGTGGTACTAACCGTGCTGGCCATCAGCATCGTCAGTTTGATGCTGGTGTATGTCGTGCCCAAGGTCGTCGGTGTTTTTGAAAATACGGGGCAAGACTTACCCGGCCTCACGCAGTTTTTGATCAGCACTAGCGACTTTCTACGCAGCTACGGTGTTGCCTTGGCCGTTGGCATCGCGGTAGCAGTCTGGTTAGCGAGCCGCCTACTGCGCAAAGTACATATCCGCCGGCGATTCGATCAAATGTTGCTGCGACTACCAGTCGTCGGCAAATTAAATCGTGGCTTTAATACGGCTAGATTCACGCGCACTCTGAGTATTCTGACAGGCAGCGGTGTACCCGTGTTGGAATCCCTGCGCATTTCAGCGCAGGTGCTTACCAATGTGCCCATGCGCGAAGCCGTCGAAGAAGCAGCGGCGCGTGTTCGCGAAGGTGCTGCCATTGGCAAGTCTTTAGCGGCGGGCGGGTTCTTCCCACCCATTTGCATTCATCTGATTTCTAGCGGCGAAGCCAGCGGTGAATTGGAGACCATGTTAGACCGAGCCGCGGCCAATCAGGAACGAGAAATGGATGGACTCATAGCCGCCCTACTTGGCATTCTAGAACCCGCCCTGATTGTGGGTATGGGAGTGGTTGTACTGCTGATCGTGCTCGCCATCTTGTTGCCAATTTTCGAGTTGAATCAGCTTGTAGGCTAGGCATTAAACGCCCGTATACGGCCCTAAAAACAAGGCTTTTCAGCCCTTTTAATGACCTAGTTCACGCTTTCTGCAAGTCCTTCTTGCAGCCCCTTTCACGACGCCTTATAAGGAAAAAACAAAGCGAAGCTTTGCACATAAGCGTTCGGGAATCGGAAGGAGTTATCCCATGCGTGAGCCAGACGGTAAGCCGGAAAACAGTCAAAACGATGATTTCGATGATGAACTCAACGAAGATGTTGAGCCAGACGGTGAAGCGACCATCACCACGGATAATGTCGGCGAAACGTCGGTAGAGATCGACATCAATGAGTTAATGGCTGAAATGGAAGCCGAGGGCGTGCCAACCGAACATTTGACGGAAGCCCGCAATCGCAAACGAATTGATGAGCTGTTAGAACAGCGCCGTATTGAGCGTGAGTTGCAAGAACTAGAGAACTTCGAAATCGACTAATCTACCGACCTAGCTAGCTGCCGCTCAATGAAAATCTCGACTGTACGTGCGTAAATTTCCTAACAAAGGACTATGGTCCTCAAGCCGTCGAGCGACCACGTGCAATACATCCGACTCTCGCTGAATACGCCCCCACACGGCCATCAAAGCAGCGCCCAGTAAGATGGGGCGATAACGTTTTGCAACGCGCTCCCAGACCACTAGATTTAAATAACCTGTTTCATCCTCTAGGGTTAGAAATATCACGCCTGCCGCGCTGGCCGGCCGCTGCCGGGTAACCACTAGGCCGGCGGCATAGATCAGACTATCAGCCGGTGCTGCTTGAACTTCCGCCGCGCTGAGTAGACGTTGGGCATGCAATTGTTTACGCAATAGGCCTAAGGCATGCTGACGTAGGCTATAACCCATGCTGTTGTAATCAGCGATAATGTCTTCGCTTTCCTGTGGCCTAGCAAGCAGGGGCACAGCAGTTGATGGCACTAGAGAGCCGTTACTCAGTAAAGGCAAAGGTGCTTCTATACCGGCGCTGCCGGTGCTCAATGCTTTGCACGACTGGTTGGAGCAAAACCTGCCCCGGGTTCCCAGCCAATCCGCATTGGGCAAAGCGATGGGCTATCTGCACAAGCAATGGGACAAGCTGGATGTCTATGTAACTGACGGGCGGCTGCGCATCGACAACAATCTCACGGAGAATGCTATCCGGCCGTTTGTCATTGGTCGCAAGAACTTCCTATTTTGTGACAGCGTCGCCGGTGCTAACGCCAGCGCCAATCTGTACAGTCTGATTGAAACCGCAAAGGCTAACGGCATCGAACCCTATGCGTATCTAAAAACCGTGTTTACAGAGTTACCGAGTGCCGTGACCGTTGAGGACATCGAGGCGTTGCTGCCGATCGCTGAATCCAGCGAACAACAAGCGGCCGCTTAACGCTCTGCGTTAGTCAAAATGCAAGGGCGCCGTTAATCGAGCGGTTACCGATTTCGTCAAAAATTGGCTCTTTGTAGTGGGTTAGCAGTTCCAAGCCCTCGGCCCGGATTTGCTCGTGATCGGCGCTATCTAAATCAATGCTGCTATCGCACGCCACTGCAAATAGACATGCAAAAACCAGAACCCAAGCGGCATAGTTGTCAGGGTGAAACGTAATGGTACTTCGAAAACGCTCTACCATTCTCATCAAAAGCAACCGTAAGAAATGCAGGTTGCAAAGCCAAGTCATATTGATACTGCTTGGCGCATATAGTTGTCATTGGTTGATTGTTGGAATCAAGGGGCTGATCACGACAACCATCGCGAATTTCACTGGGCTCTCCTAGAAGAGATACAACCTCTTTCTCTGTTAGCCCAGTCTTAACCAGCTCGAATTGCCGAATTAACTGATCAGCCTTCGAATTCGCCCAAAAAGCATACCCGACTACAAGTACGATAACCCCAAAAACAACAATGAAGGCCACCTTCATTCAGCGGGGTTCGAACTGTCTCAGCGAAGCCGGTATTTGTTGCTGCCCTTGCGGGAAAGATATACGCGTGGCTCCGGGTACAAATATTGATCGGAAACCTGCTGACCCAGGGATGTTCGGGATAATCAATGGAGGCGGAACCGGAGAGTAGTACGGTCGGTTCATGCCAGGGTATGGAATATCCGCTGCGGAAAGAGCTTCATGGGTCCTAACCGAACAGTTATCCTCAATATATTCCGCAGGTAACTGGCTATTCGGGTAGCTGAGTGCGTAAGCAATAGCCGCTGCATCCTGAGCAGGAGTGGTAGGAATAATCGTTATAGTCGTGTTTCTGCGAGGGGACTCTCGACGTAAGTAATCTGCCAAGCTGGAACCCAAAGGTGTATTGTTGCCATAGCTGTATACACCGGCACCGGTTACCGCATAACCGGTATGTCCTATCGGGTTACCGGCTGTCGGGCCGTTTTCGATAACTGCAATATCCAGACCAGTAGGATCGATATAGCGCAGAGGATTATTGGCTACGTACGCATATGTATTCCAACCTCCCGCTAATCCGATTGGGTCGGACTCCAAATACCGAGCAGTTGCGGCGTTAGAAATCAATCCCAATGCGACTAACAGCAAAGCTGAACTTCTGGCTTTCATTTTTGTTCCCCTTCTATTGCGCCTGACCGGCCGCCTGGTTGACGCGCCGCAGATAGTCCTCATCATACTCTCTTCCCGGCTCACGCCAACCCAAAGCCTCAGCTTTCGCGAAAGCTTGCATATTCGTGGCCGAGAGATACTCGAAAAACGGCCGCTCGGCCGGTGGAATTTGGTTCGGGTTCGGATACTTCTGCATATAGTTGGCCCTCAGAAGCTTGTACGACGCGCTCCCCTTTTTCAGGATCGCGTACACATGGGTCGGATAGTGCTCCAAGATAACGTCTGAGACCGAGATCGCCTCCCGATATCGACCTTGTTCGATCAGATGCTCTGTGACGACGTCTGCCATCACGGCAACGGTTTCTTTTCGGGTCAGGGTTGCCAAGTAAACGCGATTGGCGATGGCCTGGTCGGTCATCGGCATCTTTTGTCTGTACCACTCGTCGCGGGTCGGGTTGGCGCCACTGGTCGTTTCAAGATTAAATGTCTGGCCCGTGTCGCTATCGGAAAATTTCACGAAGACATGCAACGGTGCCGTTGAGGCCGTTGCAGCGAGGCCAAGCCGGTCAGCCAAGACAATAAACAGGAACGGCATGGTAATGCAGTTGCCTTTGCCGGACGCCATGTAATTGGGTAGCAGTTTATTGCTGAGTTTCGTGCCCAGCGGATCGTCGAAGTCGTACTGATAGGCGCGGTTGTTGTTCCACTCACCGGCTTCGTAAACGTAAGTTTTCAGGGTTTCGACAAGCTGAATATCGGTGGCATCAGGACCGGCCATTCGACGAACTGTCGCGGCCATGTCGTCTACTTCGGCCAATGACACTTCTATATCTATGCTGGGATCAACAAGCTTATCGAACGTCAGTTTCGCGCGAGCCAGGTCAATACCGCTCTCGGGTTGCCCTAATACGGCACGTATTGTCGTAACGGACGTATACTCGTCGGCCGCCGCGACAGCCTGCGCGAAAAGCATCAGAAAAACGGCAATCGTGGAAATTGTTGTTTTGATTGAACTGCCTCCCCTATCGGCCAATAGTAGCCGAGAAACAGCGATTTTGGCAGCTCTTAAATATGCGGCGGAAGGCCAATCAGGCCAGAAAACAGTGCTCCCGGACCAGATTGGCTCCGCAGACGCTCTGGACGAATACGTCGATGCGGCACCCCTGGGTAACATTTTTGAATGTCTCGCCGCCCATCGACCAAAAATCCGCATGTTCGACGACATCGCCGACCTCCGGCTGCGATGAGTCCAACAGCTCGAAAATAACAAATTCGCCGTCGCCTTCAATGTCGGCGGCGTACATGCCACGATAAACTATCGGGACATCCAAGATAACGCCACCCACATCAAGCTACGATGACCTCAATCGTCTTACGCACGTGGATCTGAGTACTCAGACCAATCCCAGCGCGGATAGTGCGTATAAGGGGCCATTATGTCAGGAGCGTGACCGTCGCTGCGAGCTGAAACCGGTCTGCTGAGGGCAGGTCGAGGCAGCCATCCGGCGGCGCCGGTCCGACCCCTCGTCGTTCAGGTGTGTGAATCTTCCCCTTTCACCTGGAAATGTCGGCGCATCACGGCACAAGCCAAAAACCGCCCGTCCCTGCACGGTGGCCCGGGTGGTGATGAACAAGACGCAGCGGTCAGACTAAGCGATCACCCTGTGGCGGCGCTCGGCTCGGGTGCGCCGGATCGATGGGTTCCTGCGTATGGCCGAGATGGTCTAGAATCCGCTCGATGATCGCGGGTTGCTCGATGCTGGCGATGACGCGCAAGCGCCCACCGCACTGCCGGCAGGTCTCGATATCAATCGCGAACACCCGCTTGAGGCGTTGTGCCCATGACATCGCCCGTTGCCGGTCGCTGACCGATACCTCGCCAGGTTCAGTGGCAGCGGCGGCGCGTGTTCTGGGCACAATCTCTGCCGATGGAGACCCACTGACGTTCTCTGCAACGGGACTGCCGCCTCTATTAAGTATTAGTACGACCGGCCAAGTAACAGGCGGCATAACCAGCGCAGATGTTTTTAACTCTCCTTTCAATATTGTAATTACTGCGACCGATGCTTTTGGCGCGTCGATACAAGGCGACTTCATCGTGTATATAAACGCTAGTAGCGGCGGATGCGGTGGAGCCTGCCATGGCCATTAATTATTCGGTCGCGACAATTAAGACGCGAGTGTTTGCAGCACTCTCTTTGCCGCGCAAAAATCGATTGGCCCAATGGCTGAGCTTCCGCTCAATGAAAATTTCGACTACGCGTTCGTAATCCCCCTAGCAAAGGGCTATGGTCCTCAAGCCGCTGAGCGACCACATGCAAAACGTCAGACTCTCGCTGGATACGCCCCCACACAGCCATCAAAGCAGCACCCAGTAAGATGGGGCGATAACGTTTTGCAACGCGCTCCCAGACCACTAGATTTAAATAACCTGTTTCATCCTCTAGGGTTAGAAATATCACGCCTGCCGCACTGGCGGGCCGCTGCCGGGTAACCACTAGGCCGGCGGCATAGATCAAACTATCAGCCGGCGCTGCTTGAACCTCCGCCGCGCTGAGTAGACGTTGGGCGTGCAATTGTTTACGCAATAAAGCCAAGGGATGCTGACGCAAGCTATGACCCATGCTGTTGTAATCGGCAACAATCTCTTCGCCCTGCTGTGGCCTGGCAAGCAAAGGCAAAGTGCCCGATGAGCTTGAAGAAACGGGGTCTAGTAGAGGCAAAGAAGCTTCCACGCCGGCTACTTGCCAGTGTGCCTGATGGCGGTTGCCGCTAATTCCTCGCAAGGCATCTGCCGCGGCCAATGCGCTAAGATCACCACGATTCAGCTTGGCCTTAACAGCAAGATCTTCCACGCTTAATAAAGGTGCCGTACCACGCTGAGCAAGCAAGCTCTGCGCTCCCTTAATCGACAAACCTTTAACCATACGCAGACCCAAGCGTAAAACCGCTTGACCCTGGGCATCGCGCTCAAGACCACAATCCCAATCGCTATAGCGAACATCCACCGGGCGTACCTCCACCCCATGGCGACGAACACATTGCAATAACTGTGATGAGCCATAAAACCCCATGGGTTGGCTATTTAGCAGGGCGCAAGTAAAAACCGCGGGTTCATAGCACTTCAGCCAGGCCGATATATACGCCAGCAAAGCGAAACTGGCTGAATGGGATTCCGGAAAACCATACTCACCAAAACCACAAATCTGTTGATAGATTTGCTGCGCAAATTCCTCGCGATAACCGCGATTGCGCATGCCGGTAATCAATCGCTCCTGAAAAGGCCCGAGACTGCCCCGGCGATGCCAGGCGGCCATGGCCTGACGCAGGCTGTCAGCTTCGCCCGGTGTGAAGCCCGCGGCAACAATGGCCAGCTGCATAACCTGCTCTTGAAAAATAGGCACGCCCAAGGTTCGTGAAAGTACAGAGCGCACTTCTTCACTGGGATAACTAATGGGCTCCTCAGCATTGCGACGGCGCAAGTAAGGATGCACCATCTCACCTTGTATTGGTCCAGGCCGGACAATGGCTACTTCGATGACTAAATCGTAAAAGCAGCGGGGTTTTAATCGGGGCAGCATGGCCATCTGCGCCCGGGACTCGATCTGGAACACGCCAATAGTGTCGGCGCGACAGATCATGTCATAGACGCGCGGGTCTTCGGCAGGAATATCTTGGATACGAAGCTGCCGGCCATAAAAACTTTTAATTAAATCCAAGCTTTTGCGAATGGCCGTTAACATACCCAAGGCCAGTACATCGATCTTGAGTAGCTTTAAGGCATTGAGATCATTCTTATCCCACTGAATCACGGTACGCCCAGGCATGGCCGCATTTTCCACCGGCACCAGCTCTGCCAGCGAAGCTTTGGAGATCAACAAACCGCCGACATGTTGAGACAGATGACGAGGAAAACTGATCAGTTCAGCCACTAATACCAGGAGACGGTTAACCACCGGGCTCTTAGGATCTAGCCCAGCCTCTATGATCCGTTCGGCTTGTAATTGATTACCATCCCACCACTGCATGGCACGCGCCATGCGATCTACCTGGCGCACTGCCATGCCTAAGGCTTTGCCCACATCGCGAATCGCACTGCGCGGACAATAGCTAATCACCGTGGCAGTCATTGCCGCCCGGTCACGGCCATACTTTTCGTAGAGATATTGAATTACCTCTTCCCGCCGCTCATGCTCAAAATCCACGTCGATATCGGGCGGTTCGTCGCGCTCTTTGGAAATGAAGCGCTCCATCAACATGGACATTCGCTCAGGACCCACTTCAGTGATGCCCAAGCAATAACAAACTACAGAATTTGCCGCCGAACCCCGCCCCTGACAAAGAATGCCGCGCGAGCGTGCAAACCGAACGACGTCATAAACAGTGAGGAAGTAGGCTTCGTAAGCAAGCTCGGCGATTAAGGCCAACTCATGCTCAATAAGATCAAGCACGGATGTTGATGCACCCTCGGGCCAACGTTGGACAATACCTACTTGCACTAGCTCGCGTAAATATTCACTCGGGCTAATACCCACAGGCACCAGTTCATCCGGGTACTCATAACGCAATTCATCCAAAGAAAAATCGCAACGCGCGGCGATGGCCACACTCTCATGTAGTAGAGACGAGGGATAAACAGTCTTAAGCGCCACCTTAGCCCGTAAATGCCGCTCCCCATTAGAAAACAAATGATCAATGGCCTGATCAATGGGCCGGCCTATGCGGATGGCAGTTAAGGTATCTTGCAAAGCCCGTCTACCGGAGCAGTGCATATGCACATCACCCGCGGCAACGCAGGGTAAACCTATATAACAGCTCAAGGCTTTTAACTGGGCTAGGCGTGCGGCATCCTGGCCGCTGGCCAACAACTCAACCACTACCCAGGCACGTCCAGGAAAATATCGAGCAAACCAGCGCGCATCATTTTCGGTAGGGCAATCGGAGGGCAACCACAGCGCCAAACAATCCGCCAAGCCGCGTTCTAAATCTTGTCTATGTAGGCGGTACTGACCTTTCGCCGCGGCCCGCCGTCCCCGAGTAATCAAGCGGCACAGCTGAGCATAAGCACGCTGATTCTGTACCAACAACACAAGCCGTAAGCCGTCATGCAAACAGAACTCGCTACCAATAATGAGCTTCAGATCCAATTCACGCGCTGCCACATACGCGCGCACAACACCGGCCACTGAGCATTCGTCAGTGATGGCAAGGGCCCGATAGCCAAGCTCTGCTGCCCGCTGCACAAGTTCCTCAGGATGAGAAGCTCCCCGTAGAAAGGTGAAGTTACTAATGCAGTGCAACTCAGCGTAGTCACTGATCGACGCCTTAGAAACAAAGCTCACCCGAATAAGCCTTGGAGGTACCAGCGACAAGCACGCAAGTCACGAAATATCCAAAGACGCATACCCTGTTGATTGCTAGCCTGGTAATAGTCGCGGCGTACATCCTTACCATCCCACCAACCGCTTTCAATACGCTCACGTTCTTGCTTTAGCTGCAAAGGGCCGCAGTAAATTGGACCCTGCTTACCCACTCGTAAGCTCAAAGGCTCAGGCAATAACCACAAGGGACGCTGCGTCTGCGCTGTATTAACAGCAATGATTTTTTTATCGTTTAATAGATCAGAAACCGCCTGCCAAGCCCGTTCAGGCCGATGCTCAGGCGAAACCTGAAACCCCCATATAGCCTCATCACCTAAACGTGCCCGTAAACGCGCAATAAAGGCCGGCAGTTCTGCAGCCAAACCTCGACTGCCACCCAGAATATCCTGGGTAATCTGCGCCAGTGGTTCTGTCCTACCCGCTTGCAAATGAAGCGCGAGCACCGGCGCAGGTAATGGGTTAGCGGACAGCTTTATTTGCAATAACTCTATAAGTTGCGCTGCATCGTTACCGCTTTGTAATAAATTGATACGCAATAAACTGGGGGGAACGGCATCCGGATGCTCTAGGCGCAACCAAAGCGAGCCTAAGGCTCGCTGACAGCTATTCAAATCTTTAAGTAAGCGCCCAAGAATAATTTCCAAGCCACGAACCACGAGCCCCAGATCCGTGGTTAGCGTTGGCAGTTCAATACTTTGCGTGAAAGATTGACGCCCTTGATACCAAGTGCGTACTTCAAGCGCACAGCCATAGGCTTGATCCAGACTGAATAAACGATTACTGCCAATACGCTTAGCCAGCCCGGCACGCGGCAAGCGTCTGCACTCCCCCATCCGGCGAACACCCATTTCGGCCAATAGCTGTAGTGATTTTTGCGGCCAATCCAATAGCTTTAAGGGCAAATTAGCCAAGCTTCCAGGCAATAAGGCCTGTTCCATGACTTGACTACCGCTGGCCCCACGAGCCAAGCACAAAGCTGCCAAGGCCGTGGGCGCTATGGACCATTGCAAGCGATGCTTACGCGATCCCAAGCTCGCTAAGATCGAGGACCGTAAATTAGATAACCCACCAAATAACTTCAGACTGCCGCGAATTTCTAGCAATAAGCTGGCGGGAGATTCCAGACTAATGAAGGGGGTAAATTGCAGCGCGCATTCAGCCATCTCTCGTAAAGCTAAAGACTCACGCCGCGTATCCCGAGGCTTTAAAACCAGGTTTGGCACCAAAGCCAAAGCAGCATTTGCTGATAAACCTGGTTTAACACCCAAATTTGCCGCTACCAAGTTACAGTTCATCACCTTGGCTTGTTGGTTCACCCCTGTCAGCACCGCTAAAGGAATGTCCGTCTCGACGGGCAAAACCTCTAAAGTTAGATCAGGCAAGTAAATCCCTAACCATAGGCGCCGCGGCCTTAAGCCCTCGCTGCTTAAGCCTGATACAGATGACGCTTGCTGGGCGGCATCAATATCATCACCAACATCAAATAATTGAGGCTGTAAAGACGGTCTAAGCATGCCCTTGCAGAACCTCAATCAGGTATCAGCAACCGCTGCGGTCTGTGCCCCCTTTGCTTGAAGATATCCAGACTGAATCCAGAATTAGCCAAAGGTTTAAGCAATAAACGCAAGCTCGCGGGAGAACGCTGGCGACAAAACCGCTCCGGCCTCAGCAACATGACCCAACAAGCAGCCTTCTCAGCCGTTAACTGCAAACGCCGCAATAAGGCCTCATCAATGTCTGCACACCAGGCAAGCACGGCCACGAAAACACCAGTGCCCACCGCCTGGTCCAGTACCCAGCAAAGCTCACGGTCGTTCTGGCAATTCACCGTGAGTAAGCGAGAGACATCCAATCCAGCGGCCAAAAGCGCGGGGGCATAGGGAATATAGGGCGGATTAACGAATAGAATATAAGCGGGCTTGCGACCGGCATCCTCTGCCGTTAAACGGCTCAGCGCGGGCAGCAAAAGCCTAAATTCGCCCAAGCCATAGGCCGGCGTTAGCAACTCACACAGGCAGGCCAAAGGCCAACCGCCTGACAATGCCTGGTCAAGTTTTGGCCAACCCGTGCTAAGCAGCTCAGCCTGAGTGTCTCGTCCACCACCGGCATACCAAATATCGGGATGCGCCAATAGCGCTTCTAATTGATGTCTTGACGACATTTCTTATTATTTTCTGCCGTCGAAGGATTAATGCAGCATCGGCATGCCATTACGTAACAAGCCCACCACCACACCTTCAATCATCATGGTTTGTTCACGCAAATCCACAACAATGGGAGAAAACGCCTCATTCTCAGGCATGAGCTTACAAATGAAACGACCCTCTTGGCGGTAGCGCTTCACCGTGACCTCATCATCTAAACGCGCCACAATGATTTGGCCATTCCGCACTTCGGGCGTGCGATGCACAGCAACCAGATCCCCCTCCAAAATACCCGCATCACGCATACTCATGCCTTCAACCCGCAACAGAAAATGCGGCTTTGGATCAAATAGCGAGGTATCGATGCGGTAATGCCCCTCAATGTGCTCCTCAGCGAGGATGGGACTACCCGCAGCCACCCGCCCCACCAGAGGCAAGCCCAGCTGATCACGAAGAAAATCCTTTAGCCGGATACCGCGCGAAGTACCGGGGATCAATTCAATGGCACCTTTTCGTTGCAGAGCCTTCAGATGCTCCTCGGCAGCATTGGCCGAGCGAAACCCCAGGGACCTGGCGATCTCCGCTCTTGTAGGAGGCATTCCAGTTTCCTCCATAAATGATTGAATGAGTTCAAGAATTTCTTTCTGTCTGGGGGTTAATTCGAGCATTTTACTAGATCTGTCAATAAATACAGGCTGTAACTATATACAGTTTATTACCCGTTGCAAGTACCTAGGCGGTGGCCGTAGAAACCGCAGCAATACCCCAGCGTGAAGAAACTCCGTGGCCATCAAAAAAAGCTACAAAAACCCCAGTCAAAACAAGTCGTTTAGACCCCCCACGAGCTGCCCAAGCAAGCTGTAAAGGCAATTGCGATTTAATAGTCTTTAGTTCATGATGGCGCCGTCTTGAGGGGGCCTGTCGACAGACGCGGCGCCCTTATGGATATTTTTTAATTATTGTTGTTGTTAGTTGAGGATTTGTTGATGAGCAATAAACTCCAAACGGCCATCAAAGCAAGCAGCCTGATGTTTGTGATGCTGATGGTTACCGGCTGCGCCACGAATGTGCAAAGCCAACTTGATGAACTGAGCGCTAAAGTTGACCGCATCGCTGCGGACGCTAGCCAAGCCAAATCTGCTGCTGATGCCGCTGGGGCCAGCGCCTCAGAAGCACGACAAATGGCTTCTGGCGCACAAAGCACGGCCAACCAGGCGCTTAACGCCGCCAATCAAGGCCAAGCTTGCTGTGACGCCACTAACGAGAAAATCGATCGTATGTTTCAGCGCAGCCAGTCCAAGTAAGACTGCTGCTCAGAAATTCAAGCCGCGACAAATGTCGCGGCTTTTTTTTTGCCCGGAAAACATGCCACCAAGTGAGTCGACTATCACCAACCACGAAACCACCCCCCTGCAAAGCCTAGCTACCACGATAAGCCAAGGTCTGGCAGACGGTTTCAGTACGCAGGGAATAAAGCGGACCGCAGGGAGCCATCCCGGAGTACTGAAAGCGGCTGTCAGACCGAACTCCCGCGAAAACCTTAAAACACAGCAGCATTAGCCTCCCTCCGAAGCCCAAACCTGCCTCTTGACACTATACGGCAATGCCGTATATTATGGCAGTGTTCAGCTTCATCGAAACCACGCTGTTTACGCGCCTAGTACAGGAATATCTGTCCGACGACGAATACGCTCGATTACAACAGCACCTAATTGACAACCCGGAAGCGGGCGCCGTCATTCGGGGTAGCGGTGGAGTTCGAAAGCTGCGCTGGGCAGCACCGGGCCGTGGCAAACGCGGTGGCTATCGGGTCATCTACTTACTCCGTCAGCCTAAAGGTGTTGTTTGGATGTTGACGATGTATCCGAAGAACGTCACCGACACGATTCCAGCGCACGTGCTGAAGCAGATTCGTGAGGAGATTGACCATGACTAAAACACGAGACATTGGCACCGAGATTCTCGAAGGTATTCGCGAGATCAAAGAAGGTAAGGCAGGTCGTATGGTTAACCTGCCCGCCGTCGCGGATATACGCGAGAAAACCGGGCTATCTCAAGCTCGTTTTGCCACATTGCTTGGGGTGTCCGTACGCACACTGCAAGACTGGGAACAGGGACGTCGCGCGCCTTCGGGGGCTGCCCGCACATTGCTGCTCATCGCGCACAAAAATCCTAAAGCCTTACTAGAAGTAGCATGAACCAGGCCCGGGAATCCAACCAGTAAATCCAAATACCACGAAAAGCCAAGGTCTGGCAGACGGTTTCAGTGCGCAGGGAGTAAAGCGGACCGCAGGGAACCATCCCGGAGCACTGAAAGCGGCTGCCAGACCGAACTCCAGGGAAAACCTTCAGGCACAAAACCGGCTACTGCAAATTCCTAACAGCAGCCCCGCGCCGCAACCCCCGCGCACGACCAATCACCACCGGAACCCCGCGCTGTTCACGATAAACCGTCTCAGCCAGCTCCCAATCAACCTCCGCAGCCCGCTCCGCCGTTGCTTGCACATAAAGCTGAGTAATGGGCGTCAGGCTATCACCACCCGGATCTTCCTTACCCAATAAGGGCGCATGCGCTTCCAAAAATAAGTCATCCCCACTCCAACCCATCTTGTAAGGCTGATTTACCAGGCGCACCGACGTATTGACCGAAACCTCCGGGAACAACCATTCGATGTCTTCCGGATACATGCGAATACAACCGTGTGTAACCCGCATACCGATACCCGCGGCCCGGTTCGTGCCATGGATCAAATAGCCTGGGATACTCAAACGTAATGCATAATTGCCCAAGGGATTATCCGGCCCCGGCGGCACGACTTTCGGTAAAGGACGGCCATCGGCAGCATGCTCGGCGCGGACGGAATCGGGTGGATACCAAGACGGACGACTGGCCTTAGCAACAATGGTGGCAGGACCAAGTGGCGTGGCCCAATCCATGCGCCCAATGCTAATGGGGAAAGTAGAAACCTGCAGGTCTCCGTCCGCCGCATGCTTAGGCTTGGTGAAATAGTACATACGATACTCGGCAATATTCACCACCAAACCGTGACGAGCACCCGCCGGCAATACAAAGTGCGTGGGTAACAAGACCTCGGTTTCGGCACCCGGCAACCAAGGATCGACGCCCGGATTGGCAGCCAATATTTCGGTGTACCCCAAGCCATACCGACGAGCCACATCGGTCAAAGTGTCCTCATAGACTGTCTCGACTTGGGTCGGAGCACCCACCACGCCTTCACCCGCCGGCAACAAGAAGACCTCGGCCTGCAGGGATGCGGATAACATCGCAAGTACATAGACAAGAAAGCTTCTTATCCAACTGATATTAATCATATTTTCAGCCATTAATTACGCCGAGAACAGGCATGATAACAACATAGCTCAAAGCCGTTATAAAGACTATGCCCAGCAGATTTAGACGCAAGCCAATGCGACTCATTTGCGGCACCGAAATATGGCCAGAACCAAAAACAATCGCGTTCGGCGGCGTGGCGACAGGTAACATGAAGGCGCAGCTGGCGGCGATGGCGGCGGGCACCACCAACAGCAGAGGATCCAAACCCAGGCCGAGCGCGACAGCGTAGAGTACCGGAAGCAATGTGGCAGTGGTGGCCGTATTGCTCGTAACTTCCGTTAAGAAAATCATCAGGCCGGTCACCAAGGCCACGATCAGAGGCGGCGGTAACTGCGCTAAACCTGTCGCTAGGCTGCCTAAATAGGCGCTTAAGCCTGATTGATCGATGGCCGCCGCGAGACTTAAGCCACCACCAAATAAAATCAATAAGCCCCAGGGCAATTTGACCGCCGTTTGCCAATCCATGAGAAATTCGCCCTGTGTGGGGCGTACAGGAATCACAAATAGCAGCAGTGCGGCGATAATCGCAACGCCAGAATCCGATAGGCCCGCTAGTGGCTGTAAATCACCCATACTCAAGCGATTCAAGAACGGCCGGGACACCCATGCCAGTGCCGTTAGGACAAAAACCACCAGAGTTAATTTCTCGCCACGACTGGCCGGCCCCAGATCAGCCTGCAGCTTGTCTAAAACTCTAGACAAGCCGTCGATGGCCTTAGCGCCAACGGGGTAGACCATTCGGGCTAACAGCCACCAGGTCAACGGTACAAAAACTATGACTAAGGGCAACCCAATGGCCATCCACGCGAGGAAACTAATCTCGATGCCCATTTGCCGCTGAATAAACGATACGGCAAACACGTTGGGCGCCGTACCCACAATGGTGCCGACACCGCCGATGGATGCGGCATAAGCGATACCTAAGAGCAAAGCGATAGAAAAGTTATCGTTCTCCTGACTATCGCCATCCTCGCGCACCAAACTGATGACGCTCAAGGCCACGGGCAGCAACATGATGGTCGTGGCCGTGTTGGTTACCCACATGCTAATAACGGCGGCGAGCCCCATGAAGCTGGCGACAATCTGCGTCGGCCGCGTGCCAACGGTGGCCAATACCGATAAGGCAAGCCGCTTATGCAGCCCCCATCGCTCCAACGCTAGCGCCAAAATGAAGCCGCCGAGGAAAAGAAAAATAAGTTCGTGCCCATAGGGGGCCGCGGCCGCTCGAATGGTAGTGGCACCAACCAAAGGAAAGGCCGCCAGCGGCAGCAGAGCTGTGGCATAGACCGGGATGGCCTCGGTCAGCCACCAAATGGCCATCCACAAAGCTACTGCGGCCGTTGCGCGGGCCGCTGATGACAAAGGCAGCAGCTGACCGCTGGGCTCTTGATAACTATCGGGCAGAACAAAATACAGCAGCAGGGCGGCGATGGGTGCGCCAACTAAACCGACTAAGCGAAGACGACTGCTCACTAATAGCGAATCAGTGCCGAGCCCCAGGTAAAGCCGCCACCAAAGGACTCCAACAACAATAGGTCCCCGCGCTTCACGCGCCCATCGCGAATTGCAACATCAAGGGCCATGGGGACCGACGCCGACGATGTGTTGCCGTGATCTTGCACGGTGAGAATCACTTTATCCATCGACATACCCAATCGCTTTGCCGTGGCTTGGATAATGCGCGTATTGGCCTGATGCGGTATTAGCCAATCAATTTCGCTACGCTCTATGTTATTGGCGCTGAGGGTCTCTTCGACCACATTTTCCAAAGTTTTCACTGCCACCTTGAAGACTTCGTTGCCCTTCATGTGAATGTAAGGCCCTTGCGTGTCCTCAGGCTTACGCTGCTTGGATGTGCCGTAAGGGTTATAGAGCAGGTCGTGATAATGACCGTCCGCACCCCAATGACAGGACACGATGCCGGGCTCTGGTGCCGGCTGCAATATGGCTGCGCCTGCGCCGTCGCCGAAAATAACGCAGGTACTACGGTCCGTCCAATCGACCATCCGCGACAAAGTCTCCGCACCAATCACCAGAGCATTGCGCGCTTGCCCGCCGGCGACAAACCGATCGGCAATATTCAAGCCGTAGAGAAACCCGGTACAGGCTGCCTCGACGCTAAAGGCCGGACAACCGCGAATGCCCAGCCGTTCTTGCAACAGACAACCAACATTGGGAAAGACCTGGTCCGACGTGCAAGTGCCCACCACGATAAAATCAATGTCGGCGGGCTTAACTCCGGCCGCATCCATGGCTTTGCGGGCAGCCACTTCGCACAAACTGGTCGTCGTCTCATCATCGGCGGCGATGTGTCGGCGCTCGATACCGGTGCGAGCGCGAATCCACTCGTCACTGGTATCCACCATTTTCTCAAGTTCCGCGTTGGTCAAGACGCGTTCAGGTAGATAACGACCGGTTCCGGCAATTCGTGAATACATGTTGCCCTTCTATATCGAGTAGGCCGTCAGGGTCAAACTCATTTTAGCCCCGCGCCATGCTCGCATTGAGTAAGGCAAGATTGCAAAGCATCGATTCAAAAACTCAATGACCACCAAAGACCTCGCTAGGCAGCCGGCACACTGCTTGCCTGAGATTCCAGCAGGCGCCGAATATGACCGGGAACATCATTTTCGACTTCTAGGAGAGCCACCCGGATGGCGTTCATCAAGGCGACTTCGTCGGCGCCGCCATGGCTCTTAATCACAATCCCTTTGAGGCCAACCATGCTTGCGCCGTTGTAGCGTCTGGGATCTAGTCGCCGCCGCAAGGACCGTAGCACCGGCAAGGCCACCAACCCGGCCAACTTCCCGTACAAACTCCCGCGAAACTCACGCTCAAGGAAATGTGACACCAGTCGCGCGGTGCCTTCCATGGTCTTCAGCGCGATATTGCCGCTAAAACCATCGCAAACCACCACCTCGGCGCGCTGATCGGGAATAGCGTCGCCTTCGATGAATCCCGCATAGTTCAGACTGCTGTCGCCAATTAGCTGGGCGGCCTCACGAATGACGTCGCTGCCTTTAATATCCTCTTCGCCGATGTTCAGCAAGCCGATGCGCGGCTGCGGGATATTTTCAATGCGCTCTACCACCACCGAACCCATGACGGCAAATTGAAATAGTTGATCCGCGCTGCAGCGAGCATTGGCGCCGAGATCAAGCATATAGCTGCGGCCGTGTTTAGTGGGCACCACGGCCATAATGGCTGGACGATCGATACCCGGTAGAGTCTTTAAGACAAACCGGCTGGTCGCCATGAGGGCCCCTGTGTTGCCGGCGCTGACGCAAGCATCCGCCTGCCCGCTCTTAACGAGGTTGATGGCAACCCGCATGGATGAATCTTTTTTCTTACGCAAGGCATCCGCTGGTGGTTCATCCATGGCCACGATTTCCCGTGCATCCTGGACCCGCAATCGCGCAGTATCGTAGGTCTGATCCACCAAACCCGTTTCGATAACTTCACGCTTCCCCACCAATATTAGCGAGAGATCTTCGCGCTCCTTCAGCAAAGCCAAAGCGGCCGGAATGGCGATGCTGGCACCCTGATCCCCGCCCATGGCATCTAAGGCAATGGTGACTAGCTTATCCAAGACAACTCCCGATGACCGCAGGCCATCCTCAGGACAATAAGCTTATTGCGCATGATCAGCTGTGACTCGGCCACGGCAGAACTGGCAAACAGATATCAATAACAATTTGCTGAAAGATTACCGGCCGGCACGAACCGTTGCGTATAGAAAAGCTGTGCAAAACGCCGACGGACACATCATGAACGGGACAATTGCAAGCAAGCGAGCATGGCTTGTTGCCCACGGCAGAATGGCTGTGATCGGCTAGTCCAGCTCTTCCACTGACTGATCGATCACACGTTTGCCCCGATAAAAACCATCGGGACTAACGTGATGGCGCAGATGTGTCTCACCGGTTGTGGGTTCCACGGACAATGTCGGCGTGCCCACGCTATCGTGGGCACGGCGCATTCCGCGCCGGGATGGTGTCTTGCGACTTTTTTGAACTGCCATGCTGTGTTCTCCTTAGGAGATTCTAATTCCCTAAATCATTCATTAACTTTACGACCAATCAATTGATCTAAGTCCGCAAAAGGTCGGCTGGTTGGCTCCGTGGTTTCTGTGTCAATAAGCTCCACCGACGGCGCGCATTCCTTACCCCTGCTCTGATGCACTGCCGCCAGCGGCACTGCGCTCAAAATTTCATCTTCGGCGACTGCAACTACGTCCAGTTCGCCATTTTCCAATAAAACACTGTCGAAAGGCTCCAGCAACAGCTCCGCTTCAGTCTCATCACGCAGCACCGTTAAGCTGACCGTCAATTGCAAATCCCAACGAAGCGCCGACAAACAGCGCTGGCAAACCAAATAAAGTTCGCCGGTCAACTGCAAATCAAGCTGCGCCAAACCTGCGTCACTGGGGCTCAGCGCGACCTGCGCGGTTACATCCACCGGCCTATCACCCATCAGCAAGGCTTGAACACGTGGTAAACGTCCGGCTGCAAACCGCAGTGTTCCGCGCGCGCGCTGCTCCGCCAAATCACGAAGCTTTCCAAACTCTATGCGCTCGGAGAGCATAACCGGCGTATACTAGTTTTCTCTCCGAGGACTGTCAAAATTGTGGGCCAATTGAAGAACTTAGGCAGTGCCTATTTATGACCGATAAAGCCCAGGCGAGCCCCGTCGTCTTAGCCTCAAGCTCTCGCTACCGGCAAGCACTACTCAGCCGCCTGCTCGGTACATTCGAGTGTATTTCGCCAGCAGTGGATGAATCACCCCAGCCTGGCGAAGCTGCCGCGGATCGCGCCCGCCGCTTGGCTGCCCTAAAAGCGGTCGCCGGGGCTAAGGCAAGGCCACGGGCCATCGTCATCGGTAGCGATCAAGTCGCCGCCCTGGGCGGGGAAATCCTGCGCAAACCAAAATCTCAGGCCGTGGCCGAAGCTCAACTTGAGGCCTGTAACGGCCGCCAAGTCGTCTTTCATACCGCCGTATCGCTAATCACGGGCGATGACCACTATCACCACCTAGACTCAACCTGGGTCAGATTCCGCCAGACCAGCGCTCAAGTTCGCCAGGACTATCTTCACCACGAGCAGCCTTATGATTGCGCGGGCAGCTTCAAATCGGAAGGGCTTGGTGTGGTACTCCTGGAGGAAATAGACAGTCGAGATCCAACCGCGCTGCAAGGACTGCCGCTAATTTGGCTGGCGGATCGACTCAGGTCATTAGGCATCCTGCTGCCGCCCGACCCCTAGCTGCTCAGCTTGATTCAGCCGCGCTGATCCGGCGCAGCACGTCCTGTAACTCACCATCCAAGGGGGACTCGACCCGCAGCAATCGCCCATCTCGCGGACTGTCAAAACTGAGCGCGACGGCGTGCAAGAATAGCCTCTGCAAGCCGAAACTGCGCTGTGCCACATCCTCTTCGGAACCATAGCGCAGGTCTCCAGCGATAGGATGCCCAACGTGGGCGGCATGCACGCGAATCTGGTGGGTGCGCCCGGTCTCGATAAGAATGTCCACCAAACTCAGCGCCCGGTAACGCTTATAGGGCGTAAACCGGCTGCGGGCAACCTTACCCGCCTCATCGACACAAACATAACGCTCACCCCCTCGCCGCCGGCTGGTTAGCAGCGGTGCATCGATTAAACGTTCATTGCCCTTAAAACGTCCGCACAACAAAGCTTGATAATGCTTACGCACATTCCCCTCACGAAATTGCTCGTGCAGATTACGCAGGGCCGGCCTGCGCTTCGCCACCAGTAGACAACCGCTGGTTTCGCGGTCTAAACGATGTACTAACTCAAGGCCGGGGATCTGCGGACGTGCCTGCCGTAGCAATTCAATCGCGCCCAAGCTGACCCCACTGCCCCCGTGGACGGCCAGACCCGCTGGTTTGTCCAGCACCAGCAAGTCCTTGTCCTCGTAGAGAATTCGTTCCGCCAACCAAGTCAGCTTAGCCGACGCCGCCCTGGCCTGCGGTTGCGCCTTGAGCTGGCGCACCGGCGGAATCCGGACCTGATCGTCCAGGGCGACCCGTTTGTCGGGCCGGGCCCGCCCGCCGTTCACCCGGACTTCGCCGCTACGGATCATGCGATACACCCTGGAGCGGGGAATACCTTTGAGCTGGCTGAGTAGAAAATTGTCGAGCCGGCGCCCCACATCTTCCGCTGCAACCCCAACAACCCTGGGACCCTTGGGTCGGAAAGCTTTATTCATGGGGCTGGGCACCGGGTGCGTTGCTGCCCGATCTGGGCGCTGTTATATTAACCACTGCGTCTTAGGACGCCCACTGGTCCCGAAGCCGGGACCCATGTTTTTTGCTGCGATCGACATATCGGTCGAGCCACGCAAGCCCTGCGATGCAGGTCTTCAATCGGGCACCTGGGGAAACTCTGATGCAGCTTGGCATCCAGTTTCACCACTGAATTCTGAAGGATCCGCTCACGATGATAGCGGTCAGCCAATTTGGATCAATGCTCATATTCCTGAGCAGGGCGTGGCTTCAGCCATTCGCCCAGCTCGTGAGTACTGTCGCATACCAGACTCGCTGCACAGTTCAGTGTTGCATCCCTAGGCGCCCCATAAACGAAAAGTTTGGGGCTTATGAAAAGAATGCTAGTAAACGCAACTCAGGAAGAAGAGTTGCGGTTGGCCATGGTCGATGGCCAAAGACTTTACGATCTCGATATTGAGGCCCGTTCGCAAACTCAAAAAAAGGCGAACATTTACAAAGGGCGGATTACTCGCATCGAGCCCAGTCTTGATGCGGCATTTGTGGACTATGGCGCCGAACGCCATGGTTTTCTGCCGCTAAAAGAAATCTCTTCCGAATATTTCGTCCGCGACCCTGAATCTGGTGGCCGGATCAATATCAAGCAGGTCCTGAAAGAAGGCCAGGATATTGTCGTACAGGTCGATAAAGAAGAGCGGGGCAACAAAGGCGCCGCGCTGACGACTTTCATTAGTCTCGCCGGCCGCTTCATCGTGCTAATGCCAAACAATCCACGGGCCGGTGGTGTATCGCGACGTATTACCGGAGAGGAACGCGATTTGGTCCGCGATGCCCTAGCGCAACTGGAGCTCGAAGACGGCATGGGCGTCATTGTGCGCACGGCCGGTGTTGGGCGCAGCAAGGAAGAACTGAACTGGGATCTGGAGTATCTACTTGGGATCTGGAATGCGATTAAGGAAGCGGTGGTCAACCGGTCTTCTCCCTGCCTCATCTTCCAGGACAGCAACGCGATCATTCGCGCGCTGCGAGATCATTTGAATTCAGACATCGGCGAAATCCTCATCGACGATGAAAAGGTTTACCAAGAGGCGCGAGAATTCGCCGAACGCGCCATGCCGCACAATTTGCGTAAATTGAAGCTGTATTCAGACACGGTACCGCTCTTTACGCGCTATCAAATCGAAAGCCAAATTGAATCAGCCTTTGCCCATACGGTGCAACTGCCGTCTGGCGGCAGCATTGTCGTCGATCACACCGAAGCACTAGTTTCCATCGACATCAATTCGTCGCGAGCCACCAAAGGCGGCGATATTGAAGCAACAGCGCTGGCAACAAATTTAGAAGCGGCGGACGAAGTTGCTCGCCAATGTCGTTTGCGCGATCTGGGCGGATTACTAGTCATAGACTTCATCGATATGGGCCCGCAAAAGCATCAACGTGAAGTCGAAAACCGCTTGCGTGATGCAGTGCGCCCAGACCGGGCGCGGGTACAAATTGGGCGTATCTCGCGTTTCGGCCTACTGGAAATGTCTAGACAACGCCTCAAACCATCGCTGGGCGAATCGGCCCACAGTGTTTGCCCCCGGTGCAACGGCATTGGACACGTTCGCAGTGTTGAATCCTTGGCACTCTCGATTCTCCGTATTATTGGCGAGGAGGTACGCAAAGAAAGAACGGCGAAAGTCATCGCGCAATTGCCACTGCAGGTCGCTACCTATTTACTGAATGAAAAGCGCGAATGGATCAGCGCCATTGAGCAACGTGAGGACGTCGCCGTGCTTTTGGTCGCCAACCCCGATTTGGAAACGCCGAACTATTCCATTCGCCGCGTGCGGGACGATCAAACTTTGCTGCCAGAAAACACCGGCGCAAGTTATGACCTCAAGGGCGAAGAGGAAGTTGAGGATCCGAGCGCTGCCCTACCCACCCGCAACAAGCCTGAGCGACCCGCCGTCACCGTTGTAGCGCCCGCCGCGCCACCACCCCCCACTACCATCAGCGCGGCAAGCACGGCTTCAGTAATACCCAGTAAGCCTGGTGTTTTCGTGCGCCTTTGGCGTTTCTTGTTTGCCAGTGGTGACGTGACGAAACCCATTAACCCAGCCAAGGCCCGGCGCGGAACGCAGCGCCGAGGAACCACCGCGCACAAGCGGGGCAACACCCATCGCAGTGGCCAGCGCCAGGCAGCACAAAACCGCGCGCGGGGTGGCCGCGGCAATCCACGTCAGCGAAATCGTGGTAACAGTCGTCAGACCAATGAGGCGAAGCCAAATCAGGCCAAGCGCAGCGAGCCAGCCAGCAAAGAGCAGGCTACCGGCAATCGCAACTCAAACAACAGCGGCAATCAAAAGCCGCGTCGGCGTAGACGCCGTCGTTCCGCTGATGGCGGACAAGCCAATACCAAGAACACCGGTAGCTCACCGGATACCGCCACCAATGCCAAGAATGGACAGGAGCCCAAGCGCGCAAAATCTGCACAGCAGAATAAAAGCAAGGCGGCCGAAAAACCATCGGCCGAGCGCCCCAATGCAAAACCGGACGCGGCACACGGTGCGGAGAACTCGGCCGGAAAAGCCGAGCAACCGACTACGAGTAGCCAGTCCAAAGAACAGGCGCGGCGACTACCCTGGGAAGATGCCGCACCCAAACAACCAGGTAAAACGTATAGCGTTTGGTCGTCAGATAGCACCAGCGATAAGGAAACCAAGCCCGGCGGCCGCCGCGACTATTAGCCGTGGGTCGCTTAGCGACCGACAGGCCGCCGGCGAGCCGCCGCGCGACCTTGTATCTCGGACAATAGTCCTTCCATACCCTCTTCAAGGAGGTCAAGGACGCGATCGAACCCGCTCGAACCACCGTAATAGGGATCAGGGACGTCGCCACCCCGGCGAGACGCTGAGAAATCTAACAACAGACGCGCTTTATCGAGCCTGCCTTCCGGCGCGATCTCGTGCATGTACTCAAGATTTTCCCGATCCATGGCAATGAGTAAATCATGGGTTTCGAAATCTTCGGCAACCAATTGCCGGGCCTTTAGATTTTCAATCTCTATCCCACGGTTCATAGCCGCCGCCTGGGCCCTTGGATCCGGCGGTGATCCAATGTGATAGCTGTGGGTACCGGCGGAATCAACGTAGACCAATAATTCGCTGAGGTATTCTGCGGACCATTTCCTAAGCAAGCCTTCGGCCATTGGCGATCGGCAAATATTGCCCATACAAACCATCAAGATACTCATATCAGCCTGCGCGGCCGACAAGGGCATGTCCCCCGTTGCCGTGGCGGACTCATCCTCGCGCAAGGTACGCCGCCGCTTTATCCAAGTCTTCAGCTGTGTCCACATCAGGTCCATGAGCCTCAGTTGCAATACCGACGCGAATCTCCATGCCCAACCACAAGGCCCTTAGCTGTTCGAGTCTTTCAATTTCCTCAAGATAGCATGCGGGTGTCGCGCTGAGCGTGCGCAATGCCTCAACTCTGTAGGCGTAGATGCCCAGATGACGCCATGCCTGTAACGGCTGGCTCTGGTTACCATGTCCCGCCGCTGGTATGGGACTACGGCTAAAGTACAAAGCTCTGCCTTCCCGGTCGGTCACCAACTTGACGACATTGCTGTCATGGTAGTCAGCGGGATTTTCAAGGGACGTGCAAAGTGTTGCCATGTCAGCGGAGGAATTCGTGCCCAGGAGCTGGGCAAGCATTGTCACGCTCGTTGGCGGCAAGCAAGGGGCGTCCCCCTGCAAGTTAACGACAATGGCGTCTTTTGACCAACGCCGACTAGCGGCAACTTCGGCAACGCGATCGGTGCCCGACTGATGAGTCGAGTCGGTCATTATGGCCACGCCGCCGAAACCCTCAACGGCCGCTGCAACCGCTAGGTCATCCGTTGCGATCAAAACTTCGCTGGCCCCAGCAGCCAAGGCATTGCGGTAAACATGCTGAATCATCGGCAGACCGTGAAGCGGCGCCAAAACCTTGCCGGGAAATCGGCTCGACGCGTAGCGTGCCGGAATGACTACTTTGTAATCCATGAGTCGGCGAGGTCCTCGCGGTCAAAATGCATTTAGTACGGCTTAGTGACACCCTGCGGCCACAGCCTCTGCAACTGTGCTGCTAGCGCTGCCTCAGCCAGCGGAGACAACACGGCACTAACGGGCAAATACCAGACATCCATGCCCGAATCAGGCGCGTACTTTACGGCATCTTTTTCCGTCATGATAATGGGCTTGTCTTGCCGACGCAGCAGGTCTTCCAAATTCGTGCATCCATGATCCCCGACTGGCACGGTTTCAATTAACAAGCCCGCCTGACGCAAACTCGTGTAGAACCGTTCAGGGTGACCGATCCCCGCAACTGCCCAAACTGGCTGGCCGGCGAAGTAACTAAGCGCCCGTGCATGCCGACCGTCCAAACTCTTCAGTTCGCCGACGGTCAATTCATACCCAAAGCCTTGCCGTGGATTCAGCTCACCATTGATGAGCAGCAAATCTACCGCTGCCAAGCGCGATGACGGCTCGCGCAAAGGTCCAGCCGGCAAGAGTTCATCGTTACCCGTCATTCGTCGCGCGTCGAGCACCGCGATTTCCAAATCACGGGCCAAGCGATAGTGTTGCAGACCGTCATCGGCGATCACACTGTCAGCGCCCGCGATGACGACCTGTTTCGCGGCCGCAACTCGATCGGCGCCGACGCAAACGGGCACGCCCGTTCGCCGCGCCAACAACAGCGGTTCATCGCCAACGTGGCTAGACGATTCATCGCCGTTAAGTAAATAAGGTCCGCGGCCCACCGAGCCCCCATAACCGCGGCTGACAATACCTGGCCGGCGGCCTGCCGCCGTCAGGTAGCGGGCTAGGTACTCCACAATAGGTGTCTTGCCGGCACCACCCACGGTGATATTGCCAACGATAATCACGGGGGCGCCAATGGTTTCACTCTTGAATAAACCGTGGCGGTAAGCCCATCGGCGTGCGCCGGTGGCCAAGCCAAAACCACGGGCTAAGACCTGCAGCGCCGCCTTCGGTGGTGCACCACTGTACCAAGCACGCTCTAGCGCGCGAGCCAGCTTAGGCAGCCTCATCCCTAAACTGCAATCGATAGAGGGTCGCGTAGTGGCCGTTTAGGGCCAGCAATTCAGCATGGCTCCCCGACTCCACGATGCGGCCTTCCGACATCACGATGATGCGATCAGCGTTTTCAACCGTCGAGAGGCGATGCGCAATCACCAGGGTGGTGCGGTTCATCATCAGTTGTTGTAAAGCCTGCTGAATATGGCGTTCGGACTGGGTGTCCAAGGCCGAGGTCGCTTCGTCCAAAACCAGCACGGGAGCATTCTTCAATAAGGCTCTGGCAATGGCGATGCGCTGCCGTTGTCCGCCAGACAATAACACGCCCCGCTCGCCCACCCGCGTGTCCAAGCCCTTGGGTAGTTGCTTGGTGAATTCATCAACGTGGGCCGCATGGGCAGCAGCTTCAATCTCAGCGCGGCTGAAATCCTTTAATCCACCGTAGGCAATGTTATTGGCGATACTGTCATCAAATAGCACCACCTCCTGGCTGACCAGGCTAATTTGTTCACGTAAGGCCGTCAGGGAATATTCTGGCAGTGGCCGTTGATCTAGCAATATTTCGCCGGAGTCAGGTTCATAAAATCGCGGCAGCAAACTAACCAAGGTTGATTTTCCGCTGCCCGAACGCCCCACGATCGCCAGTGTCTCGCCCGGCGATACCGACAAGTTGATATCGCTTAGCACCGCCCCTTTCGCCGCCGCGTAGCTAAAGTTAACCTGACGAAACTCAACCGCACCCTCGGCCCTAGGCCCTGAATAGCTGCCGGTATCAGATTCTTCGGTTTGATCGAGGATGCCGAAAATGCTGCTACCTGCGGCAATACCACGCTGGATGGCCGCATTAATACCGGTGAGGGCGCGCAAGGGCCGCAACAAAAAAACCATCGCCGTCAGAAAGCCGACAAAATCACCTAAATCAGCGGGGCGAACGGATTTACGCGTGGCGAAAAAAAGCACGCCGGCCACACCCAGGGCGATCACCAATCCGGTCAATCCATCGCCTACCGCCCGACTTGCGGTGAGACGCATGTTGATTCGACGATTCGTTTCATTGGCTTCTTCGAAGCGCTGGATCTCGTACTCCTGCCCGGCAAAAATCTTAATGATTCTGTGGCTTTGCAAAGCATCGCTCGTAATTCGCATTACATCGCCCATGGACTCCTGAATACGCGCATTGTGGCGCCGAAAAAGCGCACCCAGGTACCTAATCATAAAGGCAATAATGGGCGCCACGATCAATAGAAAAATGGATAGAGGCGGGCTTAGATAGGTCATGTAAATGACCAAGCCGATGATGGTTAGGGTATCGCGAATGAGCACCGTGACGACATCCGATGTCGCCGCTGCGATTTGCTCAATGTTATAGGCAAGCTTCGCTAACAATTCACCGCCCGAGCGCAGGTCGAAATAGGCCGTAGGTAGGCGCAAGAATTTTTCAAAAACCTCGCCCCGCAGCGTCTTTATTACTTTTCGACCGATCCAACCCAGGCCATAAGACGATCCGAACCCCGCAAAGCCGCGCACGACGAATAGGGCCAAGATACCCAAGGGCACCGCGCGACTGATGGAAGTTGGGTCCATGGTCGTCTCGCCGTCTTGCGCGGTGGGTGTCAGGGAGTCCACCAATTGGCTAATCAGATACGCGAATGCCGTGTCAGTGGCGGCGAAAAAAACCATGGCCAAGGCCGCCAGCAAGAACACCCCCCAATAAGGCGCGCAATAGCTCAAAAGCCGCTGATAAACGGCAAGACTGCTCATGGTCGTTTCCGTGATATCAGCGGTGTCGCGGGTCGGTGGCAACTTACTAATCGGACTGCTCCGTAGGCTTCAGCGTCGCGATAGCGATATCAGCAAATCCCAATCGACCCGCTGCGTCCATCGCAGTGACGACCGACTGATGACTAGCCAGAGCGTCGGCGCTAATGGTGACACTGGTATTTGAATCAGCGTCGGGTCGTAACTTACGCAAAGCTGCTTGTAGGGTTGTGGGCCGGTTATCCACCAAGGCCCGACCATTCACGAGATAATCTCCACGAGCGGTTACGGTGATTTCCAAGCCTAGGGAGTCCTGCCGGGGCTGCGCTTCGCTCTGACTCTCAGGCAAGCGGATACTGAGTTGGGACTCACGAACAAAACTAGTCGTGATCATGAAAAAAACCAACAGCAACAACACGACATCGATTAACGACGTCAGGTTGACCTCTGGCTCTTCGCGACTACCCGACCGCAGCTTCACGACGACGACTTGTAGTGCCGATGCTTTGTTTGCGCTGTAGTGCTTCCACCAAGGCGGTGGCCTCTTTCTCCATACGAACTACCAGCGCGTCAACTCGGCCCCGCAAGTAACGGTATGCAATCAGCGACGGTATGGCGACACAGAGTCCAGCCGCGGTGGTGATCAAAGCCTCAGATATACCGCCCGCCAGAACCGCCGGATCGCCTATCCCGTGGGTCGTAATGGCGGCGAAAACCTTGACCATGCCTATCACGGTGCCCAGCAAGCCCATCAAGGGTGTAATGGCAGCAATGGTACCCAGGGAATTCAAGTAACGTTCTAACTCATGAACGACGTGCCGGCCGGTGTCTTCGATGCGCTCTTTCATGGCATCTCGATCGCCGTCCCGGTTTGCTAGCGCGGCCGCCAAAATCTCCCCCAGGGGGGAACCCTCATGCAACGACTGGATATGCTTGGTACTCAGCTGGTCTTTATTGACCCAGTCCCAGACTTGGCGCGTCAGATTTCGCGGCACCACCCGGCTGTGCTGCAAGGTCCAAAGCCGCTCCACGATAATTGCGAAGGCAATCACCGAGCACAGAATGATCGGCCACATGAGTAGGCCGCCGGACGCTACAATTTCCAACATTGGGAATGCTGCCTTTGCTGACATCGCGGACTATAACCGCGAGCCCGACTATTTTACAGGCGTGGAGAGTAAGCGGCAGAGTTTCGGGGCAGGGCCTGCGGTCCACAAACGCCGCGTGTCTACGCGACTGGCCGAATGCAGATCCAAGGTGTTTTCCGCTGAAATATCGAATATCAAGCTGCCGTGCTCCGCGGTACTGAGCAAGCAGGCGCCAGCGGCCCGCCAGCGCTGCGCCACGTCCGCACGCGGAAAACCCCAGCGATTCGCATAGCCGGTGGCAAAAACCGCGTAGCGCGGCGTTGTTGCCGCCACCAGTGCCGGTCCCGACGAGGTCTGACTGCCATGATGAGGAGCGACGATCAAGTCAATAGCACCGGGCGGCAGCCTCCTTAGTAAACTGATTTCCGCACGTCGACCAATATCGCCCGGCAGCAGGACTTTACTGTCGCCCCAGGAAATCAGCAGCACGCAAGATTGATCATTGTCCGAAATCCCCGGCAAGCGGTGCCGACGGCTCGGGTGCAGCATTTCGAACTGCACGCCGTCCCACGACCAAGATTGGCCCGCCAGACAGGTTCTCGAGGGCGCTTGGCCGGATAACTTCTTGGGGGCCAAGACCACGGCCCGTGGATAGCGGCTTAGCGTCGTCGTCAATCCGCCCGCATGGTCGGAGTCATCGTGAGAGACCACAATCCGGTGCAAGTTTTCCACACCAAATCGGCGCAACATAGGCAGCAGCACCGCACCGGCCGCATCCCGGCCACTCTGATAAGCCGGCCCAGTGTCATACAACAAATTATGCCGCTGCGTTTGTACCAGAACGGCCAGACCCTGCCCCACGTCGGCGACAACGATTCGTAGCTGGGACGTCTTTTGGCTGGGCGCTGTGCCTATCAGCATGGGCCAAGCCAACACCAAGGGAACACACCAAGATAAACGCGGCGGCGGCCAAATCAGCACGAGGCCCGCGGCACCCGCCAACAGCAAGGCCAGCCAATGACGCGTCATCGGCAGCCAGCTTGCGCTAGACCAACGACCCAGGCCCTCGAGTAATCTAATCAGGCCATCCATGCCCCAGGCAGCCAACGCCAAGGGCCAATGGCCCAGCTCTATCCATTGCAACAGACTGCCCAGCAATGTCATGGGGACCACCAGCAATGCACAAACGGGGATAGCCAACAGGTTGGCCACAGGGCCCACCAGTGAAACTTCGCCAAACAACAACAGGCTCGCGGGCGCCATGGCCAGGCTAATTCTCATCTGTGCCAAGGCGCTGCCGCGCAGCCAAGCCAGCCGATGTTGCGCGGCGTTTATAGCGGGCGCCAGCAGCGGTAACAGCAATACCCCGACCGCAAAAAATGACAGCCAAAAGCCGGCGGCGAAGATCGTTAGCGGATCGGCCAGGAGTATCAGAAAGGCCGCGCCGGCTAGAAACCGCCCCGGATTCAGCCCACGCCGCAGCGCGATGCAAATAGCGGCCAAACCAATCATGATGAGCGCTCGCAATGTGGGCACAGCAAACCCGGCCAATGCGCTGTATCCAGTCGCCGCCAATAAGGCCAAGATTCCCCCAAAACCTGCGGGCGCCAAACGAAACCCGCACAACGCGACGCACCAAGCAAAAATCCGGCTTAGCAACAAACCGAAAGCGGCGACCAAACCGATGTGCAGCCCAGAAATTGCCATCAGATGTGTGGTGCCGGTTTTTCTGAGGAGCGCCCAATCTTCGCTGCTCAGATCGGCCCGTGCCGCGACGGCGAGGGATTTGACAAAGCCGGTTGCACGTTGATCACCCAGTTGCCGCTGGATGTTATCGGCGATCGCATTTCGTACGCGCGCGCTAGGACAGGGCCAATAACGCTGGCCCAGGCGCGTGTTCAAGCTCGACGATCGTACATAAGCAGTGGCGCCAATGTTATCCAGCAAAAAGGCTTGTTCACGATTCCTCGCACCGGGCACGTGCAAGCCACGCACCTCTCGCAGACGCAATACCAAACGCCAGTGCTCGCCGGGATGGAGCTGGACCGGGGCGTCATACCAGGCGACATCCAGTCGCCTCGGCAGCCTGAAGTTGTCCGCGGCCTGGACCGCTCGCAGGCGAAAACCGGTCACTCGGCCGCGCCGGCTTGGAAACTCACAGATCACTGCCGAAACAACGAGATCCTGGCCCGCCAATTGGCTAGGCAAGCGTTCGGCCATGCGAGCCGCTATTTGAATCGAGGCCACCACCAACGGCAACGCCGCCAGTACCAGCCAACGAACACCCAACAAGCGCAATCCGAGCATGCCGCCGAGCATCACCTCGACCGGCAAGCCAGTATGGCCCCCGCCCGGCGGCACAAACAGCAGACCCAGGAAAATCAGACTGCAAAATGCAACTAAAATCATTTTGCACGGGCCCGTGAAAAGCGATAATTACTCAGTGAGCCAATACGCGGGCCCGCCAGCCGAGACCAAAATTTAAAGCATGCCGAGAAAATTTTTCAGAAAGCTTTCTGCCGGATACTTCAGGAAACAGAGCGAATCGGGCCCGTTGAAACCGTTCAGGCGGGTCCTGTCCCATCCAAAGTTCTTTTCTGTCAGTCGCCGAAGTGTGGCGGCCGCCACTGCAATCGGCTTGTTTGTGGCCCTGCTACCACTGCCCGGTCAAAGCTTGATCGCGCCACTCACGGCATTCGTTTGGCGCGCCAATGTAGCCATTGCGGCAGTGGCCGTTTGGTTGAGTAACCCACTCACGATGCTGCCGATTTTTTACTTTGAGTATCGACTCGGATCAATGATCCTCGACCGCCCCCTGGAACCTTTCACCATCGAACTCTCTTGGGAATGGCTCGCCGCAGGACTACAAAATACTTGGCAACCCTTGCTGCTGGGCGCCATGATCACGGCCACCCTGACCTCGGCCCTGTTCTACCTGATCATCAGCGCGATTTGGCGCATGATCGTCATCCAGCGCTACCGGCGCCGGACCCTAAAATCGCCACGGCAGTAGAGCTAGGTTTGATAGTCTGACGAGACGTCCTCAAGCTGGCCGTCTACCAAGGTCAACACACGACCCATCCGCCTCGCGATGGCCGCATCGTGAGTCACTAAGACTAGACTGGCGCTGGCCTCATCCTTCAGCTGCAGCATGATTTCCAGGACCGTTTCCCCAGCCTGGGGATCCAAGTTGCCCGTCGGTTCATCCGCCAAAACCACCGCCGGGTTGGTAACCAGCGCTCTGGCCACCGCAACCCGCTGACGCTCGCCGCCGGATAACTCGCCGGGCCTATGCTCCAGCCGATTGGCCAAGCCCACGCGATCCAACAAACTTGCCGCCTGATCGCGGATCGTCGACAAAGCGCTGCGACGCAAAAGCAGCGGCATCGCAACATTTTCCAAAGCTGTAAACTCCGGCAGCAAATGGTGGAACTGGTAAACGAAGCCCAGGGTTTGGTTACGCACGCGACCGCGTTCGACTTCATCTAAATCAGCGAGATTCTCCCCAAAAACGGCCACCGTGCCCGATGAGGGCTGATCTAAGCCGCCCAGCAACTGCAATAGTGTGGTCTTGCCGCAGCCCGAAGCGCCAACAATCGCGATGGATTCGCCTGCATTAACCGCCAGGTCAACCCCTTTTAAAACCGCGAGCTGCGCCGGCCCTTCGGCAAAGTGTTTCTTTAAGTCAGCGCAGGCCAGGGGCAGGCCGCCATTGCCATTCGCGGGCGTCAACCGACCGCACCTAGAACTTTCACAAACGCATAACAGCTACTCATGGCGTAATGCGCTCGCGGGTGGTGTCCGCGACGCCCGCCAAGCCGGATATAGCGTCGATAGCAATGCGAGCAGCACGGCAATGCCCGCCACGCGCGCGACTTCGCCCGAGTCAATGCGGCTCGGAAAATCGCTGATGAAATAAACATCGGGTGCAAGAAATTTCATCCTCAACAAACGTTCGATAAAGCCTACAATGACGTCGATATTCGCCGCGAGCAGTACGCCACCGACGACGCCCAGCACGGTACCAATGAGTCCGACCAATGAACCCTGAGTCATGAACACCGCGAGAATAGTCCGCGGTGTCGCACCCAGGGTGCGTAAGATTGCGATATCTCCGCGTTTCTCACGCACCACCATGACCAATGTCGAGACAATATTAAACGCCGCGACCCCGACCACCATTAATAGAATGATGAAAATGATGGACTTAGTCAGCTGGATTGACCGGAAAAAATTCGCATGCTGGCGCGTCCAGTCTGTGATGTAAACGTCTTCTCCCAGCTCGCGTGCAATACTGCGCACGGCTATGGGTGCTTGCAGCGGATCTTTCATGGCCAGGCGCACCCCGGTCACCGCATCCCGCAAACGCAACAAGCGGGCCGCATCGTCGATGTGGATATAAATGAGCCCGCGATCAAACTCGTACATACCCGCATAAAATATACCGCTGACTTCAAAGCGCCGCATCCGTGGTGCCAACCCGGCTGGTGTGGTGACACCCTCGGCAACCATTAAGATCAATCGGTCTCCCACGCCGACATCTAACAGCTCGGCCAGAGCACGGCCAATGACCACTCGATAACTTCCGGATTGCAAACTGTCTAGCTGTCCGGTTTGCATGAGCTGCGGCAAATCCGACACCCTCGCCTCCGCGGCAGGGTCGATACCACGAAATTCCGCCCCATGCACTTGGCTCTCGCCCACCAACATGCCCTGCCCGCTGATAAAACGGGCAACTGCCCGCGACTGTGGGTCGGCCAGCGCGATATCCGCGGTTTTCTGCCAATTGGTTAAACGACCGTCCCAACCAGTAATCGCGGCGTGGGAAACAACCTGCAGGATTCGTTGACGGACTTCGTATTCAAATCCGTTCATGACTGAAAGTACAACGATGAGTACCGCCACCGCCACCGCAATTCCCAACATGGAAATTAAGGATATGAAAGATATAAAACGATTGCGATTGCGTGACCGCAGGTAACGCATGCCGATACCCATTGCCAAAGGCTGACTAAGCATGACTAATAAAAACTAGCGGCCATTCATTCATAGCGCAGAACTTCCGCCGGCGCCACACCGGCCGCTCTAATAGCCGGATACAAAGTTGCCAGACCGGTCAAGAGCAAGGCGATCAACGCAACCCAGCTAACGTCGCTCAGGTGCAAATCTGCTGGCAACTGAACCACGTAGTAGACGTCGGCCGGCATGAATTCAAAGCCAAACACCCGCTCCAAGAACGGCGCGATAGTCTGAATATTCAAGGCCACAGTCACACCCAAAACAACCCCGATAATCACACCCAGCCAACCCAGTATTAATCCCTGCAGACCGAACATGATCATTACACTGCGCCGGGAATAACCCAGCGTGCGTAGAATGGCGATGCCCGAACGTTTATCCGTAACCACCATGACCAAGGTCGCGACAATATTAAAAGCCGCCACGGCGACGATGAGCGACAGCAATAAGGTCATCATTATTTTTTCTATGCGCACGGCCCGGAAGTAACTTGCGTTGTCCTGGGTCCAGTCGCGAACTTTCGGTGCCTGCAACAGAGTCGTTGCAGACACCCATTGCCGTGCAATCTCGGGTGCTTTGAATACATCGTCTACGCGCAGGCGTAAACCCCCTAAGCCCTTGGCACCGCCGCTTAGAGCAATCGCGTCATCCAAATGTACTAGCGCGCGGATACTGTCATGATCGCGTAGACCCAGCTCGAAAACACCCAGTACGTGAAACTCACGCAGGCCCGTGCGTAATGCCCCACCAGCTTGCTTGCGTGGCACCAAGGCCGTAATGGAATCGCCCGCGCTGACGCCCAAGCGCAACGCCAGGGCACGACCTAAAATCACGCCGCGCTCTCCGGAACGCAGCGATCTCAGCTCGCCTTCACGCATGTGCTGACCGACACCCGATACACTGTTCTCTAGACTGGGATCAATGCCGTTAATGACGGCGCCCGCCAAAGTACCTCCGCTGGACAGCATGGCTTCCAGTTCCACATAGGGTGCAGCAGCCGCCACGCCCGGAAATTCCATGAGTTCAGCTTGTACCGCCCGCCAGTCATCACCGAGGACCCGGTCCGTCTCGATGCTTGCATGGCCGGCCATACTCAATAAACGCTCACGCAATTCATTCTCGAATCCGTTCATGACAGACAAAACAATAATTAGTGCGGCCACGCCTAAACCCACGCCAATTACCGAGGCGACCGTGACGAAGGAAACGAAGTGATTATCACGATGCTCACGAAGAAATCGCAAGGCGACAAAAGTCTCAACAGGCCGCAACATCAAAAACTAGCTTTGCAAGAAAATTTCATAATTTCACGGGTATGGATTCGGTCAAAACTATTTCCTGGCAACTAACCGCCGCCCGATAGGCCCACACATCGATACCGGCCGCCACCGCGGCACGTAAATTCCGGCCGTAGGCCGGATCAATTTCATCGGCCGGGCTGATGCAGTCTACGTCAGATCGTTGCGCACAAAACAACAAACCGGCCCCATGCCCCGCCCGGTGCTGGTTCGCCAAAGCCAAAACATGGCGACTTGCCCGTTCGCTAACGGCATCAGGGAATAAAGCCCGCCGGTCGGAGACCGCCGCCGTGACGTTCTTGACTTCGAGAAAGTAGCAACCCTGCTCGGTTTCCAAGAAAAAATCTACCCGCCCTTCGCCCCCGGGAAAAGGAACCTCGGCACGCAAAATAGAGTAGCCGGCTAACGGTGCGATGGCGCCGGACTCCAAGCCCTCTTTGACCAAATGATTAGTCCGCTGTGTATTTACACCGACCAGATTGGCGCCCGCAGTTTCAACCAATTCCCAGGTCAGCGGGTACTTACGATGAGGCTTGGATGATCGACTGAGCCAAATGCGTGCGCCCGATTCACAGCAGCCCAGCATGGACCCTGTGTTAGGACAATGCACCGTGGTTTGCCGCCCATCCGAAAATTCTACGTCGGCGAGAAACCGCTTGTACCGCCGGAGCAACCTTGCCTCGATCAGAGGCCCTTCAAATTCCACACATTACTCCGCTGGACAGCAGCTGTGACGCCGGATACCCGAATTCCGACGCCGTTTCTATGACATAGACCGTTTTTTAGGGGGCTCGGGCAGTGCTATATTCGGCCAATTATAGCTTGGGGCCGCAAAATGTTACGCAAAGTACTGACTCTATTGATTGCCGGTATCGTGGTGACAGCATCGCCGATGGTCGGCGCAGATACGCTGATTATCGAAGGTCTGCAGGCTGCGCAAAGCAGCCAAGGCCTGCGGCCACGCAGCGGACTGAGTATGCGCGCGGTGACCGCCAAATGGGGCGAACCTCGCTCGCGCCGAGCAGCTGTTGGCGATCCGCCCATTACACGTTGGGACTACGACGGCTTCGCGGTCTTCTTTGAGTATCAGCACGTTATACATGCCGTTCGCCTGAACTAGCCAACGCGGGAACAACCGCCGCCCCGCCGCCTGTGAGATAATGCTCACAGTCGCCCGCAGTCGCGGGCGTATTGCATTGATGCGCGCCTATGTTCCGCCCCTATCTTCCCTCTCTGTTTCGTCCTAAAGGCGCTTAGTGGCGGACTGCAGACTTATTCTCACCTCGGGTAAAACCCAGCCGCCCACAAAGCCCAAGGACCTGCGAACCTGGGGTCAGCTGCGAGGCGACAGCGGCGCGCTGGCCGTTGCCGAGATCATTTCGCAACGACGAAGCATCACCTTAGTTCTAACTACCAGTGTCGATGAGGCCGAAGCGCTAGCACCGCAAATTGACTTTTTTGCCCAGGGTCAATCATCCGTCCAGCTTTTTCCTGATGTTGAAGTCCTGCCGTACGATAGTTTTAGTCCGCATCAAGAACTTGTTTCGGAGCGATTACGGCTACTGCAATCCCTAGACAGTAAAACAGAGCGCATGACGATCGTCGCCGCTTGGCCGAGTTTACTGTCGCGTTTGCCGCCAGCGGCCTATTTACGCGAACGTGGCTTTCGCCTGCAGACGAATCAGAAAATCGATTCCAGCCAATTTCGAAACAACCTTGATGATGCCGGCTATGTGCATGTCCCTCAGGTGACCTTGCAAGGTGAATACGCCGTGCGCGGATCGCTGATTGATTTTTTCCCCACGGGCCATCACTGCCCGATTCGTGTGGACTTCTTTGATGACTCCATCGAATCCCTGCGGGAGTTCGACCCGGATACACAAATTAGCAGCAATCAAATTCGTGAACTCACCACCTTACCCGCTCGCGAACTACCCTGCGATGAACCGGCAGTAAGCTATTTTCGGCAAGCCTTTCGTGCTCGTTTTGCTGGGGACCCAACGCGGTCATTGATTTACCGCGAAGTCAGCGAGGGCCGGCTGCCGCCCGGTGTCGAGGCTTATCTGCCGTTGTTTTTTGCGACAACAGCGACTTTCTGGGACTACCTACCGGACGGCGCGCTGGTGATCGCCATGGGCACACCTAGCCAATGCTTAGACTCGGCTTGGCAACAAATCGCAGAACGCCACGAACAAGCGCAACACGACCAAGCACGCCCGGTGCTTCGCCCCGACGAATTGTTCCTTACCCAAGCAGAACATCAGCGTGCCCTAGACCGCTACCCCCAACTCATCCTCGACCGCCATAAGCTACCGGCAGAGTTACTGGGGAACAGACAGCTAAACCTGCCCATAGCACCTGCGCCCAGCTTGCTCATTAATCGGCGTGACGAAGACCCAACAGCTGCGTTACGCGCATTCATCGTCAAACATTCTGGAATGGTTTTACTGGCCGCTGAATCGCCGGGGCGTCGCGAATTCATGTTGGAGTTGTTGCGCGACGCTGACATCTTTCCAAACATTTGTGACGGTTGGGCAGACTGCGTCGCCCAAGCAACCGGTACCGCTATAACGATAGCGCCCCTCGAGCAAGGCTTTGTCCTCGCCGACCACAGCTTCGCCCTGCTGACGGACGTCGAACTCTTCGGCGAGCGAACCAAAACCCGACGACGACAACGGCGAGTTCAGGATCCCGAGAGCCTCATCAATGATCTAACGGATTTGCGCGCTGGCGCTCCCGTGGTACATGTTGATCACGGCGTGGGCCGTTACATTGGCCTGACTAACTTAAACATCGACCACGCGCTGACGGAATTCGTAAGCATAGAGTACGCTGGCGGCGATCGCCTGCACGTACCCGTCACTTCGCTACAGCTAATTTCACGCTATACCGGCTCGGCACCCGAGCACGCACCCTTGCATCGTTTGGGCACCGACCAATGGGCACGCGCAAAACGCCGAGCGGCGGCGAAAATTCGGGACGTGGCGGCAGAGCTACTGGACCTATACGCTCAGCGTGCGTCGCGGCCAGGCCGGGCGGCGAATTTCGATCCACATGATTATCTTGCGTTCGCGGCGAGCTTCCCCTTCACGCCCACGGATGATCAAGACCAGGCGATTGCCGAGGTACTCGGCGACCTGAGCGCGAGCCAACCCATGGATCGTTTGGTGTGCGGCGATGTTGGCTTCGGCAAAACGGAAGTTGCGCTACGCGCTGCCTTCGTCGCTGTCGCCGATGGCCGGCAGGTTGCCATTTTGGTGCCCACCACCCTCCTCGCCCAGCAACACTACCAAAATTTTGCCGACCGCTTTGCCGATTGGCCGGTGCGCGTGGAGCAACTCAGTCGGTTTCGAAACGCCAAGGAAAGTCGCGAGGTAGTGGCCGGACTGGCTGACGGCACCGTGGATATTGTGATTGGCACCCATCGTCTGCTGCAAACTGGCGTGGAATTCAAAGACCTCGGACTAGCGATCATTGACGAGGAACATCGATTCGGTGTTCGCCATAAAGAAAAACTCAAAGCCTTGCGAACCAGCGTCGACATTCTGACCCTCACGGCCACGCCCATTCCTCGGACCCTGAATTTGGCACTGGGCGGGCTCCGCGAAATGTCGCTGATCGCCACCCCCCCGGAATCTCGCCTTGCCATCAAAACCTTCGTGCTGCGCTGGCAGGATCACATCATTCGTGAAGCTTGTCAGCGCGAGTTAAAGCGTGGCGGACAAGTCTATTTCGTACACAATCGAATCGAAGATATCGAGCGAATCGCCGCACAAGTCAGCGAACTATTGCCGGACGCGAAAATCGAAGTCGCGCACGGTCAAATGCGAGAGCGCGAACTGGAACGCATCATGCTCGACTTTTATCATCGCCGATTCCATGTTTTGGTTTGCACTGCCATCATAGAAAGTGGCCTTGATGTACCAACCGCCAATACCATACTGATCAATCACGCGCATCGATTTGGCCTCGCACAGCTCCATCAACTCCGCGGCCGAGTCGGCCGTTCCCATCATCAAGCTTTCGCCTATCTACTCACGCCGGCACGCGAAGCCTTGACCGCCGATGCGGTAAAACGCCTGGATGCTATTGAATCCCTCGAAGATTTGGGGGCCGGGTTTGTTTTAGCTACTCATGACCTGGAAATCCGCGGTGCCGGAGAACTGCTCGGCGAGGAACAAAGCGGCCAGATTCAAGAAATCGGCTTTACGCTGTATAACGACATTCTGACTCGCACCATTGAATCCCTTCGCGACGGCGAAGAACCCGATCCCGAAACGCCCACGGAAATGACCACCGACATCAATCTACATCTGCCAGCGCTGATTCCAGATGACTACATGCCCGATGTTCACCTGCGTTTAGTTCACTATAAGAAAATCGCCAGCGCGGCAGACACGGCTACCCTGAGTGAACTGCAGGTGGAACTGATAGATCGTTTTGGGCTGATTCCAGCGGCCACGCAAAACCTTTTTCGAATTGCCAGACTGCGCCTACAAACCCAAGCCTTGGGTCTCAAACGCATAGACATAGGGCCGACGGGCGGCCGCGTTGAATTCGGTGCGAAAACCACCGTGGAACCCCGGATCTTAGTCGGACTGTTAGAATCGCAGGGAGATCGATATAGTTTTGACGCTCAACAACGGCTGAGAATTCAGGCGGACTTAGAAGCTGATGAGGCGCGTTTCGCCTGCATCGAGGAGCTGCTGGCATGCTTAAACGAACCCCCCATACCGCGAGACACGGCCTGATCTCTCGCTTGCTAGCAATCGCCATCACCGTCACCGGTGTCAGCCTCCCAGAGACCGCCGTCGTGGCCGCAGATGAGAATGAAAGCCGCTACGCGGTGGAGATCATCGTTTTTCGTCACAATGACCAAAGTCGGACCACGCCGGAAGTTGCCGCCGGGGAATTCGCACCCGAAGGCTCAGTCGATCGCAACCCGGTGCCAATGCAGACTAACCGCCGCGGTACCACGCCGCCCAGCCCCTTGCCGGCCGCCGAACTGGAATTACAAACGACTAAAGAAAAGTTACAGCGCACTAACGCCTACTCGGTCCTGCTGCATCTCGGCTGGACTCAAGCGGCCACAAATCGTGATAAGGCGAGCCCGTTCTGGTTACGTGGCCCGCGCGCCCGCAGTCATGGATTGTCGGGTAGCTTGACGCTCTACAAAGAACGCTTCTTACACCTTGCCGTGGACCTCGACTTGGCCAAACCGGCAGACAACAACGGACTCAGTTTGCGCCCGCCGATTGTTACCCGCATTCAAGAGTCGCGGCGCATACGCACCAAGCTACTGCAGTATTTCGACAATCCAGAGTTCGGAATAATCGCCAGCGTGCGCCGCCTCGACGGTGACTAAGCCGTATCGCGCCGATCCACGCACGTTGCCAGCGCCTCCACCGGCTCCCCTAAGTCTTCCAGCGCGGCGGCGATCAGTTTTTCATGGCTGCTACGCAGTTGCGGCGTCTGCGCGGCCACAGCGTAAGAAACAGTCGCAAAACGGTCCACGGGAGATCGCGGGTGATGAATGGCCAACAGCCTGACTTTTTCCGCAATACTTTCCGCGAATTCTAGCGCCTGCGCCGCGTTGGAATCCGCAGTCAAGACCGCGAATTGATCGGCGCCGAATCTAGCGGCGAAATCGGATTCGCGGCGAACTGAGCCGTGAATCGCATGGGCGATTTTACGCAGGCAGGAATCGCCAGCGTGACGGCCGAATACTTTTTGATAGCCGTCAAATGCATCCACACGAAACAGCAGGATGCTGACCCGACGACGTACGCGGCGCGCGACCGCCCAGTCACGCATCAACATTTCCTCGAATACACTACGGGTTGGCAAGCCGGTCGCCGCGTCGGTTTGGGTTAGCCGGCTGCGCGTTTCGCCGTAGGTGCTCAACGCATCCGACAACTGATCAGGGACCACCGTCAGGAGCCAAAAAGCAGGCCGACCATCGGTGTCCGTTAGCGCTGAAGCCTGCCATTGCAGTTCGCAATTGGGGCCTTGGGCGCGTCGCCATTGCTGATAAATCAGGGTATCCGGGGGTGCGACTTGAGCGCCGGCGGGTAGCGGATCTCCAGCCACCATAAGATTGTCCAAGGTCTTGCCCACCAGAGCATCGGGCGTCCAGCCTAGCAGCCGCTCCATGGCGGCATTGGCATAGACGATGCGCCGGCCGGCCGCATCCACTATCACGGTGCCGGTCGCACTATGATCTAGAGCTTGCTGCAAGATACGTTTTGTTAGTTTTATCATAACTTAAGCAGCAATTTATTAAGTAAAATAGAGTTAAAAACGACAACCGTCATGGCACGAAACTGGGCATCCTTAGGCAGCAAGGCCCAGGCACCCCCGACTATATAATCCACACTAGACCGGCGTCTGTGATGGCGGTCACCGGCTTAGCCCGCTAAAGGCCCAGAGAATTTAGTCGCCCTTGACCAGGGCCTGAATGATCAATCCCGCGGCATCTGTGCAAGCTTGCAAATGCTGCTGGATTTCTGCGTGAATGCCGTGGCCAGCGGGCCCACGGCCGGCCGCATAGTTCACGACCATGGCGCAAATGGCAAACGGCAACTCAAGCTCGCAAGCCAGCGCGGCTTCGGGCATCGCCGTCATGCCGACGATGTCGCAGCCATCGCGCTCCAGTCGATCAATTTCCGCCGCCGTTTCTAACCGGGGACCCTGGGTTACGCCGTAAGTGCCCTTTGGCATGGGATCCAGGCCTATCGCTCGGGCCGCCCTCAGTAGATGCGCGTGAATTTTCGAATCTACCGGCTGCGTGAAGTCCACATGCCGAACGGGAGCGTCCGAGGTCTCCACATAAGTATGTTCACGACCCCAGCTATAGTCGATGATTTGGTCCGGCAACACGATGCGTCCGGGCACCGCCGAGCTGTGAATACCGCCCACGGCGTTGATGCTAAGGATGAAATCCGGATCTTGCTGCCCTAAGGCCCAGATATTTGCCCGGTAGTTGACCCGATGGGGCGGAATGCCCCCCGCCTCGCCATGGCGAGCCATAAAAAATACCTCAGCGTGCCGGTCGGACCAATGACGCAACGCCGCCGACGGGGGACCGTAGGGCGTATCCGAGACTACTCGCTTTAGGCTGGCGGAAGGCAGAAGCGCTGGCGCACCGGTGCCGACAACGACCGCCAAACGCATCACTAAGCATCCTCCGTCAGCGCGTATATGCCCGGTAAGTGCCGCCACTCATGGTTGAGGTCCATGCCCGCACCAAAGACATAGCGATCAGGAACCTCGAGACCAAACAGATCCGGCCGGCCCCGGGCTTGCGCATGCCGTTTTAGCACCAGTGCCACACTGATCACCTCTTTCGCGCCAGCACGCCTACATTCATCAACCACATGATTCATGGTGATACCTTCATCGTAGATATCGTCAACGACGATGACGGTTTGCTTATTCAGAGGGGTTAGGGGTCGCTGCACCCAATGCGGTTTTCCGCCTGTCTGTGCACCGCGGTAACGGGTCAAATGACAATAGTCCATGCGCAGACTGCCGCGCAATCGCTGGGCCAATTGCGCCCCTGGCAACATACCGCCGACCATCACAACCATTAAAACGCAAGGCGTCACATCGACAACCGACTGTAATCGCACAGCCATGCGGTCATAGGCTGTATTGACGATCTCGGCACTGACCACCTCTTCGGCCTGCTCCGGCAACAAACCGTGATTGGCTTTGGCGCTAGCCATCGAGGGTCAAACTGGGACGCGCCATCGCATTCGCGAGCTTGGCTTGGGCATCCTGCCAAGCATCCGTGGACTGCAGCGGCACTGCAAGCGGTCGCCCGGGCCTGGGCCTCAAGGCAGCCAGACGGCCATGGCTGGCCGGACCGGTGCCGCGAATACCACCCTCCATAACCGCCACTACCGCTTGCGGGTTATTGCAGATCAAAGCCATATCCGCGCCCGCGGATAAGGCGGCATCTACCCGGGCGGGCATGTCACCGATACCGGCAACGCCGGCCATGTTCAGGTCGTCGGAAAAAATCGCACCGCCAAACCGCAAATTGCCGCGCAGATAATCTTGCAGCCAAAACGGCGACAAGCTCGCGATGTTCTGATCAACCTGGGGATACAGCACATGTGCGACCATCACGGCCGCCAAACCCCGTTCTACCAAGCGATGATAGGGACGCAAATCTTCTTCCATGTCGGCCAGTTCACGCGGGTCTTGCGGCAGTTCCACGTGCGAGTCCGGCACCACCGCGCCATGGCCCGGGAAGTGCTTTGCAACCGCCACCATACCGGCGGCCTGCATACCCGCTATATAGGCATCCGCCAATACGACCACGCTGTCAGGATCGCGATGCATGGCCCTATCTCCAATGATCTCGCTCATACCCCAATCGAGATCGACCACGGGAGCAAAACTAAGATCAACGCCAAGATCCAACATTTCCGCGGCCATAAGCCAACCGCAAAGATTTGCGAATTGGCGTCCCTGGCGCGGATCAAGGTCGTACTGGTGGCCCAGCCAGCGAGCGGGCGGGAGTCGCGTAAAACCCGTTTGAAAACGCTGAACCCTGCCACCTTCTTGATCTACGGCGACCAGCAAACTGGGCTGACGCAAGTCATGAATCTCACGAATCAAGGACCGGAGCTGATCGGCATCAGCAAAATTGCGTGTGAACAAGACCACACCACCTATCAAGGGCGACCGTAGCTGCTCGCGCTCCTCACTGCTCAGTGCCAAGCCAGCTACGTCAATCATGAGTGGTCCAAGTGTCATTAGAACCTAGAACCCATTGGCAAGAATCTCGACGGTGATACCAACACTGACGCGAGAATACAAATCAATGACATCAGTGTTGCGCATACGAATACAACCATGGGAAAACGGCACACCTACGGGCTCTGAATCGGGCGTTCCGTGGATATAAATAAAGCGGCGCATGCTGTCGACTTGACCCAATCTATTCGCTCCCAGCTCACGACCGCTCAGCCACAAGATGCGCGATAAGATCCAGTCGCGTCGAGGAAAACGCCGGCAAAGCTCCGGGGAATAGATCTCGCCCGTCGGCCGCCGACCGACAAATACCGCCCCTGCCGGTGCTTTATCGCCGATACGCGCCCTAATGACATGCCGGCCCCTCGGCGTGCACTGGCTACCGCTTTGCTCCCCGGGTCCGTAACGCGAGCTTGAAACCAGATATTCTCGCACCAATTGATCACCCGCGAACAGCCTCAACAACTGTTGTGTCAAGCTTACCGCGATCCACAAATCCGACGCTGGGTTGCTCATCGGCGCTAACGCGTCAAGAGCGCCACGGATTCAACATGGCTGGTTTGAGGAAACATGTCCATAATCCCCGCCGCGGCTAGGCGATAACCGAAATCATCAACCAAGCGACCGGCGTCTCTTGCCAAGGTGGCCGGATGACAGGAAACATAGACGATTCGAGGCGGCGATATTTTTCCCAACTGGTCTAGAATTTCTCCGGCGCCGGCCCGCGGCGGATCCAGAAGTACCGCATCGAAGCTGTCATCGGCAAGCGCGCGCAAACTATCGCTTTTAGTCAGATCAGCCGCGCGAAATTCGGCATTCTCAAGACCCGCCCGCGCCGCATTGGCCTGCGCGCTAGCCACCATCACAACACTGCCTTCAATCCCCAATACGTAGCCGGCCCGCCTGGCAATGGGCAATGTAAAGTTACCTAGACCGCAAAATAGATCCAAGACTCTAGATTTCGAGCCCAAAGCCAAGAGCTCCACGACTCGATGAACCATCTGCTGATTAACGACTTTATTCACTTGAATAAAGTCGGTGGGCGCGAAATGTATATCGAGGTCAAATTCCGGCAAACTATAAGCCAAGTCAAAATCTGTATGGAAATTAGGCAAGGGATGAATCGTGTCTGAACCGCCGGGCTGCAAGAGCACATGATGGCCCGTGCGATGCGAATAATCAGCGAGCTTATCCAAATCTTCTCGGCTAGGCGGATCGAGAACCCGCATCACCAACACGGTTGCCTCGTCACCCACGGCCACTTCTATTTGTGGCAAACGTGCGCGAATCGTCAACTCCGCGACTAAACTCGCCAGTTCGGTCAACTGTTCGCCAACTTCAGGATGCAGCGTCTCACAGCGCCGCATATCGATGACATAGGGCTTTCCCTGTTCACGAAACCCAACCAAAACGCGTCCCTTACGGATCACATCTTTGACTGCCAGACGTGCCTTGCGTCGATATCCCCACACCGGACCTGTCACTGGTTCGAGTACCTTCTCGGGCACTAAATCACCGATCCTATCTAGATTGTCCAGGAGCACAGCTTGTTTAAGCCCTAATTGCTGTTCCGGCGCCAAATGCTGTAAAGAGCAAGCGCCACAACGACCAAAAACTTCACAACGCGGTTCAATTCGCTGGGGTGAAGCTTCTAGAACCTCGATGAGTTCGCCCTCATCGAACCGGCGTCTGCGCCGGCGCCGACGAAAAACTACTTTTTCTCCGGTTAGGGCACCCGGAATAAATACGGTTTTTCCCTCTGTGTGCGCAACACCCCGGCCATCCGCGAGGGTGTCGGCGATTGCCGCCGTTTCAGGGGCTGCGGGAGTACGCACGGTGAACCTTAGTTTTCAGGTGCCGGCCAGGCTGACAAATACGCTTGCAGGTGTTCTTCATCGCTGTCGGCAAGCAAGTTGCGAACGCGCCCCAGTTCCACCGACAAACTCGCATCATCCAAATGACCACGCATGTGTTCAAAGCGCAAATAAACCAGATAGGTGTTGAGCACATCCGTTTCGCAGTAATTGCGAATGCGGCGAATATCTCCAGCCATGAAACTCGGCCAGACTTGATCGCCAGACATACCTAGCTTGCCCGGATAACCCAACATGCCGGCAATATGATCTAAGCCTGCACGCGCCCTTGGCTGAAAGCCGGAGAGCACGTCCATGAGGTCTAGATGGCGCCAATGAAACCGGCTGAGGTAATTGTTGTAGCGAAATGAACGGTCGTCCTCACCGAGGTCCCAGTAGGTCTGTGCCTGCACAGCGTGGCGCAAAGCTCGATAGTGCAGCACGGGTAGATCAAACCCACCACCGTTCCACGAAACCAGGTCGGGCCGGTACTGATCAAGCCCATTAAAAAATCTTCGGATCAATTCTGCTTCATCGCTGGCCTCATCCCCGAGACTCCAAACTTTAAGCTGCTCGGCACGGCGAAGCACGATGGAAATCGCAACCACGCGTTGCTGATACAGGGGCAGAAACTCTGTTTCGGCTTCCTGCAAGCGCTTAAAAGCCATGGCTTTAGCCACGTCCTCATCCGTCAATGAGGACTCGAGACCCAGTTCACGACGACCGGCTTCCACATCGGGCACCGTTTCGATATCGAATACCATTACCGACATGACCCCCTAGACCTCCTGCGTTTGCAGCATGACTGCCACGGCCACGACCAAGCCGGCTTCGTCCGTCAGGCTGAGATGACCCGGCCCGATACCCATACGCGCGCAAACACGCTTGCCGCGAGCAGAAAAAACAATCTCCGGCCGACCCAAACGATTCGGAACAACGCCGGTATCACGAATCCACATGCCATTCGCGAAACCGGTTCCCATGGCCTTCACCACGGCTTCTTTGGCCGCAAAGCGCATGGCCAAAAAGCGTTCGGGCCGCTTTTGCCGTTGGAACAAGGCCAGTTCTTCGGGCATCAGCAAGCGCTGGACAAATTTTTCACCGAAGCGAGCGTACACGGCGGCGACCCGATCAGCTCGCAAGATATCGATGCCAATCCCGAATATCACGATGACCTCGCCGCTTGCAGCAGCTGCTTCATGGTAAGCACGGCTTCGCGTAGACCTTCAAGCACCGCACGTGCCACTACTGCATGGCCGATGTTTAACTCGACAATTTCCTTCAGCGCGGCAATGGGCTGAACATTGTGATAATTCAAACCATGTCCAGCGTGAACCGTCAGGCCTAGTTGCGCCGCATAGGCTGCCGCTTGCGCGACCCGTTCCAGTTCTCTAGCCATCATCGATCTATCCAGCGCGTCGGCATAGCAACCAGTATGCAGCTCAACCACGGGAGCACCCGCGGCCTGAGCCGCATCAAGTTGTTCAAGATCAGGATCAACAAACAGCGATACGCGGATTCCCGCTTGCGTCAGCCGACTGCAGACCTTGGCGATCTTGGTCTGTTGCTCACGAACATCCAAACCGCCTTCGGTAGTCAATTCAGCACGTTTCTCCGGCACCAAACAACAATCTGCCGGTCCCACGGATTCGGCGAAATCCAGCATTTCGTCCGTCAGCGCCATCTCCAAATTCATGCGAGTCTGCAGCGTTTCGGCCAACACTCGGACGTCCCGGTCTTGGATATGCCGTCGATCCTCGCGCAGATGAACCGTGATTGAATCAGCGCCCCCGGCTTCCGCCAGCAAGGCGGCCGCCACCGGATCCGGATAGCGTGTACCGCGAGCTTGACGCAAGGTCGCCACATGATCAACGTTAATACCTAACAAGATGTTATTCACGAGGGGCTTTCTAACTTAGACGGGTGATGATCAGCATCAATACTGTGGCCACACCAAACCCACATGTTCGCATCATCGCCACCAAGGCCGCAATTAAATCCCGCCTAGGAACCCCGCATGGCTGCAAATACACGGCGGGTCCGCAAGGCACGCTCGCCCAAGTGATAAGCGAGAACGCGCCGCAACAGTCGCTTTGCTGCCGCCAGGTTGTCAGGCTGATCGAATTCGCCGGCGCCTATCGCCAACAGCTGATTACCGGTGTAGTTGTTATTGGAACTCGCCTGGGTCACTGCCACGGCACCCCTCTCCACGATGTAATCATAGAAGCCAGTTTCCTCCAGCGGCTGACCGGTATCTGCCTCTCGATCCAGGCTAAGGCCATAGCCAACTTCGGCCAGCAAGGAAAGTTCAAAGATCCGCAACGTCGCTTCGCTATTGTCGGACTCACTGAGGCCCGTCAAAGCTGCCGTATAGTGAGCAAATAGATCGGGATGAGCATCGCCTCGGGTGGTGAAAGACAGCAGCAGCTCATTAACGTAATAGGCGGCCAATAGCTGATCCCCCGTCAATGCCAGGGGAATAGATGCCGGTTCCGCGGCGCTTAGGGTCGATAGACCGCCCCGGCCTGTCCACGATAAACGCAGGGGCTGAAACGGTTGCAACAATCCGCGCCATCGCGAGCGCGGGCCGCGCGCACCGCGGGCGACCAAGCCAACGCGCCCATGGTATTGCGCTAATACTTCTAACAGCTGACTGCTTTCTCGATAAGGCCGCGGATGCAGCACAAAGGCCGATTCCATCGCCACGCGCTCAACGACACTCAAGACGAATCCTCATACCCCAATTGCCGGAGCGCTTGGGCATTGTCAGTCCAATTCTCCTTCGCCTTGACGCGCGTTTCTAGATGCACGCGCCGCCCAAACAAGGCCTCGAGTTCCAGCCTCGCAAGCTTGCCAATCGTCTTGAGGCCCTCCCCCCCCTTGCCCACGACGATGCCCCGATGGGACTCCCGGTCAACCCAAATGACGGCATCAACTCGCCATAAATCGCCTTCCTCTTCGAGTGCTCGCACTTCCACCGCGATTCCATAGGGCACCTCATCGCGCAAGCGCAGCATTAACTTTTCGCGGATGACCTCCGCGACCCGAAATTGCCGGCCTCGATCAGTTTTCATTTCTGCCGGGAACAATTGATCCCCCGCGGGCAAGCGCTCACGGATACAAGTCAGCAAGGTGTCCAAATTGTCGTTCGTCAAAGCCGAGATCGGCACCACCGCGTCAAAGTCGCCACGCCGAGACAGGTCTGCTAAGACCGGTAATAGGGATTCTTTAGGCTTGATCAGATCTATTTTGTTCACCAGCAACACCAGGGGAATGCCGCTTTCTTGCACGCGCTTTAGCGCAAACTCATCCCCGCGACGCCAGCCGCGCGCGTCCACCATGAACAAAACCAAATCAGCCCCATGCGCCGATGAACCGGCGCTACGATTCATGGCTTGATTGATCAATTTTCCGGTGCGCGGATGTAAGCCCGGGGTATCCACGAACACCATTTGGCAGTTGGGCTCTGATCGGATACCGAGAATACTGTGACGCGTCGTCTGCGGCTTCGGACTGACTATGCTAATTTTTTCAGCCACCAGTGTGTTAACCAGCGTCGACTTACCAATGTTCGGGCGCCCCAAAATTGCCACAAATCCGGAAATGTAGTCACTTGTCGGCATGCTGCAAGTTTTCCAGGGCCTTAGCCGCGGCCTTTTGTTCGGCCTTACGCCGGCTATTACCCTGCCCCTGCGTGCTGAGCTCGAAAGCGTCCACCACACAGGAGACCGTGAAGGTTTGCGAATGGGATGCGCCACTCGTCCCCTCGAGCGTGTAAACGGGAAGGCCCAGTCCGCGGGCTTGCAGCAGCTCCTGCAGCGCCGTTTTCGCATCTAGCAATTCAGCCTCGGTTGGCAAATTCTCCAGACGCGTTGCAAACAACTTACGAATCACAGCGGCTACGGCTTCGATGCCACCGTCGAGTAGAACACTCCCAAACAAGGCTTCAAGAGCGTCGGCCAAGACAGATGTGCGCTGATGGCCGCCTGTTCTGCGTTCGCCATCGCCTAACTGTACCTGATCCCCAAGCTGCAACTCACGCGCCAGTTCGGCCAAGGTATCGCGGCGCACAAGATGGGCCCTGAAGCGGCTCATAGCACCTTCCGGGGCGTCCGGTTTGCGCAAAAACACCTCTTGGGCGATCACGAACCCAAGCACGGCATCACCCAAGAATTCTAGCCGCTCGTTATTCGCAAGTTTCGCGCTACGATGGGTTAAGGCCTGCTCTAGCAGGCTCAAGTCTGCGAACTGATAGCCGAGGCGATCTTTAGACCAATCCTCGGCCTGGGTCACCGCACAATCTCTACCGAGTTATTGAACGCTGCCAACAAATAGAGATTCCCGACAAATGAGGCACGCCGCTCATATTGAGCACGCACTGAGTATCCTCTCTCGGACTTCTTAATGGTGAAATCCTGCGGCTTTAGAGTGTCGATCATTTCAATGCTCAAGCGCTTGCCAATGGCCGAACGTATATATCGAATACTCGGATTCGTTCCGTCAAATTCTGACTTCACATCACTTAAGGTCTTCGCTATCTTCATGTTCTCTAGATAGATCGGCGTTAGTTTTAATCCGGCAAAACCGATTAATGCCACAATCGCAGCCAATATAATAAAAGAAATGGCAGTCATGCCCTGTTGGTTTTTACGCATCACTGAACTCCCGCTTTTTGCCATCAATCGATGGCATTGCCAATTCTATTCCAGCGCGGCATTTTGGGAATCTCCCAATTCATCCAAATGCGCACTGCCCTGCCGACTATCAGCTTATCGGGGATAAACCCAACCCCTGAATAACGGCTATCGCGACTATTATCTCGATTGTCGCCCATCATAAAGTAGTGGCCCGCCGGCACGATAAATCTACCTTGACGGCTAGGACGTCCGGTCATCTGCAACAACTCATGCCAATTTGCACCAAGATGCTCCCGCAATAAGGTCGCATTGTCCTGACCATCCCCGGTATAGGGCCCTACAGTCTCAATATCGATGGGTTTTTCATTAATAAATAGGCGGCCGTTCACATATTTGACGGTATCACCCGGTAGACCGACCAAACGCTTGATGTAGTTCACACTTGGCTCGGAGGGTAAGCGAAACACGACGACGTCCCCGCGCTGGGGTTCACCCAGGTCCAAAATCTTCGTATTGAGAACGGGCAAGCGCAAACCGTAGGTAAATTTGTTGACGAAAATAAAATCGCCGATCAACAGTGTCGGAACCATGGAACTTGAGGGAATACGGAAGGGTTCAAACAAGAACGAACGAATAAATAACACTGCCAGCAGAATAGGAAAAAACGATCGCGCGTACTCCACGACAACGGGTAATTTTGCCTCATGCTCACCACTTCGAGCACGAGCGAATAGCAAGGTATCTAGTGCCCATATAATGCCGCACACCGCCGTTGCAATAATGAGAATTAGCGCAAAATCAAAACTCATGGAATACCTATCTGCGTTCTATGTCGCGGGCGACGATAGCATGGTGACGACCGCTAACCCAAACCATAGCGCAACCGCTCCGCAACCCATGGCGGCCTATTTCTTGCCCACTTTTAACACTGCCAAGAATGCTTCCTGCGGAATTTCTACGCTGCCCAGTTGCTTCATTCGCTTTTTGCCAGCCTTTTGCTTTTCCAGTAATTTGCGCTTGCGAGTAACATCCCCACCGTATAACTTGGCCGTAACATCTTTGCGCAGCGCCTTGACGTTTGCTCGGGCAATGATCTGCGAACCGATGGCCGCTTGAATAGCAACTTCAAACATCTGGCGCGGAATTAGTTCGCGCAACTTATCCACTAACTCGCGGCCCCGGCGCCGAGAAAATTCGCGGTGCACGATCAATGACAGCGCATCCACACGCTCACGATTGATCAGTACATCAAGCTTGACTAGATCTCCGGACACAAAGCGGGAAAACTCATAATCAAAAGATGCGTGGCCGCGACTGATCGATTTCAGGTGATCGAAAAAGTCCAACACGATCTCCACCATAGGCAACTCGTATTCCAAGGCAACCTGGCTGCCGACGTAGTCCATCCGCTTCTGCACGCCGCGACGTGCGACGCAAAGCTGCATTACCGGACCTACATATTGCGGGGGCACTAGCAAGTTAGCACGTATATAGGGTTCACGAGTCTCGGCAATCTCGCTGGGTTCAGGCAATGCCGCCGGATTGTCAATTCGCACAATCTCCCCGCGCGTGTTCGTAATCTCAAACACCACCGTAGGAGCCGTGGTGATTAACTCCAGCCCATATTCGCGCTCTATTCGTTCTTGCACGATCTCCATGTGCAACATGCCAAGAAACCCGCAGCGAAAGCCATAACCCAGCGCGGCGGATGTTTCTACTTCGTAGTGCAAGGCCGCGTCATTGAGCCGCAGCTTACGCAGGGCCTCGCGGCAAGCTTCAAAGTCATCAGACTGCACTGGAAATAGGCCGGCGAAGACGCGTGGCTTCACAGCCGTGAATCCTGGCAATGGGTTCTCGCAAGGCTTAGCATCGATGGTAATCGTATCGCCGACGGGTGCGCCATCGATGTCTTTTATGCCCGCAATCACATAACCGACCTCGCCGGTCTCCAGCGCATCGCGCCGACTCATCTTGGGTGTAAATGCCCCCAGTTCCGTCACGGGATAGCTGCGTTCAGTAGACATCACCCGGATCTTTGCACCGGATTCCAGTCTGCCGTGGACTACGCGAACGAGAGAGACAACGCCAACATAGTTATCAAACCAAGAATCAATAATCAGGGCTTGTAGCGACGCACTGGCATCGCCGACCGGCGGTGGAACGCGTTCTACCAATTGCTCCAACAATTGATCAATGCCTGCCCCCGTCTTCGCGCTAACGAGGGCCACACCATCGGTTTCTAGGCCAATAATTTCCCGAATATCGGTCAACACGCGCTCGGGCTCGGCCGATGGCAGGTCGATTTTGTTGAGTACCGGAATAATCTCCAGGCCCTGCTCAACGGCCGTGTAGCAATTGGCAATGCTCTGCGCTTCGACACTTTGCGCAGCATCAACGACCAGCAGGGCACCTTCACAAGCCGCCAAAGAGCGTGAAACTTCGTAAGAAAAATCTACATGGCCGGGTGTATCAATAAAGTTAAGCTGATAGTCGCAACCATCCTGAGCACTATAGATAAGCGAAACGCTTTGCGCCTTGATGGTGATGCCGCGCTCGCGCTCCAGATCCATGGAGTCAAGCACTTGCTGGGCCATCTCCCGCTGCTCTAAACCGCCACAGCGTTCGATGAGCCGGTCCGATAAGGTCGACTTCCCGTGATCTATATGGGCGATAATGGAGAAGTTTCGGATATGGTCCATGGTAGCCTGACCGGCAAAGCCGGCGATTATAGACCCTAGATGATCAAGAATCGCGGCGCCTAGTCGCGCTCGATCGTTTGCGCATCAAGCCAGGTCAGCACGCTTGTTCGGTCTAGCTTGAATTCGCACAGCACGTCAGATCCGCTGGCCACCACGGGTATGCGAGTACCGTACAAGTCGCGCAATGCCGGGGACTGGTCGATATCAAGTACCTGAATGGCGGCTTGGCCACGCAACAGTGCCTCAAGCTCTCCCAAAAGCACCTCACAAAGATGACAACCTCGGCGACTGTATACCGTCAAGCAGGCCGGTTTTGGCATGAATTTAGCCGTGGCCTTCCAGGCTTGGCTCTAGCGGACGCGCGCGGTGCAGATACTTACCGACTAAGACTCCTGGAATCACGCCGGCCGCCGCGCCGAGCAACACCAACCCATCACTACCCCCGGCCAGCAGCCCGCCAAGCATGGCACCGATCATCAGACCACCCAAGGGTAAACCGTAGGCCAAGAAAGCAGCGAACAAGAGCTGGCGAGGCGAAAGCGTCAGTTCAACGGCACTGCCAACCGGCGCCGGGGCTTTAGTCGACACCCGTAGCCGGCAGCGCGGACGCTTACCCCGAAACGCGCGCGCCAAAGATAACAGCGCGCAGCCGGACAAACAGCTCTCGCAAGACGCGTATGTATCCTGCAAATCGATCTGCACGTATGCGCCAGACTGCTCGGTAACCCGGCCGATTCGACGTGGCATCGCTTAAGGCGCCGGTGTCGCCGATGTAGCGATTAACTCAACCGTCCGCGCAGGGACTTCCCCCACGGCAGTTACCAGATAACCTTCACGCATAACCGTGTATGCATTAGCGGCACCCATACTAGAAAGACCTTCAGTTTGTTCGTCCTGACCGACATCCGCCTCTATAAACACAGAGACATAAGCAAGCCCGTCAGAAAATACCAGTTGCTCCATGGGACGCTTAGCGCCTTCGGCCAACTTGGCGCGTACCGCTATGAGCGCAAAACCCGCCGGCAAGTCACTAATCTGCCAAGCTGCATTGCCCTCCCCTGTCGAGTCACGTCGGCTTGCATCGCTGGACCGCTGCACCGTGAAGGAATCCATCACCAAAGAAGGCTGGACTTCCTTAGCAGCGATGCTATCCGTCAGCGTGATTTCCGTGAATAAGATTTGCTCGAGGATATCGCCGGCATCATCCAAGAGCTGCGTTTTCAGCGGCAAGGCGGTCCGTTCGTCTAACCAAAGGCGATACCCATAGCGGTAACCATCCTTGGGCCGGACCGCCAGAACCCGGGTCTTGCGCCCGACCACGCTGCCATCGCCCAGGAAAGACAGGTGATAGTAACGATCGTCAAAGTCCTCTAGTCGGGGCAAACTGGCGTGCAATGGATTTTGACTGCGATCCCGACTATCCCGCGGCTCAACCATGACCGCGCCTTGATCAGGCAAGATGCAGGTCACTTCGTCATCATCACGAATGATCTCGCGGCCTGGCCCATCCAGCGCGGTGATTCGCTCTGATATACTGCCATTGTCAACGCGATGCACCATGCGCAAGATGTTCGCCTCACCACCATGCATGTGCACCAAAGTTCCGTGGTAGTTAAGTCGCTCAACGGATTCGACCATTTTCATCAGCCAAAATCGGGGGTCTTGCTTATCGGCAGCAACGGCTGAACCCCAGCCAAGGAGGCCTAAGGCGATCCAGATGGCGGCGAAAAACCGCAGTTTCGGCATGTGCTATTGGTCCTGACTGAAACTGGCCCGCATCAGCTCTGGCCTTTGGTTGACCACATGCGAATTCATCATTTGCCGCGACAATCCGCGCGTGTAGTCGCCATGGGAAACGAGATAACTTGCCATTCTTGACGGCGCCAATGGCGAACGCGGCGATGTGCCACGGACTGAATATGCCTCATTGCTCATGGGCTGCGCCTCAGGCGTCAGCACCAACTGCACATCCGAGCGCTCGGCTACCTGTGTGTCCTGAACGGTTAAATCAAGATTGATGGCAAGCAGTGCCGCCAAACCGACGGCGATACCCGCGGCCCAACCGCCAATCTTAAGTATTGACCGCCTGGCCCGCGGCGGTGCCGCATCATCCGTATTCGCAACCGCACTGCTGATGACCCCCGAGAGGTCGACCAAGGCTTCGCCAGTCGACTCGCCGCGTAACAAATCACCAATAAGCCCATAGCGCATCAAGGTGTCGCGATGAGCGTAACTACGTTCCAAACGACGTAACAACAACTCTTCCTCGCCCTCTGGCAATGCGTCATCCAAGAATGCGGACAGCTGCTCTTCAACGATTTCACTCATTACAATGCTTCTCTCATTGGTCTTTCGTTTCGTCAATCAAAGGTCTAATTCGTTGATCAATCGCATCTCTGGCACGAAAAATTCTAGATCTTACCGTGCCTACCGGGCAAGCCATGGTTTGAGCGATCTCCTCGTAAGTCATGCCTTCAATTTCGCGCAGCGTAATTGCCTCGCGCAGTTCATCGGGTAAATCGGCGATAGCGGCTTCAACAGTGGTGCGCAGCTCTTCACGCAGAACAATGCCTTCGGGCGTATCACCATCGCGCAACAGCTTATGTACAGCTTGCTGCTCGGGGTTCTGCAAATCTAAATCGTATTCCATGGGACGTCGGCTCATGGATACCAAATGATTTTTCGCCGTATTAATTGCAATTCGATACAACCAAGTATAAAAAGCACTGTCGCCACGAAAACGCGGTAGCGCTCGATAAGCCTTCAAAAACGCCTCTTGAGAGACATCCTGCGCTTCCGATGGGTCGCGCACGTAGCGCATAACAAGCTTTACAATCTTGTGCTGATACTTCAGCACCAATAGATCGTAGGCACGCTTGTCGCCATTCTGCACTCGCTCAACGAGCCGCTGATCGTTCGTCTTTGCCGCCATACCGCCTTGCGCTTTACTCTGAGGCTACATAGCAGCTTGCCACTCGCATAGACCACTATATGGCACTAAAGTTCGCTACCGCACCCCGCAAAATGGTCACCACGTCACATAGCTGGTGCAACGCAGCGGCCACGGTAAATTCTACGTCATGACGTTACTTAAAGGCAGACGCAAACGAACTCGCAAGCGCCGCCAATCACTCGCAGAACAGTCCTGGGCCCGCAACCACGCAACATACGCTTGCCCGGCAGTGCCACGCCAGCGTAGCGCTGCCCAGCTACCACAGAACCAGGCACCGGTCAGATCCGCTGGTAGCCCCGTTGATTTAGAACCAATCCAAATTCGCCAGCGACCATCGGCACCAAGGATGGCCCGGCTCACATGCGCAGACTGATTCCGGAAAACTTGCCAATAACCCAACGGTAGGACCATGACCAAGGCCAGCCATTTGAAGGTCTGTTCGCGTTCGCCGAAAGCTGCAAAGCCGATGGCGATCAATAAACCTAGGCTTAACAGGCAAAACTCGCCACGCAGCGCCCACCCCGGTTGCCCGGGACGTAATTCAAGACTTATCAAGTATCCGTTGGACCACATTGCGCAGCGCCGCATCCTGCGCGATTACCCGGCCGGCCAACAAGTCATGAATATCTGGATCTTGCATCGAAAGTAAATGCTCGAAAGCTGCTCGTTCTACCTCGGTTGCTTTGGGAAATAATCCTTCCGCGTAGCGTAATAACAGAATATCAAGTTCACGCATACCGCGCCGGCAGCGCCAAACGATACGCTTTTCCTCAGACGATTTGGCCCGCAATTTCTCAGAGCCGTCGCGTGGCGAGCATGCGCTTGGTTTCAGCAATGGCACGCGCTGGATTCAGGTCTTTGGGACAAGCGTTAGTGCAATTCATTATCGTATGACAGCGGTAAATCCTAAATGGATCCTCCAAATCATCCAAACGTTCACCCGTAGCTTCGTCTCGGCTATCAACGAGCCATCGATAGGCTGCCAGTAAGGTCGCCGGCCCCAGATATCGATCGCTGTTCCACCAATAGCTAGGACAACTCGTTGAACAACAGGCGCAAAGAATGCAAGCCGACGGAGTATTAATGAGTTCCTGTTCTTCTTTCGACTGCAATCGCTCGCTATCGGGCGGTGCCGGCGTACGCGTTTGCAACCAGGGCTTGATCGAAGCGTATTGAGCGTAAAAATTCGTAAGATCGGGCACCAAATCCTTAACCACCGGCATGTGCGGCAGCGGATAAATTTTTACTTCCCCGGCGACGGCATCGCTGGCCTGCGTGCAAGCCAACGTATTTTGCCCATCGATGTTCATCGCGCAGGAACCGCAAATACCTTCCCGGCAAGAACGGCGAAACGTCAGACTTGGATCAATCTCATTTTTAATCTTGATCAGCGCATCAAGGACCATGGGCCCACAATCACTCATATCAAGTTCATAGGTATCCAAGCGAGGGTTCTCACCAAGATCCGGGTCATAGCGATAAATCACGAAGCGACGAATATTTTCGGTACCGGGCGGAGCCTTATGCTCCTTACCGCGCGTTACGCGTGAATTCGGCGGTAATAGAATTTCGGCCATGTCAGTGTTCTCTCAAGTACAGTAGGCGCCCGGGGTATCAATAGACACGGGCCTTTGGCGGTACGGTATCGACCTCGTCGGTAAGGGTTTCCAAATGTACAGGCCGGTAATCCAAGCGAATGTTCCAGTCCTTCTCTAGCCAGGAGAGGCTATGTTTCATCCACTCATCGTCGTTGCGGTCTGGATAGTCCTCGCGAGCCTGGGCGCCTCGACTTTCCTTTCGATTCGCCGCGGATCTTATAGTGGCGCTCGCTTGCCCAAGCAAATTGTCCAGCTCAAGGGTTTCTATGAGGTCGGTGTTCCATACCATGCTGCGATCCGTCACCGCCACATCTGTGAAGGATTCTGCGCAAGCCTGAAGCTTCTCGATACCCTCTTGCAAAGATTCACCCGTGCGGAAGACCGCGGCGTGGTTCTGCATGATTTTTTGCATCTCGAGCCGGATCTCTGCGGTGGAACGCAAGCCGTTCGCGTGACGCAGCTTATCCAAGCGAGAAACCGCATATTCGCCCGCATCCGCGGCTAGGGGCGCTTGCCGTTGGTCGCGCGGTAGTGTTTTTGCGCAATGCTTAGCGGCCGCGCGGCCGAACACCACCAAGTCCAGCAATGAATTGGAACCCAGACGATTAGCACCATGGACTGAAACGCAAGCGGCCTCACCAACTGCCATCAAGCCAGCTACCGGCGTATTGGCATTTCCGTCACGCAGCGTCAGAACCTCACCATCAACGTTTGTCGGAATGCCACCCATGTTGTAGTGCACGGTGGGCAACACGGGTATGGGTTCTTTAGTCACATCCACGCCGGCGAAAATACGGGCGGTTTCGGCAATACCGGGTAGGCGCTCATCAATCACATCCGGACCCAGATGCTCTAGATGCAAATGGATATGATCGGCTTCTTTACCGACGCCCTTGCCCGCCCGAATTTCCATGGTCATCGAGCGACTAACCACATCCCGGGAAGCCAAATCCTTGGCGTTGGGCGCATAGCGTTCCATGAACCGCTCGCCTTCGGAGTTGGTCAAATAGCCCCCTTCACCACGGGCGCCTTCGGTAATCAGACAGCCCGCGCCATAGATACCGGTCGGATGGAATTGTACGAATTCCATATCCTGCAATGGCAAGCCCGCTCTTTGCACCATGGCATTGCCGTCGCCGGTGCAAGTGTGCGCTGAGGTACAGGAGAAATAGGCCCGCCCATAACCGCCGGTGGCCAAAATAACTTGCCGCGAGCGGAAACGATGTAGCTGCCCCGTGGCCAGGTCCAGAGCCACGACCCCGCGACACTCACCATCCTGCATGATCAGATCGATGGCAAAGTATTCAATATAGAAGCTCGCATCGTGTTTCAGCGACTGTTGATAAAGCGTATGCAACATCGCATGCCCGGTGCGGTCCGCTGCTGCACAGGTACGCTGGGCGGTACCTTCACCAAATCTCGTGGTCATGCCACCAAATGGGCGTTGGTATATTCGACCATCGTCTGTACGCGAGAACGGGACGCCGTAGTGCTCCAGTTCTATTACCGCGTCCGGCGCCTCTTTGCACATATACTCTATGGCATCCTGGTCGCCCAGCCAATCAGACCCCTTTACGGTGTCGTACATATGCCAGCGCCAATCATCCTCTCCCATGTTACCCAGGGCAGCGCTAATCCCACCCTGCGCGGCAACCGTGTGACTGCGTGTGGGAAACACCTTAGTAATACACGCCGTCGATAAGCCCTCTTCGGCCAACCCAAATGTAGCTCGCAGCCCCGCACCGCCGGCACCGACGACAACCACATCGTAAGTGTGATCAATGAACTCGTAGCTGCTCATCCAATCGCCCCGGCTGAAACAGTAATCACCGCGTAAAGACCGGCGACGACGAGCACGACATGGAAAATCTTTACCAGCAAAATAGCGACGATCTTCTGGGCGCCGTGCAGGTAGTCTTCAATCACAACCTGTAACCCCAGTGCGGAATGGTAAGCCAGCGTGATGGTTAGCAAGATCAACATGATCGCGTGGGCAGGATCGGCGACCCAGGCCACAACAAACTGATAGTTCGTGCTTTCCATGCTGAGCAAGGACGCAATAAACCACAAGCCTAGTGGGACCAAGGCAACAGCGGTTGCTCGCTGCGCAAGCCAATGGCCAGAACCTTCTTTCGCGGAACCCAAGCCCAGCACCTTACCAAGCGGAGATTCTAGACTCATAACGCTATCCTCCCGCACCAAATAACCACAGGAGCACCGTCATTGTTGCCGCCACCGCAACGACGACCCAGCCCGTCTGCTGGGCCCGAGCCTTGTCGAAGCCAATACCGGCGTCCCAAAACAAATGTCGAACACCATTACACAAGTGATAAAAAAAGCTAAAGCTCCATACAAAAAGGAACGTTCGGCCGAAGATCCCACTCAAACCACCAATCAAGCGCGCGTAGGCTTCGTATCCCGCAGCCAGGGTCACCAGCCAGCCCACCAGAACGAATGCCCCAATCGACAGCATCACCCCGGTAAAACGATGCAGTATCGATAAGCTGCTGGAGACCTGCCATCGGTAGATCCCAATATGCGGCGACAGTGGCCGCTCAATTTGCGCCATGCCCAACCCTCCAAGTCATTCACTCACTCATTACCAAGGCCCCAATCCGTTTGGATTTAGGCTGGGCGACCCCGCGGCCATGGCATGGAATCAAATCAGCTCGCTTGAATCCGCGTTAGAAATCAATGCATCGGCCCTTACGTTCCCAATCACCGTACCGGGTCGGTTCCAGCCCGGCGGGCCCGCCTGTTTCGTTGATCTTGGAGACCGCGGGCTCAACGGCAGCCGGCGAAGCCTGAGATCCGGGCGAAGGCTGCATAACTGAACACTTGCCCTGTTCGGCTGCCGCGCCGGATGGCGACTTGGAATCTAAGCGCACTGCTGACATGGCGGCGATTGTGCCAGAATAAAGGCCCGTTTTCATTACAGTTGTCAATAACAAGTCTCGCCATATGGATGCTCTGCCCCTATCACAGTTCGCCGTCATCAGCGTGGCGGGTACTGACCGCCGCAGCTTTTTACAGGGTCAGTTGACGCAAGATCTAAACCAGCTCAGCCCTAGCCAAGCACTTTTGACTGGCTGGACCAACCCTCAGGGACGTCTATTGCTAATTGGGCAACTGATGGAGCGGCATGATGACATTCTGATCGTCGTACCCCGAGAACTTACCGACGGCATCGTTATGCGGCTGCGTATGTTCATACTCAGAGCGTCGATTGTTATCGACGTCGCGCCCATGGCTGTGTATGGGCTGCATCGCTTGCCGAAAAATCATGAAACCACGGTGCTCGACCTATCCCTCGACGCCCATCCACAGGCCAGCAACCATCAGGGCGGCACAGTTGTCGCACGTTTAGCGGGAGATTCCAGCCGGGCATTGCTGCTCGGTGAGAAACAACACCTGGCCCGGGCATTGGCCACCAGCGAGCTGCTCACTGCTAGCGATGCCGAGTGGCAACTAATGAATATCGATCAAGGCATACCCAGCGTGACGACTAAGACCAGCGAAGCCTTTGTCCCGCAAATGGTCAACCTAGACTTACTCGATGGCATCAGCTTTTCCAAAGGTTGTTATGTGGGCCAAGAAATTATCGCGCGAACCCAAAACCTGGGCCGTATCAAACGGCGCATGTTTCGCTTGGCGTCAGCCAATAATCCCCATTTAGCGGCGGGTGATTCCTTGCTGACATCCGATGATAAGAACGCGGGCCGTGTCGTTGCGGCGACAACGCTGGCCGGCGGCGCTCGACTACTGGCTGTCATTCAGTTGACCAACATAGACAAGCCACTCTTCGACGGCCGCAAGATGCCCTTGGAACTGTTGCCACTGCCCTATGACATACCCCTGGCTAACTAGCACCGCGCGGTGGACCAGAACGGCAAAGCGAGCTTCGAGTCGGCCGCATCTATACCGTTCGATTTAGCGCCATAATCCTGAGCCGGGCCGTATCAGTTCCGCACTCGCTAAGCTTTTGCTGAATCACGCAGGTGCGGAAATAGCAGAACATCGCGAATACTCGGCGAGTCCGTCAGGAACATCGTCAGACGGTCAATCCCGATACCGAGCCCCGCCGTCGGCGGCATGCCGTATTCCAAGGCGGCAATATAATCATCGTCGTAAAACATGGCCTCCGCATCGCCCGCATCTTTCTGATCCACTTGCGCCCGAAAACGCGCGGCCTGATCTTCCGCATCGTTCAGTTCGGAAAAACCATTGGCAATTTCGCGACCCGCCAGGAAAAATTCAAAGCGGTCGGTCAGCCAGTCGTCGCCGTCGGTGCGACGCGCCAACGGCGACACCTCGGCCGGGTAACCGGTAATGACGGTCGGCTCAATCAATCGGGGTTCCGCAGTCTTTTCAAAAATCTCAGTCAACAATTTGCCGCTTTGATAACTTGCTTGCAGCGGAATTTCCAGTTGCTCACAAACGTCGGCAAGATACTCACGATCCCGCAAGCGACCAGCATCTAGTTGCGGATTAAACTTTGCGACCGCCTCTTCAACACTCAATCGCGCGAAATCCTTCGATAAATCGTAGGTCTTGCCTTGATACTCTATCTCATCGGAATCTCGTAGCGATAAGGCAAGACTGCGTATCAAGTTTTCTAGTAGGTCTATGAGTACTTTATAGTCGGCATATGCCATATAGAGTTCTAGCATCGTGAACTCCGGGTTATGCTGCGTTGAAACTCCCTCGTTGCGAAAGCTACGATTAATTTCGTAAACACGCTCAAAACCACCCACTACTAAACGCTTCAAATAAAGCTCTGGGGCAATACGCAAATAGAGATCCCGTTTCAAAGCGTTGTGGTGGGTAACGAACGGCCGCGCGATGGCGCCACCAGGAATAGGATGCATCATGGGCGTTTCGACTTCCATGAAATCCATGGCGTCCAGATAATTTCTAATGTACTGAATGATGCTCGTGCGCGTCTTAAAGATTTCTCTTGTGCTGGGCGTGACAATCAAGTCAACATAGCGCTGGCGGTAGCGTTGTTCCTGGTCAGTGAGCCCGTGAAACTTTTCGGGCAAGGGCCGCAAGGACTTGGTGAGTAAGCGCAATTCCGAAACCTTCACCGTCAGTTCGCCTGTTTTCGTGCGAAACAACAGGCCCCGCGCCCAGGCTATATCGCCCAGATCCCAAGCTTTGAAGTCTTGATAAATTTCCGCTCCCAGGGCATCACGCTGCAAGAAAATCTGCACTTGACCCGATCTATCCTGCAGCTTGGCGAAGGCCACTTTACCCATGACCCGCTTGGCCATGAGTCGCCCTGCGATGTTCACCTCGACAGCCTCCGCCGCTAGCGCTGCGTCACTGTGCGCTGCATAAGTGGCCTGAATTTGGCCAGCCAAGACGTCCCGGCGACAATCATTAGGAAAGGCAAACCCGGCGCTGCGCAGCTCGCTAAGCTTGCGCCGCCGCTCGGCGATCAATCGATTCTCATCATTCATTATTCTACGGACCCCAAGCTACACGCCCTGTTTCAAACTTGCCTCGATAAAACGGTTCAAATCACCATTTAGAATCGCATCCGGGTTACCCGATTCTTCACCGGTGCGCAGATCTTTAACTCGGGATTGATCCAACACGTAAGAGCGAATCTGCTGCCCCCAGCCGATATCAGATTTACTTTCTTCGGTCACTTGAGCCTCGGCTCGCCGCCGCTGTTCCTCGAGCTCGTAGAGCTTAGCGCGCAATTGTTTCATGGCCGTCGCCTTATTCTTGTGCTGAGAGCGATCATTTTGGCACTGTACGACTGTGCCCGTTGGGTTATGGGTAATACGCACCGCTGATTCCGTCCGGTTCACATGCTGACCCCCCGCGCCGCTCGCGCGGTATACATCAATACGCAGGTCCGATGGATCGATTTCAATATCAATATCATCCTCTATTTCCGGAGCGACAAACACTGCGGCAAAAGACGTATGTCGCCGATTACCCGAATCAAAGGGTGACTTTCGAACCAAACGATGCACGCCAGTCTCGGTGCGTAACCAACCGTAGGCATGATCGCCGACGATACGCAGGGTCGCGCTCTTGATACCCGCCACTTCCCCAGCTGATACTTCGATCAACTCGGTAGCAAAATTATTGCTCTCCCCCCACTTTAAGTACATACGCAGTAGCATTTCCGCCCAGTCTTGCGCCTCGGTCCCGCCGGAACCCGCTTGAATGTCCATGAAAGCATTGGCCTCATCGGCGCGGCGATTGAACATACGCCGAAACTCCAGGCGCTCAACGACTGCAAGCATTGAAGCAAGATCATGCTCGAGCTCGGTGACAGTTTCCTGGTCGGACTCGGCAGACGCCAACTCCAATAGCTCAATAGCGTCGGCCAAACCCTGATGTAGTCGCGTCAGCTCCGCAACCACCAGTTCTAACTTGGCTCGCTCCCGGCCGAGGGCCTCGGCTTCTTTTTGCCGGTCCCATATTTTTGGGTCTTCAAAGTGGCGATTGATCTCTTCAAGACGACGTTGACTGCCAGCAAAGTCAAAGGTACCCCCTTAGAGCGTCGCTGCGGGTTTGCAACTCCTTGATGCTACTCTTAAGTGGACCAATTTCCATGGACTAGTCTCTAAGCTTGGTAAGGGGAAATCTAGGAAGCGCGTAATCCTAGTCAGATTGACCTGGCAAATAAAGGGCTAAGCTGTGGGAAACGCAATGTTCTTTGTCGTAATCCCACCCAGGTTAAGCTGCGATCATCACGTCTCGTCTATTTGTGTGACCAGACCACCCAGAGCCCGGGGAGAATCATCGCGACAATGCAAGCCATCAACATGCCAGAACGATCAATTTATCACGCAGCCAATCTGCTCCGAACGCCACAAGCATCCAGCAGGATAGTTGCCAGTGCAGACAAATTCGCGTGCGGGAAACCTCACACGGAAGTTGGCATCCGCCCAGAGACCCGAAAAACGCTAACGGACAGACCCCAGCACGGCTGCCAGCTCGGCCGGCGGCGGTGTGACGCCACCGGCCGAGCTGGCAGCCAAAACAGTCAAATTGGCGGCTAAGCCTCTGACAGTATAGACTTTATGTTAACTGCCACAGGTTTGGCGGTATTACGCTATGGGATTCTTTAGTGAGTTTCCCATTCAGTACGTCCTGTACGCCCTTGGGGGGAAATTGACATGAACCTAAGCGAACTGTTCGGACCACTTGGAACTACCCTATCGGAAACCTTGCCGAATCTACTGATGGCACTGGCCATTCTCGTCATCGGTTGGTTTCTCGCCGTCGCCGTTCGAGCCGGACTGCGAAAGCTGCTGGGAATAATGCAACTCGACTCCCGATTTGAAAGCACAACCTCCGGCCGCCTGAAAATGGAATCCATGATCGCCACGGGCGCGTTCTTGATCATCATGCTTTTCGTGCTGGTCGCGTTTTTCAGCGCCTTAAACCTCGGGTCGGTTTCAGCCCCACTGGAAGCCCTAGCGACGAAACTCACCAACTACGCGCCCAATTTAGTGGGCGGCGTGATTTTAGCTCTGATCGCTTGGGTCGTCGCCAGCCTGGTCCGCAAGTTCATGACCCAAGCGCTGGGCGCCACTCGCCTAGACGAAACCTTGTCGCGAGAGGCCGACATGCAGCCCATGAGCACGAACCTTGGCAACGTTCTATATTGGCTAACGATTCTATTATTTCTTCCCGCGATTCTCGGCACCTTGCAATTGGGCGGCTTATTGACGCCGGTGCAAAACATGGTGGACCAGATGTTGACCATGCTGCCAAACATTATCGGCGCGCTGGCCATCGGTGCCATCGGCTGGTTCATCGCACGGCTCTTGCGAGATCTGGTTAGCAACCTATTAGCCGCCACCGGATTTGATAACTTGGGCGGACAGGTCGGTCTTGCGGCCGATATTCGCTTATCGAAGCTGGCCGGCCTTATTGTCTTTATTTTTGTTTTCGTTCCGGCCCTCATCGCCGCCATCAACGCCCTTGAAATAGATGCTATATCCGAACCCGCTACACAAATGTTGGCCACCTTCATGGCGGCTATTCCCAGGGTGTTTGCCGCCATCGTGATTTTGACCGTGGCCTTTTTCTTAGCGAGATTTATCTCTGGCTTAACGACGAAGTTGCTGCATGGATTCGGCGCCGACGAAATCCCACAGAAGATGGGCTTAGTTCAACTGACCGACGGCGGTTTGAAAATTTCGCGACTCGCTGGCGTCATCGTCAGCACCTTCATATTGCTACTGGCCAGCGTTGAAGCCGCTAATCAGTTGGGCTTCTTTCAGGTTGAGCAGCTCGTGACCACCTTGGTCCAATTCGCCGGACAGATCCTGTTGGGCAGCATCATTCTGGCAGCAGGATTCTGGCTTGCTAATCTCGCCTACAAGGCCATTTTGCAAATGAGCGGCGACGGCGTATCCGCCATCGCCAGTATTGCCCGTATCGCGATACTCGGATTAGTCGTGGCCATGGGCTTGAGAGCCATGGGCATCGCTGATGATATCGTCAACCTGGCCTTTGCTTTGGTCTTGGGTGCGGTCGCGGTAGCCATCGCCCTATCTTTTGGTTTGGGCGGAAGAGAAGCCGCCGGCAGACAGATGGAGTTTTGGCTAGAAAAGCTTCGCCGCTGACTAAGTATGCGAATCGGAGCGGGTGGGCGACTTTTATGGCGCGCCGCTAAGCCGTGGCCGACCATCAGCTACCTAGGTAAGGACATGACCAACTAAAGCAGCTGCGCCTGCCAGCTTCTTCGATACTTCAACGGTTAATCGAGACTGGTCGCATGCGCCGCTAATCTAGCTGCGCATGCTCGACGATTAACTGTGCCTGGCGACGATTACGATACTCGTTTACATCCAGCCGATAGGCAAAACGAAGCGGCTGATCATGGACTTGTGAGGGCAGTTCGGGTTGATTGAACGCAATCGCGTCGATTGTCCTGCGACCGCCCGCTGGGCGCAAATCCATTTTCAAATGACGATTTTTCAACACACGAGCACTGGCGACCTCAAAATAGCCATCGAAAACCGGTTCCGGGCAAGCTTGGCCCCAGGGCTGGGCGCTGGCCAGCTCCGCAGCAAAATCGACCTGTAGCTCGTCCTGGCCTAAATCACCATCTGTCCAAAGGACGTCGGCTGGCGTGAACGCGAAACCTAGGGCGCCGACGGCCTGCTCAAAAGCCCCGGTAAAACTATCCAAGTCGTCGGCATTTAGCGTGAGGCCAGCGGCCATGGCATGCCCGCCGAACTGCTTAATCAACGCGGGATATTGCGCAGCAACTCGATCGAGCACATCGCGAATGTGAATACCCTGGACTGAACGGGCGGAACCTTTTAGCAAGCCAGCCTGATCCGCCGGCGCGAACGCAATCACCGGCCGCCGACACTGATCCTTTAGTCGGGTCGCCACCAGGCCTACGATACCCTCGTGCCATTGTGCATCAAACAAACAGTAAGCACTGGCCGGCTGGCTAGCCAGCCGCGCCGTGGCCTTGCGTAGATGCTCCCGCGCATCCATTTCCATCGCGTCTTGCATTTCGCGACGTTCTTGATTTAGACGCTCTAGCTGATTCGCAAGAGATTGCGCCTCGGCTAAGCTCTCGGCCAGTAGACAGTGAATCCCCAAGGACATGTCGGTGAGGCGGCCGGCCGCGTTAAGACGCGGACCGATGGCGTAGCCGAAATCACTACTTTTGGCCGCGCGTATGTTACGACCGGCTACCGCAAAAAGCGCTTGAATACCCGGTCGCCCATGACCTGCCCGCAAGCGGCGTAAGCCTGCCGCTACTAGAATCCGGTTGTTGTAATCCAGGGGCACCATATCCGCGACAGTCCCCAAGGCCACCAGATCGAGGGTGGATTGCAAAATCTTCTGGGCGAATTTGGCATCTAGCAAGCCCCGCTCGCCCAGGCCACGAGCCAGGGCGGCCATTACATAAAAGGCAACGCCGACCCCCGCCAAAGACTTTCCCTGAAAAGACTCCCCCGGCAAGTTTGGGTTCACAATCACATTGGCATCCGGCAACTGCGTACCGGGCAAATGATGATCGGTCACAATGACATCCATTCCCAAGTCGCGCGCCCTTTGCACGCCTGCAAGGCTGGACACGCCGTTGTCGACGGTAATGATTAAGTCTGGCCGAACCCGCGCCGCCTCTTCCGCAATGGCCACGGAAAGCCCATAGCCCAAGCGAAATCGGTCGGGTACAAGAAACCCGACATTCTCAAAGCCGAAACCTCGCAAGCAAGTCACCACCAAAGCCGATGCCGTGGCACCATCCGCATCGAAATCACCAATGACAATGATGCTCTCCCGGTTCTGTCGTGCGCGCAGCAAACGTTCTGCCGCCAGCACCGCCGACTCCAGCCCGCCAATGGGCAATAACGCGGCCAGCGAATGATCCAATTCCTGGCAAGAAATGTCCCGCGCCGCATAGACGCGCCGAAGGACCGGATGCAAACTACTGGGCAAGGCCTCAAGGCGCTTGGAGTTCACCGCGCGCCGCTTAATGGTCAGCTTGTCTAAACCCGAAACATCGGGTTTCATGGTCTAAAATACTCGCAAGCGGTAAATGCTGAACTTACAGCCGCTAACAGGCGGCCCGAGGAGATTTTTTGACAGCCATGCAGTTTGCTCTCGACGAAAGCCGCAATATTCAAATTCGTTCCTATCTGACCGGCGAGCTGCGGGTGGGTAAAGAAATTTTGACCTCACCGGTTATTTTATCACCCGCGAGCATCCACGAGAATTGGTCGCCGCCCGATATTGAATCCATGACCGTAGAGGATTTCGATATCGCGATAACAGAGCAACCGGAAGTTATCTTGTTCGGTACCGGACCCAATCAGATTTTCCCGCCCCTTAGGCTCATCAGCACCATCATGCAGCAAGGCATCGGTTTTGAGTACATGGACACGGCTGCTGCTTGCAGAACATTTAATGTGCTCGCCGGTGAGGGCCGCCGCGTCGTCGCCGCGCTACTCCTTGAATAATACTTCAGGGTGTCGGCAGAAAACGCAAGGGATTCACAGGCTGTCCGTCTTGCCGCACTTCGAAATGCAATAAGGCCTTTTGCCCCGGACCCTCGCCCATCTGCGCAATATCTTGGCCGGCACGAACTATGTCGCCCTCTTTGACCAATATCTTGCGATTGTGTCCATAGGCACTCAGGTAGCTGTCGTTGTGCTTAATGATAATCAGTAGTCCGTAGCTCTTTAAGCCGCTACCGGCATACACCACTTCACCCGCAGCCGCAGCAAAAACCGCCTGACCCTGGCGACCTGCAATTTGAATACCCGACTGGGTACTTGGCCCTGCGCCAAAAGCCGCGCTGACCTGGCCCTGCGTCGGCCAGCGCCATACACCAACCGGTATTGGCGGCCTTGCGGGACTGACGGCCGGACGGCGCGAATCAGTTTCGCCGCTTGCGGTCCGTGATGACGATTTAGGACCTCGCAGGCGCAGCCGCTGGCCCGGGTAGATCAAGCGGCCATCGCCCAGACTATTCCAGGCCGCCAGATCCCCAGCCGCAACATTGAATCTCGAAGCGATGGAGAACAGCGTATCCCCCTCGCGCACCGTATAGCTGTCAGCAGCCCAGCGAACAGCGCTACTGCAGCTCACCAAACTGGCGGTTATCAGCAACAGTGCGAAACCACGCATCAGTGACGCAGTACAAAGTACCCAATGATGATGAGCAGAACGAGCAGCCATCCTAGTGCATCGATGTAAGCTTGCAATTTCGCTTCAGCAGCGGGCCCGCCCCACGCCACCAATCCCGCTACCAAGAAAAAACGTGCGCCCCGTCCAACCAAGGATGCACCGACAAACGGTAACAGCGGCATCGCCAGCGCGCCGGCGGAAATCGTAAACACCTTGTAAGGAATCGGAGAAAACCCGGCCGCCAGAACGGCCCAAAATCCCCAATTCTCGAACCAAGTTTCCGCCCGCGTGAACGCCGGCAAATAACCCCAGCGATCGAGCCAAGGCAATACCGCGTCGATGGCGAAAACACCGATGGCGAACCCAGCCAGCCCGCCAAGCACCGAGGTCGCCGTCGTCAGACCGGCAAAGTACCACGCACGTTTTGGTTGGGCCAAGCTCATCGGCGCTAACATGACATCAGGGGGAATTGGAAAAAAAGAAGACTCTGCGAAACTCAAGGCGCCTAGAACAATCGGCGCACGCGGATGCTTAGACCACTGCATCATGCGCTCGTAGAGCGTGGTAAAAATTCTCACTAACTAATGCCGTCTAGCAAGGGCACAAAAGACACCCAGCATAGACGCTCCTGATCATAGCCCTCCGCCGTTCGAGTGATCCTTAGCAACTCCTGCTCCCCCGGCTCACCCACGGGCAAAACCAAGCGGCCGCCCACGGCCAGTTGTTTGGTCAGCGCAACGGGCACTTCACTCGACGCCGCGGCCACAAGAATGCCGTCAAATGGAGCTTGACCAGGCCAACCTTCCATCCCATTGCCATGACGAAAACGTACGTTGCCAACGCTAAGCTCGCGTAAGCGACTGCGAGCAGCGCGTGACAGCGCACCAACGCGTTCGATGGTAAACAATTGGCGGCACAATGGTGATAACACCGCAGTTTGATAACCGCAACCTGTACCCACCTCCAAGATTTTGGCCAACAATTCGTTTGATTCACGATTCTCAATAAGCGCCTGGGTCATCAGAGCGACGACAAAAGGTTGAGAAATAGTTTGTCCATGTCCAATGGGTAAGGCACTGTCTTCATAGGCGCGACTGGCCAAGGCCTCATCGACAAACAAATGACGTGGCACGTTACGTATACGATCCAGGATCACTGGATTATTGATCCCTTGTTCCAACAAACGGCGCGCCAAACGCTCTCGCGTTCGCGCAGATGTCATGCCAATTCCGCGGGTACGCTGTGCGTCCTCGCCCATCAGCTCGACTCCAAGTCGCCGATGGCCGGTAGCCAATCACTCAAGTCTTGAATGGCTTGGTGACGCGTTAGATCGATCTGCAAGGGCGTGACCGACACATAGCCGTTTTCAACGGCGTCGAAGTCGGTACCCGGGCCTGCGTCTTGGCTGGGACCAGCGGGACCCACCCAATACACGGTGCGCCCCTTGGGATCTTGCGCAGGAACGACAGCTTCGGCGCGGTGCCGATAACCCAGCCGGGTTGCCTTGAAACCACGCAATTCACCGCAAGGTATGTCCGGTACATTCACATTCAAAATCGTGTCCGACGGCAAGGGATTACGGGACAGTGCTTTAAACAGTTGGCGAACGGCTTGACCGGCCGTATCAAAATACCGTGGATTTTCACTGACCAGAGATACGGCAATAGCTGGTAAGCCCAAAAATCGACCTTCCACGGCCGCCGCAACGGTACCCGAATACAAGACATCATCGCCCAAATTCGCGCCATGATTAATACCCGCGATAACCATGGCCGGCTCCTCCGGCAACAAACCGGTAATGGCTAAATGCACGCAGTCTGTAGGTGTGCCGCTAACCGAAAATAGTCCAGCACGGATCTCATTGACACGCAAGGGAATAGTCAAGGTAAGGGAATGACTCGCACCACTTTGATTGCGATCTGGCGCCACGATGACTACTTCAGCCAGATCCGCAAGGGCGCTTGCCAAAATTGCCAAGCCTTCAGCCTGGTAGCCGTCATCATTGCTGAGCAGTATTCTCAAAGTATTACGCCCTGATAGGAGTCGCCGGGTATGCTCTCCACCTCACCATACCCACGGCGGTAAGGACAGCATGACTAAGGAAAAAGGCAACGATAACAAGTCGGACGAAGAGGCGCTATTCCGTCAGTCCGTCGGACCGGTCCGCAAGTTGGAGCAACGCAAAGCGCACCACCAAGCCCAAAAGCCCGCACCCAGGGCAGCCCTGCGGCGCCGTGAAGATGCCGAAGTACTCGCAGAGTCCCTTACCATGCCAGCAGACGGCGCGGATGTAGAAACCGGGGAGGAACTACTCCACCGGCGGCCGGAAATATCCGAGCGTGTTTTTCGAAAACTTCGACGCGGACAGTATTCGGTGCGCGCGGAAATCGACTTGCACGGTCTAACAACGGCAGAAGCGTTGCCCGAACTACGAGACTTCATTGCCCATTGCGTCAAACATCGGCTGCAATGCGTCCGCGTGGTGCATGGAAAAGGCATCGGCTCTGGCCGGCGCGGTCCGGTTCTAAAGAACAAGGTGAATGTTTGGCTACGGCAATGGGACGCGGTGTTGGCGTTTTGCTCAACACCGCCCAAAGACGGTGGCACGGGTGCGGTCTACGTTTTACTGCGGCGCTAGACAACTCTATTTGTTCGTTCTACAACGCTCTTCCACCCTGAGAAAACACGCGCCGAAGGTCTCGAATGTCCGCCCTTGTGATCGCTTAGACCGCTAAGAACGATTACCCTCCGGAACTTGGTGAGTCTGTGCGCTGGCGCGGCTCTGTAAAATCACCCAATTCTCGGACGACGGCGGTGGCATAAGAACCCTTGCCCAGGGAAAACCTGAGCTCTAAGTCGCATCCCTGCCAATTCCAAGCCAGGGCTTGCGGCATTAAGCGCAGTGCGCGGCGCGACATGCGCGGTCGATACTTCGCTAATGTGTTGAGCGTATCCGGAAAGCAAGCAAACCATTCTTGCTCCCTTGCAAGGGCATCACCGCGATTCAGGTTGTCACCTTCGCCCCACAACAGACCACCGGCCGAATCGGGGTCATCACGATGCCCGGCAAGCTCACCCGGCAGTCGTCGCAACCAGCTACCATCCTCGATACGCGACGCCAGGTAACCGTTGAAAAGGGCCGAACGAACGGCCGATAGCCCGAAACTGCGACGATTGCGGTCACGTATCATTCGCTCGGATCCAAGCAAATGCAAATTTCTCGCGCCATGCCCAAAACGCTGCCCGCCAAAATAATTCGGCACGCCATGCACAGCAATGACCGCTAAACGTCCCTCGGCAAGATCCCGGTCGCCGGTAAAGTTGCGTAAACGCAGTCTGAACTCGTTAGCGCGAAGCGCACCAATGCGCAACTTTTGCCTGTGCCGTATCGTCTGCAGAATCTCCACGCCGCGTAGTTGTGGCAACACGGGATCCGCGCAGCCTGGCAGGTGCAAACTGAACCACTGAGAAGTCAAGGCATGCCGATCCTTTAGACCGGCATAGCCGACGGCTACGCGCGGCAAGCCTAGTGCTTGTGCATATTCCCGCGCAACCCAGGTCGTATTTTGCGCGCGCTTTCTAACCCGTAGATAAAGATGTTCACCGTCGCCCGATAGGTCGTGGGCCAGAGTTTCATGAACCTGAAAATCTTCTGGTTGCTCACGTAACAAGCCTTCGCCCAAACTGGGCCCCCAAGCCCGCGGCAAGCTGGATAAATCCGCCGCCGCGGCTAAGCTGCGGGCTTCGCGACTTGATTTGGCGGCCGGTGCGCTACTCGGCGGACTCACCGCTGAGGTCATCTCCCATGATGTAGAAGGTCTCCTTAGGCGCTATCAAGCCTAAATCGGAACGCGCACGTTCTTCCAGCGCAGAAAACCCCTGTCTAAGATCATCGACTTCCGCGTCCAAGCGCTTATTGCGCTCCGCCAGCCGCGTATTTTCCTCGGCTTGAAACGCGACCTGTTCTTTCAATCGGAGAACCTCTGAGAAACCGTCGTCGGATACCCATAACTTGAACTGCAAAAGCACCAACATGACAGTCAAGACTAGCAAAGCCGCGCGTAAAACAAGGGGCCTAGGGGACATCGATTACAAACCCACCGGAAAAGCTGCCGCACCCGCATACTGAGCATCGGCGCCCAGTATTTCCGAAATCCGCAGAAGCTGGTTGTATTTGGACATGCGATCCGAACGACACAATGAGCCCGTTTTGATTTGCGTGGCGCGCGTGCCGACGGAAATATCGGCAATGGTGGCATCGGAAGTTTCACCGGAACGATGCGAAACGACTGCTGAATAACCCGCATCGACAGCCATGTCGATGGCCGCCAAGGTCTCCGTCAAGGTGCCGATCTGGTTGGGCTTAATTAAGATTGAATTGGCAATACCTTGGTCGATACCACGTGCCAAGATCTGCGTATTGGTCACGAACAGATCATCGCCAACAAGTTGAATTCGATCCCCAAGGGCTTTGGTCAGTAATTGCCACCCCTCCCAGTCGTCTTCGGACATTCCATCTTCGATGGTTATGATGGGATAAGCCTGCACCAAGGAATTAAGATAGTCGGCGAAGTCTTGTGCGTCGAAGGCCTTAGCTTCTGATTCAAGGCTATAAGTACCTTCGGAATAAAATTCCGAACTGGCAACATCTAGGCCCAGATAAATATCCTTGCCGGGCTTAAAACCAACTTTTTCAATGGCCAGCAAAATCGTATCCAATGCCGCCGCATTGGAGGGAAGATCAGGCGCAAAGCCACCCTCATCGCCCACCGCCGTATTTAGGCCTTGTGCGTTTAGCACGGATTTCAAGGCATGAAAGACTTCAACACCGTGACGCAATGCTTCGGCAAACGAGTCCGCACCCACGGGCAGAATCATGAACTCTTGGATATCAACGCTATTGTCCGCGTGCGCGCCGCCGTTGATGATATTCATCATCGGCACTGGCATAACACGCGCGTTTGCCTGCAAGCAACGAAACAAGGGCAGGCCCTGTTCTGCCGCCGCGGCCTGCGCGGTTGCCAGGGAAACGGCCAACAGAGCATTCGCGCCCAGCTGACCCTTATTTTCGGAGCCATCTAATTCGATAAGCTGCCGATCCAAACCAGCTTGATCTAGCCCGTCATGACCCACCAGACTTTGCCGAATGATGCCGTTGACGTTAGCTACCGCTTTGCGAACGCCCTTGCCCAAGTACCGTGAGGCGTCCCCGTCGCGTAACTCCACGGCTTCGCGCGCACCCGTGGAGGCGCCCGATGGGACGGCAGCACGGCCATAGGCGCCACTGGCCAGGCGCACATCCGCTTCGACGGTGGGATTACCTCGCGAATCGATAATTTCACGTCCCAGTATTGCTTCAATTTGACTCATGCACTTTCTCTACGATATCCGCTCGGACTGGCCGACGGGTCTAGGCCAATAGTGACTGCTCAATATAAGGGCCGGCTTTCACAGCTTCATCAATGCTGATCAATGTACCCAGCAGGTCTCTCATCTGCCCCAAGGGCCAGGCATTCGGACCGTCACTGAGAGCCCGTGCCGGATCTGGGTGTGTTTCCATGAAGATGCCACTGACACCCGCAGCCACGGCAGCTCGCGCCAAGACCGGCACGAACTCGCGCTGGCCACCGGAAGAGTCACCCTTACCACCCGGTAGTTGTACCGAATGCGTCGCATCAAATACAACCGGACAACCAGTCTGACGAAGAATAGCTAGAGAGCGCATATCCGCCACGAGATTGTTGTAACCGAAACTGAAACCTCGTTCGCAGACCATGATCGACTGGTTACCGGCACTACGTGCCTTATCGACAACGTTTGACATTTCTTCGGGGGAAAGAAACTGCCCCTTTTTAATATTCACCGGCTTGCCGGTCGCCGCTACACGCAAGATAAAGTTGGTCTGCCGGCAAAGAAACGCGGGCGTTTGCAATACATCGACGACGTCGGCCACCTCGTCCATCGGCGTATCTTCATGCACGTCAGTCAACACGGGTAAGTCGATTTGGCGGCGAATCTCTCCCAGGATGCGCAAACCGGCTTCAATACCAGGACCACGGAAACTATTTCCTGAAGATCGGTTCGCTTTATCGAAGGACGCTTTAAACACATAGGGGATATTCAGTTCACCCGTAACGGCCTTCAGCTCGCCGGCGATATCCAAGGTCAGCGCCTCATCTTCAATGACGCAGGGTCCAGCAATGAGAAATAAAGGCTTATCGAAGCCCAGCTCAAAATCCAGCAACTTCATGCGCGCGCCGCGGTTTGCAGCTCCTGAGCACCGAATTCCCGGGCCGCCGTGACGAAGCCCGTAAACAGCGGATGGCCTTGCCGAGGATTCGACGTGAATTCCGGATGAAACTGACAAGCTAAAAACCAGGGGTGATCAGCAATTTCCAAAACCTCCACTAAGCCATCGGCGGAGAAACCTGAGAATATGAGTCCCGCAGCTTGCAGTGTCTCCAAATAGCGATTGTTGACCTCATAGCGATGCCGATGGCGCTCACGCACCGTCTCCACACCATAGCTACGTGCCGCCAAACTCCCCGCCGCTAGCCGGCACTCTTGCGCACCCAAACGCATGGTGCCGCCAAGCTCCGAATCTTTAGCTCGTGCCTGTTTGCTACCGTCCTCGTCTTGCCACTCAGTGATAAGCGCGATGACCGGGTCTAACGCATCCCCTTGAAATTCAGTGCTGTTGGCATTTTCCAGGCCAGCCACATGGCGCGCGAATTCAACCACCGCCGCATGCAAACCTAAGCAAATACCCAGGTAAGGCACGCCATTCTCGCGCGCGTAACGCACGGCGGAAATCTTGCCTTCGAATCCGCGATCACCGAATCCGCCCGGCACAAGAATGGCATCAACACCCGCCAACAGCCCGGTACCCTCGCGCTCCAGCTGTTCTGATTCCAAGTATCTGATGTTGACACGCGTTTGCGTTTGCACACCCGCGTGGACTAGGGCCTCACTTAAGGATATATAGGAATCGCGAAGATCAACATACTTGCCGACCATGCAAATTGTGACTTCTGCTTGGGGATTTTTCTTGGCATCGACAACAGCCTGCCATTCGGACAGATCGGCCGGCGGCACCTCCAATCCAAATCGTTCGACGATAATATCGTCTAGACCTTGGTCGCGGAACACCATGGGTAGACGATAAATATCGTCAACGTCCATAGCTGAGATTACGGCTCGCTCAGCCACGTTGGTGAATAAGGCGATCTTACGACGCTGCTCGTCAGGCACCGCATGATCGGAACGGCAAACCAACACATCAGGCTGAATACCAATGGAACGTAATTCTTTGACCGAATGCTGCGTGGGCTTGGTCTTAATTTCCGCAGAAGTTGCGATATACGGCACCAAGGTTAAGTGCACGTATATGACCTGATCATGCCCCAGATCAACACCAATTTGACGAATCGCCTCCATAAAGGGCAGCGATTCGATATCGCCGACCGTGCCACCAATCTCTACGATGCAAATGTCGGCGTCGCCGGCGCCTAGGGCTACGCTGCGCTTAATTTCATCGGTGATGTGTGGAATAACCTGAACCGTGGCACCCAGATAATCGCCACGGCGCTCTTTCGCAATGACGCTGCCATAGATACGTCCCGTGGTGAAATTACTGTGGCGACCAGTTGTCGTGTTTACGAAACGTTCATAGTGCCCGAGATCCAGGTCGGTCTCGGTACCGTCTTCAGTAACGAAAACTTCACCATGCTGAAAGGGACTCATGGTGCCCGGATCGACATTGAGATATGGATCCAGCTTGATCATGCTGATGCTTAGGCCGCGGGTTTCGAGTATCGCCCCCAGTGAAGCGGAAGTAATGCCCTTGCCCAATGAAGACACTACACCACCCGTGACAAATACGAATCGTGGCATTACCCGCAATACCTCGGCGCAGCGAACCCCAAGGGGCCCGACGCCCTAAACCCGGCGCCGCAAGGGGCGCAAAAACACGTCGGCCGGAGAGGCTTTTATCCCATCACCCGCAGGTTTACGCGGACAGGAAAGCTCGCTCCGGCCTATTTCAGACTCCAAAAATGAAGCATGGATTGACGCTCGGAACGTTACCAGATCAACTCAGACAGCTCAATGCGCTTAGCGTCTCGCTTCGAGTCAGCTTAATTTAGGGTGGCCCCGCCAAAGCGGCTTGTATCCAAGCTCACCGCGACGCGCAATGAACTCGTCAGCCAGCCACCAATCGGCCACGGCCACCAACTCCTTGCCTGCATAAATCAGGGGAATTCGTGCACGTACCCAAGGGGGGACGCCGGTGGCTTGGAATAACTTCTTTAGGCTCTGCTTGTGCGCATGGCCGGCGCGCCGCAAGCGTTCGCCGCCCCGCCGGTAAGTCACAGTAAGCGGTATGTCTAGAACGCGCTCGCTAAGACCTCCGTCCCGCGCGACCACCAGGTTTAGGCTGCCGTTCGACCCCAGATCGAGTGTCTCACGACCATTCCACGGCAACGCACTGTCGCCACCGAGTTCCTCATCCACGCAGAGATACAGCTTGCCGCGATATCGCCGCAAGCTTGCTCCCCCCCATGCCAATATTGGATTCGCGTCGGCGCGAGCATGTATCAATTGATCCAAACCCGTCGCCAATCGCAAAGCATTGGGCGGTTGCAGACCTTCGCGGCGAATGAAGTAACGCACTACATTGCGAGCACGGGCCGGACTCAAGCGGCGCAGGGAGGTGCAATCCAGGCACTGACCCGTGGCCACCGACCCCAGGTCCAAGGCGGCCAGATCATCCAAAAGACTGGATGCCTCCGCCGCCAAGCCGGCGCCTCGCGAAATGAGTTGACTGGCGGCGGGCCAGCGCTGGCGCAGAACCGGCAGCAGCTCATTACGCAGATAGTTGCGATCCGGCACGCAGCTCGTGTTACTGGGATCTTCGAGCCAATCCAAACCATGCCGCCGCGCGTAGGCAACCAAGGCCGGCCGGTCAATACCTAGCAGCGGACGCCAGAGCCAACCCGGCGCCCGGCGAACGCAAGCAGCCATACCCGCCAGACCCAGCGGCCCGGAACCCCTGAGTAGCCTGAGCAGTACCGTCTCCGCTTGATCATCCAGTTGGTGTGCGGTGGCTAGTGCCTCATCAGGATGAAGGGCCGCCAACAATGCAGCGTAACGTGCTGATCTCGCCGCAGCCTCCAGACCCAACTTACGCTGACCGGCGACCTGAACGTCTAGAACGGCCAAGGGCACACTCCAATTTTCCGCTTTAGCACGACAATGTTCCGCCCACACAGTACAGTTCGCATGCAGATGATGATTCACATGCAGGGCACGCACGGCCAAGTCTTGATTTTCGTATCGCAGCCGAGTCAGACCATGCAAGAGAACCGTCGAGTCCAAGCCACCGCTAAAGGCAACACAAACGGCGGTGCCGGCGGGAAGATCCGCTTCGCAGGCCGACCGCAATGCTCGGAGGATTTCAGCCATGGTCTACATCGTGCCCGGCAATGCGCTGGATTGATTGACGTCAGCCGTCTTTAACCCGTCCGAAGCCATCCAAACGCGTTCGCCGGCGACGAACTAACTCCGTACGGTCAATAACCTTCAGGTCAGACAGGCTGCTGACCAGGGCATTCTGCAAGGACTGAAACATGGCCGCGGGGTCACGATGCACACCGCCAAGAGGTTCCTTGATGACCTCATCCACCAAGCCAAGACTTAAGAGTCGCTCCGCGGTAATACCCATGGCGTCCGCGGCATCTGCCGCGCGTTCCGAGCTCTTCCATAAGATACTGGCGCATCCTTCCGGAGAAATAACCGAGTAGATACTGTATTCGAGCATGATCAAATGATCGCAGACCCCGATGGCAAGCGCGCCGCCGGATCCGCCCTCGCCGATCACCACGCTGATGATCGGCGTCCGTAGCCGCGCCATGGCAAATAGATTGCGCGCAATGGCTTCGGATTGACCGCGCTCTTCGGCACCCACACCCGGATAGGCACCAGGGGTATCGATCAGGGTGATAATCGGCAACTGAAACTTTTCGGCGAGTTGCATCAATCGCAAGGCTTTGCGATACCCCTCGGGTTTCGGCATACCATAGTTACGCAGCACACGCTCCTTGGTATCGCGGCCCTTCTGATGACCAATGATCATCACGGGCAACCCATCAATTCTTGCCAGCCCCCCCACCAAAGCCCGATCGTCTGAGTACTGCCGATCACCGTGCAACTCTTGAAAGTCCGGCGCGATGACTTCAATGTAGTCGAGGGCATAGGGACGTAAGGGGTGCCGCGCCAGCTGCGCCACCTGCCAGGCCGATAGATTCGAGAAAATACTCTTTGTTAGGGAATCACTTTTTGCTTTGAGCCGGCTAATTTCATCGCCAATATTGACTTCTGAATCGCTACCGACGAAGCGCAACTCCTCTATCTTCGCCTCAAGCTCGGCGATGGGCTGTTCAAAATCTAGGAATTTAAGATCCATAGCCGCGAACGGTAAACGCTTGTCTGCAGACACACAAGCGGTGTCCATGCTCATCGGCATCGATCAAGGGACTTATTGAACAGGCAGCAAGCAAGTGACCAGGCTCCGCTCAAGTAATTGTCTGCCCATTTTCGCCAAGCAGGGCCCCATCTAAGCAGACCCAAACATTGAGCCACAGCCTAATGAGTAGGGCCCGGGGGCGAGTCATAGACGAAGCGAAATCCTTCAGCGCCCACCAAGGCCGACAATCGCTCGCGCAGCTCACGGCTCGGACGCACGGACCACTCACCGCTTAACTGCATACGAGCCGTCGCATCTGAGCGCTCATAAAATAGGCTAACCGCGCATTTCCCCGGACGAAATGGTTCCAATAGCGATTTTAGCTTCGCCGGATTGGGGTCGTGGCCGTTACCCTGCGCCCAGCGAATCACCAATCCGGATGCGCGATTCTCAATGAGGCGATCGATATCGGTCACGCTTTCCGCCGTCAAGCGCCAAGCGTTAATAAAATCATCAAAGCGTAACTTGCCCGCGATTACCACGATATTGTGACTCACTAGCAAGTGCCGGAAGCTCTCGAAAGATTCTTGGAATAAAGTAACCTCCATTTGATCGCAGCCATCGTCCAGGTCTAAAGTGACGCGGTTACCCCGCTTACGCAAACCCGTAACCAAGCCGGCGACGGCTGCCTGTTTGCCGCCACTCCACGATGCTTGCTTACCCTGAGGACGCCGTACCCGCAACAGAGAGCCAATACTCCCGGAAGAAACGAAAGGCCCATCGCCCCGGTATTGATCAAACGGATGGCCACTCAGATAGAGCCCCAAACTTTCTCGCTCCGCCGCTAGCCGCTCGGCTAAGCCCCAATCATCAAGGTCTGGTATATCGATGCTTGACACTTCGTCAGCCACCGCGCCGCCAAGATTAAACAAATCCGATTGCCCCGAGTTGCGCGCGTGTGCGGCTTGCTCAGCCCGCCCCAAGGCGGCGGGCAAGGCGGCCAGAATGCTTGGCCTATTCCGACCAAATGCATCGCAAGCCCCTGATTTTATTAGCGCTTCATAGGCGCGGCGACCAATTCTTTGCGGCTCGAGGCGTTCACACAAATCCTCCAAGCTCACGAATGGCTGCTGTTCGCGCAACGACACAATGGCCTCGGCCACGCTGCGACCCAGGCCTTTGATCGCCGCCAGCCCATAGCGAATCTGTGCGTCACTACTGATTTCAAAATTACCAGCCGACGCATTCACGCAGGGCGGCTCGATTGTCAAACCTTCTTTCACACAATCACGTTGCAGGCTAGCCAGTTTATCGGTGTCATCCATTTCCGACGTCAGCACGGCGGCCATAAACGCGGCCGGATGATGAGCCTTTAGCCAAGCAGTTTGGTAGGACAAAACTGCATAGGCGGCAGAGTGGGATTTGTTAAAACCATACCCGGCGAATTTCTCCATCAAATCGAAAATACGCGTTGCAACGCTGGCATCCACTTGCCGCTCGACTGCGCCACCAAGAAAAATCTCTCGCTGCTTGGCCATTTCTTCGGGCTTCTTCTTGCCCATTGCACGGCGTAATAGATCAGCTTCGCCCAATGAATAACCCGCCAGGCGTTGAGCGATTTGCATCACTTGCTCTTGATAAAGAATGACGCCATAGGTAGCCAGCAAGACGGGCTCCAAATCAGGATGCAAATAGTCGATGGACTGATCATCGCGACCATGTTTACGGGCGATAAAATCGTCCACCATCCCCGATTGCAACGGACCCGGTCGAAACAAGGCAACCAAGGCCACGATGTCATCAAAACTGTCCGGCTGCAGACGCTTAATGAGATCGCGCATGCCCCTTGATTCCAGTTGAAACACAGCCGTGGTTCGGCAATCTTGTAGCAACTTGTAGGTTGCGGTGTCATCCATGGGTAGACTGCGAATATCCAGAGGTGTATCCCGTGTCTCATTGATAGTTTTGACAGCCCGATCAATAATGGTGAGCGTACGTAAACCTAGAAAGTCGAACTTCACCAAACCGGCAGACTCAACATCATCCTTATCAAACTGAGTGACCGAAGCTTTTTCCCCTTCGACTCTATACAGGGGCGTGAAGTCAGTTATCGCCGTTGGTGCAATGACGACTCCACCGGCATGCTTGCCCGCGTTGCGTACCAGACCCTCTAACTGGCGAGCCAGATCAATCAGGGCGCGCACTTCATCGTCGTTCTCGTAGAGACTTTGTAGCTCCGCATCTTGGTCTAGCGCCTTGCTTAGCGTTATGCCCAATTCAAAGGGAATGAGCTTTGCAACTCGATCAACGAACCCGTAGGGATGACCCAATACGCGACCGCAATCACGCACCACTGCTTTGGCCGCCATACTGCCGTACGTAATGATTTGCGACACGCGATCTCGCCCATAACGGTCGGCGACATATTCGATAACCCGGTCACGGCCTTCCATGCAAAAATCGATATCGAAATCTGGCATGGAAACACGCTCAGGATTCAGAAATCGCTCGAAGAGCAAGTCGTGGGTAATGGGATCCAGATCGGTGATACCCACGGCATACGCCACAAGAGATCCCGCGCCAGAACCCCGACCTGGCCCCACGGGAATATCGTTGGCCTTTGACCAACGAATGAAATCGGCCACGATCAAAAAGTAACCGGGAAAGCCCATTCCGCAAATCACGGCCAATTCCATACTTAAGCGATCTCGATACTCAACCGGAATTGCGCCGAAGTCCGCACCGGAGACCAAACCCAATCGGTCGATTAACCCCTGTTGTGCTTGTTGCTCTAAATAACGGTCAATGCTCAGGTTCTCCGGCACCGCGTAGTCCGGCAGATGGGGCGTTCCGAGTTCGAGAATTAAATTGCAACGCAAGGCAATTTGATAACTATTTTCAATGGCCTCAGGCAAATCCGAAAACAGCTCCGCCATTTCCGCTGGTGACCGCAAATATTGTTCCGCCGTATAGTCCCGCGGACGCTCTTGATCATCTAAGCTGCGTCCTTGATGAATACACACGCGCGCCTCGTGAGCCTCGTAGTCACCCGAATCCAGGAAGCGCACGTCGTTCGTGGCCACAATGGGCGCGCCCAAGCTACTAGCCACGCGCACCGCGCGATCGTTGTAGAGATCTTCCCCGGGCCGCCCCGTGCGCTGCAACTCGATAAAGAATTCGCCGCCAAAACAAGCCTGCAAGTCACGGCCCAGGCTCATCGCCTCGTCGGTCCGCTCGTCCAGCAGCGCGCGACCTAAGGCACCCTCGCGACCGGCGGAAAGTGCCAGTAGGCCGAATAAGTCCTCACCGTCCAACCAGTCCCTTTGCACAACGGGCAACCCGCCATGCTGCCCCTCTTGATAGGCGCGCGTGAGTAATCTAGACAGACTCCGGTAACCTGCGATGTCTTTGCAAAGTATCACTAGCTTGGCCGGATCTCGATTGGGCAGATGCTGCAACCAAATCTCGGCACCGATAATCGGCTTTAAGCCCTGCGCCAGAGCCGCCCGATAAAACTTAACCATTGCGAATAGATTGCATTGATCGGTCATCGCCACAGCAGGTGAGCCGCTGCTCACCACTGCATCCATCAGCGGCTGGACTCGAACCACACTATCGACAATGGAGTACTCCGTATGCAGGTGCAGATGAACAAATGGATTGCTCATAGCACCCTTTCACGGCTGTTCAGCAGCCTTTGAACCGGTTTAAAACTGCGTCTGTGCACGGCACAGGGCCCCAAGTGCAGCAAGGCATTTCGGTGGGCCTGCGTGGGATAGCCTTTGTGCTGCGCGAATCCATAACCTGGATACCGCTTTGACAAATGCAGCATTTCACGATCGCGGGCGACTTTAGCCAAGATAGACGCTGCGGCAATGGCTGCGCAGTGACGATCACCGCCGACGACCGCCTCGGCCCGCCCCGCGTAACCCGTCAGAACCGGCAGTTGATTGCCGTCAAAACGCAGCAAACCGGGCAGAGATGACAGCGAGAACAAAGCACGGCGCATGGCTAGCAAGCTAGCCTGAAGTATATTCAATTCATCGATTTCATGAACGTCGGCGCGCGCGATGGCAAAGCTCACCGCCTCCGTCTGAATTTGTTCGAACAATGCTTCACGCCGCTTCGCGCTCAGCTGCTTAGAATCCTTGACACCCGCAATTCCCTGTCCGGGCGCGAGCACGACCGCCGCTGCGAATACGGGCCCAGCCAAGGGACCCCGGCCAGCTTCGTCAATTCCAGCGACGCAATGCGCGATGGACTGATCGGGGCCCGAAAAAACAATATCTGCACTCATGAGCGGCTCAAATTATAGGCGGTGGACCCTGTTGTATGAACGTCACAACTCATTCACTGTTCAACAATGCGCAGGCGACTTCCGCCGCCCGCTGACTGGCACCACGACGAAGTTGACCACCCAGGGCCGCAAATTCTTGCTGGCGCTGCGCTTGCCGTTCGCCGGGCAGCATGACGTCCAGCAAAGCCTGTCCGAGCACCTCGGCGGAGATTTCATACTGTAAGAATTCGGGCACCAGGCGGCGATTGGCCAGCAAATTTGGTAAGGAAAAATACTCGGCCTTCACCAGACCGAGCCCGCGAACGATGAAATAGGTCATCGGCGCCGCCCGGTAGGCCACCACCATAGGACGATTGACCAGCATGGTTTCAAGGCTCGCAGTACCGGAAGTCAGCAAGACCGCGTCCCCGGCGGCAATCACCTCGCGGGCACGACCATTGAATGCACGCCAGCGACAATCCGGCGCGAAACGCTGCATGGCCTGCTCCACCACCGCAGCCAGCCCTGGGTGCGCCAAAGGCACTATAAATTGGAGCCGCGGCACACGCTTGGACAACCAATTAGCGGTGCGCGCAAAATCCGGGGCTAAGCGACTCACCTCGCCCGCGCGGCTCCCCGGTAGCAGGCTGACGACCGGTCCGTCGACCGCGGCCAGCTCAAGGGTGGCTCGAGCAAGCTGGGGATCAGATTCCACCGGTATCTCATCGGCCAATGGGTGGCCCACGAATTGCGCCGGCACACCATGGCGCTGAAGAAAATCAGCTTCAAAGGGCAACAGGCACAGCACGCAATCGCAAGCTTGCTTTAGGGTTTTCACGCGAGCCTGCCGCCACGCCCACACCGACGGTGAGACATAGTGAATGGTTTTAATACCCGCCGCCCGCGCAGCTGGCTCGATGCGCAAATTGAAATCCGGCGCGTCGATGGCTATCAGCAAGTCGGGGGGATCAGCCAGGAGGCGTGCGCGTGTTTCGCGAATTATTCGCAGTATTCTTGGCAAATGGCGCAGCACTTCGGCAAGCCCCATGACCGCCAACTCATCGGCGGCACGCCAGGCCCGGCAACCTGCCGCCGTCATCAGCGGACCGGCAATACCCTCGAACACGATCTGCTCATCGCGCTCACGCAGGGCGCGAATCAAGCCTGCGCCTAGCAGATCACCCGATGCCTCCCCCGCAATGATGACAACGCGACGCAAGGGCGCCGCTTACCGAATAATGCTGCGTTCGGAGAGATCCAAAAACTCCACCAGAATCTGCAACTCGCTCTGTGATTCCGCGAGTTCGCCAATCTTCTCTCGGGCCTCTTCCAAGCGAAGATTGGATCGATACAACACGCGGTAGGCTTCCTTAAGATTACGCATTTGATCTGCACTAAACCCTCGTCGCCTAAGCCCCTCTAAGTTAATGCCGCGAGGCTCCGGCGGATTGCCCGTTACAACAACGTAGGGCGGCACATCACGCGCCGCTCCCACGTAGGCACCGATAAACGCGTGCGCGCCGATTCGACAAAACTGATGCGCGGCTGCGAAACCACTGCAAATGACCCAATCGCCCATTTGCACATGACCCGCCAGACTCGTGTTATTCGCCAAGATGATGTGATCACCCAAAACGCAGTCATGGGCCACATGGACGTAAGCCATGAGCCAATTGTCATTACCGATGCGCGTGACGCCCTCGTCTTGCACCGTGCCGCGGTTGATGGTGCAGAATTCCCGAATGGTATTGTCGTTGCCAATTTCCAAGCGCGTTGCTTCGCCGGCATACTTCTTGTCTTGTGGCGCATCACCAATAGCTGCGAAGGGATAGATTTGATTGTTGCGACCGATATTGGTTGGCCCTTTAACCACGGCGTGAGCACCGATTTGGCTACCGTTGCCAATACTCACATCTTCACCTATCACCGCATAGGGGCCTACCGTTACGTCATCGGCAAGCTGCGCGGAGTCCGCGATGATGGCCGTGGGATGTCGAGCCGGTTCTTCAGTCATGAGAATCCTGCTTCTCCACTACTTGCTCTAACCGTCGCAATCGACGAGCGAGGGCGTTGAGCTGACGATAACGCACGGCATTTTTTCGCCAAACGCTGACCGGCTCGGCGGTGTTGGGCGGACCACCATAGACACCTGGCTTCTCAATAGAGTTGGTAACTTTCGTGCCGCCCATCAAATAGACGTCATCGCAAATGGCGATATGTCCGTTTACGCCACATTGCCCCCCGAGCATGCAGCGCGCACCCACCGTTGTACTGCCCGCTATCCCCACCTGCGCGGCAATGGCCGTATGTTCACCGATAACCACATTGTGCGCGATTTGAATCAGATTATCTAAGCGCGCGCCGTTGTTGATCCGGGTATCGCCAATGGCGCCGCGATCAATCGTGCAATTCGCACCAATTTCAACATCATCGCCAATGACGACCCGCCCCAATTGCGGCACCTTGACCCAGGCTCCGCTGGCATCTTGCGCATTGCCAAAACCATCTGACCCGATGACGCAGGCCGCATGGATAATGCAGCGCGCACCCACAAACACATCGTGATGCAGTACTGCGCCGGCCAAAAGCCGCGTGTCGTCGCCGATCCGCGATCGGTCTTGAATGACGGCATTCGGCCCCACGTAAACCCGCTCACCCAAAACAACATCCGCGCCAATAACCGCACCCGCTGACACTTCGCAGGAATCCGGCAGGCGGGAACTCTCCCCGACGGCTGCCGAAGCGTGAACGCCGGGCCGGATTGATGCGGCTGGATGCAGTTTCGCGGCGACCTGCGCGTAAACCAAATACGGGTTACCAGTTACCAAAGCCGTTGTCGGGCAACTATCAGCGTATTGCGGATTCAAGATCACTGCTGCCGCCCGGGTTTCCGGCAAGATGTTTTGATAGGCGGGGTTAGCTAGAAAAGCAATTGCCGACCCGGATGCGTCTTGTAGACTAGCCACGCGATCGACCCGCTGATCAGGATCTCCGCGCAACTCACAGCCGAAGCGCACCGCTATATCCCCTACCGTCAGGCTCATAATGACGCGGCTCCGCCCGGCAGTGCCCGACCTCAGTTACCTGCCGATGAGTTCGACTTTAGCTGCTCCAGCACCCGATCAGTAATATCCACGGCCGCGCTGGCATAGAAAACGCCTTCACCGATCACAAGATCGAATCCCGAATCGCGAGCATAGGTCGCCACCTGGCCAAGCAACTCCCGCTGCAACTTGCCGAGTTCTTCATTGCGACGCAAATTAGCATCTTCGTTGAGCTCCTCCACGCTGCGTGCTAAATCGCGCTCTTCTTTGCGCAAATCGCGTTCCGCGTTGCGACGCTCGTCAGGACCCATGACCTCTAAGTCACGTTGTACCTGCGCTTGCTTTTCCTGGAAAGCAGTCTGCGCTGCCTTAATCTTGCGTTGCCGCGGTGCGAATTCTTCCTGTAAGGCATTCATTGCCGTGGTGGCCTGCGGCGACTCGCTGATTAACCGCGCCACGTTGACGAAACCAATCTTTGTCTGCTGCGCCATGCCCAAAGCCGGCAACAGCGCCGCGCTGACAATAAACAAGATGCCAATGCGCTTAATCGTATCCATACTGTTCATCCTATAACTGCATAATTTTAGAAGGCGCCGCCAATGGAAAATTGAAAGCCCTCAGTCTCATCCCCAAATACTCGGTTGTCAGCATCCTCCGAATTCAGCGCGATACCATAGCTGAATCTAAATAGCCCCAATGGCGCCAACCATTGGGCCGCAATGCCTACCGACTGCTTTAGGGTTGAGGCATCGAAATCATAACTGATCTCGCTCACCCCATCTCGCTCAAAGAACGTCACCCCACCCGTATCGTAGACATTGCCGATATCGTAGAAAAGCGTAAATCGCGCACGCGAGCGCCATTTTTCGGGGATCGGTAAAATCAACTCGGCCTGAGCTGAGGTCGACAAATTGCCGCCATAGGGATTACCACGGCTATCCACCGGACCCAAACTGTTCTCCCTGAACCCGCGCACGGAATCCGGCCCCCCGCCGAAATAGCGTTTATAAGGTGGAATCGACGTACTGTCGCCGAATGCATCACCGAAGGATATTTCAGCGCCCAGCGCCAAAGTAAAAAAGCGAGTCATGGGCAAGTATTGCAAACCGGTATAGGTAATCGTGTAAAACTCAACGTCGCTGCCTGGGATTGTGCTACCCAGCAAAAGGCGCTGCCGAGCGCCGCGGTCGGCGAACAACGCACGATTGCGGCTATCGAAGACCCACCCGCCGATTAATTCGAAGGTATCGAAATCCGTGCCGAAGGTCGTATTGCCTACCGGAAAGGGATCACCATTCTCACGCACCCAGTCTTGCGCCTGCGAACTGCTAAATTGGCTGGCTAGAAGCTCCGCGCTGTTCCAAGTTGCACCGAAAACTAAGCGCTGATATTCCGTTAGAGGATAGCCATATTCAACGGACGCGGAATAGGTTTGGGTCTCAAAATTCGATGCATCCGAGGTGAACTGCGTTATATCCCGGTACGAAAAACTAATCGTGCGACTAACCTCATTAATCGTGCTGTAAGGATTGGTGTGTGACAGACTGTAAATCGTGCGGAAGCGACCCGTGTTTACATCCGCGGACACCCGATTGCCGGTGCCGAGGAAATTCGTATGCACGAAATTGCCGTTTAGAATAACGCCCTGCGATTCAGAAAACCCGACACCACCGCCGAATTGACCTGGCAATCCTTCCTTGATATCAAAATCCACGTCCACCAGATCCGGTGTACCCGGCACAGGATTAGTCTCAACCTCGACATTTTCAATGTAGGGCAAACGTTGCAAACGAACTCTTGACCGCTCAACCTTGCTGTTGGAAAGATAGCCACCCTCAAATTGCCGCATCTCCCGTCGAAAAACTTCGTCGTTCACCGAGGCCGCGCCGTTGAAGTTAATTCGCCTCACATAGACGCGGTTTTTCGGTTCCACATACAGCGTAATTCCCACCGTCTTATTTTCCCGGTCCAGCTCAGGTACCGGCTCGATACTCGCAAACGCATATCCTTCTTCCCCTAAACGCAGGCGAATCAGCTCCGCACTTTGCGTAATGAGCTGCTGCGAATAGACTTGCTCGGGCTTCACGAGAACATAGGGGCTGAGCGCCTCTTCGGGTAATACAAGATCACCCGCCAGGCGCACGTCACTAACTCGGTAACGATCGCCCTCGCTGATATTGGTGGTAATAAATATATCTTCTTTATTCGGCGAAATAGCCACCTGTGTCGATTCAATACTAAAATCCGCAAACCCCCGGTCCATGTAATACGAGCGCAGGGATTCTAGATCTCCTGAGAGAGCTTCCCGCGAATAGCGATCATCTTGGCGAATGAATGACAGCCAATTGGGCGTACGTAAAGCAAAGACGTCAAGCAAATCCTTGTCTTTAAAACTCGTATTACCGACTATATTGATTTGCCGGATGCGCGCCCGGTCGCCCTCTTTAATATTGATTGCAATACGAACTTTGTTATCAGGTAAATCCTCCACTTCAGTGGCAACGGTGGCGGCATATTTACCCTGCGAGAAATATTGATCGGTGAGAGACTGCTCAACTTCATCGAGAACTGAACGATTAAAAATACGGCCGGTCTTCAAACCAATACGCGCTAAAGGTTCCTCGAGATCTTCCGTCTTAATATCTTTGTTGCCATCGATGGTGAAAGACTCAATGGAAGGCCGCTCCGCCACAGCTATAACGAGCGTGCCTGAATCCCAACGAATTTCTACGTCACGAAAAAATTCAGTTGCATAGATCGCGCGCAGAGCTTCTTGGACACGCTGCTGGCTTAATTCATCGCCAATATTCACGGGCAGGTAGTTAAATACCGTGCCTTCGGAAATGCGCTGCAAGCCCTCTACCCGAATATCTTTTACGACCAGAGCATCCTGCGCACCAACCCAAGGCAGCCATAAAAAAAGCACGGCCAACAACAAGCAGCGGGGCAAGCGTTCCGGGCGACTGAGCCGCTTAAAGTTCATAAGCAACAAATCTCAGCCGATGAGCCGCGCAATATCGTTGTAAAACGCAAAGCTCATAAGCACGATCAAAAATAGAATGCCGACTTGCTGTCCAAGCAATTGCGCGCGCTCAGACAAGGGCGCACCCTTCACGGCCTCGGCAAGCTGGTAGACGATTTGCCCGCCATCTAGCATGGGTACCGGCAACAAATTCAATATCCCCAGGCTAAGGCTCACGATGGCCAAGAAACCCAAGAAGCTTGCGGGGCCGCTCGTCGCACTATAACCGGCAAATTGAGCAATGTTGATGGGTCCACTAATGTTCTTCACGGACACATCGCCGGTCACCATTCGCCAGAGCATACGCACAGTCAGAATGGCCATGTCCCAGGTTTTCGTCGCGGCCTCTGAGAAGGCAGGGACAAGCGCGTAGCGTTGCACGGCTTGCATGCCGGCATAGAGCTCCGCCGGTACATCGACGCCGGCACCGATGCGCCCGTAGACTTGGCCCTCGGACTCCTCGACACGCTCCACGGGCAACTGCAATTCTTGGCGCTGCCCGCCCCGGAGCACGACCACCGACAGAGCTTCCCCGGGTCGTGCTCGAACATACTCTACCCAAGCCGGCCAACTATCGATCGGTTCACCGTTGGCTTCCAAAACCAAGTCACCAGGCCTGAATCCCGCCAGCTCCGCCGGTCCACCAGCTGTTAGCTCGCCTAGGATCGGTGCGATGGTGGGAGACCAAGGCCGCAGACCTAAAACTTCAAACAGCGCACCCGGCTCGGTAAGCTCGGCTTCGCGCCCGCGGGTGGCCAAGCGAAGCGACTCACGAGTGCCCGATTCACGCGCCACCTCCACTCTAATGTCACCTTCAGCCAAGAGCTGGTCGAGCATGGCGATAACCGCACCCTCCCAGGTAGCCACGCTTTTGTCACCCACGGCAATTATCGCATCGTCACCGCGCATCCCAGCAGCGGCGGCCACGGAATCCGCAGTGACCTCGCCGACGACGGGTTTCAGTCCGGGTACACCGATCACGAACATGCACCAGTAGGCCAACACGGCGAATACAAAATTCAACAGAGGTCCGGCCAGCAAGATGGCAACGCGCGCAGGCACCGGTTGGCGGTTAAAAGTGCGACTAAGATCATGGGCTGGCACTTCGCTGTCCCGCTCATCTAACAAGCGAACGTAGCCACCAATAGGTATTGAGGCCACGCAATACTCAGTTTGATCCTGCCCCCAGCGTCGCATCCACAAAGGTCGGCCGAAACCAATGGAAAAACGCAAAACCTTGACCCCGAGCAGCCGGGCCACGATGTAGTGGCCCCATTCATGCACAGCAACCAGTATTCCGATGGCCACTAAAAAGGCCAATGTGGCAGTCAAAAAACCGCTCATGGATACATACACAACCTTAAGAACCGTCGCCAGACGGAGTTTAATGACAGCCTATGGAGGTACTTATAAAAAATGGCCACTACAACGGCCAACCCGTTTGAGAATCATCGCAATGTCGATGGCCCTCGCGCAAGCACAAAAATTACAGCATGATCAGTCCGAACCAATCCATTTGCAGCGCAAATAGCGGCAGCGCGGCACTTGACCCATCGACGCGATCCAAAACGCCCCCGTGCCCCGGAAATAAGCTGCCGCTGTCCTTCAAACCCGCATTCCGCTTGAATAGACTCACTGTCAGGTCGCCCAAGATCGAGATCAAAGCCACACTGAGACCCACGGGCAGCAAAACCGCCGCGGGCAAATCAAGCATACGCGCGCCGGCGAAGGTCACCAGCAGGGCTGCCAACAAGCCGCCACCAACGCCTTCCCATGTTTTGCCCGGACTGACCAGCGGCGCCAACTTGACACGGCCGAGACGACGGCCGACGAAGTAGGCGCCCACATCAGCAGCCGCAACAATAGCCAGTACATATAGAACCATTTCCGGTCCCGCCTCGACATTCGTCAGCAACATCCTGGCGGCGGCCCACACGGGAATCAGGACGAACAAGCCACAAACCCCCGTCAGAAGCCCGTCCAGAGCGACTGGAAACCGCAAGACCAGGCAAAACGCCAGCAACCACCAGCCGAGGCCGAGCCACAGTAGTCCGACCAGGGGATAGCCACCCAAGTAGACCAGGCTGACAGCCGTCATGAACGCAACGACTAACAGGACATAAGCCACACGGGAAAAAGCCCGGTTCAGCGGGATAAACCCCGCCCATTCCCAGGCGGCCGCAACCACAAACAGAGCCATTAAGACCAGCGCCGCGGCGCGGGGCAACACGAAGAAAACAATCAGAACGAAAGCCAAGAGGATTACTGCAGTAATGATACGTTGCAGTAATTTATTCATATAAGTAACTGAATTTATAGTGATCGTTGGGAAATAAAAACCCTAGTCACCAATAACACCCAATTGCTCCGTGGTTAAGCCAAAACGACGTTCGCGGCGCCCAAAAAACTCGCAGCTGGCCTCCAGATCCCGCCGATTGAAGTCCGGCCATAGGGTGTCGGTAAAAAATATTTCGCTGTAGGCGAGATTCCAGAGCAGGAAATTGCTGACCCGGCATTCGCCGCCGGTGCGAATCATTAGATCCGGCTCGGGCAAGCTGACCAGGGACAGATGCCGGGCAAACAGTTCTTCGTCGATGCTGTCGACCGCCAATTCGCCGGACTGGACTTTGGTGGCAATCCGGCGTGCGGCCTGGGTAATATCCCAGCGACCCCCGTAGCCGATGGCCAACATCAAATTCATGCGTTGATTGGCCACTGTCAGGGCTTCAGCATCCGCCATCCGTTTTTGTAGAATTTCCGGCAAACCGCTGCGATCGCCGACGAAACGAAGGCGGATACCGTTACGGTGCAATGCATCCACCTCGCGCTGCAAGACTTCAACGAATAAACGCATCAGCCCATTCACCTCATCCGCGGGACGCCGCCAATTCTCGCTGCTAAAGGCGAACAAAGTCAGGGTATTGACGCCTATCTCGGCGCAGACCTCGACACAGTCGCGCGCGGCCTTAACACCAGCTCGATGCCCGGCCAATCGCGCCTTGCCATGGCTGGCGGCCCACCGACCATTGCCGTCCATGATGACGGCAATATGACGTGGAACCGACTGTTGATCGTCTTGCTGAGCCACTACTTAATATAGAATTTAGAAATTCATAATTTCTTTCTGTTTTTCTTCAGAAAGTTCATCAATTCTTGCCACATGATGGTCGGTGCATTCCTGGATCACCTGCTGGCCACGCCGATCGTCATCAACGCCAATCTCTTTTTCCTTCAGCAATTCCTTCAGATCATTGATCGCGTCGCGACGAATATTGCGCACGGCAATTCGGGCATTTTCTGCCTCCTGTTTGACCAAACGAGCCAAGTCGCGGCGCCGTTCTTCCGTTAGGGCGGGCAAAGGCACGCGAATCACCGGACCCGCAGATGTCGGCGTAAGGCCCAAGTCTGAGTTCATGATGGCCTTTTCAATCACGGCCACCATCTTGGGCTCCCAAGGTGTCACGGTCAGCGTGCGAGAGTCCTCCACCGCGATATTGGCCGCCTGGGTCAGTGGTACATCACTGCCGTAATACTCAACCTGTAGGTGGTCTAACAAACTCACCTGCGCCCTACCCGTGCGCAGCTTGCGAAAAGCCTGGCCAAGGGACTCAACGCTCTTGCCCATGCGCAAATCCGCGTCTTTGCGAATATCGTCAATCATTGCATGATTCCTCCGCCCCACCGGCGGCCGTCTTACTCCGGCTGCAAGAGCGTACCAACATCCTCGCCACGGGCAAGTTTCAATAGGGCTCCAGACTCGTGCAGATTAAACACCCGAATCGGCAAATTGTTGTCGCGGCACATCACCACCGCCGTGGTATCCATCACGCCGAGTTTTCGCTCAATGACTTCATCGTAGGATAGAGTATCGTAGCGGCGAGCATCAGCATGCGTCATGGGGTCCGCCGAATAGACGCCATCAACTTTCGTGGCCTTCACCAACAGGTCCGCGCCGATTTCGATGGCACGCAGGGATGCCGCCGTGTCAGTGGTAAAAAACGGGTTGCCGGTACCCGCCGCGAATACCGTAACGCGCCCCTTCTCAAGATGCCGCACAGCTCGGCGGCGAATGTAGTCTTCAGAAATTTGATGGATCTGCAGTGCCGACATCACCCGCACGTTCATGCCCACGCGCTCGAACGCATCTTGCAACGCGAGGGCATTGATCACGGTGGCCAGCATGCCCATGTGGTCGCCCGTGACGCGGTCCATGCCGGCACCGGCAAGACCCGCGCCGCGAAAAATGTTGCCGCCGCCGATGACCACGCCCAGTTGAACGCCGAGGGCGAGCACCTCGCGTATCTCTTCGGCAATACGCGTTAGGACGACGGGGTCTATGCCGTAGTCTTCTTGGCCCAATAAAGCCTCGCCACTGAGCTTCAGCAGAATTCGGCGATAGGAATGGGAAGAGGAATCCACTGGCTTGACGCTCCGGTTCGATACACAAATAACCCCGCCGGGGCGGGGTTATTACTCATTCTACCGGAATTAGGCCCACAGCCATACACGACTGCCTCCCAATTCCACGGGGGCCACCCTCAGGATCGCTGTTGCGCCTTGACCTGAGCCTCAACTTCGGCCGCAAAATCCTCAACTTTTTTCTCGATCCCCTCACCCACTTCCAGGCGCGCGAAACCGGTCACTGCCGCACCCTTCGCCTGCAGCAGCTTCTCGACACTCAGATCTGGGTCCTTCACAAAAGCCTGACCCAGCAAGGTCACTTCATTCAAATACTTGCGCAAGCGTCCCTCGACCATCTTCGCGACAATTTCGGGTGGCTTGCCCTCATTGGCGGCCTGATCGGTCAAAATCTGTCGCTCACGCTCAACTTCGGCGGCTGGCAAATCCTCCGCCGAAACGCAGCGCGGGTTGCTGGCCGCGATATGCATGGCAAGATCGCGGCGCAACTGGTCGTCGGCACCGGTCACATCCACTAAAACGCCGATGCGAACGCCGTGCAGGTAGCTACCGATCTCACCGCTGGCGTCAATGCGTACCATTCGACGCACGCCGATATTCTCCCCCAGCTTCGCAATCAGCGCTTTGCGAGCATCTTCAACACTGCTGCCATCAACATCCATTGCCAGCAATTGTTCAAGATCACTAACTTGCGCCGCCAGCGCGGCATCAGCGAGTTGACGGGCAAAATTGATAAAATTGTCGTCTTTGGCGACAAAGTCCGTTTCGCAATTGACTTCAACCAAGACCGCCGCTTTTGAGTTACCGGCGCATTCGATGCGGCCTTCGGCGGCCACGCGCCCGGCTTTTTTGTCAGCCTTTGCCTGACCCCGCTTGCGCAAGAGTGCTTGTGCGGCCTCTAAGTCACCGCCCGCTTCTACCAGAGCAGCCTTGCATTCCATCATGCCCGCGCCGCTACGCTCACGAAGCGCCTTAACCTGTGCTGCCGTTACCGTCATAGTTCTGCTTACCTAAATTAAACTGTTCCGCCACCCGCCATGGTCTGCGTGACTTGGCCAGGGCGACTTTCCGTAGTTAGCTTGATTCCTTTGCATCTGCAGCCGGGGTCGAATCATCCGCCGGCGGTTCAGCAGGCGCCTCAGGCTGTCGCTCAGGGGCCGCGGGCACATCAGCCGCCGAGTCGGGTTTAGCGGGCGCCTCACTAGCCTCGGCTGGAGCCGGGGCCGGCGCCGGCTTGGCAGTGCTGCTGCGCCGCTTGCGGACGGGTCGGCGAGCAGACGGCTTGGCGTCGCGCTGTCGCGGCCGGCCCGATTCATCCAACTCGACAAATTCATCCTCGCCGACGGGCAAGGCAGGCATGGATTCCTTGCCTTCCAGCACCGCGTCCGCAATGCCTTGAGCGTAAAGCTGCGCCGCCCGGATCGCATCATCATTCCCCGGAATCACATAATCGACTTCATCCGGGGCACAGTTGCTATCCACCACACCCACTACAGTGATACCGAGAACTTTCGCTTCGTGCACGGCAATTTTTTCGTGGCCGACGTCAATCACGAAAACGGCATCAGGCAAACCGTTCAAATCCTTGATACCACCTAGACTGCGCTCGAGTTTGTCCAGTTCGCGCTTAATCTGCAGGCCTTCTTTCTTGATCAGCTTTTCGATCTCGCCGCTGGCCTGCATTTCTTCAATTTCTTTCAGACGTTTAATGGATTGCCGGATGGTCTTGAAGTTCGTGAGCATGCCACCGAGCCAACGATGGCTGACAAAAGGCATGCCACAACGGCTGGCCTCGGCCCGAATCGCGTCTTGGGCGGACCGCTTGGTACCGACGAACATTACGGTGCCACCATCAGCCACCAAGCGCTTCACGTAACCGCTAGCCTCGCGGAACAAGGGCACCGTGCGCTCTAGATTGATGATATGAATATTGTTACGAGACCCGAAAATGAAGGGTGCCATTTTCGGATTCCAATAACGGGTCTGATGCCCGAAATGCACGCCAGCCTCAAGCATCTGGCGCATGCTAATTTCACTCACATTGTTCTCCTCGGGTTAAGCCTCCACGCACCCCAGGCGGAAACCCGGACCATTGGCCGGGCACCCATCCGCATGTGTCGGTGCGTGTGTGGATTTATTGCCTGAAAGGCGCGCGCTTTATACCATAGCGCCCCCCGGGCAACAATGTGTCGCGCACCCGGTCGATTCCAAGCTGGCGAGTAGCCACCCCCGGGCAATGGCCTGCGGGCCCGCCAGGCTTTATCCTCGCAATAGCCTCTTACAACAGAACCGGCAACACGCCATCCCTCAGCCAACCCATAAGAACCCCATGCAGATCAGCATCAAATCAACCGACGAACAGGAGAAAATGCGCATTGCCGGGCGACTGGCAGCCGATGTCCTGGACATGATCGGGGACCATGTGAAACCGGGCGTCACCACCGACGAACTGGATCAAATCTGCCACGCCTATATCGTCGATGTGCAGGCCGCGATTCCCGCGCCTCTGAATTATCGCGGATTCCCAAAATCCATATGTACATCGGTCAATCATGTGGTCTGCCACGGGATTCCCGGTGACCGCCGTTTGCGCGCAGGCGACTTTCTAAATATTGACATCACGGTCATTAAAGACGGGTTTCACGGGGACACTAGCCGCATGTTCCACGTCGGCAAGCCCAGCATTCCCGGTGAGCGCGTGGCAAGAATTGCCTATGAGGGCATGTGGCGAGGCATCAAACAGATTCGCGCAGGCGCCCGGCTAGGCGACATCGGCCACGCCATTCAAGACTTCGTCGAGGGCGAAAATTGCAGCGTTGTCCGAGAATACTGCGGACACGGCATCGGTCGGCAGTTCCATGAAGATCCGCAGGTGCTTCACTACGGAAAACCGGGCACGGGTATTGAGTTGCAGGCAGGCATGACCATCACGGTAGAACCCATGGTCAATCTCGGACGGCGGCAGGTACGACTGCTGCCGGATGAATGGACGGTGGTCACCCGCGACCACTCCTTATCTGCCCAGTGGGAGCATACAGTCTTGGTGACGCCCGGGGGGTTCGAGGTACTCACGCTGGGCGCCGCCGACCGCTCATGAATGAGCAGACTGCTGGTGCCACTCTGGATCTCGGCGGCCTGGCCTTGGACCCAGAAACCGCCGAGCTTGCGGCTGTTGCTCTAAACAGCGATGGGACTGGCCTTAACTGGCAATGGGTCGAAAGCGGCTGCGGAAAAGAGACAAGCCAGCTGAGTGAGCTACGCCACCTGTATCGCTGCACCAGTGCCGCCCTCCACCAGCTATTCATCGATCAAGCGCCCGTCGATCGTTTGGTTAGGGATCGCGCGCGCATCGTCGACCAGTTAATTGTCGCGGCATGGCGGCGGGAAGCACTGGCCGAGCTTAGCGATACTGCGCTCATTGCGGTTGGTGGCTACGGACGGGGTGAATTGCATCCCCACTCGGATGTTGATCTGTTGATTCTAGTCGCACAGTCCAGCACCAAGAATGCCGCCGACCCCGTGGCGCGTTTCTTAGCCCTGCTCTGGGACATCGGCTTGGAAGTTGGACATAGCACCCGGACCCTGAAGGACTGTAAAAACGAGTGTCGAGGCGACTTAAGCACCGTCACCACGCTACTGGAATCCCGTTTGCTGATTGGCCCGAGCACGTTACAAGACGCAATGCGGGCGGCCATTGGACCAGAGAATATGTGGTCTTCCCGAAGTTTTTTCGAAGCCAAGCTCAAGGAACAGCAAGCGCGTCACGCAAATTTTGATGATACCGCTTACAACCTCGAACCGAACGTTAAAGGCGCCCCGGGCGGGCTGCGCGATATTCAAACCGTTGCTTGGGTCGCACAGCGGCGGTTCGGCACGGAGAGGCTCGCCGACCTGGTCACCCAAAACTTTCTGAATCCCCATCAGTTAGCACTAATCGAGGAGGGACGAGATTTTCTTTGGAAAATTCGTTTCGCTTTACATGTCCTAACCGGCCGTCGTGAGGATCGCCTGTTGTTCGATCACCAGTCCAAGCTTGCTAACTTCTTCGGCTATCAAGACGGCCGCTACATTTTAGCCGTCGAACAATTCATGCAGCGCTATTACCGCACGGTAATGGAATTGAGCCGGCTAAACGAAATGCTGCTACAAAGATTCCAGGAAACGATCCTGATGAATCCCGACGCACCGGCCGAAGCAATTAACGAGCGCTTCCAAGTACGCAACGGATTCTTGCAGATCGCTGATGACCGAGTTTTTCAGCGCCAGCCATCCGCACTACTGGAGCTGTTTGTTCTGCTCGAACAGCATGCTGAACTAAAAGGCGTTAGTGCGTCGACCATCACCGCGATAAAGCGAGATCTAGTCCTAATAAACGACGAGTTCCGCCAGGACCCCCGCAATCAAGAACTATTCATGCAGATCATCAGCGCACCCGCCGGCGTGACTCATGAACTAAGACGCATGAACCTGTATGGCGTCCTAGGGCTTTATATACCGGCCTTCGGCCGAATTGTCGGCCGGATGCAGTATGACCTTTTTCACGCGTACACGGTCGATGCCCATACCCTGTTCGTGGTCAGCAATCTTCGCCGCTTCGCCTTGACTCGTTTCGACCACGAATTCCCGCACTGCTCGGATATCATGCAAAATTTGCCGAATACCGCTGTCGCATATCTCGCGGGACTTTTCCACGATATAGCCAAGGGCCGGGGCGGAGATCATTCGCAGCTTGGGGCCGCCGATGCGGAAGCGTTTTGCCTCGAGCATGGCATGAGCCGCTATGACGCTAGACTGGTCGCCTGGTTAGTACGCCATCACTTGCTACTCTCACTAACCGCGCAAAAGAAAGACATTAGCGATCCCACGGTTATTCAAGAATTCGCGGAGATTGTCGGCGACGAAATACACCTGGACTATCTCTACGTCCTGACCATCGCGGATGTTCGCGCCACCAACCCGAAACTTTGGAACTCATGGCGCGCGCAGCTTTTTCAGGAACTGCGCCGCTTAACCCGTCGCGCCCTGCGTCGCGGTCTAGCCGATCCCGTTGACAAGCAAGAACTGGTCAAAGAACGGCGCACGGCCGCCAAAACACTGCTTCGCGACAGCGCGATTACTGACGCAGAAATCGAATCGACTTGGACAAGGCTGAGCGAAGAGTACTTCCTGCGCTGCCGCCCGGAGGAAATAGCCGCACACAGCTTGATACTCGCCGACCCAGCCAATGCACAGCGAACAGTGCTGGTTGATGTTCAGCCCGAAACGGCTAGCGGCGGCACGGCCGTATTCATATTCAGCCCCCAACGCTATTTCAGTTTTGCCATGGCCACGGCTGTCATGGACGAGTTGGGCTTTAGCATCGCGGATGCCAGAATCATTCCCCTGCCCGAGGAAATGAGCCTCTCCACCTACGTGGTGCTAGAGGCCGACGGCAGCCCCATCGACGAAGTAACGCGAATCGGAGAATTACATCGGCGCCTAAGCCAAGCCATGGCACGAGACCCAGATGAGTCCTTACAAGTTAAACGGCGCGCACCCAGGCAAGTCAGAATGTTCTCCACGCCGACCCTGGTCAACTTTGAGCTCGATGACCGCAATAATCGCACCATGATCGAGATCATCACGGGCGACCAGCCTGGCATTCTGTGTGAAGTCGGTAAGATACTCCGCAAACACCGGCTGGCGATACAGACGGCTAAAATCATGACCGTAGGCGAGCGAGCCGAAGATGTTTTCTATGTAACCACTGCCGATGGTAAGCCCATCGCGCCTGAACACTACGAATCGGTGCAAGCTGATCTGATAGAAGCCCTCGACAAGTTGGCCTAAGACCCACTGACATGCCCGGAGCAACAATGACTGAAATGCAAAGCATCATCGAGCAGGCCTTTGATGAGCGAGAGAATCTCGACCTGAGCCGTCCCGCAGCTGATCTGCGCACTGCCGTTAATGAGGCCGTTGCCGGACTCGACAGCGGCCGGTATCGCGTCGCCGAGCCCGCCCACGAAGCATGGGTGGTAAACCAGTGGTTAAAGAAGGCCGTTCTGCTCTACTTTTCAATGAATGATAATGAAATTATATCAGCAGGTTACACGAACTTCTTCGATAAAGTTCCACTTAAATACGCGGAACAAGATGCAGCCAGTCTAGCGGCCGGGGGAACCAGGATCGTGCCGGGCGCCTTGGTTAGGCACGGCGCTTATGTGGCGCCGGGCGCGATACTGATGCCGTCGTATGTGAATATCGGCGCTTACGTCGATAGCGGTACCATGGTGGACACCTGGGCGACCGTGGGCAGCTGCGCGCAAATTGGCAAGAATGTCCATTTGTCGGGCGGCGCGGGCATCGGCGGGGTGCTAGAACCCCTCCAGGCGAACCCGACCATTATCGAAGACGACTGTTTTATCGGCGCACGATCAGAAATCGTGGAAGGCGTAATTGTCGAACGGGGCGCCGTAATTTCCATGGGTGTGTTTATTGGCCAAAGCACCCGCATCTACGATCGCGAACGTGACGAAGTTCTGTACGGTCGGGTGCCAGCTGGCGCGGTGGTGGTCCCCGGCAACTTACCGTCAGCTACCGGCAATTGCAGTCTTTATTGTGCGGTTATCGTCAAACGCGTTGACGCTAAAACCCGGGCTAAAGTAGCGATCAACGATCTGTTGCGAACGGACTGACGGTAGATTATCGAGAACGCATCGAACATGATCAAGATTTATGGGATTGGCAGCTGCGACAAATGTCGAACCGCGCGAAAATGGCTGCGCGAACGCGACATCGAGCATCACTACCATGATCTAAGACTCGATGGCCTCGACGACAAACGACTGCGACAGTGGCAAACAGACCTGGGTTGGGAACTCCTCATCAACCGCCGCAGCATCACTTGGAAAAAAATACCCACGGCCGACCGCGACAATCTGTCGGCAAGCAGTGCTCGGCGCCTAATCAGCGCCTATCCAACGCTGCTCAAACGGCCCTTACTGGAAGTAGACGATAGCCTCGTCGCCACAGGCTTCAGCCCAGACATCTATAAGCAGCTCACCGGGCGAGGCCTTGATGACTAACACGCTCCAATTCGCCGAAGCACTTATTCGGCGACCGTCCGTTACACCCGATGACGCCGGTTGCCAAAACTTACTAGCGGAGCGCCTAAAGAGCTGCGGTTTCAGACTTGAGACCCTGCAATTCGGTGAGGTTACCAATCTTTGGGCACGCCGCGGTTCGGCGGGACCGGTGTTTTGCTTTGCTGGACATACAGACGTCGTGCCTCCGGGACCATTGGAAGAATGGCACAGCGATCCCTTCGACCCGGTGGTACGCAACGAGGTACTCTATGGGCGTGGCGCTGCCGATATGAAAGCCAGTCTCGCGGCAATGATTGATGCCACGACTCAGTTCGTGACGGCCAATCCACGTCACCAGGGCTCCATTGCATTCTTAATTACCAGCGACGAGGAAGGCAGGGCGCGAGACGGCACCCTGAAGGTCATGGAGACCCTGCAATCTCGCGGAGAAAATATCGATTGGTGCTTGATTGGTGAACCCTCTTGCGCGGCGAAGCTAGGCGACACGCTGCGCGTCGGTCGCCGCGGTTCCCTCAGCGGCATGCTCACGGTGAAGGGACAACAAGGACATGTGGCGTACCCGCAACTGGCTGACAATCCGATTCAACGTTTCGCGCCGGTATTAGCCGAACTCTACGCGGAAGAACTGGATCAGGGTAATGATTATTTCCCACCGTCTAGCTTTCAGGTTGTCGAATTAGAAAGCGGCGCGGGCGCGCCGAACGTGACACCCGCGAGTCTGTATGCACGGTTCAATTTTCGGTATTCCACGCAATGGGACCACCACCGATTACAAGCCGCGGTGGAAGAACGATTTCGACGACACAAGTTAGATTTCGATCTGAATTGGCATTTATCGGGTGAACCATTTTTAACGCCGCCCGGGACACTGATTGACGAAGCGGCCGCCGCCGTGACGCAAGTTACCGGTGTTGAACCGGAACTATCCACCGGCGGCGGAACCTCGGACGGACGCTTCATCGCCCCAAGCGGAACACATGTGGTGGAATTCGGCGCGTTGAACCACAGCATCCACAAGGTGAATGAAGAAATCCCCATCGCGCACATTGACATGCTGTGCGATACCTATCGGGTCTTGTTGGAACGCCTATTGAGTTAGCTCACGGGACGGCGAATATTATTCCAAACGGCCCATATCGCCAGACAAGCGCAGCTAATAGCCACCCAGGCGGGCATGCTAAGGCCGAGAAACGACCAGCTGACATCGGCGCACTCGCCCGATCCCGACAACACCATGCGCAAGACTTCGCCCAATCCGAAGGTATCCAGCATGAAGTCCAGTCCCGGACCGCAGGCCGGCACCTGATCAGGCGGCAAATTCTGCAGCCAGACATGCCGGCCAGCCACGCCGAGACCAACGGCCGCCGCGGCGGCAGCCAGACCACCGTAGATTAGCCTGCCCAAACGCGCGGGACCGTGCAGGGCGGCCAACAAAAAAATGCTGCCGGTGGCGATGACAGCGACACGTTGAAAAATACAAAGCGGACAGGGTTCCAAACCCAGTCCATATTGCGAATAGAGTGCGTAGCCCATGAGCGCGGTACAGGCCAAAGCCGCTAAACCGTTCCCTTGTCGCGGGCTAAGTTGGGCAAACATGCGCGCAATTGTAGCCGCGCTGGTGCCGATCAGGTAGCCGTATTCAACCGGTCACCTGATTCCGCAGATAGTTCGGTCGCGCTTGAGCTGCATCAATGCTCCGACCCGCGCGCAATTCATATTTGGCTAAGGGTAAAAGCGAAGCTGCCTGCGGCAGAAGCCGGGGCTGATAGCTGACTATTTGGGCCGCGAGCCGCGCTTGCAGATCCGGATGGGCAGACCAGCCCGGCCCGGCGGCTACCACGGCGGCATCCTCCCGCAAGCTCAGCTCATGGGGGAATAGCAGCCGATCAGCCAACTCCTCGCGAATATCATCGGTACCGACCATGTACAAACCTGCGTAGATCTGGCCCATACGCGCATCCAAGCAACTGGCCACCAGCACGTCCTGCTCACTAGCCGCGGCTGCGGCCTGAGCCAGTCCCGCCAGGCTCGAGACCGAACAGACCGGCAAGTCCGCGCCGCGTCCTAATCCCTGCACCATGGCGGCGGCTACGCGCAGACCCGCGAAACCACCCGGCCCGCGGCCGAAGGCCAAAATGTCCAGCTCCTCAAGTGCCAGTTCGAGTTCCGCCAATACCTCAATAGCCCAATAAAAAATATCCCGCGACCGATCCCGATCATTCAAAGATTCACGTGTCGCAACAACGTCGCCCTTGCAGGCCGCAACACTGTAGCCTTCAGTGGAAGTTTCCACGGCCAGGCATTTGAATGGGGATGGCATCATCTCTGACTCTACCCCTTGCTGACGCACACTTGTAAAGCCCGTTCGGTCTCGCGAAGAAATTCGATCGGTTGGTCTGGTTCCCGTAGCTGGGGCATGGGCGGCAAACTGGCGAGAAAAACTTTGCCATAGCTTTTCGAGACAATGCGTGGATCACCGATCATCACAACGCCAAAATCGTCGTAGTCGCGAATCAAACGACCCACCCCTTGTTTCAGCGCCAGTACCGCCTGGGGTAGTTGATGGTCGCGAAACGGATTGCCGCCGGCTTTGCGCACGGCCTCCAAACGAGCCGCGAGCAGCGGGTCACCCGGCGACGCAAATGGTAAGCGATCAATCACGACCACGACCAAGCCGTGACCGCGAATGTCCACGCCCTCCCAGAATGTCGAAGTGCCCAGGAGCACTGCATTCGGCGCCGCCGCAAACTCTTCTAACAAGCGCGTGCGGGGAGCCCGGCCTTGGACCAATAGAGGAAAATCGAAATCGGGATCCTCATCCAATAATTGCGCTGCCCTATGCAATGCGCGATGGCTGGTAAACAAGAGAAACGCCCTCCCGCGACTCGCCTCGATGAGCGGATAAGCAGCATCAACGACTCGCTCGGTAAAGTCGCTGGCCGCCGGATCCGGCATATCAGCGGGCAAATAGAGCCGGGAAATTCGACCGTAGTCGAAGGGACTAGGAATTTGGCGCGTGGCCATGGCCGGCAATCCCAGCCGCCGGGTAAAATGGCCAAAGTCATCATCCACGGCCAAGGTCGCGGAAGTAAATATCCAAGCGCAGTCTTGTCCCTGCAATAGACCCGAAAGCTGGGCAGCGGTATCCAGCGGCGTCATATTGACCGTAAAAGATTTTGCACCACGCTGCAGCCAGCGCAAACCATCGTCCTCGCCGGCCGACAAGATGAAATCGATGGCAGCGGATATCGCCGATGCACGCTCACGACAGCGGCGCAGGCCCACACCGTCGTCGCCATCGGGCAATGGCAACTTCGCCAGACCAGTAAACTGCTCACCAAGATCGACTAACCGCAATCGGAATGTTTCGGGCACATCCGTCCAAGCAAGATTGGTCGTGCTAACCGGCAGGGTTGAATTTAGCTCAGCAATAGCCTCGGCCAGCGCCGCCACCTCGGCAAAAACTGTTTCGTCGACTACACCAGAACGCTCCAGTTCATTGCGGATGTCCTGCAACAAGCCAGCAAACTGCCGATAACTGACGCGGGTATTAAAAAACCCCTGGGCCACGTCGGGAAAGTGATGCGCTTCATCAACAATGGCCACTTGGTTACCCGGCAGTAAACGGCCAAAGCCCTCCTCTTTGATCGTCAGATCGGCCATCAGCAGATGATGATTAACGACAACCACGTCGGCTTCTTTCGCTGCTTGTCGCGCTTTAACCACGAAGCAATCGTCAAATCGTGGGCAGTCCGCTGCCAAACAATTCTCAACCGTGGACGTAATGCGCGACCAAATCGGCGAGTCTTCGGCGATCACGCCAAGCTCCGCGATATCGCCGCTCGCGGTACTAAGAGCCCAATCGCGCGCGTGATTGAGGTCGCGGACCATCCGCCCGCGGCGCACATCGGTGGAATACTCGGCCGCCACGGCCAAGCGGTGCAAACATAAATAATTCGCGCGGCCTTTCAGCAAGCGAATGGTCGCCGGCCGCCCCAGCGCCCGGCTCAGCAGAGGTAAATCGCGATGAAACAACTGATCTTGTAGAGTTTTAGTGCCCGTGGAAATCACCGCCGATTCGCCCGCTTCCAACAGCGGCACCAGGTAGGCCAAAGTCTTACCGGTGCCGGTGCCGGCCTCAATCACAAGATTCTCGCCATGCCGGATGGCCAAGGCCACCTCCTCGGCCATGGCGATTTGCTCAGGCCGCGGTGAGAAACCCGCCAAGGTGCCGGCCAAGGGGCCATCGGGACCCAATAGGCTTTGTAAAGATCCATCCATCACAAGATTATCGATGCATACATAGGCGAAGTCCGACCTCAGTTAAGCCACGGGTGTCGAGGAATTATGCACTTTGACTAGCCGGGCATTTAACAATGACCAAGGTCCTTAACCGGCCAGGCAAAATGGGCTGACCTGCCCATCACCATCTGTATAATACGCCCCCACCACGGGGGCTGGGCCGCCAAAAAAACGTAAATTCGCAGCCATAGTCCCGCCAATCCGCAAATCTCAGTCGAGGATTCGAATGACCACGAGCAACAAGGCGCTCCAGCAATGGATCGACGAAGTTACCGCGTTGACACGCCCGGCCAATATTCACTGGTGTGACGGCAGCGATGCCGAGTACGACAAGCTGATTGCTGAAATGGTGGAGTCAGGCGATCTATCGAAACTGAATGAACAAACTTATCCGAATTGCTACCTACACCGCTCCGACCCCACCGACGTCGCACGCGTTGAACACCTAACCTTTGTTTGCACCGAAAATGAGGCCGATGTGGGGCCGAACAATAATTGGCAAGCACCACAGCAGGCTCATGAACAAATGGATGCACTGTTCGCCGGCTGCATGGCGGGTCGTACGCTTTACGTTATCCCCTATTGCATGGGTCCGGTGGATTCACCGTATTCGCGTTGCGGGGTTGAGATTACCGATAGCGCCTACGTCGCCATCAACATGAAACTCATGACCCGCATGGGTGCGACGGCGTTAAAAAGGATCGAACGCGAAGGAAAATTCGTCCGCGGTTTGCATTCCACGGGCGATTTGGATCCTGACCGAAGATTCATCATGCACTTCCCCGATGAGTTATTGATTCAGAGTTTCGGCTCGGGCTACGGCGGCAATGCTTTGTTAGGGAAGAAGTGTCACGCACTAAGGATTGCGAGCTGGCAAGCTTCCAAAGAGGGTTGGTTAGCCGAACACATGCTCATCGTCGAAATCGAAAGCCCCCAAGGAGAAAAGCATTACCTAGCGGCCGCCTTCCCGTCCGCCTGCGGCAAAACAAACCTGGCCATGCTTATTCCGCCGGAGTCGCATGCGGGCTGGAAAGTACGCACCATAGGCGACGATATCGCTTGGCTGCATTTAGATGATCAGGGACAGTTGCGCGCCATTAATCCCGAAGCAGGCTACTTTGGTGTGGTACCTGGCACCAATGCCAAGACCAATCGCAACGCCTTTGACATGATCAAGCACGATACAATTTTCACCAACGTGGCGGTGACCGAAAACAACGAGCCCTGGTGGGAAGAGAAAGGCGAGCAGGAACCGGCTATTGACTGGAAGGGCAACCCGTATAAACCCGGTAATGGCCCCGCCGCGCATCCCAATTCGCGCTTCACGGTGGCGGCCCGGCAAAATCCCGAGTACTCACCCCTGGCCGATGATCCGGCCGGTGTACCCATTAGCGCCATCATTTTCGGCGGACGCCGCGCCGGACTAGCGCCTTTGGTCTATGAAGCCAAAGACTGGCAGCATGGCGTCCTAGTTGGCGCCGGCGTCGCCTCGGAAACAACCGCAGCGGCCACGGGCGCGGTGGGCGTGACGCGCCGTGACCCCATGGCGATGAAACCGTTCTGCGGCTATAACTTTGCGGACTATTGGAGTCATTGGTTGAGTTTTGCCGACCGCGCTAAGCAACTTCCCAAGGTATTTCACGTCAACTGGTTCCGCCAAGACGAGAATGGCCGCTTTATGTGGCCAGGATTTGGCGACAATTTGCGGGTTTTGCGATGGATCATCGATCGTTGTGAGAATCGCGTCGAGGCGCGCGAAACCGCCGTTGGCTACCTACCCAAATCGGCGGACATCGACACCGCCGGACTAGATCTGGATGCAGAGACCTTGAATGCGCTGCTGGCCGTCGATTCAGCGGCCTGGCGCGAAGAGATGACGACCATCAGTGAGTATTTTGATGAGTACGGGAATCGTTTGCCGAACGCTCTGCGCCAGCAGCACCAGCAGATTGTCACGGATTTAGGGTCTGCTTAGTTTCACAAGCACCGGCTGTGGCGGGAAGACTGTATGTCAAAACGACGGCGGGTCTAGGTCTCGAATCGATACTCGATGGCCAGCGGCGCGCCGCGGGGCGCCACACGACCGAGGCTAATGACGCCGCTTCCGGATAACTCCGTACTGTCGCGACGCACGTAAATTTCTTCACCATCGTCACGCTGCACAAAACTACCGTTGGTGCTCTCGTCCACCAATAAAAAACGGTTGCGCACCAGTTCAACACGGGCGTGGATGCGGGAAATCAAACTGCCCTTGATCACCAAGTCGTTTTCATCCGCCCGCCCCATGGTGGCATTGGTTAAACCGCCCGGAGCAACCACAATCTGTGAACCCTTGTAGCTGAGATGCAGCCGCCGGGGCGCTTCTTTACGTCGGGCGTTGGCTTGACCCACCGCCGGCAACATACTGGTGGCTTCTTCAGGCTGCCACAACACTTCAAAAACAGCGACTTCATCACTGCGCCCACGCACGGCCGCGAAGTCTATTTGCCGAACCAAACTTTTCCATTCGCCGCTCAGCTGTTCAACCGTCACGGCCGTGGTCAAAATTTGACCAGCCTTGGCCTGCGAGGTCATGCGATTCGCCGTGTGCACGGCGGCCCCAAAAATGTCTCTGTCCTGAACGGCAACGGGGCCAAAGTGACAGCCAATACGAATGGCCACTTGCTTCTCACCGCTACCGATCTCTGGGTTATTCGTAATTCGTTTCTGCATCTGGCTGGATGCATTCATCGCGTCATCCGCCGAAGGAAAGGTGGACATCACCTCATCCCCCATGGTCTTGATGACCGTGCCACCGAAAGACTCGGTGGATTCCTTCATCACCTCCAAGCAGGCTTGGACAGTCTCGCGCGCGCGGTCGTCGCCTAGGGCTTCATACAGCTGGGTACTGCCGACCACATCGGCAAAGACGATGGTGACTTGTTGGTCGTCGCTCATCCTAGCCCTCGTAGACGGATTGGAATATGTAAAACCACGGGCCGATTATACGGTACAGAATCAATCCGGAAGTACTTGATTTACCTCGCCTATCGTTCGGCGGTGATGTAGACGATCCACCCGGCATCCGCTTCGCCTTTCTCATCCGGTGTGAACACCCCATCACCCTCGCCATCTTCGTCGGTACCTTCCCAATAGACGGTAACTTTGCCAAAACCGGCCTCCGCAAGAATCTCCTGGATCTCCGGCAGGGTCCAGAGCCGCCAATCGTAGCTAAAGGCCTTTTTCAGCCGCGACCCATCGGGAAACTTAAAGTGAATATGACACAACAACTCGCCGGTCACCGGATAGTAGCGGGCCTGATCCCAAACATAGGTAAACCCATCATTCTTGGTCTTCTCCTTCATCTCCTCGAAGGCCTCATAGCCACCAAATGCATCCAGAAAAAAGATGCCATTGGGTTTCAGAGCGGCCCGGGCCTGCCGGAAATACTCCCGCAGCTCATCGCGACTCTTGAAAAGGTAGTAGCTAAAGTTGAAGGCACCCACGACATCGACGGGCTCAGTCTTCGCCGCGAGCACATTGGATTCAACCAATTGGATACGGCTACGTTGTTCGTCGGCCAAGCGCCCGAGTCGATGCGTACGACCCCAGGCCAGGACATCAGGATCGATATCAACGCCGATGGCCGTGTGGGCTGGGCTCTGCCCCACCCACTGGCAAGCAGCGCTGGCCGTACCGCAAAAATCTTCCCTAAAGCTAAGTGGAGAAAAACCACGTAACTGATTAAAAGTATTGGTTATAAACTCGCACTCTTCCTCGACATTTTGCACCGACTCTTCGTAGAGTTCGTGCCGATCAGCCAACTCGGCCATTGTCGGTGCCGTTTTCGCGGCGACAAGTCTTAGTTCATCTTTACTGACAGCCACAATTATTCCTTTCTAATCTTTACGAGCGAATACGCCGGTTACCCGCCAACACGGTCAAGCAAACTGCGACCCGAATGGCGTGCGAAGTTTCCCTTAAGGCGCGCCGAGCATCAAGCCGCCTGATCGAATACCGACAACGAATCTATAAATATCTCTGGACCGGCACCACGCCCGCGTGACGCTTCGGCTATGTAGCTACGCCATTTAGCCGCCCCCGGCTGGCCCGCGTACAGGCCCAATACATGCCTGGCGATATTGGTCAAGCGACCACCGGCCGCCAAGCGTACGCGCGCGTAACGGCACATCTTCTTGAGTATATCGGCTCTGGAAGGCATGCCATCGACAAAGCCGCTCAACAGCCTTGCTTGTAAGTCCGTCAAAAAATAAGGATCCTTGTATGCCTTGCGACCAATCATCACGCCATCCAGCCGACTCAGTTGATGCCGCACATCGTCAATGGCTTCGATGCCGCCATTGATGATAATTTCAAGCTGCGGGAGTTCTTCTTTGAGTCGCCAAACGCGGTCGTAGACCAGCGGTGGAATCGAGCGATTTTGTTTTGGGCTTAGGCCGGACAGTATCGCTTTGCGCGCATGAATTATGAAACGGCCACAGCCCGCGTCAGCAACAGTGCGGACAAAATCCAGCAGAAATTCAAAGTCATCCCGATCATCAATGCCAATTCGGGTCTTGACCGTAATCAGCTTAGGCCATTCGCTGGCAATTCCCCGCACACAATCGGCTACCAGTGTTGGCTCAGCCATGAGACAGGCACCAAAGCGCCCAGACTGCACGCGATCACTGGGACAACCAATGTTGAGGTTGATTTCATCATAGGCATAGTCCCTCGACACCAGTTTGGCCGCGGCCGCCAATTCATCCGGTACGCTGCCACCCAATTGCAAGGCCAAGGGGCGTTCTGCATCGTCAAAGTCCAACAGGCGCTCCGCCGGCCCGCGCAACAAGGCCCCGGTGGTAATCATCTCGGTATACAAACGAATATCAGGACTGCATAAGCGCAGGAAATAGCGGCAATCTCGATCCGTCCAGTCCATCATGGGCGCGACGGATAGCAGCGGACTAGATGATGATTTGGGTAGGTCCGCGGACACTAGATGTTCTGCAGAGTTTCGCCGATCAAAAACTCAACGATCCGGCATAAAGCTTGTTCCACGCTGGCGCCTTCTTGACGGGCTTTATCGAAAACGGCGACTTGTCGATGCGCGCTGGTACCGTGAGCCAATATGTCTTTGATCCCGGCCAGTTCTTCGACGCAGCCTAGGGCTTGCGCATCCTCGGCGACCAGTTCCTGAATTTCCGCCACCAAATCCGGTACCGGCACGATGACGCCTTTGGCCAGATCAAGTAATCCCTCGTCCATGCCGTAACGCATCGCTCGCCAGCGGTTCTCGTTCAACAGCATGCTGTTATAGCGTCGCCAGCGCTGGTTGTTTAGGCGCAACCGGTACAGACTTCTCAACAAACAGACGGTTAAGGCCGCGAGGCTGACAGCATGATCCACGCGCGTGCAGACATCGAAAATACGGAGTTCTAGCGTCGGGTAACGAGCACTCGGACGTAGATCCCACCAGATTTTTGTCGCATCCTCCAACAAGCCCGCTTTGATAAGCACATCCACATGGCGCTGGTATTCCGCGAAGCTCTCGAACTCCGCCGGCAGCCCCGTGCGGGGTAGCGAATCGAAGATGGTGAGGCGATAGGACCGCAAACCGGTGTTGATCTCTTCCCAAAAAGGTGACGAAGTACTCAAGGCCAACAGGTGCGGCAGGAAATACCGCAACTGGCTCATTAGATCGATCCGCAACTCGTCGTCTTCAATACCCACATGAACATGCATACCGCAGATCAACAGGCGCCGGGCCGTGGCCTGCATCTCGCGCGACAAGTCGCTATAACGCTGAGCAGGGGAATGTTGCTGCTCGCTCCAACGCGCAAAGGGATGTGTGGAAGCCGCAATGGGTGCCAACCCCTCCTTGCCAGCCACATCGGCCACCACGCGCCGCAAATCCTTAAGGTCGGCGGCAACCTCACGGGGATTGGCGCACACTTTAGTACCCACCTCAATCTGGGAACGTAGAAACTCCGGAGAAATACGCGCGCCCATCAGTCGCTGGCACTCCGCCATAATGGACTTGGGAGGATCGTTCACAAGATCAAGGTTGCCCTTGTCCACCAGCAGATATTCTTCCTCTACGCCGAGGGTAAAACTGGGCGCCTTGCCGAAATGCTGACTAGCCACAGCGGGCGGTTCCAGACCAATGAACATACAAATTCGAGTCGCTGAGAAGGGGCTGCAATATTTTCGCGAGGCGTTCGGTCCACTCGCGAATCCCGGCTGGGGTCGCGATCAAATCTTGACGAACCTCAATGGAGACATTCGGCAGACCCTCACCCTCGGCATGATGATCCACGGTAAAATCGGCCGGGTGCTTACCCGAATATGGCTGGTTGTCACCTACGCACAGGCCAGTCTCCGCGCGCAGCCCCCGCAGCAGAGGCACCGCAATCCTTGGGTCCTGATCCCATAACACGCCCGCATGCCAAGGACGCGACCGGCCGTCAAACACCGGGGTGAAACTGTGCACGGACACTAACGCAGGCGCGGGCGCCATAGATTCCAGGCCAGTTAACTCGTCACGAATCCGATGATGGTAAGGCCAGTAGATCGATTCGGCCCGAAGCTGCCGATTTTCACTCGTCAAATTCAGATTGCCGGGTACGGCGCAACCATCACTTTGAACCGGGAAAGCGCTGGGATCATCCAAGCGGCGATTACAGTCCACGACCAGCCGAGAATAGCTGGTTTGGATCGCCGGCAAACTTAGCGCCTGACTCAGCCCGCTGCACAAATCAGCTGCGCCGAGGTCTAGGGCGACATGCTCCGTCATAACGGACGCCGGCAGCCCCAGGGTCCGCAGGCGCGCTGGTATGCGTGCCGACGCGTGATCACAGACCAATAGCGCCGGATAACGTGGCGTCTGATTGAGGCGCGTCCACGGCAACGGTTCATCGGCGGCCAAAAGCCCACCGAATGCATTAGGCGAATCAGTATCCATGGTTCTAGTGACTACCCCTTTGTGGGTGCATGTTCGCGGTCCTCCCCACGCCAGGTCAAGGGCATGGCGTGACCTGGTAGTGAACCACGCCTTGGAAATGACCGGAGCCTTTAGTTATGGTCACACAGCATTTTTTTGCAAGGGCAGTCCAGAGGGCACTCCACATCATGAGTAAAGGCAGCGTATTAGTTACCGGGGGCGCAGGCTACATCGGCAGTCATGTGGTTCGCCAACTAGGCGCCATGGGCGAATCGGTGATCGTGCTGGACAATCTTTGCACCGGCTTTAAGTCCGCGGTGCTTTGCGGCGAGTTGATTGTTGGCGACACCGGCGACAAAGAATTGGTCAGCAGGATCATTCGCGATAACCAAGTAGAAACGATTCTGCATTTTGCGGCTCACACCATCGTGCCGGAATCCGTTGCGGAACCCTTGAAATACTATCGCAACAATACCTGCGCGAGCCGCAACTTGCTCGAATGCGCCTTGGCCGGCGGCGTCAAACATTTTGTTTTCTCGTCCACCGCCGCCGTCTACGGAATTCCAGCTGAAGGCCGTGCGAGCGAAGACTCGCCGACGACGCCGATCAATGCCTATGGTACCTCCAAACTCATGACAGAATGGATGTTGCGCGATATCGCCGCGGTTAACGACTTTGAATTCGTAACGCTACGCTATTTCAATGTCGCGGGGTCTGACCCACAAGGACGCATCGGGCAATCAACGCCCAAAGCGACCTTGCTCACAAAAGTCGCTTGCGAAGCAGCGGTTGGCAAGCGCGAAAAAGTCTTCGTTTTCGGGACCGACTACCCGACACCCGACGGCAGCGGGATCCGCGACTATATTCATGTCGAAGACTTGGCCAGCGCGCATTTGGACGCCGTACGCTATCTCCGCGACGGGGGTAAATCCACCACGCTAAACTGCGGCTACGGTCACGGCTACAGTGTGCGGGAAGTTCTAAATACCGTCGAAAAAGTGCTGGGTAAACCACTGAACATCGAAGCAGGACCGCGACGCCCAGGGGACCCCCCAGTGCTGGTGTCCGTCGCCGACAAAATTCGTGAAGTTTTGAGCTGGCAGCCTCAGTACGACGAACTAGAATTCATCGTCAGTACCAGTTTGCAATGGGAACGCAGGCTTCTGGAAAAGCCGATGGAATAGAAATCACTTTTCCGTTGGAATCTCGTACTTTTGAAGCAAATCATAGAGCGTCGGCCGCGTAATACCGAGCAATTTAGCCGCTTGAGTAATATTGCCCGAGGCAAAAACCATGGCGCGGCGAATGGCATGACTTTCTGCCTGGCGCCGAACTTCCCGCAAATTTAGATTAGGGCCGTCGGTATCCGCTTCGGCCAAACCCAAATCGATGGCTGTTACCTGCTTGCCCTCAGCCATAATGACCGCGCCTTTGATTTTGTTTTCCAGTTCGCGCACGTTGCCGGGCCAAGGATAGGACTGAATACTGGCCTGGGCATCTTGTGTGAAACCACGCAAAGGCCGGCCATGCTGGCCAGCGTACTTCGACAATAAGGTGCGCGCCAATATCAAACGACCACCTTCACGCTCCCGCAACGGCGGAATATTGATCGTGATTTCGCTGATTCGATAATAAAGGTCTTCTCGAAAGCGACCATCTTTTATGCAAGTGGCCAAGTCTTGATTCGTAGCGCAAACGACGCGCACGTCAACCGGAATTTCTTCTCGCCCGCCGACGCGCTCAACCACGCGCTCTTGCAGAAAACGTAGCAACTTCGCCTGCAGGGACAAGGGCATATCGCCAATTTCATCAAGGAACAAAGTGCCTCCATTGGCCGTTTCCACTTTGCCCGGTGTTTGTTTTACCGCGCCGGTAAACGCGCCCCGCTCATAACCGAATAACTCGCTCTCCAGCAAGTTCTCGGGAATGGCCGCACAATTGATCGCGACAAAATGCTCGGCCGCGCGCGGGCTCAGGGAATGCAAAGCCCGTGCCAGCAGTTCTTTACCTGTGCCGCTCTCGCCTTGCAAGAGCGTCGTGGCATTGGTAGGCGCTACTTTTTCAATAATTCGGCAAACGTTGAGCATCTTCTCGCTCGCCGCCACGATACCGTCCAGGGGCGACGAACTTTGCTGCTGTATTAACCGCTGGTTTTCCTGCTCGAGCTCAAAAATTTGATACGCCCGGCCGACAATCAACTGCAAAATATCGGTATCCACGGGCTTCTGATAAAAATCGTAAGCACCCATGGCCACGGAACGAACCGCATTTTCCTGGTCGCCGTTGCCGGTCACTACGATCACCTTAGTGGCAGGCGCCAGGGCCAAGACTTGTTCTAGAGTCGCCAGTCCTTCGCTTACCCCTTCCGGATCCGGCGGCAAACCCAAGTCCTGCAAAACCACGGGGGGCTCGAACCGGCGCAGCTGTGTTAACGCCGCCTCACGATCTTCCGCAACAAGCACTTCATAGTCTTCGAAGCACCAACGCAGTTGACTTTGCAGTCCTGGATCATCCTCCACGACCAACAAGCGTCTGGTTTCATCTGTCACGGTATAACGCTCCCTGCTTTCCTTAGCTTGATCTTAACTGCTCAGCGGTCTTCAAAGCAGCGGTATCGTCGGCAACACGAGCCGGAATTCGAATGGTGAAGCGGCTGCCGCGTCCAGGTTCCGACCAAACATCGAGACTGCCGCCCGCCTCAACCACGAAGGCGCGAGCCTGATAAGCACCAATGCCCATGCCCTTACTGCCCTTTGTGCTGTCGAACGGCCGAAATAGCCGGCTGCGGACAAATTCCGCTTCCATGCCGCTGCCATCATCGGCGATTTCTACCTCAGCCGCATCACCCACTTGCCTAAGCACTACTGTTACGGTGCCATCCGCGGCGGTCGCATCCTGCGCGTTACGAATCAAGTGAGCGACAATGGCTACAAATCTCTCGCGCTCTAAAGTTGCAACCAATGCTGTTTCTGGCAGCTCAAGCACGGGCTCGGGCTTACGCCCTGCGCTGCGTTCGACGCTCTCCCGAAGCATGTTAGCCAATCGCGCTTGCTGGCGCGGACCCGCCGATTCACCGCTTTGCAGCTGCTTCAGTAAACGGCTCATCCGGCCCACGGAGTTATCGATGGTCGCGATGGCATCTTCGAAAAATGCAGGATTGTCCTTATGACGGGAAGCATTTTTTACCACCAAGGACTGCTGAGCGATCAGATTCTTCAGGTCATGCATAACGAATGCGGTTAAGCGATTGAAAGCCTCGAACTGTTGCACCTCGGCCAACTGCTGGTCGGCTTGATACTGGGCAAGATAGGCGGCTATTTGGCGGCCCGAGGTTCGCAACAAATCAATCTCTTCGAAGGTCAAGCGAAATGCTGAGCTCGACTGAAACAAGACGATAAAACCTATCAGCATTTCACTGCTGATCAACGGTACAACTAACAAGGCGTCTGGAAAGCGCTCCAACCACTCTGGCCTTTGCAATCCAGCATAAAGCTCCGGGTCTCGATTTAGTTCAGCCGTATCCATAATCCACTGACGCTCTCGCATGAATTCTAGTACCGGATCGTCCGGCGCCACGGGTTGATCGGGCCAGGCTCTAGTATTCCAGCGTGCAGCGCAGATGAAGGCTTCATCGTCGGTCCGCCGCAGCCAAAGCACGCCAGCTGGACTGCCAACAATTTGCGCAACGGCCTTGATAGCACGTTCTGGCAGCGGCAAGCGGTGCACCGGCGATGCCAGGGTGTCGATTAGACGCAGCCATTCCTCGCGATAGTCATAGCGAAAGGGCAAGAAGTGTTTGCTGATAAATACCCGCAAGCGCGCGCTAATATCTTCGGAAAATAGCAGGGCGGCCACCGGTAAACCCAGGATAGGCACAAAGCCCAAAGCTAAATTCGCCGAAGCTGCCGACGGCAAGGCACGAAAAGCCGGTACGGTGACAGCAAGCAAAGCTAGAATTGCCAACATGCCCAAGAGCCTGGGCGCATAAGCACGCGCTTGGGGCGACACAAAAATTGCCAGCGACCATTGCGGACGCCGGCGAGCGGCCGCGATCAACAATAGTGATGCCAGCGAGATGGGAACCGTGCGGAACACCGAGTACTGATTGCCGACCTCCGTCGACAAGGCGGCGAGAGCGAAGATCACAGCCTGCGATCCACCCGTCAAGGCGCCGGCCCAGGTGAATAACTGCAAGGCGCCGTGGTCTTCCACGGGCGCATCACGATGGAGCTGCGCGGATAGCGCCAAGCAAACCAAGGCCGCGCTGAGAAGAATCAGGTCATAAAAAACACCGGCTGGGAACAGTACACGATTTGATAACCAGGCCACCAAGATGCCACTAGCGACCAACAATAACCAAAACAGCAATAACGCCCGCCGCACCGTTTCGGGCATTGACTGCTTGTAAGGACCGCGCAGCAATCGATACAGCAGAGCAAACCAAACCAGCAAGAACAGGGCCTCAACGGCAAAATTGACCGGCTGCCGTAGCGCCGTTGCCAGCGGCAAATTTGACAAGCCGTGATAAGCCGCCCATAGCATCCCGGTTGCAGCAAGGGATAGCCGATGTCCACGGAGCAATCCGCTCGCACCAATAAGTGTGAGCAAGCCCATTAGGAAAAAGCTAAGGCCGGCGACCAGATAACCGGCGGAAGAACCAATCGCTATTTCAGGCACAACAAGCAGGCGCCATCAACACCCCGGCGGAGCGTCGGCAGCAATGCATCCCAGCAACAAACCCAGCGTAGAATAATAAGCCATTAGGAGCCATTGGGTTGGGAACTAGATCATAGGGCGGAATGCCGTCTCACAAGCTACTCCACAGACAGCTTCGTCCGCGGCCCGGCACGAGGTACCAATTGACACCCTGGATAAGCAATACCGCGGAACGCGGGTATTGCGAAAATGGCGTCCCCAAGGGGACTCGAACCCCTGTTGCCGCCGTGAAAGGGCGGAGTCCTAACCGCTAGACGATGGGGACAATGTGAATCGGGAATCTGGTGGAGCTAGGCGGGATCGAACCGCCGACCTCTTGCATGCCATGCAAGCGCTCTCCCAGCTGAGCTATAGCCCCGAAAATTTGGCGAGACTCTACCACGCCCCCGAGGGGTGTCAAGAATCGCCCGGCGCCACAGCAGCCGCCCGCTGCTCGATAAAACTCAGTGCCGCATCGAGTCTCGCCAATGCTCTCTGGCGACCCACCAACTCGGCCGTCACATCAATGGGTGGCGAGACCGAACCACCAGACAGCGCCACACGCAGCGGCTGACCCAGCTTGCCGAATCCCAAATCGAAGGCGGCGGCCGTTGCTTCAACGGCCGCCCGAATCGAATCTCGGTGCCAATCATCCAAATCTGCCAGTCGATTGCGCAACTCAAACAGCGGTTTTTGGATAACCGGCCGCAACGTCTTCTTGGCCGCAGCGGGATCAAACGCATCAAAATCCCGGAACAAATAATGGGCGCTCTTGGCCATCTCACGCAAACTGATTGCGCGTTCACGAAAAGCTTCGATGACCAACTCCAAAGCCGGCCCTTTGTCGGGATCAAGACCTTCGGCGACTAAATTGCAGCGCAAGTCCTCGATCAAGTCCCTCGCATCCGCTACCTGGATATACTGCTGATTAACCCATTTCAGCTTGTCCGGATTAAATTTTGACGCCGATGCATTCACGTCGGCAATATCAAAAAGCTCGATCAATTCGGCCAAAGAAAAAATCTCTTGATCGCCATGAGACCAGCCTAAGCGCGCTAAGTAGTTGATCAATGCCGCTGGCAGATAACCTTGTTCCCGGTATTCAAGTACGCTGACCGCGCCATGCCGTTTTGACAGCCGGCTGCCATCTTCTCCTAAAATCATAGGAACATGTGCATAGACCGGCACCGGCAAATTCAAAGCCTTAATTAGGTTCACTTGCTTTGGAGTGTTATTTAGATGGTCATCGCCGCGGATAACGTGAGTGATTTCCATATCGGCGTCATCTACCACCACGGTAAAGTGAAACGTCGGACTGCCGTCACTGCGCATGATGATCAAATCGTCAAAATCGGCATTCTCAAAAACAACTTTACCGCGGACTTGATCATCAACCATTAGTTGCCCAGCATCCGGCATCCGAAATCGGATAACCGGATCCACCCCGGCGCGCGGCGTATGCCGATGGCGGCAACGGCCGTCATAGCCAGGGTTCTGCCCCGCCGCCACCTGACTGGCACGCAAATCATCTAATTCTTCCGTCGTGCAATAACAACGGTAGGCCAGTCCCTGATCCAGCAATTTTTCGGCCATGGACTGATAGCGATCCAGGCGCTCACTTTGAAAATACGGGCCTTCGTCCCAGGACAAGCCGACCCACTCCAAGCCTTGCAGAATCGCGTCCACGGAGGCCTGAGTGGAACGCGCGCGATCCGTGTCTTCAATTCTTAATATGAAGTCACCGCCATGGCGACGCGCGTATAGCCAACTGAACAAAGCGGTCCGAACACCACCGATATGGAGGTAACCGGTGGGGCTTGGCGCGAAGCGGGTTCTTAGGGTCATTGCTCACGGCTGATGATTTGGCGGCCGGCAATTCTAGCAGCCTCTATCACCAGCAACATCCGCAACGATCAAATGGTTAAGAGACGGCTTTGCTTGGCCCGCTTCTCCCACGCTGGCAGACTGGCCTGATGAGCCAAGCACAACATGCGCCGGACTGGTCCACGCGCTGCGCCCGATTGCTGCCGGCCGGCGTCGGCTGGCACTTTAGTGAGCAAGCCGCTGACGCGATGCCGCTTGAGTCAGAGGAATTATTGGCTGCCATTGGTATGTCACCGCGCCGCGTGGCTAGCTTTCGTCACGGACGACACTGCGCGAGACTCGCCCTACGCCAGCTGGGCGAACCTGCATGCGCGATCCCCATGGGAAAAAGGCGTGAGCCGATCTGGCCACGGGGAATAGCCGGCAGCATCACACACAGCGACGGCCGTGCCGCCGCCACCGCAGTTCATCGGCACTCCCTAGCGGGGATCGGCATCGACCTGGAAACGCGCGGAACACTGCGCAAGGAAGTTGTGGAATTAATCTGCCTACCTGAAGAATTAGCCATGCTGCAGGCAAAGAATCATCCCAATATCGACGCGAGGCTAATCTTCAGCGCTAAGGAAAGCATATACAAATGCCTGTGGCCACACACGGGTCGGTATATCGACTTTAAGGAGGTACAAATTGAAGTCTCGATACTAGACTCAAGCTTTAGGATCAGCAAGGCGCCAAGTCTTCCAGCAGACCTGGTTGCGCGTTTGCAAGGCCGTTTTATCCACGCGCGCAACGCCGTTTTTACCCTTGCTTATGTCTGATCCGACTCAAGCTCCTGTAGTCCGCGATGGTGCTGTCCACCATCGCGGACCGAACCCATCTCAGCACTACGACGAACCCGCGTTCTCCGGTCACGGAGCGAGCGGCGTTCAGGGCCAACGTAGTTGGGATCGCGATTTTGACGTCTATCCTCATTACGTCGGTCAGGCAACGAACGACGCCGATTCATAGAACGTTCTATGAATCGCATGAATTTCCAGGCGCGCAGTATCATCCAAAAATACAGGATGCCAGCGATCAGAAAGAATCCCGCGACATAGAAGTCGGTCGCGTTGAGATCCATGCTTAGTAGTCCAATGCCCACACCAATAAGGGCCGCGGCGGACATGATCGTGACGGTTTCATTGACGCCGAAGCCAGCCAGCAAAAACACATGGTGAATGTGCTCGCGGTCCGCCGAAAATGGCGAACGGCCGCTCATTAGGCGGCGTAACATCATCGACACCGTGTCAAATATCGGCAACATGATGAACCAAAGGGCCACGGCGGGGGTGATGGCACGATCCGGCGCTTGCGATAAGGAAATCGCGAACCAAGTCAACAGGAAACCAAGCAGCATACTGCCGGCGTCGCCCATGAACACCGCAGCCCGCTTACGCCCGGGCAAGCGCAAATTAAAGCACAAAAAGCCGATGATACCGGCCGCTAGCAATGCCAATAGCAGAGCGTCCGCGAACGCGCCGTTAACCGTGGCCGCAATCATGAGACCGGTTATGGAAATCAGCGCCAATGTTCCGCTAAGACCATCGAGGCCATCGCACATATTCAACGCATTGATCACGCCCAGCGTGGCAAACACGGTAAAAGGCACAGCCATGAATCCCAACTCAAGCGTGCCGCCCGACGGCAACATAGCACCCAAATCATCTAAGACGACGCCGCCGCCGTAAATCATTACGAGACTCGCAACAATTTGTACCGCGAATCTCACCAGGGTGCTCAAGGGCCGAATGTCATCGATCATACCCACGACCACAAGCAGCAGGCTGCCAACCAACAAACTAAATGAATAGCTGTTTAAAACCAGCAAGCCATGGGCGACAGCCGCTGTTCCGCCCGCGAAAAATGCCAGAAATATCGCTACACCACCTACCAGAGGCGTTGGTGCGCGGTGACTGCTGCGCTCATTCGGGAAGTCCAACATCCCGGTGCGCATGGCAATAGGACGAAGAACCAATATAAGCAGCAACGCGGCTGCAAATGACAACAGTGGCGCTACAAGGAAAATCATGGTCTATCTACAGACTACTCGCCCTCCGAATCAATGGCTGACCATCTTGACCGTAAAGGAAACTGATGGACCATCGATTAACCGGTCGAGATTATACTCGCCTGCCCATACTTTTCCGCGAATCACACAATTATGTCGAACGGCACCAGTGACACTGGCCTTCTGCCGGCAGCGGACCAGACCTGGGCAGCCGTTGGATACCACAAGACCGATCAAATCCTGCCGAGTCGCCAAACGATATTTCCGTCGCCGGCCACTACCAAGTAACATTCGCGATAGTGGTTAATATCGTGGTAGAGACGTTTTCATCGTCCCGCCCAAAGTGAGGTCAAAATGTTCCCCAGAGTCAAACTACATATAGCCAAAATTACGGCGGCGCTGATGGTCAGCTTGCTCACGTTTACCCCCCCATTGTCGGCCCAAGAATCTTCGCCCGTCGCGGTCGCCCCCTATACGATCAATCCAGGAGACGTTCTAACCGTGACAGTGTGGAAAGAGGAAGACCTACAGAGACAAGTATTGGTGCGCCCCGATGGCTCATTTTCATTCCCGCTGGCCGGCGAGATTGATGCCAAAAACAAGTCGGTACGACAAGTTCAAGCTGAGCTCATTCGACAGTTAGGAAAGTACATACCCGACCCCGAAGTAACCGTCGCTATCGATCAGCTATTGGGGAATAAGGTCTACGTATTAGGGCAGGTTAATCGCCCCGGTGAATTTGTCGCCAACTCCAATCTCGATGTCACTCAAGCTCTAGCCATGGCCGGCGGCTTCACACCTTTTGCACAGAAAAATGATGTACGGATTCTCCGGCGTTACAACGGCGAGCTCCGTGCAATAAAATTTCAATATAGCGATATAGAAAAAGGGAAAAAATTAAATCAAAACATCCTACTACGCCCTGGCGATACTATAGTCGTACCGTAATGACATATCGGAGTCTCAAGCAGCTATCCAGGCCCGCTTTTTACGGTGGCCTCAGCCTGCCCCGCCCTACCAAGACGTCGCAATTGCTCGCCGCGCTAGGGTTGGTGTGCCTACTCGCGTTTGTTCCGCTATCCGCTGCGGAGCTATCTATAGTGCCGATGTTGGATTTGGGTGGGGTTTATGAAAGCAATGCGCGACTCAGCCGGAACACTAGCGACGAGGCGGAGGGCGTATCGGCCGACGGAAAAATGCAAATTTCTTTTAGAACCGCTCGCTCGACGATCGACTTTAGACCGCGTCTATTGGCGGAGTTTTATGCGGACAAGAACGACCAAGACCTGGAAGAGGAGGACTACTACCTGCCTCTAACGCTGAGTACGCGCACGCAAAAATCTGCAACTAACGCACGACTCGGTTACAACGATGTCAGTATCCGGCGTAGCGAAGTCAACACGGCGGGCGATAACGAAAGCGGTGGATCGGCTGACCTCAATGTGATTGAAGATCGACAAAGACGATTTTATTTCTCGCCGGGTTGGAGCTACGCGCTATCACCCCGGGTAAATCTTCGTCTCGACGGCTCGTACAGCGACATTAGCTATCGGCGAGGCACGCAAAGCCGGCGGTTTGACTATGAATACTACTCAGCGAGCGCCTCCATTGAACGCGTATTCACTGCCAAGATAAATATTGGCATTGCGGTTAACGGCTCGGATTTCGACGCGATCGAACCGCTGTCTGGCCAGACAAACCAGAGCACCGGCTATGGTACGGACCTATTCATGACCTACCAGCTCAACGAAACCTTAGGCGGTTCCTTATCCATTGGGGCTCACAAGACACGCGGCGAATCGGAGTTGCAGCCAAATGCGTTCGGTAATTGCTCTAGTTTTATCGAATTACTATTTGGAAACATTAGAGACTGTCTAACCAAGTACAGCAGTGATGAGATTACCGGCAGACTACAGCTAACAAAGACGAGTGAGCAAACAAACTACAAGCTCAAGTTGGATAGAATCGTGTCACCGAATTCAAACGGCGCAGAAACGGTTAGAGATACCCTTTCGGTGACAGCGAACCATCGCTTTCAAGCCAATGTCACTGCTACCCTAGGCCTGCTGTACTACCAACAAGAGATTGCGGCGACACTATTCCCCGTAAAGCAGGACTATTTCAACGGCAGCCTCAGCTTGCGGTGGCACTTTTCACCTCATTGGAGCCTGCGCGCGACCTACGCCTACACCTGGGTTGAAGATCGGTTTTTAGGTTTAGAACCAGCGACCATAGAAGCGGACGCCAGAAACAACTATGTGTTTCTAGGGATTGGCTGGCGAGGGCTAGGTTGGCGCTTCTAAACGGCTTCTAAGTTACTATTTCAATTATTCCATCCAATATCCGGCCACCGCGGGAGTCAGGGCGAGCATGAGAATCAGTATTTTTGGATTAGGCTATGTGGGAGCGGTGTCGGCAGCCTGCCTGGCCAGAGACGGTCACGAAGTACTCGGCGTCGATCCCAACGAGACCAAGGTCAAGCTCATCAATGAGGGCAACACACCGATCATCGAAGCGGACGTTGGCGAAATCATCGCCAACACGGTTAAAAGTGGCGCCCTCCGTGCTACCACGGATTCGGCGCAAGCCATTGCTGAAACAGATATGTCCTTCGTCTGTGTCGGCACGCCGTCGGCGGCCAATGGCAGCCTGGATCTAAGATTCGTTGAAGCCGTCTGTGGTGAGATCGGAACGGCGCTGGCCAACAAGGCTGACCGTCACACCGTCGTTCTGCGTAGCACGATTCTGCCGGGAACCATGCGGAACCTAGTCATTCCAACCCTGGAGCGCAGCTCCGGCAAGCGCGCCGGGACTGATTTTGGAATTTGCAATAACCCAGAATTCCTCCGCGAAGGTACGGCCGTCAAAGACTATGACAACCCGCCAAAAACCGTGATCGGCGCCAACGACGATGCGAGTGCCCAACAGCTAGCGAAAGTCTATGAGCATCTAGATGCACCCCTAATCATTACCCAAATTGATGTGGCGGAACTCGTTAAATATGTGGACAACGTCTGGCACGCGCTCAAGGTCGGCTTCGCCAATGAGGTGGGCTCGCTGTGCAAGCCACTAGGCATCGATAGCCATCGGGTGATGGAAATCTTTTGCCAAGACACAAAATTGAATTTATCGCCCTACTACCTTAAACCAGGCTTCGCATTTGGCGGGTCATGCCTGCCGAAAGACGTACGCGCCTTAAACTACGAAGCATCCCAGCAAGACCTTAAGCTGCCGATCATCGGCGCCATCATGGAAAGCAATCGGCTGCAGGTCGAGCGCGGCCTGGCGTTGATTACGGCGCAACCCAGCAAGAAAATCGGCATCCTCGGCTTTAGCTTTAAGGCAGGCACGGACGATTTACGGGAGAGTCCCATCGTCGAAGTCATAGAACGCTTAATCGGTAAAGGCTACGATGTCCGCCTGTACGACCGAAATGTCAACCTCGCAAGACTTGTGGGCGCCAACCGCGAGTATATTCTCAAACACATTCCACACATTGCAGCCTTAATGGTGGACTCAATGTCCGAGCTGCTAGAGCATGCAGAAGTAATAGTTATTGGCAATCCCGCCGAGGAATTTCAAGCAGTTGTCGACAACAAAACGGACAATCAAAGCATCATTGACCTAGTCCGAATAGTCGATGATCAGCGTTCCGATGACCACTATATCGGTATTGCGTGGTAGCGGAGACTTAAACGCCTGGCCGGCGTGGAATCCCGAAAAAGTGGTGGGCGATACTGGGATTGAACCAGTGACCTCTGCCGTGTGAAGGCAGCGCTCTCCCGCTGAGCTAATCGCCCGGCACCGACTGTGAAATCATACACAAGCCTTGATGAGCCCGAAAGAACCGGACGCTGGGCATGGGCGCCGAATAATCAGCCAGCCGAGCCGCAGCCGTAAGATCAGGCGCAAAAATGCGCCCCATTACCGGGTAAATGCTGCCTCAATGTACTAGGATAGCGAACTAACTATTCCGTAGGCCTTTGTCGTCAAAAGAAAAACTCAAGAAATGAGCGCTAAATAGATCGATGTACGAACAATTCTTCAACTTGGAGTCCCGGCCTTTTGATCTGACGCCTGATCCGCGATTTATGTTCATGACGCCACAGCACTCACGCGCCGTGGCGAATATTCGCTTCGCCCTGCTCAACCGCGACAGTTTTGTCATCATCACGGGCGAAATCGGTATCGGCAAGACCACCATCCTCAACACGGTGCTCGATGACCTGGGGCCGGACTATGTCACCGCCAAGCTAACCCATACAACCCTCAGCCGCATCGAACTACTGCAAGCACTGCTGTCAGAATTCGACATGCCAAACTACAGCAAGAAAAAGGTGTTGCTGCTAGACACACTGAGGAGCTTTTTCCTAGAACAGCATCGCCAAAACAAGCATGTCGTCATTATCGTTGACGAAGCGCAAAATCTTAGCAGCGCCGCGCTAGAGGAGCTGCGTTTACTATCCTGTATTGATACCAGTGACCGCCGCATTGTCTCGATCGTTCTGACAGGGCAACGCGGATTGGATGATCTCGTTGACGCCCCGGGCATGCGCCAATTGCGCCAGCGAGCGCGTCTACGGCAAAGACTGGAAGCCTTGAACGAAAGCGAAACCTTCGACTACATCCAACACCGTCTAGCGATCGCCGGTGGTGACGCCGACGTGATTTTTACCACGGAAGCCATCAAGGAAATACACCGGCTCTGTTTCGGCATTCCCCGTTTAATCAACACATTGGCAGACACGGCAATGATGGCTTGCTTCGTGGAATCGATTGACAATGTGAGCCTTGAGGTCGTCGACTCTGCGGCACAAGAACTTCGCTGGCAGTGGCTTGAAGAGCGAGACGAAGAAGTTCTTGCACAAAGCCCTAGCGATTCCACGCCGAAAATCTATGCAGCGCCGCCGGTCAATTTAATCGTCTACCGTGACGGTGAATTAATTGAGCAAAGTCAAGCCAGTGACTTTCCGTTTGTCATCGGGCGAAGCAATGCCAACGATCTTGTGATCATCGATAAGGAAGTCAGCCGCCGACATGCCATTATCGATCGCATCGGTGGTATCTATGTTATTGAGGACCTCAATAGCAAGAATGGCATCCTGGTGAACCGCAAGCGTCGATCACGCGCGCTGCTGCGATCGGGCGACATAGTCACCTTTGGCCAAGTTGATGTCACTTTTCACATCGACACAGCGACAAGCGACGATAGTGAAGACTTTGGCGAAGATGATCTAAGCAACATTGAGACCATCGTGACCGACTTAGACAACTCAGAAGATGGCGATGAACCCACCAGTGATATCTCTGAACAACTCGGATAAGGCTTATAACTGAGCGCCCGTCTCTTCCAGCGCGTTAGTTGGGGGTTTCTCTGTCATGCTCCCGCACCAGACTCATCTGGGCATCTTCGGCAGTGGTCGTCGCGCCGCCGGACTGACGCGGCCCAGCCATGCTAATGGCCCGACCCCAAAAAACCACCTCAAGGGTTTGCAGCAACACGAACAGATCAAAGACCACATTGGCATTCTTAATGTAATACAGATCGTATTTAAGCTTTTCACGCGCATCTTCGACCGAGGCGCCATAGGGAAAATTTAACTGGGCCCAACCCGTCAGACCCGGCCGCACACAGTGCCGGTGGTCATACAGCGGAATTGACTCAGCCAGTTGCTCGACGAACTCAGGTCGCTCTGGGCGTGGTCCGACGATGCTCATTTCGCCCCGTAGCACGTTAAATACCTGCGGTAGCTCATCGATACGAAAGCGGCGAATGATTTTGCCGATCCGCGTCACGCGACTATCGCTCGCACCACCCGCCCACTGCACGCCGTCTTGTTCGGCGTTTTCGACCATGCTGCGGAACTTCAATAAGGAAAATTTTCGATCGTTACGCCCCACCCGAGTCTGACGGTACAAGAAATTCGCATCGGCGCCATCCTCAATGCGAATGGCAGCCATCACTAGCAATAGTAATGGTGCTGAAAGTAGCAAGAGTACCCCGGCGACCAACAAATCAAAAACGCGCTTAGTGACACGAAAAAACCAGTCAGTGTGGCCGGTCGCGGCAAACACAAGCCAACCAGGATGCAAGACATCTAGATCGATTTTTTCCGTTTCTTTTTCTAAAAATTCGACCACCTCTTCTACCGGCACGCCAGCAAACTTCTGCTCAAGCAGTTCCCTTGCCGGAAATGCGCCGCGCCGGTCATCGAGGGCCACGACGATCTTGTCCGCGCCTAGGCGCTGCAAACCTTCTTCCAGACTGACCAGGGGCTCTAAACCCATCTCCGCCGCAACAAGGCGCTCAGCATCATTCGCGGGCACGTAGCCGAGAATATCGAAGCGCCGCCGGTCGGCCCGCCGCCGCAGGAGCGCGATCTTGCTCGCAATGCGACCGGCGCCCAAGATTAGAATTTGCCGCTTTGACGGATTGAAGTCCGCTTGTTGTAGCAAGTACCAGCGAAGAAACACTAAGCCTAATGCGGCCAGCAGCATAGCCAGCGCCAATACGCCGCGGCCGGTGACCACGGCCGGAATCATATAAAAGAACAACACATTGGCCAGGCCGCCGATGCCGGCCGCCACAATGACCCGGGCCACTAGCTCCCAGCGACGAGGCCGTTGACGAGCACGATACATGCCCATGCTGACCATACCCATGGTCATCCAGAATCCAAAAATAGCAGCCCGTGGAGCAACGGGACCCAAAATATCTGCAGCCCGCGCAAAATCGAAATTAAAGCGCAGCAGTACCGCCAGATAAAACGCGACGAGCGCGACCAATAGATCCGCCACAACCATTATCACTGTTGGGTTGCTCACACGTAGCAAAAGATTGAGTAGTCGCTGCAAGATTTCTACCTATGGTGTAATTCTAGAGTGCCTTGCGAAGTATTAATGCTTGCGCGCCGTACAAGGGCCAATAACCCATGAATAGCCTGGAGACTGCGCCTAACGGATGCTGACCCGGACCGCACAATTATACGTGCTGAAAATTTGCGGGCGGCGTCCTTGGGTCACGTTTCTGGCGACCATAGAGACTCCGGGAACTGGAAACAGGATAAGCCTATAACTATTTGTATTATATAGTTTTTTATTGACTATTAGACCGGGCCCCGGCAGCCAGCAAGGCACGAAAATCAAGCGCCGTGGTGAATTTTAGAGACAGCAGTCAAACTCTGTGGTAGCAAAGCTGTGTATTCTTTACCGCTAGTCGTGGAAGCCCGCAAGCTAGACCGCTGAGCCGGTAAAGCGGGTCTTTCTAGTAATCGGTGTCCCTAAGTAACACGCAATAACAGTTTAGGCAGGTAACGATGAAAGTGGTTCTCTTTTGTGGTGGGCTCGGAACGCGGTTGAGGGAGCACTCGGAAACCATCCCAAAACCGCTTGTTCATGTCGGTTACCGGCCGATTCTTTGGCATCTAATGAAATACTACGCCCACTTCGGGCACAAGGAGTTTATCCTTTGTCTCGGCTACCGTGGCGATATGGTCAAGGATTATTTCCGTAACTACGACCCATATTTATCGGTGGATTTTAAAATCTCGCAGGGTGGCCGCCAGATTGAACCGGCGACTGGCGATATCGACGACTGGGAAATACAGTTTGCGGAAACAGGCCTACATTCTAATCTCGGCCAACGCCTGCTTGCGGTACGCGACTATATCGGCTCTGATGAGATGTTTCTGGCCAACTATGCAGACTCCCTATCTGATCTCGACTTGAATGGATTTGTCGGTAAATTCAAGAGCACTAACGCCGTCGCTGGTTTTCTCGCCGTGCGACCCTCGCAAAGCTTCCATACCGTGTCAGTCAGCGAAGATGGAAACGTCACAGGTATAGAGCCCATAACCGAATCGGATTGTTGGATTAACGGGGGCTATATGACACTCAGACGCGAAATATTCGACTACATGAAGCCCGGCGAGGAGCTGGTTGAAGAACCGTTCCGTCGGCTGATGAAAGAAAATAAGCTGTATGCCCAGGAATACCAAGGCTTCTGGAAAGCCATGGACACCTTCAAAGACAAGATCGAGTACGATCGAATGAATGGCCGGGGCGACATGCCGTGGCAACTGTGGTGAAATTCAGGACGCTTTCTTCTCAACATTTGAATAGCAAATGCTGTCTTTAAATCTTGACAAAGAAGACTCTACACCGTTACGCCTGCTTTGTTTGGGCGCCCATTGCGACGACATAGAAATTGGCTGCGGCGGAACCCTGTTAACACTACTCGCAAGCGGGCGCCACTTAGTCATTGATTGGGTTGTGTTTAGCTCCTCCCCAACTCGCAAGCTGGAAGCCGAAAACAGCTTTCATGCGATCTGCGGTACGGCGGAGGAACGACGAATTGGCATTGCCGATTTCCGCAACGGCTATTTCCCCCAGGAAGCAACCGCCATCAAAGATTTTTTTGAAGACTTGAAAAAAACGGTGGAACCCGACCTGATTCTCACCCATCATCGGGGCGATCGGCATCAAGACCACCGCTGCATCGCCGAACTCACCTGGAACACTTTCCGCAACAACCTTATTCTGGAATACGAAATTCCGAAGTATGACGGCGATTTAGGCAAGCCGAACGTCTACCTACCCATTACAGACACCCTGCGAGCAAGAAAAATCGAACTGCTCTGCGAGCACTTTCCCAGCCAGTCCAGCAAACATTGGTTCGATACCGACTTGTTCACGAGCCTGATGCGAATCCGGGGCATGGAGAGCGCAGCGCCCTCCAAATTTGCTGAGGCCTTCTACGGACCTAAAATCAGCCTGACTCTTTAGCGACTGCGGCGCTTCAATTCATAGAAAAACTTCCCGCGGCGGCGGATGGCCTAAGAATCCGGTGGGGCTGGCCGACAAACCATAGGCCCCCGACTGGAATACGACCACTAGATCGCCGACCTGTGCGCTCGTCATCTCCATCTGATCGGCCAGCAAGTCGAGCGGCGTACACAACGGCCCCACGACGCTGACCTTCTCGCGTTTTTGCCCCTGCACGCGGTTACCAATGAGCACCGGGTAGTTGCGCCGAACGACCTGGCCGAGATTCCCCGTGGCCGCCAAATTATGATTGAGCCCCCCATCAACGACCAAAAAGACGCGGCCACGCGAATGCTTACGATCAATCACTTTCGCGACATAGAAGCCCGCCTCAGCCACTATGTACCGACCCAACTCCAGTTGCAGCTGTGTACCGGGTAATTCGCCTAGCGCTTGTTGGGCAAGATCTGCCAACACACGAGCCAGATCAGAATTCTGCAATGCCTGATCACCCGGAAAATACGGCACCCCAAAGCCGCCGCCGAACAAGAACAGGCGAGGTGTTTGGGGCGCTCCCTTTGCTAGATCCGCTAAGAGACTGCAACCCGCACTGAGACATTCACTCAAGGCCGCGGATTGCAGACATTGTGACCCCGCAAAAAAATGAAACCCCTTAAAGTCAATCGCCTCTTGATTGAGGCTGGCTAATAACTGCGGTAGAAGCTCCGAATCGATACCGAAGGGTTTCGCACCGCTAGACATTTTCATTCCGGAAGCCCGCAACTCAAAATCCGCGTTCACGCGCAGTAGTACGGTAGCCCGGCGGCCCGTCGCGCGTGCGATTTGCGCCAAACGACGCAATTCGTTTGCGGATTCAACACAAACCAGAACACCGGCGGCATGGGCGGCCTGCAGCTCTTCATCAGACTTACCCGGTCCCGCGAAGCTTATACAATCTCCCGCGATCCCGGTTGCCAATGCTCGCCGCAACTCGCCGCCGGACGCGACATCCAAACCATCCACGGCTTGTGCTACGAAATTCAACACTTCTGGATGGGGGTTAGCTTTCACCGAATAGCTAAGACGCATGGTCCGCGGCAGCACGGCGCGCAAGTCTGTGAGTCGTTGCTTCAGGCAGGCGCGAGAGTAGATATACAGAGGGGTGCTGCCCGCTTGCGCAACGATCTCTGTAAGCGCCCGACCATCAATAATTAGTTCATCGTTGCGAACCTCAAGGTCACTACGATCAATATGCAATGGCAGTTTCATACCGTATGGTCTCGGCCGGTCATCATCTCCTGGACTGCTGTTCGATCATATTTCCCGTTCAGTCCGCGCGGGATTTGCTGCGTCAACCTAATTTCCCGGGGCACCATATAACTTGGCAACTGCTCTCGACAATAGCTCATTAACTCGTCGATGCACTCAGCCGATTTTTTTGGCACGCACAAGCCAATCAAAGCTTGGCCAAGGACCGAGTCCGGTACGCCAACGACCACAGCCTCGGCAACCAGCGGTGATTCCAGCAGCAGGCTTTCGATTTCTGCGGCGCTTACGCGGTAGCCAGAAGTCTTGATGAGATCATCGCCCCGACGCAAAAAGTAAAGAAAACCATCCTGATCTCGCCTCACGATATCGCCGGACCAGACCGCCATACCCCCTGCTACGGCCTCGGGATGTTCAGCCGGTAAGGGACGGAAACGCCGCGCAGTCGCATCTGGGTTATTCCAATAACCTTGAGCCACCAGCGCGCCGCTCTGCACGAGCTCCCCAGCTTCATTCACATCACACTCACTGCCATCGGCGCGCAGCACATGTATCTTCGCACCGGGCAAGGGTAAGCCGATGGAGTTTGTCCGGCGATGGACCTCCTTGGGCGGCAAGATCGTGGCACGAAAAGCCTCGGTTAAGCCGTACATCAGGTAGGGGCGCGCCCGCGGCATCAGTTCGCAAAGCTGATCAAGCAGTTCGGCCGTGACCACACCGCCAGTACTCCCAAAAAACCGCATACTGTCGCACAACTCCGTCGGCCATTGGGCGGTGACCAATTGTTGCCATAAAGGGGGTACGCCAATGAGACCGGTAACCCCGTTTTGGCTCGCCTCGACCAAGGTATCCCGAGGCAAGAAGTGATCTCCAAGGACCACCGTCGAGCCACCGAGAAATCCTGTGGTCAGCTGGCTAAACCCCGCATCAAAACTTAACGGTAGCAAAGCCAACAGACGGTCATCGCCGTCATTGCCAATGACGCCAGTCACAGCCTGCGCGCCGGCCACCAAATTGCCATGCGACACCATCACGCCTTTCGGCAAGCCGGTGCTGCCGGACGTGTAAAAAAGGGCAGCAGTGTCGCGCGCACCAGGAAGAGCAAGTTCGGTAACGCACGCCGAAGCCAACTCCAAGACACTGGCGAACACAATCCCATTAGCCCTGGCTTGAGCCGCGTGGTCTGCCCCGTCCAGGCAACAGACGATATCGATACTCGGCAGCTCATCCAGAGCCGGTTGCAAGCTCGCGAACCGTCCGGATGAAGTAATCAACATTCGCGCCCCGCTGTCGCGCAATAAATGACTCATTTGGCGCGTACGCAGCAAGGGATTCGCCACGACCAGAATTAGGCCGGCCATGGCTGTGGCAAACATCAGCGCCACTGTATCGATGGATTTGGGTGCGTAGACGACGACACGATCACCCGTTTCCAAGGGCAAGCGGCTTAAACCCGCGGCTAACCGTGCAACCTGCTCCGCCAGGTCGCCATAAGCAATTGACCCACCAGCATGACTCACGGCAACACGCTCCGGCACCCGCTGTGCTGTGGCAAACAGCAGATCTGACAAGCAACTGGGCGATGTTCCCTGGGACATTTTCGAGCGCTTTATATAGAACCCAGTCGGCCTACGGACTAGCCGGCGTAGGCATCTACGTCGGAATCGCCCATGCTCACCAACCAGGCTGATGGATCCAGCAGTAAGGCGGTATCTTCGCTGCTTAAGTCACCGCTTGATACCAGTAACTGATGGCGTGGGCCGCGGAATAAAAAGCCGAAATCTTTCAGCGACTGTTCCAGCGTGTCGTGCCCTAATAGGCAGGTCACGGTCACCGCTGACTGTGCCGCTAAGACATCCAGTGCGGCTACCAGCAGAGCCGAAACCGTGGTCGCATCCCGCGGTGCGACCAGTAGGTCGACAATAAAACCACGGGGATATTGATAAATCTCATCGGCCGCCTTCATCATGACAACTGCGCAAGCGCGCAGTTGTCCGTCTCGCAGCACGTTGATACGCGTAAATTCGGCCTGCGGCCTGTCCACGTACTTCCAATTGAAGTAACTGGCATCGCGCACCACCGCGACTGGGAACTGAGCAGATACTTCTTTCCAGAGCGCATCATGACATTCATCGAATGATTCAATGATTTCAGTCGTCCAGCCTTGTTCGCGAAATTGTCGCTGACGGCGAGACAGTCGCAGCTTATGCCAGGCTGCCAACACAAGCGCCGCCAATGGCGCAATAATTGGCGGTAGCTGACTGCGCAGATTCATACCCCAAGCCGTAACAAACAACCAGGTATTGAGATCTTTTACCTTTTGCCAACCCATGGCGTATTGCAATTGGCGCATTTGCTCGGTTTGCCCCAAGGATAAATTGAAGGGCAGCTCGTCGAGGGCCTTTTTAATCACCATTGGGCCGATGGGCGAGCCACGAATCTCTTCCGCCGCCATGGTCTCAACAAACCATCCAGTCAAATGCTCGCGGTCGCCCAACTTTAATTGCACGGGGATGGCGCCCTGATGAGCCACGATGTGCTGAGCCTTGCGGTACATCCAAACCCAAGGCTGACTAGCCAGCCTGCGCGCAGATTCAACGAACATCCAACGCCAGTTCGGCAAAATAAGCGCTGGTGTTCGATGGGGGTAGGCCAAAACTTGAAAATCGTAGACCTCGTCCTCCAAGGTCTCCGCATAGCCGATAAAACCCCTAGGCCCTTTTTCAGGGACCGGCGCATCAGTGACCACAGCAGCTTACCCCCCTACTTCCTGGCCGTTGGACCGCGGCCATTGGGCCGTGATCAGAATCGCAGACCGCCATCCAGATCTAGCACGCGTCCCGCGAAATACTCATTCTCGATGATAAATTGTAAGCCGTGGGCAAATTCATCCAAGTTGCCATAGCGGCCCACGGGCGATTCGGCCTTGATTTGATCCAAAAACAGTGACGGTATGTTAGCCGTCATGCCTGTTTCTACAAAACCCGGTGACAGGGCGGCAACTCGAATGCGGTAGGGTGCTAACTCACTGGCCCAGGTCACCGTTAATGAATCAATGGCGGCCTTGGTGGCCGCATAAGCACTCTGACCTGGGTTGCCCGGCCGCACCACGGATGAGGTGTTGATGATTAAACCCCGGGACTTGGTGCGAATCATCTGTGCAGCTACTGCTCGCGCCATCAAAAAGGAACCCGTCAAATTGCTATTTAGCGTTTCTTGCCAATCCTCCAGCGAATGTCGACGGATATTCTTGCCTAACTTAGAGACCAAGGTCTGGTCACGCAGCACAGCTGCATTGTTGATCAGCACATCGATGCCACCCGCGGCAGCCATCATATCGGTCACGGCGCGTTCGACTTCATCCGGCAAACCAACATCAGCCGAAATAAACGCCGGTGCGAATTCATCCGCGGCAGTCAATTCACGCGCATTGCCGAGCGCGTCGTCATCGCGGTCGATACACCAAGTTCTAGCGCCGTTAGCAACCAGCTGCCGAGCACTGTGTAGACCGATGCCCGATGCGCCACCGGTAATGAGAATGCGAGCACCATCTACCTTCACTCAGGCGACTCCTGCAAGCGCTCAAGAATGGCGACGATATCGGTGATGGATTCAACTTCAATGGCATCCTCTACCGGCACGTGAGTACCAAAGCGCGTCTGAATTTCCGCCATCAGCGCCACGTGACCGAGCGAATCCCAGCCATTGATATCTCCGGGACCCGTATCGTCGCTTAGCTCGCTCACTTCACACTTGAAGAGATCAGCCATCAAGTCCTTCAACTTATCTGAAATATCGCTCATAAACCTACCTAGTTACTCAAAATGCAATCAACGCTTGTTCGCAGCTTCGGTGCGCATGACCGTCCGTGTCAATCTTGACACCAGCCCCACGCCATCCCAGGGATTCTCAAAATGATTACCCTCCCCTGGGGCCGGAAATCGGCAAACTCCGAAATGGGCGGCGGCCTCGCTAAACTTCTCGGCATCTGCCGACGCCAACTGCAAGATACAGGTTTGCACGTTGCGGGGTATATGCGAATAGATCTCCGACAAATCAGCGTAGGGAATAATTTGCACAAAGCGATTGGAACACTCGATGTTATCGTTCGGCTCGTTCAAGACCGCCACCGTCCACTGGGTCTCAGCATCGCGCCGTAGCCGGCCCCCATCGAGCACCGCCCTGGCACGATCCAAACTAATTTGAAACGTCTCCGCAAAATCTAAATCGTGCCGAACAAAACTAGCGCTTTGCTGGGCGAAGGCCTGTGAGTAGTCGCTGACAAACTCGTCGAAGCCGGCATCGCCCACTGCGCCGCGAACAAAAATACATTGCGGCGAGCTACACGCCAATTGATCGAAAACAGCCGCATCTGTTGCTAGTCGACCGATAGCGGATGCGGAAATTTGCGCGGGATCGATCACCGCCATGCTGGCACGGGGACCAAATACGATGTCCTGGCAATCCCAGTCGGCCGGCAAATCACGAATAGCGTCCACGGCCTCACGACCACCCCAGGCAATGCGCGCATCGGCCAGGCGACTCAAACTCTCATGGGCCGCGGTATTTTCACGATCGAAGGAAACCACCAAGGTTTCCTCGGCCATTTCGCGGCCCGCCTCACCGGCGCAAGCCACGGCCGCCAGCAAAGGCGACATCACATCACCCTGGCGCGAACTCAAGCGCAGCACGTTTCGATTCCCCAGGGCCGCACTGATGGCCCATGAAAATACCGCCAGCAGGGGCACATTGCCGGCAACCCAATGGCACACCAAACCGCGGGGCACGACGCGCAAACTCTTACGCGAACCAATGCGCGTGAACTGCTCCAAAGCGCGCAAGTCAGCCACTTCACGTCCCAGTAAACTGCGCAGGTTGTCCTCACGCAAAAAGGCGCTCAAAAAAGCCAAGCCTTCCACCGGCACCGCGGCGCGCAGCCCGGCGTCACCGGCCAAAATTGCATTCGAGAGACCCGTTAGGGCTTCCAAACGCGCGGTGAAGCTCGTCTGGGCGCTAGGCGGCAAGGCAAATTTTTCGAGGACCCCCTCAAGATCTTCGCCCCCATTCGCCGGCCATTTGAGGTCAACGCCGGGCAACATCACTGCATCCTCGAATTTCCGAGCGCGGCGCGCGACCTTCAAAGGTAAAGGCCTTACCCGAGCGGCCACAGCTGCAGCCGTCCAGCATAGCGATCCGGCCCAAATCCTCCGTCAGCACACTGTGGTTAGGCGCTGACAGGGGCAAGCAACTAAGTAACTGGATGAGCCCGGCTTCGCCAATTTTTGTCGGCGCCAAACTGTCCGCTTGCCGCGTAATGACATCCGCCCAATAAGGCACATGCTTAAAGCCCGCACTGCAGTCGGGGTAAGGCATACCGATTTGCTCAACGGCGCCGTAAAAATCCACCACTTGCTGGGCCGGCAATTGCCAAGGCTTGGCCACCGTGGCATTAAAGATCGGTTTATCCACGGCCAGGTCAACCAGTTTCTTCCAGCCGCCGCTGTGCAAGAAAACTGAATCGGGATGGGCCGGCGGCAAATCTAGTTTCTGCATTTGCTGATGCGCTTGATACAGAATGAAGGTGAACCCATAGGCGATAAACGCTTGATCACCAATGACGTCAATGGCCTTGCGCAAGGCGGGTTCATCCAGCTCTAAGCCGGCGGGCCCTTCACGCATGACGAAATGAAACTCCGATGCCATATGGGCCAAGGCCATAATCGCGGCACCGCGAGCGCTAAAGGCTTGTGTACCGCGAACGGTAGACTCCAAATCAAAAACCAAATAGGGCCGCCGCTGCGCACCAATGAAATCAGCCAAGATGGCATTGGCCGAACGGGCTTGTCGTTTACGGCTGGCCTTGTCTGTGAATATCTTGGAGGACTGTTGCGATGTTGTCCCGGAGGATTTCACCACCGCCAAATCTTGGTCGCTGGATTTCAATTCATACTCTTTGAACACGGAAACAGGAATAAACGGATAATCCTCGATGCGCTCGCCCGCTTGGAAATGGTCTGTCTCCCAATCCGCCAATAGCTGCGCATAGCCGGCACACCTGGCGCGGTGAAAATCCCGTAACGCGGCGAGCTGATCCATGAGATAGGCCTGCTTCGTCGTGGCATCTAGGCCGTAGGGCTCAGCACCGTCAATGAACAGCTCTTGTGGGTCCAATTCGGTCATAGTTCAGCAAGAATTCATACTCAGCCGAGTTCCTCGACACCTAAGCCAGCGTCGTCCGGTGACAGACGGGCACGCTGGAGTTTACCGTTCCCGGTTAGGGGAAATTCCTCGACTTTGAAATAGCGAGCAGGAATCTTAACGGGTGGCAAGCGTAAGGCCAGGAATTGATTCAAATCTTTGCGATTTATCGCGTCTCTGAGCCGCAAATAGGCAGCAACCACCAGGCCTCGAGCGGGATCTTCCAAGTAGCTCACGGCCGCGGCTTCGATGGCCGGATGCTCAGCCAGCTCGCGCTCGATCTCCAGGGGCGAAATTTTCTCGCCCCCAACATTGAATACTTCGTCCCTGCGGCCCTCGATATACAGGTAGCCGCCGCGCAAGCGGCCCAAATCTCCCGATAGCAAGAAGCCGTCTTCAGTAAAGGATTTCTGAGTGGCGTCAATGTCATTGAGATAGCCGGAAAAAACATTTCCGCCACGTATCGCGACAATCCCTACCTCATCATCACCCAAAGCTGCGTGGGTCTTTTCATCAAGAATCCGAATTTCAAGACCGTCGATGGCTTTGCCGCAGGTCGGCTCCGAAAACCGTGGATCGTCGTCGGCGATATAGCTAATACGCGGTGTCGCCTCCGTCATACCGTAGTTGTCGAAGAACCGGGCCGCAGGAAAAATTGTGCGGATCTCCGGCAATAAAGTTCGATCCATGGCCGCGCCGGCTGAGCAAATGGTTTTTACCGTCGGCATTTCAAATTCCGCCATGCGGCGAACCAAGCACAGCGCTTGATAAGTCGATGGCACACCACAAAACGTCTGCAGTTTGAGTGCATCAACTTGCTTGGCGAATTTCAGCGGATTGCGGAAACTCGCGAAGATGCGGCTCAGCCCCCCAACACTCAACATACAAAAAATTTGCGATAGCAAGGCATAGCTGTAGTGCAACGGCAACACGACGGCTGCGGACGGATTCTCGCGGTAGTTTAAGTAGCGGGAAATCGCGCCGGCAGAATGCGCCAAATTGGCTTGCGAAATGACGACAGCTTTCGGCATCCCGCTAGTGCCTGATGTAAATAGAATCAGGGCGGGCAAATTGGGGTCCCGGGCATCCAGGGCAGCGGCTGATTCATCCGCCGCCAACGCCTTGGACCAAAGCACCCAATCCCCACAGGTCCTGCCAAGATTTTCGATGCTCACTGCCGGGGCTTGCGGATCAATGGGCACGGGAATGTTGCCGCTGTAGCTGATGGCGCAGAGGGCGCGCAAAAAATCTACATCGCGTTCAGCAGGCAATAGGACATAGCGACCCGCACCGTACTCGCTGCGCGCCGCGCGCGCGATAAGTTGCGCGCTGGAAATTAGATCGGCGTAGTTGAGTTCGCGTTCATCATCCGCAACGGCCAGGCCGTGCCCAGCAGCCGATTCGAGCCAGTCGAGAAAGTGCCCCCTCAATGTCCAGCAACCGTCTCAACGACCGACGACAAAAACTGCTCCAGGTCGGCCAGTTCCGGTCGACGGGGATTTGACCTGATGGCCACATCACTGAGCATGTACTGTGCTACCTCCCCACGAACGGCGGCGTCGCCGAGCCCCTTTAGCGAAGCCTGCGCCTGCACGCTTGGCAAGGCATCATTAATAATCGGCTGAATACAATCTAACAGCGCGACAACATCATGGAGTTGCAAATCCTTTAGCAAGTGCGACATGGCGGCTGTGTCAGCGTTGAACATCAATCCCGCGGGCAGTGCGCAAGCATTGCCCAGGGCATGGGATAAGCCCCGCACTGCCATACTGTGGGCAAAGGCGTGCACAATGCCCACGGAACAATTCGCCGCCGCAATACCACCCAAAAACCCCGCTTCCATAAAGGCCTGACGCTGACTAGAGGACGGCTCTTGGGCATAGCTGTTAGTGATGATGCGCAAACAGCTCAGCCCCGCTTCCTTGCCCAGCCGCAGGGGCACTAGGGACAAATTCGCCTCCAGAGCATGACTTAAGGCATCGCAGAGAGAGGCGGCAAGCTGCGGCTTAGCCATGGCCTGCAAACAGTTGCCGTCTAAAATGACTTGATCCGCCATCAGCAAGGGCGATACCACCGCAGTTTTGCGCCCGTCAGCCAACTGGTAAACGGCGACGTCGCCGGCTTCGGCTCCGGTGGCGGGCGTGGTCGGTGCCAATACCAGCGCCGGCCGCTCCGGGGCCGATGGGCTATCCATTAGCTTCCCGGTGGCCAAATCCAGTAGGCCCATTGACCGCAGGCAGGCAAGCCGTGCCCAATCCAGGACTGATCCGCCGCCGACGATAACCAGACGCTTCGGACGAGCCGCCGAAATAAACTCGGCGGCCGCCGCAACGGCCTCTGCCACTGGCTCACCAGCCGGCTTCTGGTGCCATAGGAGCGGTGGCCAAGATTGCTTGGACTTCATCAATGCCACGCCCAGCGCCTCGTGGACCGCCGCGTGCCCACTGGTCAAAAACGCGGTCTGCTCTAGGTCCGCCAGGCTGCCCACGGCGCGCAGCGCGCCAGCGCCGCAGGTTACAGCGGGAGCGTGCCGAAAGACGGGATAACTGAGTTTGAGCTTAGCCATGGATTTTTCCGGCCGCGATTCTAGCACCCGACTGTGGTGGCTTCTGAGACGGCATCGGGCTTCCGTGTAAGAGACTCCGGTCTGTAGTCGTTACGGCAGCCTCACGGGTCGGTATTGCTTTATACCCAAACGCCTCAGCATATTGCGCAGGCTGCGACGAAGCCAGCTGGCAAGACCGAGCAAGGTACCGGTATTCAGGGCCTCAATACCCACCATTTCACGCTGCTGATCCACCCAATCGCGCTTGTAGGGTTCGTCGCCGATACCAAAATCAATTTCCGACACGCCATCGACATCGATGGTGTACTTAAACATTTCCGCGGTCAGCAGGGAACCCGGACTCAAGGTTTCAAATTGTGGCCTGTGGGCAAGTTTGTAAATGACAGCAACATTCCCCTGCACTATCCAAAACTGCACCGCCGCGATTTCATCATCCAAGCGCAGTGTACCCAGACGCGCGATACCCAAAGCCGCGCAATCGCGGATGAGTCGCGGCATGAAATCGGGGCTTGGCTCCGCGCCCTTCCAACTGCGTGCATAAACCGCCTGAAATGCCTCAACGGCCGCATCTAGTTCGGCGCCCGGCTCAGTATGCACGGTAACCGTGACACGGTACTTCTTCGTCGCCGCTTTGTGCTTACGCGATAGTGTATTTCGTAAACGCGAGGGTCGCGCCGACAGGTAATCGCGATAGCGAAACGGCTCAACTTGCGCGTACCAGTTGGCATACTGATAAAAAGTATCAACACGATAACCCGCGTCCGACAAAGCAGCGCGCAGCGCTAAGGTGGCGGGTCGGTCGACGCGCAGGCAGCGCAGGTCTATGCGTACCCAGCTTGGCGTCTCGGCATAGAGATGGGCGCAGAGTATTTGCAGCAATGGCAAGGCTTTATCTTCATCGCCCAGGTAAACCGGAGCAAAACTAATGGAATAGTGATTCGTTAGGCTACTCAGCTCTCTGCCATGGTCGCCAGCTTGGGCCAACAGGATGATTCCCGTGCCCATAGCCTTGTCCCGCGCCACGTAGATATTCAGCTCAGGCTCGCGTTTCATGCCCGTCGCTAGCAAAACTTCGAACCAAGCCAAACTATTGAAAAAACCGGCGGCTTGTTTTTCTTGCAATGCCGCGAGAACATCCGCAGGCAATGCATCCAGGGCGGAATAGATGTCGACTTGTGGGCTAGCGCGCGGGACCACAACTAGGGTATTTCGGTGTCTTGATCAGCAAGCTTAAGGCCCCAGACACGCGTGGGTACGCGATTAAAAAAGCTTCCCCCCACTAATATAAAGACATCTTGGGCCGACGAATAAACCATCGTGTAATTCAAGCCTAGGCGGGGCAAATCAGCGTTCGGCAAGCGTTGCCATGCATTCATACCGTAGTCGTACAAGCAGCTGATGCTGGTTGTCTTACCATCCGGTAACACAACCAGCGTCTTACCACGTTTCGAATCGTACGCTGCCGGAAAATAGTAGGCACCCGGGCAGCTATCACCGGCAGGTGAACGCCGCAACCATTGGCCGCCCAAACCAGTCCGGTCCAGGGCGGGTTGATAGGCCCAGACGTCCGACGAGCTCGGATCACCGCCAAAAATCAATAGCACACCATGACGGGTGTCGAACTCGGCATTAACCCATCCCCAATGATGCGCATCGGGGTTCACCAAACGCCACTGGTCTCGCGCCGGTCCCAGTGCCCACACACCGTGACGCGAAACCTCATCTTCAGTCGCCAAGGCCAAAAACGGTTGTGAATCCGTCAGCGATGCGTAGCCGATGATCGTATCGCGCGCCGGATCGTAGGTGACCGCGGTGGCGAAAAAATTTGGCAGGCCGTCGGCGTCTACAGCATCTAGCTGCCAGGCTCTATCCGCCAAACGGTAGCTCCAAGCAGGATCCAGCTGCGCCCCCGGGGCCGGCAGAAAGCTATGTTTAGCACCGGAAAACACTCGCAGGGCATCAGCTTTGGGGTCGTAAACCAAGCTATCGTAAGCGTGCATCGGCCAAGTCTGGCGCTGGGCGATTCCGGCAAGCCGGTAACCATCGCGGTTAGTGCGCAGTGAGTAAGGCGGCGATGCGGCTTGATGTCGTTCCCAGTGCAGGTCCTGCAAGCGCAATTCATAGACGGCATTGTCAAAACTCACTCGATGGGAATCGGCGCCGTACATGAGCAGACCGTCTCGTCGCGGATCGTAAACGGCACCAGAGTGCGTCCATCGATAGGCGGGAAATTGCGTTCCGGCAGGACTGAGCTCGACCCAACGCCCAACTGCCAAGCTGTCGGTCCAGTGACGCGACATCTTTGATGATCCACGTTGTTCATCGGCAACTTGACCAGCGAATATCCACATCGACACTGCGAACAAGACCGCCAAGCCCAGATAGACAGCAGCGCTCAATGCCCGCATGGTTTGATTACTGCCCACCATCACCAAAACGCAATCGACCGCGCAAATCTCAGCGCCGTGTCGGGCCAAATGATTAGCGCCATCAATATCGACAACAGCCACGCCACTATCAGCCACGCCTGCCACTGCAGGCTCTGTAAGCTCGCGCGTAGCTGCCAGCCTAGTGCAACCGTTAACGGAAAAAATACTGCCAGCCCTACCGAACTGAATCCGGCAAAACTCAACAATGGCAAAGTTAAGGCCAAGGCAAGGACAAGTAGTGGCGCGGGTGCCAACCATCTCGCCAATACCAAAATCAAGCAAGCGATCGCCAAGGCCAGCGCCGTTATCGACGCGCCAAAATCGAGCAGCTGCTGGGCCAAGAAAGCTTGCAGGCCCGTCAAGCCGCAAGCGGAATAGAATAAGACGGCTGCGATCACCCACAGGGCAAATCGGCCCAGCAAGGCGTACGCAAAAGCGCTAGCGGACTCAAGGCGCTGCCAAGTCAATCTTGGCCCCTGCATGACCAGTAGGCACAGCACGCTCATCAGCAAAGCCACAGCAGCCATCTCCACCGGACGACCCAAACCTCTAAGCACTAGAAGAACGACGACGACCAGGGCTGCGGGAACAACGACCCTCACTATCCGCGATACCATCGTCACGCCGGAGGTTTGTGCGGACTTTTCCTCGCGCGCGCGAAAAACCAACATCAACACGATCAATCCTGCCCAGGCGAACAACATAGCCGCCCACAAGCGACCTGACTCAACACCCGTCACCAGTCCGGCGAACAGCACTAGCGAGCCGACGGGACTGAGGACGAGCAATAGTGACGCGACGCCCTGCCAAGGACTCAATTCGATATCTCCGTCAGTAATCGGATGGTGACCGGTGTGTGTAAGCTTCGCGACTTGAACCAAACGGGGCTCAAGCACACACCACAAACTAAACAGCGACAGTAGGAAAATTGCCGCCGCGAAGTCAGTGCCGGAAAGCAAATTCCAAGTAATCTGCACGGCAATCGAGTACCAGGCCTCGTCCGCCGGACCGGCAATAACCAGCATGGCCAGGGATACCGGAATGAGCAATAGCGGGAACAGCGTTGAATGATCCGGTGAATCGGCATGATTTGTGACGCGAATATTTTGGCTCGACAAGCGGTCTTCGTCGAAATCGATACCGGCATCCGCAGACTGCAGTGCCGTTCGGCCAGAATAGTTGATGGCGAGATAGCAACTCAGGCAGCACAGCAGCATGGCGATGGTCAGTGCCAACACAGGCGTGGATAGAGACCAACCGACCCAGTAAGCCGAAGATGCCGCGGAAAAATCTAGCAACAGCAGACCCAAGATTAAACTGACGAGTAGACCGAACGCAGCGGTGATACCAATCAGATTATTTCTGCCGCTCGCTTCGCCGCGAAAATACCAAGCTGAGGGCAAGCAGAACGCGACACCCAGACCGATCAAGGCATAAACCAATTCAAGCCAGCCGTGGATGACATTGAGCCCCTGGACCTGGCGATAAAACCACTCACCCGCAGCTGCGAAAACTCCAAGGGTCAGGGCAGTCGCGGCAACAGCATGGCTTACTTTGATAAGACGCCCATGGAGCTTCGCAAACAAGATCATGCCATTTGTGCAACCAAGAAAGCACAATCACTATAGCAATGCGACCGATGCTTGCCTATGGATGATGCGCGGATCTGTGACCTGGGTGAACTCGCCCTATTCACCCCCATGCTAAGCTCAAACTCAGCCGTGCCTAACAACGATAGAAACGCCATGAGCCGGGAATTCGTTCAACTACCCGCAGCCCATCCACCAGTACTCATGGTGGTGATTGACACCGAAGAAGAGTTTGCCTGGGGCAAGGGGTTCCACCGAGAAGCCACACAAATTTCAGCCATCGCGGAGATCCATAGATTTCAGTCCATCTGCGATGACCTTGGTATCGCCCCGTGCTATGTGATCGATTACCCAATTTGCAGCCAGCCCGGCGGCATCGATGCCTTAGGTCCCATTGCCGCGGATGGGCGCTGCGAAATTGGTGCTCATTTACATCCCTGGGTCAATCCGCCGTTTACCGAAACCGTCAATGCCCATAATTCTTACCCTGGCAATCTCGATCCTAAACTGGAACGAGCCAAGTGCCTGGCATTACGCGACTGCATTGAGACCAACTTCGGCGCGCGGCCCATCAGCTATAAGGCGGGACGCTATGGCATCGGCCCGAATACGGCACAAATATTGATCGAGGCAGGCTTCGAAGTCGATTTGAGCATCGCCTCGGGATTTAACTTCTCCAAAGATGGGGGGCCTGATTTTACCCATCACCCGGTTGCACCCTACCGAGACATCGCTGCAGAACAAATCTTGCACCTGCCAACCACCGGCGGCTTTAGCGGCCTGCTAGGACCCGGCTGGGCGGCAACCGCTTATGCGATGGGCGCCCAACCCCTGCTGCAAAGCTTGAGATGGCGCGGCATCTTGTCTCGGCTAGGTCTGGCCCACCAAACGCGGCTTTCACCAGAGGGCTACAGCCTTGACGAAAATTGCGCTTTCACCCGCGATCTTCTGCGACGAGGTATCCGTGTGTTCAGCTACAGCTTTCATTCTCCCAGCCTAAAGCCGGGCTGCACCAGCTACACCCGGTCGCCGGCGCAGGTGGACGAATTTCTGGTGAATATCCGTAATTATCTTGAGTTTTTTCTCGGCGAGTTGAACGGTCAGGTCGTGACGCCCACACAGGCGCGGGACCTGCTCATCAAGCAATAACAAGCCTCGCAGCCACATCCGGCGGAGTTCGGCTGTCTAGCATGAGCGAAGACGGTAGCCGCGCCCGGACTGAGAATCGGTTCCGCGCCACACCGACGTATCCGGGCTAACATAGGGGTTCGATGAAACATGTCCGCCACCGGCTGGGACCAGGCAAGCAGCAACAGCGTGAATGAAAAACCCAACTACCCAAGTGGCACGACGATTCCGCCAGCGGTGATGCCCCCATGTCATTAACCGCCGCCGTTTTCTTGCTCATTTATCCCGCCGGGCTGCTGCTCGCGCTGTTCAAACACCCGCGCTACGGCCTGTACGCCTACCTGTTTGCCTTTTACATGCATCCCCCGGATCGCTGGTGGCGCAACGAGGTACCAGACCTCCGCTGGGCATTGATCGCGGGCATCGTCACGCTGATTGCAACTTTGTTCCGCGCGGGGGAGGAAAATCGCCCGGCTTGGTTCCGGTCCGGAGCGGCTCAGCTTCTACTGGCTTATCTCACTTGGATGGCACTGCAATCGGCTTGGGCTGTCACCGGCGAATTCCACGCCGAGGGGCTGGAACTCTATGCGAAGTACGTGGTGCTTTTCTACCTAATCTATCGTCTCGTCGATACCGAAATCGAATTCCGAAATTTTTTCATCGCGCACGTGCTCGGCTGCTTTTACTTGGGCTGGCTTGCCTATGGACGCACCGTATCAGGGCGGCTTGAAGGCATGGGCGGCCCGGGGATTGGCGATGCAAACACCTTCGGCATGCACGTCGCCACAGGTGCTATTTTTGGCGCCGCCCTGATGATTCGTGGTGGTTTGTATATACGCGGGCTGATGCTAGCGACGCTACCCTTTGCGTTGAATGCGATGATCTTGACGCAAAGCCGCGGCGCGTTCGTGGGCCTCGTCGCGGGCGCAATCGCGGCCGTCGTGCTCAGACCCCCCCGTATTAAAGTTTTCTTCTTTACTTTAGGCGGCCTGGCGGTCACGCTGTTTCTGATTTTGTCACCGCCCGACTTTATCGAACGACTCAAAACCATCCTCGTAGCCACGGAAAATGTCGAGGAAGTGGACAGTTCGGTGAACATACGTCTGGCCCTGGCAGAGGCGCAACTAAAGATATTTAAGGCCAACCCCTTTGGTACCGGACATCGCGGTACTCGAACGCTGAGTGGTCAGTTTCTTGATGATGAGTACTTGACCAAGAACAGGCACGGTGAAGGTCTGGCTCGCTCCTCACACAATACTTATCTGACGATACTGGTGGATCAGGGCTTACCCGGTGCGATCATCTATCTTTGCCTAATGATATGGATCGCCAACACGGCGTGGTTCATCAAGAAGTTGGATGCAAAGGAACTACCCCGCGACCTTGCGAGTTACCGTATGGCGTTAGGTGGAGCTCTTGCTCTGGTTCTTGCGTCGGGTATGTTTTCGAACTATTTCAAAGCTGAAATTGCCATTTGGACAATCGCGCTGCTTGCCTCCTTAAGAGAACTCTCGATAAGCGCTACGGATAAGGCGGCGATTGCGGCAAAGGAAACCGAAACGCTAGAACAATCCGAAGCGCCGGCGCGCCCACCAAAACAGGCCTGGCAACAACAACAATATCGGCAATAGCCATTTCAGCAAATAAGCGACACGCTCTATCAGGCAGGCACGACCCCAACGGGCCGACGGTCCACCATAGCTAATTGAGTTATTAGCAGGCGAAAATACTGCGTACAAATTTCTGCGCCGCGCCTGATCGTTCCAGTAGTAGGGAAGAACAGCACGCGGCTCCGCCTCGGCTCGCGCCAAATCGAAAGGTATTGCACCCCCGTAGTCCGGATCGAGCATGACCCAATCTTCGGTGTCCAACTGCGCTGTCACCAAGGTATGCCCACCGAGATCGACGAAACCGGTGCTAATACCCTTTTCGGTAAGAAAGTCCACAAGAGCCAGCGATTGCTGGCCGCAACGGCCCAAGCCCCGTTCCAATGCTCGCTCATGACTGCAAAATTCATAGTCCTGGTAGGTATCCGGCTTCAGAAAACTCAGCACATAGAGAATGAAGTTCTCCCAAATCGGTATGGTCATTTGCAGCCGCCGGGGGCCCGCTATTTCTACGTCCTTTGGATCCATGTGTACCATCGCTTCATGAAACACCCGGGTAACCGCCGACAGGGAGCTTAGCGTGGGGAGCACTTCGGTCGCGTCTAAGCGCCGAGTTGCTGCGGCATAAGAAAGCGTGGGCGTACCCGCAAAATCGACATAGTCATCAATACCAGGCGCACGCAAGGACATCCACGAAGCACCCATTAAATTGAGCAGCAGCAAGCCGGCACCAACCAAGGCGGCTAGGCCGAGAACCATCGAGGTGCCCTTACGCGAGTTCGGTGAACGCATGCGTCGAGCATACCGCACCCGCACAGCGGCGAGCGGAAAATGAACCACAGCGACGCCAGAAATGTGACGAATGCCCGGCGCGAATCTCTCGCCACGGGCAAATAGTGAACCGCAATGTGGTCATACCAGCAATGCGCCAGCTAATATACGCCTCTAAACCAACCCGTTGAACTCATTGACCAATTTCAACCGTGGCCAACGGACATGAGCGACTTGGGCGCAGCTGGGATCGAACGCAACAGGATCATCGAAAAAAATACCCATGGAATTCTTACTTTGGTTCTGCTTGATCGTATCCGCCTACGTGTATGTCGGTTATCCACTGCTATTGTTCGTCGTCGGCAGCCTATTTCCGCGGCGGGCGAGCATTGCTCCAGACGACTACGAACCTGCCGTCACGCTAGTCATCTCAGCTTATAACGAAGCGGCGGTCATTCAATCAAAGCTCGAAAACTCCATACAGCTTCGCTATCCCGAAGACAAACTAGAAGTGATCGTTGTGTCCGACTGCTCAAGTGACGGCACCGATGAAATTGTGAAAAACTTTCCCAGTAGACAGGTGAAGTTACTCAGACTGCAAGAACGCGGCGGCAAGAGCCTTGGCTTGAATGAGGCGGTCACAATGGCCACTGGTGAAGTCATTCTATTTACAGATGCCAATGCCATGTTCGATCGCGATGCACTGACAGCCATGACAGGTCACTTTGCCGATGCTTCCGTGGGCGCGGTTACCGGCCAACAAAAGTATTTCGACGCAGAACCAGGCGATACGACGGATGAAGGACTCTATTGGCGCTACGAATTGATGATCAAAGAGCTAGAAAGCCGCGTAGGCTCCCTGGTCGGCGGCGATGGCGCCATACTGGCTATTCGCCGGGATTTGTTCACGCCGCTAGACGCTCCAGACCTTTCGGATTTCATACTGCCACTGCGCGTTGTCGGTGCGGGCTACCGAAATATCTACGAACCTAACGCAGCCTGCTATGAACACAGCGCTGATTCGACGGATAAGGAATTCTCCCGCAAAGTCCGGATCGTCAACCGCGCCTGGCGAGCGACACTCAAACTCAGCCATATGCTCAACCCCTGGCGCCATGGTTGGTTTGCGCTGCAGCTGATCTCGCACAAGCTGCTACGCTGGTTCATCGGCCTGTTCATGATCGGCGCTTTGATTAGCAATCTATTGGTACTGGACAGGGGACCCATTTACCGGTACATCCTGCTGGCGCAGCTTGCCTTCTACCTATTGGCCGCGGGCGGCATGATTATGGAGCGTCGGGGTCGCCCCGCGCCGGTCTGGATGTCCGCGCCCTACTACCTTTGCTTGATCAACTTTGCAGGATTGTTAGGTGTACTACAGAATTTTACTGGGAAAACCTATACAACCTGGGCAACGGCCCGCGAAGGTGGCAGTAAATGATCTGTTTGAAGAACTCCATGCCTGACAACGTCGACAGCATGTCAGCGCTCGCGCTGACGCGAATCCTGAATGAAGCTCTGGGTCTTAGAGAGCGGAAGATCGAATTCAACGACGACACGCCATTGCTGGGCGCACTGCCGGAACTAGACTCCATGACAATCGCCGCCGTTGTCATGGCGATGGAAGAGGAAATCGGCCGGCCTATAGAAGAAGATGACATCAGTGCTGAAATCTTCGAGAGCTTCGGGGGCTTGCGCCGCTTCTTCGAGTCGCAACTAGCCGCGCATGAATCGACCCATCAAAGCGGCCGTTGAAGTCAGCCCGGGCTTTCTAAAAGCCAAGCGCGGTTATCGGCACATCATCGAGTACCTGCCGACCAGCGCCGCAAGCGAAGATTTCGTGATTATCGCGCCCCCCTTTGGCGAAGAAATGAACCGCGCTCGGCGGACCTTACATTTGCTGGGCAAACGCCTAGCGGAAATCGGTATCAACAGCATATTGATTGATCTCTTCGGCACCGGGGATAGCAGCGGCGACTTTACCCAGGCCCATTGGGACCGGTGGCTAGAAGATGTGTCCCTCGCTCGCGCTTGGGCGGCTAGCCGGGGCAAGGTGAAAGCCTTACTAGGCTTGCGCTTTGGAGGCTTGTTGGCAGCAAGCCTGCAACGCAGCGACCCGGCCGACAAGCTCATCCTCTGGCAACCACTGATGCAAGGACGGGAGCAGTTGACGGATTTCTTGCGACTGCGCCGACTCGCGGACCAGTTTAGCGGCCAGAGCCCCGTTCGCAGTCGGCACGAATTAGAAGCGGCACTGCTGCGCGGCGAGAGCATCCATGCCGCGGGTTACGAACTGAGCGGCAGCCTGGCCGGCAGCATTTTCGGTATTGAACTGTCCAGCTTGCTTGAGGACATGGCCGAACAAGTGCATGTATTGATGGTAGGCAGCAAGACCCAACGCACGCAAGCCTCGCCCCACCCCCTTGCGACCCTCGCAACACAAAAGTCAAACATTGATTTCAAAATGATGCCTGGGCCACGCTTCTGGAGCACATTGGAAACCGTTACGGCCCCCGTACTTCTCGATGAAACAGAACGAGTTCTTAGATCCTAGCAGCGGGGTTACCCGTCGCGCGATTACCATGGACTGTCATGGCTCAACGCTAGTGGGTATTGTCGATCGTCCGAGGGCGCCTGGGCAGCTTGGTGTCGTTGTCTTAGTCGGCGGACCGCAGTATCGCGCCGGCAGCCATCGGCAGTTTGTTTCCTTGGCACAAGACCTAGCCGCCGGCGGAATTACGGTCTTGCGTTTCGATCACCGGGGCATCGGCGATAGCGAAGGCGAGCCGCGGCCCTTTTATACACTTAATGATGACCTGCGCACGGCCGTCAATGGTTTGATGGAAGCCGACCCCGAAATCGAGCAGGTGGTGATCTGGGGACTGTGCGACGCCGCCGCGGCCGCTTTGCTTTACGCCAACACCGACCAGCGTATCGCCGGCATGGTGTTGCTCAACCCGTGGTTGAACTCGCCACAAGCGCAAGCTCGCTCGCTACTCACTCACTACTATCGCCGGCGTTTGGCAAGCAGCGCTTTCTGGAAAAGATTATTGTTCGGCGAAGTTAAGATACGCGAGACTTGGCGTGAAGTTCGCGACAGCCTGTATATGGTGATCGCCGGCGGCGCCCGCGACAACGCCAGCCTCGATGATGCGGAACCACTATTGGCCGAAGAACTCGCCGGGGAATTGGCGGCCTTTCATGGCTCGGTCTTAGTCGTTCTAAGCGGCGAAGACTTAACCGCGGCCACGTTCCGCAATACGGCCAAACAATCACAAGCCTGGAAAGCAGCCCTGGCTGCCGACTCAATCACGCTATGTGAGCTTCCCGATGCGGACCACACGTTTTCGAAACCCGAATGGACAAGCGAGGTGAGTCAACAAACCTTGCAGTGGGTTCAGCAGTTGATGGCCGTCAGCCCGCCGAGTAAAGGCCGCTAGCAATAGATTCACCCGCACCCGCTCGACGCTAAGTCACGCTTAAGCATGCGTCCTCAAAAACCGTGGCCGCACGCTGAAAAGACGCCTGCTCTTCAACGTACTGACGACCCGCCCGGGACAAGCGCAATCCTAGCTCCCTGTCTCTGAGCGCCCGTAGGATTGAATCCGCTAGTTCCTGGGCGGAATCGCCCTGCAGAAAGTGTTTTTCCGGCTCCAAAGGAAGCCCCTCAACGCCAATAGCCGTGGAAACAACGGGCGTGCCCATGGCCATGCCTTCGAAAACCTTTAATCGCGTACCACCGGCCACGCGCAGGGGGATTACGAAAGCACTGCAAGCTTGCACATGGGGACGCACATCGTCGACCCAACCGGTAAACTCCCAGCGATCGCCAAACCGCTCGGCGCGCTGCACCAGCTTAGCCGGCGGTGAGCGGCCGACAACCCGCATGCGGGCCGCGGACTCGGCGGCTTGCACTAGAGGCCAAACTTCGTCCATGAACCAAGTAATGCCTTCGATATTCGCCATCCAATCCATGGATCCACAAAAAACCGCAGTCTTGTTGTCCGCGGGAGGGGCGTAGGCAAAGAAATCCACGTCCGTGCCGGTGGGGATCACCACCGTGCGTCGCGCACCGTAAGCCTCTTCTAGATAGCGACAATCACGGGCCGACACACCAATCACCACATCCGCCTGTTTGACGACGCGCTGCTCAAATGCTTGCATCTTGCGATGTTGATTTCGCCAGATGCCCCGCCGAATCGGATCGCTTGCGAGCTTGGCGTGGCGAGCGAATATTTCAGCTTCGACGTTGTGGGTGAATAGCACCATGGGGACGGGTATTTTTTCCGGGGCCAAAACCATGGCATGGGGAAAATCAAATACGGTAACCGCTGGCTTCTTCGCCAGCTCATCCGCAATTTGACCGGCGGCAATCGGCGAATAGTCCGTTGCAACCGGAATCGGCAAGTGGTGTAGCAAATACCGCATTCGTGCCAAGCGAAACCAAGCGTTGCGAGGAACAATGGGCCAATGAAAATAGCGCGCTGCCAGTGCCTGCATATCGGTCTCATGCCGCCGCAGATCGTCCGCGGTCGCGGGTGAACCCAAGATGAGGTCGAAAGCACCGCCTTGCAAACCACGCAATATCTGCGTGCTGCGAATGCGTCCGCCGGTATCGACGGGATATAGAAAGGTCGGCGAAATGAATAATAAGGATTTCGCACTAGATGACATCTTCGTTTACCTGATCAATTTCGTCACGGTCGCCCCGGACGATCTCCCGCAGCTTCGCTAGCTGTTCCGTCACAATAGGCTGCCAAGCAAACTGCTCCGCGTGGCGGCGTACCGCTTGCGGGCTTGGCGGAGCACTAAAGTGCGCCTTGATGGCCGCACAAAAAGCTTCCGCGGAGCGTTCACTCACCAGCCCTCCGGCAGCGCCACTATTGAGAATTTCCGGCACACCGCCAACCGCCGTGGCAAGCACTGGGGTTCCGCAAGCCAGACTCTCAAGGACTACATTCGGCATGCCTTCACGACTGGAGGCCAGCAGGGTCAGATCAGCAGCGGCATAGTAGGTTTGCAGTTCTGCCTGCGAAACAATCCCCTTTAGCTGTACGCGACCGGCGAGATCAAGTTGATCAATCAAGGCCAACAACTTTGGTCTCATTGGCCCCTCGCCAACGATCACTAATCGAGCATCGGGCATGCTCGCCAAGGCTTCAATCAATACATGATGCCCCTTTAGCTCTAGCAGGTTACCGACGGACAAAAAGTGACGTTCTCCCAACGCCCAAGACAGTTCCTTTCTCGCGGTATCACGATTCATCGGCGCAAAGCGCTGCAAATCGACGCCGTTCCGCGCAACGGTTACGGCCTCGGACGGAGCGCCAAGACCCAACAATCGCTCCCGCAGAGCTGCTGATACCGTGAACACATGATTCGCCTGCCGTACCGACCACCGTAGCCACTGCCGAGGTATCCAAAATTCACCAAATTGATTGACGTCGGAACCGCGTGCCGTCAGGACCACCGGTTTGCCCAGGGCCCGGCCCAAGATCACTGCAGCGACGCCGTCCGGATAGAGAAAGTGTGCATCAATGATGTCGGCACGCGCTGCCTCGGCCTGCATCACGCGCCGTACACCGGCGGCCAGTAGCACCGGCGCTATGCTCATGCCGATTTTTGGCAAGGCCGGATAGCGGGGATGAAGCGCGGATAGACCCTGATAGTCACTCGTCGGCGGCACGCGGGCAAATTCCGCATAGCGCCCGAATTTTTCCCAACGTAAGGGAAACCAGGGCACCGGTGCCACGACATTGCTGGTGACCTCACCGGTGGCCACCAGTTGCCTTAGCCGTTCGGCCACAAAAATACCGTGGCGTGTTTGCACCGGGTTTGGAAACAAGCTAGAAAAGCTCAACAAACGCAGCGCGTACTCAGTCACGGCGCCAATCCTCGGACGGGTAGCGGGTAAACACGCCTGTTATTCGCGTCATCCAGACACCGGCTCCATGGACTGTCGCAGAAACCCTTCAAACATCAGCAGTGCCCACAGAATCGAGCCGTGATCGCGGCGCCCCGTGGTGTGCTCATGAGCAAGTCGTTGTAAAAATGCCATATCGAAAATGCCGGTCTGTGCCAGTCGGTCGCTACTCACAACCCGTTCAATTTCAGGAATTAGCGACTCGCGAAACCACGCGCTCAGCGGTACGGCGAAGCCCATCTTTGTTCTGTAGAGAATCTCCCGAGGGAGTGCATCAGCCAACGCAGACTTGAGTATATGCTTACCGTCGCCGCCCTTTAGCTTTAGGCGCGCCGGAATTCCCGACACCCAATCAACAAATTCGTGATCCAGGAAGGGCACACGAACTTCCAAACTATGCGCCATACTCGCCCGGTCCACTTTAGTCAGAATATCGCCCGGCAAATAGGTTTTGAAATCGAGATATTGGACTTGGGATAGCGCATCATCTACCGGGCAGCTCTCCATATGCCTGCGGAACACTTCGATGGACCGGTAACCTGCTAACTGCCGTTTAAATGAATCGCTGTACATCTGTACGCGAAGCTCATCGCCCAAGTAAGACACACCATGCAAGTACGCGGCGACACTGTCGCGGGCCAAGGCTTGGAAAGTCGTCTTACCACGCACAAACCGCGGCGCCCAGTCTAGCTTCGGATAGTAACGGCCGAGGGGACCGAAAATTGCCCGGCGCATGCCCAGGGGTAGCCGTGAACGCACCGCCTCTTCCGCCATGAATAGTCGATACCGGCGATACCCAGCGAAATTCTCATCGCCACCGTCGCCTGACAAGGCCACCGTGACCTTTTCTTTGGCCAAACCACACACGCGGTAGGTGGGAATGGACGAGCTGTCGGCATAGGGTTCATCATAAATACCGATCAAACGCTCGAGCAGCGAATAGTCGGCGGCTTCAACAATTTTTTGGTGGTGGTCAGTCTGCTTGAGTTCAGCTACCTGGGCCGCATACGTCGACTCGTCGTAACGAGGCTCACTAAAGCCAATGGCGCAAGTCTTGACCGGTTCCTGACTCAGTTCGGACATCATGGCCACGACCGCGCTGGAGTCCACACCGCCGGACAAAAACGCACCCAGCGGCACATCGGACATCAGCATTTGCCGCACCGAATGCTGAAAACGCTCCCGCAATTCTGCCTCGATATCAGCTTGGCTTATGGCGGCTTCGTCGGACCGCGCCGCGAAGGACACATCCCAATAACGCCGTGGCTCCGGTACAGGCTTCCCGCGAGCCACCAACAGCGCCGCACCGGGCTCGAGCTTCTTGACCGCAGCATAAATCGTTCGCGGCTCAGGCACATAACCAAAGGTGAAATAATCTTCAATCGCTTGCGGATCCATTTCACGCTCGATATCCGCAAGTACCATCAGAGACTTGAGTTCCGATGCGAAGTACAACAGGCCATCCGCGGATACGGAGTAAAACAAGGGTTTGATCCCGAGCCGATCCCGCACCAGAAAAAATTGTTGGCGATTTACGTCCCAAAGCGCAAACGCGAACATGCCGTTAAAGCGATCCACGCAGGCGGGACCCCACTCCTCCCAGGCGTGCACGATTACCTCGGTATCGCAGCGGGTCTTAAACTGGTGGCCGAGTTTGCGCAAAGCATCGAACAGCTCGGGAAAATTATAAATTTCACCGTTGTAAGTTACACAAACGGTATTGTCTTCATTGAACATGGGCTGCTGCCCAGCCGACAGGTCAATAATCGACAAGCGGCGATGGCCGAAACCAACGCCCGGTTCGAAGTGATAACCGAAACCATCAGGTCCGCGGTGCAACTGAAGCTCGTTCATGGCCTCCACCAGGCTACGATCCACCGGCCGTTGCGCCTGTGTATCAAAAATGCCGACGATTCCGCACACTAGCGAGATACCGCCCGAAAACTTGAAAAATCTGCCAGAATTCTTAATCGCGGGACCGGGAGCCGCAAAGACGCCCGGTTCTTGGGAACGAGAAACATGATGGATCCAGAGGCCTTCATCGAGCCGAATTGCTCGGCACGCAGCATACATTAATCGCCTGCGAAGGCCGCCGATTGCGTAGCAATTTCGCCGTCAAAATAGGCGGCCACCGGGTCGCAAGCTATTATTACGGTCCGGAATTCTGTGCCACGAACACCATGCTGCTAATAGTTGTCCTCATCCTCACCTGCATTGCCTGGGCCTTTCTCACGGTACAAAGTCTCGAGCGTGGCCCTTACCACGGCAGTCCACGGCGGAGGCTGTCTTTGCTGGCAGGCGGGCTACTGGCCGCTGGGCTTACTTTGGTCTTGGGCGGGCTACTCTACCCACGGTTAGATCCAGGACAATGGTTCGCAAAGGATCTCACCATCAAATGGCCAACCTATGCAGCCAGCCCGCAGAACGACCCGGCACTGATCCAGCAACTAGCTCAGCAAACGCCCCGGATCAGCTTACCCAAGTCAACGCGCCGGGAGGACTGGCTAAACTGGCAACGGGAGTTTCGACAGACCATGGGCCAGCTCTTCCAATTCCCACCCCTCCCCGCGGATGCTGGCAGCACGCCCACACAATCTGTATTGGTAAGCCAAGAAGATCTGGGCGGCATACGACGCGTTGAATACCGACTAAAGGGCAAGGGCACCGACATTCCGGTTATCCTGCACCTGCCTGGTTCATCCGAGCCCATAGCCGGCGTGCTAGTAATTCCGGGACATGTGAAGGCGGGCGAGTCAGGTCTTGACCAACTCTCTGACCAGCAAGAAAGCTACCACAACAGCGCGGCCTTGCGCTTAGCGCAGGCGGGCTTTGCCACCTTAGCGGTTGAACTGCGCGGCTTCGGCCGTCTAGGACCACCGGAACATCCTGAACACCGGCAGGTTGCTTACAATTCAATCCTAGCCGGTCAATTCTATAAAGCCCTGATCGTTGAAGACTTACGGGTCGCTATAGATTTTTTGGCCACGCGACCAGAGGTCGATACCCAGCGGCTGGGTATCACCGGGGTATCCCTAGGCGGTGAACTTGCCGTCGCCTACGCTGGGCTAGACGAGCGAATACGAGCCATCGTCGTTCAATCCTACGGCGGTGCGGTGGGCAACTTTCGTGCTTACGGGGCCACGAGCCGGCAAGCGCACTATTGCCACATCATTCCAGGCAGCGGAACGCTTTACCCACAGGAAGCAATATTTGGCCTGCTCGCTCCGCGGCCAACCCTAGCCGTCCGGGGTTCATCCCAAGGATTTTCCGATCGGCGGTTCGAACAAGCGCTGACCACGATCTGGGGAAGTTTAGGTGCCGCGGATGCACTGTCAGTCCGTGTTGAGGCGGGAAAACACGAGTACTTCGTGGAACCCGCGGTGGCGTTCTTGCGGACAAGCTTAGCGCCATAACGCCTAGAAACCAGCCACAATTACTTTGGAGCCACACGCAGCCGTCGACATTAAGCTGAATCCGGTCACGCTGCCAACGAACCTGCAAAATAACATTGATTATTTATTATATTATTTAAATCAATAATTTATATATCTTTTCTAACGTATTATTCAAGTGTTTTGCTGCATCGCCATGCGCGAAGAAGGCGTTTCGAGGCCCGCCAGCAGGCTGCAATCTCCATTCGGTCTTCCACGTGACTGATTGATCTACAAAGCCTAAGAAAAAATTAGGCTGCGCGCACCCTAGCCCGGGTGGACCAAGCGGGATAGCGTCCGTTCCGCATTTTGTGCGGGTTCTTGTTTTGACGAATCGACGCGCCGGTTAGGGACTGTCTTTTTCGATTCGTACAGATAAATTGTGACGCATTCCTCATTGCCCAGCCCTTGGCTGGCGGAGAATGTCCTCCGTACAAAGGCAAACCATCCGAAAGGGTGGGACGCAAAGCCACCGGTCTAAAGGAGAAGTCCTATGATAGCGGGGTTGCCGAAATTCTCTGGGTCGCAGCATGTAGCTGCCCTGGATGGCACCACCGTATTTCGCAATTTCGTGAGATTCCACGCTGAATCTCGCTGGCTGGCCTGTGTCCCCTCTTCGCTTCAAATAACGACTTAAAGAGCGCTCGAGGTACGACGATTCCATGGCTCATCATTCAAATAAGCTTCGGCTGGCGACGCTATTGTTTTGCATTGCAATCAGCGTCAGCGGATGCCTAACGGGGGGCAGCTCGCCAGCAGCGTCTGTCGTAAATAATCAAGCTGCCACGACCAATACACCGGCGGCGGCCACCAGCACCAAACCCACGATTTCAGGGGCGCCGGCGCTATCCGTCGCCGTAGGCAATAGCTACCGATTCAATCCTACCGCGAGGGATAAGGATAACGATCGGCTGACGTTCTCAGTAAAGAACCTGCCAAGCTGGGCAAAATTCGATAAATCCACTGGTGCTATTACCGGTAAGCCCGGTATCGGCGATACCGGAAAGTACACCGGTATCGTGGTTAGCGTCTCGGACGGAAAAAATACCGTCGCCCTACCCAGCTTTGGCATTGTCGTTGAACAAAGCGGCCAGTTTTCCGTGACCTTAAGCTGGCGGCCACCCACCAACGATGCTGATGGCACACCCTTACTCGACTTGGATGGCTACACGATTTATTACGGAACTCAACCCGGTCGCAACTACTCCAACTCGATAACCGTCCGAAATGAGGGTGTAACGCGTTATGTAATCGAGAATCTGGCGGCTGGAAAATACTATTTTGCCATTTCTGCTTACGACAAGAACGGCAACGAGAGCGATCTATCTCCCGAGGCCGGAGTGCGGATCGGGTAACTTACGTGGCGCACACCACCTCTAATATCGAACGGTTGCGAAGGGATTCGCGAGGAACTATCACCATGAAATGGAAAACCACATCTAGCTGCGCCTACGCAGTGCTATTATTTATCTGCGTGGCTACAGGCTCGCTGGCGGTGGCCAACCCGCTGCCAGCGGTAAACTCCGGCGCAAATCCGACCCAAGATTTCGAAAACCGCAGAAACGCCTCGGGCGTATTCTTTTCAAATGGATTCGACACCTGGTTTGAAACCCATGATGGCTTTCAAGTGCGCACAGGCGACTTTAGAGTGCATGAGGTCGATGGGCCAAAATCCGTACCCAACAATTGTGTCAATGGCTACTGCTACGCCGCACACGACCCCGGGATGGCGGCGTCAGGTGGCGGCTCGTTGCGTCTAACAGCAAATGACGTAACGCGGGCGGACCACGGTGGCTCATGGTACTACGGCAGCGCCGCGACTAATTGCACCGACGGCGCGCCTGGCACGGCAAATGCTTCCCATTGTAAGCGCTGGCCAACCACGATTGGTGAAGGTGAAAAACTCACCATATCTTACCGCGTGAGACAAAATGCGGCGATGAACAACTACAATTGGAATGCAACCGGCGGCGAATCACTGAAATTACACATTCTTTGGCGTGACGGCGGTTCCTGTTCTGACATGGAACACACGCTGACGGTTAGTAAAAGTACTCGAGTACTAAATACCTATACGAATTGCGCATCTAACCTAATGCGTTATGGTTTCGTCAACGCACCTTGCAACGCATGTGCGAATACTTTTGACTACCCGCCCTTTGGGCCACCACTGGATACGTCCTCGAATAATTCGTCGTACTGGTCTAAGCAATCGCCGACGGGCCCGCCCAACGGCTATAAATATGCTTCAAATTACACCTCCACGTCTCGTTACAGCGCACTGGAGCCCAACGCCACTGGACACGCTGACAAGTGGTGGTGGATATACATTGAAGTCGATATTGGCAAGCGTAGAAGCATCGCAGATTGCGACCAATGGTCTGATGCGGACTGCTCTCACACTCGCGCCTGGGTATCTTTCGGCGGCACGGATACCTTGAAGCAATTCAAAGATTTTCGCTGGCCCTGGAATATTAACCAAAGTGGAAAAAGTCTACAAAACTTAATGCTAACGGTTTATCAAACCGGCAAAGACTTTGCATCAAACTCAGGCAATGAATACCGCTGGTACGACGAACTAATTCTCAGTACAAAGCCACAACACATACCGGCCAATCTCAATCTGCCAGCGGGTGGTGGCGGAGGCACCGGTGGTGGTGGTGGCGGTGGCACGGATAACGTACCGCCGGAGCCGCCCTCACAGTTCCGTATAGAACAGTAGCCAGGTTTTCTTAACGCAAGCCTGGGCGCCCGCGCAATGAGTCAGTTGCGCGGGCGTCATCATCTACTCCATCGGTTCACGAGCGCATGAATCGACAAGCAGTAAACTAGCCGCGGTTACCGCCGCGCATAAGCCGCCCATAAGCGCGAAGATCGAACTCAGAGCACAAGCTTTCGACGCGAAGCCGGCAGCCATTTAGCAGCGAACTAGACTTCCATTTTTGGAGCCGAAACTTCCGCTAGCAACTTAGCAAGGTCTCCTGCCTGGGTGCGACGTGAATAAGCTTGTAGCGCTTCGCTTGGCGGCGACCGATGTAGCTGCCCATCGATATCCGCCAGAAATCCCAATAATGCCTCGGCAATGTCCTCCGGATTGTCCAAGTTCGCGATTCGGCGAACACCGAACTCGCTCATTAGTCGACCCGTGTCGCCGGCAGGATCGGTCAGTCCAAGGATCGGCGTTCCCGCGCGAAAGTATTCGTAAACCTTAGCGGGAATTTGGTGATTGCACGATGCGCCCTGCAAAACCAGCAAACCATCCACCGTCAACATTTCCGCTAGGGCCTCTCGATAATCTATCGGTGGCTCGATACGAATAATCTGCTCTATCCCTAAACTCTCGCTCATACCTTGAAACATGTCGGCCTGACCGGGAGATCGCAATCGGATCTCTAGTCGATCAGCCGATACTTTGCCCTCATCCAGCAAGCGCTTAACCGCCGCAAAGAAATGCGATGGGTCTCGCTCACTCGGATAAATCAACCCCGAATGTAGCAAAACCTTTTTCTTGCCACGCGACCGAGAAGGCTTTGGTGCCCCGTCGAAGAGATCCTCGTCGTATCCATTCGGTAGCACCCGCCAGTTGTCATCAGGGATTCCTGGAAACCGCTGACGGTACATGTCGCGCGTGCCGTCCGTGGTAAATACGACACGGTCTGCCCCACGACACACGCGCTTCTCAATCCACCGGTAGATCTGCCGACGCCGGGGCTCCAAGGGAAATTTATCATCCGTCATCGCATCGCGAAGATCGGCGACTAGCGGTAATCCCGTCAGACGACGTACAGTCAAGCCAATCAACAAAGCCGTAGGTATCGGATAGGTACACCAAACAACCGCGGGCTTGTGCTGTCGAACAATTGACAGCGCCCTGGGCACGCCAGTGAACCACCATGGCAGCCGCCCCTCAGGCCAGGCCAGAAAATCTGGATAGCGTCCTTTGATAGACAGCGCCGATGGTAAGTACGGCGAAGCCGAGCGGTAGACTTGCACGCCGTCCAACATTTCATTGAGGTTCTTGGTAGACACCGCTTCGGTCTTATGGCTACCGGTCAGAATGAGCGGCTCCCAACCATGATCCCGCAGGTAGCGGGCATAGGCGAACGTACGGCGAACACCGCTGCCGCCGGCCGGCGGAAAATGGTAAGCAATTAGCAGAACTCGAGGATGCATAGTCTGGACTGTCACTGCGCTGCGCGTATGATAGCGCGACGCGATTGGCTCGATGTGAACGGGTTCATCGGAATTACCGAATATCGGCCGTAGACTTTGGATTTTCTGGAGACAGTATTCCGTGTTGGACTCAAGCTATTCATTGACGGGCTTGATTGGCCTCAGCCGACGTCGAGCAAAAGAGGGGCATCTTCCAGCACTTCGGCAATTCGCAGAAATGGTCGTACTTAAGGGCGTCTACGGATTAGGACCTAGGTACTATCACAGTGCAAGATTCTTCCGCCGCGAGGTCCCGTGGCGCGATAAGACACGCTACCTAAATCCCGTTGCCTTCGCCAAGGCAGTTCGACAGATCAATCCGCCCGAGTATCGGAAGTTATCGCAATATAAACTGGCGGAAAAATCGATTCTACAATCCCTGGGGTTTCCCACCGCGAAATTTATCGGCTATCTCAATCACCGGCGCGGCTGCGCCGCGAATGGCCAAGACATGCGAAATGCGTCGGAGTTGGAGGCTTGTCTGAGGATGCTGCCAACGGGCAGTAAGATTTGCTTCAAACTGCTTGAGGGTTGGGGTGGCACGGGATTTGTGGCCACCGAAGTGGAGAACGGCGACGAGGCTGCGATGCGACTTCGCCCACTACAAGGCTCTGAGTGGTATAGCACGAGAGATTTTTGCGCCGAGATTCTTGAACTCAAAGATCAATCCGAATATATCATTGAGCACTACTTGGAACAGCATCCTTGGTATGCCGATCTAAACGCTAGCAGTATTAATACCTGGCGTATTTGGGTTCTTGAAAAACCGGGAGAAGAACCAAAAATCACCGGCGCCTATATTCGCATTGGCCGGGCGGGGTCGCTGGTGGACAACTCAAGCGCCGGTGGCATGTGTTTTCCCTATGATCCGGAGACGGGTCTGCTGCTAAAAGGAACGCTGACCGAGCTAGACGAAGAGCGTTTCGAGCAGCATCCGGACAGCGGCCTGCAAATTACCGGCTTAGCGCCCCCACTGTGGGCAGAGGTCGAACAACTCGCGCGTCGGGTCGTTCGAATATTCCCAAGGATGTCCTTTGCTGGACTAGATATCGCTGTGACAACGGCCGGTCCGATCATCGTGGAAATCAACAACCAGCCTGATCTCATCGGAGCGATTGTCGTGGACAAACCCATTTGCGACCTGTTGGGCATAGACTAAACCGGCCAATCAGCCGAGCCAGGCCCAAGCTAGCACTGCGACAAGCGACGAAACGGGCGGGTAATTTCTGTTAACAGGTCTTCTAGCAAATTGGCACGATTCCACAACATGCCACGCAAAATCCGACGGCGTATTTGACGATAGTCCTCGGCGGATAGCGGGGCGCGTCTAGCACCGCGCAAGAGTGCCAAGCTGCGTTTCCAGCGCGGAAACCGATGGGCCGAAGCACCCTCACCCATCCAGAAATCCAACTGGGCCTGATCGTCCGCCCGGTCCCAGCTGCTGGCGCCAGGATGCATGCGTCGAGAAAACAATTGTTCGGGTCGCTGCACGAACTTCCCATAGTGAGTCAGCTCGGCCACCAAGTTGATGTCGGCGGCTGGAAAAGAGCCATCGCCCATCAAGGCCGTATTCTTCAGTGCTGACGATCGCATCAAGCCATAAATAACATTCGTTAAGCCAATTTGCCGCAAGCAAGCCTCGAATCGCGCGGGCGCGCTTTCTTGTTGCAGGTCCAACTTGTCTTCATAGTCATCGAGAAATTCACCATCGGGCCCTATGATGACGGTGCGCCCATAACTCAAGACAGCCGCCGGGTCCGCCTCAAGCACGGCCAGGCAGAGTTCATGGCTACTGCTGGCACATAGATCATCCGCATTCATCCAACGAAAGTATTCTGCGCGCGCCCTTTGAAAAACCGCTCGATAGTTCCCCGCGGCCCCGATATTCTTTCGATTCCTCTCATAATGGATGCGCGAATCCTCAGCCGCCAGGTCCCGGCAAATCTCCTCCGTGCGATCAGTGGAGGCATTGTCATTGATGATCAATTCGAGGTCATCCAGAGTTTGTTTGCGAACGGACTCGATGGCTTGCTCGAGATATCGCTCCCCGTTATAAACAGGCATCCCGACACTGATTTTTGGAGTTCTTTCTTTCATACTTAAGGGCTAATGACACCTAAACACTGCTCTGCTGAGTCGCTGCGCCAAAAAACAATCCCAATGAACATATTCTGGATGAAGTTCTGCGATTCCGCGGCAAAGAAATCATCAGCATGGCGAGCCAAAGCCCGGTTGAGCGCCGGGTACGGCTGGATCTTACATCGGCTCTGGAAAAATTTAACTCGACCACAGCACAAACCGTGAAGCAACTCTCCCTAAAAATTGCATCCTTGCTGGGCTTATTTCGGCTGGCACGCTGGCTGACCAGACGCCAACTCAGAATACTGTGCTATCACGGTATCTCATTGCAAGATGAGCATCGATTTAAGCCCGGGCTGTTCATGCAAGCTGCTACCTTCAAGGCTCGGCTAAGCTGGCTGCAAGCCAACGGCTATGCCGTTATACCGCTATCCCAAGGACTGCAGCAGCTCAGCAACAATAAGGTCCGTCGCGGAGAAGTGGTCATTACCATAGACGACGGTTGGTACGGCAGCTATAGCCATATGGCCAAAGCGCTGCACGAGCAGCGTATGCCGGCAACGCTTTACCTAGCTACCTACTACGTAAACCGGCAGTTTCAGGTGTTCAACGTCGCGGTGGACTATGTGCTATGGAAGACTCGACACACACAGCTCGATTTGAATGCGCTGGGCATCGAAACGCAACAAGCTTACGATCTCACCAATCGGCAAGACCGCCGGCGAGTGACCGAGGCGATTCTCGTCAAGGGAGAATCTTTGACCACGGCAAACGCTCGGCAGGACCTATTGAAGGATCTATGCTCCGCGTTAGACGTGGACTATGCGCGTATCGTGGAGAATCGTCTGCTGGCATTCATGACCAAGGACGAAGCCCGTGAACTTGCAGAGCTCGGCGTTGATCTACAACTCCATACCCACCGCCATCGTTTTCCGGCGGACGACTTTCAGGCTGCCGAAGCGGAAATCCTTGACAACAGAAAGTGGCTCAAGCAAATCAACGAGGCTGCGCGGCTAGATCACTTTTGCTATCCCAGTGGTGCCTATGAGGCGCACCAACTTGACTGGCTAAAACGTCTAGACGTACTGAGCGCCACCACAACGAAAGCCGGGCTTGCTTCGGCACAAAGCCCCAAACTGGAGCTGCCCCGCTTACTCGACTCCAACGAGCTCAGCGAGATCGAGTTTGCGGCAGAGCTCAGTGGCTTTAAACATTTGCTACGGAGGGCTGTTGGCCGCGTGTGATGGCGCTACGCACTAATCACGCACAAATTTTCTCTTGACGCTTGTCGCGAGGTCGCGCAGCCGCAAGGAAAGCTTGTAGAAGTTGTCCTTCCAGGCGCCGCCGCGCAGATACTTACGCATAGCGTGGTCGACACGCCAAAATGCAAGCTCCATGACCGACATTGATCCGGCATCTGGAAAAACTCGCTCATACCCGTGACGGCTAAGATGTTGACCGGCCACCCGCTCGAAGCGTCGCTGCTGAGCCGCCGTAAAACGGCTCTTCCACTTGTTAAAGTTCCCGCTGCGGATCTCGGCTGGCAGATGCTCAGCGATATAGCCTTGCAATTTGCCAGACTCGTCGGCGATGCCAAAGAAACCACCCAGGCGTGCAAATAGTGCAGCCGGGTCCTGCATCAACTCTTCATACTTCGCTTCGAAGAAGCGATCCCGCGAAATAGAAGCCGCAAATTGCGCGGTCAAATCGTCATAGTGAGCCCAGTCCGCCGCAGCTACGACTTCATTCTTTGCCCCGAAAAATACCCCAAAGTTAGACAAAGCAACGTCCCGTCCATCTCTGACTAAATGGACATACTGTGCATCCGGAAACAGGCGATCTAAAGCAGGCAAATGCAACACGTATTCTGGCGTCTTGTCGCCCCAGCGCTGCATACCATTGTGGTCCGCATACTGGCGAAAAATCGCGTCGATGACTCCACTATAGCTGCGATCACGAACGTTCCGAACAATTTTTTGCGCGTCGATCTGAAAACCAAATTGGTTAAGCTCAAAACACCGCTCAGTTGCCAGGTCATTGATGAGTGACAGCAAGGCTTGGTCGCTTTTCAGATCGCCGTAACTGCTCAGCGTTGCGGCTCGGCGAAAAAAGAACTGGCTTTCCGGACCGAAATTCACCTTGAGGTATTTGCGCAACAAACTACCAAGCACCGTCGTGCCGGAACGATGCTGACCGATTAACAACACCGGAGAAAATCGGGTATGGCGGACTTCTAAGTCAGGCAGCAAATAGCGGCGGCGAACTTCTTCGACAGACATTTTCGGTTTCGCATTCATCGGCAATTTACTCGCGCTGTCATCGTTACCCGTCTTCAGGCTTGCCTAGCTCGGCAATAAACCGGCGCCACTGTCGCCAGTACAAAGCTCGGTCGCCTGGAAACAGCAAGTCACGATGAATTCCCGGATGCATGAACAACAAACAAAATTCAAAGAAAGTTTGCAGTTTTTTAAGGGTACCAACAGACGGGTCACGAACGGTCGTCAGCAAATGACCGATTTCACCCGGTACCGTATGTCGACTCACCACACCCAAGGGCTGTGCATCGATTTGCGCCGCGTCAGGCTGACCTAGAAACTTGCGTAACTGCATTGCAGGAAAGTCGGTACCGGCAAACAAATCCAGGTGCAGGGCGGCCCAAAAGCGTGTGTTAGTCTCGATAAACTGATAGCTTGCCGTGGCCGCATCCCACTTATATTCAACCATGGCGACCCCGTCCCACTGTAGACACTGCAGTCGCGCCAAGGCGTCGGCGTACATCCCATCATGCCACCAGGTGTGCCGCAGCACCGTCAAACCACCGGTGTGGGGAGATTCGTGCGTCGACAAGCACATGCTGCGGGCAATGACCTCGCCTCTGTTCAGGAAGATATTTACCGTCGCTTTGCGGCCAACGGCCGGCGCTTGAACCAATACCGCGTGGTAGTCCGCGAGCAAGTCCGCCGCGATCTGCTGAGCCTGCGTCAGTTGCTCTGCTGGGCGAACCGCACCGGGGCCCGGACCGTTGCGCCCCAGCACCGCATCCGCCTTGACAAAAAAAGGCCCGCCGTCTGGCAAGTGAGTATCGAGCTGGGCAATATCGGCGCTGCTGCGCACCACGGCGAAGGCGGGCATGGACTTCGCCAGCCCTGCCCCGCCCTGCTCCCGGAAGTGTTCTAGGGTTTCGGCCTTACTAAAGCAGCGGACTAGAATCTCGGGCGGGACCGCATTGGGCATCAGCGGCAGAAATTCTTCCAGCTGGTCCAAAATTGCCAATAAGAACCCTTCGCTGGGAACAATGGCGCTGATTGCGTGCTGCTGAACGTAGCCACGCAGCCACGGCAAGTAATCGGCGCTGGCGTAACTCGGCGACACTGTGGAGTGGGTAGAAAATTTTGAGTGCAAGCCCAGTGCCTGCGAATCCCCGGAGCAGGCATGCACCTGGCACCCCGCGCGACCCAGGGAACGAATCACGGCAAGCATGCCGAGGGCCTCGGCCTGAGGCACTAGAACAGAGATATCGCTGAGATCCGCCATCGTCCGCTGCTCGCTCGTTAAAAATTGGCACTAGACGACAAAGTGCTCAAGCAAAATAAATCGCAAGCGGCATACAGCCAAAACATCGCTTGCTCAAACGCCATGGCCGTGAGCTTGCAGCCAGAGCTCCAGCATCATCACATCCCAGATCACATAGCCGTGGTAAGACGCGTGGCCCGTACGGTGCTCATCGACCAAACGGGGCAAGAAGTCTGCATGCAATATGCCACGCTTGCCAAACGACTCGAGACTTGGATAAACCAGATCCTGCAGCGACCGATTTTCCTTAAGCCATTGACCGAAGGGCAAGCCGAAACCGTGCTTTTTCTTCCGCAAAATATCGCTGGGCAAAAACTCACGCATGGCATTTTTATAAAAGTACCTCAGCTGCTGACCGCGAATCTTATCCTTCGCCGGGACTTTTAGTGAAACATCGACCACCGGATCGCCGAGCATGGGAAAACAAACATCGATATCGGCGAGCTCACACATGTGACCCACTTTACGCAGATCGCTATCGGCCAGGATAAACTGCCAATCGAGATAGAGCATGCGATCAACCAGGTCCGTTTCATTCGGTGTCTCGTCGTATACGGCGCGCATCAGTTTCAAGGGATGCTCCGGATCAATACCCTGGAGAAACTCGGCGGCGAAAACCTCGTCTCGCGGCTGCCGGTACATATAGTTCCAGGACCAATTTCGGTCCGGCATGCGAATTTGCGCCTGGCGGATATAGCTGCCAATTTTTGCGACGGGACCGCGGCATAGGGCGAGGAAAGCGGGACTCTGCAATAGAGTCCTTAGCCCAGCCGGCAAGGATTCGTAGGGCGCAAAAAGCTTCTGCCGGGTATAGTGCGGGTTGCCTGCAAACAATTCGTCGCCGCCGTCACCGGCAAACAATTTCTGAACACCAGCCGCGCGTGCGTACTCGGCGCACTTGAGCGTGGGCACCGCTGAAGAATTGCCGAAGGGTTCGTCGTAGGCCTGCGCAATTCGCGGCACAGCCTCAACAATATCTTCCACCGTCACATCGAACTGATGGCCCTCTAGGCCAAATCTCTCGATGGCTATGCGTGCGTATGCCGACTCATCATATTCCTCAGCCGAAGAAAAACCGATGGAAAACGCCGGCACGGGATCCTCAGCAAGCCTAGACATGTGACCGAGCACCGACGAACTGTCGATACCACCGCTGAGAAACCCCCCAGCGCCGGGACCAGGCGAGCACGCCGAGACCGATGCGCGCAGCGCCGCATGCAATGCGCTCTCAAGGGCGGGAATACCCTCGCTTCTTTGGGCGGCGAACTGCGGCATCCAGTACTGTCGGGCCCGGCTCTTATCCGCGGAGCATTCGTAATAATGGGCAGGTCGTAACTTTTCGACGCCCGAATAAATCGTTCCCGGACTCGGCACCATATGAAAGAACAAGTAGTCGTGAATAGCCTGATGGGAAATACCGTCATCGACCTCTGGATGACGAACGATCTGATCAGCGCGAGTCGAAAAAACCAGATCCCCGCTGGCAGTTTTCCCATAAGCAAGCTGCCGCACGCCCATTCGATCAATGGCCAGAACCAGTGCTGGCTGTTTGGGGTCAAAAATCGCGCAGGCAAAGACGCCGCCAAGTCGTTCAACACCAGCACCGCCATCGTGCCGATAGGCATCAACAACAGCGGCGCCAAATTTTGCGGCAGGCCGATCACTATCGGCGACAACAATCAGCCCCTCCGGTCCGCGATAACTGCTGCCCACGACGGCAAGAGGACCTTCGGCAATGAAGTCGGTAGATTGGAAATGTCCATCGACTGTTGCCAGCTCCGCTTGCGAGACCGCTCGCCCACGCGGGCTAAAAACCCCAAAAAATCCTTTTTTATTCATACAATTAAACAGATTTCCCGGCAAGCATTTCTAGACGCGCCTGTCGAAATCAAGCACGGTACTCAATCCCTCACGGTGAGCAAGAAATGATAGCAGCGTGGCCACGCCAAATTCGGCGACACAGGACGCAATACCAAGGATCAAAGCTGACGATTAATTGACGCCGCCGCCCAGTGCCTGGCGATATAAACGGTCGTAGTCGGCCAGCATCACCGCCAGGCTAAAACGCTGTTCCGCTAATCGGCGAGCAGCTTGTCCATGACTTGCCAACAATTGCGGTTCGCGGAGATAGCACAGGATGGCATCCGCCATGGCGCCCGAATCATTGGGCGCCACGAGGAAGCCCGTCACCGCTTCTTCAACGAGTTCCACGTTACCCCCGACGCGAGTCGCGATCACTGGCAAAGCTGATGCCATGGCTTCCAGCACGGTATTGGAAACACCCTCGTTCAAGGAGGGTAGAACAAAAAGATTAATGGATCTCAGTTGCTCGGGCACATCATCCCTAAAGCCCACAACATGGATGACATCATTGAGTTCGGCTGCGCGAATCTGCTGCTCTAGCTCATCACGGAGAGCGCCGTCGCCCATGATCCGGACCTGCAGCCGATGGCGCATGTCTGGGTAACGCTCGCTGAGCAGGGCCACCGCGGACACCAGCAGAGCTTGATTCTTAACCGCCTGCAAGCGTCCCACCGTGCCGATGATCAAACCATGATCCGCGCCAAGGCTAGCGGCTGATGCCTGTGGTTTGAATTTCTGGGTATCTACGCCGTTGTAGATTTGCGTAATTCGTTTGGGCGCAATGGATTCATCAAGCTGCAACCACTGCTCTATATCCTGGGACAAAGCGATAAACCTCCAGATCAACGGATGCAGCCACCGCCGCAGGCGTCGACCACGTATATTTTTTCCATGTAAATCATCAACATCCCAACCATGGTAACTGTGAATTCTAACTCGTACACCGGCCAAGGCTGCAACCACGGCGCAATCCAGCACGCCGGCATTGCGCGTGTGCACAAGCTCCGGTCGCAGGCTACGCAACAGACGATACAGCCGCCAATAGGCGCCGAGATCCTTGCCGGGTTGCTTATTGAGCGCGTAGACCGCCACATCTGGCCGCGTAATCCGCTGGCGGAAATCGGTAAAGTCCGTCAGGCAAATGACGGCATGCCGGTAACGACCGCCGGGCAACCCATTCAGCAGGTTGACCAGGCCGTTTTCCAAGCCCCCGTAGTCAAGTCGGAACAAGATGTGAGCGATGAGTGGCTGTTGCATAGTGACTCATTTCGGAATGGCGGCCAGCGCAGCCTAGCCAAGCCGGCGGCCGCGGGAAAGTCTCCCGGTGCTCAGGGCGTGAACTGGTTCACATCCCTGCAATCGCGGCTGGCATACTTTGCAGTTGAAAATAACGGCAGGCAAAGGCGACGCCCCAGCCGAAACCACCGATGCGCAAGCGAATCCGCGCGATCACGCTGCCCGCAACCGCCAAATGCAGGTCAGGCAGCCGCATGGGACCGAGTTCCTGCGGCCCATTTCGCAGACAGACTGCCTCGGGAACCCTATAATAATGACTCAAATTCAGGGAGTTCTGCTGTCTTGATAAAAATGACGACACGCTGGCTACTGGCCTTAGCCTTGCTGATGACGGTGGCGGCTTGTGCGCCGACCTCGCGCGGCAATCTGCCCAATGCCAGCCCCGCCGAGCAAACGGACTACACCATTGGCCCGGGTGATATGCTGCAAGTGTTCGTCTGGGAACACCCAGACGTGTCGGTGACTGTGCCCGTGCGGCCCGACGGACGAATCTCAACCCCGCTGGTGCAAGATATGCAGGCCGCCGGCAAGACCCCGACGGAACTGTCGGCGGATTTAACCGTCGCCTTGTCCGAATACATTCGGTCGCCCCAGGTGAATGTGATCGTGACCTCATTCGTTGGGGCCTTCGGCACTCAAATTCGCGTGGTTGGCAAAGCCGCTCAGCCGCGCGCGATACCGTACCGGCAAAATATGACACTGCTGGATGTCATGATCGAGGTGGGCGGCCTGGCGGAGTTTGCGGCTGGAAATCGCGCGAAGATACTACGCCGAACCGGTAACGCAGAAGAGGAAATTCCGGTGAAAATTCATGATTTGTTGAACCGGGGCAAAACCTCCGCCAACGTGCTGATGCGCCCGGGCGATGTATTGATCATTCCGGAATCTTTTTTCTAGTCAGGACGACGACAAGACTTGTGCAAGACGCACAGGTCTTCCGCAGGTAAAACGCACATATGGATATTCGCGAACTACGCTGGCAATTGGCCAACGAAATATTGGGCATGTGGCGCTATCGCTGGGTCGCCCTGGCGGCGGTCTGGGTGCTGGCGCTCATCGGCTGGACCATGACCCTGCTGATACCCAATGAGTATAAGGCTACGGCCAGGGTCTATGTCGATACCGAGACAGTATTGCGGCCGTTACTCAGAGGTCTGGCGGTGCAGCCGGACACCCTGACGCAGGTTGACTTAATGACCCGCGCACTGAAGTCTCGACCGCAGCTTGAGACCGTTGCCACCAAGGCCGGCTTGGCAACGAGCGCCATCACGCCAAAAGATTTCGAAGTACTGGTCAATCGACTCGAGCGGCGCATCACCATCAACAAGGCACGGCGGGAATCCATTTACTCGATATCCTACCGCGATACGGATCCGGAAAAAGCTAGCGACGTTGTGCAGACATTGCTCGACGCGTTCATGGAAAACACGCTGATAGAAGACCGCTCCGAAGCCGTCCAGGCGCAACGATTTCTACGCGAGCAAATCAGCGTTAATGAAGCAAGGCTAGAAGAAGCTGAGCAGCGCCTGGCCAAGTTCAAACGTGAAAATGTTGGTTTAATGCCAGGACAGGGCGGTGGTTATTATCAACGACTGCAAACGGCAGAGGCGAACGTACGCTCGCTAGAGTCGCGAATCCAGACCGCTAAACAACGCAGCCGCACCCTGCAAGCTCAACTACGTGGCGAAACGCCCTCACTGCCGCCACTAGGTAGTAACCTGCCGCCGCCCACCCAACCCATCGACGCGACCATTGCGCAGTTCGAAGAACGACTCAGCGATCTGCTGCTACGCTACACCGAGAAACACCCGGATGTTCTGAGCACCCGTGAAACCTTGCGAGATCTCTACGCGCAGCGCGATCAAGTCAATAGCGGGGGCGGTAACGAGGTCACGGGATCACCAGGCGTAAGCTCCGGCATGAATCCCATCTATCAAGAGCTCAGAATCGCCCTGAGCGATTCCGAGGTGGAGGTCGCCGCGCTACAAGCAGAGTTGCGCGACGAAAAGCAAAATTTGTCCTACCTGCGCAGCATGGTCGATACGATTCCAAAGGTAGAAGCCGAACTGAACAAGCTCAATCGTGACTACGACGTTGTGCAAACTCAGTACCAACAGCTACTCAGCCGCCTTGAGTCGGCGCGACTGGCGGAAGAAGTACAAGCGGATAGTGAATCCGTGACGTTCGACGTGATTGATCCGCCACGCATTCCCATCTTCCCGGAAGCACCTGATCGTGAATTGCTGTCCATGGCAGTCCTGCTTGTCGCCCTAGCCTTCGGCGTCGGGATTACATTCTTACTAAGCAAGAATAAGCCGGTTTACTACACGGTCCCGAGTTTGCGAGATGCCGTCAGCATTCCGATTTATGGGCTGGTCGGCGCCATTCCGAAACCGGGCCAGACGCGGCGAAATATGTTGTTCGCAATTTGCGGCGTTGCTCTGCTGGCACCGCTGGTGGTGGCATCCAGCAACAGAGCGAGCGAATTCGTCGCTAGTCTAAAGACGATGACTCAAGGCCTATTCACATGAGCATAATCGAACGCGCAATCGAATCCAGAAATGAACCGCAGGGCAAGGCGACACCAAAAGCACCCGGCAGCCGGCCCGCAGCAACGCAGCTGGCAGAAAAATGGCAGCACAATCAACAGTCCGTCAACTTCGACGCACTACGTGATGCTGGACTATTGGCGGACGGCAAAGACGGGCAGCGGATCACCGACCAACTGCGTCGAATCAAGCGGCCCATTCTTCAGAATGCGTTCGGCGAACTCGCGCATAGCAATGGCAATATCATCATGGTGACCAGTGCCTCGCCCGGGGCCGGCAAGACCTTCACCTCTATCCATCTAGCGCAAACTCTAAGCATGGATCGGGATCGGTCTGTCCTGCTAATCGACGCCGACAACACGAAAGGAACCCTAACTTCAGCCATGGGCTTAAACGATGAACCCGGCCTCTTTGATGCGCTGGATGTCTCGCTCAATTCGCTGGAACAGATCATTTTACCGACCGAGCTGCCCGGGCTTAAGTTCATACCCACAGGACGTCGACATTTTCAATCTGAAGAAATTTTGACCAGCCGCCACGCCAACACCGCGCTGCGCAACCTCGGTCGAAATGACCCTCATCGCATCATTGTTCTTGATGCGCCGCCCGTATTACCCTCTCCCGATGCACAAGCCTTGTCGGAGATCGCTGGCCAAATATTAATGGTCGTGGCCGCTGGCGAGACTGACCAAGACAGCCTAAAACGAACGGTTGAGCTATTGGACGACGGCAAACCTATTGGTATTGTGCTCAATCAAGCCCCAGTAAACTCCTGGCTGCCTGATTATCGAGGAGAAGGATATGCTGCTTACGAACGATGAGAAACTCAGGTTTAGAAGATTTTCTAGACTACTGCTAAAAGCCTGTCTTTCGGGCAGCTTGCTATTAGTTTTCAGCGCATCCCAGGCATTCGAGTTTTCTCCTAGCATACGCCTGTCCGCGGCTTACTCTGACAACATCTTTTTAGCTTCGCAGGACGAAGAATCGGACTTCATTGGCATCGTCGCACCCAGCATCAACGTGACGCATCGCTCTGATCGGGTCGCCTTAGACGCCGACTATCTGTGGGAATGGCTATGGTACGACGATGCAAATACGACTTCGGACTTTAGCCATGGAGACGCTGATTTAGTTTTGACCCTGCTACCCGAACGTTTCCTGCTTGAGTCCCACGCCAGCATTAATCAGATTGCGGTGGATCCGAATCGCCCCATACCTCGTACATCCATACCGTTAACCAGTAACCGAACCGATCTAGTGGTCTTAGAAACTTCGCCACATTGGATACAGCCTATTGGCCGCATGCTGCTCGATTCTCGGGTGACCTTTGGCCGTTACGACTATGATGACGACGAATTGGTCGGCACCGATTTCATGTACGCCACCACAAGGTTTAGAGGACCGGAGGAAAATAGAATCAACTGGTCAATCAACCACGAATACGGCCGCTTCGACTATGAAGGCAGTCCCATCGTTGCAAAGAACCAAACTGCAAGTTTCGAGCTAAGCTACACATTCAACGAATTCGCCGTCTTTGGCGTAATCGGCAAAGAGAGCTCTTTCAGGGACGTTCAAGATGCCAGCCTTGAAGACACCATTTGGCAAACGGGACTACGGCGTCGAACCGCCCGCAGCCAATTCGAGGCCTTTTATGGAGAACGCAGCTTCGGTAAGACCTGGGGTGCAAGCTACGATCACGAGATCAACAACGGTCTTCTTAGCATTAGCTATTCAGAAGAACCCTCTCGCACCGAAGACATCTACCGTCGGGCCAGACCGCGTCCCGGGCGCCTGCCTGATCTTACGCCACTGGATGAATTGACTTTGGAACCCGCCCCTGAGTTGCTGCCAGACATCGACCAGCCCGGCACGGGTGTACGCTTCGTCCGAAAATTGTTCAATACGGAGTTCACCAAAGACTTCGGCAGAAATCACTTCGGGTGGATCGTGTTTTTAGAAAAACGCAAGGACGGTGTATTGCTAGATAACGGCTTGCAACTTTCAGATTCCGAACAAATCGGCACAAGATTTAACTGGCGATATGACATCGGTGCTCGCACCGAACTACGCTTGGATACCAGCTATCGTAATCGCGAAATCAAGACCAGCGGTGGCGGCAACGACTCGGATGATGACTTCATCAATGCGCGCTTGGGGATCGCCAGAGGCATCGGTAGCAAGACCGAAGTGTCCGCGTATATCTCACGCACGCAAAAAGACGCCAAGCTGCAGGCCAGCTCCGACTACACGGCCAATGAGATCGGTGTGAACTTCATCCGCGACTTTGGAGCTGCTTCGACGCACACTCGGCAGCGTCGTTAATCACAAGGCGAGCTCCGTGGGCGAGCACATTACCAACGGTCTCTCGGTGGATGTCGAGGACTATTTCCAAGTCGGTGCGTTCGAAAACCAGATTCGGCGGGAATCCTGGGACGAATTGCCGTCGCGCGTACGGGGCAATGTCTATCGAATACTCGAAGTGTTTGACCAGAAGCAGGTCAAGGCAACATTTTTCATACTGGCCTGGGTCGCAAAACGCTACCCGCAAATGGTGCGCGATATCGGGGCTGCCGGACATGAGATTGCCAGTCATGGCTGCGAACACCAGCCCGCTTTTAGACAATCGCCGGAAGAATTTTACGACGATGTCGCCAGCAGCAAGAAAATTCTCGAAGATATCTCCGGCCAGTCGGTGTTGGGCTATCGAGCCCCCAGCTTCTCTATCATTCCGGAGAACAGCTGGGCCTTTGCTTCTTTAGAATCCGCCGGCTACCGATACTCCTCCAGTATTTACCCCATCCGCCACGACTTCTACGGCTACCCAGATGCGCCCCGTTTTCCGTTTGTGCCGGACGGTACAAAACTCCTCGAGTGCCCCCAGTCTACGGTAGAGATTGGCTCTATGCGCGTACCTTGTGGCGGCGGTGGTTACTTAAGGCTATTGCCCTTTGGCCTGTTTTGCCGCGCCATCCATCGCATCAACAAAGTAGACCGCCAGGCCATGTATCTCTATCTGCACCCCTGGGAGATAGACCCTGGTCAACCCCGAATCAAAGGAGCCAGCCTCAAATCAAGATTCCGGCACTATCGCAATCTTGAAAAAACCGAGCAACGGCTGAGTAAGCTGCTGGACAAATTCACATGGGGCCGGTTTGATGAGATTTTGCAGGTGGCATAGGCCGTGGATGAGCTAGGTATTGAAATCCACTCGGCTACGGACCTTGATGCCGGCGAATGGGATGAATTTGTTCATGCCCATGATTTCGGCACCGCTTACCATCGCTATGCTTGGCGAAACATTTTCAGCCAGGCACTAAAAGCAAGCGCACCGTACTTTCTTGCGCGGCGAGACTCCGGAAAAATTTGTGGCGTTTTACCATTGGTGCACTTGAAAAGCGCCCTGTTTGGCAATTATTGCGTGTCTCTACCCTACGCGAACTTTGGCGGTGCCTTAGGCGATAACGCGCAAATAGAAGAGGCGTTGATGCGGACCGCTTCAGAATATGCGGCAAAACTCGGCGCCTCGCATGTCGAGTTTCGCGATACGCGACCGAGAGATGGCAATTGGACAGCCAAGACCGAAAAGGTAGAAATGCTTCGCCCGCTAGAAGCAGATGCCGAGTCGCTGTTAAAAGGAATCGGCAGCAAGCTCCGCGCGCAAGTCAAAAGGCCCCTGCGTGAAGGTGCGACCTCGCGCCGGGGCCATGGTGAGTTGCTCGATGACTTTTATGCGGTTTTTGCCGAAAACATGCGGGATCTGGGCACGCCGGTCCACTCCAAGGCATTTTTCCGCGCGATTATCGACGGCCTAGGTGAAAGCGCCGAGCTGGTCACGGTGTATATCCAAGATAGGCCAGTGGCCGGCGGACTGCTCATTCATCATGGCGAGGGTACGGAAATCCCCTCCGCTTCTTCATTACGTTCCTACAACCGGTACAGCGTTAACATGTATCTTTATGGCGAATGCCTAAAGGCAGCCATCGAGCGCGGTTCTTCCGTGTTCGACTTCGGTCGATCCAGTCCCAATAGCGGCACATTCCGGTTTAAGAAGCAGTGGGGTGCGGCGCCCCAGCAACTGTACTGGCATTATTGGCTGGCTGAGGGACAACGGGCGCCAAATCTCAATCCGAACAACCCCAAATATCAACTCGCGATTCAGGCTTGGACCAAGCTGCCCGTTTGGCTAACGAAGATTATTGGCCCCCCCATCGTGCGTAAGTTGCCCTAAGAACGACCATGTGTGGCATTTATGGAGAATTCTCCCAGCGGGGCGAAACACCAAACCCCCACAAAGTTCGCCGCATGGGGCAGCAAATTGTGCATCGGGGACCCGATGACGACCATCTATACCATGATGAGCATATCGCCATGGGCTTGCGCCGCCTTTCAATCATCGACTTGGCAGGCGGACGGCAACCGTTATTCAACGAACACAAAACCCTAGCGCTTGTTTGTAATGGCGAAATCTACAACTTTCGGGAGTTGAGGTCCGACCTACAAGCGGCAGGACACCATTTTCAGACGGGCAGTGACGCCGAAGTGCTGCTACATCTATACGAAGAACACGGCGACGAATTTGTAAACCATGCAGAGGGTATGTTCGGTTTTGCCCTGTGGGATATCCGTCGCAAACGGCTGCTGGTCGGCCGCGATCGCCTGGGTATCAAGCCGGTGTACTTTGCACAAGACAAGGGTCGACTACGTTTCGCATCTGAGGTTAAAGCCCTGCTGGCCCATCCAGACCAGACCGCCGCGCTTGAAACCGACGCATTGCAGAGCTTTCTCAGCCTTGGCTATCTAAACAACGGACATAGCTTGTTTGCCGGCATCCGTATGCTCCCTGCAGGCCACCTGTTAGTTTGCGAGGAAGGGCGCAGCAGCGAAATTTGTTACTGGCAACTAGAACTCCAAGCTGAAGATAACAGTGACGCTATGTGGATCGAAGAGATTCGCAGCACACTGGCTGACAGCGTGGCGGCCCAGATGGTTAGCGATGTGCCGGTGGCGGCGTTTTTGAGCGGCGGCATCGATTCTAGTTTAATCGTCGCTTTGATGAGTAAAGTCAGCCAAGGACCAGTCAAAACCTACTCCATTGGCTACCAAGGCTCCTCCGGTGCCGCCCTGTATAACGAGCTCCCATTCGCGCAGCAAATTGCCGATGCTCACAAAACCGAACACCATGAAATCCTGGTGCAGCCGGATGTGGTCGGATTGTTACCAGGACTAGTGCGACATATGGACGCACCCATCTCCGACTCGGCACTGATTACCAGCAACTTGGTATCCGAATTTGCCAGTCGCGACGTCAAGGTCATTCTGTCCGGTGTGGGCGGTGACGAGTTGTTTGGTGGCTATGATCGTTACTTGATGAACCACTATGTTGGCATGATCGAGCAACTACCGGCGTGGCTGAGAAAATTCGTTCTAAATCCCATTGCGCGGCGGCTACCGGTGGACAGGCATAGAAAAATACTTAATATTATTAGATACTTGCGAACGGTCATTCTATTGGCGGATGCGCCAAAAACCGAGCGCTACCACCAACTGATGGAGATTTTTTCGAAGCCCGAATTACAGAACTTGCTGAGTGCTGGGACCCATGCCGAGGCCGACGCATTGGAGCGAATTCTTAAACGCACCACCGATTTGTCGGCCCTCGATGGCATGTTCTTCGCAGACATGCATACGCAACTCACGGATGATTTACTGCTGCTCACGGATAAAATGAGTATGGCGCACTCCTTAGAGTGTCGTGTGCCCTTGCTGGATGAACGGCTGGTGCGTTTGGCCGCACGCATGCCGGATCGGCTGCGGGTTAACGGCCGACAAACACGCTTTGGCATCAAGCAAGCACTTAGGGGCTTACTGCCTGATTCAATTCTAGACCGCAAGAAACGCGGCTTTGGCGCGCCCGTTGGATCTTGGTTGAAGCAAGAACTCGAGCCCCTATTGAGCTATCTATTATCCGTCGAGTCGGTTGAAGCCCGCGGCATCCTTCGAGCAGATACCGTGCAAGGAATTATCCGCGCCCATCGCGAGAATCGCGCGGACCATACAGATCATCTCTTTGCTCTGGTTACACTAGAAATCTGGCAGCGAATTTTTCTAGATCAACAAGATGTTGATGATCTGTCGACTGAATTAACTACCGCCGTGGCCACCGGCTAAACAAAACCCGGAAAATTAGCTACAGCCTAACTTCCATCCAGTATCGCCAAAATTTCCGCAGTCTTTTCGCTCATCAGCGTACGATCGCCGCGGCTTTCAACGTTGAGGCGAATCACGGGTTCGGTATTGGAGCTGCGCAAATTGAAACGCCAGTTCGTAAACTCCAAGCCCAAACCATCGGTTTCATCGACGGCAAGGGCACGGGACTCATAGTGCTCACGTACTCGTGCAATGGTCTTTACCGGATCTGCAACACGCCGGTTAATCTCGCCACTGACCGGAAATGCGGCCATGCGCTCTGCCAACAAAGCGGACAATTTCTGACCGCGCTGACTCATTAAACCGGCCACCAGCAACCACGGAATCATCCCGCTGTCGCAGTAAGCAAAGTCGCGAAAATAATGATGGGCGCTCATCTCCCCGCCATACAGCGCGTCCTCCGCGCGCATGCGCTCTTTAATAAAGGCATGTCCGGTTTTGCACTGGACAGGCACACCGCCCGCGGCACGCACAATTTCTTGCGTATTCCATGTTAAACGTGGATCGTGAACGATGCGTGCCGCTGGTTCATGCCTTAGCAAGGCTTCGGCCAGTAGGCCAACTACATAATAGCCTTCGACAAATTCGCCCTGCTCATCAAATAAAAAACACCGATCGTAGTCGCCATCCCAAGCGATCCCAAGATCCGCCCCGGTTCGTTGGATTTCTGCGCTGGTCGCGGCACGATTCTCGGGCAGCAGGGGGTTGGGCACACCATGGGGAAAGCTGCCGTCGGGCTCATGGTGTACCCGCAGAAATTCAAATGGCAAATGGGCGGCCAAGCGATCAATAACCATGCCAGCACCGCCGTTACCTGCATTGACGACGATTTTTAAGGGTTTCAGCGCAGGGCCGTCCACGTATTGCAGAAGATGATCGACATAGGCCGGGTAAACGTCGACCGGACGCAGCTCGCCCTGATCGCCCGGCGCCTCAATGCGGGCCGATGCCACACGGTCGCGAATCTCGTGCAATCCGCTGTCGCCGCTAATGGGTCGCGAACCGTCACGGACGAACTTCATGCCGTTGTAGTCCGAAGGATTGTGGCTGGCCGTCACCATGATCCCGCCGCCGGCGCGCAGATGCGACGTGGCAAAATAAACCAGTTCGGTTCCACAAAGGCCGATATCCAGAACCTCCGCACCGGCGCCCCTTAGGCCCTCGGTGAGGGCAGCCGCGAGACCTGGACTCGATAGCCTGATATCGTGGCCCACAACGACGGATTCAGCTTTGATAGCGGCGACATAAGCGCGGCCAATCTGACGGGCTAGGTCTTTGTTTAGTTCATCGGGCACTCGGCCCCGCAAATCGTAGGCCTTAAAGCAAGTTAGCGTTTTACCCATGGCGCAGCTGAATGGGCATTAGTCAGTGCTACCTTCTCGACCGTATTTATCTTCGAAGCGAACGATGTCATCTTCGCCCAAATAGTCACCGATCTGCACTTCGATAATCTGCAACAATTCGGTACCCGGGTTTTCGATGCGATGTTTAGCGCCCACGGGAATAAATGTGTGTTCATTGCGCTTGAGTTCATAAACGTCGTCATCACGCGTAATGCGGGCAATCCCGCTCACCACCACCCAATGCTCCGATCGCTGATGGTGAAGCTGTAACGACAAGATTGCCCCCGGCAAGACTATCAAACGTTTCACTTGAAACCCAGGCATAGACTCGAGGCTGTCATAACTACCCCAGGGCCGGAAAACCTCGCGGCCCAGCTGAACCTCATCACGTTTACTAGCAGACAATTGATCGACGATGCGCTTGACGTCCTGGGAGCGGTCCTTGGGCGCCACGAGCACGGCATCCTTGGTTTCTATCACTACACAATCACGCAAGCCCACGGCGGCCACAAGCCGGTGATCGGCGCGAATCATCGTCTCTTCGCAATCTTCGAGAACAACATCACCATACAGGACGTTGTCATATTGATCATGCTCGCTCACAGCGTGCACGGCGGCCCAAGAGCCCACATCGCTCCAACCTGCATCCAAGGGGACGAGGCTGGCGCGTTCGGTTTTCTCCATCACCGCATAGTCGATGGAATCTTTTGGGGATGCTAAAAATTCTGATACGCCAGGTCGGATGATTTGACCATCCTCAGTCGCAACCGCCATGGCCTCGTCGACTGCTGTGCTAATTTCTGGTGCGTACCGGGCCAATTCAGTCAGATACTGACTAGCGGAAAATAGAAACATACCGCTATTCCAATAGTAATCGCCCGAGGCAATATAGGCCTGGGCCGTCTCCGCATCGGGTTTCTCAACAAAGCACTCAACATCGCCAACGGGCCCATCTGCTTGCCTTGCCCGTATATATCCGTATCCCGTCTCTGCGGCTGTGGGTACAACGCCGAAGGTCAGCAAACGCCCTGCGCTAGCCGCGGGGATCGCCTGCTCAATAGCGCTTGCCAAGGCGGTCGAATCACGCACTACATGATCGGCTGGCAGAACCAGTAACAGTGAGTCATCCGCGGCTTTGGCCACATGTGCTGCCAGTGCGACCGCCGGTGCGGTGTTACGGCCTTCCGGCTCAAGCACGACGCGAGGATTCATACCGAGATCTCGCAATTGCTGGGCGGCCAAATGCCGATGAGTTTCGTTGCAGACCAACAAGGGCTCAGCCAGCTCCATGGATAAGCCACGCAGACGAAGCATGGTCTCCTGCAGCATGGTATTTTCGCCCGCGATGGCGAGCAGCTGCTTTGGATGTTTCGCGCGCGAAACCGGCCAAAGTCGTGAGCCAGAACCACCGCAAAGTATGACCGGTATTACCTGCATTGCTGGACCAATAGACTAAGCGAGCACCGGTACCCGGCCAATACTGTAGTAGCTAACGCCCAACTTGGCCATGACGCGGGGATCATAAATATTACGGCCGTCAAAAATCACTGGACTCGACAAGTTTTCCTTAATCAGATCGAAATCGGGACTTCGAAATTCCTGCCATTCTGTCACGATCACCAGTGCATCCGCGCCGCTGAGCGCCGCTTCCGAATTCGCCACGAATTCAATACCTTCACAGTCACGATAAATTCGTTTCGCCTCATCCATGGCTTGGGGATCGTAGGCGCGAATACGACCACCTGCCTCACGAACCGCATCAATGACGGTACGGCTGGGCGCCTCGCGCATGTCATCGGTATTTGGCTTAAAGGCCAAACCCCACAGAGCAACTGTTTTACCTTTCAGGTCACCTTTGAAATGATCCAATAGCTTACGTACCAGCACTTGTTTCTGTCGGGAATTAACATTTTCCACAGCCTGCGCAAGCTCGGCATGATAACCAACTTCTTCGGCCGATCGGCTCAACGCGGTGACGTCTTTTGGAAAGCATGAACCACCATAACCACAGCCGGGATAGATAAAGGAATAACCGATGCGCGGATCCGACCCGATACCAATTCGCACTTTTTCGATATCGGCGCCATAAAGTTCAGCCAGGTTCGATAATTCATTCATGAAACTGATCTTTGTTGCCAGCAAGCCGTTTGCCGCATACTTCGTCAGTTCCGCCGAACGCACATCCATGACTATCAATTTGTCATGATTACGGCTAAAGGGTTCGTAAAGCTGCTGCAAGAGTTCGGTCGCTCGCTGACTATCAGTGCCCACGATGACCCGGTCAGGCTTCATGAAATCCCCGACCGCGGCACCCTCTTTCAAGAACTCAGGATTTGATACAACATCAAATTTCACCTGGCTACCGCGCGCAGTAAGGCATTCGCTGACGACTTCCCGAACACGATCCGCGGTACCCACGGGCACCGTTGATTTATCAATAATCACCGTGTAATCATCGATGACATTGCCGATGTTTTTCGCCACAGCCAACACATGCTTGAGATCCGCCGAGCCGTCCTCATCCGGCGGCGTGCCCACCGCGATAAACTGGAACAAACCATGCCGAATACCCGCGGCTACATCGCTGGTAAAACTCAGCCGGCCGGCGGCAAAATTTCTTTGCACAATCGCTTCCAAGCCAGGCTCGTAGATCGGAATCTCGCCCTGGCGTAGGCGGTTTACTTTGTCCTCGTCGACGTCGACACAGACAACATGATTACCCACCTCAGCCATACAGGCCCCCGTGACCAAGCCAACGTAGCCGGCCCCGTGTACAGTCAACTTCATTACTCAAGCCATCCTAGTAGTGCGTTCGCTGACGCTTGCTTATCCATCATTGCTATTCGTTCCAATCCAATATCAGCTTCGCCAGGCCGGGAAGCCGTTCTCGGGCGCGCTCCTCAATGGCTTGATGATACTTGTCCGCCATCCGCTTACCGAGCTCAACCCCCCACTGGTCGAATGGATTAATGCCCCAAATTACACTCTGCACGAACACCTTATGCTCGTATAAGGCAATGAGTTGTCCCAATGCCTTCGCCGTCAAGCTTTTCATCAAGAGGATGTTGCACGGCCTCCCACCGGGGTGCAATTTGTGTGGGAGCAACGCGGCTTGGGCCGAGGAACTAAGCTGCGTGGTCTCTAACTCCACGCGCACCGACTCAGCGGGGTAGCCGCGCGCAAAGGCTTCCGCCTGTGCGAGCATATTAGCCACGGTCTGCTGGTTGTGGTCGGGACTGTAGCCGCCCCGAGCCACGCCGATAAAATCCATACTGACTCTAGCGGTTCCCTGGTGCAACAACTGAAAAAAGGAATGTTGGGCGTTGGAACCGGCTTCGCCCCAAATTACCGGTCCAGTCCTCCAGGTGACCGCCTCACCGCTGCGGGTGACGGATTTGCCGTTGCTTTCCATTTCCAGCTGCTGCAAAAAAGCCGGCAAACGGCGAAGACGATAGCTATAGGGCAGGATCGCATGACTATCCAGGCTCAGCAAATTGGCATTCCAGATACCGACGAGGGCCAGCAAGACGGGTAAATTTTCTGCCAATTCGGCGGTACAGAAATGTTCGTCCATATCCGCCGCCCCATCGAGCAACTCAGCGAATGCCGCCGGCCCTATGGCGATAGCAATGCTTAAGCCAATGGCCGACCATAATGAGTAGCGACCGCCCACCCAGTCCCAGATCTCAAATCTCAATTCGGGATCTATGCCAAATTGGTCCATGGCCTGTGAATTAACAGATATGGCCACAAAATGCTTAGCGACCGCCTCTTCGCCCAGTTGACTCACCAGCCACTCGCGCGCAGCCTCAGCGTTCAGCCGGGTCTCGAGTGTGGAGAAACTCTTAGAACAAATGACAAACAAGGTTTCTGCCGGATCGAGCGCATTGACCAGATCAGCCAACTCCAGGCCGTCGATATTCGACACGAAATGCAGGTCGATAGCCTCCGATTGCAAATCACGCAAAGCTTCGGTGACCATAACCAAACCCAGATCCGAACCACCGATACCGATATTGACCAGCTGCCGAATTGGCGCACCAGTATGGCCTCGATACTCCCCGGCTCGTAGCGCCGAAGCCAACTCAAACATTCGCTCGCGGACAAGCTTAATCGCCCGGGTAACATCTTCTCCGTCGACCTTGAATTGCGCAGCCCCGCGGCCCCGCAAGGCCACATGCAATGCGGCCCTGTCCTCGGTGTTGTTTACCGTGGCCCCCGAGAACAAGGCCTGGCGCCAGGCCGGCAACCCGCGAGCCAACGCCAACTCAATTAGGTGATTTTTTGCGTCAAGCGATAAGTGACTGCGGGAATAGTCCAAAACAAGTTCGTCGGTCTGGGCCGAAAACCGGGCAAACCGCCCGGGCTCATCCAGGACCGTGGACAAACTCGTCCCACCCAGTTCCTTCGCGTCAGTAACAAGGGTCTGCCAGGCGGGCAATTCCGTGAGCCCTGCGGCGCAGGCGACAAGATCCTCAATACCCTCCGGCGACATGGCTGCCTATTAGCGACCGAGATCGACGTCGTAATAGTCCAAATACCAATCGACAAACTTGGTGATACCTTCCTCGACGGACGTGGATGGTTGGTAGCCAACGTCGGCTGCCAAACTTTCAACATCAGCCCAGGTGTCCGGCACATCGCCCTGCTGCAACGGCAGCAAATTCTTTTCGGCTTTTTTCCCCAGCCGGTCTTCCAGAACTTCAATATATTTCATTAGCTCCACCGGCTTGCTATTGCCAATGTTGTACAAGCGATAGGGAGCACGGCTGGTTCCCGGATCGGGTTGGTCAGCATCCCAGTCGGGACTGGGTGTCGCGATCTTATCCAAGGCACCGACAACGCCAGCCGCGATGTCTTCTACATAGGTGAAGTCGCGGCGATGATTGCCAAAATTGAATACATCAATAGGCTTACCCTCAATGATATTCTTGGTGAACTGAAACAAGGCCATGTCTGGCCGGCCAAACGGACCATAGACGGTGAAAAAGCGCAGCCCGGTCACCGGCAGACCGTAGAGCCCGGCATAGGAATGAGCCATGAGCTCGTTGGCCTTCTTAGTGGCGGCATAAAGCGAAAGTGGATGGTCCGCGTTCTGGTGCACAGAAAAGGGCATACGAGTGTTGGCACCATAAACAGAGCTGGTTGAGGCATAGACAAGATGCTCTACGTCGTGGTGACGGCAACCTTCCAGGACATGCAGAGTACCCACGAGATTGCTGTCCACATAGGTATGTGGATTGGTAACCGAATACCGCACGCCCGCCTGGGCAGCCAAGTGCACAACCCGCGAGAAGCTTTCCTGTCGGAACAGCGCCTCCATGCCTGTTCTATCGGCCAGGTCCAATTTGGCGAATTTGAATCCAGATTGCGATTGTAGCTGTGCTAAGCGCGACTCCTTGAGTCTGACATCATAGTAATCATTCAGATTATCAAGGCCCAGTACCTCGTCGCCTCGCGCCAACAAGCGAGATGCGACAAAGTAGCCAATAAAACCGGCTGCGCCGGTAACGAGTACTCGCATATTTATCAATCTCGATGGCGGCTACAGCCTACCGTCGACCTCCGCCGCAGGAAACAAGGACTTGATGTCGTAAATGACGTGCGTCGCTTTACCCAAGCCGTGTAATTGCGCTACGGATAAGGCTTTAAACTCGCGATGCGCGACCGCAACCACGATGGCATCGTATTGACCCGCCTCCGGCAGCTCGCGCCGAGTCTCTATATCATACTCCACCCGCACTTCCTCGGGATCCGCCCAGGGGTCCACAACGTCTACAGCGGCACCATACTGCTGCAATTCTTTAATGACATCCACCACGCGTGTATTCCGCACATCAGGACAGTCTTCCTTAAAGGTAAACCCCATAACCAGAATCTTGGAATCTGGAATACGAATTCCGGCGCGCACCATCAAGCGTACAGTCTCGGTGGCCACATGCAGACCCATATTGTCATTGATGCGCCTGCCGGCGAGGATCATTTCGGGGTGATAACCGATTTCTTGCGACTTATGCGTGAGGTAGTACGGATCGACACCAATACAATGTCCACCGACCAGCCCAGGCCGAAACGGCAAAAAGTTCCATTTAGTCCCGGCTGCCTCTAGGACTTCCAAGGTATCCAGCCCAAGACGATTAAAGATTAGCGCCAACTCATTGACCAGCGCGATATTGACGTCCCGCTGAGTGTTTTCAATCACTTTGGCCGCTTCGGCAACGCGAATACTACTCGCCTGATACGTGCCGGCACGTATGACTCGCCGATACAGCGCATCGATGAACTCAGCAACTTGCGGCGTAGAACCGGAAGTCACCTTAAGAATATCGGTCACCCGATGCTCTTTATCACCGGGATTGATTCGTTCAGGGCTGTAGCCCAGAAAAAAGTCTTCGTTGATCTTTAGCCCAGATACTTCGGCGAGAATGGGCGCGCAATCCTCTTCCGTGGCACCAGGGTAAACGGTGGACTCATAAACAACGATATTGCCAGATGAAAGCACCTTGCCAACGGCGCGGCTGGCCGACTGCAACGCACCAAGATCAGGACGCTTTGCGCTATCAATGGGCGTAGGTACAGTCACCACGTAGACATCGCAGTCACGCAAGTCCTCCAAGTCATCGGCAAAACGCAAGCGGGTAGCGGCGGCAAGCTCCTCCTTGCTCACCTCCAATGTCGCGTCGTGACCTCGGCGAAGCTCCTCAATGCGGGCCGAATTTATGTCAAACCCCACTGTATCGAAGTGCTTGCCAAACTCCGCTGCTAGGGGCAGCCCCACGTAGCCCAAACCCACCACAGCAATTCGTGTTGATTCTAAATTAGGAATAGAAGCCATTGTTTATTAACATTTTATTGATAATTCTGGGGTGCCGGCCGATGACGCCCCTCGCCAGTGCGGGCATTCTGCCCAACTGCCGCTAGGCGTGCCACAGCAAAGATCACACTACAGCAAATAGACCACCGCCAAGAGCCCGGCAATGCTCATGGTGATGGTATAGGGCAAAGCCATTACCACCATGCGACCGTAGGACAGCCGGATCAAGGGCGCTAGAGCCGAAGTCAACAAGAACAAAAATGCAGCTTGGCCATTGGGTGTGGCAACGCTGGGTATATTGGTGCCAGTGTTGATGGCGATGGCCAACAGCTCAAATTGACTACGGGAAATCGTCCCCTGCAGCAAGGCCTCCTTGATTTCAGAAACATAGACCGTAGCGACAAATACGTTATCGCTGATCATGGATAAGACACCGTTTGCCAGGTAAAACATCGCAGTTTGCGCGCTGCCGTCCAACGCCAAAACGGCTCGTGTTACGGGGTCAAACAATGATTGGTCCTGGATGACGGCAACGATGCCGAAAAACACCACCAGTAAAGCGGTGAACGGCAAGGCTTCCTCAAAGGCATGGCCAATACGTTTTTCTTCAACCACACCGGTCAGTGAGGTGGCCAGGACGATGATCATCAGCCCGATGATGCCCACTTCGGCCAGATGATTACCCAAGGCAATCACCAAGACTAAGGCGGCCACTGCCTGCGCAATCAAAACACTCTTGTCTCTCGCGGTACGCTTCTGGGCTTCATGGGCATCATACTCCTCAAGAACCCGGCGCACAGCGGGCCGCAACTCTACGCCATAGCCGAACCACCCTAACAATTCCAAAGCGACACAGGTCAGTAAGCCAACCACAAGTACCGGCATCGACACCGGCGCCATGCGTGCGAAAAACTCCACGAATTCCCAGCCGGCTTCCTTGGCAATTAGCAGGTTCTGGGGCTCGCCCACCAGTGTCGTGACGCCACCCAGGGCGGTACCCACGGCGCCATGCATCATCAAATTACGCAAAAACGCACGAAATTGATCCAGATCTTCACGATTCATGTGATCAACTTGCTCGTCATCCGACGCGTCGTGGCCACTGTCATAGCCTTTACCGGAAGCGACCTTGTGATAGACCGCGTAAAAGCCTTCGGCCACGGTGATGATGACAGCGGTAACTGTCAGCGCATCGAGAAAGGCCGAAAGAACCGCGGCTACCGCGCAAAACAATAACGACAGTAAAACCTTCGACCGCACCCCGAGAAGTATCTTGGTGAAGGTGAAAAGCAACATTTCCTTGAGGAAAAATATGCCCGCCACCATGAACATCAACAGCAAAATCACCGGCAAGTTGTGCTCAACCTCATGGTATACCGCGTCCGCGGTCGTCATCCCGATCAGGACGGCCTCTATGGCTAGGAGGCCACCGGGCTGTAGCGGGTAGCATTTGAGCGCCATGGCCAGGCAAAAGATAAATTCGCCCACCAACAACCAACCAGCAATATATTTACCCAATGTAAATGCCACAATTGGATTTACAACGAGAAAACCGATGATGGTCAATTTGTACCAGTCGGGCGAGTGGCCAAGAAAATTCTCAGCAAACGCCCTGCCTAAACTATTACTCATTCCAAACTAGCTCCGTGCTTCACCAGCGGTGAAGTCAACGACCCAAATATTGTCTGCGCTATGAAAAATCAGCTAACGCTAGCTGTTCAGCCTTCGCCAAAGCGCGCCCTGCGGCGCGGACTCATCCAACAGCGCCAAAAAACCGTCGTGCGCGGCCAATTCATCGGCACTGGCAGACTTAACGGCTAAATCTAAACCCTGGCGATCGATGATCGCCGGATCTGACCTTGCCGTAGACTCGTGTTCACTCTGCGCCTCGAAAGATAGACTACCCTGCCCGCCCGTCATGGCAAGGTAAACGTCCGCTAGCAGCTGCGCATCGAGCAGAGCACCATGGTACTCACGGTTCGAATTATCCACGTGATATCGCTTACACAAAGCATCGAGGCTATTGCGTTGACCAGGATGCATTTTCCGCGCCAGTGGCAGGGTGTCAATCACCGAACAAGAATCTTCGATTGAGCAATCGCGGCCAGCGAGCACCAGCTCATTGTTTAGGAAGCCCAAATCAAAATCTGCATTGTGAATGATGATCTCGGCACCGCTAAGGAATTCCAAGAATTCATCTGCCAGCTCAGCAAAACGGGGTTTGTCGGCAAGCATTTCTCGAGAAATGCCATGAACTTCTTCAGCCGCTTCATCAATTTCCCGATCGGGATTGATGAATACTTGGTAATTGCGACTAGTACGCCGTCGATTCACGAGTTCGACGCAGCCAACCTCGATGATTCGGTGTCCTTTTTCTACTTCAAGGCCGGTGGTTTCAGTATCCAACACAACTTGTCTCATCCGCGCTAAGCTCCGTGAGAGGCCAATTCCGCCTCCAGTCCTGCATTGGCTAGTTCATCAGCCCGCTCATTTCCCGGGTCGCCCGCGTGACCCTTTACCCAACGCCAATCGATTTCGTGGCACGATGCCAGTTCGTCCAATGCGCGCCACAAGTCCTCGTTTTTGACGGGTTTGCGGCCAGCTGTTCGCCAGCCGCGCTGTCGCCATGCGGACATCCACTGCGTAATACCACGCCGTAAATACTGCGAATCGGTATAGAGCACCACCTCACAGGGTCGACGCAGAGCGCGTAGCGCCTCGATAGCCGCCGTGAGCTCCATACGATTATTCGTCGTCTGCAAACTACCGCCGGACATCTCCTTCGTCCGGCCACTATACCGCATGAGAACGCCCCAACCCCCGGGTCCGGGATTACCTCTACAGGCCCCGTCTGTATATATTTCTACCGGTTTCATGCGGCGTTTCGCGTCGTCGGATTCACCAAGCTACCCACCAGGCGAGTGGGTCGTCTAGCCACAGGACGCAAGGGCGTCACCGTGTAGACTTCCTTCCGCGCCACGAGTAGATAGCAAGCCGCAAACGGCGGCCAAGACTGCATTCGATGCCAAGTAGACTGCCAAACACTGGGCTCGGTGGCCTGACTATCCTCCGGTGTGCCATCGGCGCGGTCAGAATCGCGGCTGCTGGCGGAATTGAGGGGCAGCTGGAAGTGATACTTGTTTGAATCCAAAACGCCAAAGTTCAATAAGCTCAACCAGTCACGGAGTCGCACCTCGGCGATTAACCTTTGCACGCCTGGCGGGTAGTGCTTACGCGTCAAATAGTGCCGCACTCCCCATAGACCACGAGGATTGAAGCCCAACGAAATAACGTGGCCACCGGGTCGCAGTATGCGATCAACCTCGCGAAGTAGAGCATGCGGATTGTCGCTCGTCTCAAGACTGTGCGACATGACGACGACATCAATGGAGTCGCTCGCGATGGCCAAATCATCCAGGCGGCATACTATGCGCACACCTGGCGCTAGGCTATCAGCGACGGCGGCTTGGCGCTGAGTACGGGCATAGCCCGCATATACATCCGCGCCCCAGGCACCGATCTGCAAAAACTCATCACCAAACACGCTGTCCAGGGCAGACTTCACAGCAACAGCTTCAGCCTCAAAGAGGCTGCGCCCAGGTGGGCTTTGCAGCCAATCGACCAAGGAATCTTGCGTAGATGCTTGCGGCGGATCTGAAAACATTGGCAATAATGATACCGGACCCCGGCCGGGTATAAAGCAGGGCGTGTACCCGCCTGTAATCAACGCGTAAACTATCGATGGAACCGCGACACTGCATGGAGTTGTGATGGGATTTCTGGCTGGAAAAACCGCGCTTATTGCCGGTATTGCGAGCAATAGGTCCATTGCCTGGGGCATTGCCCAGGCAATGGCACGCGAGGGTGCCAAACTGGCCCTTAGCTATCAAGGCGAAAAACTGCGCGATCGGGTGGAAGAAATGGCAGGCGAGCTAGGCGCCACGTCCTGTCAGCCTATGGATGTCTCCAAGGATGAGGACATTGCGGCGGTCTTCGACGATATCGGCAAGCATTGGCAGCAACTTGATATCTTGGTGCACTCGGTGGGTTTCGCGCCCCGCGAGCAACTTAAGGGGGGTTACCTGGATACAGTCACTCGCGAGGGGTCGCAGATTGCCCACGACATAAGCAGCTATAGCTTCCCAGCTTTGGCCAAAGCCGCACGCCCCATGCTCAAGCCCGGCAGCTCACTGCTGACCCTCAGCTATCTCGGGGCCGTGCGGGCAATCCCCAACTACAACATCATGGGCCCCGCTAAGGCCAGTCTGGAGGCGAATGTTCGCTTTATGGCAGCCGATCTGGGTCGTGACGGCGTACGCGTCAACGGTATATCCGCCGGCCCCATTAAAACCCTCGCGGCATCGGGTGTTGGCGATTTTCGCAGCATGCTGGGCCATGTGGCCAACGCAGCCGCGCTGAAACGAAATGTCAGCATTGAAGAAGTGGGTAATGCAGCCGCTTTCATGTGCTCGGATTTGGCCAGTGGAATTACTGGTGAAATTCTCTACGTCGACGCCGGATTCAACATGATGGGCATGGGTCTGCAGTAACAGACAAGCGCAGCAACCCCAGGCTAGGCTGGGTCCAGCGATAGCTTTTCGCCTTCTAAGCGCGCCAGAATAACCGCGCAGGATGCATCGCCAAACACATTGACACTGGTTCTCGCCATATCCAAAACGCGATCGAAAACAAATAGCACGCCAATGCCTTCAATGGGTAAGCCGACCGCGGCAAGAATGATCGCGATTGCCACGAGCGAGGCCGACGGAATACCGGCAACCCCAATGGATGTCACCAAGGCAATGGCGACGATTGAAAACTGTACGCCGATCCCAAGATCCACGCCGTAAGCTTGGGCGAGAAACATGGCCGCCATGCACTCGTACAAGGCCGTGCCATTCATGTTAACCGTGGCGCCCAAGGGCAGCACAAAACTACTCAGACGATTGGAGACGCCCACGTCGTTTTCCACGCATTCCATGGTGACCGGCAATGTTGCAGACGAAGAGGCCGTGGAGAACGCGGTAAGCAGGGCTGGCGACACGGCTCTAAACATCGCGAATGGACTGACTTTGCCAACAAATCGCAGCAGCAGCGCGAGGGTCAAAATCACATGCAACAACAAGGCGCACAGGACAACCAATGAAAAACTGAGCAAGGGACCGGCGGCCCCTAGCCCGGTCTTGGCGACAACCTTTGCTACCAAACCAAAAACACCCACGGGCGCAAACAACATCACCCACTCGGTCATGCGCATCATGACTTGAAACACGCCCGACCAAAAACGAAACAACGGCTCTGCCATACTGTGATCCAGCCGGGTCATGAAGTACCCGAACAGCAAGCAGAAAAAAATGATGCCCAGCATTTCACCGTTGGCCGCGGCGTTCACGATATTGGGCGGCACCATCCGCAGAAATATATCGACCACATCCCCCGCACCTCGGTCGCCAACACGCTCGGCGATGTCACTAGTCTGGGTATCGAGGGCTAGGACTTCCCGTGCGGGCTCTCCATCTACATAACCAGGGCGGACGAGATTGACCAAGAACAGTCCTACCAGTATGGCTAGCAAGGTCGTCAGGGCGTAGAAAAAAAGCGTCTTACCGCCCAGACGACCCAAATTACCCGATGACCCAATACCGGCTACGCCGACAATAATGGACGACGTAATCAGCGGAACGATTAACATCTTAAGGGCATTAATGAATAGCGTGCCGACGAAATCGAACACATCTACCAGCAATACGGATCCGATCGCGGCCGTTTCACCAGCCAGGCGACCAACAATGGTGGCAAGCACGATTGCGATGGCGATTTGCCAATGAAGTTTGAGGCGCGTCATGGCCCTTGCAGTGTAACCTGGACTGATCGCCGAATCGAAAACTCTTTAGGCCGGACGCCAAAAAGCACTAGATCAGTCACAGATGGTGGAATCCCCACGGACGCGACCAATTGACCATCCGCTGCATAAGTTCACCGCCGGCAAATCCCCTTACGAAACTCACACCATCCCTTGTGACCCGCTGCGTTACCAATACCGTCGATTCAATGGCTCGAGACGGGCCACCAAGTCGCAATGCTAACTTAGTCCGGTGCCTGCCTATAACCCCAGGGGTTTCCAGCTCAATAGTGCTCGATCAAAAACCTGTCTCTTCGCCAAAAGCATCGGGCGATATCAATAACTCAACGGAAGATCGCAAATCGGTCAGTAAAGCACCAAAATCCCGACTGCCAACCTGCTGTGCTAACTGCATTTTGACCTGGTCCCGTTGCTCCCGGGGGACCGCCGCCGGCTTACCCGGGAGAACTTCATCCAGGCGATAGATAGCGTAGCCGCCATCACTGGTCTCAAGCCCCTGAAAACCCGTCAGATCAGCGGCTCGAAATACAGCCCCCAGAACATCCGGTGGCAGCTCGTTGGAATTGCGCGCCAATGGACCGAAGGTCTCTGGGGCCTGGCCAAGCTCGTTGGCGATGAGATCCAAATCCTCACCTGACTCTATCCGCGCGAAGGCTGCCGCCCCCTGGTCGGTAGCCATTGCAGATGCCTTCTGCAAGCGTAGCTCGCCCTCGATGACGGCTCGCACGTCCTCCAAGGGTCGAGCTTGGGGCAATTGATGGTCAAGGACACGAACGACCACGGCTCGGTCCTCACCCAGCTCCAACAAGGAACTGTTTTCTCCCTCATCTAGTACCGCCGGACTGAATACCGCGGCGACAAGATCCGCATCGAAGCCTAAAGGCTCGCCACCCTGGCGAGTAAACCCCTCAGTTTGTTGCAGCGCCAATCCAGTCTGTTCCGCCACCAGGGCCAAGCTACCGGGATTCTCTAAAGCCAGATCGTCCAATCGTTCTGCCTGTTCGTAAAAAGCATCCTCTGCAGCCTGTCGCTGCAGTTGCTCCAGTAGCTCGTCGCGAATCTCCGCAAAGGCCTTTTGGGTCCCCGGGCGAACTTCTTCCAGCTGAATCAAGTGATATCCGAACTGGGTACGGATGGGTTCGGAGACCTCGCCGGTCTTTAACTCAAACAACGCGGCCTCAAATGGCTCGACGTAGGCGCCCGGAGCCGCCCAACCCAGTTCGCCACCATCCGGCGCAGAACCTGTGTCGTCGGAGTTTTCTCGCGCCAATTCCGCGAAATCAGCGCCATCGGACAACCTACCCGCTAAACGGGTGATGACCTCTTCGGCCTTCGTTTCGTCGGTCTCCTCGTCAATGGCGACCAAAATGTGACGAGCCCTGCGCTCTTCTGGTGTTGAGTACCGTGCCAGATTGCTCTCGTAATACTCAAGCAAAGCATCCTCATCGACGACAACCGTGGCTGCTATGTCATCAAGCAGCAGTTCGACATACTCCAAGCCCACACTTTCGTCAGTCTGGTAACGCTCAATATTCTGCTGGTAGTGTGCCTCGATCATCGCCTCGTCAATCTTGACTTCCGGCATGAAATCCACGGGTGAAAATCGCAGCAGCGTCGCTTTTCGCTGCTCCTGCTGTAACTCAATAAAACGGCGATACTCGGTAGGCGTATAGAAAGAACTGGCGACCAGTCCGGCTTGCAGTTGATTAATTTCCAATCTGTTACGAGTGCGTTCTTCGAAAAAATCGGGCGTTTGACCAATATTGGATAATCTCGCGATGTAAGCTTCCGGTGCAAACTCACCACCGACCTGAAAGCCAGGTTGCGCACGAATAAAATCCGATACCCGCTTGTCGCTGACCCTATAGCCTTGCTCACGCACATGCTGACTCACGGCGCGTTCCTGAACCATGCCCTCCAAAACATTGCGCTTAACTTGTTCTTGAAGCTCAGCCGTTAGTTCCCCCTGGGCTGCCTGTTGCTGGCGCAGTAACTGATCTTGGTAAACACGCCGGAATTCCAACATAGGAATCTCTTCACCGTTGACTTTGGCCGCGAAATTTCCGGTCACGACGTCAGTGTTCATATTTCCAAAGGAAATAACCAGGGCCATGGCGAGGATGAAAATAATCAGTACGGCGATCCAACCACTCAGGCGCTCTCGTATCGTATTCAGCATGACGACTCCAGGAACATAGCTTCACAGCGACAAAACTCATTGAGACTGGCCAACAGCGCTGCTCTCAGCGGGGCATTGTATATCGGTGGGACAAAAAAAATCGGCGCCGCATTAGCGGCACCGATGAATGTTCATGAGTGGCGGAGTGGACGGGACTCGAACCCGCGACCCCCGGCGTGACAGGCCGGTATTCTAACCAGCTGAACTACCACTCCGCAGAAAACCATGGTGGGTGCTGAGGGGATCGAACCCCCGACCTTCGCCTTGTAAGGGCGACGCTCTCCCAGCTGAGCTAAGCACCCAGTACGGGTACCAAATCCAGCGTGGAAAAGCGCCTACACAATAGCCGCGAAAACCGCCTGGGACGACCCGACCACCCACCTGACACCGAAGCATTGCATGCAAGCCGGTGCCAAAAGGCGCGCTAGTTTACGGCATCCTTTAGGGCTTTGCCAGCCTTAAAGCCGGGCACGTTACTCGCCTTAATTTGAATGGTTTCGCCCGTGCGCGGGTTACGCCCCTGACGTGCAGCGCGCCGTTTAACCGAGAACGTGCCAAAACCAACCAGCGATACTTGTTTACCCTTTTTCAGTGATTTTGTAACAGCGCCAACCACCGCGTCGACCGCGCGGCCAGCATCAGCCTTCGACAAACCAGCCTTGTCTGCGACAACTTCAATCAGATCACCCTTATTCATCTATTTACCTTTGAGTTAGATGTTAAAAACTTTTCCGCCACCAGCAAGCATTGCCAGCAGCTCCCCGCAATGCATTCGAAGTTTTTCATCGGTGCCTGTGAAAGCTATTTTCGAGAACCCGAGTACCCGTAAAACAGATCAAGCCAGACGCGAAACAACAAATACCAAAAGGCTTATACCAAGGGCGAAAAACGCCTGTCAATATAAGCCGATTAGAAGATTGGACAATTTTTCAGTGCGGCCGCACTCCCTTAGACCGACCCGAAGACTCTGCCTTGGGCTCATCTTTGCCGAGTTGCCCTGCCGATGATTTTGGAACGGGCATGTGCTGAAGCGACAACTCCAAGACTTCGTCTATCCACCTAACCGGAACAATGTTCACTTTGTCCTTGATGTTCTTCGGAATTTCCGCCAAATCTTTCTCGTTCTCATGAGGAATAAGGGCCGTTGTAATTCCACCACGATGGGCAGCAAGCAGTTTTTCTTTGAGTCCGCCAATGGGCAATACCTCGCCTCGTAGGGTGATCTCTCCGGTCATGGCCACATCAGCACGCACAGGAATGTCGGTTAAGGCCGACACCAAAGCAGTGCACATACCCACGCCCGCACTCGGTCCGTCCTTTGGAGTTGCGCCCTCCGGGACATGCACATGCAGGTCCAACTGCTGATGAAATTCTTCATCAACGCCCAATACCCGGGCACGACTTCGGACGACCGTCAGGGCCGCCTGAATCGACTCTTGCATCACCTCACCTAGTTGTCCGGTATGGATAAGTTTACCTTTTCCCGGTACTACGGCAGCTTCGATGGTCAATAGCTCGCCGCCGACCTCGGTCCAGGCCAAGCCGATGACCTGGCCGACCCGATCGTTCTCCTCTGCCAATCCATAGCGATAACGGCGCACACCCAAATACTTTTCTAGCCCGCGAGTCAAGACATGAGTCTGCCGATCACGGGGCTTTAGCAACAAACTCTTAACCACTTTGCGACAAATTTTCGCGATTTCGCGCTCAAGATTTCTTACGCCTGATTCTCGGGTGTAATAGCGAATAATGTCGCGAACACTAGAATCCGCTATTAGGATCTCTTTTTCCGCCAGCCCGTTCGCCTTTACTTGTTTGGGGATTAGATACTTCTTGGCAATGTTCAGCTTCTCGTCTTCTGTGTAGCCAGGAATTCGAATAACTTCCATTCGATCAAGTAGCGGCGGCGGAATATTCAGCGTATTGGCCGTACACACAAACATGACATCCGATAAATCAAAATCCACTTCGAGATAGTGATCGTTAAAAGCGGCATTTTGCTCAGGATCCAACACTTCAAGCAGCGCAGAGGATGGGTCACCCCGGAAATCCATGGACATCTTGTCCACTTCATCCAGCAAGAACAATGGATTACGCGTACCCGCCTTAGACAAGTTTTGCACGATCTTCCCTGGCATGGAGCCGATATATGTACGACGATGACCGCGGATTTCAGCCTCATCGCGCACCCCGCCTAAAGACATGCGCACGAACTTCCTATTCGTGGCGCGCGCAATACTTTGGCCAAGGGATGTTTTACCAACGCCCGGAGGACCCACCAGGCAAAGAATTGGCCCTTTCAATTTGCGCACTCTCTGTTGTACGGCAAGATATTCAAGAATGCGTTCTTTAACTTTATCTAGACCATAGTGATCGGCCTCGAGAACTCGCTCGGCGCGCTCCAAATCGTTGTTGATTCTCGAGCGTTTTTTCCAAGGGGATTTAAGCAGCCAGTCGATATAGTTACGCACGACGGTAGCCTCGGCCGACATCGGCGACATCATCTTCAACTTGTTGAGTTCTGAGCTTGCTTTCTCACGCGCCTCCGCAGGCATGCCCGCATCGGCAATCTTTTGTTCTAAATCGGCCATTTCATTGGGCGCGTCATCCATCTCGCCCAACTCTTTTTGAATTGCCTTCATTTGCTCGTTGAGATAGTACTCGCGCTGGCTCTTCTCCATCTGCTGCTTTACGCGACCGCGAATACGCTTTTCGATCTGCAACATGTCGATTTCGCCATCGATGAGCCCCATGACATGCTCAAGGCGAGGACGAACCTCCACCATTTCCAAAACCTTCTGTTTTTCCTCTAATTTCAGCGACATATGAGCAGCCACGGTATCCGCTAGACGGCCGGGCTGATCGATGCCGGTTAACGAGGTCAGAATTTCCGGTGGTACTTTCTTGTTCAGCTTAATGTAGTTCTCAAATTGAGAAATCACCGATCGCTTAAGCACATCGACCTCGCGGTTATCCAGGTCGTCCGCTTCTTCAACGAGTTCGATATCGGCCGCAAAGTACTCGCCTGCATGGGTTTCCAATAGGCGAGCTCGTGCGCCACCCTCCACCAGTACTTTCACGGTTCCATCGGGCAACTTAAGCAACTGCAATATCGTTGCCAAGGCACCGATACGGTAGATATCGTCCAAGCTAGGTTCGTCCACGTCAGCTTGTTTCTGGGCGACAAGGAGAATTTGCTTACCCGAGCTCATGGCTTCATCGAGGGCCAGGATTGACTTCTCTCGACCGACAAAGAGCGGAATAACCATATGCGGGTAAACAACCACATCACGCAGCGGAAGAATCGGCACGGCTCGACGGGCGTCGCTACTCGAGTCACTCATGGGCTATCTAACCTCTACTTCAGGTAATCGTAGGAACGAAAAAGCTGGTGGATACGGAAATTCAATTGACAATGCGCTGCCTAAAGATAATTCATGACCACCCTGGAGAAATTGGGGTGACCGGCGCACATATCAAGGGCTATCAGACCCGGTTGGTAAACGCTCTTCATCGACCGTCAACAAAGGCGCGGTGTCTTCAGATTCATAGATCACATACGGTCGAGTTTCGCCAGACACCACGGCCGCGTCCACCACCACCTTGCTCGCCGTGGGAGAAGCTGGCAAATCGTACATGGTGTCTAGCAAGACATTCTCGAGAATCGTTCGCAAGCCACGGGCACCCGTCTTCCGCTCCATGGCCCGTTTAGCCACCGCACGCAGCGCATCTTCGCGAAACTCCAGCTCAACCCCCTCCATGTCGAAAAGTTTCCGATATTGCTTGGTCAGGGCATTACGCGGCTCGACCAAGATTTGCACCAGTGCATCTTCATCCAGTTCATCCAGCGTAGCAACCACGGGCAGTCGGCCCACGAACTCTGGGATAAGGCCATACTTAATTAGATCCGCGGGTTCGACGTCGGCCAATAAATCACCGATATTCACCACATCATCGGCACTCTTCACATCGGCGACAAAACCGATGCCACTGTGCTCGGAACGGCTGCGAATGATACGGTCCAGGCCCGCAAATGCGCCGCCGCAAACAAACAAGATATTGGCGGTATCAACCTGCAAGAACTCCTGCTGCGGATGCTTGCGGCCGCCCTGCGGAGGAACAGAAGCAATGGTTCCCTCAATCAGTTTTAACAGCGCTTGTTGAACGCCCTCGCCCGAGACATCGCGCGTAATGGAGGGATTATCAGACTTGCGAGAAATCTTATCTATTTCATCGATATAGACAATTCCTGTTTGCGCTTTTTCAACATCGTAGTCACACTTTTGCAGCAACTTCTGAATGATGTTCTCAACATCCTCCCCGACATAACCTGCTTCGGTGAGTGTGGTAGCGTCAGCAATGGTAAAGGGCACATTGAGCAATCGCGCCAAGGTTTCCGCAAGCAAGGTTTTACCGCAACCCGTCGGGCCGATCAGTAAAATATTGCTCTTGGCGAGCTCGATGTCGTCCTTGCCGCCATCGTGACCTCGATCTTCCAAGCGCTTGTAATGGTTATAAACCGCCACGGACAAAACCTTCTTTGCCCGCTGCTGCCCGATGACGTACTCGTCAAGGACTTCTTTTATTTCATGGGGCTTGGGTAGCTTGGTCGCACCGGTCTCTCCGCGATCCTCAAGCTCTTCGCGAATGATGTCATTGCACAGCTCGACGCACTCATCACAGATGAAAACCGAGGGTCCAGCAATTAGTTTACGAACTTCGTGCTGACTCTTACCGCAGAAAGAGCAATACAGCAATTTGCCGTCCTCACCTCTACCTCGACTATCGTCAGCCATAAATCGCCTTTGCCTACCGCGGTGTATATGTACCGCGTCGTTCTAAGTCCAACAAGCCGGTATATAGCATGGCAACGCCTAAAGGTGCAAAGACCAGTTCACGCCTTTGGCCTGTGAACCGCGTCACGTTTCATCCGACTCGGAGGATGACTCCGCGCGTTGCTGCAACACGCTATCGATCAACCCGTAGTCAACCGCACTGGCACCGCTCATAAAATTGTCGCGATCGGTGTCTCGCTGTATTTGCTCGATGGGTTGACCGGTATGATTCGATAAAATTAGATTAAGTCGCTCACGCGTTTGCAAAACCTCGCGCGCGTGAATATCAATATCCGATGCCTGCCCCTGAAATCCGGCAATGGGCTGATGAATCATGATGCGAGAATGCGGCAAACAGTGCCGCTTTTCCTTCGCGCCGCCAGCTAGCAATACCGCCCCCATACTCGCAGCCTGACCGACGCAAATCGTGCTGATGTCGGGACGTACGAACTGCATGGTGTCGTATATAGAAAGACCCGCACTGACGGAGCCTCCGGGCGAATTGATGTACAAATGGATATCCTTAGTCGGATTCTCAGACTCCAAGAATAAAAGCTGGGCGACCACCAAGTTCGCCATATGGTCTTCCACCGGCCCCACCACAAATACCACGCGCTCCTTTAGCAGGCGCGAGTAGATATCGTAAGAACGCTCGCCCCTAGCCGTTTGCTCGACGACCATGGGGACTAGGTTTAGCGCTTTCGTGTCCATGCTCCGATTCCCTTCAAATTTCAAGCTGCTCAGCCACCAGCAACATTCGTTTATCCATGCAATGCTTCGTCAAACGTCACCGACTTTGAGGTAACGGTCGCCTTATCCAGCAACAGGTCAACCACCTGCTCTTCCAAGACGACACTTTCAACTTGCGATAACAACTGCGGATTCTGGAAGTATAGCTTGGCGATTTCATCCGGGTTTTCATACGGGGTAGACATTTCGGCGATTTTGGCGGTCAACCGGTCGCGATCCACGGTCACTTCGAAATCGTTGATTACCGCCCCCATCAGCAAACCAAGCTTGACACGACGCTCCGCTTGCTCACGAAATGCCTCGGGTGACGAGCTGTCGTCCTGCTCAACTTGCGGCCCGGCTTGCTCATGCGCACGCTTGTGCAGGTCGCTAGCCTCTTGATCAATCAGCACCGTCGGCACCTGAATATCATTCGTCTCGAGCAGCCCTTCCATGACCTGAGCCTTGAGCTGTTCGCGAATCCGCTCGTTGGCTTCGCGCTCCATATTGCCCTGCACATCGGCGCGAAAATCTTCCTCAGACCCACTGTCTATACCAAAGGCCTTGATGAACTCAGCATCGACATCCGGCAGCTGCCGGGCTGCCACTTCCTTAAGTTTCACCGAGAAATCGACCTTCTCACCGGCAAGCTCTTGCGCATGATAATCCTTGGGAAATTTAAGCTTAAAGCTTTTCTCGTCGCCCGCCTTTAAACCCTTCAAGTTTTTCTCAAAGTCCGGCAGCATTTGCCCCTCGCCGATGACGATGGGCACTGCGTCTCCTTTGCCACCCTCTAGCGGCTCACCCTTGCGACGGCCTTCGAAATCAATGATCACTTGATGGCCCTCATCAGCCGGCTCATCGACGACCTGCCAGGTAGATCGTTGCAAGCGCAGAGTTCGGATCATCGCGTCGACATCCTCGGCACCGATTTCAACACTTGGACGGGTCACCGCAAGCTGGTCCAAATTACGCAGCTGGACTTCCGGATAAACTTCAAAGATAGCCGTGTATGCCAAGTCTTGACCTTCTTCTAAAGATTCGGCCTCAATTCGAGGCCCACCTGCTGGACGCAGACTCTCCTGACTGATCGCTTGCGAAAAACTCGACTGCAAGATTTCTTGCACAACTTCTTGGCGAACCTGAGCGCCGTAGCGGTCGCGAATAATCTTGGCCGGCACCTTCCCAGGCCTGAAACCCTTTATCCGGGTAGTCTGCGCGACCTTGCGCAGCCGCTCGCTAATCTCGACATCCACCTGGTCAGATGGAACCTTCACCCGAAGACGACGCTGCAAGCCCTCCTGAGCCTCTAAAGAAACTTGTATGTTATTCATATATCTATGTTTATTGTGTCAAGCACCAGCCAGGCACCCTTCGACCCCGAGCTTGCGCGACAAGAATGGTGCGAAAGGAGAGACTCGAACTCTCACGGGTTACCCCACAGAATCCTAAATCCTGCGCGTCTACCAATTCCGCCACTTTCGCCTATACAGAAAAACCCGGTGGATTATAGCCGAGCAAGATCCACGCACCGCGCTAATTTGCGATTTCTCGCCGCCACGCATACCCGGCACCCCCAGCCGGAGCTACCGTAGCATAGCCAATTATTTTTTAGCTTTAAAAACAATATATTACAATATATTCCTAGAAAAAAACATCACCACGATATTCTACGAGCTTGCCTCGCAATCCTCTCATGCACATCAAGCTGCTTGGCCAGAACCAGCCGAGATCACCGGCTTGCCTGCCGAACACCAGGGCCGGCGAGAAATGGTGGGCCGTGTAGGAATCGAACCTACAACCAATGGATTAAGAGTCCACTGCTCTGCCAATTGAGCTAACGGCCCATGCCAATTCAGGCGTGCCCTCGGTGCTGAACTCACCCAAGGAAAAAACTGGGGTGGATGATGGGACTCGAACCCACGACGACCGGAATCACAATCCGGGGCTCTACCAACTGAGCTACACCCACCACTGACTGTCGATCACTGATCGTCAAGCCGGGAGTGGCGCGCCCGGCAGGACTCGAACCTGCAACCCCCGGCTTAGAAGGCCGGTGCTCTATCCAGTTGAGCTACGGGCGCCTTCTTCGCCAGCAATACTCGCGGCAAGGCACTCACCGGGCAGGCTAATGGTCGGGGCAGACGGATTCGAACCGCCGACCCTCTGCTCCCAAAGCAGATGCGCTACCAGACTGCGCCATGCCCCGATTTTCGACCCACCGCTGTATTGCCATGAATTATAGCCGCCCGATGGCTGCGGCGCTGGATAATAGGACCGACATCATAAGCAGTCAATGCGGCACTCCTTCACCGCAGGGCTTCGCTAGTCGCAGACGCTCTGGTATGTTGCGACACTCTTCTCTATGGCGCTTCACGAGTAGCAATGGCAGCAAAACTGATTGACGGTAAGGCTATTGCGGCAGAAATTCGCCGGGAAGTCCAGCTAGCTATCGACAAGCGAACGGCAGCCGGACACCGGGCGCCTGGCTTGGCGGTGATTCTAGTCGGCGACGATTCCGCATCGAAAATTTACGTACGGAACAAGCGGGTCGCCTGTGAGGAAGCAGGCGTTGTTTCCATCGCTCGCGATTTGCCAGCAACGACCTCGCAGGCCGAGTTACTCGCCTTGATTGAGTCCCTCAATGCGGACGAGAGCATCGACGGCATATTGGTGCAATTACCGCTGCCGACACAAATCAGTGAAACAAAAGTCATTGAAACCATTCATCCCAGCAAAGACGTTGATGGCTTTCACCCCTACACCGTGGGCCGTCTGGCGCAACGTATTCCCGCCTTAAGACCCTGCACGCCCTTCGGCGTCATGACGCTACTGGATCGAATCGGCGTTGAGGCCAAAGCCAAACACGCCGTCGTGGTCGGCGCTTCAAACCATGTGGGTCGTCCACTAGCGTTGGAACTATTGATCGCCGGCTCTACTGTGACAATCTGCCATCGATTCACCAAGAATTTGCGAAAACATGTCGGTGAGGCAGAAATCCTTATTGTCGCCGTGGGCAAACCCGAGCTCATACCCGGCGCGTGGGTAAAACCGAATGCGGTGGTCATAGACATTGGTATTAATCGCCAAGCCAACGGCAAGCTGGTGGGCGATGTCGAGTTTCATGCCGCTTCGGAACGCGCAGCCTGGATTACCCCGGTACCGGGCGGAGTGGGACCTATGACCGTGGCCATGCTGCTTAAGAACACCCTTGCGGCAGCACAAAATCATACGGGTGAATGAATCCATGATAATAAACACCCATCTAGTCATCGACTGCTAAGGAGGCAGGAGCATGCGATTTTATTACCAGAGCTTAGCCATACACATACTAATTTTAGCGATGTGCTCGGTGGCTTTCGCGGATACCAAGCAAGTAAAGTTCGAAACCACGGCGGGTAATTTTGTTATCCAATTGGACCAGGCGCGCGCACCGCTCACTGCCGCAAATTTTTTGCAGTATGTGAATGACGGTTTTTATACCGGCACAATATTTCACAGAGTGGTTGGCGGTTTCGTCATTCAGGGGGGCGGTTATACGCCTAAGCTGGAAGCAAAACCCACACGCGACGCTATTCCCAATGAGTCTGGCAACGGCTTGAGCAATCGACGCCTCACGGTTGCTATGGCGCGCACAGGTGAGCCTCACACGGCGGACTCACAGTTCTACATTAATCTCGCAGACAATCTCGAACTCGACCCCAAACCTACGCGTTGGGGGTATGCGGTGTTTGGTGAGATCGTTGATGGCGTTGATGTGGTTGACGACATCGGCTACCGGCCCACCAGTCCCAAGGATCAATTCCAAAATTTACCAGCGGCACCCGTGATCATTGAGCGTGCCGTCCTGCTAAACGCTGGCAGCGATGAATGAAAAATTGTTCATCTCAGATTTGCATCTGGATACGACAAGACCTAAGGCCACCCAGGCATTCTTCGATTTCCTAGAGGACCAAGCAAAGGGCGCTGATGCGCTCTACATACTCGGTGATCTGTTTGAGATTTCCGTTGGTCCAGACCCCGACGATCTGCTCCAAAAGGAAGTTGGTGAAGCTTTATTCGCCTATATCCAGAATGGCGGTCGATGCTGGCTAACGCATGGCAATCGCGATTTCATGCTTGGCATAGATTTTACCAAAGCCACGGGCGTGGTTATTCAGCCGGCTATCCAAACAATCGACTTGTTTGGGGAACGGGCTTTGTTAATGCATGGCGATGAGCTTTGCACGGATGATGAAGGCTATCAACGAATGCGCCGATACTTGCGCATGCCATTTTTGCAAGCAGTATTCCGAGTCCTGCCCTTAGCCATTCGTCGCCGCATAGGGCAACAGATTCGGTCGCAAAGCTTGACCGCTGTGGATAGCAAACCCATGGAAATTTTGGACGTAAATCCCATGGCGGTTTACCAAACCATGCGCGCAAACCAATCAAGACTACTCATTCACGGCCACACTCACCGACCCGCAATTCATGATTTCGAACTGGACGGTCAAGCCGCGAAGCGAATCGTCCTGGGCGACTGGTACGAACAGGGAAGTGTCTTAAGCTGGACCGAAAACGGACCCGAGTTGAAAACCTGGAGCTACGCTTGAGCCGCGGATGCTGTATCGGCTCCGAGCTTCGCCACCGCGTTAAATACTTCCGCGGCTGATTGGAACCGCTCGTTGGGATCTTTGGCGAGCATGCGATCGATGACCGCTTGATATCCAGCCAGTGCTTTAGGCAACCGCGGTATCGGGGCTTGGCGATGTTTGATGATCATTGCCATGGCCGTATCGGCTTCATAGGCCTTTTTACCCGTTAGCATCTCGAAAAAAATGATGCCTAAACTGTATATATCACTGCGTTGATCAACGGCCGCACCATGACCCTGCTCGGGACTCATGTAATAAGGCGTGCCAAATATCTCTCCGGTCCCGGTGATTTCCGATAACAATTGCGCCTCGCGGGCCAGTCCAAAATCAATCAGCACGAGGCTACCGTCGGCTCGAAACATAACATTCGTCGGTTTTAGATCGCGATGCATGATACCAACGCGGTGCAGCTCCCCTAAAGCTTCAGCCATGTGCCGTAGATACCGGCAAGCTATAGCCACATCCAAACCGGCCGTGATGCGGCGCTTAAGAGTCCCCTCACCACAATACTCCATGGCGATATAAGCATGATCATCGGCAACACCTAGATCATAAATGGTCACGATATTTGGATGATCCAGCTTGGCTATCAGTTCATACTCACGCAAGAAACGATCGAAGGCGACTTCGCTTCCAGAGTCCGGCATTTGCCGCAATAGTTTCAGTACTGTCTGGCGCCCGGTGGCCTCTTCCCGGCCAAGATAGACCGCGGAAACATCATTGCGGGATATCAGAGATTCGATTGAATAGCCTTTTAGCGCCGGTAGCTCAGAATCTTTAAAACGCTGGGCGCTCTGCTTTTCCGTGCCGAGCACCGCCGATACCAGCTCGACTAGGTTGGCGTGGTTAAGCCTGCCTATAGACAGATACTCCGCCGCGCCCAAGCGCATGGCCTCGATGATATGGCGCTCTTCGCCTGTGCCGACCACCAAGACCGGTGGAAATTGCGGCACGTTGTTGAACTGACGCAACCACTCTAGCGAATCCAGCTCGGCGGCCGGATGACCCAAGATAACTAAATCGTTACCCGCGCCAGAAAAACCTTCGGGTAATCGACCCGATGACAGCGAATCGAATTCACGGACCTTGGCGGCTGGCCAATGGCTGGTCAGGTGATGACCGAGTAAAGCGCGATACTCGGCCGAGTCGGCAATGATGAATATCTTCGGACTCGAAGAGCTAACCATGGGTGGTCCTCGTCTTCCTTTTGAGCATTAAGCGGCACCAGCGCGGTGGTGGTTGTCATCCTCATGATCTTCCGTTTCGGCATCGCCTTCTAAGCGCCTGCGCAATGTTTCCCGCGCCGCCTTTGCCTTGTCCGATCGCTCAGTCTGCAGCTGCTCCAAATAGTCTGAACTGACGTCACCAGTAACATATTCCCCCGAAAAACAGGAGGCATCGAAGTCGTCAATCTCACCGTTATCGTAACGTACCGCCGCCAGTAGATCTTCAAGATCTTGATAGATCAACCAATCGGCTCCAATTAGCTTGGTGATCTCCTCTTCGCTCCGGCCAGCTGCGACCAACTCGTTGGCTACGGGCATGTCGATGCCATAGACATTCGGATACCGAACAGGCGGTGCTGCGGACGCAAAGTAGACTTTACGCGCACCCGCCTCGCGGGCCATTTCAATAATTTGTCGAGAAGTCGTACCGCGCACGATGGAATCATCCACCAGCAGCACAGCTTTGCCCCGGAACTCAAGATCAATGGCGTTTAGTTTGCTGCGTACCGACTTCTTGCGCATTTCTTGGCCGGGCATGATAAAAGTTCGGCCGATATAGCGATTCTTCACGAAACCTTCGCGGTACTTAACGCCCAAGCGATGCGCCACTTCCAGTGCGCTGGTCCGGCTGGAATCGGGGATTGGAATAACCACATCAATATCATGATGTGGTTGCTGGGCCAAAATCTTTGCGGCGAGCGCCTCCCCCATTCGTAGGCGCGCCTTGTAGACGGAAATGCGATCGATGATCGAATCTGGCCGGGCGAAATAGACAAACTCGAACACGCAGGGGGTATAGCGGTTCCGCTCGCCGCACTGGCTGCTGAACAACTCACCATCGTTGCGAATATAAACCGCTTCGCCGGGCATGATGTCGCGCAGTACTTCAAATCCCAAAGCATCCAGCGCAACACTCTCGGACGCGACCATATGTTCAGGCCCCTCCGGCGTGTTCCGCCGTCCGAGGACGACCGGGCGAATCCCATGGGGATCACGAAATGCAACAATGCCGTGGCCAATGATCATCGCCACCACGGCGTAGCCGCCCCGGCATCGCGAGTTAACGCCGGCCACGGCCGCGAAAATCGATTCTGGCGTCAGGGCCCCGCCATTTTGCCGCTGCAGCTCATCTGCAAATACATTGAGCAAGGCCTCTGTGTCTGATCCGGTATTCAGGTGCCGCCGATCTTCATGAATAAGCCGGTGCTTGAGTTCTTCGGCATTGGTCAAGTTGCCATTGTGGGCCAAGCAGATGCCGTAAGGTGAATTGACGTAGAAGGGTTGGGACTCCGCGGAACTCGACCAACCCGCTGTTGGGTAACGCACATGACCGATTCCCGTCGACCCGCGCAAGCGCAGCATGTGATGCTGCTGAAAAACATCGCGCACTAGCCCGTTGCCCTTGCGCGTACACAAGCTGCCGTTGTCGTCCATTGCGATGCCAGCGGCATCTTGGCCGCGATGCTGGAGCACCGTCAACGCGTCGTACATGGCCTGATTAACGGGCCCGTGGCTAACGATTCCGACGATTCCACACAAACCAGTGCCTCCTACCTAGGGTCAGCCTAGCTTCGCAATGCACATCAAGGCTGCGACTCTTGTTCGTTGAACTTTTCCATTCCTTCCGCAGCCGCTGCCCGGAGTTTGTCGGCAATGGGCGCGGCATACGGTAGCAGTTTCGATTCCCCCCACCAAGGTGCCTCTTCAAAGCCACCGAACTGCAGGGCGATAACCAGTAGGCCCGCGATTATGCCACCGCGACCCAGCCCAAACACGACGCCCAGGGACCGGTCAGTGCCGGTTAAACCTGAACGATCAAGCAATGCCGTGATGGCGATTGACACGATGGCACCGGAAAATAAAATCGCCACCAAAATTGCCAAACGAGCCGCCCATAGGCGTAACACGGGATCCTCTATCCAAGGCTCCAGGCGAACCGCTGCCACGGAATCGAATTGCCAAGCACACCAAATTGCGATGACCCAAATACTTAGCGATAGGGCTTCCCGAAAAAAGCCGCGATATGCCCCGACAATGGCAGAAATTATCAGTACTGCAATTAAAGCGTAGTCAATCCAAATCACTTTAGATTACCCGTTTAAGCCTCAGGCTCTTGTCGCATGACACGTCCGCTGTGACCAGCGGCCAGCAAGCCCGCTGCCAGTTTTTCCGCCGCGGCTTTCGAGTCAGCGGCTGGACCCACCCGGACGCGATACAGGGTTTTGTCATCACGCTCGAGCGGCAACAAATAGCTCTCAAACCCCGCGTCCCGCAGTTTTTTTGCCAAGGCTTGAGCATTCTGCCGATTGGCGAAGCTGCCCAGTTGCACAACCCAACCCGGCGCTGCCGCCGATGGCGGTGCAGGCGCCGGTTTGGGCTGCGGCTTGGGCTTAGGCGGAGGTGGCTTTGGCTTGGCGGGCGGCGTTGCGACCGTCGGTGCGGGGCTAGGCCGGACAGAAGAATCGTCAGCTTCGGCGTCAGGTCGGGATTGCGCCGTCGCCGGCGTCTGCGGTTCAGCCCGCACCGGCGGCGGCTTATCAGCGGATTCGCGCGCTTGGGCCAAGGGTGGTGTCTGGGCCTCAGCCATGGGCCGAATGGTCACTTGCCGTAGAGAATCGGCGTCTTCCGGTACCACGGGTACCGGCGGCGGACCCTCGCCGGGACTATCAAGGATCGCGGGTACGACCACGATCAAGAAAACAATCAGCACAGCAGCGCCAATCATGCGCTCCAATAACTGCCGATCCATACCCAACCCCAAAACCCGTGTTACTCAGTATAGACCAAGCCATTCCATGGCGGGACCCACAACGCCAAAAGAACCGGTCACCACAACTCGCCCATGGGGCTTAGTCAACCGCCGCGCTAATGCAAGCGCGCCGCTAACGGGCTCATCAACGATATGGACTTCGCCGACATTCTGCGCGCGCAAATAGTCGACGGCCGCTGCAGCCGGCAGCGCGCGTGGGTCCTGTGGCTCGCAATAAATCCAACGTGCCGGCGCAATACCCATGAGGGCATCGACGACGCCATCCAGTGACTTATCCGCCAACATGCCAAACACTAAACTAATCTCCGCCGCACTTTGCAATCGCGAGCAACGTGAGGCTAACAGACTAGCCGCCTGCGGATTGTGAGCGACATCAAGCACCCATTCCGGCGAGCCTGCAACACGCTGAAAACGACCAGGCGGTGGCAACGCCCGCAAGGCTTGAGTGACCCCCGGCAATGACAACAGTTGCTTGTCGGCAGCCTCCACCGCCGCGAGAGCTAGGCTCGCATTGCGTAACTGAACCGCATCCCCGATTGGCGGCAGAGGTAGGTTGGCGAAATCCAGCGAGCGGCCGCGCCAAGCCCAGCTCTGGTCAAGCTGAGTGACAGCAAAATCCTCGCCGCTCACCAACAATGGTGCGCCTAGCTGCGCGGCCTGGTCGCGAATCGCGACTGGGACCGGCGCATCGCCATACAGCGCCGGTCGGCCGGTACGCATGATGCCCGCCTTCTCCGCCGCAATGGACTCCAAATCATTACCAAGCCACGCCTGGTGGTCCAAATCCACCGTGGTGATCAGCGCAACGTCGGCGTCAATGATGTTAACGGCATCCAAACGGCCGCCCAAACCGACTTCTAGTATCCAGGTATCCAGATGGGCCCGCGAAAACAGTCGTAATGCCGCCAAGGTGCCATACTCAAAATACGTCAAGGGAATATCACGACGAGCGCGCTCGACATCTTCAAAGGCCGCGATCAGCTGCTGCTCGCTGACCTCCTGACCGTCGATGCGCAGCCGTTCGGTATAGCGAACAAGATGCGGCGATGTGTAGGTGCCTGTCTTGCAGCCAGCGCCACGCAGGATCGCCTCGAGAAAACTAACGGTGGAACCCTTGCCATTGGTTCCAGCCACAGTAAACACGCGGCCGGCGGGCGGAGTTAAATCCAGTCTTGCGGCCACCTGGCCACAACGCGCCAGACCTAGCTCCATTGATTCTGGATGCAAAGACTCTTGCCAACGCAACCAATCAGCAAAGCTACGCGAGCGCATCGCCAAAAAATTCCGCCTTACCGATGTATAGCGCTGGACGGCGCCGCTAGTCCGCGGGCGCTTCTTGGCCGGTCAGCTTGGCGATTATGCCCGCGATTTCACTTCGCAGTTCGCGGCGGTCGACAATCATGTCCAAGGCGCCGTGGCTTAATAGAAATTCGCTGCGCTGAAAACCGTCAGGCAAGGTTTCACGCACGGTTTGTTCAATGACTCGTGGACCGGCAAATCCGATCAAGGCATTCGGCTCCGCGATGTTGATATCACCGAGCATCGCCAAACTAGCCGACACCCCCCCGGTGGTGGGGTCCGTCAACACTGAGATAAACGGAACACCACGCTCGGATAGCTCCGCCAATGCCGCACTAGTCTTGCCCATCTGCATTAAGGAAAACAGCGCTTCTTGCATACGCGCCCCGCCGCTGGCGGAGAAACAAATCAATGGCAGGGAATTCTCCGCGGAGAACTTGGCAGCACGACAAAATTTTTCACCCACAACCGAGCCCATGGAGCCACCCATAAAACCAAATTCAAAGGCGCAGGCCACCACCGGCATGCTTTTCAAAAGTCCTGTCATCGCGATAAGCGCGTCCCGCTCGCCTGTCGCTTTCTGAGCCTGCACGATACGGTCGCGGTACTTCTTGCTATCCCGAAACTTCAGCGGGTCCTCGGGTGCAAGTTGCTCGGCTATCTCACGACCGCTGTCCTCATCGAGAAACATGTCGAGACGTTCTCGCGCCGAGATACGAATGTGATAGCTACACTTTGGACAGACTGAAAGGTTGCGTTCTACCTCCGCCCGGTAGAGCTGGGCCCCGCATTGCTTACACTTGATCCACAGGCCTTCGGGGACCGACCGAGTTCGTCGTTCGGTCTTGATGCGCGAAGGCATGATTTTATCGAACCAGTTCATAGCCTCCGGATAATAAACAAGCTGGGATACTTATTCATCTGACCATTTACCGGCGAACCGGCAGTCGATAGCTTGCGGGGTAGTGCACGGCGACTAGTTCTAACCCCTGGGCTGGCGCCGTCATGCCCGATGCGCGACGATCACGCGCATCCAGGGCCTCCAGTATCCAGTCCGCGGGTTCCTCACCGCGGCCCACATGAACCAAAGATCCAACAATATTACGAACCATGTGATGCAAGAACGCGTTGGCTTCGCATTCAACAACTAGCATTTCGCTGGTTTGGACAATGGACAATCTGCGTACAGATCGAACCGGCGACTTCGCTTGGCACGCGGCCGCGCGAAACGCGGAAAAATCGTGTGTACCGAGCAAATGCTTCGCAGCGCGCCGCATGGCATCCACGTCAAGCGGCTGACGAACCCACCAGCAGCGATGCCGCCAGAGGGCTGAACGTAGGGGTCGATTCAGAATAACGTAGCGATAAACGCGTGCCGTGGCGGAGTAACGGGCGCTAAACTCTTCAGATACCGGGCGCGCCCATAACACGCAAATATCGTCGGGCAAATTGCTATTAACACCAAAGCTCCAGGCCCGTAATGGCCGCTGCGCCCTAGTGTCAAAATGAACCACTTGACCGGATGCGTGAACACCGGAATCCGTTCGTCCGGCGGCAACTGTCCTGATAGGTTCGCAAGCCACCACCGACAACGCGGCATTCAAGGTATCTTGTACGTTCGCAGCGTCGGGCTGCGTTTGCCAGCCGCAGTATTGCGAACCGTCGTATTCAATGCCCAGGACCCGGCGGCTGGTTTTTGGGCCTAGCAAGGCACCAGAATCATGCGTCAAAGCAAAGCTTGCCTAAGTCACCTGCGTCAATCCCGCGGGACATCCCCAAGATTCGTCAACTAGCTGCTCATATCGTCAATAAGCTGTTGCGCCTCTTGCCGCTGGGCACCGTCACCTTCCTCGATGACCTCACCCAGTATGCTGCGGGCACCGTCTGGATCACCCATATCGATATAAGCCCGCGCCAAATCTAATTTGGTACCAACTTCCGTCATGGTAGGACCCTCTGGTCGCCCCTCCAGAATGCCCATGGTGGTGGTCGGTGCCTGCTCATCCGCGAGCTCACCATCGTCACCCGCGTCGAGCGCGGGCTGTTCAGCGGTGGACTCAGCCGCCTCCGGCTGCTCCAGTGTATCGCCGCCTAGCGGGTCCACAACATCGTCGCCGCGCAACAATGCATCCAATTCAGGCCCCGGCCCTTCAACGGTTTTCATTTCCGCCGTCGAGTCCGCGTCGACCAGGTCATCGAGAGCATCGCCCTCGCCCAGATCCAAGGACGGAACCTCGGCCGTGGGATCTAGCCCCCGCTCCAGATCGCTGAGCAAATTTTCATCATCGATATCTTTGGCCAGCAGGGTGGCATCATCGTCGCCGATGGCCGGCAACGCATCATTGCTGCTTTCATCTTCAAAAGCGGCAAGGTCCAAACCCAGTTCATCGAGTTCTAGAGAGGCGGTGTCGCTGGTCGCGACCTGCTCCTCACCAAATTCGCCCATAGGCGATTCGATGGTGGGGGTTTCCATGGTACTGGCCGGACCCGGTGCTTCGATGGTCGGCGTCTCCATCGTGCTGGCAGTTTGCGGCGTTTCTATGGTCGGCGTTTCTACCGTGGCTCCGCCCGCGCCTTCCGCTTCAATGGTCGGGGTCTCTTGCGTCGGTGTATCGCTGTCATCCTGACTACGAGTTGGCGAATCGTCCGCATCTTCTGCCTTCGCATCACCCAGGTCGAAGTCCAATAAATCATCATCGGAAACGTCTTGAATACCCGACAAGTCGACGTCAACCTCATCTTGCTGATTGCCCAGCTGAAGATCGACATCAGCGTCGGCGGACCCCGCGTCGAACAGGCTAAGATCCAGGTCCTCGCCGGAACTGGCCGGCGCGGTCGCCGCAGAAAACAATTCCTCATCGGGACATAGCTGTTTGCCCATGATGACGATCTTGCCCCACTCGGCGTCGTCGGCGCCGACCTGGTCACGGAACGCTTGTGCTTCTTTGGTGAAACCGCCCTTATTTTCCCAGACGAAGTAAACATCCAGCAGCTTTCGGCGCAGGTCACGCCGCTCTGGTTGCGCATCCAGCGCACTGGTCAGCAAGTCCGCGGCTTGATCATACAGACCATAAGCCATGTGGAATTCAGCTTCGGCGATCGGATCGGACTGGTCTAGGTTGAGCGCGGTATCGCTGCTCAGGGTTCGTTCCAGGGGCAGTTCATCATCACCACCTTCTTCGGAATCCGTGGCGCCCACCAAACCACCCACTTCGTCCTCTTCGCCACCCGTCGGCGGAATCTCTTCGACAACAAAGCTTTCTTCGGGACCCGTCGCCGAGGTCCTTAGACGGTCCGTTGCTTCACGCGACTCCGAATCAACGTCATCGGAGTCCACCAAGCTTTCCCAGCGACCGGTGGGTTCATCCTTACGTCGACTGCGGGCCAAGAACAACACCGCCAGAGCCGTCGCGGCCAAGGCCAGCCAAAACCAGAAACTCCCCAAGAGCTGGCCGAAGAAAGAGGGCTCGTCCGGCCGCGCCACTGACGTAACCGGAGGTGGCTCGGCCACTTCGGCAGGACCGGTGTCCAATTCCGCGTCGACGTCCGTTTCCCCAACCGGCGCAAGCTCGACGTCGCTGTCAATGGACTGCTCCGACGTTACCTCGTCAACCAGAGCACTCGGTTCCGCATCGTCCAGCGCACCCTCTGCAGGCTCGTCGCCAATCGGCGTTTCATCGAGGGGCGCTTCTGTCTGCAACGAAGAATCCGATGTATCCGCGTCCTCACCAACGCCCTCTAAAGCGGAATCTTCGACGGCGGCGAGCTGTTGTTGCAACTCTTCCAGCTCTTTATTCTTGATTTCCAGCAAGCGGTCCCGCTCGGCGATCTCCGCCTCCAAGGACTCGATCTCGGCCCGGTCAGCCACCGCTGTACCGGCACCGCCGGCCAACCCGTCGGTGGACTGCTCGGTATCTTCACCGGGTGGCACCAGGCGCAGGCGCGGTGCGGTGGCCGTGCGGCTGCTTCCCTGCCAAGACTCATTCTGTCGGCGAACTTCCGCCAAGGCCTCACCGCGACTCACACCATAGAGCTCATCATTGGTGGGCACGCGAAGAATGGCACCGGCTCTGAGATTATTGATGTTGCCACCGAAGGCTTCAGGATTGGCGCGATAAATCGCCAACATCATTTGATTCACATCAACGGACGAGTCCGGACGCACGCGCTGGGCGATACCCCACAGTGTATCGTTGCGGGCCACCGGACCATAGCTACCCCCGGTGGCGACCGGGGCTGGACGCGGCGCGGGCGCGGGTACCGGTGCCGGTGTAGGTGCCGGCTGGGATCTGATAACCGACTGCTCCGCCGGACGCGCCGTCGGCACCGCGGTGGGCGGCGCGCTCGCCGCCGGCACGGCGGACTCAAACACCGGCGGATCCAACAGAACCGTGTACTCGCGAAGCAAACGGCCCTGCGGCCAACTAACCTCCAACAGCATGGTGACAAAGGGCTCTGTGACCGGCACTTGGGAACTGACCCGCACGACCGGTCGGTTGGGCGCGCCCATCACGCGAAACTCAAAACCCGTCATGAAACTTGGCTGAATCAGCCCGTAGCGGTCAAAGGTGTCCCGCGATGCCAAATTCACCCGCAGTTGGCTTAGGTCGTCACCAGCACCAACAATGATCGGTATTTCGGCTAAGAACGGCTGATTGAGGGCCGATCTAGAATTAATTTCGCCCAAGCCCAGGGCCAGCAGAGATGCAGGCAGGCAAGCAAGAACGACCAATAATACGACGAAAAAAATTCGCGGCATGACAAATCCCCGAACGAACGGTGCCCAAGTTTTCCGGTACGGCGCCCCCTGAAAGCACACTAAGAAAGGCACGCAACCCGCCGGAAATAATATGTCTAATATAGCCTAAATGTGTTCGCGCACCAAAACCTCTGCGATTTGCACAGAATTTAGCGCAGCGCCCTTGCGGATGTTGTCGGACACGACCCACAGATTTATGCCCCGCGGGTGAGAAATATCCGCGCGAATCCGGCCCACAAACACCTCATCGTGACCGGCAGCCTCGGTGACCGCGGTGGGATAACCACCAGCCTGGCGCTCATCAATAACCACCACGCCCGGAGCCTGCGCCAATAGTTCACGGACCTGGGGCACATCAATCTTGTCGCGCGTTTCAATATGTACCGCCTCCGAATGCCCGTAGAACACCGGAATACGCACGGTGGTGGGATTCACCACAATGCTGTCATCTTCTAGCAACTTGCGCGTTTCCCACACCATTTTCATCTCTTCTAGCGTATAGCCGTTTTGCTGGAAATCGCCGATATGCGGCAAGGCGTTGAATGAAATCTGCTTTTGACCATCCACTTGGTCGAGGGGCCGACCGTTCAGCAATTGCGCGGTCTCGGCCGCCAAAGTCTCCACTGCCTGGCGTCCGGCACCCGACACTGACTGATAGGTCGCCACGTTGATCCGGTCAATGCCCACGGCGTCATGGATGGGTTTCAAAGCCACGATCATCTGAATCGTGGAACAATTTGGATTCGCAATAATATTGCGGGGCGGATAGTTCGAAATGGCGTGCGCATTCACCTCCGGAACGACCAGCGGAATATCCGGATCGGTGCGGAAATGCGACGTATTGTCGATGACGATACAACCCGCATCCCCCGCCCGCGGCGCGTGCACCGCCGACACACTGCCGCCAGCGGAAAAAAGACCGATATCCACATCGGCGAAATCGAAGGCCGCCAGGTTTTTCACCGGCACCGGCCGTTCGCCGAACATTACCGTGTTGCCAGCCGAGCGCTCGCTCGCCAGGGCGTGTAACTCGCCGACGGGAAATTCTCGCGCGGCCAAAATTTCCAGCAGATGCTCACCCACTAAGCCGGTCGCACCCACAACGGCTACATTATATAAATCACTCATGCTATCGACTTCAGGAATAAATTAACTGGCAAGGATTTAGGCTGGCTTAACTGGCTACTTCTTCGACCAAGACGCTGCGTTCTAGTCCCCAGTGTTGGCCGGTACAATTGGGGTTGCGGATTCCACGTCCGCATTCTGTGCACGATGACGCAAGCCGTGATCCATGAGCACGATGGCGAGCATGGCTTCCGCAATCGGCGTCGCACGCAGCCCCACACAGGGATCATGGCGCCCCGTGGTCGATATTTCAGCAGCACGACCTTCTATGTCGATCGTGTCGGCCGGCAAGCGGATACTGGAGGTGGGCTTCAAGCCGATGCTGACCAGTAGCTCTTGACCGGAGGAAATACCGCCCAGGGTACCGCCGGCCGAATTGGATCTGAAGCCATTGGGCGTGATTTCATCCCGGTGTTCCGTGCCCTTTTGCGCAACGGCTGCAAAACCCGCGCCAATCTCCACCGCCTTCACCGCGCCAATGCTGAGCATGGCGTGACCGATATCGGCTTCCAGCCGGTCAAACACCGGCTCACCCAATCCGACCGGCATGCCGGTGGCCTGCAAGTTGATCCGGGCACCGACTGAATTGCCCTCCTTACGCAGCGCATCCATGTAAGCTTCTAACTCCGGCACACGTTGTGGATCGGCGCAAAAAAAAGGGTTGTCATTGACCGTGGACAAATCCGGGCAATCCAGCACAATGGAACCTAACTGACGCAGCCATCCCTGTATTTCGAGGCCCAAGCGCTGGCGCAGATACTTTTTGGCCACCGCACCGGCGGCCACCCGCATGACGGTTTCGCGCGCAGAGGACCGCCCCCCGCCCCGATAATCCCGGCCACCATACTTTTGTTGATAGCTATAGTCGGCGTGTCCGGGCCGAAACAAATCTTTGATCTTGCTGTAATCGCGACTGCGCTGATCGACGTTTTCCACCAACATGCCGATGGGTGTTCCAGTGGTGTGCCCTTCGAACACGCCCGATAAGATGCGCACGGTATCGGGTTCACGTCTTTGCGTGGTATGTCGTGAAGTGCCAGGTCGCCGGCGATCCAGATCAGGTTGAATATCCGCCTCAGTCAAAGCCAAGCCCGGTGGACAACCATCCACAATGCAGCCCAGGGCCGGGCCATGGCTCTCGCCAAAGCTGGTCACCGTGAACAACTTACCGATGGTATTGCCTGACATAATTAAATCAATGCCTTATGCTTACTAAATCAAGTAAGTTCTACTAAAAATCCTTGCTGTTGCGCCGCAAGTCATCCGCTTGAATTACCGCGATACCGTCACCACCGGCCAACAACTCCGGCCAAACGAATGGCAAACTTGGGAACTCGGCCTCCAGCGCCGGCCATCCGGCACCGACTTCCAATAACAACAAGCCATCATCTGCCAACAGCGCTGCCGCATCTTGCAGTATACGCTTGGACGATTCCAGACCATTCGCACCACTGTATAGCGCCAGGCTGGGTTCGTGCGCATATTCGGGCGGCAGTTGTACACGCTCGCCCTCAGCCACATAAGGTGGATTGCTCATGATCACATCAAACTTCCCGTGTAGGCCCAACAACAGGTCAGCCTGAATCAAGCTAATCCGGGGTTCCATTGCGTGGGCCCGGCGATTTTTCGCCGCCACGGCCAAGGCGGCTGACGAAATATCCGTCGCAAAAACATCCGTTTCAGGAAACGCATAGGCGGCGGCAATCGCCAAACAACCACTGCCTGTGCCCACTTCCAAAATACGCTCGACCGGACCCGGTCTTAGCCAGGGAGCGAATCCAGCCGTAATTAGCTCGGCAAAGGGGGAACGCGGAATAAGCACGCGCTCGTCCACGTAAAAGCGCAAGCCGGCAAACCAGGCTTCCCCAGTTATATAGGGTGTCGGACGTTTCAGCTCGATGCGCTGATGCAAGTATCGCGCCAAGCGCCGCTCAGCCTCGGCGCTAAAAGCCCGCTGGTAAACGTCACGGTCGTCATGCTGCGCACCCGCGGCATGCAGCACCAGCGCGGCTGCCTCATCCAGGGCATTGTCGGTCCCGTGGCCAAAATACACCTCGGCTTCGCGCAATCGCTGCGCACAGGTGTCGATTTGGGCGCCGATGCTGGTATCCGCTGGAACTGCTGCAGTCATGCGAGCCTATTATTCGCCATGAAGAGGCGGCATTATTGCCGCGCATTGCTTGAAAGCCAACGCGCATCAATGCGCAAACGCCCTACCCTATGGCAGAAATTTTCATATTTTTTCAGCGCCTGCTGCCAGCTTTTCTCCTCGGCAGATTTATACACTGGTTAAGTCGACAACAAACGCCATGGGTTAAAAATATGCTGATCCGCGGTTTTTCACGTCTTTATGCCGTCGATATGACCGAGGCGGCCGAGCGCGACGGTGGCAATTACCCGAGCTTCAACGCTTTTTTCACCCGCCGACTGCGCCCCGACGCACGACCGCAAGATCCGAACCCAAAGCTCATCGTTTGTCCCGCCGATGGCCGGGTTCAGGCGACGGGCCGGATTGACGACGACAAACTCATGCAAGCCAAGGGCATCAATTACAGTCTGTTTGAACTACTTGGCGATTCGAAGTCGACTACAGAGTATCTCGGCGGCAGCTTTCTCACCGTCTACCTAGCACCCCACGATTATCATCGCGTGCATGCGCCGCTGGCGGGCACTCTGCGGGCCATGCGCTATTCACCTGGCAAGCGCTGGGCCGTCAATCAGATAACCGCCCAAGCCCTGCCAGGACTGTTTGCACTTAACGAACGCATCAGCTGCCATTTCACCGCTCCCTGGGGAAAATTCGCCCTGGTCATGGTCGGCGCCCTGAATGTAGCCAGCATCAGCACGGTTTGGGCCGGCGAAGTATTGCCCCTTAGGCCCCGCCGTAGCCGATCCTGGCTCTACCGGGGAATGGCGGCGGCAACCCTGCAGCGGGGCGACGAAATAGGCCATTTCAACTTGGGCTCGACGGTTATTTTGCTGTTGCCACCGGAAAAAACCAGGCTGGACGAAACACTAAAGCCCGGTGACAAGTTAAGAGTGGGCACTAGCATTGGCAAACTACTGTCGTGATCAGCGCTGATGCGAATTGGCGACCCGAAGCGTCTTGGGAGGTGCTCAGCATTCGCGCCCAGATGCTCGCGGCGGTTCGCAATTTTTTTTCCGCCCGCGGTGTCTTGGAGGTGGAAACCCCGCTGCTGTTAAGTTACGGGGTCAGTGATCCGCAAATCGAAAATATCACCGTCCGTCTGCGCGAATCCGCCCATAAAAAATTGTATTTGCGTACTTCGCCCGAGTACGCGATGAAACGGCTACTCGCTGCTGGCAGCCCGGACATCTACGAGATTGCAGCGGTTTTTCGCGACGGCGAACTCGGACCGCGGCACCAGCCCGAATTTACGCTGATCGAATGGTATCGCCGCAATTTTGAGTTGTTGGACATGGCCGAGGAAACTTGCGCCATGATCAATGCGCTTGGACAAGTCATCGAAGCACCGCCGGCCGCCGTTGAAATTCTGCGTTATCGAACTCTATTTCAGCAGGCTAGCGATATCGACCCGCTGCACGCCACGGACCGAGAACTCGCCGAAGGCGCGCATGAGCTACTGGGCGCGGCACTCAGCCAGAATCTCGTGGTCGAGTTGGAGGATAGCCCAACTCTCGCCCTGGACCTCATTATGAGTCATTGCGTAATACCCAAATTGAACAGCGAACGGCTTAGCGTTGTTACTCACTATCCCGCTTCCCAAGCAGCGCTCGCGCAATTGGATTCCGCGGACCCACGCGAAGCCCGAAGATTCGAGGTGTTTTATAAGGGGCTGGAAGTGGCCAATGGATACCAAGAGCTGATGGATACGGACGCTCAAGCAGAGCGATTTGCCACCGACAATCGGCGCCGGGAACATGTGGGTCTTGCACCAGTCGCAGCGGATCAAGCGCTGTTAAGCGCCTTGGCTTGTGGCCTGCCCCCCTGTAGCGGTGTGGCGGTAGGTTTTGAGCGCGCTTTAATGTGCTGGCTAGGCAAACGAGATATCCGCGGGGTGCGCGCCTTCAGTTATCCACCACTCACTTAACGCGCGCAACGTATTCGCCCGAGCGAGTATCGACTTTGATGACTTCGCCCTCTTCTAGAAAAAGCGGCACGCGCACCACCGCGCCGGTTTCAAGCTTGGCGGGTTTGACGCCACCCTGGGCCGTGTCGCCGCGTAGACCGGGATCGGTTTCCACAATCTTCAATTCGACAAAATTAGGCGCGGTTACCAATAGTGGCACGTTGTTCCACAGCGTAATTCCGCAAATGTCCTCTTCCTTTAGCCAATCGCGTGCTTCCTGGACCGCCGCGTCACCGGCGGCGAACTGCTCATAACTTGATTGATCCATGAAGTGCCACAATTCACCATCGCTATAGAGATATTGCATCTCCAGCTCTATCACATCAGCGGCATCCACGGCTTCGCCGGATTTAAAGGTCCGGTCAACAACCCGTCCGGTCTTCAAGTTGCGAATTTTTACGCGGTTAAAGGCCTGCCCTTTGCCGGGCTTAACAAATTCATTCTCGACGATGGTACAAGGATCACCGTCGATTAGAATCTTCAGGCCGGAGCGAAACTCGTTAGTGTTATAGCTTGCCATCTCTTACATCGCCAAGTAATTGCCTGCAGCAGGTTAGAATGCGTCTTTACCGGGGCGGTATTGTAGCCCCAGCTATATATAGATGAGCAAGCATGTCGGAGCCTGAAGCCGCTCAAAGCAACCATTGCTCGGTGTTCGCTGGACTCAACTGGCAAAAAGAATATGCCGAGGCCTACACTCAAGTCCCCGAGCTATTGGCGTCACTGGGCCTGCAGGACCAAATTGAGGCACTGCCGGCAAGGCTCGTCGAAAATTTTCCGCTGCGGGTACCCAAGGCCTTCGCGCGACGAATGCGTTATGGCGATCGACATGACCCACTGCTAAGACAGGTGCTGCCCGTAACCGAAGAAGCCCTATCAGCTGTGGGTTTTAGCGCTGACCCCCTGGATGAGATCAGCAGCCTGAAGAGCGCCGGAATAATGCAGAAATACCACGGGCGCGCGCTCTTGATTGTCACGGGTGCTTGCGCGGTGCACTGCCGTTATTGTTTTCGCCGAGAATTCCCCTATGCAGAGCAATCCTTAGGACTGGCAGGCCTTGAGTCCAACTTTGCTCGCCTGGCGGCGAATACTGCGATCACCGAAGTCATACTCAGTGGCGGTGATCCACTAAGCCTCAGCGATGCGAAACTGGGTGGTTTGCTTCATCATCTAGACGCAATAGAACATTTGCGGTGCATACGCATACACACCCGGCTGCCTGTGGTCATACCTGCCCGGGTCAATAATGATCTACTGTCGCAGCTCAGTGGACTCAGCAAGAAATTGGTCATCGTTGTTCACTGCAATCACGCAAATGAGATCGACGCAGCTTTGCAAGCGGCCTTGTCACGACTTCGTGGCACCGGCGCAATTCTGCTCAATCAATCCGTGTTGCTCAGAGGCGTTAACGACTCCATTAGCGCGTTGACCACCCTGGCCGAGGAACTATTCACCGCAAGCGTCCTGCCTTACTACCTCCATCAGCTTGATCGCGTATCCGGTACCGCCCATTTTTCCGTCAGCGATGCCCGCGCGCTTCGGTTAATTGCCGGTGTGGCAGCCCGCTTGCCAGGCTACCTCGTCCCCAGACTGGTGCGAGAAACACCTGGCGCTAGCGCAAAACTATCCCTGGTGGCGAATCAACATAATCCATGCTGAGCACATAACTCAGATACGGGTCACATAATCTCGGCGAACCCTTCCTTACAGTCTGTTTCCGGCGGGTCAAACCCGCCGTGTGTCAAATCATTCGGACTTTAGAGGTGTCGACCTTGCGCGACTCTGCGGGCGTCAATGTTCTTGTTCTTTCACGTAGCGATGAGCATGTCTCTATTATCAATAGCGTGCTGCGCGATGGCGGGGTCGCGGCCCACTGCAGCCGCCTAGACCAAGCGAATGATCTCGAAAAAAACCTGGATAAGCTCCGGCCCGCATTGGTCATGCTATTCGCCGATGAGCTTCCCCAGTTCAAAATTGAAACCCTTGGCGCACTGATCAACAAATCTACCGACAAGCCGCCCCTACTTTTAGTGCGCAACAAAGTCGACGAACAAACCATCGCCGCTGATATGGAAAGCGGTGCCCGCGACGTTGTTTCCATGACCCATCGCAACCGACTACTGGCAGTAGTTGAAAGGGAACTTCAAGCACAGAGCATTCGCCATACCCTGGACGGCGTCATGTCGTCGGCCAAGGTCTACAAACGCGAACTACGCGATCTGATGGATGGGGCATCCGAGGCTATTGCGGACGTTCAAGAAGGTATCGTCGTCGCAGCCAATCCAGCATGGCTGGCGCTACTGGGCTATGACAGCTTCGAACAAATTGAGGGTCTGCCGGTCATGGACCTCTACCGCGAATCGGATCACCCAGGATTGAAAGGGGCCTTGGTAGCCTGCCTTAAAGACAAGTGGAACAACGAAATTCTGGACGTGGCTGCGAAAACGGCCGACGGTGGCGAAACACCCATGGGCATGCGCCTGGAAAAAACGACCCTGGACGGCGACCCAGCAGTAAGGCTGTTGGTCAGCATCGACCCGGTGGCCGAACAAACGCCGGCCGAGCTGCTAGAACACGCGGTCTACACAGACCCAGCGACGGGCTTCTTTCATAGACACTACTTACTGGAGCAAACGGAGGCGCGGCTTCAGGAGCCACTGGGCGGCGGCATACGCGCACTGGTCTACATCCGGCCAGATAACTTCGCCCGCGTACACGACGATATCGGACTGCTTGCCACGGAGGATTTGTTAACCCGGCTGGCCGAGTTACTCAAAGAATTCATGCAGCCCGCGGATATCTACGGCCGCTTCGGTGGCACCATGTTCGTCGCCCTGCTCGAGCGCGGAACTATGGGCGATGCGGAAGCCTGGGCAGACAGCATCCGCAAAGCCGTCGCGGCAAAAGTCTTCGACGTCGACAATTGCTCCACTTCCTTGACTTGCACCGTTGGCCTCATTGAATTAGACCCGGATAACAAAACAATTTCCGAAGCGCTGGCAGCCGCTGAACATGCTTGTCGAAGAGGTCGTGATGCCGGCGGCAATCGCGTTGAAGCCGTTGCCGATACGAGTGTTACGGCAAGGACGCTGGCGCAAGACGCTTTATGGATTCCACGTCTGCGCGCGGCACTGATGAAGAACCGCCTCCGCTTGGTACACCAGCCGCTGACGGGCCTCAACCAAGAAATCGAAAACTGTTTCGACACCCGAGTCCGTTTACTGGATGAAGCTGATCAGCTAGTGCTGCCACGAGAATTCATGCCGGCGGCTGAGCGCGCCGGGCTGGTAAAAAATATAGACCGCTGGGTTATTGGCGCGTCATTTTCTTTCTGCGCGGCGAAGAAACCCAACATGGTATTCGTCCGTCTTGCGAAAGACTCCGTCGTGGATCCGAGCCTGCTCGACTGGTTACTAGCGCGGTGTAAGAAGATAAAAATTCGCCCCCAACAAGTCTGTTTTCAGGTTGACGAAGAAGTCGCCGCCAGCCAACTCAAGCAAACAATGCTACTGGCAAATAAATTGAGAAAAATCGGGTTCAAGTTCTCCATTGATCATCTGGGCACGGGCCGCGACTCAAATCAACTGCTCAAACATGTTCCCATGGACTACGCGAAAATCGATGGCAGCCTGATGCAGGGCCTGCACCTGGATAAGGACACTCAAAAAAGCGTCGGCGAACTCGCCAAGATCGCCAAGCACCTTGGCATTGCCACTATTGCCGAACGAGTTGAGGACGCCAATGCCATGGCCGTGTTATGGCAGCTGGGCATCGACCATATTCAAGGCAACTACAACCAAATGCACGGTGTGGTCTTGGAGGACACGACTTCCATCAAACCGATGGAGCTAAGCCTTGCTGAAGGGTGAACTACGTCACAGCCTTGACATAAAGCAGGCGGGATATTGGTCGGGGTGGCGGGAACGAGATATTGGTCATTTATACACCGGGCATGCAAATGTTTTCCTAAGGCAACCAAGAATACGAGGATATGGCGCTTCTAATGAAGCCGGGACATCAAGCAGTGAAACCCGCGGCCCAACAGTCTGAGCTGGCGCGGGAAATCTCAGCGGTGCTTAATCGCAAAGGCGCCGGGAACCGCCAAGGTCATTCCTTGGCGACGCGATCCGTACTCGGCTGCAGCCTATTCATGCTGGCGCTCGGCCCTGCCCCCGTTGGCGCCGTCGGACTCGGCGAGCTAACAACCCACTCCACTTTAGGACAGCCCCTGAGCGCCACCGTCCCACTGCGGCTGGGTAACGAAGAACGCGTGAGTAGCAACTGCGTTGCGACCACTGGAGGCGCAACCAGCGGTCTTAAAGGCCCAGCCAAGCTGACGCTTAAGGTTCCCCGCGTGCAAGGACCCGGCAATTTCCTCATAGAATTGGGCACCCGCGTGCCGGTCTATGAACCCATGTATGAGTTCGCCGTCCGGGTGGATTGCCCGGGAACGGCTGCGATTCAGCGACAATATGTATTGATGCTCGATCTGCCCAGCGCCGACGCCGCCAGCGCACCACTTGTGGATCGGCGCGACCAATCGGCACTCCTGGCAGGCCAGGACATCGGCGGCGGCTCAAAGACGACCAGCGCCGCCCCGCGACTGCAAACTCGTCCGCCGCTTACCGCCGGCGAGGCTACGAATATTCCCGCAGGCAGCCTCTATCGCGTCAGTCAGGGCGATACCTTATCCACCATTGCGGCGAGAACCCAAGATCGGCCGCCAAATTCGACTTGGCAGCTGGCCGATCTAATCTATGCCGCCAACCCGTCCGCCTTCATAAAGGGCGATCCGAATCGGATCAAACTGGGCGCGGAAATTCGTATGCCAACGGCGGCAGACTGGGGGGATGCGGGCACTACCGCAACATCAGTATCCAGGAACACGGTGGCGCCGATTTCGGCTAGAAGGCCGCAGGGCATCGAAACCACCACACCCGCCATTAGAAATCGACAGCCCCAAGCAGCGCGAGTTAGACCGGCACCAGAACAGAGCAGCATCGCGTTGCCGCCGAAATCCGCCAGTCAGGCTGCGACAGCAGCGACAGGCGAAAGCAGTCCGTTCGCGGACGAAAATACCCAAAGCACGGCCCTAAGCCCGGAGCAATCGAGCGCTGTGCCAACGCAAGTCATCGCGCCTGAGCAATCCGCAGCCGAGGTGGGTAACACCGATACCACCAGCTCCAAACTAAGCCCCATCTTCGCCACTTTGCTCGGCGCACTAATCGGCCTCGTGGCCGGCCTGGGCCTGCTCTTCTTTGGCGGTAAATTGCTGGAAATTGTCACGCGCTTGTTCCGCAGCAACCGCCAACACGCTCAGGTCCAGAAGGAAGAAGACACCTTCTTAGATACCGACGCCTGGCTAAATAGCAGCGATGAAATGACGGTTGCCGTGACGGCGGAGGCAAACCCAGCGGACGATACCTATGTGGTTGAAGTCAGCGATGCCGATACCACGAATAATCCTTTTGCTGCGATCATGGAAGCTGAGGCTGACAAGACGCAGATTGCATTACCACCGCACAGCGACAATGAAGTAGAAACTCAAGCTAATGAAGATAGTTGGAGCAGCGCAGCGACGGTGGAGCAACCGGGCCTCGAACACTCAATGGATACGGTGATGACTGAAGTGTTTGATGATGCCTTGGGTGATATCAGCAGTGAATCGGCGCTGCCGGAGGAAGTGTTTGCTCTGGATGAAGAAATTGGCGATACCACCTTAATGCCCGACGCTGATGAGCTAGGGGACTTGACCGACGCGACCGCGGATCAGTTGGTGGACCTGGATGTGGGTGAATTGTCCGACGCAACGCTCATGGACGATGCCACCGCGGAAATGACCCGCGAAGCCATGACCCTGGGCGCGGAATCAGATCAAGTGTTTTCTTCCACACTACAAGACGCGCTGGCACTATTAGAAGAGGACTACGGCGAAGACCTGGACTCTAGCCAAGTAATATCTGATCCTTTTGCACTGGATGGCTTGCCAGACGAAGACACCAGCTTCAACACCAACAATTCGAAGAAAAAAGCGAGCTAAGCTCAGTCCTTGTCGACAACGGTGACCCGATCAACTTTTCGCCAGCCACGCGGTAATAGGTTCCCTCGGCGACCGCGTGTTCCGGCATAAGTCTCGAGGTCGCCTGGCTTCAGGCTCATCGTCCGCTTGCCGCTTTTGACCACTAACAAATCATCCGGCCGCAAAACTGCCGTGAACTGAAGACTCTCTTCGCCGCTACGAAACTTCGGTGTCGGAATACCGATGATCTTATTACCCTTGCCGCGCGACAGCTCCGGCAATTCGGCCGCCGGAAATACCAGTAGACGACCGATCGAACTCACCGCCGCGACCTGCAATTCGCCGGGAAATTCATCGCCGAGCGCCAGCTGAGGAATCAAAACTTGGCCACCCGCCGGCACGCGCAGCACGCTTTTGCCGGCACGATTTCTAGAATGCAGCTCACCCAAGCGAACGAAAAAACCATAGCCGGCATTTGCAGCGAGCAACCAATACCCGTCTGAGTCACCGGTCATTACACCTTGGAACCGCGCCCCGTCCGGTGGCTTCAAGCGACCTGCCAAAGGCTCTCCTTGGCCGCGGGCCGAGGGCAAGCTGTGGGCCGGCAGACAATAGGCCCTACCTGTGCTGTCCAAAAAAACGGCCAACTGCTGACTCCGGCCTTTCGCCGCAGCCAAGTACGCATCGCCTGATTTATACGCGAGCGCCTCAGGATCAAGATCGTGGCCTTTGGCCGCCCGCACAAAGCCACGTTCGGACAACACCACCGTCACCGGCTCGCTGGCAATGAGCTGCTCGTCGGCAAAGGCTTTTGCGGGCGCCCGTTCAACGAGGCGCGTGCGTCGGTCATCGCCATGTGCATCGCTTAGCGCCAAAAGCTCTGTGCGAATCAATTTATTTAAGCGCAGCTTGCTACGCAAGGTTTTGACCAGACTGTCGCGCTCTTGACCCAACTCGTCCTGCTCGCCGCGAATTTTTATTTCTTCGAGTTTAGCCAGCTGGCGAAGACGAAGATTCAAAATAGCTTCAGCTTGAATTTCGGTCAACTTAAAGCGCTTCATCAAAGCGGGCTTCGGTTTATCCTCTTTGCGAATAATTCGAATAACTTCATCGATTTTCAGGAAGGCAATCAACAAGCCATCGAGAATATGCAGGCGCTCTTCGACACGGTCTAGCCGGTAGCGCAATCTTTTCTTTACAGTATCCGTCCGATACTGCAACCATTCGCCCAATAAGACCTGCAAACCGCGCACAGCCGGACGGCCATCGAGTCCGATGACGTTCAAATTGACCCGCAAACTTCTCTCTAGGTCCGTGGTCGCAAACAAGTGGTCCATCAATTGCTCAATAGGCACCCGATTGGAGCGCGGCACGATTACTAGGCGGGTCGGATTCTCGTGATCAGACTCATCGCGGAGATCTTCGACCATGGGCAATTTTTTCGCGCGCATTTGACTCGCGATCTGCTCCAAGACCTTGTTACCAGAGACCTGATACGGCAACTCAGTAACCACTAAATCTCCATCTTCAATTTCCCAACGGGCACGTACCCGCAGACTGCCGTTACCGGTCTTATAGATTTCCTTGAGATCCGCAGACGGCGTAATCAATTCGCCGCCGGTCGGAAAGTCCGGGCCTTTGATGTGCTTGCGCAACGCGGCTAGTGTGGCCTTGGGTTTGTCGAGCAGATGCACTAGGGCCGCGACAACTTCACGTAAATTATGGGGTGGAACATCGGTGGACATGCCCACGGCAATACCTGTGGCACCGTTCAACAGGAGATTGGGCAGCTGAGCCGGCAGCAAGGCCGGCTCCTGCAGGGTCCCATCAAAATTAGGCAACCATTCCGTGGTGCCTTGTCCCAGCTCGTCAAGTAACACGGCGGCATAGGGCCTTAGCCGCGACTCCGTGTAACGCATGGCCGCGAAAGATTTGGGATCATCGGCAGACCCCCAATTACCCTGTCCATCCACTAAGGGATAGCGATAAGAAAACGGCTGCGCCATATAAACCATGGCTTCATAACAAGCGCTATCGCCGTGGGGATGGAACTTACCGATGACATCCCCCACGGTACGCGCAGATTTTTTTGGTTTCGCACCAGCGTTCAAAGCTAACTCGCTCATGGCGTAGATAATGCGGCGTTGAACCGGTTTGAGACCATCACTGATGTGCGGCAAGGCGCGATCCAAGATCACATACATGGAATATTCCAGATACGCCTTCTCGGTAAAGTCTTTGAGCGGCTGACGCTCGATGCCTTCAAAATCCAACTGGTTTTGCGCGCTCATGAAATAATTTACCTCACAGTTGGGCCAAGCTGCCCTTGGTCTCCAGCCACTCGCGACGATCACGCGCGCGCTTCTTCGCCAAGAGCATATCTAGTAGTTGCTCAGTTTTGTCTTTTGCCGAAACTGTCAATTGCATGAGGCGCCGGGTATCGGGCGACATGGTGGTTTCGCGCAACTGGGCCGGACTCATCTCGCCCAGGCCTTTAAAACGGGTGACATTAATCTTGCCGCGCAGCTTCTCCGCTTCGACGCGATCTAAAATGCCTTGCCGTTCGTCTTCATCAAGGGCGTAAAACACCTGTTTACCCACATCAATGCGATACAAAGGCGGCATGGCAACGTACACATGCCCCGCTCGCACCAATTGAGGAAAATGGCGCGCGAACAGCGCGCAAATCAATGTCGCAATGTGCTGCCCGTCGGAATCAGCATCGGCGAGGATGCAGATCTTGTGATAGCGCAAGGCGCTTAGGTCTTGAGCGCCCGGATCGATGCCCAAGGCAATGCTGATGTTATGTACCTCTTGCGAGCCTAGGACCTCAGCTTGGTCCACCTCCCAGGTATTCAGGATCTTGCCCCGCAAGGGCAGTACGGCTTGAAACTCACGGTCTCGCGCCTGCTTGGCCGAACCGCCGGCGGAATCACCTTCAACCAGAAACAACTCGCTGCGTTCTGGCTCCGAAACACTGCAATCAGCCAACTTGCCCGGCAAGGCCGGACCCGTCGCTAACTTCTTACGGACAACTTTCTTACCACTACGCACCCGGGCCTGGGCCGCAGCGATGGCGCGCTGGGCGATCAGGTCGCCCGTTTCGGGATGCTCGTTCAGCCAGATTCCTAAGGCATCTTTAACGACGCCCGATACGAACGCGGCCACCTCCCGTGACGACAAACGCTCCTTGGTTTGGCCACTAAACTGCGGGTCTTCGGTCTTGACTGACAACACATAACTCACGCCATCCCACACATCTTCCGGCGCAATACGCAGTCCTCGCGGCAACAGGCTACGAAAATCACAATACTCGCGGACAGCCTCCGTCAAACCGGTGCGAAAGCCATTGACATGTGTTCCGCCTTGGCTAGTCGGTACTAAATTCACATAGGCCTCGCCGACAGTGTCCCCGTCAGACCAAACCATGGCCCAGTCGACTTCATCGCGCTTACCGCGCGCGCTGCCAGCGAACGGCGACTCGGGTAAGCACGCAACTTCGCCCAAGGACTCGAGTAGATACTCTTCCAGACCACCGGCGTACTCCCATGCATGCTTTTCAGCCGGCTTTTCGATGCGCAGACGGATACGCAAGCCGGGGCATAATACGGCCTTGGCGCGCAACACGTGCTTCAGTTGGGCAACAGAAATCTTGCCCGAATCGAAGTACTTGGGATCCGGCCAAAATCGAATGGTCGTGCCGGTATTAGTCTTGCCGACCTTGCCCACGACCTCCAACTTGCCGACCTTCTTGCCGCCCCTAAAGCTCAGGTTATATTCCTTAGCATTGCGGCGAATCCATACCTCGAGGTTCTTTGACAGCGCATTCACAACGGATACGCCAACGCCATGTAAGCCGCCAGAAAACCGGTAGTTCTTGCCGGAAAACTTACCACCCGCGTGCAAGCGGGTCAGGATCAGCTCAACGCCCGGAATTTTTTCTTTAGGATGTTTATCGACGGGCATCCCGCGGCCGTTATCGGCGACCTCCAGAGAGCCATCCTTGTACAGCGTGACATCGATGCGGTTGCAGTGCCCCGCAATCGCTTCATCGACACTGTTGTCAATGACTTCGTGGGCCAGGTGATTCGGCCGCGTGGTATCGGTGTACATGCCCGGACGGCGCCGAACGGGATCAAGACCGCTGAGCACCTCAATGTCAGCGGCAGCATAGCTGTTTGCCATTAGTGAAGTTCCCGGGCTACCAAGGGCAGCCCACCTGCGCACAACAAGCTACGCATGGTATGCCGTCCACCAAAAAAGGCAATGTTCAGCGGATACCCCGGTAGTACCGACCGCTGGAAACTCGACTATTGCAGGTCAGCAATCAATGATTCGCGCATCGTTTCCGGGACTGTAACCGCCGCCTGATATTCAGGGTGATCAATACCCGCTTGCAAGCCGGCGCCCAAACGCAGACCTTCCCGCGCGCCATCGCTGAGCTCAAAGCGCAGAAAATGGACCGCCGAGGTCTTCGTGTCATTGGCTCGAGACATATCTTCATCGGCGATGGCCATGCTACGACTCTGCCCATCCACTTGCACCCAAACCCGGTCTTCGATACCCAATAGTTTTGCCAGCGCACGCTGCCGATCTTGCGGCTCTGGGTATTCAATCATCATGGTCGCCTTTAAATTTCCGCCGTCCGGAATTAGCGGATTGTAAGCATCCAGCTCGTCTTGGATGCCGGCTTGCTCAAAAATTCGCTCAGCCCGCAACATTTCCTGCACTTGATAGTGCATGGTAAGCCGGTCTTCAAAAAATAAAGTCACATGGTCACCGATAGTCAATTTACGGTGGGCCTTGTGGGCCATCACTTCAGCTCGAAAATCCTTGCGCAGGCGCGCATAGGTTTCCAAGGAATGAAGATCATCTAGCGTCAGCTTATTCACAGTTATAAACCATAGGCAATTCTTAACAGCGACAGAGGATGACGCGCGTTGGTGCCGGCAACCTCGCCCGCGATTTGCTCTCCGGCCATGGGGCAATCGCTGACAAAATAGTCGGCATTCGCTTCTTTAAGCTTGCGCACGACAGGCTTGGCGATTTTCAGTGACGCTTCGCGATACTGTTTCTTGACCCCATAGGTTCCGTCGTGACCAGAACAACGCTCGATGGCTTCTACTTGGGTGTCCGGGACCAGCTCTAACAGCTCCTTGGTCTTAAGACCGATGTTTTGCACACGCAGATGGCATGGCACTTGATAGCTGACCGTGCCGAGGGCTTGCTTAAAATCAGTTTGTAAGGCACCCGCTTTGTGCCGCAACATCAGGTATTCAAAGGGGTCAAAAATGTGCTGCGCGACCACCTGAACATCGGGATCATTCGGGAACAATAGCGGCAACTCCTGCTTGAACATCAAAACACAAGACGGCACGGGTGCGACGATATCCCAGCCATCATTGACCCATTTCACCAGCTCGGGAATATTGGCTTCCTTGGCACGCTGTACAGACACCAGGTCGCCCAATTCCAGCTTCGGCATGCCGCAGCAACGTTCGCTGGCAGCCAAGGAGAGCGCGATGCCATTGTGCGCAAACACCTTTGCCAGATCCTCACAAACCTCCGGCACATTGCGATTGCCATAACAGGTCGTGAATAACAGCACCCGGCCTTGCGTACCATTAGCAGTCCGCGCCGGCAAATCTCGATCCGAGTTTGCCAATCGGGCACGCGCGCTGCGGCTATGATACTGAGGAATCGGCGCAGTTCGATCAACGGCCAGCACGCGCTCCAAGGTCGCACGCCCCAGCGAGTTCGCGTTTGCCGCATTGACAATCCCGCTGACGATCGGAATACCCGCAAATTTTCCCACTTGATCCGTTGCAGTCAGCACCCGATCGCGCCAACTTGCGCCCTGATCCTTAAACCGCTTGGCCTTGGCCCGCAGCATGAGGTGGGGAAAATCAATGTTCCACTCATGGGGCGGTACATAGGGACACTTTGACATGTAACACATGTCGCAGAGATAGCACTGATCAACCACGTCCCAATAGACGGTTTTTTCCACACCGTCTATTTCGCCAGAATCACTCTCATCGATGGCATCAAACAGCGTCGGAAACGCATTACATAAACTAAAACAGCGCCGGCAGCCATGGCAGATATCAAATACGCGCTCCAATTCTTGAAACAAGTCACCGTCGTCGTAAAACTTTGGTGATTGCCATTCAATCGGGTGGCGAGTCGGCGCCTCTAAACTACCCTCACGAGAGGAATTTTCGGACATTAGTCATCCTTACAGTTGCCCGAGCCATGCTCGGGCAACTGCCGGTTTACTGAGCGTGCTTCGCCTTAGCCGTCGAGGTTATCCAAAGCCTTTTGAAAGCGATTAGCATGGGATCGCTCCGCCTTTGCCAAGGTCTCAAACCAATCGGCAATTTCATCCTGGCCTTCGTCCCGTGCGGTTTTGGCCATACCCGGGTACATGTCGGTGTACTCATGGGTTTCTCCGGCGATGGCCGCCTTCAGATTGTTACCTGTTGCGCCTATGGGCAGACCCGTGGCTGGATCACCAACGGCTGCCAAGTAATCTAGATGACCGTGGGCATGACCTGTCTCGCCCTCGGCTGTGGATCGAAACACGGTGGCAACGTCGTTGTAGCCCTCAACGTCCGCCTTATTGGCGAAATACAGGTATCTGCGATTTGCTTGGGACTCGCCCGCAAAAGCATCTTTTAGGTTTTGTTCGGTCTTACTACCTTTGAGGTCCACGTCGATTTCTCCTTATTCTCCGGGGAATTCCGGCCTTGTTTAGACTGAGTCTAAATATAGGCCTGCCGCGGCGCGGTGTCAACATTTTGCTGCGCTAGCGACAAAAGTTTGACGAGCCCCCCGGGCTGTGCAAGGCTAGCGCTGCGGATCCCATAGGAAACTGCAGTGGCAGATAATAAAAAGAAGACCTTGGACCTGGAAAAGGCCATGGGGGAGCTGGAAAAAATCGTCGAGCAACTGGAAACCGGCAACCTTAGCTTGGACAAATCATTACGCCAGTTCGAGAAAGGCGTCAGCCTCAGCCGAGAATGTCATGCGGCATTAACGGCGGCAGAGCAGAAAGTCCAGATGCTAATCGGTGACGAGCTCAGAGACACCAGCGCAAAAGCCCTAAGCCAACTCACGGACTAGCGAGCAAACGCCCGCGATCAGGTGGAAGCGCCATTCGCGCTTTCTAGCCGATGTATAAGCGAGCGCAAGAAAACCTTATTGAAGCGCAACTGACAAGCAGTGGAAACTTGCTCCAGCAGCGTGGCACTGACGCTTAGTATTGACACGTTGTCGCCGGCACGAATGGTCGAACTGCGCTTAACGTCCGCGACATAGCTCGTTTCGCCAAAACAATCACCGGTATCAAGATAACCGATGGGTCTCCCATCTCGCTCCACGATCACGCGACCTGACACAATCACGTAGAACCGGTCATCCAACTCCCCTTCGCGCACTATTTCTTCACCCGCCTGATAGTCCCGCCATTCGCTCGCGCGCTGCAACTCGCGAATTTCATGTTGAGAAAAATCATGAAAAAAACTCAGGGTACGCAATTGCGAAAAATGCTCTTGGTTATGCAGGCGGTCAGATGCCGCGCGCAAGCCTTGGTGCACACGCGTCAAGCGCGCTGCCATGGAGCCGCCGTCCTTGAAGCGTCGTGATGGATCTTTTTGCAGCACCGTTGCTACGACTTCCTCAAGTTCTTCGGGAATATCATCGCGCAAACGATGAATCGGCGCCGGTGTCGCATAAATGATCTGATTCAACAATCTCGCTAGGGTACTGGCCTTAAACGGGCGAAACCCCGTGAGCAGTTCGTACATGACAGCGCCAAGAGAATACAAGTCGGAAGCCGGCGTAATTTCACCCGATTCAATTTGCTCCGGCGACATGTAGCTGGGCGAACCCGCGATACCCTCAATCCTCGAAATCTCCGCATCCCGCAAGATGGCAATGCCGAAATCAATGATCCGCACTTCATTATCTGGCGTGAGCATAATATTGTTCGGCTTGATATCACGATGGATAACACCGCGCTTGTGGGCATAATGCAAAGCCTTTGCGCAGGTGTAGGTAATTTGGACCACGTCATCGAGACGTAACAAATTGTCGGGACGGCAGTATGCAGCCAGCGTACGCGCACCCTGCACGTGCTCCATCACAACATAGTACTGACCGTTTTCTTCACCTGCGTCAAAGATGGGCAGGATATTCGGATGCTGCAGCATACCGACCATCTGCGCTTCGTTGAAAAACATTTTTCGCGCGATTTTGGCACGCTGGGGATCATCCTCAGGCTCAGCCTGGTAGACCTTGATAGCGACGTCGCGGTTGAAATAAGGATCGTGAGAAAGGAAAACGTTGCCGGTGCTACCCTGCCCGACTTCCTTGATGATGACGTACTTGCCGATCTTGTCTGGCACAACGGCGGGTGCTGTATTTTGACTCGCCAATTCGACCATCTAAATAAGACCACATGAGAATGCTACAAAGCCGCCACGGCTAGCTGGGCCAAATAGATCAGCAAAGCGGCATAAGCGGCGGCCAATACATCATCGAGCATAATTCCCAGCCCCCCAGCGACACTGTGATCCACGTCCCGAATCGGCCAGGGTTTGACAATATCGAAGGCTCGAAACGCCAGAAATGCGGCCAGTATCCAAAGGGGTTCGCGAGGCGTCACCAGCAACACCAGACCCATCCCGACGATTTCATCGAACACGATGCCCGAATGATCATGCACGCCTAAGCGACTCGCACTCAGCCCACAAATACCGATGCCCAGGATCGCCATCACACATAATCCCACTAGCCCCCATAGCCAGAAAAAAGGCGGCAGAATCAGAAACAGTAAAACCGCCAGTGCCGACCCCCAGGTTCCCGGTGCTTTCGGCATGAGTCCCGCACCAAAACCAAAAGCGAGCCAATGCACTGGATCTCGGATTACCTGTGAAATAAGCGGGGGCTCTGGATTAGTCTTAGAGTTCATATCAGAAATGTGTGAAGGTTCGCGCATCCGGCGACCAAGAAACACCGTCTAAGAACCAATTAACGGCCGCGCCGTCGGTACAGCGACCGATGCATGTCAAAGCACAATCCCAGTCTTCGGCCAGGGCGACCAAGCGTTGCCGCTCAAGCACAGGTATGGTGAAACACAATTCATAATCGTCCCCTCCGCCCAGCGCCAACTCACGTGACCCGACGAGCCCACATTTGGCAACGAGCGCGTCCGCCATGGGGAGAACATCCGCATTGACCTCGGCACCAACATTGCTCGCCGCCAGCAATCTCTTCAAATCAACCAGCAAGCCATCGGACAGGTCGATGGCGGCACTCGCAAGCTTTCGCAAGGCCTGACCCTGGGCGACGCGAGGCACCGGATGTAAAAAACGTTTCATCAAAGGATCATCGATAGCAGGCGGTAGAGAAGTCTCCAGGGCCTGCCAAGCGTAGCCCGCGCTGCCCAGTTCGCCCGTTACAAAAATTAGATCTCCGGCGGCAGCGCCATCACGGCGCAAAGCGCCACCCTCGGGCACCTCGCCTAAAGCCGTCACCGTGATCGCCAAGGCACCGCGGACGGTATCCCCGCCCACCAGCTGAAGACCGAACGACTCGGCCAAGGCGAAAAACCCGGCCGCAAAACTTTCTAGCCAATCAGGCGCCGCGCAGGGCAAGCTAAGATTCAACAAACACCAGCGAGGGCTCGCGCCCATGGCCGCCAAATCACTCAGATTAACGGCCAAAGCACGATGGGCAATGACTGCCGGTGGTAGACCGGCTTTGAAATGCGTGCCTTCCACTAGCGTGTCGGTCACCATCACCAGTTCTCGCCCCGCGCTGGGCCGACAAACGGCGCCGTCATCGCCGATACCAATGGCAACAGCATCGGAATACTCGCCTTGCCGATGCGCGAAATGACGAATGATTTCGAACTCATTCACAACAAAGTTGCCCGTTAGTCGCTATCCGTCGCCACGGCGTCCAGTAGTGCATTGATGTATCGATAACTATCCTGGGCACCAAATTCGCGCGCCAATTTTATCGCCTCATCGATGGTCACCGTACGCGGAATATCCGGTCTGGTGAGCAACTCGTTTAAACCAATCCACAAGACCGCATGTTCGACCGGATCCAATTGCTCGGCCGGCCGATCGGCCGCCGCGGCGATGCGCTCATCAAGCTCGGATTCCCGTTCGAGAATCGCTGCCAGCGCCGACACAAAATAGTCGCCGTCAACGGCCTCGAAGTCTGGCCCCATGGAAAATTGCTTGAGCAAACGATCCGCATCGTGCCCCGCTACTTGGTGCTGATATAAAGCCTGCAGCAGCAAGCGACGCGCTCCGTAGCGGCCACGAGCACTCATGAGGAACGCAAGGCGTCAGTCGATACAAAGCGCACACCGGGTTCTACAACACATTGACAAAGTTTGTTCCTACCGCGCCCTAGGTCATTGAAGCTTGCACGCGAACCTGCGACATCGGCAGGCAAGCTGCCAGCTAAGATCTCAAGAAATCCGCTCAGCTTACGTTCAAAGCGATAAACCAAATGCACAACCAGGACGGCACCCAACCGCAAGCTCCGACCAGGAAACCACCTAGAAAAAATGTGCGCTGTGAACATTCCGTTGCTGCCTCATTTATGCGGCTTACTCTACTATGCGCCTAAGGAATCAATGCCAAGCATGCTCCGCTAACCACCCACGGCTACCGATTAATATAACCTGCCTCCAGATCGCTGCGAGTCCGCCGAACCTAGTCAGCAATGACATTAGATTCTCAAGTAGCGAAAACGCAGATCCGTACCAATCTTACGCACATCGGCCAATTCAAACTGCATACGTTCGTTCATGCTAGCCAAGGCGGGCATTGCGAACATCGCACGCGCATCGCTGCCCAATACATGCGGCGCTTGGTAAACCAATAATTCATCGACCAGCTGGGCCGCTAGAAAAGCACCGCACAATGTGGCGCCCGCCTCCACTATCACTTCGTTCATTTCTAGTTCGCCCAAGCGCAGCAATAAAGCCCGCAGATCCACGCGCCCCCGTTCGCTAGGCAAGGTTTCCAGTGTCGCGCCAGCATCACGCAGTGCTTCGGCTCGATAGACCGTTTCTTCCGCGCCAAAAATTCGTGTACGCCCCGGCAATTCGAACAGGCGCGCCTGCGGCGAGGTTTGAAAATGCGCGTCAAGCACAATGCGCTCGGGCTGCTGCACATCCGCTAAGGCCGGATCTCGCACTGTTAGAGAGGGGTCGTCAGCTACTACGGTATGCGCGCCCGTGATGATTGCGGAACTACGGGCGCGCCAGCGTTGCACGTCAGCGCGCGAAGCCGCGCAGCTAATCCACTGGCTCTGGCCGTCCCCCAGGGCCGTTCGGCCATCGATACTCACAGCAAGCTTAATGCGCGTCCAAGGTCGCCCCGTCGACATACGCTGGTTAAACCCACGATTGAGTTCCGCGCTTTCCGTCGCCAATACGCCCTCGGTAACCAGCAAACCCGCATCCCGCAATTTTTGGATGCCACCACCGTTGACTTGCGGATTCGGATCCCGCGTCGCGACCACCACCCGGCTAAGGCCGGCAGCGATCAAAGCATCCGTGCACGCGCCTGTATGACCCTGGTGACAACAGGGCTCCAAGGTGACATATAGAGTCGCGCCAAGCGCAGCCTCACCAGCGAGCTGCAAGGCTGCTGCTTCGGCGTGGGCTTCACCTCGGCGACGGTGCCAAGCCTCGGCAACAACTTCACCCTTACTCAACACGATGCAACCCACCCGCGGATTTGGATGGGCCGTATACAAGCCACGCTTGGCTAGATCAAGCGCACGTGCCATCCAGAAATGATCATTTTTCATCATCAGGCAATAGGGACATCTGATCGCGGCGCACATCCTCACCGCTCATTTCACGTAGCCGCTGAATCTCGACTTGAAATGCCGTCACATCTTGAAAGCTTCGATAAACCGACGCGAAACGAACATAGGCCACTTCGTCCAAAGCGCGTAATTCTTCCATCACCATCTCACCAACCAGCCGCGCAGGCACTTCTCTTTCGCCCGTGGTTTGCAGCTTGTGAATAATCCGCGACAGCGCGGCTTCAACCGCCTCACTACTAACCGGGCGTTTTTCTAAGGCACGTACAAAACCGTTGCGCAACTTCGCCTCGTCAAAGGGCTCACGACTCTCGTCACGCTTGATGAGCCGTGGCAGTACTAGTTCGGCAGATTCAAAAGTCGTAAAGCGCTCACCACAGCTTAGACATTCCCGCCGGCGGCGTACCTGCATTCCCTCGCCGGCCAAACGCGAATCGGCAACTTTTGTTTCACTGTGATTACAAAAAGGACAGTGCACGTTCGCGCCGTTGCATAAAAAGCCGCGACTAACTTAGCCGTAGACCGGAAAACGTTTACACAAATCAACGACCTTCTTACGCACGGCGTTCAGCCGCGCTTTATCACCCATATGATCCAAAATGCCCGCGATCCAGGTTGCCACCTCGGTGACTTCCGGCTCCAGCAATCCACGCGTAGTAATCGCCGGAGAGCCCATGCGCAGCCCGCTTGTTACAAACGGTGAGCGCGGATCATTCGGCACAGCATTCTTATTAACCGTGATATGGGCTGCGTCCAAGGCTGCATCAGCGTCTTTGCCCGTGATGTCTTTGTCGATAAGATCGAGGAGAAACATATGATTATCCGTGCCACCGGATACGATCTTGTAGCCGCGGTATTGCAGCACTTCCGCCAGCCGACGCGCGTTAGCCCTTACTTGTTTTTGATAAGCCTTGAACTCCGGTTGCATGGCTTCTAACAACGCAACAGCCTTTGCGGCGATGACGTGCATCAAGGGCCCACCCTGGGTACCGGGAAAAACCAAGGAATTGAATTTCTTTGTCAGCTCGTCATTTTCGCGCGCCAAAATCATGCCGCCGCGCGGACCGCGCAATGTCTTGTGCGTCGTGGTCGTCGTCACATCAGCAATATCAACAGGGCTGGGATATTCACCGGCTGCCACCAAGCCGGCCACGTGAGCCATATCCACCATCAGGTAGGCGCCTACATCGTCGGCGATTTCTCGAAAACGTTGCCAATCTACAATTCGTGAGTAGGCGGAAAAGCCCGCAATAATCATCCGTGGCTTTTGTGATCGCGCCATGGCGCTAACTTGTTCATAATCGATTTCTCCCGTTTCTTCGTCGAGGCCGTAGGAGATAATGTTGTACAAGCGACCAGAAAAATTAACTGGCGATCCGTGGGTCAAATGACCACCATGGGCCAAACTCATGCCCAAGACCGTGTCACCCGGACTCAATAAAGCCATGTACACCGCGGCGTTGGCCTGGGAACCGGAGTGCGGCTGTACATTCGCGTAGGCGGCACCAAACAGGTCGCGGGCGCGCTGCAAAGCCAACTCTTCGGCAACATCCACGTGCTCACAACCACCGTAGTAACGACGACCCGGGTAGCCTTCGGCGTACTTGTTCGTTAGCACCGAACCCTGAGCCGCTAGCACCCTCGGACTGGCGTAATTTTCCGACGCAATCAGCTCAAGATTTTCCTCTTGGCGACGCGCTTCGGCACCAATGGCTTGAGCCAGATCGGGATCAAAATCTTCAAGGCTGGACGCCGCTGCGAACATTATCTGGGTCCCCACGGAAAAAAGAGGTGGATTGTACCCGAGCTGATCACGGCTAGCCGGTCTAATCAGCGGGTCTGGAGCAATTCCCGAACGACGGCGGTCCAAGAACTGGCCAAGTTTTGTCGGTTGTAGCCACCACCGCCCATAGCCACTAGTCTCCCGTCGCAGTGACGATCTGCATACCGGCAAAGATCAGCCGCGACTTTTGCATGGGCGGCGGCGGTACAACGCAAGTGGGTAATTGGATCGTTGGCGAGACTGTCCGCGCCACACTGCAAGAGGATGAATTCAGGCTGAGCCTCGCTCAACTTGGCAGCGACCTGGTCCCAAGCCGCCAAGAATCCCTCATCCCCAACGCCAGGCTCCAGAGGCAGGTTCAGCTTGCTACCACGGGCTAAGCCGCGGCCGGTTTCAGAGTGCGCGCCGGTGCCGGGATACAAATAGTGTCCATCTTCGTGCAAGTCGGCAATGAAGACGTCGGGATCTTCTTCAAAGGCGTAAAAGACCCCATCGCCATGATGCGCATCGATATCGACATAGGCGATACGCCGTATGCCATGGCGCCGGCGCAGCATTTCGATGGCAATACCGCAATCGTTAAAGACGCAAAAACCTGCGGCATGTTGACGACCTGCATGGTGCAGGCCCGCGATGGGTACAAAAGCGCGGCGCTGCTCGCCGCCTAGTACCCGGTTCACTGCATCGACAGTTGCGCCGGCAACGGCCGCCGCGGATTCATACAAACCGCGTTGCGCCGGCGTATCGCCGCCGTCTAAGAAACCGCTGCCCTGCTGACAGCGATCCGCCACGAAGTCGACATACGCCTCATCATGAAAACTGCACAGCTCCTCGCGGCTGGCGGCAAGCGCTTGCACCAAGTTCACGCGATCGGCCAAACCAACTCGTTCGAGTTCGGCATGAAATACATCGTGGCGATCGGGACCAAAGGGGTGCGTGGCGCCAAAACCATAGGCGGCAATGGCCGGGTCGCGGTACACCGCCACCGGGACATCAACCTGCCGAGGGCACATGACTTTTCATTCTATTCAGCATTACCGGATAATCTCGCCCCAATTCAGTCTGCGGGGATTACTCAGCGTGGCCCAGTACGTCTACACCATGAACCAAGTCGCCAAGATCGTGCCGCCCAAGCGGTTCATTTTGCGCGACATCTCTCTCAGTTTCTTCCCCGGCGCCAAAATCGGCGTGCTGGGCCTAAATGGCTCGGGCAAGTCGACACTGCTAAGAATTATGGCGGGGGTGGATGCGGAATTCGACGGCGAGGCTAGACCACAAGCCGGCATAAAAATTGGCTATCTCCCCCAAGAACCGGAACTGACAGCCGGCCAAACCGTGCGCGCCGCCGTCGAGGAAGGCGTCGCCGAAACCTTTGGGCTGATTACGCGTTTTAACGAAATCAGCGAGCGCTTTGCCGAACCCATGGACGACGATGAGATGACGGGCTTATTGGATGAGCAAGGCAAGCTGCAGGACGCCATCGATGCCTGCAACGGCTGGGAAATTGAAAGAAAGCTCGAGATCGCCGCCGACGCCCTGCGCCTGCCCGACTGGGACGCCAAGGTCGACCAGCTGTCCGGCGGCGAACGCCGGCGCGTCGCCTTGTGCCGCCTATTGCTTGCTGAACCCGACATGCTGCTGTTGGACGAACCCACCAACCACCTGGATGCGGAATCCGTCGCCTGGCTCGAACGCTTCTTGGAAAAATATCCCGGCACCGTGATCGCGGTCACCCACGATCGCTACTTTCTGGATAATGTCGCCGGTTGGATACTCGAGCTAGACCGAGGCCACGGCATTCCCTGGGAGGGCAACTACTCCTCGTGGCTGGAACAAAAAGAAGCGCGCCTGAAGATTGAAGAAAAGCAGGAAGCGGGACGGCAGAAAACCATCAAAGCGGAGCTTGAATGGGTACGAGCCAACCCCAAAGCGCGGCAGGCCAAAAACAAGGCTCGTATTAACCGGTTTCAGGAACTCAATTCCAAGGAGTTTCAATCGCGGCAAGAAACCAATGAGATCTACATTCCGCCCGGGGAACGATTAGGCGATCTAGTGATCGAGGCTAATCATTTGCGCAAGGGCTTCGGGGACCGACTGCTCATCGAGGACCTTAACTGCAAAATTCCCCCGGGTGCCATCGTGGGGGTCATCGGCCCCAATGGCGCGGGCAAGACCACGCTGTTTCGGATGCTCACGCGGCAAGAAGACCCCGATGCTGGCGAAATTCGTATCGGCGACACGGTGAAACTCGCCTACGTGGATCAGTCACGCCAAGCCCTGGACGATAAACATACGGTTTGGGAGGAGATTTCCGGCGGCGATGACATCATTCGCGTCGGTAAGTATGAAACGCCCTCGCGCGCCTATGTGGGCCGCTTCAACTTCCGCGGCCCGCAGCAACAACAACACATCGGTCAATTATCAGGTGGTGAGCGCAATCGCGTTCACCTAGCCAAGGTGCTGCGCTCCGGCGGCAATGTATTGCTACTTGATGAACCGACCAATGACCTAGACGTGGAAACCTTGCGGGCGCTAGAGGAAGCGCTGTTGGATTTCCCCGGTTGCGCCATCGTGATTTCCCATGACCGGTGGTTCCTGGATCGTATCGCCACGCATATCCTCGCGTTTGAAGGCGACAGCCAAGTAACTTGGTTTCAGGGCAACTACGCCGACTATGAGCGGGATCGCCAGCGAAGATTAGGCGCCGACGCGGACAACCCACACCGAATTCGGTACAAAGCGCTTACAGCATAAAATACTTTATTAAAGATATATAAATAACTAATTTTTAAGTATTTTAACGCGTCGTTGACCGTCGGCGCACACGGCCTTCTCAGCTAAGCCACCCAAACCCGGGCATTGCGGAACATTCGCAGCCAGGGTCCATCCTCACCCCAATCCGCCGGTGCCCAGGAATGCTGTACCGTCCTCACCACGCGTTCGGGGTGCGGCATCATGGCGGTGACACGTCCGTCGGCGGAACACAATCCGGCTATGCCTTCGGGCGAGCCATTGGGATTCGCGGGGTAGCGTTCGGCGATGCGCCCGCGATTGTCCACGAATCTCAGCGCCACTTGTTGAGCCGCGTTCAAATGCTCTAAATCCAGCGGCCGGTTAAAAGTAGCACGCCCTTCACCATGGGAGGTCGCAATCAGCAACCGGCTGCCGACCATGCCATCCAGCAATACCGACGGACCCGGCTGCACCTCCACCAAGCTGAGTCGCGCCTCAAACTGACCGGAAAGATTGTGTATGAAGCGTGGCCAGTGCGCCGTGCCCGGAATCATCTGCCGCAGATGGGCCAGCATCTGGCAGCCATTGCAAACGCCCAAAGTGAAACTGTCTTGGCGATCAAAGAACTCCGCGAATGTCTGGCGCGCCCGCTCGTTGTGCAAAATCGACTTTGCCCAGCCACCGCCCGCGCCCAAGACATCGCCGTAGGAAAATCCGCCACAGACGGCCAGACCTACGAAATCCGCCAAACTGCTGCGGTTCTCCAGCAGATCCGACATGTGCACGTCGACGGCTCTAAAGCCGGCTCGATTAAAAGCCGCGGCCATTTCCATATGGCTGTTGACACCCTGCTCGCGCAAGATCGCCACCGGCGGACGGGCACCACCCTTTAAGAAAGCGGCCGCGCAGTCAATCTTTGGATCAAAGCTCAAGCTTGGCGATAGTCCAGGATCCAAGGCATCGGTGGCCGCCGCGTAAGCCTGGTCCGCGCATTCGGGATTGTCCCGCAAGGACTGCATCCGCCAGCTCAACTCCGACCAGATCCCATGCAGTTCCATGCGGCTATAGGATTGCTGGACTTCACCGCGCGCGCGGATTTGAATTGTGTCGGTGGCGGTCACTCGGCCGACGCGGCGGGTGCAGGCCAGCAAGCCATGACGGCTCAAGAGCGCTTGCACAGTCTCCAGATCCGCCGCCGCAATTTGCAGCACCGCACCCAATTCTTCAGCGAACAAAGCGGCAGTCAGCGCATCGCCAGTTTCATCGATATCGATATCGACCCCACAACGTCCCGCAAAAGCCATCTCGCACAAGCTGACCCACAAACCACCGTCGGAACGATCGTGATAGGCCAGCAACAGATTGCCGGCGGCCAACTCGCGCACGGCCGCGAACAATCCAGCTAATAGTGACGACTTTGTGAGGTCGGGCGGCAGGCCTTCTCGTTCGCCAAAAGCCTGGGCCAAGCAAGAACCGCCTAAGCGATCGCGCCCCTCACCAAGATCAATCAACAATAACAATGATCCCTCTAATTGCGCCAGTTGCGCGGTCGCGGTACGGCGGATGTCAACAACGGGCGCAAACGCAGAAACAATGAGTGAAACGGGTGCTGTCACCGAATAGTCTTGTCCGTCTTCGTGCCAGCGAGTTTGCATGGACAGCGAGTCTTTGCCGACGGGAATAGCGATTTTTAACTCACGGCATAAGCTGGCCACGGCCGCTACGGTGTCGAATAAGGCTTCATCCTCCTCGCCAACACCACTGGCCGCCATCCAATTCGCGGACAAACGCAGCTGCTCGATGCCCACGATATCCGCCGCCGCAATATTCGTCACGGCCTCACCAACGGCCAAACGCCCGGAGGCCGCGGGATCTAGCACCGCCACGGGCGAACGTTCACCCATGGCCATGGCTTCGCCGGCATAGCCTTCGAAATCTCGAGCCGTTACGGCCACATCGCTGACGGGTACTTGCCAGGGGCCCACCAGTTGGTCCCTGGCCACCAAACCGCCAACGGTTCGATCACCGATATGGATCAGAAAAGACTTGTCGGCAACGGCCGGCATGCGCAATACACGCCGGCAAGCATCGTCAAGATTGCAATGCAGCTTGGTCGCGACTGGTGCGGGACGGCGGCGGCGAATATTTTTTTGCGTTCGCGGCGGCTTGCCCAACAGTACGTCCAGCGGCATATCCACAGGTCGGTTCTTAGCTCGCCGGTCACGCACCGTGAGCTGCCCGGAATCATCCAATACCCCGATCACGGCGTAGGGACAACGCTCGCGACGACAAACCGCATCAAACCACTCCAGCCGCTGCGGGTCTAAGGCCAGGACGTAACGCTCCTGGGCTTCGTTACACCAAATCTCCAAGGGTGACATGCCGGGTTCCGCATTCGGCACGTCGCGTAATTCGATTTGCGCACCCAGCTTGCTGTGATCAACCAACTCCGGCACGGCATTGGACAAGCCGCCGGCTCCAACGTCATGAATAATCGTCAGTGGATTATCCTCGCCGTTCAGCCCCGCGGCCCAGCAGCGATCAATGACTTGCTGTCCGCGCCGTTGCATTTCCGGGTTTCCCCGCTGTACCGAAGCGAAATCGAGTTCGGCGGTGCTGCTGCCACTGCCTACTGATGACGCCGCACCGCCGCCCAGCCCAATCAACATCGCCGGCCCACCGAGAACAATCAGTAGATTGCCAGCCGGCACCGTACCCTTCTTGGCATCGGGCCGTCGCACACTACCCAGGCCGCCAGCAATCATGATGGGTTTGTGATAACCCCAACTGGCAGCGACTGCGTTGCCCGCAGGCTGCTCGAAGCTCCGAAAGTATCCGAGGATATTTGGCCGGCCAAACTCGTTGTTAAACGCGGCCGCTCCAATGGGGCCTTCCAACATGATTTGCAGCGCGCTGGCAATTCGGTCAGGCCGGCCCAGGGTCTGCTCCCAGGCTTGGAGGCTATCGGGAATACGCAAATGCGACACGGTGAAGCCACACAGGCCTGCCTTTGGCGTCGCGCCGAGGCCGGTTGCACCCTCATCACGAATTTCACCCCCACTGCCCGTGGCCGCGCCGGGAAAAGGTGAAATGGCTGTTGGATGATTGTGGGTTTCAACCTTAATCAGCGTGTGCACTTCGTCATCGTGCACGCGGTATTCACCGTCCTGCCTGGTCGGCACGAGACGCTTTGCACGACCACCTTCGATGACGGCCGCGTTATCCTCATAGGCACTGAGTACACCCGTGGGATTCTCCGCATGGGTCGAGCGAATCATGGCAAACAGGCTGTGGTCTTGAGATTCTTCGTCGATGACCCATTGGGCGTTGAAAATCTTATGGCGGCAATGCTCGGAATTCGCCTGGGCAAACATCATGAGCTCGGCATCACTGGGATCACGATTCATCGCGATGAAATTCGTCGCCAAGTACTCAATCTCATCCACCGACAGCGCTAGGCCCAGTTCACGATTCGCGCGCAGCAGCGCGTTTTGCCCTTCAGCCAACAGCGGCACCGTTTTTAAACGGGCGGGCTGGTGACTGGCAAACCACTGATCGAGATCGCCCCGGTCGCTCAGCACGCTCTCGGTCATACGATCATGCAGCAAGGGCAAAACAGCCGCGCGGTCTGTAGCCCGCCATTGGGATATTTCCAGCCGATACTCCACGCCCCGCTCAAGGCGATTCAACTTGTGCAGTCCGCAGATCCTGGCAATGTCCGTGGCCTTGGTCGACCAAGGTGAAATGGTCCCACGGCGCGGCAAAACAATGATTGATTCCAGCTCAGATTCGTCGACGGAATGTGTTTCGCCATAGCTGAGGATTGCATCGAGTAAGCGCTCCTCGCCGCGATCTAGCGCGCTGGCAGCGTCAACCAAGTGTAAAAAACGTGCTTGGATATCAATGACCCCGGGCACCAAGGCCCGGATTTTTGTCAGCAGACGATCACGCTGAAACGGGCTCAGCGCTGCGGGTCCCAGACGCCGGATCAGCAGATTGGCGTGCTTAGCGCGACTGGCCACGGCTTCAAGTACCTGCCGCGCGGCGGCTAGTCACCGCCCTTACCGCCGGGCGTATAGAGCGGCATGGGAAATTGAGCAACATTGCTACCCTCGGCGTCGCTGATCTTGCTGACGCCCTGTTTCTCAACTTCGTCAATTCTTAAAATGGCATGCATGGGCAAGTAGCTGCGCTTGACGCCTGAAAATTCGGCCTGAATACGCTCTTCCGCCGGATCCACAACCAGCTTGCTGCGTTCTCCAAAGACCAATTCCTCAATTTCAATGAAGCCGAATAGCCCACCGTGAGACACGCTCCGGGCATAGACCTCATAGATCTTGCCTTGATTCATGAACATGACCTTGAACAGGCGCTTTGCTGCCATGGAGGACCTTCCTCGGGATTATGTTTAACCAACCGCCGGGCTGTAGGGCCCTGCGGCGCGCGATTATAGCCCGTTGCGATACACCAAACCCAAGCATTCGCCCCGCGGAAACTGTGAACTGTGGCCGGACACGGCGGCACGGGGTCGGTCATGCTTCTTCTGCCGAGTGGACTGCTACGGGTCAGCCCCGCGGCCCTAGGTAAACGGCACTAGACTTAACACAGGTAGCATACATGCCGCTGCGACTGCGCATTGTTAGCAAGAACGCGAAACTTTTGGGCGACGACGCCGAAAAAGAGTTCATTGCCCGTGGCGGAACCATCGGCCGCAGCCTGCACAGCGATTGGATACTGCCCGACCCGAAACGCTATGTATCCAGCCAGCACGCGATGATCGATTTTCAAGGCGGCTCGTACTACGTTGTCGATACTAGCCGCAATGGGGTCTATGTTAACGAGTCTGATACGCCGGTCGGGCGTGGACATCCCCAACGCCTATTCGACGGCGACCGAATTCGCATCGGCGACTTTCAAATGCGCGTCGAAATCGAAGAAGACTTGCCGGAGGCTGAACAAACTGCCATGCAAGACTCGGTGGTTCGCGCACAGTTGGTATCCGAAGATCCATCGTTAGAGCTAGCGATGATGGATGAAGACAAGATGGTCGAAGGCGATGCCCTGGAGCGGCACTTAGCCGTGGCCGATGCCTCCGCTAGGCTCAGCGGCCTCAGCGAGGTATTGAAACTGCCGGATACGGTTGACAACGAACGCGCCGTCAGCCTGCTACTAGAAGGCGCAGGCCTGCGACCCGCGGACGTTGCCGGCACACAACCCGCTGAACTTATGCGGACCGCCGGCCGCCTGTTAAGGCTGATGGTCGAGGGCGTCAACGACTTACTGCAAGACCGGGCGAAAATAAAAGATTCCCACCGAATTGCGCAAACGATCATCAAGCAAGAGCAAGGCAATCCGCTCAAATTTTCGCCAGGTGCGGCAGAGGCCATGAGCTATTTGCTGGGCAACCACAGCGGCAATTACATGCCGCCTGAGGATGCCGTAAAAGCCACATTCGCCGACTTGCAGCTCCACCAAAAAGCCGTAACCACCGCCATGCGCGTGGCGCTAGCCGACTTCCTGGAGCAACTTGACCCGGCAGAACTACAACGGCGATTCGATCAAGGTCTAAAACGCGGCGCCCTACTGTCGGGGGCAAATAAGTTGAAGTACTGGGATTTGTACGAAGAGTCCTACCACGTGCTCACCCATCGGGAGGAAGGCAAACTGCCGGAGGTATTCAGCGAAGAGTTTGCGCATGCCTATGAAGCCGAAATCAAGGACCAACAAAAAACGCGGCGCGCCAGCTAACACAGCTCGGGGCAAGTTGGTCACGGTCCAGTGACCGGCACCCCACTAGCAAATGACAATCATTCTCATTTAGAATCCAGCGGCAATGATAGCGGCGTGAAACAAGGCACGGCCGACCAAAAGGATTCATGACTTTAGACAAGCTAAAACCGGGCCAGCGGGGCATTATCTCCGCCATCAGTGGCACTGGCCCGATGGTCCAGCGCCTCATGGCCATGGGCTTGCTGGAAGGCTCGGAAATATCGGTGACACGGCGCGCTCTGGGCGGCGACCCTATTGAAGTCGAGGTAATGGGCTATGCCCTCTCACTGCGCGGCGATGAGGCGCGCAGAGTCAGCCTGCATGAGTCTGACGAATGACGATGGCGGCGACGACCCCGTCGTCGCGCTGATCGGCAACCCCAATACCGGCAAAAGTACGTTATTCAACGCGCTAACCGGCCTGAAACAGAAGACGGCGAACTATCCGGGTGTCACCGTCGAACGCCGCACCGGCGTGTTAAAACTCGAGTCGACGAGCATCGAACTGATCGATTTGCCGGGCATGTATTCGCTAGCTGCCCATTCGCCTGACGAAATGATCGCAGTGGATGTACTGCTGGGTCACGTCGAAAATCTCCAACGACCGCGAGCAATTTTGTCCGTCGCGGACGCGACAAACTTACGTCGCAATTTATTCTTGATCACCCAGTTGATGGAACTTGATCTACCGGTCGTCATGGCCGTCAACATGACGGACTTAGCAAACCAACGTGGCATCGAAATTGACTGCGATGCCCTGGCTAGCCGGCTCGGAATTCGCGTCGTACCCATCGTGGCGAGCACGGGACAGAATCTAGACACACTAAAGGAAGTACTCGCTGAAGCCATTGACGGAAAACCAACGTCGCGCCCGCAACTTCTGCCGGCTGTACATGCCGCCGCGGAAGAACTGTGGACACGAATCAAAGCCGACGCGCCCGAATTAAGCGAATACGAAGTTGCGCGGGCGCTCATTGATGCCGAGGGTGCTGCGGAGGAACGTTTCGCCCGCCATACAAAACCCGACCAACTGGCCTATCTAACTGACTTGCGGATGCGGCTGGCCGCGGGTAGCTCATTGGCTGCCATGGAGGCCAAGGCCCGCTACGATCTAATCAATCGCAGCTTGGAGTCCGTCGAGCATCGGGCCCCGCCGCGGCCAAGTCTCGCTGACCGCTTCGACAAGATCACCAATCATCCGTTTTGGGGATCGGTGCTGCTATTGCTGGTCATGGCCACGGTTTTTCAGGCAGTATTTTCCTGGGCGGCCCCGATGATGGAGCTCATCGACAACGCGACGGCGACTTTGATCGAGCATGTGCAAGCCGCCTTACCGCCGGGTGCGCTCTCTAGCCTGGTGACCGACGGCATGATCGCCGGTGTTGGCAGCGTCGTGATTTTCTTACCGCAAATATTGATCTTGTTTGCGTTCATTATCTTTTTAGAAGATTCGGGTTACATGCCGCGCGCCGCATTCATGATGGATCGACTTATGCGCAGCGCTGGCTTGTCGGGGCAGTCTTTTATTCCGATGCTGTCGAGCTTTGCCTGTGCGGTACCTGGGATTTTGGCCACGCGGGTTATCCCCGAAGAACGCGATCGAGTGGCAACGATTCTGGCCGCGCCGTTTATGACCTGCTCCGCGCGCTTACCCGTATATGCATTGTTAATCGGTGCGTTCGTACCTCAAGAATACTACCTGGGCGGCCTACTAAATCTGCAAGGGCTAGTGCTATTTGGTCTATACCTACTGGGCATCATTGGCGGCGTATTTACCGCCTGGCTACTTAAGAAAAGCTTGCTCCAGGGGCCAACACCGAGCTTCCTCATAGAACTTCCCCCGTATCGTTGGCCCAACTTGCGTTCGGTGTTGATCAAGCTCGCCGAACGCGCCAAGCAATTTCTAAAGCGCGCGGGAACCGTGATTTTTACCGTCGCCGTTGTCATCTGGGCGTTGGCATACTTTCCGCGACCGGCACAGGTGGCCGAAAACTACGCCAGCGAACGACAAACCCTCAGTGCCGAACTTTCGGGGCCCGCCTTGGACACGGCCCTGCATGAACTCAACCAAGCCCAAACGGCGGCATACCTAGAGCAAAGCGCACTGGGCCGAATGGGTAAATGGGTGGAACCTGTGTTTTCTCCCCTAGGCTGGGATTGGAAAGTATCCGCCGCCGTCATTGCCAGTTTTCCGGCGCGGGAAGTCGTCATTGCGGTCCTTGGCACGATTTACGCGGTGGGCGACGCGGAAGCCAATGAAGCCGCGCTGGCGCAACGCCTGCGCCAAGCCCGCTGGAGCGATGGTCGAATCGTCTTTACGCTACCTATGGTCATCGGACTCTTGGTTTTTTATGCTTTTTGTTTGCAGTGCGGTGCAACGGTTGCAGTGATGGCGAGGGAGACCAATAGCTGGCGTTGGCCGGCCATGGCTTGGCTCTATATGACAGGCTTGGGCTATGTGGGCGCCTTGCTAGTATTTCAGCTCAACGGGCCCTGAATATGACGGCCGGAAGCCAAGAGATTTTTGCACTGTTCATCGTGGCCGTCGTTGTCGGCCTAGCGATTTGGCGGCGTAGCCGCAAGCGCAGCGCCCAGCGCAAAAAAAGCCTCGAATCCGCCAGCGCTGAGGCACCAGAAGAAGTCGACATTCACTTCTACCGGCGCAACAAGGAATAAGTGCGCAACGCGCCCATCAAAAACACTGCCGGCGTGCCGTCAAGCGACGCCTTGTCGTAGCAAGCTAGTTAGCGTCGTCCAGCGGACGTAATTCTGAAACATCATCGACATCGGTGTCGAGGATGTAATAGCCGTAAACGCTATTTGTCTCCAGCGTAATGGGCACGGGCCCCACAAGCTCCACCGAACTACCCGTTGGGCGAACATAGAGGTCGTAGCCACCGGGAATGACTTCTAGGTAGCCAGTATTACCCCGGTAAGGCAAATTCGCGAAGGCAGCGCTGCTGTTACCGATACCGGCGCCGGGATCAACCAAGTACACATTGACAGCTGCATACGTGGGGTCAGCTTGAATCAAGCGTAGCTTCGCGTAACGCGCCAAGCCGCGGTTGTCATCAACCAAGGCAAGGACTTCGAGATTTTCCGGCGGCCCCAGCAGAAACAAGGACGCACGATCGCCAAAGCTGAAATCCGCCATGATCGGATCCGTACCAGCCAATATCGTGCTGGTATTGCCAGTGGACACCACTTTGATATCCACGGCCTCAGCCGTCGGCATCGTGGTGTAACCAGCCAGATTCGGATATGCCAAATTGCTCACAAACGGCGCGGCAAAATTATCATCCAAAACGAGATCCACGGCATCTGTGCCTAGGGCGGCATGGGCGAACCGCAGCTCGGGCAAAGCATTGATATCTTCCAGCGCCTGCAGCGAACGCGAACCCATCACGGTAACGGCGAAATTGGCCGTTCCGGTGCCAGCAGCATCCAGCAGCGCAAAAATGGGATCTTCATCCGCAGCCACGCTGAATTCCGCGGATTCAAAAAGAATATTAGTCGGCGCGTCACGCCCAGTAACAATCAACTGGTAATCGCCAGCGGCAATCTCGGCACCGGAAGAGAATTCGCCGAAATCAATTTGTGCCTGCGGCGTGAGCGCGGCCGGGTCCGTGTTGGGCGCTTGAGCCAGGTACATATCAACCGGACCCGCGTTTTGCGCCGCGTGGCCAAATGCGGCCGCGGGACGGCTCGCCGAATTCAGTCGGCGGGCCCTTTCCCAGGTCAGCAGAGCGGGCGTGTCGGCCGTGCCCGTCAGCACAAAGCTGTAATCGCTATTCCCATTGATGAACTGAGAAAACTCCAAAGCCCGCGATGCCGCGGTTTCGCCGGGCAACCGCACCGCCCACCAAAATTCGTAGGACGCAGAGGCAACGACCAATCCGCCCCCGGAAAAACGATATTCCAAGGCGCCTCGGCGTTGATTGCTGGCACCTGCGACAAAAAAATCTGCCCGGTGCAAATCGGCTACTGCATGCAGAGCTCGAAACGAACCCTCCGGCCCCAGATTATCTGAGACATTATCGCAAGCCGCCAAAGCCAAGACTGCGAAAATCACAAGCAAGGAGACCAATCTGGACATCTATTAACTCCTGGGGAAATCCGCGCTCGGCACGAGCCAGTTTGATCGACAAACTCTGCGAAGCAAGCGGTCAGGCACTTTAGAGCCTGGTGAATTCGCGGACAACGACGCGGCCTTTGAGTGCCAGTGCAGCGAGCTAGCGCTCAGCGTACAAAGAAACCTCACCCGCCTCATCAAAAGCTAATACTTTATAAGGCTGACGATGATCACCCATTTCCATGCCAGGAGAGCCCACCGGCATTTCCGGCACGGCCAGCCCGGCAATCTTTGGTTTTTCCCGCAGCAGGCGCTGCACCAGATCACCGGGCACATGGCCCTCAACGACATAGCCGTCGACGATGGCCGTATGGCAAGACTGAAGCCGCGGCGGCACAGCGTGAGCCCGCTTGATGGCGCTTAGATCGTCCATATTTTCAGTCACAACTTCAAATCCATGGGACTCTAGGTGATGCACCCATTTGTCGCAGCACCCGCAGGTCGGCGTCTTATAAACAAGGATTTCCGTGTTTTCCTCAGCCAAAGCGCCAAGAAAACAGAGCTGCACCAGCAAAACCAATACGAAGCACTTTGTTAGAGTTTTTGTCACGGCAGATCTCATCAGTGTCGGGTAAAAAATGATAACTCACTTAGGGCGGTATGCGGCGGCTAAATTGCCTCGCGAACGCCCCAGTGCCCCCGGCGTATGCAGGCTGCGCATTCGACTAATACCGCTACCAACACGCCGGCCCATAGCCAGCGGCCTGGCCGCGTGATTGCTCGGTGACGCAGAAACATTCAATCCCAGGGCACAAGCCGCTAAGCTAGCATCATTGTATCAAGCTCTACCGGGAGCATCGTCAAGGATGGAACATTTTAAACTGGTTCTTCCCGAGCATATGAATCACTACGGCTTCTTATTCGGTGGCTACTTGCTGCACTGGATCGATGAATTTGCCTATATCACCGCGGCGGTGGAATTCCCGGATCATCGTTTCGTGACCGTCGCGATGGATAACGTTGAGTTCCGCGAACGAATTCTCACCGGTGAGGTTCTGCGCTTCGTGGTGAATCGCGCGCACATCGGCACAACTTCTGTGCAATATTTGCTCCAAGCGTTTGGCATGGTGCATGGCCAAAATCCGGAGAAAGTTCTATTTGAAACTCGGGTAATTTTCGTCAACGTGGATGCGCAGGGTTGTAAAACGCCAATTCGGCAAACACCATGAGCGAACGCCAGTGCCGAGTGATGAGTGATACTCGAACAAAACACCAAGCTCGGTCACGACAAGCTCGGGGCAAAAAGTCTGCCATTAACAGCCCCGCCAATTTCAAGCATTAGCCCGGCCCAGCCGACACACATCTAGGCATACGATTTTCGTAGAGCAAAACGCGATTGTGATCCCAGCCGATAGACAAAACATCTAAGTCGCCGTCCGCATCAATATCTGTGACCAAAGCACCATCATGATGCTCGTCGCCTCGAAAAATGAGATGCTGCTGCCACATCAGGCCCTCACCGTCCGTATTCTCAAACCAATACAGCGCCGCATCGTCCGGCGTCTGACGATCATGTTCGCCGACCACGATGTCCTGGTCGCCATCCAGGTCGAAATCCCCAACGCCCACGCTCATGGGCCCGGTAACCGCCGCCACTTGATGTTCGATCCAGTCCTGCGTCGCAACCTCGCCCCGTTCGTACCAAGCAAGCTTGCCGAGCTCGCTGACAGCCTGATAGCCAATCACGACATCCTGATAGCCATCGCCATTGATGTCAGCCACCAAGTTTCGATCAGGCAGTTCCTGGGTACGATGCAAGACCTGCTCATGCCAAGCTTGCTTGGTGTTGCGCAACCAACGCGTGCCCAGCAACAAATCTTCGCGGCCATCGCCATCAAGGTCTGCTGTGGTAAGTGCTTCGTCTTGAGAGTCTTTACTGATTAGACCGAGCTCCCAATCCGGCCGTTCGGCATCGTCCCGCGGCTGTACAAATTGCACACCCGCGCCGGCTTTGTGGAATGACAGCGCGATTCCCGGCCCGGAACCCCCTGGCCCCTCATTGACAAGACTGGCGCCCTGCAAAAAATCACCTTTAACGGTGGCCACCGCTTGCAGAGAAAAATCTCCTTCGCCATTGCCAAAGCCGATGACTAAGCTATTGGCCGACTTCAGCTCAAGGCCGCTGGTACCGGCAAGATCAAGACGTCCATCGCCGTTAAAATCCGTCGCCAGCGCAAAGTTGGCAAAGCCCTCGGCGATGGCTCTGCGCGGCCAGCTGGTACTCAGACCGCCCGGATTGCGATACCAGTACGCGCCTGTGATCACATCCAACCAGCCGTCACCATTTAAGTCGGCAGCACCCATCAAGACCGCGCGCCCCGGCCGGTTTTCATCAATGACCCAGCGACGCCAGGTCTGAGGCGCTGACGGACAGGACTCATTGACCCAAACCCGCGGCGCCTGCAACTCGCCTTTGTGATTGGCGCCGAACAAATCCACATCACCATCGGCATCTATATCAGCCGCCTGCAAACCATGGGAACCCTGCTGATCAATGATTCTTTTTTCCCAATACAGCTTCGGGCCGCGATTCAAGTAAACACTGATTGCATCCGGATCTTGCCCCTGATGCATCTCGGCCGTGACTACGTCCATCCGGCCGTCCAAATCCATATCGGCCAGGGCCAAGCTGTGCACAATAGCTTCTACATTGTCCTCAATAACATGCTCGGGCCAGTCGGCAAGCTGATTGTCCCCGCCCGCAAACCAAGACACTCGATAGTACTGACCTTTGAGCTCTGCTGGTGTCAGCACCACATCAAGACGCGCATCGTTATTGAGATCCGCCACCCCAACGACGACATGCGGCCAATCCCATTCCATGCCATAGCGATATTCCCGCCAATCGGGCAGGCGCTCATCAGCGCTTGGCAGGTTTTGGTACCAAAATCCGCCGACCACGACATCGGACCGACCATCTTGATCCAAATCGGCGACGGCTAGACCCTCGCCTTCGGGCACATCAAGGCTCGCGATTTCCCAGTTCAAGCCGGGCCGCTGATAGTACAAATACAGCTTGGCACCAGAACCTTTAAATGCACTCTGGTTGCGGCCTACAAGATCAAGCGAGCCATCGCCATCGATGTCTACCGCTTCGATATCATGCAATGCCTGTTTAGCGACCAGCTGCGCGGACCAATCTGGGCCGCGATACAGAATCACGGCGTCTCGGGTAATCGCCACAATATCCGCGCTGCCATCAGCATCAATATCGGCAATGGCAAGATCCGTCGCAAATCGCTCGCCCTTCGCGATGATATACGGGTCAAAATCCGGACCTTGGTAGGCAAGTAATACGCCACTCTTTTGATAGGCGACCAGCAAATCTGCCACTGCGTCACCATTGATATCACCAACGGCCTTTCCCCAGGGTCGGTCATAGTCGCCCGCTAGCTCCAAGCGCTCAAAGGTAGGAACGACAATGCTGCTATCCGGCTGATTGTCGCAGCCACTAAGCAGCAAAACGGCACAGTATCCCAGGGACAAGAACCACCGCGCCTGGCAAGTCCATGCCATCGGGCCAAGCCTTACCAGAGCGGCAAACTCAAAAAACTTCGAGTTGCGGAATAGGCACGACAAACCGGGCGCCCCAGTCGCGTACAGCCCCCATGCTCTCGCTGATTTCATCCCGAAGATTCCAGGGCAAGATTAAGATGTAGTCCGGCTTGGTATTAAAAATTTTGTCGGGAGCATAGATAGGAATATGTGTACCTGGCGTATAGGTGCCTTGTTTAGACTCGGCCCGGTCAACGGTGTACTCCAAAAAATCACTGCGTATACCACAATAATTTAGCAAAGTGTTGCCCTTCCCGGGTGCACCATATCCCACCACGCTTTTGCCGGCGCGCTTCTGCCTGATGAGAAATTCTAGTAAGGCGCTTTTGATCTCGTGGACGCGCTCCTGGAACCCGGTGTAAGTCTCTAGCCTTAACAAGCCCGCGTTGATTTCCTGGGCAAGCACCTTGTCAATGTCATCAGTCCTAGCCCGACTTCCGCCGGCATGCTGACCATAAATACGAATAGACCCCCCGTGCGTGGACAGTTCCTCGACGTGAAACAGCTCTAAGCCACTGTTCGCGAAAACCTGTTGCACAGAATGCAATGAAAAGTATGAAAAATGTTCATGATAAATCGTATCAAACTCGAGTTTCTGCATTAGGCGCAACAAATGCGGAAATTCAAACGTAAACAAGCCGTCCGCGGCCAACAAGATTTTTATGCCGCAAACAAAATCTCTTAGCGTAGGCGTATGAGCCAGCACATTGTTGCCCAGAATTAGGTCGCCAGTACCGCGCTCCGCCAACAAATCTGTGGCGGTTTGCGCACCGAAAAATTTGCCGATTGTTTCTATGCCACGCGCCCTCGCCGCATCCGCCACACCACCGGCCGGTTCGACGCCGTAACAAGGAATACCCGCCGCCACAAAATGCTGCAACAGGTAGCCGTCGTTACTCGCGATTTCGACGACTTTTGATTTTCGCCCGATGCCATGATCTGCGATAACGTGGTCGACATAGGCCTTCGCATGCGCCACCCAACTAGACGAATAGGAAGAAAAATAGGGATAGTCGCGATTAAAGATGTCGGTCGGTGCGACAAACTCATCAAGCTGCACCAAAAAGCACTGGTCGCAAACGTAAACCATGAGCGGGAAAAAGGACTCGCTGTCCAGCAGCTGCTCGGGTAGCACACGGCTCTGACACAGAGGTGACATACCTAAATCGATGAAAGAATGTGTCAGCCGTGACCCGCAGGCCCTGCAGGCGGGCCCCGTATTTTGTCCAGTCATTATTGGAATTCTTATCTAAAACTGCTGCCGTTCTTGGACTATACCTTTTTTTGGAATGACTCAGAATTTACACACCAACAAACAAGGACAGTTTTTTCCGCATACCCTACGCAGCTTGTAAAGATTTGCGGCAACTGCTTGAGAACAGACCGGGATAGCTGGTCGATAGTGGCGACTAGGCAGACTGGCCGCGTCGATGGGAGATGTGAATCTATTTCTAGATAAAAAATATAAACTTTTGTTTACCTCAATATTGGTATTGGTTTTCTTGGCGGAAGACGGCGACAAGTTGCCGCTCAGACTTAGTCCAGCCAGCGACCTAAGCAGTGCACTAGATTGATGCCGTTCACTCTTCGGACAAGGAACGCATCGACCTATCAACGCAGGCAAGTCCGAAAAAATAGGTCGCCGCTGCGCAAGGGCATGCAAATGAGGCACGGGCAACGCCAACAAAGACTTCTAGATTCCCCGAAACGTCAGTCGTGACGTCCGCTCGAAACAAGCACATGACGGACTTTAGCTTGGCGAATGGTAAGCTCGCTAGCAAAGCTTGCTATTCGCCACCAGGCGCAATTGCCCGGCTGATATCCGAGAAGGGAACCAACCTCAAGTAACTACGCGCTGGCCGCTTTAGCAGAACTGTCAAGCCCCGCTGTGTATCTCGAACCCAAAACGCCTCCCAACGTTCCTCACCCAGCTGATTAAGCTCAAGCTCCAAGGCGGTATCTTCGGCGGATGGGATCACGACGACGCGATATTCCCAATCGCCCGCGCGCTGAAGGTCTTCACGGGCCCACTCCACTGGATCCTCAGGCGCACGTTTCATGGCTTCCTCGTATAGACGCTCAAGCTCTTGGCGTGCTCGATCCACCTGCGAGGGCGCATCGTCCGCGCGCTCACAAGCGCTACCCGCAAAAAGAAACATTAGGACAAGCGAAATTCTTTTGGCGACATGCATTGCTCAATACTCCTGGGTATCGAACTATCTTAAATCACCAAGGGCTAAGGTCTAGGATAATCGCTAGTGCCTAACCCCAAACCGGTACTCGGCTGTCACACCCAGCTGCCGACCCCGTGGCAAGTGTGCCTGAAAGGCACGTCGGGTAAAGAAGCGGTTGAAATCAACGATTCGCAACACGGAATCGACGGTATCGTCGTTGGTTAAATTCTTCACCCAGGCGCTTAAAGTCCAGTAATCGTTCTCAACGCCCATACGCAGGTTAACGCGATTCGCATCCCCGGTCTCCGCTAGATTAAAGACTTGAGCATAGCGAGTTGATTCGAAGTTATAGTCCGCTCGAACATACCAATCGAAGTCACGATTGAGCGCGCGCGAGTAATCCACAGATATCGCCAGCGTATGCTCCGGCACGTTTGGCGTCTTGTTGCCTTTTAGAGATCCGCCCCCGCGTTCGCCCAACAAGCTCAGGCATTCAGCGTCTTCGCCGAAAAAAGCGCCATACTCCACATCACAGGCCTGCACAATTTCCACATCCGTATAGCCGTAAGCCAAGCTCAATGCTAGCCCATCAGTAAGCTGCCATAGGGCTGTCAATTCACCGCCGTATATTTCAGTCTGTCCGAGATTGGTGATGAGTGGAATGCTGTCGGCCATGCCGAGACTGTCGATAAAGGCTTCAGATCGGGTTAACTGCTGATCGCTCCAGTCGATATAAAACGCCGCCAACTCAAGCTGTAGACGATCACGCAGCAAGTTAAGCTTGGAGCCAATTTCGTAGTTCCAGGCCTCCTCCTCATCGTAGGCCAGGAAACGGCCTAGCCTTTGGCGCTCTGCGGCTGGCACGTCCGCGGCTAGTAATCCTTGATTGAACCCACCCGGCTTAGTCCCCAAGGCAGCCGACAGATAGACTTGACTGGAATCAGCGAAGCGCCAACGCAGAGAAAATCGTGGCGTAATGCTGTCGAAGTTTTCGTCGAGGCTGCCATTAATACCCGTGACAGACTTGTCATCCTCAGCCCAGCGCAGTTCGACAGCAGCTGTTAACGTCTCGGTAACATCCCAGTCTATAGAGCCAAAAACCGCGACATTCTCTATGTCCTCGATATTAATATCCGTGGGGTCAATCTTTTTCCCATCATAGTAGTAGCCGCCCACCAGCCAACGCATGCGCCCCTGCGAAGATGAAGCCAAGCGCAATTCCTGAGACCAAGTATCCCAAGCCCAGTTGACCAACATCGTCGATTGTGCAAATGGGCCGATGCTAATTTGCGGGCCAAAGTCCAACAGCCAGTCTTCTTCTTCATTGGTAATGGAGCTGATGGCGGTTAAAGTTGCGAAATCTAACTGCCAATCCATGGTCAAACTACCGCGAAAGGTTTGCCGCTCAATGCCATACTTGTTCTTTGGGAACAAATCGATGGCAACAGCTTCCGACGCTTCAACTTCACCACAGTAGTAGCCGCGGGCGACCCCTTCAAAACAGTTGAGTTCATCCGCCTGAATTTCTAACCAGTTCGTCGGATGACCATCATTATCCTCAAAATAGGTCAAACGAAGTAGCGCACTGAACTTGTCGCCCGGCGTCCAAAACAGGCTTCCGGAACCGCCGTTGGTTTCTTCCTGGCCTATTACGCCACCACCGGGCCCAACATTTGTATACTCACCGCCGTAGGTATAAACGCGCGTGCCGATATCAAAGGCCAAGTCGTCTTGAATGATCGGACCACTGATGTACGCTCGTGCTTCGTACTCATCATGTTCGGCGCCGGTGACGGCAAGCTTGCCGAACCATTCATTGCCCGGTTTTCGACTAACGTAGTTGATTGCACCAGCCAGGGTCGCGCGTCCGAACAGGGCGGATTGTGGCCCCTTCAGCACTTCAACTCGCTCAATATTATCCAGCGGCGTGCTCGATAAAGAACCTGCTACAAAAACCCCGTCAACAAACAAACCCACGGTATTTTCGCCACGCACAATGGACTGACCACGGATAGCGGGACGGTCTAAAGTGCGGCCAAATGAGGGCCGGAAAGACAGATTAGGCGACAGTCTGGCGAGCTCAAAAATTCCTCGAGCGCCGGCCTTGGTGATGAGTTCCTGATCGTAGGCGTCAATGGCGAAGGGTACTTCCCAAGATATCTCTGCGCGCTTTCTTGCGGTGACTACAATTTCTTCGAGCGGGCTTGCAGCGGTCTGTGCCCCGGCAGGAACAGCAACCAGGTTTTGCGTCGCCAGTGTATACGTGACCACAATGATGAACCGCAGGCCAAGCACTTTCCAAGAAAATCTCATGGGACAACTCCAACTGACTGTTGTGCAACAAGACAGTCAGCTTTTCCGTTTCATTTCGGAATTGACCGCAACTTGCCCTGGGGCGCGATTATAGTGGCAGAAGTTTACTTGAACAGTAGTAGATTCAACGGCATTGATTCGCGGCTGGGTACAACCGCTCACCCCTGCGGGGCGCGCTGTGCGTGTCCAAAATCGCGCTGCGATTTTGTCGAACTGGTGGGTGCGTCCGCGCACGCTCTTCACCAACCATTGCGATCCATACTTTTCAGCCCCGGCTCGATACGGTGCGTTAGTGGGATTGATTCGCGGCTGGGTACAGCCGCTCACCCCTGCGGGGCGCGCTGTGCGCGTCCAAAATCGCGCTGCGATTTTGTCGAACCGGTGGGTGCGTCCGCGCACGCTCTCCGCCGATCATTGCGATCCATACTTTTTCGCCTAGGCTCGATACGGCACGTTAGTGTGATTGATTCGCGGCTGGGTACAGCCGCTCACCTCTGCGGGGCGCGCTGTGCGCGTCCAAAATCGCTCTGCGATTTTGTCGAACCGGTGGGTGCGTCCAGGCACGCTCTACGCCGATCACTGCGATCCATACTTTTTCGCCTAGGCTCGATACGGCACGTTAGTGGGATTGATTCGCGGCTGGGTACAGCCGCTCACCCCTGCGGGGCGCGCTGTGCGCGTCCAAAATCGCCCTGCGATTTTGTCGAACCGGTGGGTGCGTCCACACACTCTCTCCGCCAGCCCCCATTAAGAAAGGGTCCTTATAGGACCCTTTCTTAATGGGGGCTGGCGGAGAGAGTGGGATTCGAACCCACGATACAGCAGAACCGTATACCAGAATTCCAATCTGGCGCCTTCGACCACTCGGCCATCTCTCCGAATTCTCGGTGTCATTGCGGACGCGAGACTACCCTAGGCTTGTAGGGGGTTCAATTGCTTACTTCGCGAAATAGTCGGGCGGCTCCTCTAAGCAAGGACTGTCCGCTATCGGCCTATCATTTAATGCTAAGTCCGGAATTTCTAAAGACGGACTGCGGATCTGTTCTAGGTCGGGCGGCACCTTCAGCGGCGGCGCGCTGCGGCTTGCCTGATATTCCTCCGGTTTACTGCAGCTCGCTTGACGATCTCCAAAACAAGCAGCCAAACCGATTCCGCTGATGCCGGCAAGCAGCAGGCAACGCAGAAAATGCAGGCTCACCCCGCGCACTAGCCTAAACCCGCCTTTGCAAGCGCGGCTGCTACCGCGGGTTGCGCATGTTTGGACAAGCGCGTTAGCGGGAGCCGGAGCCCGGGCGGAATTTTGTGCATACGCTCCAGAGCCCACTTTACCGGTATGGGATTCGCTTCGACGAATAGGTCGCGATGCAATTCAGCCAGGGTAGCATCGAGCTTCGCGGCCTCTTCTGCGCCGCCGGCGATCGCGGCACGGCTCATGGCAGCCATGGCACTGGGTGCAACATTAGCCGTGACGGAAACGACGCCTTGACCACCCTGCAACATAAAATCCCTCGCCGTCGCATCATCACCACTAAACAACCCGAATTCCTCGCCGCACAATTCACGTAGACGCGCCACGCGCGCAGTTTCGCCGGTGGCTTCCTTAATTGCGGTGATGCGCCGGTGTTCGGCACATCGCGCAACGGTTTCAGGCAGCATGTCCACGGCGGTACGACCCGGCACGTTATACAACATGATAGGCCGCTCCACCGCATCGGCCACCGCCAAATAGTGCGCGACCAGGCCATCGGGTGTCGGCTTGTTGTAATAGGGCGTGACGATTAAGTAAGCATCGATGGCACAGGCACCCACAGCGACGGACAAATCAACAGTCTGTCGCGTCGAATTGGAGCCCGTCCCCGCGATTACTGGTAGGCGGCCACCTGCTTGTTCGGCGGCAACCCGAATCACTTCAATATGTTCGTCACGGGATAGCGTTGCGGATTCCCCGGTGGTCCCTGCGATCACCAGGCCATCGCTGCCCGATTCCACATGCCAGTCCACTAAGGCCCTTAGGCAGGAAAAATCAACCTCACCGCTTTCAGCCATCGGCGTGACAAGCGCAACCAAACTGCCGTGGAACATAATGGAATGAACTCCGAACTGGCTGGCGATGGTACTCAGGGCCATTTGGCAGCGCAACAGCGGCGCATGCCAAGGCGAAATCGAAACCGCTATACCCGGCGAATGTCGGCTAAAATACGCATTGCTTGGATTCTGAAGATGCCATGGAAAAGCTTTTAGCCGTTACCGCCATTGGTCCCGATCGGGCGGGCCTGGTGCGTGACCTCAGCGAGGTCGTGACCAAGGCAGGTGGCAATATTTCGGAAAGCCGCATGATGAGCCTGGGCTCGGAGTTCGCGGTCCTGATGTTGGTGGCCGGAAATTGGCATGCCCTGGGAAAATTGCGCGACCGACTGGAAGTCCTTGAACGCGGCGGAAACTTAACCGTCACCCTCCGCGACGCCCAACCCAGGCCGCGTGGCGAATGCGCGCCCTACTTGGCCGACATCGTGGCCTTGGACAGCGAAGGCATCGTGCTCGGCTTGTCCGGTTTTTTTGCCGGCCGGGGCATAGAAATAAGCGAAATGACCACCCGTAGCTACAACGCACCGCACACGGGCGCCGCCATGTTTTCGGTACAAATGATGGTCGACGTGCCAGCAGATGTACATACCGCTAGTCTGCGGGAAGACTTCCTGGATTACTGTGACCAGGAAAACCTAGACGCGGTTTTTGACCCTGCGCAATCTTAACGGTCGTTGACGGTATTCTTTAAATAAATGTAGAGACAATGAGCAAGATGAGTACTCCAAAAATTGGCCGCGTGGCGCCAAACTTTAAGCTTCCTGCCACCGGTGAACAAACCATTCAGCTAAAAGCCTTGCGCGGCAAGAAAGTCGTGCTGTATTTCTATCCGAAGGACAACACCTCTGGATGCACGAAGGAAAGCCAAGACTTCGCCGCCAAGCACGCTGCCTTCAAGCGCGCTGGCGCGGTAATTCTCGGCGTTTCTCGTGACAGTGTGAACAGTCACAACAAGTTTCGCGAAAAGCATGGCTTTCCCTTCCAGCTGGTGTCGGATGCCGATGAGAAGGCCTGTCACCTGTACGACGTCATCAAAGAAAAGAGCATGTATGGCCGCAAGTATATGGGTATTGAACGAAGCACCTTCTTGATTGACGAAGCCGGGAAGCTTCGTCAGGAATGGCGCAAAGTGAAGGTAAAAGGCCATGCCGATGAAGTACTGAGTGCCGTGAAGTCACTTTAGGTTAGTCTTGATGCTTCTCCGTCGTCTTATAGCCCTCGGCGTAGTCGGACTGCTGTCCGGACTCGCACCCTTTTTTGCCACCGCGGTTAACGAGGATAGCCTGCCCGACATTGGCAGCCCCGCTGACTCGGTCCTCAGTAAGGCCCAAGAGCTGCAAATCGGACGCTCAATCTACAATAGCCTGCGCATGACCGACCGGGTCATCACCGATCCGGAGATCCAGGAGTACATACAGGACGTGGGACAGAAGCTGGTAGCGAATGCCCAGGACGGGGATTTCAAGTTCCAGTTTTTCGTGGTCAATGACGGTACGATCAATGCCTTTGCCTTGCCAGGCGGCTATATCGGCGTGCATTCAGGGCTGCTCATGGCAACCCGCAACGAGAGTGAGCTGGCCGGCGTTTTAGCCCATGAAATCGCCCACGTCACGCAGCGCCACATCTCCAGGGCGATTTTCGCCAACCAACGAGAAAGTATTCTCAGCATGGCCGCCATGCTGGGAGCTATTTTAGTGGGTGCCGCAACAGGCAGTGGCGATTTGATTCAAGGTGCGGTCGTCGGCGCCCAAAGCCTGGCGGCGCAGCAGCAAATCAATTTTACCCGGGCCAATGAGTACGAAGCCGACCGGGTTGGCGTTGGCATTTTGGCCAAGTCAGGTTTCGATCCGCAGGGAATGCCTGATTTCTTTAACACCCTAAATCGCAAGACCGGCTCTCAAGTAGGCGGCGCCCCCGAGTTTCTTCGCACCCATCCGGTCACCGTCAATCGAATTGCCGAAACCGCTTCGCGAATTGCTGAACTGCCGGAAACCGATGTCGCTGATGCGTCCGGCTATGGCTTAACTCGCGCTCGACTGGCCTTGATGACGGCGAATACGCACGAAGCAGCGCTAAAGTACTTTGAAGGCCTACGCGAAGATCCCGAACAAGTCGGTAAACTGGGTCTAGAATACGGGGTTGCCCTAGCGAAACTCGAGCTGGGCCGATACGCGGAAGCACAGGAGGATTTTAAACGGCTGCTGGCCACGAATCACGAAATTATCCATTTGCACACGGGCTTGGCGGCCACGCAACTGGCATTGAATGACCCCAAGGCTGCTGAAAAAACCTTCAAACGCGCCTTGGAGTTATTTCCACGCAACCGCCCGCTGACCATTCGTTATGCCGAGGCGCTCATGCAATACGATCGCGCGTCAGAGGCACACCAACTGCTTTTGGATCTATACAATCAGGTGCCACCCACTTCTGAACAAGTACGGCAAATCGCCTTGGCGGCAAGCGCCGCCGGCGACTCCGCCGATGCACACTACTATATGGCTGAGTATCACTTATTGACGGGGAATCTGAACATGGCCAGCGATCAACTCCGGCTCGCATTGAGCATTCCCGAACTCGACGACGTACAGCGCGCACGTTTTCGCTCACGCCTTGAGCAAATTCAAGAGGTGTTATTAGAATCAGAAAAAAACCAACGGCGTCGAAAGCGAGCCCAATCATGATGCGCTCACAGCCGAGAAACAAAGGGCTGCTTAGCCAGCTCTGCCTGCTAGCTTTCATCGCCACCGCGAGCGGCTGCGCCAGTCAAAATGCTACGCGACAAACCACGCCCGGTGACCCGCTGGAACCGGTCAACCGAGCGATTTACAAGTTCAACGAAGTGGCAGATACCTATGTACTCCGACCAGTCACCAAGGGCTATGAATGGTTGCTGCCGCAGTTTATGCGCACCGGCATCAGTAACTTTTTCGACCACTGGCTCTATCCTATTGACATCGTCAATGCCTTTCTTCAAGGCAAGGGATCTCAAGGTTTGTCGGATATCGCGCGATTTGGGATCAACAGCAGCCTGGGCCTGGGCGGACTCATGGACCCGGCGACTCGCTTTGGCCTACCGCAGCATGAGGAGGACTTTGGCCAAACCCTAGGCGTTTGGGGCGTACCCGAAGGGCCATACTTGATGGTGCCGGTATTCGGCCCGCGTACTCTGCGGTCGGGTGTCGGCCAACTCGTCGATCTGACTTACGATCCGCGCGTTTATATTCACAATCGCGATTGGCAAATCGGCGTGACGGCGCTTTGGTTTATCGATCAGCGCGCGCGGCTACTGGGCTTCGATGATGAAATCAGGGGCGCCTTTGATAGTTATGCTTTCGTGCGCGATGCCTACTGGCAAAACCGCCGCTTCCTGCGCCATGACGGCAACCCGCCTAGCAACGGATTGGATGAAGAATTCGATGAGGCCTTTGACGAGGACGAATTCTAACTTCCCGACCTGCCCTCGTTTTCCAAGCGCGCGATCACCGCGTCCAGGCCGCGGGCTGAAATCTCAGCGTTAAATTGATTGCGATAGTTTTGCAAATACGAAACGCCTTCGACGCGAACGTCATAAACCTTCCAACCCGAATCCGTTTGGCGTAAGCGATAGTTAACCGGAACCGTACCACCGTTGTCTTGGCGCAAGCGAGTTTGCACCGTCGCACGCTTGTCATCATTGGAAGGCGTGTGGGGCAAGATCTCTAGACTGGCGGGGTCAAAATCCAGCAAGCCTTCAGCATAACTGCGTACCAGAAAATCGAAAAAAGTTGCGACGAATCGATCGCGCTGCAAATCTGACGCAGCCTTCCAATGTTGCCGGCCGAGAACCAGAAAACCAGCGTATCGCGTATCAAAATTCGGCAACAAGACCTCATTGACCAAGCCATAAAGTTCCTGGGGATGCTGCCGCAGGTAGTCGCGACGACCGTCCAGTCGATCGGCCACCGCGGTCGCCGTACCCGATACCACGGCCTGGGGCGAATCGGCGGCAGCCAGCACACCAGCGGTGAACAGACCAACAGAAATCAACAGCAATAGTCGCGCAATCAAGATAATTCTCCCCACTGCTCAGGGCATTCGCGCCCTAACAGTTAAGACCCTGGCTCCTGGTCGCGGGTTCCCAGCGTGGGCCCCCGATTGCAAATTATGTAAAGTGTCGCAACCTAGTCGATACGATAAACAAGTTAAAGTATCGACTATAAGCCATTGTATTAAAATATTTTAGTCCCTGAGCTACTAAGCCGCTTCCATAGCGTCGTCGTAACCGCCGCTGCGAGCCAAGCCGTTGAGCCGGGCACGCTTGTGAAAGGCTGCCTGACCGGCTTCATAGCCTGATTCCACCCCGCCCCAGGCTGCCAAGGCCGACGCTTGCAGGGCCCGCCCGTAGGAAAAGGTGAGCTCCCAGGGTAAGTCGCCCAGCTTGTTCATCGCGCTCAGATGAGCCGTGGCCTCTTCAGAGGATTGCCCGCCCGAGAGAAATGCAATGCCGGGCACAGTCGCCGGCACGTGCTTTTTCAGGCAGCGAACCGTGGCTGCGGCCACTTCCTCCACACCGGCTCGGTCATTGGCTTCGCTGCCGGAGATCACCATATTGGGTTTCAGCACGGTGCCTTCCAGAGCAACCCGGTGCGCCGCAAGCTGCTCGAAGAGGTGATCAAGAGCCGCGCCCGTTACCTCCTCGCAGCGCGCGATGCTGTGATCACCGTCCATCAAAACTTCCGGTTCGACGATGGGCACGATCCCGGCCTCTTGGCAAAGGGCCGCGTAGCGAGCCAGGGCGTGGGCATTCGCCGCCAAACAAAAATCCGTTGGCAGGCCACCACCAATGCTGATCACGGCTCGCCACTTGGAAAACCGAGCACCGAGCTCGTAGTAATCATTGAGGCGCTCACGCAGGCCATCCAGGCCCTCGGTGACCGTCTCACCCGGAAAACCGGCCAGCGCTTTGGCGCCCTTATCAACTTTAATGCCCGGGATTATGCCCAAGCTCTCTAAATATTGCGGGAACGGCGTGCCATCTTTGGTCGATTGATGAATGGTTTCGTCGAACAAGATCACGCCACTGATGAAATCTCTGGCGCCAGCGGTAGTAAACAGCATTTCGCGATAGGTTCGGCGTTTCTCTTCGGTGGATTCGGTATTAATGCTGTCGAAACGCTTCTTAATCGTGGGCGAACTTTCGTCCGCGGCCAAAATTCCCTTACCCGGCGCGACCATTGCCCGCGCAATTGACGCTAAATCCTGTTTTGCCATGGAAAGCTCTCCCCCTGCTGGTACTGCTGTCAAACGCGCCAGCTTCGGCCGACGCGGCGCAACCCATAATAATAGCAGATCATGGCCGCCATGATGGCGACGCAAAGCCCATGCTTCCTGTTCGCAGCATAGTGGACTAAAATAGTCCTAATTTAGTGTCCTAGGCCATCCGATGCTCAGAATAAGCCGCCTCACCGACTATGGAACCATGCTGCTGGTCTACCTTGCCCAGCAAGGCGACCGGCGCTGCGCGGCCACGGATGTGGCCGCAGGCACCCATGTGGCGCTGCCCACGACCAAGAAGCTGCTAAAGCTGCTCGCCAAGGCCCAGCTGGTGGAAGCAACGCGCGGCTCCGAAGGGGGATATCGCTTGGCACGACCGGCGGTCAGTATCAGCGCGGCGGAAATCGTGAAAGTTATTGAGGGCCCCGTCGCAATTACCGAATGCAGCACGGATGCCAGTCAGTGCGAGCTGGAATCCATGTGTTTGGTGGGCGGTGCTTGGCAGAAAATTAATCAAGCGGTGCTAGCTGCCCTGGAAGAAATTAGCTTGCAGGAGCTACAGGGCCCAGCTCTGGATACAACTCAGCACGATGCGCAACCGGTGATGAAAAATTCTGAACAAGACATCATCGCGCGCGAACATCGCAAGCAATAAGGACCGCAAAAGCCATGAACGCAAAACAAACCCAGGCGGCGGACATCGTTGATCGGCGCTATCAACATGGATTTATCACAGACATTCAAGCCGATACGGTACCGCCCGGCCTTAACGAAGATGTGATTCGACTCATTTCCAATAAGAAAGGCGAGCCGGATTTCATGCTGGATTGGCGCCTAAAAGCTTATAGGCACTGGCTGACTCTAAAGGAACCTCAGTGGGCGAAACTCCACCATCCACCCATCGATTACCAGGGTATTTCCTATTATTCGGCACCCGGTCAGAAAAAAGACGGTCCAAAAAGTCTGGACGAGGTAGATCCAAAATTACTGGAAACCTATGAAAAATTAGGCATCCCGCTGCACGAGCGCGCCGCGCTCGCGGGGGTGGCCGTCGACGCCGTATTCGACAGCGTGTCCATTGCCACCACTTTTAAAAAGAAGCTCGAAGACGCGGGTGTAATTTTCTGCCCGTTTTCAGAAGCTGCCCAAAAGCACCCGGAACTAATCAAAAAATACCTCGGCAGCGTTGTTCCGTATCGAGACAACTATTTTGCGACGCTTAACTCGGCGGTATTCAGCGACGGCTCCTTTGTGTATATCCCCAAAGGCGTGCGCTGCCCCATGGAGTTATCCACCTACTTCCGCATTAACGAAGCCAAGACCGGCCAGTTCGAGCGCACGCTGATTATTGCCGAAGAAGGCAGTCACGTTAGCTATCTGGAAGGCTGTACCGCACCCATGCGCGACGAAAACCAGTTGCACGCGGCTGTTGTGGAATTGGTTGCTATGAAGGATGCGGAGATCAAGTATTCAACGGTTCAGAACTGGTACCCGGGAGACGCGGAAGGCCGCGGCGGTATATATAACTTTGTCACCAAACGTGGTGACTGCCGGGGGGCCAATTCCAAGATTTCATGGACTCAAGTAGAGGCCGGTTCGGCCATTACTTGGAAATACCCTAGCTGCGTACTGCGCGGCGACAATTCGGTGGGCGAATTCTATTCGGTCGCCGTCACCAATAACCTGCAGCAAGCCGATACCGGCACCAAAATGGTCCACATCGGCCGCAACACCCGCAGCACTATCGTTTCGAAAGGCATCTCCGCTGGTCGCGCCCAGCAGTCCTATCGGGGTCTGGTCAAGATCTTCCCCACGGCATCAGACGCTCGCAACTACACACAATGCGACTCACTGCTCATGGGTAAAGACTGCGGCGCTCACACCTTTCCGTACATGGAAATAAAAAACGAAAGCGCCATCGTCGAACATGAAGCCACGACGTCCAAGATTGCAGATGATCAATTGTTTTACTGCCGTCAACGTGGGCTATCCGAAGAAGACGCGGTCAATATGATTGTGAATGGCTTCTGCAAAGAGGTATTCCGTGAACTGCCCATGGAGTTTGCCGTGGAGGCCCAAAATCTATTGAACGTCAGCCTCGAAGGCGCCGTGGGTTAGTCAGTTAGTCAAGTTAATAAGCAAGGACCATCGTGTTAGAAATTCAAGACTTGTGCGTGAGCGTCGACGGGACACAAATCCTCCAGGGCCTGGATCTGACGGTCAAGACTGGAGAAGTTCACGCCATCATGGGACCGAATGGCTCCGGCAAGAGCACCCTCGCCCACGTCCTGGCGGGCCGCGAAGACTACGAAGTGACCCGGGGTAGCGTGCAATTCATGGGCCAAGATTTACTGCAGCTTACACCGGAGGAGCGCGCCTGGGCCGGCGTATTTTTAGGCTTTCAGTACCCCGTCGAGATACCCGGCGTCAACAATGTCTATTTGCTAAAAGCCGCACTCAATGCGCGGCGGAAACAACAAGACTTACCAGAAATTGACGCCGTGGATTTCCTTAAACTCGTCCGCGAAAAAGCGGAACTCATGCAGATGGACCAGCAGTTTCTCAATCGCGCGGTAAACGAAGGGTTTTCCGGTGGCGAGAAGAAGCGCAATGAAATTTTCCAAATGGCTTTGCTCGAGCCCAGCTTAGCGATTCTTGATGAAACTGATTCTGGGCTAGATATCGACGCGCTCAAGGTCGTTGCCAATGGCGTCAATAGTCTGCGCGATCCGCAACGCGCGTTCATCCTTGTTACACACTACCAAAGATTATTGGACTACATAAAACCCGATTTTGTGCATGTGCTGGCACGCGGCCGCATTGCACGCACGGGCGACAGCAGCTTAGCGCTGGAACTTGAGTCCAACGGCTATGACCAGGTCTTGGCCGAGGCGGTAAACTCGTGAGCAGCTCGTCCTTTGAATCCCAATTCGATACCGCACTGGCAAGCAGCCCGCCAGGCTGGCAATGGCTAGAACCGCAGCGCAGGCGTGCCCAAGAACATTTTGCGGCGCTGGGCTTCCCCACCACCGGTCAGGAAGACTGGAAGTACACCGATCTGCGCGCGTTTGCCGAGCGCACGCGCGACTACCTGCAAGCGCCCGCAGAAACCGGGGCTGCGTCCATGGATGCCCTTGCCAACCACGGCTTGACCCATGCCGCCGGCAGTTTGCAATTCGCCTTTGCGAACGGCGGCTTAGTCGCGCAGGCCAAAGACAAGCTTGCCGGTTTGCGGATACGCGCCTGGGGAGACATTCAAGCAGCCGATCAAGCACGGCTGTTGGAGGAAATCGCGGCCGAACAAGAGGCCCCCGCCTTGACCCATTTCAATACGGCCTTCATGTCAGCCGGTCTGGTGGTCGACGTCGCCGACGATGTCAAACTTGACCGGCCCATACAACTGGTCTTTCACGGCGACGGCGAGCCCCGCAGCGCCCAGCCAAAAATCCTCCTGCGACTGGGACGCAATAGCGCGGCAAGCCTTATTCAACATCACTTCGGTAGCGGTCCCACCAGCACCAACGCGCTGGTCGAAGTCAGTTGCGGCCCAGGCGCGGTCATGAATTTGATCAAGCTTCAAGATGAATCCGCTGAGGCTCATCATATCGGCACCACAAATATACACCTTGCGAGCAACAGCCAACTGCGCACAGTGCTGGTTGATTTAGGCGCAAAGCTGGCGCGCCACGACCTACAAGTTAGCCTAAACCAACCCGGTGCAAACGCGACGATACACGGCTTAATACTGGCCTTGGGTGACAGTCACATCGACTACCACACGGAACTCAAGCACCGCGCCAAAGATACCCATAGCACCGAAGTGATCCGGGGGATTGCCGGTAGTGGGGGCCGTAGCATCCTGAACGGCAAGATTACCGTGTACCCGGGCGCGGATGGGACGGATGCCAGTCTGGCGAACCGCAATTTATTATTGAGCGACAACGCGGAAATCGACACCAAACCTGAACTAGAGATCTATGCCGATGATGTGAAGTGCGCACACGGAGCAACCACGGGCAAACTCGATAGCGCAGCCTTGTTCTACCTGCGTTCACGCGGCGTGGACGGGGAAACGGCGCGCAGAATATTGATCATGGCCTTCGCCGGCGCGGTCTTGGACCAAATACAAGTTCCCGAAGTACGCCAATATATGGAAGATAGAATCGCCGCTAAGCTTGGCGCTACAGCGGAGGCCTTAACGCGATGAGTGCCGAGAGCATCAGGACCCTCGACAAGCGCCTCGACCCTGAACGAATTCGCCAGGATTTTCCAATCCTGCGGCAAGAAATTCAGGGCTGCAGGCTGGCCTACCTGGATAGCGCGGCCTCGACACAACGGCCCCAAACCGTGATTGATGCCGTCCGCTATTACGAAGAACATGACCACGCCAACGTGCATCGTGGTGTACACAGCCTCAGCCACCGGGCAACCGACGCTTACGAAGGGGCTCGCGAAAAGGTCCGCGCTTTTATCAATGCGTCAAACACCAAAGAAATTATCTTTACCCGTGGTACAACCGAAGCAATCAATCTTGTCGCGGCATCCCTGGGTCAAAGCTTCACCGCAGGTGACGAAATCGTTCTGAGTCAGCTAGAGCATCATTCCAATATCGTGCCCTGGCAGATGCTTGCCGAGCGTAGCGGCGCCAAAATTCGTGTCATCCCCATGAACCCAGCGGGCGAACTCGATCAAGATGCCTATCACGATTTGCTCAACGCCAACACGCGCTTGGTCTGTGTTGCCCATGTTTCCAATGCTCTGGGCACCATCAATCCCATCAAGTCAATGCTTGCCGCGGCGCGCGTCCAAGGTATCACGACCCTGGTAGACGGTGCCCAAGCGATGGCGCATGAGTTGGTCGACGTGAAGGATATCGGCTGCGACTTCTATGCCTTTTCAGGCCATAAAATGTTCGCCCCGACAGGCATTGGCGCGCTCTATGCGCGCGAATCAGTGCTGAGCGAAATGCCAGCCTGGCAAGGCGGGGGTGATATGATCTTAACGGTTAGCTTCAAGGGCACGACTTACAACGACCTGCCCTATCGCTTTGAAGCCGGTACGCCCAATATCTCCGGCACTGTGGGACTCGGCGCTGCCATCGACTACTTGCAGGCTATTGGGCTGCAAAATATACAAACCCATGAAGCCGAGCTTCTACACTACGTCACGGAGCAACTGGGCACATTGCCGGGCCTTGAGTTTGTCGGTACCGCCAAACACAAGACCGGCGTTGTGTCCTTTAACCTCGATGGCATTCACGCCCACGACTTGGGGACAATTTTGGACCACCAAGGTGTCGCCATACGGACCGGACACCATTGCGCCATGCCAGTCATGGAGTTCTTTGGCATTGCCGGCACGGCGCGCGCATCCCTTGCCTTGTACAACAATCAACAAGACATTGATCAATTGGTAACGGGAATCAAAAAAGCACAAGAGATGTTTCTGGGATGAGCAACGACAATAATCTCCACGAGCTGTACCGAAAAACCGTGCTCGAACACAGCCGGCAACCGCGTAATTTCCGCCGGATTGAGCACGCCGATCAAAAAGCCGAAGGCCACAACCCCTTGTGCGGCGACAAAATAAACTTGTACCTAAATCTCGACAACGACCATCTAGCCGATGTGGCCTATGAAGCATCCGGCTGCGCCATCTCTTTGGCGTCGGCATCCATGATGACTGAGCAAATGACCGGACTCGAGGTTGCCGCCGCCCGGCAGCACACCGACGAAGTCATCGCTGCCTTCTCAGATCCGGATACTGAATTGCCCGGCGAACTCACCGCCTTAGGCGGCGTGCGCGCCTATCCATCACGAATTCGCTGCGCGCTGTTGCCCTGGCGAACCTTGCGCGCAGGTCTCGACGCTGAATCTGCAACCGTCAATACAGAAAGTAGCGATTAAGATATGTTTGGCCAAGAAAGCGAGCCGGTGGTCCTGGCAAGGGATTGTGATGCCATCGTGGTGCCTGCCGGTGAAGTCGTCAGCCTAGAAAATGGATCACTAGTCTACATCACCCAGGCCATGGGTGGCAGTTTTACCATTTACTTTGAAGGCAATCTTTATCGCATTGCGGGCAAAGATGCCGATGCTTTACGCAAAGAACCCATTAAGCCGCCCGACTTGCCACCCAATGCCACGGATGAAGAGTTCGAAAAACTCGTGTGGGATCAAATGCGGACTATTTTTGACCCGGAAATACCCATAAATATTGTGGAGCTGGGATTGATTTATGAGTGCCGAATTTCGAATCTCGATAGCAAGCAACGCTACGTGTATATCGAAATGACTCTAACCGCCATTGGCTGCGGCATGGGTGAGATCCTGGTGGAAGATGTAAAAGAAAAGGTGGGCATCATTCCCACGGTCGCCAAGGTCGACGTCGAAATGGTCTTTGACCCACCCTGGAGCCAAGACATGATGTCGGAAGCCGCGCAATTGGAAGCGGGACTTCTGTAGTGGCTAAAGTGCTTAGGCGCGTGACCCTTGTGCGGCACGCGAAATCCAGCTGGGACACGCCGGGCCAAGCCGACCACGATCGGCCGCTGAACGAACGCGGCAAACGAAATGCACCGATGATGGGTAAACGGCTGCTCGCGCGCGGCGCACGACCGTCGTTAATTCTGACCAGTACCGCGAAAAGAGCTCGCGAAACAGCCAAAATTATCGCGTTTCAGATCAACTATCCGCGCGAGTTTATTCACAGCGAAGCTGATCTGTACCTAGCCACGCCCGAAAAGATTTTGTCGGTTATTGCGGCTCAAGATGACAATTTTCATGATCTGCTCGTGGTCGGTCACAATCCAGGTATGACGGAACTGGCCACGCGCCTATCGGGCCGGCCCATCGGTAATCTGCCCACGGCCGGTGTGATCTGTGTCGACGTGAAGCTTGCAGGCTGGTCAGAGCTGGGGACAGTCCAAGGCAACATGGTGTATTTCGACTACCCGAAAGCCCGCGGCAAGAGCGATATTAGCTAAAAACTTACGCGCCGCCTTTACCCTTCAGCGTTCTTAGCTGACGTCGCGACCGTTTGTTCGGACGACCGGCCGGCGCAGGACTCGCCGGCTGGCGCGGCCCCTGCCCCGCGCGTGGCGTCTGGTGGTCCAGTCGATAGTAAAGCGCCGCCTCGGTAGCCGGCCCGCGGCGGGCGGGCACTCCCACGACCGTGATAGATAACTGCAAGCGAGGCAATGTGATTTGCAATTCATCGCCGACGCGCAGTGCTCGAGAACTTTTGATGCGTTGGCCATTCACGCGGACCCGGCCATTGCGGATGGCAGTAGCCGCAAGACTGCGGGTTTTATAAAACCGCGCGCGCCACAACCATTGATCGACCCGCAAGCCCTGCGCGTCTGAGGGCTTAGCCATGCGGACTAATTGACGGCGCAAAAGCAGTGAAAATACAAACCTCGCGGATCATTGAATCGCGAGAATCTTGCCAACTTGTCGCCAACTTCACTCAATAGCGCATTGATCGACGCATTGCGCCGCCAAATCCCGCCGAAACCTAGGCGCTCTGTCCAGCTGCCTAGACGCAAAGCCAAGCGACTACTGATTTGTTCACGCCAGGTCAATTCGGGCTCTACGTAACGCACGCCCCAGTCACCGTCAGGCAAGCCGGCGGTCTGAGCCGCCGCCGCGATGGCCGCCTTTAATCCACCGGGCTCATCAACCAGGCCGGTACCGATGGCGTCGCTGCCGATCCACACCCGTCCGCGGGCCAAATTGTCAACGCGTTCAATGTCCATGCCGCGATATTCCGCAACCTTGCCGATAAATATTTGGTAGGCATCTTCGACGGAAGCCTGCAGTACGCGTCGCGCATCATCACCCAAGGCGCGATCGGGTGACAGTTGGCCGCTCAGCCTTGTTGTACCGATACCGTCCACGCTAACCCCTACTCGCTCAAGGGTCCGCTGGAAAGTTGGCATGAGCGCACCAACGCCAATGGAACCCGTGATAGTCGTGGGTTCCGCAAAAATCCGTTCCGCCGGCATGGCGATGTAGTACCCCCCTGAAGCGGCCACGCTACCCATGGACGCGACCAGTGGTTTGCCCGAATCCCGCAAATTTTGCAGCGCCTCTAGAATGACTTCAGAGGCGAACATGCTGCCACCGGGGCTATCAACGCGCAGCACCAATGCATCGATACTGGCATCTAGCGCGGCCTGGCGAACCAGTGCTGCGAAGCTATCGCCCCCCAATGACCCGGGTTGGCCTTGACCATCGATGATTTGTCCAGCGGCGACCAAAACACCTACATTATTGTCGTGGACGGGACGCGGCTGCTCACGCCGAATGGCGGACAAATAGCTGGCATGATCAATTCCCGACCATTGACCTTCGTCTTGCTTAGATTCACCCACCAAATCTAGCAAATCACCATCAATTGCATCCCGGCCACCCAGTTTATCCACCAGGCCAGCCGCCAGGGCAACTTCCGCTAAATTGCCGCCCGCCGCTTCAACACGATCCGCGAAACTCTCAACGTATTCCTGGATCGCGTTTTCCGGCAAGGCTCGCGCCACCCTAACATCATCACGATAGGCATCCCACAGCGCAGATAACCATCGCCGACTTGAATCCTTGTCCTCTTGCGACATGCTGTCGCGGGTGAAGGGCTCGACGAAGGACTTGTATTCACCCACGCGAAATACATTGACATCAACGCTCAATTTCTCCAAAGCATCGCGAAAATAGCTCCTAAAATAACCAAAGCCCTCAATGTAAACGCCGCCAAACTCATGCATGTAGATTTCGTCTGCCTGTGACGCCAGGTAGTACTGTGCTTGGGAGTAAGAATCGCCGGTGGCGAGAAGCCGCTTACCCTGCGCACGCAGCTCTTGTAGTCCCCGAGCAAGTTCCTGCAGCTGAGGTAAACCACCGCCCTGGAAATTCGTCAGGTCGAGCACCACGGCGCGGACCCTGTCATCGTCGCCGGCGGCCTCCAGAGCCGCTAAGACATCGCGCGTTAAGGTCTCCCGTTGCGGCATACCCTGCAGCTCGTCCAGGGCCCGAGTGACCGGATCGCCGGACAACTTATCAACTAGTAATCCGGATGGATTCACCACTAGTGCGACGGAGTCAGGCACGGTAACTAGTTGTGGGGACTGCCCAAACAGGGCCAACACAAAAGCGACAACAATAAGGAACAGCAAGATCTGCAGGGCCTTGCTGACGAAACTAAAAACTCGCCACAAACCTGAGAAAAAACTGGCAATTGATTTCTTCATGACAGAATCCGCAAAGGCATTAGTTTTTCGCGGGCTGTGCATAGGTAATTTGATAGATGACACCCGCTTTGTCATCACTCACTAGCAAAGAACCGTCAGGAGCTTCTAACACGTCAACCGGCCGACCTCGAACCTCATCTGCCGGTCCCAAAAAGCCTTCCATAAAGGGCTCATAGGCAATGGCCTCATTCCCATCGAGACGGACCAGGCTTAGGCGGTAACCGGTGGGACCAGCGGCCTTGCTCCGGTTCCAAGATCCATGCTCGGCCAAAATAATCTGGCCGCGATATTCCGCCGGAAACATGTCACCGCTGTAAAACAGCATCCCCAGCGGCGCTACGTGGGGCCCCAGCTGTTGGGCTGGCGCCACCGCATCACTACAACTGCCCAGGTCGGAGAATTCCGGATCAGGCAAATCGCCGCCATGGCAATACGGAAAGCCGAAGTGTTGCCCGCGCTCCGCCACCCGGTTGAGCTCGCCGGCCGGAATATCGTCACCCAGCATGTCGCGACCATTGTCCGTGAACCACAACTCGCCGGTTTCGGGGTGCCAATCGAAACCGACGGAATTGCGCACACCCATGGCCTCTACGCGACGATCCGAGCCATCCGCGCGCATACTGATGATTTGCCCGAAGCCGGACTCATCGCAAACGTTGCACGGCGCCCCAATCGGCAGGTAAAGGCGTCCGTCGGGGCCGAAGGCCAAATACTTCCAAGCGTGTAAGCCACTCTTATAGGGTAAGGGATCACCGAGGACTTCCGGCGCACCGGGATTTTCTAAGCGCGCCGCGATATCGGGAAACCGCAGCAGGCGCTTGCTTTCAGCGACATACAGCGAACCATCACGAAACGCCACGCCATTGGGCAACTTGAGCTTTTCCGCAACCGTCACCACGCTGGGGTCGGCGGACAATGGATCACGTACGGCATACAACTTCCCCGCCTTACGCGTGCCGACAAAAAGCAGCCCCTGGGGCCCCCAAGTCAGCGAACGCGCATTGGGCACGCCCGCGATCAAAACCTTCGCGCTAAAACCAGGGGGAAGGCGAAATTCCACATTCGATGTCACCGGTTCCGCGGCACAAGATGCGGTTGTTCCGATCACCAACGAAAATACTGGCAATAAAAATCTTATTCTCATCGACAAACTCTCCAAATTCTCCGCCAATGATACTTACGCAATCATTCGCCCAGCAGAATCAATGACAGGGAAGGCCAAAACGTGATCAGCAAAACAGCCACCGTCAACATCAGCAAGAACGGCAGGGTGGCCGAGTAAACCCGAATGATTGATTGATCGAAACGATAGCTCGCGACAAATAAATTAAGCCCAACCGGCGGCGTCAAATAGCCCAATTGCATAGTGGCCAAAAAGGTAATACCTAAATGCACCGGATGCACGCCGTACTCGGCGGCCACCGGCAATATCAAGGGCACGACCAAAACCAGGGCAGAGAAAATATCCAGAATGGCGCCCAGTATCAGGAGAAAAACAAATAACAGTAACAAGAAACTGGTAGGACCGGTGACGTAGTCCTTTACGATGCCGATTAACATTTCCGGCACTTGTGCATCAATCATGTAATTCGTCGACGCCAGAGAAACACCAAGAATCAACAATATCCCACCCACCAACAACATGGACTGACGAACGATTTCCGGCAGCTGCCTAATTGAAATATCCCGGTGAATCAAGATTTCTACCACGAGCACATAGAGGGCAGTAACCACAGCGGCTTCCGACACCGCAAAGTAGCCACTGTAGATACCGCCGAGGATTAGCACCGGCAGTGGCATTTCCCAAATAGACTCGCGAATCGCCGCGAGCAGTTCACGGGTCGAGAAATCTCCAATGGGTCGTTGGTGGCCGCGGTTAACCCAGAAACAGTAGGCCGACAGCAGCAACATCATCAGCAGCCCCGGCAAGATCCCCGCGAGAAACAGCGCATCAATGGAAACCTCGGCAATCACGCCGTACAAAATCAAGGGCAGTGAGGGCGCGAACAGCAGGCCCAAACTGCCCGCCGATGTCACCAGGCCGAGATTAAACTGATCTTTGTAGCCGGCCTGGGCCAGTGCCGGATAAAGTAGCGCACCCAGGGCGATAATCGTCACGCCGGAAGCGCCAGTGAAGGCCGTGAACAGCGCACAAGTCGCAATGGCCACGATCGCCAGCCCACCGGGCACCCAGCCCAGTAGTGCACCGGTCAAACGAACCAAGCGTGCCGGCGCCTGACTTTCGCTCAGCACATAGCCGGCAAAAGTGAACAGCGGAATAGCCAATAAGATGGGCATTTCAGCAATGCCAAACACCTCGATGGGTACGGCCGTCAATGGAATCTCACTGCGCATATAGCCCAGCATGGCGCTGCCGACAATAATGACGAACAGGGGCGCCCCCAGCAGCGCCAATACCAGCAATAGGACGCTGGCCAAGATCATTCGCTTGCATCCCTAGCAAGAATCCTGCGCAGCGCCCGCAAACACCAAATGACGTATCGGTAGCCGATCAAGAAAAATGCAATGGGCAAGACTGACTGAAACCACCAAGCCGGCAGATCACCCAGCAAAACATCTTCGAACTCGCGGGATTCCGCAACAAAGTTCAGGGCGTACCAGGCCAAGACCAGACAAACCAACGCGGTGACGGCATGCACTAGGGCGGCCACCGGTCGCTGCCAGCGCGATGACAAGATTCGCGACGCCAAATCGATACTGACATGCCGATCTTCCCGGCTCGCCGCCACGGCACCAATCAGCGCGAGCCACAAGACCATGATACGCAAGGCCTCATCACCCCATGCCAAGCCGCCGCCGACGATATTGCGTAGAAAAATCTGACTGCCACCCAGCAGCAACATAGCGGTCAGCAAAACCACCAGAAAAGTTGTCTCTAGGGAGCGACCTAAGCGTTCAGCCCGCTCCAGCAGTCCCGGCTTGGGCCGGTCTGCACTCATTCAACCGCCGCTTGTGAATCTGCCGCCTGTGCTAGACGATAGTCTGCGACATGCCCGAGCAACTGCTCCAAAACATCGGCGGACACAACGCCCTCACCGATGAGTCGCTGATTGGCCTGCTGAGTAGCCGCGCGCCATTCGTCTAGCTGCTCGGGCGGTAGCTTCGCAATACTTAAACCATTTTCGATCAAGGCTTCTCTGGCGCTTAAGTTATCGATGCGGTTCTGTTCATCGAGCCGCGCGTAGGCTGCCGCAATGGCATCACGAAATACGGCTTGATCCGGCTCACTGAGACGCTTGAACGCTCGCTGATCCACCGCCAGTATTCCCAAGGTGTAAGCCAAAGGCACTTCTGTCACGAACTTAACTTTGGTATACCACTGCAGCACGACGGCACCCACCGGTGGCGTGGCAACAAACTCCAGCAAGCCCGTTTGCAACCCGGTTAGCACGTCGGTGATGGGCAATACCACCGGTGACAAATCCAGCGATTCCATGGCGGCGTAACTGATGCTGTCACCCTCGGGCACCCAAACCTTGCGACCCTTAAGCTGTTGCAAGGAGGTCACGCGTTCGGCGCCCATCACACTGGCGAATCCGCCACCCGCCATACCCAGGGCTTCGAAACCATGCTCTGCAAGTCCGGCTGCCAGCAGCGGGTCCATGCGCTCGCGTACGTAGTCGACTTCAGCCTCGTCATTAAACAGCAACGGCAGACCGTAGATCACGATGTCCGGGTACTTCTCGGATAAGCCGCTGGCCGTAAAAGCGCCGCCGTGAAGCTGCCCGATCCGAATCTTGCGCAGGACCTTGCGGTCATTGCCCATTACGCCACCGGCATAGTACTTGACCTTTACTCTACCGTCGGTGCGCTCACTAATGAATCGAGCTGCATCACGCAGTTCCGTCATCCACTGCGAACCTTCGGGCGCAATCGTTGCGAGCTTGAATTGTGTGGCTGCCGCAGCGGGGCCAAGACCGCACAGTGACACGCATAGCGCCAGTACTATTCGAAAATTAGACTGAGACATTGAAATCTCCCCGTCGAGCTGGCCGGCCGGCAACTCAAAAATAGTCATCGGCGGAGGCTAGCAATTTTTTTGCTTCAGCCTGCGCCATACTGTTAAAAAGTGTCAAACCCGGTTGATCAATATCGGCGCTTAAGACCTCATTCAACAAACGGTCATGCAGTTCCCGTTCGTAGACCAGACGGGCGTAAGAGCGCGCGTATTCCAGCTTGACGGTTAAATCCTTGCCTTTACTTGCCGACAGGGCCTGCTCGAAGAAGTTCCGCCCCAGCTCCGGGTTGCCGCCCAATGCCGGCGGGCGCAAGGTATTTAGGATGCCAAGAAATTTATAGGTATCTGCCAGGCGCTCCCCGGGACCCAGATCGAGGACATGCTTAAGGGCGGTTTCGGCCTTTGGCAATCCCGCCAAGGCACCAAGGTCGCCACTGTGCGCGCGTATATAGGCCAGATTCGATACCGCGTAACTATAAAGCGCATCGACGGCCTTTGCGTCTACCGCAGCGATGCTGGCTTCATAAGAGGCAAAGTCTTGGCCTGCCAGATCACAACCATTTTGATCGGCCGCGCAGAGGCTCCGGCGCCCATAGGCGCGCGCCTTTCGTGTGAGGCGACGCGCGCGATCATCATCGGCGACAAACGCGCTGCCATAAACGGCATAGAGCTGGCTAGCGGCACCAAGGATGGCCGCATCTTCCGGTGAACGCTCTACAAAACTATCCAATAACAACAGATAGGCGGGCACGCCGTCGCGCACCAGCCCGGGATCATCCTGTTCGAGAATGGCGGTGGATAGGCTGGCAGCCAAATCGGCGCTGGCGGCGGAGATTAGTCGTCCGCAGGACTGCTGCGAAAGCCCCAGAAGAATCATTAGGCTCAGCCAAGCCGAGCATTTACCGATTTGCCACAGCCCGCGCATGATCTTGATCGCCACCGAGGCCATTGATAACTGGCCAGCCCGCCGCTGATCAGCCGATTTTCTCCTTAATGCGGGCAGACTTACCGCTGCGTTCGCGCAGATAGTAAAGCTTGGCGCGCCGCACATCGCCACGACGCTTCACGGCGATGCTAGCGATGCTCTTGCTATGCGTCTGAAATACGCGCTCCACACCCTCTCCATGAGAAATCTTCCGCACCGTAAAGGAAGAATTAAGCCCACGATTTTTCTGCGCAATGACAATACCTTCGTAAGCCTGCAAGCGCTCACGCTCGCCCTCTTTAACACGCACCTGAACCACCACCAGGTCCCCGGGTGCGAAATCTGGTAGATCAGATTTCATCTGGGCTGTTTCAAGTTCTTGAATAACGTTGCTCATCTTCGTCTCACCTGTTTTTGCGGCCGCGTACTTCTTTGGCACGGCCCTCGATTATACCGGCGAGCTCACATCCCGCTCGCGAAAAAATTCATCCAGCAGCGTCTGCTCTTCCAGGGTCAGACTACGCTGCCCTAACAAGTCCGGCCGCCGCAGTGCCGTGCGGCCAAGAGACTGCTTCAGTCGCCATCGCCTAACTTCTGCATGGTTACCGCCAAGCAAAACCGCCGGTACCGCCCGCCCGTCGGCGATCTCCGGCCGGGTAAAATGCGGACAATCCAGCAACCCGTCCACGAATGAATCCTCCGCCGCGGATTGCGCATGTCCCAGCGCCCCGGGCAGCAGCCTCACAATCGCGTCAATCACCGCCACGGCGGCTATTTCACCACCACTCAGCACAAAATCACCCAGCGAAATTTCTAGTCCGCCTTCTGATTCGATTAAGCGCTCATCAAATCCTTCGTACCGCCCGGCCACCAAAACCAAACCTGCCAGCTTCGACAATTCCGCCGCCATGGCCTGGTCAAATCGCCGCCCCTGGGGCGACAAGAACAACACCGGGCTGGCCGCCGGCAAACGCGTCTTCGCCGCCGCGATGGCGTCGCGGAACGGCTCATAACGCAATACCATGCCCGGACCACCACCATAGGGTCGGTCATCGACGCTGCGATGCGGATCCTTGGCATAGTCCCGGGGATCGACACAGCCCAAGCGAAACAAATCGCGTTTCAACGCGCGACCGCAAATTCCCTGGCCGGTGCCGGCCGCAATCATCTCCGGAAACAGGCTGACTACGCGTATGTCCATCCTGCTACCGACTCTTACGCTAAAACTCCGGATCCCAATCGACGAGAATAGTTCTCTGCTCGAGATCCACCGATCGCACAACCTGATCGACAACGAACGGAATCAAACGCCGCCGATCGCCCATTACCACCAAAACATCATTGGCGCCGGTTTCAAGCAAGCTATCGACCCGGCCCAAAACTAGACCCGCTAGGGTTTTGACCACCATGCCTTCTAAGTCTGACCAAAAATACTCCCCAGGCTCAGCGTCACCTAAAGTTTTCCGATCGACCCAAACTGCAGCGCCCACCAGTACGGCGGCTGAATCTCTGTCCTCAATGCCCTCCAGCTTGGCGATCAAGCCCTTGCGATGTGGACGACCCGCTGCCAGCTTGTACTCCGTCTTGCTCGCTCCTTGCACCAACTGCCAGGGCAAATACCGCAATAAGTTAGCTTCGGGTTCGGTAAACGAACGCAACCTTATCCAACCCTTAACACCAAAAACGCCGACAACTTCGCCGACCCAGACCTGCCTATCCGACGACGATGGCACGCCGCGGCTGGAAACTATGCCGCGGCCGCTTGCTCGGCTCGATAGGTTTTTAGCAAGGCTGAAACACGTTCGGAAGCTTGCGCACCGTGGCCGACCCAATACTCAATGCGGTCCACATCCATGCGGAGTTTCTCTTCTTGACCAGTGGCGACTGGATTAAAAAACCCGACGCGTTCTATGTAACGACCGTCACGACGATTGCGCTGATCCGTCACCACAATGTGATAGAACGGGCGTTTCTTCGCGCCTCCGCGGGATAAACGGATGGTAACCATGTGTGCTCGCTTCGCTGTTAGCAGTGTTGATCCACCGGAGCCAGCCTGGCCTTCGGCGGGATAAACGGTTAATTCTACGGGTTTTCTAGCGAATGTGAACCCGCAGATTCATCGGCCACCCAGACCCGGCATACCGCGTAGCGCCCCTTTCAAGCCGCCTTTGCCCATCTTTTTCATCATTTTTTGCATTTGCGCGTGTTGCTTCAGCACCCGATTCACAGCCGGTACCGCCAAGCCCGCCCCTGCTGCAATGCGGCGTTTACGTGAACCATTGATTGTCTTCGGAAAACGACGCTCCCGGGGCGTCATGGAGTTGATGATCGCGACTTGCTGCCGGATGGCGCGCTCATCGACTTGTTGAGCCAGCTGCTGGGGTTTCACGCCGCCGGGCAAGGGTAGTTTCTCGAGCAAACTCTCCAGCCCCCCCATGCCGAGCATTTGCTCCAGCTGGTCGCGCAAATCAGCCAGGTCGAAACCGCGGCCCTTGCGCAATTTTTTCGTGAGCTTCTCAGCCTTGTCGCGATCGACTTTTTGCTCAACTTCTTCGACCAAGCTGAGCACGTCGCCCATGCCCAGAATCCGCGAGGCCATGCGCTCCGGATGAAAAAGCTCCAAACCATCCAGGTCCTCGCCCGTCCCTAAAAATACAATGGGTTTTCCGGTTACGGACTTCACCGATAAGGCCGCACCCCCCCGAGCATCACCATCGGCCTTGGTGAGCACGACCCCCGTCAAGGGCAATGCTTCACCAAAAGCCGCTGCGACATTCACGGCGTCCTGGCCCGCCATGCTGTCCACGACGAACAAAATTTCCTGTGGTGATATCGACGTGTAGAGCTGCCGCAATTCACCGAGCAATTCGGTATCCAAGCGAGTACGCCCAGCCGTATCCAGCAACAGTATCTCGTATTGTTGCCGCTTGGCCTCGTCGACCGCGCGCTGCGCGATCATCAACGGCTGCTCCTGCGGCATTGCCGACACAAAGCCGGCATCGACTCGCGCGGCCAATTGCTCTAGTTGCAGCATGGCTGCGGGCCGGCGATTGTCGAGACTGGCGAGCATCACCTTGCGGCCGTCGCGACGCTGAAAGTAGCGCGCCAACTTGGCCGCGGTTGTCGTCTTACCCGCGCCTTGCAAACCGGCCAGCAGAATAATGATCGGCGGCTGATGCCGCAGCTCAAAACCGGCGGTGGATTCGCCCAATGTCGCGGTCAGCTCGGCATGCAATATCTTAATGAAGGCTTGACCGGGACTGAGGCTACGGCTGACCTCCGCACCAATCGCCCGGCCTTGCACCCGGTCGATGAATTCGCGGACAACGGGCAAGGCTACATCGGCTTCGATCAACGCGCGACGCACATCTCGCACGGCCTCGGCAATGTTGTCTTCGGTCAGTCGCCCCTTGCCACGGACACGCTCGGCAACGGACTTTAAGCGCTCACTGAGATTGTCAAACATAGCTACCGCCTTCGTTCAGCACACCCAAACCGCAGATGCCGATGGGCTTACGTATTCTAACCCGGCGCGCCGGTGCAGCGCGCCCGCGACCGGTTCCCTTGACATCGCCGCACCGGCTTGGCGACTATGCCTGGGTCAACAGCCATACAGGAGACCAGGTCCTTTGGACGACGACATACCGTTAGGGCTAATGTTCACAGCCCTCGGCATCATGCTTTTCCTATCGGCTTTCTTCTCGGGAACCGAAACGGCATTGATGAGACTTAACCGCTACCGACTTCGCCACAAAGCCCAAGCGGGTCATCGCGGTGCGAAATTAGCAGAAGATTTGCTGGCCAAGCCCGACCGGCTGCTCGGCCTCATTCTGATCGGCAACAACCTCGTCAATATCGGCGCTGCCCAGCTGGTCAGCTTCATTGCGCTAAAACTTGGCGGACCTTGGTGGGTGGTAATCAGCGGATTCATTTTGACTTTGGTGATTTTGATCTTTGCCGAGGTCACACCGAAAACTCTTGCGGCCTTGCAGCCAGAAAAAATGGCGTTGCCGGCGGCCTATGTTTACTACCCGTTGCTAAAAGTTTGCCGACCGCTGGTGTGGCTGATCAATGTGCTTGCCAACGGACTGTTGAAACTATTAGGTGTACACACCGAACACGGCGGCGAGGATAACTTAACCATCGAAGAACTGCGTACCGTTGTGAGCGAATCCGGCGGTATGCTCCCAAGGCGTCGTCACACCATGCTATTGCGCATACTCGAACTGCAAGACATCAGCGTTGATGACGTCATGGTGCCCCATAATGAAATTGTTGGCATCGATCTTAATGATGCCTGGGAAACGATCATCGAGCGTATTCGTCGCAGCAGCGTCACGCGACTACCGGTCTACCGCGACAGCATCGACGATGTGGTCGGGGTGCTCAATCTTCAACGCGTCGTGCAATCGGCAAGCTTGGAGGGACTCGACCGGGATGAGCTTATGAGCTTACTCAGCGAACCCTATTTTGTTCCGGAAGGCACACCCTTGAACAAACAATTGATTCAGTTCCAACATACCCATCAACGCATCGGTTTCGTGGTGGATGAATACGGTGACATACAAGGCATTGTGACCTTGTCCGATATTCTCGAAGAAATTGTGGGTAATTTCGCGGCTGATTCTGAACCCCTGAGCGAAGGTGTGGTTCGCGACGAAAATGGTGACGGATACCTGGTCAATGCCAGCGCGAATATTCGCGCGCTCAACCGGACCATGCAATGGCACCTCCCCACCAGCGGACCAAAAACACTCAACGGCCTGATACTCGAGCAACTTGAAGCCATTCCGGAAACCGGCACGGGCCTAATGGTGGCGGACTACCCCATCGAGATTCTGCAAACCGGCGATAACGCCGTGAAAACCGTCCGCCTGCGTGATCCGTTGGTTAACCCCAAGGTTGTCGATGCCGCTTGACGGCTGCTTTCTCCACGCCTATTCCAAGGCTTGCAGGGCCGCCAAGGCTTCCTGAACCGTGCTCACGCCGCGGCAGTTCAAACCCTCTATTGCATGCTTGGGCAAGTTGCCTCGCGGCGCGATCGCCCGATTAAATCCCAGTTTGGCGGCTTCTCGCAGGCGCTCTTCGCCGTAAACCACCGGACGAATTTCGCCGGCCAAACCGACTTCCCCAAACACGATCAAGCCGGTGGGTAAGGGCTGTTCCGTCACGCTGGAAACGGTGGCCAGTAGCGCTGGCAAATCCGCGGAGGTCTCCGCGATTTTTACGCCACCCACTACATTAATAAAGACATCAACGTCGTGCGTGGCAACACCGCCATGGCGGTGCAATACGGCCAGCAACAAAGCCAATCGATTTTGCTCTAGTCCCACCGCGACTCGCCGCGGCGGACCGCCGCCGGCTCGATCCGTGAGCGCCTGCACCTCGACCAACAAAGGACGACTGCCTTGGTGAACCGCGGTGATTGCGCTGCCCGCGACGGGGTTTTCATACCGCGAAAGAAAAATCGCCGAGGGATTCCGCACCTCGCGCATGCCTTGCTCCGCCATGATGAACACGCCCAATTCGTTCGCTGCACCAAAGCGGTTTTTCATGGCACGTAAAATCCGGTAGCGGCTGCCTGCCTCGTTCTCAAAGTACAGGACCGCATCGACCATATGCTCGAGCACACGGGGTCCCGCGATGCTCCCTGATTTAGTGACATGGCCAACCAACAACACGGCGATACCGCAGCGTTTAGCCAAGCGTACCAATTGGGCGGTAGACTCACGCAATTGATTGACCGAGCCTGGCGCTGACGGAAGCTTGTCGCAATAGATGGTTTGCACAGAGTCAATCACCAAACAAACCGGTCGATGGCGTTCGGCAACCGCGACAATTTCCTCAACATTGGTTTCGGCGAGGACCGTGATGCCCTTTGTATCGATGCCTAATCGTCGCGCGCGCAGCGCAATTTGTTGTAGAGATTCCTCGCCGCTGACATACAGCTGCGGACCGGTCTTTGCCGCGGCGCAGGCCTGCAGCAGCAGCGTTGATTTACCAATTCCCGGGTCACCACCAATTAACACCACGGCGCCCGGCACTAGACCGCCGCCGAGCACCCGGTCTAGTTCTTCGATACCCATGGATTGCCGGGCCAGTGCCTCGCTTGACAATTCATCTAGGCGTTGCCCACGTGCTTCCCCTGCATAGCCCACGGCTGATTTAGCCGATTCGGCCAGCGCCGGCTCCAGACTATTCCAGGCCTGGCAGACCGGGCATTGGCCCTGCCATTTGGGCGCTGTGGCGCCGCAGCCGGTGCAGCGAAAGATCGATTTGCTCTTACTCATGCGAAAAACGTGATCCCGTTCTCATTGAGCCCGCAGTTTGACGGGCAAATTCACCGGGGTCCGCAGAAAACGAAACCCAGTTCTCACCATGGGACTGGCGTCACCCGTAACATGCCCTTATGTCCTCTCGCAGCTCCGGAACTCCGCAGCGGGCCGGCCCGCTCGCCCCAATCGTTCTCCTGATTCTCGGGGGCGCTCTGCTATGGGCGGCAGGGGACCGTATGGTCCAACTTGAGTACAGCCTGTTCGATTTTATTCAACAACGCGCACCCGCGGCGACCGCTAGCGACCAGATACTGCTGGTCAATACCGGTGCGGCGCAGAGTTCACTGTGGGCGGACCAACGGCTGCCAGCAGCCATTGCCCGCCTGGCAGAGGCTGGCGCCGCCGCCATCGTACCCACCCAGGCGCCCTCGACACAACGTCAGTTGACCAACCTGGATCAGCTGGCCGCCTTGCTCGACCTCGAAAAACGCGTCAATCGCCCAGATTCTTCCGGGGAACCCCGCGATATGGACGCCCTGGCCGAGCAGTTGGCACGTATTCGGGCACAACACAAAACCCAAAAAGACATCCAAGCGGCCCTGGCAAGTACCGGCAAAGCGGTCCTGCCATGGGCAGTTACTGAATCACGTAACCTAGAGGATCGGGATGCCGACCCCTGCAGCCGGCTTGCGGTCAGCACTAGCGATGCCGCCGCTGAATGGCCAAAAACCCTTGTGCAAGTTTCCGGCTCCCTAGCCCTTCCCCAGTACCTGTGTGAATCTGCGGCCGCTGCCGGCCACTCGAAGTATCGCGCCGATCTTGATGGCGCAGTTCGCCAGTCGTCATTGCTGGTAAAAAGCGACGCGCGCGTGTTGTCCTCACTGGCGATAGCAAGCGTCGCGACGGCGACCGCGAACACAAAAATTGCCGTTGGCGACGATGGGTCAATAGCCTTGGGAACCCGCCGTGTAAAAGCCGGCGGCGGATTCAACATCCACAACCGCTACTACGCGAACGAACCAGGACAACAGGTTTTTGATCGCATCAGCATCGAAGCGCTACTCAGCGACGACTTCGATGCGGCACGGCTGAAGGACCGTATTGCGCTAGTGGGTCCCAGCGATGCGGAACCTCGCTATAAGACACCGGCGAATCCCGCACTACCGCAAGCACGCCTGCTAGCTACCAATATATCCAACCTAATTCAGGCCGACTACCTGGTACGGCCGAACTGGCTAAAATGGTCAGAGCGAGTCTTGCTGGTCGGGCTCGGCATACTGTTCGTCGCCACCATACCCGCCATGAGCCTAAACGCAGCCGCTTTTGCCGCGCTGCTCATCGGCTTGCTGCTCATCGGTACCGAAGCCTATCTATTATTGGCGCAAGGCATATGGGCACGGCTCGGTTCGGCCACCGTTTTTTCGGTCTTAGGTATTGCGGCGATTTACGCACTGCGTTACCTAAAACACCAGGATGTCAACCCTGCGGCTGCGAAACCGCGCGCGGAACTCGATGCCGTGGCCGACGCCGACGAACTGGATTTAGCCTTTTCCGTGTTACGCCAACAGGCGCCCAATGAAGACACCAAGGAAAGCTTGTACCAAATCGCGTTGACCCACGGCAAGCGTCGAGAATACGCCAAGGCGGAGCGCGTGCTGCGATATCTGGCGTCTATCGATCCCGAGTTTCGCGGCGTGGAGGACAAGCTCAAGAAACTCTCAGGCGCGCGCAAAGAGAAAGCCAAGGCCAAAGAACAGGCCGAGGCCAAGGCAAATCCAGATGCCAACATCCCGCGTAAACGAGGCAACAAAGAGGGCACCCTGGGGCGCTACGAACTGGAGAAGGTCATTGGTCGCGGTGCCATGGCCACGGTTTATCTAGGCCGCGACCCCAAAATCAATCGCCAAGTCGCCATTAAGACCATCGCCCTGGCCGAAGAATTTAGTGATGAAGATCTACAGGCCGCGAAAGACCAATTCCTGCGCGAAGCAGAGTCTGCTGGCCGGCTCAACCATCCCAATATCATCACAGTTTTCGATGTTGGCGAAGATGAGGACGTCGCCTATCTCGCCATGGAGTATTGCGAGGGCAAATCTCTAAGCAGCTATGCGCAACAGAAAAACTTGCTGCCACCAGAGTGGGTGCTAGAACTGGGTGCGCGTGCCGCCGAAGCCTTACACTATGCTCATTCTCAGAAGGTCGTGCACCGAGACATCAAGCCCGCGAACATTTTGTACAACGCGGCGAAAGACGAGCTGAAATTGACCGACTTTGGTATTGCGCGACTCACGGACACCAGTCGCACCAAAACCGGCATCATTCTTGGCACGCCTTCATACATGTCGCCTGAACAGCTCTCGGGTAACGCTGTCACGGGCCAGTCAGATCTCTACTCATTGGGAATTACGCTCTACCACTTGCTAACCGGAGCACCGCCATTCCGCGCTGATTCCATACCGAAGCTGATGGACAAAATTGTCAACGACAAACATGCGGATCTGAGCACCATTAGAGATGACGTACCCCCTGGCGTTGATGCGTTTTTCGACCAGGCGCTGGCTAAAGATCCGCAGGACCGATTTACCAACGGCCGGGAAATGGCGTTGGCCTTAAGGGACTGTTGTAGTAGCTTTGCCGCCTAGTCTGCCAATTACGCCCCGCGATGAATCTAGAGAACAAGTTCGCCTGCGTTCAGATGACCGACGTCGGTCGGGTCCGCGAGCACAACGAAGATGCCATCGGTGCTAATCTCAGCTCGGGCTTGTTGGTTCTTGCCGACGGCATGGGTGGCTATAACGCGGGTGAAGTTGCCAGTGGCATTGCGGTAAGAACCGTTTTGGAGCTGGTTAGCGAAGCCTGCCGGCGTGAAGACCGGGGCGCGGTGGAGCCAGAAACCGGCCTGATGCGGCAAAGTATCGTCTTGCGTGATGCCATCACCCGGGCCAACAAGGTCATCAATCAAACGGCCAAGAGTCAACCCCAGTGTCAGGGCATGGGCACTACCCTGGTGGCCTGCCTATTTTTTGACAACCGGGTATCCATTGCCCACGTGGGTGATTCGCGGCTGTATCGCGTCCGCCGCGGGCATCTTGAGCAAATGACCATGGATCACTCCCTGCTTCAAGAATTGGTGGATCGCGGCTTTTATTCGCCCGAGGAGGCAGCGCGCTCCACCAACCGTAACTACGTCACCCGGGCCCTAGGCGTTGAGCAAGGGGTTCAGGTGGACGTGAGCGAGGCGGAGGTTGAGTCGGGGGACCTCTATCTGTTGTGTTCCGACGGCCTGTCGGACATGGTTGACGATGAAGATATTAACTTAACTATCAGCACGTTTAGTGCTAACCTTGAAAATGCAGGTCAACAGCTGGTCAAGCTGAGTAATGATCATGGCGGTAAAGACAACATCTCGATCATTCTTTCTCAGGTGCTCGAGAGCTTCCCCGCCAATAAGGGTTTGCTGGCAAAATTTGCAAAGATATTTAGCTAGGTAATTCTGACGATGGCAAGACTGATTCTGAATCTAGACGGTCAACAACTCGCCGAATACAACATGAGCAAGGAGCGGTATACCATTGGCCGTCTCCCGGATAACGATGTACGCATTGACAATCCAACGGTGAGCGGCCATCACTCGCTGATTATCAATATTCTCAATGATTCTTTTCTAGAAGACCTAAACAGCACCAACGGCACCTACGTCAACGGTAAACTCATTAAGAAACACGCCTTGCAACACGGTGATCTGATCACCGTGGGCCGTCATCAATTGCGCTACGTGGATGGGACTGCAGTCGATTCCGACAGCGGCGATGACGAATTTGCCCGAACCATGGTGATTGATAGCGCGGACATGGCCGACGCACATGTTGCAAGCTCAGGTAATGGCTCGGCTAAACCGGCGGCTCCGTCTGGATCGCCCGACCAAGAAATGATCGACACCATCGCGGGCTCAAAACCGTTGCCCGTTGCCAAAATACAAGTCTTAAATGGTAACTTTGCCGGTCGCGAGGTCAATCTGAGTAAAGCCGTCACGACACTGGGCCGACCAAACGTTCAGGTTGTTGCCATTACGCGCAGATCGGATGGCTATCACGTGGTTCAGGTCGAAAATGCCGAGGGCCGCGAGCCTTCGAAAATCAATGGCGAACCCATGGGCCAACAGGCTCGTGAGTTAAAAGATAACGATGTGATAGAAATCATCGGCATCAAGATGGGCTTCTTCGCCGATTAAACTAGCCTGGCAGATACCATTTAACTGAAAGGTTCTTGCTCGGAAACATAGTTTTCGAACTTGGTGTAGCGATCGATAAAGGTCAGCGGAAATTCACCCGTTGGCCCATTGCGCTGTTTGGCAATAGTGATATCGGCCACGCCTTTACGCGGTGTTTCTTTGTCGTACATCTCTTCACGATAGATGAAGGCAATAAGGTCCGCGTCCTGTTCTATCGCCCCTGACTCGCGCAGATCAGACATGACGGGTTTCTTGTCAGTGCGTTGCTCGACACTTCGATTGAGCTGTGACAAGGCAATCACCGGCAGCCTGAGTTCCCGGGCGAGAGCTTTTAGCGATCGGGATATCTCAGAAATTTCCGTGGCACGATTTTCCGTCGTGCTCGATACCGACATCAGCTGAAGATAATCAATAACAATGAGCGACAAGCCATGCTCACGCTGCAGACGCCTGGCTCGGGCGCGCACCTCGGTGGGCGAAAGTGCCGGCGTGTCATCGATGAATACCGGCGCTTGCGACATCTGTTGAATCGCGCCATTAATCCGCGGCCATTCTTCATCGGCAAAACGCCCATTGCGCAAATGCGACTGATCGACGCGCCCCAGCGACGAAATCATACGAAAGGCCAACTGCTCAACAGACATCTCCATGCTAAATATGGCAACCGGCAACTGCGCAACGCCCAAGGCCGCGTTCTCGGCAATGTTGATGGCCAATGTCGTCTTACCCATGGAAGGCCGGCCCGCGATAATGATCAAATCCCCCGGCTGCAGACCCGCGGTGTACTCGTCCAATAGTTTGAACCCGGTGGGTAAACCGGTTATGGAACCACCCGCCTGGTGCAAAGTATCCAAGCGGTCCACGGTGTCATCGAGCACTTCGCGCAATTTGACGAAACCAGAACCGCGACGTTTACCGCGCTCGGCGATTTCAAAGACTTGCCGTTCCGCCGCATCAACTAAGTCTGACACCGAGCGCCCATCGGGATGGTAAGCACTGCGCGCAATATCATTGCCGGTGCTAATAAGATCGCGCAGCAGTGCTCGCTCGCGAATAATTGCGGCATAGTCAACCACATTGGCCGCGCTGGGCGTGTCCCGGACCAGGCTGGCGAGGTAACCGAGTTCGCCAGCATCGGCCAGCTTGCCGATGCTGGTCAAATATTCAGATAAAGTAACCGGATCGCAGGGCTCGCTGCGCTCGGAGAGTTCGCGAATAGCGGAAAATATCAGCCGGTGATCTGGACGGTAAAAATCTGCTTCGGCCACGCGATCAGCCACGCGCTCCCAACTGCGGTTGTCGAGCATGATGCCGCCCAACAGGGCGCGCTCGGCATCCGTTGAACTCGGCGGACGATTGACGCGATCCGTGTCGCTAAGTTCAGGACTCGGAAACGCGCTAACCACGACCTAGACCATCAATCCTCAGCGGCTTCCGCAGCATCCGTGCCGGCCGACGCCGCAGCATCGACATCGAGCCCCTCGGGCGTTACTTCACCGCTGTCGACCACATTGATAGACAGCTTGGCATTCACTTCGGGATGTAAATGAAATTCGACTTCGTGTGCCCCCAACAAGCGCAGCGGACCGTTGGGCAGGCGTACTTCGCTACGCAGCACCTCGACACCAGCCTGGGTGCAGGCCTCGGCGATGTCGACCGTGCCAACGGACCCAAACAGCTTGTCATCGACACCCGCGCGGGCGGGAATGTTGACCGTCAGGGCTTCTAACTGTTTCGCTCGATTTTGTGCCACCGTCAGTTCTTCGGCTTGCCGTTTTTCGATCTCCGCCCGGCGCGCCTCAATTTCAGCAAGATTGGCTGATGTCGCTAAGGTCGCCTTGCCTTTGGGCAACAAAAAATTGCGGCCGAAACCCGCGCGAACATTGACGCAATCACCAATATCACCGAGGTTTTCAACCTTCTCTAGTAAAATAACTTCCATCGCCTATTGTCTCCGTCGACCGGTTGCGACCCGGCCCGCTATTAAATCACATCCTTGCCGAATCGACGCAAGGAATACCAATTGTCAACAAACCCCACCGCCGCGAGGCAAAAAACGCCGACGGCCAACACCGAAGGTCCGAGAATCAGCGGCAGATAAACCGGCAAGAATATCGTCCATGGCCAAGCCCTGGCCCGCGCCTGCCAATGAATGACCGCCAAGCCTTGGGCGGCAAAACCGGCTGCCAGAATCATCAGCAAATTCGCGGGCAAATCACCGATGGGAAATACAGCGGCAATACCAATGACAGCGGCCAACAGGCCGACCACATACCCCAGCTTCAGCGGCAAAAACATCTCAGCCAGCGCGGTCGCGCCCACCCGGGCCGCCCACCAAGCCCCGACCACCAAGGTCAAGATCGCACTCATCACCGCCCCAGCGCCCGCAATTCCCGTCATTTGCGGTGCCAGACCGGCAAGCACTGTTGGGTCGCTGGCGGGTAAGCCGAGTTCATTCATTTGTGTCGTGACGGTCTGAAAATAGGCTTGCCAAAACGCCACGGGATCATCGACCCACAGCGTAAATAGCAATGCCGCCAACAGGGCGATCACCAGCAGTACTTGCACCGGCAGTACCAGCGACCGATAACGCCCGGTGAGCACGCCCAGGAACAACGCAAGCCCCCAGCTCAACGCAACACCCGCGGTCACTAGCGTCAGGGGCAGACCGGCAAGGGACGCGAGGCCCATGAAAACCAGCAAGGCGATGGACAAATCGACTAGGCCGGTTTGCCAGCCCTTTAGGATTGCCACGAAACTCAGTATCGCGCTGCCCAAACCCGGCAGGCCCAACAAAGCAGAACCGGCAATCAGTGCCAAGCGAAAAAATCGCCGCTCCGCAAGCAGATTAGCGAAGCCGGTCATCGACCTTACCGATTAACCGCTGCCGCGTTTCAGTGCTTATCTGTATACGGCAACAACGCAAGAAAACGCGCACGCTTAACGGCTGTCGCGAGCTGACGCTGGTAGTGAATTTTCGTACCGGTAATTCTGCTCGGTACGATCTTGCCCGTTTCAGTGATGCAACTGCGCAGTGTGTCTAGGTCTTTGTAATCGATTTCTTTTATGCCGTCGGCCGTAAACCGGCAATAGCGACGACGTCGAAAGTATTTATTCATCGGTGAATGACTCCAAAATAATCAGGCTTCGCAAGGCCGCGCTTAGGCCGCAGTTTCGGTGGGTGTATCGTCGTCAGCGGCTGGGCTGGTGTCTGTGCCACCATCGGCTTCGACCGCCGGTGTCTCGACATCACCCGCGGGCGCGTCATCCGCCGGCGATGGTGCCGGTTCGACATCGGCAGCAGTCTCGGCGGCCGCGGCCGGACGCGGCTCCGCGTCGCGCGATTTCTCCGCCTGCTCATCCTCGGCCGACTTCGCCAAGGGCGAAGCTTCGCTGATCGCTTCGTCCCGGCGAATCACCAAGTGCCGCAGCACCGCGTCGCTAAACCGAAAAGCACCCAAAACTTCATCCAGCGCGGGCTGTTCGCACTCTATATTCATGAGCACATAGTGCGCTTTGTGAATCTTGTTGATGGCGTGGGCCAGTTGACGCCGGCCCCAATCTTCCAAGCGATGAACTTGGCCACCGCTGCCCGTCACCATGCCGGTGTACCGTTCAATCATGGCGGGGACTTGTTCGCTCTGGTCAGGGTGGACCAGAAACACAATTTCATAATGCCGCATTGTGGCTCCTCGTGGATAAAGCCACCCGTCTAGCGGTGTGGCAAGGAGAACTGAATACCCGATGGGTTCTTCAGCAAGGGCGGCATCCTACCGGATGCCCGGCAGCCGGCGCAAGGCGATCAGCGCCGCTGCCGCAGCGCTTCATAAAGACAGACGCCCGTTGCCACGGCGACGTTCAGGCTCTCCACCGCGCCCTGCATGGGCAGACGCACCAACTGATCGCAGCGTTCGCGGGTGAGCCGACGCAGTCCGGCGCCTTCCGCGCCTAGGACCAGGGCCAAGGGTCCGGTAAGACTCACCGCATAGAGGTCCGCGGCGGCCTGGTCGTCAGCGCCCAGCACCACCACCCCGGACTTGCCTAAAAAGCTGAGAAATCGCGCAAGATTCCCAACGCTCGCCATGGGCTGAACCTCGGCGGCACCGGCTGCCACTTTGCTCACCACCGGCGTCACACCCACGTTGCGGCTGCGACCTATGATCACCAGATCAACCCCGGCGGCATCGGCAGTGCGTAAACAGGCCCCAAAATTTCGCGGGTCTTGCACGCCATCCAGCACCAGCAGCAGCGGATCGGCGATGGCCGCCACGCGTTCACAGGCCTGGGCCTCATTGAGTATGACCGGACCCGCAATACGGGCCACCACGCCCTGATGCTTGTGGGTACCCGCCAGTTTGGTCAAGGCTGCCAGGGGCAGCTCTCTTAATAACAGGCCCGGCGGCAGGGGCGCGGGTAAGCGTGCTCGTCGTTGCCGCCCGAGATCCGTCTGTAAGCACAGTTCAAGAATCCGTTCAGGGTTCGCGCGAACTAAACGCGCCACACTCTGCCAACCGCAGATGACCTGTTCAGCCACCTGACCTGCCCCGTTTGCTCTTGCGTTTTCGTGTTGATGTGTTTGCTGCCCGCGCACCGCCGTCATCCGCCAAGGCGAAATCGATCTTCGCCTCATCGACATCAACGCGTAGCACTTGCACTTGCACCGCATCACCGAGTTTATAACTGCGGCCGCCACGCTCACCGCTCAGCCTGGATCCACCATGGGTCAAATGAAAGTAATCCTTGCCCAGGGCGGTGACATGCACCAGGCCATCCACATACAGATCATCCAAGGTGACGAACAATCCGAAATGGGTCACACCCGTCACGGTGCCGGGCAGAATTTCACCGATGCGATCCACCAGCCAGGCTGCTTTCAATCGCGCCTCCACAGCTCGGGTCGCATCGTCCGCGCGGCGTTCTTGTGTAGAACAACGCTTGCCTTCCTGCTCCATGGCAGACGGTTTATAGCGAAAAGCGCCGGGTTTGCGCCCGTCGATGATATGGCCTATTCCGCGGTGTACGAGCAAATCGGGATAGCGGCGAATGGGCGAAGTGAAGTGTGCATAGGCGGTTAAGCCCAGGCCAAAATGACCGATATTCGCCGGTTGATAAACCGCCTGACTCAAACTGCGCAGCACCGAGACGGTGAGTTGCGCGCCATCCGGTCGCTGGTGAATGGCTTGCAAGGCTTTATTTAAGTGCCGCGGATCTCTACGTGCTTCGGCCGGCACTTTAATATCCAGTTCCTGCAACAGCACACGCAACTCTTCGAATCTTTCTTCTTCCGGACCATCATGCACCCGGTAAAGCGTCGCCAGCCGATGCCGGCGCAAGAATTTAGCGGCCTCCACATTCGCCGCGATCATGCATTCCTCAATGAGCCGATGCGCATCATTGCGCGGCCGCGGCAAGATTTTTGCAACCCGGCCGTCATCACTCAACTCGATCTTCACTTCCGGCAGATCTAAATCGAGCGCACCCCGCCGGCGTCTAGCCTTGGCGAAGGCGTGATACAAAGAATACAGAACATCGATCTGCCTACCCAAGCTCTTCACGGCCTGCCGACCTTGGCGTTTGCGCTGGTATTGATCCACTTCTGCGTAGGTCAAGCGCGCCGCCGAACGCATAACGCCGCGGTAAAACTTAGCCCGGCTGACCTTGCCGGCCGCACTGACCCGCATATCGCAAACCATACACAAACGATCGACTTTAGGGTTTAAGCTGCAGAGACCATTGGACAATGACTCCGGCAACATCGGAATCACTCGATCAGGAAAATAAACTGAGGTGCCACGGGTGCGCGCTTCTTGATCGATGTCGTCGTCGGCCTGCACGTAGTGAGACACATCCGCGATGGCAACCACCAGTCGCCAGCCCGACTCTAGGGCTTGGGCATACACGGCATCATCGAAATCACGCGCATCCGCACCATCAATGGTAATCAGTGGCAAATCGCGCAAGTCTTCGCGTCCGCGTTTATCTTTTGCGCGGACTGTATTGCCCCAGTCGTTCGCAGCGGCAATCACCTGTTTAGGAAATTCATTGGGCAAGCCATGCTGCTCGATGGCCACTTCTGTGAACATCCCGGCATCGTCGGCTTCACCGAGGATGCGCACGACTTTGCCCTGGCCTTCCCGTCTGTTAGTGGGATACTCGGTAATCTCCAGCTTGACGAGTTGGCCGCTGACTGCGCCGCGGCGTTGGTGATCCGGTACTAGAAATTGATGCGGCGAGCGACCAGACTCCAACACGAAACCCAAGCCGTGCTCGCGCTGATAGCGTCCAACAATGCTGGTTTTACCCCGCGCGAGAATATCGATGACTGATCCGGACCTACGCCCCCGACGATCCGTACCAGCTATCCGCACGGCAACTTTGTCCCCATCCAGCAGGGGACGCATCTCGTGATAAGACAAGTAAATATCATCGCCACCGTGATCCGGTATCAAGAACCCGAAACCATCCGGATGCGCCGACACCGTTCCCGCCACGGCATCAAGCTTGTCCAACAGACAATACTCACGCCGCCGATTCACCAGCAGCTGCCCAGCCGCAGTCATGCGCTGTAGTCGTTTTCTGAGTGCTGAGTGATGCGCCGGGGAAGCACCGAGCACCTGGGCCAAGACCTCCAAGCCTAAGGGTCGCCCCGCAGCGGCGAGTTCCGCCAAAATGGCTGTTCGGCCGGGCACGGGATGCCGGTATTTGCCCCGTTTTCCAGCAAGCTTGCCTTTGGCCGAAGCCCTTTTTTTCTTAACCACGCAGATCTTCAGCCGTTTAATTGCCTTCGTTGACAAGCATACAGGCCGCCAGTAAAGTCGCGCCACTTTCCCGCGGCCAAGCCCATCGCGCAGATTCTCTGGGCGTCGGTTTATACTCTCTCAACGGCTTCGGCTTTGCCCAGGTGGCGGAATTGGTAGACGCGCATGGTTCAGGTCCATGTCTACGCAAGTAGGTGGAGGTTCAAATCCTCTCCTGGGCACCACAAACTCCTTAACACCGCGCCAGTTAAGGGTTTTTCACTTCGCTAAGCATGGTTTGACCTTGGTCTCACTCCAGGGTGGTACACCACAGCGAGGTGAGCCGTTCTAGATCCGTTAGTGTCTTCATCGTCGGTACAAATTGACTGGACAATCATCGAGTAGCTTCCGCCAAGCTGCAGGAGCTAATCGACACACGATATGATCTCCTCAAGCCGCGACACGGCGGTCTGAAAATCAATTACCTCATCATCCTTTGCATAAGACATATTCATCACAAATTGCTGATATTCGTCCGCGTATTGTGTATCGGCTTTAAGTATTGCAAGCGCTTCCGCTGCCGCTTTTGCAAGGTCATGCTCCATCCTCCGGGGGCCGGATTGCATATCGATCTCATACGCAGCCCTCGCGGTTTCTGCAAATTGCTCCTGCGCAGAAAGAATAGCCGGATGCAACGCGCCTAAGTCATGCAGGTGGCGAATTAGAGCCGGATCATCATTTTCATGATCTCGATCTCGCTTAATGACACGCCAGGTGAGGGCACACAATTTGTCTGCGGCGGTTTCGAGTGGCACTAGACACGGAATCTCCGCCTCCGGCTCATCACCTGATAATTCGGCAACAAAAGACCGGATGACGCGGGTCTCTGTATCACCTTTGGGCTGCGTGTAGCTGAATTCAACTTGAAGATGCGGCCTCAACCCGCCGGGCGCATCAAAGGTACGTTGGTATTGCAGCTGAAATTTAAAATAGCTACTGCCTGACTCAACTTGATCTCGATCTAGCTCGACACCCTCAACAGTTTCTACCGCAGTCAATACACTTTCTCGGAAACGACGACGAACAGGTTTTGAAGGAGTCTTTGTAGATTGAAAATGCCCACGAAAATCGAGGTCTTCAGAAAACCGCTTAAGCAGGCCGTGCGTTTTAGAAAGGCAGGTTCCGCCACAGAACACCGGCACAATTTGATCCGGCTCAAGCGCAGCTATAGCTGCGAGAACTTGAATGGCATACCAGTCTTTTTCGATAAACGCCGGATCGACGCCTAGCTCGATAGCGATGTCCTGAAGTAATTGCTCATCAGGCGGCATTTTCAATCATGATGTTATTGCCGCCAAAACCAATCTTTCGCGAAACACGACCCTTAACACCAATGACGCGACCCGTTGGCACCTGGAGCGACTGACCGCTGTTGTACGCCTGCTCAGCAGCAGAAGGCCTGACTTCGACGCCAATTTTCATCAACGCTTCACGAGCCAATTCTGGAATACCCTTTACAGGGACGACAGCGCCCGTCAGAGAGGATCTGCGAGATTTGGCATACAAACCGTAGCCAAGTTTGACCAATGCCTCCTCGGCCACCAGTTTGGCGAGAACACGGCCGATTTGAGGTCGGCCGGACAAGTCGAGGAAATCCTGCGGCGTGAAAACCGAGGATTTGCTCCGGGAAATCCGGTACCTGACTTTGCTTTCCAGCGTATTAAGGGCCATTAGAGCCTCACAAACAATTAACACTAGCTACTTACAAATATATAACAGCTATTTCCATCTGTCTAGACAAAAATAATAATATATTGAATAGGTTACCTAAATTATGCAAAAAATGCGAGACACGGTTCTTAGAAATCACGAAAACCCAACAAAATCCGTATTACCAGACGAGAATACAATTTTTACTTTCAAAAACAATTAGTTAAATAACTTCCCATGCTAAAATTGCCCTATTTTCCATAAATCATCAGGACGCGTTGGATGATCGATTGGACTCACCGGATTCGATATACACCTCCTAGCAATGACTAAACTGACCACATATTTCGAGCTTCCTTTGACGCAATCCCAAACGTTCAAAGGCCTCGGTTCTGAGAATCTGAAGGGCATTGAGCGAATTCAACAAATCTGTGAGCCGTTCAGCCTAGACGCCGGCGCATACCTCTACCGACAGTACGAGTCACCGAAGCATGTATGGTTCGTGCAACGGGGCGAATACATCGCCGAACTCGACTGCGCCGACGGGAGTCGGCAGGTCAATCTTTTCGGCGGCCCAGGAGAATTACTCGGATTTCCTTGGATGCATGATTATGAATACAGCATCAGATGCCTGACTGACATTCAGGGACTCATGACGGCTCAGACGGAATTCTGGACTATCGTTCGGGAGTATTCGGCACTGCGTCAAAGCCTTCGCAAACGAGGCAGTCAGATACTTATGACCATGTCTCGACAAGCCACCATAAATGGACGGTTCAAAGCGCATGAACGTCTCGGTGCAATGTTGGGTAACATCTCGGCGATCCAGGAAAGCGCGAACGAAATTCAGCTCAATATGACGCGGCTCGATATTGCCGACTTCCTGCAACTGAATACTGATTCGGTTTCCCGGGCGTTCCGGCGCCTTGAGGGAAAAGGCATCATCCATACTGACGAGACTGGTCGGCATATAACCATCCTTGCCCCGCAGACACTTCAGAGCTTAGCTGACCGAATCTAGGCTGTACGCGCCGCGCCCCATATCCAGCCCGCCTGGAATTTCGGATTTTGTACCGACTTTTGTCGGTACTGGCTAAAACTATTTGGCCTATATTGCTCCCGACCAGTTCCGATACCTACAACGGTCTCGGCATTCGGCAAGGGAGAATAGATGTATATCAATTTTTGGTACCCGATCGCGCTCAGCGAGGCCGTCACCAATCAACATCCATTGCAAGTACGCATCATGACTCTGGACTTCGTTGCTTTCAGAGACATCGATGGTCGGGCACATGTGCTCAGCGATACCTGCGTACATCGCGGTGGCAGCCTTGCCGACGGTCGGATCAAGGGCGACTGTATCGAGTGTCCTTATCATGGGTGGCAGTTCGATGGCGCCGGGCACAGTAAATACATTCCGGCCCTGGGTGATTCAAAATATCCCGCGCGCGCCAAAGTCGATACCTACCCGGTTCAGGAGCGTTACGGCATCGTATTCGCATTCCTAGGTGATTTGCAGGAGGCAGAACGCCCCCCACTATGGCGTGCCGAGGAGTTTGGTCAGGATGACTGGCGTGCAAACAAAGTCGCAATGCTCGAACCAGAGTGCTACTTCGAGCGCTCGATCGAGAACGGCCTCGATCCAGCCCACAACGAGTTCGTCCACCCCAAACAGGGTGCACCGGCCATCAAACAGGACCTTCGCAGCCACCCGATCAGGACCCATGATATGGGAGGCTGGGGATTCTGGTTCGCCGTGCGTTTTCACGAGCAGAAGCAGGATGGCGCACTGATTTCCGAAGGCCGCACTGGCGAATCGGGCTTCCCGGTCTCGGGCTCCGGCCATATCGGCCCAAATTTTCTTACCACGTGGATCCGGTTCAGCGAACAGAATGAGTTTCGGCAACATCTTTTCGAAGCGCCAATCGACGAGAACAATACGCGTGTGTTTTTTCTGAACATGCGTCATTTCATGACCGATCCTGATCAAGACGGCAGACTGATGGACGCTAACCTGCAGATAATTGACGAAGACGTCGCTGTATTGAAAGGACTGAATCCTGTGCGCACGCCCAAATCGTCGACGCAGGAAATTCTGCTGCCAGCCGACCTACCCATCGTCCGCTATCGTGAGTATTTGAAAACATTCGAGAGACACGGCTGGAAGATCGATCTAAAGACCCTGAATGAGAAACGTGGCGAGACGGCCTTCGCTATTCCATCGCCTGACCGGCGGACGAGCGGTAACTGGGTACTCGACTCCGTTCCACTGATGGGCGGACACTGATGACTACAGCGTCTTTGAAGTTCGGGCCTATCTGGTTGTCCAGTGGCGTTCGCCATCGTCATGTGCTCACGTTTCTGTTTGCGGCAATCATCACGATTACGCTGAATGCTGGTCTCACAATCCTGCAACCTTATCTACTGACCGAAAACCTGCAAATACCATTCGAGGAGCAAGGCAAGGCCAGCAGCCTCCTGGTCTTGGCGGCCGAACTCGTGCTAATTCCCATGATCGCGGTATTTGGCGGACTATCCGACCGCATCGGACGACGGGCGGTTTACGCGTTTGGATTCGCGTGGGTTGCCGCTGGATTCATGTTGCTGCCGCAGGCAACTAGTCTGCTGGGTCTGGTCGCAGCCCGCATGTTTCTGGCCGTGGGCGCTGCCGCAATTGGCAGTATGCTGGCGGCAGTCCTGGCTGACTATCCGCAGAACCGCAGCCGCGGGAAGATGGCCGCAGCAGTCGGCATCTGCAACGGACTTGGCGCCCTGTTCGCAGCCATCGTGCTCTCCCAGTTGCCCAGTTATTTCGCCGGCCTTGGCTATGACTCCTTGATGTCAGGGCGGCTGACGTACGCTGTTGCCGCGGGAATTGCGCTGTCTACCGCAGTCGTCGCTTACCTTGGATTGAAGCCTGGCGTTGCGGAGGGCGCGAGAACCGATATTCCGCTGCCGGTCCTGTTGCGACAGGGTATACGTGCTGCCCGGTCCAGCAAGCGTCTGCTTGTGGCGTACATGGAGGCGTTTGCCGCGCGTGGCGACATGGTCGTGATCGGCACATATTTCAGTTTGTGGGCGAAACAAGCCGGACTCGATCAGGGTTTGTCGCTGGAGGACGCACTGAAACAAGCTGGCATTTACGTGGCAATTATTCAGGGCTCGATTTTATTTTGGGCACCAATCTGGGGCCTGATACTCGACCGTGTAGATCGTTTAACCGCAGTTTGTCTCGCCATGCTGGTCGCAGCCGGCGGTTATCTACTCGCAGGTACTGCGAACTCTCCCGTAGGGCCGGCATTCATACCTGCCGCTTTGCTGCTTGGTTGCGGTGAGGTCGGTGCTATTCTTGCGGGTCAAGCGCTGGTCGGGGAAGAGGCGCCCAAACGAATCCGGGGATCCGTAGTCGGACTGTTCATGCTAGTCGGCACGGTCGGCCTGCTGACGATAGGCGTTACCGGCGGCTGGGTATTTGATGCCTGGAAACCGGGCGGGGTTTTCATCCTGGTCGCTTGCGTGAACGTGTGCGTTTTGCTTACTGCCGCACTCCTCCGCTTTACTGAGCTCCGTCGACGATCCTGACTCGTATCGTCTGCTTCGGCTTGCCATCTCAAACCGTCCTTCACGATTCGGACTCGAACCATTAAGGTGGTACACTCACGTAACTTCCTGAACTAACAGGAAATTTTAAACCCCTTTAATTCAAAGGGATACGGGCGCTCAGCGAAGCTGGGAAGCGTGTGGGCTCAAGTCCTCTCCTGGGCACCAAATGAATTCGTAAGCTCCCCCGCCGAGGCGACAGTCCGAAAGTATGGTCTCAAGAGTTGTTGACGTCGCTCAAAGATGACACGTCGTTCAATACTTCTTGCGGCCGCTCCTCGTTTGTATTCAATCGAAGGTCAGTGGGGCTGGACCCTACCCCTGTAATTGCTGCAGCAGCTCACTCGCGGCCGAATTCCCAGGGTTCTTTTCTAGCCGTGCTCACTAGGAAACGAATTAGCGCTTTCTTTGCTTAGCGGGCCTCTCCCTATGCGGACAGGCTTCAGAAAAAGCAAAATCGGATGCAAATGGATGGACAAACGGGTGAAAATAGACCATAGTATAAACGGAGGTTAATGGATGGATTACCGGGTGCGCTGATGAAGACCGAAACCCTTAATGTTACGAACGCAATTCTAACGCTGATCTCAGAACTCGATGAGTTCAAGGGCGCCTGGCAGGCCATCGGCCGGATTGCACCGGAACGCCTGTCCAACCTCCGTCGTGTCGCAACGATTGAAAGCATCGGCTCATCCACCCGAATCGAAGGCGCGAAACTCTCTGACCGGGAAGTCGAGCAACTGCTGGCCAACCTCGACACCCAGTCCTTTGCGAACCGCGACGAACAGGAAGTGGCTGGCTATGCGTCCGTAATGGAAACCATCTTCGAGCACGCCGCCGATATTCCGCTAACCGCCAACTACATCAAGCAACTGCACACGCAGTTGCTGCAGTACTCGGTTAAGGACGAGCGGCACCGGGGCGAATACAAGTCTCTGCCCAACAGCGTAGAAGCCTTCACGCCTGAAGGCGATAGCGTCGGGGTTGTCTTTCAGACGGCCAGCCCGTTCGACACCCCTCGCCTCATGGATGAACTGATCGACTGGACCAACGCCGCATTGCACGACAGAACGCTTCACCCGTTGCTCGTCATCGCCATCTTCACGGTTGTTTTCCTTGAGATACATCCCTTTCAAGACGGCAACGGCAGACTGTCACGCGCGCTGACTACACTACTTTTACTGAGGTCTGGCTACGACTATGTACCGTACAGTTCGCTGGAAAGTGTGATCGAAGCGAATAAACAAAACTACTATCTCGCGCTTCGTCAGACACAAGCCACGATTCGGACCGATGAACCGGACTGGCAGACCTGGGTCACGTTTTTTCTGGAAGCGCTGAGCAAGCAAAAGAAAAGACTGGACAGCAAAATCAAACGCGAGCGGCTTATCCTCGGGGACCTGCCGGAACTATCCGTGCAAATACTGGAGATAGCGCGCGAGCATGGCCGCGTAACAGTTAACGATGCCGTAAAAGCGACGGGCAGCAGCCGGAATACCATCAAGGATCATATAAAGAACTTGCGCACAAACGGGCACCTCAAGCGGCATGGCGCCGGGCGGGGAACCTGGTACTCGCTGGCCTGAATTCAAGATTCGAAGACCCACAACCCGGGTGGTACACTGGCTTCAGTCCTTGGACCACCAGGGATTTTTTATTTTATTTTATTCTAGAACTTATGCGCATGCTGCGCGAGCTATGGAAATGTGGGCCCAATCCTCTCCTGGGCACCACGTTAAAACCTGCACTACTATGGTTTGACCTTGGTGTAACACGAAGGTGGCACGCCACTGCGAGGTGACCATCGCAAACTTCAGCGCCGGTGAACACACCGTTTCGTAGACATCTCACAGCTGCCCATCACGAATACTCTGAACCGCGAAATCGCAGGCTCGGGCCGTGAGTGCCATGTACGTGAGTGACGGGTTCTGACAGGCGGAAGATGTCATGCAAGCGCCATCCGTTACGAATACATTGGGCGCATCATGGCACTGGTTGTAGCGGTTCAATACGGACTTCGCAGGATCATGGCCCATTCGCGCGGTACCCATCTCGTGTATCGCGGATCCGCCAACGCCAATTTCGGTCGTTGCGATAATGTTCTTTGCGCCTGCAGACTTCAACATCGCTTTGGATTCCCGCGCGATGTCCTTTCGCATTGCCTGCTCGTTTTTTCCGAACGAAAAACTTGTCTTGAGCAGCGGGATGCCCCACTGATCCGTCTTTTTCTCATCGAGTGTTACGTGATTTTCGTAATAGGGCAGACATTCGCCGAAACCTATGAATGCCATGTTCCATGGCCCCGGTCGCGTAAGCGCGGCCTTGAAGTCCGCGCCAATACCTCTGAGATTCCTGCCACGTTTCCAGCCTTGCCGTCCTGCTCCGCCCTGCAGTGCGTAGCCACGCAAAAAGTCAGCATGCGGTGCGTCAACGTTGCGAAAACGCGGCACGTAGACACCGTTCGGGCGGTGCCCATAATAATAGCGATCGTCGAAACCCGGCATCTGGCCGACCGCGCCAAGACCCGCGGTGTGGTCCATTAAATAATGGCCTAGCACCCCGCTGGAGTTGCCGAGCCCATTGGATGCACTTTCCGACCGCGAGTTCAACAAGACTTGCGTCGATCCCAATGTAGATCCGCACAAAAAAACAATTCGACCACGCACCGTGAATCCCGTCTTTGTTTTTGCATCGATACAACGCACGGCCGTGACTCGACGCGAGTGTGCATCAAACTTCAGGCTTGCAACGATGCAGTCCGTTAGGGTGGTCAAGTTTCCCGTCGCCTCGGCAGCGGGCAGCGTCGAACTCTGGCTGCTGAAATACGCCCCGACCGAGCAGCCGCGTTCGCATGGACCGCAATAATGGCAAGCACCTCGGCCATGCAACGGTTCCGTGAGCACAGCGACCCGACCAATCGTCAGCAGCCGGTCTTCGTAGCGCTCGGCGATGGCATCGCGAACCCGTTTCTCAACACAATTGAGCTCCATCGGCGGCAGAAATTTCCCGTCGGGAAGCTGCGGCAATTCTTCGGCCTGTCCACTGACGCCAATGAAGGCTTCAACGTGGTCATACCAAGGCTCGATATCCTTGTAGCGGATCGGCCAATCGATGCCATGCCCGTCGCTCCTGTTCGCGGTGAAGTCGAGGTCACTCCAGCGATACACTTGTCGCGCCCACAACAGGGACTTACCGCCGAGCTGGTTACCACGCACCCAGTAAAATGGGCGGTCTTCTGTTTGCAAGTAGGGCTGTTCGCGTTCATTGGCAAAGAAATGCTCCGTGTACTCACTGAATGCCAACTCCTGACTTTGCAATGGGTAATCCGATGCATAGAGTCGGCGGTTGCCAAGCCCCCTGAACTCCATCTCCCACGGAGCGGCGTGCTCGGTGGGATAGTCCTTGCCGTGTTCGACATTGCGCCCGCGCTCAAGCAGGAGAACCTTCAGGCCGGACTCTGTGAGTTCCTTGGCCGCCCATCCACCAGTAACACCGGAACCGACGACAACCGCATCGAATTCAACAGTCATATTTAACCAAATCCTTGCCGAAACCATGCCTTGCCACCCGGTTCGAACTCGACACAGCCGTCATAACGGCCCGGAACCGGCAGATAGTTCAATGCCACGGTGGCGCCGACTTCGCTGGTGAAATAGCCAACGACGGTGAGCTCCTTAAACAAGGCGAAAAATGGCAACGCTCGTCCCGGCGGGTAGAACGGGAAGATCATTTTTTTATCGAGGTCGCTCAACAATTGGACCTGCTGGTCTAACTCCAAAGCGACGAAGCGCTGGCCATGCTGCTCCCGGGCATCGGTGTCGAACTGCCGCAGGCCATCGCGAATCAGACTCACCTCGGCATCGGTAAGCGAATCACGAACCATATAGTCAATGAAATTCGGTACGCCGGCGGCGACTGCGCCGGGAATATCCGTATCCGGGATGATACGATCAGTCATTACCTCCATGAGCTGGAACTCCGACCGCGAAAGCGTAGGCGGCGACGCATCGTTCGCTGGCGCCGCGGCAAGCACGCTACGGGCAACAGACGGACTGATTGTCGTACCGAGGACAGCGGCGGCGCGCGCGAGGAGAATTCTACGGTTTAGCATGGAGCAATCATTCCACTTCCACGGCCGGCTCATCGAGCCTGCCGGCCCAGGCAATGGCCCGGCCAACCATTTCGACCTGCGCCGGCTCCGACCACGCCGCGCCGGTGTGTCCGAGTGCACTATAAAAGACACGACCCCGCATCAGTTCGCGGCTCCAGACGATGGGATGATCATCCCCCATTGCGAGCGATTCGGGATCGTAGCTTGATTCATCGAGACGCGCGAGAACTTTGACACGCCCACGAGGACTTTCAGCGAAGCTGTACCATTCATCCGATCGGCGCCAGCGTGCGGGCAGGTGTTGCATCGTGGGGTGGTCCGGCTCCTCGACAATGATCTCCGCCTGTTGAATGTGAGAGCGGCGCGGATGCCCCGTAAACTCGGCGCCAATAACTTCGTTTACGTACCAGGGCCACGACTCATGCGAAGCATCACCAGCGGCATGCAAGCCAACGAATCCTCCGCCAGACTCGATGAAATGTCGCAGTGCTGCGCGCTGATCGTCCAGCAGAATACGCCCGGACGCATTACTCCAGACCACGACATCAAACTGCTCGAGATTTTTGGGCGAAAAAACCGCGCCGTTCTCGGTGACGAAAATCGACCATGCCGAAACTGCGGCAAGATCGCGAAATGCGGTTTCGGCAGCCGGTATCGCTTCATGGTGCCGGAAACCATTGGTTTTAGAAAACACCAGAATGGCCGGCCGGGCGAGTTCGCGAGGCAGATCCGGTGCGACATTGTCCATGCGATCCGGTAGAAACATCTGTAGTTGTTGATGATACCCAATACGAAAGAAAAGCCAGCCACCAAAAATCAGGACAGCGATGACAAAAAAACCGGCAACGCGAAGTACAATAGACATTCGGATTCGAATTAGAAAAACACGCGCACTCTGGTGCCCAGAGTGCGCTGCTGCGCAGGATAAATGACGTTCAGTGTCTGAAAATCATCGGCGAAATTGACAAAGCTAACGCCCGATTCGGGTGTGTCGTCGTCAAATGCATTTTCAACATACCAGTACGCTTCGACACGCGGATGAAGAATGCCGACCATGAATTCGACGGTGTGTTTGTCATCAAACTTTGCGAAATTCTGAGTGTCGAGAAAGCGCTTCGAACGATATGAATAGCTGAACCGTGCGATAGCATTCACATCCGTACTGAACGAATAAACATATTCGGCAGACGCATTTAGCGCATGCTTGGGTACATTGATCAGTTTCTTCCCCGCCACGTCAAAATCTGGGTCGGAATCCACCGGTACCAAGCCAAACCGCCCCGTCGACGGATCGACATCAAAAAAGGACGCACCACCCTTGGCGCTTTCGAAGAAATAGTCAACATATTCACCGTCGGTGTAAGCATAGCTCATGGTCAGGGTCAAATCGTCGACGAGCGTCGCAATCATTTCGAACTCGAAACCATCAATTTCTGCTTTGCCAACATTGTCGGTGTAAGTCTGCGGAGGAAAACCCTCCACCGCGGCAACCTGTTTGTCACGATTGTCGATGTGAAAGAGCGCGGCATTGATGACGAGTGCACGCTCAAACCAAGTTGTCTTTGCGCCAAGCTCGTAAGTCCACATGGTTTCCTTATCGAAACGCTTCGAATCGTCAGTCAAGGCCGTTTGGGCCGTGAAGCCCCCAGGCTTCGAACCTTTTGCTACGCTGACGTAGACCAAAGCATCATCAGTTGCCGCGAATTCAACCGACAACCGTGGATCAAAGCTTTCAAAGCTGTTGGATTCCCGAAAAAATGGCGGATTTTCCAGTACCTGCGGGTCACACTGGAAGCAGATGGCCTCGGCAAAGAATGTCACGTCCTCTTCCTGATATCGCGCAGACGCTGACAGCGTCCAGGTGTCGAAAAAATCGATATCGACGGCGCCGTACACGCCCCAACTTTCGATATCGCGCGTTCTTAACCCTGGCCAGGTCGCTTCCTTGCCAGCCGGCAGATTATCGGCGGGCCGCTCGAACTTTGGGTCATAGCGCACGTAGGCTAAGCGGTCCCAATCCTCTTCGAAATACTCGCCGCCAAACATCCAGGCCACGCGGTCTCCGCTTTGACCCACGAGTCGTAAATCCTGGAACAGCGTGTTCCTGCCGGTGACCGTATCAGTATGTGCGCCGGCGCTGACATCAGGCGAAAATGAGAACGCCGCCGTTCCCGTAACCGGAACGCCGTCCGGCTGCTGATCAAGATCGAAGTCATCAGTTTCATCATAGTCGCCGTATGAGCTGACCGAAACTAAACTGCCGAATGGAAGCGACCAGTCGAACGTCCAGGTGAAACGCTTCTGCTCATTCTGTATTCCGAAGAAATGATCGTCGGACAATCGGATGTCACTCGGCCCAATATCCGGAACCGTACCAAGGTAGATCTGCGTAAAGTCGGAGTTTGGGCGCCTCTCGCATAAACTGAAATCCGTGTTCACGACCGTCGCAAACTCATCGACAGAGGCACAGGCATTATTCGCAATACCCGCGACCGCCGATTGTCCGCCTTCCTGGTCCACATAATCGAAACGAAAGTTTGTTTCAAAGGATTCACTGGGTATCCAGGTAAGTGCCACGGCAAAAGAGTTCGTGTCATTGTCGCCCAGCCGAACTCCATTCTCGGCGTTCACATACTGGCCGTCGGTTTCAGAATGCCCGACGCCGATGCGACCCAGCAATTTTTCGCCGATCAGCGGTCCGCTCACATTCGCTTTCAGGATTCGCGTGCCATATTCATCGAATTCACCCGACACAAAACCGTCGAATTCGCTACTTGGTTTTTTCGTGATGTAGCTAATCGCGCCTGCAAATGCATTGCGACCGTACAGTGCGCTTTGTGGCCCGCGAACAACCTCGATGCGTTCGAGTTCGAACAAGTCGACGTTCAATGCCGTGCCGCCACCCGTGCCAACGCCCGAATCACTGGTAATGTCCACCCCGTCGACGAGAATCGCAACCGTAGAGCGACCCCGCACCGGGCTCAGCCCACGAATGTCAGGACGACGGTCCGCCCCTCCAATACCTTTGGTAAACGTCAGTCCCGGCGTGACCTTGACCAGGTCCTCGGTCCGACTAATACCCATCTGCTCGATGAAGTCCTCAGATAGGGCCGTGATCGCGACTGGAACGGATTGCAGATCCTCGCTGCGTTTCCGAGCAGTGACAACGATTTCCTCTGTTGGGCCCGCCGCATTCAGGGGCATAGCGAATGCAAGCTGGGACACGAAAATTATAAAATAGATTATATTTTTTAGTAGCTTAGACATCTTTCGTGATACGATAGAGTAATAATGAAATCGATTACAGTAATCGTTTGCATCATTATGCTCCGATTAGGTAATTTTTGAAATACTCGTTTGGCCCCTCGCTATGAACAATAAAGACGATGAACCACATGTGCTGCGCATGAAAGACATCGCGATGCTTGTCGGTGTCTCAACCGCCACGGTATCGCGAGCGCTAAAATCACCGAATTTGGTAGCGCCTACAACACGCGCCAAAATCCAGGCGATCGTGCGGAAAAAAAGCTATGCGCCGCTTCAAGCAGCGCGCAGCCTGAGAACTTCGCGCAACTTCGCCCTTTTGATCGCAATTCCGACCATCGAGAGCGCCTATTACACGACCTGCGTGAACGGTGCACAGAACTTCGCGCAGCAGGCTGGATATTCTGTGCTGCTATCTGACATGCAGGTCAGTCGGTCATCGACGACAACGATACTGAATTCTCACCAAGTAGACGGTGTGATCGGATTTTCCGATATCATGCCTAAGATCAACACCAATCGCCCGCGCGTAGCCATTGGCCCTGCAATGCCTAAGTCAGCTTGCCCGAGCGTCGGCATAGATGATCAAGCTGCCATGCGCAAGGCAACGGAATTTCTAATTGCCCACGGACATCGAAGGATCGCCTTTATCGGTGGGCCGTCGCAGTCGAAAGTTGCAGACAAGCGATTGGAAGGCTACAGAATCGCGTTAGAGGCCGCTGACGTTGAATATCAAAAAAACCTGGTCGCAAGTACTTACTTCGGCATGGAGCATGGAGGTCGTGCCGTTAACGAGATTCTTGCTCAAAACGATCGGCCGACGGCACTCGTGTGCACGACTGACGAACAAGCGATCGGCGCGTTGCACGCCATTACTTATGAGCAAGGACTATGCGTTCCGGATGATATCTCGGTGATCGGATTCGATGATCACCCAGTTGCGAGATTCCTAACTCCTACGCTCACAACCGTCCGGCAATCTGCATACACCACAGGCCAAAAAGCTGCTGAAATGCTAATTTCACAGATCAACGGAGAAGAGCTGCCATGTCGCCGCGTTATTTTACCGACAGACCTAGTCGTAAGAGATTCAGTTAAAGCTATTGCTGGCTAACTCGACGCCGCAATTTGCTTGTCACTCGGCAATCTTAGCTATCCCTCAAGGTGCAGCCAACACCGCAGATTGCTTACGATGTACGTATGTAAAATTCCCCTATGCTACGAATTTTTACTCTGACCCCATTCATTGAGAAGCTAACTGAAATTGGTACCGCATGGGTCTCAGGCAGCACCAAGAGATTTACCAAAGCAGGAATCGCAAGTACTCGGGATGCGCTTGAAAAATTACGATTACTAATCAGCGCATAGAAGATATTGATGGTCCGCGATCCGTTATGTAGACAAAGATCGTCACCAACAACAAAATACAGTATAGAAATGCCATCAGTATGAATGGTGCTTGCGGAGAAAACATATCGAATAAGCGGCCACCGAGGGCTGTGATCAGCAGAATTCCCGCCGCACCGCACAGGGAATACACACCGATTACCGCCCCGCGTTTTTTGGCTGGCGCTTCTTGGCCGATCAGCAAGCCGGAACCGAAAAACGCACTACCCTGACCAATTCCAAGCAACAGGAAGTAACCTAGGTTTGACCAATCCAGCGGGTTGTCGACAAAGATGACGGCAGAATACCCCATGGTGCCAAGAACCAGCACGGCGATTAGAAAGGCAACTCGGTTGACACGGTCCGCAATAAAGCCAACCAACGGTGCAGTCAAGACGCTGCAACCCAAAACAATTGCCACTAGGATACCACTACGCTTAGTCGCGACAGCAGAATCGATGGCCATTTCTGTGCCTGCTAATGCGCCCCAAAGCGCAATGAACAGACCGGCGACGGCCATATCGGCACGGCCAACAAAACCCGCTAGATAAGCGAGCCGGATTCTTGGCTTTCTTGCCAACCTCAATCCGTCCGACACAGCTGACCAAATTGATTCATCTGGCTGCGCAAGCTTGGTTTGCCGCGAAGACCTCAGACCAAAGCTCAGAAAAATCGCAGTAGCAACGACAAAAAATGCGACGACCCAATGCGTGAGCCGCCCAGCCATGACTACGCCAAATCCGGTTGTTTTGAAATATGGCAGCAACTGACTAAACAAATATACTGATACACCAGCGCCGATTGTTTGTGTGACGCTGACGACCGCCATCAGTTTGCCACGAGATGTTTCCTGGGGAATATCTTGTAATAGGATAAAAAGCCCGCCGGTAAACATGGCGGCGCCAACCGCAAAGATCAGCCTGTATAAGAGCAATGCATACAAATCAGCAGCCATAGGATAAAGACCATACCCTGCAGCCATAACGAGTAACCCAAGAAAAATCATGGGCCGCCTACCCCATTTATCAGCCAAGGCACCGACAAAACCAAAGCAACAGATACTGACAACTTCGGCCCAGAACGCGAGGTCCCCAGTGACAGTCCCTTGGCGCGAGGTTTCAATTCCCAGGTTTTCACCCAACACATAGGGTTGTATGACATTGATAAAAACCAGAAAACCGATAGAAACTGAAGCAACGATCAGGAATACCCAAAAATCCCGGGTGGTGACCCCCGGAGCCAATTGAATCGGCCCGACACGCTCAGTATTCGTATTCATGATCATCTGAGTAAGTCCAAATCAACTCAGTTCATGCGTAATCGGTATGGTTTTATGCACCCAGTTGCCACGCTGTTCGCGATGACCAGGACACGGAATGACAAAAGCATGTCGGTGTTCTTCGAGACGCCACGCGGGCACATCAATCATTCCGAGCGCTGCAACAGCCTCCTTTGTTTTTCGCCGCGCAGCCGCCTCGAGGTAGTCTGTTTCAATCAACAGCTCGTCGGCGAGAGATACCGGCGGTATGGGCGGATTCTGATAGCGCCATACCTGCAAATCTTCATCAAATCCATCTTCAATGATCTGCCGCATTTGAACCCGCACAGATTCCGGCATGTTCAAGCTTTGACAGGAATACAGAAACACCCGGGTATTGAACTCATCGATCGGTGTGCCCGCACCCCAAAAAATCTGTGCACCGCCATCGAGTTTTCCGATGTGCAGCGTGCTGACCAAGCCGATCGCTGAGAATTCGCTGCGCTGAAAAGATTGCTGACCGCTGGGGTCGTCTTTAGCAATCAGGTTGCCCTCGGCACGCGCGCCCCACTGAGTTTCCTCAACTTCGGGAATAGCCATCTGCGGTTCCATGTGACCGGCGAAGCTGTGCACATAAAAGATATGCGCAGTATCCAATACGTTTTCAGCAATCCTAGCCCAGTTGACTGGGTACTCATTGACTCGCAACCGAACATCGTATTCATCGGTTTGATCGATTTGGAGGAACGGTATGTCGGGCAGGCTGGGACGTTCGTCTGCCGCTAGATCGCCAAGAAACACCCAGACGAGCCCATTCCAAACCTGTGTCGGATAAGAGGGCACACGAGCCCGTTTGGGAATTTGAATTTCGTGGCCCAACGCCGGCATTTTCGAACAGCGGCCGTCTGCTGCATATTCCCAGCCATGAAACGGACACTTGATACAGCTATTAACCAGCCGACCACGCGACAACGATGCGCCACGATGACAACAAACATCACTCAGGCAAGCGATTTCGCCTTCGCTGGTTTTAAACAACACGAATAGACAGCCCAGCATCTTTACCCGCACAGGCTCGTCGCTAATAGAGTCTGCCGCCGCTGCCACATACCAGTTATTGATCAACATAATTTTCCCTGCACCATACTCGTTACCGAATGCACTAATGCGCAATCGCGTTAGCAATGGAATCAGAATAGAGCGAGCTCGCTTGAAAGGTATCGACAAAAGTCGACGGACGGGAATTTAGCTAGCTGCGAAGGCGGCAACGCCCTGAAGGCGTTTTATATGCCCGCTGCCAGATTCTGAACTGTCTCCGGCCGCAGCAGCTTGACATCATGACCGGTATTATCGATTGCAATAATACCGTCAGCCTCAAGTTTTTTGAGGCCTCGTACTACGGTATCGGCTGTAAGGCCTAAAAAGTCAGCGATGTCTTGCCGGGTCATGTTCAAAACTACGTCTGTTTCGTTGAGTTGCATGCGAGAAATTTTGGTGAGCAGTGTGCAAATACGCTCATGTGCTTTCATCTTACCCACGACGGCAATTCTGCGTGTCATCTCAAGCATGACTTCATCGCGGCGCTTATAAAGGTTGTCGAGGATCGACGGTACGCTTTCGGCAAACGCAACGGCATCGGCAGTAGGAATTTTGAGCGCACGTCCTGAAACTAACACTTTGATGCTGTATGCATACGCGTCGGGCGTACCGAAACCTACCAACTCGCCCACCGAGCTGAAGCCGCCGACTTGTCTCTGCCCGTCGGCGAGTATGAGCTCGGACATCCACTCACCTTCCTGAATGAGATAGATGTGTGTCGGATCGTCGTGCTCACGAAACACATACTCCCGTGCTCGTGTTTCGATTGAAGTGGAGAAGCTTAAGAACTGTTCGATCTGATCATCCGTCAAGGAACGAAGAGTGGCACATCTTTCTAACCAGACTGGATAAGGCTTCGTCATATTGTTGTCGTTGATTTGCCCTACGCCAAAAGGTATTTGATCCCGAAATTAATACCGAGAATATTCAAGTGCATGCAGGAAATCGAATGTCTGAACCACCCTTTGCTCGGCAACAGTCGATCCCAGCGGGTGTGTAGGCTCCAGTCGCGCGTTTTGACCGTGCCTCTAGAATACAAACGGATGTTGAACACCCAGTTAACTTGCCCGAGCAAAAACAAGAGGAAGCCGCTGGTGTCCTGGAATTCTTAACGAAAGTTTCTTAGCGAAAAGCACTAAGAAAGGTTTCAGGCTTTTTCTTTCTTAGTGACAATAACATCCTAAAATTCAATTATTTAGAGAAACTTGCCTATTTTTCTAGGCATTAGACTTATTAATGCCTATTTTTATAGACATTCGTTCTTGACTGATGTCACGAATCAAAGTAGATTTGTCTAGTATTCCAGTCATTATTCAAATTAATGACTATTTTTTTAGACATCTGGTGACATTCATGGCGCTAACTCGCACCTACTCCAAAACGACACTCGAAGCCGTCAAATTGCTGGGTCGGCTGATACGCCTTGGGCGCCAGGAGCGCCACTGGACGAAAATCGAGCTGACCGAGCGCGCCGGTATTGCGCGGGAGACCTTGGACAAGATTGAAAGAGGCGATCCCGGCTCTTCAATTGGCCTCGCCTTCGAGGTCGCAACCCTGGTCGGGGTCAAGCTCTTCGACGCGGACAAAGATGACTTGCGTCGCGCCCTGAAAGCGGCCGACGACCGAATCGCCCTGCTCCCGCAGCGCACCCACTCTCGACAACGGACGGTTGACGATGACTTCTAGAGACGAAAAAGAAGCCTATGTCTGGGTCTGGCTGCCCGGCACGACTGAACCGGTCGTGGCCGGGCGTTTGGTGCGCGAAGGCGACAACCTGCTGTTCAACTATGGTCAGAGCTACCTGGCACGAGACGAAGCGATCTCGCTCTACGACAAGGAATTGCCGCTCCAGCGCGGCGAATTACCCCTGCCGGCCGGCCTAACGATGCCGGGCTGCATTCGCGATAGTGCCCCTGATGCTTGGGGACGTCGCGTCCTGCTCAATCGCATTCTGGGCGCCAAGGGTAAGGAAGGGGACGTCGCCGAACTCGATGAACTGACGTATCTACTGAAATCTGGCTCCGACCGCATCGGCGCGCTGGACTTCCAGCGGTCACCGACTGAATACGTCCCGCGGGTGCCCAGGCAAGCCTCGCTGGACGAACTGTTGAGCTCGGCCGAAAAAGTTGAGCGAGGAATTCCACTGACGCCCGAATTAGACGCTGCGCTTCAACACGGCAGCTCAATCGGGGGTGCACGTCCTAAAGCGATGATTACTGCGGACAACAAAAAGTACATCGCCAAGTTTGCATCCAGCAGCGATCTTTACAGTGTTGTAAAAGCGGAATTCATCGCGATGCATCTGGCGAGAAAATGCGGGCTCAATGCCGCGCCCGTCAAATTGGCGCGTGCGTTAAACAAAGATGTACTCCTGATCGAGCGCTTCGATCGTGTTCCTGCCGACGACGGCTGGAACCGTCGGTCATTGATATCCGCCCTCACCTTGCTTGGCCTCGATGAAATGATGGCTCGCTATGCCAGCTACGAAGAGCTGGCCGAGATTATTCGCCGCGATTTCAACGATGCTCGGGAAACGCTTCGGGAGCTATTCGGTCGTCTGGTTTTCAACATCTTGTGCGGAAACACCGATGACCATGCACGCAATCATGCCGCTTTCTGGGACGGCAAGGCATTGTCACTGACACCGGCTTACGACATTTGCCCGCAGGGCCGAACAGGCAATGAGGCTACCCAGGCCATGCTTATTGCCGGCGATGCGAGACAAAGCCAGCTTGCTGCGTGCTTGGCCGCCGCCCCGCAGTTCTTGCTGAGCGAAGCCGAGGCACTAGAAATCATTGAAAACCAGGTCCACGCTATTAGTGAACACTGGGCGGGCGCCTGCGATCTCGCCAAGCTTTCGGACATCGACAGAAAATTGCTCTGGGGGCGCCAGTTTCTAAACGGCTACGCGTTCGAAAATCTCAAAGGACGGGCGACAGCGTTAGCGAGGCTCGCCGCGGAGTTGCGCACTGACGCTGCGGTGGAATGAATTTGCGCTTCGGTGCGCAATGCCTGTCATTTCCCGCGACGGTTATACGGTGACTGGTTGGTCGGTTTCAGGAATACACCAAGCTCTGAAGCCTTTGACTGCACTGCGCCAGCAGTTCTGCCGAGCTTCAATCCTATTACGCGAGTCGGGGTATTACCTTTCGCAAGTTTTCGCAGGTTTGAAACATCTTGGCATCCACCAAGGGACGAAGGGTCGCGCAACGTTTTACCTAAACAGGGTAGGATTTCTTCCTACATCGCTTGTTAAGTAATCATTAACCAAACGATATTTGATTCCGAAGTCAGTGTAAATCGCGCCGGACACCGCTTTTTGCATACCCCGCACCGATAGTCTTGAAGGCTGTCACTTGTCTCAGAACGGAAATCTGCGCGTCAAGAGAAAATACCTAGTTTAGAACTAAGTTGGCTAATCTTGTATCAATGATGTCAGCTTTCCAAATGACTCTAAATCCATATCGAAATGCAAAAACAGGTGCCCGGCACCAACAGCTCCCGAATTCTGCCGACGGGTCAGCTGGCCTTGCGGCGCATCCAGCCGAGAAAGCCAAGCGCAGAACCAAACAGCCAGGCGGCTGCCGGCACCGGTATGGCAGTGTTGGCCATGAATGTCCAGATTTGGCCGCTGTAGGCGCCACCATTCTCAAGAACAATGACGTCGATGAAATCTGTCGGCGGGATCACCGGGGTGAAGCCGGTGAAGTCGCCTATTGAAAGTGCCGGACCAACAACAACGTCGTCACCGCCAATAACGCGATTACTGCCATCGGCGTTCACCATCGATTCGTTGTAGCCGTTGGCACCAAATGAATAGTTGCCGCAGATGCTGGAGCCAACAACGCTGCCAAAGATCCCTTCGATGCAGCTGAAGGATCCAGAACCCACACCAGCGCCGCTTATTGAAAAATCGGAACCGAAGCTCCATGTAAATAGCGGCGTCATGCCAACCTTGGCGGCGGCGCTGAACAAGCCGTCGGCATCCAGCGAGAATCCCGGGCCCTCGGAAAATGTCAGCTCGCCTGACAGCGCGAAGCTAGCCGTGCCGCCATTCGACTTCGTCACTAGGCTGGTCAGGATCCACTCGGAACCGGCGGAAACTGGACCAGCACCGAGTGCGGTAGCAACTCCGACAGCCACAGCAGATCTTTTCATTTTTACCCCCTATCAGCTCATTTTAACAAATGCACAATTGCGACAGCAAACACTTCAGCGCGAATCGCTGTTGACCGCGTTCGCTGCAACGACAGATTGGCTTATAAGCGGCATTTGGTGCGGGCGCTGGCAGCACGCTCTAGGCTGCAGTTCTCTCCGCCGAACGAAGCCAGCTTTTTTGTCATAATGACTACACTGCAGCATCGGTTTTGCCTGCGTTTATGTAGTCGTATATCCTTTCGAAGGGGTAAAATGTTTGCCACGACAGCCGTCGTTCTTGACAGTGGTCCAGAGGGGGTAAGATGCAAGTTGCCAGCTTGTCGGTTTTCTTCCGCGCGGTGGTCTTTTCGATCGTGCTGGTCGCACCATTTAGCCCGGCTTTTGCCTCGACGATCGTCGTGCCGGACGTTGTTGGCGAGGGTCGAATCCAGGCACAGAGAACGCTGCTTTTCGCAGGTCTTCGGGTTGGCAGTCGCACCGAGGTGTACCACGCTTCAGTTCCGTTTGGTTACATCATCAGTCAGAACCCGATTGCCGGTGCGACCGTAACGTCTGGTACTGCCGTCAACATTGAAATTTCTCTTGGCGTTCCTAACAGCGATATTCCCAACGTAGTCGGAATGACACAGGCCGATGCCGAGGCAGCAATTGTTGCCGCCGGCCTGGTGGTCCGGTGGGTCTTTAACCAGCACGATCCCGTCGTTCCAGCCGGTCATGTAATCAGTCAGAGCCCTGAAGCCTGTACGGCGTGCGCGAGCGATGGAGATCGGGTCGACCTGGTGATTTCGATCGGCCCCCCACCCCCAATCGACGTGCCGGACGTAACGAGCGAGAAGCTGTCAGCAGCCGAACTGGAAATCACCAGAGCAGACCTGGTGGTCGGTGCCATCACCTATCAGCCGAGTGAGTCAGTGCCGGCCGGTTACATCATCAGCCAGAATCCTTCCGCATGCACTAATTGCGTCCCTCCCGGCAGCGCGGTGGATTTGACTGTCGCGACGAGCAGCGATGGCGCGATGAGTCTCGTAAAAGTGACCCGTGCCAGTGAAAACGGCGAGACAGATGAAGTCTCGGTGACGAGCGGCGACTGGCATTACGACCCGTCTGCGCAGATGCTCACGCTAAACGGTAATCAGCTTTTGACTTACCCGGTTAGCCCGACGACGACTCTGTTCTTGCATTCGTTCAACGATGCGACCATGAATCTTGCCGCAGGTACGATCGGTGCAAGCCTCTTTGACTGCGCGGAGGGTTCATTCGGCCCTATTGTCCGCGCCAATATCTGCGGCAACTACTCGTTTGGTGCGGACGAGGTGGAGGACTCGTCGGTGGATTATTCGACGATCCCGGCGACGCGGAGCATCGGGGGCGACGATGTCGTATTCGGTCCGCAAGTACAGCTGGCAGACTACGCCGGATCTGTCGGTTACTACGATGGTGTAACGCTGATCGTCAATACGCTGGACTGGAACGGTACCACCCCGGCGAGTGGTAATGGTGATCGGGGCTACCAGCTTGAATTTGAACACCAAGTCGCCATCGATGTTCCGGACTTCACCGGCATGACGCAAGCATCCGCCGAAGCAGCAATTGTTGCGGCGTTCCTCACAGTGGGTGCTGTAACTCAGCAGGAAGATACGATTGTCCCGGCAGGTCAGGTAATCAGCCACAACCCGGCAGCCTGCAGCGACTGTGCTTCTCCAGACGATCCGGTTGATCTGGTGATTTCCACTGGCCCACCGGTCACTGTCGACGTTCCGGATGTGATCGGCCAGCCGCAGTCCACGGCCGAGACGATGATCGTCGCAGCTGGCCTTGCTGTTGGCAGCGTCACGCCCGTGCTTGATGCGGTCGTTCCCGCCGGTAATGTCATCAGTCAGAATCCAACAGCGTGCCTGAGTTGTGCCGAGCTCAATGATCCAGTCGATCTGGTGATATCCGGTGGACCGCAGGGCGTCCCGGTCCCGAATGTGGTCGGAATGGGTCGAATTTCCGCGCAATGGTCCTTGTTAATTGCCGGATTTAATGTTGGCGCCGTGAACAATGCGCATAGCTCGACGGTTCCGGCCGGATTCGTAATCAGTCAAAATCCCGTTGGTCTGTCGCTTGCAGCACCAGGTTCTGCGATCGACCTCGTAATTTCCTTGGGGTCAGAGTAAAAACTATTGTAAATCGCGCCGGGCACCGCTTTTTGCACTCACAGCTCCAGCTGACCTTTATCTTCCTTGGTTCTCAAGACGGTTAACGCCTCGAAAAACGGCCGACATAGCCAGTCCGGTGAGCAAAACGAACAAATTTCTTCGACCGGTTATGGAGCATATACGAGATACTCCAAACTAAAATTAGCGATTTGTTGCGGGTTTTTCCCAGGCGTACTTCGTAAGCCCTGTGTCCAGCGGGGTATTGGCGATGTGGTTGGTGTAGTTGCTGATCGTTTTCATGCCGATAGCAAGTACTACATCCAGCGCGGTTTGCTGTGTATAGCCTGCAGAAAATAGTGCTTTCAGCTCAGTGTCTTCTGCCCAGCCTCTCGCCTTGACCATGTGTGCGGTAAATGAGCGCAGAGTTTCATGTTTTTGCTCTGCCAGTGGCGTACCGTTGCGTAGCGCTTCGATATCCGCATCCATCAGTCCTGCAAAGTGAGCGATGGCGGTGTGTGCGCCCATGCAGTAGGTGCAGCCATTCTCGTAGTTAATCGTGAGCCAGACGATGTTTCGTTCTCCCAGGTCCAGCGAACTGCGCTCAAAGATTTCGTTCAAGCGCTGGTAGGCTTCAAGTAACGCCGGTGCTTCAGCGATTACCGCATGTAGATTCGGAATCATGCCACCGTATAGCGTCTGTGAATGTTCCAGTAACGGTTTGGAGGTATCGGGCGCAGAATCGAGTGTATGTAGCGTGAAGTGAGGCATGTTTTAGCAACTCCGTGTGTAAATCGGTAAATCGCGCCGGGCACCGCTTTTTGCATACTCTGCACCGATAGTCGCCTCGATAAGCTTGAAGGCTGTCACTAGTCTCAGTGTAAAGCACATCAACTGAGATGACGATGCCTCGTAAGCCACGCATTCATGTCCCGGGTGGTTTCTACCACATTATATTGCGGGGTAACGATCGGCAGGATATCTATTTCAAGTCCACCGATAGAATCACCTGGCAGACCCTGATAGAGGAAGGCCTCGGCCGCTATGAGCACCGTCTACATGCCTATTGCTGGATGACGAATCACATACATCTGGCCATGCAGGCTGGTGCTGAACCGCTAGCTCGCTTTATGGCCTATCTAGCCAGCAACTACGCAAGAAAAATAAATCTCCGCAAACGCCGGTCAGGGCACCTGTTCGAAAGACGCTATCGCGCTATCCTCGTGCAAGAGGACAGCTACCTTATGGAACTGGTGCGATACATTCACATGAATCCCATACGCGCCGGGATAGCCGAAAGCCTCGCTGACTATCCTTGGAGCAGCCATCATGCCTACTCAGGACAAGCGGCTCCGCGGTGGCTAACCCGCCAAACTGTGCTGACCGCATTTGGCCCAACCCTCGCCAAAGCTCGGCAAGCGTATCTAGAATTCATGGGTGAACCTCAACCCGACTGTATTATCAGTCAGCTACGCACGGGCAACCGGGATGAAGACAGAGTACTGGGCGATGACAACTGGCGTAACACCATATTAAAAGACCTGCCATCCACGCGCGCAAAAACTAGTCTGGATCAAATCGTAGAAAAAATCTGTCGACAACATGATATTGCCGCCAGCGACCTGGCAAGCAGCTCCCAAAACCATTTGCATGCACGCATTCGTGCGGAAATAGGCCTGGCCGCAGCAGACCACCGAATCGCGACCTTAACAACCGTTGCACAGCGATTTAATCGGTCTCCATCCACCCTGTCCCGCAGTGTCGAAAAACTCAGGCGAAAACGAAAAAACACATAAACGGGTGCCCGGCACCAACAGCCTAATCGACCGCGTGCCTATACTTCTTAACCACCTTATCGTCATACACCAACCCAAATCCCGGTCCGTCAGGTAGCGTGTATATCCCGTCCTTGATCGGCGTTTGATTCTCGATCATCTCGTAGAAGAAGGGATCCTGGTCACGCATATAGACTTCGATGCCGTGTTTAACGCCATCGGGCGTTGCAGCCATCAAGTGGCCGGCCAGCTGCGGTTGCTGATGCACAGACATCTCAACGCCAAACGCCTGCGCCATGCCGTAAATCTTACGCCAAGCAGTCGGGCCGCCACCGTAGCCGGGGTCATAGTTGCAGATGTCTATGGCGTTGTCGGTCATTAAATAGCGCGCGCCGTCAATCGTAATTTCCGACTGGCCAGCACAGATCGGTAAACCGGTTGCGGCGCGGACTCGTGCCATGTCCCTGCGCGTTCGACAGGGTTCTTCGAGCCAACGCAGGTTGATGTCGTCCACGCGTTTGCCGAAGTCGATTGCATCTTCGGGTTCCCAGCGCAAATTTGCATCGGCCTGAATCAAGAAATCAGGGCCACACACGTCGCGAACCTGTCTTACCCACACAGCATCTTCGGCCGGCGTGTAAGGCGGGCGACCGGGCTTCAGTTTCACGCCGGCAAATCCCATTGCTGGCAACTTCGCCATTTTTCGACCGAATTTGACAGGATCATATTTGTTACCGGGGTGACGATAGCGCATGTCGAACGAAACTACAGGCAACTGATCGCTATGCGCTCCCCACATCTGATAACAGGGCGCGTTTAGCGCTTTGCCCACCGCATCCCAAAGGGCAGAGTCAATCGCCGCCAACGCACGCTGAAACTGCGGCATGATCGAACTGCCCTCACCACGAGCGAATTCAAGGTCGAGCATCAGCCAGGCTCGCTGCCAGCAAGCCTCAACATTCATAGCATCCATACCTATTAATAAAGGTTCTATGCCCTGCTGAATAATCTCGACCACACGATCCCAGCTATGCCAGAAAAAAGTGTAGGCTTCGCCGACCACGCCCTCTTTCGTGTGCACTCGCGCCATGAGCCGCGGAAAACCTGCGCCCATCTTCGTGCCATCGTGCAGCCAGAAGAGCTCAAAGGATTCAATGATGAGCGGGTTGGGACTGGCTGGTGGAACCGGCGGCACGTGCCTAGGCATGGTCGCCTTGTGTGCGCCTGCTTGACCGACCACTGGCAGCCCGGCCAATGCCAAGCCCACGCCTGCATGCAGCAGGTCACGACGTTCTATACCCTGACTTCGTTCGTCTTTTTTCATGCGCCCCGTCGCAAGCAGTCCTAATACTGCAGGTTAGTTAGTTTATCCCAAGTAGGATCACCGACTAGCTCCAAGTGTTTTGGCTACACGCCGGTCCCATCAATCATTCAAACCAGGCAACGTAAACGGATCGATGCGCGCACCGGTGACTCGAGTGCCCCAGTGCAGGTGAGGCCCGGTGACACGACCGGTGGCACCTGCCCGGCCCAGCAACTCTCCCCGCTCTAGCAGCTGCCCCTCTTCAACCAAAATCTCTGAAAGATGCAAGTACATACTCAACACAGCCATTCCGTGATCCACAAAGACGGCTTTGCCATTAAAAAAGAAATCACCGATCAGCACCACTCTGCCGCGATTCGTGGCGAGAATTTCCGTGCCCGTTGCGGCAGTTAAGTCGGCACCTGAATGCGGTGCACGTGGCTGATTATTGAACACACGCCGATGACCGAAGTTTCTGCCGCCGGTGACACCGGGAATGGGCACAATAAAGTCGTCTGTCCAATAAGGTTCGACCGCCGTTGTGGCGTAGGCCGCATCAATACGCTTTCTATCCCGCGCTGACCGTGCCCGATTCTCCGGACTCAACTCGACGTATTTTGGCTCGACCTCAAGGCGCGTCGTCGGGTAATCCCTGGGGCTTACAGTCAGCGGAAGCGTGCGGCGATGCTGTCGATTGTCCGCATACTGAAATAAGGCATTCACGGCATACGACCCGGGCTCGACGTCCAGATCGACACCCAGCAAAGCCATCCATCCAGAATCTCCCTGCGCCATCCGGATCTCCTGCGCTTGCCACTCAAGCGTCACGGCTTCCAGTGCCGGCTCAGACGGGATCTCGACCAGAACCGCCTGGCCAGGATAAGCACCCAGCGCCAACAGCATCAGCATAGTTTTCATGCGTTGAATATACCGCAGCGAAGGCCAGAATCAGGCTGCAACCCAATATTGTCACCGAATGCAACTCATTAAATAAGACCCGACACTGCCAGCAGCTTGGCTAAGCCAAACTCTTTATGGCCTCCCGCCAGTCAACCAGCTGCCTTGAGTTTTTACTCTGGCCCCATAAATTCCATGGCAAGCGGCGCTTAGGCTTTCCCCCGACACAGTAGAGAGTTACGGATGTGGCCAGCCGCCAATACTGCACTACCTGCCAACGAGAGAGTCTGGTCAACCCACGCCGGCGCGCGGTCATGAGCCCAAAGCGCGGCGATGATTAAGAGCACCAGTCCCACGCCGACCAAAGCGAATACCCCGGCATCGTGATGCGGCCCCCATGCCAAGCCGACGGCGACAACGCTGATCGGCAAAATCACCCACAGCAAATTGCGTGAAAAGGCTCCTCGGTCATGACTGTGGCCCCAAGCAACGGAAACACCACTAGCAGCAAGGGCAGCGCAAGACAATGCGCCGCGCACAGCACCGAGATTGCCACGGCACCAACATCGAACAGAGCTTGAAAACGAATGGTCAAGCGAAAGTTAAACCTTGCGGAACAAGGACTGCGATTGCTCGCAGCCCCTGCTCGCAACTTTTACGTGCAGCCGCAAGACCTAGCATCGACGCCTCAAAACTTAGCTCGCAGGCCGACATGCACCGACCGCCCAGGTAGCGGCGCATACGTCGCAAGGAATGACGTGCTCTTGCGCGCTTTCTCATCCAGCAGGTTCGTGCCACGCGCGAACAGTTCCCAGTTCATTTGCGCGAAATCCATGCGATATAGGAAGCTGAGATCTACCATCGTGTAGGAATCTGTGGGGAACGAGCTGATATCGTCTTGCTTCGCGTAGTAGACCACATCAACACCCGCTAGCCATGCAGACTGACCGTAACTGAAATTCGCGCCGAGGCGCCATGGCGGAATCCGCGGCAACTTGCTGCCGTCACTGAGTTCCGCTTCAACGTAATCGCCGAACAATCGCAGATCGTTGGTCAGCTCATCGGCGCGCCACAACCCAAACGTCACTGCGGCTTCGAAGCCCAGAAATTCGGCATCCTGCTGCGAGTACTGGGCAACGGGCAGTCCATCATCGACCTCTCCGGTGAGATCCTGATACACGTAGTCGCCGATATCGTAGTAGAAGACGGACGTATCCCAGCGAACAGCACCCGTTTCCCGACGCCAACCCAAGTCGACATTCCGTGACTTTTCGAGTTTTGCGCTGCCACCCGGAACCGCGAGTAGGCCGACCTCGAACTGACGCGTCGCGATGTGGGCGCCGTCGGAATACAGTTCCTCCGCATTCGGATTCCGTTCCGTATAGGAAAGATTTAGAACGACCTCAGCTTCGCTCGGGATATCAATGCCCAGGCCCGCGCCCACAGACAAGGCCTCGTCTTCGTAGTTCACGAACGTGGCATTGCGGTGTTCGAGTGATTCGACCCGGCCGCCTAAATGCAGGTGGCCCCAATCGAATTCCCGTTCCTCGACGAGAAACAGTCCCCAGGCCTGCGTCTTCGTGGGCGCAATAAACGCTTCTTCACCGATAGCGGCGAAATCGCGATCGTCTAACTGGATACCCAGAGCACCCCGCCAACCGGCTAGCGCACTATGCACCGCCTCTGCCCGTGCCTGCCACGCATCGTTGTCGAACTCGGTTGCAACTTCACCCGACGGTTCGATCTCGTTGTGCTCGTACTGGTTGACGCCATACGCCAATCGGACTGACTCCAGCAAACTGCCGTCAAACCGGTATTCGCCACGCACGTCCACGCGCGTCTGCTCCATGTCGAGGAATGGGCCCTCGAAGAGCGCCGGACCTTCTTCCTCGCCCTCCTCCTCTGGTTCCGGCCCCGGCAGGCCGTAGGTCTGCTGGAGCTCGCTCAATGACGCACCTAGGTAACCACGGTCGGAAACCCAGGACAAGCCGCCGGCATATCCATCACTCTCGCTATAGCTGTTGGCGAGCTCGCCTTCCGCCTCGTCAGCCGAGCGCTCATTCGGATTCGCGGTTGCGAAACCGGAAATTTCGATGTTCTCGGTCTCGCGTTTAAAGCCATCCAGGTGGTAGCCGATCGAACCGAATGTGCCGTCTAGACGGCCAACGATCGCACGCTCCTCCGCAGCCGTATCACCACGCAGCTCGATACCGCCGCCGATCATCTTATCCGTGGGTTCTTCGGGGATTCGGTTGTCGCTGACGTTGACCACGCCGCCCGCAGCTGCGCTTCCATACAACAAAGTTGTTGGCCCGCGAATAATTTCGACTTGATCGGCCAACAAGGGCTCGACCGCCACGGCATGATCCGGACTCACATCCGAAACGTCGAGTGTCGACACCGAGTCGGACAACATCTTCACCCGCGACCCGGAAAGCCCGCGAATAACCGGGCGACTGGCGGCAGGACCGAAGTAGGTACTGCTTACGCCCAGTTCTGCACTCAGCGTTTCGCCGATTGTGGGCGCCGATTTCAGCAATAGCCGGTCGCCGCCGAGGACTTCGCTAGGTTGCAGTATGTCGCCGAGCGGCGAGGCGGTTACGATGATTTCGTCAAGAACATATTCGGCATTAACAGGTGCGCCGATACAGCCTAACGCGGCTGCAACGTACAGGAATCTGGCTTTCATTTTCTGACCTCTATCGATCTTTAAATACGAACGTACGCACCGCTCCTCGCGGTGCGTGACATATCAAACTTAAGAACGGATCAGAGGATTGGAGGATCGCGTAGGCGGTAGACACCGGTTTCTTGTGTCGACAGCGTATTGCTGGCGCGATCCGGCAGCGTGGCCCACCAGACAATGTCGAATGGCTGGAAAACCGCGCTAACGGGCGTCGCAGTTTGCCGATCACAACTCGAACAAACCTCACAGGTTTCGTCAGTCGGATGATCGACTGAGGACTTGTGGAGGAGCAGGGCCGACTGGCCAAGCGCTATGACCAATAGACCGATCAGCCCAAAACTTTTTAAGCCGTGTAAAGCCCCACTGCGCATTCCAGTATGTTGATCGATTGAGGCCTCTAGCGCAAGGAAGTAAGAGGTGCCGGGCACCCGTTTATGCATGTTACGCTTCCTATCGTCGGCTCACGCAAATATGCATAAACGGGTGCCCGGCACGCAAACGATACTTCTTGCGAATGAGGAATTGATCATCAGCTGCACGCATCACGCCATCCCACCGAGCGTCTCGCGGCCATGCGCTGCCGAGTAATCGATTTCAGGACCGCAAGGTACGACACCATTCGGATTAACCGCAAGCTGACTACGATAGTAGTGCTCCTTGATGTAACTGATATCAACGGTTTCCGCGATACCGGGCAGCTGGTAAAGGTCGCGCACATATCCCCACAGATTCGGGTAATCCTGTAGCCGACGAATGTTGCATTTGAAATGCCCGACATACACCGGATCGAAACGTACCAAGGTCGTAAATAACCGCCAATCAGCCTCGGTGATCTGATCGCCAACTAGGTATCGCTGGTTCGCCAGCCTCCCCTCCAGTTCATCAAGTGCAGCAAACAATTGCGACACCGCTTCATCGTAAGCGCCCTGCTCGGTGGCGAAACCAGCACGATAAACGCCGTTGTTCACATTCGGATAGATAAAATCGTTGATTTTATCTATCTGCGCACGCAATGCGGGCGGATAAAAATCACCGGGCGATGCACCGACCGCATCGAAAGCGCTGTTAAACATGCGCAGAATTTCCGAGGACTCGTTGGATACGATGGTATTACGCGCTTTGTCCCAAAGCACCGGTACGGTGACCCGGCCAGTGTAGTCCGGCTTCGCTCGCGTATAGACCTCGTGAAGACGGCTCGCGCCATTAACGGTATCGGCCACAACCCCCGGACCCGGCTCGAAGGTCCAGCCCTCCGCACCCATGTAGGCGTTCACCACCGACATCGACACGATGTTTTCCAGCCGCTTCAGGCGGCGCAAAATGATTGTGCGATGAGCCCACGGGCAGGCCAGCGACACGTACAAGTGATAACGATCCGGCTGCGCCCTGAAGCCGTCCCCACCGGACAAACCGGCGCTGCCGTCGGCAGTGACCCAGTTGCGAAAACCAGCGTCTTCGCGCACGAAGCGTCCCTCGGTGGATTGGGTGTCATACCACTGGTCATGCCAGACACCTTCAATGAGTTTACCCATTACTAATCTCCTATTGCGGTCACCGTCTCGCGGAATTTATGCTCAGTGCTGGTTGCTGGAAACCGCGCCTGCAGCATTTGAGAACAAGATCTGAAGGCCTTCCGTGATGGCAAGATTTTTACCGCAAATCAAACTTCGATCTATAGACGCTAGCCATGCTGACGCGTTTTAGCATCGAATAGATCTTAGTAATCCTACCGGAAATACCATCGCAACCCCGATCCTACAACGCAATATCGCCCGGCACCCGCAAATTTACAGGTGATGCAAACATCAGTGACCTGCAGACTTAGGTCAACATCCAGGTTCGTTGGGGCGCCCCAGCAGCGCCCCCATAAACCCATGCTATCCCGGCACCTGGCAAAGTTTATGTCAACAAGCTATCAAGGCAAGTCGATTGCCAGACAGAGGAGGATCCAAGCATGTCCCATCGCGATAAATTTATTCCCTAGCGTGCGAAGGTATAATCGCCGCACATGAACTCGCCGACATGGACAGAGAATTGAGCAAGCTTGAGCTGAAATCAGCACACTACATGAAGTCGCTAATCGGCGAAGTATTGAGTTTACTGTCGTTGCATTTTAAAGGCGCGACTACCATTAACCATTTGCGGATCGGCCACTATATCGGCCAGATTTCCTTATATGAGAATCGACCCACTAATAATGCCGAAATTGCAACGGCATTGGGAATACCACGTGCGACGGTTTCTAGAATCGTCAGTGACTGTGTTGAGAAACAGTGGGTCGTCGAGCGGGCCGACCCAGACGACGGTCGTAAAAAGCTACTCTATATAGAACCCGATCACCCGCTGGCCGACAACTTCGAAAAAGACTTTCGGCAATTGGTCAATGAGCTGATCGAAAATTTCAGCAGCGGAAAGATCGTGCTGATTGATCCAGTGAGAGATGGTTTTAGGGATAACTAGCAAGAAAGGGCACTGCCTCCCTCTTACTACATCATTGATGCCAGTTCGCGATCACTTAAAACAGGCAGGCGACTGGTGTCGGAGGTTCCCGGGATAGGGCCGCGGTTGCGCGCCGCTCTGAGCCAGTCACTGGCATCCTCGGCGGGCATGGGTCTGGCAATTAAATAGCCCTGAATCTGATCGCAATTCAATTCGGTCAGTGACCGCAGCTGATCTGCGGTTTCGACACCCTCTGCCACGACGCGGATCCCCATATGATGGGCCATGGCGACGATGGCGGACACCACCGTTCGGTCGTCCGCACTGTTGGCAACATCGCGAATAAAACTTCGATCGATCTTCAAGCTATCGACACTGAAGCGCTTTAAATAACTCAGGGATGAATAGCCCGTACCAAAGTCGTCAACCGACAGCACAAGTCCACGCTGGTGCAATACGCGCAGCGCTTGTGATGACAACTCTACGTCCTGCATCAAGGCCGTTTCGGTGATCTCAAGTTCAATGTGGTGGTTGCTAAGCCCGGCTTCCGCAATGGTCGCGACAATCTGTTCACCGATGTCGGCGGCGCGAAGTTGCACCGCAGAGAGATTGACCGCGATGGATTGGGGCGCGATATCCTCATTAATCCATCGCCGGGCTTGCTGACAGGCCTCATGCAGAACCCACTGACCGATACTATTAATAAGACCGGTTTGCTCAGCAAGGGGTATAAACTTGCCGGGCGAAATGATACCCATGTCCGGGTGATCCCAGCGGATCAAGGCTTCCATTGACACGACATCACCGCTATTTACATCGAGCTTAGGCTGGTAGTGCAGCACGAATTCATTATTCTTCAGAGCCTGACGTAACTGGGCTTCGAGCATCATTTGCTCCATGGCATTAGCATGCATGTTGCTCGAATAATAGGTGTAAGTGTTTTCGCCTTGCCGATCTCGCGTATGTTGCCTGGCTACACGCGCATTGCTGATTAGAACTTCGGAGCTATTCGCGTCGTTGGGGTATAGCGCAATACCGATGTTGCAGGTGATATAGATTTCTCGATTCTCAATGTGAAACGGTTCCACGAGCCCGTTGAATATTCGCCTGACGATCCAAGTGACGGTATCAGGGTCTTGAATATCGGCGAGTTCGATGGCGAACTCTTCCTTACTCAATCGGCAAATCCCAGCGCCATCGCGTTTTTCTCCCAGTGCCGCCACCGTATCGCTGGCGCGCAACAATGCGGTGATACGCGCCGCGAAGTCACGCAATAGCTGATCTCCAGCCACCGCGCCGAAGGCAGCGTTGACGCGGCGAAAAGCTGGTATCTCCATATACAGTATCGCTACGGTATGCGCCAATCGTGCGGCTCGCGCAATGGACTGCGAAACTCGATCAAAGAACAACACACGGTCTGGCAGTCCGGTCAACTTGTCATAGCCAACACGCTTGTCCGGCGTCATCGCTTGACCATCCAGCAAGTTTTCGAGATCGCTGATTCTCTGCTGCAATACTTGAACAACGTTGCCGGATCGCTGATCGGCTGGAGTGGTGTCAACCAGCTGCGTATTCGCTGATACGATGCCGCCGGTACCCGTCTCTAAGTCGGCCTTTTGAATGGTCAGGGTCATTTGCGCGGAATCCCAACAGACCACGCGATTGCGGCCGTTCTCCTTGGCCGAATAGAGTGCCATGTCGGCCTCCTTAATCATGGTCTTACCGGAACCACCCGCCGCTGCTAACTCTGCTATGCCAATACTGATGGTGACCTTAAGGGCAGAATTAAGGCGCGTTTCCGAAAGACCTGCCACGCCTTGGCGAATCCGCTCGGCGATTGCCGCAGTTTCTTGCATTGATAAGCCCGGCAAGGCAATACAGAATTCCTCGCCCCCATAGCGACACACCAGATCAACATCGCGGCAACCTGCTACCAATTCCTCGGCAACTAACGTAATGACCTTGTCGCCCATGCTATGGCCATGCGTGTCATTGATTTTCTTGAAATGATCAATATCCAGCATCATGCAACACAGGGGTGCGCCAGCTCGTTGAACGGCTTCAATGGCCTCGTCCATTGCCTCAAAGTAGGCGCGACGATTCAAGCAACCGGTTAATGAATCTCGCGTTGCCAAGTATTGCAATTCGCGATTCTGGCGATTGACCTCATCCTGGGCTTCTTCCAGCTTGATCATGGCACTGCGCAGGTCGGCGTTCTTCTTTTCCAAGTCCGTCACGTCGTCAAAGGTCGCCAGGGCCCCGCGGATTTTTCCATCACCATCGGTAATCGGTGAGCCGTTCACCATGAAAGTGCGCATTTCACCTGAAACCGTGCGGACGCTAAGGGGCATCCCCACTTTCTTCTCCCCGTCTCGTATGGCAAGCTGCCAGGGTAGTGCCTCGGGTTCCACGTTGCCCTGCAGCTGCCGCCAGTTCAGTTCTGAGGACTTACGTCCGGCCAGCGGTTTGTCTGATTGCCATATATTTTTCAGGAAGGCGCCATTCACCAAGACAATTCGCTCCTGCTCATCCATGATCAACACACCCTCGGCAAGGGCATCAAAGGCGGCCTTAACCCGCTCGGGAATGACGCCGCTGGGATCCAGCTCCCTGAGGGCGCGGCGCATCAACATGAAGTAGGCACCGAAGCCGGCTAAGGCGATAAATGCGAAAAGACTAAAGGGGGAATTTCTGACTCTGTCGAGCAGGCTACCGCTGGTCCCCAGCTTGGCAAAACTGATTTCCACGGTGCCCCAGCGGCGCTCAGCTTGAAAAATCGGCACCTGCGCATGGGTCTCGGTGGACCGACCATCGGCATGTGGCACCCAATGCGTCTCATGATCACCGGAGCCGGCAATAATATTGCCGTGTTTATCGCGTAGCGCGGCCGACAACACGTTCTCGTCGCGCTCAACGATGGACTCTAGCGTATCAGTGATTAAGCGAATATCGGTCCGCGATGCGGCCGTGGATAATTGCACCGCCAGCGCCTCGACGAAGCTCACGCGCGCCTTCAGCGCCACTTCGCTCTTTTCCGGAACGAGCCCAACAAAGCTGGCAGCCATTATTAGGCTGAGGGTGACGAAGACCAGGCCAAGGGTGATCCGCAGGGTGGGCGAAAGGCTAATCCTCATGACTCAATTCAACTCCGCGCCTTGGATGCGTCGTCGATTCCCGCGGCCTCAAACAGCTGATCGACATGCGATTCCTTTAAGATCTTCTTAGACCGAAGCTTTTCTTCGTCTTTATCGCGACGCCGCTTGCGAGCCAACAGCACTGGCAAAGGGTCAAACCCCTGCCAAACCGGCATCGTGGACAGCAAGGCGCTCGCCAGGGCGCCACCGCGCAACACCCAAGTTAGGATGCCGGCGCTAAGCAGCAGGCTTGTACCCGTGGATATTTGCACCATCATTGACCCATCAATTTGCCCAAGGTCATCACGGTCGCTCATATCATGCTTGAGCGTATCTAACGCTTCCCAAATGGCCAGTTGGTTCAGTTTCAGTAAGCCGAAATCAGCAAACTCAACATCGAACATGCCTTCGATGGTTTGCAAGGCGTCATACATAAACTTGGGCGGTGCTGAGTGCCCGCGGGAATTATCATCATCCGATGATTCCATGAACGATGCCGGCATCGCAGGCGCATCAAATGGGACTGTTGTCGGTAGACCGCTGGGCAACGGGAAAAGCGTCTCGCCCGAGGTATCGGGCTCGTCCGGTTGAGGGGTTCCGGGCCCTTCAGTTCCGCCACCATCTCCACCAGGATTCGAACCTGGACCTTGTCCACCAGAACCGCCACCGGGCAGATCCGGCGGCTCAACGGGCGGTCCACCCGTGCCACCACCATCGCCGGGATCGATGACTATGGCCGGGGTTACGGTGACTTGAACTTGAACGGTATCCTGGGCGCCGGAGTCATCGGCAACGGTGTAGTTGAAGCTGTCAACACCCGTAAACCCGGTATTGGGCGTGTAGACGAGGCTGCCATCTGGATTTTGCGTCACGACACCATTGGCTGCCTGCGTGAAATTCACCAAACTTAAGGAATCCCCATCCACGTCTATGTCATCAGCCAGCAAACTCGCCTCTGTCATCGAGGCCGAATTACCTTCCTGCACGGTTACTGAGTCGCCAACGCCTACGGGCGCATCATTGATGGGATTAACTGTAATGTTCACGACGGCTTGCGCGGTACCGCCGTTACCATCAGAAATCTCGTAGGTAAAGGCGTCGTTCCCGTTGAAATTTGCCGCGGGGTTATAGGTAAATCTGCCATCCGCATTAAGTATCAGGGTTCCGTTGCTCGGGCCAACGACGGGATTCACATTAACGCGCAAAGCATCGCCGTCGCGGTCGGCATCATTCATTAGCAGGTCGTTAACACCGGCTACGGCAGACAGCCCGTTATCTTCGTCAACGGTAAAGCTTTCGCCCAAAGCGGTCGGTTGATCATTCACCGGATTGACCGTAATCGTCACTGTGGCCTGGGCAGTTCCACCGTAGCCATCGCTGACTTCGTAGCTGAAGCTATCCGTGCCATTGAAATCCGTATTCGGTGTGTAGGTGAAGGTGCCGTCGGCACTGAGTAGCAGACTGCCGTTAGTGGGACCTGATATTGGTGTCGTATTCACGACCAGCGGGTCACCATCGCCATCGCTGTCGTTCATTAACAGATCATCGACGCCTAAGACCGCGGTAAATGCCATATCCTCGTCCACGGTGTAGACATCATCGATGGCAACGGGGTTGATGTTCGCTCTGTTGATGACTAGTTCATCAACACTCGCATCCACACCGACATTGCCCACGGGGTCCGTGGCCGTGACATACACATCGTAGGTGCCCACAGCCAGCGCAGGACTGATGATGTTGTCCGCCAAGGTCCAGGTACCGTCACCGTTGTTGGTTGCTATATAGGTTTGGCCACCCACGGTAACGCGCACGGTGGCTGCCGGATCAGACACAGTGCCATTTAGCGCAGGTGTGTAGTCCGTAGTCGTCAAAGCCGATACGGTAACTACCGGCGCGGTCGTATCGACAGTCAATTCATTGATCGAAGAATCGGTACCCACATTACCGAGAATATCCGTAGCCGTGACCACAACGTCATAGGTTCCATCAGCGAGCGCGGGCGCGATGCTGTTATCAGCCAGTGTCCACGTACCATCGCCATTATTCGTTGCTGCGTAGCTACTGCCATTCACCATGACAGCGATGGTCGCCGATGAGTCGTCCACCGTGCCGGTTAAGACTGGGGTGTTGTCGATGGTGGTCAGGCTCGTGACGGTTACGGCGGGTGCTGTGGTGTCCACCGTCAATTCATTAGCACTCACATCCGTGCCCGCGTTACCCACGCCGTCGGTGGCCGTCACACTGACGTCGTAGGTGCCATCGGCCAGCGCCGGTGCAATCGTGTTATCGACCAAGGTCCAGGTGCCATCCCCGTTGTTGGTGGCCGCGTAGGTGTTGCCGTTCACGGTGACTTGAATGGTCGCAGTTGGATCCGAAACGGTGCCGGTCAATGCTGGGGTGTTATCTGCGGTGGAAACCCCAGTCACGGTTACCACTGGCGCCGTGGTATCGATAACCAACTCATCAACCGACGCATCCGTGCCAACATTACCCACGGCATCAGTCGCAGTGACCGAGACATCGTAAGTACCATCGGCCAGGGCAGGCGTGATGCTGTCATCGGCCAGTGTCCAAGTGCCATCACCGTTATTCGTCGCCGCGTAGATGTTGCCATTCACGGTCACTTGGACGGTTGCTGTCGGGTCGTTGACCGTGCCGGTTAACGCAGGCGTATTATCTGCGGTGGAAATTCCTGTCACCGTGACAATCGGCGGGGTAGTATCGACGGTCAGTTCGTTAACACTGGCATCGGTGCCGACATTGCTCAAGGCATCGGTGGCGGTGACTGAGACATCATAAGTGCCATCGGCTAGTGCCGGCGCGATGCTGTTATCGGCTAAGGTCCAGGTGCCATCACCGTTGTTGGTGGCGGCATAGGTATTGCCATCGACCGTCACTAGGATGGTGGCGGTTGGATCGTTGACCGTGCCGGTGAGAGCCGGCGTGTTATCCGCAGTCGTCAGCCCCGTGATGGTGACCACCGGTGCAGTGGTGTCGACGACTAATTCGTTCACGCTGGCATCATTGCCAGCATTGCCCAGGCTATCCGCAGCCGCGACGCTCACATCGTAAGTGCCGTCGGCCAGTGCCGGCGCAATGGCGTTATCCGCCAGCGTCCAGGTGCCATCCCCGTTGTTAGTCGCGGCATAGGTGTTGCCGTTCACGGTGACTTGGATCGTCGCGCTGGGATCGTTGACCGTGCCGGTCAATGCAGGCGTATTGTCGGCGGTACTCAGGCTGGTGATAGTCACGACCGGAGCCGTCGTATCAACAGTCAGCTCATTGACACTTGCGTCCGTCCCGACATTGCCCACCCCGTCGGTAGCAGTGACGCTGACATCGTAAGTGCCGTCAGCTAAGGCCGGTGCAATGCTGTTGTCCGCTAGCGTCCACGTGCTATCACCATTGTTGGTGGCAGCATAGGTGTTACCGTCGACAGTGACTTGTATAGAAGCCGTCGGGTCACTGACCGTACCGGTTAAAGCTGGGGTGTTGTCCGATGTATTCAGGCCCGTGATGGTGACCACTGGCGCAGTCGTATCGACGACCAATTCGTCAACCGAAGCATCGGTGCCGATGTTGCTGACGCCATCAGTCGCCGAGACTGACACATCATAAGTACCATCCAGCAATGCCAGTGTAATCGTGTTATCGGCCAAGGTCCAAGTGCCGTCGCCATTGTTGGTGGCGGCATAGGTATTGCCATCGACCGTGACTTGGATAGTCGCAGTCGGGTCGCTGATCGTACCGGTGAGTGCCGGGGTGTTGTCAGCAGTCGTTAGTCCGGTAATCGTGACCACTGGTGCAGTCGTATCCACAACCAGCTCATCAACACTGCCATCGGTGCTAACATTACCGACGCCGTCAGTTGCACTGACCGAGACATCATAGGTGCCATCTAATAAAGCAGGGGCAATGGCATTGTCAGCCAGAGCCCAAGTGCCATCACCATTGTTGGTCGCCGCATAGGTGTTGCCGTCAACCGTCACTTGAACGGCAGCGGTAGCATCGTTGATCGTACCGGTGAGAGCCGGCGTGTTATCCGCAGTCGTCAGCCCTGTGATGGTGACCACCGGTGCGGTGGTATCCACCGTCAGTTCATTGACCGAGGCATCGGTGCTGACATTGCTTACGGCATCGATGGCGGTGACCGACACATCATAAGTACCATCGGCTAGGGCTGGTGCAATCGTGTTATCGGCCAAGGTCCAAGTGCCATCGCCGTTGTTGGTGGCGGCATAGGTGTTGCCGTTCACGGTGACTTGGATCGTCGCGGTGGGATCGGAGACAGTACCAGTGAGCGCGGGAGTGTTGTCTGCCGTTGAAACCCCGGTGACTGTAACAACCGGTGCAGTGGTATCAACGGTCAGTTCATTAACCGATGCGTCGGTGCCGACATTGCCGACTCCATCGGTGGCAGTGACACTGACGTCATAGGTGCCGTCGGTCAGGGCCGGTGCGATGCTGTTGTCGGCGAGCGTCCAGCTGCCATCGCCGTTGTTGATGGCGGCATAGGTGTTGCCGTTCACGGTGACTTGGATCGTCGCGCTAGGATCGTTGACCGTGCCGGTCAACGCAGGCGTATTGTCGGCGGTGCTTAACCCGGTGATGGTTACAAGCGGTGCGGTCGTATCAATGACCAGTTCATCGACCGATGCGTCGGTGCCGACGTTGCCGACTCCATCGGTGGCAATGACACTGACGTCATAGGTGCCGTCGGTCAGGGCCGGTGCAATGCTGTTGTCCGCTAGCGTCCAAGTACCATCGCCATTGTTGGTGGCGGCATAGGTGTTGCCATCAACCGTCACCTGTATCGAAGCAGTTGGGTCAGAAACCGTGCCAGTCAACGCGGGTGCGTTGTCAGCGGTGGTGATACCCGTAACGGTTGCCACCGGTGCGGTGGTGTCGACAACCAACTCATCAACGCTGGCATCATTGCCGACATTGCCCACCCCGTCGATGGCGGTGACACTGACATCATAAGTGCCATCGGCCAGCGCTGGTGCAATGCTATTGTCGGCGAGCGTCCATGTGCCGTCACCGTTGTTGGTAGCGGCATAAGTGTTGCCGTTCACGGTAACTTGGATCGTTGCGGTGGGATCGGAGACAGTACCAGTGAGTGCGGGGGTGTTGTCTGCCGTTGAAACCCCGGTAACTGTCACAACGGGTGCTGTGGTATCAATTGTCAGCTCATTGACGCTGGCATCGGTTCCGACATTGCCCACCCCATCGGTGGCAGTGACGGACACGTCATAAGTGCCATCAGCTAGGGCTGGTGTAATGCTATTGTCGGCTAAAATCCAGGTGCCATCACCATTGTTGGTAGCAGCATAAGTGTTCCCGTCGACAGTCACTTGAACGGTTGCCGTGGGATCGTCAACGGTACCTGCTAGCTGTGGCGTAGTATCGGTGGTGCTTATTCCAGTTACTGTTACAACTGGTGCGATTTCATCTGCATCAGTTACGTTGACACTAATTAGTTGTGCGTCAACTTCGCCGTTTGCTGTGGCCGTAACCTCTACCTCGTAAGTATTGTCTAAACCTGAATCAGCGGGATTTTCGAAATCAGGCGCAACTTTGAAACTTAATTCGCCAGTCACGCTATCGATGTCAAACAATAATGCGTCGGCGCCACCGCTAATGCTGTAGGTGATGCCGTCGCCTTCCGGATCCGATGCGGTGACAGTTGTAACAGCTATCGTATTCTCAAGGACGTTAAGGTTTGCCGTGGCATTCCCACCATCGCTTGTAATTACAGGGGCGTCATCTGTCGCAACTATTTGAACCGTTGTGTAAGCAACGTTGGTAAAATTATTCGGAATGGTGCCTGGGCCCGACCCGATAAATGCAATTGATCGGTCGGTCGTATCAGGTGTATCTGAGGTGTTTTCATACGTGACCGTCTGCAGTACCTGCTGGTAGTTCGCGAGTGAATCAGTTCCGTCTAAGGTTAAAACACCGGTAGCGGAATCATAGCTTGCGACGATACTGGTACCGGTGGTATCGGCGGCCAGTATTTCATTGGCGCCGTCCAGCAGATTTGATATTGATACCGTCAAGCGATGCAGTACACTGCTATCCGGGTCGGTGACTGTGACATCGATATCGGCGATATTGATCGCAGGGCCATTCTCGGTAAACGTAGTTTGATAGTCCCATACCAGCGCTCCACTGGAGTCGTCAGCATCGAGATCTATTCGACCGCCGTCGTTGGCACTAAACATAGTCAGGGTGGTCGTGGCAACCGCGCTCGACGAAGTACCATCGGATACGATGAATTCAATAATTCGGTCTGTCGTATCTGGCGTATCCGATGAATTATTGTAGGTAATTGTGCGCAGTACCTGCTGATAGTTTGCGACAGAATCGCTGCCCGTTAGAGTTAGCGCGCCGGTAGCTGAGTCATAGTTTGTCGTAATTGATGTTCCTGTTACGTCAGCATCAAGCACCTCTAAAGTTCCATCCAGTAGGTTTGTGATCGTGACGGTCAACGAGGTTAAATTCGCATCATCGGCATCCGCTAGCACTGCATCACTGTCTGCTATCAGGGTTGGCGCAGTGTCTTCTGTCCACGAAGTCGAAAAATCAATGCCTGCTGCTGCAGAATTGTTGGCATCGAGATCGATTGCCGGTGGATTGGCTAGGTCGTCAATCTCACCCGGCGTTATTGCTTCATCGTAGAGACGAATATCGTCAAGAAGACCATCGTATTCAAAGGCGCTTGCTCCGAAAACCAAGTTAGCGCTGTTATCGATGCTGCCAATCGCTAGTGTCTGAGAGCCGACTAATGCCCCATCGATATATAGCTCAAATAGATTACCAACACGCAGACCCGTGACGTGGTGCCAATCGCCGTCCAGATTTGAGCCACCGTCTGCTAAAGCCACGATTTGACTGCCGTCATTGACAGCGAAGATCAGTTCACCGAAGGAATCAGTAAAGAACACGAAACCAGGCGATGCGCCGCCAGTTTGCTTACCAATTAGACGAGCTTCACCAGATGGAACTTGCGTTGTGTTTAACCAGAAACTCACTGTAAAGTCGCCGGCACCGAAATCGAGATGACCGTCTGGCGCATCAGCAACCTCAACCACATCGAAATCGCCGGAAAAGTCGAGTGCGCCACTGCCTATGTGGCCAGCAACATGGACAGGGTCGGTAGGCCCAGCATGGCTACCATCCCAACCATATACGGAACTGTCTACAGCAATGTTTCCCGAGCCTTCATCAAGTTGATAGTGGCCAACGAGCCCCATATTTGCACCAGCAGACATGGTCAGAGTGGTGGTAGCAACAAGGCTTGAATTTGCTGCATCTTGCGCAACAAAGGAAATAGAGCGGTCAGCTGAGTTCGGGTTCGATGCGGTGTTGTCATAGGCAACTGTGCGTAACACTTGCTCATAGTTTTCAACCGTATCGACCCCGGTCAAGGTCAAAATGCCCGTTGCCGAGTCGTAATTAGCGACAATTGACGTTCCGGTTGTATCTGCCGATAAAGTCTCAGCTGAAATATCGATGATATTCGTGATGGTGACAGTCATCGAAATCAGATTGGTGCTGTCAATGTCTATCAAAGTGGCGTCACTATCTGCAACTGCAACCTGACCGCTACCTTCAACCCATGTGCTACTAAAGTTCAAGCCGGTCGATGAAGAATTGTCCGCGTCTAGGTCTAGTTCAGGTGCATCGTCCAACGCATTAACAAAAACGGTGGTCATTTGCGCGGTGCTGGTGCCACCGTCACCATCGGTGACGACAAAGCGAACAGTGCGGTCGGCAGTAGAAGGTGTGTCCGAAAGATTCCTGAAAGTTATGTTTTGCGCGACTGCTTGAACGGAACTCGCATCCGCCGTCGCATTGAACGTCACACGCAACGGCGCACCACTACCGGTGAAGCTACCTATTTGCACGCCGCCATAATAAACGTCACTGCCAATGACCCCAACTTGTCCGGCACCCATGCCCTCATCGCGAATTTCGATTCGGTCAGACCCACTGCCATTAACCGGGACGTCAACAACAAGTTGCCCGCCATCAAAGTTACTGCTGTCGGGATCTGAGATCAGAATTCCAGAATCAATCGGCGTAGCGGGATCGTTTTCATCGTAGTTGAGCGTCGCACCGGACAGGGTGAGTATTGGGGCATCATTTTGTGCAACCACCGTAATAGTGCTGGTCGAGCCGATGCCATTTAGACCATCACCATCCTCAGGGATGATGTCAATTGTTCGATCACCAGCCGTTGGATTGGCATCCAAATTTTCATAGGTAATCCCACGGATGAGTAACTCAAGATCCGCTTGTGGAATATTGCCCCCGGCATCGTTTGTAATCGTAAAGCCGGAGCCATCGAAATCGATATTGAAATCGGTACTGCCCAGTGTGCTTACTACGACACTGCTCGAACCATACGCGAAAGAGATGCCTGCGACGGTAATCGTTTCAGCCGCACCATCTAAGTTGCCGAATAGGTTGATACCGATGCTGAAGAAATCAATATTGTCTACATCGCTGACAGTGGCATCGCTGTCGGTGATATTGACGGCGCCAAGGCCCTCGGTGAAGCTTGTCGCGAAATCGAAACCGATGCCGTCCGCCCCGTCGAGATCGGCTATCGCCTGATCGTTAACTCCTGTCACATTGATGAGTACGTTCTGGGTACCCGACATGCCTCCGTCGCCATCAGTGACGTCGAACACGACGCTACGTGTCCCCTCAATCGGATTGTCCGTGTTAGTGTTTTCGTAGGTAATGTTGTTGACGAGCGCACTCACTCCAGTCGGCGTCGCACTCGCGTTGAACGTCACCGTGAGCGGTGTAACACCCGTTCCGCCGACAAAGCTGCCGATGATGACTCCACCATAGGTGACGTTGCTGCCGCTGATACCGATCTGACCGGCACCGGCACCCTGATTGCGGATTGCCACGACATCCTCGCCGGCCTGCAAACCAAAATCGACCTCGACAATCAGCGTGCCGCCATCAAAATCGCTTGAATCGGGATCCGTGACAAGTGCGTCTCCGCCTTGCTCCATGACGACAGCACCGTCGCCTTCCGAGTAGCTGAGTACTTCGCCATCGATACCAGTGATGACCGGCGCATCATTGATTGCATTGATGGCAATCGTGCGGGACTGAACGGCGCTCGTGCCGCCGTCGCCGTCGGTGATCTGGAAATCAATGGTTCGAGATACCGTTGACGGATCGTCGGATGGGTTGCGGAAAAAGATCTGTTCGATCACATCCTCGATGGCGGTGGCCGTGGCATTGGCGTTAAAGTCGACGATCAACGGATCGCCGACACCGTTGCCTCCGCTGATGGTGCCGATCGCTACCAGCCCGCTGCCAAAGTCGTAGGAAAGATTGGATCCGGAAGCTAGGATGTTGCCGGTCGTGAAAATGTACAGGTCGTCCGTTGCCTCGCCGCCCGCAGAAATTGTCACGGTCAGTTGTCCACCATCGAAGTCGGTGCTATCCGGATCTGTCAGACTGACGGACGGCGTGATGATCTGATAGCCACCCTCAAAATATGCCGTTGTGCCGGCAGGAATCGTGAGCACCGGCGCATCGTTGACCGGATCGACGGTAATATTAACCGTCCCGTAATGTGTCTTCGCGTTGAGATCGGCGACTTTGGTCGCGTCGAACGCATTGTCGTAGATCTGAAGAGAGTCGAGTGCGCCGCCATAGAATCGGTCCGGATTGCCGGTGTAGTTTTGACCGAGATACAAATTGCCAGCCGGGTTAACGCCGTCTACGCCACGAGAAAGGTCGCTCGCCTGTGAAACACCATCAAGAAAGACTTCGATACCGCTGGCACCGACGGTTGCCGTGTACGTGTGCCACTGGCCATCGCCCACAATGCTGCTAATATCGAACTGCAGTGCCGAATTGTCGAGCGTGTCGTCGCCGTCACGAATAACGGTTCTCAATACATTGGGATCCGTACCGTGCGAATCTTCATTGATGAAAATGTTAACGCTGTTCGCAGCATTAATATCACCGTGGCTGTATAGGTACTGGAACAGCGACCCAGAATTGTCGTCGAGCTTGAATTCGAATGCGATCGAGAACTCGGCGCCATACGTCACGTCGGGGATCACTATGTGATCACTGGTCTCGTTGAACTGGAGACCGTTGCCGGTATCACCAGCGACCGTCGTTGCTCCATTCACCGTGCCGTGTGCGCTTCCCGCTGTGTCGGCAGCATCGCCATCGAGTGCCCAGTAATGCTGGAGACCTGAAACCGTGTCGGTGATGATGTAGTCGAACGAGTCAGAACCCGTGTAATCGGCATTGGGCGTATAGGTTAGCGTGCCGTCACCGTTATCGATCACGGTCCCGTTCGTTGGCTGCGTGAACTCGACAACGCTGATGCTGTCTCCATCAGCATCGGTGTCATTCGCAATCGGGTCAATGATCAGCGATTCATCTTCATTCGTATTTAGCGTATCTGTATTGGCAACGGGTAAGCTGTTGTAGTCATCATTTAGGATCGTCGCAACCGCGATCGTCTGTGGCCCGAACTCGACATCCTTTTCGCCATTCGCGGCAGCCAACGCCAGATTGATGGTTTCATCGGGTTCGTTGGCACCATCGTCGTTCAGAGTAATCACCTGGGATTGCACGACCGGCGTTGTGTAATCACCCGCCAACACGGTGATCGTCACCGGCGTTGCAAATGTGTAATCCAAGCCGGACGTGGCCGTGCCACCTGTGATCGTAAAAGTGAAGTCCTTGTCTGTCGTACTGACGATGTTCGAGGTGACAGTGTAAGTTATCGTCATCGTCCCGGCATTTTCAGCAGCGCTGTAAGTGGCGTTGGCGAATTCGATAGTGATTACGCTGTCGCTGCCGGCATCGATGATGGTCCAGCCATCATCATCAATCAGGGACTGGCGGTCGGCGGCCGACAGGCTATAGCGCAGACCAGCAGCGCCGAGCGTGACACCCGATTGCACAGTTTGTGCTGCCCAAGCTGTCAATGTCGCATCGTAGTTAGCTATTGACAGATTGGTGTTATCGAGCATGTTGGTCATGACAGTGACGTTTGAGATATCCCAGGCGCCCAGATTCTGATCAAAACTAACAGCGTTTCGGAACATGCTAGTCATGTTTGTTGCGTTTGACGTGTTCCAACCGCCAACATCTTGATTAAATGCGCTCGCACCAAGAAACACACCTTGCATGTCAGTCACATTGCTCGTATTCCAACTGCCGATATCCTGATTAAATGAATTGGCCAGATAGAACATGTAGGCCATATCCACGACATTGGAGGTGTCCCATGCACCGATATTCTGGTTAAAGGCATTCGCCCCCTGGAACATACTTTCCATGATCGTGACATTCGTAGTATTCCACGCACCAACGTTTTGATTAAAAACGCCCGCGTTGTAGAACATTGCGTACATACTAGTGACGCTCGACGTATCCCAGGCACCAATATCCTGGTTAAACGAACTTGCGTTGCCGAACATGAATGACATATTGGTAACACTGGACGTATCCCATGCAGAGATGTTTTGGTTAAACAAGCTCGCGGACTGAAACATCCATCGCATATCGGTAACGGCTGCTGTATTCCAACCGCTAATATCTTGATTAAACGCTGCCGCGGAGCGGAACATATGCTCCATCTTGGTTACAGCCGAGGTATCCCAGGTACCGATATCCTGATTAAAGCTCAAGGCACCGTTGAACATGTGCGCCATGACCGTAACACCGGATGTATTCCACCCGCCGATTGCCTGGTTGAACAGGTCGGCTTCCCGGAACATATTAGCCATGTTCGTCACACTGGAAGTATCCCAAGCACCGATATTTTGATTGAAACCATCGGCATTCCAGAACACGTTACGCATGTTAGTGACGCCGCTGGTATCCCAGCCGCCGATATTCTGATCGAACAAGATCGCGTCTTGAAACATCGACTCCATGCTCGTCACATTGGAAGTGTCCCAAGCGCTAATGTCGCCGTTGAATGACGTCGCGCCAGCGAACATCGACGCCATACTGGTTACGCTGCTGGTATTCCATGCACCGATGTCTTGATTGAAGCTTGTCGCGCCCGAAAAAGTACCGATCATACTTGTCACATTAGACGTATCCCAAGCGCCGATATCCTGATTAAAGGCAGTCGCGTTACGGAACATGTTTCCAACATTCGTTAGACTTGTCGTATCCCAACTGCCAATATTCTGATTAAACGAACTGGCGCCATAGAACATGCCATTCATCGAAGTGACATTTGAGGTGTCCCAGCTACTGATATCTTGGTTGAATGAGCTGGCCCCATAGAACATTCGGGTCATGTTAGTAACGCTTGATGTATCCCAACTGCTTAGGTCAGCATTCACGTTGACCGCGTCCTTGAACATTTCAGTCAGATCGGTAACGCCACTAAGATCAGGCGCATCACTGGCATTGATTAACAGGTTGCTGGCGCCATCAAAGGCATCATCCAGATCTTGCCAGGCAATGTTGCCCCACTGCTCGATGCTCAGCAGTTTGTTGCCGTCACCGCCGCCGTCAAAGTTTACGCCCGGGAAATCGCCCACAATCGCTACCGTGTAGGTACCCGCCGTTGCATACGTGTGACTGACCGGACCGCCGGTGTGCGCCGAGCTTGTGCCATCGCCCCAGTACACAGTGAAGTCTGTCGTGCCAGTGCCGATTGGAATGGTGATCGTGTCAGCAGCGGACGTACCCGGATTATCGGTCTGCCAGGTCGTAACAAAGCCGGTTGCAAATGCAATTGCTTCATCGCTGCCGGTGACGTTAATGGTCAAGACTTCTGAATAGGCCGCTCCAGCGGAGTCTGTGACTTCAACTGTGACGTTGTGAGAGGTATTCGTTGCGTAGTCGAGCTGCGACCCATCAGCAACAGTGATCTCACCTGTTGAACTGTCAATCGCAAAGCGGCCACCGGCGTCATCAGTTAGCGTGAATGTAAAGCCACTCAGTACTTCGTTGGCATCCCACTCGACAATGTAAGCTCGCGTCGCGCCGCCATCCAGGTCATTCCACTCACCATTTATTGCGACGAGTTCAGCGTGGTTTTCTGTTACTCCGCCGCTTGGCTCAAAGCTCCCAAAATTTTCAAACGCACCCTGTGGCGCCGCGCCCCCCGTGTAGAAAACCTCATCGGAGCCGTCCTGCCAGCTCCAGGTCCCCTCCGCCGTCGCATCGCTGCCACCTATCCATGCCCCACTAACTGAATTCGCCTGTAACAGTTGTTGCAAATAGGAATTTTCCGCCGCGGAACGAATGGTAGATAAATTTCCCGCAACACTGTTCAAAAGATCCGCACTGGCGTTCGTCTGTGCAGTTGTCCAGTCTGTTCCGGCGGTAACGACTTTGTAAAACTTACCGGTCGCTGCGTCGTAGTTGAGCGTCGAATCATTGTCTAGGATTGTCTGGATTGCCGCGGGAATTTCCACAACATGGATGTTTCCAACGATCGGCCCAGTGTTGCCAGCGTCAAGCGTTTCAAATCGCAGTAAGGTGCTTGTGGAATCCGCAGTAAAGGTGAAACTACGGTGCTCCCAGAGCATGTTCGACTGGCTCCAACCGGCGGGTTCGGTTATGGAAAAGTCGGTTGATTGTCCACCGGCAGAGACGCGCATATCTTTAACCGCATCACCCAAATTCCAGTTGCCTGCAAACGCAAAAGTAACCTGATACTGCTGGCCCACTTCGGTAGGAATCGTTTGTTCTATGGCCCCCGCTATCGTGCCGTTGAGTTCGACACTCCAGCCGCCGGCCGGCGGTGCTTCGACTGCGGTGCCCAATAGATTGATATCACCGAAGCTTACCGTCCAGTCGCCAAAGTTTTGTCCAGCCGAATACACGGCTCCTCCGCCGGGATCGGGCGCTTCCAGAAATGAACCATCGCTGAGGATATCGTTGTGCGTATCCGGGTCGCTCGGAACCACGAAGCCAACACTTGTTCCGTTGGCACTGTTTTCGTCGACTGAAAGCCCACTGACGGGTGTACTTTCAACCCAGGAGCCTCCAGTGCCGGAGTCGCCCACAGTCAGATTGTTGCCGCTGACGATTTCGACTATCTCACTTGAGCCGTTGAAACCATCCATTTGCCAATTCGCAACAAGCCCTGTGGGAATTGACGAAGCATCAATCTTGTGCTGATAGTTCAGGGCAATCTCTTCGACACTGCGCACTTCATTCCAGATACGCACGTCATGTAGGGTGCCGTGAAACGCTTGATTCGGTGCAAAACCACCCAACAGGGTGTCTTGATCTTGGCCCAGCACCATCTCACCGGGTCCGGTAATGGTATAGCCGGCTCTCAAGCCAGCGAATCGCTCTACCAGTTCGCCGTCAAGAAATACGGCAACATCACCATTGGTGTTGTCCCATGACACGGCAATATGATGCAATTTGCCATCAAGCAGTTGCGGGTAAGCCTGAGTGGTCGTGATTCCGGCGTTCCCAATTACCAAATGAATTGTATTCGCCGGCATCACGGCAACCACCACCTCATTAAAGATGGTTGAGTTGGCGTAGCTCACCAACGGCACTGAGCTTGACAGCGGTGTGCCATCAAATTGAAAAGCGGTTTCAACCGTCAGGCTGGTAAGGCCATTAAAAATCGCGCCGCCATCGTTCGCATGTAGATAGGTGTCATTGCCACCGTCTGTATTGATTTCAATCCCGCTGGAAAGATTCGTTGGGGCTTGGTTCACCACGGCACCATATTCAAATGCACCGATGTCGACACTCACGTCGCGTAACCCACCGCGTTGATCACTAGTCGGCGCACCCGTGGCGGTACCCTCGTCGATACCCCGACTACCGACCAACAAGGCGTGAGTCGGCGTATAGCCGCCACCGTCTGCCAACGGACCCAGCGACGGCGAAACATTCTGCAGGTCACTGGCAATCCATCCACTTGAGCCGCTGGTGTTGCCAATAATGTTGTAGCCCTGGCTGTCAATGCCGCCGCCCGCATCGGACGGAGTCGTACCATCGAGCAAGGTATTACCAGCGACAATGGTATTGGTCAGATAAGTTCTCGTGCCGCCGGTCGTTTCGTGAATACCTCCACTTTGAGCAGACCGATTTTCGGTCATCGTTACATTAACTAGGGTTGCATCCGCGTTACTGTTGAGTAACCCGCCGCCTTGGCTGTTTGCTGTGTTACCGCTAATCGTAACGTTTTCTAGCGTTATCACATTGTTATTTCGAATCGCGCCGCCAAAGTCTCCGGTATTCGCATCTATAAGGCTATTGGTAATTGTCGCGGTACCATCATTGGTGATGCCGCCACCGAAGTTGCCCTGGTTGTTGGTAACGCGCACTTCGTTCAGTAGCAAAGTGCCAGCGTTGTTAATCCCGCCACCGGTAGAAGACGCGATATTGTTGCTTATCACCACCCGTTCTAGATTCAAGCTGCTACCCGAGGAAACATCGATGCCGGCACCATTGCCTTCTGACCCTCCAGTGACCGTGACGTCAGACATGGTCAGGCTGCCCGACACAACATCGAATACACGATAGGCCAAGTTACCGTCGATGATCGTGGTGGCGGCGTCTTCGCCAACAATGGTGATGTCGGCGAGAATGTCTAGATCGCCTTGTGCAGCGTTGTCCTCTAGTTGCGCCCCAACGGTCAAGGTATAAGTCCCGGCACCTAGACTGATCGTATGTGCGCCACCGAGCGCATTGGCTTCCTGAATTGCCGCGCGCAGACTGGTATTTCCCATCGCGTCGAGGGCATTGCCATCACCCGGATTTGCATTGACCGTGTCGTCGGTTGTGTTAACCGTGAATGTAGCGAGTACGTTCTCCCAACTTTCTTGTGCTGACGCACTGACGGCGACATCAGATTCGACCCGGCCCACTTGATACTCAAGATCCCAATCACCGCCCAGCGAATCAGCACCCGTTAAATCTTCGCTGGCAGCTACATCCGTTTCTGTCAATCGGGCCAATACGTCGACTAATTCCCGACCGGCTTCATTAGCCGCAAGATTGCAACCATAAATGAGCAAGTCACCATCGGCGGTGAATGCGCTCCCCCAAGATTCGATGTCGCGAGCGCTTTCTACCAGTGAATCGTAGTCCAGTACGCCGCTACCCAGTTTGACACTACCCTGATCGCCGTGAGCAACAATGTGCACGGCATCGAGATCGGTATAGTTTGACAACAGATTAGTGATTTGCTGAATGCCGTCTTCGTTCGGATCGAGTACGGCGTATTCGAATAAACGATCACCCTCGGCTTGACCCGTTAGGTCGGCTAGTAGGCTCTCATAGTCGGGTGTGGACGCATCAAGAATAATGAGTTCGCGACTTTGATGTTCTGCCGCTTCGGTGTGCTCTACTTGATCGTACTCAACCAGATGAATCGAATCTTTATCCGGCTGCTCCGCATCCTGGTAAACCGCATTGTCGACTAAAGCACCGACGACATCCGCCGACATGAGTAGGCGCCGCTCCATTTCCTCCATGAACGGACGCGTGGTCACATCACCACAGCTATAGCGCTTACGCTTCAGCACAGCGGTAATTTCCGGACATGGTTAAGCGTCACGGCACGACCCAGACAGGCCCGTGCATGCTTGCGGATGAAGCACAAATTTCCGGCGTGGGATCGCAACAGCAACCTCGACCAATGGAACGATCAACAACGCCTGCAATATTAGGCACTTGGGCACAGAAATACGCTGCGGGCGCTCACAATTGCGCACATTGCTGCTAGGCTTATGTGAAGTTGTTAGGCACCCGGCCTGGCTAGCACAGCCACCACACCGCAGACCAAAGTCCCACCGACTCAGGTAGCTTGGCTGAAGATGTGGTTTTGGGATTTAGCGAACTGAAGCCAGCGTCCGCGGACACTCGGCTTTGGCGATGGGCACCCCCGCCAACAGATCGCGGGTACTGGCAGGCAATTCTTGTCGGCTCGCGGCATTGGTCAATGAATCAGAAACCTCAAGCCAATAGCGCGTGGTTGCGCGACTACGTGGTAACAATTCCGCGGTAAAACCGGCGGCCCGCACCTCGCGCACGCGATCCGTTGCCCAGGATTCTTTGTTGTAAAGGCCCAGAGACACCCTGCCCGTATGCGGACCGCGACCGAACACAAACATGTCGGTCAATCCTGCAGCCTGCATTTGTTCCGCCAAGGCCTTAGCCCCAGCGATATCACCCTGCTGAGTGGACGCCACGATGAACCCACTTTTCGCGGCGATTGTTTCCTCGCGCAGGCTGGCGCGTGCAGTCCCTTGGGTCAGGGCTGTTCTCAGTCGGCGGGCCCGCGCGAAATCGTCGATGGGGCCTATGGTCTGACAGGCTGCCACGGTCTTTGGCGCTTGGGTCGAAGCACGCAACCCGCTGAGGTCACGCGGAATCGTGCCGCCGGCGGTTGACTCAGTTGCTGGTTGCTTTTCAACTGGCACATGCTCTGGCAACGAACGGCCCACGACGTCGTTCGCCGTTAAACCGACGCGCGCAAGATAAACTTGTGAAGGGGAATCGTCGATAATCTTCGCCGTGCTTGGCTCAGCACTTGCGGACCCCGGGAGTTGTTCCGATTCAGCCGGTGTTGTACTCGGCGGGGTCGTGGTATTGGCCGCGGATAGGGCCGGCTTCGGCAAAAAGCGCACCAGGCAATTGAGACCACTGGGCAATTTATGGTCGGGGTTGGGCAAGCTCAGGCGCACGCGGAAGGTACCGCTGGCGGCATCCGCCACCCGATCCACCACCGTAACCTCGGCTCGGTACGAGCCGGTCATGGGACGTTCCGGCATCACATTGGCGACCTGACCGATTTCAATAGCACCAAAGTAACTGACGGGAACAATGACCTCCACGCGCAGCGGATTAATCTGCGCCAGGCGCAAGATCGGTTTCTCTTCCACCGATTCGCCGGGCGCCAAGAATCGTTGCACCACTACACCGTCGATGGGACTGCGCAAGGTATGCCGCCCCAAAACTTCTTGTGCGCGGCGCAATTCCAGTTGCGCCAGGCGGTTACGCTCTTTGGCCTGCTGGTAATTCAGCTTGCTGAGTCTCGCCTCAGTTTCCGTTTCGTCCAGCTGATCCGAAGACACCGCTTGATCGCGATACAAGGATGCCACTCGGCCCTGCCGACGTTGCGCGAAATTTCTACTGACCTCGCTCGCCAGAACATCTGCTTGGGCGGCCGCGGCTACGCGCGCATATTCAACGGCGGCTTGCTCGACACTGGATTCCAATTCCACCAGCACCTGGTCGGCTTGAATGATATCCCCGCGCTCGACCTTAATCTTTTCGACGATGCCATCGGTGCGGCTACTCAGATCGATCACCATATGCGGCTCGATGACACAATCAAGTTCTGGCACTTCGATGGCGCTCGCGCTCATGGCAAATAAACCGACGATGGACGCGCCGATTAAGTCCCGCATGGGTAAAAACTTTCGGTCGCAAAAAATCATTCCATGGGTCCGGTAAAAGCCAGCACATCGCCGAGCCGCTGATCCATCTTGATCAAATCACGGCGAATGCGAGCATGGCGGCGCTCTAGCTTCGACTGCGCCAGACGAATGCAGCCCGCGCCCAGGCGCTGGGCAAAGGGCGCATTCGAGCGGATCAGCCTATACAACAGCAGTTTGATTGGTCGCGGCGCATAGAGGGCCGGAATCTCATCTTCCAGGGATAAGATAGCTTCGTAGCTACCCGGGTCACCCTGCCGGCCACAGCGGCCAAACAACTGCCGGTCGACCCGACGAGCTTCGTTGCGCTCGGTGGCAATCACGTGCAAGCCACCGAGTTCCCGAATGCCGGCACCCAAACTGATGTCGGTGCCCCGACCCGCCATATTGGTGGCGACTGTGATTCGACCGGCCTCACCGGCATCGGCAATGATTTCAGCCTCTTCCTCGTCATTGCGGGCATTCAGTACACGGTGCTCTAAACCGGCGACCATCAACAAAGCGCTGAGTTGTTCCGAGGCTTCCACCGAGCGGGTACCGATCAAGACCGGCCGCTGCTGAGCGTGCATCGACTTAACGCTGGCAACAATCGCGCGCCACTTGTCCTGGGCCGTCAAGTAAATCCGGCCCGGTTCAGCGCGCCGCTGGATAGGCTTATGGCTAGGCACCTTGACCACACGCAAGCCGTAAACGGACCAAAGTTCTCCTGCCACTTCGGTTGCCGTGCCGCTCATCGCACCAAAACGCAGGTAACGGCGAAAAAACCGCTGATAGGTGATTTTCGCCATGGCCTCTCGCCCTGGCGTCACCTCGCAGTTTTCTTTCGTTTCCACCATTTGATGCATACCCATTTCCCAAGAACGATCGGCCATTACCCGGCCGGTATTCTCATCAACGATCATCACCTTGCCGTCGCGAACCAAGTAGTGCTGATCACGCGCATATACATGCAATGCACTCAGCGCTTGTGTAACCAACAACTCTCGGCGACGCACGCGTTGCCAAAATTTGGGCATGTCCTGCGCCAATTCACTCAGTCGCGACTTGCCCGCTGCAGTGATCATCACGCTACGTTCACGCCGCTTAACGCTAAAGTGACGATCCGCATCTAGTCTGGTTGCCAATACCAAAGCTTGCTGATAGACGTCCTCACCAAATTGTCCGTCAACCGGCCGCGATAAAATCAGCGGTGTCCGCGCTTCGTCGATCAACACACTGTCAGCTTCGTCCACGATGGCAAAACACAAACCTCGCAACAGCAGCGGCGATCGGGCAGCGCCGGGCCGAAGCTCATAAACCTGCCGGCGAAGCTCTGAACGGCGATACCCCATCGTCACTCGATCTCTAAGGTAGTCGAAGGCGAGTTGCTTGTTTGTGCAATATGTCACATTACAGCGATAGGCCTTACGGCGAACATCCAGATCGGAGTTTTCCTCTGTGACCGCCGCAACGCTCAAACCCAATAGCTTGTAGAGGGGTGCCATCAAATCTGCATCTCGCTGTGCCAGGTAGTCATTAACGGTAATCACGTGTACCGGAATGCCGGCCATGGCCGCCACGCAGGCCGGCAAGGTCGCCGTCAGCGTCTTGCCCTCACCAGTTTCCATTTCCGCCAACATGCCGTTCAGCATCACCCAACCGCCCAATACCTGGCTGTCGTAGTGGCGCATCTTCAAAGACCGACCCGCCAGCTCACGGATCAGCGCGAAAGCCAAGATCACCAACTCGTCGAGCAAACCCTCGCGGGTCAAGGCACGGCGCAGAACCAGGGCCCGTTGACTCAAGTCACGTGCGGGCAAATCACGCAGCTCCTCACCGGCCGCATTAACTTGCCGCAAAAAGCGCCGGCGATACCAGCGGCTGGTCCTAAGCCGGTGACCCAGGCGCACAATGGTTCGATGCGCCAGTTCCTCCAGACCGGCGAACCCTTCGGCCGCCCGTTCGGGATACGAGCCGAGACTCCGGCTTGGACGTAAGCACTCGCTAGGCATCGAAGCGCCTCAGGAACAGTTGCCGCACTCGCCGGTAGGCTTGTTGCGCGAGGGGTTCGGCGCCATGATCGAAGCGCACATAGGCCCGCCCCCCAACTCGCGACACGGATTGGGGAATTTCTAGTTCCAGATGAAAGACCTGATCGAGAGTCCGCAACCCTTCTGCGTCCTTGGGATCCACCGGCACCGAACCGCCGCCCTGGGTTCCCAGTACTCGGCTGGGTAAGCGGCTCATGGCAGCCGGCACAAAGCGGGTCACCGACGCTCGCAATGGCTTATCGACTTGTTCGCTAAGACGCACCCACACTTCATCGATTCGTTCGCGAATTAGACCAATATCTTCTTGAGCTACCACGACCCGTATGCGCCCATTGGATTGATCCACCACGTAGCCGATCAAATCCCCATTGCGCAGATAGCTACTCGGTAAATCATTGGGCTGCGCCACGAGAAACTTTCCCGCGACCTTGCTGTGCACCGTCAGGGATGCCAAGCGCGTGCGTGCTAGTTGGAGATCTTCCCGCAAGGTGTTGATTTCTTCTTGGAGAATCGCCGCTTGCACAGGCTCGCTAGTTCTCACGGCGTAGTAGCGGGCCTCGGCTTCGCGCAAATCTGCCGCCAAGATACGCACGCGGTACTCCAGCAACGGATGTTCCAACTTCAGCAAGGGTGTGCCAACCGCAACGGCATCGTCCGGTGAGCTTAATAGCTCCGCGACAACACCATCGGCCCCCGCTCTAATCTCGGATTGATCCGGGGCCCAGACCACACCCTCAGCGTAGGTGGTCAGCGGCAGTGGCACCCAAAAGAATAACGCGCAAGCGAGCAGACTGCTTGCGCCCACAAAAGCAAGAGCACGCGAGCGATACTTGGACAACTGTGGATCAGCCAGCAGGAACAGTATCTGCTTGGCCACCGGCAACAAAAGCTGCATCACAATCACCCAGATCGCGAGCAAAGTCCCGATGACAAAGAATTTTTGACTGACAAACAGAACAATGCCGAACATGATAATCATTCGGTAGATGTAAGAAAGAACTGCGTAGGCGGCTAGCCATGGCCGCTCGCTAGCATCCGTTGCTGGGCTTTCCACACTCTCGAGGCCGAAGGCGTAACGCTTGACAAGATAGCCAACATATTTGTTGGCGCGCGCCGCCAGATTGGGCATATCCAGCCAATCCGCAAGCACGTAATAGGCATCGAAACGCAGTAGCGGATTGCCATTGAAAAAGACCGTTGAGACACCGCCAATCAGCATCAAGTTGAAGGCGACTGATCGCACGAGGCCCGGTTCAACGGCCAGCCAAACAAACATGGCCAAGGCCGCCACGAACATTTCAACCATGATGCCGGCGGCACCCACCAGCATCCGCTTGCGCTTATTCTTGAAGGCCGCGGCTGCCGATGCATCGACATAGGGCACCGGAGCGAGAACCAGCAGCATGATTCCCATCTCGTGGACTTCGCCACGCCAGCGTTTGACCACCAGCCCATGACCCAGCTCATGGAGCAGTTTTATTAACGGATAGACCAGCCAAAGAACAAACAAGTTTTGCGCACTCAATACGCGATCAGAAACATTCTGAGTAAGTTCCGACCAGTGCATGCCGGCTAGGACGATAGCGGCAACCACAACTAGCGCCCAAACAATCAGACCAGCAGTAGAAATTGCCGGCCTGACGAAGGGAAGTATCCGCAGCAGCAAGCGATCCGGATCTATCAGCGGGAATCGCATGGCCATAGGATTCATAAAGCGCTGCTTGAACCCTTGGCGACGGCGCTGTTGCAGCCGTTTGAACAATTCCTTGGTATCGGCGGGGGTCTCGGCCAGCAATAAGTCCGCTGAGTACAACTTCGCCAGCAATTGCACGACCTCGTCCTGGGTCGGCGCATCGTCGCCCAACTCTTCGTCCACCGTTTCCCAGATGCTGTTGATGGACCGATGGCCATCCATCATGGCAATCACCCGATAGGCGGCCGGCGTGAAGCGATGCACGCGCCCGGCGGCGAGGTCCTCGATCACAAACCAGACAGCGCCACGATACCTATGACGGTGGACTTTGGTATGGCGGCGCAACGCCGGCTTAATCGCGGCCACTCGGGACCAATGCGGACTGTAGAGTTGACTAACCAATTTCACCGGACCCCTAACCGAACCAACGCCAAGTTCTCAATCGCAGCCAGTCCAACAATTCGTGGGTCCATATCCAAATAAGCTTGCGACGACCCACGGAAATTTTGCCGATGCCCTGCATGCCGGGGCGAAGCATGTCTGCATGCTCACTCAACAAACTAGCTTGCACCGCAAAAAAGTTTGTGCCGCCTTCCGACGTGGAAATGGGGGTAATTCGTTGGACCGCAATCGGCAGTCGGGTATTGGGCATGCCGGCTAGTGCGAGCTGGCCGGATAATCCAGTAGCAAGCCGGCCGACTTCGCGTTCATCAACGGCCAACATCACACGATATTCATTTAGCGGGGCGACCTCGAATAGCAGGTCGCCACGTTCCACCGGTGCGCCCAATGACTGGGTAAGATCCCCTTTTACAATCATGCCGTCCACCGGGGCCGCGACTTTGGTACGGGCGAGTTGTTCCTTAGCGAGGGCGAGTTGCGCGGAGGCCTGTTCTAGCTGTGCCTGCAATATCCGCACTCGTGAGTTTTCGTGGGCAGCCAAGGCTTCGCGGTATTCCTTACGCAGTTTGGTCGCCTCGCTAGACCACTTGAGTTCTTCGAGCTTTAAATCGCGGTCTTCCAGTCGAGCTAATACAGCACCGGCCTTGACGACATCCCCGGGTCGAACGGAAGACTCATCGACATAGCCGTCAAACGGTGCCGTAACCGCGCGTTGCACCAGACTCTCGACCATAGCGTCGGCGGAAACTCGATACTCACCGGTGGCAACGCTAAGAAAAAGCAACGCGACACCACTTATAGCGGTGACAAGTTTTAAACCCAGGTGACCGCGGCCCGTGAGTTTTTTCAATTGACTGCGGGATGTCCCCAACAAACGGGGGCCTAGCCAGCGTTGTTCTTGCCGTTTGCCCGCCAAAATGGGTCCAATCAACGACACTACCGCTTCGCATAGCGCGATCTGGGTGGACTCAAAAAAATCCGCTGACTGGTGCTCGAAAGTCATGGCGGCAATGAGTTGACCCTCGTGCGCAATGGGAACGGTGCAAATTGATCCGCAGCCGTAGGTGTCTAGCAAGTGTTTCTGCGCGTCAACTATGTTTGAGCTGGAAGTCTCGCGCAGCGGATAGACCAAGGTCATGTCCTGATCGATGGCCTCGTCCATGGCCGCGCCAACGGATTGCAGTAAAGCCATGCGATTATCCGCCGAAGCACTGCCAGACATGGCCAGCACCCGGGCATGTTTTCGGCGTAGAAAGCCGAGACTTACTCGCTCACAACCGATGCGTCGAGCCAACTCGGCGACGACGGCGGACGCGGACTCATCAAAGCCGGTCTGCCCCAAGCTGGTGGCAACCATGTCGATTACGGTGAGCAGGTGGTTCTCGGCCGTATCAGAATGGGCATCCATGAGCAGGTTCAGCCAGGCTCTACCCCACAAGAGCGCCTTAGCGCAGGCCCGTCCTTGGGCATCGTCGGCCGCCGCGATCTGCACGGCGATGACCCCAAAACACTCGCTGTCCCGGCTAAGCGGACAGGTGACGAAATTGCCTTGATGCGCCTGGTCATCCCCCGCGGCATCGAAATGAACCACCGTGCATTTCGGTTTGCCGGTAACCGAGGCGGCCACATTCGAGAGCACCTCGCTGGCGGCGATATTTTCCGGCCACCGGGCCACCTCTTTATAAGAGCCATCCTCGTCCGCGAGCAAGACGACCGCCTCCATCGCCCCCGACAGCATGCTGCACTGCAAGCCAAGCCAAGATTCGACCAGATAATCCTTTGCGGCCATGCGTTTGTAATGGGCGCAGCGCGTCCCACTTCTCTCCAATAAGCGAATTAAGACAAATATACGAATTCGCTAAGCTTGCTGGCGTGACCTAACCGACAGATATGCATGAAGATTTCCGGCGTCACGGGGCCTTCTCGGTCGGCAGATGGGATCAATATGCGATGTGCGGGACAACGGCATTGCGCCAGTCAAAACCGCTGGGGCGTAACGGGGATGTTTTATTGCAGGTTTATTTTCGCCGGCCCAACGGCGATTGATTGACGTCTTAGGCCGGCCGTGGCACGAAGAACCCTGGAGAAATCGCGCATTTGAAGCGGCGAACGGGCGCTAGGCTTTGGACTTGGATGGAGCCGATTGCGCGAATACCAATGCGATGTCGCACATCAATCGCTGAGAAAGGGTCACGGGGATCTTTGACTATGCCTAGTGAAAAGACTGGGCCGCTGCTATTGATCCCCAGCCTGAAGCGCCGTGGCTGAACGGTTGTCCGCAATAGACGCGATACGCCAACCGTCCGGGGTGGTCACCAATAAATAGACTTCCGTGAATTCATTCGTCGACGCCACGTCCTGGTCTTTTCTGACGGACACGGTTTTGGTGTTTGTCCAAACGGTCGCCACATCACCATGTGCTTCGACATTCATGATCTCGACCTCGCGCGTATAGCTCGTCGTGGATGCGAACAAAACAGGTGCAACCATGGACCAGTGAGCAAGAATCGGCGTTACTAGCTTGTCCGGATCTACACCATCATGTAGTGAACGCAGCGTAAATTGAACGCCGCCGTCAATAAGCTGTGCAATTGCCGAATCTTTGTCCCGCTGCGTAATCGCGCGATTGAAAGACTGGACGACCTGAGCAGCATCCAGGGCAGCATCCGCATGAGCAACGGCCATGACGGACGCGGCTATCATTATTGTTATCGCGAGTAGTAGAGCAGCGGATAATTTCTTCATCTTTACTGTCGTCTCATTGGCAATTTTACCATCTAAGTAGCGCTAGGCACCTCGTAGGTTCGATTCAGCCCTTGGACGCCGCAAAATCTATCAATCTGAATTCTGCTTGGGCTTAAGCAATACCTCCCCAAGACTGGCGACGGCGGCCCGTGTAATTGCTTGCGGATTGTCCGCGCAATAGGCAACAAAGTGTTCGGTGAGCCGCGCAAAGTCCCAATCTTCACCACTCTCCTTGGCAGCCGCGACCAATTCATCCAGGGCTTTCCCATTGCGCGCGTAGTAGTAGCCATTTGCCCAGGTGAGCAATGAATGCCGGGTGCCAAGGGGACCGATCACGAGCATTTCACTAAACACGCGGCAGGGAATGGCGCCGATATCAGGCACGCCACCCATACCCGGCGGTAGCTCTACTTTTTCAGCAAGCGAAACATTGCTGAAAAACAAAGTTGCGGCAAGGATTATCGATGGTTTGATAGTTTGCATCATGGATTCTTCTTGTGACTGTCAGGCTAGATCGCGGAGCTGTCACCCACTCCCTTGCTTCTTCCATCCACCCACTTCAGAGGGCTTCTTGGGTGCCAGCAACAACAACACGATCAAAACGACAAACGCGGCGAACACTACGGACATTTCCAGCGTGTACTTCCAAGGGTCAACCCAAATTTCCGTGAGCATTCCAAATTTGCTCAGAACTTCTACATTGATCCAAAAAATATTGCCGACAGGGATAGCGTAGCGAAGGGCTGTGGACGTGCGTTTGAACTTTATCAATCGCATGAAACAATAACCGCTCCAAATTGTCGCAACGAACACGGACGCCATATTCACCGTTACGAAAAGATCAGACTTGCCCACCAGACCGGGATCAAAGCACAGGAGATTCCAGGCATAACAAAACCAGGTAACGAAAAACGTTTCCATGAAGGTAATGATCGCGTAGTTACGATCACGCGCCGTTTTCGTGCTCGGCCCCAGCCCCTCTTTCAAGCCGAAGACACGCTGGAACCATAAAAACATATTGCAGCGCGTGTCTTTATCGAAGGTGTAAAAGCACAACATCATCATCAGAATGCCCACGGTCGAACCCATGATCATGTACTCGGGCCAGGTGCCACTGACATTCAAGCCATCCGGCCCGTCCATGCGCGGCAACATGCCCCAGTTCATGCGCCCGTACCACATGTAGAAGAACTCGACCCAGCACATCCAGACGACGATACCGGCGAAAAACCCTATCCAAGTTTGAAAATTTTCGTTATTCGACTTGATGCCATACCAAAGCATCACGATGCCTACGAAACCAAGCAAGGGCGAAAATTTCAGCGTGGTGGCCTGCCCGAGATTGTGCTCGATCATCACCATCAGTGTGTGGGCGAGGCCAATGGCGATAAACATCAGCACGAAGGTGATGATGCCCACAATCGGTGGCCGCCAAAGCTTTGATTTACCGGAGCCAGGCGCCGTTGTTGCGTTACTCATAATGCATCCTCAAGAAATACCCTAGGCGCTCACTTAAGCCGATTTCCGCAAATCGCCGGGAGCCCGTGGATCAAAGTACTTCGCAAACTTGTCACCTTCTCCTTGGTAAAGGTCCGCGTCGGCAGGAACCGCAGCTTTCTCGGTGATGACCGGCCATTTTTCGGCAAACTTGGCGTTCAACGCCAACCATCGCGTACCCTGATCATCACTGTCGGCAATTATTGCTTCGGGCCCGCACTCGGGCAGGCACAGGCCACAGTCGATACATTCCTCTGGATCTATGACCAGCATGTTGACACCCTCATGGAAGCAATCCACGGGACAGACTTCCACACAGTCTTGGTGCTTGCAGCGAATACAGTCTTCTGTCACTAAATAGGTCATGGCGATATACTGCGGACGGGGCTCGCACTTGATTCGGAATCGGGTCGTTCATGCTTGAGAAGCAATCCGCGCATGGATTCACGAAATAAGCGCTCCCAGTCGGGCTCACCGTCATAGACTCGCAATACAATGACCGCGGAACGCGCCGTCAAGGCCATGGCTTCTTCCGCTCTCTTGGCGCGCAGGATGTCATGCGCTTCGATTTGCTTGAACAGCCGGTACATATGCGCCATCGCCGGGCGATGCGCCTCTTCGATCAGATGAAAAATTCCCGTTGAATCCTTCTGCGATAGCGAGAAAGCCGTCGGTGCATCCCGCCAAATACGAATATAGACATCGATAACTCGATCGATGATTTCCCAAGGATCTGCAGAATCAATGTTGGCCAGTTCGGAGCCATAGAGCTCCATCAATGGCCGCAGAATCTCACCCAGGACCTCCTCTTTATCTTTAAACAACTTATAAAAAGTGCCGCGGGAAATATCTGCGGCTTCGGTAATCTGCTCGACACTGACCGTCCCGAAGCTTTTTCGCGAGAATTGCTCCGTCGCGGCGGCAATGACCGACTGCCGCGTGCGCTGCAGGCGACGTTGTACCCGAGGACTTGGACGGTCAGCGGTTTGTCTGCCTATCATCAGTGACGATACCCAGTAAGCGGACTAGAATGCGAGAATCATTAATATATACAAAAGAATAAAAAAATACAACTTTGTATATTTTTGTTATGAATAATACATAATCAACATAACCTATTGTTTTAATTGTTTTTATTTTCCCCGTATCTAGAATGCCGGCGGCCAAATGAAAACGCAGGGTGCAAATCCGGCAGAGCCCGTTATCACGAGCGGTCCAAGCAGGGGGTCCGTGAAAACTCCGGCATGCAAAAAGTTTCTACCCCCGGCTATCTCGCTCTAGCGAAACCAGCGGCTATCGGGATATCGACGCAGCAACCACCGGTCCAAGCCAAACCAAAGCCCCGACTGCCACCACAGGAAGGCGATGTTTAGCAGGAAGAAGGGAATCAAGGAAGCATCGTAGTACCCACCGATTGCCAAGCCAAACAAAATAAAAAAACTTACCGCGGCCGCGATACGTGTGGTGAAGCCAACCAGCAAACCAATAGCTGAATAGAGCTCGCCGATGGTGATTACCCAAGCGACGAGCACATACAATGGGATAGCGAAATTTTGCAAGAACAAAGACGCAAAAGCATCCGGTGGCATTTCGGTGAGCCGGTCTAGAAATATCTGTTTAAGAATATCGGAGCTTAGCCATTCTTTGACGACCTTATTCACTCCGGCCGCCAACCAGAATATTGCAAATAAGGTTCTGAAGACCAAATGTAGCAGAATGCCAGTGAAGCGAACCGGGTGCAGCTTGATCCAGCCCCACTTCCAAACCTCTCTAAATTCTTCAATGGCGAGGCTCATGATTCACCTCCCGGAGACTTTGCGGCAATGCGATCTAGCGCATCCCAGAGGGGCAATCTGGCGCAATAACCCACAGCTCTTTTGTTAGCTGCCAGCCGCCATGATTGGTCGAGCCGATCAATCACATGGTCACCGAATTCCAGCACTCCGGGATCCAGAATTAGCCGGCCTTCGATCACACGCGGCGCAGCCCACGCGCCCTCGATCACCTTGTAAACATGCACGGGGCGTGTGTGACCTTTCGCCGCAAGATTCTCTGCGGAAAAGTTGGCGACAAACCACTCCCAGATGGTTGAAACCTGCGACCAAAAAGTTCGTGTTTGGATATGGTAGAGAGTAAAGCTTCCAGCTTCCGGAACCGACTCGTGCTCCGGTATCGCGTCGCCGGCTTGGCATATCACGGTGACTTCGCACATGGTGCAGACTTCACCGAATTGCCCCACGAGGAAATGATCGCGAAAAGCATCAATGTTCACTTGAGCGGACGCAGGAATCGCCAATAACAAGATTACGAGCGATGGCATCAGCAGTTCAAGCCGCCCACGAAAAAACCCGACTTTAGCCACTGTTAGCCTCCTGTCGCGGATTACACCGCGTGACAATAGTTGCATCGATGCTGATCACCCCGGGCCATTCTGTTTTTCTGGCGACGATGTTTCGCTAAGACTACTCTGGCCCATTGCACCAGGTCGCTGCGACGTTCCGGTCGCATCGCAACTCGGGTTCCCGATCTCTGGTCAGGACAAACAATATTCATTGCAACACAATGGCACGGATCATTCCCATGGCTTCCGACCAACCTTTTTCGGTATTGAGGCGCAAACCCATAAAGTTTGGAGACCGGCGAGCACGCATGGCCAGATAGTTGATCGCCGCGTAAAGAATGATAATTCTGCCCCGTATATGCGGCTTAATATAGCGTCTGTCATTCAGCATCTTTCTAACGAACGACCGACTTTGCCGCTTCCGAACCTTGGCAAACGTCGCGGAGAACTCAGAGTGCGCAGTAAGCTCCTCCGCCAGCATCTCCAGCATAATCGGCTGCTTGCGCAGGACCTGCGCACTTTCTACTAATTGATCGGCGAGCATGACCGCAAATTCTTGGTCATCAATCGGCGGGAACCAAGCAGTATCCGGCCTCTGACTGTCCGGTGCAGCTCTTCGTTCAGCCCAGGCTGACAATAAACCCGGCAGATCGCCGAAGTAGCGATACAACAGCGGTTTGGCAACACCCGCTTCGCCTACCACTGAACTCACCGTCAGTTGCCGCAGCCCATCTCTAACGAGCACCGTTTCCAAAGCATCGAGCAACTTATCTTCCGTCGCGCGGCGGCGGCTTGACGTCCCGGCAATGATCATTGACTCACCTAAATGCCGCAACAGTCCAGCTTCATGCCCTAATGTTACCAATGAGTAACTTTATTTCAAGTAGTCTGGTGAGCGCGTTTTTTTGACAGCCATCTGCAATCGTTTAGCCACGGAGCTAACGCAAATCAGATGCCGTGAAGTTATTTAACGCGGCGTAATGCTTGGCTCGCTGCCGATTTCAAGACAAGGCAGCAAGATAAAACCAATGAGCCATTAGCTTCGGTTGCAATCAGGTCCTGATAAACCAAAATCGACCAGTGCTAAGCTGTGCAAACAAAGACCTAGTTGTGCAGGCTTCTGCCGCTGCATGCCGCGTTACCCTATCGGGTAAATGCACCATGCCGGCGCTTCGCCCGTTGCATTTTCTTGCGTTCGATGTCGCCGCGGATCACGATTTTTGGATCCGGCTTGAAATCAAGACTACGCCGTCTGCCACGGTATTTGACGAGGCTAAGAATCAGCTTCATGGTTTCCAAACGCGCTCGCTGTTTATCATCTGAGCGAATGACCCACCAGGGATTGCGGCTGGTGTGCGTGCGCTTAAGCAATTGATACTTGGCCTCAGTGAATTTCTCCCAAAGCTCTTGGGCCTGCAAGTCGACTTCGCTGAGCTTCCACTGCCGCAAGGGATCGTTGCGACGACGGTCAAAGCGGCGCTGTTGCTCTTTCTTGGATACCGAAAAATATAGCTTGATCAAAGTCGTCTGCCCATCCTCGATAAAACTATCCTCGTAGTCATTCACTTGCTCCATGAAGCGTCGATACTGCTTCTTGGTGCAAAATCCCATCACAGGCTCAACCATGGCGCGGTTGTACCAACTGCGGTCGAACAAGGTAATTTGCCCCGCATGCGGAAAATGCTCAATGTAGCGTTTCATATGCAGTTCGGTCTGCTGAATCTCGGTGGGTTTACCCAAGGCAACCACTTGATAGTGTTTCTCATTCATATAGCGCGCAACGCGCCTAATGGTGCCGCCTTTCCCGGAAGCATCACGACCATCAAATAGAATAATCGCCTTACGGCCAGTTACCTCAAGGTGGGACTGCATCCTGATCAACTCCGCCTGGTAGGGCTTGAGCTCTTCTGCATCGATGAATTTCCGCAACGCCGCGGCCACGATTTTTTCGCGGTCTTTCTTCTTGAGGCCCTTAACTAAGCTCTCTAGTTGACTCTTTGTTTCGCGGCCGTCGGGACCCAAACCACGATTCTCAACGACCTCACGTATTAGGGCAGAGCCGCCTTTATTTTTCGAACTCAAACTCATTCTCGACATCTCTATAGGAATCAGCGGCGCACACGCCCGAGTATGTTAACAGCTCCTCATGCAAAGCAGATCTGCGCAAAAAATCTATCCGTAGTAGCCCTAAGTCCTTGTGTACCAGGGCTTTACGAGCACGACATATGAGCTGCGAGGCTATAGCCTTCCATGTATTTCCGGACGACGATGGGTCTAGTTGTTCCGCGCAAGGCTCCAATCCTCGCTGGTTGTGAATATCGGCCTCGGAGTATCCAGCGGTCATAGCTTGCTGAATGCCGCAATCCTGAATCAACGGTTTTAAGTATCCGGCAGCCCCTTGCGTGATGTGCTGCGGCGAATATTGCCAAACTGATTATTTGTTAATCGTTTGCTTAAACTTGCTGAGCATAATCAAGTCATCGATCACTTTTTCCGTGCGGCGCATAGCATCCTGCCAATCGTCATCTTGATCCAAATTGAATCCGACATGCGGTGTGCCCGATTTGGAACGCAACACCAGATAGTTGATGGAATTGTAGACAACGAAGAGTAGGTTCCAGTTATCTTCATCTCTAATTTCCGGATGCGCCATAACCGCTGCCATATTTTCTTGCAACCAATCGTTGCGGCTTGCATCCAGCATGGCCTGATACTTCCAATTACTATTTAGTTCGGCGGCAAGAAACTCCAAGGCAACGGGATTTTGGCGCAAGGCTTCAGCCGTGGTCAGTAGGAAACGCTTTAAGCAGCTTTTCAGTTCGTCCGCGCTGTCAATGCTGTCCGGAAAATCGTAGTCAGGCCAAATACGGTTCGCATCAAGCCAAGCCTTAACTAACCCCTCCATGCCACCAAAGTAATCATAGAGCAGCGGCTTGCTATAGCCAGCCTCGATCATCACTGAGGTTGGATTTGCCGCCGCTAAGCCCTCCCGCGTGACCACCTTCGCGAAGGCCTCGAGAATCGCCCCTTCCGTGGCTTTGCGATTGCGACGCTGTTTTGCGGGTGCGCTGCTCATTGATCCCTCAGTTTGGGCTTTAACTTACGTGGAAGTAAGCCTATGCTCCATATACAGCAATAAATGACCACATAGTGGTTATCATGATGTTCTTTGCACTACTTAACTTACGGATTAGTAATATAAGTTTCCTGAACTGAGTTTTAGGCCGTCAGTCTTGGGAGCCAAACCATGCGTAGGAACAAGGATCGCCGTCAAGCCCTGAAGGGTCTTGCCGCTCTGGGCGCAACGGCCGCCTTGCCCAGTATGCTGACTGCCTGCCAAGGCCCACCCAGTAGAGACGCGCAAGTGATCGTGATCGGCGCCGGTCTGGCCGGCTTAAACGCCGCGGTGCTACTCCAAGACCAAGGCAGGGACGTGCTGATCTTAGAGGGCAGCAACCGGATCGGCGGCCGGGTCTTTACCCTGGACGATCAACCGCACAAGCCGGATGCCGGAGGCAGCGAGTTCAGTATCGTGAGCTACGCGCGCATCATGGACATGATCAACCGCCTCGGCGTGAAAATCATTCCTTGGCGCGGCAATACCGTGGACTTCGCCTTTCATGTTGGCGAGCAAATCACCACCGCTGCCGATTGGCCCGATGCCGCGGTCAATAAAGTGCAGGGGCCGGCCCGGCGCGTGCCGCCATTGTTTCTGTCAGAGATGTTTTTACCCCGCCCTTTACCACTTGACACCGCGGATGCCTGGCTCAGCACCGCGGCATTTCAATATGACGTTCCCTACGGCAGCTTCATGCAAAACGCCGGCGCCGATCAAGAGGCCCTGCGCCTGATCGAAACACATGCTAACAATGATGATCTGAACGAAATCTCTGCTTTGTGGAAAATGCATACCGCCCAGTTTGCGCAATCGTCCGGCAGTCTCGCTGACCTGCGCAACCTCGCCGGTGGTATGAGCAGACTCACCGACGGCATGGCCGATCTGCTGCAGCGCCCAGTGCAGCTGAATAACAAGATAGCCGATATAAAAAACACCGCAGATGGCGTGGAGCTTGGCACAACCACCGGCAAAACTTGGCGCGCTGACTATGTGATCTGTACGGCGCCCTTGCCGTTGCTGCGCGAGATCGCCATCAGTCCGCCCCTACCTGATAAACAAGCCGCGGCGGTTCAGCAAATTCCTTATGACGATCATATCGAAGCCTATTTCGATATCGTCGAACCGTTCTGGGAAGAGGATCGCCTGCCGTCATCCTTGTGGACCGATGGCCCGCTGGGATTGGTGATGCACCTGCCCACTGAAGATTCGCTCGGCTATCTCTGGCTGGCCATGGCCGGCAAAGCCAGTGCCAGATATCGCAATTTGCCCAATGAGCAAATCCTCACAGCGACGGCTCGGGAACTAGCCCGAATTCGTCCCAGCACCGTGGGCAAAGTCCGCCCAATGATGGCACACAATTGGTCGACACATCCTTGGACCCAAGGACACTTAGCCTATCGCGGCCCCGGGCAAATTAAAGAATTCGGCACAGCGGTGGCCGAACCCCATGGCCGCGTGCATTTCGCTGGCGAACATACCGCCATGCTGGCATCAGGCATGGAAGGCGCGATGGAATCTGGCGAGCGCGCCGCCTTGGAAATTTTAACTCTCGCTAACTAGCTGGCTGTGACAGTCGCAAAGGGCTGGTAGCTTGGCGAAGGTATCGAGAATCTACGCGTAAGAGCATAACGAAGCACGGGGAAAACAATGCTTAAGTTGCACAACAGTTGGTTAGTCATGGGAGTCTTTCTACTCCTTCTGAGTGCGGGAGTAATCGCTCAAGAAAGCACTGGTAGGGGTATGTCCGCGGGAGCGGCGGTGGAGGAGATTGTGGTTTCGGCACGAAAACGCGACGAAAGCCTGCAAGAGGTCCCCATCGCGGTGGACGTGCTGGACGCTGACGCCATCGAGAAACTCAATATACGCGATGTAGCCGACGTCAGTAAGTATTCGCCGAGCGTCGTATTTGATCAGGGATTCAGCGCGCAGGATACGCGCATCACGATTCGCGGTCTGGCGCCAACGCGCGGCCGGCAAAATGTTGCCATACTGGTCGATGGAATTGATGTCACGGGTCAGGCAGTACAAACCAATGGCGGTTCACTACTGATCAACACCCGCTTGATCGACATTGAACGGGTAGAGGTGCTAAAAGGTCCGCAAAATGCACTGTACGGCCGTACCGCCTTTGCGGGTGCGATCAACTACATCACTAAGAACCCGGCAACGGATTCCCTGGACGCTCAGCTCTATACCGACTTAGGCGACAACGGCCGCTACGAAGGTCGTTTAAGCCTGTCTGGACCGCTGGTCACCAACCATCTCTACGCTGGCATCAACGTCGCCAGCTGGACCGACGACGGCTTCTATAGAAATTCCATTACCGGCGCTGAAGTCGGTGGCCGGGAAGGATCTGGCATATCGGGTAATTTGGTCTGGGACCTTAGTGAAGGTTTCTCCATCAAGCTGCGCGCCGAATACACCGACGAGGATATTGAGCAAAGCCCTTATTCCGCGATCAGACCCACAACACCAGTCACCATTCCCGGGCAGGCATTTATAACCCCGCCGGGCGGTAATGCACCCGTCTTGAGCCCCGATGCACCGCGGGCCATCAATTCGGTCATTGGCTCTTTACCCGCGGGCGATTCGCTCGCCACAACGCTTTCTCCAAACCCAAGAACGCTAGAAGATTATCCCGGCGTGGAAAGAGAAATCTTGCGCGGATCATTGATCCTTGACTATGACTTTGGTCCGATCAAACTGGTTTCGCTAAGCGGTGCCACCGACGCCGATGTATTTAGTTTTGAAGACGCCCGTCGCGAAGGCAGCGTAATCGGCAGCAATGTCGGCGGCGAATTCTGGGCCGAGGACGGAACCGAGCAATTCAGCCAAGAGCTTCGCTTGCAATCCAACAATGATAGTGCTGTCTCCTGGACGGTGGGAGCCTTGTATTGGGAAGAGGATGTCGAGTTTGTGGATGGCGGGGTCAATTGCATACTTGCACCTGCACCGGGCGATTGCGCGCCAGCCATTGCCGCGACCACTGGTGCGGCACGCGTCGCGGACCTGTGGACACGTGATACTGAACACTGGTCAGTCTACGGTTTAATTGACTGGGAATTCGCCGAGGCGTGGTCTCTAAGTCTGGAAGGCCGTTACGTTGACGAAGAACTAACGGTTACCGGACCTGACCGTGCGGGCACGCCATCACCATTCGATGATCGCCCACGCGCCATCGGCCCAGCCTTTGGACAAGCGGCCCTACAGCCGAGCTATGGAACCATTTCCGATACCGTAAAAGACGACTTCTTTGCGCCCAAGGCAACGCTGCGATGGACACCCACCGATACAGACATGTACTACTTCTCGGTCGCGCGGGCTTACAAACCTGCCGGTGTCGCCATCGTTGCCGCGTTAACCGGCTTCAACCCGGCGGTGAGTCAATTCGAACAGGAAGAACTGACAGCGTATGAGCTGGGCGCGAAAACTAACCGGCTAAATAATCAGTTGGTACTCAACGGCGCACTGTTCTATCAAGACTTCAGTGACAAGCAAGTTAGCACGCAGAAGGTCGTGGGAGGTTCGCTACTGCCGGTACCGGTCAATGCCTCATCCGCGGATATCATCGGATTGGAACTAGAATCGCGATGGCAAGCCACTGAAAACTTGGATTTGTACGCTGCGTATACCTATCTGTATTCTGACTATGGATCCTTCAAGACAGACAGCACCGGAGCTGGCTCAATCTCTCGGGCGGGAAATTGTGATGTGTTTGTTGAAACCACGGGCGCGGGACCACGCAGCGTTTGCTCGCTCGATCTCTCGGGTAACGAGCTAGAATTTGTCCCGGAGCATTCTCTGCTGGCTGGATTGGAATATCGGGGTAATCTGACCAGTGAAATCGATTGGTTCGCGGGCGCGGACTACATTTTCCAGGACGAGCGAGCTCTCAACCCGGAAAACTCCATCAAGCTCGAAAGCTACGATACCCTGGATATCCGCGCGGGTTTGACGGCAGACAGTTGGGACCTGACGGCTTACGTCACGAACACCCTGGATGACGACACGATACGTTCAAGTTTCGGTAACACTGACAACCGGCAACTGGCGGTTTATGGACCTCCTGTCACGGCAAACGGCCCGTTTACGTTCTGGTTGCCTTCTAACCAAACGCCGATTAAGCCGAATGGCCGTGAAATCGGTCTGCGCGCGGCTTACCGCTTCGGCAACTAGACGCGCCTGATGCGAAGGCCGAGCTGCGGTTTGCCACCGCGGCTCGGCCGTCTTCGACTACTATGTTCTCGCGTAAACTGACTCAGGCAATCAGCTCACCAGCGGTTACCACCGCCGCCGCGAGGCGCTCGGGGCTTGGCCTCGTTAACTTTAATATCGCGGCCGCCCAAATTGCTGCCATTGAGCTCCTGTATGGCTTTTTGCGCTTCGCCATCGCTGGACATTTCTACAAAGGCGAACCCCTTGCTTTGCCCGGTGTCACGATCCGTAATGACATTCACGGAATCGACAGTACCACAAGCGCTAAAAGCTTCCTGCAAACTGTTTTGATCCGTAGAGTAAGGCAAATTGCCAACATAAAGTTTCCTGCCCATTAATTGACCTCCTAAAGCTTAAAGAACCGCTCAAGAGGATGTAGGCACCATGCCAGCAGACTCGATACAAGCGATACAAAGGCGCGCGCAGTATACAGGTTTTCACAGGCTTGCAAGCGCTCGTGAATTCATCCAGCAAAGTGCCGCGGCAACTTAAGTTTGCTCAGGCTGGTCGGCATTCGGGCAGACGATTCAGATTTGGGCAAATACACCGAACCCTTGCCTACGCTTTAAGACCTGCATGACTAACGAGGCCTCGTAGCAGCTAGTTGAGTTATTGCCTCCATAACCAGTGCCATATGTTCAATCAGAAAATTCCCGAAGCTACGGCCTTGGTCAGTATTGCTGAAAAGAGTATGCGCTATCCCTGATCCCGGCGCCAAATTTGCCGTGGCGCATAGCCGCTCTTGCGCAACCAGTGCTCGGTATAAACGATTCGATCGGGATCGAGCCGCATGAGGCGGCCTTGCGGCGGCGCATCCGGATTACCGCCCACCTCGAAGGCGGAGGCCGGCCACTTGAATACGCGCATGCCATGCTCCCATTCCGGTGTACCGACGTCGAGCAATTGAGCCGCGCCAAAAAACTGCGCCCCTAAGGCGCTGGCCCAGCCCGCCATATGATTGGAACAAGCAAATGAAACCCGCGGATCGCGTTCCATGGCTTTCTCCTTCGGGCTGCCCGGCTGCGGAAACACATAGATACTTAGGCCATCGGCATAAAACTCCAGCGGACTGAGAATCGGACCATTCTTGCCAATGGTGGCCAAGTAACCCATGTTGGTTAGCGCCAAAACGCGTTCAATGCGCGCTGCCAATTTATCACGCGGCAGTTGCTTCTTTGGCCATGTATTCGGCGAGCCTTCAAGCCAAGGATGCGCGGCACTCATAGTAGACCTCCAATGCGAACAAACTAAGCGTCCTAGTATCGCACGGTCCAGGCTTGTCCCAAGCAGGGGTGCCGGGCAAGAGCACAAGGGGGCCAATCAGCCAGGCGACCAATAGCCGTGAAAGCTCAGCGGTACGTGGTGGCGCAGGTGGATTTTGGCCACCGGGCCGCCGGCGAAATTCTGGTCATCCAAAATTACAAAGTAACTGCGCCGAGTGCTTGCATTATAGACCTGGCTCAAGACCCAGCGACCAGGTTCCCCGCCAAGATGATCGGCTATTACCGGTTCGGAAACATACTCATCGGGCGCAAAACCGTAGCTTTGTTGCGTAAGGGATGCCCCGTCTAACTGACAGATGCTGCGCGCAAATAATTCGCCGGCATCGGCTTGAATCATGTAGGCATGCCCATGGCTTATCCCGCGCTCGCGGGCGGCCACCGTTGGCAGTTCATAATTGTTACTACTGTCGATTATGGATTCCTTTGCCTGCCGCGTCCGCAAATCAACCCGGCAGCGGCGTGGATAATTGACCGGCTCGGCGGGCATCGCCGCCTCGCCCCGCATGACGGCAAACAACGGCGAGTTGTCACCGCCCAAGCCTCCACCGATGTCGCCGCCGATATAGTCCAGGACTAATTCGCCGCAATATTCATAGCCATTAATTGCGTGCCACATCCAACTGGCCGGTAACTCGGTGGTAAAAGCTTGACCATCGCCGCGTCGCGCAACATGCAGCAGGCTTGATTCGTCACCGCGCCAGGTGATTGCTTCGGAGAAGGTTTCGCGACCCATCAGCACTTGGCCCAGACGACCCAGGTCCACGTAGGCTGGATGTTGCAAGAAAGCAAAATGGTGGCGCGTGACAAACCAGTCATGAATATAGACGGACCTTGGCAAAACAATGCTCTGGCGCGCGACAATGCGGCCTTGCAAATCAAGGCTGACGATACGCGCGACGGCACGCGGTCCTTGGCTCATAGACAATAAATGCAACTGGCTGTGCGCCGCATCCAGTTTCCAATGCGCCCAATAACGTAACCGCGATTGCTCCGGGTCAAGCACAGCCTCGCCAACCGTGTCCAGGTCTAGACTCAATTCATACGGTCGTTGGGCTTCGTCGAAGGCCCAGAGACGGCCAGCCCATTCCAAGACCGTGGTGTTGGCTTGATTCGCAAGCCGTAATCCGAGATTGTGGATCAAGGCCCCGGAGCCATGGGTTGAAAAGCTGGGATAAATGAAATGACCGGCACGTGCCTCCGCTTTGTACTTTATGGTGCGCACAAACCGGTTACGAAAACGTGGCAGCCCGTCGCCAAAACTTAAAGCCTGCACCATTCCGTCGCCATCAAGCATCATGCGCCGGCGATCCGGCCCCCGATCATAAAGCCCGGGACCGACGCGATAGAGCGTGCCCCGTAGCCGAGGCAGGTCCCCTTCCACCTCGCAAGGATAGTCATATTCCGTGGGTAACGAGGTCAGCAAGCCGGCATACGGCAAGGGGTTGCGATCGAGGCTTAACCACCGACTCGCAGCCAAAGGCGGTTTACGCCAGACCATCAGCGCCAGAACTGTCTGAGGGTCAACATATTCAGTCAATCAAAGTCCAAGAGACCGACGCGGCGAATCATGCAGCCAAACGGGGACCTGGCCATTAGTAGAACCAAGCGGCATCTACACAGGGATCAAACTCCGAAGACTTGCTAGTCAGGATCATGACCTAAGGATGCAAACCTCGCGATGCCAGTGCTTAGCTCGCCCGCCCAGGCAGGTGCTTCGGCAAGCGCCTGAAAATCATCGGCAAACTTATTAATACGACGGCTTAATCGACGGCGCTGACCATCATCCAAGCGCGATACCAGATCGATGAGCATGCCAAATATCATTTCCTGGTTCGCCTCCACCTGCTCTCGATACGCCGGCCGGTCAACGGTATTGGGGTTCAACATCAGTGCAGTAAAGCGCCGCTGAAACTCGGTCGCGGGGGGCCGCTCCTTCAACAGCGCATGGAAATTCATTTGCCACTGACGCCGACCCTGCATCCACTCGGCCGAGTTGTCATGCAGCTTAGCAACCCGTGAGCTCACGAATTCTTTTTGTGCACGGTTAAGCCGGCCGGTAAAGCGCTGAATTGTCTTGATGGCCGATTTCGTTCGGCGTTCCTTGCGCTTCTCGGGTGTTTCTCCAGCATACTCTTCCCAGAGTTCCGCATTCTTCTCTTCGGCGTTTTCTATAAACTGGGATACCTGTTCCAGGCTTAGACCGGCCAAAAATCGTCCGGCGTCGGGCATGGCCCGTTTTAGTCCGGCATCCCATAGAGAAAGGACCTTTGCATAGTCCTGCTCCAGCCGCTCAACCGACAAAGTATCCGTCTTTACGTAGCCGTCTAGCGCGCGTAGCAACCGCGCATATTCAGGAAGCTGTTCGACGCGTATCCAGTCCAGATTACGCTGCACAACGGTCTGCAACTGGTCTTCTTGCTCGCTATTTAGACTGAAGATGTCGCTCAGATACCAGACAATGACCCAGTCGAGTTGCTTATAGATAAATTGGGTGCTGATGCAGCCGCCTAGCGCCGATATTGCGAGGAGCAGTACCAGATAAGGCCTTGGCCGCCACCAAGCCGAGTGCAAGTCGGAATTTGCAGACATTCTTGGTGACGACGGCTTGGCTTGACTGGCCATTTTTGAGCATCCTTAGTCGAAGGGATGTCTTAACACGATATTCTCGTCACGGTCCGGGCCCGTGGAAACCAGTGCGATGGGCACAGCCAGCACCGATTCAATACGCCGCAAATAGTCACGAGCCGCGGCGGGCAATTGCTCTAGTTGAGTAATACCAACCGTGGAAGTTCCCCATCCCGGGAGTTCTTCATAAATCGGTTCACATTCGGCAAATCGATCCACCAGGTAGGGCGGCGTCTGTGTCTCTTTACCGTCCAGTCGGTAGCCGATACAAAGCTTAATCGTGTCCAGGCCATCGAGAACATCGAGCTTGGTCACACATAAACCGGAGATACTGTTATTCAACACAGCTCGCCGCAATGCGACAGCATCGAACCACCCACAACGCCGCGGCCTGCCCGTGGTGGCGCCAAATTCCGCCCCCACTTTCGCCAGGTGCTTACCCATATCGTCGAAGAGTTCGGTGGGGAACGGACCAGCCCCGACCCGGGTCGTATAAGCCTTAACAATGCCCAGCACATAATCAAAGGAACGCGGACCAACACCCGTGCCCGTCGCCGCCGATCCCGCCGTGGTGTTAGAAGAAGTTACAAACGGGTAGGTACCATGATCTACATCCAGCAAAGTTCCTTGCGCGCCCTCAAACAATAAATTTGCGCCCTTTTTTTGCAGATCACCAATGGCGGCCGCCGAGTCAATCACCAGCGACTTTATGGTCTCGCCCGCCTCCAAAGCTTCGCGCATAGCTTGGTCTATATCTACGGGCGGCGCCCCATAAAACTTTTCCAGCATGAAATTATGGAACTGCATGGCAGCCTGTAGCCGCTCGACAAAGCGTTGGGCATCGAACAAATCAGAAGCGCGCAAAGAACGTCGGGCCGCTTTATCTTCATAGGCTGGACCAATTCCCCGCCCCGTTGTACCAATGGCATCACTGCCCCGCGCTTTTTCTCGCGCATTGTCCAATGCGATGTGGGTTGGCAGGATGAGCGGACAAGCCGCGCTGATACGTAAACGTTGCGCAACATCAACGCCACGCTTCTGCAAGGCATAAATTTCTTCCAAGAGCGAGGGCAAGTGAACCACCACACCATTGCCGATGATGCAATCCACACCATCACGAAGAATGCCCGAGGGAATCAAATGCAAAACGGTCTTTTCACCCCCGATAATCAAGGTATGCCCGGCGTTGTGCCCACCTTGAAACCGCACCACAGCACTGGCGCGCTCCGTCAATAGATCGACGATCTTGCCCTTGCCCTCATCTCCCCACTGGGAGCCGACAATGATGACGCTTTTACCCACAAGCCATACTCAGCCGAGGACGCAGCCTAGACACCGCGCACCAGCAGCAACAAACCCAAACCCGAAAAAATTGTGATTAAGCCGAACAAGCGTAATTGACCATCGGAAAGCTGTTCGATCATGGCTAAACCACGCCGCCAACTCGCCGGACTGATAAACGGTAACAAACCTTCGATGACCAGATACAAGGCAAGCGCGGCAAGCAGATCACCCCAGTTCAACCGGCCATCCTCCCGACAATATCCGGTGTTCGACGCTAAGGTACCGGCTGCGCGTCGTTCAGATACTGCAGAAAATCGCTATCGGCGTCGAGCACGAGCAGATCTTGCTCGCGTCCAACGGCCCGGCGATACGCCTGCATGCTGCGGTAAAAATTGAAGAATTCCTCGTTCTTCCCATAGGCGCGCGCATAGGTATCTGCAGCTTTAGCATCCCCTTCGCCGCGCAGCTTTTCGGCATCGCGATAAGCTTCCGCCAACAAGATCGTGCGCTGCCGGTCTGCATCTGCCCGAATCTGCTCGGCATTCTCAGCGCCCTCCGCACGCAGCTCGGAAGCTGTGCGTGCGCGTTCTTGACGCATGCGATTGTAGACAGATTCACTAACCTCATCCGAAAACTCGATGCGTTTAACGCGAATATCCACCAGCTCAATACCAAAACGAGCCGCATCCCGGCGCGCATTGGTCAACATTTCATCCATGATTTCGCGGCGTTCGGCCGTCACTACCTCAGGCACCGTCCGCTTGGCGAATTCCGCGCGAATACCATCCTTAACGATTTCCAGCAAACGCTGGGCAGCCTGCAATTCTTCACCGTTGGTCACACGATAGTACTCGGCCACATCGCTGATTCGCCACTTCACGAAAAAATCGACGAAGAGGTTCTTTTTCTCGAAGGTTAGGAACAATTCCTTCGGATTGTTAATTGTCAGAATCCGATCTGGATAGAACTTTACCGTTTCAGCAATGGGCAACTTCAAATGAATCCCCGGCAGAATATCGGATGCAACGATCTTGTTAAATTGAAACTTAATAGCGTGTTCACGTTCATCGACGGTGTAGACCGCCATACTCAGTGCGACCAGACCCGCTAACACTAAAAACACTGATAGTCGCTGCAGCATTACCGACTCCCTCGCGTGCGCCGACCATCTTGTTGCATGCGCAAGTTATCCTGAGACTGGTCAGAGTTAGACCCAGACATACTGCGGCTATCCGACGGCGTTGCGCGCCGCGCATTGGCGCCTTGCTCTAGAATCTTGTCGATGGGCAAGTACATCAAATTACCGCTGCCTTTAGCATCGAGCAAGACCTTATTGGAGTTGCCGAAAACTTCTTCCATGGTTTCTAAGTACAAACGTTCGCGCGTCACCTTTGGCGCACGTTCGTATTCCACCAGCAATTGCTCAAAGCGCGAGGCCTCACCTTCGGCGTCGGCAATGACGCGCGCTTGATAGGCCTCGGCATCTTGCAAACGCCGCACGGCCTCACCGCGTGCCTTGGGGAGGATGTCATTGGCATAAGACTGGGCCTCGAAGGCCAAGCGTTCACGATCCTCGCGCGCCTTGATGGCATCTTGGACCGCCGCCTCTACTTCTTTAGGAAAATTCGTGTCCTGCAAATTTACCTTGGTAACACTGATACCGGCGCCATATTCATCCAGCGCTTCCTGAATCAGCGTTTGAGTCAAAGCAGCAATCTCTGCCCGCCCCTCCAACAGCACGAAATCCGCGGAATTCTTACCCACAACTTCACGAATGGCACTTTCACTCACATCGCTTAGCGTATCTTCCGGATCACGGACATTGAATAAATACGCCACCGGATCGGTGCGCTGGTACTGAACGACCAAATCAACGATCACGATGTTCTCATCGGCCGTGAGCATGCTTGTGTTCTTGCTAAACGGCGTGATCTGGTTGATGTTGACCTTCTCTACCGTATCAACAGGCCAGGGAATTCGCCAACGAAGCCCCGGCTGCGTGGTCGTTTGATATTCGCCAAAGCGCAACACGACACCACGTTCCGCATCGTTGATGCGATAAAAGCCCGTTAGACCCCATGCAATCAACAACAAGGCCAGTAACCCGGCAATCATGGGACCGCCGCCACCTGTACTATCGCCACGGCCACCACGGCCACCGCCACCGAACAGCGCACTGATTCGTCGCTGCCAATCTCGAACGATTTTATCTAGGTCGGGGGGGCCGTCATTACGGCCGCGATCCCAGGGGTTTTTTCCGTTGCCGGATTCATTCCAGGCCATTTTTGTCGCCATCAGTTTCCGTATTCTTCAATGCCAAGGTGCCAGTCGCTCACCAGTATCTGGGACGCCCAAGCACAAATCTTCATCGCGTTGTAAGCTCTCATAACCACGTCGATCTAGCTCAACGTCCATTTCCCAGCCCGCCTCGCCCAGGTCACGCTCTCCCAGCACCTGTGCCTGCTCATACAGCAGAGCGCGCAGACGACCCTGGCTTAAGTCGAGCCGCACCGTGCCCCGCACCCGATCCTGATGCAAAAACTGGGCAATGAATTCCAACAAAGACGCAAGGCCCTCGCCCGTCGCAGCCGAAAGCCATATCCGCCGGGGCATCCCAGTCTCACTGCGATCGATTCGCGGGGGAACCCCAAGTATATCAGTCTTGTTATAGACCTTGACGATGGGCAAATGATCAGCGCCGATCTGCGCAAGCACGTGGTCTACGTCTTCGATGCGCTGGTCATGCTCAGGATCGCTGGCATCCACCACGTGCAGCAGTAAGCGCGCGCCCCGGCTTTCTTCCAGCGTAGACCGGAATGCCGCCACCAGCTCGTGGGGCAGATCGCGAACGAAACCGACGGTATCCGCCAAAACGCACTGTCCGCCCCCGGGCAGTTCCAAGCGCCGCAGACTGGGGTCGAGGGTGGCAAACAATTGGTCTTTTACCAATACGTCGGCGGCCGTTAGACGGTTGAATAAGGTGGATTTTCCGGTGTTGGTATAGCCCACCAAGGAGACCGTGGCTGCATCCTGTTTGCGGCGTCGCGCTCGCGCCAATTCCCGGCGTTGCGCCAGCCGCCCTAGCCGGCTCTGGAGCTGCTTGATTCGTTGCCCCAATAGTCGCCGATCCGTCTCCAACTGCTTTTCACCCGGGCCACGCAGCCCTATGCCACCTTTTTGCCGCTCCAGATGCGTCCAACCCCTAACCAGCCGCGTGGACAAATGCCTCAACTGGGCAAGCTCGACCTGCAATTTGCCCTCGAAGGTGCGGGCGCGTAAGGCAAAGATGTCCAGTATTAATCCAGTGCGATCAACGACGCGCTGGCGGAGAACTTTTTCGAGGTTGCGTTCTTGGGCGGGCGTCAAGGGGTGGTCGAATAGCACCAGCGTGGCGTATGAGCTGTCAATCAACTCGCCCAGTTCGGCTAACTTGCCCTTGCCCAACAAGTGGCGCGGATTGGGGCTACGCAGGCGCGCGCTTAGCTGACCGACCAGCGTCGCGCCGGCCGCGGCAACCAATGCGGAAAACTCACTTTGGTGTCCGGGGTCCGGCGGTAAACCCAGCCCGATATTGACAATGATGGCGCGTTCACCGCGCCGCGGACGTTCAAACAAGCAATGACTCCAGCCACGGAGCAGTCAGTGGTGTAAACCAGCAGCCGGGACTGCGCTTAGTCGTCGTCTTCCTCTCCGCTTGAGATCTGCACATTGCGCGATGGCACAACGGTAGAAATTGCATGCTTGTAGACCATTTGGCTGACACTATTTTTTAGCAAGACGACGAATTGATCGAAGGAATCAACCGTTCCCTGCAACTTGATCCCGTTGACGAGGTATATCGACACCGGCACTTTTTCTTTGCGCAAGGCATTCAGGAACGGGTCCTGCAAAACTTGACCTTTGCCCATTAATCGACTCCAAATTGTTATTAGTTCTTATCAGCCGCAATTATTAGTCAAGGTCAAGCGCACCAGTCGCGGACCAAAACCACCCCATGGCGGCGATTCTAGCGGCTAAACCCTCACAATGCACCCGCTAGGCCTGATTCTTGCAAGACCGTGACCACTTCATCAATCGCGTCTGCCCGCAAGCAATCGACCCGGCGAAAGCTCGGCTCGCTGCGCAACCAGGTCAATTGGCGTTTAGCGTATCTACGCGTGGCCAGCACGGCGGCTTGGCAAGCCTGGGCCAAGTCACAGCCACCGTCCAGATACTGCCATAGCTGCCGATACCCAAGCACTTTGGCGGCAGGCAAGTCCGCATGCATTCTCGGTAGCTCACGCAAGGCCTTAACTTCATTCAAAAAGCCCGCATCCATCATCCCCTCGAAACGCGTTTCAATGCGGGTGTTCAGCTTCGCCCGGTCCGCAGGCAGCAAGGCAATGGAAACAAAATCAAAACCAGGACGCTGGGTCGAGCGGGTCTGCAGCTCCGAAATAGAAACACCCGTTAGCCGATAGACTTCTAAGGCGCGCTGAATTCGCTGGCGGTCGTGACTATCGATACGCGCAGCGGCCTGCGGATCAATCTGAAACAATGCGGCATGCATGGCGGGCCAACCCACTCGCGCGGCTTCCTCTCCGAGGGTCGCGCGAACCACGGCATCTGCTTCAGGCAGGCTGGCTAGGCCCCGCTGCAAAGACCGAAAATACAACAGCGTGCCCCCCACCAACAACGGCACTCGACCTGCCCGAAAACTGGATTGGATCAGCGCGGTCGCATCCTGGCAAAAATTACCGGCGGAGTAATTCTCCCAAGGCTCGCGGATGTCGATCAGTGCATGCGGTGCTTCTTTGAGCTGCTGGGCATTGGGTTTTGCCGTACCGATGTCGAGTCCGCGATACACCATCGCGGAATCAACACTAATGATGTCGACGTCAAAGGCAGCGGCCAGAGTCATCGCAATCTCCGTCTTGCCTGCCGCTGTGGGACCGGCAATACACAGTACCGTCCCAGCACGATTCATGGCTGCGAAATTTCTGTCATTGACCGCGAGAAAACAGTCGATCCAAATCTTGCAGACTCAGCGCCGACCAAGTCGGACGACCATGGTTGCATTGATCACTGCGCGGCGTGGCCTCCATGTCACGCAGTAGCGCGTTCATTTCAGGGATGCTCAGCGCGCGGTTCGCGCGCACCGAACCATGACAGGCCATACGAGCGAGCATTTCATTAACGCGCTGCTCAAGCCGCCCTTGTCCCATGCCGGCGCGCAAGTCAGCAATGAGATCGCGCAGCAGCGCTTCGGTATTACCGTCGCGCAGTATCGCCGGTACCGCGCGCACGATCACCGTCTCGAGACCCTGCCGGCTGACGGATAGACCTAGACGATTCAGGTAATCCTGTTCGTTTTCGAGCAAATCCGCCTCGGCCGCACTCACGGAAACCTGCAGCGGCACCAGCAGCGGCTGGGCTTGCAAGCCACTACATGAGTATTCGGTTTTCAACTTTTCATAGGTAATTCGCTCGTGCGCCGCGTGCGCATCAACGATGATCAAACCCGATTGGTTCTGCGCCAGGATGTAAACGCCGTGCAGCTGCGCCAAAGCTAAACCCAAGGGTGGAATTTCTGCCGACGAATCCGCATTAGGTGCCGGCGGCGCCGGCGACAAGGCACCATAGGTCGCCAGAGACTCGCGAACCAGCTGACGCGACGGCGACCTAAAGCCCAAACCAGCCTGCTGCGGTGACGCGCCGCCGTGGATATTCCGGCGACTCAGTTCAGTCGGCGGCGCAGTAGCGGTACTCGCTTGCGTGTCAGCAAGGGCGGACTCGATGCTGCGCCGGACAAAATCATGGATCGGCCGACTGTCGCGAAAGCGTACTTCCTGCTTCGCCGGATGCGCGTTCACGTCCACAAGCTCCGGATCCATTTCTAGATAAAGCACGAACGCCGGATAGCGGCCATGAAACAACACGTCCGCGTAACCGCGACGGACCGCGCTAGCCACGACCTTATCCCGCACCACGCGTCCATTGAGCAGCACATGCTGCAAATCGGGCTGGCTGCGGGAAAATGTCGGGCGGGCAATCCATCCCCATAAACGCATACCACCCAGGCTGTGCTCGATGCGTAAGGCATGCTCCACGAACGCATCGCCACAAAGCTTCGCCATTCGCCGCTCTTGCTCCTGCGAGGTGTTCGCCGCCGGCAAATCCAAAACTCTGCGCTGATTGTGCGTTAGGCGCAGAGCCGTCCCAAAGCGACTCAAGGCAATCCGTTCGACGATCCGGCGCACATGGGCAAACTCGGTTCGTTCGGTCTTCATAAAGCGGCGGCGCGCGGGCACGTTGAAAAACAGATCCCGTACCTCGACGCTCGTACCCGGCGGATGTGTCGCGGGCTCCGCTGCCTCACCCTGGCCATTGCTCACCTCGATGGCCCAGGCCTGGTCGCTGGCCGCATGCCGCGATACCAGTCGCAGGCTCGATACGGACGCGATGCTGGGCAGCGCCTCGCCCCTAAAGCCCAAGGATGCAATGTGCTCTAGATCATCCAGGCTAGCAATCTTGCTGGTCGCATGCCTCGCCAGGGCCAGACTCAAGTCTGCCTGCTCGATACCCAAACCGTCGTCACTAACGCGGCACAGTTTGAGGCCGCCGGACTGCAGCTCCACGTCGATGCGCTTGGCACCGGCATCAAGACTGTTCTCGACCAATTCTTTGACCACGGACGCAGGCCGCTCAACGACCTCGCCCGCCGCGATCTGATTAATCAATTGAGGCGGCAACTGACGAATAGGCATGGTTGATTTAAGACACAAGCAACAAGCGTGTAGCTTAGTGACATCCGCTGCCAGGAGAAAGCAGCTTGTCACTGCCTGACTACCGCTCAAGGCGATTATTAGAGGGTCTTGAGACCCGCGATGCGCTAGGTGTCGGTTGGTCCGGGAATGCGCAAGACTTGACCCACAACGATACGGTCATTCCGCAACTTATTGACCGCGCGAATATTTCGCAGGCTGACATTGTAGCGTGTCGCGATTTCGCTGAGGGTATCACCCCGCCGGATGACGTACTCGCGTGGCGCCGGCACACCCGCCTTGGCGAGCTGGGCGACGCGAGTACCGGGTGGCGGATTGATATAAAAATAGTCTCGAACCCCGGCAAGAATCGCAGCCGCCAAGCGTCTTTGGTAGCCCGGGCTATTCAGATTGCGTTCATCCTGGGGGTTTGAAATAAACGCGGTTTCGATCAGCACCGAGGGGACATCCGGCGATTTCAACACCAAGAATGGCGCTTGCTGAACCTGGCGCTTGCGCAAGCTGGCGAAGGCACTCAGCTCAGCTAGAATTTCATCGCCGACGTCGATACTGCTGCTCAAGGAGGCGTTTTGTGAGAGATCCAAAAGCACCGAGGCCAGTGTTGGGTCTTTGTCCGTTAAGCTAACACCACCAATTAAATCCGCGGCATTTTCGCGTTCAGCCAAACGCCGTGAAGCCTCGTCCGTGGCGCCCTTGTCCGACAGCACGTAGACCGTGGTGCCCCTGACACGCCGATCGCTAAAAGCATCGGCGTGAATAGAAATAAATAGATCCGCAGCCGCGGCGCGCGACCGCTCCATACGGTTTCGCAAGGTAATGAACTCATCACCCTTACGCGTCATAAAAGCGCGCATGCCCGGTTCCGCGTCAATTTCCGCAGCCAGACGCCGGGCAATCTGCATCACGACGTCTTTCTCCCGCGTTCCTTGAGGCCCGCGAGCACCGGGATCCTTACCACCATGACCCGCGTCCACGGCAATCACCAGGTCTCGCTGACCCGTCGGTTCAGACCGGGCAGGCGCGGCTGACGGTGATACCCGTGGCGGGCTCGCCGGCGCTTGCGTCTGATCCGGTTCTAAATCGACCACCAAACGATTGCCGCGATCGGCCATGGGCGCCAAGGCAAAACTACGCGGCTGGGCCGCGTGCTTGAGATCCAGCACGATCCGCACCGTGCCATCGGGTCGATTGGCACCGCGAATGCGGTGGACTGCCCCGCGTCCAGATGGAAACGGCAACACCTTTGGCGCTATGCGCGCGCCCTTGATATCGATCACCACCCGAGGCGGCTTGCCGGCCGCTGGCGGCAAAGAAAAAACCTTGTGCTCCACACTCGCACTGAGATCGAGGGCCACACGGGTTTGGACATCCTGGGCGGCAATACGCACAGCATCAATGCTCACAGGAGCAGCTTGCGCTCCAATGCAGCCGAACAGAATCGCGAACCCAACGCTAAGACGCTTAATCGACATGCCCCCAAGGAACTCCGACCATGGCTTACAAACTGCCCCGGAGTCAGCAGCCTGAACTTGGTTTTCTTCATCAAAATTATATAGATAGAATTTATTTCTACAAGAGGCCTAAGGGCTAGCAACCACCCCAGTTTGACAGGGATTCGCGAAATTCGGGCCGGGTCGTTTGCCACTGGGCGCTGCGGCCCGGTAGCGCCAGGCTGAGGATGAGCCGCAAATCGGGCGCTAACAAGGCCTCGGCAGCCTTCTCAGGCCATTCGATCACCAGTAACTCGCCCGGCGCGGGCAATTCGGCTAGCCCCAACTCATAGACCTCCCGCGGCGACTGCAGACGATAGAGATCCACGTGATAGACGCGCCCACAGCGCAATTCGTAGGGCTCAACCAGGGTATAACTTGGACTCGGCACGCGTCCCGAATGGCCCAGGGCTTGCAACAAGCCGCGGACCAAACTCGTCTTGCCGGCACCCAACTCACCCTGCAACCAGACAGACACACCGCCGGCCATGGCGGGCCGCAGAGCAGCCGCCAAGTGCGCGCCTAAGGCCGTGGTGGCGTCAGCACTTGGCAGTGCTAAGACAGCGGATTCAGACATGGTCTTATCTGGGCCAATAGATCCGTTGGGATCAGTCCTCGTTGTCCTGGCAACGCGGCTTGATCACCGGCGCGCGCATGAACGAAGGCGGCCGCTGCCGCGCAATCCCGAGGCCGCTGGGGAAACTGCGCCCATAGTCCAGCCGTCAACCCGGTCAATACATCACCCATGCCGGCGGTAGCCATGCCGGGGTTGCCGGCGTCAATCAACCAGGGGACCGACCGACCATCACCGACCAGGCTGCCTCGACCTTTTAATATCGTGACACCACCATAACGATGTGCTAATTCTCGCAGGGCGCCCAAGCGATCAGCTTGTAGCTCAGCGGTATTCATTCCCAGCAAGCGAGCCGCTTCACCGGGGTGGGGCGTCAGAATCCAGTCGTCGTTACGCCTTGGCCGCTTGGCCAATAAATTCAGCGCATCGGCATCAAGCACTTTGCGACCTTCGGCCGAAAACACGCCATTCAGCAGCGCCATCGCCCAATCATCGCAGCCCAATCCCGGACCCACAGCCACCACGGTGGCCTTTTCAAGCAGCGGCTTGAGGTCATCAACGCCCGTGATACCCGAACACATCAGTTCTGGACGCTGCCCCACGACCGCCGCGATGTTTTCGGGTCGTGTGGCGACCGTCACCAAACCAGCCCCAGCGCGCAGTGCCGCCTCCCCAGCAAGACGCGCCGCACCCGCCATACCGTGATTGCCACCAATCACCAGTACATGGCCGAACAGACCCTTGTGCGCCGTGGCCGGCCGCGGCTGCAACAAGTCACGCAGCTGGTCATCGCCGTAGATGGCCAGACTGGCTTGGGCCTTTGTTAGCACGGCGGCCGGAATGTCGAGATCGGAAAACACAAGCTCGCCGCAATGGTCCGGACCGTAACCCAAATAAAGCCCCTGCTTGCGGCCCACGAAAGTGGCGGTCAGATCAGCCCTCACCGCGACCCCCATGACCACACCGGTATCACCATTGAGGCCACTGGGTACATCCACGGCCAAGACTTTCGCGGCACTGGCATTCACGGCCTCAATCGCTTCCAAGTAAACGCCGCCGACCGCGCGGTCGAGTCCAGTACCCAGCAGAGCGTCCACGATGACATCCGCGGCGTCACACAGCCTGGCGTCAAAATCCCTGACCCTACCGCCGGCCCGTTCAAAGTCACGCCAAGCCAAAGCCGCGTCCCCCTGCAATGAATCCGGCGGCTTGACGGCGGCAAGGACGACCTCCAAACCCGCGGCGCGGGCCAAGCCGGCTATCACATAACCATCGCCGGCATTGTTGCCAGCCCCACAAAGCACCAACCAAGTTTTGGCCGCCGGCCAACGCTCGCGAGTGGCCCGAAAGGCGAATCTTCCCGCGCTCTGCATCAGGGCATAGCCGGGCACGCCATGTTCGGTGATGGTTTCCCGATCCATGGTACGAACCTGGTCGCAAGTGAATAGGCAATTCAAGTTGCATGGCATCCAAGAATTATACTGGCCACCCTTCACCGAGCTTAAGGACGTTCATGCGGGACGCTGAAAAACTGGTCGCCGCCATGCGCCGCTGGGCCGCCGAACTCGGCTTTCAGGCGCTGGGCATCGCGGACACCGACCTGACCGGGGCGGAACAACAATTGGCAGCTTGGCTGGCGCAGGACTTTCATGGCGAGATGGGCTATCTAGCTCGCCACGGTAAGCGTCGCACTCGGCCGGCAGAATTGGTGCCGGGTACCCGCAGCATCGTCATGCTGCGCATGGACCATTTGCCGCAGGCGGTCGCCAAGGCCGACGCGCAACTGCAGCGCCGCAGCCACGCCTATATCGCACGCTACGCTTTGGGTCGCGATTACCACAAGCTCATGCGGCGCCGCGTGCAGCAATTGGCCGCCCGCATGGAATCAAAGATCGGACCCTTCGGCTATCGTGCGTTCGTGGACAGCGCCCCGGTCATGGAAAAGCCCCTGGCCGCCCGCGCCGGTTTGGGTTGGCAAGGCAAACACACCAATCTACTCAATAAATCAGCAGGGTCCTTTTTTCTGCTCGGTGCGCTCTACACCGATTTAGCCTTGCCTGCCGACAACGCGGCGGTAAACCACTGCGGGAGTTGTCGACGCTGTATTGAGGTCTGCCCCACCCAGGCCATTGTTGCCCCCTATCAACTAGACGCCCGGCGCTGCATCTCCTATCTCACCATCGAACTAAAGGACAGCATCCCGGTCGAGTTTCGCGCGGCCATCGGCAATCGAATTTTCGGTTGCGATGATTGCCAGCTATTTTGCCCTTGGAACAAATTCGCCCGAACATCCCGTGAGGACGCTTTTCAAGCGCGACATGGTCTCGATGATGTCGCGCTGACTGAGCTTTTTGCGTGGACCCGGGAAATTTGGCAAGAAAAAACTCGCGGCAGCGCCCTTCGTCGCCCGGGATTCGACGGTTGGCTGCGCAATATCGCGGTGGCACTCGGCAATGCCCCGCCCGACCCAAAAATTAAAACGGCGCTGCGCGCGCGGGCCGATCATTCCTCGCCCATGGTGCGCGAACACATTCGCTGGGCTTTGGCGCGACAAGATTCCGCCGGCGAAGTGCAGGAATAGTAGTCGGCCACCTGTGACGATGCCTGCACGTTCAATCGTGGCAAAAAAAAGCCCCGCTTGGGCGGGGCTTTTTTAATTCCTTTGCTCAGTCATTCAGCGTGGCACTGCAACCCAGCGTCGTAGACCAAAAGCAGTCAAGCCAGCCAGTATTAGCGCAAGACCCGCGGGCTCACTGAGAGCAACCGATTTCGGACTGACGCCGATTTTCGACAACATCGACAAACTGCGCCACTCAATGCGACCATCATGACTGAGACCACAACCCGTCAAAAGACAACCAAAACCAACGCCATCGCCAAGCAGGTTCCAGTTCTGTCCTAGGCTAGACAATCGCAGATCACTAGGCTTAAACAGGAAAAAGTCCGGCTGGCCGCTCCACACGCCCATGGAACTCCCATTCTTGACACCTTCAATCATGAAACTCAGCAAATCGCCGGCCCCAACGAGACTTTGGCCATTGTCCTGATAGCTGAACATGCCGGTCAGGCTATAACCATTGGATCCGCTCCAGCTCAGGTTGTAGCTCATTGGGCCCGCCATCACGGTGCTGGCAACTAAGCTCAATAGCATCGCTAAGCCAATCTTTCTTATGGTTTTCAAGGTCTGTACTCCGTCAATTAAGCAGCACACATAGATTCATGAATATTCTAACGAAGTCTCAGCGCGATTCCTAACTGTTTTTTTTCTTAAAAAGCGCGGCTAACTTTTTGAAAAATATATTGTTAGCTCTAAATGCTTATTGCTAAATTATCGATAAGCCGAGCCGGCCCGCATTGCGCCGCCGCTAAAATCACGAAGTTTCTTGTGTTTGGTCCGGGTCGCGACAAATCATCGGCGACACGCACCGCAAAATAATCGGGTACGAGATCCGCGTTTCGCAGCTGAGCGCAAGCGGCCTTCTCCAAAGCCGAATATTGACGATCGCCGGCTAAGAGACGCTCAGCACAGGACGTCAGCGATGCGTAAATTTGTGCCGCCGAGGCCCTCTGCACCCCGCTGAGGTACTGATTGCGCGAACTCAATGCCAGACCATCATGCTCGCGCTGGGTTGGCCCGGAAATGATAGCCGTGGTCAAGTGCAAATCGGCAACCATTCGCTCAATGATTTTTAACTGTTGATAATCTTTCTGTCCGAACACCGCGACCTGCGGTTGCACGATGTTAATAAGACGACAAACCACCGTCGTCACCCCGTCAAAATGCCCGGGCCTGGACGCGCCACAGAGAATTTCGGACAACTCGGGGACCGAAACCTTGGTCATCGAGCGAACACCGAAGGGATACATCTCCTGCTCATCGGGTGCAAACAATAGATCTGCTCTTGCATCGCGAAGCCGCTCGCGATCTTCATTCAATGTTCGCGGATAAGCAGCGAAATCTTCTGCCGGGCCAAACTGGGACGGATTCACGAATAGGCTCACAACCACGCGATCAGCTTGGACGCGCGCCAGCTCAACCAAACTCATGTGCCCGGCGTGCAAATTACCCATGGTGGGCACCAAGGCGACACGTTCATCCGCTTTCCGCCATTTAGAAACCACGCGGCGCAAGTCCGCGACCTTGCGGATGGTCCTCATCAATCGACGGTGCTATGACTTAGGAAAAACAATGCTCGGGCGCAGGGTAATCGCGTTTTTTGACCGCATTGACAAATGCTGCACAGGCATCGAGCGCGGAATTGGCGCCGGGAAGAAAGTTCTGCACAAACCGCGGCATCGGTCCCTGCGTAATGCCCAAGACGTCGTACAAAACTAGTATTTGTCCATCGACGGATGGTCCGGCACCGATACCAATCACCGGCACCTCCACGGCATCACGCACCGCGGCACCCAACTCGCTGGGTACGCATTCCAGCAGCACGATATCCGCGCCCACATCTTGCAGGGCGAGTGCATCTTCAACCATGCGTTTGGCCTGTTCGGTGTCGCGCCCCTGCACTTTAAATCCACCGATCTTATGCACTGACTGCGGACGTAAACCTAGATGCGCGCAAACGGGAATATCGTGATCGGTCAAATGCCGGACGATGTTGACCTGACTCGCCCCACCCTCCAGCTTCACCATCATCGCACCGCCCAACTGCATCAAGCGCACGGCATTTTCCAGCGCCTGATTTTCGTTGCTGTAACTCATAAAGGGCATGTCGGCCACCAAAAAAGCTCGACGCAATCCCCTCGCCACGCTGCGCGAATGGTAAATAATGTCATCGACGGTAACCGGCACCGTGGTGTCATGGCCTTGCACCACCATACCCAGACTGTCACCAACCAAAACCAAATCTGTACCGGCTTCATCCACAAGCTGAGCAAAGCTCGCGTCATAGGCTGTCAAACATGCAATGGGCTCAGCCTCCGCCTTCATACTTGTCAAAGTGGATACGTTGACAGGTGGCTTTGCCATACCCCGCTGCTGCAACTGTTTGTACATAGACTTAACTCCCGGCGCCTTTAAGCTAGTGCCGACAACACCGGATTAAAGAAATGCCGGCCGCTACGAATTCGGCAAATCTCATCCAGTAACATTTGGTAATGCATTTCATTGCTGACCGGATCAATGGCCGCAGCGTTAACGATCAACAAAGGCGAAGCATCATAGTCATGAAAAAACCGCGCGTAAGATTCGGCCAGTTTCTCGAGGTAGCGCCGACCGATGCGTTGCTCATAGTCAATACCGCGCCGCGCGATTCGAAATAGCAAGGTGTCAACCGGGGCCTGAAGATAAACCACTAAATCCGGGGTCGGCACATCTACATTCAAGGATGAATAAACCTGATCATAAAGACTCAATTCGTCGCGATCGAGATTGATACCCGCAAACAACCGGTCTTTTTCGAGCATGAAGTCAGCAATGCGCGTGTCACTAAAAATATCTGCTTGCCGCAACACCTCAACTTGCCGAACCCGCTGAAACAAGAAAAAGAGCTGCGTTGGCAGAGCGGCCGACCGCTGATCCTGATAGAACCGCTCAAGAAATGGATTAGCCGCAGCTTCTTCCAGCAAGAGTTCTGCATCTAGACTAGACGCCAAACGCTTAGCCAGGCTGGTCTTACCCACGCCAATGGGTCCTTCGATGGCAATATAGCGAGACTCGGACATGCTTTTCGTTCTAGTTCTTATCGATCGGCCCGCGGGCCTATTCGCCTAACAGCTGAACTGCGCTTCTATCGTGAAACTTGGCCAACTGCCCCAGGGAACTCAGACCTGGTATCAGCAAGCCCGGCACTGTATCAATCAAGGGGAACAATACAAAATTTCGCTCGGCAATGCCCGGATGCGGAATTTTGAGTCCAGGCTCATCAATGACCGCTAGCCCATAACTCAAGATATCTAGATCAAGTTCCCGTGCGCCCCATGGTTCCGACTTGCCACGGTCTCGCCCCGCCGCTTGCTCTAACGACTGCAGTTCAACAAGTAACTGTCGCGGGCTCAGAGCAGTGAGTAAACCGGCGACAGCATTAATGTAATCCGGTTGGGCGATCGGCCCCATGGGTGGATTTCGATACAAACCCGAAATCATTAGCACCCGCGTTTGTGGCAGATCCGCCAGTCCCTCGACGGCCCTGTGCAATTGAACAACTGGATCGCCCAAGTTACTGCCCAAGCCGACCCAAACCGACTGCCAGATTCGCCGGGTCATCGCACTTGGTTCAAGGCGCTGGCCGGGAAGAGCGCGGCCGCCCGGGTGACCGGCGCCGACGGCGCCGACGTGAACGCCCTTTGGGCACATCCGCCCTGGTATCCGCCCGCATGGCAGTCCAGAAATCCACTAGCTTAGGCTCAACTTCACCGGCTTCTGCGCGCATCACCAGCAAATCGTAAGCGGCACGAAAACGCTTGTGTTGCGGTAAGGTCTTGGCCCGGCGCCCGCCCCGGTTTTCCAGACGCAATTGCAAATACAGCATGTCGCGCATCGGTAAGCTAAAGCGACGCGGCAACGCAATGCGCTGGCATTGCTCGCCACTAATCTGCGCCGCCGCCATCACGAAAGCTTGGTTAGGCGTGCAATCTTCTGCCGCTTGAAGTTGTGCTTGTCGGTGCTGTACGGGACGCCATAACAACACGGCAAATAGAAACATCGGCGTAATAGGTAGATCATTGGCCACGCGATGATCCGTATTCTTGAATGCAAGCTCCAGGAGCTTTGCATAGGCCAGATCGTCCGCGTTTGCCAGGCAAGCCGCCGGCGCCGGAAACAAATGCTCAAACAATCCCAGCTCACGCAATTTGCAATAACTCGCGTGCGCGTGACCCGTTTGAAAAAGCTTCAAAAATTCATCGAACAAGCGCGCGGGCGGCACATCCTCGAGCAGCTGCGCCAAACCCGATATGGGTTTCGCCGAGTCACCGTGAATACCCAAGTCAAGCTTGGCGGCCAAGCGTGCGGCCCGCAACATCCGCACGGGATCTTCACGATAGCGGCTTACCGGGTCACCAATCACACGCATGCAGCGATCATGAATATCCTGCACGCCCTGGGTGAAATCCCAGATCGAGTAGTCGGCAATGTTGTAGTACAAAGCATTGATCGTAAAATCCCGCCGACGAGCATCCTCCTCGATGCTGCCCCACACGTTGTCGGATAAGATGCGCCCGGACTCATCGACGACCTGCCGGCTGTCGCCGTCCTCTTGGCCCGCGCCACGGAACGTGGCCACTTCGATGATTTCACGCCCAAAGCGCACATGCGCCAGTCGAAAGCGGCGCCCGATTAGCCGGCTGTTCGAAAACAAAGCACGAACCTCCTCCGGACGGGCGTCGGTGGCGATGTCGAAATCTTTCGGCAAATACCCCAACAGCAGATCGCGCACGCCACCGCCCACCAAGAACGCGGCGTAGCCCGCATCTTTAAGACGATAGAGGACTTTCAGCGCGCTCTTGGAGATGTTGGCCCTAGACACGCAATGGTCGGGCCGTTGAATAATCAGGGGTGAGCCGATGAGAACCTTCCTGGCAGCGGCAAAATAGATGTGCCTTGTGAGGGCGACCTGCCTCTCTATAATAGCAGCCCCTGCCACATCGGGCAGCGAACGAGTACCAGCGCTCCCTTCGTCTAGCGGTTAGGACGCGGCCCTCTCAAGGCTGAAACACGAGTTCGATTCTCGTAGGGAGCGCCATTCACCCCATGGAGCCGGGCCAACAACCTTGAAACAAGCCCCCACAGCCGGCCTGATGCGACGCCTTGCCGCGGCAGTTTACGACGGTTTGCTGCTGGGCGGTCTGCTCATGCTCACCAGCTTGTTCTTCGTGATGGCGCGCGATGGCGAGCCCGTGCCGCCAGGTAACCTGGGCTACCAATTGAGCTTGTTAGTCATCGTCGCATTATTTTTTATCGGATTTTGGGTGCGCAGTGGACAAACCCTGGGAATGCAAGCCTGGCGCTTGCGGATACAAACGCCCGCCGGGGATTTACTGACTTGGCACCAAGCGTTGTTACGTTTCGCCACGGCTTTGTTGGCTTGGTTACCCTTTGGCCTAGGCTTGCTTTGGCTAATCTTTGACCGTGACAAGCTAGCTTGGCATGACCGTCTGAGTAATTCTCGGGTCGTCCTGCTACCCAAAGACCATTTGCGATCGTCCTAGCCAACGCGCCTGAGCAGTACATAAACAGCCAGGCTCAGCAACAAGGTCGGCGCCCAAGCGACCAGCGCCGGTGGCAGCTGGTAAACCGCCCCGCCGTCGGACAAGGTCTCACTGAATAGAAAGTAAACCAGCCCGATGATGACACCGATGACTAAACGCGACCCAGTACTGCTGGAACGCAAACTGCGAAATGCAAAGGGCAAGGCAAGTAAGCACATGGGCACGACCGACACCGCGGAGGCAATACGCCCCCAAAACGCGACTTCGTAGCGCGTCGAATCCAGCTCATTGCTACGTAGGTATCTAATGTAACGATAAAGCCCCTGCCCTGTCAGGCTTGAGGGCCGTACCACCATCAAACCCAACACTTCCGAGTTAAGACTATAGGGTTGAATGGCCCGCTCGACTTCCGCAACTTTCAAACTATCGTCACCGAATTTGGTTTCGCGGTAGTTATTCAATATCCACTGATCCGTATCATCGATTTCCGCGGAGTCTGCACGCGCCATGGAAACCAGACGAGCACCATCCAAGCTAAACATATAGACGCCGCCGTAGCTGAAATCTTCACCTTGGGGTCCCAAGCGAATGACCGTGTTGCCGTCCCGCACCCATACCGCATTGGCGGCACGAATACCCGCCTGGCCATGTTTAACCAAGGTACGGAATTGCCGCGCGTAGTTGTCCAAAGGCGGCGCAATAAACTCACCTAAGAGTAAAGCGAAAAGCGCTAGGCCCAAGCCGGTCGCTGCCACCGCCGCGGCAATCCTCGCCGTGGATATCCCTGCGGCTCGCAAGACAATGAATTCGCTGCTACTAGCCAAGGCCCCCAAGCCCAGCAAGGCTCCTAGCAGAGTCGCCATGGGCAGCATGCCGAAAGCCATGGCCGGCATTTTGAGCAGCGCGAAAAATAGTGCTTGCGCAATACCATAGTCGCCAACGCCGGTGTCATCCAGTTGCCCAACGAATTCGATGAACACCCCCAGGGATAACAACACGGCCAAAACCAAACCGAGGCTGGCTAAAATACTGCGAAACAGATAGCGCCGGATAATTCTCATACGACAGCCGATGGGCTCAAGCCACGGCGCGGCAACTTGAACAAGCCCTGTTGTCTAGCCAGCATGACCAGGGCCAAACAAGCGAACAAACCATGCACCCACCACAAGCCCAAGAATTCCGGAATCTGGCCTCGCTCCAGCCAGACTCGCGCCGCGGCTAGCAAATTGACGTAAGTGACGTAGAGCAGAACACCGACAAACAAGCCACCGTACCTGCCCTGTCGCGGACTGCTGCGACTCAAGGGTACCGCTAGCAACGTCAATACCAAGAGGTTTAATGGTGCGGATAATCGCCATTGCAACTCGGCATGGTTCTGCAATCCGCCCAATGACAAAAGTTCGGATAGTTCACGCGCCTCCGGATCCACGGCGACTGGCCCGGGCGGCGGAATCTCTAAGGGCACACCATACTCGTCAAATTTCACAATATTGAAACGCGGACGGCCAGGCTCACCTTCGTAACGTTGACCATCGGCAAAACGCAACAGGCGTACATCCGGGGTACTGCCGGGTGATTGCCAAGCGCGCTTGGCGACGACAACCTCAATGACACCCGCCGACCGGCTGCGCTGCAGAAATACATTGCGTAGGTGCCCGTCTTGATCCACTTGCTCGGCGTAAATCACCGCGCCCGTTTTTCCAAAGGCCAAAAAACGGCCCGCCTCGATCAGGCTAAGATCCGCATTTTGTCTAGCCTCTTCGGCAATACTACCGATATCCCGCGTCGCGGCCGGCGCGATCACCAGGGCCAGCCAACCCACGAGCCCGGCCAGTGGCAAGGCAAAAGCTAAGAGCGGCCGATACAAGCCCGTTGGCCCGATGCCACAGGCCATTAATGCCGCCATTTCGCTGTCGCGATACAGGCGACCCAGAGCCAACAGGATGGACAAGAAAAGACCGACGGGGGTAAGAATCGCCAAGAACTGCAGGGAGGTCAGTCCCAGCACTTTGAAAATGGCATCCTTGGGTACCCGCGCCACCGCCGCATCGCCCAATACCTGGGCAAATTGATAGGTCACTAGAATCAATAACAAGACTAGGGTAACCACTAGCCAAGTTTGTACCGTTTCGCGTAAAACGTAGCGTGACAAGATAGCCGGCATGATCAACTAGCCCCTAAGCCCGACCAAAATGGCAAGCTGCCGCCATACAGAATGATCGAGTAAACTGCCGGTGGTTCGCACGAGCGAATCAGATCCCTAAGCATCATCCTATGATCGGGCCCAAGAAACACAGGCGTCAAGGCCAAAACATCCGGCGACGCATAAGCAGCTCTAGCAATGAGGTAAACAATATGCGCATTCAAATAACCACCGCTGCCGCTAAGAGTCAACGCGCAGACTGTTTGGTGTTGCCGATTTATTCCGACGGCAAGATCTCGGCCGCCACCCGCGAGGTTGATCGTGCTTGCGGCGGACTCATTTCTGAGCTGACGGCGGCGGGTGACATGGCTGGCAAGTTGGCCAGCAGCTTGCTGGTGCATCCGCAAGGCGCGGTAGCCGCCGATCGGATCTTGCTCATGGGCTGCGGTCCCCGCAAGACCTTTGATCGCGCGGCCCTGCGCAAAGCCCTTGGCAGCGCCTATAAAGCCCTGCGTCGCTACGGCTACGGCTCGGCCAGCTGCTTTCTAACCCAAGACGCCTGCAAAGCTGCCGATCCGTACCGACGCGCCAGCCTAGCAGCGGAACTCTGGCAACACAGCGCTTATCGATTTACCGCCACCAAGTCCAAACAGTCACGGCAAAAAGATTCTGGAATTGAGCTGAACAGCCTAGCGCTAGGCTTTAACGCAAAAAAGGCCAGCGCGGCACGGCGTGGGCTGAAACATGGCGATGCCATCGGACAAGGCATGAACCTGGCGCGTGAGCTCGGCAATTTGCCGGCCAATGTATGCACGCCGAGTTACCTGGCCAAGCAAGCTCGTGACTTGGCGAAAACATCCAAGAAATTACGCACCGAGATATTGGACGAAGCCGCCATGCGCAAACTTGGCATGGGCTCACTGTTGTCCGTCACCGCGGGCACCCAGGAACCTGCGAAGTTCATCATCATGCGCTACCAGGGCGCGGCGAAAAAAACCAAACCCCTGGTTCTGGTGGGCAAAGGCGTGACCTTCGACTCGGGGGGTATTTCCATCAAACCCTCGCCGATGATGGACGAAATGAAATTCGATATGTGTGGCGCAGCAACCGTGTTTGGCGTGATGCAGGCCATCACCCAGTTAAACCTCAGTCGAAACCTTATTGGCATCGTGCCGGCGGTGGAAAATCTGCCCAGCGGCGTCGCGACCAAGCCCGGGGATATCGTGACGGCCATGTCCGGCGAAACTATCGAAGTTCTGAACACCGATGCCGAAGGCCGTTTGATTCTGGCGGATGCATTGACCTATGCGCAGCGCTATAAGCCAGCCGGCATGATTGACATCGCGACTTTAACCGGCGCTTGCCTCATCGCCCTGGGGAGACATCGTAGCGGCTTGCTGTCCAACACGGATCGCTTGGCCGATGATTTGTTGAAAGCGGGAGAAAATGCCGATGACCCGGCCTGGCGACTGCCGCTGGACGACGCCTATATGCGCCAACTCAAGAGTAACTTTGCCGACGTGGCCAACGTGGGCGGACGTGAAGCCGGCACCATTACGGCGGGCTGCTTTTTGTCGCGATTCGTCGAGGACATCCCCTGGGCCCATTTGGATATCGCCGGCACGGCTTGGCGATCGGGTCCGGCGAAGGGTGGCACCGGCCGGCCCGTGCCGCTACTGATGGAGTACCTGCTCAACGGTTAAACCTTGACGATACAACGCGTATCATTTCTGGTTCGCCGCTGAACCGAACCGGAGACCCGCAGTGAACCAAGCCTCCCCCCGCGTCGATTTTTACGTGTTGGAATCCGATGCCAGCGACGCGCGGCTGCGCTTTGCTTGCCGGCTCAGCGAAAAGGCGTGGAACCTGCACCATCGCGTGCACGCCCTAACAGACGACCACGAAGCGGCACGTAAATTAGACGAACTCATGTGGACCTTTCGTGCCGGCAGCTTCCTACCCCATGCGATCAACGAAACAGCCAGCGACGAAGAAAACCCCATCACCATCGGTTCGGATACAAACATCGGCCAGGGCGAGCTGTTAATCAACTTGACTGAGCTGGTGCCCACTTGCTACGACCAGTTCCAGCGCATTGCCGAAATTGTCGGCGGCAACCCCGCCAGCCGCAACGAAGGGCGCAAACGTTTCAGCTTTTATCGCGATAACGGTTACGCTCCGCAAACCCATCGTATCGACTAAAAGCGCCGGGAAGGACTCAGCACCGCACCCATGGAAAAAACATACCAGCCTGCCGCCATCGAGAAGCGGCTCTATGCACAATGGGAAGCCGCGGGTTATTTCCAACCCAGCGGCGAGGGAAAACCCTACTGCATCATGATTCCGCCGCCCAATGTCACCGGCACTTTGCACATGGGGCACGCGTTTCAAGACACCATCATGGATTGCCTAACCCGCTACCACCGCATGCGCGGCAGAAACAGTTTGTGGCAACCGGGCACTGACCACGCGGGGATTGCCACCCAAATGGTGGTGGAACGGCAGTTGGAAGCTGAGGGTCAGACACGCCTGGATCTCGGCCGGGAAGCGTTTCTGGAGAGGGTTTGGGACTGGAAGGCCGAATCAGGCGGCATTATTTCCAAGCAGCTACGCCGCATGGGCGCCTCGGTGGATTGGACGCGCGAGCGCTTCACCATGGACGAGGGGCTGTCCAAAGCCGTGGCAGAAGTCTTCGTGCAGCTTTATGACCAAGGGCTTATTTATCGCGGCAAGCGCTTAGTGAACTGGGACCCGACACTGCATACTGCGGTTTCAGACTTGGAAGTCGTGTCTGAAGAAGAGCAAGGCCATTTGTGGCATTTTCGTTATCCGCTGGCTGATGGCTCGGGACATTTGGTGGTCGCGACAACTCGCCCGGAAACCATGTTGGGTGATTCCGCGGTGGCCGTGCACCCGGATGATGAACGTTACCAACATCTGCTTGGCCAGCAGGTCTGCCTACCCCTCACCGATAGAAAAATTCCCGTGATCGCCGATGACTATGTGGATCCGGAATTTGGTACCGGCTGCGTGAAAATCACGCCGGCGCATGACTTCAATGACTATGAGGTCGGCCAGCGGCACGACTTAGATCTGATCAACATTTTCGATATCGATGCCGCCGTCAATGACAACGCGCCGTCGGCCTACCGGGGCTTGGACCGATTTGAAGCCCGCCAGCGAATCGTTGCCGATTTGGAGGCGCAGGGACTGTTGGCGAGTATCGACGATCACAAGTTAATGGTGCCGCGAGGCGACCGCAGCGGCGCTGTGGTTGAACCCTTTTTGACAGACCAATGGTTCGTAAAAGCTCAGCCGCTGGCTAAACCGGCCATTGAGGCGGTGGAAAACGGCCGCATTAAGTTTGTGCCGGCCAATTGGGCGAAGACGTATTTTGAATGGATGCGCAATATTCAAGACTGGTGCATCAGCCGGCAACTCTGGTGGGGACATCGGATTCCCGCCTGGTATGACGAGACGGGCAATTACTACGTCGGTCGCGACGAAGCCCAAGCGCGGGAACGCAATGGACTCGACCCCGCCCTACCGCTAAAACAAGACGAAGACGTGCTCGACACCTGGTTTTCCTCAGCCTTGTGGCCATTCTCTACCTTGGGATGGCCCGAACAAACGGTCTCTCTCAAAACTTTTTATCCCACCAGCGTCCTCGTTACGGGCTTTGACATCATCTTCTTCTGGGTGGCGCGGATGATCATGATGGGTCTTAAGTTCATGGACGATGTGCCGTTCAAAGAGGTCTATATCACCGGTCTAATTCGCGACCATGACGGTCAAAAAATGTCCAAGTCCAAGGGCAATATTCTTGATCCTTTGGATTTGATTGACGGCTGCGATCTAGAAACGCTGGTTAAGAAACGCACGACGGGTCTAATGCAACCCCAGATGCGACCGAAGATAGAAGCAGCCACCCGCAAACAGTTTCCGCAAGGCATTCCGGAATTTGGTACCGACGCTTTACGCTTTACGTTTGCCGCACTGGCTAGCACTGGTCGAGATATTCGCTTCGACCTAGGCCGCATTGAAGGCTACCGAAACTTCTGCAACAAGCTTTGGAATGCGGCCCGTTACGTCATGCTGAATACCGCGGATGCGCCCAGCGACGGAGCAGCAGAATTCAGCCTGCCAGACCGCTGGATACGCTCCCGCCTTGGCCAGACCATTCAAGAGGTCGATGCACGCCTTGCCGAGTATCGCCTGGATCTCGCGGCACGTGCGCTTTATGAGTTTACTTGGAACGAGTATTGCGACTGGTATCTGGAATTGGTGAAGCCCGTTCTACAAAGTGACGGCAACATGGCACAAAAATCCGGCGCCCGAATAACGCTAAGCACCGTACTAGACAACCTCTTGCGCTGCCTGCACCCCATTATGCCCTTCGTTACCGAAGAGATCTGGCAAACGCTAGACGCCGATGACACGGCGACGGGCGCCAGCATCATGAAGCAACCGTTTCCTCGATCCGAAGAATTTCCGGCCGATGATGATGCAGAAACCGAGTTGGCGTGGATTCAGAATTTCATACTGGGCATCCGGCAAATCCGCGGCGAGATGGATATCTCCCCAGGCAAGCCACTGCCGGTCCTGGTGCAAAGTGGCGATGCCTCGGCGGCCGAACGATTGGATACCCATGGGCATTACCTCAGAACCTTGGGCCGCTTGGAATCCATCACCCGTCTGCCGGTCGACCGGGAACCGCCCGCCAGCGCGACGGCGCTGTTAGATGGTTTACGGATTCTGGTGCCCATGGCGGGCTTGATTGACGTGACCGCGGAACGACAACGCTTAAGTCGCCGCCAAGACAAGCTGAGCGACGATCTCAAACGGGTGGCAGGCAAGCTCGACAATGCCAAGTTTGTCGCGAACGCGCCGCCGGAGGTCGTTGCTAAAGAACGCGAAAAACTGGCAAAACTGAATTCAGATCTCCAGCAAATATCAATACAACTGGAACGCTTGGAAGATCTAGACTGAATATTAAGTAAATTCTATATAAATTGTTTAATACATTGTTTTTATTTATATTAATAGTCACTGAATTTGCTGGTCCACCGGACCTGAACCCCAGGACGAAGCGCACAATTTGGGCAGCGGTTCGCAACGAGACGGGCAAGCTTGGGGCAATATGAATCTTTACTTTTTTCGTTTAACTGTAACGGCGCTTGACCGATGACCGAACCTGTAACTCGCATCGCAGAACATGATCGGCTAGCCTGGGCAAAAAGTCGCGCCGAGGACGTCATCGCCTGCGTCAATGAAGTGGTACTGGGCAAAGACCACGAGATTCGCTTAGCTATAGCTTGCCTGCTGGCCCGCGGACATCTGCTCATCGAAGACCTGCCAGGTGTCGGCAAGACGCTGCTTGCGCGCTCCCTGGCCGCAGTCTTGGGCCTAGAGTTTCGGCGCCTGCAATTCACCAGCGATCTGTTGCCAGCGGATGTCATCGGCGTGTCAATTTTTGATGAAAAGACCGCCGAGTTTCACTTTAACCCCGGCCCACTGTTCGCCCAAGTCGTGCTCGCCGATGAAGTGAACCGCGCGACCCCAAAAGCGCAAAGCGCCTTGCTAGAAGCGATGGAAGAACAGCAAGTCTCCGCCGACGGCACAACATACAAACTACCCAAACCGTTTTTCGTGATCGCCACGCAGAACCCGGCGCATCAAATCGGTACGTTTCCGCTACCGGAATCCCAATTAGACCGTTTTCTGATGCGCATCGGTCTGGGCTATCCCAGCCCCGAAATGGAGCGCGAACTGCTGACCGGCACCGATCGACGCGCCATGCTCGCCGAGGTTAAAGCCGTCACCAATGCTGACGACATCGCGGAACTGCAAGCGGCGGCCCGCTCGGTGCACGTCGCGGATGCCGCGCTGGATTATGCACAAGCCTTGGTCGCACACACCCGCGAAAACCAGGATTTCGAATTCGGCCTATCGCCACGCGGTGCACTGGATTTATTGGCAGCGGCCCGCTGTTGGGCACTTCTGCACGGCCACCGCGGCGTGCGACCCGATGATTTAAAGGCGGTTTTTGTGCCGGTGGCGGAACATCGTCTGCGGCTCCGCGATCACCTGCTGCACGCCAGTGATTCGGCGGTTCGGCAAGTCCTGGAATCAGTTCCAGTACCTTAGCTGCCGATGGCCAAATTCCTGGCATCCATCGGCAAGCGCATGGGCCAGCGGGCTCGCGCCTGGGCGAAGCGCCGCCAGGGAATCGACCCGCGCGTGGTCAGCCTGCAGTCAGGACGCATCTATATTTTGCCAACTCGCGCGGGCGTCATTTTTGGCCTGATTTTGTTCACGATGCTGTTAGGCGCGATGAACTACAACAACAATCTCGGCTTTGCGCTGACTTTCTTGCTAGCGGGCGTGGGCATCGTCAGCATGCACCACTGTCATCACAATCTCGCCGGGCTAAAAATTAGCGCTCTAGGCGTCACCCCAGTATTTGCCGGTGAATATTTGCAGTTTCGTTTTGTGGTGGAAAATCCCAGCGCCCAAGCCCGGCGGCAAGTTCGCCTGGGCTGGGATGGCGAATCGTTTCAAGTCTCGGAACCAGACGGCGGCAAGCGTGAAACACTGACCCTTGAACTACTGACTCGTCAGCGCGGCTGGCATGCCGCGCCGCGCATTCAGGTCAGCACGCTCTATCCCTTAGGTTTGCTGCGAGCCTGGAGCTGGGTCAACATGGACCTGCGGGGCCTCGTCTGGCCTCACCCCGCCAAGCAATTCTCAGGCCGGAATCGCGGCGAAGTCAGCCGCCAAGATCTCGGTCAGGATTCCGCCGGCGAGGATGACTTTTATGGGCTGCGGAACTGGCGCCATGGTGATCCTCCGCGCCGCATCGCCTGGAAATTGCTTGCCCGCACCGGGCAAAAAATGATTAGCGAATATCGCAGTGGGATGCCCGAACCAGTTTGGATCGATTGGGACAGCGAACCCGCCACCGATCCCGAGCAGAGAATCGCGCGGCTAACGCGTCGCGTGCTGCAAGCGGATTCGGCGCAAACACGTTTTGGCCTGCGCCTACCGGGCATCCAGTTGGATCCGCAAAGCGGCCGGGGACACTTACAGCAATGCCTAGAGCGCCTGGCCTTGCTGCCCACCAACGACGACGAAGAACCAATCGCATGAACACCGCTGCCACTCGTGAGCGGCGCCAAGAATCCACGCAAGAATCCGGCGGGCAAGTTCTGTGGCTCGCCGCCACGGTGATCGTCGCAATTCTTCCCCATCTCGCCTACGTTGTACCTTGGGTACCGGTATTAGTGTTTGCCATCTGCGGCTGGCGACTCGTGGCCGCCTACCGTCGTCATCGTTTGCCGTCGGCTTGGATTCGGCTGCCCCTGACGGTGCTCGGCTTCATCGGTATCTTGTTGAGCTATCGCCAAGTGTCGGGTCTGGATGCAGGTTCGGCCCTGCTGATGGTGATGGTCGCAATGAAAATGCTAGAAACGCGCGGTCATCGCGACCGCGCCGTCGTCATTTTCATTTGCTTGTTCTTGCTGTTCGCGGCATTTCTCCGCGAACAGTCCTTGTGGGCACCTCTTTATCTGTTGGCGTCGGTGCTGATGGCCAGTACCGCTTTGTTACAAATCGCTCGTGTGAGCCCGCCGATGGCGCCAGGGCCCTCGGTGTTAGCCGCCGGTAAAATACTGCTGCAAGCCTTGCCTTTCATGATCGTACTGTTCTTACTATTTCCGCGCGTACCGGGGCCCTTTTGGTCCCTCCCTCAGCGCAGTGGCGCCGGTACGACCGGACTAACCGACAGCATGACACCCGGCGATCTGAGCGAACTCGCATTGTCCGACAAAGTCGCCTTCCGGGTGCGCTTTCCGGCGGGAGCCCCACGCGCCGCGGATTTGTACTGGCGAGGACCGGTGCTGAGTCGCTTCGACGGCCGCACCTGGGACCGACCCCGAGGCAGTTTCCAGCCGGGCAGCCCACGCCAGTTCGACCAGCGGCGTGGGATGCTCGAGTATGAAGTGACCCTAGAGCCACATCAGCAACACTGGCTATTGGGACTAGAGACTCCCGTCGAGTGGGATGCGCCACGCGCGGCCCTCGGCGCCAGCTTTGCACTGTTGAGCTTTAACGCCGTCGACCGCCGCCTTGCCTATAAGGCTCGCTCAGCGCTCGGCGGATACATCCCCAGCTATCTCACGCAGTCCGCCCGCGCTGCCAATACCTGGCTACCCAGCGATGCGAATCCTCGCAGTGTCGCCTATGCGAGAGAATTACGCGCTGAATACCTGACTGATGCGGCGCTGCTTGACGCCATCCTGCTCAAGTTTCGACGCGAAGCGTTTTATTACAGTCTGACGCCCGCCCTTCTCGGCGCGCAATCCGTCGACGAATTTCTGTTCGATACGCGCGAAGGATTCTGCGGCCACTATGCATCCGCCTTTGCCTTTCTAGCCAGAGCTGCGGGTATACCCGCTCGCGTCGTCACGGGCTATCAAGGCGGTGAACCCAATCCTTTAGGCAGTTATTGGATCGTACGACAAGCAGACGCCCATGCCTGGGTCGAAGTTTGGCGCGATGGTGGTTGGCTGCGTTACGACCCCACGGCAGCCGTCGCACCCGAGCGAATAGAGAACGGCATGGACGCGGCCATCGACAGCGGCAGTCTCGGCCGCGCCGAAGCGCTTCGTGACAGCGCCTTCGCCGAGCAGCTTTTGATGAGTTGGGATGCCATCAATGCCGCCTGGAATCGATGGGTACTGAGTTTCGGCCCAGATAGTCAGGCCAGCATGCTCAAGTTCGCCGGTATTCCGAAACCCACGGCGCGACACTTAATCATCGGCATGACCGGGCTGACGGTGCTTTGCCTGATTGTCCTCGCTTGGTATCAACGACAGCTTGCAAAACCGCGCCCAGACTTGTTGCGTGACGCCTATGATCGCTTGTGTCGTGAAACCGCTAAAGCGACCAGACTTCGCCGGCCGCAAGAAACGGCTGCAGAGTATCTGGCTGCGGCCAGCAAGCTCAGACCCGACCTGGGCGGTCCGCTGAGCCGATTATTCGATACCTATTTGCGGCTGCGCTACGACCCGCCGGCGCCGCCATCCGCGCTAGCGGACTTCGTCGCCGAGGTTAAACGTTTCCGGCCGCCGCGCCGTGCCCCGGCAAATTCACCCGCGTCAGCAAGATGAGCCCAAGAACCAACAGGATCACAATGGACAGCAATCCGACGCGCTGACTCCCGGAAAGCAGCGCCAAGATACCCACCATGATCGGCCCCAAAATCGCCGCAAACTTGCCGAGCATATTGTAGAAACCAAAGTACTCGCCCGTTTTTCCCGCCGGAATCATCCGGGCGTACAGGGAACGGCTGAGACTTTGCACCCCGCCTTGGACCAAGCCGATACAAATTGCCAACAAATAAAAGCCGGCCATGGAGCTGATAAAACCGGCTGCCAAGGTCGCGACGATATAAACAGCCAAGGCGACATACAGTCCTACACGTGCACCCAGATGTCGGCCGAGCCAACCGAAACATAAGGCCGCGGGAAACCCAACGTAGTTTGTCAATAGGATTGCCAGAATCAGATTCTGCGACGACAGCCCCAAGGCCAAACCAAAGTCCACCGCCATCTTAATGATGGTGTAAACGCCATCGATATAGAGCCAGTACGCCAACAAGAACAAACAGAGATCACGGCGCTGCTTTAGCCCGGTGACCGTCGCGCACAATTCCGTCCAGCCGTCACGTATCGCCTGCAGGGTATCTTGACGATCAACTTGGGGTTCGCGCACCCAAAAAATCAACGGCAGCGTAAAAACACACCACCAAAGGGCGACCATCACAAACGAGACACGCGCGGCTTGCGCTGCATCGGCTAAACCGAATGTCTGCGGCGCTGCGACCATGGCCGCATTCAGCGTGAACAGTAGCGCCCCACCGATGTAGCCGAGGCCGAAGCCATAGGCCGAGACCTGATCGTACTGTGACGGTGAAGACACCTCGGTGAGTAGAGAATCGTATAGGGAATTGCTGACCGCAAAGCCCACCGAAGCCAATAGAAAGCAAGCTAAAGCCATGGCCCATTGACCCACCGAAGCCAGGGCCAAACCGGCCGTGGCGGCAATGCCCAGGGACGTAAAGACCAGCAAGATCTGCTTGCGCCGCCCCGCGCGATCAGCCACAGCACCCAACAAGGGTACGAGCAAGGCGACGACGAGACTCGCAGTCCCGTTGGCCAGCCCCAAGCGAAAAGTTGTCACGCCAGCGGCCGCGCCATCGTTCCAATAGTCAGCCAAAAGCAGTGGCACGAAGGCGGTGACGACGGTGAGGGAAAAAGCGGAGTTGGCCCAGTCGTAGAGCGCCCAGCCGAGCACCGGCTTACGCCACCACAGAGGCAGCGAATGCGCTGGTGAATCAGCGGGCAAGGCTTGCGTCGACCAGGCGACGCACTAGCACCACCGCATCTTCCTTGCCATTGTGGGCTCGATAGTAAGCACGTCGAACGCCCACCACGGTAAATTCAGCGCGCCGATAAAGTTTGAGCGCCTGGCTATTCGATGGACGAACCTCCAGAAACACACGTTCCGCGCCCAAACTAACGGCCAGGTCCAACATATGATCAAGCAAGTCGCGGCCCACACCACGGCCGCGCAACGTCGGCGCAACGCAGATATTCAGCAGATGCGCCTCGCCCGCGGCAACGGACATGATGGCGTAACCCACCAACTGCCCACCCTGCTCCAAGGCAATGGCCGAATAGCCTGCCAACAAGCAGTCACGAAAAATACCGATGGTCCAGGGAAATTCGTAGGCCGACTGCTCCAAGGCGGAGACCGCAGCAACGTCATCCACGCGCATGCGGCGAATTCGCAAGGGCAGATCTTCCAGGGCGGCACTCACCCTTGAGTCTCCCGGAAAGCCGACTGCGCCAGACATAAATCCATCCAAGCCTTGCGCTTCTCGGCCGGGCTGCGCAACAAATAGGCGGGGTGATAAGTAACCACCAGCGGCGTGTGGTCCGGCCCATAGCGATGCAAGCGGCCCCGCATTCGCCCTACGGGCTGATCACTTTTTAGCAAGCTCTGGGCGGCAAATTTACCCACGGCAAGAATCAGCCGCGGACTGAGCAAAGAAATTTGTCGCTGCAGGTAAGCGTTGCAAGCCGCCACCTCCACCGGCAATGGGTTGCGATTTTTCGGCGGCCGGCACTTTAAGATATTGGCGATAAAAACCGTTTCGCGCTGCAGCCCGACGGCCCGGAGCATTTCGTTCAATAGCTGGCCCGCCCGGCCAACAAAGGGCTCGCCTTGGCGGTCTTCTTCAGAACCGGGCGCCTCGCCGACGACTAACCAATCAGCCCGCCGATCACCCACGCCGAAAACCGTCTGCTGGCGAGATTGATGCAACGGACATTGCGTGCAGGCCGCGACCTCGGCCTGCAAATCTGTCCACTGAATTTCGGCCTCCGGCGCGAGCGGCGTCGCCGGGTCAGCGGCACCCGGATTTTCTTCGACTGTCTCCCAAACGGCGATACCCATGGCATCTAGTGCCCGACGCTGCATGGGGTTTAAAGCCAGACTCACGAAACGATACCTCAGTTGTCAGGCAACTCAGCCTCGGCCCGCCGCCGCGATCGCCGTCGCTGCCACCGCCATGCCGTGAACAACGGCCCCGACAGTGCATAGGCGCAGGCCATGGTGAAAATCACCGTAGGCGGATTCAGTGCGATCAGCACAAAGGTCAAAGGAATCACAAAGAAATAAGTGAAGGACACTCGGCCGCGTGGGCTGATCTCCTTAAAACTAAAGTACGCAAAATGGGAAACCATGAGCCCCCCGGCGGCGGACGCAACAATCGCGGCAAAAGCCAGCGCAAAGCCCCCGGACCAACCCAGTTCCGTACCCAACCAAACCATGCTAACCACTAAACCCGCCGCTGACGGGCTGGGTAAACCTTCGAAAAAACGGCGATCGGCGGAACGGGTAGACACATTGAACCGCGCCAGGCGCAGTGCCGCAGCCACGGCAAAAATAAAAGCGGCCAGCCAGCCGACCTTGCCCCAGATCCAGCCGTATTCGGCCAAGCGAACCAGGCCCCACTGATACACGATGATGGCCGGTGCAACGCCGAAACAGACGAGATCAGACAAACTGTCGTACTGCTGACCAAATGCTGATTCGGTGCCCGTAAGACGCGCGATGCGGCCATCCAGACCGTCCAAAGCCATGGCCACGAACAAGGCGATAGCACTGTTTTGATAGTTGCCGTCAATGGCACCGATGATGGCGTAGAACCCGGCGAACAGCGCGCCCGTCGTCAGTAAATTCGGCAGCAGATAGATACCGGAACGACGATGTTCACGAACTTCTGGCGATTTTTCTTCCCGTGAACCCAATGGCATCCCAGAATATTGCCATGGCTCCGGGCCGAACTCACGCGGCGGCCGCGCCAGGGGCGGTTCCACCGCAATACCCGCCAGTATCAATGTTCGCATTTGCCGACGCCGGGAGGAGGAAAATGCCGGCTAGAGATGATGCGCATGGCGGATTCGGGCAGTCCGAATGTTAGCCAAACGCCACCGCAAGCCGCGGTATTATCTAAATTATATATTATATATCAATAATTTATAATATATTCTTAAAATAAAATTAATAATTGAGGCGCTACCGGCAAGGTGATGAAGAACGGAGATCGTCACTCCCCGTGACCCGGCTCAAAGGCTTGGCCAACCGCCACTGCAGCGGGCGCGCGGCGCGCCCTTGCGAAAAATCAGTCCCGGCGCAATTCTGCCAAAACGCTGGTACCTGCGGTCACCAGGTCACCCACCGCGACTTCCAGACGCGCATTCACCGGAAAGTAGACCTCGGCGGTGGCCGCCAAACGCAAATAGGCGAAGCGCTGCCCCTGACCGACTCTTTCACCATAGCGCACAAAGGCCCGCGGCGCCGGCCGGATACCACGGGCGGGAAACAGCAGGATAAGATCATCCTCCTCTTCACTGCGCAGCCACAAACCATTGACCTTTGCATCGGGGCGCAGACGCTTACGAACTGAATGAATATGGCCCTCGATGGGCGCCCGCACCGTGTAAGCACCCAAATGGTTGCAGCGGATACGCAACATCTGCCAGCGACCGGTCACCAAGCCCTCCTGAGTTTCTTCAATGGCGATTACCCGCCCATCCACCGGCGCCAAAATCGCCAAGGGCAGCGGCGGCACGGCACGACCCGGATCACGAAACAACAGGAACAGCCAAAGGAAGAGGACACCGGGGACCGCCGTCCACCACCCCGCATCAAGCTGAAACATGGCCACAGTTGCTAGGCCGGTGACCGCTAGCCAGGGCCAGCCTTCCTTTGCCACCATGGAATGATTGTGTGCGATGGGGTTCATCGGAGCTCTTCTAACCCGCTCACCAAATCGGGTCAATGGCTGCAACGCCAAAGGACCGCTAGAATTGCGCCGTCTCGACAGCCCACTGGACTCAACATGCGCCTAAGTCGCCTACCCCTGAACACCTTTAAAGAGGTGCCCGCCGACGCCGAGGTCATCAGTCATCAATTGATGTTGCGCGCCGGACTATTGCGACGCCTGGCTGCGGGACTGTTTACCTGGATGCCCCTAGGCTTGCGTGTGTTGCGGAAAGTCGAACAAATCGTGCGTGAAGAAATGGATCGCGCCGGCGCTTTTGAGTTGTTGATGCCCGTGGTGCAACCCAGTGAGCTTTGGCGCGAAAGCGGTCGCTGGGATATCTACGGCTCACTGCTGTTGCGCATGCGTGACCGCCATGAACGGGAATTTTGCTTTGGACCGACGCATGAGGAAGTCATTACCGATATCGCGCGCCGAGAGCTCAAAAGCTACAAGCAATTGCCGGTGAACTATTACCAAATTCAAACGAAATTTCGCGATGAAATCCGGCCGCGCTTCGGCGTCATGCGCGCGCGCGAGTTTGTCATGAAAGATGCCTATTCCTTTCATATTGATCAGGCTTCTCTAGAAGAAACCTATCAGGCCATGGCCAGTGCTTATTCCCAGGCCTTCACGCGCCTCGGCCTGCGATTCCGACCGGTGGCTGCCGACAGCGGTGAAATCGGCGGCGCCTGCTCCCAGGAATTTCATGTACTGGCGGAATCGGGCGAAGATGCCATTGCCTACTGCGAAGAAGACGGTTATGCCGCCAATGTTGAAATGGCGCCGGCCCTGCCACCCGCCGAGTCGCGCCAGCCGGCCGGCGCCGAGATGGAAACAGTTAGCACGCCAAAAATCCGCAGCATCGAGCAATTGTGCGAATTCTTGAAGCTATCGCCACAGCGCTGCGTCAAAACTTTGATTGTTGCCGGCAGCGACGATAACTTGGTGGCCCTCGCTTTACGGGGCGATCACGAACTGAATGCGGTTAAGGCCGCGGCCCTCGAACAGGTGGCCAGCCCGCTGCGCATGGCTAGCCCTGAGGAGATCCAAGCAACCGTCAACTGCCCGCCAGGCTTCATAGGTCCAGTGGGCCTACGCATCCCGTTGATCGCCGATCATGCAGTTTTGCAGCTCGCGGATTTTGTCTGCGGTGCTAATCAAATTGACGCGCACATTCGCCACGTTAACTGGGGCCGCGATCTGGACGAGCCCCAAGCCGCCGATCTGCGCAACGTTCAGCAGGGTGACCCCAGCCCCGATGGTGGTGGCGTATTGCAAATCGCACGCGGCATCGAAGTGGGACATATTTTCCAGCTTGGCGACAAATACAGCCGCAGTCTCAATGCCACCGTGCTGGATCAGGGCGGCCGGGAAACGGCCTTGCTCATGGGCTGCTACGGCATCGGTATTTCTCGCATTGTCGCCGCGGCCATTGAACAAAATCATGATGACGACGGCATCGTTTGGCCCATGGCCATGGCACCCTTTCACGTGCACCTGGTGGTTCTGAATCCCAAGAATTCGGCCAAGGTCACAGAGTTCAGCAATCGACTCTATGAAGATATGCACCAGGCAGGCGTCGAAGTGTTGCTCGATGACCGCTCATCACGTCCCGGCGTCAAATTCGCTGATGCCGATTTGCTGGGTATTCCGCACCGGGTTGTGATCGGTGAACGTGGTGTGCAAGCGGGTCAACTAGAGTACCGTGACCGGCGCAGTGGCGAAGAGGAACAGATCAGAATCGATGAGCTGGTCGACGCTATTTGTCGCAAGCTTGCGGACGGCGGTTAAGCGGTTGGTGATGGCCGTCATACAACGCAGCCTGATCTTCCTAATGGGCTGCTTGGCGGCCACCGGCTTGCTTGCGCAGGAACCGGAACAACCCGATCCGGCCTTGAAGGAACTGCTGCGCGCCGCCATGGCCGAAAGCGATAGTTTTCCCGACCGCTTTGCAGCCCAAGTTTGGTTAACGGACATGGCCACTCGCCTGGGCGACCAAGTGGCCGATCCCGCCGAGCGGGTACGAATACTCAAGCAAGTGCACTGGGAAGCCACGCGCGTTGACCTGCCGCCGGAAATGGTACTGGCGGTCATCGATATCGAAAGCGCGTTCGATGCCTACGCCGTGTCGGTGGCCGGTGCGCAAGGCCTGATGCAGGTGATGCCGTTTTGGCTGGACGAGATTGGCAAACCGAACGACCGGCTGGTCAACATTGAAACCAACTTGCGCATGGGCTGCACAATTCTACGCTACTACTACGACATGGAGTCCGGCGACTGGATTCGGGCCCTGGGCCGCTACAACGGTAGCCTCGGCAGTCGACGCTATCCGGAAAAGGTCTTAAACCGATTGCGCAAACGCTGGTTCAAGCACTGAGCGATCCATACTAATCAAGCCGTGGGCGCGGTGCGAAAATCTATCAATGCGCCCGCAGCTGATAAAGCCTCTTCACGTCGTTCCAAGCCCGACACCGCAGCCATTCGCGGACCCCGCAGAAGCCACCGCGCCAGCGACTCAACATTCTCGCTTGAACCTCGGGCCAGGACCTCGACACGACCGTCGGATAGATTTCTGGCCCAGCCTACCAAACCCAGAGCTTGTGCTTTTTGCACGCAGCTTGCGCGGAAGAAGACGCCCTGCACGCGACCGGCAACGAAAAAGCGCCAACAAACATCGGTGCTCACTGGGTGCTAGGGCGCTTGACCCGTTTCACGGGCGCGGCGACTGGTGAGCAAAGCCTCCAGCGCAATGTCTTTAGCATCGATGGCCGCCCGTTTGGCCATCCAGTAGGCGTTAGCAGTACTGGCCTGCAAAAAGCCCTCGGCGCTGGCCAGTAAACTTTCCGCTTCGCGCAATTTTGCACCCGCAAAGCGCTCCGCACCCGCTTCGCGAGCCGCAGCAACAGCCTGCCGAGCATCGCTCATCTCTTGCACAGGCGGTGCTGCCGCACATGCCGCCAACAACAACAGCGCAATCAGCGGAATATGACGAATGGAGGATGCGCAAGCCCTAAAGAAACTTAAGATGTGGACCATTCAGCGACGCTAGCAATCGTCCAGAATAGCGTCAAGCACTGTTGGTCCCACGCGGGTTTACCCAAAGGAGCTTAGGCAATCACGCCACAAAAATTTCCGCATTGATACTCGCCGCGTCGGTTGCACGCTACAATTCTGAATTTATCGGTGAAGACAGCCATGACCATCATCATCTATCACAATCCGCGTTGCTCTAAATCTAGAAAGACCCTCGAACTGCTGCGGACGAACAATCAGCAACCAGACATACACGAATATCTAAAGCAGCCCCTGGATGCCGATACTCTGGCCGGTCTTGCCGACAAGCTCGGTGTGCAAGCCGAAGACATCATGCGCAGCGGTGAAGATGAGTTTCGCGAACAGCGCGATAAAATCCGCGACATGACCGAAACTGAAAAATTTGCCTGGCTGGCCGCACACCCCAAGGTATTACAACGGCCCATTGTCGTCGTGGGCGACCACGCGAGAATTGGCCGACCGCCCGAAGCGGTGCTGGAAATTCTGCCGGCGTGATGGACATCCTGGTGCTCTATTACTCGCGGCATGGATCCACTGCGAAACTAGCCCAGCAAGTCACGCGCGGTATCAACGCCGTGGCGGATTGCACTGCCCGGCTGCGCACGGTGCCGCCGGTTTCTCCCGATACTCAGGCCAGCGCAGCAGCGGTGCCTGTCGAGGGCGCGCCCTTTGTGCAGATTTCTGATCTGGCCGAATGTGGCGGCTTGCTCATGGGAAGCCCAACCCGGTTCGGCAACATGGCCGCAGCGCTGAAGTATTTTCTTGACGGCACCAGCGGGGCGTGGCTGAACGGCGCATTGCGCGGCAAACCGGCTGGCTTGTTCACATCCACCAGCAGCTTGCACGGCGGACAAGAGACCACCTTACTCAGCATGGCTTTACCCTTGATCCACCACGGCATGCTGTTGGTCGGTCTACCATACGCCCTCGCCGAGTTAAGCAACACGCGCACAGGCGGCACACCCTATGGGGCCAGCCATGTGAGCTTTGGCGACAACGATGCCCCGCTGAGCAGTAATGAAGCCGTGCTTGCCCGCGCCCTAGGCGGGCGAGTCGCTGAAGCGGCAATTAGATTAAAAGGCTGGGAGCAGCCGTGAAGCCGGGACGCTGGTCCCGCCCTATCGTTTTGCTGGCCTTAGCCCTGTTGACTATCTGCCTAGTCTGGCCGCCGCTGCGCACATGGGCCTTATTCGCCGCCCTGCCCTTAGCCATTGCCTTGGCCGCCGGTCTCAAACCGAAACCACGCTGGGGTGGCTGGGTCGCCACGCTGATGATCCCCTACTTTTGCGTGGGCATTATGAACCTGCTAGCCGGCCCGGCGCCGCCTGCGATTGCGCTGATCCTATGCCTTGCCAGCGCGGCCGCCTTCATCGCCAGCATGCACTGGACTCGGCGCATGGGGGTCAGCCTAAGACGCTAGCCTGCGGAGTCGCCAGGCCGTTTTTGCTTGGCCAAAACGCCCTTAACAAATGGCACCGTCAAACGTTTTTGAGCGACTAAGGATTGCCTATCTAAGGTATCCAACAGCTCAAACAACCGGCCTGTTTGTCGATCGACGCGGCTAAGCAGATAAACAGCCGTTTCCCGCGGCAATTGAAGCCCACGCCAGGTCGCGCGATGACGTAAGGCTGCAATTTTCTCATCGTCGCTCAAGGCCTTGAGACGAAAAGTGGCGCCCGAAGTAAACCGCGAGGTCAGATCCGGCAGGGAAAAATCCGCATGCAGGGGCGCGCGATTCGAGCTGAGGACCAAACCTGCGCGGCGCGGCCGTAATTGCTCGTACAGTTCGAACAAGGCCGTTTCCCAAGCCGGGTCGCCGGCCACGGATTCGATATCATCCAGCGCAACCAAATCAACGGCCGCCAATCCATCCAAGGCCGCCGCGCCCATGCCCAGAGTCGCGTTGAGCGGCAGGTAGATCGCGCGCTGGCCGGCCTCATCCGCTGCCGCGACGGTCGCTTGCAGCAAATGACTGCGCCCGCTTTGGGATGGACCCCACAGCCATAAAAGTCCGCGCGGGCTGCAGACGGCGAGGTCTTGCAGGGCATGCAACAGGCCGGCATTTGGCCCCGGATAGAAATTCGCGAACACGGCATGGTCCGCCGGACCGACTTCAAGCGGAAGTTGTTGCACGACTATGCACTCGGCGATCAAGCAGTGCCGCGAGCGCGGGCACTCCAGGTCAACACGTAATCGAGCCCGGATACCACGCTAACCACCAACACTGCCGCGCCGACGACCAACAGACTTGTTTGGGCCGGCCAGCCCGTGGCAAGGCGCGACAGCGCAAATAAAATATAAAGTAGTTGAAGACCTGTGTTTAACTTACTGATTTTAGTAGGTTCTGGTTGGACCTCGGTGATCAAATGCTCATAAGCCAAGGCCCCGGAGACAATGACCAAATCGCGGCCAATCACAACGGCGGCTAGCCACAGCGGGGCAAGGCCCAACCAAGCGAGGGTCAGGAATACCGACACCAGCAACAACTTGTCGGCCACGGGGTCCAGTAGGCCACCCAGTCGCGTGCGCCAATTGAAGCGCTTAGCCAAATACCCGTCCAGGCCATCGGAAAGACCGGCCACAATGACCAGCGCCAAGGACACACCAAAGTTACCCTTGAGCATGCTGTAAATGATGGGACCGATGAGCAAGATTCGCAGGATGCAAATCGCATTCGGAATATGGGCCGGACGGAACATGAACTAAACCGGTTTCATCCGCCGACAAATTCGTAGTAGAGATCGGCGATTGCGCCTTGAATATCCGGATCGGCCGGTGCCAGCAAACGCCCCAAAGCGATGGTCCGCATCAGCTGATCAGCATTTCCCCGAACTTGAACTGCAAAAATCGCGCGGTTCTCGAAGACCTCCACAACGTCACAAGACTGGACATTGCTCAGCCCTGATAAATACGCGCTGATGGCGCCATAGGCATCAAAGCTAGCTAAGCCGGCGACGGCGACGCGCAAACGCCGTTCCGAGCCCGCATCGGCAGCCAACTGCATGGCCAGGCGATCGGCGGCTTCATCCGGTCCGGACGCGACAGTGCCAGTCCAATCCATGCGCTGGCCACCCGACAATAGCGTCCAGCGAACTTCGGCGCGGCGCGGATCAGCACCTCTGGCCCGCCCAATTAATACCGCATCAGCGCGGTAGCGTGTTGATGCTTTCAGCACCGGGTCAGTAAAGTCTCCCCAAAGATCAGCGAAGCTCAGCCTATCGCGGTCCTGGGCGTCAACCAGCGGCAATATCAGCGGCAGGCCACGCAGCTTGCCGGCATTCAATAGCAAGCGCCGTGCCGAGGATCCCGTTGCCCGGCCACGCCCGTCGGCCGAACTGAGAATATCGCGCTGCCCTTGACCCCGGTCCGTCGCCAGCCACACCAAGGTCGCCGGCCGCTCCTCAGCCCAAACGGGCAATCCAGCCCGGTCCAGAGCACGGCGTAAGGCCGCGGCATCAAAACCAACGGCAATGCGATCGGCCGACACATTGCGATACTGCTCCACCATGGCCGCCGGATCACCGAGCTGAGAGACGATAACCGCGCCACCCGCGGCTCGCCTGCCCGTTAGCTTCACAACCACCTGGCTAAGGGCGGTCGCAAACGCTTTGTCTAGGCCCTTGCCACCCTCGGGCAGCGCAACTTCGGCTTGATAGAGATCCGGCACTTGCGCAGCCTCAAGGCCCGCACTAATGAACAGTAATGCCGCCGCGATCACCAGCTGAACGCCCGAGGCTTTCGCGCCGCCGCAGGCTCTCGAACGGAACAACTTTGAAGCAGTCATATGCACTATTATAGCGGCGCCTTGGCCGCCGAATCCCCACCATGAGCGCGAAAAAATCCCTAAGCTATAAAGACGCTGGCGTCGATATCGATGCGGGCAATGCCCTGGTGGAGCGCATTAAGCCCCTGGTCAAAGCCACACACCGGCCAGGCGTACTGGGTGGCATCGGGGGTTTCGGCGGACTCTTCGAGCTCGATCTGGATAACTATCACAAGCCCGTACTCGTGGCGGGAACCGACGGGGTAGGCACGAAGCTAAAGCTCGCCATTGAGCTGGGGAATTTGGATACCGTTGGCATCGACCTGGTGGCCATGTGCGTCAACGATGTCATCGTGCAAGGCGCCGAACCTCTGCTCTTCCTGGATTACTACGCGACGGGGGCCTTGGATGTGGATGCGGCCGCTAGAGTGATTAGCGGTATCGCCGCCGGTTGCCGGCAAGCCGGAGCGGCGTTGCTGGGCGGCGAAACGGCTGAAATGCCAGACATGTATCAGCCCGGGGACCTGGACTTGGCGGGCTTCTGCGTGGGCGTGGTCGAACGAGATCGCATCATTGATGGCAGTCAAGTGACCGTGGGCGACCGCATCCTCGGCCTGGCCTCCTCCGGCCCGCACTCCAATGGCTATTCGCTGATTCGTAAGATTCTTGATGCAGCCGATTCGGCGGCCATCGCCAGCTTCGCTGACGGCGCCTTGCCAGAACAGCTGCTCGCCCCAACCCACATTTATGTGCGGTCACTGCTGTCGTTACTCAAAGACACGCAAGTTCACGCCATGGCGCATATCACCGGTGGCGGCCTGCCGGAAAACTTAGCCCGCGTTTTGCCCGCGCATTGCGATGCGCAACTGGATGAAAAGCGTTGGAAACGCCCGGCAGTTTTTGATTGGCTGCAAGCCCAAGGCGGGATCACCGACAGCGAAATGTTACGCACCTTCAACTGCGGTATCGGCATGCTTGTGATCGTACCCCCCCAAGCCGCACATCCAGCGGGTCGCTGCCTCGCTGATGCCGGTGAGCGCGTTTTCGATTTGGGTGAAATCATCCCCGGCAGCGGCGAGGTGCAGATCAACGCATGAAACCTGCCGCCGCGAAGATGCGTACTGCGGTATTGGTCTCCGGCAGTGGCACAAACCTGCAAGCCATCATCGACGGCGCCGAGGACGAGTCACTGCCCATCGAACTCTGCGCCGTGCTGAGCGATCGGGAATCCGCCTTCGGACTAGAACGTGCGCGACGTGCCGGCGTGACCGGCATCGCGGTGCGCTATAAAGACTTCCCCCGCCGCGAAGCCGCCGAGCAAGAACTGCAACGACAACTCACCGCCTTAAAACCCGAATTGGTCGTACTGGCCGGCTTCATGCGCGTACTTCCCGAAGACATGGTGGTCAGCTACCGCGGCCGGATGCTCAATGTACACCCGTCGCTGCTGCCAAAATATCGCGGACTCAACACGTTTCGGCGCGTCTTAGAAGCGGGAGACCGCTGGCACGGTTCTACAGTGCATTTTGTCGTGCCGATGCTGGACGCAGGGCCATCGATCATTCAGTACCGCATCAGAGTTCGCGCCGGCGATACCGAAGACTCATTGAAAACGCGGGTACAAGCCGGCGAATACATGATCTATCCGCGCGCCATTCGCTGGTTCGCCAATGGGCAGCTGAAACTAAAAAGAACCCTAGCTCACCTTAACGGCAAACCGCTACGCCGACCGATACGCGTTACTGAGGAACCTGGGCAGTAGCTTGGCGCGGTATCCCGCGCAAGATCAGCCGGACCCGTCGTATCTACATGCCGGAATAATTCGGCCCACCACCACCTTCAGGAACCACCCAGTTAATATTCTGCGCCGGATCCTTAATATCACAGGTCTTACAATGCACGCAGTTCTGCGCATTGATCTGGAAACCTGGCCCGTCGCCATCATCGACAATGATTTCGTAAACTCCGGCCGGACAGTAGCGCTGGGCGGGCTCATCGTAGCGAGGCAAGTTTTCACGAATCGGCAGTTCAGGATCGGCAAGCTGCAAATGACAAGGTTGATCTTCGACATGGTTCGTACTGGACAAAAACACCGACGAGAGCCGGTCAAAACTAATCTTGCCGTCGGGCTTGGGATACTCAATCCTCGGCGCCTCATCCGCTGTCAGCAAGCACTGATGGTCGGGTACGGGACTACGCCAGGTGAACGGCAATTTCCCGGCAAAAATATTTTGATCAACAAAGGCGAAAGCAGCCCCGAGGAAATTACCCAGTTTTTTCTGCGCAGGCCCAAAATTGCGCGCTTTTCGCAATTCTTCGTGAACCCACGATGCTTCGACCGCTGCTGGAAAGCTGTCCAACACGGCCGGCGTATCATCCGCCAATCCCGCAAATACAGACTCCGCAGCCAACATCCCGGTCTTCATGGCCGTATGCGAACCCTTGATCTTCGCGCCGTTTAAAAATCCCGCCTCGCAGCCGGCCAGCAGGCCGCCGGGAAACACCAGCTTGGGCAAGGACTGTATACCGCCCTTGTTAACAGCACGGGCGCCGTAGCTAATGCGTTTGCCGCCCTCCAGAAAGCGACGAATCCGCGCTTGCTGTTTCCAGCGCTGAAACTCCTCATACGGACTCAAATGCGGGTTGCGGTAATTCAGCGCGACGATGAGCCCCAAATACAGTTGATTCTCCTTGGCGTGATACAAAAAACCGCCGCCTTCGGTACGGTTATCCAAAGGCCAACCCAAAGAGTGCAACACCAAACCCTCTTCATGCAGATTAGGGTCTATGGTCCACACTTCTTTCAGGCCGATGCCATAGTGCTGTGGATCCACGCCCGCTCGCAAATTGAACTGCGCCATGAGCTGCTTACCCAAGTTGCCCCGGCAACCTTCGGCAAAAATTGTGTAAGGGGCGCGCAACTCATAGCCTGCTTCGAAACTATCCTTAGGTTGACCCTGGGCGTCGCGACCCATGTCACCGGTGGCCACGCCCGCCACTCGATCACCTTCGTACAGCACTTCAGCCGCGGCAAATCCAGGGAATAGATTCACGCCCATGTTCTCGGCTTGCTCACCCATCCAGCGGCAGACTTCGCCGAGGCTCACGATATAGTTACCGTGATTTCGCGCCGGTTTCGGGATCAAGAAATCGGGAACTCGCCAACCGCTGGTAGGGCCAGACAGATAGAAAAAATCATCCTTTTTCACTGGCACGGTAACCGGCGCGCCCTGAGATTGCCAATCCGGAAACAGCTCCGTCAATGCGCGGGGCTCCATTACCGCCCCGGATAGAATATGCCCGCCGATCTCGGCACTCTTTTCCACCAGACACACGTTTAATTCCCGTTGCTGCTCCGTGGCCAACTGCATTAGGCGACAGGCGGCCGCTAATCCGCAGGGACCTGCGCCCACGATAACGACGTCGAAGTCCATGGATTCTCGTTCAGTCATGGGTAGTCCGATCAAACAAAGTTCTGGTTGCGGCGCCAAATTGTAGCACTGGCGCACTAGGCCCCCGGCGAGGCAAAAGCTAAGCTTGCGTGCTCACCAGCGCAATGATTGAGCAATGAAGTTACGCCGACGCTACGCACGGGCCATCACCGAACATGGCTATCGGGAAGATGAGGCGCAACTGCGCGCCATCAACGCCCTTGAGCGGGTGCGTACAAACCTCATTCGTGAGTCGCCGCGGGGGCCCGTGGCCGGGTTGCGGCGTATGCTGCTTGGCCAATTCCGGCAGCCTGCTCCGGTGCGCGGCGCTTACTTGTGGGGCGATGTGGGCCGGGGCAAGACCTTTGCGCTAGACCTATTTTTCGACAGCCTGCCCTTCCCCGACAAGAAACGGTTTCATTTTCACCGGCTCATGTATCGGGTTCATAAACAGCTGCGTGATCTTGAGCATCTGCAAGACCCCCTCGCTGTGGTTGCCGATGAACTGGCCGGCCAGGCCCGCGTCATCTGTTTCGATGAGTTCTACGTGGCCGATATCGCTGATGCGATGATTTTAGGGCGCCTATTGGACGCCCTATTCTCGCGCGGTATCACGCTGGTGGCCACGTCGAACATCCCACCATCGGACTTGTACCGGGATGGTCTGCAGCGACAAAAATTTCTGCCCGCCATCGATCTGCTCAAAAAACATACCGAGATACTTAATGTGGACGGGAATACCGACTACAGATTACGAGTACTCGAGCAAGCTGAAATCTATCATGCGCCTTTGGACGAAGCGGCGAACCAAAACCTGGAGAGATACTTCCAAGACATCGCTCCCGACACGCGCTATTCGTCACTGAGTATCGAGATACTAGGGCGGGAAATACCCACCCTACGACGTGCTGACGGTGTTGCTTGGTTCAGCTTTTCGGCCCTGTGCGACGGGCCTCGCAGCCAAAACGACTATATTGAAATTGCCCGCTGTTTCCACACCGTCATCCTGGCGGATTTGCCCTGCATGGATGTCAGCATGGAGAACCAGGCGCGGCGGTTTATTGCTCTGGTGGATGAGTTCTACGACCGCCGGGTCAAATTAATCTGCTCCGCGGCAGTCCCAATCGGCGAGCTCTATTGCGGCCAACGCCTGGTGCGTGAATTTGAGCGGACCCGCAGCCGCCTTCGGGAAATGCAGTCTCGGGAATACCTGGCTGCTCCTCACCTACCTTGAAGACACGGACAGCGCTAAACTAGCTGCCGATAGATGCCCGGAGCGCATTGATACCTCGCCGTCGGCGCAAGACGACGCGTCGCCGGCCTAGCTTCGTTCATCGCATCAAAACGACGACTGTCGCGGTCACCAGGGGAAATTGTTCTCGATAAGACCAGCGATGATTCTTTTACTAAGGTAACTGTTGTAGGAAAAAATATGACCGGCAAACTCGTACTCTGTCGCCATGGCCAGAGTATCTGGAATTTAGAAAACTTATTCACTGGCTGGACCGATGTTGAGCTCACCGAACAAGGCATACAGGAAGCACGCCGGGCCGGACAGCAGCTTCGCGAACTCGATATGAGATTCGATGTCGCTTTCACCTCGGTGTTGAAGCGCGCAATTAGAACGCTGTGGATCGTATTGGACGAGATGGACCTCATGTGGATACCCGTCATCCGCGACTGGCGATTGAACGAACGCCACTACGGCGCTTTGCAGGGCCTAAACAAAGCTGAAACCACGGCGAAGCATGGTGCTGAACAGGTACACATTTGGCGCCGCAGCTATGACATCGCGCCGCCCACTTTGGATGAGGATGATGAACGACACCCGCGTCACGATCGGCGCTACGCTGGTATCGAGAATTTACCGGGTACTGAGTCGCTCTACACAACCTTGCAGCGCGTGCAACCCTATTGGGAAGCCAACATCGCACCGCGCCTAACGGCGGGCGACAATGTGATGATCGCTGCCCACGGCAACAGCCTACGCGCCCTGGTCAAAATGCTGGATAATATTTCCGACAGCTATATTACTGGCTTCAATATTCCCACCGGCGTCCCGATTCTTTACGAGCTAGACAACAAACTGCAACCCCTCAGCCGGGAATTTATCGGCGATCCAGAAACGGTAAGAAAAGCCACCGAAGCCGTTGCCAATCAAGCCGGCACCCAAGCGTGATTTACCACCTTGCTGATTGCCAGCCGCGCCTGGCGAGTTCCAGCTACATCGCACCCGGCGCGTCGGTTATCGGTGATGTGGAACTGGGACCGGAAACCAGTATCTGGTTCGGTGCCGTGTTGCGTGGCGATGTCGAAGCGATCAAGCTGGCCCGCGGCTGCAACGTTCAAGACGGCGCGGTATTACACACTGACCCGGGCGCGCCGTTGATATTAGATGAGCAAGTGACAGTCGGACATCAGGCCATGCTGCATGGCTGCCGAGTGGGTCACAATAGCCTGATCGGCATCGGCGCGACGATCCTTAACCATGCGGTGATCGGCGCCAACTCTCTCGTTGGCGCGCGGGCTTTGGTCACCGAAGGTAAAACCTTCCCCGACGGCGTTTTGATCCTGGGCACGCCCGCAAAAGTCGTTCGCGAGCTTAGCGATGAAGAAATCGCGGACTTGCCGAGCTACGCCACGCGGTATATCGAGCGAGCGCAACGCTATCGTGAGCAGCTCAGCGCTGTCTGATCAGGCCTTCTTGCGCATTGCTCGCCACCAAGGCACCCGCGCGCGTAAACACCGAGCTGCGCGCTAAACCGCGCGACCCCGAGGCGCTGGGACTGTCCAGGGCAAACAATAGCCATTCATCAACCCGCGCGGGCCGATGAAACCAGATCGTATGGTCGATGCTGGCCATTTGTAGCTCGCCAGCCAGACAGTGCTTGTCGCCATGCGGAATCGTCGCAGCACCCAGTAAACCGTAATCCGACATATAAGCCAACAAGGCACAATGCAAAGACGGATCGTCGGGCAAGCTATCGACGGCACGCATCCACATGTAGCGCGCACCCACGCCCTGCGCTGCACCCGGCACCAAACGCAGATCAAACGGCCGGCGGTGCTTGAGCATCTTGACAAACCGCTTGGGCAATTTTGCACCATTGGCTGCGATGTCCATGGAAATCTCAGGTATGTCATCAACGTCTTGCACATCGGGCGCGGGTACTTGATGCTCTAAACCCTCTTCTTGAATTTGAAATGACGCGGTCATATTGAAAATCGGTCGGCCATGCTGAATGGCCACAACGCGCCGATTGCTAAAACTTTTGCCATCGCGCGCGCGATCAACGTCATAGACAATGCGCGCGTTCACATCACCGCGACGTAGAAAATACGCATGCAGCGAATGCACGGCGCGATCTTCGACGGTGCGACTAGCCGCCATCACGGCTTGACCGAGAACTTGCCCGCCGAATACCTGCGGACTACCGATATCCCGGCTTTCACCGCGAAAAATATTCACCTCAATTTGTTCGAGATCTAAGACCTCAACCAGGTCGGCCAGCAAGGTATTCATAGCCGTCATTCTAGTATGCTAACGTTGCCAACTCATCGCGAGGACCAGATCATGAACGATTCTCAGGCTCAGGCGGTTTCAAAAGGCACCCGCTGGTGCAATATCGGCAGCTGGCTCTGCGGCATCGGTCTGGCTGCAGCGATCATCGGCCTCGGGGGTGCCGCTACAGACTTGCTGTCCCCACTGTCGGCTTTCATGGCCTATGGCATCGGCGGCCTACTCTGCCTAATCGGCATCCTATTGCTAGTGATCGGACTTCTCCGCAGTGGTGGTACAGGCGGCGACATTGCCACGGGCCGGGCCTGGGGTGCTTTAATTGCCGGCATTGTGCTCATCGGCGCCAGCCTCGCCCTGCGACCGGCGAGTTCCGGTGCGCCACCCATTCACGACTTGAGTACGGATCTCAGCAATCCACCGGCCTTCGATCGGATCATTGCGCTGCGCGCAGCCGATGGTGCGAAGAACCCGCCTGAATACGCGGGCGCCGAAACAGCCGCCGCGCAAGCAAAAGCTTTTCCTGATCTAAAAACTTTGGTGTTGGTGCAGCCACGCGACGAGGTTTTTGCCGCCGCACAAGCCACCGCCCGCGACCTAGGTTGGGAAATCGCGGCAAGCGATGTGGCGCTCGGCCGCATTGAAGCCACCGAAACCACCCGGTGGTTTCATTTCCGCGATGACATCGTGATTCGCATTAGCACCAGCGGCACTGGAACCGCGGTGGATGTTCGCTCAAAATCCCGCGTGGGCCAGGGCGACATGGGCGCGAACGCCGCCAGAATCCGTGCGTTTCTAGATGGACTTCAGGCGCGCTTGAGTTAATCAGCGAACATGCGCCAGCGAGATCTCGAGGGCCTGGTTGACTACTATCTCCCCCTGTTGGTTCGCGCGGGCGAATACGCGCAGGCCATCCAGTCGCGCGTCAGCGGCCCAGGTGACAAAAGTGGCGGCAATGCCTGGGCACAAGCGCTAACCGACGCCGATCTCTGCGTTCAGAACTACCTCGAAGTGGCCACCCTCGCCCATGATCCTCGGCTGGGTTTTTACGGCGAGGAATCCGGCCAATCGGTTAACACCCGCTATTTCGATGCGAACGCCGAAACTGTTGTGCACGTAGATCCTATCAATGGCACTTTTCTCTACGCGAATCAGCGCGACGGTTGGGACATTATTTTGAATGTCGCCTGCCACAAAAAATTACGCGCAGTGATCAGCTATATGCCGGCGCGCGGTCAATTTTACGCTTGTGTCGATGGCGAAGCGAAACGCGGCAATCGCGACCAGGCTCGGCTCGCCGAGATGGAAGTCTTGCGAACCCAAACCGGCAGCCGTGTTTGTCTAAGCTATCGAGCACCCGATGTGGTCGCCGCCCTAAAACCTCGCTTCGCGGCCTTCGATCTCATTGCCGATGACGACCCGCAACGCGGTATCGACAATTTGAATGAGCTGTTTACCGGCAGGCTGGATGCCTTTGCCTGCCGACAAGGCGACCTGTTGGACTGGGGCGCCGTGGCCTACATGGTCGCGGCCGCCGGCGGCTATGCGTCTAGGCTGGATGGCAGTCCGCTGAATAGCTTAGAGAATTTCGTCGCGGAGGCCCAAGACGATATGCTGGTTGCCAGCAGTCCTAGCGTGCACCAGGAAATCATGTCTCTATTGCGTCAAGCTGCGTAGCCGTTAACCGGAATCGTCCGACAGAAAATACATCGCAATGGTTTCGGCCATGCAGGCAGGTTTCGGATGATCTTCAATCTCTAGAACGTTTTCAAGAATGACTTGCAAGGCACCGGCGCGCTTGCGCGCGGATTTTAAGGTACTGCGCAATCTCACCCGACTGCCGGCCGGCACCATGGTCTTAAAGCGTACTTTGTTCAAGCCATAGTTTATGGCGCGCTCTAGCCCTTCGAATTTTACAAAGTCATCGATCAAACCAGGCAGCAGCGAGATCAGCAAATAGCCGTGAGCAATAGTAGAGCCAGATGGCATTTCCTTGGCCGCGCGTTCGGTATCGACGTGGATCCACTGATAATCATCCGTTGCTTCGGCAAACATATTGATGCGGGCTTGATCTAGCTGCACCCAGTCGGACACACCTACTTCCTGCCCAACCAGGCCCTCGGCATCAGCGATACTGCGTATTACTACAGTCATGATGACTCGATAGTACCGCAAGCACAGCGCGGCGGGTACCGAGTGGTTCCGCGACGAAACACAGCAGCTGTGTTACCGTCGCCGCGATCTAGTGAGCTGGCAGGCATGAGCGACACCCCAATTCACACTTCGGCCTTGGTACCGCTGCGCCGGCCAATATTTCGCGCGCTGTGGTTAGCGCTCATCGTATCCAGCATGGGTTCGTGGATGCATGATGTCGGCGCTGCCTGGCTGATGACCACGCTAGCGCCCAACCCCGTGATGGTTTCGCTGGTGCAAGCAGCCACACTGCTGCCCTTGTTTTTACTCACGCTGCCGGCCGGTGCCTTGGCCGACATTTTCGATCGGCGACGCTACCTCATCGGCACTCAACTGTGGCTCGCGGCAACCGCGGGCAGCTTAGGCCTGATGACCTTGGCGGGATTCACTAATGAGTGGCTGCTGTTGGTCATGACCCTATCCATGGGTTGCGGTACCGCCATGATGATGCCGGCCTTCTCCGCATTGATCCCTGATCTGGTGCCCCGCGATGAACTGATGGCCGCCATCACGCTGAACTCCATCGCTTTCAATGCAACCCGCGCCGTGGGTCCCGCCGTGGCCGGGGCGATACTAGCGGTCACCGGCCCCGGCATGGTTTTCGTATTTAATGCCATCAGTTTTACTGCCGTGATCTGGGTAATTTTCCGCTGGCGCAATCAACAAGCAGCCAGTTCTTTACCCAGCGAAAGATTTATCGGCTCCATGCGCACCGGTTTACGCTATGTACGCCAAGCACGAGAGCTGCACGCGGTCATATTGCGCGGTATCGCCCTGTTCTTTGCCATGAGTGCGCCACTGGTATTTCTGCCGCTGGTTGTCAAAACAGAACTCGCCCGCGGGCCACAAGTGTATGGGATTCTGTTGGGCTGCATCGGTGCTGGCGCGGTTGCCAACGGCGCATTGCTACCCATTCTCCGTCGGCGCCTTAGTACCGACGCGATCATTTTTTTAGGCAGCAGCGGCGTGGTATTGGCCAGCATCGTCCTGGCCTATGTTCGCAATCTTGGCCTACTGGCACTGGCCATGTTTGTGCTTGGCGCCAGCTGGATCAGTGCGCAATCTACGCTGCAAGTGACTGCTCAGCTCAGCCTACCCGGCTGGGTAAGGGCACGGGGATTGGCGGTATTTATTGCCTCTTTCATGGGCGTCATGGCCATCGGCGCGGTGGGCTGGGGACGTCTCGCAGCAGCCACCTCTATTCAAACGACCCTGCTTGCGGCCGCGGGACTGGGTGCCCTGGGCACCTTGCTCACATCGCGGATTAGCCTGGAGGCGGTGACGAAAACGGATACCACGCCCGCGCCGCCCATCAGTGAACCGCAACTCACCCCGCCCGCCGGCGATGAAGACCGTGGCCCTGTTCTTGTGACTATTGAGTATGAGATTGCAGCTGAACGCACCCAAGCCTTCATCCATGCGATGCAAGCAGTCCGCCGGGTTCGCCTGCGGAACGGTTCGGCAGGGTGGGGTATTTTTCAGGATGCACAAGACGAACGCCGGTTTCGCGAGATTTACCTTGACCAGTCATGGCTAGACCATGTACGCCAGCAATACCGGATCACTCAGGAAGACCGCAGAACACTGGATGCCGCCAACGCCTTTCATCGAGGAGATGAAAAACCACGAATCACGCACCATGTGGCGCCCCGCCGAACACGGCGGTGGGTTTCTCGAGCCTAGCAACCATTGCTCAAGGATTAACAGAATTGATAACGGTTTCGGACCAATTAGCTACTGAGCTAGAGGCCAGGAATTCACCAAGACCACCTGCGCCAAAAACCTCGGATCCCAAACTTGGCCAGCGCGCTTCATCTTAGTTCCTGGCTTAAAGAATGATAAAAACGTGGCAGCAGAATTGATTGGTCGGCAACAAGCCTGCGGACAACACCGCGCTGGGCTCCAAGTCGCCCCTAACGCGTGACACTGTCAAGCATTGGTCCGGCTATCTCAACAGTTCGCGCCACGGCTGCCCGCTGCACCAAGCTTGGCAAGTCTTGGACTCAGCATGGATTCCCTATTGCAGCGAGAAACTCGCCGCGCAGCGCGTCATCGGCGTCAAAAACCCCAAGCATTTCGCTGGTGACCATGTGGATCTGGGGCTTGTTTACGCCCCGAGTGGTCATGCAATGATGTTTCGCTTCAACGACCACGGCAACACCGCGAGGCTGCAAGGCACCATGAATGTTCTGAGCAATCTCCATCGTTAGCCGTTCCTGCACCTGCAAACGTCGAGTTAGTACTTCGACAAGACGTGCAATTTTGCTAATACCCACCAGTCGCTCATCCGGCAAATAAGCTACGTGGGCGCGGCCAATTATCGGCGCTAGGTGATGTTCACAATGGGATACAAATTCAATATCACGCAGCATGACCATGCGGCGATAACCACCGGACCTCGGAAAAGCCTCACCCAAAATTTCTTCTGGCTTGTCGCGGTAACCGGCAAACCAATCGGCATAGGCACGCAGCACGCGGCTTGGCGTACGCCCTAAACCCGTTCGCTGGGGATCTTCCCCGAGCCAACTTAGCAAGGTCCGAATTGCTGCTTCGGCTTCGGCCTGACTGGGCCGACCTGGTGATTCATGCGCCATTACGTTTCCTCAACAATTGCCGGTCCCAGTCCGAGGGCTGGTTCATGTTAAGCATCGCGTCATTCGTTGCCGGTTGCACCAAGCGTACATCCAGGCCCACTAGTAAATCACGCGGCGACCGAGCGCCTTGCTGAACGGCTTCGCGAAGATCAACCAATCCGCCGGGCTCATAAATCGCGCACAAAGGTTCTGGCCGCCCGTCAACGGGACTTCGAATTGCCGTGGCCTGGCGGTCAACATCGCGCTGATGCCACAAGCGACGCAAGGTTTGCGCGTCCAGTTTCGGCAAATCGCAAGCGAGTACGAACCAGGCTTTGCTCGGTTCCGCCACCTGCGCCGCCAACAAACCAGCCACCGGCCCGCGAATCTCTTTACTATCGAACAATAGGGGAAATCCAGCGCGCAGGGGATCATCTCGCTGTGCTTCCCGCACACTCACATAAATTTCGTCAACAAAAGGTCGCAACAAATCCACAGTTCGTTGCAACAGGGTCTCGCCGGAGACTTCCACGGCTGCCTTATCGGCACCAAAGCGCCGGCTAGACCCACCGGCCATAACCAGACCCATTACCGCCGGCACCGGGCTCACAAGCTCTGTTCGGCTTGGTAGTCCGACTTGCCCCCCGACTTGCTCACCAAGCGCAGCTCTCTGATCACTATTTTGTGCGACAGGGCTTTGCACATGTCATAAACCGTCAGGGCAGCAACACTCGCCCCGGTGAGCGCCTCCATCTCGACGCCCGTGGTATGCGTCACCTTTACACGGCAATCGATCACCAGTTCATCGGCCTGGTCGGTGATCTCAATGCGACAACTGTCCAAGCCCAAGGGATGACAAAACGGAATCAGCTCATGGGTCTTTTTCGCGGCCTGAGTACCCGCGATGATGGCAGTCTGAAAAACCGGCCCCTTGGGCCCCCGAATCTCCCCGTCTTCCAAAACCGACTGCACCGCCGCAGGCAATCTCAGCCTTGCCTGCGCGTGAGCTACGCGGCGGCTGGGGGATTTTTCACTGATATCAACCATGGCTGGCTGATTACGTGAATCAATATGAGAAAGCTTTTTGCCCATGCGATGCCCTCGAATTCACGACCGAACTTCTAAGCCCGGTATTTCCGGCGAACGCTGAAATGCACCCTGTCTTAGGGTTAAGTAGACCATGTACAAAAAACTGGCTAAGCCCCAAGACAGACCCACAACCACGCCCGCGTCGAGTATGCCGCGCCAGGGCTGACTGAGTAACTGAACCACGATTACCGCAATCACAATCGCTAGCGTTCCCACCCAGGCAGCCACAAATCCGCGCCGCTGAGCATGGAAGTAGCCGACACAAAACGCGGGCGCCGCCAAAGCACGCAGTGGCGTGGGGTGCAACAATAGATACAAGGCCCGGGCCGCGACGCGCGGCGAAAACCGGCACTGGAAGCCTCGATAACCCTCGGCCCAGCAAAGAAAAATGACATTCCCAAGTAGCACGGCCCACTGCAGAGGACTGAGACCGTCACTCATTGCGGCGACGGCATGAGGCGTCAACCGCACTATGGCAAAAAGCAACAAACCGGCCACGCCCAAAACGCCCCAGGCAACGGCCAGCCAAGCCCATAGCGGGCGGGAGCCGATCAATAGGCGTTGATTCACTTCCTTAGGAGATGCGTCGACAGTCATGCTTGCTGATATTATCCGGCCTCTTTGCGGGTAAGCCCGGGTACTAAATTTCCAGTTCCCCGCAGGCACCGTAATAAACTCAGTGTAACCGTCGACGCAAGGATTCACTACATGGGTCGCAGCATCATCGAAAAACTCTGGGACATGCACACTGTCAAGGATCTCGGTGACGGCACGACCCTGATTTACATCGACCGCGTTTTCCTGCACGAGCGCACCGGCAGTATTGCGCTCAAGGGGCTCGAAACCGCCGGCCGGACTGTACGCAATCCGGAACAAGTCTTTTGTGTGATGGACCACATCGTGGATACCTTCGTGGGACGTACCGACAAAACCTTGATGCCCGGCGGCACGGCCTTCATCACCAGCACGCGAGAATCGGCCAAGGCCGCCGGTATCACTTTGTTTGACCTGGACGATGAACGCCAAGGCATTGTGCATGTGATATCGCCCGAGCAAGGCATTGCCTACCCAGGGTTGACGCTGGTTTGTCCCGACAGTCATACCTGTACACAGGGTGCCTTGGGCGCACTGGCTTGGGGAATTGGCTCCACGGATGCCGAACACGCCATGGCCACCAAGACCTTGGTAGTGAAGAAACCCAAGACCCTGCGCGTGCGATTTGAGGGACAACTCCCCACGGGCGTCAGCGCCAAAGATATGATTTTGGAACTCATTGGGCGCCATGGTGCGAGCGGCGGTATCGGTTACGCCATAGAGTTCGCGGGTTCAGCGGTTTCGGCGCTGCCCATGGAGGCGCGCTTCACCTTGTGCAACATGGCGGTGGAATTCGGCGCGTGGACGGGTCTGATTGCCCCCGACGACAAAACTTACGAGTATGTGCGCGGCCGACCTTACGCACCCGGCGAGAAATATTGGGCTGACGCATTGGCACATTGGCGGAGTTTGCCCAGCGATGAAGATGCCCAGTTTGACAAAGAAATCCTCATTAACGTTGGCGATATCGTGCCGCAAATCACCTGGGGTACGAGTCCACAGCACAGTATTGGCATCGATGGCCGCGTGCCTGATCCGGCCGATGAGAACGACCCCAATACACGGGAACTGATGAATAAAGCACTGTCCTATATGGATTTGCAGCCGGGTACGGCCCTGGAAGGAATTCCGATTCAAGCCGCCTTCATTGGTTCGTGCACGAACAGCCGCTTGAGCGATCTACGCAATGCAGCCGCCATCCTTAAGGGTAATCAAGTGGCACCGGGCGTAAAAGCCATCGTGGTGCCGGGATCGGGCCTGGTCAAAAAAGCGGCCGAGGCTGAAGGGCTCGACAAAATTTTTACCGCCGCTGGGTTTGAGTGGCGTGAGGCGGGCTGCTCCATGTGTTTTTTCGCGGGCGGAGAAAACTTTGGACTGGAAACCCGCGTCATCAGCAGCACCAACCGCAATTTCGAAAATCGGCAAGGCCCGAGGACACGAACGCATATCGCCAGCCCCGCTAGCGTTGCCGCATCGGCCATCGCAGGTCATCTAGCCGATGTGCGCAAGACTGCGCTAGCCGAGCATGAACGCCCGCGACAAACGCGAGAAAGCTAACCGCATGGAAAAATTCGAACGGCTAACAGGCGTGGCAGCTCCGCTGCTCCGAATCAACATAGACACGGACATTATCATCCCTAGCCGGGAGATGAAGCGCGTTTCGAAACAAGGTTTGGGAGAAGGCTTGTTTGCCGGTTGGCGTTACACACAACCGGGCAGCCGCGAGGAGAATCCTGAGTTCATTTTAAACCAAGGACCCTACCGGCACGCGAAAATAATCTTGGCGGGTGACAATTTCGGATGCGGTTCCTCTCGAGAGCATGCGGTCTGGGCGCTGCATGAATGGGGGATCCGCTGCATTATCGCGCCAAGCTTCGGTGCAATTTTCCAAAGCAATTGTGTTCGCAACGGCCTATTACCCGTGGTCTTGAACGATGCAGTCGTCAAATCCCTGGCCGCGCAAGTCACCGTGGATCCGCAAGCAAAGCAAATCAGCGTCGATCTGATCAACAAACTTATCAAGGCGCCCGACGGCCAAACCCATGGTTTCGATCTCGCGCCAGCCGATCGGGCCATGCTCCTGGAAGGCTTAGACGCCATTGCGGTAACACTAAAAAAGGATGCGGAAATCCTCAGCTTCCAGACGCAAGATCGCCAACAACGCCCTTGGGTGTATCTGGATGATCAACCCTTATAGAACTGTATAAATAAACAGTTAAGTAGAGCCTATTCCCAAAAATTTCTTAACTAAGCGGCAGTACGTCACGGCTTAGGCGCGCGGGCTACATAATAATTTCGCTTTGGCATTTCACGCCCGTAACGGGCAGCGCGCGATATCCGACACCCATGACGGAACTAGTTAATCTCGATCTGGCTTGGCCGGCATGGCTCGCAGCAGCAGGCCTGTCCATCATGGCAGTTGCGCTAATGCTGTTGGTGACCAGTCGCTATGCCATCATCCACAAGCCACTCCAGCGATTATTTATGCGCGCGCCAACCATGCAGGCGCGGTTACGGCTGGGTTTTAGCTGTATCGCACTGATACCTGTGGCGACTCTAGTGCCTATGATCGGCATGTACGCCGCAAACCAACTCCACAATGAACAAGTTGCCGGCCTAGATAGCCAGATCGATATTGTCGCCGATGCTGTGCCCAGCATTGTGAACAAACGCGCCGAACTCGTCGCCGAGCTGGCCGGCCATATCAGTGCCGGCGAGGATTTTAGCAAGCCGACGCTCCTCGCTTGGCTGCTGCGCCACCACCAAGGCAAACCAGACGTCACGTCTATGTGGATTGCAGGCCCCGATGGCCAGCTAGTTGCCGCGACGGCGGCGAGCGATGGATCCGTTGAAGCTTGGGAAGGCCCCATCGCGGGCGTAGGTGCCATGGACTACTTCAGCGAGTCCAAAAAGGCGAACGGCCTTTACGTGTCCGGCGTACGCAAGGGTGTATCCCAAGGTTCCCATCCCATGATGTTCGTCAGCGCGCCGATTAGCCGTCAGGGTAAAAAGCCGCAGGCATTTCTGCAGGCCCAGCTTGATTTGCATCAAGTGTTTAATTTCCTGGTGACCCAACAAGCAACATCCAGCACCACGCTGTTGCTTACTGATGAAAAGAACCGAGTTATGTTTGCGTCGTCGCCATTGGGTTTCGGGCCATTTGAAAATATCAGCGGTCACCCACTCGTCACAAACAGCCATCGCGAGCCGCGAACTCATCCGTATATGTTTTCTGGCAACCTCGTGGCCACGGGTAAAACTGGCCGGTATGTCGCCACCACACGAAAGCTTCCGAGTGGCTGGCGATTATTTGCCGTAACAAGTCAGTCGCCGGTGCGGAATGTCGCGCTGATCCCGCTCTTGCTGGCCGCGCTCTGGGTTCCGCTATTACTGCTCTTGGCGCGCGGTCTTGCCGGCCTATATGGCGAAGCCGTTACAACCCCCCTGAAAAAACTCGACGAGTCTCTTGACGTATTCGATGTGGAGCCCACCATGCGAGTCGTCCCAATGCCACCCCCTGACGCCCCCCATGAGGTGCGTGAAGTTTATGACAGGGTTCGTAGCTCCATGCTTAAACGGCGTGAATCCTATGACAGAATGCTGGAAGCCGTGAATGAAGGTGCCAAGCTAAAACAGCAACTGGGTGAATTGACGGATGGAGCACCTCGCAATGTTTCATCCGATAACAACAGTGAAATTCAATCCGCGCACCTCGACACATTCCGCGGCAAGATTGACCCGGTGACGAAGCTACCTGGCCGCCAGTTATTCGAAAACTTCTTTGCCGAAGCCTGGAAACTCGGCGGCGCCAACGAGAGCCCCGTTGCCTTGCTACTCATCGGCATCGGCTCCAAGAATGACGGCAGCTTAAAGCTGGTCGCGGAGGCGCTGGGCGAGATCGGCGGCCGATCTTTGGATCATCTGGCGCGAATAGACGTGAACGAATTTTCTCTAGTATTACCGGAAACTGATCTCTCCGGTGCCCTAGCCGTCGCAGAACGCGCCCGCACGACGGTTCAAAAAATGCTGATGGCCTCACATAGTAAACGCCGGCCGAGCTTGAATCTTGCGGTGTCATCAATACTCCCAGTGGCTAATGGGAATCCGAATTCTTTCATCGAAGTCACGCGACGAGTGCTGCAGGCATCAATCAAGAATGGCAACGGCAACATTGCCTTTATCAACGCTAAAGGCAAGATTCGTCTAGCGACCAACAAAGATCTTGGCGGTGGCGCCGCTAACGCCCAAGCAGCGTCTTAAAGTCATGCTATTCAACATACCGAAGTTTTCGATTACTCGACACCAATAACGCCGTCAGCCACAAACCCATCGATATCCTTATCGGAATAACCCAAGGCCGACAAAATTTCTCGAGAATGTTGACCAGCCCGCGGCACGTCTTGATGAACGCCGAAACGATGGCCGTCCATTTCCAGCGGCAACGCCGGCAATTTAGCAGCAGCACCGGCCCGTGGACCATCCGTCACTGCCACGGGCAACAAGCCACCACTGGCGAGCAGGTGAGGATCGTCAAAGAGTTCTTCCGGGCGCGCAATCGGGGCAAACGGTAAGCCGGTCTTCTCCAGCTTTTCCATGAGTTCGGCCTTGGTATAGCGCATGAACGTGGCTTTAATAACTGGAAGAATCCGATCCTTATGTGTGACGCGATCATTGTTCGTCGCAAGGCTGGCATCCTTGGCAAAATCCGTTAATTCAAACGCATCGCACAGCAGCTTCCATTGTTTATCGCTGACCACACCCACGAAAACCAAATCGTCATCACCCGTTTCAAACACTTGATAAATCGCCCAAGCCGACACCCGCGCTGGCATCGGTGCGGCGGGTGTCCCGGTGACAGCGTATTGCGCCATGTGTTGCCCCACTAGAAAAACCGTACTTTCATATAGAGAGGCCACGATTTGCTGCCCTTTGCCCGTGGCTTGGCGCTGGAACAGTGCCGCGAGAATACCCGTCGCACCGAACATCCCACCTTGCACGTCGATGACGGACGTGCCGGCGCGCAATGGTTTACCCGGCGGACCGGTCATGTAGGCCAGGCCGCCCATCATTTGAGCCACCTCGTCCAGTGCCGTGCGATGCTCATAGGGACCGGCCAAAAAGCCTTTTTCCGAGCAATAAATCAGGCCGGGATTTTTCACCCTGAGCACATCGTAACCAAAACCCAAGCGATCCATGGTGCCAGGACGAAAATTCTCAATCAGCACATCGGCATCTTCCAGCAGTTTGAGTACCGCGGTCTTGCCCTCGGCGGATTTCAGATCCACGCACAAGCTACGCTTGTTGCGGTTATACATGGGAAAGTAGCCCGCTCCAGATCCCAGTAGTCGCCTGGTGCTGTCGCCCTTCGCCGGCTCTATCTTGATCACATCCGCACCCATATCAGCCAAAATAAGCCCCGCCGCTGGACCCATGACCATATGCGTGAACTCAATGACCTTGACGCCGGCCAGGGGCAATGTCTGCTGTTGTGCCATCAGAATGCCTTTTTCGTTATGCTTTTGGGTTGCGGGCCAAGCCCAGGGAGCCGCCCGGGAGCATTATGCCCCAGCAGCTGTCTATATGTAGATAGGGCTGTTACCAATGAACCAAGGGACCCAGTAAGTATGAACGACAGCAAGATATTGATTAGCGAGGTCGGCCCCCGCGACGGACTGCAGAGCATCGAGTCGGTGATGCCCACCGCCGTCAAAAAGGCCTGGATCACCGCCGAGGCCGAAGCCGGTGTGCGAGAAATCGAGGTCGGCTCCTTCGTACCGCCTAAGTTGCTACCGCAGATGGCGGACACGGGCGAAATCGTGGCCTGGGCCCGCAATATTCCGGGGCTAACCGTGGCCGCTTTAGTGCCCAACTTCAAAGGCGCGGAAAATGCCATTCAAGCCGGCGCACACAAGATCACCCTCCCCCTATCGGTCAGCGAAACCCACAGTCAATCCAATCTTCGTAAGACCCATGCTCAAGTTATGGATGAGGTTCGTAAGATCGTGGAACGCTTAGATAGCTTGCCCGCCGATGAGCGTCCCGATTTTGAGGGCGGGCTCTCCACAGCCTTCGGCTGCACCTTGGAAGGCCGCGTTGACGAAGCTCAGGTTGTGAAACTCGCCGTACAGCTCATAGAACTTGGCTGTGACGAAGTCGGCCTCTCCGACACCACCGGTTATGCCAACCCGACGCAGTTGCGCCGGCTGATTCGCCTGTTGTGGGCGGAACTGGGTCGCGACAAGCTAACCGGCGTGCACCTACACAATACCCGTGGCTTAGGACTCGCCAACGCTTTGGCTGCCTTGGACGAAGGCATTACGACCATCGACAGTTCCCTGGGCGGCATCGGCGGTTGCCCCTTCGCCCCGGGCGCAAGCGGCAATATCGTGACGGAAGATCTCGCGTTCATGCTGGACTCTATGGGGCTGGAGACGGGCATCGATTTGGACAAGCTGCTCAAGGTTCGAGACATCATCGCCAAGGCTTTACCTGACGAGGAGCTGTACGGCTTCACACCGGATGCTGGACTGCCAAAGGGCTATTCGGCGGGCGGCTGGGGCGTGGCGGCTTAGCCTTGCGCCACGGAGTCGAAAAAGCAAAGGGGTCGAACCCCATAATGCTCACCCTCTCGGTGCACGCCAACCCGCTAGCTTTGCCTCCTGTTCGCTGCAGAACCAGCGTTCACCTTTGGCCTCATTGATCTTGGTCGCCTTGTAAGAGGCGCTACCGGGCAGGTGATAAATACGGGCGCCTTTGCCGTTGATGTTGCCCTTAATTTTGCAGCGGGTTGTTCGGAGCGACCAGACACCCTTGTTCGCAGCTTTTGCGCTGGCTTCCAATCGATCCAATTCCGGATCATGGGAGTACCGGCGATAAACCGTGGCATGGCCTTGCGCCACCATCCAGGCATTGATGTTTTCGCCATCAATACGAATGATGCCAACGGCTCGGCCGTAACGATCCCAATCGGTAATCTCCATGGCCACCGTCTGCTGGAATACACGACTCGCCAAGGCTTGCTTCGCCGCGCGGAAGTAGGGCTCGCCATGCTCCGGTGTGTCAATGCCAGCGAGCCGAACCTTCAGCTCCTCCTGGGACGGCAACAGCAAGATAACTGTGTCGCCATCCGCAATGCCAATCACCCTCGCCGCTAGCAAGCTGCCCACAGCTTGGCGCGCCAGCGTTGTCGCACTTAGCAGCGCAAGCAACAAACCCAGTAAATACACGTATCGACCGGCTACCGGCATGAAAAGTACCCTGACAAGGTGTAGTTGTGAGCCCCAATTATAGATTGGGTGGCGATTTCCGGTTGTGACGTAATAGGTGAAACTCGCCGCCACGACCGGCGGTTCTTCGCGGGATGCCAAATGTGGCATAAGCCGCCAAGATCAATACCGTCCGTTCAGGGGGTCGAACTGATTTTATGGGGAACTGATGCAGAGCATCAGTTCCCCATAAAATCAGTTCGACCCGCTAACACTGCCCATCCCATAAAAAAAGGGGCGGCTCGAAAACCGAGCCGCCCCTTCATTAATACGGACTAATGCGATCCAGCCCCGCTAGAGGCCGCAACAGTTACTTCACCTTAAAACCAAAATCCAGTTGCAGGGTATCGACATCATAAGGCTGGAAGTTGTTCACGAAGCCTTGGCTATCCTGATGCTCAGTGGCGAAGTAAGTAAGCCCCACGGTAGTTTGGTCCGTCGTCGCGTACTTAAACGATACTTTGTGGCCTTCGGAGTCTGTGCCACCACCGGAGAAATCGGAGTCCGTTAACAAACCCAGGACCGCATCCGCCTCGAGATCTTGGTAGACGTAGCCGAATTGCCAGCCGCCTCGTTTTTTCGCCTTGCCGAGCTTCAAGCCTAAGGCATAGGCTGTATCCAAGGCCTTTGCATCGGTGTTCTGCACAAGGTCAGCAAAGAATGCCGCGGGTAACCCGAATAATTCGAAGCCGACTTCTGTAAAAACTTCGAGTTCTTGGAAATCGAAAGCATAGGTGCCGTCGGGATTCACCGTGTTGCCGAAACAATCTCCCGAGTCATAAAAGCACTCGCGGCCCGCAGCGTCGATATCGTAGTAGCCCGCGCCGACGGTAACGTTCAAGCCCTCGCCCGACCAGCGCAAGCCAGCTTGACCACCGTAAGCGAACTCATCGGCATTATTGCTATCGGACTCTAGCCATGTGCCCAAGGCGTTGGCGAAGAACATACCGCCAGTGTCATACCGGAGCTGCACACCTTCGGGTCGCCAGTCACCATCCCATAGCAAACCGTTACCGCCGACTCGCAGCAGGGCGTTTTTAAATTTACCACCGGCGAGATAGAGGCCGTCCAAGGCCTGCCACTCGAAATAGGCCAAATCCAGGTTGATGCCTTTAGTCGAACCGCCACTGCCAAGCGTCTGATTCGTCGACACCGGATCATCGCTGCCCGTGGCCAAGCCAAAACCCACTTCAATATTGCTCGGCAGCTTGGCGATAATAGCCGGTCTGGCACGAATTCTTTGACGATTGCGCGTACTGCCCTCGCCACCGCTGCTTAGCGTACCCTCGACATCACCATTCTGATAACGGTAGCGAAGATCGCCCTTGACCTGAACACGCTCCGCCCAAGACAAAGACTCCTGCGCACCGCGAATTTCCTCCGCTTGCACCTGGTTCTTTTCCTGCGCCACTCGAAGTTCTGCGTTCTCCGCCGCCAATTCCTCGAAACGTGCCGCCAAGGCGGCGAAATCCTGTCGCAATTCCGCGACTTCGCGAGAAGACACTGGCCTGTCTCCTTGCCCACCGTGTGCGCCGCTCAATGCGAGCTGACTGACCAACGAACAACTGACGAATAGGATAATGCCCATGCGTTTCATATCGATTCACTCCGCAATTTGCGTATTGACTAAGTATGTTCCGGAATTAACCGGCCACCACATAAAAAAACGACAACAGTCTATACGCACATTCTGCGCGCCTCGGATTACACTTTTATGACGGTCCCCGTAGCATTGACAAAGCACTCGAGTTCCGGGCGCTAGGATGACCGCCCGCTCGCTTGTCCGTAATAAAATACCGCTTCACGAGGGACCGGACGGCGCCGCGCCAGCTATCTCAATGACCCAACAACCCCCGCTGAAGGCGGGCGATAATGCAGGCATGGTACGGTGAACAATGCGTCCACTGCGAGCCAAACCAAAATGGCTTGGACCCCAAAAACGAACAACCAGGCGGGTGCCTAAAACTAGCGTTGGCGGTCAATGCCTCGGAATGACAAGCGTGAATAGACAGCCAAACAGGAATGCCAGGAATTAGTAGCAATCAAGGGCACAAACTCGGCTTATCCGAATCTGCCGGTCACATAATCCTCCGTCAGCTGATGACCGGGATTAGTAAAAACCTGATCCGTCGCATTGACCTCAATCAATCTACCGAGATGAAAATAGGCCGTGCGGGAAGATACCCGGGCCGCCTGTTGCATGGAGTGGGTCACGATGGCAATGGCAAAGTTCTGCGACAGCTCGTCGATTAACTCCTCAACTCTAGCGGTGGCAATGGGATCTAAGGCAGAACAGGGCTCATCCATCAGAATGACTTCAGGGCCAACGGCTATGCTGCGCGCGATGCAAAGGCGCTGTTGCTGCCCGCCGGACAGCCCAGTGCCGGGGTCATCGAGCCGGTCTTTGACTTCATCCCACAGACCAGATTTCTGCAAACTGTCGTGCACAATCTCGTCTAAATCGATTCGATTACCGGCCAAGCCGTGCAAGCGCGGTCCATAGGCAACGTTTTCGTAGATGGATTTCGGAAACGGATTAGGTTTCTGAAAAACCATGCCCACTCGCGCCCTGAGCAACACTGGATCGGTGGACTTTGCATAAATATCTTCTTCGTAAAGTCGAAACTCGCCCGTTACCCGGGCGGAATCAATGGTGTCATTCATCCGGTTTAGGCAACGCAGGAAGGTGGATTTGCCACAGCCGGACGGGCCGATCAGCGAAACCACCTCGCTACGGCCGATGTCCAAACTAACATCCCGAATCGCGTGGGTATCACCGTAGTAAACGTTGCAGTCGCGAACCGTTATTACCGGGTCTTTAGCGTGAATATCGCCCACGACTTCATCGTCTCGCGAGTCAGGTAGGCTCATACCAGCACCCATAGGCAGTTCTTTCGACGCGGATGTCTTAGACTCCAAGGAATCATTCCAAGATACGGAGCTGTCACCGCCCGCCCCCTGGTCACCAAGCTGTAGCATTTTAATCGCGTCCGCCATAGACCACCACCTACCAACGGCGCTCAAACTTCCGCCGCAAAAATATTGCCGCCGTATTCATGACCAATAAGAATGCCAGCAAGACCATGATTGCCGCGGACGTTCGCTCGACGAACGCGCGTTCCGGACTATCGGCCCACAAAAAAATCTGCACGGGCAAGACCGTCGATGGGTCCAGGGGTGTACTGGGAATCTCCACGATAAACGCGACCATCCCAATCATTAGCAAAGGCGCGGATTCCCCCAAAGCTTGCGCCATGCCTATGATGGCGCCTGTCAGCATGCCCGGCATGGCCAAGGGAATCACATGATGAAACACCGTTTGAGTATGCGACGCGCCGATACCCAAGGCGGCATCGCGAACCGAAGGCGGCACCGCCTTGATGGCCGCCCGCGAAGCAATAATGATGGTCGGCAGCGTCATTAGGGTCAGCACCAAGCCGCCCACCAAGGGGGCTGAACGCGGTAATCCGAAGAAGTTTATAAACACAGCTAAACCCAGCAGGCCGAACACTATGGACGGCACGGCGGCAAGGTTATTAATGTTGACTTCAAGCAAATCGATCCAACGATTTTTAGGCGCAAATTCCTCAAGATAAACGGCCGCGGCCACACCCAAGGGAAAGGACAGGGCCAAAGTCACCAAGAGCGCAAAAAATGAACCCTTGGCGGCGCCACCAATACCCGCCAGCTCGGGCTCCCGTGAATCGCCGGACGTAAAAAAGGCCATATTAAATTTCTGCTGCAGCTTACCGGCGTCCATAAGTTGATCAATCCAGACAATTTGCTGATCTTTCAATCTACGCTTAGCAGAGTCGCCATCGCGGGATGTGTGCCCCTTAACCAACATGTCGACTTCATCATCCACCGGCAACCAGATATTTCTGCGCTGACCCAAAAGAGATGTATCCGCCAACAACATATCACGCAGCCGATAACCTGCGCCGATGCTCATGAGTTTATTCAAGTTACGCCGGTCGCGCCGTTGCGTGACTTCGGGAAACACCGCACCCAAGGCATTCCGCACTAAACGATCAAAGTTCGCACGCCCCATCAAAGTTGGGTCTCTGGTCATTTCCGGATCAATCAGTTCAGGATCGAAAAAGATCTCCAGCTCGGCATGGGTCTGCCAAAACGCCGTATAACCATTGCTGATGATCGAAAAAAACAACAAGCCAATGAAAGACAAACCCAAGACAATGGCCAGGCAACCATACAAACGAAAGCGCTGCTCACTTCGGTGGCGCGCAGCGAGGCTGGCCCTAACCTTAGCGCGCAGTAATTTGGCACGCTCTTGGGGATCAGCAGATACACTCATTCGTACTGCTCTCGATACCTGCGCACAACACTCAGCGCCGCAACGTTCATGACCAAGGTCACGAGAAACAGCACCAATCCCAAAGCGAAAGCCGCTAAGGTCTTAGCACTATCGAACTCCTGATCGCCGACGAGCAGGGTGACAATTTGCACGGTGACAGTGGTGACCGCATCCAACGGATTAGCCGTCAAATTAGCCGAGAGACCGGCCGCCATAACCACGATCATGGTCTCGCCGATGGCACGCGATGCTGCGAGTAACCCGCCACCGACGATGCCCGGTAAAGCCGCCGGTAGCACGACTTTTTTAATCGTCTCTGATTGGGTTGCGCCCAGGCCCAAAGAAGCATCTCGCAATGCTTGGGGTACCGCATTAATCACATCATCCGTTAGGGACGATACGAACGGGATAATCATCACACCCATAACCAAGCCTGCGGCCAGGGCACTTTCCGAGGCAACATCCAAACCAACGCCGGCGCCGGCCGCGCGCAGCATGGGCGCAACGGTTAAAGCCGCAAAAAAGCCATAGACCACCGTTGGGATACCCGCCAAAATTTCCAAGGCCGGTTTTATCGCAGCGCGTAATTTCGTTGAGGCATACTCGGACAAAAAGATCGCCGTCATTAAACCAATCGGCAGAGCAACGAAAAGCGCAATGAAAGAAATCATCAAGGTGCCCGCGAACAGCGGCACCATGCCAAACGCCCCCGACGAACCAACCTGATCAGCCCGCAGCGCCGTTTGTGGACTCCAAACCGTGCCGAACAAAAAATCCAGCACGGAAATCTTCTGGAAAAACCGCAAGGACTCAAAGAGCACCGAGAACAAAATACCGATGGTGGTTAGAATGGCAATGGTCGATGCCAAAATCAGCGCGGCCCGAATCGTTGCTTCCACATGATTGCGGGCCCGAAAATCTGGACGCAGACGTCCCCAGGCCAACGCAAAACCGCCTAAACCGAAGCTCACCAGTAAGCCCGACAATATCCAGCGAGCCGAGTCTTGCAGGCTTAGATAGAGTTCCGCGGCCGGCAACAGTTCATTTGCCGAGGCCGGATTGGCGAACTGCCCGCCGGCGAGGTTCTTGACATCGTTGATAACCAGACTCAACTCATCAGCCGGCAGGTCGCGCAAGGCTGCGGGTAACGAGGCCACGACCCGGTCCATGATGAGCGTATCGCTGAAGGCCAGCCAAAAGACGATCAGCAACAAGCCCGGCAGCACGCAGCAAAGCACGGCGAAATAGCCGTAGTACTTGGGCAATGAGTGCAGGCTACGCAGTTTGTTGTAGCCGCCCACGGCGGCGATGGACCGGCGCCTGCCGAGGACGAAAGCGCCAATCGCCATCGCCGTCAGCAGCAGTAGAAGAGTCGACAATTGCATACAAATAGTCTCTGCAAATGCGTGGTGGCAACCCAGCTATGGGTCGCCACCGATATCTTAGTTTTCCATCGCCACGCGCATCACAGGAGCGACTTTGTGCTTAGCTGTTAGTTCGTCGCCAATTGAACGGATTGCAGCTCACGCACTGAGTTTGCGACTTCTTCATACTCCTCACTCGGTAAGGGAATCAGCCCACGGTCAGCCAAATAACCCTCTTCGCCCATGGCGCGATCACTGGTGAATTCAGCAAGGTATTCACGCATACCCGGGATGGCGTCAACATGGTTTTTCTTGACGTAGAAATACAGGGGTCGTGATACCGGATAGTCACCCGCAGCGATGGCTTCGAAGCTAGGCTCTTGGCCATCGACAATCGAACCCTGTACGACGTCAGCATTTTGATCGAGAAAACTATAACCAAACACGCCCAAAGCATCCGGGTTGGCCTTTAATTTCTGCACAATCAAATTGTCGTTCTCGCCCGCTTCAATGTAACGGCCATCTTCGCGGACACCGTGACAGATGCCTTTGTATCGCTGTTTGTCGGTTTTCTTCAAAGCTGCAATCCAATCGAAGCTCTTACAACCGCCTTCCAAGGCCAACTCGGCAAAGGCGTCGCGCGTACCAGAAGTTGGCGGCGGACCTAAGACCTCAATGGCGGTTTTGGGCAAGCCGGGATTCACATCGCTCCACAATTTATTGGTATTTGGAATGAGTTCTTCCGCACCGTTGGGATTGGGAATATTCTTGGCCAGCGCCAAGAAAATATCGCGCCGCGTAAGTTCATAAAGCTGTGCGTCGGCCGAGTTGGCCAGAACGATACCGTCGTAACCGATTTTTACTTCCACGATTTCGTTGATGCCATTAGCTGCACAATCTTCGATTTCCGACGCCTTGATTCTGCGCGAAGAATTCGTGACGTCAGGATGACCGACGCCTACACCAGCGCAAAACAACTTCAAACCGCCACCTGAGCCCGTGGACTCGATCTTCGGCGTCTTAAAGCCGGAACTGCGGCCGAACTGCTCCGCCACCACGGTGGCAAACGGATAAACCGTGGATGAGCCCACGATACTGATGTAGTCGCGCGCCGCCTGGCCAAAAGCCGGCGCCGATGCATAGATCAGGACAGCGGCTAGCGTCACTAGGCTGAATCTTTTTCCCTTCATAAACCTGGGTCTCCAAAAAACCGTTTCATCACTAACAGCTAAGCAGTCTAGAGATGGTTTGTTACGGAAGTATTTCAGCGCCGGCGATATTTAACCGGCGATTTCTTCTTTGACCTGCTCTAGCCCCAAATGCCGGATATCGCGCCCGTGTACGAGATAAATGACATATTCGCAAATATTCTTGGAATGGTCTCCAATACGCTCCAAGGCTCGCGCCGTCCAGGTCACGTCCATGAAGCGGCGAATGGTGCGGGAATCTTCCATCATTAACGAAATACATGAGCGCGAAATCAGGTCGTACTCTTCATCAACCAACTTATCCTCTTCCACCACCTGTAAGGCGTCATTGGGGTCGAGTCGTGAGAAGGCGTCCAAGGCGTCATGAAACATCGCTTGCACATGCTCTCCCAGGGCCTTCAGTTCGCTATAGTGATCGTGGGGCGTCTGCTCGGTGGCCAATTTTGAAGCCAGGTAAGCAATTTTTTGCGCCTCATCGCCGACCCGCTCCAGGTCGGTGATAACCTTGATCACGGCAACGATTAGGCGCAGGTCCCCCGCAGCCGGCGCTCTAGTGGCCAGAATTCGGCTACATTCCTCATCAATAGAAACTTCCATTTGGTTAATGACGTGGTCCTGGCGCGCCACGCTCAGACCCATTTCACTATCACCCGCGGTAATGGCTTCAACCGCACTGGCAAGATGACTCTCCACCTGCCCGCCCATGCGCAAAACCTCGCCGCGGAGGTTTTCTAATTCCTCGTTGTAGCGCGTTGAAATATGTTGCGTAAATTGATCCGAGCTCATGACTTACTCCCAGGCTCCGGCAAAGCCCGATTATCTAAACGACTAAACAAATGCCAAGCGTTTTTTCGGAAAACAACAGGTAAATCGGCTGCCCTTACCCAGCTCGCTTTGTATATCAAGCCTTGCATCGTGGCGGATAAGGATGTGCTTAACAATTGCCAAGCCCAAACCTGTGCCCCCTTGATCCCGCGTCCTGCCGCTGTCGGCACGGTAAAAACGTTCGGTAACACGTGGAATATCTTCTGGCGGAATCCCCACGCCGGTATCGGAGACGCTTAAGCGCCCACCGGTCTTATCGGCCTCCCAGCTCAGGGTAATGACGCCAGCTTCGGGGGTATAACGAATGGCATTGCTGAGCAAATTGTTGATGACGGACTGAATCTCCTGCGTTTCGCCACGCAAGCGCGTCTCGCTGGACAACTGCAGATCGATGCTGACTCGCTCGCCTAGTCTTGATAAAAACTCGCTCTTTGCAGACTTCAACATTTCCGGCAGATCAACGATCTTGTCAAGGCCACTAGTTTCCGCGGACTCAAGCATTGAAAGCTGCATAAGGTCATTGACCAATGCTTCCATGCGGGCTGTTTGTTCTTGCATATCAGCCAGCGGCGAACGCCACTCTCCAGGGAATGATTGATCATCTGACATGCTATCCAAATAGCCCGTGATCACCGTCAGGGGTGAACGTAACTCGTGGGACGCATTGGCCACGAAGTTCTGGCGCATACGGTCCACTTTCACGATCCGTGAAATATCCCGCACCAATAGCAATTTCTGTCCAATGCCGTAGGGAATTAAGCGGCATGACAACCAAAGCTCTGGGTTTTCCGGCGCCGGTATTTCCACACTGGCTTGACTGTCACCATGCTCGAGAAAGGCCACGAAATCAGGGTGCCGCAGCAGGTTGTCGATGCGAATGCCGCGATCGCGCTTTTTCTTTAGCCCCAGCAGGCGTCGAGCGACCCTGTTGCAACGAATAATCTCGTTGTCCGCGCCCAAAACCACACCGCCATCGGGAAACACTTTCACAGAAGCGCGCAGCTCTTTGACCAATCGCCGCCATTTCACTTGATGGGAATCGCGGGAATCATAAATGGCTTGAATTCGGGAAAATAGCTGTGACCAAAGACCATTTCCTTCAGCCCAGGGAGCCTGCTTACCAGCCAGCAACCAACGTTCCATTAAATACAAATTATAGAGATGCCAAAGCAGCATTAAGAAGACTGCGACCAGCAATCCAATGACAATGGAATCGTAAAGCCCGCCAATTAGTGCGCCGCCCAACAGCACAGCCGCATGCCGTAATAACACTCTATACCAAATAGACGGCAACACTAGCACACCGAAAATCGATAACCCGCGCCGCGTACGGTTTGAATGTAAGCGTCGACTGCATGCTCTTCCAAGGCTTTACGCAAGCGGCGGATATGCACATCCACGGTCCGCTCCTCCACATAAACATTTTGACCCCAAACCTGATCAAGAATTTGGGGGCGAGAATAGACTCGTTCTGGATTGCTCATCAAAAATTGTAGCAATCGAAACTCCTTCGGCCCGAGTGAAACTTCTGAATCAGCCACCGTTACGCGATGACTGACTGGGTCTAAAGTTAGGCTGCCCGCCACAATGCGTTCCTCCGCGGAGTCGGCGGTGCGGCGCAACAATGCTTTAATACGGGACAACAACTCACGCCGGGAAAAGGGCTTGGTAATATAGTCATCAGCGCCGCCATCCAAACCCGTGATTTTGTCGCCTTCGGCCGACCGCGCGGTCAACATGATGATGGGTAAATCGCGGTTGAGTTCTTCGCGGCGTAAAGCTCGCGTCAGCTCTAGACCTGAGGAATCAGGCAACATCCAGTCCATTAAGACCAGATCGGGCCGCTCATTGGCAATGGACTCGCGCGCACTGCGAGAATCCACGGCCTGACACACAACAAAACCCGCGCGTGATAAATTAAACACGAGCATTTGCCGGATCGCCTCTTCATCTTCCACGACCAGTATGCGATGGGGGCTCATGGGACTATTCCGTCAATAGCCGTTGATTAAAACAAGGCACTGTTACAGAAAGATGACGACAGGAGGTCGAACCGATTCATTCGTCCACTGACATCACCCACCTGGTGCGTTCATCGCTGGCCACTAGCAATCGCCGTAGTATCGAAATGCGCCTAAAACAGCTCAGCCGGTAACAGGGGTCGAATCGATTTATTCATGCACGGTTATCGATTGGAGTCGTGTTGGCTATCCCCGATGCCGGCCGATTGATGCCACGAAGCTACCTGAATAAATCGGTTCGACCCCCTAGTCCGTCGTTGCTGCCTGCAAGTAGGCAATCACGCTGGCGCGATCTTCGGGTTTGGACACGCCGATAAATACCATACTCGTACCCGGCACCAAACGGCTGGGACTGGCGAGCCACTGGTCCAGCGCGTTGACATCCCAGGTAACATCAGCCGCCTTGAGCGCATCGGAATAGGCGAACCCGGGTGCTTGCGCCGCGGGCTTATCGAAAAATCCGTGCAGGTTCGGCCCAACCTTATGCGGCTCACCGTCATTTAAGGCATGGCAGGCACGGCACTGCAAATAGAGTGTTTGCCCGCGCTTCACGTCGGCCGCCGCCACCAAGCTGGCCATATCGTAGGCGGGCTCTGCTGCAGCGCCATCGCCAGCGCTGCCGCCAGCACCGGCTTGGTCCGCGCCGGATTCCGTACTGCTGGGCTTCGGACCACAAGCCGCTAACAGCCAGACGGACAAAGCGGCGAGAACTAAAAACATAACCGATGTACGCTTCACAGACTTCTCCATATCGTTCTACGGGGCTGCCGGCGACAAAGCCTGGGCGGCCCGATGTATAGCCTTGCGGACCCGCGGATAGGTACCACAACGACAAATATTGGTGATGGACCGATCAATGGTCTCATCATCGGGATTCGGATTTGTATTGAGTAAAGCGGCGACGGCCATGATCATGCCCGGCTGACAGTAACCGCACTGGGGCACTTGCTCCTCAATCCAGGCCGACTGCACAGCGTGTAAATTTTCTGGTGTTGCTAAGCCTTCAATGGTCTTAACCGCCTTGCCCGCCACTGCACTAATGGGCATCACGCAAGACCGCACCGCCTGACCCTCGATATGCACGGTGCAAGCACCACATTGCGCGATCCCGCAACCGTACTTGGTGCCGGTCAAGCCCAGTTCATCGCGCAGCACCCAGAGCAGCGGCATGTCCGCGGGGACATCCAGCTGCACAGCTATATCGTTAACCGAAAACTCGATCATGCGCGGTCGTTATTTGGCCGGTTGCGGCTCATTCTCCGCCATATAAACGCTAAAGCTGGAATCGTTTTCGCTACCCCAAGAATCCATCGGTGGTGCCTGGAAATATTGCTCCCCTAAGTTATCCGCCACCTGACGCAGTAAACGATCGGGCATGCGGTCGATCGTCTGTGGCCGGGTCATGAAGGTGCGATACAGCAAATGACCTTCTGCTTGGCCTTGCAACATCCACGGCAACCAAGGGCCGATGCGCGTCCAAACACCCGTGTGATCTACCGACGTCAAACTCTCGTCCTGCAGATCCGAGAGTTTCATGGAACGATGAAACATTTCGCTGATGCGATTGATGGGTCCAGCCGACTCCCGGGGCCACTCCTCTACGCTCATGGGACTGGGCGGCGCGACATGCACCTCGAACATGTTCATTACCGTATCGATCTTCTCTTGTACCCACCAAGGCGGCGCAAAGGGTATCTCTTGGACCTTGCCGTCGAAATCCATCTTGAATACGGGTGCCACTTCGGCATTGACCGTGAGGTTGTGGATCGGCGACACCTTAACTTCTTCGCCAGTAAACGGATTTTGCCAGGTATCGATATATTGGCCGGTAAAGGGGTGGGTATAAAACGCGCACTCACGATTGAATAAGCGGTAACTGCCATCGTCTTGCGCCACAGTGCGCAATACACCCATGCCCTCCACACCATACATTTTTTGCAAAGGTTTGTCGGGAGAAGTCACCGCGAAGACGTCGCCGCCAAACCAGCCGACGGTTTCCACCGACGGGTCCAGGTTACCCATGACCTTAACGAAGGCGCGTAAGTTTTGCGCCGGATCCTTGAAATCGATATCGAGCTTTAGCTCCGGAACGCTAGCCACCGGTGGCGGTGTCGGCACTTCCGGCGCGATCGGCGTTGCCGGAGGCGCGGAAGATTCTTGGGCACAAGCGCTAATCCCCGGCAGAACCGCCGCAGCACCACCCAAAGTAAACACATTGCGCAACAAATTACGTCTATCGGTGAGAGCTTTTAATTGACTTGAATAAAGCATGGCTTTTTCCTAGGCAGGTGTTGGCAGGATCGAATGAAATCTAGCTGTCGGTTTCTGGGCGTGCGGTCAATCTCTCCGGGTGCTCCGCCTCAGCGCGTTCGCGAAATTCTTTCGGCAGTTCATCAATGGAACGAATCTTAGCGCCACCGGCATGCCAAATGGTATGCCCCGGCCGATCACCCATGTCCATCCAGCGAAACCAGGGCTGTATCACCGTGGAGCTAAACAGCGTGGGTAAATTGCGCACTTTGTCATCGTTGAACTGATCCAAGGGTACGAACATGGTTTGACGTTGCTCGCGCGGCGGCGGCGTACCCGGCGGATAGGCGGTGCGATTGTGCAACCAAACCGTATCGCGCGCGGCATGCCACTCCAGCAGCAAGGGCCGAGCCGGAATATCATCCAAACGCCAGCTCGCGCGAATGCCGTTTACCGAATAGTTGAACCCGCGACCCGCACCACCACCTTGGGCCGCGGCACTGACTTTGTTGACCTTCCCCGTGAATGGATTCTGGAAGTCTTCGATCATCTTTCCCGAATTCAGATCGCGAAAAAACGAGATCGTGCCCCCGGTGAGCTCATAACTGCCATCGCCCAAAGGAGCCATCCAATAAATTTCCAAACCTTCAAACAAAAATAGCGGCACGGGCGCGTCTTCGCCGATCATTCCATAGATAATGCCGTTGAACCACCAAGGAACGTCTTCTTCATCCCGACTGGCGGTGATGCGAATGAGCTGGCGCAGGTTTTCGGCAGGGTCAGTCAAATCACCCTTGATGCAATCAGCCGCGGGGCCAATGGCGGGCAGCGCCATCGCCTGGCTGGCATCCAAACCGGCCAAGGCGGCAATGCCCATAAAGCTACGGCGCGACCAGGCCACTTGGGCTGTTTTCTGCCGCTTCACAGGCCAAGGGCGCCTGGGTTCATCAATCCCTGCGGATCCAAAGAGTGTTTAAGCTCTTTGAGCACGCGCGAAGCCTCGGGTTGGCGACCGCGCATGTAGGGATAGGACTTACCCACCTGCATGTGCGTCGCGCCGACACGGCAAAATACGTCCTGGATCTTGCCCTTCATTTCGGCAACCAACGCACGCCCCTGTGGGTTGGCCGGGTACTCCGGCAACATGTCCAAATACTCTTGCGGCAGGTAGCGCTTGTGGAACGGCGTACGATCGTCTTCCCAGTAAAACACCGGCTCATACAGCAATGCTGTGGTACTAATACTGGTAAACATGGCGGCCTTCTCAACTTTATGTTCTGTCATGCGATCAGCGTATTCGACATACACCTTTTGCAACTGATCATGAAAATCATGCAAGCGCGACAGCGGCAAGATCCCGTGCATCGGCACCCAACGCTGACCCCGCGGTCCGAGAATCGGATACAGCGGGATAAACGGCATGGCCCGTAACACCGTGGGAATAGTATTGGCGATTTCCGTGCCGTGGGGTTCCGCGGCTGTGCGCACTTGCGCCAGCTTCGCGTTCACTTCGGCACGGCTGCTGCCCTCGACGACGAAATGCGCGGAATAGTCAAAGGCCGACAAAAAGCGCTTGCCGGCGATGGCCATTTTCATCACGCGGGATAAACCATCCACGGGATTCGTAGATGTTTTCAGCACCGCCAGTACGGCATCCACAGCATCTTTGGTACTGGTGCTGCCCAATTGGCCTTGTTGCAATTTCGGATCCAGGCCGAAGTTATCAGCCACCACACCGGTACGCGTGGCCGCGGCCATGGCGCTGGACATGCCTTGATAGGTATCGAAGCCAAACGAGGCCGTGGCATGGTGGCTGGGCTTTGGAATCAAGCGGAGAGTAATGCGCGCTTTGAATCCCAAGGCGCCAGCATCGCCGGTGAACAAGCCCGTGAGGTCCGGGCCATACCAACGGAAAAACGGCGGGCTGTTTTCCATGGCGTTCGAGCTGGTGCTCAGCAACTCACCATTGGCCAATACGATGTCGAAAGACAGCGCCGTTTCCGCCGAACAACCGTAGTTACCCGAACCCAAACTCACGGAATTTTGTGACATGGAGCCGCCGATGGTGGCCTTCAGCCCAGAAAATGGGCCCCAAAAGGCCGTGCGCAAATTTTTCTCGGCCAGCTTTTCGGTGAGATCGGCCCAGGTAATGCCGGGCTCCACCGTGACATACATGTCCTCTTCATTAATTTCGACGATCCGCTGCATACGTTCGGTATCGAGAATGATCGAGTTCGGCGTGCTGGGCAGGTAGGCATCGGTATAGGAGGCGCCGCCACCACGCGGCACCATGGCCACGCCGGCTGATGAGGCGATGCGAGCGACTTGCTGGACCTCCTCCACGCTCCCGGGCTGCACCACGGCCAGGGGCAGTTCGCGAAAGTTGTACACATCCATGGCGTAGAATTCGCGGTCGGCCTCATCGGTGAGCACGTTGCCGGCCCCCACTGCCGTGGAAAGCTGTTCAATAATATTGTTATTTTCCATGAGATTAGCTGACATTTCTAAACCTCTTATTTCGCTTTTGACCGCAGCCAATGGGCGAGTTGGCTTGTCCATTCTGCCGGTTCCCCGGACAGGGAGCTAGGCGGTTCGGCGCCCGCCAAACCCGCCACTCGGGCAGCTCGCGCTTCGTGACCCCCACCGGCTCGGCAGCCCACATGCACCGGGACATGAATAGCCGCTAGCGCCTCTGCCGAGGGGTAGGCTAACAGGTCACGGACTAGACTGGAAAACGTCGGCGCGGCCTTGAGTAGCGCCTCGAATCGGCGCTGCAAATTACCGGGATCCAGGTCGGGTTCGCGCGCCAATGCGGTGGCTGCCTCGGCTCTAAACCAGGGCCAAAAAAGTTCGCCGTCGCGGACCCAATACCAGGCCCGCGATAAGTGCTCACCGTAGAGCGTGGGCGCCAATCCCGGATCTAGGCCGGCCGCTAAATCCTCGCACTGCTCCGGCGTAAATAACCAAGGATCAACCATCAAAGCCGACTTGCAACGGTCCGGATGATGAGCCGCCGCTTCCATCACCAAAAAACTGCTCGCGCCCAGACCTGCCCAGCAAAGATTTTCAATGCCGAGTTGATCCAAGACGGCAAGTAGGGGCGTGAGCTGATCGGCCGGTGTCAAACCGGCCTCGCGTAGCGCACCGGTTTCACCTTGGCCGGGCAAGTCCGGAACGAGCACGCAGTAATCGTCCGCCAGGGCCTCGGCCACTTCGGTCAAGGATGCAGCTTCCGCGGCCAAATCGTGTAGCAACATCAGTGCGGGCTTGTCCTCCTCCCCCAGCATCAAAACATGCAATGCGCCGGTCGCGGTGTTGAAGCACTCAGCCCGTAAGTTCGCGGAAGCCCGACCGAAGCTCATCCGGGGTAGCTCCACCGGGGACGTCACATGTTGCAGCAAGAAATTCTCGGCACGAGCATGCAAGGCCTCGTGGTCGTCAAAAATCTCGCGCAGTGTGCCCTTGGGCAGCCCTGTTAATCGTTCTGGATGTCCGGCGATAGGATCGGCACTGCTATTGAGCACGGCCAAGGGCGTGGTGACTTGGGGCAGGCGTTCAGCGGTAGGGTAGGCAAACGCTGCCCGATATCCGTCGCGGCCCGCGCGGTCGGCACGGAACAAATCCACCACATGGGGCTGGGTTATTTCAGCCGCGGGCAGATCTAGACTTAAGCGCGCTTCGCGCGTCTTGCGATACCAAGGAAAAAATAGCATTTGATCGCGAATACGCGCCCAATGCCAAGGCAAGTGACCGCCTTCAGGATCCGGATCTGGCTGTACCAGGTAGTTGGCCAGAATATCTGCCAGCTCCTCGCCCTCAACCACCACCAAGCCGTTGATCACCGCGGCCGCGCAACGCTGCGGATAGCGCCGGGCAAATTCAAGGGCCAACATGGCACCGGTGTGGAAACCGTAGATGGCAATTTGCGACAGGCCCAAGACATCCAAAAACTCCGCCAAAACCCTCGCATAGTCATCTAGATCGGGGTCTACAACGCCCAGGCTTGTAGATAAGCCAAAGCCGGGAGTGTCGGGGCTGATTACCGTAAACCGCGGCGCAAATCGGGTGATTTCAGACATCATCGCCGCCGACGAACTGGGGCTTTGATGCAACAACAGCAGCGGTGGTCCGCTACCCGCCAGACGAAAATGCAACTGATGCTCGGCTAAGCGCGCGTAGTGTCGAGTAACCTCTGCGGGTTCGGGGCTTTGATGCATGCTTGGCCTGGGCGCGCAGGGGATCTTGTGATCTTAGCCGATGATTTGCTTAGCGCCCGGCATGGGCCAGTCTTTCCAAACCTTGATGACACCGGATTCTATTTCAAAATGACCGGCAATATGAAAATGCATACTCGGCGTCTCGCTGCCTTCGGGCGCCACAAAATGATCAATGCGTTCGTTTAGCACCAGCGGCCCCACGGCATGCGAGCGAATGATCTCCCATTCAACCGTGGCCAACTTTTTCAAGAACGGCCCCATTTGCTCGGCGAATTGCGCCGCGCTGGTAATCAGCGGCTGACCCGGCGCGATTTGATACAGCAAGTCGTCTGCCAAATACGGCAGCAACGCATCAACATCACGCAAAGACCAATCGCGGCAAAAATTATTCACCAAGGTTTCATTGGCGTTTTCGTGCTCACTGAAATCCATTGAATCTACTCCGCTTCAATCTAGCCGCTAGCATAAGGCTTTAAGCCGCGAGGGGTCGAACCGATTTTTTCAGGGCAAAAATCGGTTCGACCCCCATGCTCGCTAAATCGAATTTATATAGTCCTTGGGGAAATCAAGCTCCCTAAGAACCACCCGCAGACGTGCAATATAATCTGCATTCACGTCCATGCGTTCCGGTACCTCTGGCAAGTTGTAGCAAAGGGCCGGCCAAGATTCGCCCGCCTCGGAGCGAGCGAGAATGGCTTCCGGGCGATACGCTTCCAAGCCGGGAGCCGCGTAAAGCCAGTCCATTTCTTCGCAGGTCAAAGTAAAAGCCATACCCCAAACTTGTGCGTTGGCGCGGCGCACGAGCGTCGCTCGTTGTCCGATTCGCAATGCATAGCCGTCAAGGTAAGCGCGGCGCGGATTGCGTGGCTCAATACCGCTCTGCCGCAGAAGCTGAGCGTCCATGAATAGCCCGTAGAAAAAACCATCGATGCTGCGCTCAGCCATCGGCCGTACCCGTTATTGCGGCCGCCCAGGCGGCGGCATGGTAACCACCCGAGGGTCATCACGCATCAATAGGCTGCGGGCGGACCATTCGTTAGCGGCATCGGGTTCGGCCAGCCACTGAAAGCGGCCACCGGAAAGAATGGCAACGGGACGACCGCCGCGGTAGAGCAGACGATTGCGTACCGTCGCGGCCACCCGCTCGCCGGGCGTGATGATACCGGCCAAATTGAGCGGGTCGGCTGCTGATACCGCAATCTCGAGATCGCGGTCTACATTGCGTGCTTGGCGCAACTGCTCAACCGCCTCGGGCCAGGCGAACTGCTCACCGCCAAAACCGTTGACGAAACGTCCGCCGCGTATATCACCGCGCGCCTCCAAGCGTCGCAACACGCGAGCCAACAGTCGCCAGGGCGGCAAGCTCTTGGACTCACGGTGTAACAAACCGCGAAATACAACGCCATAGCGGTTCAACAGGGCGAACGCGACTTGCTCGGCTTGAGCATCATCAAAGCCCATCACTTCGCCATCCGCGTTGGGATTCACCGCCGCGGCCAACAATGACCAGCGACCGGCCGCGTCCACGCCGACGGCGGTACGACGTCGCCGATCGGAATAACGCGGGCGACGCGCAGCAGGCGTAATCAAGGCGCGGAGACCGGAGAAGTTATCCGAGGTCACTAAACCGCGAGCGACCAGCAAGGCCAGACCCTCCTCCACTTGGGTTCGCAACAAGCCCGTGTGCTGCACCAGGTCAATAAAGAACATCGCGCCCTGAGTCTGCAGCGCGTCGCAAACTTGCGCAGCCACCGCGGGCAGCTTGAGTTCTTCGTCGGCGGAGGGCACCCACATTGGCGTCCAGACGGACAAGTTGCTGCGTTCGATCAGCGCGATGGGCGTATTGCGTACCGGGCCCGGCCGCGCCGCTTTACCGCGATCGACCCAAGGTCTGAGCCAAACGAAACCACCGCTGGCGAGCAGCTGATCCAGATCCGACGGCAAATACGCATCGGCCCGCGCGGGCAAGAGATACTTTTCCCAGGCGGCGGCCGGCGCCGAAAATCCTTGCAGCCGACTCAAGGCAGCGCGCACCGCTTCCGGACCCTCGGCGCGCTCGCCGGCCAAACCATGCCAGCGGAATAGAAAGCGCATCAGCGCCGCTGGCGATACCGGTTCGACTTGCTTGCGTAAGCTGCGGATGGTGCGCTGGTGAATCCGCGCGAGCAGGCGGCGATCGGTCCATTCCATGGCATCACCCTCTTGGCCACGGAAATTTCCTTGGATCACAAAACCTTCAATTTCAAGAGCTTGCAATGCATTCATTACTAAGACCTCAGGAATGTCCAAGGGGCTGGCGAGCTGCGCGGCCGTCACCGGCCCCAAAGTTTCTAGGCGGCTGCGAACGATCTCCAGCAAGGCTTGCTCCGGCGCCAAGGCCACACCCACGCGAAACGTTTCGACGGCATCAATGACCGGTTCCAGCCGTGCTTGGGGTATCACTTGCAACAGGTCCGCTAAGCGCTCCGCACTGACCCACAGTCCTTCGCCATCCTTGGGGGTTAGCAAACTTGCCCGCCGCTGGGCGACCAACTCGGTGAAATACCCCGGCCACTTTTCATCATTGCATTCCGCGGCCGTGAGAAAGCCACTCAAGACCAAGGCATCGTGCAACTCATCAGCATCGCGCACCAGCGGCCAGGCTTCGGCACAAACTTCGTCGATGGCGGCTGGATCGGGCCGGGCCAAGCGCGCGGCCTCATCGGGATCGAGCAAATGCCGACTGCGGATGGCTTGGGTGCGGCGTTCTTCAGCGGGCGCATCATCTAGGAAGGCATAGGGTCGCGCGCTGATAATTTCTTGCGCCAGGGGTGACGGACTGGTGAGATCCAAAGCATCAACCTGCACTTCACCCGCCGCCATGCGCGTGAGCAGGGCTTCTAAACCGGTGACATCCATCAACTCGTTCAAGCAGTCATCCAGAGTTTGTTGAACAAGTGGGTGGTCGGGTATCTCTCGGTCCCCGGCGATATTCTCCGCGCAAGCCAACTGATCGGGGAAAACCAAGGCCATCAAGTCTTCGGCGTCGCCGCGCTGAAAATGTGGTGGAACCTTCTTGCCATTGCGATTACGCCGTATGGCCAGAGCAATAGTCGCCGCCCAACGCCAACGCGTCGGGAACATGGGAGCGGCCAGCAAGGCCTGGGTGAGAACCTGACGGACGCTGCTCGGTTTCAAGTAGTGCGCGACTTCAGCCAAGGGGAAGCTATGGGTCGGGCCCAAAGACAGCACAATGGTGTCTTCCAGGGCGGCAGCCTGTAGTTCAAAGTTGAACTTGCGGCAAAACCGCTTACGCAAGGCTAAACCCCAAGCCCGATTCAAACGCGAACCGTAAGGCGAATGAATGACCAAGTGCGTATCGCCCAGCTCATCCATGAACCGTTCCATCACAATGCGTTGCTGGGTCGGCAAACCGCCCAGCACCGCATCGGCCGTGGCAAGATAATCCGTCAACTGTTCCCGTGCCGACGCAGCCAAGCCCAAGTCGTCGCGCAACCAAGCTTGCAGTTGTGCATCACCCGCCGCGCGCTGCTGGCTAAATTGTTCTCGTAAGCGAGACACAGCTTGCGACAGCTCATTGGACCGCCCGGGCGCCTCGCCAAACCAAAACGGAATATTGGGCGGTGCGCCATGGGCATCCTGCACATAAACCTTGCCCGTTTCCACGCGCAGAATCTGATACGAGGTATTGCCCAATTGAAAAATATCGCCCGGCAAGCTTTCGAAGGCGAAGTCTTCATTCAAGCTGCCCACGGAAAACTCTTCGGGCATCAACACCACGTCGTAATCAAACTGATCGGGGATGGCGCCACCGTTGGTCATGGCCGTGAGTCGAGCGCCGCGGCGCGCGCGAAGCCGAGCATTGACGGCATCCAAGTGCAAATAAACGGCACGCCGACCCCGGCGCGTGGTAAAACCATCGGCCAACATGGCCAATAAACCGTTGAACTGCGCGCGGCTGACTGCGCGATAAGGCCAGGCCCGACAAAGTTGCGTGTACAACTCGCCGATATCCCAATCCCGGGCGGCGACCTCCGCCACAATCTGCTGGGCCAGCACATCCAAGGCTGGTCCCTGGGGACAGATGGCGTCGAGCTCTTCGCGCCGCACGGCATCTAGCAGGGCCACACATTCCACCAGGTCATCGCGCGACAGCGGGAACAATCGCCCTTTGGGTAGCGCGTTCACACCATGCCCCGACCGGCCCACGCGTTGTAACAGCGGCGCGATGCCACGCGGCGAACCCAATTGCACCGTGAGGTCCACGTCGCCAATGTCGATGCCCAGTTCTAGCGAAGCGGTGGCCACCAGGGCGCGCAACTCACCGGCTTTGAGTCTTTGCTCGGCATCGAGACGGTGTTCGCGGGCCAAGCTACCGTGATGCGACGTGACCGCACCCGCCTCCAAACGCTCGGCCAAATGCCGCGCTACGCGCTCGGCTAGGCGGCGTGTATTCACGAAGATAAGGGTCGTACGGTGAGCCAGCACCAAGGCCGCTAATCGATCATAAATTTCGGTCCAGACCTCACCGGCCATCACCGCTTGCAAGGCAGAAGCTGGCAACTCCAGCGCCAGATCACGCTCGCGCACGTAACCGGTATCGATGATCTGACAATGCTCGTCGCGATCACCGAGCAGGAATTGCGCCATCACCGCCATGGGCTTTTGGGTGGCTGAAATACCCACCCGCACCGGGGGCCGCGGGCACAAGGCGTCTAGCCGCTCCAGGGATAGGCACAAATGCGCGCCGCGCTTGTTATCGGCCACGGCATGCAACTCATCCACGATGACCGTACGAACAGTGCTGAGCATTCCGCGCCCCGATTCGGAGGTCAGCAGAATGAATAACGATTCCGGGGTGGTCACCAAAATGTGTGGCGCTTGCCGGCGCATGCGGGCGCGGGCGCTGGCAGGCGTATCACCTGTGCGCACCGCCGCACGCATCTGTAGCGGACTGAGCTCACCCAGCTGGGCCTGTATACCCGCTAGCGGAACCTCAAGATTTTTATGAATATCATTAGATAAGGCCTTGAGTGGACTGACATAAAGCACACGTGTCTCATCGGGCAAACCAAGGACTTCGCCCTCGCGAACCAATTGATCGATGACAGCTAGAAAGGCCGCCAAGGTTTTGCCTGAACCGGTTGGGGCCGCGAGCAAGGCATGCTGGCCGGACTGCACGGCGGGCCAGGCCCGTGCTTGAACCGGCGTCGGGGCCGTAAAATTCTCGTCAAACCAGGCGGCCACGGCGGGGTGAAAAAGGCCTTGAGTCATGGGCCCATGATAAGGCCTCGCCGGCTCATTGGGTGGGCCTGACGCGAATCAAGCGTCGCGTCGATCATTGCGCAGAAACCTGACCCGGCTGATACCCAACATCCAGACCAGCCCCTTGACCATTCGGCAGCTTTGTAGCTGACGGGAAACAATCCGCTCGAAGGCGTCCTAACGCCGAATCTAGGATTCCGCCTGAATCCGTGCCTGACCGGCGTAAACATTGAACCGATCATCGCGCAGAAAACCGACCAGGCTGATGCCAAATTCCCAAGCCAGCTCGACGGCCAGACTGGATGGCGCACCCACCGCCGCGACCAAGGGACAACCGGCCAATAAGGCTTTCTGCATGATTTCGAAACTCGCCCGACCGCTGAATAATAGGCCCCGCCGAGCCAGCGGCAATCCATCCGCTTGCAAGGCCGCGCCAATCACTTTGTCCGTGGCATTGTGCCGACCCACGTCCTCGCGAACGCAATGAATATGTCCACGAGCGTCAAATATGGCGGTGGCATGCAATCCACCCGTCTGGGCGAAGGCCGTTTGTTGCTCGCTTAAGGACTGCGGCAAACCGTGCAAGGTCTCGGCTGTGATGGCGAAATCATTGGCATGGATTTTGTGCCGGCCGAGGATTTCTAAAGCTTCTAAAGAAGCGCGCCCGCAAACACCACAAGACGAAGTCGCGTAAAAATGCCGCTGCAAGCGGTCCAAATCCACTGCCACACCGGCTGCTAGCAGCACCTCTACCACGTCGCCCGCCGGGTGACCCTGATCCGCCGCGGACATCGCCACCGCCGCGACATCGGATGGACGCGCCACAATGCCCTCGCTAATGAGGAATCCCAAGGCCAGTTCCGCATCGTGGCCCGGCGTACGCAGGGTAATGGAAATACTCTGCGCATCAGCATCGCCGCGACGCAGGCGAATTTCCAGCGGTGCTTCCACGGCCACGCGGTCTGTTTCATCGATGGCTTGCGCGGCTCCAAAACGCCGCAGGGCGACAGTTTGGCTCGAATCCGTCATAGCCCGTGGCGATTGATGACGATACGCCTTGTCTTCACATTGCCAACACAGAACTGAATTTTAAGCGCTATTACGGCCACCCTACCCCGCTCATCGACGGCTTGCGGGACGCCGCAACCCCACAAGGCGAGAAGGTGACTAGCGTTCATCATGACCGGTACAGCACGGTGACGCTGCCTGGCGTCTCGGCATTCCCAGCGCGTGGGTGAATACACCGTGCCACCGCAACCGGCAGGTTAAACGCCCGGGAAGCGACCAAAAACCGCGTAGCAACATGCCGGCTAGGAACAGTCATCAGGATCAAACTGCATGGCAAGAGCTTGCCACAATCGCAGCCATGGCGTGACACGGCGATGGTGAGCTTAGACCGGCTTAGCCGCCGATGTAATACATCTCAACTTTTTCTTCGCCCGGCGCTAACTCGGCACGTCGCTCACTGTAGCGATCTTGGCGCTGGGTCCATACCCCGCGGACCAAATCCAGCAACTCCGCGTCGCTGGCACCGCCACGCATGGGCCCTTTGATATCCGTGCCGCGGCTCGCAAACAAACAACTAAACAGCTGGCCGTCGGAGGACAAGCGCGCCCGGGTGCAAGACCCGCAAAATGGCGCGCTAACCGAAGAGACAAATCCCAATTCACCCGCACCGTCGACAAAGGCGTAGCGATTCGCCACTTCGCCGTGATAGTCCGGTTCTAAAGGCTGCAACGGCCAACGCTCACTAATTCGCTCGATCATTTCTGCCGAAGAAACGGTATCGCCAACCTGCCAATGATTAATGGTACCGACATCCATGTATTCAATGAAGCGCACAATCACACCGCTGCCGCGAAAGTACTCCACCAAATCTAAGGCCGAGTGGTCGTTTACACCCCGCTTAATCACCGCATTGACTTTGATCGGTCCCAAACCCGCCTGTTGAGCTTCAGTGATGCCTTCCAGTACGCGGTCCTTGCTACCCCGCCCGCCGCTCATGGCCAGAAATACCTGATCATCAAGAGAATCTAAACTCACCGTCACGCGATCCAAACCCGCTGCTTTTAAGGCCGCCGCGTTCTGAGCCAGCAAGATCCCGTTGGTGGTTAGCGCAATATCATCGATGCCCGGAATGCGCCCCAAATCACCAATGAGATCTGCCAATTCGGGGCGCAACAAAGGCTCACCCCCGGTGATGCGCAATTTGCGCACGCCCAAGCCCGCAAAAAGTTGCGCCAAACGAGTGATTTCCGCAAACGACAACCGCGCTTGGCTGGATAAGAATTGAAAGTCTTTGTGGTACTTATCCTCGGGCATGCAATAAGAACAGCGAAAATTGCAGCGATCCATCACGGAGATGCGCAAGTCGTGCAGGGGCCGGCCGAGGCGATCCGCCATGGCCTGACTCGGATTCATTGGAAGAATAGTGCTCATACCCATGCTGCAACCCAAAGTCTGATGCTGAAACGCTAGCACAAATCGGCCAAGCCCCGATTGATATTGCTCAACCGCTATACTGCGCGGGCCATTTGCCCCTGCCCAGACCACCATGAACGCGACACAAATCCCCACCAGCATGGCCGTCATCGAGATCAGCGAACCCGGCCCGCCGGATGTCTTGGTCAGCGCCACGCGACCCGTGCCGCAGCCTGGCCCCGATGAACTCCTTATTAAGGTGTCCGGCGCCGGCGTTAACCGCCCCGACTGTCTGCAGCGCCGCGGCATTTATCCCGCGCCCCGCGGCGCATCGGATTTGCCGGGCTTAGAGGTAGCGGGTCAGGTGGTTGCCACGGGGCAATCGGTGAGCAACTGGCAGATCGGCGATCAAGTTTGCGCCTTGGTCGCCGGCGGTGGCTACGCGGCCTACTGCTGCGCGCCCGCGAGCCAATGTTTGCCCGTACCCACCAACATGGCCTTGACCCATGCGGCCGCCTTGCCGGAAACTTTTTTTACGGTCTGGAGCAACCTGTTCGATCGCGCGCAATTGCAAGCGGGTGAGTCGGTACTCATTCACGGCGGTGCCAGCGGCATTGGCACCACGGCCATTCAAATGGCCCGGGCCATGGGCGCACGCGTGTACGCCACCGCTGGAACCGATGAGAAATGTAAGCTCTGCGAAACATTGGGCGCGGAATACGCGATTAACTATCGCCGGGACAAGTTTGCTGCGGTGATGAAAGAGCTGACCCAGGGCCAAGGCGTCAACGTAGTGCTGGACATCGTCGGTGGCGCCTATCTAGACGACAATCTGAAAGTACTCGCCAGCGATGGCCGTCTCGCCATCGTCGGTGTCTTGGGCGGCGCCACCGGCGCAGCGAATTTGGGACGCATGTTGACCAAGCGGTTGACCATTACGGCATCTACCCTGCGCGCGCGCGATCAGCTCGCAAAGTCGTCCATTGCCGAAAAACTGCGGCAAAATATCTGGCCCAAGCTTGATGCCGGTGAGATTCAACCTGTCATTCAAGCGATCCTCCCATTAGATGATGCCGCGCAAGCACACCGATTACTCGAGGCTAACGAAGCCCTGGGTAAGATCGTGTTGACCTGCGATTAGCTCTCCACCATGAGCAACCGGCGCATCATCGAAGCGTTTAAAGCTTGGGCCGCCGAGGGCCGTAAGCTGGTCTTGGCCACGGTGTATGAAACCCAAGGTTCGACATATAGCAAGGCAGGTCAACGTATCATCATTGCTGATAACGGGGATTACCAGGGTTTGGTCAGCGGCGGCTGCTTAGAAGGTGATCTTGCTGAACACGCCGCAGAAGTTATAGCCGACGGGCAAGCGCGCAGCTTGACTTACGATCTGCGTGACGAGGCCGATGAGGTTTGGGGGCTGGGTATCGGTTGCAATGGCTTACTGCGAATTTTGCTGCAAAGCCTTAACCCCGCGAACGATTACGAACCGTTTCGCCGCATCGCTGCTTGCCAACAAAGCGGCGAAACCGCGATTTCTGCAGTGGTCGTGGATAGCGATAATCCGCAGCTGGAAATCGGCGCAACGATCACAAAGCGAGCCGACGCGGTCGAAAGCTGGGGATTACCAAACGCAATGGTCAAGAAAATTTCCGCGGACTGCAAAAATCTCCAAGACTGTGAACTCAAAAATATCAAAACGACAATCGGTACGGCGCAGATTCTATTCGCACCCATTCCACCGCTACACCGATTACTGATCATGGGCGCCGGCCCAGATGCCCTGCCCGTTCTGCGCTTTGCCCACGAATTAGGCTGGGTCGTGACGCTAGCCGATCATCGTCCAGGCTACCTATCGTCCGTCGATTTTGACTTGGCAGACCGCAGAGTCGAGTCAGCGCCGGTTGACCTCAGCAAAGGCTTGGATCTTGCAAACTTTTCAGCGGCGATTGTCATGAGCCACAATCTCGATGCCGATCGAGACTACTTGCGGCAACTCGCGACCACTGCTATTCCCTACCTGGGGCTGCTTGGACCGAAGCAACGACGAGCACGATTAATTGAGGAGCTAGGAGAAGCAGGCAAGCAGTTAGAATACCGCTTGCACGGACCGGCTGGGTTAGAGATCGGCGCCAACTCGCCTGAATCTATTGCCTTGGCAATAGTAGCGGAAATGCAACGCGCGCTAGGCTAGCAAGAACTTGGAGCAATTACTCTTCGACCGGCTCTGAGCAACCGCCGCAATCCTTATCTCCATCAACCTGAATCGTTTCGATATAATCAATCAAATTCGAAATAATAATTTCGACATTCTCTTCAGCGGCTTCATCGGCGCCTTCTTCGACCCAAAATTCATAACCCCATACCGGCATAAACCGAGTACCGTATAACCAAGCGGGAGCGGAGGACAAACCGTACATGTATAGCGCCTAGTTGTGTCTTTCTATGTTTGAAAGCTATAAAATAGTTGCATCGTTAGTTTACCCTCCAACAGCCCTATGGCATCTTGAAAGTCACAAGTGAGAATAATTTTCTGCATACCGATTTTATCCAGGCACGACAGAAGAACTGTAAATTGATCACAATGATTCAAGCCCTGACCCTTATTACGGTCATCATCGGTGGATTGTGGGCGTATATTAAATTCGTCATTGAACGCAATCTACTACCATCAGTGGATTTTCATGTCGATTGTCAGTTTGCTGCCATTATCAATGAGCAACAAGCAGTTGAAATTTTGATTCATTTAAAGAATCTTGGGAAATCAACTCTGGTAGTCAGTAACATCCGACTTGACGTGCTCTATCTCACGGGAAATGACGAAAAAATAGAACTCTTTCCGGAAAATGACTATAAGGCTGGCCGACTAGTATTTCCGAGGTCAATTGCTGCGGATATAAGCGTTCAGCCTAAGGTATCGCTAGCAGAGAGCGATCCGTCTAACGCGGACACCGAAGGCGGCAAAAAGCAGCGTGGATTTTTAATATTAAACCACAATACATTTGTAAGACCTGGAATCGATCAAATCTATTCGTTCACGACAGCCGTTCCCGTCGATACGAAACTGATTTTGGCCTGGTCTTCCTTCAATTACATCCAGAAAGCGACAAGGCTGCAAGAAATAGCCCTAGATATCGGCCAGTGGCTTGGGCTTATACAATTTAAGCTGGAAAATCTATCAAAAAAACATACCGTTGAAAGGGTTTTTGAAGCACCTGCCCGGAGCGCTACGAATAATTGAATTAGACTGACAATTTGCCGGGTTCGACGAATGTCAGGGTTAAGTCTACGGCTTCGCCGCCGCTAGTACGCTATCGACCAAAAGCCACACCAAACTGCAGTTGATAAATTTCCCCGTCTAGATCACCGGTACTGCCAAGAGACAGCGGCGGCTCAAAATCGACAAAATGCACTTTTATAGCGCCCGTGACAGCGAAGCCGCTATTCGATCCGAACGTAACATCTCCGCTTAGACCGAGAAACCCGCCCAGGCCATCATCATCGTAATATTCAAAAATGTCGCAATCGAAGAAACAGCTGTCTTCATACTCATCAATGGATATCCAATAGTACGCAAGCCCCGCATCAAGGAACCAACGCATCCGCGCGGTATCATGAAAACCCCATTTAATCGACGGGCCCAGATAAACAACGCTAGCTTGCAACTCTTCATTTTCTTCGAAGCCTCGAATGTCGCTCTCGTGTCCGAACACGCCAAAATTGGCGCCCCAAAACAAAGCCGACGAATTCAATGACTGCGCGCGGAGGTGATAACTCAATTCAAAGTTTGCGCCCCAATCTTCAAAATCATCGCCAGGCACCGGCTCGATGTCCCCGAGTTCTGACCAATGTTGCAGCCCAAGGACGGTGCCAACGCGCCAGGCATCAGCATGGCCGGCATTCGCCCCGAAAACCGTGCCAGCAAGGAGCAGCGTAAGCCCAAACGCGATGACCTGATAAGTATTCAGTCTTCCAATCGAACTCATATCGTATCCTTACTGTGCAAACCGTCGTTAACTGTAAGTCGAAAATACGCCTAAGCCTGCAGGCACGCAAAACTTACTTAGCAAATACAAGCCTGATATCACGGCTTTTCTACACCAGGCTTGGGTGCCTCACCCCGCTGCAAGGGCGGCTGCTCCTTGATCGCGGGATCCACCGCATGAAATATCTTGCCCACCGTTTCATCGTCATCCAAACACTCTACCACCAGCGCCGCTAGATCCGCCCGCTGGATAATACCCATCACACTGTGATCTTCGGTCTTGATTGCGGTTCCAGTGGCGGCCTCGGAGGCCATACCGCCCGGTCGCAAGATCGTGGCATCTAATCCACTGTTCATCAGATAGTCTTCGGCCTGAGTCTTAAGTTCGATCACCGGACCTAGAAATTTCCAAGCATTGTCAGATAGAACACTGCGGCTATCACCCGCACCGATGGCCGTGACCAAGATCATGCGCATCACACCATGACGCTTGGCCGCATCGACGATGTTTTTTGTACCGATTACATCCGGACGCTGCGGTTCTTTGCGCGAACCACCGACGGTACAAACCACGGCACGATAGCGACCCGTTGTGAATGCTGTATCGACAGCATCGGCATCCAGCACATCCGCAACGGCGAAATCCACGCCAATTCGTTCTAACGCTGCGCGATCCGACGTCGAGCGTACCGCCGCAGTAACGCCATCTCCACGACTTTTGAGCAGTCGGGCAACCTCCAAGCCTGTGCGTTGACTTGCACCAAAGACTAAATAGGCATTCGCCATTTCTTCATTCTCCTAAGATTTAAGCATGGGCACCGGCGTCACAGCCCAGTCATGGCCAGACTCGCGCCGCGCCGGACTGGGAATGGCATAGGCCATGCGATTCCGATGCTTGGCAATTTCTGCCAAATCCATGCGCCAGCCCTTGGCTTGCCACTGGGTCAATCGCTCGCGGTACCTCATGAGCACATCATCGGCAGGCACGATAAATTCGCCGACTGCTTCTTTCGATGAAATGGGTGGGTCTAGCTTTTCCACTACAATTCGATCTTCTTCCACCGCAATACCCATGCGTTCTAAGAAATTCTTATCCAGTTCCGGGTCTAAACGGCAGTTGCGCTGATTGACTAAGAATATCTCCAAATCCAGCTCACTACGCGGGCAAGCATAGAGATACATATTCATACCTTCGGTTTCATTAAAATTGATCCGCGTCCAGGTGGACGCCACACCATGAAAACCGGACCCGGCATCCGTGCGGCCTTCCGGCGACATTGCCGCCATATCCTGATCGGGGAGTTCCGGGGAATAGAACTCAACCATGGCGCCCGCACCCCATTGTGACTCATCGATATCGATTTTTGGCACCCGGTAGTCTTTGTTCTTGCCGCCAAAACCAAAGCCACTGTGCACGTATTCCACATGCGATGGATCGGATTGGTTTTCGACGAGACGGACATAGTTCGCTTTCCATCGGTAGCGCATGTGCAAAGTACGCCAGCCAGCCTGGCCATATTCTTCTATAGGCATGATCGTGGGCCGTTCATTCGTCGGCAGATCCCCCAGAAACACGAAAACCAGGCCATAACGCTCTTCCACGGGATAAGCATCGATCCTCGAACGTTCCGGAATCTTGGTTAACGGCCCCAATGACGGAATACGCTCGCACTCACCGCGACCATTGAATAGCCAACCATGATAGGGACACTGCACACAATTACCGACCACCTTGCCGTCACCCATAGATCCGCCGCGATGAGTACAGGTATTCGAAATACAATGCGCAATACCATTTTCATCGCGCCAGAGGACGAACCACAAACCCAGCATTTGCACTTTCATGGGCTCGCGCGAGATATTTTCACTTTCTTCGGCGGGGTACCAGAAATTCGTAAACATTGAGAACCTCAAAACTTACTTAAAGGACGTTTCATTCGCCGGCAACCCTGCGCGCGCTAATCAACGGTGCCGTGGGCAAATATCGTTATCCTGTTCGACAGGAATTTTACTCTTCTAGTGACAAACTACTGCGGCGCCTAAACAGCGGGGTGCAGCAGCGATCCCTGAATGTCAGGCCTCTGGCGAAAACTGCCAAGATCCCGAGCCATACAAACAGCGAGCGATCCAGCGGGATACTGCTAAACCAGCTCGCCACGAATCAATGCAGCCGGCAGCTAAACCTTACAGGCAGTCATCCCTGACCAGCAATCCTTATTGGTCTTAAGAGCAGGAAAATGAACAAGCTAAGTCAGCGAAAACTCTCTCCCTGCGCCCACCGCCGGAACGAGTGGGAAAATGGCTGGCACCCCAGTTCGCAGCCCGAAGAAATCCAAGCCTGCCGTCCACTTAAACTTACCGAAGATTCGCCACTTGCGTACTGTTGGTCGAACAATTCCGCCCGCCGCCGCATTTATCGCTAGACTATGTCGATGACCACCCACCTTCGCATCACGGTGGATGAAGCCCAGGCGCTCATTCAGGCACGCATGCCCAGCTATCCAGCAGTCTCGGTGCCCGTTGCCGATGCAAGCGGCGGCATCTTGCGCGAGACTATACGTGCAGAGCGCGATCAACCGCCCTTTAATCGAGTCACCATGGATGGCATCGCCATTCGCTATGCCGATTTTGTGGACGGACACAAAAGCTACCGGCGAATCGGTACCCAGGGAGCCGGTGCACCGGCCCTCGCCTTGGGCGATGCAGGAAACTGCGTGGAAATCATGACAGGAGCTGTGTTGCCAGTTGATGCGGATACTGTCATTCCAGTCGAACGCATTCAGCGCGATGGCGATTTGTGCAGCTTGGCGGATAACTACCAACCCGATAGCGGGCAGTTTGTGCATTTGCAAGCGTCCGACTATCGAGAAAATCAGGTCGTACTCAAGCCAGGTATTCGGATTGGGCCACCCGAAATGGCCGTACTAAGCATTGGCGGGAAGGCTACCGTATCGGTGGCCCAATGGCCTCGCATTGCCGCGATTTCAACCGGTGATGAGTTGGTGGATGTGGGCGAGGATTTAGCGCCATTTCAGATTCGGTCGTCCAACGGCTTGGCCATTGCCGCTGCTTTACAGTCGCGTGGCCGCACGCAGGTCACCCGCGCGGGATTACCCGATGACCGTGAGCAGTTGCGCAAGCAAATTAGTCGGCTACATGACGAACACGACATCCTCATTCTCAGCGGCGGCGTATCGATGGGGAAGTACGATTACATCCCGCAGGTCATGAACGAACTGCATATAGAACTGGTTTTCCACAAAATTCTGCAGCGCCCAGGCTTACCGATGTGGTTCGGGGTGAGCACAGACAATAAGCCTGTATTTGCACTGCCCGGCAACCCCGTCTCTAGCCTCGTCTGCATGCTGCGCTATGCCGTACCGGCTATTTTGGCGTCCCTAGGCCTAGAAAACACGCGGCCAATGACCAAGATTTTGTCGCAGGAAATCGAGTTTGCACCTGATCTAACGTATTTCTTACCCGTGGTCTTAGCAGATAATGCACAAGACCAGGGCTTGGCGATACCACGCCAAACAAACACCTCCGGCGATTTCGTATCCTTAGCCGGTACCAATGGTTTTTTAGAGCTGCCGCAAGGCCAGGATAAATTCCCGGCGGGCTTCGCCGCAGCATTTTATCCCTGGTAAGGAGCCTGGGCAGAGGTTTTTATAATGATCGAGATACCGTGCAGCCCATGTAAAGGAAAGCAGACTTGTCTACGAATAATCCAGAGCCAATGGAAACTCTGAGAAAGCCGGCGGACACCCCGGCAGCTAACGAAGGGCTTCGCGGACGCCTCACTGCATCGTCCATTTTTCTCCTGCTGGCCAATCTCGTCCCCCTGTACGGTGTGCTGCAATGGGGCTGGTCCGTAAGTTCCGTCATTCTGCTGTTCTGGTTAGAAAACTTGATAATCGGCGCGGTGAATGTCATGCGCTTTTTGTTCGCAAGCCCGCAAGTTATCTCCACGTCACAAAGAATAGTGTCTACGGTTTTCTTTACGGTCCACTACGGCACATTTTGCCTCGTTCATGGCTTGTTTGTGTTGATGATGTTTTCGAAAAGTTTCGGCGTCGAATCGGGCATACTCGGCGTCGGCGACATGCTGCCCATCGTGGAACGCGCGCTGCAACAAGATAAACTGATTTGGCCACTGCTAGGCATTGCCGCGAGTCATTTATTTTCGTTCGGCATCAACTACATCGGCGGCGGCGAATATCAAAGAACCTCGGAAAAGCAACTCATGAAACTGCCTTATGCACGCGTGATCGTGCTGCACATCACCATCATCATAGGCGGTATTCTGATTCAGGTCTTCGACTCGCCCACCGCCAGTCTGGTGCTATTGGTCTGCATCAAGACCGCCATGGACTTGGTGGCGCATCGACGGGAGCATGCACGGGAAATGGCAGTCGCCAATTAGGGGTCGAACCGATTTATTGTTGATTTCACGACCGGGGCGGTCTTCCAAAGCGGCTTGCGCCTTTCTTTGTAAGCGGGAAACGACAAGCCGAATACTAATAATGACCCGAGCGAAAGCATGCCGACGCTCAAGCTGATCGGTGAGAACCTTGATATAGGCCCTTCTTCTCCAGGTATATACCGATATATACTAGTACTACATGAGCGTTCTGAACAGAATCTGTAACGAGCTGTCGCGGCGAAAGATTCGTTACGCCGTAGTCGGTGGCTACGCGGTAGCCCTGCACGGCGCGGTCCGCGGTACGGTGGATATTGATGTCGTGGTCAATTGGGACTTGACCTCCTTGCAAGCATTGGAAGGCGCCCTCACAGATCTCGGACTAGTGTCTCGCCTGCCCATTACCGCCCGCGATGTGTTCGGCTTTCGCGATGAATATATTAGAAATCGAAATTTGGTCGCCTGGAATTTCTACAACCCCGACAAGCTGGCTGAACAAGTGGACGTCATCATCAACTATGACTTGCGGGGTCAGCCTGTGAAAAAAGTTAAGACGAATAACGGCACGGTACCCATACTTGGTCTACAAGCCCTAATTAACATGAAGAAATCAAGCGGACGTGATCAGGACTTGGCCGATGTCACGGCGCTGGAGAAATTGCTATGAAAGCAACGCAATATTTTGACGATGATTATCTAGCACGGTGCCAAGCAATGACGCCGGACGAAATTATTCGCTTTGTAGAGGACTTCCGCGAACTCCATGCAGGCCAAAAAGCACGAGCAAAGCTAATTAGCCTAAAAGTACCTGAAAATTTATTGGCTGCTTTTAAGCGAAAAGCAAAACTAACGGGGATACCTTACCAAACGCAAATCAAGCAGTTGATGCAAGGCTGGCTGCTAGAGTAGGGACGTAGGGGGTCGAACCGATTTGTTCGTCCACCGACTTCAATCGAAGTCGTGTTGGTGATCCCTAAGGGTCGGCGATTAACAGATCGAAACTACCCGAATAAATCGGTTCGACCCTCAAATTCGGAGGGCATCTACCGGTGGCATCCAAGAATAACCAAGCGCCTGGGCCACGGCGGGGTGCGTGACCTGTCCGCAATGAATGTTGAGGCCGTCGCGTAGGCCGGGATCATCCAATAGGGCCTGGGGATAACCCTTGTTCGCCAACGCCAGCACATAGGGCAGGGTCGCGTTGGTCAAGGCATAGGTGGAGGTGCGGGGTACAGCGCCGGGCATGTTCGCAACGCAATAGTGCACAACAGCCTCCTCTATATAGGTGGGTTCGGAATGGGTAGTGGGCCGGCTGGTTTCGAAGCAGCCGCCCTGATCGATGGCGACATCCACCAGCACCGAGCCGTTGCCCATACCTTGCAGCATGCCGCGCGTTACTAACTTGGGTGCAGCTGCTCCGGGCACCAGGACGGCGCCCACTACCAAGTCCGCATCGGCGACATATTCCTCCACAGCTTCTTGAGTTGAATAAATCGTGTTCAGACGGCCGCCAAATTGAAAATCCAGTTCTTGTAGCCGCGGCAAGGAGCGGTCGATTACCGTGACTTGCGCCTCCATACCCATGGCCACGCGGATGGCATTGGTCCCCACGACACCACCGCCGATCACCACGACGTTAGCGGCCTTGACGCCTGGCACGCCACCTAAAAGGATCCCTGCCCCACCGGCTTCACGCTCCAAACAATGCGCACCCGCCTGCACGGCCATACGCCCGGCGACTTCACTCATGGGTGCCAGTAGCGGCAAACCACCGTCATGGCCTGTGACGGTTTCATAAGCGATGGCAATAACACCGGAACTAACTAATGCGGCGGCTTGCTCTGGATCGGGTGCCAAATGCAAGTACGTGAATAAAATTTGCCCTTCGCGCAGTTGTTTGCATTCGGCGGCTTGCGGTTCTTTGACTTTCACCACCATATCGGCACGCGCAAAGATGTCCGCGGCGGCGCGGACGATCTGCGCCCCGGCATTGCGATATGCGGTATCCGGCAAACCAATGCCCTCACCGGCCAAAGTCTGAATCAACACATCGTGCCCGGCCGCAACCAACTCACGCACGCCGGTGGGGGTCAGGCCCACTCTATACTCGGCCGGTTTAATTTCTTTGGGCACGCCAATCAACATAGCTTTAGTTCCCAAGCAATGATGCCCAACCGCCCGGCGTCAGTATGTTCAGACCGTAATTGTCTTGCTGCGATTGATCGGGCCGACGCGATGTTACGGATTTTACCGGTATCAGGAGATGCAGCATCCGGCAAACCGATGCCCTCACCAGCCAGAATCTGAATCACCACATCGTGTCCCACCGCATCCAGCTCACGCACGCCGGTGGGGGTCAGGCCCTCCCGATACTCCGCTGGCTTAATTTCTTTGGGCGCGCCCATCAACATAGCTTTAGCTCCTAAGCAATGATGTCTAACGCCCCGGTGTCGGCATGTTTAAGCCATGCGTATCTGGTAGCGATTGATCAGGCCAACGTGAGGTCACAGTTTTCAGACGGGTGTAGAAACGCACACCTTCAAGGCCATGCACATTGCTATCGCCAAATAGTGATCGCTTGCGGCCGCCAAAGCTATAAAACGCCATGGGCACGGGAATGGGTACATTCACACCCACCATACCCGCCTCCACTGCGCGACTAAACTCTCTTGCCGCTCGGCCACTGCTGGTGAATATTGCAGCGCCGTTGCCGAACTCATGTGCGTTGACCAAGGCGAGGGCTGCCTGCGGATCGGCCACGCGTAGCATGGTCAATACCGGACCAAAGATCTCTTCGCGGTAAATACGCATCTTTGCATTAGCGTGATCAAACAAGCTGGGCCCCAAGAAAAAGCCTTTCGGTGCGGCCGCGACTTGCAAATCGCGACCGTCGACCACGAGTTGCGCACCCTCAGCCTGACCCGTGGCGAGGTAGTCCAGCACGCGCGCTCGATGCTCGGCGGTGATCAGCGGCCCCATCTCGGCCTGGGGATCATCCCCCGCAGCAATGCGCAGCGCACGAATCCTAGGCACCAGGACTTCGCGTAAACGATCCCCTGCATCACCCACGGCAAGCACAACGGAGATGGCCATGCAACGTTCGCCAGCGGAACCATAGGCCGCGCCGAGCAAAGCATCCGCCGCCAAATCCATATCAGCATCGGGCAAAACCACCATATGATTTTTCGCGCCGCCTAATGACTGTACGCGAATACCCGCCGCAGCGGCCTGACGATAAACGTGCTCCGCCACGGGCGTAGAACCGACAAAACTCGCGGCGGCTACCCGTAAATCAGCCAGCAAGCCATCCACAGCCTCGCCATCACCCTGCAATACATTGAACACACCAGGCGGTAGCCCCGCCTGTGTTAACAATTCGGCCAAGCGCAACGCGCAGGAGGGTACTTTTTCCGAAGGCTTCAAGATGAAGCTATTGCCGCAAGCAATAGCCAAAGGAAACATCCACAGCGGCACCATGGCGGGGAAATTGAAGGGCGTGATTCCGACGCATACGCCCAAAGGCTCACGCGTTGAATGTGCATCAACGCCGGTGCCAATGTCTTGGCTGAATTCACCCTTGAGCAAATGAGGAATGCCGCAGGCAAATTCCACCACTTCCAAGCCACGTTGCAAAGATCCATCGGCGTCGCTCAATACTTTACCGTGTTCTTTGGTGATCAGCCCTGCCAGCTCGGCGCGGTTTGCCTCGATGAGCTCCTTAAAACGGAACATCACGCGCGCGCGTTTAACGGCCGGTGTATCCCGCCAGTCGGGAAAGGCCGCATGAGCTGCCCGTAAAGCCGCAGCAATGGTTTCTTTATCCGCCAGTGATACCCGCTGCGTCTCTTCACCCGTGGCCGGGTTGAATACCGGACCGCTGCGTGCGCTGCTGCCCGTGACTGGCTTGCCGTTGAGCCAATGCGGGATCACCGCGGCCTGCTGAAAATTCGCTGCCGATGTCGCCATATGAATATCCCTACTTTACCGCGTGCAGCGTGGCTGTGATGATTTCAAACATCTGCGCAATTTGTGCCTCACTAATGATTAGTGGTGGCGTTAGCGCAATGGTATCTGCGGTGGTCCGCACCAGCAGGCCGGCATCAAAACACTTTTGAAAAACATCTAAAGCACGCAAAGTAGGCCCATCCGCCCGGGCGCTAAGCTCAATGGCGCCCATCAAGCCGATATTGCGTACGTCGATCACATGAGGTGCGTCGGCCAAGCTATGCAGGGCCGCCTCAAACATGGGGGCTAGCGTTCTGGCGCGGGCATTGAGATCTTCCGCAGCATGTACATCCAAGGTCGCCAGCGCGGCCGCGCTGGCCAAGGGATGGCCCGAATAAGTGTAGCCGTGAAAAAACTCGATGGACTCTTCCGGCCCCTGCATCATAGCTTCATAAATGGCGGCGTCCGCCAGCACCGCACCCATGGGCACCGCACCGTTGGTCAAACCCTTGGCCAGGGTCATTAGATCGGGTTTAACGCTGAAGGTCTCGGCAGCAAAGTTGTTGCCGGTGCGACCAAAGCCGGTGATGACTTCATCAAAGATCAACAAAATGTCATGGGCATCGCAGATCTCTCGCAGGCGCTCCAAGTAACCGACGGGCGGCACTAGCACCCCGGCTGATCCGGCCACGGGCTCCACGATGACAGCCGCAACGGTGGAGGCATCATGCAGGCACAAAATGTCTTCCAACGCATCGGCCAGCTCGGCGCCCCATTGGGGCTGGCCACACGAGAACGCATTGTGTTCTAAAGAATGCGTGTGCGGCAGATGATCAACGCCCGGCAACAGGGCGCTAAACATTTTTCGGTTAGGCGACATGCCACCGACGGAAATACCGCCAAAGCCCACGCCGTGATAACCCCGCTCGCGACCAATGAATCGCGTGCGCTGCCCTTCGCCACAACTGCGGTGATAGGCCAAGGCCATTTTCAGTGCCGTGTCCACCGACTCGGATCCGGAGTTGGTAAAGAAGGCGTAGTCCAAACCGGAAGGCGCGAGATCGGTTAACCGTTCCGCCAACGCAAAGACACCCGGGTGACCCATTTGAAAAGCGGTTGAGTAGTCCAGTTGCGCCGCTTGCGCCTGAATCGCCGCCACCACCCGCGGATGAGCGTGACCGGCATTGCAACACCATAAGCCGGCAATACCATCGAGTACCTGCTGACCCTCGGTGGTGGTGTAGTACATGCCCGACGCTGACTCGAATAAGCGGGGATGCGCCTTGAAATGACGATTACCGGTAAAGGGCATCCAGTAGGGCTTAAGGTTCGCCACCGTGGTCATGTCCAGTGCGCCTGCAAATGCTACAGGGTCACTCTAGTGTTTTTTGAGATATTGAACAATATTTAAATAGTAAAAATTAATTTATTGTTTTATATAGAATTCTCTCATATACTGTTATAAATATTTAACAACTTAACGGAACCTCTAGCCATGGACGACCTGGGCCGACGCCTGCGGCGCGTGCGCGAACTCAACGGGCTGTCGCAACGGCAACTGGCCAAAAAATCCGGCGTCAGCAACGCCAGCATCTCGCTGATTGAGAATGACCGCACTAGTCCCTCACTGGGTATTTTGAAACGCGTTTTGGACGCCGTACCCATCTCCGTCAGCGAGTTTTTCGCGCTAGAGCTACCGGCCGATAGCCAAGTGGTTTACCGGTCTACGGAACTCACTCAGATCTCCGAAGCACCGATCAGCTACCGGCAAGTCGGGGGCAACCTTAGCCAACGTCGCCTGCAAATTTTGGTGGAACGCTATGCCCCCGGTGCGGATACCGGTCGCTCCGCGCTATCCCATGATGGCGAAGAAGGCGGCGTGGTGCAGTCTGGGCAACTTGAATTAACGGTGGAAGATCAAACCTACTTGCTAAACCCGGGCGACAGCTATCTATTCAGCAGCCGCCTACCCCACCGGTTTCGAAATCCGGGCAACCAAGACTGTGTCTTGGTTTCGGCCTGCACACCGCCAAGCTTTTAGATCATTGATAGCAAGACGACCGGCAGAGTGTTGGCGGGCACCGATGCTTGTATTCCGGTAGCGGCCAGGCCCGCAACACGGCTCGTTTTACCTAGCCTTGATCTGGTAAATTGCAAGCCTGACCCCTACATGGAATTTAGCGTGTCCCACGACGACAACACCCAACGTGAATTTCGGCCCTTAAAAATCGCGGTACTCACAGTTTCCGATTCACGCACCGAAGCAACGGATAAATCCGGCGCCTTATTGGTCGAACGACTTGTTTCCGCGGGGCATGAACTGGCGCAAAAGTGCATCGAGCCAGATGACGTCTATCGTATTCGTGCAACGGTATCGCGCTGGATCGCCGATCCAAACGTACAAGCTGTTATCACCACCGGCGGCACCGGCGTCACTGGTCGCGACGGCACGCCGGAAGCCATTGAACCGCTCTTGGACAAAATCATTGCTGGCTTTGGCGAAGTGTTTCGCGCGCTGTCCTACGAGGACATCGGCACATCGACTCTGCAATCGCGGTGCATCGCCGGCGTGGCTAATAGCACTTACATTTTCAGCGTCCCCGGCTCTTCCAACGCCTGTGCCACCGCCTGGGACAAGCTAATCGTCAGCCAATTGGACTACCGCACCCGCCCCTGCAATCTCGTCGAGCTCATGCCGAGACTGAGCGAACCTTAGGCTGAACATCATGAGTCGATTAAAAGTACACATGTTCCCCTGCCTACAGGACAACTACTGTTTTTTGATTAACGACCCGGTGACGAATACGACGGGCGTTATCGATACACCCGAGGTCACGGCAATTCAAGATGCTCTGCAGGACACAGGCTGGTCGCTAGATTACATTTTAAATACTCACCACCACTGGGACCATGCCGGTGGCAATTTAGAACTCAAGGAACAAACGGGTTGCAAGATCGTGGGTCCGCGCGCGGATGCGGCAAGGATTCCCGGCATCGATATTCAAGTGGGTGATGGCGATATCTTTGAATTCGGCCAACACAAGGCTAATGTCTACGACACACCCGGCCATACGCGCGGCCATATCGTCTTCCACTTTGCCGATGAGCAAATCGCCTTCGTCGGTGACACCTTGTTCGCCATGGGCTGCGGACGTCTCTTCGAAGGCACACCGGCGCAGATGTGGTCTTCGTTGACAAAACTCATGGCGAACATTACCGATGACACTAAACTTTATTGCGCCCATGAATACACGCAGGGCAATGCGCGTTTTGCGCTGACGGTGGAGCCGGACAATCAGGATCTGCAGGCACGCGCCAAGGAAGTGGATCAATTGCGCGCCGCTGATCAACCCACAGTCCCGACCACCATGGCGCGAGAGAAAGCCACGAACCCCTTCCTAAGGCCTGACAGCGCCAACTTACAATCCACCTTGAATATGACCGGGGAAGACCCGGTTGCGGTCCTGGCCGAAACACGCAAACGCAAAGACCATTTCTAAAAATGGCGCTGCTGGAGCGCAACGTGACCTGTCCAAGCTGTTGGGAAACCGTCAGTTTGCAGCTCGATTTATCGGGGGAGGACCAAGACTATGTCGAGGATTGCGCGGTTTGTTGCCATCCCATGAGGATCACGTATCGCACGGAAAACGGCGATCTGATTGATTTTCATGTCGAGAGCGCCGCTTAAAATCAATCCGCTGCTGGCAGAACGCTGTCTCCATCAATTCCCGCGCTTGCATCACTAACCCGCGTGGTACCCAGACACCGGATGACGCCACAAGCAAACATAAATTTTACCCGCCAACACATTATCAATAGACTATCGGCTCCTAAAGATACGACGCTCGCACGGTGACTTGCACCTGCAGCGAGCCAGTCAAAAAAAGCGCCCGTAGCTCAGCTGGATAGAGCATCAGGCTTCGAACCTGAGGGTCGGGAGTTCGAATCTCTCCGGGCGCGCCATTTAAGATCGTGGTGCGGCGGTTTTGGAACAAACCGGTTCGTTTCGCCGCCAACCGATAAAATGCGGAGCAATGCGACCGATTCAGGAACCGAAGCGCGAGCAAGGCTCGCAGGCTACAACTCCGCTACGCGCAGCTTGGCAAGTCATCCAAGCACCCCCGCAGTTGCCACGGTCCACCACACGCCCTATCATCGCCCGGCCTCAAGCTTTAGCGGCCAAAATGAATCAGCTCTCCCGCCCACTGAGCAATCAGCATTTGTCCGCTAAGCCATTGATTATAAAAGTGCGCCCGTAGCTCAGTTGGATAGAGTACCTGGCTACGAACCAGGGGGTCGGAGGTTCGAATCCTTCCGGGCGCGCCACTACTCGCTGGGTCCTACCCGGACACATGGTTTACATTTTGTTCCGGACACATAGTTAACACTTTGTCCGGAGCGAACGGTGAGGGACCGGGTTCTACCCGGTCACATTCTGTAAGCTACGTGTCGAGCAGCTCACTTGGGGGCGTTTCGGAAAGCCTAAGTTAAGTCACCGCCCCCCAAACTCGGAATAGCCTGTATGGATATCGATATTATTTTGGAATGTGACGTCAGCCCGCCTGAGTTGGCGGAACTGGCCGTAGCAGCGGAACAGCTTGGCGTGCGGGCCATCTGGTCGTCCAACTATCATCAAAACTATGATTGCTTCTTGGCGCTTGCCCCAGCCGCCACAGCCACGTCGAAAATCATTCTGGGCTGTTTGGCCGTAAGCCCCTGGGAACTGCACCCATTGAAAATGGCCAATGCCCTGCTGACCCTCAATGAGATGTCCAATGGCCGGGCCATGGTGGCCATCAGTGGTGGCGGCGGCGTACTCGGTGCCTGTGGCTGGAGGATTAACAAAGAGGCACCCGTCTGGCCCATCAAACGTGATGCGACGTCACCGCGGTATCCGGAACGCCGGGTCCGCGGCGTACAAGAATGTATTGAAGTGCTGCAGTTGGCGCGTGCCGGTAAATTAGTCTACGCCTACGACGGGGAAATTTTTCAGATCACCCGCCCGTTCATCATGGACTGGGCCAAAGCCGATGGCCCATTAATTTACGGTTGTTGTAGTGGCCCCATGATGCTGCGCATGGGCGCGCGACTGGCCGATGGTGTGCAGATCAGTGATGCCACACCCGATATGATTCCGGCGGCCATGAAGAATGTCCGTGCGGGGCTTGCGAAGCGAAAGGCGCCTGCGGATGATTTTCGCATCGGCAATTTCTGGGCTTTCCACATCAAGGAAGATGAGGACGTGTCCCTGTATGAAGCGCGCCGCGAACTCATTTGGCGGGGGGCCATTGCCGCACGCTACGAGCACGAGATTCGCCCCTTCTGCCACGATGATGATGAAGTCAGGCTCGTCATCGACAACTGGGACAATTTCTTTAAGGCGTTCTGGACCCGCAGCGGCAAGATCGATGACGTGCCCGATGACTTGGTCAACCGGCTGATTCGCGGCATGTCGTCGGCCGGCGACATTAGCAGGCTGGATGAAGAAATAGAACGCTTTAAGACATTCCGTGATAACGGTCTGACAGAACTCAGCCTGCGACTGTTTGATGACCCCATGGATGGTTTGCAGCTCATCGGCGACCGGGTACTCCCGGCCCTGCGCTAGCCCGCCGAGGCAGCGCAGCGACACTCGCAAACTTTAGCTATTAAAAGGTATGCGCTCTTGCTCAATACAGTTAGAAATGTTTACGAAATTCTTATGCCTCATCGCACTGCTGGGCGTGATCAGTCACCCTGCGCGGAGCTCTGAGATGTCATCCTGGTCGGTGGTCACCGTGGGCGTGGCCGATTTGAATGCCGCACTGAAGCTCTGGCAAGACGACTTCGGCTTGGAGGTCGCCGAGCGGCGCGAAGGGCCCGATGCCGAGCTTGCGCAATTTTGGAATATCGATTCCGACGATATCGCCGGCCAAGCGCTGGTAAAAACGCCCGGCATCGATTTTGGTATGTTGCACTTGGTTGAGTTCGTTAACCCCCAAGCGCCAGTGCGCGAAGCTGCCCGCGCCTACGATCTGTGCCCTAAGAATCTAGATATCTACACCGACGACATGCCGACACGGATGACGGATCTCAGAGCACGGGGCCGTGAATTCTCAAATGAAGACTTTAGCGAAGTAACGGCACCCAACGGCGTTACGTTTCGCGAAATCCATATGCCGTCCCATGACCGAATCAATATCGTGCTACTAGAACTGATGGGCGAAGAGCTGCCGGTATCGACGGCGGGCTTTTCAGGCGTGGGCATACTGATCAGCATCGTGCCCAAGGCCGACACCGAAAAAGCCTTCTACCGCAACGTCATGGGCCTAGACCTACTCAGCGACAACCTGCTGAAAGGCCCGGAAATCGAAAAAATGGTGGGATTACCCACCGGCGCGGCGCTGGACGTGAGCATATGGGGCAAAGCCGACAATCAATTTGGCCGCATGGAGATCATTGAATACCAGGGCGTGCGAGGCGACAACCTATACCCCAAGACTACCCCCAAGTCGCGAGGCATTTTGCATGTAAGCTATTTCACTAACGATTTAGGCGGCCTAAAGAAAACACTAGAAACGCATGAGATCAACTTCGAACTCATTGAACATGGCGCAACGCTGTATTCAAGGGGTCCGACAATATTTTTCCAATCTCCCGCGGGGATGCGGATATACGTTTCTGAACAGTCAGCGCCCTGGCGATAGCTAAGGTGAATTCGCCCCACGCAACGGCAAACGAAAGCCTCAGATATAATCGTTAGCGACTCTCCCAAGCGGCAGGCACTATCTGAAAAGTGACCGGTGAGGGCAATCTCAGCAAGACTACGTCAAAGACCGTCGTTGTGTGATCTCTAACCCATCGACGCAGGCGTCTGGCCGACACCGGCAAACACATGGGCAGATAACGAACTTTGTCGCTACGCGGTTCAAGGGCGCTAATCTCCAGATGCACGTCACCCACACGGCGCAGTTGGTCAATCCAATCGCCCTCGCTAGGATCGAATTTTGCAGTTCGCAAGTAGAAATTTAGGATGCCCGGGGTCTGTAGATTTTCATGGGTGTGTTCGAATAACTCATTGATGGAAGCCCGGCGTTTATCGGTGCCGTGGATCAGCACATCCACATGCTCGACGGGTACACCATATTGATCCACCACCCGGAATATAAGCTGCGCATGCGGGTCATATTGAGCGCGCGGCTCATTCCATAAACCGCCCACGCGGCGGGGCGATAATTCGGTGCTTACGCGCCGGTAGTTCAGCGCACTGTGTTCCGCAAACAAATTCGCCGCCTTTCGATACTGGCCAGTAGTGCCGACATCCAAGGCGATGTCCAACAAACTTAAGACCTCATCGCGCACGGCACGCCCGGTAAGGATTCCACGTTCATCGCCACTGTGAGCACATTCATAGGGAATCGCGAGGGGCACCCTGCCCCCTTCACGCTCAGCCGCAAAAACTTGCTGAGCCACGCGATAATAGGCGTCAGATTCTTTTCGGCGCGTATTCGGCGGAGTCATCAAACGCGAACAGCTCGCCGCAACCTCTTGCCACTCGAGTAACTCGGCGCGCCGCTTAGGCTCGATACGCAGATAGTTCCAATTGGGATTTGAACCGGCAACCCGAACGGCCCCATCAGAACCGTCTTCGTGGGCGTAACGCACTGGAATCGGTAGCCAGGCGGGCAACACTTGACTGCCCACGAGGCAGAACTCGCGCACCCGGTAGGCGGACTGCAAATCCGCTTGTGGGTCGAGGAAGAACCGATGCAAGTCTAGAACCTCGGTCGAGCCCAGCTCTAGGGCGGAGAGCAGCTGCAAGCCTCGCTCGGCCCCACCCTGAAACACCGCCCGACCCCATTTAGCCAACTGGCCACGGCCCACATGCGCCCAACCGGAACCAAAGTTGGCGCCCGCCAAATAGATCAATCGCTCGATGGGGCTGGGCCGACGGGAATAACGGCGGAGCCAATTGCGCACCACCAGCGCCCCCAAACTGTGCGTGATCACATCGAAACGATCGGCCAGCATGGGCGAGAAGTCGTGACGCAGCGCCCGATCCAAACCGCGCGCCAAATCATCCAAATTGATGCCGTCGTCCAAACTCACGTAGCGGGAGACATTGAGATCGCGTACCGACCACTTGCCGTAACGCCGACGCAACTCGCCTACCAGCGGTCCGTAGATGCCGGTGACCGCTGCCGACGTGGATCGCCGGGACGCGGCAGCAAAGCCGTGAACCAGCAGTATGGGATTGCGTTTACCCAATGAGCCACCCCTCACGATTCCGCAGCGGCGGATCAATCAAGCGACTAAAACCGCGGCTGTGTTCCAAAACCATCACTTTGGTTCTGCTACGGTAACATCAATATTGAGTTCCGCCACCGAGGTCAAGGAATGGGCATCTGGTCCCAGGCCAAGCAAATGGCCGCACAAACACCCGCAGCGAGAAATCGATATGTGGATTTCTTACGAGCTATCTCGATCCTGTTCGTGATCAGTGGCCACTGGCTCATCGCGACGGCCTATTACGTCGATGGCGAGCTCAAGGTGGGTGACATACTCAGTGTGCAACCCTGGACGCAGTGGCTAAGCTGGCTGTTCCAAGTCATGCCCATCTTCTTCATGGTCGGCGGGTTCTCCAACGCCGTTTCGCTCAACAGTGCGGAGAAACGCAATCGCGGTTACGCGGAATGGCTCGCCAGTCGCCTGACACGCTTATTCAGCCCGCTACTGTTTCTACTGCTGGGTTGGGCATTGCTCGCCGTGGTCATGCGATTGTTTGGCCTGGGTGGTGAAAAAATTCAGCTGGTCACGCGCGCCTCGCTAATTCCGACCTGGTTTCTTGCCATCTACATGCTGGTCGTCGTGTTGGCGCCCCTCAGCTACCGGGCTTGGCGCCGCTGGGGCTACGCATCGTTTTGGGCATTTGCCACACTGGCCATGGTCACTGACCTGGCCTACTTTCAAGCAGGGCTTCGCTGGCTTGGTTGGAGCAATTACTTTTGGGTATGGCTAGCGGTACACCAACTGGGCTATGCCTGGTTTGATCGTCGCCTGGGCAGCCCAGCCCGTTTACTCGCATACGCAGCTGCGGGTCTCATTGTCTTAACACTACTAATTTTTCAGGGCCCTTACCCCTTGGCCATGGCTGGCTCTCCGGATGAAGGCCTGAGCAATTCACTGCCACCCAAGATTTCACTGATTGCGCTGGGCGTGTTGCAATTTGGTCTGCTACTGGCCATCGAACAGCCCATGCAGAAATGGCTCAACAACATCAAGGTTTGGGCCGCGACGGTGTTGATCAACAGCATGATCATGACGGTTTATCTTTGGCATCTGACGATTATGGTTGCCTTGGTCGGCCTGGCCTATTTGGCCGGTGGCATCGGTCTGGGCGTGGAACCCGGCAGCAGCGAATGGTGGCAATCTAGGCCTTTGTGGCTGGGTGCGTTAACACTGGTCTTGATCCCAGTGGCGCTAGCGCTATCACCGTTGGAACGACTGCAATTGAATACCAAGGACACTGTGCCCAGTGCTGCGCGCCAGGTGGGCGGCGCGATTTTGATCTGTATTGGTGTTGCCGTTCTAGCGAGCTTCGGTTTTGGTGATCAGCCTTGGCAAAGCCTAGATGTGTTGTCTCTGAGCACCGTACTCACCGGTGGCATTATTAGTGGCCTGCTACCCATGCCTGGACGGCGAAGACGGCAAACGACCAATCCCTAGTCATCTCGGGAAGCCGTCACTGGCGAGGTGACCCGCACAGCGGATCATTGTCGGATGGGCAGCGGATTATCTCGGCCCATGCACAAACGCTCACCTACTAATCGCGAGCCGGCTGCGGACGAGGGGGAAACTCGGCAGACAGCTCAATAGCTTGGCCCAGCCGCGACTCGGCGGCCATCACTGGGTGGAATAGCTTGCACTGCAGAATTCGTCCACAGCCACGCTGGACTGGAAATCGCTAATTTCTGGGAGCCAGCAACCGCCGAAAAATGATTAGCCCACCTGATGGCGGAGTTCGGTAGCCTAGGCCAGAACTACTTGGACTAACAGGCCTTGGTATTTTACGATCAATCCATCAGTAACGCGTCGCATCATACCCAAACGAACGGGGCGGATTTATGAACATGAACAGCAACACTCAGGCAAGAATTTACACGACCGCAATAGTGTCACTAATCTGCGCTGGCTTATCGGCCTGTGCGGGCAATCAAGCCAGCGGGCCCCAAGCGAAGGGCGTTAACATCGGACCTGGCGAACGGGGCATAGACGCCATCATGGTTGACGGTCCGCCGATCACCGCGGATCAAATCATGAATGACGGCCATGCCACCTACCCCCGTGGCATGACCTGCGCGGAATGTCATAGCGTGAACTTCGATATCGACATGGTCACATCGGCGAGCCAGCAGTTCGTCAACAACTTCCCCAACTTAAGCCAAGAACAAATTTGGGAAAAAGTTGTCGCCTTTTTGCCGGGACGAGAGCGTTTTGCCATAGCGACAGTTGCGGACAATAAGCCCACGGCAACCACCGTGGACATGGTTTTGGATGCCGCAGACAAGGTGTTATTCGTGGTCTCGGAAAAAGGCACGGAAAAACTACTGCATCTGCGCGAAAATCCGAATATCAGCGCCGTACGCTTCGCCGGCTGGACCTTGGCCGAGGGCGGTCCGAAACAATGGCGCAGCGTACAAATCAAGGGCACGGCGGAACTCATCACCGCGCAAGACCCACGATTTGAAGCCTTGCTGGAAAAGTACAGCCTTGTCCGCGTGTCAAAAGCCCGGGCGATCCGGCGCTTTGATCTGATCCGAGTAACGCCCGAGCAAATTTACTACTTTGACACGACTCTAGGTAAGGACGACTACTCGCCTTATCAGCTCTGGAAGCGGGACGAGGCTTGAGCTAGCTTAGACCGGTGTAATAAATGAGTGCTGGGGTTCCCGCATGAACCCCAGCACTGTTTGAGAAAAAGAGCCGGCTATTTCTCAAACAATAAAGTGAAACGATCGGTGTTGCCCGTTACGGATTGTCGGCCAACCTCGTAACGCAGCTCGTCATCGGGTTTGTAATGCAGATCCGCGAAATCAATGAACCTGAAGCCTGCCGCACTGATCTCCTTAATAACCAAAACGGGATCTAAACGCCGCCAAGACTCGTTCGTCATTTCCGCCATGTGGCGGCGGGTGTGATCCACAACGCCGAACTTTCCGCCGTCCTTCAGCGCGGCATGGGTCGCCCTATATAAAGCCATGCGGCCGGATGAAGTGAGGTTATGCAAGTTGCGGAAAGTCAGGACCAAATCGATATCTTGCACACCGAAGTCGACGGCCTGCATATCGAGGTAGCCAAAACGCTCCGTTGTTGAGAGCTTTGGCGACAGATCGATAATTTCGATATCTTCAAAGCCCTCGAGCTCTTGGACTGCGGTCAAGATACCGCCAAAGCCCAAAGCTTTACCCAGCCCACCAGCGGCATAGTACTGGCCCTCATCGCCCAAGGCTGGCACGATAATCTTGGTGTACCAACCACCACCCGGCAGAATCTCAACCACGCGCATACCGGGCTCAAACCCAAAGAATTCCAAGGTCTGTTTCGGTTTACGATTACGGTCGCGGGCTTTGTCTTCAACGGTACGAATATCAGAGGCAATGGCCAGATCGACAGGACCTTTCGCGCCGCGCTCGTGGGCACGACCCATCAACTGTTGTGGCAAAGTGAGCGCAAGCGCTACCAATAGTGATGCCGCCACCAGATCTTTATGATTGAATTTTTTCATCAGTATTCTCCTCGCAACTATTGATACCCATGCCAATTATGGCAGCTCATTTCTCAACTGCTGGCGTCGGCAATGGAGACTAACCTCACCGCGGTATCGCAATACCGGCGCCTTGAACCCGCCATGGATGCCAGATCAATCGTCTAGTTCTGCATCCTCTTCGGCGAGGCGTGATACTTCCGAATCTGCTTCAATCAACAGTCGGTCAAGGAGTCTATTCGCTTCGTCATCGGACCGCGCGCGCGCCCAACGAAAAATCGGCTGTTTTATGGCGCCGTAATATTTTGGCGATGCTGAAAATTCTTCGGTAAAGCGCCATTGATCCAAGGTCGTGATACCCATAAAGGCAGCGGCAAAGCCAATGGCCGTGGCGGCTCTAGGCAAGCGTTTTAAGCGTGCGGCCAGATATAAGCTCGCCCAAAAAGCCAGGGCCAATGTGATGACACCCAAAACCAGATCCAGAATCTTGAAGACTAGGTCGCTATGTAGGTTGTACGCGATGACTTCTGCCACGTGGGTGCTGGCACTGCTCAGTAGCGCAGCAAGGAACCAAATCGATACGTGCGAAAAAAAAGTCGCACGGTGCCGCAATAGGCGGCCTACGAAAGCCCAAAAAGCCGCGACGGCCAATACAATCACCACGGAACCTATTGCGTTGCTCAGCTTGGGCAAGAATTTGAATTCTTGATAGGAAGCGAAATACGACTCGCCCAAGACCAGAGCAACGGCCAAGACGATAAGCAAGGGCCACACTAACGGCGATGCAAGGGCTGATATGCGAGCCTCCAGACTGTCTAGCCTGAGCGGTTCATCGACCGGATGGTCTGAATCATAAAAATACAGATTGGTCTGACCGATACGCAAATGATCACCAGAGCGGATCAACTCGCCACCCGTCGTTTTATTAGCAGTCTTGTGCCGATAGCCGTTCAGACTCTCGTGGTCTTCCACACGCCAGCCATTCTCGACGCGCCATATACTCAGATGCAAGGGCGAAACATACTCATCGTCAATGACAATATCGTTACCAAAGCTACGCCCGACGCGCAGGCAGGCACGCTCGCTGCGCAAGCGCTCAAGTAAATGCCCACCGCGCCCGCGAATTTCGACCACGGTCGTCAACGGTTAACAACCTGTTCAAACCGCTCCATAAACAAGGCGAGCATTTCCCGCTCGACGCCGGCCAGCGTGAAGTGGCTAACAAAAGCTTTGGCGCTCTCATCGACGGAACCTCGAATGTAGAGCGCGTCATAAAGGCCTGCATACTTTCGGTAAGCTCGCACGCAGAGCACCAGCTTATCGATATTACCCGTGCGATCTTTTACAAATTCCTCATCGCAAGCATAATTGGTCACGTTATCCTCATCCGCACTGTTATCCGGCATGTAATTCGGAAACAAAGCTTCGTAGTAACTATTAAACTGCGCCGCGTTTAGCTTACCGGCCTCAAGCCAAAAAAACTGATAACTGATAATACCGGTGTTGAGGCGCGGACCGAGATAGATATGCTCATCACTTCGACAGCTGCTAGAAACAGATTTGAATAGTGCCTTTTCATCGGCAGATCCGCCCCAACATTTTACGAAGCTTGGTAACTCATCAAGGGCCGTTGCCTCCCCAAGCTCTTGTGTCGGCCAATCTTCCGCCAAAATACCGCCGATCAAGCGCCGCTGATTAGCGAGCAGTTGCCCATTAATCCGGGCATCGAAATTCACCAGACCGTGCTGGCGAACTTTCAGATCAGCGATGAGCTCATATAAAGCGGTCGCGGGCACAAGAAAACTTAACTGATTGCCGGCAGACGACACATTAACGCCCACCACTTCGCCCTGAGAGTTCAACACCGGCCCGCCGCTCATACCAGCGTTAATTGAACCGGAGAAGTGTATGCGTTTGTAGTAACTGTCTTTGGCTATTCCATTGTAGGTGCCGGGTACGACAGTAAAACCAATATCGTACGGATTACCGATGGAATAGATCGTATCGCCTTGCTGCGGAGACATTTCTGCAATTTCCAAAGGCTCTAAAGCAAAGGGTGCCGCCGAAAGCAAAGCCAAATCATTGATAACGTCAACATCTAGCAGTTCAAGTTTACCCTTATCGCCCTGCTGGTCTTTATACTCCAGTCGAAACTGATCTGGGCGACTGATCAGCTCGGATATCACATGAAAATTGGTGGCAACAAGACCATCCTCTGACACCAAAAAGCCGGTACCCAATGCTGACTTTTCTTCTGCTTGGAGATCGATGACGCGAATTTGAAAAATCCGGTCTTTGTAATTCGCATACAGCCCCGAAGCCTCACCACCAGCCGCAAGGACATGGGGCGCAATCAAAGTCAGCAACAGGCAACAAAAGCGCGATCGACGGTTCATTGCCACTCTTGTACAGAACAATGGGGACCAAGGTCAATGGCTAGGGATTCTGAAATATCTAGCCACGGCCGATCGCAGGCTGATTCCGCTGAAACTTTTCCGCTGGACAACATCTAAACCTATGCTGTGTAAAACTTATGAAGCAGATGTTCAGAGCCACCATTACCGCCGGCTTGCTATTCGTTATCGCAGTTAACAGCTATGGCGGCGAGCAAATTTTCAAGTCCGGCACTGCGCGTATCGGTCTGCTGGAGCTCTATACATCCGAAGGCTGTAGCAGCTGTCCGCCCGCGGATACTTGGTTCAGCAGCCTTGAGCAAAGCGATGGACTCTGGTCGCGCTGGGTCCCTGTAGCCTTTCACGTTGACTATTGGGATGACTTGGGTTGGCCGGATCGATTTGCCACGGCCGAATTTAGTCAGCGCCAGCGAAATTACGCGCGGCAAGGTGGATTGAGTGCCGTGTATACACCAGGACTGGTTTACAAAGGTCAGGAGTGGCGTATGCGCCGCGGCATCCCCCCAATAGATTCCAGCGAATATGGCAATCCGGGCGAAATTTTTTTGAAAGTATCTGATGGCCAGGCCGAAATTCAGTATTTGACCAGTGCCGAAGCCAGCCAGCTGGCCATGGCCAATGTTGCCATCCTGGGTTTCAACATAAATACGCAGGTTGCGCGTGGCGAAAATCGCGGCCGGACGCTGCACCACGATTTTGTGGTTCTGAGCTTACAACAGCAGTCCTTAGTTTGGCGGGATGGCGCACTCGCTGGCGTTATTAAACTGTCAAAACACAAGCTCGGGACGAATCGCCTCGCAATCGCGGCCTGGGTCAGCAGGCCGCCTGCCTTAACGCCAGTGCAGGCCGTGGGTGGTTGGCTAAGCAGTGCTCCATGAGTAGTTGTTGAAAACTCACGGCCTGAACTCTGGCGCAACAGCACCAGGCGCATTATGTCCTTGCGCGAATCGACGGACATAATCGTGTGACCTGATTCACAAAAACACCACTAACTCAGCCTGCTAGACGCCTAGTCAGCTCCCGCCGAGATTGGGCCATTAAGCCGACAAAATGCCCTGCATGAGAAAAGGGCCAGCAAAGGGATTTACGCTGATCGAGCTCATGGTTACCATCATGGTGGTAGGCATCGTGCTCAGTGTCGGTGTGCCTGCGTTCACCGAATTTATTGCAACGAACCGGGTTGCGGCCTCGGTCAACGATCTACTGTCTAGTCTTCACCTGGCCCGATCCGAAGCAGTCAAAAGGCGGACCAACGCAAGTTTATGCGCGAGTGCCGATTGGAACTCTCCAAACCCAAGCTGCGATCTCGCCGGTCAAATCGGTGACGGGTGGATCGTATTCACAGACTGCACGACGCCCCCGCCGAACTTAGGCGGCGCCTGCGGGCCCGCTAACCTGACGGTCGACCCCTTCGATGTCGTGCTGGAGGTCCATGGACCGATGCTCGGTTCCATACCGCCAGGCTTCAACAGTGCGCCGGTAGGCGGTACGGACTATGTGTCTTTCGCGGCCACGGGTTTTCCAGCTCCCGCAGCTGGCCAGGGACCACCGAAAACCAATTTCCAGATCTGCGATGATCGGGGCAATCACGATACAGGTGGCGGCATCGCCGCCGGCCGTTGGATACAGATTGCCAACACCGGACGTCCGCAAGTCTATCGTCTTCAAGCTGAGATTCAGAGCGCGAGTAACCCGCTCGCGGGCTGTTAAGAACTATCGTGTTTTCATCGTCGAATAACAACGCTATGACTCACCGCAACACCGGCTTCACCCTCGTCGAAGCCATGGTGGCGCTGGTCGTACTGGCGGTAGGCATGCTGGGCATCGCTGGCTTGTACATTGAAGGCCTGCGCTCGGGCCAATCGTCGGTCGCCCGCACCCATGCCGTGAACTTGGCCGGTGATATGGCGGATCGAATTCGCGCGAATCCGACGGCGACGGTAGCTTATGCGGGCACTGGCCCCGGCACTAACGTCAACCAATGCGTCAATGGTCCAAACGATTGCACGGCTGCGCAACTGGCTGTTGATGATTGGTTTTGGTGGAACCTAGACGTGCAAAATCGCCTGCCGCTGGGTGCCAATGCTTCGATCGTGGTGACCCTGCCCACGGCATTCACCACTAATTATGCCATTACCCTCAATTGGCCCGAAACAGGCCAAACGGCCCCATCCACTTACACGCTAGCGTTTACGCAATAGGCGGGTTTGTTGCAGTGAATATCTTCAGAAATCGTCGCAGTACCGCCGCCATACAAGCCAATCGGCAAGCTGGAATGACGCTGGTAGAACTGATGATTGCGGTGCTAATCGGCTCGTTCGTCATGCTCGGCGCGGTCGCCATCTATTCTCAAAGCCGCTCTAGCTATAAGCTGAGTGACGCCGTGTCTCGTTTGCAGGAGAACGCTCGCTTTGCCGTGTCTCATCTGCAGCCGGATATTCGGCTGGCGAAATATTGGGGCCGCAATCGCGAGCCCAGCTTGATCGCCGTACCAGCCGGCCTATTGGTGACTTGCGATGACGGCACCGATGCGAGTGATTGGGCCTTGCAAAATCTCGGCCAAGAATTAGCCGTTGCTGACGATAATTTTAATGCCCCGGCGCCGACTGACCCACAACCCTGCCCGGCAAATACCGGTGCCCGGCCCCAATCCGACATGTTGATTCTTCGCCGTGCCAGCGGTCAGGTCGTACCCGTGACCCCTGGCAATATCCAAGTGCTCAGCGATCTCACTACGGGACAAGTCTTTAGTGGCGCATTACCCGCGGGCTTGCCCGCAACCGCTGAAGTCCGCGATGTTGTGATCAACGTTTACTACGTAGACAACGGATCAAATCTGAGTGTCACCCTACCGTCACTACGCCGAAAAACGCTAGTGAACGGCGGCGTCCTGCAGGATGAGGAAATCATGGCAGGTGTGGAAAACCTGCAGATTCAATACGGCGTTGACACGGACAATGATCAAACCGTTGAACGCTATGTCGACCCGGATGACCCCATTGTCACGCCAGCGGATCCGAACTTTTTGCCGAATGCAGAAATAATCGCGGTGCGTCTATGGCTACTGATGCGCAGCAATCAATATGAAGCCGGTTATGTAGACCTTGGGCCATACATCACACCCGACGCCAATGTGCCGCCGATTGTACCCGCGGGCAATGCGCCGGCAGTGGGCAACTACCCGCAACCCTACCGGCGGCTCCAAGTCTCCAAGACCATTTTGCTTAGAAACAACCGCGGCTAAAAACCATGGCTAGCATCATCTATCACCAAGCAAACAAAGAATCAGGTGCCGCTCTCGTGGTGGGCCTAATCTTACTATTGGTATTGAGCCTATTGGCCATTTCAACCATGAACACGGCCAGTCTAGAACTGGTCATGGCCGGCAATGCTCAGTATTCGGAAAATGCCTTTCAACTCGCTGAAACCGGCCTGGATACCAATATTCAAAACATCAACAACGGCGCGCCGCTACCACCGCCTGGCATTCCCAATTGCCCGGCGGCCGCTAGCCTCGCCGCGGCCGGTACACCGGTGAATGTTCCGGTGTTGAATGGTAGTTACAGCGTCGCCAATGGTTATTGCGGGGATACGCCAGATTTCGGCGGTGGCTCTAGCCTCGGCAAGATTCGGCAATATCACTATCGCGCGGATTCGCAGGGCATCACCACGACCCGGGGCGCTTCTTCGCTACATCGTCAAGGATTTTATAAACGCGGTCCAGACGGATCGTGATGCTCGGGAGAAGATTGTGATGCGCAAGATCATCAGCATGACCTGCATAAGCCTGCTGGCACTGCCCATGGCACTGGCTCAGACCGCCATGGTGTTTTTAGAAGACTCGTATGAACTAGACCCGGATTTAGTGACGCTACCGCGACTTGACAGCGGCCAGGTCAGCTTTCGTGAGTGCAGGACCTGCGACAGCATCAGTTTGCGAGTCGATCACAATACAAACTACCACATCGGCATTGACACACCGGGTGTGACCCGGGCCGACCTCTATGAAGCAGCGAGCGGCGACGACGCGAGAGGCATCTACGTGTTTTTCGAACCGGAAAGTCAGCTAGCTACCCGCATTGTACTCAGCACGGGCAGGCAGTAGCGCGCAGCCGCCGAGGATCAAGCTATGAACACGATACGTACTTATGTTATTCCGCTTGCGATTGGAGCTAGTCTGGCCATTCTATCGGCAGGACCGGTCGCGGCCGATGACACCGAACTATTTTTCTCCAAGCCCGCGCCTTCAAATAGCACGCAACCCAATATTCTTTTCATTCTCGATACTTCGGGGAGTATGGGTACGACACTGCTGACAAGAGAGCCGTGGGACCCAACGGTAACTTATACCGGCTGCTATGACTCCAACGCCATCTACTACTCGGGCGGCACAAAGCCGGATTGTACAAGCCTAAAATCCTTCCCGAAAAGCGTTAACCACTGTCAAGCTTCTTATTCGGTCCTCGATGGTCTGGGTCAGTACCGGGACGAATTCTCGGCCTGGCGACAAGATCTTCAACAGTGGGAAAATCTTAGTACCACGGACCCGAATCGACCCACGGAGTGCTTATCAGACTACGGTAGCCACGGTGACGGTAGCAGCAGCACCGAAGTGTATCCCGCCAATGGCAGCCTAGGTCCGTGGCATTTCGACACCAGTGCCTATGCCCCGTTCACAACTACCCAAGTGATATACGATGGCAACTGGCTGAATTGGAGCGAGAGTACACCGACCCGCACCCAAACCCGGCTTGAGGTTGTGAAAGAAGCAGCCCTACAACTCGCCGATAACTTTCAGAACATCAATATTGGCTTACAGCGCTTCAACTACGACGAAGGCGGCGGCATCATCGATGCGGTTGAAGATATCAATACCGGTCGCGCGGACTTTAAGGCCAAGGTTTCGGCCACAGTGGCGGACGGTAACACCCCCTTGTCTGAGGTGCTTTACGAGGCGGGTTTGTACTTTGCAGGAGGCGCAGTCGACTACGGCAACATCGCCGATCCAGATGTGAGCGCGCCTGAAACGCGCGTCGGCCAAACGGCGACTTCAAATACTTATCTTTCGCCCATCACCATTGACTGCCAGAAAAACTACATCATTTATCTAACCGACGGTGAGCCAACATCAGATAGCAGCGCGGATACGAAGATTGCTGCCTTACCCGGCTTTGATACCTTGGTTGGCACCAGCTGTGACGGATCAGGCATTGGCCATTGCCTGGACGACATGGCGGAATACCTCAACGAGGCGGATCTTAGTCCATTGCCTGGCCGGCAGGGCGTTTCCACCTATACCGTGGGCTTTCTCGCCGATTTTCCCCTGCTGAAAAGCACGGCACAACGCGGTGGCGGACAGTATCGCACCGCGGATGATGCGGCGACGCTAATTTCCGTACTTTCTGAGATTTTCCAAGACATCTCCGGTGACGCGACGACCTTCACGGCGCCAGCGGTACCGGTCAACGCATTCAACCGAACCACCAATCTACAAGACGTATTCATCGCCATGTTCAAGCCGGCGCCCAACGTGCATTGGCCGGGCAATGTGAAAAAATACCGGCTCGTCGGCGGTCAATTGGTTGGCCAAGACACCCTTCCCGCCGTTGATACGGCTACGGGATTTGTTAAGTCTGACGCTTATAGCTTTTGGTCGGATGCCGTGGATGGCAATAACGTAGTTTTAGGTGGCGCGGCCCATGAGATACCAGATCATACCTTGCGGAATCTCTACACGAACGTGAGTGGACCGCTGCTGACCGACCCGGATAACAGTATTGAAACGGGAAATGCGGTGATTACCGCGGCCATGCTCGGTGCACCGGCCGCTGACCGCAACATTGTCATCAACTGGGCGCGCGGACTGGACGTGTTTGACGAGGACGACGATGGTGATAAGACCGACACGCGCCATGTCATGGGCGACCCCCTACACTCCGGGCCGGTGACCGTAATTTATGATGGCCCCGCAACGAATCCCGATACCGTCGTGTTTACAGCTACCAATGACGGATTTGTACACGCGATTAACGCAAGTGACGGTAGCGAGCTTTGGGCGTTCGTACCGCAACAACAACTGAGTCGCTTGCACGGACTCTATGTCAACGATCTTGCCGCGCAAAAGCAATATGGTGTTGACGGAGAAATGTCGGTCTATATCCGCAACGACGACAAGATCCCCGGTATCGATCCTACCGTGGAAGATGTGATTTTGCTTTTCGGCATGCGCCGGGGTGGCAACGCCGTTTTCGCGTTGAATGTTACCAATCGAAACAACCCACAATTAGAGTGGGTTGTCGATGCGAATACGCCGGGCTTCGAAAATCTCGGCCAATCCTGGTCAACGCCTAAGGTCGCTAGAGTGAATATTGGCGGCACCGAAAAAACCGTTGCGATCTTCGGCGGCGGTTATGATCCGATCCAAGACAGCGCGGCCTATCGTGTGGATACGCGCGGTAATTCTATCTATATGGTCAATCTTGAACCGGGCGCTAACGCCGGCGATCTAGAGTGGAGCGCCGGACACCCCGTCGTGGGCTCAAACAACTACAACGCGACCTTTGCCCAAATGCAGCACTCGATTCCGGCCGGCATTAACGTCATCGATATTACTCAAGACGGACTGGCCGACCGCATGTATGTCGGTGATATGGGCGGCCGTGTCTGGCGTTTCGATATCGTCAATGGCAATTCGGCGAACACCCTGGTCGAAGGCGGCGTACTGGCCTCATTGGGCGCCGCTGACCTTGGGGCGAGCCCACCCGATAGCCAAGTACGACGCTTTTACGCCACGCCCGATATTGTGCCAGTGGTTTATCAAGATCTTGGCGAAGAAAAAATGTTTCTAACGGTAAATCTCGGTTCAGGCTACCGGGCACATCCGCTCAATAGCACCATTGAAGACGAATTCTTTTCAATTCGAGACTTCAATGTATTTGGTGTCGTCGCAACGGCCGATTATGGACTGCCTGTCTATCGCGGCGATTTGATCGATATTACCGATCTAGGCACGCCGGGTGATCCGACGGACCCCGCGCCGGTGGTGCTACCCACTGACGCCGGTTGGCGGCTGAGCATGCAAGGGCCCGGAGAAAAAATTCTCTCCGAGGCTTTTGCCTTCGACAATGAAGTATTTTTCGTATCGTTTTCTCCGCAGGGTAACAGCAGCAGTTGCAGCGCAACCAGTGGGCAAAATAGACTCTACCGGGTCAGTGTTTTCAACGGTTTCCCAGTGCGTAACCAAGACGGCAGCCCGGTGGACGAGGATCTCACCGAGACTGATCGCTACATAGACCTCGAGCAGGGCGGCATTGCCCCCGAGCCGACCTTCTTGTTTCCAGAAGACCTGCAGGGCACGCCCGTCATCTGTATCGGCCTAGAGTGCCAGCCGCCCGGCTTCGATCCCGATGCTGTGCGCACCTACTGGATTCAGGACGAGGCGCGCTGAGCCATGAAACACCAAGATACAGAAACGATGAGTAAACTCAGGGGGTTTACGCTGATCGAACTCATGATCACCGTCGTGATCGCCAGCGTGCTACTCGCGATAGCAATCCCCAGTTATCGCGACTACGTGCTACGCTCGAATCGTGCCGATGGTAAGACCGCCTTATTGAGCTTATCCGCTGCGCAAGAGCGGTTTTATCTGCAAAACGGAACCTATGCCACACAATTGCAGCTAACACTCCCGCCACCGGCGGGCTTGGGCTTCACCAGCGGAACCAGTGAACGCGGCTACTACATTTTGACCATCGCGAACGGCGACGCCACCGGTTTCAGCATTGTTGCGTCTGCCGATCCGGCAGAGCGCCAAAGCGACGACGACGACTGCCAGAGTTTCCGCGTCAATGAACGCGGGCAACGGGAGGCCGCCGACAGCGGTGGTAGCTTTACCCAAGCAAGCACGGACACTTGCTGGGGCTAGTAAAGACGAAGGTCTCTGCCAGCAAGACCACTAAGCGAGCCTGCCTCGCGCCAAGCGCCGGCTAGATGCAGGAAGGGGCGGTGGCTTTACTGATTTTTTTAGACCAAGCGGATCGTCGACGGATCGAAGTCCGGCTCCGGATGCCGCATCCGCAGGCCATCCAATAGATCAACCAACACTTGCGCGATTAGCAGGTCTCGATACCATCGGCGCTCGGCCGGTATCACATACCACGGTGCCGCATCCGTGGAGCACCGCGATAGACAATCTTCATAGGCCTGCCGATACTCAGCCCACCGCGCCCGCTCATCAATATCTTTCGGATTAAATTTCCAAAGCTTATCAGGACGATCTAGCCGCCGTTGCAAGCGTTGACGTTGATATTCCTTGCTGATGTGCAAATAGAACTTAACAATCAGCGTGCCCTCATCGGTTAACTGCTGTTCGAAATGATTGATATGTTCAAAGCGTCGCCGCCAAACTGGTTCATTCACCAAATTCTTGACCCGCACAACCAGCACATCTTCATAGTGCGACCGGTTAAAAACTGAGATGTAGCCTCGCTGCGGCACCTTCTGATGGATGCGCCACAGGTAGTCATGGCCTAGCTCCAGTTTTGAAGGCGCCTTGAAACTATGTACGCGACAGCCTTGGGGATTAATAGGCCCGAACACCGATTTAATCGTACTGTCCTTACCGGCCGCATCCATGGCCTGCAATACCACCAATAGGCCACGCCGTTGAGTGACATACAGCAACTCTTGAAGTTCGGACAAACGCTTCGATAAACGCTTGAATGCCTTACGCCCACTGCCTTTGTCGAGGCCGCCATCATCATTGGATAGTCGCGCCCCTAGGTTCAGTTTCGACCCGGGCCCGATGCGATATTGTTTAAGGTCAATCATGAATTCATCCCTGCATTTCTATTAGAGAAAACCCTCATCGGCCGCTAGATGAGCTTTTCGAAAGGACACCCTTGAAATCCTTCGCGGGCGGATTTGAAACCAAAAGATACAGGCCTGGGTAACAATTTCACAGCATCCAAGCAAAGCGGCTATCGATTGGGCACGCAGAAATGCCGAACCAGCTAAGCAGGCCTCGCGGAGACCTTCATTCGAAATCAACAACCCACAGCGGGTTCCTCGCGGGATAAGCTCGATATGCATTGCTAACTGCCTCATATCATTAGTTCGTTCCACTGGAACCAATCGGACTCACTATATAAAAACCCCATGACACAACGGCAATACAAACCCATCACTCTTTCAACTTATACAGTTCTTAAAAGCTGGACCAGACCAAAAAACCGGCCGCTCATTAACAATTATTCATTTGTTCGAAATATCTGCATTAGGCGCAACCGCCTAAGATTCAGGTTGAAATATCAGGCAGATACGCAAGCCGAGCACGGCGCTGACTCGAACGATACTAAAGTCAGACACCAAACCAGCCGCATATGTCAACTACACCAGAAACCATTCAACGGAAATTGGGCAACGGCCTGATGAACTCGGAATTCGGAAGACTATTCTGGATCGGTATTACGTTTCTTCTGCTGCAGGTACCGCTATTACAGATTGGCGGTGTGGTTGCGGAACGAATTGGCGGACGCGCCGAGGCTATGCATTCGGTGGCCAGCGCCTGGGGTGGGCATCAAATCCTGTTCGGACCTAGATTGGTGGTGCCAATCGTTGAAACCGTTGAAGAGAGTAAGGCCAACGGCCTGGGCCAATTCACTGTATCCAGTCGAGAAATAACGCGCTTTGCCGTGTTCCTGCCCGCTACAATGAATGTGACCGGCAATGTAGAGTCACAGACACGGCATCGAGGCATTTTTGATATACCCGTCTATACAGTTCAGACCGAAATCAGTGGCCACTTCGAGCGACCCGCTTTGGGTTTGCTCAACTCAGCTAAGGGTCGCGCACGCTGGGAGGATGCCTACTTTGCCTTCAAGGTTTCATCGCCCACTTCACTACAAGAAGTGTCGGCCCTAGCCTGGAACGGCGAGGAACTACTGTTCGAACCGGCGCCGGACGGCAAGGAGGTAAGCCGCAACGATTTAGTCGTTAGCATTGACCTGTCAAAGACCCAGAACAAGCTCGACTTTGATTTCGATATCAAAATCAACGGCAGTAGCGGTCTGGATATCGTGCCGGTGGGCAAAGCAACCAAAGTCGAGCTGCGTTCGAACTGGCCCGATCCAAGTTTTATCGGCGACTGGCTACCCATCAAACATGCCATTGACGAGTCGGGATTTTCGGCCCGCTGGGAAATACCCTATTTAAGCCGCAGTTTCCCGCAACAATGGCTAAGCAGCGGCGGCTCGGAACAGCCCGCGCTATCCAGCTTCGGCATAAGGTTACTGAGCCTCGTCGACAATTATCGGATGGTCGAGCGCAGCATAAAGTACGCCAGTTTATTTCTTGTTCTAAGCTTTGCCTGCATTTGGCTGCTGGATATTCTGTACTTTAGTCCGGTTCACCCAATTCAATACTTTTTAATCGGCCTCGCCTTAGCCGTATTTTGCTTATTGCTAGTCGCACTGTCGGAACATCTCGGATTTTTTTGGTCCTATCTGATCTCCGCTTGCTGTGTACTCGCCATGGCTTTTATGTACTCCAGCGCCGCCCTAAAGAGCATCCACCGCGCGACGCTCTTATGCTGCCTATTGACCGCCTTGTACTGCTATCTATACACAGTTCTGCACCTAGAGAGCCTTGCCCTGCTGGCAGGCACGACCTTGGTCGTAGTGGCACTCGCCACCCTCATGTTCTTTACACGAACGATCGACTGGTTCTCAATGGGCAAGAACCAATCAAGGCAGGCAAGCCGAGTGCACAAAACGCGTGGTTAGCGTAGGCAGCCGCGTAATCCCCGGCAAACGTTCCGCGGTATTGGCAAACACCAGCACATCATGAAGTTCGTTAGAAACCAGTAAACAATAGCCCAATGGCAAGGCATCAGCTTAGGAAAAAATTTCAGAATGTTCTTCTGACGAGGCTTCATCTATCTCTTTTGTCATCATCGCTCTACGACGAAGGCGTCGATATGCCAATACCGGTTTATCGCTGGGTAACAGGCGTTCAGAGGTAACATCATCCACATTGGCGGGCTGCTGTGTTTTCACCACCCGCATATCCTGTCGCAGAATATGCTTACTACCCAGCATATAGCCTAGCTTTAGCAAAGAGGTCAACGGCAGAATCGGTTTTCTGAAGTAAGTACGCGAATAAATAATCGTCTGCTGATCATCGACACACACCGGCGCTTGAACTACAAAAATATCGGGCAGACACCAATTTAGCCACAGGTTGGGATACTTAATGATGAAGTAGTTTCCCGTAGGATCCTCTTCGTTATAGGCTTTGAAGCCGTCCGCGCGCTCTTCAAGCTTGATGTTATCGAATGGCGATGGGGCCGTAACCCTCGCCAGGGTTTTGGAGTGCACGGTGGGCACATGGGACAGATCAATTAACGCCTCCATGGCACGCGTATGGTGGGTGGGCCAGGATACCTGCGTCTCACTGTAACGCTTGTACTCGCTGAGCTCGCCGAGCGTCGGCGGTCGGGGCAAATTGGGCGAATCCTCGCCCCGCCAAAGCCAGATCCAACCGTTAGACTCAGCAACAGGGTAAGTTTTTACGCTAAGGCGCGAAGCCGAAACCGCTGTGTCGGTGGGTATGCTAGTGCAAGCACCCTCAGCGCTAAAACCGAAGCTGTGATACGGGCAAACGATACAATCGTTGACAATCTTGCCGAATGACAACGCGGCCCCGCGATGTGGACATTTATCCGGCATACAGATCAGCTTACCCTCATGGTCACGCCAAAACACCAGTGGCATCCCGAATCGCTTTTTGGCCACGGGCTTTTTCCGCACCTCATTTGAACTACCTACAATAAACCAATGACCGATGTTTCGAAGCTGACGGCCGCTTTCTAATGAACAAAGCTCTTCAAATATCACAGGGGCAATAAATAGCATGGCGTACTAACTCCTAATGCGCAGAACCACGCTAGGCCGAGAGCACACTGGTTTTAACAGCGACACACTGCTCAGCGACAGTCTCAAGGTCTAACTTGGCACGAAAGTCAAAATAAATGGACAACAGGGCTGGAATTAACCCAAGGATTAGAATCGTCGACACAGCCAGACCAAATACCATGGTGATTGCCACAGGCTGAATCAACTGAGCTTCTGCGGAGCGTTCCAACAGAATGGGCAACAAACCGCCGACAGTGGTTAAGCTGGTTAACATTACTGGACGTAAGCGTTCTCTAGTACCGGATAAAATGGCCTCCTGCTTGCTTAGTGTTTCCCGCAGCTTATGCTGGATTGTGCTGACCAAAATTATGGCGTCATTCACGACAATGCCTGCTAGCCCAAGCATGCCGATTATGCTGAACATGCACAGATTCACGCGCACTAGCCAATGACCGAATACCACGCCAATTAGCGCGAACGGAATAATCGATAGAATCACCAGGGGCTGAGCGTAACTGCGCAAGACCCACGCAAGCACAATGTAAATCAGCGCCATTAATACGAAGGTGCCCGCTATAACGCCGGCAAAAGCCTCATCTTGTTCGCTGGCCTCCCCCATTAAGTTGAATTCGACGCCATACCGACTGCGAATCGGGGGTGCGATGTCACGCCAAAACTTCTCAAGGATCGCGCCCGACGAAGTAATACCCGGGTCTACTGAGCCGAATACCGCGATCTGGCGCACACCATTGGTTCTGGCGATACGGGAAAAACCTTGTTGGGAGGATATGTTCGCGACGTCGGCCAGATAAACGTAAGCACTCCCGTCAGGGGTCGGCAACATCAGCTCGCGAACCGGCAACTTGTCAGCCTCCCGCGGTGCCAATTTAACGCGTACCACGACTTCTTCTTCGCCTTCGCTAAAGCGGCTGGCAATAGCGCCTTCGTAGGCATCACGCACGGCCCCTGCAAGCGATTCCGTGGTAAAACCCAAGGCCTTACCCTCAGCCGAAACCTTTAGCAGTAGCTGCCGCTTACCGTAAGGCCAATTGTCTTCAAGCATTGATACACCGGGCAAGGAGGCCAGTTCTCGCCGAAGCGCGAGGGCGGCACGCTTCATGGTTTGCAGGTCTGCGCCAGAAACGCGGATATCCAAATCCCTTCCCGCTGGCCCGCTCTCATGCTGAACGATCTGTAGCTTGGCGACCCCAGCTGGGAGCTTTGTTTCCGCATACCAAGCTGCGATAAAATCCTGAGTTCGGATACCGCGTGCCTCGGGCCCGACGAGCTCCACAGTCAAACCGCCAATTTGATCGCCGCCGATACCGGGTTCCGCGGATTTGGTATTGGCCGGCTCACCAATTGACGCCACAGAGAACGCGATTAACCCGCCTGAATCTTTAGATAGCTGATGTTCAACGGCCCTAGCTGCTCGCTCTAGTTCACCAAGCATCGCAACGGTTTTTGCGCGGGGCGCCCCTGGGTGTAGCGTGATATCCGCATACACAATATTGCTTTCAAGCCTTGGGAAAAAGTCGAAACCAATCTGACCAAAGACCAACAAGGACACCGAAACAAGCAGCGTGCCCGTGGCGGAAATGACAAGGTAACTTCTATACTGAATACAAAAGCGCACAAATTGAGTAAATCGATGCGCACAAAACCGATCAATCACTGCGTCGAGACGATCGCGCCAGGAGCTCTGTTGCGTTTTCGGATGCGCTGTTAGTGCCATCAACAGATGCGCGGGGAGGATGAAAAAGCACTCAATCAGACTCGCGATCACCACCGCGATGATAGTTTTCGGCAAGTCAGCTTGTATTTGACCAAAACTTCCGTCAATCAACAGCATAGGAAGAAATGCCGCAATGGTCGTCACGGAGGCTGCGAGCACCGGCACGAACATCGAATTCGCCGCCCTGATCACTGATTCGGCCGCTGAATGCCCCTGCCGATATAAATCCGCCGCTTTTTCACTAACCACAATGGCATCATCGACAATGATTCCTATACCCATGATCAAGGCAAAAATGCTCACGATGTTTAGCGACATGCCTAGCGCTTGCATAATCCCCAAGCTGGCCATGAGCGACACGGGGATTCCGACGGCAACCCAGGTGGAAAAATGCTTCGGCAAAAAAATAAACAACAGCAACAGCACAATCAAAAGGCCATAGACACCGTTTAGGGCAAGCATCTCCAGGCGGTCCTTTACCACGGCCGCCGCATCGTTATGGATGCTGATCTGTAGTTGCTTGGGCGAATCAAGTCGATAGTCGTCTAAGAACTTCTGAACTTTGCGCATGACCGCGATGGAGTCCTCGCCACGGCCGCGATAGACCTTGATAAGAACGGACGGCGCATCGCCGACCCGACGGAATGCTTGCTGCTCCACATACCGCCGTTCAACCCGCGCTATATCGCCGAGAAAAATTTTTTCGCCAGAATCAAAGGAACGAATCTCTATCGCCGATAAAGACTCAACAGATTGCGCGAGGGCCGTTGGCCGAATGGACTTTGAATACCCCGATGCAGTTTCGCTACCCGCAGGCCGACTAACGCTATGCAGGCCGATTTTATTAGCAATTTCGTGAATCGACATCCCAAGCTGGCGTAACAGCGAATCGGAAACGCCAACCAGCATCTCGCGATGCCTCACACCGATAATTTCTATTTGCTTAACGTTCTCCCGCTGCAGCCGGTCACGGAAATCTCTGGCAAATCTCTTTAGGCTCGCTTCGGAATACGGCCCATGCATTTCGAGACTGACGACAGTATCGCGAAACAAGGGCTGGCTGATGATCGGGCTTTCGGCATCCTCCGGAAGCGTAATCACTCTACTCATTGCGGCTTGAACGTCCGATAGCGCTTTTGGCATAGACGCATCAAAGCTAAACTCAATGCTGATCAGCGCACCGCCTTCGTATGCAAATGAATTGAGCTGGCGAAGCTTATCGACAAAGCGCAGCTCACGCTCGACCTCAAGGAGCAAGCCCCTCTCAACATCTTCCGGACTGGCGCCCGGCCAGGGTATTTGCACTGTGATCGCATGGATATCGGAATCAGGCATGGACTGATGACTCAGCTGCGAAGCCCCGTAAAGGCCACTGAGAGTCATTAGCAGCAACAGCAAGTTGGCGGCATTTTTGTGCAGCAAAAAATACTCAATGGGGCCTGAGTAACTGCTCAATTCATCTACCGGACGCATAAGAATTTCGATCTCGCGTTTTTCAATGGACTTGTTGAAAAGCGAGCTTGCCGCCTGGCTCTTTGTCACGGGCAAGGTCTTGGCCGTCGTGCGTGAGCTTGACGACAGTTACTTGTGCGCCATCAAGAATTTCTTGGCTTGCCGTCGTGACCACGACCGTGCCATCTGCCACCGGCCCACCACTAAAGCCCCGTGCCAACAGCATGGACTGATAGCTGCCGACAACCTCGATGCTTGTCGAGTAAACCCGATGATCCCTAATGATGCGAACTTTGTCCGCACCGAGGAGCGCTTGCTCCGGAATTGCAAATACGCCGGCGTAACGCCGCCCCGGTAAACGTACTTGCACTAGAGCTCCGCTGCGCAAACGACTCTTACGCATTGGTTTATCGATGACGGCAAAAACGTCGACGCCATTGATATGGCTATTAATCTTAGAACCCAAACGGTCGATAGTCGCCGGATAAGACACAAGCTCATCGCCGAGCCGCCAGTCAATCTGTACCCGGCGACCAATAAAAGGCGCCTCATCGGCCAGCAAGCTGCCGAATTGGGTTTTAGAGAGGGAAAAACGCACTTCAAGACTCGCCTGATCGATCAAGGTCGCGATGGGGTCCCCGACACTTAAACGCTTGCCAATCTGAGCCGACGGCGACTCGACCAAGCCCTGGAAAGGAGACGCAAGCCGCGAATTCCTAATGTCGCGCCGAATACGCCGAATACGTAAGCGGTGCTGCTCAACGGCGGCCCGTTGCCCGGCAACATCGGCAACTGACTCGTCTATCGCTGCCGGCGACACCAGGTTATGCTCTGCCAACTCAGACAAGCGGCGATGTCGACTAAGCAAAAACTTCTCTCGGGCCAGTGACTCCCGCAACCCCGCTTCTTGTTCTTGGAGCGTTGTTCGATACTCAAAGACATCGACGGCCACCAACAGCTCGCCCTTGGACACTTCGCCACCGGGCTTTAGATTCTCGCCAACTTCCGTCACAACCCCGTTAACAAGCGCACGTATTTCACTCGCGCGTTGCGCAACAACCATGCCCATGAGCCTAAGCTCCGGCTGGATACTGCGATGCTGAATACGCTGGGCATCGACGCGCCATATTTTCTCGGAGTTGTGTAATGGCTCGACTTGCGGTCGGGTAATGAAAATCAAATACACCGTGGCTGCGATAGCAAGGATTAAGCCCGCCGACACCGCTAAGGAGCCTAGCCGCCGTCGCCCCGTTGTTACCTGCTTTGAGTCAAGGTTCATTCAGCTTGCACCACTAATAGAGAGCGATGCAGATCAGCGCTAGGCAAACGATATACATGAACCAGTTATCCCAGGTGTGCGGAGAAAGCGCCTCGGTAATCATCATGGCCGCGGGTACGGTGGCAATTAGAAAAATGAACTGTTCGGTGCTGAGCACACGAATGTTCAATACAACACCCAAGGCGGTAAAAAGGCCGACACAGGCAGAACCCACATAGGTTCTGCGGTAACGTCGGCGAGTCAAAAAACCTCTCGCCACATAGCCACGGCGTCCAAACATCTTGCCAATAGGTTCGGCAAGACCATCACCTAGTCCACAGGCCATCGCTGGTATCAAGTACAAAGACCAGCGATCTACATGCACAAAGTATTGCGTCATGGGCACCAGGATGATGCTGGTAGCAAGAATCTGAGAACAGAACCAAAGCAGCGTGTAGGGCCTATCTTCGGGACGATCTATAGCCCGCATACAATAGTAGAAGATTCTGATTCGAGAGCGTATCGGCCGAATAAATAAACTGTAGGGAACCACCACTATGGCAATAGATTGCCAGACCATCGTCTGGTACCACTCCCTGTACAGATCGCCGTTGTCCACTAACGCCGGTACTGAGATCAGCGGCAGAATAAACACGCCAATGATATGCCCGGTCTTGCGGGTAAAAGCGACGTTCAGACCAAGCTTTTCGACCGCTAAACCCAGTGGCAAGTAGACAAGAATTGTCGCAATCACAATCATGCCAAAGCGGGCAAACTTGGCCGCGTCGGGAACGGCGAAAACTGACCTAAAGGCCGCGTCATGCGCGTAGTTACCGATGAGCGTACCGCCGAGGGCCATGAGTAGCCATACACCGAATACGCACAATAGCCAGCGTTCAGGCCGCTCCATCGGTCCACCGTGGGTATCCGCTTGACTGGGACCCAGCAATCTCGCTGAGGAAATCATGAGTACGCGACGAGCAGCCCTGCCTTCGACTTCATTGGCGACCGATCCGTTCAATCCGCGTCAACGAATCTTCAAGACCGGCCCCCGCCCGTCGATTGCTCGCGAGGAATTCGCCCACGCCATCCTTGTTCCAAAGACCGTATTTTTCTCGCGCTTTCGCAATCCTGCGAAATTGGGCAACGAGCAAATCTGCCTCGACCAGCATTTTGCTGCGGTCACCACGGTCATAGCAGCTTTGACTGCCACGGGCCGCTCGCATGTGGTCGGCCATCAGCGGCTTACTCATCACCAGGGCAAACTTTTTCGCCAGGTAGTTCAGTAACGAGTTTGTCCACATGTTGTAGTAGGCACGGATATAGATGTGGGTTTTTCGCTCCGCCAACGGCACATGAATGGATTGAATCGATAGTTTATGGTCGGAGCCCCCACTTGAGATGTCGGCCACAACCCGATAAGGCGCGGTGACGGTATAACAAATGCTGCTATTGCCCTGCTGACCCACCCACCTAGCCCGGGCACGCAGATACCCGGCGTCTATATCACTCTCATCGACTAAGCTAACCTCATCGGACCGCTTATGATCCACGAAGCCCGTTACCCGGTCGCCAAACAAGAATGATTTGTGTAGCTGATTTGTATGGGCGGGATCAATGGTCTGCTCAACACTAAACTCGATGTTCGAATCCAAGGTGGTGATGCGATCGACATAGACCCAAGGACCATGCTTAGCCGGCGCGACAAACCCAAGAATCGGTGGCCGATTCTCCCTGTCAGGCGTCAGGCTCACCCAGATCGCACCGTCAGATTCCTCGCAGGGAAAAGCTTGCACGCAGGCACGCCCTGGTATTCGCCGACCCTTATCGAGAGATGGAATTTCTACGCACTGACCCTGCGGGTTAAACGTCCAGCCATGGTACTCACAGACCAAGTTACCGCTGACCAGTCTGCCGTTGGACAAGGGCACGGCACGATGCGGACAGCTGTCCTTCAGCGCCCTCACCTTTCCCGCGGCGTCACGAAATAGAACAAGTTCCACGCCTAGCAAATAGCGCCGCAGCAATAGCCTCTTGCGCAACTGAGAACTCTGGGCAAGTGGATACCAATGCAGCCGGGGATCACAATCAAGCCTCGTCGCCGCTGTTTTTATTGCGGGAAGTAGTGTTGCCAACTCGTGCAGGTACATGTTTGTTGTATCTAGCTTGCGAACTTGTTTGTGTACAGGTATTCCTGCTGGATGCTCGCTCAAGCCTACGGGCTTCTCATCGACAGCGCCTATTATCTGGCTACTGGCTTAGGCCATGGCGGCTAAAGCAAAATCGGTAAGCCATATATATAGCGCCTCGAACAACGTTGACCCACCACCTTTTCGGCGTTGTTCAGCAAGAAATACCGGTATTTGCCTTGCGGACCTACGACGGGAAATCAGATTATTTAGCCGCTGCTCAGTCGCGCGGCGACAGATATTTGCTAACAGGAAATGGAGGAAAATAAATGATGACCATGCCAGCCCTGCTGACACTGATTAGCGCAAGCATGACGACTGGGCACAGCGAGGCTGGAAAAAATTCTTGTTGTCGCGGCTTATCTATTACGTTGGCGGATTGTTAATCCGCTAAAAACCTATCGCAGGTGAACGCGCCACCCCGGACCAAGTCGTCTACTCGCACGAAAAAAAAGCAAAGACCTTATGCGCCCAACAACGAACGCTCAGCTGTTGCCGATCGTCATGGGATATGTACAGATCACGCTAAATATCGTTACCTCAGCCCCGATGCCGCTAGGGTGGCGTCGGCCAAGCCCCATGATGGTCATCGATGACAAAGGCGTGGGAATGTCTGACGGGGGCATGCTGGTGCTCGTGGACATGGGCCTCGTCGTCATCATGGCCGTGCTCGTGATGACCATCATCATGTTGATGCTCATGCATGTGGCTGACTGACGCATGCTGATGCTCCAACACCTCGCTATCGCTGGCGGGCCATAGCCAAGCCGCCAGCAAGCCGAACAAAAATATTCCGCCGGCCAAGTAAAGCGCGGTGGTTTCGATGCCCAAACGTACTGCTAGCTGACCCGCCAGCGGATAGAACAGCAACCAACACGCATGCGACAGCGCAAACTGCGCTGAAAAGTACGCTGGGCGATCCGCCGCGGAGGCGGAGCGATTGACCACACGCCCCGCTGGGGTTTGGACTAGCGACCAACCTAAACCAACCGCAAACCAAATGGGCAACATGGCCATGAAACTCGGACTGACGCCGATCAAGCCGACGCCGATGGCCATCACCAGCACACCCAACAGCATAATGGGCCGATCCGGTACCCGATCGAGGATTTTCGGCAGCGTTAGCGCCGCCAACATGGAACCGCAGCCGGCCGCACCCATGGCGACGGCGACGCTGGCCGAAGGCAAACCCAGATACTCTTTAACGTAAACCACCGTGTTCACAATCAGCATCGCACTGGCGCTCGCCACCGCTAAATATAGAACGAACAAACCACGCAATCTTGGGGTCTTGAAATAGGCCAAGCTGCCAAAACTGATTTCACTCCAGACACTGCCCAACCTCACGACCCGAAGACCGGCAGGTAAGACGGTCAAGGCGATCAACATGGCTGACAGCAAAAATGCGATGGAATTCGCAATGAAAAGCCCCGTATAGGTCAGGAATGCCAGCGCAATTGCAGCAATTGTGGGACTTAGTAAATTTTCCAAGTCATAGGCCAGTCGGGACATGGACAAAGCGCGGGTATAACTGCGGTCATCCGGCAAGATATCCGGAATGGTTGCCGCAAATACGGGCTTGAAGCCAGCCGAAAAAAGATTAAGCAGAAAGATCAGCAGGTAAATCTGCCAAACCTGGGTCACGAGCGGCATCAACAACACCACACCAGCCCGGACCAGATCCATCGCAATCAGAAAAGGCTTGCGCGCAAACCGGTGAGCGAGGCCGCCGACGATGGGCGCGAAAACCACATAGGCGATCATCTTGAAAGCCAGCGCGGTACCCAAAACCGCCGCCGCATTGCCCCCCACTAAATCGTAGGCCAACAAGGTCAGCGCAACCGTAGATAAACCAGTGCCGACCAAGGCGATGACCTGAGCGGCAAAAAGTTTGCGGAACTCGCTAGAACGCAGAGGACTCACAACAAATCCGGATTGACCAACAGGCATATTCACCGCATCAAAAATTCTAGAGGCGCCTAGAACATTGTAAAACTAAGCCTTGCCACGGCACCAACAGCGTTATTACTAACTGGGCTTGGCGTTTGCCGGCGCAAAAACTCGCGACATGTAATCGAGTAAATCCTGCGATACTTCTTCGGCGGACTCAGGGGCTATACCCGCCAAAGTCTTCGCCAAGCATTTTTTGAATTCTAGCTGTGCCTGCCGAGCAATTTGTATCCGTTGCGCCTGGGGGGATCCGGCCCCATGCATGGATTCCGTGAGGTAGCCAACGGCATTGCGACCAAGGGTCATATTTTCAATCAATCGTAAAATACGCATGCGGTCTTCTACGGCGATCTCTTTACGACCTTTCAGGTATTTGCGAATCACAGCACCGATTTCGGGATGCCCTAAGTCCTCTTGTGACGGCAAAGTCACCATGAGCCCGCCGGCAAGATCTTGCGCCAAACGTCCAATCTCATAGGGCAGCTTGGTCACATGATGCTTGCAGACGTTGGCAATCATGTCGTCATTCAAGAACACGCCCGAGGACATTTCGCTGGCCTGATAACTCGAGGCAATGCCCGTACTGTAAATCGTCTCATTCAGGTGGGTCATCTCAACCAGCTTGTCACGAATATGGGACGCTTTCTCAACGCCATTAAAGTCGGCAATGGTGGCTGCCGCACCGATGAGGACGTCACCCACACCGGACTTACACACATAACTGCGACGGTGATAGCAGGTGAAACGCTCCACCAGCATGGCGGCAAATTCGTATTCCCCGTCCATAAAAAGATATTCATTAGGAATGAACACGTCGTCAAAAATGATCATGGCTTCTTGGCCAGAAAATTTCTCATTGCCGGTGTCGATGCCGCCCGCCAAAGCCCGGCTATCGCAAGACTGACGACCATAGATGTAGGTAATGCCTTCCGCGTCTGCCGGAATGGCGCCAACCACAGCAAAATCGCGGTCGGCTTCGACCAATCGCAAGGTCGGCATGACGATCAACCAATGCGAATTGATACAGCCGGTTTGGTGGGCCTTCGCGCCACTGACATAGATCCCTTCTTTTGTTCGGCGCGAGACATGCAAATACAAATCGCTGTCGTCTTGCTCGTGGGGTGCTTTACTGCGGTCACCTTTTACGTCGGTCATGGCCCCGCCAATCACATAGCCGCCACTCTGCGCCAAGCGAACAAAATCGATAAAACGCTGGTGGTAGGAGCTACCGTGGGCGGCGTCGATTTCAAATGTTACTGAATGCAAGGCGTTTAATGCATCCATGCCGACACAGCGTTGAAAGCAGGTGCCGGTGCGCTGCCCCAGGCGCCGCTGCATCTTATTCTGATTGACCAAGTCCCCTGGGCTTTGAGCAATGTGCAGAAAACGGTTAATCCGCTCCCCCGTGTAGGGAGACCGCACAGTGCCCAACTCAGGGTTGCTTGCGGCTAAATCATAGGTCTGGGCAACGGCGTTTATTGAAGGGCGAATAATGGGATGATCCACGGGCTCGTCCACCAGCTCACCTGCTAAATAGACCTTTAGATTACGATTCCTCAGGCTGGCGATGTACTCGTCACCGGTTGTTATTTTCGCCCTGACGATACCAGCGGATGTAGCACGAGTGGCCATAGTTACCCCTTCAGGTTCAAGAATTGAGTTTACACTGCCACGGCCTTTGACCGCAGGTCTGCGCGGCCAAGACATGGACGCTCCTTGCGATGGCAGGATCTGCGGTCCACCCACCGCCAGCCAAAACCCTCGAGGCCATTTTTACTCTTTTTTTGTCCCGCGCATTTCCGCGCACCATACTGCCCCGCCGAAAAACCTGCCGTCCATCGCCAAGAATGGAACGATCTGATACAGCGGATGAAGATGGCCTGCATTACCGGTATTCTCGCCGCATGCGCAAAGGCCCAAGACTCGGATGATCAACTTCACGCTACGCCGGCTGCTCATCGCTGTCCCGACCTTGCTGGTGATTGCCACCGCGTCCTTCTTTCTAATGCATTCTGCCCCTGGAGGACCATTCGATGCCGAGGCGGATCTAGAACCGGAGGTACTGGAGAACATTCGCGCCGCCTATGATCTGGACAAGCCCATCATCGAGCAGTTCAAAATCTATGTCAGTAAGGCCATACGCGGCGACTTCGGGCCTTCACTGGTCTATAAAGATTTCAGCGTGACCGAACTCGTGGCCATCGGTCTTCCTGTGAGTATTAAATTGGGCGTCAGTGCGATGTTGGTCGCGCTGATTGTCGGCGGACTGGCAGGCTGCATTGCTGCCTTACGACAAAATTCGTTGCTAGATCATGCCGTCATGGCGTTGGCCATGACCGGAATCGCACTGCCGAGCTTTGTCATAGCACCGATTCTTGCTTTGTTTTTCGGCTTGTACTTGAAGCTACTACCCGTGGCTGGCTGGAATGACGGCGCGCTGGCGAACATGATTCTACCCGTAACCGCGCTAGCGCTGCCGCAAATCGCCATCATTGCGCGGCTGGTACGCGGCGGCATGCTCGAGGTACTGCGCGCGGATTTTGTCCGCACCGCGCGATCGAAAGGATTAAGCGAAGGCTATATCGTTCGACGACATGTGTTAAGGCCAGCTTTGATTCCATTGATTGGCTACCTGGGTCCCGCTTTGGCGGGCATCATGACTGGCTCGCTGGTAATTGAATTGATTTTCAATCTACCAGGCGTGGGACGTTATTTTGTGCAGGGCGCACTGAATCGTGACTATCCGCTAGTGATGGGCGTCGTGGTGATCTATGCCAGCCTGATCATCGTGTTGAACCTGCTCTCGGACCTTGCCTACGCTGCTCTGGACCCTCGGGTCAGGCGGTCCTACCAATGACCAGCGCCAACGCTAAGCTTCTGGACTCCGAAGTTGTTGCGCGAGCTGCATCCGGTGATGCTCCGCAGTCACTCTGGCGGCAGGCCGCCGCTCGTTTCAAGCGTAACCGCGCGGCCATGGGCAGTATTTATGTGCTGGTTTTCATCGCCTTGACAGCCATCATCATTCCCATAGTCTGGCCGCACGGCATCGAAGACGCATCCTGGGAGAAAATTCTCGCACCGCCCTCCTTCGACGACTTCCACTGGTTCGGGACTGATGCCAACGGTCGCGATTTATTTGTGCGAGTTTTTTACGGTGGGCGAATTTCTTTAAGCATCGGACTGCTTACCACCCTCGTCGCCTTGGTCATTGGCGTAAGCTATGGGGCCATTGCGGGGTTTTTTGGTGGCCGTCTAGATGGCTTCATGATGCGCATCGTCGACGTGCTCTACTCGCTGCCCTTACTTTTCTTCATTATTATTTTGGTGACGGTATTCGGCAGAAATATATTTCTGGTGTTTATTGCTATTGGCGCGGTGGAATGGTTGACCATGTCACGTATCGTGCGGGGTCAAACATTAACTGTTAAATCCAAAGAATACGTTGACTCGGCAGTGGCGATCGGCATGTCGAAAGGGGCGATTCTGCGTCGTTACATCATCCCCAATGTTTTGGGACCCGTGATTGTCTATGTCACCTTATTAATACCCACCAACATCGTGGTCGAAAGCTATCTCAGCTTCATTGGCCTGGGCGTCCAGGAACCGCTGACCAGTTGGGGGCTATTGATCTCGCAAGGCTCTGGCCAGATCGATAATGCGCCTTGGTTGCTGTTCTTTCCAGCCACAATGCTGGCAATCACGATGTTTTGTTTTAACTTCATCGGTGACGGTCTACGCGACGCTCTAGATCCGCAGGGGCGCTAGCCATGACCGCAATCCTTACTTGTCGAGAGTTGGATGTGCGTTTTCACACAGACGGAGGCGAAGTCTGCGCTGTAAACCATTTGTCCTTCGATCTACAACCGGGGGAATGCTTAGGCGTGGTCGGCGAATCAGGTTCGGGAAAAACCCAAAGCTTCTTGGCCATGCTCGGCTTGCTGGCGCCCAACGGTATGGCTACGGGGTCCGTGCGCTACCGGGATCAAGAAATCTTGAATATACCGCGGCAGAAACTTGATGCACTACGCGGTAACCGGTTCACGATGGTTTTTCAAGACGCGCTATCGAGTCTAACCCCCAGTCTGCGCATTGGTGACCAACTGACAGAAGGACTAATTCGCCACCGAAAAACAAGCCGGGCAGAGGCGCGTAAAAAAGCGCTGGAAATTCTGGACATCGTGAAAATACCGGACCCGGAGAATCGCATCGACGCTTACCCCTTTGAGCTCTCTGGCGGGATGCGCCAGCGGGTAATGATCGCCATGGCCATGCTCTGCAAGCCTGATGTATTGATTGCTGATGAACCCACCACTGCCTTAGATGTGACGGTGCAAGCACAAATATTGCGCTTGCTAGATGGTTTGAAACGCCACACCGGCACAGCCATTGTGATGATTACCCATGATCTCGGCGTCGTGGCGGGCCTGTGTGATCGGGTGCTTATCATGTATGCCGGACAAGCTGTGGAAATTGGCAATACCCGCGAACTCTTTAATCAAGCTAGACACCCATACACCGCCGGACTATTACGCTCCATGCCCAATCTAGACGGCGACCCGAACATCGACCTACCCGCCATCGCCGGACAACCGCCCGACCTAGAACACTTACCCCCCGGCTGTGCCTTCGCAGCGCGTTGCGAACATGCGATGGACCGCTGTTGGCAGGAAAAACCTGAATTGATTGACCGGCATGGCGCGCATACCTGGGCCTGTCACTTGGACTAATTGTAGTGAGCGCGTCTTTACTAAAAATCGAAAATCTGAGCGTCCTCTATCCCATCGCCGGCAAGGGCTTGTTTGGCAGTGGCAAACAAGCCCTGCAAGCGGTTAGAAACATCAGCTTCGAAATTAATCCAGGCGAAACCCTGGGCATCGTCGGCGAAACAGGCTGCGGCAAATCTTCATTGGGCCGTGCAATCTTACAGCTAGTCAAGCCCAACGCAGGCCGCGTGCTCTACAAAGGCCGCAACCTTTGCCAGCTTAACGGCAACGAACTGGTCGCCATACGCAAAGAATTGCAAGTCGTATTTCAGGACCCGCTGTCTAGCCTCAACCCGCGTATGACCGTGGGCGAAATCATCGCCGAGCCCTTGCGCATACACTCACCCGATATGACTGCCCGGCAGCGCGATCAAACCGCGGCTAACATGATGGAGCGAGTAGGCCTGCAATCAGCATTGGCAAAACGCTACCCCAACGAGTTTAGCGGCGGGCAGTGTCAGCGGGTGAGCATCGCGCGCGCGATGATCCTACAACCGAAGATTATTATCTGTGACGAACCGGTCAGTGCCCTGGATGTTTCCATTCAAGCACAAATTTGCAATTTGTTGCGCGATTTGCAACGCGACACGGGTGTTGCAATGCTATTCATTAGTCACGACCTGTCTGTCGTGCGATACATGGCCCACCGAATCCTAGTGATGTATCTGGGCCAGGCCGTGGAACTCTCTACTCGCGATGAGTTCTTCAAGGCGCCTAAACACCCCTACTCTCAAGCTTTACTCAAAGCCGTACCCAGACCGGATCCTGGACTCAATGTTCTTGAATCGATTCAAGCCTTGGAAGGCGAGCTACCGTCGCCCATGAATCCACCCTCCGGCTGCGTGTTCCGGACTCGCTGCCCGAAAGCGACCGCCCAGTGCATCAGTCAAACACCAGTCAACAAGCAAACCGTTACTGGCGACATGGTGGCTTGCCACTATACTTAACTGTCTAGTAAATACCCGCTAACCCGTGTGGCAAATGCCGCGAAGAGAGAAACCATGGCTGAAACGCGTTGTTATATGATCGTCATTGGCGAAGTCTACGATCGCGAAAAATTCCTTGCAGGTTATGGCGCGACGGTGCCGCCGCTCGTTGAAAAATTTGGTGGTCGTTATATTCTTAAGGGTATCAAGGGGACATTTCTAGAAAATGGACTCTGTGAATCACCCAGTGCACTGGTATCAGAATGGCCAAACCGAGAAGCGGCTGAGCGATTCTGGCACTCGCCCGAATATGCCAAGGCAAAAAAGCTCCGCGAAGGACTGGGGAAGTTCCAGGTCATGCTCATTGATTCCGCACCCGTGAGCTAGATGCTCACTAGGTAGCACAATGAAAAGCGCCAATCGGTGAACGCCGGCTCAGTTGCAAAACTGAAAGCTCAATCAATACGCCCAGCTGGGTCCTGGCAATTCCGCGACAGCATTATTGTAATTTCGCATTTCCCCGACTTTTACCACAGATGATTGCAGCAATATTCAGGGTAGCTGCCCCAGAGTTTGTGAATTTGTAGCAAAACTGGCTTGCCTATTTTCATTTAGCCGCCAAATGTGCGATGGACATTCTAGAGCAGAGTCGAAACGCCGGGGTCACTGCCCCCGTTTACGCTTTAAGCGAATGTGATGGTGATATTGTTCGGCCAAGTACCAGGCTACCAAGCGTTCAACGGGTCGTCGCTCACTATCAAATACCACCAAGCGCACCTGCAACAAGGGCGCGCCGACGGTGGTATTGAGCAGGGAAGCCAAGCGCCCGTCCGCCAAGCTGGCGCTAATGACCTGATCAGCGAATGCAACATCAACGCCTTTGCGCTCGAGCAGCGTGAGCATCGGGCTGGCGTTTAACTCTTGTAGATCGAAGCGAACTTTTAGGTCTGAAGGAATATAGGTAATAACGTAACCAATTGGCTTGCCATCGAGAAGCCGGACGTGCGACGCACACTGAACCGTGGCGCCTTCATCCAGTTCAAGGTCCTTGCAAACTTGCGCATCCGCAACTTCCTCGGTGACCCTGGGGTCGGCAATGGCCGTATTCTTGCCTAGACGCTCAACCTTCAGCAGCAATTGCTCCATATCGCCAAGGACCGGCGCATCCGCAAGGTCTTCGACCACAAAGCTGCCCCGGCCAGGATAACGCACAACGAGACCCTCATCCGCCAGCATGTCAACGGCTTTACGCGTCGTGATTCGGGACACGCCGAACAACTCGCACAGCTCACTTTCCGTGGGCAAGCGACTATCGGGCTTGTAGCGGCCGCTATAAATCCAATCCCGAACGGCGGAATAAACTTGGATATATCGGGGACTTTTGACCGAAGTGTCGACGCGCGTATTGGAAGCAGGACGCATGCAGTTCAAACCCGGACCCTACGGCCCACTATCCTAGTAGCCACGGCAACATACTAACCAGGTCGGGCTCCGGGGACCAATCAGATGAAGATTGGCGACCGTAGACGCCGCCTGAATAAAGCACCCAGTTCAAATGATCAGGCGGTTTGAGTTAAGGCCTCGGCTCCGGCTGACCGCTCAGAAATAAAGATCATCGTACAACCCATCACGAAGAAAACCGCGATTAGACTCATGGGGACGATGTAATCCAAGGGCTTAATCCATATCTCCGGATACAGACCCCACCGTGAAAACGCCTCGAGGGGCAACCACAGAATACTTCCCGTGGGAATCGCATACCGAAAGGCCGCGCCCAAAGTCCTTACCTTCCTGAGCTTATTCGCCAGGTAAACACCCCAAATGACGAACGCGACGGTGATGACCATGGCCGCCACTGAATCGTATTTAATCAAGCGAGGATCATTAATGATGATGGCGCAAAGATAAATAAACCAAATTAGGAAGACGGTCTCCATGGCAGTAATGCGCGAAAACTGTCTCTTGTAACCCGCTGTCATTCGACCAGGCCGAATTCTTAAGTTCCGATGAAACCACATAAACATTCGGCAGCGGGTATCCTTATTGGAACCCAGAAAAATCAGCATGACGATGACCAGCAACCCGGTGGCCTGAATCATTTGTAAGCCGGGGGCCAAAATCTCAAAGCCACTGTCCATCACCGGCTCCAGCTTCAGCAAGTTGCCGAAAAAGTGCCAGGTCCATTCAAAGAAACCGACCCAGATTAAATTCCCGCCGAGATAACCCATGATGGTTGCTTGGTTTTCAGACCGGCTCAGCCCACGCCAAACGAATATCACGCCCGCCGTACCCAGGGCCATTGAAACCAGGGTGTCTACGGCCGAATGCCCGCCGGTAAAATGCCATTGCAGCACCACCACGCTATGGCCCAGAGCCAGCCCGCTCAAGACCAGCAGCAAGCTAAACCAACCCGCAGCCGGTGAGCTTGCAATCTTAGCCGTTAGATTGCTCATTGAGTTTGCCGCTCAGCAAATAGCTAGTTTTAGCACTATTCCCTGGTTCGCTCAATTTTAACAAGCTCGATCTAAGAGCCTGTTGGCTGTTGCGCCGTCGCATCGGCACTTTGGACAAAAAACCGACGAAAATTGCCAAGGATTCTGACCTGATCCATGATCGGCCCGACCGTAGCAATACTTGGCAGCGACACTGGGCAGGTGCATGAAGTATTCCAAGTTCAAGTTAACTCCCGAAACGGGCGCGCTGGGCGCAACTATCAAGGGCCTGGATCTGGCACAAGCGCTGGATGACGACACCTTCACGCAACTTAAAGCCGCATGGCTTGAGTACCTAGTTCTATTCTTCCGTGACCAAGACCTAACACCCGAACAACACCTCGCCTTCGGTACGCGCTTCGGAGCAACAGAGCCATCAGCTTTCATTCCGACCCTAGAAGCATTCCCCCATATTCGGGTTCAAGACATGCAGGACTACGGCCAGTTGGGCACGGATATCAACTGGCACTGTGACAATAGCTTCCGCGAGTTTCCCCAAAAGTGTTCAGCACTCTATGCCATGCAAGTCCCCAGTCGGGGCGGTGATACGGCATGGGCTAATATGTATTTGGCCTACGATCTGTTATCCAGGCCTATGCAAAAGTTTTTGGGTGAGCTCACGGGGATACACGATCTCGTGGAAATCATGGGCCCGGGCATTCTGAAACAATACGGGCCTGAAAGATGGCAATCTTTTCGTGATCGTACGCCGGCCGTCGAACATCCCGTGGTCCGAACTCACCCCGAGACAAAACGAAAATGTCTTTACGTCAACCCGCTAATGACCTGGCGCATCAAGGAATTGGAAGAAGTGGAAAGTAAACAAGTGCTGGAATATTTATACCAGCACTGCGTTCAAGAGGAATTGCTCTGCCGTTTTCGTTGGCAAAAAGGCTCCTTGGCCTTTTGGGACAACCGCTGCACCATCCACCGGGGCATTGCCGACTTCTACAGCGAACGCCGCATCATGCACCGGGTGGCCATCGCCGACCCCGAGAGACCCTGTTGAACTTTAGACCCGACCAATCAGGGCTCAAGATTGGGCCCTACTGGATTCGCGCGGGTCTAAGCCGCAGCAATGCGGCAACGGTGCTGTTTGCATCGTTCATCAGCATTGCCATGACCGTGTTTATTTCGCTGATTCAGCCCTACGTGCTGAACGAAATGGTGCGCATCCCAACGAGCCGGCAAGGTACGGTCACCGGTACCATGGTCACCATCGCAGAAGTCATTTCGGTCTGCCTAATGGGACTGGTAGGTGCCTGGGCCGACCGCGCGGGCCGGCGAATCGTGTTTGTCATTGGCTTTTGTATTACCGCCGTTGGCTATGTGCTATTCGCATTCGCCAGTAACGAACTCCAACTTTACTTGTTTCGTGCATTGTTTGCCGTTGGTCTCGCCGTGGTGCCGGTCATGCTGAGCATCAGCGTACAAGATACCCCGCAAGAACTATCCCGCGGAAAATGGATTGCGACCAACAATATTCTTCAAGGGCTGGGCATTCTGTTCATAGCGACATTTGTACTGGGCAGTGCACCCGAATTTTTTCAGGATCGAGGCTATGGGCCCGTTATGGCTGGCCGGCTCAGTTTTTGGTCTGCTGCCCTACTCTGTTTAGTTGCCGCCGGCATTTTATGGCTCGGATTACCTCGCCATATTCGGGACGATCAAGAACCGGTAAAAATTCTGCCGCAATTCCTGGCGGGGCTTAACGAAGCACGATACAGCCCCCGCCTCGCCATAGCGTTTGGCGCAGCCTTTATTGGCCGCGGAGACCTAGTCATTATCGGTAGTTTTTTGACCCTGTGGGTCACGCAATATGGCATCGAATCAGGTCTAGACACGGCGGCAGCCACCGGCCAGGGCTTTAAATTGTTCGGCATTGTGCAGCTAGCAGCCTTGGGCTGGGCCGCTTTTATGGGCGTCATCGCAGATCGTACTAATCGCATGACTGCCATTTGCATCGCCCTGGGCATAGCCGCCATCGGCTACAGCGTAATGGGGCAAGTCAGCAATCCCATGGGGCCGGGTGCAATCCCCCTGGCGATTCTGCTGGGCATGGGCGAAATCAGTGTGATCATTGCCGGTGGCTCGCTGCTAGGCCAAGAGGCAAAAGCCAGCTTACGCGGCGCGGTCGTCGGCGCGTTCAATTTGTTCGGTGCCGTGGGCATCGTGGTGGCTAGCGGTCTGGGTGGCTGGGTCTTTGACAACATCGGGCAAGGCGCACCGTTTAAACTCATGGGGCTGTTAAATGGCGTTCTGTTGGTATTCGCAATCATCGTGAGAATCAAGTCTCCGGACCCTTCGCCACAGAACGGTGCTGAACCCCTGCAAAGCTAGGTGTCTATCTACTCGCGTCTTACCCTCCTACTGATCTAGAATTCCGCTCTTTTCAATAACCGAGAGTTAGGTACCGTCAATGGAAATGAAACGTCTTGGCCGCAGTGACATCAGTGTGTCCTCGGTGGGTATTGGCTGCATGATGTTTGGGCAGATGTGCGATCAACAACAAACCACCGCCATCGTCGACAGCGCCTTGGAGGCGGGCGTCAATTTCTTTGATACTGCCGATATTTATGGCGGCCCGCACGGTAAGTCAGAAGCATTGCTGGCAGAGGCCCTCGGCAATCGCCGGCAGCAAGTCGTTATCGGCACAAAGTTTGGCGCAGGCGGCCGTGGCCCCGTGGAAGGCGGGGGGTCTGCCCACTACATCACGCAGGCGATTGAAAAAAGTCTAGGCTTATTAAACACCGACTACGTAGATTTATACCAACATCACTTTCCCGATGCCGGCACGCCCACGGAAGAAACCTTGCGCGCTTTAGAAGATCTGGTCAAACAAGGCAAAGTCCGCCATATCGGCTGCTCTAATTACACCGGCGATATGTTGGCAAGCGCTGCAGATGTGGCGACTGGCGCGGGATACGTAACGGCGCAAAATCGCTATAGCCTACTTTATCGAGAACTAGAAACAGATTTACTACCGGTGGCGCAAAAACACAGCGTGGGCATCCTGCCTTACTTCCCCTTGGAGAGTGGGCTGTTGACCGGCAAGTACCGAAAGAACCAACCGCTGCCTGATGACAGTCGATTCTCCAAGTGGGGTGGCGGTGGCGCTTTCGTATCCGATGAACGCTGGGAGCGGGTAGAAGCCCTGGCCACTTATGCCGATGAGCTCGGTCGCAGCGTGTTGGATTTAGCCATCGGTTGGCTTGCTGCGCAGGATTATATTCCCAGCGTTATCGCCGGTGTCACCAAGCCTGCGCAGGTCAAATCCAATGTGGCGGCCGCAAGCTGGCAACCGACGCAAGCACAGCTGACGGAAATTTCACAACTTTCAACCGGCTGAATCGCCGCGTGGTCCAGACCATTTGACGTTCCGCGGCAATCGCGAGGATAACCACTACATAGCGGCTAAAGAAGCGCGCTGGGCGCTGCTTGACCTTGCCTGGTCGGACGCATGATCCCAGCGGCTGCATCGAAACCATTTGAGACCATCGCGCCCGATCAAAACGAAAACAGGCCACAAGGGCGCTGGCTATAGCGCCCAAAAAACAATCAGCACCCCCACTCTCCTCGAGAGCTCGGCGTCTGTCTATCGCACCGACACCGACGCTACCACGCACCAAAGCGATACTGAAATTCAACGCCCATATGACGATCACGCTGCGGATTCAAGGACCACAAATTAGGATTAACGCCATTACTCAGCGTACGACCAAAATCAAAAAACTGCAGCGCCGACAGCGGCGTATTATCATTGAGGAGGTTATTCACGTAGCCCGTGAGCGTCCAGTTATCGGCGCGTACGCCGAGCCTTAAATTGACCAGCTTACGCTCGCCCAAGTTATTAAAGTTACCCGCTTGCACCCAGCGCTTACTTTCGTAAGAGAAGTCGGTACGCAGAAAGGATTCCAGCTCCTGGTTAATCTGATTGGTAACGACCAAGCCAAGCACCCCTGAATGCTGAGGTGCGTTAGGCGTCTCTTTACCTGCTACGTCGCCGTTGCCCGTTAGGTCCTCCCAGTTTGGATCAAAGCCTTTTTGAATCTCGCCGTTCTGATAGCCATAGTTGGCGATGACAAACAAACTGTCTGTCAGCACGAAATTGGATTCGAGCTCCATCCCCAGGATCTCTGTCTCACCCGCATTGCGACGGATCGTTGAACAAAGCTCTGTGCCGCCGATGGTATCGGTAGTACACCTAGAAACGAACAAAGCCTGATTTTCCCAATCAATAAAAAAGCCTGACCAATTAAGTGTCAATCGACGATCCAACCATGCGCTCTTAAAACCGACTTCGTAGGTAATCTGCTCCTCTTCTTTAACCAAGGCTAGGCCATCTTGACGGCAGGTTTCGGTCGCTGAACGATTAAAATCGTAGCGATAACACTCGACGTTATAGTCAGCGGGCTTGTTGCCCTTGGCAATAAGACCGTAGAACATAAACTCGTCACTAGTCTGGTAGCGCAGGGTCACACGCGGCGTAAACGCCTTGGTGCTCACGTCATCAACCGCACTATTACCGCCAATAATTTCTTTGCGATCGTCCGCCCAACGGGTTTCGATGGCCAAACTGAGCTGATCATTGATATCCCAATCGACATTGCCGAATACCGCAATGTTTTCGGTGCTCGTTAGCGTCGCGGGGGGAAACGCCGTGGTAACAGGCCAAGGTCCAGGCCCGGCACAAACTGGATTATCGTCTAAACGGGGACATTCAAACTGCGCACCCAAAGCCACATAGGGACCAACGCGGCTGCGGACTTGACTGCTTTTATCATAGTTGAAGTAGTAGACGCCCAAGGACCCGCGAATCTTAGACTCCACGGGCGTCGCTACGCGCAACTCAAGCGCATAGTCTTCTTCGGTCTTGTTCTCTTCAAAGTTGAACAGACCAGACAGTACGCGCACATGAGTATGATCCAAGTCATAAGCCTGGTTGAAAGTGTCGTCGTTATACGCAGCCCGAGCCGTCAATTCCCAATCACCGATGCCTTGCGTCAGATCCCACATCAAACGATGGGATTCGCGGCGAGTACCGACCTCAACGGGCTCGCTGGTGCGGGCCGCGAGCGGCAGCGTGGTCAGCGCGCCACCGACCAAACCATCGAAATCAGGAATATTGATGCGATTCTCCCAGCCCGTGGGATCGAAGGTACCGCAAAATGCCGCGGGGCTGTCTGCCGCGGTGCCCGGGTCGACACCCGGACGATAACAATTTAGCCACTCCTCACCCGGCTGCGGCACAACGGACGGAAAATGCTCGTCATCGCCTTCGGTATAGGCATACTTAAAATTAGTCTCGGTCGAATCCCATGGCGTCCAGGTCAGTTTGATCATCAAGTCCTTGGTGATCTCGCCACCCATACTGGTGGTGTCGCCGCCCGTGGGCAGGCTGGAAAACCCAGCATCGGAAAACGGCACCGGCGCGGTATACGCGTAGCCAGCGTTTGGATCGGCCGTTACCAGGCCAGGGTTATTGGGATCATAGCCATCCGTAGGCGCGCGCAAGTTATTTCTCCACGCGCCACCGAAATCCAAGTAGGCCGCCGAGACTAGAAATCCAAGTTTGTCTTCGATTATGGGCCCACTAAACCAGCCGCCGACTTCATAATCGTCATCGGTGCCCGCCTTGGTATTAAATTCGCCCACCCACTCATTGGTCGGCTTCCGCGTGACATAGCTCACAGCACCGGAAAATGTGGCACGCCCAAACTGCGCCGACTGCGGGCCGCGCAACACCTCCACCCGCTCTACGGACGCGGTGGTGGCGGTAGAAATACTGCTCGAAACAAAAACACCATCAAGAAAATACGAGGCGTTCGCCTCGCCACCCACCGAGGCATTGGCCATGCCCCGGATCACCGGTCGGTCGAGATTACGACCCACGGTTTTTGAAGTATTGAAGTTGGGCGTAAAAACCGCCAGCTCGAAATTATCGGTAATACCACGCTCTTGGAGCTGCTCTCCCGAGAGTGCTGTGATCGACAAGGGCACATCCTGCAAACTTTCCTCCCGTTTGCGGGCGGTGACGATAATATCTTCGATTTGTGCTGGTGCAGGCGGCGCAATCAAACTAACGACCACAAACAATAGCGCGAGTAACATCCAATTAGCTTGCCGACCTACAATCATTCTTATTTACCTTAATATTTATCGATTCAAATTAACTCTACGGTAAAGAAACTCTTTACCAAACTTCCAAAAAGATTGCACGCTGATTAACGGCCCTCTTCGTGGCAAAATCTCCCTATCAACCGAGGCAGCAGACATCCATTGCGCTACAATTTTCTATTCTTCGGTTGAATTTTCACTAACAGCCGCGCGGAAAACCCTAAGCCCAGACCAAAGCGCCAACACGGCTAACGGCACCGCGATGCTATTGACCGCAGCCATGGCCTTGCCGATGCCCTCGGGACCCGTAAAGACCAGATCGCTGATGAAGGGCACCGCCGTCGGCCCGATGCCCGCGGTGACAATGTTCAGCACCAACATCCAAGTTGCCGTGACCTGGGCGCGCATTTGATTCGGGACAACCACTTGCAAGGCCGCCGGTGCCATGGCCAGCCCAAAACTGGCAAAAAAGATAAATGGGCAAAATAACAGCGTCGCTAGTTCAGGATCCGCCACCGTTGTCGCCGAAAGACAAAAGGGCAGCATCAGCAGGCCACCCAGCATCCCGACACGCAATGCGGAGTCGGTATGACCGCGCTGCCGAAGAATGTCGGCCAACCAACCGCCCGCAAATACCCCCAAGGGCGATAAGACAATTAGGATTGCACCCAGGGTGAGCGCGGCCTTCGGCGGCGCAAAGCCCAGCGCCCGGATAAAATGGGTGGGTGCCCAGGTCAGAATGGTTGTTATGGGAACCGCCAATAACGCAAAACCGCAAAAATGCGCAATAAAAACGCGCGCCCGCGACTGTACAAAGGCCCATACTTGACTGAGTGGTATACCTTCTCCGGGGCCCATGACGGTACCGCGACGTTCCGGCTCAGCCACGGTCCACATCAGCAGAGCGACCAGTATTCCTGGCAACCCCACCACGAAAAATACCATCTGCCACGGCCGGACCGCGCCGACCAAGGGCAGAGTAATGTCGTCGCCACCACTGACCATCTGAATGACCAGGCCGCCCACCAGAAACGCGATGCCAGCTCCAAAAAACGCGCCGGATTGATAAACGCCGATGGCCCGGCCAAGTTGCCGCGGTGGAAAATAGTCAGAAATCATTGAGTATGCCGCAGGCGACAAAGCGGCCTCGCCAACGCCTACGCCGACGCGCGCGAGGAACAGCTGAAAGAAACTCTTTGCCAGTCCGCAGGCCGCCGTCATTAGGCTCCATAGAAAAATCCCAATGCCGATAATTCGGCGACGGCTGTAACGGTCGGCCCAGCGGCCAATGGGAATACCCACCAGCGCATAAAAAACGGCGAAGGCCAGGCCCTGCAAAATACCCAGCTGAGTGTCGGACAGCCCCAGATCCAACTTCAGAGGATCCACGAGTAGCGCGATGATGATGCGATCAATAAAGGAAAAAATGAACGCGATCACCAAAATTGCCACCGCATACCAAGCCTTCCTGGGACTCGGCCAAGGCTTCGCGGCCTGCGCTGACTGCTGCATGTTTACCCCCCCAAAACCCCTTCCGTGGCCATCATGGCGACCCCAGGGCCCGTGGAGCATACTGTTTGGTCCGGCCCGGCGCAAAGTCATTCGGCCAAGATATCTTCGCCGGAACCTGGCTAAACACGGACTTGGCATTTAATCGAATGGCGGCTGCCGCGAATCCTCGCTCACCCGGGCGTAAGGTCCGCGTGGCAGCACCGTGGAATACAGCCGGCTAAAGACAAGGAATTCTAGGACTGACCGTTGTTTGGTAGCTTGTCTTGATACCTGCTGGGCAGAGCCGGTGATGGACGGCGACGCGCAGGTTCCCCGCCCGCCAGCCCGGATCTTCAACTGCAGCGACGATGCCGGCGAGTGGCGTTTACCCGGCGCATAAACCATCCATCGCGATGCAGACTAGCGATCGAACCAGCCCCGCCAGGAACCTGCGCATCGGCCGATTAGTCGCCTTGTAAATTCTTAACGTAGACACTCAGTACCGATAGCTCCTCAGCAGGTAACCAGGCGAATCCGGGCATGGAACGCCCCCAAATTGTGCCGGCGTCATCAGGCAACCGCCCCGCTTGCAAGAACTCGACCAATTGCCCAACGGAATGAGTCGCCACGAAATCCGATGCCACTAAACTGACCCCAAGTCCCGGCACCCCGTCACCGTCGAGACCATGGCAGGTCATGCAATGACGATCAAAGGCCTGCTTGCCGGCTGGGATGACCTGGGATGGTGCGGAATCAAACGCCGGTAAGCCAGATTTGGTCTTGTCGGCGGGCGGTTCATCGACAGAACCGGGCGACGCAGGATCCTGAATCGACGGCTGCGCCGGGCCTTCATCAACAATCCTGTCGGCAGTGCCTGTACAGGCAGCCAAGATCGGCACCAATAAATAAACGGCCAGCGTCAAGCTAGCGCGACAATCGACTAATCGCATCACTAAATCCCATCACGCCCTCTCACCCGGACAAGACGCGGTCAAATCAGTTGACGGCTACACCGACTCAGACCAATCGCCAGATCATAATTCAGCCCGAAACGAGTCGACGTACCAAGCGACTGGGACGCGATCCTGGCGACAGCCAGGTAAAAATCCGGCGCAAGCCCGCTAGAACGGCGGAGTCTAGCTAACTGCGACGACTACCGTCCGCCATCTCCCCACCCGGCAAAATGGTACCTAGCTGCCAATTCAAATCCGCCGCAACGAATTCCGCCAAGGCCGCGGCAAGTGTTGCGTAAACGGACTCCGGCGCCAGCTTCAATACGTCCGCAGCCCAGTTATCCAACCAGGCAAAATGCCGGCTCGCAAAATCCGCCTGTGCCAGTTGAAAAGATCGGCGGTCTTCTTTCGCGCTCGCTTCACGAAAACATAAAAAATGCATGAACTCCAATTCCACCGAGAGATGATCTGGCGCCCAGGCATAGCCCTCCGCTAAGACATAGCCGAAATAGTCATAAAAGCGAATCAAGTCTTCCCGCGTTCCGGCGCGTTGCCCGGTACTTAGGTCTTCGCGTATCGCTACGGGCGGGCCGTCATTACCCACTTCGAACAAACCGCTGTACTCGCGACGCAGTGTGTCCAGATCCATCGCCGACAATACCGCTATGCACGCGTCTAGTTGCTCAGCCTTGGCTAGCAGACCGCCAATACCCTGCTTTTCGCGCAGACTAGGACGCGGGTCTAGATCGTGCGGCGATGCGATCAATTCCGAACAAACCGCATAGGCGGTGCAGCGCGCGGCCGCCAAATCAGAGTCGCTGCGATTCACCACTTGGCGATGCGTATTTTCAGGCGCGCCTGGCATGGTACTCATGGGCAACCGATCTCCGAGTCAAAGGCCATAGCCCGGGTCTTATAAAAAACGTCAAATTCGCGGCTTCTTTCCAAGGCTAATTCTGCGCCATAGGTCACAACCGCAAAACACGCCAGCGCAATGGTCATGGTGATTGAATTCCAAGCTGCTGAAGAATGGCGCCGGCACAGCCCCGCCAATATTGGCGAACATTGTGTCTGCGGCACGGGCTGAGCACTTAGCGGAAATGAACTGAGGAACCGCCCAGATTCGGTAATCCCGCGTCGGCAGCATTACTTTAGCTCAAAAATTACGCTGCCGGGTGACTGCCACAGCTATTGCACGGCAATAAGTCCTGCTTACACGCATTGGCGGGGTGTTTGCTCGACGGGTATTCGAGACATCGAGGCGCCTCGCGAGGTTTCGCAGCTTCCCTTACACTGCAGCCTTTAACCAGATTCGATGCCGTGATTGGCTATACAGAAGCCCTAGAAATTATCAGCAAGGCCATTTCGCCATTGCCGCCGCGCAAACTGCCGCTGGGCGCGGCGCTCGGTACGGTTACCCCTGCGCGCATTGATAGCCTGATGGATGTGCCGAATTTTGACAATGCAGCCATGGATGGCTTCGCCCTCGTCGCTCAGGATATCCAGGACGCATCGGCGAATCACCCAGCTGAGCTGGAAATTGCGACAAGCCTGGTTGCCGGCGACGCGGTGGGTACCCGGTTGCCGGCGGGTCAGGCAATAGAAATCATGACCGGCGCACCCCTGCCCCAGGATTGCGATGTGGTGGTTCCCGTGGAGCGAACTAGGCGCGGTGCGGACAGCAGTCGAGTCCAATTTCTAGCACCCGCCCGTCAAGGCGAGAACATTCGCCGCGCTGGCGAAGATTTCCGTCGCGGGACGGAAATTGTTGCCGCTCATAGCAGCCTGACACCGGAACGACTGATGGCCTGCGCGGCGGCTGGCTACGATCACCTATCCGTGCGACCACGACCAAGGCTCGCGGTGGTTACAACGGGTGCGGAGGTTGTGAACCGTGGTGCCAAGCTGGCATCAGGATACATTCGTGACGCCAACGGTCCATACTTGCGGGCCGCGGTGCCGCGCTGCGGAGCTGAGCTGATTAGCCTGACAACCGCTGGCGACGAAGCCGAAACCATCGCCGAGCGCGTTGCCGCAGCCGCGTCGGATGCTGACTTAGTGGTCACCACCGGCGGCGTATCCGCGGGACGATTCGACGCGGTACCCGCGGCACTTGAGCGGCTGGATGCCAGCATTCATTTTCACAAGGTCCTGATTCGACCCGGCAAACCGATTTTGCTCGCGCAGTTGCCCGATAAGACATGGGTTTTTGGACTGCCAGGCAATCCCATGGCCGTTGCCGTTGGCCTAAGATTCTTCGTGGTGCCGGGTATCCGTGCCCTGCAAGACTTCCCGCCCGAATGCTTTAGCGTGGCGAACACGGTGAACATTGCGCGCAAAAGAGCAGGTCCACGTTTTTTTGCCAAGGCGCATGCGCGCATCGGCAAGACAGGCCAGCTTGAGGTAGAAATATTGAAGGGACAAGAGTCCTTTCGGATACTGCCCCTGACTCGGGCTAATTGCTGGGCAATCATCAGCGAAGGCGTGGACGACGCACCGGCGGGCACCCGCGTTTCGGTAGCCAGCTTATATCCCGATGCATGGCCCAATTCTGCTGCAGATTAGGAATCAGACCACGGGAATAGATCTGCGGCTGCTCCCGCTTGATCATCCGCTTCCTAGCAAGCGCTACCGCTCTCGCAAACATCACCGCGGCGTAGTTCAGCACTGTCACAGTTTCGGCTGCGGCGGTCCGGGCGGCTGATTGCATGACTGGGGCCGGTCAATTAGCGCAATGGCGTTCCAACAAACTTTTGTTAGAGTCAAAACTTTCATAACACGAGCCTAGGTTTCAAGATAGGCATGTTTACGGCCCTAAAATCTATACACCTTACAACGGTCGTCATTGCGATTGGATTATTCGTCTTGCGCGGATTTTGGATGCTGCGCGAATCCGCATGGCTGCAACACCCGACCATGCGCATCGCACCGCATATCAATGATAGCCTGCTATTTTTTAGCGCCCTGGGCATGACCCCGCTCATCGGCCAATATCCCTTTGTTGATGGCTGGTTAACCGCCAAATTTCTCGCGGTGATTGCCTACATCATTCTTGGCCATATTGCGCTGCGAAGAGGGCCAAATCGCAAACTCAGAGGCCTTGCGCTAGCTGCGGCCTGCGCCACGCTGGCTTATATCGTCGGGGTTGCCCTATGCCGCGATCCTCGAACTTGCCTTGGCGCCTAGCGACACCAAACCTTCAAAGCTCCACCGCGAATAAAGTTTCTATTTAAAACCGTTGTGCATCGGCAGCCAAGCCGAGGCGAATCAATGCCGAAGTCGACCGGATAGAATTGCGGGAATCTACGAAGCAACCCAAAAGACAGCCTGCTCACGGCAAAGCCGCGGGAACGCGGCGCCTAGCTTACCCTAAAGGCGCGAAGCGACTTAATGGAAAAAAAGCAACGACCCCACCGCCGGCTGCGTTGTGATACATAGACAACGTAACCAGCGGTAAAACCACCGTACGAATAGAGGAATTTAACGCCGAAACCTAAGGCTTCGGCGCCCAAACGCTGCACCAACCGGCGGCTGCAACAACCTTACCGGGGAAAATTCCGCAAGGCCGCCACGCTGCGCCGTCCTCGCCTTGGATTTGGGAGCAGTTAGCGCAGTCTTGACCCGGCTCGAAGCGACCAGCTAGGGGATTAGACGTATCAACGTCAGCTGCATCTTCAACATAAAGTAGCGCTTTCGCCGCCGGGTCAGCTACGTCTAGCTTCGGTAGGTCATCAGCGCTAACTTCACTGTGCAAAATAAATGCGCCAGCCGGTAACACGGCAGCTGCGCGTTGCAAAAATTTTCGTCGATCTAGATTCTTCTCTTGCATGGACTCTTCCTTGTTTTCAAACAACTCACAAATATTGCCGCTGGGCAAGCACCTGCTCGCCGCGACGGAAAATGCAGAATAGGGTTCTATACAGGTGGCTTTAGGAGGACTCTTAGTAATTAGGCTAACAAACTGCCGATTCGACCCGAATGAGTAATTTTACCTAGTTTGGCATCGCGGTCGAGGCATCGGCGATACTAATGCGCGGTTGCATTTCGGCGATTTCAATCATCATCAATACCTTCTGTAACTTTCCCGAATCGGGATTAAGTTTAAGCCCCGCCTCGACGTCGCTGCGCGCCGCTTGCAGCTGACCTTTGCCCAAATAGGCAATGGCCCGGTTGTTCAGGACGCGCCAGGGCACAGCATTCAATGCAAGGGCTCTATTGCAGGCATCGATGGCCTCATCAAAACGCTCTAAGCCCGCATAACCCGCGCACAAATTGCTCAAGGCGGCGGCGCGTTCCCTGGGCGCCACCGTGCCGCGTAACCCCTCCAGGGTGAGGCGAACCCCCACTTCATAGTCGCGAAACTGTAAAGCCCTCGCGCCATCGGCCAGCTGTGATGGCGTGCCGATAACGGTTGCCGAATCCGCGACATCGGCATCCGCCAACCCCGGCAGAAGGCACAGCGTAATCAGCAGACTTTGTAGTCTAGCCATGATATCGAAGCAACATTACTCCGCGTGCAGGCGATGGCGACATTATACGCGCGGGGCCTTGCCCCTTCATCCGCCATGCCGGACTGCGGCAAGGTCCCCACGAAGCGACGTGACGCCGTCGCGAATCAACATAATCCAGCGATCAAACCCAAAACACAGCGCGGCGGGAATTCGGCGCCGCCCGGACATGCGGATACTGCGCACTTCACGGGCGGGTGCGACAGGCCTAGCACCGCCCGCATCATTGATGAATACAACGCAGGCCCCTGCTTCGGCCGCAGGCGTTTCGCTTGCAGATACCGCAATAGAAAGGCTCGATTTATCGAGTATTGGTGCGCCCAGAACGGTTCGGGTTCAGCTCGCGGTCACGCAAGTTTGTTGGGCAAGCGCGGCGGCTGGCCATCGCGACGGCTGCAACACTGACCCAAGAAGCCAACAGAATCTGACTGTAGCGACCGCCCCTGACCGGCGTCGCATCATGACGCGAGCGAACCGTCGCGCCCCAGCGAGGCGGCGAAAGTGGGTCGAAATTTGCCCTGCATGGCCGCGACCAGGCTGCGCAAATCTCGGCCGAATTATTTGATACATCAGCAAGTTACAAATTGTTACAAGCCGATATATAGGTGGGCTGAACTCGAATTTCCGATGCGAATCCTTGGTTTCACAAAGAGTTACGCTCATCTCGGCAAACGAAGGTCTCGCTGCAGCGTAAGCAGCTGTGATGCAGTCAGTGGCACAGCCTGGGCCTGGGCACTTACAGTATCGGTCCGATACACATACGAGCGACCGCTAGTCGCCGGCAACCAGCTATTAAAGCAGCGCAAACAATGGACGTAAAAACCCTCTGCCTTGGACTTCTGAGCACCCGCAACGCCTGTGGATACGAGCTAAAAAAAGAATTCGAATCTACCTTTAAATACTTTTTTCCGGCCGGCTACGGCTCCATCTATCCTGCTCTGGCCGATTTAGCCAACAAGGGGCTCATCGAGTGCGAGCGTGTGCCGCAGACCGGGAAACCGGACCGTAAAGTCTACGCAATCACCGCGCAAGGCAAGCGCGAATTTGCTCGTGCACTGGCCAGCGCCCGGCCGCAACATAAACTGCGCTCGGAGTTTCTTGCCACCATCTATTTCTCGGAATTCTTGCCATACGAACAACTCGAGCGGGTTTTAAATAACCAAATCGCTGACCTCCGGGACAGCATTAACCATATTAATGAGCTCACCGACAAGGCACCGCGGGAGCCATCGGCCGGGGCAAGTTTTACCGCGGGCTTTGGCGCCGCATTAGCGAAAACCGCGACCGAATACATCGAAACCCATCGAGAACAGCTGCTGAATGCATCGCGGGCGGCACAAGATCATCAGCGCAGCCGCAATAAGACGAATTCAACGCCAGCAGGCATTGAGAGCCGGCCATGAAAATCAAGCAAATCATCAGTGACCGACCTTGGCTGCTCGCTGTTTTAGTGACCGGGGCTGTGCTGCTATGGATAGCCTCAGGCTATGTCGCACGCGGCATCTCCAGCCCTGTGGCCAAATCAGGGGATGAGACAGCCACCCCAGCCACGGTGCGCGTGCAAGCAAGGGTGCAATCAGCACAGCCCATCACGCGCTACATCAGTGTCTACGGACGCTCGGCCCCGGCGCGCGCGGTTGAGGTTAGAGCAGAAACTGATGGCCGGGTTGAAGCCATCATTGCCAAGCGTGGGGAGCGCCTAAAGGAAGGCGACACCATTCTGCGTCTGGACTTGCGCGACCGGCAGGCCCGACTAGAACAAGCGCGTGCCGGCGTCACCGAACACAAAACCGCGTATGAAGGGCAACGTAAACTTAAAGCAGAGGGCTATGTATCGGATACACAAATTGCGGAGACCCTAGCCAAGCTAGAAGCCGCCCGTGCCGAACTTACTCGCGCAAAGCTAGATCTGCAATATCGTGTGATACGAGCGCCATTTGACGGCGTGATTTTAGAACGGCCTGTCGAACTGGGCGACTTTGTCCGGGCCGGCGATGAGATCGCGAATTTCGTTGACAACACCAGCGTGATCATTACCGGCAGCATTGCGGAACAAGACGCCCGCTATGTCAGTCAAGGCACGGTGGCCAGTGCCGAGTTAGTAACTGGCCAAAAGCTAACTGGCCGAATTCGCTACCTGGCCCCGGTGGCGGATGAAGCGACCAGAACATTCACCGTAGAACTAGAAATCCCGAACCCCGATGGCAGCATCCCCGCGGGTGTCACCGCGGAAATGCGCGTTCCGGGCGGAGAAATCATGGCGCAAAAAGTCGCGCCTTCGCTACTAACCCTGGACACCGACGGCACGATTGGCCTTAAGGCAGTGGATGACTTTAACCGCGTGGTGTTTTATCCCGTGGAAATTGCGCGCACCGACAAAGACGGCGTTTGGGTATCCGGCCTACCTGAGACCACCAGCGTCATCACCATCGGTCAGGGCTATGCGCAGGTTGGTGAACTGGTTGATCCGGTATTCGCAGAAACCGATACGGCCTTGGCAGCCGAGGCTGTTCAATGATCAAGGCCATTGAATCGGCCATTGCGCGCAGCCGCACCGTGATTATCGCGTTTCTCGTGGTGGTCATAGCCGGCGTTATCTCCTACCAGGACATGCCCAAGGAAAACGAACCCGACGTCGCCTTTCCGTTTATTAATGTGCAAGTTTTTCTCGAAGGCGTCTCGCCGGAAGACTCGGAACGACTCCTGGTCAGGCCACTAGAACAAGAGCTACGCAGCCTCGATGGCTTGAAAGAAATGGTGGGCTCTGCCGCGGAGGGCCGCGCGACCATCAGCTTGGAATTTAACCCGGAGATTGACGTCAACGAGGCTCTACAGGAAGTACGCGAACGCGTAGACCTGGCGCAACCCAAATTGCCGCAGGATGCCGACGAGCCGCGCGTCGATGAGGTGAAGTTTTCACGCTTTGATCCAATGATCGTTATGAACCTTAGTGGGTCGGTATCCGAGCGCGCACTCGTGGCGGTGGCCAAAGACCTTGCCGACCGTCTCGAGAGCATTGGTGGCGTGCTAGAAGTCAACGTGATCGGCTCGCGCGAGGAAGTTTTAGAAGTCGTGGTCGATCCTCTGGCAATGGAGAGCTACGGCCTGTCACCCGCTGATGTTCTGAATTTTGTTGAGCGAAACAACCGCCTCGTGGCCGCCGGGGCTCTGCAAAGCGAACAAGGACGTTTCGCAATCAAGGTGCCCGGCGTTATCGAAAACCCGGAAGACGTATTGCGCCTGCCCATTAAAGTCGATGGTGAGCGGGTCGTGCATTTTGAAGACATTGCCCAGGTCCGCAGAACATTTAAAGACCCTGACAGTTTCGCTCGACTCAACGGCAAGCCGTCACTGGCACTAAAAGTTGTTGGTCGCAGTGGCGCCAACTTAATCAAGACGGCTGAAGAAGTCAGAGAAATTGTCGAGGCCGTATCGCCACGTTGGCCACCCGGAGTGGAACTCATTTTTTCCCGGGATAAATCCAAATGGGTCGAGCGCAATATCTCCAATCTTGTCAATAATGTTGTCGCCGCGATCGTCTTGGTGTTTATCGTTCTGATTGGCGTACTTGGATTTCAAAATGCGTTACTAGTCGGCATTGCCATTCCCGGCTCGTTCTGTGCCGGCTTTTTCGTACTAAACCTCTTAGGCATGAGCGTCAACATGGTGGTCTTGTTTGCCAGCATCATGGCGGTGGGCCTGCTGGTGGATGGCGCCATTGTGGTTACCGAACTCGCTGACAGAAAAATGGCCGAGGGGCTTCACCGGCGCTATGCCTATACCGAGGCGGCCAAGCGTATGGCCTGGCCAATTATTGCTTCTACCGCGACCACCTGCGTGGCTTTTTTACCGCTAATCTTTTGGCCCGGCATGATTGGCAACTTCATGCTGTTTTTTCCCGTAACACTGCTGGCGATTCTATCCGCCTCCTTGGTCATGGCGCTGGTGGTCGTCCCCTCCATGGGCACCCTATTCGGCAAGCCGGGACACTTTAATGAAAACATCCGCCGCAATCTTATCGCCGCGGAAATGGGCGAACTGAATAGTATCGGCGGCCTAACCGGTCGCTACGTGCAGCTCATGTTCACGGCCATGCAACACCCCTGGCGTATTGTCGCCATTATTACCCTATTACTGTTGAGCTTGTATGGCAGCTATGCCTTGTTTGGCAACGGCATCACCATGTTCCCCAATGTCGAACCCAATCAAGGCTCAGTCGACATACGTGCTCTGGGCGACTATTCGCCGAAAGAGAAAGATAAGCTCGTACGCTTGGTCGAAGACAGAATTTACGGCATTGATGGTGTTGACTACATAGACGTCCAGTCAGGCTCCGGCGGCAATGGGGCAGCGCCGGATCAAATTGGCGCCATTCGCCTTAACTTCTCGGACTGGCGGACCCGGCGGCCGGCGGACGAAATCATGGCCGATATCCGCCAGCGCACCGCCAGTATCGCCGGGCTGGTTATCGAAACACGCTTGCCCGAGGAAGGCCCCCAAACGGGCAAACCCATCGAAATTGAGGCGGCATCTCCCGACCTAGACGCCCTGCAACATGCCGTACAAACTATTCGGGCCGAGCTAGCAGCCATTGACGGCGTGATCAATGCCGAAGATACAGCGCCACTACCCGGCATCGAATGGCAATTGGATGTTGATCGGGCCGAAGCCGCCAAATTTGGCGCGGATGTCAGCCTCGTGGGCAGTGTCATTCAACTCGTCACCAATGGCATTAAGGTCGGGGAATACCGGCCCAATGATGCGGACGAAGAAATCGATATTCGGGTACGTTTTCCCGGCAATGACCGCAGCCTTGATCGCTTGAGCGAACTACGCATCCCCACGCGCGACGGCAATGTTCCCATTGGTACCTTCGTGAGTCGCCGCCCCGCCAAAGCGACGCGCACGATCATGCGCACCGACATGCGTCGCACCATGTTGGTACAGGCCGATCTTGCGCCGGGCGCCCAACTGGACCCCATCGTCAAGGAACTCGAGCAGCGATTGCCGAGCTTGGGACTGGACGCAAGCGTGCAACTCAGCTTCGAAGGCGGCGCGCGCGATCAGCAAGAAACCATGGAATTTCTCAGCCAAGCCTTTGCTTTTGCCTTGGGCTTGATGGCAATGATCTTAGTAACGCAATTCAATAGCTTGTTCCAGGCGCTGCTCATACTCACGGCCGTTTTGTTTTCCACCGGCGGCGTATTTTTAGGCCTATTGGTCACCGGCCAATCTTTCAGCCTCGTGAATTGCGGAATCGGCGCCATCGCCTTGGCCGGCATCGTTGTGAACAACAATATCGTCCTGATCGACACTTTCAACAAGATCCGTGAAACCGGGATGAATGCACAGGAGGCCATCATTCGTACCGGCGCCCAGCGACTCCGGCCAGTCATGTTAACGACCATTACCACCGTATTGGGCCTATTGCCCATGGCCATCGCGCTGAATATCGACCTCCTCAACCGCGAGGTCTACCTGGGCGGTCCCGGCACGCAATGGTGGAAACAAATGGCATCTGCCATCGCGGGTGGTTTGGTGTTTGCCACGCTGCTGACCCTGCTACTCACACCTGCGCTACTGATGATCCAGGCCAATATCTCACGCAACTGGCGGACACGCCGAAAACTGCGCGAGAGCAGTCGCGCTGGAACTGAACGCACCGTCGGCGGGCCAACGGCGGCGTAGAATGCCCACCCGCCTAGACTCGCGGGATCCCAGCGCTATTTGATACCCGGTCGTTACCAGTCCTGCGGCGACTGGGCAGCAATGGCCGACCGCGGTTAGTATTCACGCAGTGACAATATTTCCGGCAGCGCTGCAAGAATTCTTTCTAGCTAATCAGAATCTTCTGTGGCTATTCACCTTGTGCCTAGACTTGGGCTGCACGGTGTTGATGTATCGTCTTTTTGGTCGTCAGGGACTACTCGCCGCCATCGTCCTATCCATCCTGCTGGCGAACTTGCAGGGGCCTAAACTGACAATCATTTTCGGCATGCAAACCAGTCTCGGGGTAATCTTTTACTCAAGCATCTTCTTCGCCACGGATTTACTCAGCGAAAAATATGGCCGCGCCGAAGCGAACCGTGCGGTGCGGATTGGCTTCGGCGTCAGCCTGATAATTGTGCTGATGCTCAGCGTTTCCCTATTGTTCAAACCCTCTACCGAGGCTGATTCAGCGGTATTCTCAACGGATATTCACAATGCCTTTTTAGCAATCCTAAATTTCACACCGCGCTTTGTTTTTGGATCATTACTTGCCTACCTGATCAGCCAAAGTTTTGACGTCTGGTGTTTTCATGCAATCAAGCGCCTCACCCGCGGCAAATACTTGTGGCTAAGAAACAATCTGTCGACCATGGCTTCGCAGACCATTGATACGTTGATGTATTCTCTAGTCGTCTGGTGGGGTGTGGTGGATCTGCAAACGGCTCTTCAACTTGGCCTGGTGAAATATGCCTTCAAGATCTTCATTGCCGCCTTTGATACGCCGTTTATCTATTGGGCGAGAAGCTGGAATTCGCCGAACGGTAACAGTTCTGGCCAGGGCGGCAAGCAAGCCGCCATTTAGCCGCATTTGGGCAGCAAACTGAACCGGCATGCGGCGATCCAAGCGAGCGCCCCGCGTGAACCGACAAAAACGAGATAGTTAGAGTAAGCGGAAAACTGCGCCAGTTGGCATTAGAATATCGACATGAGCAACGTGATTACCTTGACCACTGACTTTGGTCACAAAGGTCCTTTCGTCGCCATCATGCACGGCGTCATGCTGAGCCGGGCACCCCAGGCGAAAATTATTGACTTAACCCATGATATTCACGTGCATTGGCCGGCTGAGGCAGGTTTTTGGTTGTCGCGCTCATATCAATATTTCCCACAGGGTTCGGTGCATGTCGCCGTGGTCGACCCGGGCGTCGGCACCGACCGGAACATTGTCGCACTTGAATTCAACGGACATGTATTCCTGGCCCCGGACAACGGCTTGCTCCCGGATCAATTGACGGGTGATCCAGCGGCGCGCGTTTTTCGACTCGACGAAACTTGGCGCGGCGCCCAAAACTGGCCGGAACCCAGCAACACATTTCATGGCCGGGATATTTTCGCGCCTTTGGCGGCCGAATTGATCACGGGCCGGACTCAGCCTGCCGACATCGGCGATCAAGTAACCGATCTAGTGCCCTCATTGCTGGATATGCCGGAGCTTGGGCACCAGGAAGTGCGCGGTACGGTGATAGCACTGGATCATTTCGGGAACTTGATCACCAATATTGAATCGGCCTGCCTAGCAGGTCTCGCAAGGCCGCAAGTCGAAGCGGGGGGAAAGCAATTTCCCCTGCAAAAAACCTATGGACAAAGCCGGCCCGGCGACTTTTTAGCCCTGCTTAACTCTTTTGGCGTGCTGGAAATCGCTAGAGCACAAGGCAGCGCAGCCGATGCACTGGGACTTGGCCGTGGTGCACCGGTGCTCGTGCGGGATTTGGCGAAGCGCTAAGCCAATGCAGCCAAGGCTGCTTTTTCTAGTTTGGCCCAGGAATCACGCAGTGTTGTAATGCGGTTGAATACCGGCAGGCCAGCCTGTGAGTCCTGGGTATCAACTATGAAGTAGCCGTTGCGCTCAAACTGAAAGCAGTCACCGGGACTGCCAGCGCCCAACATGGGCTCCAATTTCGCGTTGGCTGCAACCGTCAACGAATTTGGATTCAGCGACGCCGAAAAATTCTCCGCGGAATCATTAGCATCGGGCCGCGCAGAGGTAAACAATCGGTCATAAAGCCGCACTTCGGCCTCAACTGCCGTATCCACGGCGACCCAATGGATGGTGCCCTTCACTTTTCGATCGGCGCCCGGCTGACCATGCCGACTATCGGGGTCATAGCGACAATGAATTTCTACAATATCACCGGTTTCATTCTTGACCAGGTCTTCGCACTGAATAATGTAGGCATAACGTAAGCGCACTTCACCACCCGGCTTGAGACGAAAAAACTTCCGCGGCGGGTCTTCCAAAAAATCGCTGCGCTCGATCCACAGCTCGCGCCCGAAGGGCAAGTGACGCTCACCGAACTCAGGACGATTGGGGTGATTCGCCGCGGTCATTGCTTCGCTTTGATCCGCCGGATAATTCGTCAACACAACTTTAACGGGATCCAGAACAGCCATGGCACGGGGAGCAGTCTCATTGAGATTCTCACGCACCGCGCTCTCCAGCGCACCCATCTCAATGAGATTTTCCTTCTTGGTGACCCCTACCCGCGCGCAGAATTCGCGCAAGGCCGCGGCGGGGTAGCCGCGACGACGCATGCCCGCGATGGTGGGCATGCGCGGATCATCCCAACCCGAAACCTTGCCCTGGTCAATGAGCGTGGCCAGCTTTCGCTTACTGGTGATCATATAGGCCACGTTTAAACGCGAAAATTCAATTTGCCGAGGCCGATGCGGTAGGTCTAGATTATCCAAAAACCACTCGTAGAGTGGGCGATGGTCTTCGAACTCCAAAGTACACAAAGAATGAGTAATGCCCTCGATGGCATCTGAGAGGGTGTGGGCGAAATCGTACATGGGGTAAATGCACCAGTCGTCACCGGTGCGCTGATGACTAAGACGCCTAATGCGGTATAGCGTCGGATCGCGCAGATTCACATTGGGCGATGCCATGTCGATTTTTGCCCGCAATACATGCTCGCCGTCGGCAAATTCGCCGGCTCGCATGCGTCGAAATAACGCCAAGTTTTCCGCCACGCTGCGTTCGCGATGCGGGCTATTTTTACCCGGCTGCGTCAAGGTCCCCCGGTAGCGCCGAATTTCTTCGAAGCTCATGCTGTCGACATAGGCCTTACCGGCTTCAATGAGTTGTTCGGCGCAGGCGTACAGTTGCTCGAAATAGCTCGACGCGTAGGTCTGATGATCCCCCCAGTCGAAACCTAGCCAGCGTACGTCGCGAATAATGGCATCGACAAAATCCTGATCTTCCTTGGCTGGATTGGTATCGTCGAAACGCAGGTAGCACTGCCCGGCGTTTTCTTTAGCGACGCCAAAATTCAGGCAAATGGACTTTGCGTGACCAATGTGCAGATAACCATTAGGCTCGGGCGGAAACCGAGTCACGACCCGGCCGCCATGTTTAGCGCTCGCCTGATCATCGGCGATGATCTGACGAATGAAATCCCGCGCGCTGGCGCTGTCGGCGGTGTCACTCATTCGCGGCCCTGGGGTCCCGGCTGATGCCTGAGGCTTTGCTCATACTCATCAACAATGTTGCGCTGGCGATACTTTGGCAGCAAAAAACGCAGCATTGCCTTGCGCCGCGTTAGCCAGGCTATCTTCGCACCCTGCCGAGTATTGGCTAAGGCCTGCTCCGCCAACCACGGGGTAACCGTTTCCACCTTATCGCCCAAAAGATTCATGATTCGTTTCGACTTCTCCCATTTCGCTTGATCCTCACCCTTGGATGAATAAATCAGCAAATCCGTGGGCACCATGCCGGGACTTAGAGAACCAATTAACACGGGACTGTCCGCATACTCTTTCGCCAGCGAAGCGGTGAAGTAGCGAACCGCGCATTTGGTCGACCCATAAATTGTTAGGCCGGGATTAGTCATGCCATCACTGCCAAAACCTTCGAAGGTATAGATTTTGCCACCGCGCTGCTTCAACATGCCTTGCAATGCCACTTGCGACCCAAAGATCGTGCCAGTCAGATTAGTATCCACCGTCGCGCTAATCTCTTCGGCGGAAACTTGATCCAGCAAATGATGGTTAGTCGCCAATGCGGCATTGTTGATCCACATATCGACCCGGCCAAAACGGGCCACAGCCGCATCCCAGAGGCTACGAAGATCCACCATCTCGCGAACATCACAAACCTGACCTAAAACCTCACCTAATGATTCTAGTTCGGCCATGGCTTTGGCCACGGAGGCATCGCTGCGCCCGGTCACCACGAGCTTATGCCCGCGTCGCAAGAATTCGCGTGCCAGACCCAACCCAATACCGCGCGTGCTGCCGGTTACTACAATTGTCTGCATTTCAGCAGCCCTCACTGTTCAAGTTTTTAGCGAATAACCCAAGCTTATGCTTTTGCGCTCCGTCGCGACTAGCCTGGGGCCGCGCCAAGCGCAATCACAAAGCTTGCCCGGTCGCCTTTGGAAAAAGCCGTCAGTGGCGGCCCAAACAAACAAATTGCGCACTGCAGACCGTGCGGGTTTCAACCGCGCGAATCTTACTGCTTGGCATGCGCTGCCGATAGCCCCCAAAGTTCAAGCATCCTGCTTCTGTCTCCCGGCCGCTTGGTGCATTTTGCACCCGGCGGCGGTCCGTGGGCCACGCGTACACAGCCAATCATTGCGCCACCGTCTAGCACCGAAGCAATGCTTTCAAGGCCCCATGGAACACTGACAAAGCGCCAGTGATTCCGGCCGGCACGCAGATCGATAGCCTTCCAGGCCACTGCATGGGGCACTGTACAAGCGAGCCGTGCCGTCATCTGACTAGTCTACGGCGCCATCGCAACTCGGAACACCGGCCGGTGCCTGGACACCGTGCCTTGCCGCTGGAGGAGATACGCGACGCGACCCGCGGGAATCGTCTCGATTCTGCGATTCGCTATGGCTAAACTGCTCCGACGATTCTTTGATCAAGCCAGCGAGGATAGCGTTGGACGCGATTTTCCCCTCCCGTAGAACAGGTTCCATGCGACATCAAGAATCGAGGGCTGGGTCTCAGTATTGGCCCCAAAGTATGAACCGGTTCCGGCAGACAGCGGGCTACACGGTCACAATACAAACGCCACTTCATAGGCAGCCGTCCATGGCGGCGGGAGGCTCATGGCCCATGCATCGCTACGGGGCCAAGTTAGTATTGGCACTGGCTGCGGTTCTGAGCGTCACAGCCTGCGCCCCCGATCAGGCGAATCGTCGCGAGACGGCAACGCCCCCCGAACCCGTGGCGACCAAAATCGCCGCTGGCAATGCAGACGAGCCGGGGGGCTCAGCCGCAACGGCGGACTCCAACAGTCGCGAATCCCAACCGGCCGAAGCGATCGGCGAAGACATTAGCCGAGCCGTGGATGAGGTGGTGAACGTCGTGGACGACGGCATCAACGAACCGCCGCCCAGCGAAGGCCCGTTGCCCAATCAAGCGGCGGCGGAACCCGCCACAACCTGCAGCGAACGCGAACAAGGCGGTTCCTGGCTAGACCGCACGCAAAAGCGTGTCTTTTGGACCGTCTGCGGTGCAACCCGTTGGTTCGACGGCTTCTTTGGTGACCGTGCACGCTACGACGCCACGGTGCGTGAAACCAATGGCCGTGTGGGCTTGGGCGCTTTCTGGGATGAGCGCGCGGGCTGGGATACCGATTACCGCTTTCGCGCCGATCTGGCGCTGCCGGCCGCCGAAGCACGACTAGAAAACTGGCGCGGCAAATTGCGGCTGGGCCGCGGTACCGAAGAAGAACTCATCGAGGATCGAGGCGACGATGAAGTGGATTCATTGCCCAGCCGGTTTGAAGAGGTAGACGATGCAGATTGGCTCGTGGGCCTAGGCTTTCAGCGCGGACAAAAGCTCGACCGGGGCTTTGACTTCGATGTGGGCGCGAAACTCAGATTGAACCCCGACGTCTTCGCCAAAGCTCGCTGGCTACGCAATTGGAATATTACTGAAGAAACACTGCTGCGGGTGCACCAAACTGTTTTCTGGACCCGTAAACGCGGACTGGGCGAAACCACGCAAATCGATCTCGTGAGATTGATTGGCAACAATAGACTACTGCGTTGGGGAAATGTGGGCACCTTGTCGGAAGATCGCAAGGGCTTGGATTGGACCTCATCGTTGACATTGTTTCGGGGGTTCTCGAATCGCCGCGCGCTGACTTACCAGGCGTTCATCCGCGGCGAAACGGGGCGCGAATCGTCCTTACAAAACTACGGCATTGAATTGCGTTACCGCCAAAGAATTTTGCGCAAATGGCTATTCGCGGAGCTACGGGGCAGCGCCACGTTTCCGCGCTACGATTTCGAGCCAAAGCGAGAACCTAACCTAGGCTTTGGTCTGTTCTTCGATATGTACTTCGGCCCGGTTCCCGAGCAAGAAATGCGCTAGTTTGGACTGACAGCCGCTGGTGCGGAATTGCGCATCAGCATCAGGCCACACAGAATCAGGCCCATGGCTAGCCAGGAGTTCAGCGGCAAGCGCTCGTTCAACAACAGGCCACCCAGTACCACTGCCCAGATCGGCACCAAATAGTTCAGCAGTGAGGTGAAGCGCGCGCCCGTTTCCATAATCAAGTAGAAATAAATAATGGATGCCAAACCGGTGCCCATAAAACCCAGGAAAGCCACCGCAAGCACCACGGCTATTGGCGCGCCGGGCAGCAGGCTCACGGCATCGAGGCTAAACGGACTCATGATCCCGCTGGCGATCAAAATCACCCCGCAGGACGTGACCACTGGATGCGACGCGGGCATGAAACGCGCGGCAACGGTGGCCACGGCGTAGCAGACCGCGGCGCCGAGAATGGCCAGCTGCGACCAGAGGCGCGCCCCCGACCCGCTAACGGCCGCGAGGGAATCAGGCCCCATCAGTACCAAAATCCCGATGAACCCGATAACGAACGCCAACATTTGCCGTTTCTGCAGGCGCTCGTCCGCCAAGGTGAAATGCGCCAGAATTAACACGACCAAGGGCGTCGTTGCCGCCAAAATCCCCGCCAAGCCCGACTCCACGCGCTGCTGTCCCCAGGAAATCAGGAAAAACGGCAAGCAGTTGCCAATAACGGCGATGAATCCGAACCACAGCCAGCGCCGCAGGTCGGCAGGCAAGCGGTGGCGACCCAGGAAAACAGCCAACAGCAACACCAATGCGCCCGTGAGCACCCGTAGACCGACCACTTGTGCCGGCGGCCACAGGCGCAGGGCCCACTCCACGGCGGTGTAGGAAGAACCCCAAAGCATGACCAAGCTGAGCAAGGCCAACCAATGTCTAGGGCTTATTGGCACGAGGAATGATTCGAATTCTGTGTATTCACAATTGTTTCGAAGACTTACTTGTAATTTCTGATTTTCACTATATATTTCACCTATTAATCGCTCATTGCGCGCCTAAAATCTCTCTTCCTTAGAGTGACAATAAATTGGCGGCTTGGACGAAAGAGGCGACAAAATGTGTCGCCTGGACCAATAAAAACGACAAACGAGGGTCCTCATGTGCCAATTCACCGATAGATTCTATGCCGCCGTCCGAACCCTGGCTGGTGGCGGCAGCCTAAAGCAACGCCTGCTCTCTGCCTACACCGATCATCTGGAAACCCTGCCTAAGAACGGTATTCCCGAGAGCATCCGGGAAGGTTTGGAGCGGCTACAGAAATCCATGTGTTCGGCCACGCCCATCGGCCGGGAGTACGTGGCGGCCGCCAGTATTCGCAAAATGTCGGCGGCTGAAGCCGCTCAACATGCGGCCAGCATCGTCGCGATGTTTAGCGAGTTGGTGCGCGTGAAATCCACCGGCGAACCGCTTGCGAACATCAAACGTGCGGAAGGTAAGGACGCCGAATCGTCGATACCCGCGCATATCGCCCTGAACTGACGGCGACGCAGTTGACCCAGGGCAGCGCGAGCAGATTCCGTCAAGCGAATAGACAAGACTAAAGCCGAAAAATCGGTTCGACCCCCTAGGCGGGATGAGAGTGGCAGCCTCCGTCGCGAAGGCCACAGACTTATGATGTGGACTCTAAAGAGCCCTTTAATTTTTTTGGTAAAGTCGTCCCCGGTGTTGTAATGAGCAACACCGGGGACGAGCTATATTATTCGATCTATTGAAAGCTAAAGGCGACCTCCAGCCCATACACCCGGTCAGTGCCCGGATGCACGAAGGATCCGCCAAACTCCGGCGCGGTAATGACTTCGGCAAGATACTCTTCGTCGAACAAGTTGTTGGCGAAAGCGGTGGCTCGCCATTGCTCGCCTTCTAAGCCCAGGCGTAAATTGACAATGTCATAGGCGTCGCGACGTGTGCGGCTAAAGTCCGCCGGTGGACCACCAAACAAGGTGGCCGGCACGACATTATCCTGGACTGTGTGAAACGAGGTTTCACCAACCCTGGAAAATGTCACGTTACCCACGAAATTCATGCCGGAAAATTCCGGTGAAACATATTGAGCAGATGCGTTAAAAGTGTACTCCGGCGCGTTCGGCACTTCGTTGCCGACGGTGTTTGGACGAATGGCATTCTCATCAATCTCGCCATCAATCCAACTCGCGCCCGCGCTAAGGCTTATACCGTCGGTAATCTGCGCGGAAACGGCGGCCTCTAAGCCCTGGATCGTCACCTCGTCGATGTTTTCAACCACGCGCAGCAAACCGAAGGGGCCAACGAAGAACTCGAAAAACTGCATGTCGTCGACTTCGGTATGAAAAGCCGCGCCATTAAGCTGCACTCTGCCGTCAGCTATATCAGCTTTAAAGCCCACTTCGAAGGCGCTTGATTTCTCTTTCCGGAACAAATCCGGCGGTGCAACCAGCGTTGCGCCCGCGTCAACGAAGAATAGCTGCGTGGTGGCGTTTGAGCCTAAGTTATTAAAGCCACCACTTTTAAAGCCTATTCCCCAGCTACCGAATAAGGTCCAGTCATCGCCCAAATCCCAGGTCAAACTGACTTTTGGTTGCAACTGAGAAAAGGTTTTACTTCTCGGGGCAATGGCATCCACAGTTTCACCCGTCGCGAAGTTGGTCACGAAGGCGGGATTCAGGGGAGAACCGACCAGGGGCACACCATTAAGCGTACAACCACCGATAGCGGCGCAATAGTCGATTCTCGTCGACGTACGCTGACTAGGCGTGGGCACAAGATTGGTGACATCACGCTCTTCTTGATCCCAGCGCAAGGCAACGGAGGCCTCCACCGCGTCGGTCAAATCATAGTTGATCCCGCCAAACAGGGAATAGACCGTGGTGTCGAACTGATCGCGTACCAGCGCATCGGTGTATGAATTAATCAAACTGGCCGGCAAATTGCCACTACCGTCGTCGAACAATTGCGCCACCCCAACCTCGCGTTCCAAATCCAACCAATAGGCGCCCACATTCCAGCGCAGACGCTGGTCGTCCGAAGAAGTGAGGCGAACTTCCAAGCTCAAGTCTTCTTGATCGCGGACCTGGAACTGGTAGCCATCACAAGTTGTGGGGCTATAGGGCGGATACAGCGAGGTTCCCGGGTCTGCGCCGATAAACGTTGGCGTTTGGACGGGAAAACCCTGCAACGCGGCCGTTGTCGCAAGACAAGTGGGGTCGGCAAAGTAGAAACCAAAGGCGCCACTGGTACCGTCGGCAGAAAAGAACTGCTCCACATCGCTATACAGAGCCCAGCTGGTCAAGGTGGCCCAATCCATGTCGTAATCGACCTTTATCGACGCCTCCAAGGTTTCCTGTTCGTTCTCCGGATCGACATTGGGCGAAAAAACGAATTGATGATCATTGGCGTCCTCAAAGGCATCCGGACCGATAAACGCAACGAACGACGGCAGTGCGAATGACGCGTTAAAGGCAATGGAAGCGGCCTCAACCTCGCCATAGCGAAGCTTGCTATCGATGGCCAGGGCATCGCTCGGCTCCCAGACCAGACGACCGGTGACATTGTAGTTTTCAAAATCGTTAACGATGCGGGTATCCGTGAAATTATTCGTCAAGTGCCCATCGGTATCCCGATAGTCAATGCTGATCCTGCCGTACAAGGTGTCAGACACTAGCGGTCCGCTAATCATGCCTTTGACCATGGCGGTATCATGGGACGCAAGACTTGCCTCCACATTGCCCTCAAATTCGTTACTCGGCTTACCAGTGGTCACGATGACCGCACCGGATGCCGCCGAACGCCCGTAAGCAGCGCCCTGGGGGCCTTTCAGGACTTCAATTTGCCGCAAGTCTGTATATTCGCGATTAAATGCCGATGGATTCGTATACAAGATTCCGTCAACAATGAAGGCGAAATTCGTTTCCGCGTCGCGCGCACCGTTCAGACCGCGGATACTCACATTGGTATCACCAACTTCCGCCGTGTTCACCATGGTTACACCGGGAGTTAGCGCGATAAAATCCTCCGCACGCTCCACGCCCACGCGCTCGATTGTGTCTTCGGTAAATGCCGTAATTGACGCGGGCACATCGGTCAGTTTTTCCGAGCGTTGCCGCGCGGTCACCAATATTTCTTCAACTTGTTGCGCAAACAGCGAAACCGGTGCCCCCGTTGCCACCAGCGCAGCCGCCAACACAACGGCTTTAGCCCTAGATCTCGTCAAATGTTTCATTTCTACCCCCGCTCACTAGTGAAATGAGTTCCCGAAAAGGCCACTCGAGAAAAACTAATTGTCCTTAACAAATTCGATCACGGCTGCCGCCGTTTCCCCAGGCTTCTCAATCATGCAATAAGTCCCGCCGCCTCCGGGGATGATTCGTAACTGGGTATGCGGTATATGCCGCATGAACTCATCGGCCAAGTCTTTAATGCCCGGCGCGCCGAAGCCAAGATTGCCCGATTCGCCTAAGAGTAACATTGTCCGGACCTTTATCTTAGCAATATCCGCCGTCAGATCGGTATTGGCGTGAATGGCCATGGTCTCATTCAGCGATTCGATGGTGAAATTTCGCTTGAAGGACTCCGCCTCCCACTTGGCAACCTCGCCCCATTTCGGGCCAAAAACGTTCTCCTCGGCGCAGCCTATCCAAGACGTCAGCGCCGCCAAGGCATCATAGCCAAAGGTTTCGCAGACGTATTGGAAGCCCTTGAAAGCATTACGAAAACCAACATCGGCTTTGACCATGGGATAGGTAATCATCGAGCGCACGCGGGACTGATAGCGCGCGACATAGCGCATGGTGATCTGGGAACCCGTGGAGGTCCCCCACATATTCACGTTCCTCAGGCCCAAATCATCCAAAATGAGCTCGAGGTCATCCACCCAGCGATCGAGATTGAAACCGCCACCCGGCCAGGCACGATCGGACTGGCCCACGCCGCGATAGTTCCAGTCGATGACTTGAAATTCCTTCGCCAGCGCGTCTCTGACATAGTCGTACTGATTATCCAGCAAGCCGAAGCCCCCGGAAACGACTAATGGCTCACCTTGACCCGTGACTTGATACCAGAGCCGCACACCATGATCGTCTACAAATGCCAAGGTCTGAAGCTCTCCCTCAAATCAATACGGAAGCAAGCATAACCGGGAAAAGCAGACTTCCCTACGCCGGCGCGCACTCGGCAAGCTTGAACAAGCTTATGACTACGGCGTGTCCTCAATGTCGTTCCCAGACTAAAACCGAATCAGGATAGCTCTGCCGAAATTGAGATACAAGACAAACAGTCAAGCCACAAGCCGCATCTCGAGCAAAAAATACCTGGGTAATATACTCCACGTCCTCCGGTCGAACGCCGCCCGCGAGCATGTGTGGCTTAATACCACAGCCTTAATCTCAGCGGATTGCAGCCACAAGCCGCACACCACAAAATAAATTTTCTAATCGTTGCTCTTATAATCACCGAGAACTATCCAGCCGCAGACTGAGGCCTGCGACGACAAAATGGCACCGAGATCAGCAGTCAATACGATCACCAGCTTGCGGATGATTTAACTTAGCTAACAACGCATCTAGAGAGAGCCCAAGGATGTCCACAACGCGCAGACTTGCCGAGTACGCTGCATCGGGTGGCTTCGATGATTTGCCATCAGAAGTCATCGAGCATACGAAGACCTGCATTCTAAATATATTGGCAGCAGCGGTTGCCGGCAGAGAGACCCGGATTGGCCAAATGCATATCGATCTAGCGAAACAAACGGGCGGCGGAACCCCGGAGGCGACGATCATTGCTGATGGGAAAAAAGTCTCGGCAGCAATGGCCAGCTATGCGAACGCATCGCTGGCTTTCGCCCTGGACTACGAAGACGTCGTTTGCTATTGCATCCACGCGGGCCCGGTCACCATTCCCGCGGCGCTAGCCGTTGGTGAGCAAGTCCGAGCAACGGGCCGCGAGTTAATAGCGGCAATTGAACGAGGGTATGAAATAGGAACGCGCATTGGCATGTCCATGCAGCCGTCAGCGGAACGCGGAGCGAAAGTTTGGGGACAACAATACACATCGTTTGCCCCGTGCGTCGCCACATCCCGACTCCTTAAACTCAATGCCGAGGAAATCGACGCAGCCATGGGGATTGCTGGCACCTACGCGCCGGTGCCGTCCGCTTACAAATATTTTGGCAAAGTTGCAGAAACTCGCCCCATGCGGGAAGCCAAATTGGGCTGGGGCTGGATGGCAATGGGGGGAACGTTCGCTGCCTTATCCGCAAAACGAGGGTTTCGTGGCGGTTACGGAATCCTTGACGGCGATGAGGGGTTTTGGATTATGGCTGGCTCAGATCAATGTGACCATGCAGTAATGCTTAAGGATCTGGGCAATAGCCATTACATTCTAGAAACAGAATTTAAAGTTCACCCGTCCATTGCCTGGAATCATCCGGTCCACGTCGGCCTAAAGAAACTAATGCAGAGACACGCCTTTAGGGCGGATGACGTAGAGTCTGTGCTTGTGCGCGGCCTTGGCGCTGACCGAATCGCCGACTACAAGCCAGCAGGTGAAGTTGACGCGATGTTCTCACTCCCCTACACAATAGCGACGACGCTACTCGGCGATGAACTTTTGCCGAACTTGTACGACCAAGAGCGAATAGACTCCGACGATGTCACCGACCTACTGAAACGAATTCGTATCGAACCGGATCCGGAAGCTGAACTTGCTTGGTTCAATGAACAGCGTATGTGTTTCGATATCTATGTAAACTTAAACAACGGTCAAAGACTGCACGAAAATTCTGAGTTTGCGCGTGATAAACCCAAAATTGGACGGCCAGAGATCGTGGAAAAATTTCGTAAGCTTGCAGGCGTTGTCTTGCCTGATACAAAGATCGCGAATGTCGTGGCTATGGTAGAAAGTCTGGAAGACGTTCAAGACGTCTCGGAACTCAGCATGCTTCTCCATGCATAGGGTTTAATACTGGCCCAGCACCACATAAGACGAAAACCCTTTCGCCGCGACCTTGCCCATAGCAACAGCGAGTTTTCCGTTCATATACGCATCAACTTCGATTGAGATTCCCAGTTATTCCTTTAACTGGGAACGCAGGTTGTAAGTCGCGAGCCACATCAGCCAACCGCTGTCCTCGGTCGAGGCTATGAATATCACTGGCTGGCTAGTCAAGTCGCCCGAGCAAACCACTAGAATCTGATGACCCCGAGTGAGTCTCCGTGCATCAATCTATGGTATTCTCAAAGAGGTCAATCAACTGAAATAGCCGCGTCTGCGATTTGCCATAAATCAGGCCACGGGCATCAATAAGCCGTCATGATGGGCAATCCCGCTAAGGGTTGTTGTAAGCCCACCAGATACATAGATCTGCTAGCGCCCCGAAGTTAAAGAATCGCATCGTTAGCACAGTCAACACCGAAGAATTCGGCGCAGAGCTGTGAATTGAGCTCCGGACTAAAGTCCCAGAACAAGAATCAGACTATACGGAGAAGTGAGGGATGATGATTTATCGGCAGCGAATGATTGCTATCTCGTGATTGCAGCCGAGCAGTTTAGGTTTTAGTGAGTAGAGTCAATGAATAAAAATCCCGGCGGCCAACACCTGTAACCCCACCCTGGATAGTCGATTGAATTCTGCCGGTTACATTACACCAAGCGCCACAGGCTTAGCCAGACCCGTGTTACTGCAGAGAATACTGCGCCAGCTACTGCCGCTTTTTGGCTTTCTCTATGCCCTGTACGAAGTCTGGTTTGAACTCGTTTCAGCAACAGATATCGTATTGTTCGCCAGCATGTACGTTGTTGCCATGTTTGGTTTTGAAGCTGGCTTTCATCGATACTTCGCCCACAATGCGTTTCGAGCCTCCCCGTTAGCAAAGGCATATCTCGGCATCACGGGAACCATGGCTGGCGCCGGATCAATTATCTGGTGGTCAACAATGCATCGCGTGCATCATCGATATGCTGATGAAGGCGCCGATCCGCATTCCCCGCTGCACTACGGTACCCAGGGCGCCAACAAGTTGAGGGGATGGTGGCACGCGTATTTCGGATTTTTAACCAGCCCCCTAGACTATGATCCAGAAACATACTCACCTGACCTATTGAGCGATGCGCTGATCGTGCGCATTTCTCAGGATGCGGTTCTTTGGTTCAGCTTAGGTGTTTTTGCACCAGGAATCATTGCTTTCGTTCTAACGGGCTCGTGGATGGAGTTTGTTAGCGGTGTAGTTTGGGGCGGCCTTGCGCGGATTTTTTGCGGACGCCTCGCAACCTTGTCAGTGCAATGTTTTTGTCATGTTTGGGGCAGCCGGCCCTACACCACGCCTGGGAAAAAGGATTCTGCCCGGAACAATTTGTTATTTGTTCCATTCAGCCTTGGCATGGGCTGGCATAACAATCATCACGCTTTTCCATATACCTACAGCAACAGTTTTCGGTGGTGGCAGGTAGATTTCTCAGCTTGGGGATTAAAGCTATTACTGGCAATGGGACTGATTCACAGCCCCAAGTTCCCGTCCTCCGCAGCACTGCAACAGCGCCGTAATACCGTGCCTTCGAGCTGGTGGTACAACTAAGCACTGGCCCTAGACGACCTACATGCCGCTACCACCAAGACAAACTAATCAACTCCGAGTAGCGATACTAGGCAGCGGGCTAATTGGCACCGATTTAATGCTGAAAGTTGACCGCTCCAAGAAGCTCCGCTGTACGGCCTTTGTTGGTCGTTCGAAGTTTTCCACCGGATTAAGGGCTGCGCAGAAAAAATGCATTCCCACATCACCCCATGGCATTCGCTATCTAGAACAACATGCAACAGATTATGATTTGGTGTTTGACGCAACTAGCGCACAAGGACACGCAGAACATTTACCCGTCTTGCAAGCACTTGGAAAAATCGCGATCGATTTAACGCCAGCTCGACTGGGGCAAATGTGCATTCCAACGATAGATTCCATGAGCTACGTTAAGCAACAGCACATCAATATGGTCACCTGCGGAGGGCAGGCCGCGATTCCAATCGCTCACGCGATTGCCGAAACTCAAAAACACGTCTCTTACATCGAAGCTATATCCACCGTCGCATCGGCGAGCGCGGGGCCAGCAACCCGGCAAAACCTCGATGAATATATTCACACGACCGAGTTTGCGATAAGGCACTATACGGGCATAAAAAACTGCAAGGCCGGACTAATATTTAATCCGGCAACGCCCAATATCGACATGCGGCTTACGATTTTCGCCAGACTTGAACAACCCAACCCAGCCGCCTTAGATCAGCAGCTGAACCGCACGCTGCGAATAATGACCGCGCAAACACCTGGCTATAAGCTGCTATCCCGTCCCAGCTTCGACGGGGACCAGCTGCGAATCTCGATCCAAGTTCGCAGCCTTGGCGGCTTTCTGCCATCACATGCCGGCAATCTAGATATTATCAACGGTGCCGCAGTAGTAGCCGCAGAAAATTTCGCGGAGCGAGTAGCAACTAGGTGCGGAATCGACCAGGGAATGACGCACTGATATGACAACAATCATTGTCAGTGACCCCACCCTAAGAGACGGCAATCACGCGGTGGCTCACCAGATCTCACTGGCCCAGACCGCCCGATATTGCCAACTCGCAAACGACGCTGGATTTCCAATCGTGGAAGTCGGTCATGGCAATGGTATCGGTGCGTCCACGATGCTACTTGGAGAAACTGCGCACACCGATAGCGAATTACTGGAAACCGCCCGATCTGAGCTGACGCGCTCACAGCTTGGCGTGCACTTAATTCCCGGATTCGCAACAATTCAGCGAGATTTGGTACCGGCGCTGGATATCGGCGTTGATGTTGTTCGTGTTGCAACTCACTGCACAGAAGCCGACACCAGTCAACGGTACATCGAATTCGCAAGGACTCGTGGAGCTACAGCCTATGGCGTATTGATGATGTCACATATGGCGGAACTAAAACTTTTGCTACGCCAAGCCCGGTTGATGCAATCATTTGGTGCCGATGCCATCATCATTATGGATTCCGCCGGCCACTATCTGCCGAACAAGGTGTCCGAGAGAATCAGCACGCTGGTTGCCAATCTAGAAGTCTCGGTGGGTTTTCACGCCCATAACAATTTGGGATTGGCAATAGCGAACTCTATTGCAGCAGTTGAAGCCGGCGCGGTTATTGTAGACGGCACAATTCGAGGCTTTGGTGCGGGATCGGGGAACACGCCTATTGAAATACTGATCGCAGTGCTTAACCGAATGGGCTACAACACTGGAATTGATCTATACAAGACTCTAGACATTGCAGATATCGCCGAGCGAGAATTGCTCAAGACAAAACCGCGAGTTAGCACGATTGGCATCGTTAGCGCCCTAGCTGGCGTTTTTTCGGGCTTTAGACTACCGGTTCAAGAAATTTCGACAAAATTGGCTGTTGACCCAAGAGATTTATTGTTCGAACTAGGCCGGCGCAAGCTATTGGCCGGACAGGAAGATCAAATTTTTGAAATTGCGAAGGAGCTTGCCAAGAATTCGAAATTGGCCACAGAAAACCGTCCCTCTACGCGCTCGTAGCTCAATGGACAAGGTCCAAACGAAGGACTGGTGGTATGCAAAATGAAACAAGCCTCTACCGGTCACTTATCCAGAGTCGGTGATCGGAAACGATTGTGGATTGATGCTAGCAATCACCTTTTGATTCGTGGAAGACTGAAGAGCACCGGATTATTAACCCGGGGTCGCGGGTTCGATTCCCGTCGGGCGCACCAACTACCCAACAAACATTCCAAGCGACTCAATGCAGCGACACGAAAAACTACAGCTGAAGTGGACAGAACGGTGGGAATCAGCGAAATGTTTTCACGCGCCTGAGCAGCCCAGGCTTCCCAAATATTACACCCGTGATGCCGCCCCATTTCCAAACGGCAACCTGCATATTGGCCACCTCCGGAACTACGTGCTGGGCGACATTATGGCACGCTACAAACGTCAGTGTGGGTACGATGTCTTGTACACCACCAACTTTGACGCCTTTGGCTTGCCCAATGAATTAGCCGCACAAGAGCTCGGAATCGAACCCAAAGCTTTAACAGATAGAAACATCGAGGAGATGCTCACCACCTTTCGAACCCTAGGAATCAGCTACGACTTTGCCCGAATAAGAAACACTTCGGATCCGAATTTTTTTCGTTGGACACAGTGGCTGTTTTTGAAAATGCTAGATACGGGGCTAGTGTATCGGGGAGAAAAAGACCTGCCATGGTGTTCTTCCTGCGAAATCAGCTTGGCATTTTTGCAAATTGTCGACGGCCGCTGCTGGCGATGCGGCGAACCGGTCGGAAGCCGCAGAATGCCGCAGTGGTTTATTCGGATGGCATCAGCGACGAAGCTGCTACTGGAACGCCTTGATCAGCTGCCACACTGGTCAGAACGATCCAAACAACTTCTGCGCGGATTTATTGGCCAGGCGGAAGGCTGGAACATAAGACTACAACTCGCCAACAAGGGCCTAGTGGGTCATTCGCTGCAGGTATTCGTACCCGCTCACCATGACCTTAAAAAGATCGAATTTCTCGTCGCTGCGCCAACAGGTGATGCGCTCCAAAACCTCATATCGATAGCACCGCCGCGTTCCGGGGCCTTGAAACCGCAAGAGTATGCCAACAATGTCGCTAGATTTACTACAATGCTTTCACCAAAAGGCATTAGGCGAAAAAAGGGATCGGGCGAATCAGGGCGACTTGGATTCGACACGGGTCTACGCGTCTTTAGTCCAGATGGCCAGTTTGTTTTATCTATTTGGGCCGTAAACTACCTGTCAACGGATGCTGGTCCTACACTTCGGTCATGCGCCCCAGCCTGCGACACGAGTGACCAGATTCTGGCCCGCCGCTACGACATAAGCAAAAGCCTACCCCGGGGCGCAAGCGCGCCGCCGCGCGCGCCCAGCGCCGACATCAAGCCAGCGCGACACTACCGGATACGCGATTGGGCTATTTCGCGTGGTAAGAAATGGGGTACGCCCATGCCGATTATTCATTGTGATCGTTGCGGATACTTACCAGTGTCGCCGGAAAATCTACCCGTGTTACACGAAGACCCCATCGTGACAAGCTGTCCGTCCTGCCGAGGCGAGGCCGCGCGCGAATCCGATACTATCGATTGCAATTTTGACGATTCCTGGTGCTTCATCTTATGCTCTGCAGAACGTCCCGAAGATAACCCATTCACCGACAATCCGCTCAGCGAATGGTTGCCCGTCGACTGGTACAACTCCGGCTTCGATGTTCATACGCAAGCGCATGTCCATCGATTCATTAGCTGGTTTCTACACGAAAAAGGATTGAGCAAACACCGCGAGCTAATCGACGGTTACCACGGTCACGACCTGGTATTAGGCGAATTCGGCAAAATTAGTAAACGTTACGCGCATGAGGGTGACCTATCAGAACTAATCAAGACTTACGGTAGCGATGTTTTGCGGGTCGCAATCGCCTGGGCAGCAAACCCCGGCAAACAAATTCGCTGGCGATTAGAACTCATTACCGCGGCTCGCAAATTGCTGGACCGCTTCTATTCCACCGTCACCAAACTGGGTGAACAAACTGCTACGACAGGGCAGCTTAACGATCGTGGCGCTTCAATTAGTACGCAAAAAAGGGAAAAGTTTTCCACTTCCCTGGAAATCGATGTTGAGCGCGTCGCTAGATTTATCGCCGAATATCGTCCGAACGCGGCTATCCGCTTGATTGACCGGCGCCTATCCATTTTCAGTCGACTCTTATCAAAAATAACCCAGGATCAATCACTCGACCCAGAGAGCATGGCGTTTGCCCAGAAGTCTGCTCGGACCATTACGCAACTACTCAGCCCGTTTGCGCCGTTTCACTGCGAAGAAGCTTGGGAACTCCTCGGCGGGGACGGATTAGTCAGTACCGCGCTCTGGCCAAATGCAGCGAGGCCCGCCGCGTGCCATACCAAGCATAGGGCCGGTGAGCGTGAGCACAGCGGCTCGGCAGGCGCAAAGCATCAAAAGCGCTTGAGACGGGACCGTCAGTAGGGCCGATCCAAGTAGCGCCCTGACGCCTTGCCGACAATCTTGCCATTGTCGTAGACACGCTCGCCACGTAAAAAAGTCGTCTTTACCTTGGCGGTCATCTCCAATCCTTCGAAGGGCGTATAGCCCTGCTGCGACTCGGAATCCTTGGAATTAATGGTCCACGTCTCACTGGGGTCGAGGATGGCCAAATCAGCATCTAGACCTTCGGCAATATCGCCCTTGCCGCTCAAGCCGAACCGGCGCGCCGCGTTGAAGCTGGTCAAGCGCGCCATATCGTTCCAGGTAAGGCCACGTTTGCGGCCCTCCGTGGCCAGTGCCGCCAACAGATACTCCGTGCCACCGAAACCGGATTTGGCCAACCAAATATCCTTCTTGCGTCGCTTGTCGACCTTCATTTCATGTTTACAGCAGGCATGATCCGAACAAACCCAATCGAGTTCGCCCGCTAGTAAAGCCTCCCAGAGAAACTCAACATCTTCGCGCGGCCGAATCGGCGGATTCACTTTGGCCAGCGGTCCAGTCTTGGCATCCACATCCAATACCAAATGGCCAATGGTCACCTCGCGGCGGAAATCGATATGGGGAAATACTTCCGCCATTTGTAAGGCTGCCACGACGGCCTTGCGTGAAGTCAAATGCAGCAAATTGATGTTCGGTAGATCCGTTTCGTTGGCGAGGTAGGCGGCAATAAAAATAGCCAGACCCTCAGAATGGGGCGGACGCGCCGCACTGTAAGCATGCAGGCCCTTGAGTTTGCCCTGCCCCTCAACCATCTTGGTATACGCGGCCATGATTTCGGCCGTTTCACAGTGCAAACTCAGACTGATGTCGTCTGCCTTATCGGGAAAGCGTTTGCGGGCCTTCTGAATACCACGCATCACAAACTCGAAATGCGCGTAGTCATACTTCTCTTCATCACCAATCATCAAGAACTCGGATTGATTGGAAGATGACCCATGCAAACCATGGCCACCGTAGAACATATAAATTTTAAAAGACGTCACACCGTGTTTATCCACCAAACTGGGAATCTCACGGATATGCTGTTTAGACATGGGCGCGATGTGGTACGCGTAGTCCACATGAAAATTATTCTTGGACAGACTCAAAACTTCTGGGAAAAATTTACTGTATGGCCCGCCTTTATTCAGGTAGTAGCCGCCAGTACGAATATAGTTAAGGCTAGAAGTCACGCCACCTTGCGCCGCCGCGCGACTTTCGGTCACTGCGTCTTCGTCTAGGGGCGCATAGATACCGGTGTGCATATGCGGATCGACCAAACCCGGAAAAGCTAAGCGGTTTTTCGCGTTAAAAGTCTTTTTCGCCCGGCTGGCCGCGATTCCCGGCGCGATTTTGGCGAACTTACCCCCCTTGATGGCGATATCAGCATCGTCGACCATGGACGCGTTGGGCCGCACGACCCGGACATTCTTGATGAGTAGGTCAAATTCTTTCTTGGCGGCCATGGTTCCTCCCTGGCGTATTGAGCCCAGGCAATTACCGGCTTCTAGCAACCGGTCTTTAACTACCTAAGCGGCTGGTTTGGGGCCCCGATCGAGTCACGCCGGAGCATTCGCATTGCTGTAGCGAAAGGATAACGCCAAACGGCTTCGGACCCAAGCCGCGCGGGTGTTAGAGCAGTGGATTCTCAGCAAGCCGCGCAGCCCCCCGCAACCAGCGAGACGTGTAGCGCACATGATGATGAGAGCTTGCCGACATGTTCGCTCTGATCCGGCCGAGAATCTCTTGCGAAGCACTCGCCCAGCCACAGCCCATGAATGTATGCGGTGGCAGCGGCAAACTGCTATTTCTGGTGGGCCGCTGCAGATTCGCAGCGATTTGCGCCTGCCCGCCCGTGTTCCACAAGACGAAAAGCCCAGCCACCCGCCGATGAGCGCAAACAGGCCAAACACCGGCCAGCAAATCGCCGGGCTGACGGTGACCGTCCGCCGACCATCCAGCTAGTCTAAACCCAATGCGCCAGGATTCATCAGCTTGTTCGGATCCAACAACCTTTTTAACCCAAGCACGAGCTCGCGCACCGCAGGCTTGCGAGTTTCGAGATAAGGGTAGTCTTTGCCAATCTGGAAATGACTGGCACCATTTTTGATGCAAAGTTGCTGAATGCGGCCCTTTAATTCCTTAACCAGCGCCAACCCCTGTGGATTGGCGGGGTAGGTTGGCTTGGACGCCAACAATTTCTGTGGATAAACCCGCCGGTGATAGATCGACTGCTCGTCCTGCCACATGAAGGTCGGCTCATAAATAAACGCGTTGCTGCTGAAAAACATCAACATACGATTAAGCGCTACCTTATGCCTAGCCATGGGCTCAGCGTATTCGGCCAACAAGGATTCGAAATCAGCATGATGTTGCGGCACCGAAGAGAACGGCAAAATTCCATGGGTCGGCTTCCAACGCTCACCGCTGGGACCAAGTATGGGCGTCAGCTCCATGAAAGGCTCAGCGTTAAAATACGTGGGTATCGAATTCGCCACTTCGGCACCATGGCGCGACGCGACGGCTCGCACGGCTGCCAATTTTTGTTTGGCTTCGGCATCGTTCACACCCTCGCAGCTAAAATGTGCTGAATAAACGGCATCCTTGAGAAAGCTCCGTCCGGCCAAGCCCATCTTGGCCACTTGTAAAGCGCCGTCAAGTGGATTGCGCGCCGAACTGAAAACCGACCAGGCCGCTTGCAATGGGTCTGTGGATTCCATTTGCGTTAGCGCAGTCTTTTGTTGCCGCGGATCCAAAGCGAAGTTTTGCGCCACCACGCCTAAGCGGGCTGCTTCGATTAATGCATTGATGCAGCACTCGCCATCGACAAAGCCAAAAGACGCCGCGGCAAAACCCTGGGGCTCTTCGATCAAACGCAAGGTCAGGCGAGCCTTAATACCCAGCGCACCCGCATCCCCCACAAAAATACCCGCCAAATCCGGACCGTAGAAACGAAAAAACGGCGAGTGACCCTCACCCCCGCCAGAGCCGGTGGACAGCAGTTCACCATTGGCCAGAATAATGTCCATCCCGACCAGAGATTCCGCCGACACACCGTAGACGCCCGAGCCATAATTGACCGCGTAATGCGACATACCACCCGCTACGCTGGCGGCTAAGCCAGAGAATGGCCCCCACATGGGCGTACGCAAGCCACGCGATTTAAGCTCGGTATACAACTCAGACCAGGTGACACCGGGCTCCACCGTCACATACATATCCTGCGCATTGACCTCGATGCCCTTCAGACGCGACATGTCGAACAAGACCGTACCCGGTCGCGTGGGCAAGTAACCATCGGTGTAAGAAGCCCCACCACCTCTAACAACCATGGGCGCCGCTGCATCGATGCAAGCCTGTGCGGCGGCCTGTAGCTCCGCCACAGTGCCGGGCCGTACAACCACCGCCGCCAATTCATCGGCCTGTCGAAAAACATCCGTGGAATAGAAGGTCAGATTTTCTGAATCCGTCAGGAGATGATCGGCGCCGACCACGGCGGCCAGGGCGTTGTTTAAGCTACCTGTATACGCGCTGCTTGAAGCGGACTGAGTCATGCCTGGGACTCCCAATGATTTTTGAGCCATTCTATACCGGGCCGGGGCTGACGAACCGGGATACGTCCTCGGGAGACCAATCCCGGCCACCGGTCTACCCGGCCGAGACGATTCCAGCCCGCGCGGAGCAATGGCAAGCCAACGCGTCCCGTGACCGGGGTACCCTCGCATCAGCGACGCCAGGGAGAATTTAAATGGGGTCGATGACCTGGGTTATCCAAGGATGGGGTTGCGCGCCAGGAATTCGCGGGCGAGAACGCGAAATGACGGCGCAACAAGCCGCCCGGCGCCGTATATATCCAAATTGCCTACCTGCTGGCTCCAATCCGCCGAATCGGCCCGTGACCAAAGCCGCGTGTCACCCTAAGGTCGGCAGCGCATAAAAGTAGATAGCCCGAGAATGCGGACACTATGTTCCTACGACCCAAGCCCCGACCACCGGATCGTAAGGCTGCGCGTCAAACGCAGACCAAACGCCGTGGCGATAATACGGGTCGTCAGCGATTAACTTCTCCAGCGCGGCGCGATCGGGCACGTCGATGACCGCCAGCGATCCGGGGGCGGCCTCGCCATCGGCCGCTAATGGCCCCGCGACCATAATATTGGCCATGATTCGGCCGACGTAGTCTAGATGTTCGGCAAGATGCTCGGCCCGCAACGCGGCGGCATCGGGCGCGTCATACATGCGCACGGCAAATTTCATGAGTTAGCCCAACTATGAGGTTGATGCATGATAAACCGGATCGTCGCTGATCAATCAATCGGCGCTCGGCCAGTCGACGCCGCACGCCCGGCCAATTGCCCAGCAAAGTCCTCACTGCAGAAACCAGCTGGCAGACTGAGCCGCGGACCGCCGTACTCAATCGGGTGGCCAGAACCAATGGGCGCGAAATAGACCCCGAAAAAGCTATCGCAGCGCGCAAGGCATCACGTATAAGTCTCGGTAGCACTTCGATAAGGTCTTGACTATCCTACAGGCCCAATTCGCAACAAAGCACCCGAATCATGGCAAAGACCGCTCTGATTACCGGAGTCACAGGTCAGGATGGCGCCTATTTAGCGGAATTCTTGCTGGAGAAGGGCTACGAAGTACACGGTTTAAAGCGCCGCGCCTCCTCCTTTAATACCGACCGGATCGATCATCTCTATCAAGACCCGCACGTCGCCAAGCGCGATTTCATTCTTCACTATGGCGATTTAACCGACGCGACGAACTTGATTCGCGTAGTGCAAGAAGTCAAACCCGATGAGATCTACAACCTCGCAGCGCAAAGCCATGTGGGCGTGTCTTTTGAAACGCCGGAATACACAGCGAATGCCGATGGCTTGGGTCCGTTGCGGCTGCTCGAGGCCATACGTCTACTAGGTCTGGTTGATAAGACCCGATTCTATCAAGCCTCGACCTCAGAACTTTACGGTCTGGTTCGCGAAGTACCGCAGTCGGAATCCACGCCTTTCTACCCGCGCTCGCCCTATGCCGCAGCAAAACTTTATGCCTATTGGATCACGGTCAACTACCGCGAAGCCTACGGCATCTATGGCACCAATGGCATATTGTTCAACCACGAATCACCAATACGCGGTGAGACCTTTGTCACCAGAAAGATTACCCGCGCACTGGCGCGAATCGCCCTGGGCTTACAAGATGCCCTATACCTCGGCAACCTGGACGCGAAGCGCGACTGGGGCCACGCGCGCGACTATGTAGAAGCGCAGTGGTTAATTCTGCAACAAGAGCAGCCCGATGATTATGTGATCGCCACGGGCGTGCAATTTTCGGTGCGCGAATTCGTCGAGCGTGCCGCCGAGGAGTTGGGCATGCAGCTGAGATGGTCAGGAAACGGCCTGGACGAGGTAGGCGTTCTAGAAACCAAGCATGATGACTGTACGGCCACGCTCGGCAGTGAAATCATCCGTATTGATCCGCGTTATTTCCGGCCAACGGAAGTTGAAACCCTGCTAGGCGATGCCAGCAAAGCGAAACGCGAGTTGGGCTGGACGCCGCAGACTGACTTTTCTTCCCTGGTCAAGGAAATGGTTCGCGAGGACTATCAAATTGCCAAGCGCGATGATCTGGTCGCCCGGGAAGGTTATCGGGTCTACCGACATCATGAGTGAACCCAATGCCGCTGAGTTACAGCAGATCAGAGCCGGTAAAATATTTGTCGCCGGCCACGGCGGTATGGTCGGCTCCGCCATCGTCCGCCGGCTGGAGAAATCCGGCTGCGAGAACCTAGTCCTTCGTCGCCGCAGCGAAGTTGATTTACGCGATCCGCATGCGGTGACAAATCTCTTCGCCAATGAACGGCCCAACTACGTGTTCATGGCCGCGGCGAAAGTCGGGGGCATTCACGCAAACAACAGCTATCCTGCCGAATTCATCCATGACAATTTGATGATGGCCGCCAATGTAATACACGCCAGCCACCAAACCGGCGCGCGGCGACTGCTGTTCTTGGGCAGTTCTTGCATCTACCCTCGCCTGGCATCGCAGCCCATGCCTGAAAGCGCCTTGCTCACCGGCATACTGGAGCCAACAAACGAGCCCTATGCGATCGCCAAAATCGCCGGAATTAAACTCTGCGAATCCTACAACCGGCAACACGGCACAGATTTTCGCAGCGTGATGCCGACGAATTTATATGGGCCAAATGATAATTTTGATTTGGAAACTAGTCATGTGCTGCCCGCCTTAATACGAAAATTTCACGAAGCGAAGCTTGCCGGTGCGGATAACGTGGAGATTTGGGGGACCGGCAAACCACGGCGTGAGTTTTTGCACGTGGATGACTTAGCCGAGGCTTGCTTGTATGTGATGTGCTTGCCCGAGGGCACGATCAAGGAAAACACTGAATCGATGCTGTCGCACATAAATGTTGGAACCGGAACGGATGTTTCTATACGTGAACTTGCGGAAATAGTGCGCGACATCGTGGGCTTTAGTGGAAAGCTCGTGTTTAACGCCGAGTATCCAGATGGCGCGCCGCGAAAACTAATGGATGTATCAAAACTAGCAAGCTTGGGATGGCAGGCACGAATCGAACTTCGCGATGGCGTAGCAGAAACCTATGCTTGGTTTCTGCGGTCATGACTCAATGATTACGGCAAGATAAAAGTTGCGATTTGATTGGCCGCCGCGTACCGCTAATGTTTACTACGGCCAATCAGATAGCAACGGGTACAATATCAGCGTAGTCAAGCCCGCGGCCCCGAGATGTAACTACCCACATGCCGTTGCTATAGAATCACCTAACCGCGCCTGCTGATTTTCTATGCTGTCCGCCGAATTGACGAAGGTCGCGTCCTTCTGGGGCAAGTAGTAGGCTAGCTGGGGGTCGATAGCGCGCATGAAATTTTTCAACCGCGCATCGGCAATATCGATATTCGCCCTATCACCCGCGTAAGTAGTTATGCGCACCAGCGCACCGTCCGTCCTATTTTGCGTCAAGGCATCCCAAAATATATACCACTTCACCGCGTACTCATTCGTTTGAATCCGGCCGCGCTCCACAAACCAATAGTAGACAAGCTGTACTGAATCACCTTTTGAAATTACGGCGCGATTCACAAAGACGCCAGCGCCATCCGGCCCGACACTTTGAATAAAGGGCTGAGTGAGGCTCTCCATTCGCCAGCCACCACCCGGCAAACATGCCTTGGGTGAATGTACCGAGGCACCCTTTTTTTGCGCCGCGTAGTAGGCAATCCAAAGGTTAACGGGAGCTCGCTCCTCGTCGCTGACGAAATTCGCCATCAAATAATCATCGGTTTTCAGCGTATCAAGATAGACTTGCTCGAGGAGCTCGTCTTTGCCCCGCCAACTGTGAATTCTTAAGGGGAATGTAGAAAACGTGTCGCGCTGTGGAATGAGTTCTTCGCGCGTTTGAAGACCGATAGCAACTAGCAAGCCAATGCCCAATGCGACCAGGCAGCCCACAAACTGAAAATTAATACGCCTCGGCAATAGATACAGTAATTGATTAGCTGGTGGCACATCCAACCCAAAAGCTTGCATCAACTTCTGCCCGTCCAGCCAGGCCAGTATTGCCATGATTAAAAACATCAAGGCCACACAGGCCATAAAGACAATCCAGCCTTCGAAATAATGCAGGAATCCTTCCGCCTGTTCGATACCGAAATTCTCAACCAAGATACCAATCACGCCGATACGAAAGCTGTTCATCACGATCGTTAGCGGAATGGCTGATAGGAAAATGATCGCTCGGTGCCACCACGCACCCCGGTACAGGGCCGCACACAAGAAACCGAAACTCAGCAGAGGAAACAAGTAGCGCAAGCCACTACAAGCCTCAGCAACCTGAAGCTGGTAGGCGCCTAGATCAATGACGTTGCCTTCTAAAAAAACACTGATCCCGAATAGCCGAATCACCGCCACCCCGATCTGTGATGAAATTAACTGCAGTTCACTGGAAAGATTGAAATAGAGAAAATTCGGCAGGGGAATCATGAAAATCAGGTAAACGAAAGGCACCCATACGATGCGCATACCCCCCCAGCCAATTGACGCAACGATTATCCCGAACAATGTCACCAGGAAGGCGTACTGGATAATTGTATAAATGGCGCTGAGTTCACCGAGGACAAGACCGGCCAAGCCCGCACCGATAAACAGAAATCCAGTCCAAGAACCGGATAACCGCGCCTGGCGAAGATCATCAGCACGTAACCACAATAAGTACAGCGCGACGAATGGAATGAGATAACCGTGGTTATACTCCTCTTTCTCCCACCACTGCACCATCAGCGCCAGGCCGTCCCAGAAAACCACGATGAGTAAGCCGACGATGAGTGCACCGGCCCCAATGGCCAGCCAATTTAGGCTCAAGGATGCCTTCTGATTCCCAGTATTGGTCACGCTTTTTATTCCTATTTTTACAATCTACGCGACGTCATTGTCGCGGCTAAGGACTTCAGTCAATAGCTGCTGGTAACGTATCGCCAAAGCCTCTCGATTAAAGTGCTTTGCGACATAATCACGGCCAGCCGCCCCCATCGACGCGCAGGAATCTGAATTGTATGCCAGATTCCGAACGGCGGCCGCCAATTCCGTCGGGTTTTCAGGCGTAATACAGATACCGGCACCAGCTGCGGCTATCAAATCTGCGACCTCGCCGCGAACCCCCAACACCACTGGACGACACATCGCCATACTTTCAAATATTTTAGAGGGAATCACCGTCCTGAAAACAGGCCGATCACGTAATACCACTAGACTCGCGCCGGTAATTGCCCAAATATCCGGCATACGTTCTTTGGGTTGTTGCTCCAACATGGTGAGGTTTTCGAGTTGTTTTTCTTCTTTTAGTTCCAGTAAGCGTAGCCGCTCGGCACCATCGCCCACCAGCAAGAAAGCGATATCGGTTTCGTGGCGAAGTTGTTCAGCGGCCAGCAAAACTGTTTCCAAACCATGCGCCATGCCATGAGTGCCGACATAGGCCGCCACGAATTTACCGGTCAAATCGAGCTCATTCGCGAATTCTTCCGCAGTCCTTTCCGGGTCATAGAAGTTCAGGTCTACGCCGTTCTTAATTACACTCACGCGATCACAGGCCCCACCGCGTTCGAGAATATGCGGAATGAATGAATCCGTTACCGAAACTATGTGATCAGCTTTTCTATAGACAAATCTTTCTATGCGCTCAAGCATACGAATCGCCAGAGATTTCTCCATCGCACCCACGGCCACAATAGATTCCGGCCATAAATCGCGCACTTCCAACACCCAAGGAACACGGCGAAGCCTGCTCACAAAATAACCGGCTAGCCCGCAGAAGAACTGAGGCGATGTAGATACCACGACATCCGGGCGCTTCAAGAAGGGCGACACCAATATCGCCATTAGCATGTAGAACAGATAGTTCGAGATACGCATCAGGAAGCCGGCATTTGGAGCAGCCCAGGTCAGCACGCGCCGTACGTCGATCCCGTCCAGTACCTGTTTTTGCAAAATTTTGTTGCGAAACCCTGGATAAATCTTACCGCTTGGGTGGTTGGGCACATTTGTCAATACCGTGATTACATGTCCTTGCTTGACCCAAACTTTGCAGTGTTCGTAGGTACGGCTGGCCGGGGCATTTACCTCCGGCGGAAAGTAATGGGTCAAAAATAGGACGTTCATATCAAATACGCTCGATGGCGTATTCAAGCTTGAAGGGCAACGGCTCGTCCTTAGATAACACCAGCACTGTATTGCGCTGACGCAGCCCAAATTCCGGACAGAACCAGCCGCTTGACTCGCTTATAACGGTATCGGGTCCGACCGTTAGTACCAGCTCGGTTTCTCCAATATACAAAACGAATTCGCGCGCAGTACGGCGATCAATCCGCACGTCGGGATGCAGGTGGACAAAAGACTCGGCCAAATGACGACCAGAACCAATTATGGAATCCGCAATCGACCAACGGCCAACAATGTCCATGGTCACCTCCCTCACGTGGCGCACATTACCTGGCAAACGAAGGTATCCGTCATGGGAACCCAAAAATTTAAGCACCCCGGACTGCCAATCACCCAGCTCAGATGATGCAGGGTAAGCGCGACGCGCGACGCGAAATGCCGCCCAGATTTCCGACTGATCAACCCGATCAATTCGCACAGTATTGTGCGCGGCAGTGCCACGCACATAGCTGCGCATTTCCCCGGGCTCATAGTCAAACACGCCACTATCAACTATGACCCGACGTCCATCAACGCAAAGCTCATAACTCAAGGTATCGCAATGAGCATGACCGGGCTGATAGTCTGGGCCCACAGGGCCGCAATCCAATATCAGGCTATCCCCACCGCTGCGATAACCGAAGTAGCCGGTATCCGGCATACACACTCGAAGCGGCTCAACGCATTTCGGGAAAATCTTACCTAGAATCCTCTCCCCATAACTTAACAGCTCATCGGGCTCCGGCGCGATACCAAAGGCAGAGTCGTTAAACAAGGGAATCTGTCCATCAGCGGACTTCACCTTTCGCAAAAAATCCAAACCCCGCTCGGCAGCGGCACTAAATACTGAAACTAAAGCATCTTCAACTAATCCGTCATTTGCCAGCAACAAGTTCAAAACATCTAAGTAATCCAGCAACACTAAAGAGTGATATTGGAAGCTCCGCTCAAAGTGCCCTCCGTCGGCCAGAAATTGCTCGTCCGCCTCGCGCAACATTACTTCCAAGCCTTGTTGCAATAATCTACCCGCGGCATCTCCCTTAAAAAATAAGCCGGCAAAAACTAAAGCCTTACCGTTTACCAGTAGGTGATTCGCCAACAAATGGTGCTCTACATTCTGTGATTGCCAAGCACTTTGCAACACTAAACTCTGCAACCATTTTTCGGGGAACGCATGGGCATCAGCGCCGCTGTGCATAAATTTTATCCAATTTACAATGCGCAGCGATAAGGGATAGGGCTCCCAGGCATCTTCGGTACCGACCGGGTTTTCGGCAATCCAACTATCAATCAGCTGGCTCTTCATTTCGCCTGAGTAGCTAGACCAATGCAGGTAGTCGAAGTAATGCAAATTGTAGCGCCACAGCTTGGGCTCTTCTTTGGCACGCCAGTCGAATGCTGCTGCAGATATCCGCCGCCGCACATTTAGAAATCGTATTTCATTAGCATCAACAGACGGTGCCGGCAAATACAACCAGTGCGTTCGTGTAGTGAGATTACGGTGGCCTACATATTGAACAGGCGGCAAGCTATTCTGCGTGGGCAGCAAGCGATGCAGGACCATTTTCCACAGTTGGTCACGCCGGAAATGACTGATGGTCCGCGCATATAGCAGAAACTTCGTGAGCATAAGGTCAGTACGCTATGGGACTTTGACGAAAACCCGAAATACCGCGACTCAAGGATCCACTTGCAAGGCGGCCAGAGCATCGAAAGTCGCCCGGCTAACCTCAACAATTTCGTCAAACGGAATCGGCGCGGGCCCACCATTTCGAACCGCTGCGACAAACGCGGCCGCGCAAGCTTTCTGTCCCTTATCCTGGCTGCGTAGGTTCATCTTCTTGAAACCTGGCCAGCCATAGCCTGTCATCCTGCGAAAATTATCCAACTGCAACACCGCGCCACCACTAAAAACCTCTAAGCGCTCCTTAGGAAATGAGCGATGACCATTCGCGAGGTAGTGAATTGTACCGAACGAGCCATCCTCAAAGGCGATGGTAATGCTCGCCTTGTCATCACGCATCCCAACGCCCGGCGCATCACCGATACGCGTGCCTTGGATCGACTTAATAGGTGCAGCGGCCAAAAAACGCAGCAAATCAATAAAATGACAAGCTTCGCCAATAATACGCCCACCGCCCTGGCGTGGATCTTGTGTCCAATGGTCCAGCGGAATATCGCCTGCATTAACAGTCATTAGAAAGCTTTTCGGCGCGGGACTCGCTGCAAGCAGAGCCTTTGTCTTTTCAATTTGCGGCGCAAAACGACGATTGAAACCAACCATGACCAGAGGCTGAAAGCCATTGTTCACCGCATCAGCATAAGCACGTTCAACAGCTTCGAGTTCCTCGACGCTTAGCGTTAAAGGTTTCTCGCAAAAAATATGTTTTCCGCGAGCGAGCGCTTCACAAACGTACTGTGCATGTGTGTTATGACGTGTTGCTATAACGACTGCATCGGTACTATCACTATCCCAAGCTTCGGCGGGATCGGTGGCCGCTGAGCGAAAACCGAACTTCCCGCCGTGATGTACACTGGTCACACCCCCCGCACTGACTAAGGTATCGAAAAGCGCACCGGCCGACTTGAACGCCGGTATCAAAACCTGACCGGCGTAGTTACCGGCACCGATTACCGACAAACGCGGCGCGCCCGAGTGCGCCTTCGCCGTCGATATCGGTAGTTCTACGCTGCGCTGAATAGCCCCGACATCTTCGGCAGCCTGATATGTCAGCAAGATACCCAAAGGACTCTCTTCGCCCAAAACCCGATACGCAGCTTCGGCTTCTTCAACCGGAAAACGATGCGAGATCAACGGCTGAACATCGAGGCGACCTGTAGCCATCATGTCAAGCACCGCTACAAAATTACGCTGCTCAGTCCAGCGCACGAAACCAATTGGATAATCCTGCCCCTTCTCCTCGTAATTAGGATCATAGCGACCCGGACCGTAGGAGCAGGACACTTGAAAGCTTAACTCTTTGGCGAAGAAATCAGCCCGTGACAGTTCCAGGCCCACTACCCCAACCAAGACGATTCGGCCACGCTTACGGCACATGGTTGCAGCCTGGTGTACCGGCTCATTACTCTTGGTAGACGCCGTAATGATAACGGCGTCTACGCCCTGGCCCCTTGAAAAACGATTGGCGGCCGCAACAGGATCTTCCCCGGCAGATGGAACGCAGGTCTCGGCACCAAACTGACGTGCAAGCTGGGCACGACTTTCGTCGAAATCAATACCGAGTACGTTACAACCATGGGCGCGCAGCAACTGCACTGTCAGTAAGCCAATCAAGCCAAGCCCAGTGACGACGATATTCTCGCCCAGCGATGGCGTAGATAGACGTATACCCTGTAGTGCGATGGCCCCAATTACCGTAAAACTGGCGGCCTCGTCACTTACAGAATCGGGTATACGCGCGCATAAATTTTGCGGACTGCAAACAAATTCAGCATGATGACCATTTGAAACTACACGATCCCCTACCGAAAACCCCTCGGTTCGTTCACCCACCTCAATAACTTTACCGACATTGCTGTAACCTAGCGGTAGCGGTTGATCAAGCTTAGAGCGGACCGCCCTGACCGTCGGATTGAGACCGTCGGTTTTTACTTTATCCAATACCTGCCGAACTTTATCCGGTTGCTGCCTGGCCTTATCTAATAAATTCGCTTTACCAAATTCCAGTAACATGCGCTCTGTGCCTGCGGATACGAGCGAGACGCTGGTGGCAATTAGACAACTTCCCGGCTGCACATGCGGCACTGGCACAGTCACCGCCGTTGTGGCACCAGTCTTAAGGTCCTGTAATACTTGCTTCATTGATATCTCTCTTAGCTCCACTAAGAATCAGCAGATTCAGCCAATAAGAGAACCGCATTGCATGACGACTGAAATGATTGCCATGAGTCACCCTCTTTTCCAGCGCGAATACTTGCCGCTATGCTTCGGTACATGTTCGAATAGCTAGTCAAACGATTACCCGCCTTGCGATTAACTAGGCGCGCATGCGTCTCAGCACTGTACCTGGCGTCATTGTGCACGTGCACGGTGCCGTTGCCATGTCTAATCTCAATATGATTCTGCATACCCAGACGACGGCTCCCGTTATCGGTTAGCACCATGGTAAATACCGCGCTATTTTCCAACTCTACCCAGCAGCTAATAATGCCGTCACCAACTGCATCCGCACCATACTTTTCAACTGCGCTAAACTCATTTATGTAGAGAAAATGGTCAATCCAATGACAACCATTGCATACGATACGGCCGTTGGAAACCGGCCAGCGGTACCAATGTTTGGCAGGTAAAGGCTCTTCGTAGACAATGCAGTGATATGACAAGGGCTCCCCGGGCGACACGCCAAGGTCGGAAAACAACCAATCGTTGACGGCGGAGTAACGCCGGTGGAAGCCGGCAAACAACTTGCCGGTCCGGCTACGTACTACACTTGACAATCGTTCCATCTGCGCCCGTGACGTAACCAGCGGTTTCTCGACAACCGCATAGGCGCCCGATTCTATCGCGGCGATCGCGAGATCCGCATGCGTGTGATGATAACCAGCGATAAAGTACGCATCAGCTTTTTCTTGATGGCCAATCAACGGCGAGGTAGACCAAGCCCAATCGAATTTACCTTGGCGCGGAATTTGCAAAGGGTCAATTTCATGCACAGTTCTTAGCAAAAGCTGCTCGCGAATGCGTGGAATAACGACGGTCTTTGCATAGTTGCCGTAACCGAACAAGACGGCCACGACAGCTTCCACTTGATGCTCACCGTTCGCGGACCGCTGGTCGGTTTCGATTTTTCGACGAGGACTGACCAAGGTTCTTGCCAGCTCGTGGTCCTGCATTGCGAGCAAATCTGGAAGATCCGCCCACACCGATTCTCGATCTACGGGAAGCTTGCTGCCCGACTCGCGCGCCCAACCGGCCAGAGAACTTCCCCAATCTATTTCTCGCCCCGTTTCAGTTAATGGCAAGAGGAATTCAATATCGTCGCAATTTACGCTGTCTAACGCCCAAGGAAATACTAATTCAGCATCTACCACCACAGTATCAACACAACGAGGGTGAGTGGCGGCCACGAATGCAACGACCTGAGAAATATTTAAACCGTCGACGCCTTCACCGGTTTCCAAAACCTCCCCCAAACCTACAGACAAATATTTTTCGTTACGTATCCCCTCCGCGCCACGCGACACAATCTTTCGGATTACTGCCATTGGGCCTATTTCTTTGAGGTAATTCAGCAGCAATCTAAAGGATTTGGGGCGCACGAAGTATTGGTTGTTGACCGGCTGCAACACGCGCCAGCGCCTTACCCGAATGCGCACATCATTAGAGCCCACCGAATAGTCGAGAAACCCTCCCTCCCATTTTTCTCCAAACAGGACGAACACGTAGTATTTTTTCCTTAGGCTTTAACTCTCAAACGAAAAACGAGATATTCGACCCGCGCCGGGCTGTAATACCCGCATCGGATTGCGTCCTAGTAACTTTCTCCGCCGGACAGTAAAGCGTTGTCAACAAAAGAATTTCTGGTATAGACCAGCCTTGCCAGCACAGCCGCCGCATAGTCTGCCGTATCCGGCCCACGATAGAAATAGCCCAATCGTGACTATTGCTATCGACGCCCAGAAAGGGTGATCAATCAATCAGAAGCGACTGGTACAGCGAAATGTAGCGATCCGCAACCGCACTCAGGCTGTAATTTTGCTGGACGCGGTCCACGGCCGCAGATCGCTTCGATACGACATAATCGACGTCGGTTACCCCGCGACGCATGGCCGCCAGCAACATTTCTTCATCTCCAACCGGCACCAGCATGCCGGCCGCACCGGCATCCAGTGCCTCGCGATTTGGCGGAATATCATTGGCAATACAGAAAAGCCCATAGGACATTGCTTCTAACAGAGCATTGGACAGGCCTTCTACGCGCGATGGGAGCACAAAACCCTCCGCCCACTGCAACCAAACTTCAGGCTTTTGAAATCCCGGCAACTTAATGCGATCTGAATGTCGACAGGCCGATACAATGTTCGCGGTTTCGGCAAACAAGTCACCGGCCCCAACCACAGCGAGTTCCACTTCAGAATTTTCGTCCGCTAACCGATCGAAAGCGCGAATTAAGGTAGGGACATCACGATGCGCGGTCGTGGCCAATCTGCCTAAATATAGAAAGCGCTTTACAACTCTCTGTTGCGACTCGAGGCTTTGCGGCTCGCTAACGCTAACCCCGTTGGGAATGCAAGCGATTCTTTCAGGGGCAACCTCTGCACCACGCAATGATTCTGCAACTGCCTGCGTGGTCGCCACCCATTGATCGACCTCACGAATCATGAATTTTGAGAGGTGGCCAGCACCGACGGTAATGCTCGCCAAATTACTCAAATCAGAACCTGCGCCGGAACTTGCAGGTTTGCACAGCACCGGACGACCCTGACGCTTCGCAGCCTTAGCAGCAAATGCAGTCACGCTGGAAGCAATATGTGTATGCACGATGTCTGTGCCGACAAGATGCGACGCTAATACGCGTTGAACTTGCGCCCCAATCAAAGCAAGGTTTAGCGGACCCAAACCTCGCAAGCGAGGAAACTTACGGCAGAGGTCGAATAGGCGAAATCGATGAATAGTTAGCTCTCCATCCCGTTCGAGAATTGGCGAGCCTGCAACGAGCTGTGGCGTCAAAACCGTGACGGACACACCTTTACTGATCAGCTCATGGGAGAGTCGTTCCGCCTGCCGCTCTGCGCCACCAACGATTGGACGAAATGCCGGGCAAACCATCAGTACTGAAAGGGTCATTGATGCTCTTCAAGTACTCGATTACGCCAAATCCCATACATCATCAAAGCCCACAGCCGCGATTCGTTGAGTGCGCCGCGATGTAGAAAATCATCTAGCTGCTTGGTGACTGCAGTATTGTGGAGAGGCGACATCAGAGATTCATTTCGGAGTGTTTCCTCCAATATTGGACGCAGAGGCCCGCGCAGCCAATCAGCAACAGGTATACCAAATCCCTTTTTTTGACGGTGCACGAATTCCCGCGGAAAAAATCGCTCCGCTAACATTTTCAACAAATACTTACCAACACCGCGGTTAGCTTTGTAGCGCGACGGCAAGGTCGCACAAAACTCAATGACCTCGTGATCGAGCAAGGGCGAACGAGTCTCCAAGCCGCAGTGCATCGAAGCAATATCCATCTTCACCAGTAGGTCACCGGGTAAATAGGTTCGACTGTCATACCAAAGCATCCGATCGACGGGATTGTCAGCATGGGCACAGGCCTGGAGAAACCAATCGGTTCGCCAATTCGGCACCAGGGACCGATCGACCCCCGGCGGCATGATGCCCGATCGATCTTCGTCACTGAAAAAGGCACCATACATCACAACGGACTTTAGTTCCGGCCGTAGGTAAGACAGCAACAGCTTACGAACCACTTTCATTGGCAAAGAAGAAACTGACATTAGGCGTGGAACGACTTCCGAAGATAGTTTTGCGGGAACCATTGATGAAAACACCCGCGATGTAAGGCTCTCCAAGGCACTCAACGAATACCGTGGATACCCGCCAAGCAGTTCATCACCACCATCACCGTTCATCACTACCTTGACATGTCGGCGCGCTGCCTTGGATACCAAGAAAGATGGCACCGCGGATGAATCGGCATAGGGTTCGCCATAGTGTCTCGCCAAAGCACCCAAATCACCAATTAGGTCACCCTCAATAATCTCCGGATAGTGTTCAGTGGCACAGATATCCGCGGCTTGCTGCGCGTAGGGCAACTCATTGAAGGCCTCCTCTCTAAATCCGATGCTATAGGTTTGCACCGGCTCACCGCTCAGCTTAGCCATGAGCGCAACGACGACGCTGCTATCCACGCCGCCACTCAGCAAAGCCCCCAGCGGCACATCCGAAATCATGCGCAAACGCACCGCGTCTGTAAGTTTCTCCTCAAGACAATCTAGTGCATCTGACTCAGAAATTCTTTGTTTGCGTCGATAGTCAACGTTCCAGTAACGTTGAATCTGCAAGCCATTGGCATCGAAAACCGCATAATGCGCCGGCGGTAGCTTGCGAATATCTTGATAGATGGACCATGGCGGGGGAATATACTGAAGATGCAGATAGAGCTCTAATGCTTCAAGATCCATTTCAGTCGATACTTTCGGATGCCGAGCGAGAGGATCGATCTCAGAACAAAATACTACACCTCCGTCAGTCAAAGCATAGTTTAGTGGTTTCTTGCCAACCCTATCCCTGGCTAAGAATAGACGCTTATCTCTCTCGCACCATATGGCGAAGGCAAACATGCCTCGCAATTTCTGCAAACAATCAATACCAAAACGACGGAACAGAGCAAGAATAACTTCGGTATCTGAATGCGACCGGAACCGGTCTCCTGCCGCCTCGCACTCCTGTCGCAAAGACTGAAAATTATAGATCTCACCATTGAAAACGATCGCATTTCCCGTCTCTGGATCAACCATGGGCTGATGCCCATGCTCTGAGAGGTCGATTATGCTCAGCCGGGCATGACCAAGAACACATTCTTTTCCGGCAGACGACCAAACTCCAGAATCGTCAGGGCCACGATGTCGTATGCGGCGAACCATATCGCCAACATGTTGCTCAGGAGGGTAAGCACCCAGCTTGAGGTGCCCAGCAATTCCGCACATTAGTTACACTCGCAGTAAAATAGATATCGTATGCAAACTCGCCGACTAAATGGCCTCGTTGCTCAACATAATGTATTGGCAAGTAAATGTGGCGCGAAAAACAACACGATGATTCATAGCACTATTGATCTACGGTAATTGACTGCGCGCACAAAAAACACCTCTAAGGGATAAAACCTAGTTAGAACTTCAAATTTTCAGCATTTCGGCGGAAGCCAATCCCAGCCTATACAATAGACGCAGCTTCCAACCCCCAAACTAGAATTTCAGGACTGAAACCGAAAACCTCATAGCAAGTCAACGGAATTTTGTTCGTCTTGAGCTTGGCGCTTGATGGCATCGCACATTCCTACACGGCAGGCGACTCTATCAATGGGTCGCCCATGACCGTTATGAACTAACCGTCTCGGGTACCCGCCCGAGCACTTCCGCGAAGAGCCGCGCGTACGCCTGAACGTTGCGTTCAAGCGTGAAGTCGAGCGCGCGCTGCCGCGCGGCCTGAGCGAGGTGAACGCGCAGCGACGCATCCCGTAGGATGCGGAGAATCGCGATGGCAAGGGCCTCGACCTCATCGACGCCGACCAGCAACCCATACTCTCCATCACGCCCAACAATCTCGTCGGGCCCAGTATCGCAATCCGCCGCGACCGCAGGCAGGCCGAGCGCTACCGCCTCGAGGAGCGAATTCGGCAGTCCCTCGAAGCGCGAGGGTAGCGCGTAAACATCACACTCGGCGATGCGGTTAAGTGGGTCTGGATCCCAGCCCGGCAGGTCGCAGGCCTCCGAAATACCGAGCTCCCCCGCGAGCGCTTCGAGCGCGTCGCGTTCACCGCCTTCACCGACGATCAGCAGCCGCGCGTCCGGGATGCGTTCGCGAACTAGGACCATCGCGCGTATGAGTAGATCCCAACCCTTCTGCCGGTCGAGTCGCCCATGCCCTGCGATCAGCGGCGCCGTGCCCTGCAACCCAGAGCGATCGCGAACAGGATGACGCTCCTGGATCTCTTCAGCTGGGAGCGCGTTATAGATGGTATGGACAGGCGGTGAAGGTCGTCCGATGAACTCGACGGTCCGCGCCGCGCTGCGCGCTGCATTTGCAACGACGACATCTGCGCGGCGATAAACAAAGCGCGCGGCAGCGCGGAAGGCAGAGAGCCGCCAGCCATCTTCGAGGTGGTTGCTGGGCATCGCCCGCGTCATGAAGTCGATACTCGCCCGGTCGTTGAGTATGACGGGCAACCGCCGCCATGGCGGCAGCGAGAGGTTTGCCATCATCGCGACGACATTCGGGTTGATCTGGAATGGAAAGAGCACGGCGGGCCGCGGCACCTCGCAGATGAGGCGTCGCAAGGCGAGGACCATGGCCGGCCCCGCCGGCGCGCCGTCCGGGCGCAGCACGTGCACGTTCTCAAGGTCACGCGTCTGAGGCTCCACGTGCGCGGCTATCGCCGTCGCGACGCCGAGCCGTTCGCGAAAGCCGCCCATGATCGCCCGAAAGGCCTTCTCGGCGCCGCCGACACGGTCGACGCTGCCGGTGACGCCAAGGATCGTCACGCCTGAGAGATCCGGCCCTGCTTGCCGAGACGACTCAGTCAAGGAACGGCTCCAAGACGAGTAGCGCCCAGACACGCGACCAGTGGGTGCGGCCCGCGCGGAAATCTCGCTCAACGACGCGCAGCGCATCGCCGTCGAAAATGGGATGTTTGGGCAACGCGACCGGCAGCTCACCACTGCGCAGCCAATCCTCGAACGGCATTGTGAAGCCCTGCTTGGTACGCGCCCAGAGCGCGTCGGGCACGGGCCGTGCCGGCGCCTCACGGAGCAGTAGCTTAGCGGGGCCCGCGTGCCGATGCTCAGCCGGAATGCGGAACAGCGCACAAACCAATTCACGATCCACCAGCGGCGTCCGCACCTCAAGCGAGTGACTCATACTCATCACGTCGGCGTCACGCAGCAGCTGGACACCCATATACTGCTGCAGCTCAAGTAGTGAGATCCGTTCCTCGACCGGCACGTCTAGCGAGGCGACGCGCGCGTCAAGCTCCGTGACGGGCGGGCACCCGAGCACCGCGTCGCGGCAGTCCTTAGCGAGCAGCCCACGCACATGCGAGGGCGCGTCGAGGCCGCGCTGCGCAAAGTACGCACCGGTATAGGTGTCGCCGTACTCAAGCGCAAGCGCGTAGTTGTGCACAGAAGTTCGTCTCGACGTCGCGCGGAGCCCAGCCGCGAGCGGCCGTCGTAGTGCTGACAAGCCCGGAATGCGCGAGAGTTTCTCGTGGATATCGAGAATCGATGGGATCATCTGAAAAGAAGCGTAGCCGGCAAATAGCTCGTCACCGCCGACACCAGAAAGCGCCACCTTGAGGCCGGCGCGTACCGCAGCTTCCGAGACAAAGTAAACGTTCACACCATCAACCGACGGCTGGTCAAGCGCGAGTACGGCATCGCGGATGCGGTCACGTGCGTCATCAAGCTCAATGGGTACGCGGTGGTGGCGCGTACCGTAGAGTCGGGCTGCCTCTTCGGCGAGCGGTGCCTCATCTAGGGGGTGATCGCCGAAAGACATGTTGACCGTCGTGATAGGCGAGTCGTGGAACTCGCTCGCAAGCCCCACAAGGGCGCTGGAGTCAACGCCCCCCGAGAGGAACGCACCGACCTCGACATCCGCGACGAGGTGTCGCTCGACGGAGTCGCGCAACGCACCACGCGCATAGGCGAGGGCCTCCATGCGATCCATGGGCTCCACCTGGCCGACGTAGTCGACGAGCTGGAAGTACGGCTCGGGATTCTTGAAGTCACCCCTGCGCACCACGAGGTAGTGCCCGGGCGCAAGCGCACGGAAGCGACGGTAGAGTGTGCGAGGCGGCGCAATGGAACCCCACATCAAATAGTGGGCAACCGCCTCAGGGTCGGTGCCGCCCGACGGCATCACCTTGCGGAGCGCTTGCACCTCAGACGCGAAAGCGAGACGCCGCGAACCCCGACCATCCATGTCGCCAGCTTCGAGCCCCCAATACAACGGCTTGATGCCCAGCGGATCACGCGCAAGTAGCAACTCGTCCTGCTGCACGTCGTGTAGTGCAAACGCGAACATGCCACCGAGCCGGTCGAGCAGACCCCGGCCCCACTCGCGGTAGCCGTGGAGAATTACCTCGGTGTCCGACGTCGAGCGGAAAACATGGCCCGCTTGCTCCAACTCTGCGCGCAATGCCGCGAAGTTGTAGATCTCACCGTTGAAGACAACGCGGAAACGACCATCGGCCGTTTCCATCGGCTGGCGGCCGGATGCGCTTAGGTCGATGATGCTGAGCCGCCGGTGCCCGAGGACGACTCGCCCGTCGGAAGACGCCCACAGTCCCGAGTCATCGGGCCCGCGGTGTACCTGCAGATCGCACATGCGGCGGACGACGGCCGCATCCAAACGGTCGCCCGCGGAGAGAGCGACCATTCCCGCGATACCACACATGACGCGGCAGTCTACCGGCGAGGCATCACGGAGTCACGCATTGGTTGTCATCAGCTGGGTACAAGCGCCAGACACTTGGTGAGCCTGGCTCCAGACCACCAACGGCTGGGAATAGCTGCTGAGGCAACTCGTGTAGCTGCGGATAAACCGTTGATGACAACGCGAAATGCCGCATGGCGTATCTCGAATCGAATACGGCCCGGAATTTATCCAGCGGCCGCGCCGATCAGTTTCTCGTAAAGGTGTTCATGCCGAGCGGCCACTACCTCTATTGCATAGTCGTGCTCAATGGTAGACCGCGCTTTCTCACCCATATCACGAATTGGGCAGTCTCCGTTGGCGACTTTCTTTAGTGCTGAGGCGAGACCTTCAATATCATCTACGTCGACCAAAACACCCGCGCCGGTTTCGCCGACCAGTTCGTTAGCTCCCGAGACCCTAGTGCTAACTACCGGCAATTCGCTAGCCATGGCCTCAAGCAGCGTGTTCGACAAGCCTTCGCGATGAGACGGAGACACATAAAGGTCCGCAATACCGAGCCACCGATCTACATCGCTCCTATGACCAACAATAGAAACCGAACCACGTAATTCATGCTCGTCAATCAAGACATCCAATTCGCTGCGCATGGGCCCATCACCGAGCAGCACCAATAGCCAGCTCGCTGGCAAACTCGGACGCGCCGCCCTCCAAGCAGCAATTAAGCCATCCGGATTCTTTTCCGGTGAGAGGCGACCCACAAAGATAACCACGTATCGATCGGTTAAACCAAACTCGGCCCTAGTTCCCTGTCTTTCCTGCTCTGAGCGCCGCCGAAAAACACTCGTATCAACCCCATTACCGAGTAACGATATGTTTTCTGCTGGGATACCGAATTTTTCCGCCTCCGCCACCGTCTCTCTCGATAAGGCCACAATGGCGGCAACTCGTCCAACTAGCGCTCTAGTCAAGCGGGGAAATCTGCCTTTCGCAATCGCCTGCGCTAAACCCATGTCGCCACTGCTGGTCAATTTAAGAACCACCGGTCTATTCAGCAACCTCCCCAAAGCCACCGCCAGTGCCGCGTGCAATCCATATTGATGTACATGCCAAACATCAAACCGACGGCCAAACATCAATAAGTACGAAAAAAAACTTACAAGCGTCGTAAGTACATGTAACTTTGGACGATAGATGCACCACAAACGTCGCAACTTGTAGCCATCCCGTGTCTCATCCGCTGGCCAAGTAGTCTTGCGGCGCTCCGCAATGACGGTCACTGCCACGCCGCGCTTAGCTAAGGCAATCGATAAGCGCTCTGCCGCTCGCTCATAACCGCCAACAATTGGACTGAACTGAGGACAAATCATTAACACCGATAGCCGGTCGCTCTCGACAACATTGAACAAACCACTCATTTATCAAAAAGTCCCATGCGCGTCAGATCTACCGTCCTGAAATCGCGGTATCAAGCATGCTGCGAGCAGCACTCACCACTTCGGTGTCACTGCGGTAACTCTCTCCGGCACGCCTTGCACTATTTGCCCATAACTCAAACTCATGCGGAGCCATAGCAACAAATTCTTCGATCGCGTCTCGAATTGCCCGCTTATCGCCCAGCGGTAAATCAAAGCCTATTTTTCTCTCAGCGAGAGATTTCCATGGCGTTTGATCAGATATGATTAGCGGGCAAGCTGCCAAGAGTGCTTCGAGAATAACGTGCCCGAAGTTCTCCCCATGAGTTAAAAATAGCAGCGCATCATATTGGGCCAATGTTTGGATAGTAGAATCCGGAGACAATGCTCCTCGATAAGTTGCCGAGATGTTTTCGGGCAACCGCTCAAGGGCAACTTTGCATTGCTCCCAGTAGCCTAAATCTTCCTGCGGACCATAGATATCGATGGAAACCTTAGACTGTACGGTCGCTAAAACTTCAATTGCGCCGAGTAGATTCTTTATTGGGACTATGCGAGACAACCAGACCAACCTCAGCTGGCCGGGGCCTTTTGACGCCTTGGCAGGTACCTTTGTCGATAGCTTTTGCGGAAGATTCGGTACTCTGGAAACGGCTACATTCGACCCAAACCGGTCTCGTATTTCATTTTCCTCTTCCGCGTTTGTCGCATGCCAAAAAACGCCATCGTACAACCCCAGTACGCCGGATGCCTTAAAATAAGCAGCTTTCTTTAACCGTTTCAAGGCAACAGCACCCGGTGAGAATTCACCTCGAGGAGCAACAATCACAGGCAACTCGGTAGTTATTGCACCAAACTTTCGCAACACCAATGGCAATATAGTTAAAACAGGATCAAAAAAACTTTGGAAATATATAACCGCCGGCTTTGTTTCGGCTACGGCATGCAGCACTGCGCGCGCATTCCAGATACGAGAATCCAGATAGCAAACCCTAGCGGCGCCACGTTCATACCATGTTCCACAATCGATTTCCTCGTAGGGCCCAGAGTCCCCCAAATCCCGGTTGCGGGTTAGCACACGAAACTCATAGTCATCCTGCAACCAGTCAAACATGTTCGCCAGACTGCGCACGGGGCCGCCACCCTTAAACCCGGGGAGAAAGTAGCCCGCAAAACAAAGCACGATTGGCCTAGCGCTACTCATTGTTAGACTTGTATAGCGCCTCGCTCTGACGGGTGGCAATAAATTTGCGACCGAGATGCCTATCAATATCGGGCAAAAATTCCGTGAGTGGCGCGAACAGGAAGCTCCGGCAAATCTCATGCATAGGCCTTGAATGGGCTGTTATGTGCGTGCAGTCACTAATCAAATTTCTCAGGCCTCTTGGTCCAGGAGCGTGATAGCGACGTTAGCCGCACTAGTTGCCGCCAGCGCGCAGGCTAGCCCAAAGTTTTTCTAGGATCTCGGGCATTGTAATTTTAACCACAGCAAAAACCACGAGAACGCCCAGCGGAAATTTCATGACAATACTTAACAAGGCCGAAGCCGACCACCCCGGATGCATAATCATTCCGATCAGCAGTATCACCAAAGCGATAGTCGATGTCCGAAACTTGCGAATCGGCATGGCAAAATGCCGCTGCGAGCTATACAAAATACCCACGGCAACAAATGCGAAGGTCAGTGACTGCGTCGCCGCAGCGCCAATGCGGCCAAACTTTGGAATCAACCAAACATTCAACACCAAGCACAATACCGCCCCACCCAACCACCAGACGATTGACTCATGAAGCTTTTTCCTCAGCATGAGACCAGCATTGCCGAGCAGCAGCACACCATTAAAAAATACCGCGGCGGCAATAAACGGCACCAACTCTGCGGCGCTGTGAAAACTGGATGCCGCAAGAAGCCTAACCACGTCTCCACCGGCCGCGGCAATGGCTAACCAAACCAAGGCTAGAGCGATGATAAGCTTTTCAGCCAAATCGCCTAGAACAGCGCGTCCTTCATCATCACTGCTATTGTATTCCTTGACGGCTTCGGTCAACCAAACAGACCCAATGGCCGTATTAACTACCATGCCTATAACGGCGACACTGTAGCCCACGGAGTAAATCCCCACGGAACTCGCGTCCTCGAAATACCCAAGGAACCATCGGTCCAGCGAAGACAATACCCAGTACATAGGCGCCGTGACAATTGCGGCAAGTCCGACTTTTAGTATTTTAATCTTGTCGGAAATGCCGAGATTAACTGATCTCAAAAGGGAGCCTAAAGCAGGAATACCGAGCCCAACCACGGGTATGGCGTAGGTTGCTAGTGCCGCCAGAATTAAAGCCAGTTCATCTTGGCGCCAAAATGTGGCGATACCGATGGATATCGCCGCGGCGCCAAACCCCGCCATTAAAGCGACGATTGACATTTTTCCAAATTGATTGTTGAGCCGCGCCCGGGTCTGGGCCATGGCGAACAGCACGCAGGCAAAAGTACTGATACCGATAAACACGCCAAGATAGCGAGGCATCGCGATCATTTCCGCCACCAACTGTGCCCATACAACAGCCGCGCCTAACGCAACGATGAGCCCCGCGATGATCGCGTATCGCCAAGCAAATGCTTCTACGTCATCCGAAGCATAGCCACCGCCGGGGTGCCACATACGCGCATAAGACGCATCTATGCCGGCCAGGGCAATCATTGCACCAAGCGAAACAGTCGTCCCCACAATCGCTGCCAAACCATAAGCTTCGGGCACCAACAGCCTCGTCAGAATCGGCATAGTTAGAATTGACAACGCCCGAACCAGACCTTGACTAAGCGAAAGTTTAGTAGTCGCTGAAGCGACTCGCTTCGCGAGGGTCATACTATTGGGTTCCTCTCCGAGTTTTTTACAGCCCTAGACTCAACGTACAAAAACTCAAATTACGAATATGGGTAAGCAAGCGACGGCATAGCCAGCAATGACTGTCGCTCACCCACCCGACAAACATAGGCGCTACTTGAAAACGACGTAGTAAACAACTAGCGCAATTGAAAGAAGCAAACTCCAGGCCATCAACAGATTAATCCGGGAATTTCGGCTCATGCTCAACCATCCTAAAACGCTAATTGCGATCAGCGGTGGAATCGACGACATTCGCCATCGCGTCGTATCACCCGCCACCCAGGCAATGCATGCGTACATCAGTATGAAACCAATGAACACCAAGACATAAGAACGACTAATCTGGATATCTCTTGAAACAACCAGAGTTGACCCATGCGTCCGTGAACGCCTATTTCGCAGAAACATATTCAGCGAGCCCATTAGGAACAGGGGCAGACCAATGAATATCCAGGGCAGCATTGACACGGCCCGCAACAGTGTACTGGTATCACCTGCCCAGGCTTGCGGATTAACGGCGGCGACCTCTCCGACCAAATACACAAGCGTGAACATCACCGGATTGTAGAAATAGCTGGGGCGCTTCATTTGACCAAACGCAGCCGCTTGCTCGAGATTTTCTGCGCTTAAAGATCTTGCCTCCGTGGCAACGCCCAGGCTAGCTAATAGCTCTGGTCTAGATATCAAATAGAAAACCCCCAATACAACCGTACCGGCGAGGGCCAGCTGACCGACACGCACGGCGAGTCCGCGGCCGACCCGAACCGACAATATCGACGCCGCAAAAATAAACAGCATATTTGCCACTGCAAGAAAACTGCGAAACGGAATAATCAACAAGGTACTCGCAGCAATCCAAAAATATCCTTTCGCTCGCTGATTCGCGGATAGGAAGTAGGTGATTCCAAACAGCAACAAGGACTGAAGTACGACCACCGTCATATCTTTCAACAAAAACATCCAGTAGTACCACAGCGGCGTTGCCAAAAGCATGCCGTTGGCAAACGCTAGCGCGAGTCTTGAGCCGCCGATAACCTGGCCGATACCACACCAAATCGCCGCCAAGACTAAAAATAGCGAGACATTTAGCGCTTTTCGAATAAAGATGCTACCGCCCGAAATTTGATGTACCCAAGACAGCATCAAAGGATAACCACCCTGCTCATGCGTCCTAGAAAACTGCCGCAAATCAAACCAGCTGCCGAGATCCTCAAACTCCCGCTGGGATGCCTTATGGTATTGAAGGTCGTCGCCGCCCGACGTAAATGGCACGGTTGAATCAACAAAAATGACGATGCCAAAAAATACAATGCCAGTGAGAACAATTTTTATGGCAAGGGCAGGCCGATAAGGCCGCGGCAAAAACCTCGTAGCCAGAAATACCGGGAACCAGATGCAGGCGATAAGTAAAAGGACACTGAACACTTAGCAGACCGTCGGTAAGCGCCGAGCCATTCTAGCCCGCGGAATTCTCAAGACGGCCAATCTGCGCGAGCAAGGACTGACGCAAGAGATCTAAATCAATATCGGCCTGCAAATTGTATTTGCCCCATTTTCCCGCAGACTGCAATACCTCAGTCCTCAGCGAATCCAGAAAAAATTGCGCCTGCTGCCAGTCGGCGCGGCCAGCCGCGCGGCTATCAGCAATAGCCCGCTCCAGAGCCTCGATATAACGAACATCGTCCACACCCTCTCTAAAACCCTCCCAGGCCAGAGTCGGTATAACGCCTTCAATCGTCGGATAGGCAAAAACATGATCACGATATTGCCGGTGATCAATATCGTTCCAACATGACCCAAAACAGTGCTGGTACGCGTACGGCATCGCGCCGTCGTATTCGTTGGCCCAAAGAACGACACCGTAATTCAAGCGAAAAATATAAGGATTCTCTGGCCCCGTTTGCGGATTCGCATAGCTGAATATACGGTTGCCCGCCCGGTGCCAACGTTTTGCTAACTTAATATCAGGCTTACGCGCATGAATTAGCAAATTCAATACATCACCGACTAAACCGTAGGTGCCGGTATAGCCTGCCACAAACACACCTACACCCTTTTCATTAATTGCTTCCCAGAGCGGGCGCTGCAAAACCAATTCCCGACCTTTGGCCTCGTCTTTGCCGTAAACAAATAGTTGACCTAATCCCGCGGCCTTCACTTTCTCACTTAACAGCGGCATTAACTCCGCAACCTGATTTAGCGCCTCCGAATGTTTCTGGCTAAAGTGATTTGCCGTAGTTTGAATTCCGAGATAGAAAGCTTCTTTCTGATTCAAAGATTCTTCCGCGCGCATGCGCAAAACCTGATCGAACAAGAACTCATCGGTAATGGGCTGATAAATCGTGGGTTCAGTTACGCCATGCTGACGCATATCCCGTAGCTCCGCAGTCATTTGCATAGCTGATTTATACTCAGAGCCGACAATACTACTGGTCCGAGCCAATTTACCTCGATAATAAATTGAATACGTTTGCAATGATTTCCGGAGGCGAAAAGACGGCACATCCAATGTAATCGGCACCTGGGCAACAATGCGGTCTCCTTGCGCAATAGCTATTTCACCGAAATAACTACCAGGCTTTGCAGCATCAGGAACATAAAAAGTAACCCATATTTGTTTAGCTACTTGTCTGGGTAAGTTTAAGTTCTTTAACTCAGCAGCATCCTTAATGGGAAAATCCGAACTCCGCAAAGAGACGCTTTCTTCATTCGCCAAATCTTTTACATTTACCCAGCGATAGCTCGCGCGGCCGGATGTCAACAGTTTCACCAGATTTTTCTGGCCATCAGCGTCGGTACGCACCAAGGAGTCGTCCTTAAGAAGCAACTCGGGCACTAAAGTTTGCCTAAAGTCTCTCGCCGCAGATTTACCAATCTCACGCCAGGAGTATTTCGCTTGATACCAACGCTTGACGTAGCGTAAATCAATGTTTTCATGGCTGATTATCGCCTGGCCATCATGGCTCAGCAGATCGCTCGCCACGAATCGGAGATCGCTTAGTGCCTGACCAGTTGTAGATATCACAAAACTGGCCGGCTCATACTCGCCACGACAAGCCACTAGATTGATTTCGTTTGCATCCGCGGTGGCATCAACTTGGTAGTCTGGCAAGATCATTTCGCCGGAAATTGGGCCGACAACGGCTATGGCCAATTCCCCGGCGACCAAGATTGGCCAAAATCCGCAAGCCGCAACGAGACCGAGCAGAGGCGCAATCAGCTGGCGCTTAGCTAGACGTCGAAAAACGCGAATAGGCAAAACCACCGTTGGACCAACAATCTTGATCTGTAATGCGCTAATGGTCCGAAGAATAGCCATCAAAGGCCCATTTCTTGGCGGTCTTGTAATACTGATCTAGCGATTCTCGCGTCTACCGGATTTTTCTCGGACGAATATCCATAGACGAGAGCCAAATCGCACAGCGCATTGATCACTCGGGGCACACCGTCGCTTGCAGCAACGAGGATTCGCGTCGCATCCTCGCTCAAGATCGACGCGTTGCCTCCAGCCTTTTCAAGGCGGTACTTAATATAGTCCTTGGCCTCTTGATCAGTCATTGCGCTGAGATGATAGGCAACTGCAACACGCTGCAGTAGCTGCTTTAGCTCCGGCGCCTTCATTAGTGCCCGCAGCTCGGGCTGGCCGACCAAAATCATGTGCAACAAGTATTCTTTGCGAGCATTGACATTCGAGAGCATACGCAGCTTCTCTAAACCGAGCAGACCCATGTTTTGCGCCTCGTCGACGACGACGACAACCTTGCGACCAGCCGCGTATTCGCTGATAAGAAACTGTAGGAAAAGCTCATAAAGCTCTGCCTCGCTCTTACCTTGGTAGTCGAGGCCAAAGGTCATGGCAACCCATTCGATAATGTTGTCAGGATTGTTTTGAGTGAAGCTAAGCACTCCCAAATTGACATTCTCGTCAATTCCCTCGATGAGCTTATTGACTAGTGTCGTCTTGCCTGAACCGATCTCCCCGCTGAGCACGGTGAAGCCTTGACCGCTAATGAGGCTATAGCGAAGCAGCACCAAGGCCCGATTGTGGACCTTGGACATAAACAGATAGGACGGATCCGGTAAGATCGAGAAGGGTTTTTCGCGCAGACCATAGAACTTCTGGTACATGGATACCAATAACCTCTGCGACTTTTACAGGCCTAGCGGCGACCGTAATATTGTCGGGGCTTTGATCGGCTCTTATTGAGCACAGTACCAATTAGAGGCACATCTCGCAGTACTTCTAAAGCTTGCTGGAGATCTTCTCGACTGGTGTTACCGGCGGCGGCAACCATTAGCATGGCATCGACATAAGGCGCAAACGCTAACGCGTCGTCCGTGGCCAACATGGGTGGAAGATCGAATATCACAATTCGATCCGCGTAACGATTCTTAAGTTCGGTAACCAGATTCACCATTTTTGGCGATCGAATGGTCTCGGACGAGTTATCCAAGCTTTCACGGCCGGGCAGAATAGATAAGCGCTCAATGCCCGGCGAAAACTGCATTTCCGAAATCGGTGTGTCGCCGCGCAAGTAGTCACTGATGCCGATATCGGGCAGATACTCGAAGTACTCGTGAATGCTGGGACTGCGCAAGTCCAGGTCAACCAATAGCACGGTGCTGGAGACCTCACGCGCAAGACTGATGGCGAGATTGATAGCGGTCAGCGTCTTGCCGGAGCCAACTCCAGCGCTAGTAATCGCCAAGGTACGCCAGCCATTGGCCTGCAGTTGTTGCAACACCCGGGTGCGCAGCATGCGAAAGGAATCAGCCAGCGGATGCTTCGGCAAAGCGGCAACCAGGCGGTTACGTTCATAGACATCAGCAGAAATATCAACAAACTTATGACGCTGCGGCTTTAACTCTGCAGCCACGGGCGCGCCGCTGACACCGTTGTTTGCAGCCTCGGGAAAGGTATCCCCACTAGCATCAGAATCCCCAGCCGCCGGGTGTGCTTCAGCTTGCTGCTGAATATTGTCAGCCCGCTCACGTTCAGCCTGCTCTAGGGCCTTGCGAATATGTTCCATACCCTAAGCTCCTACAGACCCAACTTGCGGACTACCGTATACCAAAGCACGTCCAGAGGACGATAGGCGAAATGTACCAGCAGCACCATGCAAATCACTGTTGCCGGCACGCCGGCCCAAAACGCTGTTTGCAAACCACGTTGCCGACGTTTTTCTTGCTGCGTCTTAATAACCGGGATCTCGGCGATGGGTGGCATACCCAGCAGCGACTCCAAATCTTTGCCGACCCACACTGAATCATCCATGGCTTCCTTCAGCTGAATGATGCCTACGCCGATGGCGGGCGCCAAAACCAACAACAGCAAAAGAAGCGCGGGCCGGTTCGGACTTGACGGCTGTAGCGGTAAATCGGGCGGCTCAACCAGCACGAACCGCTCCCCTTTAGATTGAGATTCGAGTGCTTGACCCATTTGCGCACCAAACTGGCGCTCACGCATGGCTACATATCGTTGCGTTGCAGTCTCCAGCTTACGCTGCAACGCGAATAATTGTTGTTCGACTTGCGGGGCTGCCAGTAGGTTTCGCTCAAGCTCAGAAATCCGTTGCCTGAATTCAGCCGCTTGCGCCCGTAGGGAGCCCTCCTCTGCAGCCAAGCTATTCAGCTGCGCTGTAATTTGAATAAATGCGGGATTGTCGGGAATAACCATGGCATCAAAGTCTTCGCGGCTCTGCAAAGTAGCTGCTTCCAACGCAGATACTTCGCGTTCCAAGCGCTTAACTTCTGGATGAGCTGCACTGTAAGTTTCCCTCGCCCGGGCCAATCGCGACCTGGCATCTGCCAAGGCCGGCGCACTATTATTCAAATTGGAAGTAATACCCGTTTGCTGCTCCAAAGCTTGAATTTCACGTCGAGTGCGAATGACATCTGGGTGATTCGCGCTATATTTACCTTCTAGCATCGCAAGCTGTGTTTGCAGGGCCTGCAGTTGATCCGTCGGCGATACAACCGGGCGGCCATCAGCCAGTATCGTGGGCGCAGTGCGGTCAATTTGCACCAGCTGCGCTTCAAGCAGCGTCCGGCTTTCCGCTATTGAGCGAAGCTGCCGTTTAATCTCCGACAATTGATCTTCTGTGCGCTGGATAATCTGCGCGTTAAGCGGGTTGAGCTGTGGCAAGCTATCGTTGTTTTCTTCCTTAAACCGCGCGATCTGCGCCTCTAAACCCTTAACGTCCTGATCGAGGCGCTCTACTTCCTCCGTCAAGAATTCGCTGGTCTCTGCGGTTTGAACCGTTCGGGAACGAACATTTTCCTCGAGATATAGCGAAACCAAATCGTTCGCAACCTGTTGCGCAACTTTGGGATCGTCATGCTCAAAACCGACCGTAAACGCAATCGTATCAATCGTTGGCATACCAGAATTCGGATCTTTCAACTCAACGTTGATCAAGTCCATCTGAATTCGTTCTTGCACATCTTGAGTGAGCATTAGCGTGGGTAAATGCTCTCGCTTAGCGGCGTAAAGATCGAACTTTTCAATAATCCCAGCTAGATTTGAACGAGTCATCACCCGCTGGTTAATAAGCTGAATCTGCTGGGCCGCGAATGTCGTTACGGTTGTCTGGACAAGCTCCTGAGGAACTTCGGGCTCTTCAATGAGCACCACAGCAGTGGATGTATACAAGGTCGGCCATAGGATTACCGCTAAAGCTCCGGCGACGAAAACGGCCGCTGCCGTCAATAGACCCAATAACCGACGGCGCTTCAACGCAGCGAGAAAGTCCCCCAGACCTTTGCCTTCATCGACTACAAATTCCCTTTCGTCAACCATGGGCATAGTAAGATTAACCCCTTTAGGGTCAGATATTTATTGTAATAATCTCGAATTATACCGCGGTGCCGCGTAATAATTCTGTGACGGTTGCACATAAAACCGATAAATCGCCGCCAAATCGAGTCTTTCGCCCAGCGTATAGTAAGACGCAATGTTCCCGGGGGCCGGGCAGTCTACACTGCCCGGCCCCCGGGAATCTACTTAGGGCAGATCAATCCCTTGTATAGGTCGCGCGCGTGTTTTACACGGTAGCCAGGCGGCGGCGAACACCAGCTAGCAAACCAAGTGCGCTACCAAACAGCCAAACTGAGGCTGGTACCGGTATCGCTGTAGTCGTGAAATCAATATTATCGATGGCGCCCGATCCCCACAAAATGATGTCTAATCGTCCAACGCCCTCCGCGCCCTCAAGAATCAAGCGATCCCAGGTGTTGTCACCGCCCGTCGTTGGCACAGTCCACATATCTAGCGGATCGCCGTCGGCATCCAGCGCCACGAAAGCCATGGAAAAAGCCTGCACCTCGCCACCCGATTCACGCTCTTCAATATCGAAGAAATCGATGGAATTGATAGTCACCGGCGCGTCGAACTGAAAGCTGAATCGGCCACCGTTGGCGTCATCATCGGGCTCATCGCAACTCACGTCACCGCAGGGTGCATTTTCCTGCAGGATGAGCACATTACCAGGATCATACTCGTTGGATAGCGACGGATTACTGGTGGAAAAAGGTCCCGCCAAATCATTGTCACCGCCGGTTGGACTACCCGTATCAAAGACGACCGCCACATCGGGCGCACCGCTACTGTTGCCGTTACCACTGATGGTAACGCCATCATATTGGTTACTCATGATGCTGCCCGCCGAAAAGTCCGTGAAATCCAGGACTAAGGCGTTTGCCGCGCCGACAACGAGCACGTTCGCCATCATTATTGTCAGGGCTAGTATTAGCCCCTTTTTTTCTGCTCTAAGTTTCACTATGTGATCTCCTAACGTATACCAATAGCGCCTCGTGGCGCCTTCCCCTCAATGAAGCTCTGCCTTTACCCTGATCCGATCAAACACCCATATGGCTACCGGCCAGCTCAAAGCAAGCTGCTTGTTGCACACGTCATGGGAACGGGTCACTCACCCGTACTCATGTTTAATTTGCACGATGCTCCCGCGTACAAAGAACATCGTGTTTCAGTCGTCACGCCACTGTTGATCGCAGCGCACGGCCTAAATCTTCTTGGTGATGAACAACGCGTCAGTTAGCGATATCTCGTCTACTCGCCGCCACCAGTCAAAGGCGTGGAAAGCCGCAGAATCACGTCAAGCGACCGACGCTTTTGCCCCCTACTCGTATTCTTTTAATGCCTCCTCAAGACGAACCGTGAAGTCCTTGATGGCTGCGGAGATACGTCCGTGCGCATCGCGATCCATCAAGGCCTGTTTATCAATACGAATCTCGACCGTGGAGTCGCCAAAGCGAGCCCAATTGCCCTCGGGAGCATCGGATTCGATGTCACCGGCAGCCGTTACCGCTGGACGGGCTGCGAATTTTTCGATGGGTACTGCTGCGCCGCTGCCGGATGAATGGCCGGCACTGTTTACTCGACTGAAGCTTGGCGAACCCGGCGATGCATCGTCTGTCAACCAGTCCAGGTCCAACAGCGAACCCACCTGAAAGTTCCCTCGATCAACGCCGCGAATCTGCTCTGGCGTCAGCACCTCCAGAGCGTCGCGAATACGTTCCGGCGCGGTGGCCGGCGAAAATTCTTTCAGCCGGTTCAGCACTCGGAGCCGCCGCACCTCAATCTCGAAGGCGAGCTCATTCTGCAACCGGGCCAGCTGGTGAAGTTCGGACGGCGACAGCAGCCTAAGAAATGTGCGAATCGACCCCAGGCTGGGAAATTCTTCCTTCATCAGGGTGCGAACCAACGGAATGACGCGCAGCGCGTCCAAGTCGCGCTGGGAATATCGGGCACCGCGACCGCGGTGGGATGGGCCATTTAACAGCCCCTTTGAAACGTAATCGGAAATGGTGCGTCGCGAGAGCGCCGACATCTCTTCCAGATCACTAAGTGCGTAACTTCGCATACAATCCCCTTAAGAAGTCTGCGAACATTTACGTCATCAATTGCTATAAAAATGTAAGTCCCGAATCGTCAACTTCCTATTAACTAGCGGATTACAAACCAATCCCAGAATTCAATAAATATTTATTTATCAGTACTCTAGAATGGAAAACCCGCCGGTTTGCTGGCCTTGTTGATCCAGATCCCCGACGGGCCCCGATGACGCGAAACCAATAATACAGAAAAACTACGCATAATCAAGCGTTTATATTATGTAAATTTTGCCGACTTTTGCGGAGATTATTTGCGTAAACACATAGATTTAGAGCGGACTCTTAAGTGGGCTTGGAACTCGCCCGGGAAATTTTTTTTAAACGTTCGTTGAATTTGCCGGCGGATCGGCCGCAACACGGCGTAACGGTGGCCACTCGATCTTGTTGAGGGAAACCTTCGACCGGTGTGCTGGGCAGCGCCGGAATGAAGCAACATCGTTCCCCTGGTGCGTTGTGCTGACCGCCAACAAACGGCCAAGTTAGTCGCACATCCCCACCGCCAAAATCTGCAGAGCGCGGCGTCGCTCTGGCCAATAACCCAATAATCAACAACTTAGCTAGCTTACGGGGATGACGAATTGGTCAGCTGTGGGACGGCGGCACGCAGGCCGGGACGCGCGTTGGCAACGCGAGCCGATTTGTAGACCGATCGTAGGTGTTGGCCGCGCCGCCCTTAAAGCCCTGGGGTAGTCGGCCGAGGCCCGCATGCAGATAGATCGGTGGGCGGGTGCCCCGGTGGACCACCGCCGCAAGCACGGCCTTATCACCTGATTTATATCTCGGTAGACCGCCTTTGTTTTACCGCGAGCACCCACAGCCGATTCAAGCAGCCCTGAATCTTCCGCCAATGTTTCAGGATACGCCGGTCCACCGTGCCGCCGGCTGACGCATACGCGTTCAAGAAATTATCCACGCCGGACGAGTCCAGCTGCGCGCCATGCAAAAAAACCGCCAGATCGAAGTGCAGGTTGCCAAAGGCTGCATATTCCCAATCGATGAGCCGCGGTGCTCGGTTTTTCGACAACAGGAAATTTCCTGGGTGGCAATCGTGATGACAAACCACCGCATCGGCGCGCCCGGCCTCCAGCTTGCCCAATTCGCCCGCAATCTCCCGCAGGATTCCCTCAGTTGCGGCGTGTTGCGCGAGCTGTGCGTAGCGCTTCGCGGCCTCCATCAGCCCCACAGACTTAATATGACTAAGGTCGGCACAAGCTTTGCGTAATCTATTGCTCATCGAAAGGCGGTGCAGTTTCGCCAAAAGACCAGCGACCGCTTGCAAATGTTCCAGCCGTTGAAGATCGCGCGGCTGCATGCTGACGCCCGGGACATACTCCAGTAACAAGTAGCCCAAGGACGGATTCGCGGCGATGACCTGCGGAGCTATTCCCGTGTCGGCGACCACGTTCAACACCTGCAATTCGTTGGCACGATCCAATCCCAAATCTCTGGCCAGGGGTCGATCAAGACGCAACACACAACGCTTGTTCGAAAGCTCTACCAGCCAAGAGTCAACCACGGGACCAGAGGAAAATCGCTGCAGTATTCGGGCGCCGCGTGCGGCTGACCAATCGGGTAATCGCCGACTATGCGTCACAGGAAACTCCGGCTACCTCGACGTGGATAGCCGTAACTTCGCAAGGCATGTCATTCGGCAGAAGATGAGACATTTGAAGAACGAAACGACATAGGCAATAGTCAAGCGAAGTCCACCACTACTCAATGGCTAAAATCGTCTGGACCTCGCCTGATCTATCCCGCCCGGAATAGATGACAAAATAATGCAAAAACCACAGGCGAGCGATGGCGCAATTGATTACAGCTCAGCCAGCTTTGCCTGCGCATCTTCAATGCCGTCAAAAGCAGTCTTGGCTTCAGCTATCGCCCGTTCCAATTCCTGCTTGGCGCCCACGGGATTGTTGTTTGCCGCGTACGCCATGCCGAGGTGGTAGCGAAGAATCGGTACGTCGCCGGCACTGGCCACGGCTCGCTCGAGGTAGCGCACGGCATTGGCGTAGTCATTGTTACGGTAATAGGCCCATCCCACGGTATCAAGCAATGCCGGCTGATCCGTATCACGCAACTCTAGGGCCAGCTTCAAAGCGCGCTCATGGCTGGTCGCGTCATCACGTCGATCAAGCAATAGCGCGGCCAGGTTATTGACCGCAACCAGGTTCTCCGAGTTCGCTACCAATAATTTCTCGTAGACGGGAATGGCCTCGTCCCAGCGCTCCTCGCGCTCTAAGGTGGAGGCCAGTAACAAACCGATTTGCGCATTGTCGGGCACGGCATTAAAACCACGCTCTAGAATTTCGATACGCTCGGCAAATTCATCTTCCAGTCCAGCCAAGGCGGTGTAGGCCCGCACGGCTTTGGGAGATTCCGCCAAAACATCCGTATAGGCCTGCCGCGCCGCTTGTTTGTCGCCTAGCTGCGCGTGAACAGCGCCCTCTATAAATCGAACCTCTATGAGATCAGGGTTCTCCTGGCGATGTTGTTGCAAAAAGCTCAAGGCTTCCGCGCCGCGCCCGTCTTGCAGCAATACACCGGCCAAACCCTGCAACGCAGCGGTGGCACGGGGATTCTCGGCCAACGTCGCCTTGTATGCGCCAATGGCCTCCGCGGGCGATTCCTTAGCCTGCATCACGCGGCCCAGCTGGAACTGTGCCAAGGCATTGTTTTCATTCATCTCCACCAGCTTGCGCGCCTCGGACTCAGCCGCCTCAAGATCTTGTTGAGCAAGCAAGGTTTGAATCAGCCCCGAAGCCGCGCCGGCATCCTCAGGGTCAACTTCCAAACGCGCGCGCAATACCGATTCTGCTTCGGCAGCATCGCCCTGGCGTGCCAGCAAATTCGCCAACTCTCCCGGGGCTTCAGGATGCTTAGGATTAATGGCCAGCAATCTGCGATAAGCGTCTTGCGCCAAAGCTGTGTCACCAGAGCGTGTATAGGACCGCGCGAGCAGCAACAAACCAGGTTCAGAGGCCTCTTCTTTGCGCAGCAGTACCCGCAAATCAGCAATGGCTGAATCGAAATCTTGATCTACATAGGCGAAAGCAGCGCTATACAGTAATGCGCCCGCGTTGTCGGGAGCATCCGTCAAGATGGAATCCACGGCCTCGCGCGCGTCATCGAGTTCCTCCGCGGCGATGTGCATCGCCACCATTCGATTGCGGACGTTAAAGCCTTCTTCGCTCCGCGGTGCCTGCGCCACCACATCGCGATACACACTCATCGCCTTGTCGGCCTGCTTGTTTGACTCATACAACCGGCCGAGCGCGGCACGCAGTGCTAAGGCTTCTGGCTGGGCGGCCACTGCCGAGGTAAGAAACTCTTCAGTGGCGTCGAAGCCTTTTGCGTTGGCTAAATAGCGGGCAAGGTTCAGTTGCCGCTCGGTGTCGCTCGGATCCTTCGCCGCGATTCGACGCATCAGAGCTTCAGCCTTATCAGACTCATCCTCCTGCATGTAGTACTGCACTAGCGCGTACTGATAAGCCTCCTCTTCTGGAAAGTCGTCGATGAGCCCCAAAATGTCAGCTTCGACTTCATCTTGGCGGCCTGTGCGGCGCATTAGCTGAACTCGAAATTGGCGCAGTGGCTGAGAGTCTTCCACGGCGACCTTAGATAAGCCGTCCTCGACGATCGCAAACGCCTCCTCCCAATTTTCTCGCTCTCCGGCCAAGCCCGCCTTGAACATGATGGCATCCACCAAAGCAGGGTCGGTCGCCAGGGCCTGCTCCGCTTCACTGGCCGCGGCCGCGCGATCGCCTTGCAAAAACTTGACGCGTGCATTCAGTAGCCGGACTTCCGGATCATCCGGAGCCAGTTCCATAGCCTTAGCGGCTTGCTCTGCGGCTTGTTCGGTGGCGCGGCCCAAGAAATAGAAATTCCCAAGACGCACTCGCGCTTCAAGCAAACTCGGGTCTGCATCTATGGCCACCAGCAAGTGGCCTACGGCGTTACGAAGATCACCCTCTTGCTCGGCCAGCTCCGCCAGCAATAGTCTTGCCTTGGCGTTGCGTGGCTCTATTTGCGCGGCGTTTTGCGCCTCTAGCTTGGCCTTGACCAAGTCCCCACTGGCCAGCAACGCTTCAGCCTTAACCAGGTGATCGGCCGCCCGCTGCTCAGGTGAGCCGCAAGCTGCCACAAACAGGGTCACAAACGTTAAGAGAACAATTCTATTGACTTTCATAATGCACAATTCCCGATGGGGGTTGTTTCTAACAAAGAACTAGGCCTGTTTCGCCGAGTATTTCACCGTCCACCGATGGCGCGAAATGCTTGGCGAGCGCCGCGATCCAAGTCCGCAAAAACCGAGCATATCGTGTTTTGCGGCTGTTCGACGCTAGCATTTTTGTAATTAACCCGGCTGAGACTCAATATTGAATCAGGTCGCCCGACCGACTGGGGCCAGCCAGCCCCTAGATCTGCAAGAACCGACGCAAACTCTCAACGCACCGCGCGGCCGTGCGGCCATCCCAAAGGTCCGGTTTACCGCCGGCGGCCCGCTGACCCGAGAACAGCTCAGCCAACCGTGCACCCAGCTCCGCGGGCTGTGCCAATTGATTCGTCCCTTCGGTGATGGTAATGGGCCGCTCAGTATTGGGCCTCAAGGTGATACAGGGAATGCCAAGGTAGGTGGTTTCCTCCTGGAGCCCGCCCGAATCGGTGATCGCCACACTAGTGGCGGTCACCAAATTCATGAACTGAATGTAGCCTAGCGGCTCGATTAAGCGAATATTCGAATCGGCTGACAAGCGATCAATCAAGCCAGTCGCCTGTAATCGCGCGCGCGTTCGCGGGTGCACGGGAAACGCCAATGTCATCTTGCTTGCCGCCTTCAGCAGCTGATCCACCAACACCGCCAAAACATCAGGGTCATCAACATTCGCCGGCCGATGCAAGGTCACGACGCCGTAGTTCTCGGGTTCCAGACCCAATTCTTCACGCGTCTTATCAGCATCGATCTTCTCGCGGAGCATCTCGAAGGAATCCAGCATGATATTGCCAACGAACTCGATCTTGTTTGCCGGGACACCTTCAGCCCGAAGATTTTCATCTCCATCGGGTGATGGCGTCCACAACAAATCCGCCACGGAATCTGTAACCAGACGATTGATTTCTTCGGGCATGCTGCGATCCCGGCTGCGTAAACCCGCTTCTAGATGGACGATAGGCACATGCAACTTAGTGCAAACCAAAGCCACCGCCACCGTGGCATTCACATCACCCACGACAACGACACAATCAGGCTGTTCGGCGAGGCAAACCTTTTCGTACTCGATCATCGTGTGGCCAGTTTGCTCGGCGTGACTGCCGCTGCCGACGCCTAGATGAAACTGCGGCTGCGGTAGTCGCAGATCCGTAAAAAAGGCATCCGACATATTCGCGTCATAGTGTTGACCGGTATGCACCAGTCGCACCTCGAAGCCGGGTGCTGCCGCCAGCGCATGATAGAGGGGCGCAACCTTCATGAAATTGGGTCGCGCGGCTGCGATTAAGTGGATGCTCGCTTTGGTCATAAATGGCCACCAGCTCTGAAAAGCTGAGCAAGGCTCGCACAGTCACATGATCCGAACAAGTCGCTGGAGCACACAATAGGTATTGGCACAGCGAAAGCTCAAAAGACTGCCTATCGGGCACTTGAATTTAACAGTAACAAGCTATTTTCTGGCTGGCGGTCTATACGAACACGGCCAGAAAATAGCATGACGGGACCCAAGCTTATTACCGATAGTCAGGCCGACGAAACACTAAGTAGCCGGCCGCTAAGCAGGCACTGTGGCCTTGCCCACCATGCTCCGTTTCCATGCGCGGTAACCGAGCACAATCAAAACCAAATACACGACAAAAAGCGCCGCCGTTAAATACAGGCCTCGGTTGATGTAAAGAAAAACCGAAATCGTGTCGATCACAAACCAGTAGAGCCAATTCTCTAGTATTTTCTTAGCCACCATATAAGTCGTTACGATGGCTGCCCAAGTGGTAAAAGCATCGGCAAAGGGCAGCGCCGCGTCACTGTAGCGCGACAGCAGAAAACCACTGCCCGCTGTCAAGAGGCAGATAATGGATGCCATCCTGGCGTGAAACTGCCAAGGCCGCGTCTGCACTTTAAGTGGTGTAAATTCAAGGTCATCACCGGCCGATTTGACCGCTTTGCTCATGGCGGACACGGCGGGTTCTGTGGACGTGGCGTTAACCCGCCATGACCACCAGCCAAAAATCGCCATCGCTAGATAGAAGATCTGTAATGCGGACTCCATATAGAGTGCCGCGTTATACATGACAAACATGTAAATCATGGTGCTGCCCATGGCCGCGGCCCAGCACAAAATGTTTTGCCGTATTGCGAATATCAAGTACAGCAATGCCAACACAACGGCCGCTATTTCCCAGGCTGAAGTCATTGTTCTGCCAGCATTCCATGGTGACTGCCGGCTTGGGACGCGCGATATTCGGTCAACAGCGATGGCCGGCAGCTAGCCGGCATGGATGAATGAGTTACCCGCAATGGGGCAACGGCCGACGGGGGCAACCAGAAAATCTTGTCGCGGCTGCGGAACGGATTCTGGCCACAGGGCGGCACTTGACTAGACATCTCGTGGTACCCAGCTATAGAGAAGTATTTTTATGACGACCGCTCAAAGCAGCGGTTCGCCGGCAATATCTAGGTCTGCGTTCACGTATTTCACGACGAACACCAGGGTGCCATGGTGCTCCATGCTTTGACGCATACAGCTTTGTAAGGCGCCGGTGACCGCGTCGTATTCGCCGGTTAACTGGGTGCTCATTTGATTCGTCACCAGCTCGATATCCAGTCGTTCACGCAACAGCTGAATGAACTCGCGGATGTCGGCGACAAATCCTTCGTTCAACGGGTACAGACTAATCTCGGCTGTGATTCTGATAACGCTCTCCCTTTGCAAAGCTAATACTGATAAGCAACACTGATTCCTAATTGCCGCGGATCGCCAAATTTCGTGTACAAACGCTGCGTAAATGCGGGCGGCTCATTGCCAAAATAGAATCCCCGGGTTGCATAGTTTTGGTCAAAGACGTTTCGACCCCATAAAGCGACTGACCAGGCGTCCCAGCGTTTGCCAAAGCGAAGATTGGCCAGCCAATAGTCCTTGGATTTTTGATCATGGCTAATGTCGAAGTAGAAACCATCGACGACATTCGTATCGAAGCGGGCAAACCAACCGTTTGCACCCGTCCAACTTGCGCCCAGACTGAGGGTGTAGTTCGGCGCATGGGCAAGATCACGACCCACAACGCTCTCGCGCACAGACCATGCGTCGATATCAGAGCCGAGCAGCCCCAGCAGGCCATCAAATCGCCAACGATCGTTGAATCGCCATTGCAACGAGGCTTCCACGCCATAAACGCTTGCGGCACCGTTGCCGGTCACAAAGACGAATGTATTGGGGTCGGCCAGATCTGTTTGCTCCGACTGGCTCATTTGTGCGTCGTCGCGATCCATATAGAAGACCGTGAACTCGCCGATTAACCCACCATCACGCGACTGGGCACGGGTACCCAGCTCATAGTTCCATAGGAATTCCGGCGCATAGGTGACGAACTCCGGCCCCGGTGCATTGGGCGATGCACCCAGGGATGCCAGGGATGGGTTGAAGCCCCCGGCTTTGAACCCGCGCGCGATGCGCGCATAGCTGCGCGTTCCACGCGGCCATTCATAGCTTAAGGCCAAATGACCGCCCAGCATCGTCTCACTCGGCGCGAAGTGATTGCGAGCCCTGACCGGGCCGCCGAATACACCGTTATCAAGCCAGTCGTCCGCATAGTCAGCATCCCAATGTTCAGCACGCAGGCCCGCGGATAGGCCCAGGCGATGGCTTAGCCGCGCATCAAGACCGAAGAACATCGCCAGATTATCCGCACGATAGCGGCTGGCGATCTGGCGATCAGTGACGCAAAAACCAGGATCGCAGCCCACCGCCGCCTCAATGTAGTCACCGGTACTGTCTATTTCATTATCTTCTTGCAAGCGCCGGGCATATAGGCCGACTACCCAATCGGTACTGCCGCGCAAGAGACGCCCCGCTGGGCGCGAAACCCAGCGGATCTCTTGGCTAAGGCTCTCGCGATCACGCGGATTGCGGTAACGAAAGTCATAGACCACCGGCAGCCAGAAATCTTCGTTGACCCAATCACCGTCGTAGGCAAATTCGATAGCCGTGTGTGCAATGCTGGATATGCTGACGAATTCCGCCCAGTCTTGCCACGGACCCGTGACTCGTAATGAAGCAGCCTTGGTTTTTTGTCGATCTGCACCGGGCTCATCCGAGTAAGTCAAATCGTCATTGTCCAGCGAAAAAGCGTCGTAGCCGTTAGCAAAATCCAGGTAAGCGGCCGCTAGCAGCGCCTGCCAATCATCGCCGATATCCCAATTCAATTTGCCGCGCAGCGTGCGCTCTTTGCGCCTATTGGTGTCGTCGCGGCCGAGAAAAGCGTTGCGACGAAAACCATCGTCGCGATACTCATGGACCGACATGCGACCCGATAGCTTGTCATGCAAGCCGCCGCCCAGGGCGAAACCAACGGCGCGGGTACCGGCGTTGGCGGCCATAACTTCTGCTTGTGCCGAAAACTCTTGTGCGGGCATCGCCGTTTGCACATAGACCATGCCGGCCAGAGCGCTTGAACCGTAACGGGTACTCTGCGGGCCGCGCAGCACTTCAACTTGCTCAAGATCGAAACTGGCCAATGTGCCGCCGATGCCAGACAGGTCGATGTCATCCACGATAAACCCGGTGGATGAATTGGGCGCGCCTTCGTATTGCTCGCGCTCACCGACGCCACGCAGTTGAAAATACCGTGCCCGCGACCCCTCGCCGGAAAAGTTCATGTTCGGGACCGAGGAGACAAGTTGCTCAAAATGCGATAAGGCGGCCGCTTCGATGCCGGCTCGGTCGAGCAGGCTAATACCGGTATCCAGCTCCCACTGCGTGATTGAACGGTAGCCGGATACGACAATCTCGTCCATGGTCGGTTCAATGGCCCATGACCGCAAACCGCCCACGCTGAGCAGCAATAGAAATGCGAAACGAAAAACCTTCATGGCACGGATCTCTCACAAGTTCATTCGTAGAGACCCGGTAGCAATCGACGCGGAGAAAAATCGTATGTGCTGTTCCTACGCCGGTACTAACCGGATCAGGTTCAAAGGGTTTCCGCCATGGATCTCAGGCCTGCGCAGGCCACCCCTCAGACGCTGCAAATTTAACCGATCGAGCCTACGAACGGAAATGAGGGGGCAGTGACCCCAATTCGGGTCACTGCCCCCTCTTTTCTGCTATCTTTCCCGCACTTCGAAGACGCCCGAGAGCGTCAAACCCCGACTGGAAAACCCAAAATGAGTGATAAATCATACGATTACAAAGCTGTCGATGCCGTCGTAAATATATGGACCGACGAGGCGCTGCGGCAGCGGCCTAACTGGGGCACAGATTTTTTTTCCGGCAAAATGAATGCCGACAAAGGCATGGTTGACGCCGCGATTAGCCTGGAAAAAATGTTGGCCATGCTTGATGAAGCCAACATCGAGAAGGCATTTCTCATTGCCGCACACAGTGGCCGGCCGGGTCTGCCCGGTTGTTATCACATGCCCTACCAGGTCGTTGCCAAGGCCTGTGAACAGTATCCGGATCGCTTTTACGGGCTTGCCGGTATTGATCCCTACGATGGCATGAAGGGCGTGAAGGCCTTTGAAGACGCAGTTACGAATATGGGTTTCGTCGGCGCCCACTTGTATCCGCATTGGTTCGACCTGGCTCCCGACCACCGCAAGTACTACCCCTTCTACGCAAAATGCTGGGAGCTCGGCGTGCCAATTCAAATGCAGGTCGGGCAGTCCATGGTGTATTCACCCGATTTTCCCTGCCAAAGTGTCGGGCGACCCATTTCCCTAGATCCCGTGGCCTGTGACTTTCCAGAGTTGAAGCTAATCGGTATTCATGTCGGCATTCCATGGCACGACGAAATGATTGCAATGGCCTGGAAACATAAGAACATTTTTATTGGCTGCGACGCGCACCGGCCCAAGTATTGGCCAGCAAGCTTTACGCATTACATCAATAGTTTTGGTCAGGATAAGGTCATCTTTGGCACCGACTTTCCGGTGCTACCGTTTAAACGAACGGTGGAAGATATTGATGACTTGGAGTTAAAGCCCGAGGTCCGGCGCAAGCTGATGCGGGAGAATGCTTTGCGAATTTATGGGCTATAAAAAAGAGACCGTAACCCAAACTAGTGTCTTGCCGATGACTATTGCCACAGTGCGTTAGTGCGTTTCGAACTAGGGTCACTGCCCCTTTTTCGTAGCCCCACTGGCTACCAGCTCATCAATTTCCTGGTGACTTAGGCCCGCTTCGAGCAGAATTTCCTCGCTGTGCTCGCCGAGAACCGGCGCATGCCGGCGTACCTGGGCTGGTGTCTCGGAGAAGTTCACGGGAAAGCGGGTCATGCGAATTGGCCCTTCCGTTGGATGGTCCATCTCTTGCCAAAACCCGACGGCATTCAAATGCGGATCGTCTTTTAAGCTTTCTAAGGTATTCATCACGATGGTGGGAACGCTGGTGTCCCCAAACAGCTCGATCCATTCGGCGGTGGTTTTCGTGGCCATGATCTTGCCGGTTTCTTGGTAAGTGTCGTCGATGTTTTTTACCCGGTTCGCCAAAGTTGTGAACCGCGGATCGGTGAGCAAATCCTCGCGATCAACTTTGCGGCAAAAAATTTCCCAGTGCTTATTCATGTAGGGCAGAATCGCAATGTAGCCATCCAAAGTCTTGTACGGCTTACGGTGATGACTCATTAATCGCTCGTAACCCGGCGTGCCGATAGGCGGCTCAAAAGTCATGCCCCACAGATGCTCAGCCATCACGAAATACACCATGTGTTCATACATGGGCACCTCGATTTCCTGGCCACGGCCATTGCGTTCCCGCGCGAACAAAGCCGCGCTAACCGCATAAACCACCGCCATGGCAGTGGTCTTGTCAGCCACGACCGTAGGTAAATAACGGGGTTCGCCGAGCACCATTTCAGTCAGCGCCGCAACACCTGCGGCGGATTGAATGGAGTCATCTAGCGCACCCTTAGCCCCGTAAGGACCAGCTTTGCCATAGCCATAGCTACCGCAATAAATAATCTGCTCATTAACTTGCTTGAAGTCTTCGTAGGTGAGGCCCAACTTGGTCATTACCTGCGGACGATTGTTGTGAACGACGACGTCCACATCTTTGGCTATTTTCAGCAAAGCATCGCGAGCGGCTGGCTGTTTCAAATCCAACACAATGTCGCGTTTGTTTCGATTGCAGGTTAGATACAAAGCCGCCATTCCCGGGTGTCGAGATGCACCCAAACTCCGATTGCTGTCCCCATGCGGTGCCTCTACCTTAATTACCTCCGCGCCCATATCAGCCAGAATTTGGCAAGCCCAGGGGCCCAGTACAACACTGGTCAGTTCGAGAATCTTGATACCGTGAAGAGGACCTGCCATTGAATTATTCTCAATATGGGAAAAACAAGCGGCGGCATTCTAGCATTGCCGCCCCGGTTTGCGACGCTTGAACCAGCGCCTGCAACATAGTTCCAGGGCGCTGCGCTAAGGCCGCAGATTTAACGTAAGGGGTCGGCCCCGCGAGCTAGGTATGCATGAATTGCGCCACGGCGGCTGACCAAGCCTCCGGCTGCTCATCAATGATATCGATGGTGCCACCCTGAAGCTCGGCATAGGCGAAATCAGAACGCATTTGCATCGTACGCTGGGATTGAGCGTAAATTGCATCGCCGGTATTCGCCAAGACTAAAGTGGCGTGCTGAATGCTCGGGATTGCCTGTTCGTGGTGATAGTCCATCACCGCGTCATGGGCATACCAAACTTTGTCACCCGCCAGTAAACCATGGACAAAGTGCGTATTGAATGCCTGCAAGTCAGACCATTCTGGCTGGGCGTTGAAACGCGCAGCCCATTGTTCTGCGAAATGACTGGCATCCCATTTCGGCCCCCAGGTTTTCTCCGCACTCAGCATTTCTTTGAAATAAGCACGCTCCTGATCTTCCAAAGGCAAAGGGCCATTAAGGATCAGTTTGTCGACCCTGTTTGGATAGAGCAATGCCGCCTCGGTTACGATCAGCGCGCCGGTGTGGTGACCCAGCAAACTAGCTTGGCTGAGATCGAAGTGATCCAGAATCGCGGGGATCATTTGCGCATATTCGCCGATACTCGGTGGGTGATCCGGCGTATCGGACATGCCATACCCAGGGATATCTAGAGCAATGGCCTGCAGACCATGGCTGGCTAACAAGGACATCACGGGCTCGAATTGCACCATAGAATCAGGTGATTGGTGAACCAACACCAAGGGCTTACCATTGCCTGCACTCATATAGTGGAGTTGGCCGAAAGGTCCATCGGCGTAGCCTTTACGGTGGGTAATACGCATGAGGAATCACTCGCTTGATTATTATTGGGCGCTATTGTTTCACGTTGCGCGCGTGACGGGTATAGGCCGTGATGCGTAGATCGGCGCGGTACAGCCCTGCAACCCGGTAAGCAGACACGCCGACAGCTAGGCGCTCACCGATTTCGTCTCGCCAATGCCAAGACCGCCAGTCGGAAACTCACATCGAATAATTCGCGAGATATATCCGCACCCAGACTAAAGGCTGCTACATAGATGGCCCCCATCCACGGCAAGCACGCTACCCGTCATAAACGAACCGGCGGCCGATGCCAGTAGTAGCAGGGGCGCATCCAGCTCTTCGAAACGGCCTATTCGTCGCATGGGAATACGGTCCAGCATGGCTTGTCCCCTCGCCGATTCCAGAAATCCAGCATTCATTTCCGTGGCAAAGTAGCCGGGACAAAGTGCATTCACGCGTATGCCGTGCCGCGCCCATTCCAGCGCTTGGCTTCTCGTTAGCTGAATAACCGCCGCTTTGCTCGCATTGTAAGCCGCGTTGCCCGGCGAAACGCGCAGACCGAGAATGGATGCAATGTTGACGAGACTGCCCTGAGCGCCCGCCGCGATCAGCCGCCGCGTGGCTTCGGCGGCAACCTGGTGAACGCCGGTGACATTTGTCGCCAGCGTTTGTCGCCAATCCTGGCTAGACATTGCTTCCAACCGGCCACCGATGCCAACACCCGCGTTGTTGATCACGATATCGACAACACCATATTGATCTTCCGCGTGCCCGAATGCTGCCGCCACGCTGTCAGCATCGGTGACATCAAGCTCAACGGCCATGCCGACGCCACCATTGCGCCCGAGCTTTGCTGCCAAGTCGTCTAGCCGCTCCACTCTGCGCGCCCCCAGCACGAGCCGGGCACCCGCGGCGGCTAAGACCTGCGCAAAGTGACGGCCGAGACCACTGCTGGCACCCGTCACCAAAGCTGTATGACCGGCTAGGTCAAATCGATCGCTCATGCCCAAGCCCTCACAAGAATCTAGCCTAGCAGCAATCGTGAACCGCTGTTGTTCTTCTCCGGCCGGTCACACCGCGGAGACCGAAAGCGTTGAATGTATCGCTTGCCCAAAATGGCACAGCACCCGGCATTCTGTGCGTGGCAGCGTGCCAAGCGATAAATGACGCGAGGCCGTGGCGGCCATGATAACCGCCTGTGCTAGCTATCACGGTGGACATACGCATCGCCCTCCACTGCCGTGCCGGTTACTATAGGCGCCATTTTTCACTCGCCGCCTTCGGAGCCCAGCTTATGGACCTGCACAACAAGACCATCGTGATTACCGGCGCGGCCCGCGGTCTAGGTGCCGCCATGGCGCTTCATCTCGCCGCCGCCGGCAGGCATTTAGCCCTGGTTGATCTTGACGCGGACAGCAACGAATCCACGGCCAAGGCCTGCACCGAAGCCGGTGCCACGGTCAGCAGCTATGGCGCCAACGTGGCCAAGGAAGCCGATGTCGTCAAACTGTTTGAAAAGATACTTGCCAACACAGGCCGCGTGGATGCATTAATCAACAATGCCGGCATCACACGGGATGCGCTGCTCGTAAAAGTTAAGGAAGGTGAACTGCTATCTAGTATGAGCTTGGCGCAGTGGCAATCGGTCATTGACGTTAATTTGACCGGCGTCTTTCTGTGCGGGCGTGAGGCCGCAGCGCACATGGCGAAATCGGGCAACGGCGGCGTAATCATCAATATCTCCAGCATTTCCCGGGCCGGAAATATGGGGCAAACGAACTATTCGGCGGCCAAGGCTGGGGTGCAGGCCATGGCCGTAGCTTGGGCCAAGGAATTAGCCCGCTATGGCATTCGCACCGCAGCCATTGCGCCCGGATTTATCAATACCGAAATGGTGCAGAGCATGAAGCCCGAGGCACTGGCAAAACTGACTGCGGGTATCCCTTTGCGTCGCATGGGCGAACCGGATGAAATTGCGCAAACCGTCGCATTCATATTGCAGAACGATTACGTGTCAGGACGGTGCTTTGATATCGACGGCGGCTTGCGACTCTAAGCGTATCGCTTGGAACGGAACCAGTCGCGCAGGGATCATGGGTCTTGATTTATCGCCCCAACCAAGCGGTCTTTGCCCGGCACCGCGCGACGAAATAGCCCGTATCCGCCTACGCCTTCGACACGGGGCCTGCATGCATCGTCAAAATGGTCGCCACGGACGCAAGGCGTCATTGCACTTTCCCGCGCCCTGTCTAAATTCACGGTTGCTGATTACCAGTCGCCCAGCACGCGGGGTTGGCGGCGGGCGGCGCGGGCCTGAGCTTGAACTCTACCAGCCGCGCCGAAATGCGCCCGTATTGTAGGGGTTGGTTTCGTCGGCCTTGCCCCGCTCCTTGGTCACGGTTTTGTCGTCGCCCACGCGCCGTAGCCCCTGCTCTTGATCGAGCTCCCAGGATGCCGTGTCATACGGGTTAGCCTCGTCGTCAAGGCCCTCATCAGAAATAGCCAAGTTACCCGTGTCCGAAAAGATCGGATCAGGCTCCGGTACGTTGCGGATTTCCTGCGAAACCTTCCGCGTCTTAGCCGCACCGCGCCCGGCCGCCTCCACGGAATAGATTCGGCTCTTAGGCCCGGCCTGTTTTTCCCGGCGGAATAGCTTGAGTAGCCACTTCATCAAAAAATCCATCTAGGTATGCTCGTTCCAAACTACGGGGCCGGCGACGACGGGCCTGCGAACTGCTTCACATTTTTCAGCGATGGCTGAACCCCCGGAGGAATGCAACCGATAAGGGGCTGAAAATGGCGGATCAACAACCCGCCGCAGGCTGGATTTGCTGCAGCGAGTCGTAGCACAGCTGCCCAGATAGGACCGATTAAACCCCTATCCATATGCCTCGGGTCACATAATTGCCCGCCTCAAACCACGCCACGGATTAGCAGCCGCTAGTGGCAGCTAGCGTTACGTTGCGCATACGGCGTTCTCGTGGCCAAGCGACAGCCGCCCTAGCCAGCCTGCTTGTCACACGCGCCATCGCGCAGGAATTTGGTGGAGCGGAGGAGGATCGAACTCCCGACCTTCGCATTGCGAACGCGACGCTCTCCCATCTGAGCTACCGCCCCAAATTTAACGCGACAAAGCCATCGGCTTTAAGACCTTCATTGCCGAAACAACCCGGGATCCTGAGCCCGCCGCTGGCGGGGTCAATCCGCGTTTGCCAGCACTGGCTGATCGGCGACAGACTACCGACCGCGCAGCGGCGATTTTACTCGCGCCGTCGAGCCGATGTCACGGACGGCAATTGTGAATTTCGCCGCTCACAACACAGGCTGGGAAAAACCGCGGGCAAGCTACTCCGAGCACTCGCTAGGGATCAGCACTAAGGCAATCGAATCCGGGCTCTAGCCGCATTCAAGTGGCCAACTCGCAGCAACCATTGTCCAACACCACAAGGTCCCGCTCCAATGCGCGTACCCGAAATGAGACGATATTCGCCGACTGCCACATTTCCGTACACAAGGTTTCACCCGGATAAACCGGCGCAGTGAAACGCCCCTGCAATTCGCGAATCAAGGTTGAGTCATATTCACAAATCGTCCGCAGAATAGCGCGGCAGGCAATGCCCCAGGTACACAAACCCTGCAAAATTGGGCGGTCGAATCCCAGTTCACGCGCCAGCTGAGGGTCCGCGTGGAGCGGATTGCGGTCACCCAGTAGTCGGTATAAAAGTGCTTGGTCGCGACGTGTTTGCAGACTGCACTCAAGATCAGGCTCGCGATCGGGCACAACATGGGGCACCTTTAGGCGCCGCGTGGGACCGCCGATGCCGCCGTCGCCGCGAGCCAACAGGGTGCGCGTCAGCGCGAATACGGGCTGCCCCTTGACGCGGCTGCGTCCATCCAGTTGCAGTTCTATGTAGAGCCCCTGTTGACTGCCTAAGTCTCGCAAGCCGCTGACCCGAGCATTGAGGACGAGATCATCCGATTCAACCAAGGGCCGATGCAAGCGCAAATGCTCATCCGCATGCAACACTTGCCGATAGTCCCAGCCGCTGTCTGCCAGCAAGCTGCTATGGCCTAAGAGGCTTGCGAAACTCGGCACCACGCGCAAATCACGGCCCTCCAAGACGTAGGGTAATTCGCGTTCATCCAAGGGGTCGCGACCCATGCCCACAGCCAAGGCATACAAGATGACTTCCCGGTCAGCGTAGCTTAGGTCGGTACCGACGTCACGTCGTGCCAGTAGTTCTTCGCAGCTTAGAAGCATCGATGCGCAGCCGAGGTGGCTCGTGCAACTTTTAGGTTTGGCTGGCTAGTTGAAACGCAGGTCGCTGTTTCAGCCGCTGGAACCATGCCACGAGATGCGGATTCCCATCTGGCATCACATGAAACAATTTCATCAACAATACTGCGTAACCCACGAGGATGTCGGCCGCGGTAAATTCGTCGCCAGCCAAATACGGCCTTTGGGAGAGTTCTTTATCCAGTACCGCCGCATAACGCGCCAAACTTTTTTTGCCGCGCGCGATTTCCCGCGGCACACGTTCGTCTTCGGGAAGTTTAAACGTGTGCGTGGCAATGTTCGCAATGGGCACCATTAATGTACCCTCACCGAAATGCAACCATTGGAGATAGGGACCAAATTCCGGGTCTTCAGTATCCGGCTGCAAGATCCCATCCCCATATCGAGCCAATAGGTACTGAACGATGGCACCGGATTCCAGCAGCGTAAGGTCGCCGTCCACCAAAGCCGGCACCGTGCCAAAAGGATTTATAGCTAGATAATCCGGGCTGTTAAGCACCTGCGGATCGAACGGCAGGGTTTCTAGCTCATAGTCTAAACCAAGCTCCTCCAGCAACCACAGTACCCGAACTGAGCGCGTCTTGGAGCAATGATAGAGCTTCATGATGCCGAAATGATTCGCCTACTCTTCAGGCGCGATGGTCAAGCGGATGCCGTCCAGTTCGTCGCTCATGATGATTTGGCAAGACAAGCGCGAAGTAGACTCGTCGTAGGTTTCGGTACCCTCCAACAATTCCAACTCATCATCCTGCGGTTCTTCAAGAGAGCTGTAAAACGGCTGTTCAACGAAGACGTGGCAAGTCGCACACGAACACATGCCGCCACATAAGCCCTCGGTACCACCGCTGTCTAAATCCCGCAACGGCTCCATCAGATTCAGGCCGTTTTCAACTTCAATTTCGTGTGCACCACCTTCGCGGTCGATGACGTTTATTTTTCCCATTACTTCGCTCTTAGTCGCGGATTCGAAAAAGGCCGCGGACTATAGCATAGGCCCCAGCCCACCTGCGATCCGGACATACCGCGCGCCCACTGGTCCGCCCTTGGCAAACCATCCAACCCAGCCTGCGGTATGTGATGCCAGGCAAAGCTGCGGCAGTCCCGCCTGCGCCAGCAGGCTCGCAGGCCGGCAATTCGGTGGCGGCTGCGGTCATCATCGCCGTGGGCTCGGGTAGCTCACCCGCGGACCCATCAATATGCAAACGGCTGCTTTTCCGGCGAACAGCAGCGAATCATCTGCCACTGAGTCGCACGGCAATCAGCATTCATGGACCGATCCGACCGGACTGCTGGCAGCCATCGCCGGCAATCCAGTCTGCATAGTGTGAAGGCGGTAACGGTCACGTCTGCAATGAATCGCTAGTCTTAAGCTTCCATGGATGGAGATCACGGCATGGATGCCGACCTACTTCAGCCGGCCCAGTTCCAAGCAGCAGTCGGTGAGCTCATCGCCGACATCGAAGCCAGCGGACAAGCAGCAGGCGATGATCGCGAAGCCAGCCTGCAATGGGCGGCTTTTCAGGAGCGTTGCGACCGGGCTCGAGCCTTGGCTGCAAAGCTTAAGGCCGCGGGGGATCGTGAACGTGAGTTATTGAGCGGCGATGCGCATCGACTTTGGCAAGCGCTGCAATGTTCGCAAGATTTTTTTCAGTCGCGAACGAATACTCAACAAAATAGCTAAAACCTACCGTTTGCCGGCAATCGGTGACCGTATGCCGCTGTCACAATAAACCTATTGTTTCACGGCCGGAAATATGCGGCGCAGATCCTTGCGCATGCTCAAGTTTAACCAACCACGCTCCAGGGCCACGGCGCGAATGCGCTCGGTATCATCACTGTAATCATATTCCCGTTCGGCATCGTCATGGTGAATCAAAATGGCCAAAGAATCTGTGCCCGTATCCGAAAAACGCAGCATCTCCAAATCACCATCGGAATTGCCCACCGCCAGAATTGGACGTCGGCCGATAAATTCTTGAATATTTAGCGCCTTGAATCGGCCGACGTTTAGCGCACTGAATCCCGCTTGTCGAAGGATCTCTAGTTGCTCATCAAGTTCTTGTAAGCGAATCTTAGTCCGCGACCCGATTACTCGCTCGCGGGGAATACCATAAACCGGCTCAGCCAGGGCGCGGATAAAATGAACACCGCCGCCGGATACAATGAACACGCGAAAATCGTTACGGTGTAAATGCTCAATCAGTTCAAGCATGGGCAGGTAGTACATTTTCGAATAGGCTTGCCCGAACCGCGGATGCCGCTCCGAGGTAAGAAAATCCTCCGCCAGCCGATGAAATTGTCCGGCTGTCAAGCCAGACTGCGCCGCATTCATTAACGGCGCACGCTCACCGAAACCCATGGCGGCAAGAGCGACATCATCCCGCTCAATCACCGCGCTAAATGCCACGTCGTTTGCCCACTCAGGATGCTTGGGAGCCAGGGTCCGAACCCGATCAAAAATGAATGCCATCTGAACCAGCTCGGGCTTTTCGACCAACAGGGTGCCGTCATGGTCGAACACCGCAATCCGTTCCGCTGGCGGCCGCCAGTGGGCATGCTTTGGATTCGACGTGTTGGCGACGAATGCTAAAACCCGAGCCTTCGCCGCACCGTCTTGCCAGGACCGCAGCGGATCCAGACGCATCGCTGCGGTGGCACAGGCCGCTAGACTTAGAAACACCGACGCGATGGCTAACAAGCGTATTAATCTGGAAAACCGCATTTCTAGAAATCTCCGCGACCGTACTCAGTTCCGACTATGCCCACGAGACAACATTGGCCAGTCGAGCTCAGCAGGCTAAAGGAAGACCAATGGCAGATAGACCGGAATATATCCCGCACCCTAGCTGAATCAAGTTAAACCTTATATGGAGGGCCTACCAATAACCCAGTTCTTGGACATCTGACCAGGGCTATATCAACAATTGTCAGACCAATATTCATCGCCCGAAGCGAAGCATTTCGCCCGCACGACCCGAACCAGCGCAAACTGCCCAAAAGTCGCCCAGGCGGACGGCCTGCGGTCATTCAGAACCGCTGCTGACTGCAAGGACCGGACCAGCAAAATCGTCTATCTGCGCTGATGATTTAGCGACGCCAGATGATTTTTGGCCATCGGCAGATGGGCGGCCAGATATTTAGGCGGCAACCGACTCGGGGTTTTCTAGGGGCAATCGAACGGTAACTGTTGTGCCCCGCCCCTCCGCGCTCTCAATGGCCAATTGTCCGCCGTGGGCTTCGGCAATGCGGCGGCAAAGATATAAGCCGAGACCGAATCCACCGGTATCACGGGAACGCGCCGGATCTGCGCGGTAAAACGGTTCCGTTGCGCGTTCTAGCTGCTTAGCCGACATGCCGGACCCCTGGTCGACAATCGCAATGACCGCGTGTCCTTGGCCCACGGCTAAATCAACCCGAACCGGCGGCGAACTGGCAGCTGAATACGCCAAGGCGTTGCTAACAAGATTCTTTATGAGCAAGCGTATTCGCATTGCGTCGGCCGTCAGTACGACGGGTACATCGGGCAAATCCAGCGCGATTCGATCCTCATCATCGGCAAAATCTACCGCCAAAAGCTCCTGCATTAGTTGATTCAGCTCTACCCGACCAAGCTGCAGTTTTTGATGCCGTGTATTGAGACGCTCACCCTCTAATAGGTCATTGATCAAGCGCTCCATTTCCTCGACGTCTTCGAGAATGCTGCCGCGCGTACTTTCGTCCTCTAGAAACTCCAAGGCTACTTTCGTGCGCGTTAAGGGTGAACGCAGCTCATGACTAATGGCCAACAGGAGTTGCCGCTTGGCTTCCAGCATTTGTTGCACGTCTTCGGCCAAGTGATTGATTTCTTGAGTGAGGTCCCCCAAGTCATCTTGACGGACCACGGGAATGCGGTAGTCCAGATCACCCTCACCCATTCGATCAGCGCCCTCCTTGATCAGCTTGATAGGCTGAACCAACCAACGCACCGCAAGGTAGCAGCTACCCAGTACCAAGATAGAAACCAAGCCGACAATAGGCCAGGTGAAATCCGGTGGTGGGCGCGTCGCAATCTTGGGTGAAACGAAAGTCACTCGATACTTGCCATGGGAAATCAGCACATAGGAATGCCGGTCATGGCGAGCGAAATCTAATTGCTCAAGCGTTCTTGCCCAGCTCTCGCCGTCAGACCCACTAGCGCGAACTTGCTCGAGAAATCGACTGGGCTCAAAGGGAATATCATCCACGGCTGGAAAATTGGGGTCGGAGGCCCAATCAATCCCAGGCCCATCGATTCTAATATCGAAGGGATTATGGTCAGTAATTGCCCGCGCGCGTTCGATGCTGGGTGGCCAACCGATGTCTCTAACCACATAGTTGGTGTGCAGGGATATGTGCGCGCCGACAATCTCGCGGAGGTAGTCGCGATCTAGGACCAAGTCTACAGCCAAACGCGATGCTAAAGCGTAAACAAGCGAAGTGATCAAAAACACACCCAGCAAACGCGCCGACAGCGAACGCATCGCGTTGGGAATCACGTCACCATCTCCTCGCCCACAAAGGTATAACCGGCGCCCCAAACCGTCTTAATGAATCGCGGATGCTTGGCTGTATCCTTCAGCTTGCTCCGCAGGCGGCTCACCAAAATATCTACCGAGCGCGAAAACAGTTGGGCGTCGATACCGCGTAATTCATTCAAAACGTCGTCGCGGGAATACACGCGACCTGGATTCGCAGCCAACAAGGCCAGCAATTGAAACTCCATGGTGGTCAATTCCACATCCTCGCCCTCAAGCTGTGCGGAACGACGCTCTGTGTTGACCTCCAAATCTTTGTAACGCAAGACACCGTCTCCGTCCGGTCTGGCGCCACTGCGGCGAAGCACGTTCTGGATGCGAGCCACCAGCTCGCGAGGCTCAAACGGCTTGGGCAGGTAATCGTCGGCCCCAATTTCCAAGCCCACGATCCGATCCGTCACCTCGCCGCGGGCCGTCAACATAATCACAGGTACGGCGCTGGTCTTACGAATGTTTCTGCAGACCTCAAAGCCGTCTTGATCGGGCAACATAACGTCAAGAATCACCAGGTCGGGATCTTCCTTGCGCAGCTTCTCCAGGCCGTCACGGGGATGGGTGGCGCTAATCAGTTCCAGATCAAAGCGGCCGAAGTAGCTCTTGAGCAGGTGGCCGAGCTTTTCGTCGTCATCGATTAGCAAAATCTTTGGCATGGTTCACAGAATATTTTTGTTACTTCGGCTCTACTATGCGCGCCCACGCGGGGGCACTCTCTCACACGCCGAAAGCTCCATTCTAAGCTATTGAATTAGAAAGAAATTAGGCGTTACAAAATGTTACAGGCTGTTACCGTCCGGAAAGGTTATCTGGCGGGAACGGCCGTATATTTTAACCATTGAAAACGAATCGCTTTTGAGGAGATGACAGGATGTTGAACCGAAAAAATCAAGCAAATTTCGATCGTCGTGATGAAGTTCTGCTAACCATTATCGCGCTGCTAATCCCCTTGGCAACGATACCGGCAATGCTAGGCATGTAAGCAGATCCTTCGGCTGATTGCGAGGTACTCGCGATTCGCCGATGGCCAATGCAGTTACGAAGATCAGGGCCCGTATGATTATGGGCCCTTATTTTTTGGCCGCAATACCGGCGAGCTACTTTGTCCGGCATTCGGGGCTAGGCACGCCGCGAATACTACCCGGCGTCACAGCCCATTCATGATCAACGAGGCGCCGGCAACAAAATCGCCGGGCAAGACCCCTCGCATCCGCCAGGACTAATCCCCGCGAGACTCGGCCATTTGCGTCATACCGCAGCGCATATCGAGCCGGCGGTTAAACTCTTCTTCGCCAAAGATCTTCTGCGGTAGAACATTCATTGGGTCAGTTCGATAACCCAGTTCTCGTATCGTGAAATCATAGGCTTGTTGCGCTGCACGCTGCTCCTCAGGCAACTCTTCAGCCTCATCCAGCCAACGAAACCAACGATCGACGAAGCCACCGAGAAATTTCTCGCAAGTTGTAATATTGTCGTCAGTCAACTCAGCCGTGGAACTCACCGCACAGGGTGACATCAAGGCCCGCAAATAGGTGCCATGGCTCACGAAGCGGGTCCACTCAGGATCGCTACGAAAATTCAAAAACCCTTCGTTGGCGGGTTCATAGTACTTCTGCAAATAGTCGTAGTTGGTACGCAGATCGACCCGCGGTGCGTATTCCGCATAGAAATAAAGCTTAGGAATAGTGCCAAATATTACGACCAGGTGAGGGACCTGGGTCTGTTGACCGAGAAACGCCGTGGCGTTCATGTCCAAAATGCTCGCTTTGCGGTTGCCAATCCAGGAGTGGACCAGCCAATCGACTTCCTTGCCGCTATAGGCATTGAACGAGCCTTCGAGCTGGCAATCGGGTGAGGTGAAATAGTCCTCACCCTCGCAAGAGTGATGTTTGCTGACATCGAAGCGTTGCTGCACGCGGTCAATGATCTTTTCATGTATTGTCCAGCATCGCTCCCACGCCCGCGACACATCCACGTCGGGATTCTCCGACAGGAACTGCATAATCGTCTTGGTTTCGACACCAGCACTCATGAGCTACCCCACCTTCTGATTCTCGGGCTAAAAAGGCTGGCAAGTTTACTCGGCCACGGGCGAATTTCACAGTCTGCGCGAGCCCTGTGCGCCAGCGTTTCAAATTGCACGCATCCCACCGGGCAAGCTTGGCGAGCAGTCAGATCCATTCGCCTGAGCCGGTTGGCCACCGCCTACAAGGTCGCCATGTGGGACTCGGGCCAGCCACGCAAACCGCCGATTCCCAGTGTATTTTTCTGAGTCCGGCCCAGGGCAATTCGACAAATCTGTCATTGCAAGCCCAACGATCGCTGCACGAATGATAAAGACGTCGCGCTAAAATAAAGTCAGGGTGGCTGCTATCTTGTCACTAAGCGTCATCCCACCCCGACACAATAAGGAGCTATTGCCCATGCCCAGCGCCCGCATTAACGGCCACCAGATGTATTACGAAATTCATGGCAGTGGCGATCCCGCGATCTGCATGGGGGGCTGGGGCAGTTATTGTCACGGTGGCGAGGGCGCTCTGGCGCGGGGCCTGACGGACAAGTATCAAGTGCTGCTGATAGATTATCGCGGTATCGGCGATTCCGACGATGATCCCGACGTCGAACCCAGCATGGCATTGCACGCGGCGGATGTGATTGAACTGCTAGACCAGCTCGGTTGGTCGAAGCTGCACTTCATCGGCTTAGTCGGCATGGGCGCCTGTATTGCCCAAGAAGTGGCCATCACCAGGCCGGATCTAGTACGCAGCATGGTCAATATGGGCGCCTGGGCAAAAGTAGATCCGTTTCTACAGGATCAACTCGAAATTTTTCGGGACGTGCATCGTGACTGCGGGTTTTTGGCCTTTCAAAAACATGTCTGCACCATGAGTTTTCTTCCGGAGTTCTACAACGCAAACCGGCACCGACTACTTGGACCCCAAGGGCCCTGGAATGAACTCAACGGCCGCTACCCAGCCCATGCAAGATTGGTAGACGCCTGCATTGCCCATAATTCCTTGGATAGACTTGATCAGATCACCGCGCCCTCGCTCATCATTCATGCCGGCAAGGATGTGGTTACGAGCCCGCGTTACACCCTGCCCCTGGAGCAAGGCATACCAACAGCCGAAGGCGTGATGATGGAGGAAATCGCCCATGTTGTGGCAGGCAAAGAGCAAAAGATTGCTTTTTGCAATGTGCTGTTTGAGTTTCTGGACCGGCAATAGTGGGCCGCGCCAACACGGGCGAATCCTGGGAGGAGCGCATCAATCGCTTGGGTATCCTCCAGATCCGTCGGCATATTTTCTTGTGTTGCGACCAAACTAAACCAAAATGCTGTGACCGCGATGACAGCCTAGTCGCCTGGAAATTTCTTAAGCAACGGCTGGCGGAACTAAATCTCACCGGTCACGGTGGTATCTATCGCAGCAAAGCGAACTGCCTGCAGGTTTGCACATTCGGTCCCGTCGCCGTGGTCTACCCCGAAGGCATTTGGTATAGAAATTGCGGACCTGAAGTGCTAGAACGAATCATCCAGGAACATTTGATTGGCGGCCGCCCAGTCAGAGATTTTCAGATTGCCGAACATCCGCTATCGATTGGGCCTGATAGCTCGGCCAGCTAGCCAAGGCCCATGTGAAAACGCGCTGCTGGGCTACTCTTTTAATAGGTAGCAAGGCATCGTGCCCCTATCGCTAACTCGTCGAAAACCGACCAACAGATATCCAGGGTTTTACGCTTGATTAACCGCTGGCGGTTAACCTCTAGGTTGCGGAATATCACGCGATGCAAACGCAGTTTCCTCGACGCAAGGTTTTGTTGGGCCTAAGTGGTGTCATTTTTTCCGCGCCGCTTTTCGGCGCAGCCAGTCGGCAGAGCAAAGCGCGGGCAGCCAAGAAAAAGGCTTGCGCCAAGCTAAAACGCCGGATTCGTCGTATCGAATCGCGGATGCGGGCCGGCTATCGAGCGAAATCTGGCAGACGCTATCGGCGGCAACTTCGCGAACTGAACGAAGCACGGTACCGGCGCTGTTGATAAAGGCCCGGCGCCACGTTGAACAATTACAGCGCATGCATTGTTCCCCGACACGGGACTAGTCAGGCACTGAAAACGAGGCGCCGGGCGCTAACCAAACCTTATGCCGGGCTCTATAAAAAGAAAGAACGCAGCCGCTGGGAACGCCCCCCGGCTGGGCCACGAAACGACGCTTATCTAAGTGGTCTTGTCGTCTCGTTGGGACCGCTGGGCAGTAGGCGCACGCAGTATAACCGACTCCTGGGACCCCTCGCGCGGACAGTGATTGGGGATCTGTCTGGGGCTCTTATATCGAAAAATTATTAAGAATAGTTTTTCTAGATCAATAGCTTAAGATCCTGACCTGAAGCACTAGACTATATGCTGTGATACAGCACGACGGCCCGGCGCGCTGCGTTGCGTCAACAACAGCCCGACGAAGCCGATTCCGCCGCCGCATCAAAGGGAAGCGCATGGCCGCAACCTGGGAAAATCCCCCGATGAACCCGCGTGTCACCAAAAAATTCAAACTGCGGTGCAAAACGCGTTTCGGTCAGCATCCGATGGGTATTGCCGCAAACCGCCACGACTTCGCCCGCTGCAAAACGATGCTGCTTATCCAATTGAAATGAGTGATCGGCATGCTCGATGCCACCGAGATAACGCACCCGCTGTCCGTAGTCCTCACAACCGGCTTCCAGCTCAGGAAGCTTGAACAAGCGATAGGTGGCGGAAAAAAACCGCAAATCGCCCAATTTAGCCGTGAGTTTCGGATCTTCGACGCTGATGGTCTTGTCCGTGACTAAACGTGGGTCGGCAAAGCCCGCGGCCTTGACGATTTGCAAAAAGTCATTCCAGTACAAGGCACCTGACAAGCATTCGCCATACAAGACCGGATCGCTTTGCAATGCCAGCGGAACACGCCGATCCGCATAAACATCGGCGAAATACATCTCGCCACCTGGCTTGAGCAGACGCCAGGCTTCTCTGAATACCGCCGGTTTATCCGTCGCCAAGTTGATCACACAATTGGAAACAATGACATCGAAGCTGTTCTCAGCCAATCCGGTCGCAGCTAAATCTTCAATGTCGCCCTGAATGAACTCCACATTGCTGCGGTCAAAGCCGAATGCCCGGGCATGATATTCCTCGTGCCGACGCGCCACTGCGAGCTGTTCGGGCGTCATGTCAATACCAACCACATACCCTTCCTGGCCCACCAATCCCGCCAGGGCGTATACATCACGGCCGGCACCGCAGCCTAAATCTAGCACGCGCGCCCCAGGCAAAGCCTCGGGCATGACCAAACCGCAACCATAGTAGCGAGTCAACACCTCATCATGAATTTTCGCCAAGACCGCTTTGAGATGGGCGGGCATGGCGGCATCGGTACAGCAAGCACTGGTTTTTAAATCCGCGGTGGACTGCAGCGTCTCACCGTAGTATTTCTGAACTTCTGATTGCATCGATCCTGTAACTCCTCGGCTTGAGCCGAAATTTACTCATCCGGCCTGTTTCGACTTAGGGCCGCCGGTGGTGAGAAAGTTCAGCATCGTGAGGTGACAGCCCCCACAGCGAACAAACTCATCTCGCTTGCCAGTATACGCGCGGTCCGATGGCCTGCGCCCGTGCCATCGTTCTGTCCACTTGGTCCGTTGCGGCAAACAAGTTGCCGGGCAGACAATTTTTCAGTCTTGTGCCACCCCGGGGAGGGACCTCGGGGAATAACGCATAGTCAAATCATCGGCTAGCTTAGAAAGCCAAACGGTTCCCTATGCACAACGGTGTCGGCGCCGCTTGGCTTGTTTGTCACGGTTGTAGATCGCTATGCTCCGTCGGTGGGCGCACCCGGTCAAAATATCGCCAGCTTGGTCATTTTTTGCCGACGACCGGATCTAGGCGTCGGCAAACAAAGGATTGCCAAAGTCTTGGGCCAAACCTATGCCCGCGATCTGGGCGAGGTCTTGTTGCGCACAGCCCTGGAAGACGGCGCCGCCTGGCCCGGACCCGTCATACTCGCGCCCGCCGAGGTGGAAGATGCTGACTGGGCCCAGCAACTTGGCCATGAAGATTGGCTAGTGATACCGCAAGCTGAGGGCAATCTGGGCGAGCGCTTAAATCACGTCGATGACCAGCTGCGCCGACTTGGTCACGAAAAAATCATCTATATCGGCAGTGACGCACCCACGCTGGATTCAGCCTACTACGCTGCCGCCGATGCAGCCCTGGTCAGCAGCGACGTCATACTCGGGCGCGCGACGGATGGCGGCGTCACCTTAATGGGTGCGCGCAAACCCTGGCCCGAGCTTAAGAACCTGCCGTGGAGCTCGGAAAATTTAGGTGACGCCCTAAAAGCGGCCTGCGTCGCGACAGATTATTCAGTGGCTGAATTGCCTAAACGTTATGACATCGATCTGCCAGCGGATCTTGATCGCCTGCCTGCGGATCTCGGCCAGGATCAAAGACCGGCCCGACAAGCACTCCTAAGCTGGTTAAACAATTCCGCAGCTGAGCAAACGAAACTAAGCCTGATTATTCCGGTACTGGGTGATACCCAGGAACTCACCAAGTTATTCGCAGTGCTGCGCACAGGCTCCGAGACGCCCGATGAGATCATCGTCGTGGATGGTGCTAAAGATGCGCAGTGTCAATCGCTCTGCGACGATAATGGCGCGCAGTATCTCGCTACCAGCCGCGGGCGCGGTCGGCAACTGCGCGCGGGTGCGGCGGCGGCCACGGGCGACTGGCTTTGGTTTCTGCACGCGGATACTCAACCCAGCAAGCTTGCCTGCAAGGCTATTCGCGCTAGCCTGTCGCAGGGCGCGGCTGGGGGCTGTTTGCGGTTTCGCTTTGCCGGGCGGCCATCGCAAGCGCGGTCGCTACTGGCAAAATTAATCAACTGGCGAACGCGTATCGGTATTCCCTATGGAGACCAAGGCTTATTCGCGACGCGCCGGGCCTACGAAACAGCCGGCGGTTTTGCAAACCAAGCCTTGTTTGAAGAAGTGCAGCTGGTGCGCGGTCTGCGGCGCACGGGGCGCTTTGAACATGTACCGGCGCCCATCGAAGTTTCACCACGCCGCTGGGAACAAGAAGGTTGGTTGCGACGCAGTTGCGCCAACCGCCTATTGGCCATCGGCTACATGCTAGGCGTATCACCGGGAACCCTCGCCAAGCACCACCGTCCCATCCTTAAGAATCAAGGGCAATAAATGTTACAAGCCACGCGGAACCACTGGCTAACTGCTGCCGACGGCACGCCGCGCGGCTATATCCAACCTCATGCTTTGGATGAGTTGTGGTTTCACACGGGCACGGCTTGCAACCTAGAGTGCCCATTCTGCCTTGAAGGTTCTCATCCGGGCGACAATCGTTTACAACGAATCAGCCTGGACGATGCCCGCCCGTACCTCGACGAAGCTGACGCCATAGGTGTCAAACAATTCTCTTTTACCGGCGGTGAACCTTTTGTCGTCAAGGACTTTATCGCCATTCTCCGCTACGCCTCGCAGTTGCGGCCCTGTTTGGTCTTGACCAATGGCACCGACCCCTTGCTCAAACGATTGACGGACATAGAGACGCTGGTAAACACCAATTTTCCAGTTTCATTTCGAGTCAGTATCGATTACACCGATGAGCGCCGCCACGACGATGGCCGCGGTGCCGGCAACTTCGTCAAAGCCTTACATGGACTGCGCGCACTACACGGTCTTGGCTTTCAAGTATCCGTTGCTCGACAGAGTGAGGCGGATGAAAACAGTAAAAAAATCGACCAGAACTTTGCGCGCTTACTTCAGAATCAAGGCCTGCCGGCCGGCCTGCGCATCGTGTCCTTCCCCGATTTTGATATTCCCGGTGCCAAACGCGAAGTTCCAACCGTCACCGAAGACTGCATGACGCGTTATCACAGCGAGGAAAGTCGCCAAGCTTTTATGTGCGCCTTTAGCAAGATGCTGGTCAAAATCAACGGGAATATGCGAGTTTATGCCTGCACGCTGGTGGACGATGACCCGGACTACGATTGCGGTGGCAGCCTGGCCGAGGCTCTAGATCGACGTATTATGATGCGTCACCATCGGTGCTACGCCTGTTTCAAATTCGGCGCATCATGCAGTGAACTGTGACAACTGAACCAGCAGCGAGTAGCTAGGCCGGGAAAAAATCGATAGGTTTCGTAGTGGTGACCGGCGCCACATCTTTCTCAGCAAAGCGAAACAATTTCACTCGTTGTACCAATTTACGCTGCAGCTCTTCATCCACCAGTTCGCTAGAAACCACTTCGCATAGCGAGACGGTACCGGAAGGCTCGATGGTCAAACGCAATACTAGTTTGCCCTGCAAGCTCGGGTCGCGGCGTAAGGCCCGATTATAGAGCGCGTAAATCGCGCCCTTGTTTTTGTCAAAGACCATCTCGATTTCTTCGCGACTGCGCGCCGAGCGTTGGCTATCACCCGTCCGCGTCGGTGCGGGTCCGGCTGTTTGCAAACCGGCCACGGTACTAGAAACGCTGGTGGTAGAACGCCCCGCCAAGCCCGCGCCACCGGTGTCGCGGCTCATGGCGGCAGTATTGATGCCGCCACTTGCACGCCCAACACGTGAAGTGATCATCGAACGTTCGCTACGCTCAGCCTCGCCTGCCGCGCCGGCCAACTGGCGTTGATTCGTCACCCTGGCGACGACCTGGTTATCGCGTAGCTCAGCCAAATCATCCGCAAAGGGTAAAAGTCCAGCTACCGAAGCTTTTTCGCGCGCCTGTTCGGGAACGACCACGGGCTTGGGGTCCGGTATCTGTTCCACGACCCTTTCCACGGGTTTCACAGGTTCGGGCTTGGGCTCTGGTTTCACCGGTTCCTGGCGCACTACCGGCGGCGGTGGCGGCGGTTCAGGTTTTTCCAATAACAGGCGAGCAAAGCGTTCGGGAACCTCCTCCTCGGCACTGCGATCGAGCTCGGGTATCGGCAAGAAGCTAAACACCAAACTTAGCACCGCAACCGCAATGACGATGCGCTTGAGAATGTCACGGAACTGATCGTCGTGATCAAAGGAAGTATCCCATGCGAGGCTGTAGGTGCGATAGTAGTAGGCAATCACGAGGCGTCTACCCTATGGTTCCTGCGCTGGGCGTGATGCTTGCCTGCGCTGCTGGTGCCCTTTGCATCACCGCTAAGGAAATGCGGCCGTAGTCGGCAGCCGTGCAGGTCGCCATCACGCGCTTAAGCAGTTTATAGGGCAACTCTTTATCGCCCATTATGGTGACTTCGCGTTTAGCAACGTCCGTTCGTGCGGCTTTGCGCAACACTCGATCCGTTTGCGCACGCAGCTCGTCGCGCAAACCGGGAATCACTAAGTCCTTGGATGCCAAGACCTCCGCAACACTGGCAACAGGGCGCCCTTGTACCAAAACTTGCTTGCCGGTGACCACAACCACCACATTCTCCCGCGCCTTCTCTTCGGCGACGGATTCGGGCAGCTGCACGTCCTTGGCGTTCGGCAGAACTTCCACATCGGAGGAATTCACCAACAGGAAGAAAACTAGAATCGTAAATATATCCATCAAGGACACTAGATTGAGTGCCACGGTTTTTTTGCCGCGCTGATTGCGACGCTGCATGCGTTTGGCGCGTTTGGACATCTTCATGGCAACTAGCTCCGCTTCAGCACCGGCGCGTCGCCAATGGAAATTTCCGGAAACAACTCGGCCTTAATTGACTGACCAGCCTGCTCCGCCTCGTACATGCGCACGGCATCCATGACCTGCACGAGCACGTCGTAGGGCACATCGGTTTCCAGCAGCACAGCGGCATCGAGCTTGTCTGGGTAGGTCGCCTTGACTCGCTTTAAGTACTTGGTGAGCCCCGCATAATCATGTTCGCCAGCACGCGCGGGCAGCTGGGTCAGCAACCCCCCGCGTCGTTCGCCCACTTCGAGCCGGTCATCGCGCACGATGACTTCTAGCTGCATGGTGTCGGGCAAGTCATCGGACTGACCCCCGGAGGAGGGCAGGTTCAGTTCCAAAATGGCCAGCCGCGAAAATACCGCGGTGATCAGCAAGAACGGCACGAGTATCACCATCAAGTTCATGAAGGCGGTGATATTTAGATCAGCCGGATCATGACTCCGATGTCGGCGCCAGGAAGCTCTCATTTAGGCTTGCGCTCCCGCGCGCCGCTCATCCACGGCGTTCAAGAATTTCACGGACACCATTTCCAGGCTGTCAACGATTTCCGTGGTCTTGCTTTGCAGAACCGTGTGCACCAGCAATAGCGGAATCGCAACCATCAAACCAAAGGCCGTGGTGTTCATGGCCACGGAGATACTGGCCGACAGCATGTCGGCTTTCTCCGCCGGGTTAGCGGCAGCCACTGCGGTAAACGCGTTGATCAATCCGATGATCGTACCCAACAGGCCCAACAAGGTCGCCACATTGGCGAAGGTGGCGAGGTAATGCGTGCGCTTTTCCAGGCGCGGCATGACTTCCATCAAGCTTTCTTCCATAGCTTTCTCAACGTCATCGCGATGCGCGGCGTTCTTAATACGATGCAAACCGTAGGTCAGAATTTTCGCAATAGCGGCGCCGGACTTGGATGTGACATTCACAGCCTCTTGGAACTTACCTTGCTGTATGTAGGGTGTGATCTTCTTCCACACCATCCGATTGCCGATGCTGGTCTTGCTCAAGAACAACCAGCGCTCCAGCGCGATAGCCAAGCCCAGAGCAAAAACCACGACGATGGGATACATGAAGACCCCGCCGTCCTGGAAAAAGCTCACAATATTCGTATAAACGTTCATTAATCTCTCCTCCTCAACACACACTCCCCATTCAACGTGCAAGCAAGCTGGTCCGCTGATCAGACGCAGAAATGGGTGAATAGCCGTGCGGAGCTATTCCGGGTCCCCATACAATTGATCGAAGTAGCCCGTCTGTCTGCGGAACACTTCACGGTCTACGGGTGCCAATACTTCATCCACCAAACTATTGACCGGTTTGCCAACCAGATCACCCAGGGCCGGGTCCTTCCAGGGCACGATATATAAGAGCTTGGGCAACTCCTGGTTCCCGCGGATGGCGGTGGCATCCAGCTCCAAGCGATCCCGGGCGGCCGTGGTGACAGCCGGCTGTGGTGCCGACTCCTCTGGTTCACCGATTGAATCCTCCGCGGCAAGCGGCAGTAGAAAAAATAGCGCCAGCAGCGCGCTGACTGGTTTTAGACTCATTGCATTTCTCCGGCTCGGGCGGTGCGGGTGCCATCGCCGAAACGTCGGCGCAAGTCGGCAATCCAGCGCGAGACGGCGGCGGAATCCGCCGTATCACCGCTAATCGCGACGAAGCGCTCATAGTGTTCAACGGCTTCCGCCGGCCGCGCACGATAAAGGTCATACAAGACGCCCAAGTTGTAGTGCGCCAGGGCATAGTCGGCATCGTGGTCTAGCGCCTGCCGGTAGGCCCCTTCCGCTTCTTCAAAACGCCCGGCTTCGCGGTGCAATATGCCGAGTTGATTCCAAGCCGGCGCGCAGTTAGTACAGACGGTGGTGGCCAGCAGCAAATAGTTCGCGGCCGCCTCGATATCCCCGCCGCGCGCGGCAATGATGCCCAGGTTGGTGAGCGGTCCGGCCGAATCAGGATAGCGGGCCGCCAAATCCACCAGATAGGGTTTGGCTTCCGTATCCCGTTGTTGATCCATCAGGCCAAGGGCGCGTTGGTAGTCGCTCTGGGCGGATGCGCGCCATTGGGTGACTGCGGTCTCAGTCGCCTCCGCATTCGTGTTTTGCTGTGGCGAGGAGGCACAGGCGCCTAACAAACAAGCCATCACCGCTAGCAGTAAACCACTGCGCAGCGAAAAGCAGGCCGTGGAATTAGTCAAGATGGGCAACAAAGGACTCACTCCTCTCGGTCTTCGCGAAACGACCAGGCATTAAATCGGCAAGCCGTGCAAAGCTGCGTTGCACCCACTCGTCGTAGACACCGTCAACACTACGGGCAGTATTGCTGGTGAAAATCTCAATGGCCTGTTCTTCAAAGGGAAAGGCTTGCTCTTCTAGCAAGATGTCGTATTGCTCAAGTTCTTCCGCACTCAATCCCGCCGGACGCTGCGAATTCATCAAGTCCTGACTCAAGCGATAGTAAAGTTCGGCAATCTCGTAGGTCGCTGCCGTGGTGACATCGGCCACGCCGTATGCTGCCGCATTGCCATAGGCTGACAGCGCAAGCTCCATCAAGTTTTTCTTGCTGACTAAACTTTCTTTCAGCGGGATACTGAGTGATGTTCGATTGAAGGCATCGCGCAAAGGCTCGGCCAACTCCAAGCTCGCTTGGGCCGCCAAGGTACGGCTCCGATCCGAACGCTGCGTACCCGCCGAAGCGTCAGCCACGACAATGGACTCGAGCCACCGGCGCCGTTCGGATGAATTTGCCTGTTGTTTAGCTAAGTCCGCTAGACGCTGGCGCGCCTCGATGGACTCAGCCAGCGGATTCGGAAAGCGCGTGACAATGTCGGCATAGACGCGTTGCTCATCCATGGCCCGCCCGGCCGCGGCGTACAACTGCGCAGCCTCCCACAAGGCTTCGCGATGTATGTCGCCGCCGACACTGCCCAGACTGGCCACCCGCTCGAATTCAGCCGCCGCTTCTTCGCTGCGGCCCGAGGCATTCAAGGCCACGGCGAGATTCTGCGTCACTTCATCGGCGTAGCTGTGCTTGGGATAGGCCTGGCGGAATTGTTGTAGCACGGGAATAGCGCGGCCCCATTCTTCTGCGCTGACTAACATCGCGGCCGCGTCATAAATTGCCGTCGGCACGATTTCAGTTTGCGGCGCAACTTCGGCCACCCGCAAGAACTGCGCCACGGCCGCGTCCAGTTCGCCGGCATCACGTGATATTTCACCCTGCCGATAGACCGAAGCCGCAATGCGCTCGTCGATGGCTTGGCGTTGACCCTCATCTTCAGCCGGGAGTGCGCGCACGCGCAGATAGGCATCCTCGGCTTGCGCGTACCGCTCTAAATCGAAGTATGCATGTCCCAGTACCCGCCAGGCGGTGCGTTCAAGCTCCGTGCTAACTGGCGGTTGCATGGTCACAACCAAGCCAGCCACCTCAACGGCATGTTCGAACTCACCGGCCGCGAACAATTCTTCTGCAACCTTGGTCCGCACAGGTCCGGCCTGGGGATGTTCTGGAAAGCTGTCCGCAAAATGTAGGGCGTCTTCGACCATCCTTGCCTGCCAGCTATCCAGTAGCTTGCCGGCCAACTGTGCTTCGTGTTGGCGAGCGGCGAGCAAGGCGGCATAGCCCGCTTCCGCAGCGCGATCGTGGGGTCCATAGGCATAGGCCGCATCGATGAACTGATCCGTCGCTTCGCCGAATCGGCCCAGCTCATTGAGAATTTCCGCCAGCAAAAAACTGCGCTGCGCGGAGTCGGGATCTTGTGGGAAATAGGCGAGATATTGCCGGTACCAATCAGCAGCGCGCTCGTAGGCCTTGGTATCGTTATTCGCCTGGGCGCGCGCGTGATCGTAGCCCGCCAGGTCACTCAGATTTTGCTTAAGTGCGGCAACCACTTCGGGATGATCAAGGGGTGCTCGATTTAGCCAAAAGGCGGCGCCCAGACCGTAATAGCGCACAAAATCTTCTTTTGCCGTCAATACCAAGGAGGGAAATCGACCCAAGGTGTAAGCGTCAATGACCCGCATTTGCAGTGCCGGAGAACCCAGATGCGCCGGCTCACGCGCGACAAATGCCGCAAAGGTTTCCGCCGCATCGCTGTAGCGTTCCTTATCCAGATAGAGCTCGCCCAATCCCGCGTACAACAAATGCGCGTAGGGACTGGGGCCGCGACGATCTAACAGTGCATCGATGCTATCCGCTCCATCCATATAGGAGAAGCTAATACCTAAGACCCGAAAGCTATCGTCCACCAATTCTCGCTGCGCCCTCGACAAGCCGGCTAGTACATCGTCGGGGTTTTCATCCCGAATCAGACGCCGATCCAATAGGTCAAGAAACGAATCTAAGCTTTGCTCATGCAGACCCTGCTTAAACAAAGACCAACCATGCTTATACAAAGACTGCTCATGGAAACTGGACGCCTCACCCAGCGCCACTACTGATGCATAAGCCGATTCAGCTTCACGGTAACGCTTGTTGACGAACAGAATCTCGCCACGCCGAAACTGCAGTTCAGCGAAGTAGCGACTGTTCGGGTAAGTGCTAACCACCTCGTCCAAGCTTGCCAAGGCACCGTCCGTGTCACCCAAGACTTCTTGCGCCCGCGCAATCTGGTACAGGATGAGATCGCGGTCCGCGAAATTGGGATTGTCAGCCAGTAAGCGACGATACAAGCTGATGGCTTCGCGATAGTGTGTTTGATCTGCGGTTGAGTCCACACTCAAATCTTCACCAGCCGCGACATTCAAATCGGCCAAGCGACGCATGGCTTCAGCCCGCAAGGCCGGATCCGTGGTCGGCAAAGCGAGAAACTTTTGGTACTGCTCGCGGGCCAGGGCATCCGCGTTGGGTACCTCGGAAGATTCTCGCAAGTCCAAGTCACGCGGCTGCAGTTCGCCGATGGTCGTGTCGTCCCAGGGCGACTCGTCTTGCTTGCCATCGAAGGGCCAGAGTCCGGCGGTCAGCACCACGCCGGCGGTTAGCGCCACGAGATTCATGGCTTAAGCTCCGTGCCTGCAGCCGCGGCATTGGCGCGGTCATAGATGGTAGCTAGGGCAAAACGGGCTTGCACACGATAGGTCGCCAGACGTTCTTTCTGGGCTTCGAGTTCGCGAACGGCTAACGCCTGCAAACGCCGCTCTTGTCCGCCAAGGGCGGCGGCGAGCTTTAGCTGCATTTCGTCGATACGGGGCGCCAGAGCAGCAATTCGACCCCGGTACAAACGCAATTCTTCTGGTATTCCGCGGCGCGCCTTGGCGTTTTCATCCACACCGGCTTCCGCCTGAGCCAAGAGCGCATCAAGTTCTACCAATTTGCGAGTCTGCTGCCAAACCCGATAGTTGAACTCACGATCGAAATTCCATAACAGCACGCCCTTGAGTATGCGTTGCCGCTGACGGGCATCCTCGGCAGCCGGTAAGTTAAGCGCGGGATTAGCTTCCAAAGCCATCAAGCTATCCCAGTGATAGCGCTCATCGGCCGTGGCCAGCTCGGCGACATCGCGCGCCTGGCGAGCCCGAGCGAGTCGCGCGGCTGCTTCATCACGGCGTGCACGAATACTGGGCAAACTCAGTTCACTAAGCCGTGCATCAATAATGGGTAGCCGCTGATCGTAAGCTTGCTGGCGCGTATCAACCATGTCTTGATAGGCAACCAACTTCGCCGACCACTGTTGTAAATAGCCCTGCAAGGCAACTAGATCACGGTAATTGCGCAGCCCTTCTTGAAAGTCGTGGTTCGCCACCAAGTGGTATAGGTAACGCCCGTCGGAATTGTCTTTAATCTCACCGAGCTGCCAATACCAATGGCCGATTTCAGGATCATCATCAAACAAGAGGCGCGGTACAAGCTGGCCACTATTCGCGCGCTGGATCGCGCGGTCTATGCCGGCCATCTCACCGTCAAAGGCGGCGACCGCATTGATGTAATGATCTGCCGCCGAACCATGGGCGGCCAACTTACCGTAGGCGTAAGGAATGGCCAGTAGCGACTCCTGAACGGCCCCATCGAGCAAATCGCGGTAGCGTAATTCTAGCCACGGCAGCAGCGCATCACGGTAGTTTTCCTGCAAGGCATCGGCCCAACCAACGCCTAACAAGGCTTTGCTGGAAAAGGGGCCGTTCAATCGCACACGCCGCAGCACTTCTCGCGCCGCGGCGGCTTGGTCAGATTGCAGATAGGTGTAGCCCAAGGCGAGATTGGCCTTGTCACGCAGATTGACCAACTCTGGTTCCTTGGAGGACAACAAACCCAGTTCGTTGAGCATTTTTGCGCCGGCCGCTTGGTCACCCATGCGCACCAGTGCAACGCCGAGGTTGTAGCGACCGTAGGCTAACCAGTCTTCGGAGCCTTCACGTTCATGCAAAACTGCTGCGGCCTGGGCATATTGTTCTAGACCCATATGGCTTTGGGCACGGAGCAGGTAGTATTCGGCGGCCAAGCCCTCTGGCAATTCATCGCCAACTTGCTCTAGCGCTAACAATGCATCTGCAAACAGGCCGCGCTGAAAGCGAACTTTACCCAGGTAAAACCAAGCCCGATCTCGAACACTCGCCGACGGCTCGCTATCGAGTAAAAATTCGAAAATTCGCCCGGCCTCACGATGTTGGCCATAAGACAAATAAAGCCCACCGAGCAGCAACTCCGCCTCGGCTTTATGCTGATCCAGGCGGCCGACTTGTCGCGCGGCCAATAGGTGGGTCAGCGCAGTGAAATCATCGCGCTGGTAGAAATGAAACAACACTTCGCCGTAATACGGATCATCCACCACGGTGCCAGGCTTGTCGCGCGCGACGCCCACGGCCAGGAGCAGTTGGGCCGCGACCAAAACGGCCGCGGCCCAGGCCACACGGTCACCCGCGCCCGGTCGCATTCCCTACTCCCACTCCCGGACGATAAATTCTGGTTGTTGCTTGCGCTCCTTATCGGAAATCTGCAGCTCGACAAACTTCGCGCCAATCTGCTTATTGAAGTCTAAGCTCGCGCCGCGTCGATACTCGCGGCCTTGCGGGCCTAAGCCGGTAAACGTGGCAACCAATTCATGCTCGCCGGTTTTCACATTGCCCAAGAACAGTCGATGCACGCCGCCCCGCAGTAGCGCTTCCGCCTCGCGCTCCGTATAGAGGTAGTTGCCCACCTCTTTGCCGTCGAGCTTGAGCTGCACGGAGTCAAGGCTGAAAAATTCGCCCACGTCCATGGAGACGAAAACCGCAATTTGCGTATTGGCGGGAAACAGCAATTCTTCTTCGAGCAGGAACAACTCACGATTCAGGTCCAGAACCGAGGCTTTTAAGTCTTGCACCTCGGCATCCAGGGCGGGCTCGCTGCCCGCGGCCAGTAAGGTCGATGAGACTAGACCGAAACTGATAGTCAGCAGGGCCAAGTAGAACGACTTCGGAACTGTCATAACATTTTCCTCAATTTAAGCGAGTGACTACTCGCCCAACAAGACTTCTATTTCTTGCGCATAGGTGGCGATATCGGCAGGACGAAAGCCTTTGTGGATATAGCGCAGAGTGCCGTGGGGATCGATCAAAACCGTCAACGGTAATTTGCCCGGGTCATAGATGCGGGCTACGCGTTTAGCGTCGTCCAACAAGACGGGAAAACCGACATTGCCGGCGACGCCGCGCGCCTTTTCCGGCTTAGAATCGACACTAACGGTTAGCAATTGCAGACCGGCGTCGCCGTAGCGTTGACTGAGCCCGTCAAGCTGCGACAATTGTTCCCGGCAACTGCCGCACCAACTGGCCCAAAAACTCAGTAATACAACCTGGCCGCGGTATTCACTCAAGCGCAAGTTACTACCGGTCAAAGATTTCAGGGCAAAATCCGGCGCTGCATCACCGGTTGTCAGACGAGCTGATGCCGAGGTGACAACAATCAGTGAACCCAGCAAAGCGACGACTATTCGTCGCAGGATAGTTGTTGAACTGGGTTTTTTCGTCATTGCCATGCCCGCAGCTACCAAAGAACTCGGCAGGCAGGGACCGTGCACGCAAACAAGCCGGCCGCCATCACAGCGGCATTCGACTTGGCAGCCCCGCCGTCGTAGACGTGGTTAACGCCCGTAGACCGGTGGCTTTGCGTCCCCGCCTTTCAGCAGGTTTGCCCTAAACTGACCGAAGCGGCCCAGACCTTGTGGCACTGGGCTTTAGTTTCTCGGCACTAATGGTCGCAGGGCCGCGAGGTCAATCCTGTGACGCCGGTCACGAATCGCCGACACTTTAAGTAAAGGCAGGAAAGGCCGCGGCTAGCTAGCTCGGATCAAGGCCGCTGGAGAAATGTAGCTGTCGTGCGGCATCGACAATCACTGCTTCATAGCCGTTTAAGGTTTCAATGAGTGCTAAGCCTGCCTCTGGGCCGAGAACGAATAGGCTGGTCGACAAGCCGTCGGTCAAGGTCGCATCGGGACCAATCACGGTAACGCTGCGAGAATCCCGCGCGGAATCACCGGTACTTGGGCTGATAATGTGATGATAGCGGCGACCATCCTCGTCGAAGAAGCGCTCATAGTCACCTGATGTCGAGATGGCTTCATCGCTAAGTGCCAAACGCGTGACCAGATCCGTCTCGAGATCGGGATCACGAATACCCACCACCCAAGGTTTTCCCCGTCGATCACCCAGCAATCTCGTATCGCCCCCAGCCGTTGCCAACGCATGACTTACGCCAGCATCGCGCAATAGGCGCACAACGGATTCCACGGCATGACCCTTTGCAATGCCGCCCAAGTTAATTCGCACACCCTCATGCGCAAACGCAATGGCATGATTTTTTGGCTGCAATCTCACCAGCCGATAATCAAGGGCGTCCAAGCCAGACTTTATGGCGGCGGAATCAGGCCGTTCCCGCGCCCGAAAGTCATAAAGCTGCCCAACGCTGTCATAGCTGATGTCAAACGCCCCGTCACTCAGCTCGCTAAGCTGTAAGGCCCAAGCGACGAGATCGTATAGCTCTTGGGAAACGACAACAGGCTGCCTCGCCGCCTCGCGATTGACTCGCGAAATTTCCGAAGACTCCCGATAGGTGCTCATGGCCGCCTCAATCCGGTCCAACTCCGACATGCCCTGCGCGATGAGTTCGGCCGCTCTGGCCGGATCCGCATGCCACAGCTGGATTTCGATGCGGGTGCCCATCTTCGCTTGGCTTGCCGCGTGCCACTCGGCATGGGTCGGCGAGTAGAATCCAGCGAGAAATAGCGAAATCAACAACTTGTATCGCATCAGGTGGCCCGGCCCTTGGTTTGGGGTATGCTCATCCCTGGCATTCTCGCACGGAGTAAGGACAAGGAAATGGGCATAGGTACGATCCTACTGATTATCATCGCCGTCATCGTAGCCCTGGTGGTCGGCATCTATAACAAGCTGGTTTCCTCGCGAAACCGGGTTAAGAACGCGTTCGCGCAAATTGATGTGCAGTTGACCCGTCGTTATGACCTGATTCCCAACTTGGTAGAAGCGGTCAAAGGCTATATCAAACATGAACGGGAAACGCTGGAAGCCGTGATTAACGCGCGCAACGCGGCCGTAAACGGTTTGCAGGCGGCGGCCGCTGATCCGTCCAATGCCGAGGCCATTAAGTCCTTAACCAAGGCTGAAGCGACATTAGGCGGCACGCTAGGCCGATTATTCGCACTGGCCGAGAGCTATCCCGATCTCAAAGCCAATCAAAACATGCTGCAGTTACAAGAAGAGCTTGGCAGCACAGAAAACAAAGTCGCTTTCTCACGTCAAGCGTTTAACGATGCCGTCCTGAGTTACAACAATACCGTCGAAACTTTTCCGAATAATTTCATCGCCAGCATTTTCAATTTTGTGGCGGGTGATTTTCTGGATATCGGCGACACGGCGAAGCGTGAGAAACCCGAGGTCGCATTCTAGTTTAGGCCAGCTATGGATTTTTTCGCCGCGCAGGAGCAATCCCGGCGACGGACTCGCTGGCTAGTAATCGCCTACTTGATCGCGACTGTGGCTGTGGTTGCCGCGGTGACTGCGATCTTTTCAACAGTGTGGCTATGGAGCGAAATCTCGCCCATCCGGCCTGACGCCGCGTGGCTGAGCAATCGCTGGCAAAGTTTAGCGCTGATAGCTGCCGGTACGCTGGCGGTGATTGGCCTGGCGAGCCTGTTCCGGATTTTTAGCCTACGTGGCGGTGGATCCCGCGTGGCGCATGACCTGGGTGGTACCAGCGTGTCTCCGGACACCAGCGACCCATTGCGACGACGCTTACGCAATGTGGTGGAGGAAATGGCCATCGCCTCCGGTGTGCCGGTGCCGGAAATTTTCGTGCTGGAACAAGAAGCAGCCATCAACGCCTTCGCCGCGGGTTACCAAGCCGAAGATGCGGCCGTTGCCGTCACCCGCGGCGCTTTGGAACAACTCAATCGCGATGAGTTGCAGGGTGTGATCGGCCATGAGTTCAGCCACATTCTCAACGGCGACATGCGTTTGAACATTCGGATGTTGGGTCCGCTGTTCGGCATCATGATCATCGGCTTTGTGGGCCGTAGCATCATGCATAACTCACGCCTCGGCCGGTCCGCGGGCAGCGGCAGTAGTTCGCGAGGCAATGGCCTGGTCTTCATCATCGCGCTGGGCTTAGTGATCGTTGGCTGGGTCGGTGTCGCCGCGGCCCGCATCATTAAAGCCTCGGTATCACGGCAACGTGAATTTCTAGCCGACGCCTCAGCCGTGCAGTTCACCCGCAACCCGCCGGGGCTAGCCGGTGCGCTGAAAAAAATTGGCGGCCTAAAAGATCAGTCGTATCTGCGACGCGCGGACAGCGAAGAAATCAACCATATGTTGTTCGCATCGGGTGCGGGCTTGGCCGGGCTATTCGCCACTCACCCGCCCTTGGGCACCCGCATTGAGCGACTAGACCCGAGCTTTACTGGCAGCTTCGTGGAAGCTCACAGCACCGCTGCCGAGCATGGCAGTGCGGCGGGCATTGCCGGCATCGCCGCCGCGCAGGCGCATGACGACACTTCATTTGGTCTCGATGCCGAAGACGTGCCAGCCCAGGCCGGCAATCCGGACGCGGGACAGATTGCGGCCGCCCATAGCCTACATCGCAGCATCCCACCGGGTATCTATCAAGCCGCCCATGACGACGAAGACTCGCTGCTGATGGCCCTGGCACTGGTACTGCATCCCGATGCGAAACTGCGAGAAGCTCAACTACATTATCTTGGCCAGCAACTGGGTCCGACGCGGGCGGCAAATGTTGCCGCCTTACAAGCAGATATCGGCGGACTAGGCAGCCACTATCGCCTACCCCTGCTCGATCTAGCCTTCCCCGCCATCAAGCGACGGCCTGATACTCAGCTGGAGTTCCTACTCAAACTGGTCAATCACTTGGTACGCATAGACAACCAAATCGAACTGTTCGAGTACTGTTTGTCGCGAATACTCGATGAAAGCTTGCGTCGTGCCCAAGCGCCCAGCTATCGGGCACCCAGAATTCGCGAAAAAGTGACGGCCCATGGGCTGCGCACAGCGGTGCTGGATTTGTTTGCCGTACTCGCTCGCCATGGCCACGAAGACTTAAACACAGCCCAGGCGGCTTATGCCGCCGGCCTGAAGAATTTAGGCTTGGCAAGCGCTGGATCGCTGGACGAGCAGGCCAGGAGTGACTGGCAGAAATCCTTGGACAAGGCCTTGCCGGTGTTGGCCCGGCTGCGGGCGAAAGACCGCCGGCGCTTGGTCGCCGCACTGGCCGTCACGGCCAGCCATGATGCCCGCATCACCATTGCCGAAAGCGAACTGCTGCGCGTGGTCTGCGCCGTGGTGGATTGCCCGCTACCGCCGCTTTATGCCGACGATGAGGCGGTGGCCTAGTCACTCGCCTTGGAAATTTTTCCTAGTTCGCGCGCGAAGCGGTCAAAACCAAAACGAAAAGAACAGTTGCATCACGTCGGCATCGAAACTGTACAAGGGTTCCGCACCGGGATTACCGCCGACTGATAGATTTCGAAAATTATCATAGTCAAACGTGATGTGGTCATACATGAAATTGACCGAGGCTTTATCCAAGAAATACCAGCCACCCTCAATGAAGTTATATGACACGCCGAGGCGCAGGGTATTACTTGAGAAACTGCTGAGTTCCTTGTCGCGCGCTAGAAAATTCTGCGCATTTTCGTAAGGAAATAAATCGCTATAGAAATCTGCGGCCGTTTGGCTGTAGAAGCGATACTTCAAATCTAGGGTCCATGCACCAACCGGTTGGGTATAACCGATTTCGGAGGTATGCCCCTCGATGTCCCAATCATCGGTGAAGTAGCGGTAGCCAAGGCTGACCGCCGCCCGATAGGGCAAGTGATAGCGCGCATTCAAGGCCGCGGCATTACTGGTACGCGTGCGCGGATAAAGCTCACTTTGATAGCTATAGCCACGTGCGCTGTCAGAATCGGCATAGCGCACGCTGCGGTAAGGGTTGTTTAGAAAGCCCTCATCGGTAATGGCCTCAAGGTTCAGTCCGACCAAGAGGTTTCTGGTCAACACTTGCGACAAACCCAGACGGTAGTGCTGACGATCAACATCGTCCTCAAACAAACTATCACCATTGCGCATGACCGTATCGGAACCAAGGCCAAAGCCGAGAGTAACGGTCGTCATGCCGCCGAAGACTTCTTGGCCAATACCGAAATTTACCGAATTCGCTTCGTAGTCATCTTCCTCGCTCTTGGTGACTGAGAGACTCAAGGTAGTGTCGCCACGCAAGTAGTCAAGACCTAGGGAAGTCTGGGTGCGCTCTTCGTCATAGGGACTGGCTGTGGTTAAGACATCAATGGACGCACTACTGACGGTATCAACGTAGTAGTTTCCGGAAACAGAAAAGCTCTCGCCGATGCTTTTGCGCACCAATATCGATGGTCCGTCAATCTTCACACCGCCGCCGTCATAGGAGTGGTACAGCACATCGGCGCGATCCTCCGGTAAAACCGCAGCCTCAAGCCTCGGCAGGACCAAGCCAAGCAAGCTGCCAATCAACAGCATAGCGGCCAGCGGCATTGATGCCGACCGATCATGGCTCAATCTAGTTGCAGTGAACTCAGTTACAGCCACAGCCGCCTCCGGCACTGCCTGCCGCGCCACGAGAACCCTCGCGTGCTTCATAGACGTGATGCAAATAAGCGGTGGACACAGGATGCGGGTCCAAACTCATGATGGGATCCGCCAAGCGATCGCGTTCATAGGGTTTGACCCAAGGCTCAATACTGCAAGCGACAGTCTGGGAGACGATCACGCCAAGCGATAAGGCCCGCAGCACGCGCTTAGTGAAAAGCCAGCTCTTCATGACCAATTTAGCCTCGCTCCCGTACTAAAGATCTAATCTGATCTTGGTAGATGTCTTCGTAGCCATCTTGGTAGCCGTGATGGAGATAACGAAGATTGCCCTGCCGATCCACCAGGACCGTACTCGGCATCGCGGACACTTGATAGAGCTTGCTCACGGCGTTAGCGGGATCGAACAGAATGGGAAAACTCACCGGCGTTTCGGTGAGAAAACGATCGGCATCGCCCGAATCCTCTTCAACGTTCACACCCAACAGCGTGAAACCCAGACGCGAATAACGTTGATAGAGCTGTTCGAGCAAGGGCATTTCCTTGCGACAGGGTCCACACCAGGTTGCCCAAAAGTTGATGAGCACCACATCGCCCTTGAGATCAGCCAATGAAACCATCGTGCCGTCGCGCTTAGCTAGCTTGAATTCGGGCGCGGGCCCCGAGACGGCGTCATCCGCCGCCAGGAAGCGGCTAAAAAAGCCCGTCAGCATTGAGGCCAATACCGTGCGGCGTCGAACAGGGTGACGTGTAGGCATGAGTATCTCCTAAAAAAAGAACGACAGCCCAAAGCTGAATTCAATGTTATGGGTGGTCTTGTCTTTACCCAGCAGGTCAGTATCGAAGAGATGATCACGAACCTCGAAGTTCAGGGCCAACCAATCGTTCGCCAATACGCGATAGCCCGCGCCCAAGGCCAAGGTAAAAAAGTCGTCGTCCGCAAAACTAGTGTTGCCCGCACCCACCAGTAGGTATAGCGCGCTATTGAAGGCCCAGTTCTTACCGATGAAGACCTCGCCCGGTAGCAGGTTGTAGCCCAGTGAAATGTCGTAGTACTCCAGCTTGCGCTGATCTTCTGACAATAAGGGCGCGCCGCCACTCAAAACCTCAAAACTGGTTTCGTCCGTATCCGTTTCGCCATAGGTGCCCAGCACGAAGAAGCTCTCGGAAATGTGGTATGCGGCTCGCAGACCCCAAGTCGAGTTGCTGCCGAAGTCTTCAACGCTCATTAGCCCAAAGCTGGCGCCCAACTCAAAGTTCTCGCGATCAATTTTCGGTTCCGCAACGTCGCGGCGCGCGACTTGGGGATTTACCACGGGTACTTCAGCATCCGCGGAGTTATCTTGTACCGGACGCCCGCCGCAGGCTGTCAAGGCGACTAGAACGGCTAAGACCGGCAGCTGCTTCAAAAGAAAAATGAGAATCCTGCTTTCCATTCGCCAACTTCCTCGTTGTCGTCCCTGCTGGTAAATACCTTGTAAGCCTTATATTCAGCACGCAGCAGGAATCGCTTGCTGATATGTGTACGCAGCCCGAGGCCTGCGTTGGCCGTTTGGTCCCGGCGATCCTTCGCGGCCACTAAGGTGGCCTTGGGATCGATATTGAGCACGCCCGTGCCCAGGGTGAAAAATGGCGAAATACGCCATTCAGGAAAGGGTTGATGCACGATGTTCGCGTTTAACATCCAGCCATTGGAAAACCGCCCAGTCAGATGCGTACCAGAGAGCTCCGCCGACAAATTAGGCGTGAACATAAAAGCAAGATAACTCGACACGGCATTCGCACCGTCGAAATCACCCAGCTCGAAACCCAGCTCCCAACGTCGTTGCAAATAATCATCGCGGTCAGGGTTAATGATCTTCGCGGGTTGACCGTCGGGTTGCACAGTTCCTTGCATGGCCTCAGCACTGGCCCAGCCCTCGGTGCCATCGGCACTGCGCAGTTTGTACCAGTCTGTACGCTGCTTTAGCACTTGAATCTGCTCGCCGCGATCCACCACGAAAAACACGGGATAGCCGCGACCCGGACCAGTGTGCAGCTCGATATAGGGGTCGGCAACAACCAACTCGTAGTAGTCCTTCGCTTGCACCACGGAAAACATCGAGAAAAAAATGACAATGAGAGCACCAATACGCATGAGTTAGTTGAGCGGCGCCTCGAAGGGGTTATTGAAATACTGTGCGCCCACATCCAGCCACTCAGAAATCAAGCGCAGTTCAGCGTCCGTGAGCCAGCCCTCGTGGGTATTGCCGGCTTGAAACGGCAGAAAGAACGGGCCCGAGGAACGCGCGCCACCGGCGGAGGCTGGCGAAGGAATCGGCACCGGCACTTGAATGGGCAAACCCGTGTCGGGATCAATGTCGTCCACCAAGACATCGGTGACGATGCCTAAATCCATATCGAAAAACTCTAAGTTGTCTCCGAAGAGAAGCTCTCGATAGGCAACGAAATGTAGGGCCTGTTCGGGAGAGGCAATGCCGCGCAAATCTAGTTGCCCGGCGGGGACCTCGGGATTGCCCATGTCGTCTTCTTTGTCATGACACAGGATACAGGTCACGTCCGTCACCCCATCCGCCGCCACGCGGGGCAAATCCCACAGGGGTTGGATATGCGTTTCGTAGTTGATCACCGTTCTACACAGCGGCGTCCATTGTGTTTGGCAGGCCGGCGAGACCGGTGCCGCAGTTGTTAGATCGGCATATAAGTAACTAAACGAATCGGCAGGGACCTGGGGTCCCGCGGGATCCGTCCAGACATCGGTAAAAATGACATCCATGCTCGGCGTAATGTCGGCGCAGTCCGTCGCACAGCTGATCCGCCCACGCGCCTCGGCCATGGTTTCACCAAAATCCGCAAAAATTGCCGGGTTGGTGTTCGGAAACGGCAGACCGGTTGTCGTCGCGCCAGCGTATACACTTGCAAAGGCGTCAGCGCGTCCGTGCGATAACCCAGCATCCGGCACATGACAGCCGTTGCAAGTCAGCTCTTGGCCGGGACGCAGCTGCAACCAGCTATTATGCCGAACATCTAGACGCTGTCCTTGCCGATCCAGGACACTAATCTGCAAGGGTACGTTGGCGGGCACCTTAGCCAAGACCGAACCATCCGGTTGCACCGGTACATAACCAATGATTTCGCGCATCCCATTTTGGCGCGATACACCAAAGGCGCTGAGATTAAAGTCCAGGACGTCTGCATCGGGAATCGCCACAGCCTTAACAATGCGCATGAATAGTTTCGGTGACTGATCCGGCGACAGAACCAGAGGATCGGCCATACTCGGAATGTTGGGCGCGGCCGTATCAACACCATCCATGTCATAAACACTGCGCACATTGATCAAGGCCGTACCTTCGGCCAGTAAATTGAGGTCCGCCAAACCGCTATCTGCGAGATCTAAAATGATCGGCGGTATACCGCGAGTTTGCGCGGCCACCACATCAGTGAAGATTCGTCCGGTTTCGGCTGGCACGATGGGCAACTGCGTGTCGCTGCTGATGTCGTAAACCCAAATGCCATAAGCCGGCGAGGCCGCCACCGGATTGGGGCCGGCCAGTTTGGCGGGCGTACACGGCACGACCTGCCCGGCCTCCTGCAAACGGCACTGACTCCAACTTACGATTATGCGGTTGGTACCATCCCACAGCGGAAATGCGGCGGAAAAACTACCGCCGGGCGATATACCGCCGTCGGTGCGTACGTCATTGATCACCGCGGATACCTGCGCCGGGCCCGACAGCACCCCACTGTTTGCAGCGTTGGCTTGAGTGTTTTCCAGATACCGAGGCGTATCGATCAAAGTCAGGTCGCCGCCCAATTGCGGGGTGGCAAAGGGCCGCAACACGGTGATCATTCGGCCATCTGGCATTTCTCGCGGCTGCAAGAACTGGACGACAGCAGCATTCGTGCCCGTCGCATGACTGTGTGCACCGTAGAGCAATTCCAAGTCGCTGCCGTCTGGATTCATGCGATATAGATTCATCGCATCCATGGGCCCCGCGTTATCCCAACGACTGAAGATTACCTTGCCGTCGCTGTCTACCGATGGGTCCAAATCATGGCTTTGGTTAAAGGAAACTTGGCGGATATCGCTGCCGTCGGCATTCATCACGTGTAGCACGAAAGCCGGCTCTTGTTGCGATTCATCCAAGCCCGGATACTGCGGCTTGCCCTCGTCCAACAAGATCGCACCCGTTCGCCGCTGACGGGTGGATGAGAATACGATGCGGCCATCGGGCAGGTAGTGCGGAGCCAAATCATGACCGGCTGCCGCCGTATTATTAGACGCGATGACACGACGCAAAGTCTGGGTGGCTATTTCGTATTCCCAGATATTCCAGGTGGGTTGCTCTTCCTCGTCCAAATTGGGATCAAAGGGCCCGCGCATGGCAAACAAAAAGAACTCGCCGTCCCAGGAAGCTTCCACATCACGCACATCGCCTAAACCCTGGGTTTCAGCGGCAGTGACATTGATCTCTTCCGCCGTGGGAGAAGCGCGTTCGCGCACGTAAAGATCCGCGCCCACGGTGCCCGCATTAAAAGTCAGTAATTCGCGGACATCCGGCATGGCGGGGTTACCTTCATCGTCATCCGCCGGAACCGGTCGTTTGACGTAGGCGATGGGTACATCAACGACCACCGGATCACCGTCTTGCCCATCAGCGATGCCCACGCCCCCACCGCCGCCGCCACAGCCGGCGGCCGTCATCAGCCCGGCCAACAACACACACATACAAGGAGCAGCCAACAGCCGGCTGCACAGGTTCCGCAGACACACAAACATTGCGTTCCCCTGAAAAAAATTACCCGTAACGACAGCGAGTGTGACCCCGGTGACGATGCAGGAGCGCAGGCGACATAACTTAATGCATTGAAAAAACCCCGGACTGTTAACCGGATCACAGAACCCCATAACCGCACAGGAGATCGTTCCCCCACGGTGTGCAAGACACCGAAATGCGGATGTGTTGAAAATGATGTGTTGCTTGAAAAAGCCGCGTTTGCGCGTGGCTGCTGGGGTTTTTGTACCTTCAGCCAAAGTTTTATTGCTTGCCGTGATGGCAGTGCTCGTCGTGGGCTCGGCGTCAGCCGGAACGCGTGAACAAGCACGCCGAATTTATGATCGGCTGGCCGGTGTTCCACCGACCGATACCGTGCTCAATGATATGGAAGCGGATATCAATACTGCTGGCGGCACCCAGCAAGCCTTCATCGATGCCGCTTATACGGCCATGGAAAACAGCGCCTTCTACAACGTCACGCTGAAGAACTTCGCCGCGCCTTGGACCAATCGCGATCAAGATCACTTTGCCGAATTAAACGACTACATGGCCACGGTCATCGGCATGGTCCGTGATGCTGTGCCCTTCAACGATTTGCTCTCGGCTGACATCCTGTATTGGGGCGCGGGTGGCCAAGGTCTGCCGGCCTATTCGCCCGGCAGCAATGATCACTATGCCGAGATGGAAAGGCTGGGCTTGGATCTTGGTGATTCCAACGTCCTCGCTCGTACCACCCAAAGCGCGGCCAACGGCACGCCCCCGGCCGGCGTGGCCGGCGTCTTGACCACGCGAGCAGCGGCGGCGGCGTTTTTTGTCGCGGGCACAAACCGCGCCATGTTCCGCTTCACCATGGTCAATCATTTGTGTAACGACATGGAAAATGTCTTAGACACCACCGGCGTACCAGACCGGATTCGACAAGATGTTTCACGTAGCCCCGGCGGCGACAGTCGCGTGTTCATGAACAACTGCATCGGTTGCCACATCGGGATGGACCCGTTAACCCAGGCCTTCGCCTACCACGACTACGACGATACTTCGGGCCAGATGCTCTATACGCCGGGCGTTGTGCGACCCAAATACTTTAATAACGCCGATACCTTCAAGTTTGGCTATATCACGCCCGATGACCAATGGGATAATTATTGGCGCGAAGGCCCCAATCGCTGGATTGGTTGGGACTTCGGCCCATCATCACCAGGTGGCAGCGGTACCGGTGCCGCTTCCATGGGACGTGAATTGGCAAACTCTGAGGCCTTCGCGCGCTGCCAAGTAAAGAAGACCTTCAAGGCAGTTTGCCTGCGAGAGGTTGAACAATCCGACGTGGCACAAATCGACGCCATGACGGCTTCCTTCCGCGACAACAACTATGAAATGAAACGCGTCTTCGCCGAAGCCGCCGTCTACTGCAAGGGAGATTGAGCCATGATGTTTAACCGCATAATCGGCCATCATCCCTTGGTTATTCTGCGCGCCGGCTTACTCGGTTTGATGGCCGCCGGTTTGCTGAGTGCCTGCGGCGGTGGCGCCAGCACCGAAGCCCTGCCGCCACCAAATTCGTCGGCGGGAACAAGCAATTACACTGGCCCGCCGGCCGCCGATGCGGACACGCAATTGTTTCGCGTGGCCTTGTGGGAAAACATTCGCGAGGGCGGCACCGCCAGCTGCGGCGATTGCCATTCACCGGAGGGCGGTCAAAGCCCCATGTTCGCACGCTCCGATAACGTGAACACGGCCTACGCCGAAGCACTGCCCTTGGTTAACCGCGATCAACCGGCGGATTCACGCCTGGCCACCAAACTGCTGACGGACCACAACTGCTGGTTAACGAGTTCCCAAGCCTGCGCGGACATCATGACCAATTGGATTGAAGGCTGGGTCGGTGGTGGCTCTGTGGGTGGCCGCGAAATTGTCTTGAATCCGCCACCCCTGATGGATCCGGGTGCCAGTAAAAACTTCCCGCCTCCGGTACCGGCGGAATTCGGTGGTGTACATGATTTGTTAACGCAATATTGTTCGGACTGCCACAGCAATACGGCGGGTTCACCACAATCGCCCTTCTTCGCCGATGCCGACCCGGCCGTGGCCTACGAGGCCGCAAAACCGAAAATCGACTTGGATGAACCGTCAAACTCCCGGTTTGTGATTCGCTTACGCGATGAATTTCATAATTGTTGGGATGTCGGTTGCCCCGCCAGTGCGGCCGCCATGCAATCTGCCATTGAAAATTTTGCGAACAGCATTCAACCCACTCAGGTCGATCCGAACTTGGTAATCAGTAAAGCCTTGCGTATTCCCGATGGCACCGTTGCCGCTGGCGGCAATCGCTTTGAAAATAATCTGATCGCGCTATGGGAATTCAAGGCGGGCCAAGGTTTGACAGCCTTCGATACCAGCGGCGTAAATCCGGCTATTGACCTGAATCTATCTGGTGAAGTCGACTGGGTCGGCGGTTGGGGCCTCGACATCAAAGACGGCAAAGCCCAAGGACCGACCGCCACCAGCCGCAAGCTGCATGATTTCATCAAGGCCACAGGCGAGTATTCCATTGAGGCCTGGGTCGTGCCTGGCAATGTGAACCAAGAAGACACGCGCATTGTCAGCTACTCCGCCGGCACCACCGCGCGTAATTTCACGCTGGGTCAAACGCTTTACAGCTACGATTTCCTAAATCGCAGCAGTAGCACCGATGGCAACGGCGAACCAGCGCTGTCCACCAGCGACGCGGATGAAGATCTGCAAGCCACGCTCCAGCACGTGGTGGCCAACTACGACCCCGTCAACGGGCGCCGGATCTATGTGAACGGTGTGTTTACCGACGATATTGATCCCATCCCGGGCGGTACTCTGGCTGACTGGGACGACAGCTTTGCCTTCGTCCTCGGCAACGAAGTCTCGGGCGATCGTCAATGGGAAGGTGTGATTCGTTTAGTGGCTGTGCATAGTCGCGCGCTCACCCCAGAGCAAATCCAGCAGAACATGGACGCCGGCGTGGGCGAGAAATTCTTCTTGCTGTTTTACATCGGTGAAGTAATTGGCGTGCCGGATACCTACATCATGTTCGAGGTGAGCCAGTACGATAGCTATGCCTATCTGTTCAATACCCCAACGTTTATCAGTCTCGACGACCAGGCACAGATTAACAACATTCCCCTGGTGGGCATGAATATCGGCCTTAATGGTGGCCTGGCGAATGTGGGTCAGGCTTATGCAAATCTCGATCTGACCCTGAACGACGGTCAAGGCCAACCGTTATCAAATTTGGGTACGGTTATTCCCCTGGAGAAAGGGCCAGACAGCGACGAGTTCTTCCTGAGCTTCGATCAACTGGGCAATGAATTCGGACCGGTTACACCGCCCGCTGACATTTCGCCGCCGCCGGAAATTCTCGGCGGCCCGGGCCAGCCCGATATCGGCATTCGTACCTTTGATGAAATTAACGCCAGCATGTCCGAGGTAACGGGTGTGCCAATCACACGCGTCGAGGCCACCTACGAACTGGTGCGCCAACAACTACCAGGCGAGGCTGACGTGATGACCTTTTCATCGGCTCAGGAAATCGGTGTTGCACAACTGGCCATCGCTTACTGCGATGAACTCGTTGAAGATGATGCGCTGCGCGCCGCGTTCTTTCCCGGTTTCAATTTTGCGACGGATCCTGCCACGGCCTTCGCTGATCGTGGTTTGGTCATCACACCGCTCATCAATGACGTCATGGGTCAGTTGCTCACTTCGCAACCGGATTTCAGCGACAGCTACGATGAGTTGGATGCGCTGATCGACCGCTTGATTGCCAGCACGCCAGATAACTCATCCCAACGCACTCGCGATATTACCAAAGGCGCTTGTGCATCGGTATTGGGCAGCGCACCGCTGTTGGTGCAATAAGGGCGGCAACGGGCCGCAAGATTTAGATACGGATATAGGCTTATGCGAAAGCGTAGAACTCGAAACTACTTTGAACCGCAACGTCATCCCGATCATCCGCGGCCCATTACGCGCCGGCAGCTGATCTCCCAGGGTTTTATGACGGGCGCGGCGACGATTGCCACCGGTGGCGCCTTCAGCCTGTTTGCTAATCCGCGCGCGGCACGGGCTGCACTTTCACCGGATTTGCAAGCCATTATCGACGACCCTAACCGTTGCCCGCTGATCAAATCAGGCGTATCCAACCCGCTGCCCTTCATTTGTTTCGACTTGGCAGGCGGCGCCAACATGGCGGGCTCCAACGTACTCATCGGTGGCCAAGGCGGGCAAATGGATTTTGTATCCACGCAGGGCTATAGCAAGACGGGGTTACCCGGCGACATGATTCCAGGCGTGCCGGAGGCCACACCCACCCCCACCAGCAATGGCGACCATACCGACACGAGCTTGGGTCTGGCGTTTCACAGCGACAGCGCTTTCTTACGCGGCATGCAAATGAGCATGAATCCGAGTACCGCCAGTCAGATTAACGGCGCGGTCATTCCGGCCCGCTCGGAAAACGACACGGGCAACAATCCACATAACCCGCTATATGCCATCGCCCGGGCAGGCGCCGACGGTGAATTGCTTACGCTCATTGGGTCGCGTGCTTCCGAATCCGGTGGCAACTCCATGGCGCCCGCCATGATGATCGATCCTGAGTTGAGACCAACAAAAGTGGATCGGCCCACGGATGTCACCGGCCTGGTTGATACCGGCGCGCTAGTAGGAATCCTCGGTCAAGATGATGCCGTCGCCGTGATGGAATCCATTTATCGCCTGAGCGACCAAAAAATGGAAGCGCCGGGCATTACCGCGGATGCCGTCGTCAAAGACTTGGTCAAATGCGGTTACCTGAAATCCGCTGATGTCGCTGATCGTTTCGGCGATCAATCGACGTTCGATGTGCTGAATGATCCCGATATTGTCGGGCCGGCGGGCATATTCACCGACAGTGTCGAATTTAATAACGAACGCGAGTTTCAGAAAACCGCGTCGGTTATGAAGCTGGTGCTGAACGGTTATGCCGGGGCCGGCTGTATCACCATGGGCGGTTACGATTATCACGGTGGGCGGCGGGCTGAAGGTGAAGTCAAAGACTTTCGCGCGGGACGTTGCATGGGCGCCTGCCTGGAATACGCCGCGCGCGTGGGCAGCCCGCTGATGATGTATGTATTCAGCGATGGCTCTTTGTCTAGCAACGGCGCCATCGACAACACCGTCGATGGCCGCGGCAAAGGTGAGTGGACCAGTGATAATCAGTCCACGGCGGCATCTTTCTTTCTGGTCTATAGCCCGGGTGGCATGCCCTTGCTACGGGGCGGTACGCCAGAGGCGCAAGCCCAACGTCAACAACTGGGCTGGTTCCGGGGCGATGCGTCGGTGGAAACCGCCGCGACACCGGCTGCGAACAATGTGAATCTGCTGGTGGAAACCCTCGCCTTGAACTATATGGCGCTGAGGGGCGAAGAAGCGAATTTCGCCAACGTGTTTCCAAATCATGGGCTGGGCAACATGACGTTGCGCGATAGCCTCACGGCATTCCAAAGTATCGTTTAGTCGCGACGCGATTCCTGACTTCGTCGCCCTCGTTGGGGGTTGGCTTACTGGACTTGGCGCCGTAGCTCGCGGCACTGCTTCGATTTATCCCTTACGGGATGGCTCCTTGTGGTCCGCTATACTCCCTTCAGGGATAAAGGTCGCGGGTGGCTGCTAGCCTGGGTGCGGTGGTTCGCTGCGCTGGTTCGATTTATCCCTTACGGGATGGCTCCCCGCGGTCCGCTTTATTCCCTTCAGGGATAAATCGAACCAGCGCAGCTTGGCTTTCTGTGGTTTATCACGGTTCAGAATTGGGGTTAGAACAAACCCGACGAACTTCATCCTCGTTCGGGCATGAGGCGCCGGTCGGCGAACCTCATTGCGATGCGGGTAATGCCTGTGTTGCGCCTATCCGAAACGATCTATTGGCGTCTAGCATGCGGTTTTTTGACGGCGGATGTTGGCGGGTGCTTCGGCCACATGGCTTGGCGACCGACGAGCCCTGCAAGAAGGTGTCGGGGCGATGATTCTTTATGAGCTTTGCGCCGTTTTTCGCCAAGCAGTTCGATTCACCCCTTATCGAGTGGCTCCCTAGGGTCCGCTTTACTCCCTTTAGGGATGACGGTCGCGGGTGGCTACTGGGCTGGGTGCGGTGGCTCGCCGCGCTGGTCCGGTTTATCCCTTACGGGATGGCTCCCTGCGGTCCGCTTTATTCCCTTCAGGGATAAACCGGACCAGCGCGGCTCGGCTTTTCGTAATTTGTTGGGTTTGAATTTCTCGGACACGGCCAGGTGTCGGATGGGTAGTGCCGCGGAGCAGCATCTCGTGGCTTGACTGGAGATGTAAGGGTTTTGCTGGCGGGAGACTGATTTCACATAACGTGACGGATGCACGGCCATGGCCTGCGGCGCCCGGGAATAATGAGTGCTGGATGTGTTTCTGATTCAAGATTTAGTGTGGCCACCGTAAAACTAGATACCGAGTTGCTCGCTTGCCCTCGTTGCGACACCCCTTTGAAGGATACGGCGACGGGTCATCACTGCGGTGCTTGCCGCCTTGACTTTCCCAAGCTTGGTGGGCTGCCCTGGCTGTTTGCAGAACCTGATTTCGCCTTAGGCGAGTGGCGGGCCCGCGCGAATCACGCGATCCAAGAAACGGCGACTCGGGCGCACTCCATGGAGCTTGAACTCGATGATGAGTCGCTAGGCAAGAAAACCAAAGAACGATTGGGTTTGTTGCGTGATGCCTACACAGATCAGGCGGCGCAGTTACAGAAAATTTTATCGCCGCTACTCAAGTTAGACGCACCAGCGGCGAGAGAGACCTACCTGGCCCTGCGCACGCGGTTACCCTTGGACCAAGGGCTAAGTACTTACTACCCCAACATTTTCCGCGATTGGTGTTGGGGTGATGCGGAAAATTACGCAGCTAGCGAAATCGTTGGCAACAAGTTGCCGGAACGTAGCCAGCGGATTCTAGTGTTGGGTGCTGGGGCCGGTCGGCTGGCCTATGACTTGCATCAGCGCCGCGACAGTGGCGAAACCATTGCCTTGGATTTTAATCCGCTGCTAATGCTAACAGCGCACGCCATCGCCTACGGAGAAAGAATAAAACTCTGGGAATTTCCCATTGCACCGCGGCGCCTTGCGGACTGTGCGATCGCCCGTGAACTTTCTGCCCAACCGCCGCGACCGGGCCTGAGTTTTATGCTTGCCGATGCGTTGCGGCCACCATTTTTACCGGCTAGCTTTGATGCTGTTGTTACGCCTTGGCTGGTTGATATCTTGCCGGTGGACTTTTCGCTTCTAGCCGCCAGCATCAACAAACTTCTCAAGAGGAACGGTCGCTGGATTAATTTTGGTTCCCTGACCTTTACGCATGCCCAGGCTGCCCATTGTTATAGCCTTGAAGAAACTCTGGAAGTGGTCGAAGCCAATGGTTTCTCTAACCCTAGCTATCGGGAAGATGAGTTACCTTATATGGACTCGCCGGCCAGCCGCCACGGCCGATGCGAACAAGTCGTCACCTTTACCGCCAACAAATCCGGTAAAGCACCGACGCGAAAACGCCATAGTGCGCTACCGGAATGGTTAGTTACCGGCAAAGAACCGGTGCCGGCTTTGCGCGAGTTTCAACAGCAGGCCGCATCAACTCGGATTTATGCGTTTGTGATGGGGATGATCGATGGGCAACGCTCGATTCGTGACATGGCGAAGTTGATGGAACAGCAAAAGCTGATGTCTCGGGAGGAGGCGGAAGCCAGCATTCGGTCGTTCTTAATCCGGATGTTTGATGACGCTCAAGGCAGCTCGCTGTAGTCCTCAGCCGTCCTAGAGACGGCGACCAAGCTTGCCACCGTCGGCTTGGTAGTCCTGGTACGTTTGCCGGCCTTGGCGCGGTGGTTCGCCGCGCTGCTTCGATTTATCCCTTACGGGATGGCTCCCTGCGGTCCGCTTTATTCCCTTCAGGGATAAATCGAACCAGCGCAGCTTGGCTTTCTGTGGTTTATCGCGTTTCAGAATTGGGGTTAGAACAAACCCGACGAACTTCACCCTCGTTCGGGCATGAGGCGCCGGTCGGCGGGTGTCGGCGGGTGGCTCGGCCACATGGCTTGGCGACCGTCGAGCCCTTCAAGAACGTGTCGGGGCGTTTATTCTTAATGAGCTTTGCGCCGTTTTTCGGCCAAGCAGTTCGATTCACCCCTTACGGAATGGCTCCCTAGGGTCCGCTTTATTCCCTTTAGGGATGAAGGTCGCGGGCGGCTGCTGGGCTCGGTGCGGTGGTTCGCCGCGCTGGTCCGGGTTATCCCTTACGGGATGGCTCCCTGCGGTCCGGTTTATTCCCTGCAGGGATAAACCGGACCAGCGCGGCTTGGCCTGAGCGCTTTTCAATCGACCTTACCGCAATTTGGGTATTACTCGCTCACCGATCATTCGCAAGGAATCCATTGGATCATCATGCAAACGGAGCGCGATTTCCGTTAACCCCGCCGCCGCAAATCGTTTGAGTGTTTCAACATGCCGGTCGATATCGGTGATGTCGCCCGCAAAGGAAAAGTTCTCTATCAGTTTGTCGATGAGTTCCGAGGGTACGCCCTGGATATCGCCGCTTCTATCGGTATAGGCCGTCAAGAATGCGGGCTTGTGCTGCTCAACGAGATCGCATTCGGCCGGGGTGAGAAAACCTTCTAGATGGTAACGAACTAACCAACCGCGCAGGATCAATTCTCGCCGCGCTTCACGGGCAGAAACGGCGGTGTTGGATTTGACGTGCCAGGCCCAAAAATTGCTGATGCGAAACACATCGGCATCGCGCTGTTGGGTCGAGAGTGCGGACTTTATCGTTTCCAAACTCTGATCCAGCATTGGCAAAGGGGGAATGTCACTCATCATTAAACCGTCGGCCACTGCCGCGGCCATGCGGAACATCTGCGGCTTGCTGGCACCGGCATAGACCAGTGGGGGTGAGTCGGTCATCCAGCGCGCATTGAATCCTTGGGCGCGATAGAGCTCACCTTGATAGTTCAAGCTGTCGCCCGGCGAAGCTGCCTTGATGATTTCTATGGTTTCTCGCGCCGCGCGGACACGGCGCTCGCGCACTGAACCCATTACGCCGGTCCACTCGCCGCCCGCACTCACCACCAGTTGAGCCCGGCCTGCACTGTATTCATTAAGGGTGAACAAGGCGTTGGCAATTTTCAGGGGGTGCATTTCCCACGGACTGACGACCAGCACGCCGATACCGATTTGGCTGGTGGCCAATGCCATGGGTACCGCCGTCATAAATGCGTCACGCGCGGCGGAATAGTTGGAGACCCAGAGGGTGCGGACCCCGTAGCCCTCGGCGGCGAGGCCGATGGCCTCGATTTGTGCGGGTGTAAGGTCGGGCTCCAGGATGATGTCGACGTCCATGGGCAAGCTCAAATCGGCGGTGGGCGAGCGCAAAATAATGGTCTTAGCGGCAGATTCGGGCCAGCCTTGCCCCAGTACGGTCCGAACGCCGAACAGCCAGCTTCCAGCGCCTTAGCCGTGATAGCTAATCTCTCGAAAGAAAAGGCTTACATAACGCGCTGATTTAAGTTAAATTCGCGTTCTAGATCGGACGGGGCACTGCCCTGCCCGAAAATGCGTTAAGGATCGCCTGGAAAGGCCTCGTCAAGAAGGACCGCGGGCAAACACTGTTTGCTGAGGAGTTGACATGACGAGAGCACTAACCGCATTGATTGCCCTATTACTGGTGCTATGCCTGAGTACTGCGTCGGCCGCCACCCGGCTGGACAAGCGAGTCTTAGCCGCCACCGAGGTTCTGCAGGAACTGACCCGCATTCCCGAGCAAGGCATTCCGCCCAATCTATTGAGCAACGCTTACGCCGTGGCCGTATTACCCAACGTCATCAAGGCCGGTTTTATTATTGGCGGCCGCTACGGCGAGGGTCTACTGGTTGTCCGCCGGCCCGACGGTAGCTGGAGCAACCCGTCGTTTGTGAAGCTTGGCGGCGGTAGCGTGGGCTTTCAGGCCGGCGCACAAGGGTCGGATATCGTCCTGGTCTTTAAGACTCGCCGTGGCGTGGAGAACATCTCTAAGGGTAAATTCACTTTGGGCGGGGATATGGCCGTGGCCGCTGGACCCATCGGACGCTACACCTCGGCGTCGACGGATCTAGGTTTTACCGCGGAGATCTATTCCTATTCCAGAAATCGCGGCTTGTTCGGCGGCGTTTCCTTGGACGGTTCGGTGCTGGGCATGGACCATAAAGCGAATTATGCCTACTACGAGACCACCGACGGCAGCGCCCATAGCATTTTGAGTGACAAGAATATCCCGGCGCCCAGCGGCGCCCGGCGCTTCAAAGAGGTATTGTCGGCCGCTGCCCCGAGCATGAATTGGCAGGGCGAACGCAGTCAGCAGGCAGCGATACGTCGGGAACCGACTCGTGTGGAAGAACCGCAAGCTGCGGAACCGACCACCCGCACCTACGGACTAGATGACGCGCCCGTGGCCGAAGGCGAAGCTATTTTCTGAGGATTTCTCCTCCGCACTACGGCCCGTCGTCTATGGATGCGGGCCGATTTTTTTGACCGGGCGATGCGATGGCGTTACCCGGTCTTTTTCGTTGTCAGCATGGCTTTCCATTAGCAATACGATTCTGAAACAATAGCCACCTGGTCGGGACATAAGAGAAAAACCATGGAGCGCTACCAAGAACTGCTAGACCAGGGTTTGAAATTCGTAGAACCCTACCCGCTTTTGCAAGCACTACTCATCATTGTTGGGTTCTTAGTACTTGCGAAATTCGTCGATATTCTTTGTGGTGGCTTGATTCGACGCCTCACCGCCAAGACAAAAACAAAAATCGATGATCAAATCATCGCGATATTGCACCGGCCAATATTCGTAACCGTGGCACTCTTTGGGTTAATTGTCGCCAGTACGCGGCTTGAGATTGATGATGCAATCCGCCTGCCGACCATCCAGCTAGTTCAGAGCATCATCATCATCATTTGGCTAATTTTTGGGCTGCGCTTGGTGGGCATTATCGTTAATGGACTGAGCGGAGACCAGAAAAATTACCGGGCGGTACATCCCGCGATGCGACCGCTACTGCGCAACGCGCTGTCGGTGCTCGTATTGCTCGCGGGCGCCTACGCCATACTCATCGCCTGGGACATCAATGTGACGGGCCTCGTCGCCTCGGCGGGCATTATGGGTTTGGCCCTTAGCTTTGCCGCGCAAGATACCTTGGCCAATTTGTTCGCCGGCGTGGCGATCATGATTGACCGGCCCTATCAAATCGGCGACTTCATCATCCTCGACAGCGGCGAACGCGGCGAGGTAACCAGTATCGGCTTACGCAGTACGCGCCTGCTCACCCGCGACGACGTCGAGGTTACGATTCCGAACAGCGTCATGGGCGCGGCGACCATTGTTAACGAGGCCGGCGGTCCGCGCGAACGTTACCGGATTCGCATGCCCGTGGGCGTTGCCTATGGCAGTGATATCGACAAGGTGATGGATGTGTTGCTGAAAGTCGGCAATGCGCATCCCAAGGTCTCGGCTGAACCTGAGGCTCGTGCGCGATTTCGTTTATTCGGCGAGTCCAGTCTAGATTTTGAGCTACTGTGCTGGATCGCGGATCCCGTTGATCGTGGCAAGGTGACCCATGAATTGAACTGCGGCATCTACAAGGCCTTCGCGCAAGAGTCTATAGAAATTCCCTTTCCGCAGCGGGACCTCTATATCAAGGAAATGCCCAGCGCTCAGGCGAATAGCGGCTAGCTGTTTTCGACCCACCGTGGCACACCCGGATAGCCCGGCAAACCTTCCGCATGCGTGAGTCTATCGGCCCTGCCAATATCTTGCTACTGAATTCACGCCTGCAAACAGGGCGCTTGCCACGAAACGCTTGCGCCCTTGCTGGCTCATGGCCATGAAAAGCAATCTCTACGATTTGCTGCGCGGTGGCTTTGCAGCCCGCATGGATCAAACCTGTCTGCAAACACGCCAGGGCAAGACCTGGAGCTACCGTGAGATCGATCAATCCAGCGCGCGCTATGCCGCTGCGCTGCGTGGCCTTGGACTGACAGCCGGCGACCGGTTGGTGGCCCAGGTCGATAAGTCCGTTGACGCAGTATTACTTTATCTTGCCTGCCTACGCTGCGGCATTATCTATGTGCCGCTAAATACCGCCTACACCACCCATGAAATTGAATATTTCCTAAGTGATGCGAATCCGCATACTTTGATTTGCCGGCCCGAAGATCTCCAGCGGCTCGCCAGCATCGCGCAAGAACAAGGCGCAGTGAACTGCCTGTCGCTGGCAGACGGTCTGGATCAATATGCCACCAAGGCAGCAGCAGATGAGCAACTGACCCGGCTAGATCAAGATGCAGTAATCGCCATGATCTATACCTCCGGCACGACGGGCCGGTCCAAGGGCGCGATGCTGAGCTATGAAAATCTCGCGAGCAACCTATTGGCCCTACATGAGATCTGGGGTTGGCAAAGTGATGATGTGCTATTGCATGCGCTACCAATTTTTCATGTGCATGGTCTGTTCGTCGCCTTGCACTGTGCCCTACTGGGTGGCTCAACGGTGCTATTCCACGAAAAGTTTGACATCGATGCACTGCGCGAAGATTTGCCGCGCGCTCGGGTGCTGATGGGCGTACCCACCTTCTATACACGTCTACTTAAGTGCGCCGACTTTATGCAAGACGACTGTCGCAACATGCGCCTGTTTATTTCCGGCTCCGCGCCCTTACCAGCAGATACTTTCGAGGAGTTCTTTCTCCGCAGCGGCCACAATATTCTTGAACGCTATGGCATGACCGAAGCCGGCATGATCACTTCCAATCCGCTTAAGGGAGAGCGGCGCGCCGGCACCGTCGGCTACGCGCTGCCCAAGGTCAGTCTAAGAATCCGCGACGCTGACGGACGGGAGCTCCCGGCGAGCACCGTAGGAAATTTGGAAATCCGTGGGCCCAATGTTTTTATGGGTTACTGGAACAAGCCTGCCAAAACAGCAGAGGAATTTTGCGACGACGGTTATTTTCGCACTGGAGATTTAGGCCAACTTGATCCGGATGGCCGTTTGACTCTGGTGGGTCGCGCCAAGGATCTGATTATTTCCGGCGGCTACAACATCTACCCGAAGGAAATAGAAAGCGTTCTCGACGCCCTTCCAGCAGTGCTTGAATCCGCCGTGATAGGGCTACCCGATGCAGATCTTGGCGAAATGGTGGTCGCAATCGTTGTACCGGCAAACGGCGCAAGCCTGGACCAGCAAGTAATCTACAGCGCGCTACGGAAGCAGCTGGCACGCTTTAAACAACCGCGGCATATTGTCAGCATCAACAGCTTACCTAGAAACGCTATGGGCAAGGTGCAAAAGCAACAATTACGGGAACAGTACGGCCATGAATTGTGTTGATCACGGGTGTCAGAAGGCTTGCAAGGGCTCTGGCTCGCCCCACTCACTCAAACCTAATGCCAGTTGTTTAGGCAATCTCAGCAACAACTCTTCGCGAGCTATATCGTAGGCGCCGGTTTCCTTGGTAGCGGCATCCAAGCGCACCATATCTAGCCGACTACCGGCCGTGTCGTATAAAGCCAGCAATTCGCGACCTTGCTGGCCGCGAATATCTAATGGGCGCTCGGTCAGCAAGTGCACGTCGGCAATGCTTATACCGTCGGGCAGTACTTGCAGTTTGTATAACCAATAGCCTGATTGTGAGTAAAGGTCACGACCGTCAGTACTAAACCACAAGCGATCGGGCAAGGCCGGCAGCCTTACCGCACGGGGTAATGACAATTGATCTTTACTCCAGATGCGAGCCTGGTAGCTTGCATCGACGGTTGCGATCAACCGATTGTCTGGGGACAAGGCTAGAGATTCAACACGTTCCGCCGCTGCAAGAAAAGGCTCCAGCAAATTGGCCCGCCACATCCAGCGTGACAGTCCCTGGCGATTGCCGGCAATGTAGATTTCGGCACCGTCTTGGCTCACGAGGAGCCGCGGCCGCCGACTCTTGATGGCTGTGCGGGCAACGGCCTTGCCGGTCTCAGCCGAGGTGACCAAGACAGAGTTCTGCGTCGCAGAGACCAGATATTTTTCGTCGGCACTAAACTGCAAATCCAAAATTGCGCCGTCGCCCTGACTCGCAAAGAATCGGCGGGGAGCACCCGTTGCCGACTCCCAGACTCTTAAACTGCCTTCGATTCCACCGCTGGCGACCAAATCGCCGGAGGCTGAAAAATCGAGCGCGGAAATGGGGCCGGGGTGACCGACGAAGCCGGGGCCCGGGGGGCCACCGGCTATTAGCAATGTTTCCGAGGACGCGTCCAAAATGCGTAGGTCACCGCCCGCACTGGCGACGGCCACTTGCCTGCCCGCGGGGTCGATGGCACCAAGCGCTATTCCCCCGCTCGCTAAGGTGGCTGCATCACGCGTGGGACCTTCTTCCAGGGGCGGCAGGCGCCATACCCGGAGCACCCGCTCACCGTCCCAACTGAGCGCCAAACCCATGGCGGCGCTAAGACGCACCCTACCAGCGGATAAGTCCATGGACGCATCTGGATTCGCCATGCCATGACGCAGTAGGACGCCTCTATTGGTCAAATCGCCCAAACCAACCAGTTCGTACCCGCCCGCCAAGGAACCGAACAACAAATAGTGTGAATCGAAATCAACGGCCCAAGAAGATGCGCCGTGGCGAGTCAAAACCGGCGTCGACTTGTTATCAAGGGCCCAAAGGCGAAATGTATGCGCGCCGTCTTCAGTGGCCAGCCATCGTCCTTGCGGGTGAAAATGGATTGCCACCGGCGCGGAACCATGGACGAGCTCAGCGACTACCCTGCCCGTGGCAACATCCCACAAGCGCAGCAAGCGTTCGCCATCACCGACCGCCAACAAACGACCATCATCGTCAATACTCGCTAGACTGGCCAAGCTCCCGGTTGATAGCTGGCCGATTTTTCGACCCGCTTCAAGATCCCAAACCAACAGAGAGTTGTTGGCGTCGGCCTGCACGGCATCAACCACGAGATAGCGGCCATTTTCAGACAGCACGGGCCTAAAGGCGGACTCGATGGGTATCGTTAAACGCAAGCTGGCACTCTGCACATCCCAAACTTGCAAAGTCCTACCGACAGTTAAAAGCACGGCGCGACGCCCCAAGGCGAAATCCGCGGAACTTAATTCTGGCGAACGGGGAATACGCGCGGTAACTTCCGCCCGCGCGATATCCCACACCAAAATATCGCCGCCAACGTCCGGACTGGATGGCCAACTCAAGGCAAAGCGGCCCTGAGGCCCCAGAACATTAACGCCTTGCCGCGTCGCCTTAGGTTCGGGAATCGTCAAAAGATCTTGTTGTGGCGCAGTTTCCGCTTGGGCAACCCGGCCATCTATTTCCAGACTCCAAGATTTTAGGCTGCCACCGATTCCCTGCACCAAGTCCGTGAAATACGCCGTCCAGGTACCACCGACGCTTTCCTTTAAGAGTTCACGCAAGGCTGGCGTTTGCCGGGAATCCAAACGATAGTATCCATCTGCAGTGGCGCCGCTTGCCGTCAACATCGCGCGCGCTTGTCGACCCGCGGGCGATCGCAGCTCCACCAGAATATCCCGCGGTCTCGCGTGATCCGTTTCGACCACGATTTTCATGCGGCGTCCAGTGCCAACCGCCTCGACAAACACGCTACTGGGTTGCGGAATCAGCTCTTCGGCCAACAGCTCCAGATTTCTTGCTCTTCGCAGACCATCGTCGGCCAGCCGCAACAGGTCAAGCCTGGCCGATGCGTCCATCAAGGTAATCAAACCCGAATTGCTGTCCAAGGCAACTGCCTCTATTGCCTCGGCTGGACGAATCGTGCTCAATAGCTGCAGATAATCGGCACCGAGAAGCTCCCGCAATTGTTCTGACTGAACCGCAGTTGCCTGGGCCGGCACTTGCAGCGTATACAGTAAAGCGGCATCGCGGTCACCGCGACCCAATGCAGCGATACGTTTTCTGTCCCAATAATCCGCTTGCAGCGCTGACGCACGTTCAGCCTGACCAGGCAGTTCGCCCAAAAGCTCGGCGAAGCGCTGCGCTTCGCTTAAACGCGTCGCTTGCCGGCTTTGTTCCGCCAAGTAGTCGCCGAACAGTTGATCCGCCATTCCACCAAAGCCCGGTAAGAAATGCAGTCGCTCGTAGGCGTCCTGCGCCTCCAGAAATTCTGCATCTGGACTACTTAGTGTCCGAATATAGGGTCGCGGCAAATACTCGCTATACCAAATAGGAATTGATATGGCTAACAGCAGTACTGCTGCGACTGCCAACAATCCGCGCAAACTAAATGGCAAATTTCTATTAACCCAATGGGGCGTAAATACTTCGCCATAGACTCGATTACGCACGACAAACCGTCCATCCGAGTCCTCGACCAACACGCCTGAGCGCAATAAATCTCGGTGCGTGGGCAAGGCGTGCTCCGCATCTACCATGGCTCCCTTAGAAACTTTTCCGTACAAGCTCAGGCGGGCGACCTTGTCGCGAGAATCGCGTAATAACTGACCGCGAATCAGTGACAAATGGGGCTCTTCGCGCGTGGCGTTGCGGGTCAAGAAAAGATTAGTCACCCATTGATCAACATCTTGGTCGGTTATTTGGGCAACCGACCGCCGGCTGAGGGAACGTAATATTTTTTGTGTCAAGTACGGATGACCCGAGGTCCAGTACCAAACCCGGCGGGCAATCAACCTCGCGACACCACCATCGCAGTGTAACCCGGCCGTTAAGCGGCCAAGCTCGTCGAGATCAAAATCCGGCAAGGCAATGGCAGAACTAATATCAAACGGCGACTCCTGGCCCGAGGCTATCGGCTTGCCGGGTGGCGCTGAACCTAACAAGGCGAAGGTCAAGCGCCGGAACGCCGGATCACTAGCCCGCGCATCATAGCAAGCCCTGATGGCGCCAAAGAGATCGCGCGAGGATTTATGCTCAAGCGCTGTTTCGATACGATCAATGAAAATTACAATCTTCTCTGAGTCGTCTGCCAACACGATTTCACTGAAAAATTCACGTAGCCGCTGCAGGTTCGTCAGGCCACTACGCTCTTTCCACCACTCTTGTAGGTCGAAACGAATACGTAACTCCCGAACGACACGGTATACAACGCTGTAGTACCAGCGCCCGATATCATCGGTAATATCTCGATTGCTAATTTGTGCCAGGTCGATGTTGGCCACAGCATAACCATCATCGAGCAGGCGCGCGGAGGTTTGCGCAATCAGGCTGGTCTTGCCCGTGTCAGCCGGCGCGAAGACGTGACAGTAATCACCGTTGCATAAATGCGTGTACAGTGCCGCATCGGCATCGCGCACCACATAGCAGTCACGGTCTGGCTGCACGGGACCACCAACCACGTAGAAACGCGTATCACTTTGCAAACTACTCATCGAGACCTTGGACAGCCCGGCAGCCCTCATTGAGTCCATTGTGGCTGAATGTCTCTCGTCACACCAAACATATAGGGTTTGCAGGGCCGCCAGGCAGCCCCCTATTATTGCGCCAGGAATTTGGCAGGCAGCACCCTGCCGCGAGGACGAAGGAAAGCCATAGAATGGAAATCTGCCATGACCACAACTATTTTCGCCGCGGCCCAGACCCTACGGGAAAGTTCGGCATCAAAATAAGCCTGCCCCCCGGTGATACATTTACAAAGCTTGTGGGCGAAGACTGGGAAACCTTTCACTGGTTCAGTGATCCCAGCTCGCGAAACCAGGCGATGACCGAAATGGCGAAGCGACATCGGTATTCCCGCATCGGCGACAATCCACGGCTGGTTCTTGAGGCCATCGAGCGTTAAGTCGAATTAAAATATAGCTTGATGACTATCCTGAAGATGAGACTGCGATCGCGGGCCAGCGCACTGTTGTACTTGTTGGTCGCCAGCAACACGGCAATAAGCGCTGGAGACCGCACCGAGGAAGTGCTCGTGACGGCAAATCGCAAACCTTATGATTCGCTGTCAATCCTAGGTAACAGCTTTAAATTAGACGAACAGGATTTACGTGTGGGTAGTCATCAGCACGTGAACGAATTGGGCGCGCGCGTTGCCGGTACCTGGATCAGCCGTGGCAGCGGACAAGAACACCTGACAGCCATCCGGTCACCCGTCTTAACCGGACCAGGCGCCTGTGGCGCCTTCTTAATATTGGAAGACAGCATACCCAGCCGACCGACTGGATTTTGCAATGTAAACCAAATTTTTGAACTACCGACGGAGCTTGCGCAAAGCGTCGAAGTGCTGCGCGGACCCACCAATGCTCTGTACGGTTCTAACGGCCTGCACGGCAGCCTCAACGTCTTGTTGCCGGCGCCTAGCGAAGACAAGGGCCTGGCTGCCGACCTTGAACTGGGCCCGGATGAATTTCAACGTGGACGCCTCACCTGGGACAATAGCTTCAGCGGCCTTGACCTATCCAGTGGTCTACTCATAGATCATTACGATGGGTTCCAAAACGACAGCGGCTACAATCAACAAAAAGCCTTTCTCAAGCTAAATCGAGAAACTGCTCTTGGCGAGTTTGGTTTCAGCCTCAGCGGTGCAAATCTCGATCAAGAAACGGCCGGTTTTGTGCGCGGTCGTGATGCTTATCGCGACGAACAACTGCGCGTGACGAATGCCAACCCCGAGGCTTATCGCAAAGCTGACAGCCAGCGTCTCTCAATGCGATGGTCGCAACCGGCCACCAGCGGGCATGGATTTAACCTGCGCCTCTTTGCGCGGCGATCCGAAATGGAATTCTTACAACATTTCTTACCCGGACAGCCGCTGGAAGAAAACGGCCAGTTAAGTGGTGGCTTCATGCTTAACCAATGGCGACCTTGGGGCGACGGCTCAATCAACTGGGGAATAGATGGAGAGCTGGCGCATGGCTTTCTCAAGGAAACGCAAGCTCAGGATCTCGGACCCAACTCACGGCGCCCCATTGGCAAACACTACGACTACGAGGTGGATAGTGGTTTAGCCGCCGGCTATTTACAGCTCGAATTGGCACTGGCAAACCGCTGGACCCTGCAAGCAGGCATCCGCGCCGAGTACCTCAGGTACGCCTATGAAAATAAGCTCGCCGATGGCAACCTGCGGGCCGACGGCAGCACCTGCCTGAACAGCTGCTTGTTCTTTCGGCCGGCCAAGCGCAGCGATGATTTTCTAGAACTGGCGCCCAACTTGAGCCTGGGCTTTCGCAAGAACGCAAACCAGTTGCTCTGGCTAGCCCTGAACCGTGGTTTTCGCGCGCCGCAAGTCACGGAGCTCTACCGCCTGCAGTCAGGACAGGCCGTGGGTGATTTGCGCCCCGAAGTCATCCATGGCGCGGAGCTGGGCTGGCGACATCGCTCGCAGCAATGGCGGCTGGAAACAACGGCATTCGCCATGCGCAAGCGGCACTATATATTTCGCGATGCGGACGGCTTCAATGTGGCCGATGGCAGCAGCGATCACTATGGCGCTGAATTTCAGGCCAGTTGGCAGTCCGTTAGCAACGGTTTATTCGCGGGACTTGCAGCGACCTGGGCCCGACACCGCTATGATTTTAATCGGCAGTTGGCGGCCGGTGAAAGCATCCGCTCGGGTAACGACGTAGATACCGCACCCAAAACGCTGGGCAGTGCGCGCATTGGCTGGGATCAGAATGCGACCTTAGCAGAACTGGAGTGGGTACATCTTGGACGCTACTACCTGAATGCAGCCAATACGGCCCGTTATCCGGGTCATGATCTATTGAATATGCGACTCGTTTGGCGAGTCACCGACGACTGGTCCTTGGCGGTTCGAGTTAATAACCTAGCGGATCGCCGCTACGCCGATCGAGCGGATTTTGCCTTCGGCAGTTATCGATACTTCCCCGGACGGGAACGCGAGGCATTTTTGCAAATCGCCTATCGCAGTTACTAAGCACACAGCAAGGCCTGAGCCAGCTCAGCGCAGGCATTCAGCAGGCCAATCCATCCGTGGTTGCTTAGATCATGCCAAACGTTCGATTTCCTTCAGATATCGGCGTTGCTCGGCATCCACCCGCGCGGCATCCCAACCCAAGTGCCGGCGACCGACCTCAGCCGCAGCCGACAGTGCCCCGCGACCCAAGTCTGGCGCCAAACCCAACATACACCGGCGCGCAAGGACATCCGCCAGGGTGGTCGCCAGTTCCTCCTCAAACGCGAAAACGACTTCCGCGGCAAGACAATGTGTCGCGGGGCAAATCTCTTCGCCCAACGCAGGCTTAAGGTCTATCAGCGCCACCACATCGGCCGCACGGGTTCCGTAGACACGGAGCAAGTGATCAATGGCGGCCGTGGATAATTTGCCAATGCCCAGCAACTGTTCACCTAAGGCCGCGTGATCCCCGCCACCGGGTAGCGGTTCGTGGCGAGTCCGGCATTTACCCGCAGGCAGCTTGGCCTGGCGCAGGATTTTGTCAACGAACTCCTCGGCCAGGCTACGATAGGTCGTCAATTTGCCGCCAATAATGGAATACAATCCGCGCGCCACGCGTCGATGGTGCTTAATGATGTGGCGGCGAGTGATTGCGCTTTCGTCCCGCGACAGTTGCCGTGGCAGCGGTCGCACGCCCGTGTAATGAAAAAGAATATCAGCATGCTGCAATTTCACCGTGGGAAAAACCCGGTTGGTTTCTGCCAACAGATAGTTGATTTCCGCGGGATCGGCTCTGGCGGCATCAGGTTCGCCTGAGTGGCGAATATCCGTCGTACCAATCAGCAAGCGGTCTAACCAGGGCAGTATAAAGAACGGTCGGCCATCCGCGGCGGCCTCGACGTAGCAGGCGCCATCCGGCGCACCCGCAAAACGCGGGACCACAATATGGCTACCTTTGGTACCCCCCATGAAGGGGCCGGGAACACCTTCCAGGCCGGCCAATACATGATCCACCCAGGGCCCGGCCGCATTGACGACGACCTTGCCCTGTAGATCAATTTGTTGGCGTCGCCGCAGATCCGTGGCCCGAACACCCCGGACCTCGCCGCGGTGGCACAGAATTTGGTCTACGTGATGATAGGTTAATACGGTAGCGCCGGCACCGCGGGCGGAAACGATATTTTCAACCACGAGCCGTTCCGGATAACTGACCTGCGCATCGTAATATTGAGCGGCCGCCACCAAATCATCGGCCAGTAATCCCGGTGCTTGAGCAACGGCAGCCGCACGGTCGAGCATCTTATGACGCGGTAAGGATTTGTCCCAAGACAATAAGTCATAGAGCTGCATACCGGCCGCCACCATCCAGCGTCCACGCCGCGCGCCTCGATAAATCGGCACGAGCATGGACAAAGGCGCAACCAGGTGCGAGGCCGTTCGCAATAGAATCTCTCGTTCACGTAAAGATTCGCGAACCAGCGAAAACTCATAGTGCTCCAGATACCGCAGGCCGCCGTGAATCAGCCGGCTAGACCAACGCGTGGTGCCATGACAAATGTCGGCCTGCTCAAGTAGCGCAACCCGTAAGCCGCGCAGCGCCGCATCGCGTGCAATTCCAGCGCCGTTAATACCACCGCCGATCACCAGCAAGTCGAATTCGGCGGATCTATTTTCCATGCGGAGACCCTAGCCGAGCGGAACTACAAAAGGCGGCACTGTCAACCCAGTCTCAGGGGCGCACTTGGCCTTGACCATGCACTAGATACTTATAGCTAGTCAGCTGTTCCGCACCCACGGGTCCGCGGGCATGAATCCGGCCGGTGGCAATGCCAATTTCGGCACCCATGCCAAATTCTCCACCGTCGGCGAACTGGGTCGAGGCGTTGTGCAACAAGATCGCACTGTCCAAGTCCCTAAAGAATTGGGTCACCGCCGAGGCATCCTCGGCAATGATAGCTTCGGTATGTCCTGAACCATAGCGATTGATATGCCTAACAGCGCCGGCCACGTCGTCCACCACAGCAATGGAGATAATGGCGTCCAAGTATTCTGTGGACCAATCCGCAGCTTGGGCCGGCTTAATACGTCCATCAAGCGCACAAACTGTTTCATCGCCGCGCAGCTCACAACCAGCATCGATTAGTTTCTGCGCGATTTGCGGCAAGTGACTATCCAGGCACGCGCGATCAAGCAATAGCGTCTCCGCCGCGCCGCAGATACCCGTGCGACGCATTTTTGCATTCACGACCACTTGTTCCGCCATGTCGATGTTAGCGGAAGCATGCACGTAAACATGACAAAGACCTTCCAGATGGCCAATCACGGGCACGCGGGCATCGGTCTGAACCCGCTGGATCAAGTTCTTTCCACCGCGGGGTACGATGACATCCACACAGCCGTTCAAACCCGACAAGAGCTCCCCTACCGCGGCTCGACTGGTGGTCGGCACCATTTGCACGGCGTGAACCGGCAGTTCCGCTTCTTGCAGACCCTTAGCCAGGCAGGCATGAATTGCCAAACTCGAATGAAAACTCTCCGAGCCACCGCGAAGAATGACCGCGTTGCCCGATTTCAAACACAGGCCGCCCGCGTCCGCCGTGACGTTGGGCCGACTTTCATAAATGATACCGATGACACCCAACGGCACACGCACCCGTTGAATGCGTAATCCATTGGGGCGGTTCCATTCGGCCATAACGGCACCAATGGGATCCGGGAGCGCGTCGATGGCTTCCAAACCACCGGCCATGGCTGCCACCCGATCCGCGTTCAACATGAGCCGATCTAACATGGCAGCGGATAAGTTTTTGGCACGCGCTGCCTGCATATCTTCGGCATTGGCCGTCAAAATTTCCTCGCCAGCGGCGCGCAGCGCGGCGGCGCTAGCCCGTAGCGCCTGACTTTTTTGTGCGGCACTGGCACAGGCGAGTACCGCGCCAGCGGCGCGCGCCTGACGGCCTAGGGCCTGCATGGTTTGCCGCAGATCATCCACGGGCTTCATTGGTGTCGCGGTCACGTCTTCACCTGGTCTAGCAGTACTAAATTATCGCGATGAATCACTTCATCTCGACCTCGGTAGCCCAATAAGCCGGCGATATCGTCGCTACGGCAGCCGATAATGGCAAGGGTCTCACGACTGGAATAACCCGCCAGCCCTCGGGCGATATCACAGCCCTGCACATTGCGCACCATAACCGCGTCTCCTCGCTGGAAATCGCCGGCCACGGCCGTGACGCCAACCGGCAACAAACTCTTGCCAGCCACCAAAGCCTGTTCCGCACCCGAATCAATATCCAACACGCCGCGTGGCTCCAAACTACCGGCGATCCACTGCTTGCGCGCCGCCAGTGGCGTACCCCGTGCCGCAAACCAAGTCGCCGGGCCATTCGCCTCCACGGCCCGCAGCGGATGGGCTTGATGACCATTTGCGATCACGGTGGAACAACCGGCTCGCACCGCAATTTTAGCGGCGGCCAGTTTGGTGACCATGCCGCCGGTACCAAAACTCGTGCGCGCCGACCCCGCGAGCTTTTCAATCGCGGGTGAAATCTCACCGACCTCGCGTAGCAGCCTAGCCCCGGGTTCTGTGGCCGGGTCCGCCTCGTACAAACCATCAACATCCGACAACAACACCAAGCAATCCGCGCTAACCATCTCCGCCACCCGCGCGGCCAAGCGGTCGTTATCTCCATAGCGGATTTCTTGCGTGGCAACGGTATCGTTCTCATTAATTATTGGTACCGCACTCAAGCGCAGCAGCGTGTCCAAGGTGCTACGCGCGTTTAGGTACCGGCGCCGGCTCTCGGTATCTTCAAGGGTCAACAAGACCTGGGCACTGCGAATAGCGTGCTGATCTAGCACCTCTTGATAGGCGCGCGCCAACAATACTTGACCACCGGCGGCTGCGGCCTGCAACTCGTCCAATTGGCGTTGATCATCGCCCAAGCCTAGGTAGGCGCGGCCTAAGGCGATAGCACCCGAAGACACCAGCACGACTTGCTGGCCACGGGTACGCAAACGAGCCACTTCATCGGCTATGGTCCCCAGCCACCGCATGTTCAGCGCGCCACCGTCTGGCGCCACCAGTAAAGAGGAACCGATCTTGACCACGACCCGCCGAGCATCGCGTAAGGCATGCGCCGCACGTGACTGAGATTGCTGACTGCTCATGGGGTCTTAGGCCTGCGCGCTGAGTACCTGTTCGCCGCGGGCAATTGCCAAGGGGCCACTGCGCACCACTGCGAGTACAGTGGCCATGGGGACGACTCGATCGAGAAAGGTATCAATTTGGCTACCGGTGCCGATCAATTCTAACGTGTAGTTATCCCTATCATCGTCCAAGGTCCGCACCAGATATTTTGCCAGCAGATCATGTAGGGAATCCATGGCGCCGTCCTTAACTCCTAGCTTGACCAGCAAGAGCTCCCGTTCAATGTGATCGCCCAAGGTCATGTCAGCAAAATTTACAACGTCGATGAGCTTGACCAACTGCTTATTAATCTGGCTAATGACTTCATCAGAACCCACCGTCACCAAAGTCAGTCGCGAAACCTGAGAATCATCTGTCGGTGCGACGTTCAGGGATTCAATGTTGTAGCCACGCGTGGAGAATAAGGACGCCACGCGTGCCAAAGCACCGGCCTCGTTCTGCAACAAGATGGAAATAATATGGCGCATGGGCTCGATTCAACCGGCATTACCGGAAAAAACCCTTAACTTTTAGAAGATTGGCAATACTGTCGTAGAACGTCTGGTATTGCAATGGACCGGCGATTGTTCGACACTCGGTAGAGATTAACGCACTCTACTCACTGATGATGCCAGTACGACCGTGGCAAGTATTATGACTAGCGCGACCCAAGCCCTCGCCAATTCGCCCCATCCGCTCGCCGGCAAGCGCATGACCGGCGCGGAAATGCTGGTGCAAGTTCTGGCCGACGAAGGCGTAGAAACCATTTTCGGTTATAGCGGCGGCGCTATTTTGCCGACCTATGATGCGGTTTTTCGGTTCAATGATGATCACCGCGACGATCAAGGCAACGGGCCCATGCCCCTGATTGTGCCGGCCAATGAGCAAGGCGCAGGTTTTATGGCAGCCGGCTATGCTCGGGCAACGGGCAAGGTGGGTACCGTGATGGTGACCTCAGGCCCAGGCGCCACGAACACCGTAACACCCGTGCGCGACTGCATGGCAGATTCCGTCCCCATTGTCGTAATTTGTGGCCAAGTGCCCACCCATGTCATCGGCACGGATGCTTTTCAGGAGGCCCCGGTATCGGCCGTGATGGGCTCAGTGGCCAAGCACGTGTTCTTGGTAACGGATCCGACTCGACTCGAAGCCACCGTGCGCAGCGCTTTTCAAATCGCGCGCAGCGGCCGGCCCGGACCCGTGGTGATTGACGTCCCCAAAGACGTACAAAACTGGGTGGGTGAATTTCAAGGCGAGGGGCTACTGGCCAACCGGGGTTACAACCAGAGAATCGCGGCGGTGGAAAAAAACCTCATCAGCGCGGCTACGGCTAAAGATTTTTTCAAGCTTTTGGAGCAATCCAAGCGACCCTTATTGTACGTCGGCGGTGGCGCCATTAACGCCAATGCTGCCGATGCGCTGCGCCGGTTCGCGGAGCACTTTAAGATTCCGGTGGCAACGACCTTAATGGGCATCGGTGCGGTGGACACCCAGGATTCTTTATGCCTGCGCATGCTGGGCATGCACGGTACCGCGTTCGCGAACTATGCTGTTGATGATTGCGACTTTTTGATCGCGGTGGGCGCACGCTTCGATGATCGTGTTGCCACCAGCCCCGACGACTTCGCGCCGAAAGCGAGGTGTTTAGCGCACCTGGATATTGACGCCTCGGAAATCGGCAAGGTCCGCAACGCTGATTGGCAGCATGTTGGCGTGCTAGATCGCGACTTAGATACCTTGCGGCAATATGGCGAGCAACAAAATATCGCCGTCGATCACAGCGAGTGGCTGGGTGAACTTGAAAAACTCAAGCGCACTTATGCAATGAATTACGACCGCGACAGCGAGATGATTCAACCGAACTACGTGTTGGAAGAAATCAACAAGCACACGCGTGGTGAAGCCATCATTACCACCGGTGTCGGCCAGCATCAAATGTGGGCAGCACAATACCTAGACTTCAAACAGCCGCGGCTGTGGCTGACTTCCGGCAGCATGGGCACCATGGGCTTTGGCCTACCCGCGGCCATCGGCGCACAGATGGCCCAGCCCGGGCGTGTGGTCGTGGATATCGACGGCGATGCCAGTATGCGCATGAACTTGGGCGAACTAGAAACAGTCACCACTTACGAATTGCCGGTTAAGGTCGTCGTACTGAACAACTATGGCGATGGCATGGTCAAGCAATGGCAAAAACTGTTCTACAAAGGCCGCTTGTCCGGCACGGACAAATCCTTGCATCGAAAAGATTTTGTCAAAACCGCCCAAGCCGATGGGTTTGAATTTGCCGTGCGCTTGGACAATAAGGCTGACGTACCCCGCGTGGTTGAGGAATTCATGTCCTTCGACGGGCCCGCATTCCTGGAAGTCATCATTGACACCGACGCCGGCGTCTATCCAATGGTCGGCCCAGGCCTAGCCTATGATCAAATGATCACCGGCGACTTTATTCCGAATCGCTACGCAGACAAGAAAACCGAGGGTGATGAGCCCGGCGGCTCATCGATGTTTTGAGGCGATAGGTCACCGCTACCTAGTGCCGGTGTTGGTTTAACCCGCGCTTTTAGACCCGGAAGTCGCAGCCAAGCGCTCATCCAGGCTATCCATACCCTTGGGCAGCGTTTTTCTCGCCATTAAAGATTTCCGCCGCATGTAACGCAGCAAGCCGGAATCACCCATGCGGCTGGCGCCCATCCCCGAGTAACCGAAGGCATCATGCGTCGCATCGTGAACCTCGGTCGTCATGCCGCCGTCGTTAATACTCACGGCACCGGCATTCAATCGTCTGGCAACGGCCTCACAAGCACTCAAGTCACCGCCCAGAACAGCGGCCGACAAACCATAGTCAGTATCATTAGCCAAACGAATGGCTTCGTCCAGGCTGTCGTAGGCCATTACCGGAATCACCGGCCCGAAAGTCTCTTCACGCATGACCTGCATGGAATGATCAACATCGGTCAATACGGTGGGCCGAATCCATCGTCCGCCGCCGTGATCCTCAATTTCACCCCCGGTCAAGATTCGCGCGCCCTTGCTGACCGCGTCCTGCAAATGTGCCGCGATAATCTCAGCTTGCTGGGCAAAGATTAACGGTCCAATGTGACCGCTATGAATATCCGGGTAATTTAGCTCAAGTTCGTTTGCCTGGCGGGTCAGTTCGTCACAAAACCCATCGACAAGCTCACGTGGCACGTAGATGCGCTCCAAAGATTGGCAAGCCTGTCCGGTAGCCTGCACTGATGCCCGCAACACAATGCGGGCCGCGTCATACACATCCGCACCCGGCAACACGATGCAAGGGTCCTTGCCGCCTAACTCCAAGAAGCAAGGAATAAAGCGTTTTGCGCAAGCCTCGCCCACCAAGCGACCGGTTCGCACGCTGCCGGTAAAAGCGATGGCATCAACCTGCTCGATCAAGGCACCCCCCGTTTCGCCCCCGCCCACAACAAAACGAAAAACCTTTGCCAGCTCAGGTACCGTCTCAATGGAAGCCATCAGTGGCTCCACGAAACGGGGCGTCACCTCGCTCGGCTTGACCAAGACCGCAGAACCCGCCGCCAACGCCGGTACGGCATCAATCATCGACAACAACAGTGGAAAATTCCAAGGACTGATCACGCCAATCAACGGATAAGGCAACAGTTGATCGCGAATATCCACACCGTCGGTCACCGACGGACGGGCATCGGCATTCGCCAACAAGCGCGGCGCAGCACGACTCCAGCGCTCAACCATGGACGGCAAACCATAAAGCTCTGCCAGGGCAATGGCATAACGCCCCGTGTCCACAGACAGCGCAGCGACCAGGTCCTGCGCATCGGCGAGCAGAGCATCGCACCAAGCCTTAAGCAAACGGCAACGTTCATCGACCCCACGAGCTTGCCAAGCGCCTTGCTCTTCACGAAGATTTTTGGCAAGGCTTGCGAGTTGCGCTGGACTGGGCGGGTTAATCTGATAATCAATCGCGCCGCTGCGCGGATTGCGCACGTCGATACTGCTACTCATGTCGTTAAATCCAGTAGCCCCTAGCGAGCATCCAAGACTTTCTTGAAGAACGTCCAACTGGTTTCGTTGCGGCGTTCATCGTTCAGGGGTGGCGGACTGGCATATTCCGGTGAGTTCTTTGCAATCCATGATCGCAGGCCCTTGGATAGGTCATCATAGCTGTCAAGTTTGCCGCCGGCAGTATGGAAGTACAAAAGTCCTGCTCGATCACCCATCTCCATCCAAGGCAACCAGCGGGAAACTCGCACCCAACCCACTTGCGCGGATACCGAATTCTTTTTGTCGTCCATGAGCTCGTCGAGATTGCCAAAAAAATTGAACATTTCAGTGGCATGGTAGGTGCCGCCAATATATTCCTGGTATTCGCCAGCCAGGGGGTTGGGATAAAACAAGGGCACCGTAGACGTTAACCACCAGCTGTTACCCTGCTGACTAAAAGGCAAAATAAATTTGCGGCCATCGCGCCCCACGGCACGATAAGTCTGATTCACGGGGTCGTTGGTTACGTGAATCACGTCTACGGTCTTACCCGTCCAGGGATTTTCCCACTGATCAACAACCTCGCCCGTATCAGGATTCTGGTAAAGCAGGATTTCACGCGTTACCTGCTTGAAGCCGGGGCCGGCGGATGCATCGGGCAATGGTCCGCATTGGCGAATATTCATGCCCTCCACTCTAAATAGGCGACGATCGGCTTCGCCTGCGACGCGACTGAATACATGGCCATGCCAACCGTAGGTGAAAACCTCACCATCGTTCATCGAACACTGAATCTTACGCATAGCAGCAAGATTGCCCTCGGGCGTGCTGAGGTCCAGCGCGAGGCCAGGAATAGCGACTGCTAGCAGTAATGTGAATGCGGCAGCAACGGGGCCTATTTTCAGTGGCGATATTTTGCACATAGAACTCTCCTTATTAATCAGATGAACCAAGACCCAAAAGCAGCGGTGGTGCGCACCCTGGATTCTTCCACGCATCAGCGCCCCTGGGGCCTTGGCGCTGCGAAGGCTAGGCCATAGGACCAGTGTTGCACAAAAAACAGCGCAGTTCATCGCCTACCCTGCGCGGTGGCGCGCGCCTGGGCGAACCCGGTAGCCATCACGTTCGCCGGCCTAGATCTCGCGACCCGCGGCAGTCCAGGTCGTCAATCCATTAGGCGATCAATCTTGGCGGCACAAATAAAGTCGTTCTCGGACAAGCCATTAATCGCATGGGTAGTCCACAGGCAATTGACTTTGCCATAGTGTACTTCTAGATCCGGGTGATGCCCCTCGGACTCCGCAACCCAGGCAATTGCATTCACAAACGCGATGGTTCGATGATAGCCGTGGAACCTGAACTCGCGGCTGATGGATAAACTGTCTTCGCTCAAGGACCAATCCGCGTGCAGCGCGCGCATGAGTTCTCTGACTGCGTCGCGCTCCAGCGGAGGAACGCCCCCTTCGCAAGGCTTGCAGCGACGCTTGACTAAGTCTTCATGACTACTCAATTTATCTCCCCATCAACCAGCTGGCATACAAACGACACCAACGAAAATCAGCGATTCGAATAACCGCCCACCGACGGTGCAGGCCCATCGAAGACTAGCTATTGCAAGCTCGTCAAGGCCACAAAGGTACCCCCATTGCGCTCGCACAAGGTGCGCATCAAATTTGCGAATTGCACGGCATTGCGGAAACGGCCTCCCGCCAACTGCGTTGGAAAACCAACACCGTGAATGCGAACGAGCCGATTGCCGAACTGGTCCGCCTTGTTAATTCCTTCAACGTAGCGGGCCACAGCTTCTACCTGCCCCCGCGGAAAGTCATCACCAAACACATAAATACTCATGGGCTTGTCTTTCTCGTAGAAGGTGTTAATGGCCTCAGCGATGCCTTCAACAGGGCTAGAGTCGCTGTATGGATTCCAGTTTGCCAAGCGATTGATGATATTCCGCCGAGCGACCTTTGAGTCGGGCATCCACTTACCAGCAAAACTGGAAAACATGTACTTGCCTTCGTCGTTCAGTACTTGGATACCCTTAACGCGCGGATAAACATCGAGGGCCTCGCGGACCTTCTTTAGCACCAAACGCCAAGGCCCCTGAAACATACTCCCCGATGTATCGATAACGAAAACGATATATTCGCTATCCACGGGCACCCCACCAACGGTCGTATCGTCTTCCGGTGGCCGATAATTAGCCAGCAAACGCCGCATTTCCTCCGTCAGAGTCTGCCGAGCGGCCGCCAGCTCACCCCGCTCGCCGCTATCCAGCAAAGCATCATCCTGGGAAGCATCATAGCGCCCCCGAATTTTGGATAAATCACCTCGCAACCTGGCCAGCCGCGCCTTCGAGTCTGATAGCTGCTCTTGAACGGTAATCATGTCGCGGTTTAACACCGCTGTTTCGCCCCGAATATCGAACAGCTCCTCCTGAAGCTTAGCGAGCAAGGCCTCAACTTCCGCCTTGCTGCGCTCAATGGTCAGCGGCTCGTAAATCTTTATCAATACCAACAGCAGAATCACCGCACCGAACCCACAGGTTATCGCATCCAAGAAGGACAAACTGTAGGTCTCGGTATCGCGCCGCTTTCTCATGGCCAATCTCTGGCAGGGGTTAACATCGATCCCCGAGTAGACAAGGCGAGCTGCCAATAATACGCGGATGCACTGGGATCCCCATCCATGGGAAAGAGCAAAACATTGACGGGAATTCGGCCCGGCAACTCTTTAATCGCGCGATTGAAGAAATCTGCCCGGCGATCGGCCGCCACCTTCTCGACCTTACCCGGCACCCGTGATCCTTGGGTGGGCAAGCCGTCTGTGATCAGATAGATATTGTCTGGCTTGGGATCTAAACGGCCAACGGCCTGAAATGCCTTATGCAGGCTGCTGCCCTTTTCAGGGGCTAATCGCCGAAAATTTTCCACCGCTTTCGTCAGACTACTGCCGTCAGTCACTTCAAGCCAGCGACCATCGGTTCCCGGCAGAACACTTTTCGCTTCTTCGTTAAAGCCATAAATTTGAAAGCGTGCGCCCGGCGTCAATTGTGTGGTTAACCAGTCCACGGTTTTCACCACCTGTTGCCATTTGGGCGCTCGCCGCTTGTCAGCCGCCGACAGATTGCGAAACCGCAGCACGTTAACGTAGGTACGCGCCAACATGCTCGCCGATGTGTCGACCAGTATTAGCACCCTGCGCCCGCCCATGCGCATACCCGTCAGGTACTGGCGATTACCCTCGCCCACATAGCTGCGTATTTTTCGGCCATCTTCGTCCGCCTCCGCCGCTCGGGCCGCTAGCCGTCGTTTTGCGGCTTCCAAGCGTTCGATGTCGGCCTTTAGCTGCTCGATACTCTCTTGCTGAGCCACGGTCTGATTGTCAAACTCGGCCAACTCCTCGATCATTTGTTGCAGCATGGCCTCGATTCGATCGGCCTCGCCTTCGGTGGTTGCTTGCTCAGCGGTATCAGACTCCAGTGAATTGCGGATGCGCACGAGATTCTTGCGTCCATTCAGTACCTCTTCTTCAAGCTTATTGGTCTCGGCCAATAAGGCCTGATTTGCACGTCCGGCGCGCGTGGCGACCTGCGCGTTGATCACCATGAAAAACAAGACCACCGCCCCCAGACCACAGGACATCACATCTAGAAACGATAGACTAAATACATTGAATCGCTTACGAGCCACCGGCAGGCACCTCGGCAATCAGCTGAAACTCCAGGGTCGGCGTACCCAGGCCGATCACATCGCCGGACTGCAAAACCGCCGAACCTTCGATTAGGTGTCCATTCAAGCGGGTACCAAAGCGGCTGTGATCAACGAGCACCAGCTGCTCCGCCTGTTCGCGTATCGAGCAATGTTGACGAGACACGCCAGCCGAACCCGCCGCGACGGTCAAACCGCAATCTCCAGCGGGCAATTCCACCCCGATGACAAATGGCTGCGACGACAAGGGATAGGCTCGGTCGCCGGCCAGCAAATGAGTCGGCCGGATCAATTGGCCTGCAGTCGTAGTTGGGTTCATGGTGGCGGATTGCGCGGGCTGATCCCAAGGTAAAGCGGTCAATAACCGCAAAGAATCTCGCGACGCGGAAATAACGACGGGACGACAGGCGCCACGAGCCGCGGCGCTGGCTTCATACATATACAGCTCGACACTCGGCAAACTACTGAGCTGATCGATCAAACCGGGAAATCGGGCCAAAGCCTCTGGCACTTGCACCACGGCTGAACCTTGGGAGGGCAATACGCTCCGCAGCTTTTGCAGCAGAGGTTGCCAGTTGGCCACCAGTTCGCCAGCCAAGTCAGAATGCGAAAAATCCGCTGTAAATTGGCTGTTCTGGTACGAAATTTCAGCTGCGGTGCTGTGTTCCCGGGCTAGCTCGCCCAGCCATTGGGCCAGCTGGTCGTATAAATATTGCTCCGTTTGCGCGTCATGCAGCGGATCAAATCGCGCCGCCTTTAGGAACCCCGCGGCAAAAAATTCGGCGCATTGACGCTCCAGGGATTCAATACCCAATCCCGGGAAAAATTCGCGCTGGGCAATGGCCGCTCCCGACGCCTGATCAAGCTGCGCCACGCACACACCGTGCAAGGATGGCTCGATATGCCACAAGTCGCGCCCCGGATATTCGCGGCGCGTCACCGCGATCGCGGAATCCACGAAACCGGCCACGGATAGACACAACTCATTGGCGATCCCCAATAGCAAACCCAATTGCGCCGAAGTCCAATAACCAGGCACGGCGAAACTCACGGATTCGCAGTCAATATCCAGGCCGGCCCGCAAGGCCGACAGATGTGCATGCACTAGGTCTGCCGAAGTTCTCGCCGCGGCGACAGGCAGCGGCAAAACCTCATCGGCGAGCTCCGACCAATGACGATTTTGCAGCTCACGGGGAAACCTTCGAGCGGTGTGCCAAGCGTCCCACCCCAACAGCAGATTGTCCTGCTGCGCCAGAGCGTAACCAGGCTCGCGAAACAACACCGTGCCGTCGGCATAACCTAACAGGGCGCTGTCATTGAGGTCGAAACCGAGAATCGCCATTCGTCTTAACTCGAATGTAAATGCCGAATTAGATTTTGATCTAGGTAGTTTTCCGTCTCAAAGACCAAGCGCTCTTGCAGTAGCTGTAATTGATGCACGATAAACATGAGCACGATGCTGATCAAAAGCGCGATGAAGGTTGAATTAAAGGCCACGCCCAAACTCTCGGTGACGCCGCTGATATCGCCATCCACGGCCCGATGCGCCAAACCCAGCGCCGAGCCGATCCCGCGCACCGTACCAATAAACCCAATGGATGGAATAGCCCAGGCGATGTAACGCACCATGGACAGCTCGGACTCCAATCGTTCGGCCTCGGAATTCACCAGGGTATGCGCCGCCGAGGAAACGTCTTGCACATTTCGGGTCGCGCCGAATCTCTGCAAGCCGCTCAGCAAGGCTCTAGGTAACAACAAGTTACGTTGCTGCTCGGGCAAGGATTGCAGTTGCCGTGCATACTCCCGGGTATCTTCGGGCAATATCCGCACGCCGTCCGCGATGGGCAATAACTCCCGATCAAGCAGGGACCGTTCACGATTTGCGTAGTAGGCCTTATAGCCCATGATGGAAAAAGCCCACAGCATCAAAACGAAACAGGCTTCCTGCTCATAGTCCTGAATAATCACGAACAATGAACGTTCGGGAATATAGTCCGGGTCTTCCTGGATAAGCACACGCTGTTCCGCCTGAATGGCTGCTGCGTTGGGCCGTACGATAGACACGTAGACAGCATGCACGATAATCAAGGCGACGATCAAAGAAAATAGCTGAAAAACAAACTCGTTGGAAAAACTTCTATTCATTGGGTCTCCAGAACGACGCTAGTGGCCGTGCTAAATATCTGATGGCAACTCTATGGGCAGATCAGCCGGCAAAGGTCGCGACGGATTAAACTCCTTTATTGATTCGGCGTCTTCAACACCAGCAGCCGCCTCGATTTCTTCCAGCTCCTTTGCCATTGCTTCTTCTGAAAGTTCCTGCGCGGCAATCTGATCGTTCTCAGGCGTTTCAGTCGATGACGCATCGCCCTGTGCCAAGACAATATTTTCGTCAGCGGCAAAAGCTAAGCTAATAAAGCCAATTTTGCTTTGCGAGGTCGTAAGCAACCCCACAGCGAGACCGATAATGGCCAGCATCCTCACAGCCTGCATTACTTATCCTCCGCTGTAGGTTCCGCGTAGCGCGCCAATCGGAAGCCTACGTCGAGGCGACCCTGATTGCCAAAATCGCGGTAGGCCAAGCGCAATTCACTGATGCTGGCATGCCGCCAACTAGAACCGCGGATCACATGGTATTGCCCCGTATCTGGGCCGCGCGGGTCAGCGCCGTCGCCCGCCGCACCAGAGTAAACCGTATACCAATCATGCACCCACTCTGCTGCATTGCCACCCAAGTCATAGAACCCCAAGGGACTCGGCTGAAATTTACCAACGGGCGCAGAAACCGGATAGCCGTCACCATAATTCGCCAACACGTTTGCAACGAGGCCGTCGGCGGATCGGTCGGCAAAATTTCCAGCGTTTTCGGCTGGCGGCAATCTATTACCCCAAGGATAACGGCGGGTGTCAGCGCCCGCGCTATACCGAGCCACCCACGCCCACTCCGCTTCTGTCGGCAAACGGTAGCCGATAGTGGTAGGCAACACGAGGCGCAACTGACCCTCTTGATTTTCGTAGGCCGCGGGCAAGCCGTCTTTTTCACTTAACCAATTGCAAAATGCAGCAGCGTCATCCCAGCTCAGTAAGACGACGGGATGATCACCAATAGCCAGTTCGCGATACTTTTCTCCGCCGGATGTGTGTCGCGACCGAAATGCGCGGAACTCTGTATTAGTGACCTCTTTTAAACCCAAATAAAAACTACGGGTCAGGCTGACTGCTCGCCGCGATTCATTCGGGCGACGACCTTGTTGACGACGAGCCGTACCCATTGCAAAACTCCCCGGTGACACCAGCTGTAAAACTCCCCCTTGGCTCGTTTTAATTTGCTTCGGCGTGGCGGCCAACACGGACTCGGCTTCGGTTAGCAATTTTGCGTCGAGAATTTGCGGCAAGCCCGGTTTTGGCGTCACTTCATCTTTGAAGTCGACGAAGCCTGGGCTGCGCACCACAATCCGGGTTGGACGCGCGGGTAAAGTCAGCGCTTGTTCACCCACCCCCACGCGTTGCCCGTCAACAAAAACTTCGGCACCAGCGGGCTGCGGGCGAATAATCAACTCGCCCACGCGCGCCTTGAGTTTTACTCGCAGGGATTTGCCCTCGCGAGTTTCCATTGCCACCCGCTGGCGCGCCGTTCCGTACCCGGGTTTGGACACGATGAGTTGATAACTGGACCCCGGCGCCAACTCAACGTCAACCGGCGTTGTGCCACGATAACGCCCGTCAATACTCACCGCCGCATTGCTAGGCTCGCTGCTTACCGTGAGTAAGCCGTCGGCGGCTTCCAGCTCAATGGGCGGCAATTCAATCTGCTCACCGGCTGCCACAGTCACCGCTGCGCGCCCTAATTTGTAGCCATCCAACTGGAATAGTAGGTCATGGCTGCCGGCCAAAACCTCGATGCTAGTTGGCGTAACACCGCCTTGGTCACCGTCTATGCTGACGGTAGCCCCCTCAGGTGAGGTATTTACTTTGACATCTGCCCAGGCGGGCTGCAGTTCGGCGACGAATTCTTCCTGCCGCCCAAGACCCGGGAAATCAATTTCGCTAACGAAGGGCAGGTAGCGCTCGCTAGCAATTTCGATCTTGTGCTTACCGGCCGGCAATTCTATCAGCTCAGTGGGCAGGGAGCCGACGTCCACGCCATCGATGGCCACTTGACCAATAACGCCTTGCTGAGCTTTGACGACCAACATTCCTGGTAACTTTTCCAGGTCAAAACTAAACGTTTGGTTAGCCTCGCGACTGACCGGCAAGGGAAAACTATTGGCTTGATAGCCGTCGGCTTCAATGCTGACCTGGTAGTCGCCCGGCCATAACAAATAGCGACCGCCAAATTTCGGTTTCACGATAGGGCCCGCGATACTAAGCACGGCATCAGGCGCATTCACCTCGATGCGCACCGCACGCGCGGTAAACAAAAATAGCACCAGGCACAGCAACACAAACAAAGCACCGCCTAGCAGTTTTCGCCAAGGGACTGAAGAGCCTGCCGGTGTCGCACTTTCGCGGACAGCTAAGGTATTGCGGCGTGCAACCGGATCGATGGCAATACCTTCCACGGCACCCGCAGGCGTGGAATCCGGCGGCAAAGTCTGATAGTCAGACTCTGGAAAGCTCAGCACAAAGCGCCACAGATCTGTGCCGAATTCACAGGCGATGGCCACAGCTTCTACGCCGATGACATCCCCATCGGATAACCAACTCGCGCCGGCAAGGGCTTCGCCATTGAGTTCAAGGCCATCATATTGACCAATGGGCTGAAGAAACGGGCGACCATCGAGCATGCTGATGGTCGCCACCTGCGCAGCACCGAGCGCGCCGGGAATACGTACTTGCGCTTCAACGGCAGTGCCGATGATCAGCGGTAGGTCCGCGTCGGAAAATTCTTGCGTGCCTTGCGGGCGAACGACCTGCATGGCCAGACTCATATGGGATCCCGGCAGCTAATGTCCACGACAGGTGTTTGGCCGTTACTGTCCACTTTAAATTCTCTGCGCACGTCGCGGTAACCGTTACGGCTACCGACCGCAACATAGCGCCCAGGCCGCAGCGGCAAGATCTGCGCGGAAAACTTACCCAAGCGGCCGACTTTGTAGACCGTAACCTCGGTCAGACCGTCTGACCGAAAACGTACATCCACAGGTTTAGCAGCGAGCGCTAATAAGCGATCAAGTTCATCCGCGCGCGTTCGCAGCTTGATGCCCGGATCTTGCAAGCCATTGACCTGAGCCAAGACGTCCTTGGCTTGGCGAACAATACGGTCTTCATAGTAACGATCTTGTAAACCGATGGCTTCTTCTACCGCTTTGACAAGACCTGCTCGCGCCCGCGCCCGCTCGAGGCCCTCCCGCGCCGCGAGCAGGCCAGAATCCAAGGCCAGCACCGCCTGATATTTTTCCGCGGCCGCGGTCCAACGCTCAGCGGACTCGAGTTTCCGGGCTTCGTTTTCTAACTCCGATATTTTTGCTATGCCCTGCTCGGCCTGAAGCTGACGAACCGCCGATGTGGCGTCTGCGTCCCCGGGCCGAATTTGCAAGGCCGCTTGGAAGGCACGCGTCGCACCGGCAAAATCTTCTGCCGCCAACGCAGCATAGCCCGCCGCCATTTGCATTTCGTACTGTGTCTGCTGAACAACCTTGCCTGCGCGCTCCAAGCCCGCTTGCCCCGCCGGCCAATCCGGATCGATTTCCAGGGCTGCCGCGTAGGCATCAGCGGCAGCTAGAAAATTACCTTTCGATTCTAGGTCGCTGGCGGTGGCCATTATTTGTAACACTTCCGGCAAGCGGGCGGTGCGCGCCAGGCCCTCGCTAGCTATCGAATTATTTGCATCGATAGCCTGCGCCAGGCTGTAGGCTGCTTCGGCGCTTTGCAAATCACCCTCAAGTAGCGCCGCTTGTCCATCGGCCAAAGCGCCAGCAAGAACGTCCTGCGCGCGCGAAACCATCGGTTGCGCGTTGGACAGAGCATCTTGATAAGCCTCGGCGGCTGCCGAAAAGTTCCGTTCCCGGTAAGCAAGGTCGCCACGCTCAATCAGCTTGGTAACTTCAGCCCAATCGCCACCACCCCAAAGTGCCACGCCACGCGAGCGTAGCCCGTCTTCCACGGGCAAGAGTTCGCCAAGAATCCTGTCGGCCACCTCTCGCTCAACCACAGATGACTGTGGCCCAGTTGCCGGTGTGGACTTTATCCGCGGCGGCTCTGGTCGCGCGCGATCGATGAGGGGACCCTTCTCCGCCACCATGGACGGTAATACAAACATAACAACAAGGGCGGTACCCAACAGCAAGGCGAATCCGCTCACTGCCATTGCGGCCGAAACGCCCTGCTTCTTTTCTTTGGCGATTTTTAGTGGTGGTAGCGCCGTATCACCCATACTTGTCGGAGCGCCGGGCGCCGATCTTCTGGATATTGGTCGGATGGTTTCACGGCCCGCCTCGACAGCCGCCTGACTGTCATTGTGTACCTCCTCCAGAACCGCTTGCACCGCGCCCATTCCCGCGGGCCGCGCCGCCACCGACTTATCGAGCATGGCGGCAATCAGCCTGCTTAGCGCGGGTGGCAAATCCTGATCCCGGCAATCAGCTGCTATGGGCACCGGAATTTCGGTGCGTACGCGATCGGGATTGATATTCGGGTGCAAAGGGGGCGACCCACTGATCAGCTCGTAAAGTAGCGCACCGAAGCCGTAAACATCATCAGCCACCGTCGCTGGCTCATTATCGAGTTGCTGGGGACTCATAAACGGCAAACTTCCTCCGCCGCGCAAATTGTCCCGCTCAGCATTTACCGCCGCCGAGATTCCAAAGTCGGTTAAAAAACAGGCACCTCGATTGTCGATTAACACATTGGACGGCTTCAAATCTCGATGCACAACACCTTTGCGATGCGCGTAGTCGATGGCATCACAGAGGACCAAAGCAAGCGCGGTAATATTTTGATAGGCCTCACCGCGCAGAGATCGTAAGTCTTCGCCATCCACGTACTGCATGACAATAAAGTGCCGGCCGTCACTCTCATGCAAACCGAATACCCGCACGATGCCGGGATGAGTGAGCGACTGCATTTTTTTATACTCAGCGCGCAGTTGCTCAAGTTGTTGTGCATTCGCTGACAAAGCCTGGTCGATGAACTTTAGCGTGACGAAATCGTTTTGCGCCAGGTCGTTGGCCAACCATACTTCACTGGTATGGGTTGCCGACAAGCGATTTCGCAATTGAAATCGCCCGGACAGCACTTGGTCTTCGATTAGTTCAGCCATACAACCGCTCAACGACTTTATTGAATAGACTAGTGTGGCTCAGGCCGATCGACCGAAATCGGTCGGCCGTGATGTCTATGGCCGACGGTAAAAATCTGTCGCTTGCCGAAACGCAAGCTCAGTTGGGCGCAATGTCTGCAGCGTCGTCTAGCGGCTGCTCGGTCGTGTCCGCCAAACCCGTTTCAGCGGTATAAATTTCCCGCAACAAGCGCCGCCACTCACGATACTTCTCCTCAGCAGTACCGGTCAAACGACGAGTTTGACCCTCGACTTCAACCAGCAAAGGCTGGGCGGTAGCGTCGAAAGACTCGCCCAGTTCGCGCAAAGATTCGAGATTTATCTCCGCTTCTGCAGACTTGCCAAATCCACTGCTTAAACCTTGCACCCCACCGTAAATCGCGGCGGTCGTGATGCCGCTATTGCTACCGCCGGACGATTCGTATGCGACGGCACCGAGAATTGCTGCCAAGCCGAGTAGTTGGCGAATCCGTGCCGAGCGCTTCAGCTCCTGGTACTTTATCGTTTCTTCACGTGACAGCTTCCGCCAATCCTCGTAAGGCTCCGTCAACTCGAAATATAAACTTGAATAGAAATCATTGAGCGTATCGAGCAATAAATACTCGCGGTCTCGCACTGCTAACATCCGGCCGAACATCGGATCATCTTCGGCAGGCAACCGGCGAATCTGATAAACATCGTCTTGCGATTCTAGGTAACTCTCGAAAGCCGCCGGCACCAAATCAGCTGCGAATCGCAACTCGGCAACCTGACGAACGGCCACCAACTGCTTCGCGCTCATGGCCTCACGAATCGCCAAGAGATCGTTGGCCACGTTATTGAATATGTTCTGGTAAGGATCCTGACTCTTATCACGGTAGTTGGAATAGGCTTTTTCGGGAACCTTAGTTTCGTATTTTTTGTTTAACCACTCTCTGCCAGTGGCATCCCAAGCACCGACTCGGACAATTACGCTCAGCCCATCAGAATGATCAACCCGCCCCCAAACCAACAAGTCAACGGCTTCGGAAGCTTCAGGCAATACCCAAACTGAGCCCCAAAAGCCCGAGGCTTCCAAGGTATTCTTCAGGTGGAACGGCATATAGCGTGCTTCGGCCCGACGCACATCTGGAAAAACAGTGCCTTCTGGGTCCACCTGGTCATCGGGCACGCCGGGGTCGAATAGCAATATCCCGACATCCAGTAGCGCGTCAGCGGGCACTTCAACATCAGCGCGTACCATTTCGACGGTCTCATACTGAATATTTCGCGACGCTGAACATGCGCCGAGCGTGCCAATCAATAGCGCGATGACGACTAAGCGTAAGCAATCAGCGGTAGATTTCGTCGAGATATCCATAGGCAAGACTGCGAACTATTGCTTCCTAATACCGGTTTGCCGCCGATATTCTTCCCATAAGGCTTCACGAATCTCCGGATCAGTTTCCGCCATGGCGGCTTCGCGAATTTGTTTTGCGACTTGGTCATCGCCTGCGTCGCTTTCGGGAATATCCTCGGGAATGTCACCAACCATTGCACCGTCGCGCTGACTGCCCGGATTGGATCCGCCTTCACCGTCGTTTTGCACTTCATCCTGGCCAGCAGCGCCATCTTCACTGTTCTCCCCCGTCTGCGGAGTTCCGCCCGGCTCAGCGCTGCCTGTCGGCGCCGACGTATCGGGAAAACCGCCCGGAGTCGAGGGACCCGAAATACTGCCGCCATTGCGCGCCTCCTGGACTTGTTCGGAATCGCTTTGCTCACGACGCTCAACGCCCGCCCCCGAGCCAGCCATGCCGTCGCGCTCGCGCTGCATCCGGCCATCGAAGTCGCCTAAAGACTCATCGAATACGTCACTTGGATCACGGCCATCACCGGGGGTACCCGCGCCGGAATTTGTAGATTCCGGTTCCATACCCGCGTCCGGCAAACCACCGGTACTGCTATCCGGCTGGCCCGATGACGGGGGACTGGGCAAGCCATCACCGCCTCCGCTGCGGGTGGGAAACGGCGTGGATGGCGGTGCGCCCGTCGGATTGCCCACGGGCGCGTTACCCGTGCTCGAACCGGGCACCGTCAAACCTGACGAACTACAGGCAGCCAAGTAAATTGACAACCAGGCTAATTGGGTAAAAAGTATTTTTTGCATGCTGCAAGCACCTGGGCCCCGCTACACACCCAGTTCGTTAGATTATATAACGACTAGCCACGGGCCTAGCATAGGCTTGGAGTCCAATTCAGACCCTAAGTTCCGGCCAATGTCGGCAACTGTGAGGCAGGTGGGTCCGCCTGATGTTCTGTCAAACTGACAAGCTGACGCGAAAATCTCATCTCGACCAGCAAATGCAGCAATGCCACAGCCATGCAGCTACAATCGCGTCGGTGTACGCGGTCATGCGCCGATCACATCCAGAGTCAAGTTCGCGTCGAAAATCACATGAAGCCAATTCAACAGCGGCGTTTGGTTGTCGCATAGGCCGGGAACAAGCATGAACAATAACGACAGCGCCGGCCACCGCCTGGGCTACATCCATCTGCAAGCCGGCGTCTCCCGATTCAATGGCCTGACCTTGCTCTACCTGGGCCTGACGGGTATTCCGTTCATGGCTTTTATCAATTTTATCCAGCCCATCGTGCTGGAACTTACCCTAGGCATACCGCGCGATTCCCAGGGTGCCATGACGGCCAACCTAGCGGTGTTGCAGGAAGTCATTCTACTCTGCCTGGTCGGTCCATTCGGCGCACTGTCTGACCGGCTTGGCCGGCGGCCCGTCATTGTGTTCGGCTATCTCGTCATTGCCTTGGGCTTCACCGCCTACCCGTGGGCCGGTTCGCCCCTAATTTTGGCGCTCATCCGGGGTGTGTATGCGATCGGCGCGGCGGCATTGGTGGCGAGCTACTCCACGCTGCTGGCCGACTATCCGCAAGAACGATCCCGCGGCAAACTCGTTGCACTGCTCGGCGTGATGAATGGACTGGGCATTGGCGTTTTGGGCTATGTCGGCGGCAATCTGCCCAAATGGCTGGAAGCGTCGGGCTTTGAAGCCCTGGTGGCCAGCCGGCTTGCCTTGGCCTTAGTGGCCGGTCTGTGTGTGCTCAGCGCGATAATTAGCTTGTTTGGCCTGCGTGGCGCACGGACGGGCAAAGAGCATAAGCGGCAAAGCCTGGCCAGGTTGTTGGCCGAAGGTCTATCGGCCGGCCGAAATCCTCGCGTGGCCGTCGCCTATGCGTCCGCCTTCGCGGCACGAGGCGATGTTGTGGTTATTGGCACTTATATTTCGCTATGGATTTCTCAAGCGGGCATCGCCAAAGGCTTGAGCCCAGCCGAAGCGCAGGGACAAGCCGGCATGCAATTTGGCATTGTCGCGGTTGCCAGCCTGCTGGCCGCACCCCTACTCGGGATATTAAACGACGGCGTTAATCGCGTCGCAGCCTTAATGATAGGCATGGGCATGGCGGCCTTCGGCTATCTACTCTTCGGCTTTCGCACCGATCCCCTGAGCGATTACGCTATAGCTGCCGCGTTAATCCTGGGCGTCGGCCAAATCGGCGCAATACTGGCGGGTCAAACCCTAATTTCCCAGGAGGCTGATTCGCCCATCGCCGGTTCGATCATCGGCGTATTTAGTTTTTTCGGTGCGATCGGTACTTTGGTCGGCAGCTGGGTTGGCGGTCAATTGTTCGGCCTCTGGCGACCGGGTGCGCCATTCATACTCATGGGCGTGCTGAATCTGCTGGTGGGCATCGCCGCCTTAATCTTGTATCTACGCGAACGGCGCGGACCTCAGTTTGACGCTGGCCCCCAGCGATCTGCTAGCATCGATCCATAAATAAATGAAAATCTAGGCATTCATCATGGCATTGGCTGATACGCTGCAAACACTACAAAACCAAATTGGCGAAGACTTGCATGTGAGCGACTGGTTGACCGTCACCCAAGAACTCGTCGACAACTTTGCCCATGCCACCGGCGATAAGCAATGGATTCACGTCGATCCAGAACGCGCGGCTAGCGAATCTCCTTACGGCGGTACTATTGCCCATGGCTACTTGAGTTTGTCCCTATACCCCCAATTGCGCGGCTTGGTGGATGCCGACAAGCCGTTGTTTCCCGGCGTAACCAGCGTGATTAACTACGGGCTGAATAAACTCCGCTTTCCGAACGCGGTGCGTGTGGGCAGCCGCATTCGCGCACGCTGTACCTTAATGGCAGCGGAAGCTGTCAAGGAAAGTCTGCAATTGACGGAAAAATATACCGTGGAGATAGAGAATCAAGAACGTCCGGCCTGCGTGGCAGAATGCATCATGCGCCTATATTTCTAGACGCAAGCCGGCCACCCGACTCAGCTTCCATGCCCGACTCGCCGCTCCTCGTCAAACAAACACCGGGGCTGTTGCAGCTAACCATCAATCGACCGGCACAGCGCAACGCGCTCAATCTCAGTTTGCTCGATGAAATTGCCGCAAGCTTGGCGAAATATGTCGACGACAACGAGCTGCGTTGCGCGGTAATCACTGGTAGTGGCGAAAAGTGTTTTGCCGCCGGTGGCGATCTCAAAGAACTCGATGCCATTCGCACCGATGAGGCGGCCTGCGACATGTCGCGACGCGCTCGCCTTGCCCTGGATTCGATCCGTCAATTCCCGCTACCGGTCATCGCCGGCCTTAATGGCCTGGCATTGGGCGGTGGCGCTGAACTGGCCATGGCTTGCGATTTACGTGTGGCCTCCACAAACGCCGAGATCGGCTTTCTCCAAGCGCAGCTCAATCTGACCACGGCTTGGGGCGGTGGTATCGATCTGATCGCCGCTTTGGGCGCACCGCGGGCACTGGAAATTCTGCTATCGAGCCGGCGTCTGGGCGCCGACGAAGCCTTTGCCCTTGGCCTCATTAATCGCGTGACTAGACCCGACGAAACGCTATCCGACTGCATCGATACATTTATCGAGGGCTATCTTGCGCGCAGCGTCAAGGTCATGCGCGGCTTCAAAGCACTCATGCTCGCCCATCGCCGTCATCTGCACCAAGCCCTCAGTTCCGTGGAAGAAAACCACTTCGTTGCGGGCTGGGTTCACGAGGATCACTGGAACGCCGTTGCGCAAGCGGAAAACGCTCGCAAGGCCAAGTCGCGCCGGTCTTAAATAGTCGCGGCACGCAGCTCGAGCACAAAATCTACTGGCGATCTGGGGCCCACAACCAAACCGACTAGAAACGGGACCCGGAATTCAGTTTGACGCCTGCAATTGATTGTCCCGAATGGATAACTGACCCGTGAACAAATTCGTGCTGGGCAACCCGTCATGACTGGCCATCACCAGCGTTATACCGCCTTGAACGAGATTGCGAAGAATCTTCAGCTGGCCTGCTACGGCACCTTGGTCTAGGCCGGAGAACGGCTCGTCCAGCAACAACAGCTCAGGATCCTGCACCAAAGCACGGGCCAACAATACTCGCCGAAATTGGCCGTAGGACAGTTGTTGAATAAATTGCTGCGCGAATTGCTCGGCATTGCAGGCAAGCAGTGCTTTGCGCACAGCCAGGTGCTGGCTAGCCGCCATCAGCGGCATGCGACCTATACTGGCGTTAAATCCCGTGGCAACGCATTGGCTAACGGTCATCGCACTGGAATAAATCGCTTGCAGTTCGTCTGATACCAACCCAAGGCGCTGGCGGATACGCCAAACATTCGGCGGTGAGGTGAAACCAAACCATGCAATCTCACCACCGACGGCCGGTCGCAAATCCGCGTTTAACAAACGAATAAAACTCGATTTGCCGCTGCCATTTGCGCCCTGCAAGAGCCAACGCTCACCCGCCCGCAAAGTCCAATTGATGTTCTTAAGCACGCGACGCTGGCCGCGGAACAAGTCTGCTTGGCGAATCTTGATTAACACTCTGCCCCGCTGCTTAGGCCTAAGGGGCTGCGTTATCGAAACCTTAAGCTCGGAAACTTTTGCTTGCCGGCGATCCATCGTATGCAGTCGCCCCTTCTTTAGTGTCGCCACCCGGTCGACAAACCCCGGCAATTCATCGGCTTGATGCGTTGCCAGCACGAACTGTGTGCCGCCGGCAGCAACATGGTCCAGCACCGTTGCTAGTAAACTGCGGCTTGCCGTATCCAGGCCATCGTTAATCTCATCCAATAGCAGAATCCGGGGTCGCGACAGCAGCGACCGGGCAATCAGTAGTCGCCGCTGTTCACCGCGTGACAACTCCAAAAAACTTCGTTCAGCAAATTCAGCAAGCTTCAGCTTGCTCAAGACCTGCTGTAAAGCCCGCTGCTCTTTCGCTAGCAAATGCCGACGCAGGATGGGACTGTCATCAAAACCGGTGGCAACGAAGTCTGCGGCGCGCAAATTCCAACGTCGCCGGATGAATCGATCTTGCAGTTCCGGCGTCACTAAACGAATGACAGCACGGGCGCCCACGGCGTCGAACTCTGGGCCATTGCCAAAGTTGTAAATGCGCCGACCACCAGGCGCTGGCCAAAGCTCGCCGGCAATCAGCTTTAGAAAACTGGTTTTACCCGCACCGTTATCGCCGAGAATTGTCCAGTGCCGGCCCGCTTGCAGGGTCCAATTGATCTCCTGGAGCACCCGGCAAGCATTCAGCACGACACTCGCATTACGCAGCGCGACAGATGCGGTGGGTTCAGTCGGCCGCATCCCGCAATGCACGGCGCAAAATCTTGCCTACATTAGACTTTGGCAATTCCTCACGAAACTCCACGTGGTCGGGCGCCTTGTAGGCCGCCAGATTCGCGCGACAATAGGCAATTAATTCTTGCTCGGTCAAACTGGCACCCGGCCTTAGCACCACGAAAATCTTAACCGCCTCGCCGCTATCTTCGTCGGGAATGCCAATGCAAGCGCATTCCAGCACATCAGGATGAAGGGTCGCGACATTTTCTATTTCGTTGGGATAGACGTTGAAGCCTGAAACAAGAATCATGTCTTTCTTGCGATCAACAATCTTGAAATAGCCGCGCTCGTCCATCACAGCGATATCGCCCGTCTTGAGATAGCCATCGTCGGTCATGGCAGCTGCGGTGGACTCGGCATTCTGCCAATAACCCGTCATGAGCTGCGGGCCTTTGGCACAAATTTCCCCGGCTTCGCCCGCCGGGACCTCATTGCCCGCGTCGTCGCGCAAACTGAGTTCCGTGCTCGGTAAGGGCAAACCTATGCTGCCGCTGTAGGCAGTTTGATCCGGCCGATTACTGGTTAGTACCGGCGAGGTCTCGGATAAACCATAGCCTTCCAATATAAATGTACCGGTGCGCTTAGCCCATTGAGCGGCTGTAAATTCCAGCACAGCCATACCGCCAGCTGACACTAGTTTTAGATGGGAAAAATCTACCTTATCTAAATCCGGAAAATCCGCCAAACTTTGATACAAGGTATTCACGCCTGTCATGGCGGTGAAGTTCCACTTCGCCATTTCGTTTACAAAACCTTTAGTATCACGGGGATCAAGAATCAAAATGTTATGCGCCCCAAGATCAACATAGGCTAGGCAATTGCAGGTCAACGCATAGACGTGATAGAGGGGCAAGGCGGTAATCACGGTTTCTATGCCTGGTTTTATTCGCGATGAAAACCACAGGTTGATTTGCCGCACATTGGCAACCAAGTTTCCGTGGGTCAGCGTCGCACCTTTTGATAGGCCGGTCGTACCACCGGTGTACTGCAAACAGGCGATATCAGCACTAGTAATCGAATCAGGACGCAAGCCCATGCGCGAAGGCATCAGGGCGTGATTAAAATCTGTGGCCGCGGGCAAGTCGTAGGGCCGCACCAGTCGTTTAACGTGACGCACGAGGAAGTTAACCACCCAGCGTCGCGGAAAACCCAACAGGTCGCCGATCTTCGTCACAATTACCTGCTCGATGGGTGTTTCAGCCACGACTTTCGCTAAGGTTGCGGCACTGTTCTCAACCACCACGATCGCCCGGGCACCGCTATCGGCCAATTGATGTTGGAGTTCGCGACCGGTGTAAAACGGGTTCACATTTACGACGACTAAACCCGCTCGCAGCACTGCGAACAGTGCCACGGGATATTGCAAAATGTTTGGCATCATTAAGGCTACCCGGTCACCCCGCTGCAACCCCAAATCATTCTGTAGATAGGCCGCAAACCGCGCAGTCAGATCATCCATCTGGGCATAGTTAAGGGTGCAGCCCAGGCTGGTAAAGGCCGGCATATCAGGATAGTTACGGCAAGCGCGATCAAAAATGTCAACCAAGCTCTCATTGGGATCAAGATCAACATCGGCCGGGACGCCAGGTGGATAGCTTTGCAACCAGAGTTTTTCCATGGAGCCTGTCTTTGGTGGTGCGGGCAATGGACATTGTCGCATCGCGCAATACGCAATGCATCCGGGCTGCCAATTTGGCAGAAATCCGGGTTTCCTGTTACGGTGCAACTCGCCCATTGAGCCGAGCAGGCGCATACCATTAAAGATTCTTTGGCGGCATGGAGCCCATAGTGAGCGGGTCTAGAATTCCGAACTTCTATCGCATGAGCGTCAGAGAACGCGTGCAGGCGGTACACGATCGCGGCTTGCTGACGGATCAAGATTTTGACCGCCTGGCTGCGGGCGAAGCCACACTCAATCTCAATGCTGCCGACAAGATGATCGAGAACGTCATCGGCGTTCTCGGCATGCCCATCGGACTGGCCTTAAACTTCCTCATCAATAGCCGCGAGTATGTCGTGCCCGTGGCGGTTGAAGAACCTTCCATCGTCGCTGCCCTGAGCGCCGCTGCAAAACTCGCGCGTCCAACTGGTGGATTCACGACCACATCAACGGCGCCGATCCTCATCGGTCAGATTCAAGTGCTGGGCGTCGACGATCTACAACGCGGCCGCGCTGCTGTTCTTGAACATAAGCAAGAAATCCTTGATCTTGCCAATAGCTTCCACCCGCGCATGGTGGCGCGTGGCGGTGGCGCGGTAGACATCGAGGTCAACAGTTTTCCCATGCAATCCATGGCGGGAGAAATGCTCGTCGTTAATTTGCTGGTTGATACCCGTGACGCCATGGGCGCGAACTTGGTTAATGGAATGTGCGAAGGCGTCGCCTCGCTCGTGGAAACACTGACCGAGGGCAAAGTCTTTTTGCGGATACTGTCGAACCTGACAGACCGGGCTCTGGCCTGCGCAGAAGTCTGTTTGCCCGTCGACGCCTTAGAAGGAAAAGGATTTGATGGTGAACGCGTGCGTGATGGCATCATCATCGCGGCGGATTTCGCACATGCTGACCCTTATCGGGCCGCAACGCATAACAAAGGCATCATGAACGGCATCGACGCCGTTGCGCTCGCCACGGGTAACGATTGGCGGGCCATAGAGTCGGGCGCACACGCTTATGCGGCGCGGCATGGACGCTACAGTTCCATGTCCCAGTGGTGGGCCGATGGCCACGGCAATCTGCGCGGACGTCTAGAGCTGCCCATGAAAGTGGGTATTGTCGGCGGTCCCCTGGAGTCTAATCCTGGTGTTGCGATGAATCTCCGGCTGCTTGGCGTTGAGAGCGCCACCGAGCTGGCGGAAGTAATGGTCGCGGTCGGCTTGGCCCAAAACTTCGGCGCACTGCGCGCACTGGCCACCGAAGGCATTCAAACCGGGCACATGAATCTACATGCGCGCACCGTGGTAAAGGCGGCCGGCACGCCGGCGGAACTCTTCGATGAGGTATTAGAAACCTTACTCCGGGACGGAAATATCAAGGTTTGGCGGGCGGAAGAAATTCTGCGTGAGCTCCAACAAGAGCGGCGCGGCCCTGAGCGCCGGAAACGCACCGCCGAACAAGGTGCCGGCGTGGGCTACGGCAAAGTCATCCTACTGGGCGAGCACGCCGTTGTGTATGGACGCCACGCCATCGCTGTACCGGTCCCGCTGGCCATGCGCGCGGTGGTTGAAGATGCGGACAGTGGTGTCCAACTGCTGATTCCCCGCTGGGGCATCGAGTATCAATTGGCTAAGCCACCGGAACAACGCCGCTCCTTCGAACGAGCGGCGGGCGTAATCTTGGATCAACTCGGCTTGGGCGATCAGCCCATGCGCATCGAAGTGTTTCCGGATGTGCCACGGGGCATGGGTATGGGCGGTTCGGCGGCGCTGGCCGTTGCTATTGTTAGGGCCTTGGATATCCACTTCGGATTGCAGTTAACCGACGAACGGGTAAATGAGCTGGCCCTGGAATCTGAAAAAATAGCCCATGGCCAACCCAGCGGCATCGACAATACGCTGGCAACCTATGGCCGCGCGACTCTGTACCGACGCGGCAGCCCAGCGTTGGTGGAATCCTTGCACATTACCCGGCCCCTCAACATTGTCGTGGGCATGACTCATAATGAAGGCTTAACGGCCAAGACGGTGGCACATGTTCGCGACGCGAGAGAACGTAACCCCAAGCTTTATGAAAAAATCTTCGATGACATTGATGCGCTGGTGCTACAAGCCGTATCCGCTTTACAAGACGGCAATATCCAAACTCTGGGCGAATTAATGAATGTATGCCAAGGACTATTGAATGCCCTGCAGGTTTCCACGCCTGAACTAGAGCGGTTAATCGGCATTGCGCGCAGAGCCGGAGCTCTGGGGGCAAAATTGACCGGCGGGGGTGGCGGCGGTGCGATGATCGCGCTGTGTGACGACAATGTCAGAGCCGTGGAAGAAGCCATCGAGCAACAGGGCTTCCGTTGCCTGCGGCTACAAGCGAGCAGTGACCAGTGAGCGCGGCTAGGGAGACCGTTTCCAGCCCATGTGAGTCGTTGATACTCGTCGACAAAGACGATCGAGAAATTGGTGTCAGCTCGAAGGCGGACTGTCACCGTGGCGATGGAATTCTCCATAGAGCCTTCTCAGTTTTTCTTTTCAATGACGACGGCCAGTTGCTCCTACAGCAACGCAGCAAGCACAAACCCTTATGGCCTCTCTATTGGTCGAACAGTTGCTGCAGTCATCCCCGTGTTGGTGAACAAACTGAGGCCGCGGCCCATCGACGCATCGCCGAAGAACTGTCGCTGAGCTGCGAGTTACAATTTTTGTATAAGTTCACCTATCAAGCGAGCTTCGGGGCACTGGGCTCGGAGCGTGAATTTTGCTCCGTGTTTGCTGGCAGGCATCAGGGTCAAGTCACCGCACACCCGGAAGAAATCGCTGCCTGGCGCTACGTAACGCCCGAACAGCTGACCGTTGAAATTGAGGCCAAGCCCCAGCAATTTACGCCGTGGCTAATGATGGAATGGGCGCAAATTCGCCGTGACAATCTGCTCGATATCCTCAAAGCGTAGAGCGAATACTCATGTCTAAGCTAGTTATTACCGGCAGCACCAAAGGTATCGGACGAGGTCTTGCCGAGGAATTTGTCAAACGCGGACACCAAGTGATGGTTTCTAGCCGAAGTCAGTCAGATGCCGAACGTGTCGCTGGCGAGTTAACAGCCATGGGGCCCGGCACAGCAGCTGGTACGCAATGCGACGTGAGCAAACTGGCAGACGTACAAGGGCTCTGGGACCGAGCTGCTGAGCAATTCAGCGGCATTGACATCTGGATTAATAACGCAGGCCATGCCACGGCGCGCTATGCGGTGCATGAATTACCCGAATCCACGGTACATACCCTGGTGGACAGTAACCTCAAAGGCACGATTTTTGGCTCACAAGTGGCGGTGCGCGGTTTCCGTCAGCAGGGCTCCGGCGCACTCTACAACACCTTGGGCGGCAGCTTCGATGGTAAGCGATTAACACCCAACATGGGTGTTTATAGCTCAACTAAGGGTGCCATCTGGCTACTGTCGAAATACTTGCTCGCGGAAAATAAAGACCAGGGTTTCTTAATCGGCATGATTAGCCCGGGTATGTTGATTACAGACAATTGGTTTTCCGAACAAAAACAATTGTCCGAAGACGAATGGCAAAAAGTAAAACCCGTGCTAAATGTGCTCTGCGATCATGTCGACGTTGCAACACCCTGGTTAGTGGATGAAATTCTTGCGAATAAGGAACACGGCAAGCGCATCGCCTGGTTGACCACAGGCAAAATCATGCGGCGCTTTTTTCAAGCGAAGGTTTTGGGCCGCAAACGCGATTTGTTCAGCCGCTATGGCCTGAGCTAAGACTAAGGCTGATCTCTGCTCGCGGTATTCGGGGCCGGCAGTTCGCCTGCATAGGCGACCCGCCAAATAACATTGGCGCCGTCATCCGACACGAGCAAGGAACCATCCGGCATTACCGCCAAACCAACAGCCCGTCCGTGCACGGTGCCACGCTCGGCATCGGCAATAAACCCGGTCAAAAAAGGCTCAATCACACCGGTTGGTGAACCTCGCTCAAACGGCGCAAAAATCACATCCGGTCCGACAAAGTCCGCCCGGCCTACCCCAGCGCGCCGCGCCACAAAGGCGCCTTGCCGGTAACGATCAGGAAAGCTCTCACGGGCATAAAACAATAGACCTAAAGGCACTGAATGCCCGCCCAAGGCGAGTTCAGGCACCCGCGCCCGCGCCTTCGCCGCCGCGACTTTGTTCGGCGCCAGACGCATCTGCGTCGGATCGGGATAGGTACCAAAATAGACCCAGGGCCAACCATAAAACTCGCCGTCGACAACACGCGCTAAATAATCAGGTGGAATCTTGGCGCCCAATCCATCGCGCTCATTGACCGTAGTCCACAGTTCCCCGGTCTGTGGTGCAAAGGCCAAGCCGACTGGATTGCGTAAACCCGTTGCGAACAAGCGCTTGTCGCTGCCGTCTACATTCAGCTCCCAAATGGCAGCACGCTCAGGATGTTCATTACCATCGGCGTCGGCATCCGTCGCCGAACCGACAGCCAGATAAAGCTTGCTGGCGTCGGGACTCACAACCAAACTGCGAGTCCAATGGTTGTTCCAGGGATTTATTTCTTCTCCAGCCGGTATATCCAAGATTTTTTCAGCCGCTGCTCGGATACTTGTCATCCCCTCTTCGTAGGGAAATCTCAGCAAGGCATCAGTATTAGCAACGTAGAAAAACCCCTCATGTAATAGCATGCCATGGGGCTGGTTCAAGCCATCTAGAAAGACCGTGCGCAACAATCCATTTGGAGTTTGTCGCAATAAGATGATGTTGTTTGCCGACGGGCCGAAAACATCTTGCTTAAGCAGGGCCTCTAAAACTTCGGGCGGAAACCCACCCATGCTCTCGGTGCGCGCCTGCGTGACAAGCACGTCGCCGTTAGGTAGAACGTACAGCCAGCGACAGGAATCAAAACCATCGGCAAATCTCTCGACGCGAAACCCCGCGGGTGCTTTGGGAACAGCGCCATCTATCCAACCGATCACCTCCGGGCGGCGAAAGGTGCTATCGCCGCCGGGTGGCAGATCGGGAACCGGTGGGCTGCTTGTTGGTCTAGCAGCGGTCGGTGCGGCGACCAGAATGGCGAGTAGAAAAAGCAATTGGCGCAACATGCCGCCATCATAGCGTATGCGCGCGGACGGTCAGCAACACATTGTCACGGCGTCCTTTTAGACCTGTCAGGCGCAGCCTAAAATCCCAGGCGCCACTCCACGGTCACGGTTTCGCTACGATCATCGAAGTCCAAACTCATCCCCGAGGACGGCTTCCACCCGGCGACGAGATCGGGCCGAACGGCATAATACTCGGGCGCCGGCGCCCAGCCTGATGACGGCTTATCTTGCCGGGTGAGACTGCTAGCGAATAGTGACTCGCGCAGGCTCCGCCGCTCGGCTGCGGTTTTATCCTTGGCGCGAGTGCGGCTTAGCTCTTCTGAATCAAGCTGGGGTGCATCGGTATTGAGCTTACGAGTGACAGTCTCAGGCTGCGCGTCGTCCGCCCAGGCCGGTGACACCGCCAGCGCGAGATAGAGGCAAGCAAGCCCCTTGGATAGACGTAGTAACAGCCAATACATCGCGAAGAATCCGAATCGGTCGGTACCGATATTTACAGCAAGGGCTGCAGAATAGTGCCCGGACGATCTCTGCGCGCGGATAGGAATCACCGTTTACCGGGTCTTTATGGGATTCTGTCAACTGAGCAAAAAAAGTTATTATGGAAAAAGAAAGGGGGCTCGCGCCCCCTTTACTCATCCTTGAACAGCGATTCTGTCAGTTAACCGTAATCTCTATCGCCTGGGGTTTGGCAACTTCTTGCTTGGGGACGAACACCTGCAATACACCGTCCTTGCTCGTGGCCCGAATATTGCTCTCGTCAATATTCTCCGGCAGATTGAACTGGCGTTCGAAACTGCCATACGCCGACTCCACACGATGTTGACGCTCGGTGTCGTCAATCTTGTTCACCTGACGTTCGCCTTTAATAGTAATCACGGATTCGTGAACGCGCACATCCACATCCTCGCGACTCACGCCTGGTAAAGCGAGTCGAATGACGTAATCCTTGTCAGTCTCCGATATATCTGCAGCCGGCCGCCACTGGGTCTTGCGACCGCCGCTATCAGCACGCGCCGCGGCGTTGTCTAGCGAACGGCCGTAAATGTTAAAAATGTCTTCAAACTCCCGCAAGGGGCTCCAGGTCAGTAAGCTCATAGCTGGCCTCCACTCTATCTAAATCAACTGGGGCGACGAGTACGACGCCGCTCCAGGCATAGATCTGGGGCATGAATCGTAACTTTTCAAGGCTTGTGCTGAACGATAATCATCACTTCGCTCCCGGGAACACCCGGCAACAAGACGAGGGGTAGCGCTTTGGCGCGGTGCCCCTAGCACATGTTGATCCGATCAACGGCATCATGAAGTTGGCACAAAGCACGCGGCATTGGCCGCGCGACCGATAGGCTAATCCAAAGCTTTGGCCAATGCGGCAATCAAGTCATCGGCATCTTCCAAGCCCACAGACAAGCGCACCAATCCATCAGTGATACCGACACGCTGACGCTCGGCCGCTTCGACATCGGCATGAGTCATGGTGACCGGATGAGTGATTAAGGACTCAACAGAACCCAAATTCTCGGCCAAAGACCAAAGGGTGATCTTATCCATCAGGGCTTTACCGGCATTTACGCCCCCTTTTACCTCAAACCACAACATCGCGCCGAAACCCGATGCCTGCCGCCGAGCCAGCTCCGCCTGCGGAAAAGAATCCAAACCCGGATAGCACACAGTAGCGACACGCGGGTGCGTCTGCAGGAACTGTGCTATGGCTAGCGCATTGGCTGACTGGGCCGCGATACGTTGCGCCAAAGTCTTACAACCTTGCAAGGTCAGGAACGCAACCTGCGGCGACATGATGCTGCCGGTGGCATTCTGTACAAAGCGAATCTTTTCATCATGCTCTTGATTGCCTGCGACTACTGCACCACCTACGGTAGCGTTATGGCCATCAAAATATTTCGTCGTACTGTGAACGACTAGATCAGCGCCCAGTTCCAAAGGCCGCTGGTAGTAGGGCGTCAAGAAAGTGTTATCTACCGCATGGGGAATATTTCTCGTGCGCGCAATATCCGAAACGGCCTCCAGATCAGTGAGCTTTAAAGTCGGATTTGCCGGCGTCTCCGTCAGAATTAGTGCGGTGTTATCGCGCAGCGCATCTCTGACAGATGTTGTATCCGCAGTGTCAACGAAAGAAAAATCCACACCGAAACGACTGTAAATTTGCGTCGCCAAGCGGTAAGTCCCGCCATAAACCACATCGGAAATAATGCAATGGTCGCCCGCGTTCAAGTAGGCCAGGAATAGCGCGTTAATGGCCGACATACCGGTGCCGTAACAAGTACAGTCCGCACCGCCTTCAAGGTCAGCTAGCTTTTTCTCCAAGGCGCGCACCGTTGGATTCGCCGAACGCGAATACGAGTAACCTTTCGCCAGATAGTCATCAACCGACGGCTGCACATAGGTCGTGGTCTGATAAATCGGCGTGAGGATGGATCCAGACACTGGATCGGGCTCGACGCCGCTGTGTATTTGTTTGGTGTTAAAGCCCATGGGGTTCTCCTACCCGCGCAGGCGGCGCATTCTAGCAGGCATTGGAGATCAGCGATCACAGTTGCGCAACAGCACGGGTTTGCGGATGATTAGGGCATGGCCAAGCCCATCAAATCTTCTCCATCAGAGCCGGTTTGGCAGGTCTTTTCTCTGGATGAACTCAGCGCCAAAGTCGCCGGCAGCGAGCCCCGGTTTTTGGAATTTCTTCGGGTACCCAGCCTCAGTGGCGCCATTTACCGGCTACCCGCGGGTGCTAAAGATATGCAGGCCCCTCATCTAGAAGACGAAATCTATTTCGTCGCCGAAGGCCGCGCGCGGCTACAGGTGGACGATCAGGAACATGAGGTAAGACCCGGCACGATTTTATTCGTTCGGGCCACCACGGAACACTCATTCTTTGATGTGGAAGAAGACCTCACGCTGCTGGCTTTCTTCGGAGCTTCCGGGCCCCTGTGGGATCAAAAAACACCCCCGATGCCGTAGCTCGAAGTCGCCGGCAGCAGACGCAAGCTCAGTAGCTATCCGCCGGCAGAGCCATCAAAGATGCCGCGCCGTGGCCGATCACCTGCCCATGAGCCAGTGCCTGGGGCATAATTTGTTGTGAGTAATAATTAGCCGTGGCGATTTTCGCCGCGTAAAAATCGCGATCGTCCGTGCCTTGCGCCAGCGCCCGCTGTGCCGCCAGGCCGGCTCGCGCCATTTGCCAACCGCCGCAAACAATCCCCGCTAGCATCACCAAGTGATAGCTGGCCGCGCCGCCAGCCACGGGATCTTTCGCGGCATTTTCAAGGATCCATTCAAGGGCTGCCTTTAAGGCGTCGTATCCCTGGCTGAGCGCGTCATGAACGATCCGCAGATCATCATCCAGCGCGGCGAGCTCGTTCAGGGTGGCCTGCATATCCACTAAGAGCTCTCGAAACGCCGCGCCACCATCGCGCAGAGTCTTACGGCCGACTAAATCATTGGCCTGAATACCCGTTGTACCTTCATAGATCGTCGTGATTCTTACGTCTCGATAATGCTGCGCAACACCGGTTTCTTCTACGTAACCCATACCACCGTGAACTTGCAGCGCGAGTGAAGTTAAGACCTGACCCATTTCCGTGCACCATGCTTTGACAATGGGTATCAGTAAATCCGCTCTAGATTGGTGATGCTCGCGTCCGGAGTCTTTGGTGCAATGATGGGCGCGATCTATATGGCCAGCGGTCACATAGACCAGAGCCCGCATGGCCTCAATATACGCCCGCTGCGTAAACAACATTCGCCGGACATCTGGGTGATCAATGATGGCGCGACGCTCATCCGTCCCCGCGACGCTGCCCTGGACCCGCTCGCGCGCATAGCTCACCGACTGCTGATAGGCCGCCTCGGAAACGGCGACCCCCTCCAGTCCGACGCCCAAGCGTGCCTCGTTCATCATCGTAAACATGCAGGCCAAGCCACGATTCTCGGGACCCAACAGATAACCCTTGGCGTTTTCAAAGGCCATAACGCAAGTTGGACTGCCGTGTATACCCAACTTATGTTCAACGGAAACCGGCCGCAGTTGGTTACGCTCGCCGCAACTGCCATCAGGATTGACTGCGTACTTTGGCACCACGAATAGTGAAATACCGCGCACGCCCTCCGGTGCATCGGGCAAGCGTGCCAAGACCAGGTGGACGACATTCTCCGCCATGTCATGATCGCCCCAAGTAATGAAGATTTTCTGTCCAGTAACCCGGTAGGCATCTCCATCGGGTACGGCGCTGCTGCGCACGGCCGCTAGATCTGATCCCGCTTGCGGCTCAGTGAGATTCATGGTGCCGGTCCATTCGCCGGAAACCATTTTCTCAATATACTGCCCTTTGAGTTGGTCGCTGCCATGCGCCTGAATGGCGCGTACCGCACCCTGACTCAACAGCGGACAAAGGGACCAAGCCAAGTTTGCTGATTGCAACATTTCGTGCACGGCGGTACCCAAGACATGGGGCAGTCCTTGCCCGCCATATTCTGGGGAATGTGCGAGACCTGACCAGCCATTCTCGACGTATTGTCCATAGGCAGCGGTGAACTCATCGGGCACTTGCACGGCATCATCCACTACCCGTGTGCCTTGTTGGTCCCCCACGACATTGGTGGGCGCAATAACCTCGCTGGCGAACTGCGACGCCTCTTCCAAAACCGCCGCCACAAGATCCGGTGTTGCCTCCTCGAAACCCGGTAACTGAGCAAGTTCGGCAAGCCCAACCAACTCCTGGAGCACGAACAACATGTCTTTTACGGGTGCGTGATACTCCGCCATGGTGAACCTCTTACGCGGGCTTATTCTTATGAATCGGCTATTGTAGCAATCTGCAGCTATCGGCTGGCTAGACCCTTAGCACCAAGCCGTATTCTCAAATGGCACGCAAATACCAGGCATAGTCCACCGTGGAGACCTGCGCATCGAAGGCCTCGCACTCCCAACGCCTGGCGGTGGCATAACAATCCACGAAAGCCTGGCCGAGATAGCGGGGTAAATACTGCCCATTAACAAAGGCTACCCAGGCTTCGCGCCAATTCAGCGCGAGGCTGCCTGGCTGGTCGATTTCTTGCCCGGCACGCAATGGGGGCGGTGGTTTCAGCTGATTGCTAAGGCCATAGTGCATGCCGGCCAGCATCGCGGCCATGGTCAGGTAGGGATTCGCATCGGCCCCGGCCACGCGATGTTCAAGCCGCCGGTTGGACGGATCGGACAAGGGTTCGCGAACCGCAACGCCGCGATGATTGCGACCCCAATTGGCGGCTGTGGGCGCAAAGTAGCCAGGTTGAAGCCGGCGATAAGAATTCGGATTCGGACAAAATATGAGCATAGATGCCGGCAACAGCGCGAGTAATCCTGCCACCGCGTGCCCAAAGTCAGCGTCGGCAGCCAGTGCGTTGCCCCCCTGCTTGTCCAGCAAGCTCACGTGCAGATGCTGACCAGAACCACTGTGTTCAGTGAATGGTTTCGCCATGAAACTCACGGCCAAACCATGATCTTTTGCCGTGCCTCTGATTAAGCGTTTTAGTAGTACGGCGTGGTCGCAAGCCAGTACCGGATCTTGCACCTGTTGTAAGTTTATTTCGAACTGCCCGGGCGCGTATTCAGAAACCGCCGTACTGGCAGGCAATGACTGCATGCCGCAGTATTTTTCGATATCCGCAAGCAAGGGATCAAGATCTTGCAAATCTTCCAAGCTAAACATCTGCGGTCCAGTTTGGCGCAGACTCGTCCCGGGGCTGCGGCCGCCGCGGGGTTGAGGGTTTGTTGCATCGGCGTTTTCCAGAAAATAGAACTCCAGCTCCACAGCGCTGACGGGCGTGAATCCATCGGACTGCAATCGCTCGCAAACACCGCGAAGAACCTGACGGCTATCGGCGAAACTTGCCGTGGTAGATGCTTGCTCCATACCGAGCAAACACTGCGCCATGCCATCCGCCAGCCACGGCACCGGAACCAGCGTTCCCGGTACCGGATGGCAAATGCAGTCGGGGTCACCATCCAAACCGCCGTATTCAAGATCCGTCACCACGCGTCCGCGGCTATCCATGAGGGTAGACGAGGTAGGCAGGTTGATGCCCTTTGAATAGAGGTTTAACAATTCTCCAGGGCCGATTCGCTTGCCGCGCAAAATACCATTGATATCGGGGATCAACAGCTCAATCCCACGGGTCCTCGGGTTACGGCGCAGGAAGTTCTCTAACTCGGTAACGGCGGACATTTTAAATACATCTTTCTTGGCCCAATTTAGTATGGCATTGTGACCAAACTCGCTTTAGCCGTCACGCCTGACTACTATTCTGCTGACGTCGAAGATTTGTCCATGCCGACACCATGAGCAACCCACTGAGCAAACCATGCCAAAAGCCCAGCAATCTTTTGTTCTAACGGCGATTTGTCCCGATACGATTGGTATCGTGGCCGCTGTGGCGAGCTACCTGCGTGACGCGGGCCATTTTGTTGAGGAATCCTCTCACTATGGCGATCACGACACCCAGCGCTTTTTCATGCGCGTTTGCTTTACACCCCAAAGTCAAAATTTTTCGCGCCGGCGCTTTAGCCAAGAATTCAGAGCCATTGCTGAAAAGTTCAAAATGCAATGGGAAGTTCACGACATTAATTTGCGCCCGCGCGTGCTCGTCATGGTCTCGCGTTTAGATCATTGCCTGAATGATCTGCTTTATCGATATCGAACTGGTGCACTAGCCATGGATATTCCGGCGGTAGTTTCAAATCACTTGGATATGGCCAGCTTAGCCGAATGGCATCGCATTCCGTTCTTCCATGTTCCGGTGACACAGAATACGAAAGCCGAAGCTGAATCACGATTACTGGATATCTTGGAAGACACCAAAGCCGACTTAGTTGTCTTAGCCCGTTACATGCAAGTGCTTTCGCCGGAGCTCTGCCAGAAATTGGCCGGCCGAATCATAAATATTCACCACTCATTCCTACCTGGTTTTAAAGGTGCCAAGCCTTATCACAAAGCCCACGAGCGGGGCGTAAAGCTAATTGGCGCCACGGCCCACTATGTGACCACCGAGCTGGATGAAGGCCCCATCATTGAACAAGGGGTAGAACGCGTTGATCATAGTCATTCGCCCGATGACCTAGCCGCCGTGGGACGGGACGTAGAGAGTATTACTTTAGCCAGGGCGGTAAAACTACACCTTGAACACCGCGTGTTTTTAAACGGCGCTAAGACGGTTATTTTGCGTTAGAGAAATCCGCCGAGCTACTCTTGCCCAACTAGCGTTAGGGAGCACAGCGCCCAGTTCGCAAAAGCCCTGGTCACGATTTCACCGGCGAACCCTTGCTCACCCGCTCGTGGAGCATGTCCGCTAGCCTCGCCTCCTCAGCACTACCGTTGTGGCGCAAACCCTCGAGCACGCCATGGATATCTTTTTCCTGGCGATTCTGGCTGAGCTTCCACTTGCCAATTAACCCCTTGATATCAATTTCAACGCCGACAATTGCGGCCAGCATCGCTTGCGTGTACTGGGGCGGCGCGTCGTCTACCTCCCAAGGAACAGGCTGTTCGCGTTCGTGATGATTGGTTTGCTTTTCAACCAAGGAACGCAACCAGTCGATGTCATGAACAAAACGAACGGGACCGCGCGCATGCACAACTGCATAGTTCCAAGTGGGCACCACCTTGCCCGTTTCCTGCTTGGTCGGATAATAGCCCGGCGATACATAAGCCGAGGGTCCTTGAAAAATAGCCAAGCAGTCACCGTCGGCGGATGTTTCTCGCCAGACGGTGTTGGCACGCGCAATATGGCCTCTCAATACCCCATAGGGGGCCGGCTCAGCAAGATGCTGCATGGGAATATGATTGGCGACAATTGAATCTGTCGTCTTCGTCACCAAGGTCGCCAGCGGATACTGCAAAATGAGTTCGCGCAGCACATCCATGCGTTCTTCTTCGAAATCAGGCGGAACGTACATTGTTAGTTCGCAGCCAGAGCGGCCCGAGCCAGATTCCTCGGCTGGGCAATCCAATCAAGCTTACCCAGCCCGATTTGCACGAATCACCGGGACTAAGAGCTTGGCAGCATCCCGCAACACTTTTTCTGTTGTCGGCCAATCAATACAGGCATCGGTGACGGAAACACCGCGCTTGAGCTGTGCAAGATCCGCCGGAATCTTCTGATTACCCGCGAACAGATTACTTTCTAACATCAGCCCGATAATTGATCGATTGCCATTGACCACTTGCTCGATACAATCTCGCGCCACCAGCGGTTGAATATTGTGATCTTTGTTGGAATTGTCGTGGCTACAGTCAACGACGATGCGTTCGGGCAAACGCGCATCTCGCAGGGCTTGCTCAGTTAAGGCGATATTCACTGAATCGTAATTGGGACGCCCGCCGCCACCACGCAATACGACGTGTCCATAGGCGTTTCCGTCCGTACGAAAAACGGCGATGGAGCCAGACTGATTGATGCCCAGGAAATGATGCGGCTGGCGAGCCGACTTGAGCGCATTAACCGCCATCTGCAGCGACCCATCGGTACCATTCTTGAATCCGACAGGCGTGGACAAGCCACTGGCCATTTCGCGATGAGTCTGCGATTCGGTGGTTCTGGCCCCAATGGCAGTCCAGCTAATCAACTCGCCAAAATACTGCGGCATGATGGGATCCAGCGCTTCTGTCGCCGTCGGCAAGCCCATTTCGCCCAAATCCATCAACAAATGTCGCGCGAGATCGATCCCCTTTTCAATATGGAACGAATCGTCCATGTCCGGATCGTTGACCAGGCCTTTCCAGCCCACTGTGGTGCGAGGCTTTTCAAAGTACACGCGCATGATCAAGACCAGCGCGTCCTGGAGTTCATCGGCGAGTATCTTCAATCGCCGCGCATACTCCAGCGCCGCGTCGACATCGTGAATCGAACAGGGGCCAACCACCACGAAAAGCCGCGGGTCACGGCCATCGAGAATGTCACGCAATACCCTTCGGTAGCGGACGACGGTAGCCTCCGCGCCCGCCGTCATCGGCCGTTGCGTCTTGATTTCCTTGGGAGACGGTAACACCGTCTTCGCGCGCACATTAATATCGTGAATCTGATTTTCCATAAGCTTGCTATCCGTCCAACCGCATCACAGGCAGCTGTGCTGTTATGAATATTCTCGGGGTTTTTTAGCACAGCCGCCGGCTGAAGCACAGTAGCGGCGAGGCCGAAGCCGGTTGCTGGGGTGCCAAACTAGACGCTAACAGCTCGTCGAACCCGAATTCCGACTAGACTCGCACCCTGAGTCCGTAGCAAGCGGCCCGGTGGATTTTAAGCGCCCAAGGAATAGCGCGGAATCATCTCATCCATCGTTCCGAAATATCCGGCAAAGGGAATTTCGACCACGCATTCATGTGTCCAGCAAGCTGGTAAGCCCCTCAAAAATCACGGCGGGGAACCATCATCACCCGCTGCCAGCTAAATATCATTCCAAATTGGACGCGAAACCCGGGCTCAGACCCCACGACAGCGCCAAGAACACAGAGCCCGACGATGCTCTCGCCTGCCGATCAACTAAAGCATTACCTAAGCACGAATGTCTGACGTAGAATCAAAACTCGTCTTAGAGTAACGGAAAACAGGTCTTGGCCGCACTCAGAATGCCTCGTGCCCGGCAGAAGCTAGGCAAGTACAAAATCGAAAAGCGTCTTTCCGAAGGCCCACGGGCGTCGGTGTATCGCGCCTATGATTCTATTCATGGCGTCAAGGTCGCGCTTAAGATTGCCGAGCCCGGCCTGATGGATGACGAGTTTCTCGACGAATTTCGCCGGGAGGCACGCCTATCGGTGCGCATGGAACACCATAATGTACTGCCCATTCAAAACGCCGCCTTTATCGACGACCTATTTGTCATTGCCATGCCCCTGGGCACGGAAAGTCTTGCGGATCGCATGACTCGACGAATGTCTACTCAATTGGCATTGGATTTCGCCGAACAAGCCCTGGATGCGGTAGCCCATGCCCATAGCCGAAATATTATTCACTGCGATGTCAAACCCGAGAATTTCATTATTTTTGACGATAACCGCCTAAAGCTTACTGATTTCGGGTTTTCCAAAATTGCTGCGCGACCGATCCAGAACGGGTCAGGCTCGGGCACGGTGGGTTACTTAGCGCCAGAGCAAGCCCTCGGCCGACCCATGTATCAGTCGGATGTGTTTTCCCTGGGCCTGGTCATTTACAAACTATTTAGCGGTAAGCGGCCCGAGTGGCCTTATAAGTGGCCACCAGAGAATCACACACGCATCCGCAAGAAGTTGCGGCCGAAACTACTTAAGTGGTTGCGCAAATCCATGGAGTTCAAGCCGCAAGATCGATTTAGGACGGCTGTGTCCATGCAGCGCGCTTACGACAACATCCCCAATAAGTTGCTCGCCAATGACCGCCGATAAGGCCAGCAACAGGACGAACGAACGTTTGACCGAATCACGCCTGTTGCTGGGCGAAAACGACCACGAAATTTGCGACTTTAATCTGGCTCAAGGTACGGTTGCGATCGCGAGTATTGCCGATGGCCAAAAGCCGCGACCGAACGAAGATTCGGCGGCAATAATTCCGGTGAATGAATCACACTTGGTTTTAGTTGTCGCTGACGGTGTGGGTGGTTTGTCCGGCGCGCGCCAAGCATCCAATACCACGGTCAAGGCAATTCGCGACTCATTGCGCCGAGCAGGTCCGGGTGCCAGCCTCAGACCGGCTATCCTGGACGGCATCGAGGCAGCCAATCAAGCGGTCATGGCCGCTGCCCATGGCGGAGCGAGCACATTAGCGCTGGCTGAAATTGGCCCCGGCTACGTGCGCAGCTACCATGTGGGTGACTCCATCGTGCTGGTCTGCGGTCAACGTGGTTTGGTCAAGTTGCAAACAACCCCCCACTCCCCGGTGGGATTTGCCATGGAAGCCGGTCTCATCAATGAGAAAGAGGCGCTCCAGCATGAAGAACTCAACCTAATATTCAATGTGATCGGCTCCGCGGATATGCGCATCGAGATCGGTTCGGAACTCAAACTCGCGCCACGAGACACGCTGCTGTTGGCCAGCGATGGCCTATCCGACAATTTGTTGCTGCAAGAGATCATCAATGCCATCCGGATAGGGCCCCTGGGTGACGCAATCCGGCGAGTTACGGATCTCGCGCAGGCACGCATGGCGATTGAGCAAGCCGGCAAACCTTCCAAACCCGACGATTACACCGCGCTGCTGTTCCGACGAACAATACCGAGGCGGCGGAATTGACCGCGCGGCGGGCGTCTAGTATCACTAAGGGCTAGGCAGCGAGAAATAGATCGTTAGAATGCGGCCCCTAATCGCTGCGCTGAAAAACCTGTACCTGGAGAATAAAAATGACGACGGAAAACACCATGCAAGCCTTCAAACGCGGCGATGTATTTGCCGGGGCCACGCTACTGAATGACCCCAGCGACGACCATGCGGGGCCGGGTCGCATTATTCAGTACGACAGCGACCTGCAGAAAAAAGGCGAGTTGTGGACACAGGGCACCACCCATTTGGTGGGCGGCCTGCGATTTGGGCCCGATGGCAATCTCTGGGCCTTCGATAGCAACGCTCATTGTGTATTGCGGATCAGCCCCGCCGGCGAACAGCTACCGGAAATTAAGTTTGCCGAACGCTCATTCTCCCACTGTTGCTTCGCGCCCGACGGCACGGTGCTCATGGGCGAGCACTTGGTAGGCAATGAGAGCCGCTTTCCCCTTGGCACGACGCTGGCCAAAATTCCCGGTGAAGATTTATTTGGCCACGGGCACGTTTATCGCTTTAGCATGGATGGCGAATTGCTCAAGGAATATCACACTGAAACCAACGGTGGTATGACCGGGTTTTTGGGTTGTACCACCAGTAGCCTCGCCGCGGATGGCAAAACCTTGGTCTATAGCTCAGAGACCGGCCCCCGAGTCATGCAATACGATCTGGAAGCGGACAAGCAATTGCCTGACCTGATTACCTTAACGCCTGAGAGCCGGCATATGGTCCTGGTGGCAGCGCACCGGCCCGACGGCACACTGCTACTGATTAAAGCCGTTTCACGCACGGAATTCGTCATGGCGCATATCACTGCGGCAGGCGAAGAAATAAAAAGCTATGAACTGCCGGGCCCCGGCTGGGCCATCATCGCCCCCTCCTTGGATGAGAACATCATACTGCTCGGTAACTTCTTCGCCGGTGGCATTGCAAAATTCGATTTGGACAGTGGTGAGATGCTGGCGCAAACAGAAGTGGGGGTGGAGCGATCACTGGCGGGGATTGCGCAATACAGCGGCTAGGGATCCAATAGCTATTCACTCAATAGCGACGGTCGCGGGCTGACTTGGTAAAAGTCGACCGAACGAAGTCACTGAGTCCGCAACAGCGACGGTAAATAGTCGACGGGTGGATTTGGCCGCTGACGCTTAAGCCCGGCAAACTTTTCCGCCGCCACCTCGCCCGGTAGACTTTCCAGGGGACATTTGCCCCTGTAATTACGACCAAAGCCAATGCGGTGGCAGACAGGAGAAAGGCATGGATCATTCCCCAGTTTCGCGACGAACAGCGCTGGCCGGCAGTCTATCCGTTGCGGCCGCCGCGGTTGCGCCGCCGACCCGCGCAGACCTTGACGAATCAAGGCCAGCCTCGTTCCGCGAAGCCGACGCTTATGTCCTTGGAGCGCAACAAGGTATTTCGTCGCTGCGCCGAATCCGCCGCCCCGTCGCCGAGCCCCGGGACGACGAAGTCGTGGTGGCCATGCGCGCGGCCGCGCTTAACTACCGGGACTTGCTGATTGCCAGCGGACAATATGGCGGGGCAAAACCCGCGGCCCGCGTACCCTTAGGCGACGGCGCAGGAGAAATCGTCGCCCGAGGCAAAGCCGTCACTCGCTATACCATCGGCGATCGCGTCACGGCACCTCATTTCATCAGCTGGCTGGAGGGGGACTTTAGCCCCGGTATTTTCGGCCATGACTTAGGCAGCACACGTGATGGCTGGCTCACCGAACTGATTACCCTACCGGCTGCCGCCCTGGTCCGTGTTCCCAATGGCATGAGCTACGGCGACGCCGCCGCCCTGGGCGCCGCCGGTATAACCGCATGGACCGTGCTAGAAACCTTGGGCCAGGTAAAACCCGGCGATACCGTATTGACACTGGGTACCGGCGGCGTGGCCATTCTGGCCTTGCAGATTGCAAAAATGAATGGCGCGACCGTGGCCATCACTTCTTCCAGCGATGACAAATTAGCCATCGCAACTGCCCTTGGCGCGGACATAACCGTGAACTACCGCAAAAATCCGCAGTGGGCCACGGCCGTGCAAGCGGCTACCGGTGGTCGCGGGGTGGATGTCGTCGTGGAAACCGTCGGCGTGGGAACGCTCCCCCAGTCGCTTTCCTGTTGCGCGCCCAATGCGCGAGTGGGCTTGCTCGGCGCCTTGGCGGGCGATGCGGGCAAACCCACCGACCTATCGGCGCTGTATTTCGGCAATATTATTCTTAAGGGCATCACCTCGGGCAGTCGCGCCATGCTGGCCGACCTGTTGCGCGCCTGCGCGGCGAACTCGCTACGCCCGCGGATCGATCGGCGCTTTTCTTATGCGGAGGCGACCAGCGCCTTCGAATACCTCAAAGCGGCCAAGCATGTGGGTAAGCTTGTAATTGAGAATCCGGCGTAAACCAGCCGGTCGACGCCTAAGCCTTACTGGTTTCCGCGCGCCGTCAACTTCGTAAGCAAGACGGCTTTTTAAACCCTCTGCTGCGCAGAATCGACCGCCTGGCCATCGAATCTGCCACTGCGACTACCAAGGTATCGTCTCGCCGTCGTATTGAAGAAACGAGCCGCTGCTCTCCACCGTCATTCGCTCAATATTACCCATCATGTCGGCGACGGCATCGTCGGGCGAGCGCAGCATGCGTTTCGGCAAGCCGGCCATAAAATCCGTATCCGTCATACCCGGATTCACCATGCCCACGGTGATGCCGCGCCGTTTTAGCTGCAAGGCTAGATTTTTCATACCCATGTTCAAGGCCGCCTTGCTTGCGCGGTAAAAATACAAACGCGGCTGTTTCGCATTGCCAATAGAGCCCTCACTGCTGCTAACAGTCATGATTTTCTTATCGCGGCTAGCTTGTACGTGCTCAAAAAACGCTTCTGAGATTTTCAATGGCGCTATGGAGTTAATACGCAAGACGTCAGAAAAAACCTCGAAATCCATCTTGCCGAATACTTGGTTTGCCGAACCACCACTGATGCCCGCATTGTTCAGCAGCAAATCAATGGCTTGCCCCTGCAGCTTTTCCGCCAGTGCGTCAACCTGATCGAAATCGCCAACATCCAACGCTTCGATTCTCACAGAATCGGTAAATTCTTCAGCCAAAGCCTGCAAATCATTGGCTTCATCGGGCTTGCGGCAAGTCGCAATGACTTGCCAACCTTTGTTGGCATAGGCGCGCGCAAAGGCCAAGCCGATACCTCGATTCGAGCCGGTAATTAACACCGTTGGCCTGTAGTCATCAGCAAAACTAAGGCCTTCCGGCGGCGGCGGCAGTTTAAAATTACTATTATGGCCGCCGCCCTGGGCGACACCCAGCGCCAGACCAGCGATGAGAAAAAGCACCAGACCTCGTAGATGAAAAAATTTAAAAACTTCTAGATTCATCTTTTTCTCCTAGACAAGAAATCGAGCGTAAACACTCATTATTGATTTGAAACGCCGTGGATTGTGTGAATTTTTTTATGCCTGGCGGCGGAAATAAATGAGCCGGCACAATGCCGGCTCAGTTTTCTTTTTAGCAGGATACTCTTCTCAGCTGGCCGCCTTTAGCTTTGCTTGATCAGCCTCCGCCTCGACCAAGGGAATGCTGTCGAGCACCCAGCCCTTCTGAGTTCTTCGGCCTGGACTGGGCACGGCATAGGCAACGCGCTTTTCCGTCCGTGCAACCTCATCAACGTCAATTCGCCAGCCTTTTTCATCCCACTCGCGCAGCTTATCGCGGTACATCACGATCACTCTATCGGCGGGCAACATGAATTCTTTGGTATTCGTTTCCGGTGTTAACACCGGATGAAGATCTTCGATAACCACTTTGTCCTGGTTGGCCACATACTGATTGCGCTCAATCATAAACTCGTCATTCTTCTCTTCTAGAAAACCGTTACGCATGCACAATAAATACAAGTAGATGTTTTCATCATCTATGGGACGCTCGAACAGATACTGGTGAAACCATACGGTTTCGCTGGCATGAATATAAGTCCACACCTGATTCGGGCCGTGGTGGCCCGTCCCCACATCAAGGTCTCCGGACTGTTGGCGGCCCTCCTGCATCTTGCCGGTTAGCGGCGGCGCCTGAAACGTATGCCAAAAACCCTGCCCCCAGGGCGGCGTTTCTTCAATGCGCAATTCGTTGACCTTGTACTCCTCGTTGGCCCCACTGAACCCGTGCGTGTCATGCACGAATTCGTTATGCGCCGGGTCTAAGCCGTTCTCAATGGATCGCTCATAGTTTCCCCGCACGTCATAGTGCTGCAGGGTCGGTCGCCAACCCTCTTGCCCCCATTCAGGAACCGGCAAGATCGGTGGCCGCTCATTTTCCGGAAGGTCGCCCAAAAAGGCGAAAACGAGTCCATAGGTTTCTTCCACCGGATAAGCATCAATGCGCGTGCGGCTAGGAATCGATGGATTGGGCCCGAGTGACGGAATGCGGGTGCATTCACCTTCACCGTCGAATTCCCAGCCGTGATAGGGGCACTGCACACAATCACCCTGAATCTTGCCGCCGGCCAAGGACCCCCCGCGATGGGTGCAAGTATTACTGAGACATTTGGCCACGCCATTAGAGTCGCGAAAAACGACAAAATCCTGACCCAAAGCACGAACTTTAAGGGGCTTGTCCTCAAGCAACTCCTCGCTGGTGGCCATGGGGTACCAAAAATTGATGTACATCAGAATCTCCCAAATGAGCTCGGGGCCGGCGGCCCAATACTTCGAAAACTATAGACTTTTTCGTCCAAAGGGCAAATCCGGATTCGCTGGACGCTCAATAGACAGTGCGCGGCTCCTGCGACTAGGGTAGCGCCGACGTCGATTCTGCGGCTCTTGTCCGCAAGCTGATGGCCGCCATGATGACTAAGCAGGGCAACATAATGAGCGCTGCGGCAAACAGCGGGCTGTTGACACCCAGCCCGGCGAATAAAGACCCGCTGATGGGCGGTCCGATGGACCGGCCCATCCAGCTACCGGATTGATAGACCCCCAGCACCAAGCCCCGGTCAGCTGCGGCAGCCTGCTTAGACACCAATACGGACATACTGGTAATGAACATCGCTCCGCCGCCGGAGGTGAAGGTAATACCAATCAGCATGAGCTGCCAGGTCGGCGCCTGGGTCATGAGCACTAAACCGATTGCATAGCTCAGTAAGCCGGCCATGGCCAAACGATCTTCACCAAAAATTGGTGAGAGCCGGCCGACCAAATACGCTTGCGTAAAGCCGACCACGACACCGAGATAAGTAAACATGCGACCCACTTCGGGCGGGCCCCAATCGAATCGCGCCCCGGCCCATAGGGGGAAAATCGTTTCGAATAAGGCCATGGCCACATAAACGAAAAAACCGACGGCCACCATGCGGGCCAGTATCGGCATGCTAAACACGCGTTTAGCTGCGGCTAGCCCACCTTCTTGCGGTCCATCGCTCAGATTCTTGGCGCGTTGCTCCGGTGGCAGGCTTTCACGCAAAAAAATCATTGCCGCCACGGCCGTGATACTGCAGATCGCCAAGGCCAGCAAAGCGGGCAAGAACAAACTAGCACTGGCTGCGTCTTTTCCACCGAGTATGCCGCCCAAGGCCGGGCCGATGATAAACCCCAAGCTAATGGCGCCGCCGACATAACCCATTCCTTGGGCGCGTTTTTCTTCCGGTGTTACATCGGTTATGTAGGCCATGGCCACGGACAAGTTGCCCGAGGTTAAGCCGTTAAGCAGGCGGGCAATGGCCAGTGCCCAGAGATTACCGGCAAAAGCCAAGAGCAGATAACTCAAGGCCTGACCCACGAGGCTTAGCACCAGAATGGGCTTACGCCCGAAGCGATCACTCAAGCGCCCCCAAATGGCGGTGGAGATAAACTGCCCCACGGCGAAGGCGCCGATGATGGTGGTGGCCACGGCCGGTGAGGCGCCCAAGTTTTCTGCAAAGAATAAAAAGCTGGGCAGCACCAAGCCGAAGCCCAGACCCGAGAGCAAAATCGTTGTCAGCAAAATGGGCATGTGGAATCCTGGCTACGGCAGACGGCCAATGCTAGTCGGCAGCGGGCGGCTACTATCGAAGAATCAACGCCGACAGTAAAGCACCAGTCACTTGCGCTGATAGCTTGCCCGCCCGCCGGTCATGGCTGACAAATCAAGCTGTTGCAGGTAGTCGCGAGCGGCAACATCTTCACTCAAATAAGCATCAAGAAAAACCGTCGTCATGAACTGGATGATGGCAAGCCCTTTCTCGTCGGGTGGGCCACCCCGGTCGCCGCGGCAAATCAAACCACCCAGATAGTGATCGCCCCTATCCAAAACCACCCGATACTTATCGCGCGCAGGCGCGAGATCATAGGCCGACATTCGCCATTGCCAGGGATAGATCGTGCCGCTACCGATGTTGCCTTCGTCGAGGGTGCCGCCCGTGGCCAAAAGCGGGCCCTGCAGGCCGGCGAAGGCGTCACCCGTCATTTCCGGCATGGGACCCACGCCACTCATTACGATGGCGGCACTATAACGCGGATCCTTAACCGCCCCCCCGTACAGATAGGCCTCGGGTTTGATGCGAAGACCCGATTTCACCATGGCCATCATCCCGCCGAAGGAATGCCCAGCAATGGCGATGCGACCACGGTCTAGCTGACCCTTGATTTGCGCTTGATCTTCAATCACGTCCAGTGAATCTAGCAATGAAGACAAATCCCGCACACGAGCGGAAAAAAGCTTGGGAATGTCGGCGGCCGAAAGTTGCTCCTGATTTTCCAAGGCATCACGATGGTAAGGCACAATGACGGCGTAACCGCGGGCTGCCCAATAGCGCGTAATGGCATCGTAATTTACGGGACTACAACGCGCGCCGTGGGAAAAAACGACCATGGGCCAGGCGGCTTTGCGTTCACCAGGAACATGCAGCCGCAGTCTGATCACGCGACCGAGCTCGCGATCCATGACCTGCACATTTTCGATCGTCTGACCCGGCTTTTGAGTCTTGTTGCCTTGATACCCGCTGGGCGTCGCACAGGCCAAAAGAGCCGCGCAGACGATGGCGAAGGTACAAGCTCGCAGCGAAAGGATTAATCGACCCCCATTCATGTCATGGCACCGCGTCTCCAAATCGGTAACCGCCATACTAACCCGTACATGGAAACCGATGCTTGGCCAAATACCTGCGCTTTGCTTGCGCCGAATCAGACGGGAACCGACTATGCAGGAGCCCCACCCTAGCGGATGATCAGCATGCAAAAAAATAGCGACCCCCAGGGAACTCGTCTACCCATTAAAGTCGATACAGCCACGAATGGAGAATTCTCGCCCCGCGCATTGGAAACGCACAGCATCGCCGCGAATCAACTTGCCGCGGAACGCGCCGGTGCATTAGCTAAACGCTGCGGCCTGAGCCGACGAAATTTCTTAACCTCGAGCTGCGGCGCCGCCAGTACTCTGCTGGCGTTTAACGAAGCACACGCGAAGGCAGGTAATACCGGAGGGTTCTTTGATCTTCCGGCTGCCGCCGCCGTGGAACCAGCCGCGGCCAACGAAACTTTGGCGGGCAGCGAATTTGTTTTCGATATTCAGGGCCACCATGTAAATCCTCGCGAACGCTGGCGAGCCCCGACAAAATTCACCATGCAGGGCTTGAAATTCATGCCCCAAGCCCAGTGTGACTACCTGGATCCGGACTCACCCCTGGGCCATGTGGACTGTTTCACCGGCCAGGCTTTTATCAAAGAAATGTTCCTCGACAGCGATACCGACATGGCGGTGCTGACGTTCACGCCCACATCCTATGAAGACATGCCTTTAACCAACGACGAGGCCGCAGCCACAAGGGAAATGGTCGCTGCCATGCAGGGCAATCACCGCCTCCTGGTACACGGACGGGTCATTCCAAACTTCGCCGGCGATATCGAACGCATGGCCGAGCTACAAGAACAGTGGAATGTGTCGGCCTGGAAGACCTACACCCAAGCGAGCCCGGATGGCAGTACCGGCTGGTGGCTAGACGACGACGAGTTCGGCGGGCCGCTGATCGAAGCTGCTCGGCGTACCGGCGTGAAAACCATATGCATTCACAAAGGACTGCCCTTACCCACGCCGCTAATGACGCGAGACAATCGCTACTATGGCAGTTGTGTTGATGTCGGTGCTGCCGCCAAGGCCAATCCGGACATTAACTTCATCGTTTATCACTCAGGTTACGACATCAAAGACAAAGACGGGCCATTCGTACCCGGCGCGAACAAAATCGGCGTTGATTCCCTTATTCAATCGCTGATTGATCATGACCTGGGCCCGAACAGCAACGTTTATGCAGAGCTTGGTACCACTTGGCGTTACCTAATGCGCGACCCCGAGGAAGCCGCCCACGTCATGGGCAAACTTTTCAAGTATGTCGGCGAAGATCGCGTGGTATGGGGTACTGACTGCATTTGGTACGGCTCGCCCCAGGATCAGATACAGGCCTTCCGTAGTTTTCAAATTTCCGAAGAGTTTCAGGAAAAGTTCGGCTATCCGGCGATTACACCCGAACTAAGGGCCAAGGTATTTGGGCTAAATGCGGCTATTCCCTACAAAATCGATCCGCAAGAAATCAAGCAGCGCACAAATTCCGACGTGATGCGCCAAGCACAGCTCAATTACGCCAACGCGCCCGATCCAAGCTTCTTGACCTACGGACCGAAAACGCGCCGGGAATTTCTGAACTTGCTGCGCGCCAAAGGGGCATGACTTTGGCGCGCTGGGTTCCAATCGCTGATGCGAAGACGGGCCCTAAGGCGACGCGTCGCGATGCCGAAATCCGGCTTTTGTCGCAGCTGCGCCCTGTCGGCGACCTGTTGACACTTGAGCGCACCAAGCCTAGCACGCAAGCAACTAATTTAATTTGATTGCTTTTGCCACCGGCAAGGAACGAATGCGCTGACCGGTCGCCGCGAAGATTGCGTTGGTTAAAGCCGGTGCGGTACCCGGTAGCCCCGGTTCGCCAATGCCACCGGGTCGCCGCTGCTGGCTGCTGACGATTTGTACCTCGATAATCGGGCAATCAGTAAGTCTCATCCGCTGATAAGTATCAAAATTGCCCTGCACCACCTTGCCCTTTTCAATATCGATTTGCCCATATAAGGCCGCCGATAAACCATCGACAATACTGCCCTCCATTTGCGCAATCACATTGTCCGGATGAATGACCGGCCCGCAATCAACGGCACAACACACCCGGCTCACGCGCTCAAATACGCCGTTGAACGTTTGTACTTCCACGGCATGTGCCGTTACCGTGGTATGTGACTCAGTCACAGCGTAGCCGATGCCATCAGCACGGCTATCCTCAACCATAGCGGCCAGCGTGTCCAAAACCTGTTTGTGACGAGGTCTATCGGCCAGGGCCCGCTGGCGAAAGGCCAGCGGATCTGACTGCGCAGCAGCGGCCAGCTCATCGACAAAACTCTCCAGGAAGAAACTATTCCAAGAATGGCTCACGCTTCGCCAGTAACCTGCGGGCACATGCAAATCCGCGGGTACATAGCCAACGCGGCGATTAGGAATAGAATAAATGGGCGGATTGACCGCGGTGACGACTGAATCATCGGTGAGCGCATCACCGCCGCGCGGCGTCGGCGTACGGGTTTCGTAGCTGGCAACGACGGACTGGGTGACCAGCTGGTAGTCCAGGGCAACGATTCGATCACCGTCCAGAGCGCCGACGATTCGACAGTAGGCGGCCGGACGAAACGCATCGTGCCGAATATCCTGCTCGCGTGACCAAAAAATTTTCACCGGGCGGCCCGGAACCGCCATGGCGACGGATACCGCCTGCTCCAAGAAATCCATTTCCGCCCGGCGGCCAAAGCCACCGCCCATAAATGTCGTATGCAGCGTGACTTGATTTTTGCGCAGCCCGCTCATCTTGGCGGCTATATCACGGGCCACTGAATTCGCCTGGGTTGGTGCCCAAATTTCCAGCGATTGGTCGGTATAAACGGCCGTGCAATTCATTGGCTCCATGCAGGCATGGGCAATAAAAGGAACCTCATATTCAGCAATGACTGTTCGATCCGGCGAGATTTCCGCCATCAGGCTGTCAAATGTACGGCCATCTTCGCCAGACTTTCCGTCGCGCGTCGCCAGGGATTCATGAAAAATCACCGGCGCGCGTTCCTGCAGAAGACGTCGATACTGCTTGGGCAGAGCCTGGCTATCGACTAAATCGCCACCAACAGAATCGGGCACCACGCTAACGCGGCTTGCCGCCTGCAAAGCCTGCCATGAATTTTCCGCCACAACCGCAACCGCCCCTTGGAATCTTGGTGGGCCGGCAGGCACGATGGCATGCACACCGGGCATAGATTCAGCACCGTTGCTGACAAATTCTGCGGCCGCCGCGCCGGCCACCGGACTATGCACGATGGCCGCGTAAAGCATGTCCGCTTGTTGTATATCCATGGCAAAGCGCGCCCGGCCATCGATCTTCATCGGCACATCTAGGCGCGGCGGATTACTACCAATGAGCTTGTAGTTTTTTACGTCTTTGAGTTTGACCGATGACGGTGGCGACTCCTGACTCGCCTGCTCAGCCAACTCACCAAAAGACAGTTTCCGCTCACTGGTTTTTTCGTGGACAAAGCCGGATTCTGATCGCAGCTGACCGATATCTATTTGCCAGCGCCGCGCCGCCGCCGACAACAGCATGTGTCGCGCCGCCGCGCCCGCCGGTCGCAGTGTGTCCCAGGCGTCAACGGTACTGGAACTGGAAATCGTCATCGACATGCCGAGGGCATGAAAAGCGTGGCGAATCGCCCAAGTCCCGGTGGCGGCGGCCCAAGACTTGGCAGGATCCCCCAGCGGCTGGCCGTTCAAAAGCATGCCGAAGTTAAAGTAATCGCGGTCAACGGGCAAAAACTCGAAGCGGACCTTGCTCCAATCCGCATCAAGCTCTTCCGCTAGCAACATGGCCAAGCTGGTGGTCACCCCTTGGCCCATTTCCGCGCGGTGGATGCCGCAAGTTACGCTGCCGTCGCTGCCGATTTTTAGCCAGGCTCCAAGCGGATAAGCAGCGCGCCCTGACGCTGCAAATTTGCTTGCCGCATCACCATCGTCTAAAGCCGTGTAACCGTAACCGACGCACAATCCGCCACCCAATGCCGCGCCGGAAATTATTAGACCTCGACGTGATAGCATCATTGTATTCTATCGTATAACCCAGGTACCTAAGCCGTGACATCTTCTGGCTGGGAATTCATGTTTTAGGTATTAAGAACACAGAAAGACAAGCGAAAATGAGAATCTTATCGATCATATGCCTGATACTAATCGCAGGATGCGCCGCAAATCCCGAAAAAGTCCGGCAAGTCGCCGACGAAGAAGCATCTCGACTGCAGGCAGCAAGCACCTCTCTATCGAGCTTTTCGACCTACCAACTGATGCCGGCGAGATCGAGGCTGACAAAGGCAAGATGCGAGAAGCGAAAGAAACCTGCGGGCTAAGATACTCCCCCCTACTGGAAGACTGGGAAGCAAGCAGCAGCGGAGAAGGCACACTACTAATAGAACCGCAGCTTAAAGGGTTAAGGGTTGTTGGTGGAGGCGCGCGTTTTTGGGTCGGCGCCCTTGCCGGCGACTCACATATCGACATGGACCTAAAGCTAGTGAATGATCAAACTGGCACAACCGTGGCCGACGTGCGGATTTATCGAAATGCTGATTCCATGACAGGTGGTTGGTCAGTCGGCAAAAGCGATCAAAACCTGGACGAATACGTGACGAGCATTGTGCATCAGTACCTGTCCGATAACTATTGATATAACGAGCTACCACTCAGACAAGCAAGGCATGGCTCGCGCGCACTAGTCCTCAAGTGCTGCGACAACTATGGGCAGCGTGCCGCATGCGATAGCCGAGATCAGAATTGCCTGATTCTGCACTAGCCAGTTCGAATCAAACCAATTACCCATCGCCGACGCGAGGCCGCTGCTGGCTAGCATTAACAAATCGGGCAGCGGACCGATAAACAGCCAGGTCATTGCCAGCGCAATTACCGCAGATAGCCCCCGGCGAATGACGCTGGCTTGTTTAATGCGCGACATCACCGAATCGCTAAATCCGTCGTCCGCCACGTCGTCGGCAAGCTCTTTAAACAGGCTTTCCAGCTCATCCGTCATGACCGATCGCCCCTATGTCAAAAGTCTCCCGGATTCGGGTCATCCCCCGCCGGATATGTGATTTTACCGTACCCAGCGGTAGGCCGGTCACGTGGCTAGCTTCGCCGTGACTGTAGCCATAGGCCTGACACAGGATCAACACGAGCCTTTCGTCGGTGGTCAGTACCGACAGCATTTTTGGTAGATCAGGCAGGCCTCCGTCTGCAGCAGCAACCACTGTGGTTCCCAATGCCATTTGGTCGTCTTTCATCGCATCGGCTAAGCGGGTGGTGCGCTTTTTCTGCCTCAGTTCCTGTAGAAACAAGTTGTAGGCGATTTTGAGCAGCCATGCCGAAAACTTTCCGGTTCCGGAAAATGTACTGAGCTTGCTCCAGGCACGCACGAACGTATCTTGGGCGAGATCATCAGCCCGATCCTTGTCGCCAGTGAGCTGCCGCAGCCATGCACGAACCCGCCCCTGGTGCCGACGCACCAGTTCTCCGTAAGCTCGCTGGTCAACTGCTGCAACTGCTCTGGCGACAAGTTCTTCATCGCTCGCGTCCATCGCTAAATCGCCAAAGGCCGATAAACGCTAGCCCCACGACCAGCACTAACGCGCCCGTCGCGCGCAACCCGCGCATGCCTTCAGCGTCAGCGTCGACAAAAACAAAAGAAAAGATCACCAAGCCGATACCGGCCGCGGAAGCGATTACGCCACGACGAAGGTCTAGGTCTTTGCCAGGTGCTGGACCGCCCAGACGTTCCAATGTCTCTGGTGTCAATTCAGTGCCCTGCTCTATGGCTCTGCGCAGAGTTTCTTGTAAATCTTTGCGGGTGCGATAGCGGTAGTAGAACGCAACACAAAACACAATGGGCAAGGAAACGATCGAGGCTAAGGGTATTACCAAATCGCGAATACTTTCCATATCCATAGGCGGAACTCCGATGTCACGTCAAAGGGCAATCAAATCAAACAGCGTTACGTATTTCGGCAACGCCATCTGGGCCATGGCCAAGCACCAAACGAAGCCCATGGTTAAGCCCGCGGCCACTATCATTGCGCACAGCAAGGCAAGCTTCAAACAGCGCGGTGACGCCGTCACGCTAGAACAACAGGCTATAGAGGCAAACCCCATAGGCAATGGTGATCACCACCAGTGCGGAATCTTCTGCGATTCGCTCGTATAAGTGCAGGTTCATCGTCTTTATCCTCTTGAATACTGGCTGCAAAATTGCAACGCCTATCAATACGATGCGCCGACGCGGGGATTTGGATGCAAATCAAATAATATCTTTTTAATCAATAGCTTATCTACGACTTGCGCTGGCACCAAGCAGACGATTTCGGTGGCCGTAGTCCATGAGCGCCACGCGCAGCCACGGTCTGGGGGGTATAGATCTGCTGATTACTGGACGGGGCAGTGGCTAGTGGAATTTGCGCATGGACAGCGCAGCGGCGGGCGACGATGGCAAGCTCTAAAAAACTTGCACCGATTAGGCGATTTTCGCTTCTGTACTATGAGCATGGAGCAAAGCTCAACGACGTCGCCCGCAAGACCAGCGACGCTAGTCTTTGTTCCTAACAGCATTAACTACAACGAGCCGCAGTGAAAAATGTTCCTGCCAGTTGGCTGTGACGTAAAACACACCGCTCCGCGGCGCCGATTTAGAAGTCAGCCGTGGTTTGCTCCACCGCAAACACATCAACGGGATTATCCGTGGACAATACATAGTCAAGCACTTCATCCGTCAGCGGATCATCCGCGTCGCAACTAAACGCTACAGTGTAGCTACCGACAAGTACTGGACCAATCTCATAGCGATAGGCCCCGTCGTTCTGTAGCTCGACCATCGCGGAGGCGATGGGATCGATGCTGTCTAAAGGATCATCATCTTCATTATCATCCGGTGTGTCAGCAGCCCCATAAAGGTAAACTGCAGGCATGCACTCCTCTTCCGTGGCTAAGACCGCGGATACCTCACCAGCCACGCTGCCCGTTTCGACTCGATCCAATAAGTGAATCACGGGCCGCATCAAATAATCGGGATCCAATCCTTGCGGCGCATGGATGCTTTTCATCAAATCAATTTCAGCCACGAAATCGGCTTCGCCACCGGCAGGTAAAGTAAATCCGCGGTTTAGCTTCAGACCAGACTGCGCGCTACTGGGTATGTATAGACCGTGCACCGCCCCCGTATTCGTGACCACGTAGGAGCCGTCACCCAGACATTCCATGTCATTCGAGCCCGCGCCGGCACCACCATTGCCGTTTTTCGGCGCATTGGCGGCCAAGCGCACCCATTGATAGGTGCCAGCCTCCAAAGTTTCATCCACCACCAACGGTGCAACATTCATTCCTTGGTAGGCGAGCAGATCAATCTTCGCCGGGGGATCAATATTGACCACCTGATTTTTAGCACCCGACTTTTTGAACTCCGCCGCATCAAACTCAATACAAACTTGGCGCAAACCTTGTACGGGCGCGTCACTAACACCCACTGTCACTTGGCCCGTGCCGGGCCCCTTGGATACAGAATCGGAAGAACCGCCCGAGCAGCCGGCCAATACAATCAGTAACGACAGGGATACCAGACTTAAATCATTCAAGCAGTTTTTTCTCATCACCGAGTTCCTCCATGGCTACCCAGGCGCTCATCGCAAAGGGGCGACGCACAGCAGTTAGGGTACCGACTACTGCGAATCATTCCACGCGCATTTGACAATTCCGCGGTCACGCATTCTTGACCGGGTATGTTTTGTTAAATGCCGGCTTAGCAAAATATTGGTCGGACTGTAGACTGCCATCACCGCATTGGGCGTGACCACGATCACGCACCACGCCTTGGGCGCTGGTCTAAACAACACTCTTGATCAGCTCGCCGCGCCATTTCTCGCGGCGATAACTAGACCGCGGGAAATTACCAGCGGCTGCGAACCAGGACATGCCCGACTGCTAAACGGCGGCCCAATACGTTGGCTCGCAGCAAGCTATGATTCCACGCCAAGGCGCGATATTTGGACGGGTTATCCGGCCGCCCCCGCGGCCGTTTAGAGTTGTGCCGAACAGCATCGATGACGATAACAAACGGCCAAAATGCAGCAGCGGCTGTATCGGCAATATCCTAAGATAGCGCGCTGCCCCCGACGAACCACTAAATTGATAAGCCTTCCACCCTCTCTGACTAAGCTGACCTTGCCGTCAAGACTGCTGGCCATTACCGCGACCATGCTGGTGGCGATATCGCCGGTGGCGGCCGATGTGCTGATCGAAGGTTTAGACGCCGAGTTACGCGACAATAGCTTGCTACTCATGCGGCTGGACGACGAGCCCTGTGAGTCGCCCGACTGGCGAATCTCCAAGCTTTTTAAGAACTCTACTGCGGCGCTCGAAGAATCTTTGCAGGCGTTTGGCTATTACCGGCCCCGCATCGAAAAATCCCTATCTTTCTCGGCAGACTGCTGGCAAGCAACTTTCGAGATCGAGCCCGGTGAGCCAACTAAAATCCGTGAGATCGATATCCGAGTGGAAAGTGCAGACGATATCCCGCCACGACTTCAAGCTTTGCTCGACAATCAGAGCTTCCAACACGGCGACACTTTACGACAGGGTACCTACACCGTCTATAAGAAAAACCTGCTTGAGACGGCTATCAATCTTGGCTACTTCGATGCGGAGCTAACCACCAAGCAGCTGGATATTTACTCCGCGAGCCTGGCCGCGGACATCAAGCTAACACTGACAACTGGTCCTCGCTACGTGATCGGATCGATCAACTTCGATCAAGATACGGTGGACCCGTCCCTGGTACGCCGTTACTCAAACTTGGAGAGCGGTGAACCCTATTCCGCTAGCGATATTGGCAACTTGTACGACGGCTTGTTGGGATCGGGCTACTTCGAGTCCATCAATATCACCACCGAACCCGGTGGCCCACCCGACTACCGCGTCGCCGTGATCGTGTCCTTGACCGCGGCGAAACGCCGGTCGATCGAAACTGGTGTGGGCTATGGCACGGATACCGGTCCAAAAGTTCGTGCGGGCTACCTCGACCGCAGGCGCAATCGCCAAGGACACCAATTCGAAGCCAAAACCCAATGGTCGAAGATCCTCGCCGAGATTAGCGCCGGCTATCGCATACCCCTGAATAACCCGCGCGCCGAATGGCTGAATTTTGACGCCGGCTACCGCGATGAAGACACCGAAACATCCAGCGGCCAAACGGTAAAACTGGGCGTCAAGGAATTAAAACTGCGTCCTCGGGGCTGGCTGGAAACGCGGTTTATCGACTTCAGTCTTGAAAAGTTCGACGTGGCCGACGAAGGTGGCACGTCGCGATTGGTAACCCCCGGCCTAAGTTGGAGCCACGTATTTTCTAGCGAGCCCAGCCGCCCCAACAAAGGCCATCGATTTAATTTACGCATCAACGGCACCGTAGAAGAACTAGGTTCTGATACTGATTTCGGCCAGCTGGATATCTACGGTAAGTGGGTGCGTGGCTTGTGGTCCGGGGGACGCCTACTGGCGCGGGCGGAATTTGGGGCGACAATCAAGAGCAATTTCTCGGAATTGCCCGCCTCGGTGCGTTACTTCGTCGGCGGCGACAAGAGCGTGCGCGGCTATGACTACGAAACCTTGGGCCCGACCAATAGCGAAGGTGAAGTCACCGGCGGCAGTCATAAGATCACCGCCAGCTTGGAAGTTGATCAGCTGTTCCGCAAAGACTGGGGCTTTGCCCTGTTCGTGGATGCGGGCAATGCCTTTGATGATTTCTCCGACATCGATCTAAAAATAAGCGCGGGTCTCGGCCTGCGCTGGTATTCGTTCTTGGGTCCCATTCGGCTAGATGTCGCGGCACCACTGGAAAGCGACGCGGAGGACTCCTTCCGTATACACATTAACTTAGGTCCTGATCTGTGAAGAGTCGGCTCATTCTGCTCGGCCTAGCGTCATTGCTCCTCGCCCTAATTCTGGCAAGCAGCAGCCTAGTCTTCACCGAGAGCGGCAGCCGGTGGCTTGTAAAACGCTTAGCAAGCCCACCCGAACTTGGGGTAACGGTTTCCGGCATCCGCGGCACGGTCTGGGACGGCTTGGCGGCCGACGAGATTCGATATGTATCGGAAGACTGGCGGATCGTCATCACACAACTGGCACTGACCACCGAGCCGAAAGACATCCTTCGGCCCCGTTTGAATATTGTCCAGCTCGCCGCTGATCGCATGCGCATAGAGCAACTGCAGCCTGATAAAAAACGGGATCCCAAGCCCTTGGTTTTTCCGGATATCCCGATCAATGTCCTGCTCCAAGCGCTAAGACTAGATCGTTTAGAACTGGATGCCTTTGGGCTCAATGAAACCATCACCGATATTCAGCTCGCCGGCGAACTCATCGGCACGCAGCTCAGCCTCGAGCAAATCGCTTTAGAACTACGGAATATCGCCATGGGTGGCAAAGCGGATCTGTCGCTAAACGAGAGCTTAGCCTTTCAAGCCAGCGTCAACTGGCGCGCGCCCGAGTTAGGCTTGTCGGGTCATGGAACCCTAGATGGGAATCTGCAAAATATTGCTATCCAACAGTCTGTCGCCACGCCTGATCAAGTCGAGGTACAAGCCCAGATTACCCAAGTAGGCGGAGCTTTCGGATATGAAATACAAGTGCAGGCGGATCAACTAAGGCCCCCGAATGCTCCGGACAGTCTTCGCTTGGGAACGCTATCCGCGTTCTTGAGCGGAGACAAAAACCGACTAAGAATCAATGATTTCCGGGCCACACTGCTGGGTGGCGAGGTGACCGGCGGCGGCGACATTGAACTGCGGGATAAACTTCCTATCCACTTGCAATTCTTCGCAAGACAGCTCGAACTCCACCGCCTGGCAGAAATCCCTAACGCCCCGGTTAACTTTGACGCCGAACTGACCGGATCTCTCCTAGACGAGCAAGCCCTACGCGTTGATCAACTGCGTGGCAAACTTGGCGATTATGTCGTTGCCGCCAGTCTAATCGCAAGGCGGCAGCAGGATCGAATACATATCGAGGAGGGCGCTGTCGCGGTGGGCGATAATCGCGCGGATTTCCAAGGCCGAATAACACCAGACATTCAAGCTCAATTCGATCTCGACGCTCAGGACCTATCCCAATTGCTGCCAGACCTAGACGGTAAACTGGTCGCGCAAGGTGCCTTTGCCGGCTCACTATCGCAACCAATACTTGCCTTAGAAGGTCGCGGTCGAACCATTAAATTTCGCAATCAATCCATTGAGTCGCTGGCGTTCAATGCCAATATTGACAATGACGGACAAATTTCCGGGGATCTTTCAGCCGCATCAATCGAAATTGCAAATCGGCCCTGGGGCGATGCCAGTCTGACGATTGGTGGTGAGTTGGATAATCATCAACTTACATTCCAGCTAAGGGGCGGCAATATTTCCGCCGACTTGCAAAGCCAAGGGCAATACAGGACACAAGGTTTAAGTCAAAACCTGAGTGCTGCCCGCATTGACCTGGGTGCCCTTGGCGTCTGGCAGCTAGAAGACGGATTGCGCGCACAGCTGGACCTCGATAGCGGTCATTTTTCCACCTCCGCGCATTGCTGGAGGCTCGAATCGGCATCGGCCTGTGTCGACGAGCTATCTCGCACCGCCCAAGGTTTGGCCATCGCGGCTCGCTTAAGCGATTTCCCGGCAGAACAATTCAATTTAGTGACGCCGGACTACATGCGGCTGCAAGGCAAAATTGGCGCAAACCTGGAAGTTTCTGAAAGTGAAGATCACTTGCAAGGTTTCATGGACATTAGCGAGGAGAATCTAAGCATCGAGCTTACAACAGACGAAGAGGTCTTGGTCACGAACATTGATTCGGCCGAATTGAAAATTAGCGGCAGCCAGAAAAGCGCTCGCGCCAATCTAGAGCTTGCGGCCGACCATGACAGCCGGCTGCAAGCCCAGCTTATTATCGACAGTCCCTTCGCGAGCAGTAGCGCACTCTCGGGGCGCTTCGACGGCCAGTTTCCCGACTTGTCGAAAGTATCCGCTTTGCTTGAAGCGGCAACGGAACTGCGCGATATCCGCGGCGCACTGAACGCCGAGGGACGATTCTTAGGCAGCTTGCAACGACCGCAAATCACCGGTGGCATCAATTTGACCGACGGCGGCGTGATGATGCCGGCGGCAGGCATTGACGTATCAAATATAAAACTGAGCCTAGTGGGCGATCAGAATGGCCAAACGCGAATCACCGGCCGCGCAAGTTCGGGTGAAGGGCATGTTGAGTTGAACGGCAGCGTATCGTTGGCTGAGGGTTCGGTGGGTATCAAGATTGCCGGTGACCGCTTCGAAAGTCTGCGTCTGCCGGATCAACAAGCCTTGAGTTCACCGGATATCCAGCTCAGCTACCGTGATCAGACCGTCAGCCTCGACGGCATATTGCGGATTCCCGCAGCGAATTTCATCGTCAATGAAATACCGGAAACAGCCGTTAAACCCAGCCCCGACGCTATCGACCATGAAGCGCCGGACACCGAAACAAAGCGCAGGATCTTACGCGTGAACGGCGCGGTCAAGGTCGTGCTGGGCGAAGCTGTGCAATTTGATGGCATGGGGCTAAAAACCAAACTCAAGGGTGAGCTAACACTAAGCCAAACGCAAAAACGCCAATTGTTTGCTAATGGTGTGCTGCAGCTAGTGGACGGTCGATTTAACGCCTACGGGCAGTCCCTGAATATCGAACGAGGGCGACTCATTTTCGCCGGACCCATTGATAATCCAAGGGTCGATGTTAAAGCCAGCCGCACAATCAACTACGAGGGCCAGATCGTTAAAGCAGGCGTTATCCTATCGGGAATGGCGGATAACATTAGCACGCGCGTTTACGCTGAGCCTGCTATGTCGGAAGCCAATGCCTTATCCTATCTCGTGATCGGCCGACCCATCGATGCCGCGGGCAGTGGCGATTCCGCCGCTCTAAGGAACGCCGCGATTACCATGGGCCTGCGTCAGGCCTTACCCGTTATTCAACGAGTTGGCGACACCCTTGGCCTTGACGAGGTGGGAATTGGCGGTGATTCAACAAACGAAACTGCCTTCTTAGCGGGTAAGCAACTGAATGAAGATCTGAGTATTCGCTATACCTATGGGTTATTCAGCCGAATTGGGACTTTCATTGCCCGTTATAGCCTAGGCCGTGGCTTCAGCATTGAAGCAAGCTCTGGTGAGGATCAAGCGCTGGAATTAATTTACACGGTGGAACGTTAACTGGGGCACAAACCGCGCGTGCTGCGCCTACCCCATGAAACATCAACTTTCACAATAGAAAAAGGAGGGCAATGCCCTCCTTTCTCGCAAAGACACCGGAACTATTTCCGCCGGGTCTTTTTCTTCTTACGCGCCGGCTTCTTTTTCTCATCGGCCGGTGCCCGGCCATGCAAATGCCGAACCTGTGCATCGTCGTGATAATGCTGGTGTTCGAAATCCGGCGGGCCATGGGGATGATTATGACCATCGGAGGCCACCCATTCGTAAAGTGTCGGGCGCTGACGATATAGATGGGCCGCGGCGCGTAGTTGGTTCTCGTCGGGATTCGACCAGGGATTGAAATGAAAGTAGTTATGCAGTTTCGAATCCGTACGGCCGAACGCGATAGTACCTAATTCACAACGAAACGCACCGTGATCGATCCATGGTGGCCGCCAAAAGTAACCACCCGTGGGTAAATCGCCAAACTGCAGCATCCAGGAGGTACCCCAAATGTGATAGCTCTCTTCGGCGCAGTCGTGATACGAAATATTGTTTTGTGCGAACTGCGGCGTCATGCAATACAAGAAGCTGATAGCCTGAGTCAACGGATCGAAATGCAGAACCTTAAGCAGGCATCCTGATGCCACCGATGGCGATGCGACGTTGCCCGCCGCCCAAGGAGCATCCTCATAGGAATTCATCGACGTATAGGCCGCTGTCATGGCCAGCTTGTGATTGCGGTCTGACTCGGTGTAGCTCGGCTCGGAGTCATTAAACATCACTAGCGCTTCACAACCTTGCGGTACGCTGATAGCGCCGGTATGCATACCGGCGGGGATAAACGCATAGTGCCCCTTACCCCAAACCTCTCTGCCAACCTTCATTTTCCCTTCTAGAACGAAGATCTCTATATCGGAGTAGCTCAGACCCGGCTTACGCTTGTAGCCGTTGTTGAACTTCACTTTCAGGGTGCAGGCACCCGAGTCCACATCCAAAGACAGCACTTTGTATTCGCTGCCTTTGAATCCATTCAAATCAAATTTCTTGTAGGGCGAATCCAGCTCTACGTAGGGCTCAATATGTGGTCGTGCCACGATTATTCTCCTTAATAAACCACGTGGTGTTTACGCTTGGGTTCCTTGGGCAACTCAGCTTTGGTGATCTTGCGGCGCATATCACCATCCACGTTAAAGCCCTGGGTTTGGATGGTCTTTAAGAACCATGCATACCACTTACGACGCTGAGGCCAAAGCGCCTCTTGCTCGTCGAAGATCGCCTTCCAACGCTTTTTCTGCTCGGCAACGTTTTCTTTCATCCACGCCTGGGCGGCTTTGTTCCGCTTGGGCTTCTTATCTTGCACTCGTTGTGCCATATCGGTTTTTACCTCTTTGTCATTTACATGTATTTCTTACGGTACCAGTCGTTCACTTCATCGCCAGTCGTCAGCCACACGTCTTTATGACTGGCAATGTAGCGGAAAGCTCTGGCCAAATGTTTAAACTTATTGGGTTGCCCCACGTGAAAAGTATGCAAACAAATGGGCATACATCTCGCGTTGGTCTCGCCCTCTTCATATAACACATCAAACTGGTCGATGATCATGTCACCGAAAGCTTCCGACGATACGCCTAAGTTCAAAAATGCCGGAATATCATTGATTTCAACCGTATAGGGCACCGAAATCAATTTCTTCTTGGGCGTGTTGAAACGGAACGGATGGTCGTCGGCAGTATAGTCACATAAATATTCCACGCCATACTCTTCTAGTAAGCGGGGCGTGTTATCCGTGTGCGTTAAGAACGGGCTCAGCCAACCCTTGGTTTTGCGTCCCAGTGCGGCTTTCATGCCGTTCAAGGTACTCTCGAGAATTTCGCGCTCCTTGTCTTCCGGCAAGGCATTCAAAGATCCATCTTCATTGCGTGTATTGCCAATGAAGTTAGCCGGCGCGTTGTTGACACCATGACCAATCCAAGCCCAATCGCGTGCCTCGCCTTCTTCAATGATACGCGGATATTCGCGAATGATTTCGCCATTGAGACAAACTGTGCCGCGCATGCCGCACTCGTCCATCAAGTCCATCATGCGCCATAAACCAACGCGATTGCCGTAATCACGCCAACCGTAATTCAGAGGATCCGGCGAGAACCCGGCCGTCCCCGGAATGAGCGCAGTACCTGGAATGGCGGCCGGAAAATGCTCAATATTAATGTAGGGCATGACGGCCACGCGCGCGCCATCGGGAAGCTTGAACGGCTTGCGATCAATAATGGGCACAAAGTCATAATGTTTACTTTGCGTTAACTTGCGGCGAGGTGTTTTCGCAATCTTCTTGCCGCGGCGCTTTTTCTTGGCTGCCATTCTCATTCTCCCCTGGAAATTTTTCTTTAACCGCTACGAGTCAACCGAAACTTCATAGGCTCCGCAGGTAATCCATCGCTTCGGACTTGGCAATGACATCACCATACTTGGCATTGATATCAAAAAGATTTGCCTCATGCGGACCATCGTGACGATCACCACAACATTCGCGTACACAAATGGGTCGAAAGCCATGTTGAACGGTGTCCACCGCCGTGGCGCGAATACATCCGGACGTCGTGCAACCAGTGATGATCAAGGTATCAACACCCATGCCATTCAAAGTAGCAACCAAGGACGTGCCGAAAAACGCGCTGGCGTATTGCTTGGTGATGACTACCTCGTCTTTTTGGGGAATCACCGCATCACAAAATTCTGCGTAAAGGTTGCCTTCGACAAGATCCTTTAATACCGGCGCTTTCTTGATCCACATGCCACCGTCTTGGTAATCCGGCGGCGTGTACCGGACTGTCGTATGAATGATCGGCACGGATTTCTCGCGTGCCAAATCCAATAAGTCTGGCATCTGCTTCACGCATTCCACCACGCCCGGCGCGTATAACGCGGAACCCTCTGTGGTGTAACCTTTTAGCAAGTCAATCACGATCAGGGCCGACTTTTCGCCGAACCCCAGCCGGCTATCCCACACACCGGCGTAGTTTTGATCTGCAGTGGACATTGAGCTTCCCCTAGGCTGCTATTTTTGTGGCGTTCCAGCGGTCAGAACGCTATTTCCGGCATTGGTATGCCGGTGCCTTTGCATGGAGCCAATCCTTTTTATCACAGACCGGGTAGGCGGCGGAAGGACCGGCTCGATAACGGCTTATGTTGTCACCGACGAGCAACCCCTGCAACTGTCCCGGGAAAGAATTTCGCTGACGTTCACTCACCGGCGCAACTGGCGATGTCCGTGTTTTGTTCGGTTCGACCCCCTGCTTAAGCACGGCGAGCGGCTGTGGTCTTTACAGCCGGCACTAAGGGAATCGCATCCAATACCCAGTTTTTGGCGTCCCGCCGCGCCGGCGAGGGGATCGCATAAGCGACAGCGCGGCCAGCAGTCTCGATCTTATCGGTATCGATGCGCCACCCCAAAGCCTCCCATTCCTTAAGCTTGCCCCGGTAGCGCAGAATGGCTTCATCGGCCGGCAGCATGAACTCTTTGGTGTTTGTTGCCGGCGTGACCTTGGGATGCAGAGCCGACAAGACCTGGATATCTTGCTCGGCAATCATCCAGTTCTTCGCATTGATCTTGCCGTCCATATCGGCTTCGAGAAAGGTACTGCGCAGGTTGATTAGAAACACCCGCGTATTAAATTCGTCGATGGGACACTCGTACATATACTGGTGCATGGCCTTGCCCGGGGCGAAGCGGATATAGGTCCACATGTGGTTGGGCCCGATGACCCCGGAACCTGCTTCGCGCGAGTCGCTGGCCTGCTTCATTTTGGCGAAATCTTTGTCACGGGAGGGAGGCGACTTGTAGGTGGTGAAGAAGCCCGGACCCCATTGCCCATCGCCCACCCACCGCAGCGGATTGACGCGGTAGTCCTCGTTTTCGCCCGAATAGCCATGGGTGGGGTGCACAAATTCATTGTGGGCCGGATCAAGGCCATTCTCGATGGACCGCTCATAGTTAAAAGGCACCACATATTCCATCCAGGTGGCTCGCCAGCCCGGCGAATTGAATTCTGGAATCTCCATCAGTGGCGGGCGCTCAGCCTCGGGCAGATGACCCAAGAAAACCAAGATCAAGCCATATTTCTCCGCCACCGGGTAGGCATCAACCCTTGTCCGTGCCGGCACTTTTCCGCTGGGGCCCAAGGACGGTATTCGCCGGCAACGACCATCGCCGGAAAACTGCCAACCGTGGTAAGGACACTCAATATTGTCACCCTTCAGCTTGCCGCCGGCCAAAGCGCCGCCGCGATGGCTGCAGGTGTTGGCAAGGCAATGGGCCCGCCCGGCGGCATCCCGAAACAGGACAAAATCTTGGCCCAGCATGCGGATCTTCTGAGGTTGATCCGTGAGTTGGTCGGCCAGCCCGGCCGGATACCAGAAATTGATAAACATCGTGCAAACCCCCAATCGAAACCCAGCGAACTGAGCCGGCTCCCGGCGACAACCCGCTTAGGGAGAATTTCGTTGCCGCAGCGCAGTCGGATGACCCGGATGTGCCCATAGCGCGGTTGGCCGTGGGGCCATGGGCGGCCAGCCCTTGCTTACCCGCGGATACTTACTCTATATACAGGTAAAGCTTTCACCCGAATAGGCACAAGACCATGGCACAAGCAGCTCCGGCAGAGATACCTCCACATACCCCCCGCAAATCCAACGTGGTAGACAACTTTAAAACCCTCAGCGGCTTTGAGGGTCGCGAAGCCGAGTTAGGCAAATCCCTCAACGTGATGCTTCGCACCCTGTCCAACACCACCGGCTACGCCCACGAAGTCAACGACGCATTGGTAAAAATGCATCTAAACGCCATGCAGTTCGCCAAAGACATGGGCAAGATCACCGAGTTCGTCGAACATGATCTGAAGACGATGAAGCCCATCAATGACCGCATGGCTAACCTCATTAGCAAGACGGGGCAAAAAGAAATCGCGCTGGTCGGGATGTTTGATCGCACCGCCTGCCATTATCAACTGGCCCTGGAAAACGAGACCGGCGATGGCATGCGACGTTGGAAAGAACCCTTCGGCTACGTGCTTGAACAAGCCAAACGCATTGGCCAGTTCGATCTTACGGTAGAAGAAATCCATGACCAGTTCGTGCGACCCCGAATCATGGGCTATGCCAAAGATATGGGGGTCGAAGTCGCCGTCTCGGACATCGGCGATGACGGTTGGATTACTTGCCGTCTAGTGGATTAAAGGCCGGCGACTCAATGACGCGTCCGCGAGGACGCCGCCCAAACTGACTAATCGCCGCCTAGTGACAGCGGCCGATCGCCACGTAGGGGCCCGGCCCACTATAGGCGGGCGTTTTTGCGTCGCTATTGGGTCGTCAGACGACCTGCGATGTCAGCACCTTTGCGCCCGTAATATGCGCGTTTGAGGCAGCGCAGGAACCGCGGGGTCAAACGCTTGCTTACGCTTGTTATGCGGCTGACTCAACGTTCACGTCCCAGCCAGGAAAAACAAGAACTGCCGGATGGCACTTTAACGCGCGTGCCAGAATCTTTGAGCGCTCTACTCCCAACCGCACACGATCGTTCTCGATTGCCGATATCGTTGATTGTGGGATACCGGCCAGCTTCGCCAGCTCATTCTGACTGAGTTCCTGCAGCTCACGCAAAATCCTCACCGATTCGCCAGGTGATACATCTACAGATTTTCTAGCTTTACGGAATTCACTCATTTCCCTTTTCTCCGATAGTCATGCGCAGTAAGGTCTATAACCTTAACCGCGACATTCTGCGACTCTACCTTATAGATGACCCTATATTGGTCGCCCAGTCTCGAAGATCGATGGCCTTTCCACTCGCCACCAACAGACTCGTCGCGGAGCCCTTTGATGGCAAGTAATCCCTGTGGCCCCGAGATTGTCACAATATCTTTCCATTTCTCGTAGCGTTTAAGGACCTCCACTGGCGTCTTGGGTAGGCGTCTTACAGCGCGCCGACGCTCCAATACCTGCCACATACCAAATAGAGTATATACTAAATATAATATGTCAAGGGCGAAAAGTGTGAACTAAGCGGCATAAAGACTTGGCTCAAGGGCCAGTCGCGCCCACTCGAATCCCGCGCTGCCGGATGGCGACGCGCCGCACTTCAGGTTACCGTCACTGCGCAATGAACGACACCGGCGAAAACACCACCAGCGCGCGCTTGGGGCCGATCCATCTCGCCCCCGGTGTCACACCACGCAACGCCTTGACTTACCTCTACGCCGCGTTTTTCACCATTGGGCTTGTCGCGGTGGTCAGTTTCATGCAGCCGTACTTGCTGCATGAAAACTTAGGCTTGGCCACCGCGGAAGAAGGCCGGGCAAGCTCCATCTTGCAGTTGTCTTACGAAATCGTCGTGCTCCTTTGCGTGGGCCCCCTGGGCGCGCTGGCAGACAAGATAGGCCGGCGGCCAATCTTTGTCTTGGGATTTTGCTGGATCAGCGCCTCGTTTGTGCTGTTTCCGCTGGTGGAATCCATGTTTCAACTGATTTTGGTGCGCATGTTTTTCGGTATCGGATCGGCCTGCTGTACTTGCATGATGAGCACGGTGCTCGCCGACTATCCGCAAAATCGTTCGCGCGGACTGATGATCGCGGCCACGGGCATGTGCAATGGTCTGGGCGCATTGACCATGATCGTGCTCTTGTCCCAACTACCGGAGGTATTCGCGGACCTCGGCTATGACACACTGACATCCGGACGCATGACCTACTGGCTTGGCAGTCTGCTGGGCATCGTTTCGGCGCTGACGGTGTGGCGGGGCCTCAAGGCCGGCAAACCGGGCAAAGCCCGCGCCAAAACCAGACTCACGCGGCTATTGGCCGAGGGCATCGGTGCCGGCCGCGCCAATCCGCGCATACTGGTGACCTGCGCCGAAGCTTTCGTCGCGCGGGGAGATCTGGTGGTTTTTTCGACCTTTTTTAGTCTGTGGGCGCGTCAGTCCGCCATCGAAAACGGACTCAGCTTGGAAGCAGCGATCTCAGCAGCCGGCCGTTTCGCCGCCCTCGTCAGCCTGGCCAATCTGCTCTGGGCACCCGTTTGGGGCTGGGTGCTGGATCGCTTTGACCGCGTAACCGTATTGGCCATGGCCATGGGCCTGGCCGCGACGGCCTATGTTTGGGTGGGCTTTTCGCCAGACCCGCTGGCCGCAGCCTTCATTCCGGCGGCCATCCTGCTGGGTATGGGCGAAGGTGCCGCGATATTGTCCGGCGCGGGCGTCATCGGCCAGGAAGCGCCGGAAGAGATTCGCGGCTCCGTGCTCGGGCTGATGAATTTTTCCGGGTCCCTGGGCATTCTCACCATCACCTTCTTGGGTGGTTGGCTGTTCGACGCCTGGATGCCGGGGGCACCCTTTGTTGTCGTTGGATTTATCAACGCCGCGATCATGCTGCTGGCCGTACTGGTACGATGGCGCACCGGTTATCGCGATCCCGCGGGAGCCGGACAAACTCATCAAGCTGCTTAAACAACCGCACCGCGTCATGCCACCCCATGCCTGTTGGGCGTGAGAACCCTGCGCGAGCGGGTGGTGGTCGCGGTCTCAGATTCAGTTTTTAGCCGCTCGGCAGGACGCTGCTTCGCCCCCCTTCCGCACGGTCCTAGCCCCAAGCGAACGCCCATTTAGTTCTTAAATTTCATGTGCTTAAGCTGCAATTAGTCCAGCCGCGACGCCGCGAACCCACCGCCAAAACACCCAGCGGTCTGGGTGAGCTTGATGCTTTTTTACAACAGACAATATACAAACTTAATGACCAACGGAGAAATCTCTTACAAAAGCTGTTTTTCTAAAGCTTTCTTGCTAATCTCCGGCGCAAGTCGGTCCACCTTGGTCGTGGCTTTTTAGCCAACGCCCGGCGCGGCCCGCGAAAAAATATTGCGGCGGTTTGTGGATAAAGCCGTCCATACGGAACCTTGGGGGTTATTGAAATGATTAAACGTGGCTTTATGGGCCTAGTTGGCCTGTCACTCCTCGTCACCGCGGCGCCGGCGACGGCCGAAATGGAAGATATCGTGGTATCGGCGACGAGACGTGATTCCAATCTTCAGCAAGTGCCACTGGCGGTGAGCGCGTTTGAAGCCGACAACATTGAGAAGCTGCAGATTGTCACCAGCCAGGACATCGGCGACGCGGTGCCAAATTTACAAACTTACGCCATTACCGCGGGCGCCCAAGCCATGCAGATCCATGCCCGCGGCGCCAGCGTGCAAAACCCGGGCTTCAATGTGTCCGAGTCACCCGTGGGTATCTACGAGGACGATGTCTATCGCGGCCGCTTGGCCTCGGCGAATCTAGATCTAACGGACGTTGAGCGCATCGAAGTGCTGCGCGGCCCACAGGCAACACTCTATGGCCGCAATACCATCGCCGGCGCGATCAAGATCGTGACCCGCAAACCCGGCGATGAGTTTTGGGCCAATGGCTCGGTGGGTTACGGGCGCTTTGAAACCGCGAAGGTCACGGGCTCGGTAGGTGGTCCCATCGAAGACGGCGCGCTGGCAGGCTCGGTGGCCTTTAGCTACCAAGACCGCGGCGAAGGCTGGCAACCTAATCCAATCACGGGGCGAGAGGCTGGCGAATTCGAAAACAAAGCCGTGCGCGGCAAGCTGCGCTGGTTCGGCGGCGACGCCATCGACGCCACGTTCACCGGCTGGGCCGTCAAGCAAGAAAATGACGGCTACAACGGCGTGCCTTACACCGATGCGGGTTCCCCCGTCGCTGGGTTCTACTCGAACTTGGACGGAGATAACGTCAACAGCGGCTTAACTGACCAATCAGGCGTCAGTCTAGATCTGAATTGGAATCTGGGCAGCGTCGACTTGCGCTCGATTACGGCCTACACAGTGATCGACGATGAGTTTGATTTTGACCTGGCCGGCGGCGGCTTTGGCGGCTTCCCAGGCGTCTCGGGTCTCCTGGTTAAATCGGTTTCGGATATGGATCAAGTCAGCCAAGAATTGCACCTCATTGGTAAGGCCTTCAATGAGAATTTGGATTGGTTAGTCGGGGCCTTTTATTTGAGCGAAGACGGCTCCCAGACTTACAACGGCCGGATTCCAGCGTTTTTCGTCAACTTCACCGAAGCCAGCAATTCCGAAACCATCAGCTACGCCGTCTTCGCCGAAGCCACCTACAACTTTAGCGATCGGCTATCCGCAACTGTTGGCGGCCGATGGACCCGTGATGACAAAGAGTATCGCATTCAATGCTTGGATCTACCCCCAAACTGTATTGGGAATGATTTATCCGGGAATACCGTCATTCTCGATGTGGATTTTGACGAGTTCACGCCGAAGCTGGGTATTCAATACAGCTGGAGTGACAATGTAATGACCTATGCGTCCGTCTCCAGTGGCTTCCAGGCCGGCGGTTTTCAGACCCTTTGCTTCGGCAACCTAAACTGTGCCGCTGTTGTTTACGATCCGCAGACTGTTTGGAATTATGAGGTCGGGGTCAAGGGCGATTTGCTCGATGACACACTGCGACTGAACGCCGCGGTATTTTATGCACAGTACGACGATATCCAGCAAACTGTGCCGGTCCAACTGGGTGGATTGAATCCGAGCTTCCCCCTACTGAACGTCGGCGATGTGGACGTCGCGGGCGCGGAGTTGGAAGCGACTTGGTCGCCCGCCGACAATCTCAACATTTTTGGTAACGTCGGCTATATGGACGGCGATGAGGTCAACCCCATTCAAGGCGGTCCGGCTCGAGAACTGCCGTCCAATCCTGAATGGAGTCTGCGCGCCGGCTTCGACTATTCGACACCGGCTTTTGGAGATTGGGACCTGCTCATGGGCGCCGATATCAATGTCGTGACGGAGTATTTCAGTGAAGTGACCAACGCGCTACCCATTGAACGTTATTCCCGAATCAACGGCTTCTTTGGCATCGGCCAGCCGGATGGCCGCTGGTCTTTGATTCTGTCGGGTAAGAATTTGACAGACTCCAGGGACAATGTTTCGGGCCTGTTGGTGCCGAACACGACCAACATCCGCACGCCTTTGCCGCCGCGAGAATACATGTTGACATTGAATGTGAAACTGTAGCGCGCAAGCGCAAGAGTGACTCACTATAAAAGCGGGACCAACTAGAGCAGCTGTCGATAGTCTGGGCCCTTTGAGAAAATACCCGCAGTTCGCTGCGGGTATTTTTTTATGCCTGTATATGGGTCGAACCGAGACCACCCGACGCTGTTTCCCACGAAGCTGGACGACCTGATTGGCGACGACTACCCGGTGGGATTGATCGACGCGTTCGCGGTATCACTCGGCCTCGCGACACTGGGTTTTGCCTGTGTCGAGGTCACGGCAAGCGGTCGGTAGCCGTATTATCCGCAGGATTTGTTGCCCCCTTTTTATCGCGTCGAGCCGAGCCCTTTCTGTCCCTAACGCAACCGACCGGCAGTGGATTATTTTCGCGGCATCGCCGCTTGGTGGCGTCGACTGCTGGGCATTGAATAGCCGCCCGCCGATGGTGAAGTTTAAGAGCCATGCGTGGATTCAGGGGCGCGACTCGCCACTCTTGGATCAAACCGCGGGTTAAAATAACGAGCATGGCCAGCTTTATAGTTCTTGAAGCCCGCGCCTGTTTCCGCGTAGCGATGGTCGCCACCGCCTTACTGGGTGTCAGCCTCGGCCTCTCGGGCTGCCGCCAAAACTTGGCAACGCGGGATGCGGATGTCATCGTGGTTGGGGCCGGCATTGCCGGTCTATCCGCCGCCTTGGAAGCCGGCGAGACCGGCGCTCAAGTCATCGTCTTAGAGATGAATTCCGTCGGCGGCGGCCACGCCGTGATGGCCGGTGGTTTTTTCTTGGTGGACACGCCCCTGCAGGCCGACAAAGGCGTCATCGATTCCGCAGAACTCGCCTTCCACGACATCATGGCTTGGGCGGAAGACGGCGACCCCGAATGGACCCGCCGCTACGTGGAGGCATCACGGCCCGAAGTTTACGACTGGCTAACAGCCCATGGCGTCGAGTTCAAATTGCTACTACCCGCCCCGGGTGAAACTAGCGTACCGCGGTTTCATTTCACAGGGGGCAGTTCCGTGCACGCGGTGGTGCCCTTGTTGAGTGCCATCTTGGAGCGACCTAACATTAGGCTAGCGCCTAACCAAGAAGTACGCCAAATCGCGCGCACAGATTCAGGCTACAGACTGACGCTGCACGATTTGCGCGATGACGATGATCGAGAACTGCTCACGCCGTCCGTCGTGATCGCGACCGGCGGATTTGAAAATGATTTGAAAAAGGTCCGGGCAAATTGGTTGCCGAATACGCCGCTTCCAGACCGACTCCTGGCAGGCGCCGGCCACTTCGCCAGGGGCTCGGGCATTGCTCTCGGCCGCAGCCTCGACGCTGATATTTCGCCGCTCGAAAGGCAAACAATTTTCGTCACTGGATTGCCGAATCCGCGCGATCCGGCTGGGGTTGATGGCTTGCTTGCCCAAAATCCTGCCGCCATATTCGTGAACGCCGATGGTCTGCGTTTCATCAACGAAACCACCACGCGCAAGCAACTGGAGCAAACTGTATTAGGGCTGCGAGAGCAAAACTATTGGATGATTTTCGACGCTGCGGGCCGCAGAAAATTGCAAATTCGCGGCGCACCCTGGTTGACACGCGAAAACCTCGATGAAGAAATTTTGAGCAATCCGTCCATCGTACAAAAAGCTGACAACATTACCAGCCTCGCGGCGACCGCAGGCTTGCCGGCCGATCAACTCGCAAGCACGGTCGACCAATTCAACGGCTATGTGGAAACCGGGAAGGACGAAGAGTTTTCCCGCTTCACGGACGCTGACCGCGCACCCGCGCCGCTGACTAGTAGCCCTTTCTACGCCATGCGCCTTTACCCGATGACGCGCAAAAGCATGGGCGGTTTGCGAATTGATGGTGAAGCGCGCGTCATGGGGATCAACGGCGTGGCAATCCCGGGTCTTTTTGCCGCCGGCGAAGTGACCGGAGTCGCACAGATTAACGGCTCCCATGGCGGCTCCGGCACTTTCTTGGGACCGTCCGTGCTAACCGGCAGGATTGCCGGCAAAGCTGCGGCTAGCTATGGCTTAGCTGACAAGCCCAACGGAAGCCAACAAGCCGCGCCAGCTTCAGCTCGACCAAACCGACACGATAACGAAAACCCAAGCCCCGCGACCAATCGAGCCCCCAGCCAAATCAACGGCCAAGACAACAATGCATGGCAATATCTAGACGCGGAAGATCTCGCCTGGTTTCTGGAAACACCGCGTCCAGGTTATTGGCACTTTGAGGTGGCGCATCGCTTGGTGCTGGAAAAAGATCTGGACTGCGGCGTTTGTCACGGGCCTAGTTGGCCTACTCGGCAAGCTCAGCTTTTCGAAGAAAAACGGGCACAGCTGGAAAGCTGCGCCCGTTGTCACTAGGCGGTAAGACTAGCCTATTGCTTCAAGGAACCAAACCGGACGCGCGCGGTAATCCCGAAAGTCCGTAATCTAGGGTAGGAAACGCTGTAGCGAATGGGAAAGAACGTGGAAAACTCAGTAGCGGGTGGATTGACTTGGTTAATATCATCCGTATTGGTAAAAAAGACGTCTCGATAGGCGGCAGTTGGACTATCGTCGTCAAACAAGTTACGACCCCAAAGTTCAATAGTGTAACGCTCAGACCTTAGGCCCAAGGTTGCATTGACAACGCTGCGCGAGGGCAACCAACTTTGATTGTCATTGCCGATAAATATTTTATCTTGCCAAGTCCAATCGCCGCGACTGTATAACTCCCATTCACCACCTATAGACCGGCTATAATCTAAAGACGCGGTCGCTTGCCACTTCGGGCGTCGCAAAAGTTCGTTGCCGGACACATCGCCGTCGGGAGCAAAACTTGGGAATTGCGCAAAAGTATCTTGCCGAGCTTTATCCAAGTTCGCATCCGCGTAGGCAAGTGAGAATCGGCTGGTTAGGTCATCTAAGATCAAGATACTGGTATCTACTTCGAAGCCAAAAACCTTCGAACTTGCGGCATTTACATTTATAGCCTCAGGCTGAACCAGCGGAAACCCGCTAACTGGATCGAATTCAATAGCTTGGCGTAGCACTATGTCACTCCAGTCATTCATGTAGGCTGCCAATTCAATCGCCATTCGACCGCCATCCGTCGCACCTTTTACGCCGACTTCGTAAGTCACGATTTCTTCAGGATCAAAGGGCACAATCCTACGAACCGATGCGATGCCACTCGGAAATATCACATCTTCATCAAAAATACTGAACCCACCGGGTTTCTCACCCTTCGCAACATAGCCATAAAGCATCCAGGCCTCACTGATCTTGTAATCTAGACCTACCCGCCCCGTCCATTGCTCAAAGGTTTCTTTGCCAATTAGTTGCGGAAGGGTGCGCCGCGATCGACTGGTATTAATCTCGTCCCAGTCGTTCCGAATAATGGTCTTCCTTTCTTCCGTGTAACGCAGCTCGAAGCGGGCCGTTAGCAATTCCGTAATATCATAGTCAACACCAGTAAAAATCGCCCAGGCGTTAATTTCTTCCGGTTCAATTTGGCGTTGCAATGGATCAAGATCACCACCGGGCTGAAACCATCTACCAAACACCTCGTCATCGCTACCTACGGGAATCTGGCTAGTAGCAAATGGCACACCTTTAACAAACGGGCCAAATCCAACAAAGTTAGCGGGCAGCTGCTGAATGGTGGCTTCTGCTCCGCCGTCACCAGCACCTTTGTCCACGTCATACCAGTACCCACCAACGGTGTAACGGAGGGACTTGCTTTGATCACTGGTGAAGCGGAGTTCAAGACTGTCTTCTTTAACTTCGTCTTCTTGCTCAATCTGCAATAAACCCGTTGTAAGACGATCTAAAGCATCATTGTTGATACAAAAAACAGGGATGATCGGGTGAGGATCGGTACAATAAACGTAGGGTAGACCAAAGCCCTGACCTCTATTCGCATCGACCAATGCCTGCTGCTTGGTCTGAGAAAATCCGCTGAGCAGGGAAAATGTGCCGAACGACAAATCCCAATCAATATCTAGAGTGGCCCGAAATAAATCTCGATCCTCACCAAGCGCCCGAGGAAGCTTGCCTACCGAGGCACCATTGAGCCCGGGCAATTCGCCACAAACATTGAGCAATCGACCATCGCCACGCTCCTCGCAATCGGCAACGATCGCACTTTGCGCCGTGTCGTCTAACTCATCATTGGAATAGTAAAGATTGCCGTAAATTTCGAGCGACTCCGTGGGTAGCCACAACAGGGAAGCCTGGCCGCTGCGTAAGCGAAATCCGCCTATGTCGTTCTCGGGCGCAAGATCATTCTCATACGAACCATCGAATTCGTCATAAAGCATGGACACACGCCCACGCAACTTCTCTGTAAACAGCGGCCCCGTGACGGCGAACTGCCCCGACTGACGGCCATCGTTACCCGAAATTGCCTCTGCCTTTACACCAAATTCTTCTCTGGGTCGCTTTGTCACATAGTTAATGGCGCCAGCGAATGCGGTTCGGCCATAAAGCGCACTCTGTGGACCTTTTACGACTTCGATTCTTTCAAGGTCTAATTGACTAAAATTCAGGCCCTCTCGACCCGAAACATAAATACCATCAATAAATATACCGACATTCACTTCACCAAAAATATCCGTTTGGGAAATTCCCCGGATTACCGGTACCGGCAAAAATTCACCCTGCGCGTTAAAAAACGATAAGCCCGGCGTCAGCGCGGCGACATCATCAAGATTACGAATAAACGCGGCATCAATTTGATCCGACGAAAATGCCGTCACCGACAAGGGCACCTCGCTCAAATTTTCTTCGACGCGCCGCGCGGTAACCACAATCTCGTCCAATTGAGCCTGTGCTGGCTGCACTACGGCTACCAATAACAAGAAAATACAAATCTGACGAATTCTGGTTGCCATTGACCCGGCGCTAAGCGTTCTGCGAACCATGTGAAAGCCTCCCCATGCAGATTCAAGCTAAAGTCGCGAAAGCACTGCTGTTCTTATTGACTTATATAAGCTCGGCGGCAGAAACTGCCTTAGTTGCATTTGCTTCGCTGACTGAACCCAATACTACTCCATACTCGACAGTACGAGTATTGCCTACCCCCTTGCCCGCAAGCTGAATACGGCTGGGACTGCTATGCTGATACCCTCACCCACCCGCAAGCACAGCTCAACATGACTGATCAAAACGCCGCCGCGGTCAAGGCGGACGATAGCTATCCACCCTCGTCCTACGGCTGGTATGTCGTTGGCATCCTAACCTCCGCCTATATGATTTCGTTCCTCGACCGGCAAATCTTGGCCTTGCTGGTGGAGCCGATTCGTCGAGATTTGGGCCTGACGGATACGCAAATAAGTTTGCTGCTAGGCTTGGCTTTCGCCATTTTCTATACCTTGCTTGGGCTGCCCCTGGGGCGTTTGGCTGATCGCTATAGCCGTCGCAAGATCATCGCCGCGGGTATCACGATTTGGTGCTTAATGACCGCCTGCTGCGGCTTGGCCCGAAACTTTGGTCAGTTGTTTCTTGCTCGTGTCGGTGTGGGCGTGGGCGAAGCCACTTTGAACCCCTGCGCCTTGTCCCTAATTAGCGACTATTTTCCGCGTGAGACGCGCAGCCGAGCAGTCAGCGTTTACAACATGGGTGTTTCTTTGGGCGCGGGGATCGCGATGATCTTGGGCGGTTGGATTATCAGCTTGGTTTTCGATGCGCCGCCGGTGACCCTGCCGGTATTGGGCGAACTCTATGCCTGGCAAACTGTGTTCATTGTGGTGGGATTACCGGGTTTGTTAGTCGCTGCCCTCATGGCCACCGTGCGTGAGCCGCGCCGGCGTGGTCGCGTCAGTATTAAGAACAGCCAGGGAATCAGCTCAACGGAGATTTCGATTCCCGACGCGATTCGCTACTTGTTACAGCGCTGGCAAACCTACGGCAGCCACTTTTTAGGCTTATCGGTGGTCACGATCATTGGCTATGCCTTGTTTTTTTGGGTGCCCACTTTGTTCGTCCGCACCTGGGACTGGACCATTCCGCAAATCGGCCTGGCCTATGGACTTATAACCCTGATTTGCGGACCGCTGGGCGTTTATCTTGCCGGTTGGCTCGCCGATCATTGGTATCAAAAAGGCGATAAAGCCAGCGCCATGCGCTGCTGCTTGTGGTCTAACTTGGTGTTTATCCCCGCCTCGGCCCTGGCGCCGCTCATGCCCACGGCAGAATTGGCCTTGCTGATGCTCATTCCAGCAGGCATTGGTGGCGGCGCCGTCACGGCCATGGGCGCGGCGGCACTGATGATGTATACACCCAATCAGTTGCGAGCGCAGGTGACAGCCCTTTACTACTTCGTAATCAGCGTACTCGGACTCACGCTCGGCCCAACCGCCGTCGCCTTGGTCACAGATTACGTGTACGGCGATGACCTGGCTTTGCGTTATTCCCTGGCACTGGTTTGCGGGCTGGCCGGCTTGTTCGCCATCGGCTTTGTGGCCAGTAACTTGGGCCGATACGGTCGTGCTGTCAGTGAATTGGAAGCGCTGGAGCGGACGACGAGTTAAAAAAAAGGGATCGGTGTTAAAGGGGGGCGAACCGATTTTATTCCGCCTAGCATAGCGCAATACATATAGGAATATGGATAAAAAAATCGGTTCGACCCCCAGCGCGCGCTCTTAGGTAAATGCCGCGATCACGTGCTCTTCGAGCGCCGCTCGCTGTTCCAAACAAGACTGCGCCAGACTCATTTGGCCGGCTGCGCGAACCAGGTTGTGTTCGCTACGCGTTGCGAAGCGGGATGCGTCCCAGCCAAAGTAATTTTCATTCAATGCATCCGCACAAAATCTTGCAGCAAGTTCAACAATAATCGTTAAGGTCGCATTCACAATCGCGCCTTGTTCCATCGGCGTGATCCAGCCGCCGGCGACTTGCGCGTAACCATCGAGGCCAGCGCGAAACAGCTCGGCAGAGAAAACTCCCGAGCGGCGATTTTCGCCGGCGGGATTGCACCAAGAACGGAAAGCATCACCCAATTCAAGGGGCAAGGGCATGTGGCCGATGGTGTCTAAATCGACTAGCGCCTTAGCATGCCCCGTCTGCTGATCAAACAACATGTTGTTGATTTTTGGATCGCCATGGACCACGCGATCCGGTGTTGCTGGAAGCGGTGGCAGCGACGCAGCAAACGCGAGAATGTCATCGGCCAAGCTGGCAACCTCCGCGTAGCGTTGATGGTGCCGGTGGGTCGTCAATGCTTCGCCGAGGTTTTGCAAATGAGCAGCCGTATCATGCACGCCCAAGCGCGGATTCGCGAAGTGGTGCACTAGGCCATCGAGAGCGCGATGAAACCGGCCCAGCAAAATCCCAGCTTGGCGAGCCTCATCTACGCTAGACAATGTACTGAGGCTTTCACCCGGCAACCAAGTTAGGACGCGCCAAACCTCGCCGTTGGACTCCAGCCATAGCGACCCCTTCAAAGTGGGCAAAACAAACGGCGTCTCTAGTCCCGCATCAGCCAAACGCCTTACCACCACATCAATATCAGTGTTCACCGCGGCCGGAAAAACCGGGTTGACCTTCTGCAACACGAAACGTTGTTGGTGGGCGGCGGTCAACAGCCAGGTTTGGTTAATGAGCCCTTCACCTAAGGGCTTAAGCGATACGGTGGCAATGCCCCAAGCGGCGGCGGCGGAGCTGGCGGGAATTGTTGCGCTGGTCATCGCGGTCGGATTTCAACGACTCGAAGGCTGGCCGTCAAGCATCCAGATGCTGCGCTGTGCCATGAGTCGGGTCCGGCGACGAATTGCCTGCTGAAGCCGGTTCCAGGGGGCGCCATCCTATGACACAGGTCTAGTTTCGAAACGAAACTATATTGACGAGCCCCCAAGGCCTGGGTAACCTGTCTAGGCATGACCGAAACCGAATTCAAAATGCCCGAGCCCGCCCTGGTTTTCACCGATGCGGCCGCCCACAAAGTCAGCGAACTCATCGAGAAAGAAGGCAATCCTGAACTCAAGCTGCGCGTGTTTATATCCGGTGGTGGTTGTTCGGGATTTCAGTATGGCTTCACCTTTGAAGAAGAACTCGGCGACGGTGATGCCACCGTCGAAAACGAAGGTGTCACCCTACTCGTCGACCCCATGAGTGTGCAATATCTATTGGGCGCGGAAATCGATTATAAGGAAGATCTTGAAGGATCACGCTTTGTGATCCGTAATCCCAACGCGAAGACCACTTGTGGTTGTGGTTCTTCTTTTGCCGTTTAAGTCGGCTAAAGCGGTCGACCCGATTTTATTGCGGATTGCTTAGTACGATGCGTATAGGAATACGGAGAGATAAAATCGCTTCGGCCCCTTTAGCGACCTTTTAGCCAACGCTTCAAGGTCCCGACGGCAGGTATCGTAGGCAGTATTCGCTAAGCTCATCGCGCGACAAAGGTTCGTTCATCAGTCCGCAACTAAACTTCGTATCATCGGTTTGCAGATGTCCGCAATGGGCGCAAGTGCCCACAGTCGCATCGGGACGCTCAGCGGCCAGCCAATCACGCATGTTTCGCAAGGCTTCGGCAACGGCTTGCTCGCGTTGCGAACCTAGACGCTTCGATAAGCTCGATAAACGCTTCAAAGGGTCACGCTGTAGGGTGCTGCGGCCCCTGGCCGTTAGATCGAAAATGATGCTGCGACCATCGCGGCCTGAGATATGGCGGACCAGCAAGCCTCGCTCAACCAGGCCGCGCAGAGTTTGCGACGCGGTGCCACGGGTGGTGCTGTGAAAATCGGCAAAGGCGGAAACGGTGCGCGAGAAGCGATTAGCGCGCGCAAAAAAGCGCAGCGCGATCCACTGGGCTGGCGTTAAATCTCCCGCGGAGCAGTCAGCATAGGCGGCCCGGCCTAGCTGAACCAGCAGTTCGGCTAAGTCTGCAGAAGCGGACGCTGGTCGGGTAGTCATCCCCCGGATCGTAGCGATTCGAAACTATATTGACAATCCCCGGTCCAATCGCTAGCTTGCGGGCAAAATCAACGAGGACGACCCATGGCTCTGGATGATCAAACGCGCCGCTCCATCGAAGCGCTATTGACTGACAACCCGGTGGTGCTGTTTATGAAAGGCACGCCGCAACAACCCCAATGTGGATTTTCCGCCAAGACCGTGGGTGCCTTAGATATGCTGCTACCCCACTACGTCAGCATCAATGTGCTGGAATACCCAGCAGTCCGCGAAGGTATTAAAGAATTTAGCAACTGGCCGACGATCCCCCAACTCTATGTTGAGGGCGAACTCATCGGCGGCAGTGACATAGTTTTGGACATGATGGAGTCAGGCGAATTGGCCGAAGTACTGAAGATCGAGAAGCCTACGGGAGATTCGCCGACGATTCAGATTGGTGATGGTGCGCGGGCCGCGATCAAAAATGCGCTGGCTGGACAACCCAACGCGGGCCTGAAATTGCAAATTGACGCGGGTTTTACGCACAGTTTGGCCTTGGAACCGCCCAAGCCCGGCCTCATAGAAGCACAAGTCGGCGACCTGACACTGCTGATGGATGGGTTTACCGCAGCCCGCGCACAAGGCCTGCGCATTACCATGACCGAGGAACTCGCGGGCACTCGATTCGTATTCGATAACCCCAACGCGCCGCCACCGGTAGCGCAAATGACGGTCCAAGCGCTCAAGGAAAAATTGGATCGCGGCGAAGAAATACTGCTATTCGACGTACGTAACGACGAAGAGCGCGCCAAGGCTTGCATTTCTGCGGCCCGACCTTGGGATCAAGACGCCATGCAGTTCATCGAAACACTGCCCAAGGACACCGAAATTATTTTTCATTGCCAACTGGGCGGCCGCAGTCAGCAAGCCGCCGATCACTACCGGCGCTTGGGGTATAGCAATCTACACAACCTGACGGGCGGCATTAAAGCATGGGCGGAAGAAATAGATACCACGCTAAGCCTCGACTAGTATGCCCTCGGATGGGACCGTGTGACCACAACGGGTAATGCTCGGCGTTCTTCGTCGGCAAACAACAGCAGCGTGTACTACCGATGAGACCATGGATAAAACCATAGCCGCTGTAGGCCGTTCATCAAAGAACTAGTCGAGATTATTTCAACAGTACGCTCCGCAGCGGATCGTTAGGATTAAGATGCGTAGCCGGAATCACATTACTTCTGAACGGAGCGCAGCATGCATCAGCGTCGCGACCTTAACCTAGCAAAACTGGCCATCATCGCCTGGTTACTCTCGGCATGTGGCGGCGGATCGGGTAGTGGCGATGATGGAAAATTGCAGCTGCCGCCGCCACCCGCAGATGTCTCCGTTACAACCGACTTGGCGTACAGCAACTTACCCGCTTTTGCGCAGCCCGTCGCATTGATGCAAGCACCTGGTGATGACCGATGGTACGTCGTGGAACGAGCCGGACGAGTCCACGCCTTCGCCGACGACGTTCTTGCCGACGCTATCAGCCCGGTACTCGACATCACCGACCGCGTCAATAGCGGCGCGGGTGAACGCGGCTTTCTGGGCCTGGCGTTTTCACCAAGTTACGCCGTCGACCGGCAAGCTTATCTATCGTATACGCGCGATGATGGTGCATCAGTACTCAGCCGAGTCAGTAGCACCGATGGTGGCCAGACCCTAGACGCCGACACAGAGGAGATACTAATCACAGTGGCGCAACCCGCCACCAACCACAACGGCGGCAACTTGGCCTTCGGTCCAGACGGCTTTTTGTACTGGGGTTTGGGCGACGGTGGCGGCGGCAATGATCCGGGCGACAACGCGCAAAACACACAGAACCTGCTCGGTGCCATGCTGCGCATTGATGTGAACTCGGCAGCCCAGCCCTACGCGATTCCCGCCGGGAATCCCTTCTCTGGCAACGCCCTATGCGCACAAGGTGTGGGCGGTGCCGACTGTCCCGAGATCTTCGCTTGGGGCCTGCGCAATCCTTGGCGCTGGAGCTTCGATGAGCAAAGCGGCTTACTGTGGGCCGGTGATGTCGGACAAGGCGCCTGGGAAGAAGTGGACGTTGTTTCCGCCGGCAACAACTATGGCTGGCGCGATCGCGAGGGTGCGCACTGCAATCCGACGCTGTACCCGAACGACAACTGCCCCACCCTCAATCTAGTCGATCCGGTCGCGGAATATGGCCGCAGCCTCGGGCAGTCCATTACCGGCGGCTACGTTTATCGCGGCAGCGAAATTGCCGGCCTTGACGGTGACTATGTGTACGGCGATTTCGTGAGCGGCAGACTATTCCGCTATTCCGGACCGGCTAGCGGTGGCGGCCTTGCTGAAGAAATACTGGATACATCACTGAATATCGCTTCATTCGCACAAACCGCGGCCGGCGAACTGCTGATACTCGATTACGGCAGCGGCCGCATTTATAGCTTGGCTGCAGATCCTTAAGAACTTGTTATCAGGCGCGTGTTACCCACCCGTAAGCAAGTGGGATCCGCTCGCTAGCGGCTACAAACTCGGGTTTACGCGGCTAGTAGATCAAGCAGGACAATGGCTGCAATGGCAAAGCCCTTACGCAGATGTTAGCGTATGGCCTGCGCCACGAAAAATCCCAACGACCTCAATTAATAATGCGCGGTCGCTGGCAGAAATCGCGCCTAAAATAAACCTGAGGTCTAATGTTCAGTCTTATTTTTCTCGGCTACTCACTGGCCCATCTCGCCATTGCAATCAGCCTAATTCGCTTACTGGGCCGCGGTTACGTACCCGGCGCAATTTTTGTGACCTTTGTTGGCCTTGCATTGGTTTTTGACAATGCAATGATTGCCTTTGGCGCACGAATCGGCGCGGGTGACTTCCTAGAGACGCTCAGCTACCCGCGCTTCGCCATGCACGCGGCCTTTACGCCGTTTCTGATGCTAGTCGCATGGCTCATTGCCAAAGCCGCCGGTTTAGCCTGGACAGAGAACAAGCTGCTTTACGCCGCACTTTGGATGCTAGTGCTGAGCATGTCCGGTTATGGAATCTATGTCGACCTGCTGGGCGGCCTTGAATTGCAACCCGCCTGTCTGGGTGACACGCTTCGCTATACCAGCAGCGCTCCACCACCGCAGTTTTGTTATCCAGATCAGGTTTCACTGGCAGGTCATGGGCCGCCCATTCCGTCCATTGTCACCTGTATCGTCTGCCTAATCGTCGGCTTTGCCTTGTGGCGCGCCAAAGCTTGGCGTTGGCTATTGGCCGCGGCGACGTTTATGTTGCTCGCCGCTGGAGCACCCCAGGCCACCCTGGGACCGACGCTCGGCAACCTTGGCGAGGTTGTCCTACAAGCGGGCTTTGCGGCAACTCTGTGGAGATTCGCACCCAAGAATATCCGGCACCGTTCATAGACCACGGGCGCAAAGCTTTCCGCGCGAAACGACGCCATCGGCGGTCCGTCGCGTCGCGCCGAAGACTTGTCGCCATGGCGAAGAATCGCCTCTGAACGCCCGCTGGCCGCATTGCCGCGAATCGCTGCCCGCCCGGACTCATTGATTGTCGGCATGAAATTGGTTTGCTAACGTACTCAATTGCTGAACCGACTGAGTTCCTTGGACGCACAGAAAAACCACGGACCTAGAATAATGATTCCTCCATTTGCGGCTTTAAGAAAGCGCTGCCTGCTGATCGCAAGTTTTGTTGCCTTCGCACTAGCGTTAACAGTTGCCCAAGCCGAGGCGGAACTCACACAACTAGAAATCGGCGATCCAAGTCGGCGGGATCGAAGTGTTCCCGTCGTGCAGGATGCCATTACAGATACGGGCAACAACGAACTGTTAAGCGTAGCGGAACTGGCAGAACAGTTAGCCGATACCGGCATTGTGTTCTTCGGTGAAAATCACACGGACATGGATTTTCATCGTGCGCAGTATCAGTTGATTCGCGCGCTGCGCGACGCCGGGCGCGAGGTTCTGATCGGTCTTGAAATGTTTCCTTACAGCCGGCAGCCCGAGTTAGACCGCTGGAGCAGTGGCGAGTTGCGCGAAGCTGATTTTTTAGAAGCCGCCGATTGGTTTGGCAGTTGGGGTTATCGCTGGGAATATTATGCGGACATTTTTCGCTATGCCCGCGACCATCGTCTGCGCATGGTGGGGGTCAATGCCCCGCGCCATGTGGTCACCGCGGTACGTACGCAAGGATTTGATGGCCTCACCGAGGAGGAACGTCGCCATGTGCCCATGCGGGTGGATACTAGCAGCGACGAACATCGCCGATTGTTCAAAGCATCCTTTGAAGATGACGATGCTTTGCATGCCAATATCAGCGACGAGCAATGGGAAGGGATGCTGCGCGCCCAAGCAACCTGGGACGCGGTAATGGGCTGGAACGCCGCCCAAGCGGTGCAAGCAGCCGGACCCCAGGCCATTATTGTCGTACTGATCGGCGCGGGGCATGTGACTTACGGACTGGGTTCTGAGCGACAAATTCGCGACGTTTATGACGGCAATATTGCCTCGGTGGTGCCGGTGCAAATGATTTCACCGAGCGGTGAGACCATTAAAGAAGTCCGGGCTTCCTACGCCAACTACGTCTGGGGACTGCCCGCCGCGATGCCGCCCTTATACCCGTCCCTAGGCGTATCCTTATCGGGGCGCATCGGCAAACATCCCAACAAGATTATTCAAGTGAGCAAGGATTCCATCGCGGCGGAGTACGATTTTCGAGTGGGTGATTTGCTCATTAGCATCGGCGAAGCAAAAGTTGAATCCTTGGCAACCCTGCGAAAAGCCATGGCGAACTATAACTGGGGTGACAGAGCGGAGGTGACCATTGGCCGCGACAACGAGACTATCAAACGAACGATTTTTTTCCGGCGCCAAGCAGATTAAACAACAGCTGCTCTATTTCTGTGGACTGATCTTTAGCGCGACCACCGGCCTAACGGCGGGGCTGGCTCATTACGATCTCGCGGTCGCGGTGAACCCTGCCAGCCATCTGCTCCAGGTCGAACTGCAAATGGAAGTACCCGAGGACCGCGCCGGTGAACCCATCGAATTTCTGCTCAGCGCCAATCTCGTCATTGAAAATTCTTCGGCGCCCATCGAACGCCTGGACGAAGCCGGCACCGCTGGTTTTCAAGGTATCAATGGCTCGAGCATTCAACTGGCCCAGCGGGCCGGCATTCATCGCTATCGCGCCACGCTTTCCAATGACACTGCGCAACTCACCCTGCGTTACGCAGGCGAGATCAATACACCGCTGGAGACCCAAGGCGAAGAATACACCCGGGGGTTTCGCGAAACGCCAGGCATCCTTGGCAAGGATGGCATTTACTTAGCCGGCAGCACTTTGTGGTATCCGTATCTCGGCCCGCAATTGCTGAGTTTCAAACTGCAAACGAATGTGCCGGCCGGGTGGCATTTGATCAGCCAGGGCAACGGCACATCCAATGATGCCGGCAGGGCACGCTGGGACTCCGCGGGGCCTGTTGACGAAATCTATCTGGTGGGTGGTCCACTGCAGCGCATCGCGGATTCGGCGGGCGCGGCTATGGCCGAAGTCTATCTACGCGAACCCGACAGGGGACTCAGTAACAAATATCTCGAGGCCACCGCTCGCTACATCGAAATGTATCGCGGCCTGATTGGCCCCTACCCCTACGCCAAGTTCGCATTGGTTGAAAACTTTTGGGAAACAGGCTACGGCATGCCTTCGTTCACGCTGCTTGGCCCGCAGATCATTCGGTTCCCGTTCATATTAACGTCGTCCTATCCCCATGAGATTTTGCACAACTGGTGGGGCAATTCCGTTTTTGTCGACTACGATACCGGCAACTGGGCCGAGGGCTTAACCGCCTACATGGCCGATCACCTGATTAAAGAACAGCAAGGCCAGGGCGCTGAATACCGACGCGACACGCTAAAGAAGTACCGGGATTTCGTGAGCGCCAGCAAAGACTTTCCCCTCAGCCAGTTTCGCTCCCGGCACAGTGCGGCCACCGAGGCCATCGGCTACGGCAAGACGCTGATGGGATTTCATGCGCTAAGACGCAGGCTTGGCGACGATACCTTCCGCCAAGCCTTGCAGAGTTTTTACCGGCAGTATCGTGGCAAAAAAGCCAGCTTTGCCGATGTGCAAGCCGAGTTCGAAGCCGCCAGCGGCGCAGACCTGAGTCGCTTCTTTCGAGAGTGGGTGCAACTGACCGGCGCCGCTAACTTGGCCCTGGCGGATGTCCGCGTGAGCCGGCAAGGGCAAACTTATCTGCTCAGCGGTGACCTACTCCAAACCCAAGCGCAAGCGACTTTTGCCTTGCAAGTCCCCATCGCCGTCACGACACAAGACGGTTTAGTCACAGAAATCATCAAGACAGAAGGAACGAGCACGCGTTTTGAGATTGAAACCCAAAGCGAACCGCTACTGCTTAGCGTCGATCCCGAATTTGACTTGTTCCGACTCTTAGACGCCCGCGAAACCGCGCCCTCCATTGGGCAAATCTTCGGCGAAGCGTCCTTAACGGCTGTGTTGCCATCTGCCGCCGACAAGCAAACTCAAGCTGCTTATCGCGAGTTGGTAACAGCCTGGGAAAACCCGGAGCAATCCCTTGAAGTAGTGATGGATGACGACATTGACACGCTGCCCGAAGACCGTGCCGTTTGGCTGTTAGGTGCCGAAAACCGAATTGCCAGACAGCTTTTTAGCCAGGATGCCTTGGCCGAGGTTAGCATCAAGAAAGACGGCATAGACTTACCCGGTGGCCAGGTCGCCTTTTTGAACAATTCAACCGTTGTCACCACGCGTCACCCTGGCCACGATAGCAAAGCCGTAGGTTGGATTACCGTGCATCCGCTGCAAGCCTTCAAAGGCATGGCCGGCAAATTACCGCACTACGGAAAGTACTCCTATTTGGCCTTTGCCGGCGATGAACCCACGAACTTTGTCAAGGGCGAGTGGGCAGCAACAGACTCGCCACTACGTTTAGACCTGCGCCCGCCCAGTCAAGCTCAAGCTGCAATCTCGTCCGCCCCGCTGCCGAAGCGGCCGGCCTTGGCGCAAATGCCACCGCTGTTTTCACGGGAGCGCTTAAAAGCCACCGTGGATTGGCTTGCGGCCGAAGAGCGGGAGGGCCGGGGGCTGGGCACCGAGGGCCTGGAACAAGCAGCGCAATACATTGCCGAACAATTCGCCGACATCGGACTAAAACCTGCCAGTACAAAAGAACAATACTTGCAGAGTTTCACCGTCAATGTCGGCCCCTCGGGTGGACCCCATGAAGTGCATAACGTGATCGGTTACCTGCCCGGCAACGACCCGCGCTTTGAAGGACAAGCGGTCTTGATTACCGCCCACTACGACCATCTTGGCTACGGCTGGCCTGATCAACGCGCCGCATCGAAACCCGGCGCCTTGTATGCCGGCGCCGACGACAATGCCAGTGGCGTAGCCGTGTTGATAGAACTCGCCAGGAACTTTGCCAATGGCGCACCACCGCCCAGATCCATCATCTTCGCTGCCCTGACGGCTGAAGAAGCGGGCCTCTTAGGTTCACAACACTTTGTTGAACAACCACGGCCCGTGAGCCTTGACGGGATTACCAGCGTCATCAATATGGATACCGTCGGACGACTGGGTGATCAGCCAGTAGCAATTCTTGCCACCGAATCCGCCAGTGAGTGGCCGCACATTTTCCGCGGCGTCGGCTTTACCACAGGCATTCCCACTCGCAATGTGCCCGGTGCTTCGCAGTCATCCGATCAGCAAAGCTTCATTAACGCAGGCATTCCGGCAGTACAAATCTTCACCGGCGCGCACTTGGACTACCACCGGCCGGGCGATACGGCCGACAAAGTTGATGTTCCGGGCATGATGCGTGTCGCGGCCGTGGTTAAGGAAGCTGCTGTCTATCTTAGCGAACGAGCCGAGCCCCTCACCTTCAGCGGCAAGGGCGTGTCATCCAGTACCGCCACGCAGACACGGGAATCCGCCGCGGGCAATCGACGGCGCGTGTCTTTTGGCACCGTGCCCGATTTCGCCTATCAAGGCGAGGGTGTGCGGGTAGAATCCGTAGTGCCCGATTCTCCCGCCGCAAAGGCCGGTATCCTTGCGGGCGATATCATCACGGCCATCGATGACAAGAAGATTGCCGATCTCGGCAACTTCTCCGAAACCCTCAAGAGCTTCGCGCCGGGTGATCAGGTAACCGCCAGCGGCAAACGGGATGGTGAAACATTTCAAATACGCCTGGAACTGGTCGCGCGCTAAGACCTCACCAGTTTACGATTGACGAGGAAATTTCCCATCGTTTTTGTTGACCCGCCAAACGAAAACCGCGCAGAAAAATTTTAGGCAGTATTGGATGACACCAGGGCGGCCGAATACACGACCCCTGTTGCGTGGCAATGGCCATGGTCGAGGTTTTTGAATTTTTTGCTTTAGACTTATGCACCGGGCGCCGCAGCTAAGGCTAAGCTGAAGCCGCGCGGTATCGATCCAAGCCAGAAGCTCAGGTAAGTACGATGCTAGTAACCTTCCACACCGACGCGCACGCTGATATCACCATGTTTGGCGACGTCGCGGCGAAACTCATCAAACTCATGGGCCATACCGGAAGTATCCCCAGCGCCATTAAAGCTGCAGACCTGCCCGAAGCCCTGGAGAAATTGCGCGCGGCGGTGGCTATACAAGGGGATGAATCGGCCACGGAAAGTAACGATGGCCATGACGAGGAGCATGATGCGCCAGAACCTATTGTCACACTGGCACAACGCGCCTACCCTCTCATACAACTGTTAGAAGCTGCCATCGAGAGCAACGAAGACGTCATCTGGGGTAACTAGTAGGAGCTTGTCATGCCCGATTTCACCGGCGGCTGTGCTTGCGGCGCGGTGCGCTACCAAGCCAACAGCGAGCCCGTCTTTTCATTCCACTGCTACTGCCGTGATTGCCAGCAAGCCACCGGATGCGGGCACGCATCGCTCATGATTTTTCCTGCCGAACATTTCACCATCACAGGCAGCCTGAAATACACGCAGAAACCCGCCGACAGCGGGAATATCGTGAGCCGCGGTGTTTGTGCGCAATGCGCTTCGCCGGTGATGACCAAAAACGATGGCTATCAGGAAAATCGCTACGTCTGCGCTGGATCCCTAGATGACCCTGGTTTGTTTAAGCCGGAGCGGGCCGTTTGGATTGATTCGGCGCAAAAATGGGATCCGGTGCCCAATAGCCTAGTGACACAGCCGACGTGAACGCCATTGAAACGGACGCCCGCGCTTAGCCAGATGCCCAGCTAAATCTACCGGCGGCAGCAACAGCGCATTTTCGGATGGCACAGAACCGATCTTGCACGCGCTGGGGACGGGCATCTATGCTCGCCTTCATCCGGTGCTACCCTGGGATAGACATAAGCCGATACCAGGAATTCACTCGGCCAGATAAGCCGCCGCCATCTGGTTCAGCACATCGCGAAGATAGTCCCAAGATTTTTCCTGAGCCAGATCTAGGCCCAGCAGGTTCGGGTTGCTACGCTGGCGTATGGCGGCAAAACCCGTCACCGCATGCACCACGATGGTCATTTCCCAAACCTTGGTAAACAACCGCGTATCGCCATCGCTCAATTGGAAATAACGATCCACGCGGCCGGCTAGGTCAGCCATACCCTCGGCCAAGGCTTGCGTCACTGGGCTCGGCTGCAACATTTCCGCCGCCAGCATTTCAATGGTATGCGGCCGCCGGCGCAGGCAATCGACATAGTTGCTCAGGACATGGCGAACACGCTCGCGGATATTCAGGGACTCGAATGCCGCTTTGTCTGGACCGGTTAACTCATCCACCGTGGGCCAGAAGTCGCTGACCTTGGTCCATTCTCGAGCCAAGCCCGGCAAGTCGCCAAAGTAACGGTAAATCAGCGCCTTATTGACACCGGCTTGCTTCGCGACGGCATTCACGCCCAAGCCCTGCACACCATCGCGCAGCATCACCTCCTCAAACGCCGTCATGAGCGCCCGCTCGGTGGCCAAACGATTGCGCCGCACAGGATCGCGCGGAGAATTATCCGCAACTGAGGCGGTACTGGCCATACTTATCCTTTTCGCTTGATCACGAAGATGTTCGGGAAGGGTAAGGCGATATTTTATCCCGGCCGCAGCAGGTTTTCAGCGTGGAGCTTACCACTATGCCCCTAAAGTATTGATCTAGATGCTATTTTTTGTTGGCGACGCGAAACTGCTACCGGCCCTTTGTTAACTCGATCCGCGTTTGTGGAGTCTTTTGTGCCTGCATCTCCGCGCTAGCGATGAGGTTTGCTGATTCACTACCGGCCAAAGATGGACAGCGTGTGAGTATTCAAGGCGGAAAGCTGGCCGAGGTAAAAAGCAATGCCCCCGCCGACGGGTACCGCGTTGATCTCTAGTCTGTTTCGTTACGTCAGGCACAAAAAAACCCCGCACGAGGCGGGGTTTTCTGAGTCACTGTCTGACTGTCTTAAATAGCTTGCCTGCGTCGCACCCAAGCGAGCAGTCCCAGCGCTGAGCCAAATAGCCATACCGATGCCGGTACAGGGATCGGGCTGATACCGTCGATGCCCGTGCCATTGTCATCACCGACGCCGAATCCGCCCACGTAAAAGTTCGAGTCGCCACCGTCCGGCAGGCCATCATCAGGTTGCATCACAATGCGCAACCAATCAATGGCTTGATTCTCGATGCGACCCGTTTTCGTGAGATCGAAAATGTCATGAGCGTCGCTGATCTCATCATCCGCCGGGCCCGTAATAATGAACGAACCCAGAGGCGTGGAGTTCGGATCGCCGGTGCCATATTCAAACAATGCTCGGGTAGCATTGTTGCCGTCTTCGTAATCTTCCAGCAGGATACCGCCCACGGTGACCGTTTGGTCGAAATCGAATGTCAGCGTTTCGTACCAGCTGTCTCCAGCATTGTCGAAATCCAATTCGTCCTGGGTACAGTCGTCATCGTCATTGCTGACACCCAAGCCTTTAGCGTCCACACAAAAGCGAATGGATGTCGCATCGGGATCCGTTGTCGTAGCAATCAAATTGAAACCCACGCCATCTGACGTCGTGCCTGACAGTGTGCTGTAGGTACCGTTGGTCCAAGTATTTTCACTTTGGAAATCGACCAGTGCCGCTTGGGCGGTCGAAGCGACAATAAATGCTGCACAGACAGCATACCGACCGAGTCGGTGAAAGGTAGTCGTCATTTAGGTTATCCCCTTAGTTAGTCCGGCAGCTGGGTGCGATTCCCATCGCCAAAACCGTTGTTTTCGTTGAGCCTGCCAGCCAACCAGAGGATTGCGTCATCGGGCGGATGGCAATTACCTTAAGTAACCGCATGGATACTACGGACTTTCGGCGGTCATGGCAAGCGCTCACCGAGCGCTGGGGCTGGCCCCGAGCCCGGCCGACCCGCTGATTCTGGCTTGTAGCTCCCGATTGGTTTGCGTGGTGGCTGCGATGATTGACGTGGCCAGTAGAGCTGCATTAGTTACACCTGACCACAAAGCCGTCGATTTGTCGCATTTTTCGCGAACATCAAATCGCAACTCGGTCTATAGGTCGGCATTTAGTCCTGGATTCGGGACGAAAAATAGATGGCCCAGCCAATGCCCTGGCCCAGTCTACAGCACCGCATTTTTAGGCCGCAGCCTAAAATTCGGCTAAGCTCGCAGAAACTGCGTGACCTGCTCGGCCCCTTGGGGGTCCTGGTGGATCAATACCTCGGAGTCGGGAAACTCTCTTCTGATATCGGCTTCCACTGCATCGGCAATCTCATGCGCCCGAAAGAGATTGAGCTCGCCATCTAATTCGATATGGCACTGAATAAAGGAGGTCAAACCCGCCCGGCGCGTGCGCAGATCGTGCATATCGGCCACATTGGGATTGGCTAGGGCAATCTCGCGAATCTTAGCTCGCTCCTCGGGCGTAAACTCCACGTCCATCAGTTGCATCATTGCGCTCTTGGCGATCTCCCGGGAACCCCGCAGCAGCACAGCCGCCAGAATAATGCCCACCACCGGGTCGATGAAGGATGCGTTAAAGCGCGTGGCCGCAAACAGTGCCACGATGACACCGACATTAATCATGATGTCACCGAAACCGTGCAAAGCATCACCCGAGACCACCAGCGAACCGGTACGTTTCACCACATAGCGCTGAAACAACACCAGTCCGCCAACAATGAGGGAGGAAATCACCATGATGGCGATACCCAGCTCGCTGTTGGTCGGTAGCTGCGGCTCGATCAAGCGACGTATCGACTCGGCGATCAAAAAGATCGCCGACCCGCCCACCAAAATAGCCTGAAAGATGCCACCCAAGGGCTCAGCCTTCCCATGCCCAAACCGGTGCCGCTCGTCGGCCGGCTTCAGAGCACGACGAACAAAGTACATATTAAAACCAGCAGCCGCGGCATCCAGACAAGAATCGATCAGCGAGCCCAGCATGGCAACGGATCCGGTCTTGATCCAGGCAACGCCCTTGATCAGCACCAAGCTGGCAGCGACCAGTACCGAAGCACCAGTGGCGACTTTTAGCAGGCGCTCTTTGGAAGCACGATTTAAGCCTTTATTCATATCTGCTTATTAGGATCAAGTATGTTGTGTCACTGCGATACCAGTGGAATCGTACAATCTTCAATAGCAACATCACCACGTCAGTAGCAGGCGACCAAGCGTGCCGCAAAATACAGTTTCAAACCGCCCATCGCACTGACGATATTTTAACAGCTGTTTGCGCCAACATAACCGCCATCGAATCCGGGCGATCGTATCGCGGCATGCGAGCGGCACAGGGCAGAAGCATCGTTGTTCGGACCCGGTCGGCTAAACATTATGTTTATCCGAAATGCCACAAGAAAGCTAAATGCCGACGCTCACGGCAAACGCCTGGGCCTCGCATTGCCGCCCCCCAGAGAGCACAAAAAGCCGTCACGACAAAAACGACGGGTTTTTACTCTGACCCCATTAATTTTTACCGGGCTTAATTTCCGTAATACCCCAGTCTTCAAGCTTCTTTTCAAAGGTCCAACGCGGGTGTATTCGGTCCAAGTCGGCCAGATCTTCATTGCTCGCAAAATCATAGCCATTGCCTTGATCGTTGTACCACTGCGAATAGCGCAGCGGGTACACGACTTCTTCCGTCATCAGGCTGAGCATTTTCATGACCCACTGGGGAAACTGCTTGTAGGCGAATTTGGTGCCGTGCTTGTTGGTGCGCTCGGCGGTCGCCACGGCTTGTTCACCTGACATGGCGCAGGAGGCGATGGAAAAACTTTCGTTTGAAAACACTTCCGGGTACTCAAACACCGTGCCGCACCACTTGCCGACATCGCGTACATCCACCCAATTCACAACAAAATCAGGCTCATTGATGCCCGGCATATTGTTCTCTTTAATCATGTTCTTAGACATGGCCGATTCGCCGCGCTGTTGCAGGGTATTCGTGTAGTCCACACGGTGCATGCCGTAGTAGTAGGCGGGTCGATGAATGGTCGTCACGTTAATACCCTGGTCGCGGAGAAAGTCCGAGAACAGCAGACGCTGACGTATCCACCATGGGATCTCGGGATAGTCGTCAGCGATACCCGAAACCTTGTCGGGCGGAAACACCAGGGTGATCACCTGCTTGACCGATGGGTTGGCCTGCAGCGCGGTGAGCGCCGCGCCGACCTGCCGCATGAACGCTATTCGGCCTTGCACGGGCTCGTTACCATGATTGGTGATCTTGCCCGCCTTGGCCTCATTCGCCGTGCAGTAAAGGACAACGCCATCGCACTGACTAAAGGCCGCGGTTAATTTCTCCGCCGAGTTCATATCCACGCCGGACTCCAAAGTCAGCAGCCCCGGATGTTCGGCTTCCGTCTCGGCAAGCAATCGATCGAGGCGCTCGGCGGCCTGCGTACCCGGCGTGCGATAAAGCGCCCGCACACGATATTTCTCAGTCTTCACCAATTCCGCGACGACAGCGTAGCACTCCCAGCCCGTGGAACAGGTGACGCCGATCAGCGGCAATTCTTCGATGGATTTTTTGGGCCTTGCCTGCTGCTCCCGTTCAGCACGAATCCGCAAAACCGCATCAACCAGTCGTTTGTTTTTCGCCTTGATGGCTTGCTGCGCCATCTTTATCGCTGTATCTCTATTCATAAGGGCAATACTAAGACCTGCGGATTCTATTGCCCAGAAAAACCGAAGCGGCGCACCGCCGTCGGCCGTGCCGATTCGGTAACCTGAGGACCCAGCTGCCAATACACGCGCTGCCACCCAAGTAGCCTGAGTTTCATCCGACTTCTTGATGCCACGATGGCCATGGGCTAGGTGCCAACCGCGCTCGCCAACTGCTGACGATCATTACACCGCTGACCAAGCTTCGCGACGGGAATCGCGCACCGATTTCGCCCTATGCCGCAAGCTTGGCAAGCGGGCTGCTTGGGACGACGCGGTATTCGGTCAGATTCGCCAGCAGCATCGCGCGCCACGAGACGTTCGCCCGCCGCACGTCGGCCTGCCCCGCCGGCCATCGACCACCCAGCCGACGAGTCCATCGATTTCAGTCATATGGTGTCGATTTCAGATAAATTCTCTATACTGAAAGAGTTGTACATTTAGATAGGGAGACGTAATGTGAACAATAAACTCAATAGCCTGGGCGGGTTGGCAAGTATGGCGCTACTTGCTGCGATGCAATTTAGCACCCTCGCCAGCGCCGCAACGCCGAGTTATCGGTACGCCGAGGCCGCCTACAGCACCGGCGATCTCGACCTAACAGTCAGTGGCGTCGGGTCGGTCGAATTTGATGAAGACGGATTCGAAATCGAGGGCAGTTTCAGCCTAATCGATAACCAGCTTTGGCTAGTTGGTTCCTACAGTGATTTGTCTGGCGATGAGTTCGGGATCGATCTGGACATTGAAACCATTGGGCTGGGTGTTGGTTGGATTTTTCAAGCCGGGCCAACGACATCCATCGATACGTCTGTCATCTACCGGGAAGACGAGTTGTCGACCCTGGGCGTTGCAGATGATGTTGATGGCGTCGGCGTTGCGGCAGGTGTTAGGAGCAACATCACCGAACTCGTTGAGCTGTTTGGCCGCATTGGCTATCTAGAAGGCGATTATGAGGGCGGGATACTGGCAGACCTCGGTATTGTATTTAATGTGACTGAGCAATTCGGCTTTAGTGGTTCTTATGAGTGGCTAGAGGCCGACGATGAAGGCGTGGAATTGGAGCTTAGCCAGTTTCAGTTCGGCGCACGCTTCAAGTTCTAGAATATCTTTGCACGACGCTTGGGCGGAGCGGCCGTATGCCGCTCCGCTTTTTTCTACCAAGGCCTCGTAGCCTTGCTCTCCAATGACGAGTTAGGGGAACCAAGATCGCCAAGGTCTAATTTATGAATGTGCATGAACAGACCTAAACGCGGGTAACAGCTTCACCGCCGCCTGCTCCACAGCCGGCAATGGCCGAAAATTAACAGCAGACATAAGGATCCAGGTAGATACCCCGGCTACGCGGTTCAATATTTAACGAGACTGGCTAGCAAGGAAAATCATCATGAGATCCGTAGCCGTCCAGGCCGTCTCATTGATCTAGGCCGCGACCCTTACGCCCCGCTTGGCAACGATCTGCGCAGCACCATCTGTCAGTTTCGATTTTCCACCACGGGAATACACGCATTGATCTTTCGCAATTTAATGGTATGTATACGGCTGCCTTTCTTCTTCACCCAAGGATGACCTGAACTTGGATATCGATAGCGTCAAGGTCTTGCTACTGCAAATACGCGATGAACCCCGGGTTCGCGAGGAAGAGCTGGCCAGCTTCATCAAGCACAGCAGACTCAATCCCCAGCAGATTGGCGTGCTGAATGTTTTTGATACGCCGGAATTCAGTCATCGGATCCTCGATGGCTATGACTCGCTATTTATAGGTGGGGCGAGCGAAGCCAGCGTAATGGAGCCGGAACGCTACGCCTTCGTGGCACCCGCCTGCGAGCTCGTGAGCTATTGCGTTGAACAATCGATTCCGGTGTTCGCTTCGTGTTTCGGTTTCCAGCTCGCCGTCGTCGCGCTGGGCGGCGAACTGGTGCGGGACGACGACGATTTTGAGATGGGTACCTTGCCACTGTCTTTGACGCCAGCGGCTGCTGAAGACCCGCTCTTTTGCGACACACCGGACAAATTTTTTGCCGTTTCCGTGCACCGGGAACGCGCCCTACGGCTACCCCCGGCTGCCGAACTGTTAGCTTATACCGACGCCTGCCCCCATGCTTTTAGAATTTCTGGCAAACCATTTTGGGCCTTCCAATTTCATCCGGAACTCGACCGTGAAACCTTGGTGGAAAGACTGACGATTTTTAGCACGAAATATACCCAAGGAAATGAACAACTGGACCGTGTGATTGCCTCACTCGTCGAAACCCCCGAGTCCAATGAACTAGTCCGAAAGTACGTGCAACGCGTGCTGCGCGCCAATCAAAGTCTTGCGACGCTCACACCATGAAATGGGCGGAAACACCCAGTCGCTGAAAACCATAGGGCGGTTGTGTAAGTAGGTCGCGCCGCCCGATGAGGAGCGCCGCGAATCCTTACCAGCAAAGACCCTCGGATTCGCCCTCACATAAGAATCTCTGCGATGCCGCGCTGGGCATTCGCAAAGAGCCGCTTTAGGAAAATACTGCGGCAAAAAGTCGGGACCTCTTAACGAGACAATGCGACAGCGAAAACTAGACGTTTGCGGTCGTTACCGACTAGCCAGCATTCGACAGAGCGCACATCTCATGGTCTCGCTCGTTCAAACGCTTACGAAGATTTTTTGCCACAGACTCCAAGCAACCCTTTATAACTTCATTTGTGACCAGCGCTCGCTGAGTAGAAGAGGCGACGAAGCACAACTACCCAGCAAAGCGGCATATCGAGCAAAGTCATTCCGGAACCGAAATCACTTTTTGTGTTGGAAGTGCCGTCTGCTAGCCTGCCAAGGGCTTAATTTATATCAACGGAACGCCTTTATTACATAACAATTTCGGAGATGGCGTTCCTACATTTTTGGGGAGCAAACTTTAATGCGTAACACGATTAAAACCATAGCTGGAACTGCCGCGCTGGGAATCGCGCTGCAAGCATCGGCCGCAACCACGACCCAGGCCATTGTGGGTTCGCAGTCGGCACAGGAAAACGGCTGTGTCGATGCCATCGCCATTTTCACGGCAAACGACTGTTCTTATAACGGTGTCAATCGCTGGTGGTCGGGCCCAGTGGTCCTTGATCCGGATCCTGTAGCGTTAGGCTGGGGCGAGGAAGATACGCCTGCTGTCGTTGATGGCTATATTTCGGACCGCCCCGATCGGACTTGGATCGGGCCCCTTGCCAACCAGATGTATTATGCCGTCGGCGACTCACCCTTCTTGCAAGAACCCCAGGCCAGTCCTGAGGTCGGCGACAATAAAGTTGCCATCGGTCTGACCGGACAATTGACCATTGACGATAGCGACACGGCTGATGGCGCTGACGATTTGATCAGCGGTGTCATCATTATCGGTGCGGCCACGCGCAACGTGCTAACCGGCCAGGCGGCCGCCTCTCGTGCGGAAGAGTCTTGGTCAAGTCTGACGCAAACACTGGATCCTACCCCGGTGGATAGTGCAACGCCCAATGCTCAGGGTGGCTTCGACTATGTCATTGCTTCGCGCGGTATGCCCGACATCCTGCAGCCCGATGGGATGAAGAATGACCAGCCCTTTCCGAGTGAGATCGCGTCTTCGCCCATCGAGACGCCCATTGCCACGCCGGGCTGGGTCGCACCGGAATCGCAGGCGCGCAGCGTCGCGACTTACGAATGTGAGCCGGAAAGTCCCACCGACGTGTTGATCACCTGGAACAGCCGGCGTAACCGGTTGCGCATCGGTAGCACCCTGGGCGCGGATTGCGCGGACCCATCGTCGAACAACATCGGCGCCACCACAACCGGCGAATTGGCGGACTATAGCTGTTTGGCGTTCGATCCCACCGCGGAGTGCCCGAAAAACCCGGCGCTTCTCGGTGCGCCGGCAACCTTCTTCACGCCCGCGGGTGACCCTGGCTATCAGAACCTACTGATTGAAGTGTCCACGGACGCAGATGGCCATATCGTGTCGAGCTTTGCGTTCTACACCCATCAATATCAAGTCTTGCAGGGACTGTTCGGATTCGACACGCCCTATGAAGCTTGGGATGGCGGCACGCTGACCATAGTTGGGGCCGTTCAGGCCGGCGCCTTGAGAGTTCGGCCCAGCGGTGGTTCGCCGGACATTAACGTTAAATCCGGTGGTAGCGTTTCCGTCGTGCTGTACAGCAGTGACAACTTTGACGCGACGCAAGCCACCAAGCTGGCGTTCGGACCGGGTGGTGCTCAGCTGGTGCATAGAAACGGACCACATGTTTCCGACGTTGATGGTGACGGCCTGGATGACATCACCATGCACTTTCGTCAAAGAGATACCGGTGTTGCCTGTGGAGACACGTCGGCAAGCTTGTCAGGCTTGACGGGAGACGGCCAGCCGTTTTCCACCAGCGCCACAATCAACGTCTTGGGTTGCAATTGATCTAATCGGATCGCGCACGCGGTCTAGGGCAGGCGCCAGGCACACCAGTGTGTCTGGCGCCTTTTTTTATGGATGCGCGCGCTAGCCATCCGCCGATATTGCAAGCTTCCAGGGTACCAGCCGCGGCCTGACTGCTAGACGAAGATTCGGCCGAGTCGTTTCTTATTGCGACCGGCCGGGCCGGTTAATCTATCTGCCTATGCACCGATACCTTATTACGTCTCCCTGCTTGCTATTTTGCTCCTCAGCGGATCGCCTATTCAGGTTACCCGGGGCACGGACATTTCCTGCTGCTAGTAACAGGTACTGCGAAAACGCGTGGCATTCCGCGATGCTCTGCCGTGCTTATCTGTTCGACACAGCTCTAAAGTAAAACGCGGAGAAATCTACAGGCAAAGCCTGTGACTAAGACTTCGAACGACCCAACAATGCCAACATGCCCGCCCGATACAGTGCTTCGCCATCGGGATGATCGGCATAAATTTTTAGTAAGGGTACCGCTGTCCGCGTCATTAGCTTGAACGTGTATTGAGCACTGCCATTGCGCAACTCACCACCTTTAGCGGCGGATTCAAGCAGTTGCTTCAGCAAGGCACCAAACTTTTTGTGGCTCACCTCGATATACGGCATCACGTCGGGTTCCAACCATTCTATGGCGGACAAAGCATTGGGATGGGAATTCCAAAGTTTCACGTAGGTATCGATGATGCCGGGAAGAATGCGTTTGGTGCTTTGATTGCGTACGTGCTCCAGCAAGCTAACGCCTTCCAGTAGGGCCGGATTGATCACGCTGGCCACCAACTCATGCTTGTTTCCAAAGTAGCTATAGAAGGTCCGCCGTGAGACTTTAGACTCGGCCAGAATTTCTTCGACACTGAGCTGCGCGAGGGCGCGATCGGCCAGTAGCCGACCGCCCGCGGCGACGATTTTTTGGTGCACTTCCCCAGGCTGCCGGCCCGTTTCAGCGCCACGAGCTGTCCCGCCCCCTTGTCCAATCACCATTTTTGGTCCGGCATTTCGATTAACTCGCGAACTTTTATCAAGGCCTCTTGAAGCCGACCGCGTAAAAACTGGCCGGGACTGATTGAAACAAGTATACATCAATGTATACTTTGTAATTCCAATCAACGAACATTCAAAGCCGATATGTCCAGCACCGAAACGCTGCAGCCGGACCCGCCCAAAGCCAGTGGCTCAAAACTCTGGCGAGCCCCTTTCGTCGGTATCTTCGCACTGGTATCCATGCTGCTCGGCATAGGCTTGGCTCACGCCCTGATGCGGGCCATCGAGCAGACGCTCGGTCACGATTTAACCTACGTGGCACAGCTATTTCTCGGCGCCGGCGCCATCATCTGGCTGTGGTATGGCGTGAAGTCCAAGAACGAAAACTTTGCGACGTGGACGGGCTTTTTCACCGGCATCGTTATTTGGATGACCTGGGTTGAATTGTTCTATATGTACTATGGACGCAAGAATTTCGGCATGATGCCGCGAGTTGACGGTGGTGTATCCACCGAACCCGAGTATCTCATTATGACGGCAACCACCGGCGTGCTGATGTTCATGCTGGTGTTCTACATCTTTGATAAAGACACGCGCTGCAATTTTTTTATTTGGTTTCAGAAAAAATTGAATTTGCGTGAAGGACTCGGGCCCAGTACCAAAACAGCACGCGATCGTAACTACGCCATCATCACATTCATGGAAACCATTTACGTTACCTGGTTTTGCTATGCCTGGAATCTGCTTGTGTTTGATCCAGCCTTTGTTGGCTACGGCAGAGACGCATTACCGGCGGAGCTGGCCACCGTTTTCATTTCCATTACATGGGGCGGCTACTGCCTAAGTCGCTTGCTCAAGTACCGGCGCACATCGACGGCAATACGGTATGGCATCCCGACGGCCAATATCCTGTGGATTTCCGTGGAGATCATATCGGGCTGGGGGCTAATGACTGAGATATGGCTATACCCAAGGCAGTATTGGCCCGAACTGCTGGCATTAACCGCTGCTTTTACAGTACTGGCCGTAATGATCTATCGGGCCCCGAAAAAACCCTCGGAGATCGCCCAATGGTGAAGCCCAGCCTGACATTCGCAATGCTAGTCTTCGTCTCTAGCAATATCACCATAGCCGATGATCGGTTAAGACTGAGGCCTGGTATGGCCGGAGTTGCCGACATTGGCGCTAGTGATTGCGAGCTCTTCAACGAGATGCACTACAACGGCCCCGCGGGCATGGAACACCATGTACTGACATGGTCTCAGGGATACATTCATGCGAAGACGGGGGCGAACATCGATGCAATGCTCGCCGGGCTTAGCGATGATCATGGCTGGGATTTTGATAGTTTGTCGATGGTTATTGTTGACTACTGCAAGGCAAACCCCAACGCGAAGGTTGCCGAGGCCGCCATCAAGCTCTGGGAATTACTTCGAGATGGGAAGAGCGCGCCTCGGTCCTAAAGATAAAATCTGGCAAGCTCAGCGAAAGCATTAAAGAACTCTAGTTGCAGCAAATCATCATGTCTGTGCAGCTCAGTCAGCACTGCCGGGCGGCGATGACCGCAGCTCGTGAAATCTAAGAAGTCTCTGCCAGGGGTCCTCGTTATCTGTATGCTCAGGCTTCTGCCGATGCGCAGATTGCGCAGGTCTGACTAGGCTCGAAAACCAAGACAGCAAAGCGATATCAAAAATCCCTAGGTGTCCCGCCGCGAGCTGCTTGCTAGCATCTTGATCGAAAACTGGGGAGTCCATTTTTTCCGGGTCAATATCAAAGCGAATTCTAAAGCCGAATACAAAGCTGGAGGCCAGCGCGACCAAATGCTCCACAGTCAGCGGCGGAACAACTTCCAGGCCGTAACTGTCAAGGAACATGCCGACGATCTGTGCCCATTGGGCATCCGATGAATTAAACGCTGCACGGATGTGCGCTTGCATCTGCTCGTCGCCTTCAACCCACAGGCCCATCACGACTCTAATCGCGGGATTTTTGAGGTTGCGCATCAAGATGGCGCGGCTCAAAACATGCAGTACCTCGCCCGCAGTACCTTGTAACAAGTCCTGTAGCTGGCTAGTCAGCGCGGAAAAATCTGCGAACCGATCGTCCCGCAAGATCTCTGCCAGCAGCTCACGACGGTAAGCGTCCTGATTCGGCCAATGGTGATAGAGCGCGCCCGGCGTGACACCGGCGCGCCGGACGACGTCGGTCACCTTGATTACAGAGGTCGCCAAAATAGCGGGTTGCGCGAAGACCATGTCCATGCCCGCGTCGAGCAACAGACGCCTGGTCTCCAGCGCCGATAAATCTCTAGAGCGAGCCTTCGGCCTAGTATTTGACATTTAAGATTAAATGTGAAATGTTATAATGCATTGATTTTACAATACGATTGAGGCGTGGTCGAATACCCAAGGCCACAGCTACCGGGTGAAAAATATGCGCCAGTACGATCCTCGGCATGCACTGTACACGGCTTTGACATGCCTGCTGGCCGCCTGTGGCGGCGGCGGTGGTGACGGGGACGAGACCATCAGTGACAACCTCGGTCCCAACGCGCTGCCGCCCGATCAGGTGCAATCAGAACAGGGTGTGTACCGGGGCGAACTACAGTCTGGTCTACTGAGTTTGAAAGGCCTGCGCTACGCCCAACCGCCGGTGGGTCCGCTGCGTTTCAAGCCACCGCAAACCGCCCAGTCCTTTACCGGCGTCAGGGACGCGCTAAACGATGGCTTTGTCTGTGCCCAGGACAATCAAGGCACGCTCGCCGGTTCTGAAGACTGCCTGACTCTGAATCTTTGGACACCCGACAAGTCCGGCGAATTGCCCATCATCGTTTTTATTCACGGCGGCGGCTTTACCGAAGGTGCCAGCATACAGCCCATCTATGATGGCGCCAGACTAGCGCGGGACAACCAGGCCGTTGTGATCACCCTAAACTACCGACTCGGCGTGGCGGGCTTTCTCGCCCTGAACGAGCTCAGCGCCGAAAGCAGCGACCAGGTCAGTGGCAACTATGGTTTGTTGGATGTCATCGAAGCCCTCAAATGGATTAAACGCAATGCGCGAGAATTCGGCGGTGATCCACAACGGACCTTTGTATTAGGCCAATCCGCCGGCGGCGTTGCGGTTTGTATGCTGCTGACCTCGCCCCTTGCCGACGGCCTAATGTCGGCCGCCGGCATACTGGGGGCGCCCTGTGGTTTGGCCATGCGCCTGAACGAGGCGGTCCCTTATGCACCCAGCGCGGTTGCTATCGGCGAAGAGATTAGCGAACGCGTGGGCTGCGACGGCCAAGCCGACGTTCTTCAGTGCCTGCGGGATACCGACATTGCCGATCTCGTCAACGCGGAAACCCAGATGCCCAGACTCACGCACTATGGTCTGGGGGTACCGCCTACCTTACCCAATGTAGATGGGGTTTATTTCACGGATGAACCCATTGCCGCCGTGGCGGCCGGCACTCACGGGGACATACCGCTACTCGTCGGCGCGAACGGTGACGAGGTATCTGTATTCCTGGCCCTTGCGCTGGTTGCAAACGACGGCATTTATCGAATCCTGCTGACCAGCCTATTTGGCATTCAGGCAGGCCAGGTGTACAACATCTACCCGACAGCGGATTTTCCGAACGCCAAAGAAGCCTATATCCAGCTTGTGGGCGATATTAACGTGGCCTGTCCCGCCGAAGCCCTGGCCAATGCGGCGGCTCCCGGCATGCCATCATTCTTGTATACGTTTAACGATGAATGGCCATCAGGACTTTCTAGCCTATTTGGCGCCTTTCACGGCATTGAATTGAGTTACTTGTTTGATAGCTTTGATGTCTTCAACGTTATCCCCACGGCGCAGGACCGCAACTTGTCAGCCAGCCTGCAAGCGGCCTGGGTAGGTATGGCGGACGGGCGCCCCGCTGATTCTTCCTGGGCCGGATATTCGCGGGGCGCACCGGTTTTTATGCGTTACACCGATGAAGGTCGCGCGGTCAACGAAGCTTATCGCGCCGGACGTTGCGATGGATTGCGCAACTTGGGGCTAGTACCCTGAATCAAAGTCGAGGGGCCTAACAAATAGTCTGGGCCAACGAAACCCTAGGTTCTTCGGGGCGAACAATCCCAAAATTCAGCGTCCCACAGGACGGATAACTCGAGCAACTAGATTCAATTCGGACGCCGGAAATCCTTGCGATAAAAGCTCGACGGAACAGATCGGCAGCGGATCACGCCGGCACTCGGCGAAGCCAAGGATCTAAGGACCGAAGACTATGGCGACCCGGGCAGAGACTACCGCCGCTTCACGCTTGGAAACGACGCATCACGAAAGAGCGTCTAAAGACTCCGAATATGCTGATGTAAAGATTTTTTCGGTGTGCAACCGCGCCTATCTTGCGCACGTAGTTTAGCGATGGCTTGTTCCAAACATCGACCACACTGCAAACGCTCCGGTAACCTTCCTGGCGCAGCCGTTCTGAGTAAAGGGCATTGAGCAATGGCGCCAGATTCATACCGCGCAAGGCCGGGACGGTATAAATATCATACGAATAGATTTCGTCGTCTGGCAATCGAAACCCCTCGCCTGCATAGCTGCAGTATTCCGGATCTAGCCAGCAAAATGCGCCGAATTCCCGGCCGCGGCGTAGGGCAAGTGCCCGCTGTCCATTTCGAATACGCTGTCGATAGGTTTGCTCATTGCCATGCACCAATGGCAAAGAGGCGAGTTGCGGCATATCTTCTTCACACAATTCGATCAGCTCCCAATCTCCACGATCCACCGGATGGACCGGTGTGCCCAAGGAGCGGCGGAACAAGTAGTACGGGAGCAATATGATTCCCAGCCGTTTTAGAACGTTCACAACAAGGCGAGGCCAAGCGTTGTAGCGTAACTTGTAGCGGATTTTTTCTAAGACGCGCACGGATTTAGCGGAGATTAGCGCGTTCGGGTAGCGGCAAAACCGCAGGTATAGACTAGCCCGAGCAGCTTAAAGGCATACGGGCGAGAAACTTTAGCAGCCACTAGCGCCGACATAGTCCATCGCCGATCTCAGATTTCGCGCCGGCTCATTGCGCCTGCCACGTACTCGGCTTGACGTATCGCTAAGGCCACAATGGTTAGTGTTGGATTCTCACAAGTGCTGGTGGTGAACTGACTGCCGTCAGAAACAAACAAATTGTCGATTTCATGGGTCTGGCCCCACTGATTGACAACACCATGGTCCGGCGAGGCGCTCATGCGGCAGGTACCCAGATTGTGAGTGGCTGCAGCGGGTTGGGATTGATGGACGTCAACGGCATCAACAGCCTCGAATATTGACCTAGCCTGTTGATAAAAATGCTTACGCATCGCAACCTCGTTGTCATGCTCATCAACATGGATGACTGGAATGGGCAAGCCGAATTGATCTTTTTCCGAATCATGCAGGCTGACGCGATTCGTTTCGCGCGGCATATCCTCGCCGTTTAGCAACACGCCCGCCATATATTCGTAGCGATCCATAATCCGCGTATAGTCACGCCCCCAGCCACCCGGCGCTATCAGCTGGCTCATGAACGGCAAACCCAGCGACACGGCTTCGATCAAATAGCCACCGGCAAAACCCCGCTTGGGTTGGTGGATCATTTCATCAAATACCGTACCGGGCGTGGTTATTCCCCGGTACATATGCACCGGTCGCTCGAAGCTTCCAAAGGCAATCGCCACGTTGTGATGCATGTAGTTGCGGCCCAATTGTCCGGATGCGTTAGCGAGACCATCGGGATGTTGCTCTGTGGCGGAATTAAGCAACAAACGTGGCGTCTCTATCGAATTACCGGCCACACAGACCGCACGCGCGCGTTGACTATGTTGTTCACCGTCGCCGTCGGCGTAGACGACGCGGTCAATCCGATTGCGTTTATTGACCAGCAACTGCAAGGCCATGGCGCCGGTGCGTAGCTCGAGTTTACCCGAGGCCTCAGCCTTGGGAATCTCGGCCTGCAAGGTCGACCACTTCGCACCGATCTTGCAACCCTGATTGCAAAAACCCATTTGGATGCATCCGGGACGGCCATCTCGCGGCGCACTATTGATCGCCAAACGATCATTGCTGACCTGCTGGTAGCCAATGCGGCGCGCACCGTTGTAGAGCACTTTGAAATTATTGTTGGGGGGGTGGGGCTGGATGTCATGTGTGCCGGTGACCCCCATGCGCCGCTCGGCCTCAGCGTAGTAAGGGTCTAGGTCTCGGGGGTCCAAAGGCCAGTCGGCAAGGCTCGTTCCAGGAATACTGCCGTAGTCGGAGGCCGCGCGAAACTCGCGGTCCTGAACGCGAAAACTCAGCGCGTTCCAGTGCAGCGTGGACCCACCCACGGCCTTGACGATCCAAGCGGGCGCATTCGGTATAAAACGCGCAGCAGGCCAGTTGCCCGTCGCAAGACGTTGATCGGACCAGGTCAGTTGTTGGTAAGCGAAAAATTCGTCATTACGAAATTGCGTTTTCTCAATCCTTGGCCCCGCTTCCAGTAAGACGACATTGATGCCCCGCGCGCAAAGATCATGGGCTACTGTGGCACCACCCGCGCCCGAACCCACAACCACGACCACACCGTCGTCATCATGGGCAAACTTCATAAGCCAGGGTCCGGCAACCAGTCCAAATCGTCAAAACCGCGATTGAGATAGCCACCCTTCGCAAAAGATGGACCTTCGTAACCAAAATAGGGCCAAATCTGTGCGGAGTTATAAAAGGCGATACTGCCCAGGCTACGCAGGGCCTGAAAAGCCGGCTCAGCTTCGATGTCTGCCAGTCTTTGCACTTGCGTCGCTGCATCGGCCAGTACCCATGGCGCTACACCCTCGACATCAAGACGCCCGCGAAACTGCGCCAACAGCGCCAAGAGAGCCGGATCAGCGCTCAGCATACCCTGCAGTCCAACCGCGATTTCTTCGTAGCGCTGACCGGGCAGCTGTGGATGGGGAAACAAACGGCGCAGTAGTGTCACCAGAAAAACATGCGTGGCATCGTTCGCATCCGCGCCGGCGATGATCGCTTGGCCAGGTGATACCACCAAACCAATCGCTGCCAGGACACGTAGCAAGGCGCGTCGCCCGATAGTTTGGTTCATCCGGCAAAAGGCCTCAAAACGTCACGGCCGTCCCAGTTGCGATGACTGTCTTTCATATCCGCAAGGGCAGCCCTTACGAAATCCGTGTGCTCGACAATTTCCAAGAAGCAGCCCAGGCTTAGACGCGTATCGAGATAGGCCAGATGCGTATCGGCACCAAATCCGCCGGTAAACAACGGCCGCAAGCCCTGGTCCGCATAGTCTGCCAAGGACTTGGGGAAATCTTCGCTAAGTATCGCGACGTGATGCAAACCCAAACCTCTTTCACGTATCCAATCAGAATAGATAGAGGGAAGAGCATCGTGTTGGTGGATTAACTCAATGCAAAGCTCGCCGGAAAACCCCAGGGCAATGCCCACATTAACGGTGCACGGCGCGTCTTTATAAATTGGCTCAATGAATTCAAAGGGATCAAACAAAACAAACGGGCCGGCACCCGTCATTTCGGCCCAGTGTTGCGCGGACTGCTCAAGATCCTCCACCAAATAGGCCAGCTGATAAATCCCCTGAGCTTGCGCGGCCATGATCGGCGAGCGCGGCGGTGAATTCATCATGAATCCTTGCGATAACGTGCGGGCGTCGTGCCGACAAAACGGGTAAACATAGACGTTAAATGAGCCTGACTGGAAAACCCACATTCTAAGGCAGCTTCCGCAATGGGCTTATCACTGCCGCGTAATATCGCTTTGGCGCGTTGAATACGCGCCATCAGAACATACGCATAGGGCGACTTACCGACGGTCAGTTTAAATGCACGGGAAAAATGCGCAACGCTAAAACCGGCAAGCGATGCAAGCTCGGCTAAGCTAATCTCATATTGTAGATTAGATTCAATATACTGATAGATCTTGCGTGTCGCGATTTTGTCCAATCGCAATTCTCGATGGTGCCGTCGCGAATGTCCGGCCAGGACATTGAGTTGTTCGAGCAAAACGACGACGGCTTGGTCAACGAAAATAGGGTCACCCGCCTTAGCCAGCTTGGCCGCCGAAAATAGCGTCCGCACCTGTCGCTCTAGACTTGCACTACGAAACTTGCGCTCATGCAACAAGCCGAAATCGCCGGTCGACGACATATCTAGGTCACGCATGCATTCAGCGACAAATCGAGTTGGCAGTGAAACGGTTTCAAAATTAGAGTCACCGTCGGTGACGTAACGGCAGCAGACGTTCGCGGGCGCCAAGAGCAGGTCGCCCGGGTTAACGCAGGCATGCCGCCAACCGTTGCCCAGATCATAGCTCATGCCATATGAACCCGAGCCACACAGAATCAGTAACATTTCGGGAACCTTGGGGCTGCGATGTTCGCCAGGCGGATTACAAGAAAGCCTCGAGAGGCTGACTTCGGCGATGCCACAAAGACGATTCCGCTCCACGTAGGCGCGTTGCGGGCCGAGCTCGAAGTACTCGGAGTAAGAGCGAAATTCGTTCATAACTCCCCTGCGTTCGTCAACATTGCCACCTCCCATCGCCTAAAGTCAACGCGGCCTAGGCCTCTATGTCGCAACGGCGCAACAGTAGAAATCGCAAGAATCTGGAATATGTGAGCAATCTAAAAAGTTAGCTTATGTCGGTGGGTCTGACTGCCGCCCAGGGTCGCACCGGGGCCACAAACTTTAACCGTGGACAGGTATAGACAAATTGCCTTTGAAACTTGATCGACAACTGCGTGTGATCCCAGATCTGTGCGCCGCGCGATCTCAGGCCAATGCAAACTAGAATTTTGGCTTTCAACAAACCATCGAATTTCGCATGGAATGCTTACACCGAAAACATTTCGTCGACAATCCAGGCGCCTAAATTTCGAAGCTTGACTCATGAGCCGCGCTAATGACCTACCCTATTTTCTGCTCGTACAAATATCGGCGGACGTTGACGCGAAACCTTATTTCGATGCCGTGGCATCACTAGCGGCGGAACCACGCGCATGCGTACTTGCGCATTGCACGGCTGAAAAAGTAGACACTTTAGAAGTCAGCTCCCCCGCCGCATCAATGCTATTGGTCAGATTTTCGGATCGCCCAGCCTTGGACAGTTTCTGGGAACATCCGCAACAACAAACCGCGTTGGCAGCCATCCACGGCCCGGCGCCATTGGTTCTAGCCGCTCCAGGCCTACCGTCGGACGGCCTACCCGAGATGCTCGAAATCCCTAGCCGCGCATCCGTGACGCCGCCAAGAAATCGCGGCCCGCGTGCTTATATGGTCATTCAAGGCAAAAGTACCGACGAAAGCCGCATGGACCAATATCGCGACATCATCTTGCCCATGGTCAAAGAACACGGCGCTTATTACATCGCTTTTGAAATTGACGGCAAAACCGAAGTGCTGTCTGGAGACTGGCCTTACGATTTATTCGTCGTCTCCCGATGGCCCGATCATGCGGCCGGGCATGCTTTCTGGTATTCAGACCGTTATCAAAACACGGCAATTCCGGTACGCAGAGGTGCCGGGTCGTTCTGGGTGCACTTCATGCATGGAAAAGCGGGATAGGAAATCGTATGGCCGATAAAAAATCAAACCAAGCTGGCAGCCATCGCCGCGCCTTTATCGGCGGTGCGGCCGCCACCGGCGCGGGATTTGCGCTCACCCCCGCCGTAGCGGACCAAGCAGCATCTCGTGCAAGGCAAACGCTGAATCTCAAAGGTTACAGTATCCCACTATCACCCGAAGGTCGCAGTGCCTTAGTCACACCAACGCCCCACCACTATGGTGGGCAATTTGTATTCGTGGACTATCGCGCCGATGTCGCTCAAGTGGCCAAGTACTTACCCACCCCACTGAAGCCGGATCCGGATGGTCGCGCCTTTGTGATCGTCAACGAACTGTTCAGTATCCCGGGTGACAATCCTGATTTGGTTTACGACAATCCCGAGCGCACGCAATACACTGAAGGCGTAGTCGCGGTGCGCTGCTCTTATCACGGCGAACCAGGAACCTATATCACGGCGATTTGGGTTTCCAAGGATTGGTCCATGGCCTTCGGACAGTTTTTCGGCTGGCCGAAGAAAATCGCGCGCATTCACTTAACACGCGTGCCGCCTCTGCACCCCACGGTGAAGCCCATTGGCGTGGGCTCTCGGGTACGCGGGATCGTCGACCGCGAAGGCTACCGGCTGGTGGACGTGTCGGTACATCTACGTAAACGCGAGCCGGATTCTGCTGCACCCGCGTTTGGTTGGCTGTACTCTGTGCGCTACTTTCCGGCCATGGGACCCACGGTACCGGCGGTGAAACAGCTAATCCGCAATCGCGTGCAAAACCCAAAAGCCATCAACGTCTTTTCCGGCGATGCGGACTTCAGCTTCGGCAGTTCGGATAATGAAGAATTGCTAGCCCTGAATCCCGTCGAGATCAACAAGGGTTACTTTTATAATCCAAGCTGGACCACCACTCATTCGGCGGAACTACTCGAAACCTATGAATAAAGGAGCGATTAACATGCAAACTGGTTCAAACAAAGATGGCCGGAAGTGGCGGTTGCACCTGTTACTCATTGCTGCGATGGCCTTAGGCCTGTCGGCGCAAGTCCCGGCCCAGGAAGTATTGGAAGACATCGTTGTGACCTCGGGCCGAATCGAAAGCACGCTGCAAGATGCACCGGTTGCGGTCAGCGCCTTCGATCCGAACGAGATGGAACGACGGCAAACCTTTAACGTGGTTGATGTCGTGAACAATGTGCCGAATCTAGTCGGCAGTAACAATATTGGCCAAGGTACGGCAACAACCGTATTTCTGCGTGGTGTGGGCACCACAGAGTCCATTGTCACGGTCGATACCGCCATGGGGTTTTACGTGGACGACGTTTACGTTGCCCGCCAAGGTGTTAACAACTTCAGCCTGTTCGACGTGGAACGCGTTGAGGTCTTGCGCGGCCCGCAGGGCACACTCTACGGCCGAAACACCAGTGCTGGCGCCATTCGCGTGATTACCCGCAAACCGGACAACGAGTTTGACGCGCACGGTGAAGTTTCCGCGGGCGAATTTGACCGCTGGAATCTAAAGGGCGGTATCAATATCCCCCTGGTAGAAGACCAGCTCGCGGTGCGCTTCAATGGTGCTGTGGAGCAAGGCGATGGCTATACCGATAACATTACTTTGAACAATGACGTCAACGACCGCGACTACTGGGGCCTAAGAGGCAGCCTGCTTTGGCAAGCAACGGATGCGGTAGATGTTCTCCTAAGTAGCGACATTTCGCGCAGCGACCAAGCCGGTCTCTACGCCATTGATGTGTCAGGCATTACCCGCCCGGCCCTAGGGGATTTGTTTACCACCGTCAGTGGCACGGATACCAGCAATAAGGGTGAAACGGATGGGGTCAATTTGACCATTGAATGGGACATCAATGATTCCATGGCCCTGCAATCGATTACGTCATTTAGAAACACCTATCAAAAGTGGAATCTCGACTTAACGGATCAGGTCGTCCCGATATTCTTGCTCTATACCATTAACGACTCTGATCAGTTGTCGCAAGAATTCAAGCTCACGGGCAACCTCTTGGATGACCGGCTGAGTTACGTGGGTGGGCTATTTTGGTTTGATGAAGAAAGTTTTTCGTTCATTGGCGACTACTTTGGGACGGTACCCGTGTTCCTGGGACGCGACTATGACGTCGATACTGAAAGCTGGGCGGCCTTTGCCGAGTTTACCTATTCACTCACCGATAGCTTGTCGTTAATCCTGGGCGGCCGATATACCGAAGACGATAAGAACGTGGATATTGTCGCGACGGGAGGCGGAACACCCGGATTTGAGAACAACGGTTTCCCAAGTTTTAGCAACGTGGATCTCATTGCCTTGGGCACGCCTACACAGCTCGAGTTTGAGGAGTTCACGCCGAAAATTGGTTTGCAGTGGGATGTGACCGACGACCTCCAATTTTATGCGACCTACCAGGAAGGCTTTAAGAGCGGTGGCTGGAGCGCGCGGACCAATGACCCCACCGAAATCCAAACCTTCCGTCCAGAATTTATTAACTCTTACGCAGTGGGTGGCAAATGGCTGACTTGGGACGGACGCGCCCGCGTCAATGCCGAGGCCTTCTACTACGACTACGAGGACCTATTCAATACCGGCACCGGGTCCATGGGTAATTTCATCGTCGCCACCAATGATGCGGAGATCAAAGGTATCGAGCTTGAGTCAACCGTTCGAATATCCGATTACTTGGATGCCTACGGCTTCCTTGCGTGGCAAGACGGCAAATACAAAGGCGTAGATCCCGCCTTAGCCGGCACGGTGGTTGGCAGTGAACTACAGCGCTTACCGGAATGGAGTGGCAAGCTCGGCTTAACTTACACGCAACCCATCGGTGCTGGAGAAATCATCGCCAACGCGAGCTACGCTTACACCGAGGATCACTTCACTAACTTGCAAAACACGGACCTTGCCAGATCGGGTGATATCAAACTTGCTGATGCCTCCATCGGCTGGCAAACCAGCGATGGCCGATACTACTTCGGCCTGTCGTGCCGCAATTGCACCGACGAAGAATACCTCGTGCAAAGCCTTGATTTCGCCGGCTTCGGTTTCATCACGGTTTATCCGGGTGAACCGCGTACCTGGCTGCTGACTGCGCGTGCAAGAACGGGCGACTAGTCTAAGGATCGCGACAATATGAGCCAGGGCGATAAAGCGCCGGAAATCGCCCTGGCTTTCTTGCGCAGATTTTGGGAAGCGGACATAGACGGCGCCATGAGCTACGTTGCCGCCGATGCTCGCTGGCAATTTGCCCGTTCCCTGCCCTACGAACGCGACTGCGATGTGCGCACTGCGCTGACGGCAATCCGTAACGACATGTTCAAATCATTTGATACTGAAGGCTTTACCATTGATATGCGCAGCGTCGCTAATACCGGTGATGAGGTGGCGGTCGAGTACTCCGCCCATGGTAAAACCCGCGATGGCCGAGACTATGACAACGACTATGTCATGTGCATTACCGTGAATGCGGGCAAGATCACTTCGGTGCGGCCGCATACCGACACTTTGCATCTAGCGCAGTTGTTAATGAAGGAACCAACGGGAGCCGAATAGCCATGCGACCTAGCAAAAAAGATACGGCACTGGTTGTGGTCGACATGCAGAACGGTTTTTGCCGAGACGCCGGTTCCGTCAATCAGATCGGCTTACCCGCATCAGCCTTACAGCCCGCCATCGAGCCCTGCGCACGCCTAATCGCCGCCGCACGAGCAGCGCGAGTGCCTATCATTTACACCCGCTATGTTTATCGCGCCGATTTCACCGACGGCGGCCTGATGGTGAACGAACTCATCCCCGATCTTAAGAAAGGCCGCTGCCTGATGGCTGGCACTGAGGACATCGAAGTCATCGACGAGCTTAAGCCCCAGTCTGGTGACTACATTATCGATAAGAACCGGCCCAGCGCGTTCTATGCCACCGGCATGGAGCCCATCCTCAAGGGGCTGGCTGTCACCGACCTGGTGGTTTGCGGCGTCACCACCAATTGCTGCGTAGAGACGACGGTGCGCGATGCAAGCCAGCGCGACTACCGAAGCTTCGTGGTGCAAGACGCCGTGGCGGAATATGAAGCAGATCGGCACGCAGCGGCGATAAAATCCATGGGCATGCTATTCGCTTATCTGGTCAATGTTGACCAAGTCGAGCAAGCCTGGCGCTCCGCCAACTAGTTGAAAGTCATGCGCGACCATCTAATGCCGGTATGGAGCCCACCCTTCGGTGGCCCGCCCTTCCCCATGCTCAGCGCAGAATTGTTGATGGTGGAATTTTCGGCGAAGCGTGATGAGATCCAGCGAATTACGCCCGCCCCGCTAGAACCGGCGAATCATAATCGCTTAACGGCCTTCGTCGGAGAATGTTCGCAGCTCTCACACTCACTGCGCTACCACGAAGTCGCCATTCTGCAGGAAGTTTCTTTTGAAGGACGCCGAGCAACAACCGTCCCCTATATTTGGACCTCAACGGATACCGCACTGCTCGCCGGCCGCGAGCTTTACGGTATGCCAAAGTTGTTATGCGATGACGATATCTTGCACAAGTCAGCCAATGAAGTGTCCGGTAGTCTGCATCGCTCCGGCGTTTCCATGCTAGAACTGAGCATGGTCATTGACGAACCCGCGGATCCCTCCACCCTGCCTTTTGGTGGGGACCTTGCCATGCTGCGCCACATCCCCAGCCCTGATCCCGACTACCCAGCTTTGCAGCAGCTCATATGGGTAGAACTACAAGAATTCGCTGTGCATGAGTGCTGGCAAGGCCGGGGCCACATACAATTCGGTCATCCGCTGAACTCTGGTCTGCAGCGACTGGGCGCTCAGGACGTCACGGGCGCTTGGTACGGGCGTTTTTCCTGGGTATTGCCCCAAGGCAAAATACTGCAGGAAACCAAGCTCTAGCTAATCGATAACGCCAATGGCATCACCGACGGCGTATTCCTCGCCGGCAACACCCGATTGGCGCAAAGTACCGGAGGCCGGCGCCTCAATTTCCATAATGGATTTCTCAATTTCCAAGTTGTAGATGGGCTGGCCTTCTTTAACCGCCGCGCCATCAGGCACTAGCCATTCAACCAGCGTGCCGTTCTGCATTGACACGGCAGCTTTGGGAATTTTTAGATCTACGGACATTCTTCGCGGGGAATTTTAATCGGAGAAGTCATGATTACTTTAGAATTTCTTCCGCCGCCACCACGATCCGAGCGGCATTGGGAAAATGTAGGGCCTCGAGGCTTTGGGAAAACGCGATGGGCGAATACCGGGCACCCACGCGAGCCACGGGTGCTTTAAGGTCGCTGTGCAGCTCAGTGTTGATCATTGCGGCGAGTTCCGCCCCGAATCCACAAAATGTCACGGCGGAATGCGCGATCAGCGCGCGACGTGTTTTCGCCACGGCATTCAAGATGGTTTCCTTATCCAGCGGTACCAAACTGCGCAAATCGACCACCTGAGCACCAATACCCTGCTCCGCTAAAGTCTCGGCGGCAGCCATTGCCTCAGCCATGGCCCAGCCATAGGACAATATCGTCAAATCATCGCCATCGCGTTTTACGTCCGCCGCACCCAAAGGAATTCGATAAGGCGCCAAAGGCACGGCTCCCGGGGTGAAGTACAGCCGCATGGATTCGAAAAAGACGCAAGGATCGTCATCTTCAATACAGGCCGTCAGCAGACCTTTGGCGTCATGGGGCGTGCTGGGAAAGACCACCTTCAAACCCGGAATATGTGTCAGCCAGGCCTCCAGAGATTGTGAATGCTGGGCACCAAAACTACCGACATTGCCGGCGGTCATGGTCCGTATGGTAAGCGGGACATTAGTCCGCCCGCCCGACATGTAGCGCAGCTTCGCCGCATGATTCGCCACTTGATCGAGACAAACCGCCAAGAAATCATTAATCATGATCTCCGCCACGGGCCGCATGCCGGCCAAGGATGCCCCAATGGCGGCACCCACAATCGCCTGCTCGGAGATCGGTGTCGGCCGTACACGATCCAAGCCGTACTTCGTGGACAAGCCGGCCGTGGCCTTCACCACACCGCCGGCCGGATCATGAATATCTTCACCTAAGAGGAAGACGCTTTCGTCGGCGGCTAGAGCAAGATCCAAAGTGTGGTTAATGGTCTCGCACAGAGACATATTCTTGCTATCACCGGAAACGGGTGACGAATTCGGTGTCGGAAAACTACCCAGATCGGGCACGTGCGCTGTGTCAGCGAAGACATCAGTATATAGCTCATCATCCGCCGGTACCGCAGCAGCCCGGGCGGCTTCCATGGCGGCATCCACTGCTTCTCTAGAGGTCTGTTGCAGGGCATTGAGCTCGTCTTCGCTGGCAATACCCTTGGCGATTAATTGTCCGCGTACTTTCTTGATGGGTGCATTTTCTATGGCCTCTTCCAAAGCTTTGGCATCCATATGCGTCTGCTCACTGCCGAATGCATGGCCCTGCAAGCGATGGCAGTTAGCCTCGATCAGCGTGGGCCCATCACCACGACGAGCCCGCTCAATGGCGTCGCAGACCACGGGATAAAGCGCTTCAGGATCACCGCCATCAACTTCCACACCCGGCATGCCATAACCGTCAGCGCGTTTCGCCAGGGATGACGATCGTGTGCTATCAGCCAGGGAGGTGTACTCAGCATATTGATTGTTCTGGCATAGAAAAATCACGGGCAGCTGCCAAACGGCTGCCAGATTAAGTGCTTCATGCACCGCACCGATATTCGCCGCGCCATCACCATAACTAACCACCGTGACTTGCTTCGTCTTGCGCAGTTGCGCGGCCACGGCCAAACCATTGGCTATGGGCGTACCCGCGCCAACGATGCCCGTGGTCACCATCAAGCCAGAGTTAGGATCCGACAAGTGCATCGGACCGCCCTTGCCTTTCGATGTGCCGGATGAGCGGCCATACATTTCGGCCATAATTTCCGCCACCGGCGTACCCTTGGCCACGATATCGTGAATCCCGCGATAGGTCGTCACCATATAGTCATCGGGTTTCAGCGCCACACCCACGGTGGCCGCAATGGCCTCTTGTCCGCCACAGGGGTAATACTGGAACTGGAGTTCGCCGGCACTTAGACCGCGTTGAATGGCCGCATCGCACTCGGCGATTTCGACCATGGTCTGATATATGGAACGTAGCGTGTCGGGATGAATGCTTGTCATACCAGGAATTATCTTCGAGCCTAGTCAAAAGTTAGCACAGGCGATGGATGCCACTATTTCAGATTCTTGAGACGGCCAAACCCGATATTGACCAGCAGGCAGTTCCAGCCCGCGGTACAAATAGACGGCTGCTGCGTGCGAGCTTATCAGCCTCGCTTCAAGACTCGGAGCCTCCGCGACATCTCGCGTACTTACTCGCTTGTATCGTTCGGCAAAGCTCACGGCATGGCCAAGAATACCTACAAGCCAGTTCGGGATTGAGTGCTGTTTCAGCGACGCACCGCGGGTGATGAATCCTACCTCCTGACCGAGTAGACTTTATCAGCATTGTTCTATTCAATTTAATTGAATCGCTTGAAGTCCACGGAAAGTTCACGATCGTTTTGACGCTTCCCTAAAAAAAGCTCGCAGATCGATATTGTGACGCAACGAAACTGATATGGCTTTATTGACCGCGCACGCCCGTAAGCCCCCTCGCCGGTGCGTAACAATAATTATTCGGCTACTTCTAGGCGTTATTTGCACCGCTCCATGGTTGCCGCTGGCCGCGCAATCATTGTACAAAACGGCACCGGGCCCACATCAAGTGAAGGTCGCCGAGGACATTGTTATCGCCGATGGACTGCGCCAGCGCGAAGTAATATTTAGAGTCCTGTACCCGGATACGCCGACAAGCTCCGTAATCGTGCATTCCCACGGCGGTTTTTGCCTACCTGAAAATTACGATGCATTAACGACACACTGGGCATCCCATGGCTATCTCGTACTTGCGCCCAACCATCCCGATTCCCCGAACTATCCAGACAAAATCAAACCTGAAGAAATGGCTGCGCTGGTGCCACAACGGCTACGCGATCTTTCTTTCGTCTTAGATGTGCTGGCCGAAATAGAGAAGCAAGTGGGACTGGCCCCAGGACCCGACGAACGGTCAATTGGTATCTCTGGCCATTCATTCGGCGCGGGCATGGCGCTAATGAAGACTGGTCTGCACATGCGGCCGGAATACGAATCGGCGTACAGCCAGGGCCACGATGAGCGCTATACCGCGGCGGTATTCCTGAGTGCGCCGGGCGAGGGTCCGGAAATGGCCGAGCACGCCTTTGCCGGATTGAAGACCCCGTTCTTGGCAACTGGCGGTACACGTGACCGTGGCCGTTTCACGCTAAACGATATTACGCCCGCGGATTTTCGTCGCCAGGTATTCATGCTCGCCCCACCCGGGGACAAATATTCGATAATCCTGAAAGATGCCGATCACTTTCTGGGCGGTTTGATCTGTGATCCGGATCGCGGCGGTGAGCCAGATACAAACGCAGTAGAGATATTCCGGTCAATGACTACCGCCTTTTTCGACGCCTATTTGAAATCTGATCCGACAGCAAAAAGCTTCTTGATAGCTGCCGACATCAACGCACTGACTAAGGGCAGAGCCGATTATCGAATCCGCTAGCGGGACATTGCAATTCGGCCAAAGCACTAAATTGACATTAGGGACGACGAGGTATTCATTTTGAACGGCACTGGTAGCTAAGCTCGTGCAGTTGAGTGGGCCGAGCTATTGAAAACGCGCGACCCCGTAAAAAAAGAGCCGCCTCGAATGAGGCGGCTCTGCTGGTCTCGTTAACTGCTACGATCAGCTCGAGAGTTTCTATTGATAGTTATAAGTAACCGTCAACAAATACTCACTGGGCGGCAACATGATAAATCCGCCCAAACCGCGACTACCCGAGGTCACGATATCATCGTCACCCAGGTTTTTACCGGTCAGCTTCAGCTGCCAATTTTCAGCAAAATCAACCGATACAAAAGCATTCCAAAGATCCCAGCCCGTGCTGCGAAAATCGTTGGTTGCCGAAGTCATGTAGTCGTCGATCTCATAGTAGTCTGAGCCAATCGACACATCGCCGATAAAGTCGCCCGGCATATCAAAGGTGTAGTCGAAGCCAATATTAAAGGAGTAATCCGGTGTTTGCGGTGTCTCGGCTTCGCTGATACCGAACAAGAACGGTGCGTTCGCAGCGGCACTTCCGGCGATCAAGTTCTTGTACTCTCCATCGGTAAATGCTGTACCGCTAAAGAAAACGCTCAGACCGTCAACGGGTACAGCGGTGATCTCAAATTCAAGCCCTTGAATCTCGGCGTCCCCAGAATTTTGTACCGGGAAAGCTAAGCTACCACCGGGAAGAACCACTGTTGCGTTTTGCTGGATATCTTGAATATCGGAGAAATAGTATGCAAAGTTAGTGCGTAGCCGATTTTCGAACCATTCACCTTTAAAGCCAACTTCATAAGTTTCATTGGTTTCCGCGTTATACCTTTCACCAACCGGTGTGGTGATTGAAATTGCGCTCCAGCCCGCGCCCTTGAACCCTTCCGAGTAGCTGCCATATACCAAGGCATTATCAAGGATGCCACCGGTTTCAAAGGTATAGTCGAGAGCAACTTTGGGCGTCCAATCATCCGGTTTTTGCGAATCGACAATCCTCGCCGGAGGCGCCAAGGGGCCACCCGGCGGCAGGAAAGACTGGAAATCTAAACTAAAGTCTTTGTCGTCTTCGGTGTAGCGAAGGCCGGTGGTGAGCTTGAGGTTATCGGTAAAATTGTAGCTAGCCTCACCGAACACCGATATGGAGTTGGTCTCAACCATGATGGTACTGCGTGACAGCGGTACGCCACCGGTCCAACCCCATAGCTGTTCCGCCTCCTCATTCAAGTAGAAGACACCGGCGACATATCGCAGGCGGTCATTAAGGGCATTACCAAGGAACTGTATCTCTTGGGTGATCTGATCTGAATCGGATTCCGACCCACCGACAACATTATTGTTGCCTGAAAAATCCGTCATGAAATTCCCGTCCAATCCCACATAGCCCGTGATTGATTTGACGGTTAAGGCAGCATTGATGTCATAGGCAAGGGTTAAACCCAAGATCGTTTGTTCGGTATTTGCTTGCGGTTTATTCCTCAGCGGTGGTGCCGGATTTCGGTCTGTCCAGGCTGTACGAATGCCTCGCGGTCCATTCGGGAACACCAAGTCGTCCGAGGTAAATTGCGTTGTAACGCCAGGTGGACAGGGGAGATTCGGATCACCCACCAGGTCCTGACAATTATCTTCAATTCCTGGGGTAATGCCATTGACGGATTGATTCGAATCATTATCTGATTCGGAGTAGGTCAAAGAAACCAACGCGTCGAACCCCTCTATGCCGGTGAATCTGAGCTTGCCGCGCAAGGACAGATTCTCCTCATCGCCGGTCTCAGTATTCGCGCTAGGATCGAAATTGAAGTACTGGCCGCCTTTCTCTTTATACTGCACGGAGGTTGAGCCAGCCCAGCCGTCACTGAAAGGCCCACCAATGCTCGCTCTAAGCAACCGCTGATCATCGTTGCCGGCACCCGCGGCGGCATTTAGCCAAAACTCGTCACCCGGCGTCCGCGAAATGAAGCGAACGGCGCCATACCCGGTGTTGCGCCCGTACAAGGTACCCTGCGGACCACGCAAAACTTCCACGCGTTCGATGTCAGAGAGAGTCACGTTGTTGCCATTGAGTCGCCCGACATAAATGTCATCAACGTAAATGCCCACCGGCGATTCGGCCACGACTAGCGAAGCGTCTTGTTGCAAGCCACCGCGCAAGGACAAAGACAGGTTGCTCGGATGCGTCACGTTATTGAACATGTTCAAGCTGGGTATATAGCGCTGCAGATCGCGCGCTTCGCCAATTTGCAAACGCTCTAGCTCACCCATTTCCATAGCGCTAACCGCAATGGGTACATCTTGTAGCGAGCTTTCGCGCCGTTCAGAGGTAACAACGATTTCCTCAAGTTGCTGGCTCCATGCTACGCCACTGCCAAAGCCGGCCACTAAAGCTACTGTGGCTACCGCCACACATTTCCAAACTGCCTGTTGCATTGCTTAGCCTCCCCCCGGAAGTAATGTTGGCACCATGAATAGCGCCAGCCGCTAAGGCTATCATAAGTTGCTGGCACTCAAGCCTTTGTCACGATTTTTCCAAATGATGTAAATAAACAACAAATCCTAGCCAGGTGCTGCCGCTGGGCCGATTTCGATCCCCGTTAGGCCTGCTAGCCGGGCATGGCCGCGTTCGGCGCGATGCTAGAAGTCACAGCTGGCCTAGACGAATTTGGACCCGGGGCGATTTTCTAGCCGTGATAGACCAAGACCAATCTCAGGGCCAACGCCGGTTTAGGTCGCAGCTCGTACACCGACTCCGCTGTCATCTAACAATGGCTGCCAGACCAAGTCCCGATGATCTTGGCGAGGTGCAAACGCTGACGTCACGGGATTTAAGATAAGCAAGGACATTCATGACGCTGGACTCCGATAGCACGGTGCCAGGCTGCGCGACCGGATCTCGCGGGGCGTGGAAACTACGCCATAGTTTTGCGACTGGCGCCACCAGCAATGCTTCAACAAGGACTCTGATTAGACTTGAGCCCGTCCCCATCGCAATGTCTCCCGAATACTCATTTAGCCCATGTCCGCAAACTGGCAATGCCGATGAATTCAACTAGCGTCCGTAAGCCACCAAACGCATCATGGTTCTATGCTGGGAAAAATATATCCGGGTTGGTGGGTGCTACTTGGCCTATTTCTGCTCTATGCCGCGTCTAACGGCATACTGATTTTCACCTTACCCCTAATCTATCCCGAGTTGATGAAGGACTTCGGCTGGAACGAAGCCCAGGTTACCTTGCCGGCAACGGTTTTCTTTATCACCGCGGCGGCCTTGCATCCCATCGGTGGGATGCTGCTCGATCGATATTCACCAAAGCTACTCATGTTGATTGGTTACGGCGCCATCGCCGTTGGACTGGGCCTGTATCGCTTTGTCAGTTCTCTCAACGAACTGATGCTAATACATGTGCTCTTCGGGCTTGGCTTAGGCCTCGCCGGACTGGTCGCTAATATGCTGGTTTTAACGCGCTGGTTTAAGCGCCGTCGCGGACTGGCCGTGGGTATCTTGCTAATGGGAGCGAGCTTTGGCGGAGCCATTTTCCCCCTGCTGATTGGACAAATCCTTACCAATGATGGCTGGCGCGCGGCGGTTTCGCTGCTGGCTGTGATCGGCGGTGCACTGATCATGCTGCCGCTTATTTTTTTGGTTCGCGATCGACCGGCGACTGCCGGGCACGACGAAACTATGCCTTCAGGCGAAGATAAAAGATCGCTAGCGGAATCGTCGGCTTCGACGCATAACACTGGACCGTCATTGATGGCGGCACTCACGTCGCCGGTTTTCTACTTGCTCATCGGGGCAACTGCAATACTATGGTTTTGTATCGTCGGCGTACTGCAACATCAAGCGATTTACCTAGGCCAAGACCTGGGTGTTGGCAAGGACAAGATCCCGTTGGTTTTCAGCCTGTTTTTCTGGGCGGGCATCGCGGGCAAGTTTAGCTTCGGCTACATGAGCGACCGACTAAACAAGATCCACGTCATGCTGGCCTGCATCGGAAATTTCATCCTGGGATTGCTGGTGCTGCGCAGCTTAGATGGTGATAGCACCACACTCGTCTTTGCCTACGCGATCATCTACGGTCTTGGAACGGGTGGCGCATTCTCCATGATTCAATTGGTAATTGCCGAGCATTTTGCGGGGCAGGCCTACGGAAAGATTTTGGGAATTTTTACCTTCGTCGATACCATGGCTGGCGCGGCGGGCACGCAAGTTATCGGCGCACTGCGCGTGGCGAACCAGAGCTACTTGCCAGCACTAAACCTAATGATAGCGGGCTGCGTATTCGCGGCATTTTGCATGATCGCGATGAACCGGTTGCATGGCCGAAGCGCGATTTCGCCATAGCTCAGGCAAGTGAGCGAAACTAGAAATATAGCTTATTGCGCGGTCACCCACGTGTGCAGATGCGCATTGAATAGTGAAATTGCTCGCGCGAGTATCGCACCGTAAATAGCATGGGGAGTGATGTGTGAGTGCCTCTCAGTCTGCGCTTGGACCCTACGTAAGTTTGCGTGACTATGTCGCTGCTCTAGACAGTACCGGTCTACTGCTTCGGGTCGAGGAATTTGATCAAGACACCTATGAAAGTACCGCCTTTGCATACCGACTGATTGAACGCTATCGCTATAACCAGGTACCGGCGTTCCGATTCGAACGCGTCAAGCAAGAAGGCCAGTGGCTCCAGGGCCCAATTATCGGCGGCGCTTACGGGCCGTGGATCGGCGAGGCGCTGTGTTTCGGTATCGGAGAATACAGTGCGCCTCATGAGGCATTTAGCGCATGCTTACAGAAGGTTGCTAGCCTGCATGGGCCAGATGGTTTTAAGCATTTGCCACCCATAGAGATTCAATCGGCGGATGCGCCTGTAAAAGAAGTCTGCCTTGATGCGGTCGCAATAGACCTAAGGACCTACCCCTTCCTAAAAACCAATCCTGGCGACGCCGGCCGCTACATAAACTCCGGCTGCCTGATACTCCAGGATCCGGAGCTTGGCGCCAAGATCAGCGTCTACCGTTGCCAACTGCAGGGGCCGCGGCGCATTAGCGTCAACCCGGAGCCGGGCCAGGCGGGTTGGCGATTTCTGCAAGCGATGAAGGACCGTGGCGATCGCTCCGCCGCCGTTGTCTTGGTTCTCGGCGTCGATCCCATTACTTACGGTGTTGCGGCATCGACCATCGCCCGTGAAACTCAAACTGAGCTAGGCATCGCGGGTGGTTTGGCTGAGCGTCCGGTGCCTATAGTGCGGGCGGAAACTTCCGAAGTTTTGCTCCCAGCCACCGCCGAAATGGCGATCGAAGGCGAAATCTCTTTAACCGAAACCCAGCCGGAAGGGCCGTTCGCCGAATTCTACGGCGTAATGGGCGAAGCCAAAGCGGAAAACTTCTTCATGGAAGTTACGGCAGTCACTCACCGGGTTCGACCTTGGTTTCTCAATTCATATTCGGGAATTATTCGCAATGCCATTGGTGTGACAAGAGAAGCATCACTGCTGGTGAAGTATCGCGAACGGATACCCGGGCTGATCGCTGTTCACGTACCACAGCAAGCCGCCGGTGTGCATATTATTGCCATCGATAAGCAGGGGCCCGGACAGGGCATGGCAGCGGGTCGAACATACGCGGAAAACGAAATGCTCGCCAAGGTAGTAGTGGTGGTCGATGGAGAAATCTCACCGTACAATTTGGATGACGTTTGGCAAACCCTAGGCGCGCGCTGGCAGCCGCATCCATCCACGCATATCATTCAAGACATGGCTGGCATTCCCCTGGATCCATCCCTGCGGCAACCACCAAAAACCTCGAAAATTATTATCGATGCCACGCCACAATTGGCCTCGGAAAACGGCCCGCCGACATTCCCAGCAAACTCCAAGCATTTATTTCGACAAGCTGAGCCAGGAGCACTTGAGAAAATTGATAAGCTACTAGACCGTTGCCTGAATCGCCGCGACTAGGTAGTCCTTCTTAGCGAAAATCGGTTTTCAAAGCGCACTCACTCATCCGTGGTATCCGGCGGCACGTAGTTCGGGTCAAAAATCAGATGGGTATGACTTCTATCCGCCTCATCAACGGATGCGCCCAGCAGCAAACTCGGGCCGGTTAGATTCTCCGGATGCATGATTGCATCGATACTGGACTCGTCCAGTAACTTCTCCGCTTTAATAATGTCCACGACGCCGCGGCCCTCTTGCAGGGCGCGGTCAGCCACCCGAGTTGCGTTCTCGTAACCGATATGTGGACTAAAGGCAGTGATCACACCAATGCTTTCTTCAACTTGGCGATCGCAATGTTCAAGGTTGACCGTAATACCACGCACACAGCGATCCGTGAGCATCCGAATGGCACGGGTCAACATGCGCAGCGTGCTCATCAGGTTGTAAACGATCACCGGCTCGAAAGCGTTGAGCTGCAGTTGGCCGGCCTCAGACGCCATAGCGACCACCAGATCATTGCCGATCACCTGATAAGCCACTTGATTCACGGCCTCGGGGATGACCGGATTCACCTTGCCAGGCATGATTGACGACCCCGGCTGCATGGGCGGCAGATTGATTTCGCCCATGCCGGCGCGCGGACCGCTGGAGAGCAGGCGCAAGTCATTACAAATCTTGGAAAGCTTAATTGCCACGCGCTTCAGGATGCCGGAGAACATAACGAAGGCACCGGTGTCCGAGGTAGCTTCAATTAAGCTCGGGGCCAGGCTAAAGCTAATACCCGTCAGCTTGCTCAGGTTATCCACCGCCATCTGTGCATAGTCGGGATGAGTATTGATACCGGTGCCAATAGCCGTGCCGCCGAGATTGATCTCGGTAAACAGCTTGGCCATTTCATCCAGCCGGCTAATATCTTCGCCCACCGTGATGGCCCAACCCTCAAACTCTTGGCCAAAGGTCATGGGCACGGCATCCTGCAACTGGGTGCGGCCCATTTTTAGCACATTGCCCAGTTCTTCAGCCTTGGCCCCAAAGACCTCGCAGAGTCCGCGCAGCGCCGCAATCAAGGGATCGTCCGCCAGGATCATGGCGAGGCGCACCGCGGTGGGATAGACATCGTTGGTCGATTGCGACATGTTCACGTCGTTGTTCGGATGCAGGTACTGATATTCGCCGCGCTCGTGGCCCATGAGTTCTAAGGCCCGGTTGGCAATGACCTCGTTCACGTTCATGTTGGTTGAGGTCCCGGCCCCTCCCTGAATCAAGTCGACGACAAGTTCATTGTGTAAAGCGCCGGCGGCAATTTCTGCGCAGGCCGCATCAATGGCCTTCGCCTTCTCATCGCTCAATAAACCAAGTTCTCGATTCGCCTGGGCCGCTGCCTGCTTTACCAAGGCCAAAGCCCGTATTAGCTCTGGAAAGTGGCCAATGGGCACACCGGTAATATTGAAGTTGCGCAGCGCCCGTAAGGTTTGAATTCCGTAGTACGCGGTTGACGGAACCCGCTCGTCACCTAGCAGGTCGTGCTCTATGCGATATTCCGTGTCGGCGGCCATGCTGCTTCTCCGTGAGCCCCAGTTCCGACGCTATCATAGTTTGATATGCAGCAGGCTGAGATTTCGGCAGCCCGATTTCCGAGGTCTGCTCCTTCGTTCGATAACACAGCACGAACCATTGCTTACCACGAGCACTACCTTATAGGCTTCGCTCAATCGGCACGCGCATACGTACAGCTTGCAGAAAGAAATAAGTCCCCAATGCCGCCAGCAAGTGCTTTATCGCATGACCACTAAAGCCGATGACGTCAAAAATTGCCACATCTGCGAACTCCGTAATTTTTGACGCCACGTAAGCTGCCAGCACCGCCCAGATCCAGAGATTGCGGGCAAAGGGCGATGGATACTGGAGCAGCAATAGCGGAATCAGCAACATGGGTAAAAACTGCACCAGCGCGTAGGGCCGCAGATCACCAGCACCTTGTAGTTCCGTGAAATGCCAATAGAAAACCGAGGCCGCACCAAATAGAAGCAGGGGAATGAGTATCCGCCGCCCCCAGTGCAAGGACACATTTTCCGCAACAATAATTGAAAAGAATGCCATGAAACTAACGGTCATGGGCAAACGATCCCAAACCAAGGTTTGATTATTGGGATTCAAGTGATAGTAGCCGGAGCCAAAAGCAACCAAGGCGACGCCGAAGAAAAAGATCAAATAGGCCGTGCGCATTTCGGTGACGATGCCGGAGGCTTTTTTTGTCAGAAGAACAAACGAGCCAATACACCCCACCAGCAGAAATGGCAAGTTTGACATGGTATTCCAAAAGTTTGGAACACCGAGCATGTCGCGCTGATCCGCAAACTGATGATAGGCAGGGTCTTGCGGAACGGGTTGCGCGAAAATTGCCACAAGCACTGCAATCAATGTGATCAGCCCGACACCCAGGAGTTTTTTGTCGAATTTCTGTGTCACTAGTAAATACGCTATCAGCAATGCGTGTGGCCCTCAAATGCGGCCGGTGACGAACTTGCGGATCAAAGACTAGGAATCTAGCGGGCCAATCCACCCATGCTTCATGAACAAAGCACCGCAGCAAGGATCAAGCCGGTGAAATTGGCCCACGCACTCATCAAAACGGCCGGAAACGCCCCAACGGTCGTCTGGTGGACCAGCGCCCAGACCAGATGGCTACCGCCGCGTGGGATCGCGGATACCCAATTATGTCGTGGCGTCCGAGCAGGGGGAGCTAGGCCTCGGGTCGAAACCCTTATGAATCAGGGGGTTCAAACGCTGGCCGGACGGCGAACGGCGGCGGGCTTGCGCGCATCGATTCCCAGAAATTTGTGCGTTGACCCATTGTCCTGGCCGCCATCTTTTGTGAGAATCCATCGGGTTGTGTCAGGGTGGGTCAGGTTTATCTCATGCGAGTTAACTATCGCAGGCGGCAATTAGTCCGCGGAATCGCTTTTGGATCGACGTTGGGTATGCTGCCGCTGGCCGCTGTTGGCGCCAACAGCGCAAGGCGCCTCAGTTTTTATCACACGCACACCGGCGAGACCCTCGCGGTGGACTATTTTGCCGATGGGAACTACCTAAGCGAAGCGCTGAGCCAGGTCAATCATCTATTGCGCGACCACCGTACCGACGAAGTACGCCAGGTCGACCCCCAATTGCTTGATCTACTGCATGCTATTCAACAGCGCAGTGGCAAGGTGGGCAGGTACGAAGTGATTTCCGGATATCGCTCGGAGGCCACGAACCAAATGCTACGCAGTCGGGGTGGTGGCGTCGCAAAGCGCAGCCTGCATATGCAGGGACGCGCTATTGATGTGCGGATTCCCGGATTAGGAATAGCTGACCTACAAAAGGCGGCCTTGGAACTCTCGGCCGGGGGCGTTGGCTATTACCCCAGTTCTGAATTTGTGCATATCGACACCGGACCGGTGCGCGCCTGGTAGCAAGCTACCAAATCGTTCCACCAATCCATTGGCCCGCCGCCGGAATATACGGCTGCAATTCAATTTCGCCATAAATGCCGGCCTGATAATAGGGATCGGCCTGCAGTAACTCACGCGCTTCGTCAGCCGAATCCACACTATATATAAAGAGACTGGCGACATGCGCGCCATCGTCCTCGCTGGGCAGAGGTCCAGCCACCAGCAGTTTTGCCAGGATAGTCTCTATATAGGCGAAGTGCGCAGCCTTCTCGGTCTTGCGCAGCCTGCTCGTATCGCGCGCTGGATGGTCACGACAAATGGCGATGTAAGCCATGGTGCCTAAGCTATCTCGAAACCATATGCTGCGCTATCCACACTGACCGCTGCCCAAAACTTAGCGTTCTACACTGAGGTAACGCGAGGGCGTTGGGCCATTGGGACTGTCATACCAGCCTTTCACCCCCGGCGACACCAGACGACGTCCGACATAAAAAGTGATGGGTAGAATCGGATAGTTCGACATCAACTCAAGTTCAGCCTCAGCTAGCGTTTGCAGGCGTTCAACCGGATCAGTGATCAGGTTCGATGATCGCAGCAACTCGTCATAACGTTCGCTCTTAAAGCCCGGCCAATTGTTCGGATTGTTACTCAAGAAGAGCTGCAGGACTGCATAAGGATCATCATAGGACGCTATATAAAACCATCGCGATACCTCGAACTTCTTCGTCCGCACCAAGCGATTCAACATGGGAAATTCCACATCCGTCATTTCCGTGCGTACACCAACGGCTTGCCACATGGCCGCGATGGCAACCATGATCTTGCGGTTCTCTTCCTGCGTATCGTAGTTCAATTTAACCACCAGCTTGCCGGGCGGAAAGCCGGCCTCGGCCAGCAGCTTCCGCGCCAAGGCCTGCCGCTGGGGAAACGCCATGGATTTCTCAGGCAGCTCAATACCCGGGTAATCGGTGAAGTGCGGCGTGGCAAAGCTATAGGCGGGCGTCACGCCGGTGCGTAACAGACGATTAGCAATCGCATCGCGATCGATGGCCAAAGATAAGGCCCGCCGCACCCGCAGATCGTCATAGGGTGGCTCGCGCATATTGATATTCAGAAAATAAATGCCGAGGTTCGCCGTGATATGCAAACTGTCGGGTATATTTTTCTTGATCCAATCAATCTCGTTTGGCGGAAAATTCAGCGCTATGTCTAATTCACCGGCACGAAAGCGCTTGAACGCCGTGGCCAGATTCTGCGTGGGATACCAAATCACCTCGTCCAGTTTCACTTCATCGGCGGCGAAATAGTTTTCGTTCTTCACCAGCCGAATAAAAGACTGTGGTACGCGCTCGGCCAGCACGAATGGACCATTGCTCACCATGACACCGGCCTTCGACCAACCGCGACCCGCCTCTTCAATGACATGGCGAGGCACGGGTGCGACCGCTAGATTGCCCAGCAACTGAAGAAAATAAGGTGTGCGCTCGACCAACTCGATCACTAGCGTTCGATCGTCTAAAGCTCTTATGCCCAGCGCTTCAGGTGGCTGTTGCTTAAAAAAAACTTCGCGCCCATTTTTCACGGGAAAAAACACACCCACGATTCGCGAGGCCGTGGCTGGGTTCATCAAGCGCTGATAACTGTAGACGAAGTCAGCCGCGGTAATAGGCCGGCCGTCAGACCACAGCAAGTCTTCACGCAACTTAAAGGTATAGGTGCGGCCGTCTTCACTAATGGTCCAACTTTCCGCGCAGGCCGCCGTTGGTTTGGAATCAGCGCCGCGAGCCAACAGCCCAACGAACATATCGCCGATAATGGGGGAGGCTAAGGAAGCCGCGCCAAGGCTTGGATCTATCGACGGTGGCTCAGCCGCCGAGCCGCGATGCAAAATAACCGGTTCGGCGCGCAACGCGCTGCCGAGCACCGCTAGCGCCAGCCAAGCAGCGAGCCCTCGACGGCGAATCATGCGCTGGTCGCTTGCCTTGCTGATGTGGCTGCTTGCTCAGACTCGGGCATCAAGGGCACCGTATCTAGTACCCAAGCGCGCGGCTTCTCGCGGCGACCCGGACTGGGGATCGCAAAAGCACAACGCCTAGCCTGGCGCGCAACCGCCTCGCTATCGATGCGCCAGCCGCGAGCTTCCCAATCTTTCAAACGCTCGCGGTACTCCACCACGGCTTCATCGGCCGGCAGCAAAAATTCGTGGTGATTAGTCTCGGGCGTGTAAAACGGGTGTAGTGCCGCCAAGACTTCCGCATCTTGATTGGCCACCACGTCATTGCGCTCAAAAAATCTTTGATCGCTTTCCTCATCCAACAAGAAGTTACGCGTTTGCACCAGGAAAGTTCTAACCCGGCTGTCATCCACCGGTACTTTGAAGACATGCTGATGAATACGCACTTCTGCTGTGGGATGAATCTTGGTACTCAGACTCGTCGGCCCATAGTGAAAACTGCCCGCTTGAATCACAGCATCTTCGGAGCGTTTTGAAGCCGCCTGCATTTTTTCGTCCTTCAGCGGCGGCGAATAGTAGTTGGTCATGAAACCGCTGCCCCACTCGCTAGTTTCAATGTTGAGGTCGGGTACACGGTAGTCATCACGCGCACCTGAAAAACCATGGGTAGGATGCACAAACTCGTTGTGGGCTGGATCCAGAGCGTTTTCCATATGCCGGCGATAGTCGCCGACGGACACGCGCTCTTGGCTGGTCGCCCGCCAACCATCTTCGCCAAACTCAGGTATCTCCATGATCGGCGGACGCTCCGACTTGGGCAAATCACCCAAGAAAGCGAACACGATGCCGTAACGTTCTTGCGTGGGATAACTGTCGATCCGGGTGCGCGAAGGAATCTTGGCTTCAGGCCCCAGGGACGGGATTTTTTGGCACCGCCCCTCGCCGTTGAATTGCCAGCCATGATATGGGCAAGCAATGCAGTCGCCATGCAACTTCCCACCCGCCAGCGAGCCGCCGCGGTGCGTGCAAGTGTCGCTCAAACAGCGCGCTTGGCCCGCAGCATCCCGAAACAGCACAAAGTCATGACCCAACATGCGCACTTTCACCGGCTTATCCGTCAGTGCGGCGGTCCATTCGGCTGGGTACCAAAAATTGATGAACATCTTTAGCCTCTCCGGGACGAGATGATTGGCAAGGCTAGCGTGCGGCGACCTCCAATCGGTCGCCACTGTCAGCAACCGGCGGAACGATATCCGGCACCTCACCGGTCCACTGATCAGGACCAATATTCAGCTCGCTGACATCCATGACGTAAGTGTACAAATTCGACATGAAGCCGCCGTGGCTGCGAGTAAACAACATCTTCGTGCCATCGGGTGACAAAGACGGGAAACCATCAAAAGACTTGTTGTAAGTCAGACGCTTGGGTTCACCGCCGGCCAAATCGCCCAGAAATACTTCCCAGTTGTCGTCTTCGATAATGCGCACGAATACATAGTGACGACCATCGGGTGCCGGATAGGGCGCCCAATTCATGTCGCGATCAAAGGTTCGCTGGGTTCTTTCGGAACCATCGTGTTTGACCGTGAAAACCGTCATCGGCGTCGGGCGAATTTCACCGTATTCGCTGCGCTTCCACGCCCGGGTCAGAATCGTTTCGTTGTCGGGGAGATAGAAAGGTGCGCCCTCTTGCCAATCGTCGGTGAAGGTAATCTGCTGTTCATCGGTGCCGTCGGGACGAATGCGCCAAAGATCCATCTTGCCGTCGATCTGGCGGCCGAACACAACCCACTCACCATTGGGCGAAATGGAAACCTCGGCTTCATAGTATTCATTGTCCGTTAAGCGACGAACAATGGTGCCATCGAGTTCCGCCACATACAGCTCAGCACCCTGGGGATATTCTCGCTCGTCGGACCAGTTGCCCACGGGCATGTCCATACGGTCACGCGTAGAAGTGAAAACAATTTGTTTTTGATCGGGAAAAAAATAAGAACAGGCATCTTGACCACGATCGCCCACGCGCCAGCTTTTTTCACCATCATCGGTAAAAATCCAAGTGAGGGCGCCGCCCGCTTTTCGAGCCTCGGGCTGAGTCGCTTGGGGGTCTTGAGTTTGCGCTATCACATGATAATTATCGGGCGCATAGTAAGCTTCGGCGGACTCGGGCATGTTGGGAATTTGACGCACGGGTAGTTCCGCGCCCTCGGGATACTCTGGTTCCGCTGCATCGCTGTCGGGACTGGCCTGGCTCACCATGTCAGTACTCTCTTCTTCGGCACCACCCACAGCGCCAGCCGGGAAATTCTCCGCTGCTTCTCGGGCCGACTGAGTCTCCGCTGCTTGTTGATCCGGCGGCGAACAAGCGCTGAGCAGGAAACATGCCAGCAAAGGGAGCAACCTAAACGTCAGGAAATTCGAATCGATGCGCATGGTGGGTCTCCATTTCTTATCACATTGTCAGCAGCACTGGGTGGCACCGCCCTTTATCTCAGCATCATACCAAGGCCTTTGGGCCCAACGAGCACCGCTGCGCGAACAGCGGACCAAACGTCAAGGGACGGCCTTTAGACACCAAGCGACCCTCCCTCGGCAGGGCCAAACTGCGGATGATCGGCGATACGCGGGCCTGGCCGACCAAGGGGCTGTATCGCCGCCCACCGACCGGCTGGCTGTAGACGCAGGTAACCGCCCTGGCAACGGTGCTGCTGGATTTGACCCACCAGCTCGCCGAGGCCTAAGGTTGTGGGAATAAGTTGGCCGCTGCGGGGGACCGTGCCCCAGGGAGCAAAGACCACGTGATCAGAACCACGATATTTATAGCTTGGGCAACCACCCTATTTCTGCCCTCGATACAAGCCCAAACTTGCAACGGCTTGGAGGCCACCATCGTCGGCACCGCAAATTCGGACATGCTCATTGGCACCGCGGGCGACGATGTCATCGTGGCACTAGCCGGCAGTGACGTTATTGATGCCGGTGGCGGAAACGACACGGTCTGCGGCGGCGACGGCGACGACATTCTCCGCGGTGGAGACGACAACGACGCCCTGTTCGGCGATGCCGGCAGCGATATTCTCGAAGGCGGTGATGGTGAGGATGTATTGGTCGGCGCTGAAGGCAGTGGCGATATCCTAGAAGGCGATGCGGGTAACGACAGCTTATTTGGCGATGATTCGGACATACTCAACGGCGGCGCCGGAACCAACGTTCTAGTGAACGATGCGCTCGGCGGCGCGCCGTCATGCAACGGGCTGGTCGCCAGCATCGTCGGTACGCAAGCGGATGATGAAATCGTCGGCACTGAAAACGACGACGTTATTGTTGGCCTGGGCGGCAGTGATCGGGTTCAAGGCTCTGGCGGTAACGACACGCTATGCGGCGACGCGGGCAACGATGACTTATTCGGTGATGCTGGCGACGACACGCTTTTAGGGGGGGCAGACAACGATGTACTCCTTGGCGACGGCGCTGGTGACGTCGGTAACGGCACCGCTGGAAACGATGTCTGTGACGGCGGTATCGGCATAGACAGCGCGGGCCGGCTGTGTGAAACCAGGCTTAATGTCGATGTCGATTCCTTCGCCGTGACGCTGCTGGCCGACGATGGCCTCCCGCTTAACGGCGCGCTGCATATTCCGGTCGGCGATGCAGCCGCTTTAGGTCCCCGCAAAGTCGCCGTACTGGTCAGCCACGGCGCAATGGGGACTTGGCAATTTAGCGTGCCGAAAATCTGGCGGGTTTGGGGCGCCGCCGAGGGTTTCACCGTCTTGGCGCTGGACCGGCGTGATGCGGGCGCGACCGGCGGTGGTGGCGCGGTATTGTTTGAAGATGCCGTGACGGACCTGGGTACCGGCATCGATCTACTCGCGTCTTTGGGTTATGAGGCGATCTATGCAACCGGCCACAGTCAGGGCACGCAGAACGCAGCGATCTATCCGATATTCACGCTGGATCCGCGGGTGGTGGCCGTGGGCTTACATGGCACCGTGGACGACGGCCGCACGACGGCCCAAGATTTACTTTTCAATGAGGCCATTCTGGGTCCGACCGACGGTTACTCCGGATTAGTTAGTCTCAACGAACAATTAATTACCGCTGGCGACGGCGACATTCTGCGGGACTACGACACAATTTTTGGCGTAGCCTTAACACGTACGCCGAATAACTGGATGAGCTTTTGGGGCCCGGACAGTTTGTCGGTGGTGGTGCGTGAAATCGAAAATCTGGAAATTCCGGCGCTGTTGTTGCGCGCCGACGGCGACGAATTCACGCCCGATCGCATGTCAAACAAGGTCTTGGCGGCTGCCAACACCGCGGGTGTCGACGCCACCTACACGATCATTCCTTATGTAGACCGCGAAGGCATGGCAATTCCCTTGACGGACAATGGTGGCAACGCCCATGGTTTTGTCGGCGTGGAACGCCAACTCATGGCGACCAACATCACCTGGCTGGAAAGCCGAATCGCCGCGGCAGCCGAACGGAGCACGGCGGTTAGAGAGCCTATGGATGATGGCACCGGCAATAATATCCAACCGCTGGCGTATGGCGGGCGAACACCTGCAGACAGCAATGCAGCGAGCATCGCGCTGGATGCCACGGGCAGCCGCGACATCGATGGCAACATCGTGAGTTACCTTTGGAGCCAAGTGAGTGGCGAAATGGTCGACCTGGACGACCCCAGCAGCCCGACGCCGAGCTTCGACAATCCCGGCGTCGACTCACTATTGGAGTTTGACTTGACGGTGACCGACGATGATGGCGCCACCGATACGGTTTTGGTGGCCGTGAATGCGTCGGCTCCTGCCGCACCGGCGCCAACACCGAGCGAGACCAACGGGCTGTTTCAAGGCGGTGGCTCTGGCCTCAGCGTCCTGAGTATTCTGCTATTACTCGTCATCCCTTGGCGGGAGTCGAGGCGATTTTTTTTGGCTAAGCGGTCGACCCCCAATGCGAAAGCGAGAAAATCATGACTAAGACGGCATCCACTCTCAATCGACGCGTGATTCTCCAAGCCGCCAGTGCGGCCACACTGGCCGCCGCCACACCTCGCATGTTGCGGGCGCAGAACAGGCACAAGGTGGTGGTCATAGGCGCCGGCCTGTCAGGCCTCGGCGCTGCCCTGCTGCTGCAAGATGCGGGGCTGGACGTGCAGGTGATCGAGGGGCGTCAGCGCATTGGCGGACGCGTGCTGTCTTATCGCAGCCTGCCCGGCAGCCCGGAAGCCGGTGGTACATCCTTTGGTCCCGGCTATGCGCGCTTGATCGATGCCGCGAAGACCCATGGCGTAGGTATGGTGAGTCTATTGCCGGTGCTGCGGTATTACGGACAGCGAGAACTGTTTCTGGATCATCAAGCCATCAGCGCCGAAGACTGGCTGAAACACCCGCGGAACCCGTTTCCCGACAACGCCAGAGATACGCTGCCGTGGCGATTCATGGGCGGGTTCCTCGCCAAAAACAATCCGTTCAATACACCAGATGCTTGGGCTGCACCGGAAAACGCAGCACTCGATGTCCCCCTCTACGATTGGCTGAAAAGCAAGGACATTAGCGATGCGGTCATTGAAATGGCCTACAACATCGAACCGACCCATGGGAGCTCAGCCCACGACGTGTCGACCTTGATGATGCTGTTTGTGACCAACTTCATCGCGGCCCAAACCAAACTCGCGGTACCGGGACAGTCACCTTTTTTAACTGCTGTGGGCGGTAACCAATCGATACCCGAGGCCATGGCCGCCGCGCTCAAGAATCCAGTGCAGCTCGGTCGTGAAGTCATCGGGCTGCGCAGCGAGCAGGATCAAGCGGCAGTGCGCTGTGCCGATGGCATGACATTTAAGGCCGACCGCGTGATCTGCTCGGTACCTTGTCCGGTGCTACGGCGCATTCGGCTCGATCCACTATTGCCGCCTGCGCAAGCGCGCGCGGTGCATACCCTAGATTCCCAAATCATCAATCAAGCACACATGGTCGCCAAATCCCCATTTTGGGAAGAGGATGGCTTAGCGCCTAGCATGTTCAGCGACGGTCTGGTCAGCAGCCTCGTCGGCGAACACAAGGGCGAGTCACCGGAGGAAGTCACCAGCCTAACGGCCTGGATTCGCGGCCACAAAGCGGCGCTGTTGGATCAAATGCCCGCGGCCGATGCCAAAGCCGCAGTCATCGCTGACATCGAACGTGCCCGGCCAGCGGCTCAAGGCAAATTGGAAATTGTTGAATACAAGTCCTGGTATCGCGACCCCTTCTCTTCGGGTGACTGGGCGGTGTGGAAACCGGGACAAGTGTCAACCCTCGCACCCGTGGTGGGTAACGCCCATGGCCGGATTCATTTTTGTGGCGAGCACACCGCCGTGTCGAACCGCGGCATGGAAGGTGCGCTGGAATCCGGTGAACGCGTAGCGCTGGAAGTGCTTAGCGCGACGTAAATGCTATCCGCTTCGCGCTGGTCGACGAGCAGCCGAGAACCGATGACACAGTAGAGGTATAAGCCTTGCCGATACACAAGGCAGCCCATTTGCCTTGATCACAGCTCGGTGATCGGCAAACACGCCCCCTAGCATCGGGGCTGGACGACAGGAACACAGTTGTCCACACTTGCGCCCCCGATGCGCCGAAACGGCCCTACAAAAGCCGGAGAAAACCATGCCGAGCCTGGTCAAACCTTTACGAGGCTTACGCCCAGTCCCTGAAAAAGCCGAAGCTGTGGCGGCGCCGCCGTATGATGTACTCAACACGGCCGAGGCGCGTGAACGCGCCCGCGGCCGGCCGCTGAGCTTTTTGCACATCTCCAAGCCGGAGATCGATCTTCCCGAAGACACCGACCCCTATGCGCCAGAGGTTTACGCGAAGGCCGCGGAGAACTTACGAGCCATGACAGAATCCGGCGTGCTGATCCGCGAAAATAAGCCCTGCTACTACGCCTATCGCCTGCGCATGGGCAATCATGAACAAACGGGTATTGTGCTGGCAGGCAGTGTTGCTGCCTATGATGTGAATCGAATCCGTAAACATGAATTCACCCGGCCGAAAAAAGAAAACGACCGCGTGCAACAAATTACCGCTCTCAATGCCCAAACTGGTCCGGTATTGCTCACTTATCGCGCTTCGCAAGCGGTAAAAGATATTCTCGACGATGTCACAACGACTGAGACCTTGTACGATTTAGTCGCCGATGACGGTATTGGCCACACACTATGGCGCATCGACGACGCCCAGACCATCGACGAGATCACGACTCACTTCGATGCCATGGACGCCCTTTATATCGCCGACGGTCACCACCGCTCCGCATCGGCATCGCGAGTAGCCGCGGCGCGACGTGCAGCAAACAGCAATCCCACGGGCGAAGAAGACTATGAGTACTTCCTCTGTGTAGCCTTTCCCCATGACGAAACACAAATCTTCGACTACAACCGCGTCGTGCGCGATCTAAACGGCAAGCAGCCTGATGAATTGCTGCGGGAAATCGGCCAGCAATTCTCGGTTGTGCCGGAAAACGCCGCGGTAAAGCCGAGAAACCCAGGCCAATTTGGGATGTATCTCGACGGTCAGTGGTATCGCTTAGACATCAGCGCGGACTTAATTCCCAGCGACGACCCGGTGGCCAGCCTTGATGTCAGTCTGCTACAAGAAAAATTACTGGCGCCCCGGCTCGGTATCGGCGATCCGCGCACCGACGAACGCATCGATTTTGTTGGCGGCATTCGAGGCCTGCAGGAACTTGAGCGACGTGTTGATAGCGGCGAGATGAAGATCGCCTTTGCCCTCTACCCGACGCAAATGGAAGCGTTGATGTCCGTGGCCGATGCCAATGAGGTGATGCCGCCAAAGTCAACTTGGTTCGAGCCAAAGCTAGCCGACGGATTAATTTCGCACCTGTTAGATTGACCATCGCTAAAGTCAAGGAGCCAATGCGCTTCTTGCTTGGGTAGGAACCGACGTCGGAGTCCTATCGCAGTACTCTTCTTTGCGCAGCAGACCCGTCACATAAACACCCACCGCCGGATGAAATCCGAGATAACCCCACCAGTGGAGCTATCAACAGCACGATCAGGGTGGTGTCATGGCCCTCGCCAATGGCCAACAGATCCCGAATCCGCAGGCGCCCTAGGATAGGATGGCTGCCTATAGCAAGGCTAGATTGCTGAGCGCTTCAACCATGATCAGATTGTGGAACACTCTAAGGACTAGGCCATTCTAGCCTAGCGTATTAGCCGCGATCAGCGGGTTGCGATGCGGGAGGATACGTCCAGTACGCTTGGCGTACACTAAGAACATGAGCAGCCGCAGCCATATTTCTAGGACAAGCATCCTACGATTGATCGGTAGCCTAGTGCTGTTTGCGCTTGCGAGCTGCAGCGAAATCAGCACGCCAGAAGCCGAAATCCTAGCAATGATTGAGGCGGCTGAGGATGCTGCTGAATCTCGCGACCTGAAGTCCTTAAAACCTTTAATCAGCGAAAATTATTCGGATACCCGAAACAACACGAAAGCAAGCATGGTAAACATCTTGAGATTGCTATTCGTCACCCATCAGTCTATCCACTTAGTCGTCCGCCTAGAAGACCTGGTGTTAACCAACCCTAATCGGGCAAACGTGATTGCCCTAGTCGGGATGGCAGACACCGCCGACCGCCTGCCCAGCATCGATCTCTATGAATTTGAGCTATTGCTGGGACGTGACCACAAAGAAGATTGGCAATTGCTAAGTGCTGATTGGCGTCGCGGACTGTGACGATCCCGCACTAATGGCTTGCATCAGTTTGAAACTATCACCCGGGCGAAGCTATTCAGCCGATTGTGCGCACGTAATACAACGCACGGCAGCCGGATCGAATGCCAGTCGCTTGTGGTTGATCGGCTCGCCGCAATCCTGGCAATCGCCATAACTACCCGCATCGATCCGGGCCAGGGCCGCACGTACCTGATCTAGCCGCTGTCGACGCCGGTTGGCGGCATCCAACGACATGGACTGAGCCCGGATAGCATCCATGCGCGACAGGCGCCCGGTGCGAGTCTGATCGAGCTCCACCACCGCTGCTGCCGCATCGCCCACCGCCGCGATATCCTCAAGCTCCGATTCTAAACGCAGCAACTTGCGGCGGAAGTCTTCAAGATCCATGCTAGTTCTCCGATAGAGCAAATAGTATAGCTAGACTGAATATGAGTACCGTGGCACGCACACTTAAGTCAGGGCATTCTTGGTCTTTTATGGCCAATGCATCCGGTCGCAAAGCAGGGTATCGGCGACAAGCAGACACAACTTTCCAAATCGCCATCGTGGTTTGCATTGCAGCGATTCTTGCGACAGCCCTTGTGAGCTGTAGCTACGCGCCGCACAAAGATCTTGTATTGTTCCAACAAACAGCAACTGCAGCCCAAGGCAACTTAAGCTTACTTGGCGGATTGCCGGTAAAAATGCTGAACACAGCCCGTGATGGGAGGCAAGTCGCGGTAGCCGAACTGCCGCCAGATTGGAAGCTACAACTCGCTGCCGACCGTCAACAAACTCTAGAGCTGTTGGTACTGGCAGGCCGGATTGCCTGGAACGGCATTGAGCTTGATCAGTATGACTTTGCCTTTTTGCCCAGCGAGGCGCCCGCGGCCCGGCTTGCTACGGGTACGGAGCCTGCTAGAGTACTAGCATTTCTAGATCCACCGCGGCGGACCGATGGTCAACACGAACGTCTGCTGCGCAATGCTGCCGTTGTCTGGCGGCCCGGTGTGGTCGCCCAAAAGGACACCGGTCAACAGCTAGCATTAGAGGTCAAAGACCTGCTTTGGATCGAGTCCACGGGCCAACGAACATGGCTGCTGCGCGCAGGCCCCGACTTATCGGTACCTTGGGAAGTACACACAGGCGTTGAGGAAGGTTTTCTTCTAGAAGGCGACTATCGAATTGGCGAATGCCTACCCGATGGCCCCGTGATAGGAGACTACAGCCCGGGCGGTTATTTTTATCGACCAGGCGGGATCATCCACAGCGGCCCAGATTCCGGCACGCAGACCCGCGCGCTCTGGTTACTGCGAACGCCAAGTCGGCTCACGGTTGAATTTGTCGATGGATGCGCCAGCAAAAAGAACTAGCATACCGGGCCCCGGAAGTAGAGCACTTACGCGGTACAACGCGCTGCCACTTGGCGGCTACGGCACGGGAAGCCGCGGAGTAGCCCGAGATCACGGCATCCATCGCTGACTAGCAACTCGAAGCAAAGCCCAAAGTCACTAGCCAGACGCCACGGCGGCGCGCTTACCTAGACCAAGCACCAAAAGAGCTAACAGAAATACTGCTGTGTTCGCGAAGGCAACGAGTATGAATGGCGCCGAAGGCCCGAATGCGCCACTGAGATAACCGCCAATTTTCGCAACCAGCAGAATGCCGATGGCGCCGCACAAACTGAACAAACCGATAACCGCCCCGCGACCTCTAACCGGCGCCTCGGCCCCGATTAATGTAAGCGAAGCCAGGTTGGCTGAAATCTCCCCCATACCGACTAGAACAGCCGCCAGATACATACTGGAACCTAGGGGATCGGCCACCAAGAACAACGAATAGTAGCCGCCACCGGCCAATATCATGGCGAGGGCCAGCCCGGCAACACGATCTATGCGATCGAGTAGAAACCCCATCACCGGTAACCAGCACAAGGCAAAAACTTGAATCAGAATATAAAACTTCAAGGCCATGGTATTGGCGGCGGAAGTCGCCATACCGGCCGCCGTGCCTTCCTGGGTCAGCCAAAGTACGAAGAAGGTACTCAATACCGCCATGTCACCACGGGCCACCACCGCGGCTGCGTAAGCCAGCGCGATACGAATTTTCTTGGCGGCGCGAATCCCAATTTTCAACGTCGCCAACATGGGATCGCGTTTTTCCAGGCGCGCTGGCGTACCGGACTTCAGGCCCAAGGCAAGCCCTGTGGAAACAAACAAACAAATACCCGCGGCCGACCACATCCAATAGCGGGCTGCCAAGATCGGATCGCCATCCGTGAGCTGAGAAAAGAATGGCAGCAACATACGCAGTGGTGTCATCACAATGATGAAACCCAAACCGTTCAGCAAGAAGCAAACCGATATCATCTTGCCGCGAGACTGCTCCACGGGATAGTCATTGGCGACGGACGGCAACATGGCGGTATTGCAAGCCAAACCCACGGCAAAGACCATGCGAAAGAGCATCAACTGATCAGCGCTTTTTGCCAGTGGATACAGAAAGTAGCCCAGGGCGAGAAAACAAAAGGCGGCGACCCACAGCGGCTTGCGGCCAATTTTGTCCGACAGCGCGCCAATAAGGCCGATGGTCATGATTACCATCAGTTCAGAAACAAAGGTCATGTCACCAGCCAGCGGACCCTGCTCATTCGCCGGAATCTTGAGCACTTCTTCGAACAGATAAGGCTGGGTCGCATTGATGAAGCTCATCATTGCGATGCCGAAAAACGAACCAAAGAGCAAGGTGTAGACGTTTAGCTTGGAAACACCATCTTCAATCTGAATATTTAAGCGCCGGGGGCCGAACGGCGTACCAGATTTAGCTTCGCGGCGCGCTGGATCGGTGGTTGCGGACATGAACGCCTCGAGGAAAAAATGGACTTAGAAGCTCGATAGTGAAGCAATTTGATGCGCTGCTTACGTACCACCCAGCACCCGTTCGCCTAGCGGGTGTGGGCTCGGGCTAGCGACCAATGGCGTGGTAGGCCGCCACCCTGTCTACCAACTGCTTGAACTTACGCCGCTGAAAACCAGGTAGCTCTTCCCACGGTGAAAGATCCAGTCGATTCGAAACCAGAAAGCTTTCGGTGCCGGCATCCATTTCAGTTTTAACCGCGCGAAGCAAGCCCTCCCAAAATTCGCGACGCTCGCGAATTTGCCGGATGGGGCCAGTGGGGGGCGCAGGCGAAAACTTTCCCTTGCCTTGAAATACCGGCACAACATGCGCGCCAATCACTGTCGTCAGCTGCTCTCGTTCCGCGAGGTCTTCCACGGCTCGCAAGTAATCTAGAGCATTGTTGAAGTGAAAATCTGCCACTTGCGGATCCCAGGGCAAGTAAGCCCCGCCGGTGGGCCGGGGCGTTACCAGATCGACGGTGTAGAGCATTTTCTCCGGCCGCGGAATCATCACGACTAAACAAGTACCGTGGCTCGGACCAAAGTAGTAGAGATCCAATGCGCGACCACCCAGCTCCACGCGATAGGATTCGTCGAAAGTCACATCGGGCGGCACAATATCTGCGTGGGGTGACTCCCGAAGATTGACCAAACAACGGGACTGGGCCACAAAGCTTGCCCCCTCTTCCTTAAATATTCTGCCGCCCCGCACATGGTCCCAATGGGCGTGGGAATACACCACATAGCGAACCGGCTGATCCGTTAATTCGGCAATGGCCGCACGATAAGCCCGGGCCGCTTCGGGTGATAGGGGATCAGTCACAATGACACCTTCAGCGGTGACCATGAACAAGCTGCGGTAGGCACCAAACCGAAACAGGTATAAATCCTCCGCAATGGTCTCGGTTGCCATGGCTTCGATACCGGGCGGCAGACCTTGTGCCTGCAAGCCACAAAAACCGAGCAGATGCAGGCAAGCAATCACCCAGCAACGGCGCGATGCGGAAAAATTTAGTTTAGCGACGCACATCGCCCGACATGCTAAGGGAAAGCGCAGCGTCTGCCTACCACCGCGCCTTTAGGGGCCACTGTTGCAACTCAGAGACGCGGCCTAAGCCGGCGAGTCCACCCTTGAGGCACTTTCCGGCAAGAAATCGCGAATGATTTCGTTGAGGTAGCGCAGACCGCGCTGGGTGGGCCAAACCCGATCATCATCGATGGTCAACAGCCCCTTGTCCGCGGCCGCAGCCAATTTCGAGAATACGGACTCTGTGTCGTAGGCAATTCGGCGACGCATCTTGGTAAGCGAAAAACCTTGGGATAAGCGCAGTGCATTGAGCAGGTACTCGAACAATCGATCTTCGCCCGCAGGCCATTGTCGTTGCGCGACATGCGAGTTTTCCGCCACGCGCTGCATATAGGTTGCCGGCACGCGCAAGCGGGCTTCTCGCTGCACACGCCCATGGATGCTTAATTTTGAATGCGCCCCCGCGCCTATCCCCAAGTAATCACCATACTGCCAATAGTTGAGATTGTGGCGGCAAGCCGCCGCCCCGCGCGCCCAGTTCGAAATCTCATAGCGCTTAAAGTTCGCGGCCTCAAGTTCACTGTGTACCGTCGATTCGATGGCCTCGGCTTGCGCGTCACTGGGCAGCGGCAGCGGCGCACTGTGAAATACCGTATTGGGCTCAATGGTCAGTTGGTAGCAGGCAATATGGGACGCCCCCGATGCTAAAGCTAAGCGCACATCGGTAAGGGCCTCGGTTTCCGTCTGCTGCGGAAGCGCATACATGAGATCTATGCTGAATGACTCAAAATTGGCGGCGGCAAGATCCACCGCCGCGCGTGCGGCAGTGCCGTTGTGAATACGACCCAAGCGACGCAAGTGCTCATCGTTGAAAGACTGCACGCCCAGGGATAATCGATTCACGCCGGCATGACGAATACCACGAAAGCGTTTGGACTCAATGGCGCCGGGATTCGCTTCGAGAGTGATTTCGGCATCCGGGGCGAGCTGGCCGCTGGCATCGAAGGCCGCCAGCAATCGGCCTATGGACGACGGCGAAAACAAACTCGGCGTACCCCCGCCGAAAAACACACTGGTGAATCGGCGCGCACTCAGCGCTTGAACAGCGCGGCTAAAATCCGTCAGCAAGGCATTGACGTATTGAGCCGCGGGGATATTTTCGGGAGCAGGATGCGAATTGAAGTCGCAATAGGGGCATTTGCGAACGCACCAAGGCAAGTGGACGTACAAACCCAGATCCGGGCCTGCATCCACCGATGCATCGAAAGCGGCCAAGTGGCTAGGCACCTGGCCGCTTTCAAGGGACAAGATTAATCCAGCGGAATACGGATTTTCTGACCCGGATAAATTTTATCCGCGTCTTCGATCACGTTGCGATTGGCCTCAAAGATGCGTGTGTATTGCCCGGCATTACCGTAATAACGCTTGGCAATGGCACCTAAGGTATCGCCCTTCTGGATTTCGTAGAACTCTTCCTTTGGCTCCGGCTCTTCGGGCTTGCGCGCCGGACCCGTCAAGTCGTTGGCAACAACGCGTTCTACGCCCTGGGTGTTACCGGCGATCAGGATCGCTTGTTCACGATCACCGGGAACCTGGCAGTCACCGCACAAAGTCACGGTGCCATCATCGAACTTCACATCCAAGTTCTTAACACCGGATAGCCTCGTATCGATTTCCTGCTGAATCTTCTCAGCAGCAAGATCATCACGATCAAATAGTTGACGGCCAAGATCCTTGGCAAAGTCTAAAATGCTCATTGGGCACTCCTATTAGCTTCAGTAATCCGAATTACGGGATCAATTATCAGAAAAATTTGCGCGCGAGATTGACAACATCGTCCAAGATTGAGCCGTCGTTGTCGCTATCGAGCAAGGAACCCAATAAACCGCCGCCGTCTGCCTGCAACTGACGGCCATTGTTGGTTTGCTTGCTCAGCGCCCCCATGGCCATGGCTGCAACCATGGGCAACATCTTCTTGATCAACGCTGCGCTAATGCCCGTCTGCGATTCCGCATGGGCGGCAACATTGCGGCTCACATCTTTACTGCCAAAGATGTGGCCCAAGATTGAGTTCCCATCATTAACCGCATCAGCAGTCTGCAAAACGCTGGGGTCTTCCAGGTAACGCTGATGATTACCGGTACGCAGGCCGTTGATCAGGCTTTCTAAACCAGTCGCGGCCTCGACGTTGCGTTGCATGCCGCGGCCTAAGGCCGGGAGTAGTTGACCCAAGACTTTCGTCGTTTGGTCCTGATTTAAGCCAAATTGGCTACCCAGGCTAGCGATACCACCGCTGCCCGCACTTTCCATCAATACTTTCAGCAAATCCATGCTGCTTCCTCCTAAAACCGGCCGCCGCGCCGTCAAGCGTGCGCACCTTCTTGTTATTCGTCATACGGGGGAAGCCATCGAAATATCCTTCCGCCGCCGCACCGCTCTGGCGCCGACCCGCGTATTCTACCAGGCTGGCTAGGCCGATGGAGCATCTGCACAATTCCCTGAAACCTAGGCCCCATGCGACAATCATGATCTGCCAGCCCTTGAGAGGACAGCTCTGATGATCATCGGCTTCCATCACGCCGCGATTTCCACCCCAGATTTGGAACAATTCCTAGCGTTCTATTGCGGTACTTTACGCTGCGAGGTGGCCTGGACCTTCGGCTGGGATGCACCCAGTCCTGAAGCCGATGAGGTGACGGGCCTTAGCAATTCTGCCGCCAAAGCGGCCATGCTAAAGCTGGGCGAAAGCTTCGTAGAAGTTTTTGAATTCAGTTCGCCGGCGACGGCCAGCAGGCAAACAGACCGCGCAGTTCACGAACACGGCATCACGCACATCTGTCTACAAGTTCAAGATATTCATGCGGAGTATGAACGCTTGCGTGCTGCCGGCATGCGTTTCCATTGTCCACCCCAGGCACAAGACACCGGCTTTGTTACTTATGGTCGAGATCCCGACGGCAACGTGATTGAGCTGTTGGAATTTACAGCTCCCAAAGGCTAGGCCACCCGCACGTCGGGAATATTAAATAACGACTTCCAGTCACGCGCGATCAACAAGTCCATCAGCTCAGACGCCTTGCCTTCTTTCTTTCGGTCCATCTCTTCTTGCAAGGTAATCAAGGCCTGATCAACCTCGAAGCCAAACAAGTAGCGCAGATAGTCGATGGGTACGCGTGGCTCGTCGCTGAAGCGACCTTCTTCATCAAAGCTTGGCGGCAGTATGGGCGGTACATAGTAGACATTAGCTTCAGTGCCGAATTCCGGATGTAGCGGCAAGGCGACTTTCCATTCATTAACCAGCTTGTGGATTGGTCCGTCGTCTTCTAGATATCCGACAAAGCGTAAACGGCCGGGACACTGACGTGCACATGCCGGTGCTACCCCTTGCTCTACGCGCGGGAAACAGAAAATACACTTCTGGGATTTATTCTGGATGTGATTGAAATAAACTTTATCGTAAGGACAAGCGCGATTGCACAAGCGAAAACCCTGGCATTTATCCGGGTCCACCAACACGATGCCGTCTTGCTCGCGTTTATAGATCGCGCGCACTGGGCAGGCCTCCAAACAAGCCGGCTTTGTGCAGTGATTACACAAGCGGGGAAGGTAGAAATGGTAGTTGTTAGGATAGGTTCCGGAGCTGGTGTCTTCATCCCAGTTAGCGCCCTTGCCCATGGGTTCTTGCTGCTGTAGACGCTCTTCGGTGCCCTGAAAATACACTGCCTCATGATTGAGCAGTTTTTCGCCGCCAAAGTTTTCGTCGGGTGGGAGTTCACCGAGTTGCAGTTCGCCGTCTTTCCAACCGCCCCCCTGCTCTTCCCAGCCCCGGGGGTAACCCGGACCGGGCTTTGTCTCAACATTATTCCAAAGCATGGACTCCTGGCCTTCCTCATCAGTCCACAGCGACTTACAGGCCGCCGTGCAAGCCTGACAGCCAATACACTTATTCAGGTCAATAACCATCGCGACCTGTTTGCCCATTACCTTTGCTCCTTAGTCCTTGTGGTCGGCACTGGCGCCGACTGCTCAATATCCACTTCCTAGTACGATTTTTATTCTATGCCGCGCTATGCTTTTCAAATTCGCATGTTGCATCATGATAAGTCTGGTTAGGCACATAGCTTGGCGCACGATAGCCGATATGTCCGTAACCGCCGACTAAAGATGTCTTTTTCAACAGCCCGCCGGTAGGAATCGCCGAGCTAAAGTTTTCCCGACCCTCGAACATCATCGGGTCCCAGCCGTGGTACATAAACAATGTGCCAGCCTGAGTACTTGAACTCACATGCGCCATGGCTACAAAACTACCGTAGGAATTATGCACTTTGATCAGATCCCCATCGGCCACTCCGCGTTGCTTGGCATCCTCGGGATTAACATACACATCAGGCTCGCCGCGCTGTAACGCCATAAGCAATGTGTCATCGCGGTACATACTATGTACACCGTGGCGGGCATGCCCCATAGTCAAGCGCAAACCATAACCCTTCACGGCCAAGGGCGCGCGATGCTCGGGCAGTGCTTCGCCCTCCTCCAAAAACCAATCGTGGTCAAAGTAGAACTGTTGCCGGCCTGTTAGCGTGTCGTAGGGTTTTTTGTCCCGAGTGCGCGCAAGCACATAGTAGCTATAGGAGGAATCACGACCAAATTGCACGTCCTTGGAATCTTCCACACGCAACATGCCATTTTGCTTGAGCTCCCCGAAAGACATTTTCGAGATGCCTGGCGAATTTTTGATGATGTAGTCGGCGATCTGTCCGGAATTCTCCACCTTAAAGGCTTTGCCGTCATCGCCAAGCAAAGTGACAAACTGCTGATGCGCCTTCGCGTAATCTGACTCCACGGGCTGGCCAAAGACTGTATGTTTAATCGCTGGCGTTGATCGCGCCTGAGCCCGGTCACTAATTGCCTTCATGAGCCGTTCCAGCGCCCGCCAATCGTCGACGGATTCGCCGATGGGCGCCACGGCTTGATCAATCACCTGCACGTAAGGCGTACGGCCTTCCATGACGAAATCTTCGCGTTCGTAATGATCTGCAATGGGCAGTACATAGTCCGAGTACATGGCGGTGGCGCTCATGTTCGGCGTCATGGTGACGATGGTTTCCAGTTTTAGTAGTGCGCTGTCGCGCCAGCCCTTGCCCGTGGCCCGCCAATTCCCCGGGTTGTGGCCCGCCATGATGCCCATCTTCCAAGGAATTTTTCCATAGTCTGGTAACCAGCCCTCAGCAATGGCCTGACGATAATTGTTTTCGACATCGTCAGCCAGCTGATCGCCGTACACCTTGCGATTGGTCGATTGATGATCAGCCCTGGCGTAATCCCAAATGGAAATGGCCGCCACCTTCAAGCGCGGCCCCACGCCGTTAAAAGCGTATTTCAGCAAACCGTCTCCGCGTGGCAACTGCGTGGTCTGCATGCCGCCGCCCTCGCGACCAGTGTTGCCGGTCAGGGCACACATTAACAACCATGCGCGATGCAGCTTGTCACCGTGCAGCCATTTACAGGAACGGTAGCCGGCGAAAATCATGGCCGGCTTCGCGCTGGCAAACTTGCGAGCCACCTCGCGAATATTGTCGGCGTGCACGCCTGTCGTTTCCTGGGCGCGCTCCGGCGTATAACCTTCTAATAAGTCGCGCGTCAGTTCGAATACAGTGGTAACTTCTACCGGGCCCGTCGCCGTATCTACCGTCCAATTCCCCTCCAAAGCGGGAACGGCGTTACCCAATGCAATGGTTTGGTCGGTTTGCAGCTCTGGACCGCGTCCTGCGGATTGGCCGAAACCGGTGGCGGCAGCGGCGGTGAGCTGATCACTTGTTTCGTCCCAAAAATAGAACCCGGTATCGCCACCTTCCGCGTCTGGCTCCAAATCGGATCGACGTAAAAATTTACGGTTGTCCTTGCGGACCAAAAAGGGCAAGTCAGTTTGTTCGCGGACATAATCCCATTCGATGGCACGATCAGCGATGATGACCTGCGCCATGGACAGGGCCAGGGCCGTGTCGGTGCCGGGCTTGGGATTCAGCCATTTCGAAGCATGCATCGAGCTGGCGCTGAAGTCCGGTGAAATATTCACCACTTCAGTACCGTTATATTTCGCTTCCCAGAAAAAATGGGCATCAGGTATGCGTGTGGCCGCCGGATTACAGGCCCAAACGAGGCAGCACTTGCTCTTAAAGACCGCCGCCATGTTGTCGCCTGGCAGTTCGTAGCCCAAGGTCATGTAGGCCCCGACGGGCAGGTCGCCAACGCCGGCGAAAGTTTCCGGTACCACGACGCCCGTGATATTCGCAAACCGAAACAGCGAGCTGAATGAAGCACGCTTGAGTGTCATCTGCGTGCCCATGGCCAAAGTAATCGATTCTGGACCGTACTCCTGGGCGTAGTCGATAAACCGATCCGCGATCTCGTTGGCGGCTTGCTCCCAGGTAATCCGCTCCCATTTCCCCTCGCCGCGCTCACCGACACGCTTCATGGGATACAGCACGCGTTGTTGGCCATACATATATTTGGCGTGGCGCAAACCTTTTTGGCAGCCGCGCGGACCATAGTCGGGCGTATCGTCGCCAGAACGACCGTACTCGCCCTGCTGCTCTTCGCGCCAAACGATGCCGCTCTTCACATAGACGTTCATGGCGCAATGACCGGTGCAGTTGAGGCCACGGCTGCCGTGGACCACCTTGTCCCAGGTCCATTTTTCCCGCATCAGGTCTTCCCAGCCCCCGTACACCGAATCCTGGGGCGCTTGGGCTGAGGCGGGTGCGGCGTACTTTAAAGACAGGCCGGCCGCTAAGGCACCGCCACCCTGCAGAAATTCACGACGGTTAGCGCTGGTGCCGCTCATTGTTTCCCTTCTCCCGTAACTGCATAGACTCGAGCAGCTTGATCCTAGGCCAGGCAGCCCAGGCCATGCAAACTAGGCTCAAGCAATTGATCCGCCGCGCATTAGAGACCCAGCCCCACACACTGGCGACCTAAATTAACCCAGCCTTGATGAGACGCTCAATATTATCCGCCTGCCGCTGGCGGAATACATCCCGGTTCGGCGGCTCCACGGTCTCACCGTCCTCCAACAGAAAATTTGCGCGGTGAAAGTCAGCTTGCGCATAGCTCTGCGCAAACAGCCCATAGGCCTGTCGCGACAAGATGTTAGCCATGCCCATACGTCTGCGTTCACGACGCAAAGCACCCACGTCCAACACGGCGTTTGCCGACATGCTTTCGCCGCCCTGGCCTGCCTCGGCCATGATTTCGCCATGCGGACCGACGATCTTGGACATGGCACTACAGGTATAGGCCGGAATCGGAATATTGTCGATACTGGCCGAGTTCGGCGATATCACGTAAGCCATATTCTCCACCGCGCGCGAACGACGTGCCAACTCTTTGATGGTCAATTGCGGGCTGCCAGGCTCGCTGGTGGGATGAATGATGACCTCCGCACCGCGCATGACATGCATGCGCGTGAATTCCGGATACAGAATTTCCTCGGAAGCAATCATGGCCAGGTTGCCGATTTCGGTACGGGCAACAGGAAATACGCCGTCCAAGCCATAGATATCCAAATATTTATCCCAAACATCATGCGGCGTGGGCTCGAAACTGGACGTCAGTCGACGATAACGGAGAATGACATCACCGTTCGGCCCAATGATGAAGCAAACCTGAAAATATAGACTCGGAAAGTTAGGATCCACCTCATAGACATTGCCGGCGAGGTAAATGTCGTTATCTTGAGCAATTTTACCCAAGGCCTCGTATTCGGGACCGTCATAATCAAAGCAAGCCTTATCCCGCCACTCCGCGGGTGACTCTTTCATCGGGAAACCGGTGACCGCGTATTCCGGCAGGGCGACAATCTTGACCGGTACGCCGTAGAACCAGTCCATAAAATTGGTGGCGGTCGTGGTATAGCCCGCGATGGTCTCAATGCTCTGCGCGATTCTCGCCCTCGCGCTTGCGCGATCCTGGCACAAGTTCACGCCATTACAGGCCAGCTGTAGCGCCACGGCAATAAATTCTGGCCCAGCAGCAAATTCTTCGGACATGGATAAATCCCCTAGTTATCAGCGCACGGGCTAATCATCCGTGCCCATTATTGAATAACGCCGAGTATAGGAAGACCAGCCGATCCACATACCGACCTTGACCCGGCGCGTCCGCGTGTCAGCCGCCCCGCAGCTTCTAAACGAAGCCAGGTATGCAATCCATTAGCATTGGGGTTAGGCGGTATATTTTTATGAGTCAGAAAAAACCGGCCCCGCAATGGAGCCAAGCCAACATGCGCCCCACGCTCAATGGCACGGGATTCATGTTCGAGATACTCGATGACTACGCGAAAGAGTTCATTGACTATTCATCGAACTGTGATGGACCCGTATTGGAAATTGGCTGCGCCTTTGGCGTGGCCACTTTGCCAGCTTTGGCCGCGGGTGCGAGGGTCGTGGCCTGCGACATGGGCCAGGCCCACCTTGATGCTCTGCAAGAGAATGTTCCGCAGGAGCAACGCGAAAATCTTCAATGTGTGCAGGGTGAATTACCCAAGATTGATTTTCCGGCGGATCAATTTGACGCAGTGCTGTGCTCACGTGTTTTACACTTTCTGGACGGCGCGGCGGTAGACGCTTCCGTTAGGAAAATGCGTGAATGGCTGAAGCCTGGGGGCCGCTTGTATCTAGTCGCGGACACGCCCTATGGCATCTGGCGGAAGTTCATCCCAGTATTCGAAGCCAAGCGTGCCCGGGGCGATCGCTGGCCGGGCCTGATGATCGGACTGGAAAACTACCTGCCGCACATGCCCTCGGACCGCGGCATTGAGGGTCCACCGTTCATGAACCTGCTAGATACACAGCTACTCGAACGCAGTTGTATCGAGGCCGGCCTTGAAATTGATCGCGTAAGTTTTATTGACCGCAGCGATTTTCAGGGATTGGGCCGAATGGACGGGCGGGAAAACGCAGGCATAGTGGCCCGCAAACCAAGTTAGACCAGAGCTTCTAGCGCTTACTTCGCGGCCAGCAATACCCGCAGCGGATCAGCGGCCGCCCGCATATCTACAGACAGCAGCGATAAGTAAGCGACCAGATTGCGTGCCGCTTCGGCATCGACGTCCACGTCGCGCGGACGCGCATAGTCCATGGACCATTGGTAAAGCAGCGCTTGCTCGACACACTCTGCGTTCAATTCCAGAGACTGCAATTGCCGTTGCGCAAAATCTCCCAGCTCCGGGGTGTTCTGCTTAAGCTTTTGTTGGCGAAGCTCGCGTAGTACTTGAACGACCTTTAACTGCCACTGGGCCGTGATATCGACACACTCACGCAACTGACCCAGGGCCAATCGCCCTGGGCCGAACTCGGCCGACCATTTGCAAAACAGCAGAATGTTAACGTCAGCAGCAAACCGGTTCTGCAGATCAAGGCAAGCCTTACTAACACCCGTTTGCGAATAAATGCGCTTGGAAAATTTCCAAAACGGACTATCAAGCAGATCGGCATCAGCTGATTCGGACATGGCGGCAACAACCGGCACAAAAGGTATTGATCCCAAGAGAATTCAGACTAGCACGGACCAGGCGGCAGCGTTCGGCTCGGCAAAAAAATGGCCCGAACATGCACAGCATGCTCGGGCCGATTGGTCGCTAAAACTAGCGCCTAAGGCTTTATTCTTACTTTAGGCGTTGCCGCTAGATTCGGCACGGCGACGACGATAGGCGGCACCGGCACCCAGTAAGCCGGCGAATAGAACGCTGGCCATCCCGGGCTCGGGCAAAGCAATTTCGTGGCCTTTACCGTACAGGTCCATGCCCTTGCCTTCGCGTTCTCGGCATTCACTGTCGGTGCAGTAGTAGGTCGTATCGTTCTGACCCCAAAGGATCAAATGTTCGCCGGTGACCTGATTGATTGCCAGTTGCTCAAAATAGAATGTTCCCAGGACCTCCAAGGTGAGATACCACAAAGGCTTTTCATCGGCCGAGTAAAAGCTGCCGCCGAGGCTACCACCAATAACAGCATGGCCAGCGATTTCACCCGTGATGCCGGTCAACATGGTGCCGTCCCATTCGCCTTGTAGCTGGCCGCCGATCTTGTCGGGTGTTCCACCACACATGTAGAGGAAATCTTTTAGGCCGTCACTATTAACGTCACCGCCGCCGGAACCCCGGCAAGAAGTGGCTTTGTGCATTGCCGAGGCCGTAAATCCGTCTTTCTTGTAGGAGCCGATGTCATAAGACATGGCGATCGCAAAAGCTGCATTACTTGCGAAGCTAAGGAAAAGAAATGATATGGCTAGTTTTAGAGCATGCATGGTTACCAATCTCCGTATCAGTGGATCGTCGTCCATAACGATTGCTGTTAATAATGCAAGAGGCGTGCCAAAATTTAACTGATTGATTTTTATAAAGAAAAATTCTTCGTCTTTGCATGCTGTCAATTTAGCCGACAAGACAATATGTGAAGCAGGCGGCCAATTTAGGCCTCAGCACGGCCGGCTTGTGACTACCGTCACAGAATTTTTCACCCTAGAGCGATTATGTTTAACAACCGCAATGGGTTGATACCCAATTAGGTGTAAAGAAATTCCCCACCGCGTAATCGAGCGTGAATACGCGATAACGTGAAGCAATCACCGCACCGCAAGCCTCGCCAATGCTAGGTTTCTTAGACTAGCCATACGTGCATCTGGGCGCTCGGGTCTAGTTGGTGTTTACCCATGTCGTTAGATTTAACAGAGCAAAAACCTGCAATCAGCCTGCGCGAATTCGAGGAGGTCTTCACCGACTTTCTTGCTGGACACGTCAGCTTTGCGCAACTACAAATAGCACTGGGCGAAGTCCTAGACACCCAAGTAGACAAGCTCAGCGAGGTTCAAGCGCAGATAGATGGCGCGATGCAAGCGGGCCGCTTGCCCGAGCAAAGCTGGGAGCAGTTAAACCGCGCAATTGACCAAACACGTTCCGCACAACGGGTTAGCAAAGCCACTCGCATCACAGCCATGCAAGCTGAGCGTAGCGAGCCCCCGGTTTTGACACATCGGGCAGCAGCTGCCGAAATCGATGCGGAAATCACCGAAACACCATTGGCCGATAATTTGCATGCCAGTGGCGCATGGGCCGGCAATAAAGTGCCTGCGGCGGCGGCCAGCGGTGTCCATCGAATAAAGACGGCAAAGGGGACCAACCAAGCCAAGGCTGACGAGCAACTACCACCCGGCACGGTACTTTGTGATCGATATGTTCTGGTGTCGCCAAGCGGAAAGGGCAACATGGGTCGCGTTTACAAAGCCCTAGACCGTCGCAAGAAAGAAGCTGGCGTCGCTTCCCCCTGGGTTGCGGTAAAACTCTTAAACCCCGCCTTGGGCTCCCGCAAAGCAGCCATAAAGTCGCTAGAGCAGGAAGCGATTAATGGCAGCAAACTTGATCATCCCAATTTAGTTCGCAGTTTTGACTTCAATCAAGACGGTGAAATTTACTTTATCTGCATGGAGTGGCTCGAGGGCGAAACCTTACGTGTCTTGTTGGACCGCGCCGGCGACGAGGGGCTCGCTCAAAATCAGGGCCTGCGGATCATCGAAGCGCTTGCGCAGGGTTTGGATCACGCTCACGGCAAAGGTGTAATACACGCAGACATCAAACCGGCCAATGTGTTACTCACACAGTCAGGCGACATCAAATTACTGGACTTTGGAATCGCGCGTACCATCCACACTGACAGCGAGCTCGCCCAAGCTCGCACAACTGCCTATGCAAGTTGCGAGGTACTAGAAGGGCAAGCAACGCAGGCAATTGACGACGTTTTTTCCCTGGGGGTTCTAGCCTACCGCGTACTTTCAGGGCAGCGCCCCTTCGGCGCGATGAACGCCTTGGAAGCCGAGGCTACTCAACAGCGACCCGCAATTATCGAGGGACTGCCACCTTACCAATGGCACGCGCTTCAAGAAGCCTTGGCATGGCGACGGAGCGACCGCACACCCGACGTGGACTCATTCATCGCGGGATTCTTCGGACACGAAGAGATCGTGATGGAAACTCATGACCCCCTACCCGTTTACGGCCCGGACGAAACCGATAGCGATACATCTGCTGGTCCACTAGAAAAATCTCCCGCGCCAGATCAGCTTGCGGAAGTATTCGCGGCAACTGGCTCGACGAAATCGCCCGAATCAACAGCCGGCCCGTCAAGTTCCATTGATTCCGCCCCGGATACCCTGGTCAATTTACGAAAGTGGCGCCGGCCGGCGATTGCGATCGCCATTGGAGGCCTGGTACTGGCCGGTGCGGCTGCTTGGCTCGGCCAGGATAAGCCGAATCCCGATGCAGCCGCCAACAACGGTCTAAGCGAGCCGCGAATTGTTCCAACTACTGAGACAACGGTACTAGAGGAAGTTAGCGTCAGCCAGGTTGCACGCATTGGCCCGGCAGACTTGCTTCCACCAGCCGATGAAGTTGCAACTGCCACACCGGGGATTTCGACAACAGCTTCGGTGCCTATCACTCAAGCACAGAATGCTGACGAAACCATGACAGAGGAGCCCAGTGGTCAGAGCACGTATACGCCGGGGACTGAATTACCGGCCACCGCAGCAATTACACAGGCTATCGAAGAAACAAATCAATCCGCGCAAGTTGCCGGCCCAGGGAGCCGGGTGGAAAATGCCTCCGCAGCCCCCTCTTCGCCGGCCGCTAAGACCGAAACACAGCTCGCCGCAGTACCGGCAGCTGATGCCGGCGAGAAACTTAAGGAAACTGCAGCGGCAACACCCCAGGACACGACGCTGCCGTCGATTAATGAAACCAAAGAAAACGTTCTAACCAGCGAGCAAATTTCGGCAGTTGCATCTCTACCCCTCGCCACCACGGAACCGCTTGTTGCCGAAGCAACTACCGACCCGGCAATGACAGTGGCTGATGGCAACGAGCAACTGACAGAAGTCATGACTACAAATGCCGCGGCACCAGAGAAACGCGCAGACATCGACAGCCAAGCACCAAGCCAAGAGCCCGTCATCGCGCCCAGTATCGAAATGGCCATGGTGACGCCGGACCAGCCTAGCGAGTTGCCTGAATCCGCAACGCCGGCGGAGCAGACGACCGGTTCAATTGACATTTCGACCCCCGAAAAATCTGCGCCACCCGCTGAATTGACTACACCGGCCGTCGAAACCCTGCCGCTATCAGCTTTTCAATTCGCAAGGTATGTAGAGCCGCGAATACCGCGTCGTGCGGTGGCGCGCGGATTGACCGGTTGGGTGGACCTGGAGTTCAACATCACTGCCACAGGTGAAACCATCGACATCGTCGTGGTCGGCGCCGAGCCTCCCGAAGTCTTCACCAAGGCGGCCCTACGAGCCGTGGAACGTTGGCAATTCAAGCCACGCATTGTTGCCGGAGAAATGGTGCCTAGTCGCAGTAACGTGCGCCTAAGATTCGAGTAGATTTTTTGGCCGCTAGTACCCTAGCGGACCGAATACATCCCGCTTGCGAAACAAACTGCTGGCAAAGCGCCAGCGTATTTTGCCCGGCGTTAGCCACCGAACCGCGGCACCGTTCTTATCCGCCGCCAGCATCCCTTCGACCAAGAACGGCGTAACGGTTTCCACCGTATCGGCCAATATATTCAGTATTTTTTTGCTCTTTTCCCACTGCGCCCCGCGTTGATCAGGCGGCGGCACCAACAAATCCGTCACTACAATCCCGGGACTCAGATAACACATCTTAACCGGGGTACCCTTGAGTTCTAGAGCGAGGGCCTTGGTAAAATATGTCACGGCATATTTGGTGGAACCATAGGGTGCTACGCCTGGCCGCACCATGCCATTGCTGCCCATGCCTTCCATATTGAAAATTTTCCCACCGCCTTGTTTATACATACCCGGAATCGCGACGCGACAGCCATTCATAACGCCCAATAGATTCGTGCGCAGGGTCAAAGCGAAATCCTCTGGGGGAATGGCAAAGAACAAGCCCTTAAAGCCATCGCGCCCCGCATTGTTTACCCAAATGTCGACTCGGCCGAATGCTTCAATGGACCGAGCCCACAAATTTTCGACTTGATCGTGCTCCGCAACGTCGCAGGCTTGCCCTGCGACCTGGGCCTGCGGAAATGATTCCGACAATTCGCTCACGGCCGAACGCACAGCATCTGAACGCCGGCTAGATATCATGACCGCGTGACCACGCTTGAGAAACTCCACAGCCATGCCGCGGCCGATACCCTTGGTACTACCCGTAATCACAATATTCATCAAGCCTGCTCCCGGTCTGAATTTCGTGGCCCGTTATACCTGCCTCGATAGCCAAGATGTTAACGTCGAATCGCCCGCTTCGCTCGCGGCAGACACTATGCAGAGTGCTCGCACGTCTGTCACCATTGGCAAATGCTTGCGATCGCAATGACCCTTCGCCGACTGCCCCCCGCCGGTCTACAGCAGCCCAAACGGCACGGATAGGCGAATCCTTGCAGCGGCAAATCATGGCACCAAAAGGAGCATCGATCGACCATGAGCAGGTCTAAGCCAAGCAATCACCTGACGGCCAACTGGCAAGTATTGGAAAACTCCTCCGAGCTGGCCATTGCCGCCGAGAAATTTATCGCCGCACACGCCGAGCAGTGTTGCGCAGCCAGGGGCGCCTTTCATATCGCCCTAGCGGGTGGCCGCACGCCGGGAAAGACTTATCGACGCCTTCGAGATATCACAACCGATTGGAAAAACTGGCATATCTATTTCGGCGATGAGCGTTGCTTACCCCGCGATCATCCCGAACGAAACGATTCCCTGGCCCAACGCGAGTGGCTCCAGCAGGTCGGTATCCCCGGTGAACAAATTCATCGCATCCCAGCAGAACTCGGACCAGAGCGCGCAAGCTTGCTCTACACCCCGGTGATCAAACAGCTCGAGCGCCTAGATTTCGCCGTCCTTGGGCTCGGCGAGGACGGCCACACGGCAAGCCTATTTCCCGGTAATGATGCGGGCGCAGAGCAATCTGATCCGGCGGTAATCGCGATCCGTAATTCTCCAAAGCCGCCCGCCAATCGAGTCAGCCTGAGCGCGCGCCTACTCAGCCACGCTCGCCAGGTCCTGGTATTGATTTCCGGCGGCAACAAAGTTCAGGCCATTGCTAACTGGCGAGCGGGAAACTCGCTACCGATTAGCCAGATTGCATCAGCGTCGCCCTTGCAAGTCATGGTGACCGCCGATGCAATGGACCCATAGATTCCGAGTCCCTGCGCCTGGATAGAGCCATGGACTCAGGAACAACAAAAATGCTCGCTTGGCCGAAATATTCCGCCACGCGTTGCAATCTAGCATCGCTTTGTCGAAACTCGGCACTTGTTCAATAGCGCAAAGCAATTGCTGCTTGAGATATGGCTGGTTCATCACGTAAAGCGATCTATGCCGCTCTAATCGGTAATGGTCTTATCGCCGTCACCAAATTCGTTGCTGCATCGATCACAGGCAGCGCAGCAATGCTTTCCGAGGGCATCCACTCGCTCGTGGATACCGGCAACCAAGTCCTATTGTTGTATGGCCTGAAGCGCGCGGCCCGTCCGCCGAGCCCCGGCTTTCCTTTTGGCCACGGTAAAGAAGTTTACTTTTGGTCCTTCGCCGTTGCCGTGTTGATCTTTGCCTTGGGCGCCGGCATATCTCTCTACCAAGGCTACTCGCACATTATCCATCCAGAACAATTGCAGAACGTGAAGGTGAACTACATCGTATTGGGGCTCGCCATGCTATTCGAAGGCGTCGCCTTCACCATTGCCTTCCGTGAATTCGCCGCACATAAGGGCGATTTAGGCATGCTCGAGGCCGTAAAGCATGGCAAAGATCCCACGCTTTATGTCGTCCTGTTCGAAGATGGTGCCGCCATGCTGGGCTTACTAGTGGCCTTGGTTGGTATCGCCTTGGCCGATTACACCGGTAATACTATCTTCGATGGGATTGCCTCTATCATTATCGGCCTCGTGCTCGGCCTTACCGCGGTTTGGCTGGCTTACGAAACCCAAAGCTTGCTCATCGGTGAAAGCGCGGCCAACTGGATTGACGCGGATATCCGCCGAGTATTAGAGGGTCACGACGGCGTTACGACAATCAATGAAGTAGCGACGTTGCATATGGGGCCGAATTTCATTCTTGTGACGATTAGCGTCGATTTCGCCACGGACATGACGGCCGATGACGTTGAGGGCAAAGTGGCGGAGTTAACGCAAGCAATCAAACGCATTGATGAATCGGTCAAGCGTGTATTTATCGAGGCCGAAAAGCCGACAGATCATCGCCGGGAAGTCACAGAGTCCTTGGACAACTAACAACCCCTGTCGGAATGCAAACTACCGCGGCGGCTTAAGATCAGTTCTTATTACCTGAGTCGGCCTGTTGCCGCCCGACTTTGATTCCAGAGGTCAAGTACCTGTACTTTGAAATCCGCAGCAACGGGGTCGCCTGTGCGGCACGGACCTTGTATCCGCCGGCGGCGATACAGACTAGAGGTTTAACCAGCCTGAAAATCCACTGTCGGTACTGCTTGCAACGCATCTGTTCGGCCTGTCGTCCGTCGCTGCGACCCCGTGTTCTATCGGATCGAAATACAGGCGGGCCGTTCCCGGCCGGGCCGTTCCCGCCATCGTCGTTTGTGCTTATCAGTTTCTTATTACTGACATTCTTGCTGGCGAGTTGCGAACAGACCACCACCGTCGAATTGACCGGTAAGTCCATGGGCACAAGCTATGCGATCCAGCTCGCTGGGCCGTCGTCGGAACACGATCCGCAGACACTCCAAAGGCGCGTGGACGATGAACTAGAAACCATCGAGCAAAGCATGTCGACTTATCGCGAAGATTCGGAGCTTTCCCGGTTCAACGCACAGCACAGCCTAGATTGGTTTATGGTTTCCCCGCCTTTGGCTGAATTGGTTGCTCGCGCGCAAGAAATTTCGACCTTATCCCAAGGCGCTTTGGATATCACCGCGGGACCACTGGTGGATCTCTGGGGTTTTGGTCCCGGCCAATCGAAATCTAAGCTGCCCACGCCCGAACAACTCGAACGGGCACGGTTACGTGTTGGATTTCAGCAACTTCAAAGTCGCTTATCACCACCCGCGCTGCGCAAAATGCGCACTGATGTTTCGGTGGATTTATCGGCAATCGCGAAAGGTTACGCGGTAGACCGCATTGCCGAACTGCTGAATGCGCGAGGTTTAGACAACTACTTGATCGAATTTGGCGGCGAGATCCGCGCTCGGGGAAGCAAGGCGACTGGAAAAGCTTGGCGCGTGGGCATAGAGCAACCGCGATCGCAGAACCGGACCGCACATCGAGTTATTGAACTGCATGACTTCGCCATCGCCACTTCGGGCAACGAGCGAAATTATTTTCAAGTGGATCAAACCCGTTATGGACATATTATTGACCCCCGCAGCGGCAAGCCGGCCAGCCACGATCTGGCCTCGGTCACAGTGTTGGCGAAGGACTGCGCGACTGCCGACGCTTGGGCCACGGCGCTGGCAGTGGCGGGCACCACCGCGGGCTTAAAAATCGCCAACGAGCATGGGATTCAAGCCTATTTTATCCAAGCTCAAGCCGCAGGCTTAGTTAGCGCCGGCAGTCAGGGTTTTGAGGCTCGATTCGGCGGACAGTAGGCCTGGGCCAACCATGTGGAGACAAATATGATCGATCATCTGGGCATCGCGGTTGCGGATTATGCAGGCAGCAAAGCCTTCTACCTGCAAGCCCTCAAACCACTGGGATACGAACTGGTGGCGGAAACCCATGACCGCGCCGGCTTCGGCCCGCCCGGCAAACCTTTGTTCTGGGTTCAAGCAGGCCGGCCGGCACACACAGCCTTGCACCTGGCCTTCAGCGCCGCGAGTCGCCGTGCCGTCGACGATTTTTTTGCAGCTGCCTCCGCCGCCGGCGGCCGCGACAATGGCCCGCCTGGTCTGCGCTCACACTACCATCCAAACTACTACGGTGCCTTTTTGTTTGACCCTGATGGCAACAATATTGAAGCGGTTTGCCATCTGCCAGGCTAAGCCCGGACTGTACTTAAAGCATTTGATCCGTCGCTTGGCCTGCTAGTCACATCTGTAATGCCGGAATCAAGTGTTCGCCGATAATCTGAATAGACTCATCGGCATCACGATGCAGGCGCAGAGCAACTTCATTCAAGCCCAGTGCTTTGAATTTTTGCAGCTCACCGATCACGCGCGGAATATCATCTAAGCCACCAGTAAATGTTAGATGCGCGACTAACTCTCTAACGACACGATCGGGCACACCCTCGATAACGTCCGTTTTCTGCAAAAAAGCTTGCAAAAAAGCGGGCCATTGCTGTTCAACCAAATCGGTATCGGCTGCATTTAGGAACGAGGAGATATACTCCCGCTGCAAGACTCCCCGCCAAACCAGCTCCTGCCGAGCTTCCGCCATGGCGAGCTTTGGATCCTGTTTGATGTGCCAAGCAAAAAAGTTGCTTAGGCGTATATCACCGCGTTGCCGGCCAGAACGCGACAAGCCCTGGTCGACATGCGCGAGAATACCCTCAAGCATGGGCCCGGTCGCATCGCTGAGCATAATCCCATCGGCCACTTCCGCGGCCATGGTCAACATTTGTGGGCCGTTGGAGCCCACATATAAACCAGGCGGCGTATTGCAGGCCCAGTCTGCGTGGTAATTTCGCGCACGATATAACTGGCCTTCGAAGGTGGAAAGCTCCCCGCGCGAAAGTTCGCGCAAGATATTCACGGTTTCACGCGTGGCCGTGACCCGCCGCAGCGGCTCAAGGCCCATAGCACCCATGGCGGAACGTCCCAAACCGCCCAGCAATAAATCAGCGCGGCCATCGCACATCTCAGCCAAGGTCAGCAAAGTGTCGGCGATTTTCACCGGCTGTTTTTCGTAAGCACTTAGGGGCAACACGCCCAGGCGAAGCTTGGAACTGGCGCGAGCCAAGGGCACCAGTGACAGGAAAGGATCCCGGCGCGCCGGAAAATTGGATGTCCATAACCGGCGCACACCCATGGCTTCGGCCAATAGCCCTAGACGCAACACCTCGTCGGCCGGTGTACCGGGCTCTAAAATAATATCGACATTCACTCTCGTCTCCTGTGTTAACGTCCCGCGCGCGTTAGTACGCATAGTCAGCGTCGATTAGAAACACTACTATAAATACGGGATTAAACGTTGGGTTCGAACAATGCGAATAATAAATCTCATTGTGGCTTTGGCCGGATTCCTTGTGTCCGCACTGCTTTTCGCTCAAGACTCGGCCTGGAGTCACTATGGCGGTAATGCCGGTGGCCAACAGTATTCGCCGCTGGAACAAATCAATCCGGAAAATGTCGGGCAACTAACCCTCGCCTGGGAATATCGTACGGGCGAACTGCAGCGGCGAAGTGAGTTCGCCAACGCAACGGCTAAAGTTCAAGTCAACCCCATCTTGCTCCCGAATGAGGCCGGCGGACACTTAGTACTGTGTTCGCCCTTCAATCGGCTGATCGCGCTAGATCCATCGACCGGCAAGGAACGCTGGGTATTCGATCCCGAGATTCGCATCAGCGGCTACGCAACCAAGGAAGATCCGGAAGGTCTGCGCAGCCCAGCTTTCGCAAATTGTCGCGGTATCGCCTACTGGAAAGACCCGCGCCCGGGGGAACCAGCGAACTGTCCACATCGATTGTTCATGGCAACTAATGACCTGCGCTTGATTGCCGTCAATGCGGAGACCGGAGACTTATGCGGAACGTTCGGTGAAGACGGTATTGTGGCTTTGGAGCCGACAATCTTAGCAGCAGATCCACCGGCTAGTATTGGCGAAGTGAGATTTACGTCGCCCCCGGTGGTGGTGAACGACAAGGTCGTGATCGGATCAACCGTGCGCGACAATCATCGCAGCAATGCACCCAGCGGCGCCGTGCGCGCCTTTGACGCAGGCAACGGCGAACCCGCGTGGACCTGGGACCCAATTCCGCGCGATGAGTCCGACCCGGAGTTCGCGCACTGGACCGCCGAGGCCGCGGCCAATACCGGCGGCGGTAATGTCTGGGGCATCATGAGCAGCGATGAGGCCTTGGATCTTATCTATCTGCCAAGCTCTGGACCCTCACCGGATTTCTACGGCGGCACGCGCCCCGGCGACAATCGCTATGCCGATTCCATCGTCGCCCTGAGAGGCAGCACCGGCGAAGTCGCCTGGCATTTTCAAACCATTCATCACGATGTTTGGGACTACGATAACGCGGCGCAACCGACCTTCGCTGAACTGGAAAAAAATGGCCGGCCATTTCCGGCTGTAATCTTGGGCACGAAGACTGGCATGCTATTTATTTTCCATCGCGAAACCGGTGACCCCTTCTTTTCTATTGAAGAACGGCCAGTTCCGCAAGATGGCGTACCCGGTGAGCAGCTTTCCCCGACACAGCCCTTCCCCGTGAAGCCACCGCCGCTAGTACCACATGGCTTTTCGGTAGACGATTTCTGGGGCATTAGTTTCATTGACAAAGGTCAGTGTCGACAGAGCTATGCAAAATTTCGCATGGGCCCCATCTACACGCCACCATCGCTGGAAGGCACGATCATCGTGCCTTCCACCGCCGGCGGCATCAATTGGGGCGGCGTCGCGGTGGACCCCCGCACGCGGGTGCTGGTCACTAAAGTGCTGCGCATGGCTCACTTTGCCCAACTTATTCCGGTGGAGAATCTGCCGGCGAAAGCAGCGGCAACCGAAAATTTAATGGGCGCGCCCGCACCACTGCTGGGAACACCCTACGCACTAAAGCAAGGTCCGGTGACCTCGCCCATGTTCACTCCCTGCAATGCGCCGCCCTGGTCCGCGCTAGTCGCCGTAGACCTGCAAGCCGGCGAAATAATTTGGCAAACAGCTCTGGGCAGCCTAGATGCGCTCATGCCCATACCCCTACCCCTAAAATGGGGTACGGCTAGTTTCGGCGGACCCATGGTGACCGCTGGTGGACTCGTCTTTATTGGTGCAACCCAGGATGACCGGCTGCGGGCTTTTGATTTGGTTAGTGGCGAGGAACGCTGGAGCGCCACACTACCCACCGGGGCCTTTGCCATGCCCATGAGCTACGCCGTGGATGGTAGACAGTTCGTTGTTGTCGCCGCGGGCGGCCATCCTTTCATCTACCCAAAACCCGGCGATTATTTGCTCGCTTTCGCATTACCTCGCGAATAATGCACGGCCACGCGGTGGTCGGCAGCCGATGGCGATGCAAACTAATAGACGCCGGCAAACGAAGATCACCCCATGCCCAGCGAATACGAATCCGAAGCCCAAGCCTCTGTAGCCGACCGCTTACTCCTGGCCAGCGGCGTTGTGCTATTCGCCATTGGTCAATCCCTAAACTTCATCATCGTCGCCCCCATGGCACGCAGCATTGGCTTAACTGAACAACAGTTCGGCTTGGCATTCACGCTAGCCAGTTTACCCTTGATCTTTAGCGCGCCCTTCTGGGGCCGACGCAGCGATATTCTGGGCCGCAAACCTGTATTTATCTTCGGCTTGCTCGGCAGCGGAGTAGGTACTTTCGCCCTGGCGCTGTGCCTCAAGGCGGGTATGGACGGCAAGCTGACGGTTATCAGTACCCTGATCGCAATTACCTTGGCGCGTTGTCTGTATGGCCTAACGTCATCGGCGATTTATCCCGCGGCTGCGGCCTATATGGCGGATGTGACAACTTGGCAGAATCGCGCCAAGGGCATGGCCTTAATCGGCAGCGCCAACAGTTTCGGTTCGATTATCGGACCATTCATGGCAGCCTCCCTGGCGTTTGCCGGCGCCTTGGTACCCATGTATTTCGCGGCCGGTTTGTGTATCGCCGGCGCCGCAGTCGCGGTGGGCGTATTGCGTGAACCTCAAAAGCATGCCGCTCGCCCCACTGGAAAATCCGATTTGAAATGGACCGACCCGCGATTGCGTCCCTATATGATTCTGTGGGCTTGCTTCTTTTTGGTTTTCATCGCATTGAACTTGCTGACGGCGTTCTATATTGAAGACAAACTGGGTATTACTGACAAGGCCGCAGTAATCCGCACGGCCAGTTTGGTGTTGGTGAGCATGGCTGGCGTAATCACGGTGGTACAGGGCGTATTCCTGCAAATCTGGCGCGTGCCGCCCCGGATTCTACTGCGTCTTTGTGGACCGGCGTTTTGTGCAGCCCTACTGCTTATGGCCTTTGCCACCAATACGTGGATGCTCATGGGCGGATACGGTCTGCTCGGCTTGTCTTTCTCCTTTGCGACCCCCGGCATTAACGGTGCAGCTAGCCTAGCCATGCGACCCGAGGAACAAGGCGCCGCCGCTGGATTCCTCAGCGCGTCAAACACGGTGGGGGCAATTTTTGCACCAATATTGGGCACGACGATCTATCAGATAGCGCCCAATGCACCGTTTCTATTTGGTGCCGCGTTATTCGCGATTCTTAGCCTTTATGCACTCACCATTAAAGTGGCTGACCCGTCAACGAGCCAAACATCAAAGACCGTAACGCATAAAGCTTGACCTTAGCGGCGTATCAACGATCGTGCCGCCATCTTGAAGCATCAACTCAGGCACCATCCTGCCGATAGGGAAACCCGTGGCGGATAGAAAGCTCGGCTTTCGTCAGCTCCTTGCCAAGATAACAAGCGTGATCTAGCTTTGAGACCCATTTGTTGCGTACTAGCGTTAAATAGACGCTGCGTGCATCGCGACCCTCGATCACCCGCAGCAGTTTTTCTTGGTAAGAATAGTGTTCAACGAGAATCACACCGTTCTCTTCGATATTGACAACGAAGTACCCGGCCTTGTCGAGCTTTATACGCTGCGGATCTTCGCCCTCTGCGACGACTTGTTCAACGGATGGGTAGCTTGATCCATCTGGTTTATTCATTGTGGTACGCGTGACGGACGGAGCAGCTTGGCGCGCAAGCTCCACAACCTTGGCGTGAATTTCCGCAACGTCCCGACAGTTAATCATAAAGTGTGGCTCTAACTGCTCACGGAACGCAGCAACCTCCTCTGCGCTAGTATTCGGCAACTGTGGCCGCATGCCGGGCGATTCTGGGATGCGGCCCTGTTCATCCATGCCATTCTTAAACAAAGCTTCAAGAGTTGCGCCCGTTAAATGCTTGGGCGGCTCCGCGCCAACGCAAAGCAAAACTCGAATCGCCGAATTTGAGATGACATTCTTGATGATCTTTTCTATGCCAATATTTTCGGTTTCAAGCTTGCCCGTGATGCACAGACCAGCCGGCGGATTTTCAGCTACGGCCGTTGCCAAGTCGACACTACCCAAGGTACAAACAGCCACCGGCGCCTCGGGGTCACAAACAAAATATTTACCCGGAACATGAGGCCACTTGCGACGCTTAGACTTCGTGCTCGCGAATCTGCGGGACAGAAAAAAACCAAACTCGGCCATACGAGACACTGACGCTACCCCCCTCGCACTGCTTGATTACCAAGCTGGCAAAGTACCCACAAGACGCTCATTCCAAGCGACGAAACAACTGCCAACATAACCAAAACGCCCAGACCATATAGACCTGCAGATACAAGGGTAAAAAGAATACGGCCATGGACATACCCACTGCACCTGATAGATAACCAAAGAAACAGAAACCACGCGAAACATTCCCGTTCTTCAGGCCGCACCAACTCAGCAACAGCATGAAGCCGCCGAAACTGACGATCGCTAAGCCGTTAACCACAACCCGCAACAAACTGTTGGCAAGAATAAGCGCTGCTTGATGATCTGGATTTTGCGCGGACAGCAATCCCAATGCTCCGCTGCCCATCAGGTCAGTAATGCCCGTGAGCAAAAATCCCACGCCGGCCACCAAACCCATGCCCATGGCGCAAGGTGCGGCCACCGGATTCGATTGACGAAATACGCCACGCGCCCAAAACCCAAGAATGACGGCCGCACATCCGCTGAACAAGTGTCCCAGACCACTGAGCCGCCAGGGTACCGAACCCAGCGCATTGCTTAGCTTATCCACCTTAGCGTAATCTACGCGAGGATTTTCAAAACCAAGGATTTGCGGCTCGATGTACAGCGCATTGATGTTATGCATCAAAAATGCAAGCAAGATCGCCGCGGCGGCATAGGCTGCGGGTCGTGAAAATGCCGTCATTCATGACTCCTTGGGCAGCAACCCTACTACGCGTTACTATAATCTATAGCCAAGCACCGCTTTAACGATCCCCAAAACCAAGCACGAGACCGCGGTTGCCGGCAGCAAGAAACTGCGGCCTTGCACTGAGTAGTAGCAAATAATCTTCCAGTTCATAGTCAGGCGGACACTCGCGGCACTTGCTACAAATCTATTCCTTAAATATGGCGCCCGCGGCGCCATTTTCTAAGTATGTCGCCCCAAAACTCGTCGACCCGATCAAACGAATCCGGCCTCTGTTGCGTCAACAAGCTACGATTGAGTTCCGGGTAAACTTCGGGACCGCCCTCCTCTGGCCATTGCCGGGTGGCATCGATGATGATCTTACTGCTCATGGGCCGGTTGGGTGAACTCGGGTCTAGCGGCATGCCGCGGGCACTTTCAATAATTTCGGAGGCCGGGTAAGGCTGCCAACGCGAACCCATGGCGAACATCATCTGGTTGCGGTCGTAGACGTCCAAGTCACTATCAACAACCACAACCACCTTGGCGATGGGTACAAACTTGGCCAAATTTCTACCAACCTTTAATGCCTGTCCGGGCTCTTTCTTGTCGATACTGATAAAAGTCAGCCCCGTGGCTTCAACCGGCGAATGAAAAGCGACCATGTCGGGTACGAACTTTTTCAAGCGCGCAAAAGCAATGGCTTCCAAAGGCGCGGTACAGAAACCGCGAGTCACGCCGGTGAATTGATTCAATATCCAGGGTTGCTTGCGGTGCGTAATGGCAGTGATTTCCATCCAAAAATTCTCATCTTTCTTGAGGCCCAAATAGCCATACATCTCACCAAAGGGGCCCTCAGGCTCCATGGGCTGATCAAAGGGCACAATACCCTCGATGATCATTTCGGCGTGGGCCGGCACGCGCAAATCATTGGTTTCGCACTTCACGGTCTCAACCGGTTTGCCGCGTAGACCACCAGCGATGGACAACTCATCGGTGCCATCTTTCGATACGGAAGAACCGCTGAGAATCCAAACAATGGGATCTTGTCCAACGGCGATGGCAACGTGGGCAAACTTATCACCACGCTCTTTCTTCTTCATGAATGCCTTCCACGCGCCCTGGTTGGGCTCGGGATTCACGCCTAACTTGCGTGGCCCCTTGATCTCGCAGCGATAGGTACCAAAGTTCTTGCCCAAATCTTTATCGTCGGTAAAAACTGACCCGGTGTTAACGTAGCGTGCGGAATCAGCGGGATTTGACTTAACGAAGTGAAATTTCGTGATGTCAATGTCATCCCCGGTTAACACAATTTCTTTTACCGGTGCTTTATCGGCCGCAATTTGTACCGGTGCCAGCATGGGAAACTTGCCATTGTTCTTATTCAAGATATCAACCAAGTGGGCCATGACCTTGCGATAGGTTTCCTTGCCATGCCCCGGAATCGGGTCTAGACCAAAAACGATGGCCTCCGTATCCCAATGACCTTGATTATTGATGACGACCGGACCCTCGACCCATTGCCCGTCAATCTTTACCTCCTCGACAATGACCGCGGGCGCTTCGTACATGCCTAGACAATCCATCATTCGGTAAGCCAGTGCCGTCATCTCATAGGCGTCCTGATCCAGGCGCTTGATCCGCATGACCAAACCACGACGCTCGAGATCGTTCATCCAATCGCGAAACGTATCGTGGGGAAACACGGATTCGAATTCGGGTACTCCCTCGGCCATATTGTTAGCGGCCTGATCAGCTGAGACCATGGCCTCAGAGGGAGCAGCAAGCACGGCAGAACCCGCGAAACCAGCGGTTAACGCCACGAGCTGGCGCCGGTCCAAGGTGCTGGCCGCATGATTGGCAAAAGGCTTTTGTCGGCTGTATTGGTCTGACATGCGAGGACTCTCCATCTAGCTTGCTAACGCAATAGGCAGGATGAATCAGGCCGCCGGTGCGATCAAGTATTGCTGACGCGGCTGCCATCCCGTGGCTTGATGCACAACGCACCGCAAATCCCCGCGCTCGCAACTTAGCCGCGGTACAGTCATAGGCGCTGCATTCTTTTGGCCGTGCATCGGCTATGATCAACCGCCATGCAGCTTTCATTGGATTATCCCGACCTGCCAAGCTACCGGGTGCGCGTGTCACCACGGGCCAAAAGAGCGAGTGTCACGGTTTGCTTACATGAGGGCATCGTGGTCACTCTGCCCAAGCGCTTCAGCCAGCGATGTGTGCCGGCCTTACTCAAGGAGTGGCAACCTTGGCTACAGCAAAGACTTCGCGAGCTGCAGCGGGAACGCGACACGCTACCGGCGGAAAACACGCAGTCTGTGCCAGATCGCATCAACCTGCTGGGTGGAGCAAAGCGATATCAGGTCACCCGGGAGACCGGCAAACCACAACCGGTGCAAGTGCGCGAGACGGCGGGTCAGCTGCTACTGCGTGGCAACACGGGCGATGAGCAACAGTGTCGCGCGGCACTGCAACGCTGGCTCGCGCGGTCGGCAAAACGTCACTTGGAACCGCTGACGGACTCCCTCGCAAATCAGTATCAGTTCGCCTATAAACGCATCAGTATTCGCGGGCAGCGTACGCTTTGGGGAAGCTGTTCAACCACGGGCACCATTAGTCTCAATTATTATCTGATGTTTCAAAAACCCAAACTGGTACGCTGTGTCGTAATTCACGAACTATGCCACACGCGTCACATGAATCACGGCAAGCGGTTTCACGCCCTGATGAAACAACTGCTACCCGACTACCAGCAACTCGACGCAGAACTGAACTCAGCCTGGCGATGGATACCGCGTTGGGCTTGGCTACGCTAGAAGTTTGAAATTCGCGGCGGAAGAAAATAAAAAGGCCCGGGCTAAGTGCCGGGCCTTTGATGTTTGCAATTTTTAGGAGGAAGGTATTGCAATCGTCTGATCACTTTGATTGTCTGCTTCAGAACAAGGCGGTGAAGTGCCAGGGGGAACATTTCAGCGCCTTTTTCTAAGTCCTCGGAGAGAAGGGGAAACTCTCGTTAGACCATCAATTCTGTGCAGCTATCTCCGTGTCGATGGATGCATCCTATCGGCAACCACCTAAACACCGCATTTCGCCAACATTAACTTTTGTTAATCCTTAGAGAGATAAGTTAACTTCCTGTTTTTATTAATAATTAGTACACTAACTCAAGCTTGAGGATTCACTAGACATAATTCCGGCGTGGCCAAAGACGTCTCTTCGGCCCATTCGGCGCATACCAACATCATTCAGGAGACAGGCGAAGAATGCGGATATTGGTTATCGAGGACGACAACAGCGTTTCCGGCTTCGTTTGCCAAGGCCTGCGAGAAGCAGGCCATGCCGTAGATTTCGCCGACAATGGCAAGGATGGCCTATTTCTAGCGACGACCGAACAATACGATGCCCTGGTGATTGACCGCATGCTGCCGGGCGTTGACGGACTCTCCATCATCCGCACCTTACGCGCGTCCGACGACTCCACACCGGTCATCATCCTCAGCGCCCTTGGACAGGTCGATGATCGGGTCAAAGGCTTGCAAGCTGGCGGCGACGACTACCTCACCAAACCCTTTGCATTCAGCGAGCTTGAAGCGCGCATAGATGCCCTCGTACGCCGCTCAAGAGGCGGGGCCGCTGCCGAAACAAGCTTGATCGCTGGCCCCTTGGAAATGGATCTATTGAAACGTGAAGTGCGACGCGATGGCGAATTGATTGAACTCCAACCACGAGATCTCAAACTACTAGAGTACCTAATGCGTCACGCCGGACAAGTCGTCACCAGAACCATGCTGCTGGAGAATGTTTGGGACTACCACTTTGATCCGCAAACCAATGTCATCGATGTGCACATCAGTCGTCTGCGGGCAAAAATAGACAAAGGTCGGGAAACCGCATTGATTCAAACAGTCCGTGGCGCCGGCTATAAACTCGATACTGACTAGTGCGTATTGCTGAGCAAATTCGTACGACCACCTTTCTGGTAGCCCTCAGATACATGGTGCTGTTCTTTATCTCCGTGACCATCTTGATGGCGATTATCAACTGGGCAATCGTGGAGTACGTCAAGGAACGTGACGACAGAACGGTAATGGCAGCCATTCAGACTTTTTCAATTTTGCATCAACAAGCCGGCCTACCAGCGGTCGCGGCGGTCATGGAAGCTTGGCAGTCAGCAGAGACGCGCAGCGATATGCTGTTTGCGCTTGCCGACGCGAAATTTGTGCTACGGGCTGGAAATCTTCCTGCTTGGCCGAATATTGAACCGGTGAACGACGGGTGGATCGTATTTAGCTATTCAGGAAGCGATGGCAATACCGTAGGCGCCCGCGGCCGCGTCGCCGCACTGGGCCAAGATACCTGGATCGTGGTGGCACATGAGGCAAGCGACCTGGGGGGACTGAATAAAGTTCTTGATCGTGCTTTCGTCCTTATTCTTGGCAGCACCCTGCTAATGGCGCTGGTGGGCGGCCTACTAATGAGTAACAAAGTATTGCAACGCGTAAACGAAATTAACCTGATCAGTAGAAAAATCACTGCGGGGGATTTTTCTCTGCGCATGCCCACCGGCAAGAGCCGCGACGAATTCGACGAGCTGTCTCGCAATCTAAACAATATGCTCGAACAAACTCAGAGTCTGCTGGAAAGTATTCGACACATATCAGACGACATAGCCCATGATTTGCGGACCCCGCTGACACGTTTGCGCAACCAACTAGAAAAACTGCGGAGCCGATCGAGCGTCAAAGATACCAGCGAGATCGATGCTTGCTTGGAAAATGCTGATCAGCTCCTCGCCACCTTCGCATCTTTACTGAGCATAACGCGGATTGAATCGGGCGCCAGCGACGCTAGCCTTGTCGCCATGGATCTCTGCGAAGTCGCGCAAGACGCTTGCGAGCTTTATCAAGCCTTGGCCGAAGATAGCGACATCGAACTAAGCTGTGATGCACCTAGTGTTCTCAGAATTCGTGGCGATAGAAATCTAGTATTCCAAGCACTAACCAACTTGTTGGACAATGCCATTAAGTACACACCCGCTGGCGGATATTTAAAGGTCGAGATCGCAGAATCCAATGACCGGATAATTCTCAAAGTCCGTGACTCTGGGCCCGGCATATCCGAGGAGTTACGAGAAAAGGTACTGCAAAGGTTCTATCGTCTAGATGAAAGCCGCTCAGCACCCGGAGCTGGCTTGGGGCTGAGTCTAGTGAACGCCATTGCGCAGCGTCATAAAGCCGAGCTGAGCCTCGGTGACAACGAGCCCGGCCTAGTCGTTACGCTCAGCTTTCCGGCGCTAGTAAAAACTCAGCAGGTGAACGTATAGCCATCATGCTGATCCTGATTGACAACCTACCGGAGCAACTACTGGGTGTAAGCGCAGAAGGCCGCGTGACGGAAGCAGACTACCAAGAAATTCTATTGCCGGCCCTCGACCAGCGCCTGGAAAAACATGACAAGATCAATTTGCTGTTCCATCTCGGCGAGCGTTTCACTAGGTTTACGACCACCGCATTGTGGGACGACGCTCGCCTCGGGTTCCACCATATGCATGATTTTCGACGGGTTGCCGTGGTGACCGATGTTGCTTGGTTGAAATCCATGGTCACGGCAGCCAACAAGCTTGCACAAGCGCAACTGCGCGTCTTTGCAAATTCGGAATTAGCTAGTGCGCGCGAATGGTTATCCAATTGAGTGGTCCCGATGCATAGAATCCGGGCGAAAATCGAGGCTGGATTTTTCTCGGGCTCTAAACAAGTTGAATGCCGGTCGCAGCGCCGAGTGAAAAAGGTTTGCGATAACCGCACAACCGATGATGCCATTAAGTATCGAGCACGGCGAATGCTCCTGGTGCTTATCCTTGGGATACTCTGCGGCTGCGGCAGCCCTGAGAAATCCTGGGAGCTCGCGGAACGCGAAGATACCAACCAAGCCTATCTGGCATTCTTGGCCAAGTACCCGGAGGGTGAACTGGCCGATCGCGCCCGCGCACGGATCATTGAGCTAAAACAACAGAACGCCTGGGAGCGCGCTGAATTTCGCGATCGTCTTGATAATTATGAACGGTTCCTGGAGAGATACCCGAGCGGCGAAACTGCCGCTTTAGCCCGAGCACGGATTGCCCAGTTGCAAATGGAAGCGGCATGGGAAACTGCACAGGAAGAGGGCTCGCTTGAATCACTGCAGGGCTTCCTGGATGTTTATCCCGACGCGCCTCAGTCGGCGCAGGCGCGAGACTTGATTGCGTCGATTCCCATACCCCAACCCGAGCCGGAGTTATTGCCACCGCCGGAGCGTGCCGGAGAATTTCGTGTCCAACTGGGCGCCTTCCTAACGGCCGCCGCCGCTGATCGCGAAGTGCGGCGGCTTTCTAAGCATTTTGGCGAACTCCTACTCGGGCCGATTCGGATTGTTACGCCCGCCGAGCATCCTGGCTCCCGCTTCCTATTGAAATCCGTGCCCATGTCTGGCGCAGAAGCACGCGGCAACTGCCAAGCGCTTAAAAAGTTAGGCCAGGATTGCTTTGTCATCAACAAGTAAGCGGCGAACCATCGACACTGGCGATATCGGATGGGCGAGTGATCCGCCCGTGGCGCGCAAGGACAGCAGGCGTGCGAGGCAAGCTCAGCGACCATCAGCACCACCCCGCATGGGCTGCCGCGCGGACAAATCCACTAAAATAGGCAGCGAGGCACAGTAGGGCGGCAACGCCACGGCGGCCGTGCATAACTTCAATATCAACGACTTAGGATCAATCTGCGCGCCTGAGAAGTACTCTGGCTAGTGAATTCCGGGCAGCCGAGCATCCGCAAAAAGGCGCCGTGGCAGTGCGCGTGACAGCCAAAGCGGGAAATGCAGCGGAGTACCCGGCATGCGATCAAAGCACCCCGCTACCGATGGACTGCTCCAGCGTGGAATAATTCCCGGCAACCTTAAGAGTTTCTGTAAGCCGTAACCATAATGAATGAACATTGGTCTGACCCACTACTTCTAGACGAGCAACTCAGTGATGAGGAACGACTGATTCGCGATTCTGCACGGCGGTTTTGCGATGAGTACTTGATGCCTCGTATCGTCGAGGACTTTCGCAAAAATCGGTTCGACCCCAGCAGCATACGAAAAGCCGGAGAAATCGGACTACTCGGCGGAACCATTCAAGGCTACGGTTGCCCCGGACTGAGCCATGTAGCCTATGGGTTAGTGGCACGCGAGCTTGAACGCGTCGATAGCGGCTATCGGTCTTGCGTCAGTGTTCAATCCAGTCTAGTCATGCATCCGATCCACGCTTTTGGTACCGAAGAGCAACGAACGCACTACCTGCCAAAACTCGCAAGTGGTGAATGGATTGGCAGCTTCGCGCTCACAGAACCAGATCACGGTTCCGATCCGGGCGGCATGCGCAGCTCCGCGAAACGCCAGGGTAAAGCTTATGTGCTAAACGGAGAAAAAACTTGGATTACAAACTCACCTGTCGCGCAGGTTTTCGTGATCTGGGCGAAGGACGACGACAATAAAGTTCGCGGCTTCGTACTAGACCGGGATATGCCGGGCTTGAGCACCCCAAAAATTGAGGGAAAACTATCTTTACGAGCCTCGTTGACAGGTGGCGTGGTGATGGAAAACGTGAAGGTCAGCGAAAACAATGTGCTCCCCGAAGCGGTGGGACTGCGCGCGGCATTCGATTGCTTGAACCGGGCCCGCTACGGCATTGCCTGGGGCGCAATGGGCGCCGCTGAATTCTGCTGGCACGCAGCCCGTCGCTATGTGCTTGAGCGACAACAATTCGGCCGCCCTTTAGCGGCAAACCAGCTCATCCAGAAAAAGCTAGTGGATATGCAGACCGAGATTGCCCTGGGTCTGCAGGGTGCCCTGCGAATGGGCCGGCTGGCGGATGCCGGACGATTACTGCCGGATGCGGTTTCCTTGCTAAAGCGCAATAACTGCGGCAAGGCACTGGACATCGCACGCATGGCGCGAGACATGCATGGGGGCAACGGCATCGCCGACGAGTACCATGTCATGCGGCACGCCGTAAATCTCGAGGGAGTCAATACCTACGAGGGCACCCACGACATACACGCACTGATTCTCGGCCGCAACCAAACCGGCCTTCAAGCGTTCAACTAGCCAGCAACGTGACCCAGCGCGATTTAGCAGACCTTCGCCGAGAATATCGTAACCGCCCGCTGCGGCGCGCGGATCTAAGCGCTGACCCATTCTTGCAATTTGATGATTGGTTCTCCAATGCGCTGGAAGTCGAGGCCATGGATGCTAATGCCATGTGTTTGTCGACGGTGGACGAGGTGGGCGCGCCCTCTTCCCGAACAGTTCTACTCAAGTACTACGATCAAGACGGCCTGATCTTTTATACAAATCTGGGTAGCAAAAAAGCCAAGGACATCAAAAACAACTCCCAAGTCGCCCTGCTTTTTTATTGGCACGAAGTACATCGCCAAGTAAAAATCTGCGGCCATGCGAAGCGCACCGCAATTCTAGATGATGCCCGGTATTTTCTCCGTCGACCCCGGGACAGCCAAATTGGCGCATGGGTCTCGCATCAAAGCAGTGTGCTAACGGCACGTGCGGCATTAGAATCGCAGTTCGCGCAGGCAAGCGAAAAATTTGGTGACGGTGAAATTCCCTTGCCGTCATTCTGGGGTGGGTATCGCGTGGTACCCAACATGATGGAATTTTGGCAGGGACGTGAGAACCGCCTACACGATCGGTTTCGCTTCGAGCTGCGGAATGGTAAGTGGTCTTTGGATCGCCTAGCCCCGTAGACGTCCACGCGGATAACTCGCCAGACCGAATCACAAAGTCCTCGCCAAACTGCTGGGCGGCGTATAGTTGAAAAACCTGCGCGGACGACTTGCATCGCGAGTATCCATGGCAGTAGATTCACGAGAACATGTTCAGTAAACGGAAAATCTGCTACTGCGTCGCGGCGATGTTGCTGCTCAACGGCCTTAGCGTAACTGCGGGGCCTATCGAGTTGGGCGCAATGGCGGCAACGGCTGGGCTGCAGGCGGATCCCATGCCATGCGCCGACCAGGATGATCCGCAGGCTAAGCACGAAAACAGCTGTGCCGGCATCTGTGATGGCACGGCCGTACAAAATCCCGCACCTACCGCCGGGCTACCCCCTGCCCTTCGCTTGTATGACAGTGACGCGCCGGCGCAGCCTCAGATCACGCAATCCGCGCCGCCGCTTAGCAGCGCAGGCCGAAACACGACGCGCTGTACGAGACGGTCGATCCCTCAATTCGCTACCGCCAATAATCCCATCGCTAGACAAGATGTCCTGCTGATCTAGCCCGCTCAATTCATCACCGCCTCTGTAACGTAAAGAGCCGCACTAGCGGCCCGTTTCTTCACGGCTACCAAGGATTGAGCCCATGTTCTCGCGCAGAAAATTTTTGACCGTCAGCTCTCTAGCCACTAGCTGCTTGGGTGGCCAGATCCTATTGCCCGCTTGGGCTCGCAGCGGCAGCATCGGCATGCCAAAGAACGAATTCGACTTGGTCATTCAGGAAAAGACTTTGCTCATCGCCGGCCGCGAGGCCAGCGCAATCACCATCAATGGCAGCGTGCCGGGCCCGCTATTGCGCATGCGCGAAGGCGAAGAGGTCCGGCTGCGCGTGCGCAACGAACTGCGTGTCGACAGCTCTCTACACTGGCACGGCATATTGTTACCGCCCGAGATGGATGGCGTTCCCGGCATTAGCTTTGATGGCATTGGCCCGGGCGAAACCTTCGAGTATCGCTATCGCCTCAAGCAAACGGGCACTTATTGGTACCACAGTCATTCCGGCTTGCAAGAACAGGCCGGCGTTTACGCACCGCTTGTGGTTGATCCGCGGGACGGGCACGAACCCTTTCACTACGACCGTGAATTCATACTGGTACTGTCTGATTGGAGCTTTGAAGACCCGGCTCGCCTATACGACCGGCTCAAGAAACAAAGTGACTATTACGACCGCAACCAACCCACATTGATGAATATGTTGCGCGGTAGACTGGGCGCGCGCGATGCCCTACGGCAACATTTGGAATGGTCGCGCATGCGAATGTCGCCGAGTGACATCGCCGATGTAACCGGCGCCACCTATAGTTACCTGCTAAACGGCCACGCGGTTAGCGATGACTGGTCGGCGCAGTACATTCCCGGCGAACGCATACGCCTGCGGCTGGTGAATGCCTCGGCCATGACTTATTTCAATTTTCGCATCCCCGGCCTGTCCATGACGGTGGTGGAGGCCGATGGACAGGCCGTGGCTCCGCTAGACGTGCAGGAATTACAACTCGCCACGGCGGAAACATACGATGTACTCATCGAACCGCGGGCGGAAAAAGCCTATGGACTCATGGCTGAATCCATGGACCGATCTGGCTATGCCTTTGGAACACTGACGCCTAACCCTCAGCTAGCAGCCAGTCCACCCCCCCTGCGGCAACAACCGCAGCGCAGCATGGAAGATATGGGCCATGGCTCGATGAACCACGAACACCACGCGGGCGGGAACGGGACGCGGCAAGCACCTGGCGCGGGCATGCAACATCTTCCGGAAACACAGGATCCGGTCGCCGTTGCCCCAACGGCTGGTGACCACCGCCTGCACGGCGACCACAAGGCAATGGATACGGGCAGCGCGCCGAGTGACGAAACAAGATTCGGACAACTTGTTCGCGAACCGGGATGGACACCTAAGCGGAGTGTGGAAGTCGCCAATATTGTCACGGCGCCCAAAAACCGTTTAGCGGAACCCGGCACGGGCCTTCGCGACACGCCGCATCGAGTACTGACCTATGCCGATTTACGGGCCACACAGGTTTTTTACGATCAGCGCCCACCAAGCCGCGAAATTACCTTGCACTTGACCGGCAATATGGAACGTTACCTTTGGTCCTTCGATGGTGAGCGCTCGAGCCCACGTACGGAGCCTCTGCGCTTCACCTTAGGCGAACGCGCGCGCATGGTGTTCGTCAATCACACGATGATGGAACATCCCATTCATTTGCACGGCATGTGGATGGAATTGGAAAATGGGCAGCAACCCCGACCCCGTAAACACACCATCAGTGTGAAACCCGCCGAACGGCTGGCGGTGCTGGTGACGGCTGATGCCGAGGGTGCTTGGGCATTCCACTGTCATCTGCTGATGCACATGAAAGCCGGCATGATGCGCACGGTGGTGGTCAGCGCCGCGCAGCAGGACCCGGACAATGTTTAGGCGGCGAGTCATCGCCATCGGCCTGCTAGGCGTCAGTCTATGGCAGGCAAGCTTGTCGCTGTATGCCGCAGAAGCCTCCTCTGACCCGCAAGCTGCGGACTGGCACATCATGGTAGCTGCGGACCGAATGGAGTATCAGGCACGCGCTGGCGCCGATGCCGCGCTTTGGGATATTCAATCTTGGATCGGTGGTGACGTCCACAAGGCCCAGCTGAAAACCGAAGGAGAATGGTCCGACGGCCCGGGCATAGAAAACGCAGAACTGCAGGCCCTTTATAGTCGCGCAATCTCCAGCTATTGGGACCTGCAACTGGGCGTTCGCCACGATCCGAGACCGAGGCCTACAAGCTCCTATGCGAGCGTCGGTGTAATGGGTCTGGCACCCTACCAACTGGAGGTCGATCTAGTGGGCTTCGTCAGCGAAGACGGAGATCTCTCGGCCCGCGCCGAGGTCGAATATGGGCTACGTATTACGCGACGTTGGGTTTTGCAACCGCGCGTCGAGATTAATGTGGCTTTTTCCGATGTGCCCGAATCGGGAATCGACCAAGGCGTTACCGAAATTGCCGCTGGTTGGCGCTTCGGCTACGAAATTCGTCCGGACTTCGCACCCTATGTCGGTCTGAGCTACACCAAAGACTATCGCAACGAGTTGGGGCACGACCCGGCTGATCAGTCAGGTGGTCGATGGCGCGCGGTGATTGGTTTGCGTGCGTGGTTTTGACCCCCCGCGCATTCCCGGCGAGTGCTCCCGGGCCCAGGGCATCCGAACGATGGTGCCGCAGAGTGTAACGCTTAGTCCGGCGCCTTAGTTACGACATATAATTTTAGCTTGGCCATCCTGTCAATCTGTTCAACACTGGTCTGTTGGTCTTGGTAAGGAAAAATACAAATGATTAATCACAGTCTCAGCAAGAAATCGCAGCTACTCACCATCCTGCTGACCGTGGGACTCATGCTGGCAAACGCCACGAGTACGGCCGGGGGCCATAAAGTAGTTCTTCCCCAAGTGCCCATCGAAGTCGATGCCGATATCGAACGCGACGTGACGCAAGTTATTCTGGACACAGCGAAACGCTGGAATTCGCAAGATTACGCCACCGTGTTGGAACTATGGGACCCCGACGAGGCCTACCCCACCTATCTCGCCGAAGAACAAGCACAATGGTTTGTTGGTTGGGATCGCCTCAATGACTATCTAGACCCCGAGCGGCCAAATCCCATCATCGACGCCATTCGCGAAGAAATGTCCCAGATTCAAGTCAAGCAAATTGGTCCAAACCTCGCCATTGCTATCTGGGAAATGCGGTTTCATATGAAAACCGTCATGGGTAACGCCATCGGTGAAAATGTTCGGGTCAGCGCCGTGCTGCGTAACACCGATGATGGTTGGCGCTATATACATTGGGCCGAGTCACCGCAGACGGCCATGGTCTACATAGAAGGCCTTTACGAAAAGGATGTCGACGACGACTGGGATGAGTACTACGAAGCAGCGCGTGAACGTCGCAAGGAAGTCGTGCGCAAGAAACGTGCCGAATTGCGTGGGAAAGAATAGCGGAAGATTTTGAGCTCAGCTAGAAGCAGGCTGGAAAATACTGATGATTGTCCTTCGCTTTGGCATCAGCCGACCCTCGAAGGACTGATCAACTCCTAACGTTTTGCCTGATCTTACCCCCGACTAAGGCACCAAGATGCCGGCTTGCTAAGCGCCGATTATCTATCGAACTCAGCCTTTGGTGGCTGAGGAAAGAACGCGCTGGTGCTGCGCAAGTATTGCGAATATTCTGGCCGCCTCAGCGCAATGTCCTTTTCGGTCAAGGCTACGCCCGATATTCTGAACAGCAAAAAACTGAGCATGCAAGGTGACACGACGGTCCACCACGCACCGGCGCTAGCGGCGAACAAAAAGAAACCCCACCACACGCAAAACTCGCCAAAATAGTTGGGATGGCGACTATAGCGCCATAAGCCCTTAGTCATGACCCCTGAACCATGATCGGGCTGAGCTAAGAAGGCAGCAAGCTGCCAATCAGCAATTGTTTCATAACACAAGCCGAACAGAACCAAGCAAGCACCCAGAGCGTCCAGCCATCCCAACGAAGTTTGACTACCCATGGCGCCAAACAAGGGCCAGGACAATATCCAGGCCAAAATGCCCTGTGTTAGAAACACCACATAAAGACTCTTCCACCAGAACGATTGACCACGCTTATCGCGCATGGCCCGGTAGCGACGATCCTCGGGCTGACCATGATTGCGTAGGCTCAGGTAGATGGCCAAGCGCAGCGCCCATAGCGCCAGCATTGCTAAAACCCAATACCAGCGGGGTCCTGCAGGCGCAAGGATAAGGGCATAAGTCAGGCCGGCGGCAAATAGACAGGGACCCCAGAAAATATCCACAATACTGACATCGCTCGCGACCACGCTGAGCAGCCAAATAATCAGCATGAAAGAGAGGCAAACGAGCAGCGAACTGAATAAAGTCTGCAAAATCAAAATACGAACTCGCCGCTACAGTGACCAACCCAGCCAAAAATGCGCCTCACCGACGCCGGGGCTCGCTGCTCGAAATTCATTAGGCCATGCATAGAAAAATAGAGTTGTCGTGAGCCGGACAAGCATCGCAACCGGGTTTTACGCCACCTCATCATCCAACGAACACGAGGTACCTGGCAAAATTCCGATTGCACAACAGCAAGCGGACATGCTAGTGCGCCAAGCGCCCCCTTAGTGAACGCACGATACCCCCGACAAAAGGCAAGTACTCGTAAACACTCGTGCCAGCGTCCCAAAAGTCTTTGTGCAAGAGAACACGGCCATCGTCAGCAAAACGAAAATGTGAGACGCCATAAGAAACCATAGCTTGACCATCATTGAGACGGTCGCTCAGTATGCTCATGCGCCAACGAATATAGTAGTCAATTCCCGAACGGCCAACATTGAGAAACTCCACATTCAAGCGATCAACTTTCGCAGCCCCAGCGCTAAAGTATTTTTCTATGGCATCAGCGCCTTCAAGAAAAACGATGTTATCGTTTAGATAGGCATTCTCAGCATAGACAGCGGACGTCTCCGCGGCCACCGATGCTGCTGTCATGTCCGCGAAATAGTTCGACAATCTTGCCAACATTTCCCGCTCGCGCACGGATCCAGAGCCGAATCGATTAGCTATCTTCTCTGATCGTACCAACGCCAGTTCGTAGGACTCGTTGAGGGCTTGCGGCGAGGACTTAGGCCCTGGCCCGCAACTTGCCAGCAAGACGCCTAGCATGATCGTGATAGATGGCAATACGAGAAACCGACTATTCGTACTTTCGTAAGATGACATGAGTTGGCCTCACTGACTTTGGACCAGAAACGCAATGCGTTGGGCGTAAGAAATCCTCAGCCGTGGTTATGGATGATCGAATGAACTGACACCGCTAAACATGCGTCGAATAATAGCGACAAGCAAGCCAGATGTAACGCAGCTATCCAATGCAGTTATGCAAATGTAGGCATGCGCTCTAAATAGCAACGCCGGCATATTCAAGGCTGCGGTTTTCTGCAAGCCAAGCTGGGAAACCGGCGTAGATAAATGCCTGCCACCACAAATGCGGTCAGCCGCTAGAGCGCAAGCTGAGAAAGCTTGCAACGCGTCGACCTGGGAACAGGCGGCCAACTGACGCTGTCCATTGCATCCCTGCTACACTCTAGGCGACGGTCGTCTTGAGATTGGCCATTTTTCGATCCCGACGGCGCGGTACAAAGCGTTTTGGATTGCAAGCCTCAGAACGGATGAGCGATAACCAACAAACAATCCGCAACAAACTGGAAGCGACTGATAACGCCGCTGCGGGGACTGGCGGACTAGCAAGACAAGTCTTTCACCGACAACTATCGGCGATTAGCCATGGCGGCCTCATCGTGAAGGATGCTCACGGCCGTATGGAATGCGGGGGCACCAATGGCCCTCAGGGTCATGTCACGGTAAGCGACAACTCTGCCTACTGGGATATCTTACTGGGCGGACCGCTGGGTGCTTCCGAAGCTTATATCGAGGGTAAGTGGACAACGCCGGATTTGACCAGCGTTGTACGGGTTTTTTCGGGTAACCCCCAATTGATGCAGGCCATGGATGGCGGACTGACCCGATTTCTACGACCCTTCTTACGCACGGCGCACTGGCTGCGCCGCAATAGCCGTGACGGCAGTCGTCGCAACATCGGCGCGCATTACGACCTGGGCAACGAATTTTTTGATTTGTTTCTCGATCCCACCATGATGTATTCCGCGGGTGTCTTCGCTACACCAGCTACTTCCCTTGAAGAAGCATCCATTGCAAAACTCGATCTGATCTGTACCAAACTCGCTTTAAACCAAAACGACCACTTGCTTGAAATCGGCACAGGCTGGGGCGGCATGGCGATGCATGCCGCGGGTAACTACGGCTGCAGAGTAACTACGACGACGATCTCAGAGAATCAATACAAAATGTCTCGCGAAAGAATCGCCGCAGCCAAGCTTAGCGATCGTGTAACTGTCGTTAAACGCGACTACCGTGACCTAGAGGGTCAATATGACAAATTAGTTTCTGTTGAAATGATCGAAGCAGTCGGCCACGAATTCATGGATAGCTATATTCGTACCTGTAGCGAACGTTTAAAACCCGGAGGACGCGCGCTGATTCAAGCTATCGTGATGGCTGATCGAAACTATCAATGGCATATTAAGACCGTTGACTTTATTAAAAAGTACATCTTCCCCGGCGGCTGCCTGCCGTCCATCGGGTCAATAATGCAGTCAGTTGCAAACACTTCAGATCTGCAACTTATCGACTTGCAGGATATTGGTGTTGACTACGCGCATACATTGCGGGCCTGGCGTCGGGCCTTTATGAGCAAAATTAACCAAGTGCGCGACTTGGGTTATTCAGAACAATTTATTCGTACTTGGCAATACTATTTTAGCTACTGCGAAGGTGCTTTTTTGGAACGCGCCATCAGCGACGTGCAACTTGTTTTCGACAAGCCTCAGTCGCGTCTGCCAGCTACCCGCTAGTAAACGCTTAAAGCTTCGAGATAATTCTTGGCCGTGGCGCGTATCCCGAGGCCGCAAGGCCCACAGGCCTTGATAATAAGCCGCGCGCCACTAAGACCAGGTCCACCCCGGTCGAACAACGCCTTAAACGGCTGACGAATCTTGCCTTGCGCTAGAAGTGCTTGGCTATGCTTGAACCGCACCGGAACTCAAACGCTTGGCAAGCAGATAACCGGCCAAGGCACCAAGGGCCGCCCCGACGATCGACCCAATGGAAATCATCGGGTGTTGCTGCAGAATCAAGTCCAATAAGGCTTGTTCACGCTGCCTGGCAACCACAAAGTACGTTAATAGCGAAAACGCGAGACTCAATAAGACGGCAACAGCAATGAAATTTCGCCCCGCTACATAGCCCCCGGCAAACATACCGCAAAACATAGCGAGGAAAGCGTGCAAATAACCCAGACCGAGCATGCCCAGCAGATAGCTCCACAGGGCATCCGCCAGCAAATAGATAACGACGGATGTCGCAATGGCCTTAAACAGCCGCGCATTCATCGACGCAGAAATCATTCATTTGAGCAATTGCACCAAACCGGGTTAAACCGCCAACCAACGTCACCGGACTATACTGCTAAGCTAAGGTATCGTCGGAGGGACTTTATATGCCAGCAATAATAACCGGTTGGGGACACTGCGTCCCCCCCGCCGTACTGACCAACCATGACCTATCAACGATCATGGACACGAATGACGAGTGGATTTATGAAAGAACCGGAATCCGCGAACGTCGCGTGTCGCATGTGGGTAGCGGCGAGTTGGCCTACCTAGCCGCGAGCCGCGCCATTGCCTCAGCCGGACTTAAAGCCAGCGACATTGATACGCTCATATTTGCGAGCGTTAGTCCAGAAACACTCATTCCCAGTACCGCCTCCTTGGTGCAAAAAAGACTGCAGATCGAAGATGTGGCGGCCATGGATTTGAATGTTGGCTGCAGCGGCTTTATTTACGGGCTCGCGGTGGCCAATGGCTTAATTAGCATGGGCGTCAGTCGTCGACTACTGCTCGTGGCCGCCGAGCGATTGACCTGGTATCTCGATTGGGCCAAGCGCGACACGGCCGTGCTATTTGGTGACGGTTCTGGCGCCGTGGTCATGGAAGCTGGGCGTGACGATGAAGGCCTATTGTGTGCCGAGCTGGGCAACGACGCCGCAGCAGCGGAAGCTCTAATGGTGCCCAATTTCGGGACCGCCATGGACCGTATAAATCATGACATGCTCGATATCACGGTACAGTTCGACGGGCGAGAAATCTTTCGGCGCGCTGTTCGTGGCATGACAAAGTCGAGCTTGTCGGTGCTAAAACAGACTGGATTATCCATTGATGACGTCAAATTAATGATTCCGCATCAAGCCAATGGCCGAATTATTGAGGCTGTCGGTCATAAACTGTCCATTGATCCCCAGCGTGTATTCGTCAACGTCAATCGCTATGGCAATACTTCGGCCGCATCGATTCCCATTGCTCTTGCTGAGGCCATGGACGCTAAGCGGGTTGCACCGGGCGATCTAATACTCTTCACCGCATTTGGCGCTGGCCTCAGTCGTGGCGGTGCCGTCATGCGCTGGGGAGCGCGTACCGAGAGTATTGGCACTAGCACGAGCGAGCTGCCGCCATGCAGTGCGAAGGGTTTAGAATTGATTGCTCTGCAAGTCGAGGCAATGACCAGCGGCCACCGCCAATAGCCCACGCTAACCAAGCGCTTGCACCCGCGGCGCCCTTCCAAGGCCCACAGATCTCGCCCGTTACCCAACCGGCGTAAAAACTGCCTGATTGCGCACGAACATTTTCAGCCGCGACAAAACCTGAGGTGATGGGGTCAAAAAGCCAAAGCAATCTGCAAGTTCAGCATAAGCCTCTCTAGGCTCTGGATAAGTCCATGCAACTGGGCACAGACCGCCATGATCACGCACAGCCCAGTACACTGGGGTACCTTTCGACTCACAAACACTGTCGATGGATACTCGGCTTAACAACTCAAGGGCTACATCTTCCGGCGGCAGACTGGCAGTTTCTAACAGCCGCAAGCTTTGGCTGCTATCAGCCAGCAGCCTGCGTCCAGCAAATACTTGAATTCTGCGCGCTTCGACGACGCTGACGGGCGGCCAAGGATAATCCCAGACAGACTCCTCATGTTCGGCGGTGTCCTCCGCAACCGGTGGCCTGACTTGGCCACGGTATTGCCACATCTACAAGCCAACCAACTGGTTACCTATCCGCAATGATTCATCGATGGTTGAGCTATAAGCGTCAGCGCCTAACTTACGCCAAATGTTGGGCGCCTCATCCAGAGCGCCGCCGCCAACCAAAATCTTCACGTCTTTTGTGCAGCGCTCGCGCACTGTCCGAATCGTCTGTCGGGTCCGGGGCAGTTGCGTACTGAGCGTGGCGGTTAAGACCAATAAATCGGCTTCAAAAAACGCCACCGTGCCCGGAAGATCTTGCATGGGCAAGTCGCAACCTAGAAAAATGGTTTTCCAGCCCGCCATTTGGAAAACATCGCTAACCGCCCGCAGACCAATATCATGAACATTGCCCGCGACGGCCGCGGCTACCATGGTCTTGCCGTTGTGGGCGATATGCGGAACCGATTGCACCACCACCGCCATGGCTCGCTGGGTGGCGAAGGTCACCAGATGTTCTTCGGCGACGGTCACATCACCTAAATGCCAAAGGCGACCGATTTCTCGTTGCGCCGGCAACAACACATCCAGGTAAATTTCTTGGGCGGACATGCCATCCTTTATCGCCGCCAGCAGCGTATCGATGGCCGGCGCGACCTTGCCTTCTAAAACACTTTGTAAGTAGCGCAAGGCTATCCGGTCGTTGCTGCGGCTGGGATCAAGTTCGGACTCTTCCAGTTCGGCATTCGCCGTTGACAATACCTGTATCGCTTGATCCAAATAGCTTAGAACGTCATCCGCGGCGGGCGGCGGCAAATTGTCCGACAACACTTCTCGCAGCGCCACCAGGCTGGTATGCAAGTCAGATTCATCTTGTCCGCGCGCTAGGAAAGCTTTCCGCGACCACATCACCCGCGATGAAAACACCAAGGGTTCACCAGTGTTGACTGCGGCGGCCAATTCCAGGATTCGTTGCGTAATATGGCCTTTCCAGTTTGCGAAAGGATCCGGCTGATAGCGCTCGCGAAGATCCGGACACCGGTCTAGCATGGCGTTGGCGGCGTAGCCGGCGAAACCCGACGCGCTGCGCTCCAAGAGTTCCGCGGCGAACGGGTTTCCAGATTGCTCTATCAAACCAGCAGAATCAGAGCTGTTCATGGCATCAACATCAAAAAGCGGCTCGTGAAGAACTGGCAACTCACCCAGCTAGACTAAACCCTTGCAGTCCATTTGGTCTATTTCGCCCGCAACGCTGCACCGGATTCATAAACGGCGACGAATGCGGCAACGCAGCGACAAATGGCAAGTCTATCTTACAACGCAACGGCCAAGAGCCGAGCACTTTGACCACAAGTCGGTCAGACAAGACCCATGCCGGGTTCGCACAACTCGACTGTGGCAAAACATCCATCTCGAACAAGCACAGCCGGTGGAGGCGCTTTGATGACACGAACAATAATCGGACTACTGGCTGCGGTAATCAGCGTCTTTAGCGCCCCGGCCTGCGCAACCTTGGATGCGGATCGTCCCACGGTTTTAATTACCGGCGCAAACCGGGGCATCGGGCTTGAATTTGTGCGGCAATTTGCGGCTCGCGATTGGAACGTGATCGCCACGGCACGCAAGCCGGAGGCTGCTGAGGATCTTAACGCGCTGGCCAGCGAAGATGGCCAAGTCGTCGTTGAGGCTTTAGATGTAACTGACCACGCCGGCATGCAGGCGCTGGCTGAGCGCTATGCCGATCAGCCCATCGATATTCTGCTCAGTAACGCGGCCATCACGCCGAGATATAAATCAGCCTTCAAGCGCGCCGACGGCGTGGATTTTGATATGGCTCGACAAAGTTTCGAAGTCAATGCTTTGGCCCCCCTGAAGCTAGCATCGGTATTTATGCCCCATGTCGCTCAGTCTGGCCAGAAAAAAATCATCATCCTTTCCAGTAAGGCCGGCTCGTTTGCCGAAAGTCCGAAAATGCCGATGATGTATAGCTATCGAGCCAGCAAAGCGGCTCTGAACATGCTCATGTACACCTTGTCTTTCGAAAGCAAGAAGCAAGAAGTAAGCACGGTGATGTTGTCACCCGGTACGGTGAACACCACGCCGGGCTTTGTGAATCCGCAAGGCATCTCTCCAGAAGAAAGTGTGACCGCGATGCTCAAGTTAATCGACGACATCACCCTAGAAAACAATGGACAATTTTTGAACTACGAGGAGGGTCGATTGATCCCCTGGTAGATGTCCCGCGCCCGCCGTCATGGGCTACTGGCCGGTGTTACCCTCGGCACCCTTATGCTCAGCTGGTTTGTCGGGCCCGCGACAGGGTCCCTAGATCGTAGCAGTCTGGCGACAGCCTGGTTGTGTTTGCTGCTTTATGCAGCCGTACTGACGATAGGCCCAAGACGCAGCCTAGCGGCGTCCAAGCCCATAGCCAACCTGTTGCCGCGCCGAGATCTGGGGATCTGGGCCGCAATCGTCGGCCTAATTCATTTTGCCTTGGGCAATCTCGAAGCCATGAATGGCGAGTATGTGGCCGCCGTCACCAACAGCCTGGCAGCGCCATCCGCCCGGTTACGCGCCGAATTTTTTAATTGGGGGGCCATCACTGGCACTGCCTTGGCCTTGATCCTGCTGGTGCTACTCGGCATTTCTAACAATTGGGCACTGCGCAAACTCAGCCCAAAACGCTGGAAGAAAGTGCAGCGACTCAGTTACCTCGGCTTTGCCTTATGCCTAATTCATGGACTTTTATTTCAAATTCTCGAAGCAAGGCAAGCATTTTGGATTGCCTTGCTGATTTTTGCCGGACTCGCGGTCTTGGGGATTCAGCTGGCAGGGCGGCGCGCCTACCGGAAAAATTCGTCTCCCAATTCTTAGTAAACTGCAGCACGGCAGTGCCGAGTGCGCGATTTCTTAGACCTAGTTTCGGCGAGTAGCAGCTAACTCTCGACGATAAAAAAAGCCCGCCACCTATGGTGACGGGCTTTTTGGGACCAACAAAAATTAGTGACTAACCGCGCGTGGTAATTTCTTCGCCTGGCCGATCCAATCTTCTACTTGAGACTCCGTCGGCAACGCCCGGACCAGTTTCTTTTCTTCGTTTACTTCGGTCATCTTCGCCGTTAAGTTCGCGGCGTTGCGCTGGGCCAATTCAAGCACGGAATCAACCCCCGAACACTCCAAAAGCTCTGAGTACTCGCCGCCGATACCCTTAATGCGCATCAGGTCAGCATGATTAACGAATTTCAGGACCTGAGCTTCAGAGAGCCCGGATTTGCTCGCGATTTCAGCGCGGCCAGCCTTGTTCCCACCAGCTTCGAGCAAATTCTCGCAGCTCGTGATGCCCGCGGACTCCAGTTTTTCACTGTTTACCGGGCCAATGCCCTCAATGGTTTCGAGTTTTGCCATGATTGATCTCCCTACTACATGATTGCGACGCGCTGATTCCGCGCCAATTAGAATTCCGCTGATTAGTTCTTGGCACGCAAAGCGTCGCGAATTTCCGTCAGCAGTTTTACGTCTTCTGCAGGCTCTGGCGGCTCTTCGGCTACTTCTTCCTCCTGTTTTTTTAACTTATTCATAGCCCTAACGACCAGAAAAATTGCTAAAGCAACAATGAGGAAATCAAGCACGTTGTTAATGAATAGCCCGTACTTGATTACCGGCGCACCAGCTTCTTCGGCCGCCGCTAGGCTGGCAAAATCACCCTCGCCTAAGTTAATGAATAGACGCCCAAAATCAACGCCACCCATCAATTTGCCAATGGGGGGCATGATGATGTCATTGACGAACGACGACACAATCTTGCCAAAAGCACCGCCGATCACAATGCCCACCGCCATATCAACAACATTGCCACGCATGGCAAAGTCTTTAAATTCTTGAAGCATCGAAAAACCTCCCCTAGGATTGAGTAGTGTTCTCTAGCGCGACGGCGCCGCTCAGCCGCGGTCCTTAGAAGCTACAGCCAATACTTAGTCCTTCAGCACGAAGGTGATTTTCATGCGCACGCGGTACTCTTTTATTTTGCCGTCTTTAATGACCGCTTCCTGATCCGCAATCCATGCGCCAGTAACGTTATCCAGCGTCTTACAACCGCGCTTCACGCCGGCTTCGAAGGCATCCTCGAAACTTTTATTAGAACTCGCGGTGATTTCGGTGGTACGCGCAACACTCATGGCTTTACTCCTATGGCTAACCCAAAAAAACAACTATCCGGTCGCATCAGCACCGGCGAAAAAATTCTGGTCACCTACCCCCTAGGCTGCGACGCAGGCGCACACGCGGCCCGAGACTTGTTAGGCTGACAGCTGCGTAGAATTCTGTTAACTAGTTTAGCAGAGCTCGCATCAAGATCGAGTGACAGGGATTAGCGAGCGATATTTGGACACGCCAAGCCGGGTCAGGCAGCTAGGGCGAGCGCCGGGCCTTGGGTTGGGGGCATAAGACAGCAACGGAGGCTAGCTTGGGATGCATATAGAATTTTTCGGGGCCGCCGGTGAAGTCACCGGATCCTGCCATATCCTGCATATTGGCGGTCAGCGTGTGCTGCTCGACTGCGGAATGATCCAGGGCGGACGCCAGTCCAAAGTCCGCAATCGCGAAGAATTCCCTTTCGACCCCCACAGTCTCGATGCCGTCGTGCTCAGCCACGCCCATATTGATCATGCGGGACGGCTGCCACTATTGGTGAAGCGGGGCTATACCGGACCCATCTATACCCATCAGGCAAGCCGCGATTTTGCCTGGGTCATGCTGGCGGATTCCGCGGAGTTGGGCGAACGCGACACCGAGCGAGAAAACAAACGTCGACAACGCCAGGGAAAATCGCCCCTTGAGCCCTTGTATACGGTTGAAGATGCCGAGCAGGCGTGCAAGCAGCTAAAGACTCTCCGCTATGGCGAGAACCATCCTATTATCCCGGGGATGAAAGTCTGCTTCCGGGATGCCGGGCATATCCTCGGCTCGGGCATTGTCGAAGTCGAATTAAAAGCCGAGGGCTTGACTCGTAAGCTGGTTTTTAGCGGCGATTTAGGGCAATACGATACGCCCATACTCAGAGATCCGGATAGCATTGAATCGGCAGACCTAGTGCTCATGGAAAGCACTTACGGCGGTCGTTTTCACCGTGATCGCGACGAAACGCTGAAGGAAATCGCGGAAATAATCGCCACGGCAGATCATGAACGCGGCAATATTTTGATTCCCGCCTTTGCCGTGGGACGCAGTCAAGAAATCTTGTATCAACTGGGGCGCCATTATGACGAGTGGAACTTAAAGAACTGGCAAATTTTTCTGGACAGCCCCATGGCCATCCAGGCGACGGAAATTTACTGGCGCTATCCGCATCTCTATGATGAAGACGCAACCCGGCTGCGACGCAAGCACAACGAAATGCCCCTGCTGCCAAATTTGGTGATGTCCAGCTCGGCGGACGAATCGCGCAAGATCAATGAGATCAAGAGTGGCGCCATCGTCATTGCCGGCAGCGGCATGTGCACGGGCGGCCGAATTCTTCATCACTTTAAGCATCAGCTTTGGCGACCCCAAACCCAGGTCATCATGGTGGGCTACCAAGCCAAGGGCTCGTTTGGCCGCAGGTTGGTCGATGGTCATGAGCATGTGCGTATTCATCATCAAAGCATCCGAGTAGCCGCGAAAATCCACACCGTCGGGGGACTCTCGGCCCATGGTGATCAGGACGATCTAGCGCGCTGGTACAACGGCTTCGAAACACCACCACCAGTCTGTTTGGTGCATGGCGAACAAGATGCCGCGGAGGAATTCAGCAAACGGCTGAAAAAAGAAGGCGCACCTTGGGTGAAACTCACGCAGCCTGGGATGACCGTGGACTTAGGCCAGCTACAATCCAGCTAACACCTAACCACTAGGAACGCAGCATGCAGGATTTCGAAAAACTCGGCGCTTTCTACCTTGGCCGCCGGTTTGATGCAGAAACCAAAGCAACCACGAAGGAGCTGGTTCTTTACGACTCTAAGGACTTGAGCACCCATGCTGTCATCATCGGCATGACCGGCAGCGGTAAGACGGGCCTGGGCATCGGCATGATCGAAGAAGCCGCCCTGGACCATATACCGGTCATAGCCATTGACCCCAAGGGGGACTTGGGCAACCTGTTACTGAGTTTTCCGCGTCTTAGGGGCGAGGATTTCGCGCCCTGGGTCGATCCACGAGCCGCCACCGAGCAGGGACAAACGCCAGCGGAGTTTGCCGCCGCCAAGGCGAAACTCTGGCGCGAGGGTTTGCAGGCTTGGGGGCAAACACCCGCGCGTATCAAAGCCCTACATGCGGCGGCAGAGATGGCGATTTACACACCCGGAAGTTCCGCGGGCATGCCGGTGTCGGTGCTGAAAGAATTCTCGCCGCCCACGGCCGAGTTGTTGGCGGACAGGGATCTCTATCGTGACCGGCTGCAAGGCACGGCGACCAGTCTACTGACACTCATCGACCTGGCCGACGACCCCCTGAGCAGTCCGGAACATATTCTGATTACCAGCATTTTAGATAAGGCATGGCAGGCTGGAAAATCCTTAGACCTAGCAGGCCTCATTGCGGCGGTACAAGACCCGGGTATTGATCGCGTGGGTGTCATGGAATTGGATAATTTTTTCCCGCCGAAAGATCGCTTCGCCTTTGCCCTCAAGCTAAACAATTTATTAGCAGCGCCCGGTTTCGATGCCTGGATGCAGGGCGAGACCATGAACATTGACGGGCTACTCTACAACGCCGCGGGCAAACCCCGCGTCAGCGTCATGTCTATCGCGCATTTGAGCGACGCAGAACGGATGTTCTTCGTCACACTGTTACTAACTGAGCTGTTAGGCTGGATGCGCAGTCAGCCGGGTTCGGGATCACTGCGCGCAATTCTTTACATGGACGAGATCTTCGGCTACATGCCGCCGGTGGCGAATCCGCCCTCAAAACAGCCGCTACTCACCCTGCTGAAACAGGCACGCGCCTACGGCCTAGGCCTGGTGTTGGCGACACAAAACCCCGTGGACTTAGACTACAAAGGCTTATCCAACACCGGCACCTGGTTCATTGGACGCCTACAAACCAAACGGGATAAAGCCAGAGTGCGTGAAGGCTTATTGGGCGCATCGGGGGCAAACCAGCTTAACCCGGAAACCTTGGATAAAACGCTGGCCGGCTTGGGCAAGCGCCGCTTTTTGTTGCACAACGTGCATGAGAGCGAACCGGTGCTGTTCGAAACACGCTGGGTGATGTCATACCTGGCGGGACCGCTAACGCGAGATCAAATAAAACAACTGAGTAAAGATCAAACTGAATCGAGTGTGCCTGACGAGTTGCCGCAAAATACGCCTAAACTACGCAGCAGCGGCGCGCGACCCGTGCTCGACCCCGATATCCGCGAGGTTTTTTTGCCAAGCAGCCAAATGCCCAGTGCCGGCGAAACACTAGTTTACTATCCCAGTCTGCTGGCAGCGGGCAGCGTTAATTTTTTTAACGCCAGTTTGCAAATCAATCAGCGCGAAGACTATTTACTAACCGTGGACCCTGATGACGAGTCGGGCGATGTGGACTGGGCCGATGACTCGCCGCTGATGTTGAAGCCAAGTGATTTGGATACGCGGCCCGATCCGGATGCAGGCTTTGCCGAATTACCCGCCTGCCTCGGTCGCGCCAAACAATACAAAACATGGGACAAAGATCTAAAACGTTGGCTGCGAGCGAACCGGGCTCTGGTCCTATTCAAGAGTGCGGTCCACAAAACCACCTCCAAACCGGGGGAAACACAGCGTGACTTTCGTATACGCCTGCAACAACTGGGCAACGACAAACGAGATCTTAAAGTCGCTAAGCTTCGTGAAAGCTATGAAAAAAAAGTCGCCACCTTGGAAGATCGCTTGCGCAGAGCCCAGCAAACGCTCGAAAAACAAGCCGAGCAAGCCAGCGGTCAAAAACTCGATGCGGCCTTATCCCTGGGTACGGCGGTCTTGGGCGCTCTGCTGGGCAGAAAACGTATTTCCGCAACATCCGCATCGCGAGTGGGAACGGCGGTACGTAAAGCGGGCCGCATTGGCCAGGAAAGTGGCGATGTGCGCCGTGCCGAAGAAAGTGTGCGCGCTGTGCAGAAAAAACTGGCCGAGCTGGAGCAGAAATTCGATGACGATGTCGCCGAGTTAGAGTCCGCTTATGACGCACAGACGGAAGAACTTAAGGAAAAGCATATTCGGCCACGCGTGGCCGATGTTCAGGTGTCTCTGTTGGCTTTGGGGTGGGTGCCATATCTTGAAGATCATGAGGGTGGAGTGAGGCGGGGCTAAACAGCTCACTGCCCCCTTTTCTACCCGTCGACCTCAACGAGCACCGCATCCCCCTGCCCAAAACCCCCGCAAATCGCCGCCGCGCCACAACCCCCACCGCGTTTACGCAAAGCACTCGCCAAGGTCATGACGATTCGCGCACCGCTGGCGCCCAGTGGATGACCAATGGCAACAGCACCGCCGTGCAGGTTGGTTTTGGCCCGCAAGACTTCCGCTGCGGCCACATCGCCCTCTGACATGAAAAGGGTGCTCACCAACGGCGTCGCCGCGTAGGCTTCATTGATCTCCAACAATTCTAAATCTTGCAGGCACAGCGCAGAGCGCTCTAGCAAACTTTGGATACCCAAGGCTGGCGTATAGGATCCGGATGTCGGGCCGTCAGCAACGTTCACATAGTCACTTAGCCGAGCCAAAATATCGAGACCAAGTTCATGCGCTTTCGCAACGCTGGCGAGCGCTAAAAAAGCCGCGCCATCAGACAGTCCCGGCGCGTTACCCGCCGTGATGGTGGGACTGGAATAAATCGTCGCCAGTCTCGCCAACTTTTCTGTACTGGCTTGCGCGCGTGGTCCTTCGTCGCTGTCCAATTCGGGCAAGCTAATCCGTTCGGCCAAAAAATAACCGCTCCGCTCCGCGGCGAAATAGCGAGCGTGACTCTGCGCCGCCCAATCGTCTTGCATCTCGCGACCGACACCGCGGGCCACCGCCTCATCGCCGGTATATTCCGCGATGGCTTTGCCCGCATCGGGACTGCGCAAAAGCAGTGGATCATAAACTTCCGGCTCGGGCGACCAAGCATCCGGATCACCGGGTGCGGTGCGCTGCTTGCGACTCGCCCACAGGGGCGTACGCGACAAACTTTCAAAGCCGCCACAAAGTAACAGGTCTGCCTCGCCGAGCAATATTTCTCGGCGCGCCAATCCCAAGGCGGTCATCCCCGAACAGCAGGCCCGATCCACCGCCACCGACGGCGTGTGATCGCTTAAGGCACTGGCCAACACCGCCTGGCGCGCCGCGGAGAAAACGCCCCCAGCAGCCATGCCAACGCCAGCATACAAACCATCTACGGCCGTGGCCGGAATGCCGGTGCGCCGCATGAGTTGGTCAATACATACCGCAGCCAAGGTATGGGCCGAATAGCCTTGCAAGCGACCGAAAAAACGACCGAAGGGCGTGCGGGCAAATCCCACAATGACGACATCGCTACTAGGCATGAATATCAGAATCCCTGGCTTGCAATTCAGCGCGTAATTGTTGCGTATCGATTTTCCCGGCCAAGTTGCGCGGCAAGCTGTCGCAGATTATCCAACGCTTGGGACTGCGAATACCCAATCTGGGCCGGGTGAAAGCCGTTAAGTCTTTACGTTGCAAGCCATGCCCGGCCACGAAGGCCACGGGCACCTCACCCCAGTCCGGATCCGCCAGACCCAGTACCGCAACTTCTACAACGCCCGGACACTGGGCAACAACCGCTGCGACTTCCTGCGGATAAATGTTGAAGCCGCCGCAAATCAGCATGTCTTTCTTTCTACCCGCCAAACGATAAATTCCGTCCGTATCGCACCGGGCCAGGTCGCCAGAATAAAGCCAGCCATCGCGCAGTACTTTCGCCGTTTCCGCCGCTCGGCCCCAGTAGCCCTGCATCACATGCTCGCCACGAACCGTGACCTCCCCCACCTCGCCCTCGCCCACCGGGTGGCCTAGATCATCACGCAATACCACTTCAACATGTTGATAGGGGCGGCCCAACACATCCTGACGCGGTTCACGGCTTAGCGCGAGTTCATCCGCGGGCATAAAGCACACGGTCATCATGGCCTCGGTCAAACCATAATTCGGCACCAGGATGGGGCCGAAGTGCGCCCACGCCGCCTGCAAACTGCTAGCAGCAATCGGCTCTCCACCGTAGCCAATTTGCCGTAGCTTGGCTAAATCAATCGAGGCAAGTCGCGCGTCCTTTAGCAAACGTGTCAACAAACTGGGGACGCAGGTCAAGACCGTTACCCCTTCGTTCTCGAGGCTCCGCAGCATGCCACCTATGCGCGGCGCGCTAATGATGCTGGTGGCCCCCCGCAGAAAAAACGGCATGAAGTAGGCACCGCTTGCGTGGGATAGCGGCCCAACGTGCAGCAGTCGATCATCGGCGCGGATGTCGCGATCACACAAAAGATTTCGATAGACCGCCGCCCAATTGCGGTGGCTTAGCATCACGCCCTTGGGTTCACCCGTGCTACCCGAGGTGTAATTTAGGGAACAAAGATCCGTGGGTATTGCCTGGTATAGATCCGCCGATGAACCCTCGCGAAACAACGCTTGCCACTGGTCAGTGCCGATAGCGATGCAGGCCGTACTGCAGGGCAGTTGACGTTTTCTAGGCTCGTCAGCAAACAGCAATGTTGCCGTGCAGTCGTCGATGATGGCTTGAACTTGTGTGCCGGTATAGCGTGCATTAAGGGGCACGCGGACCAAGCCGGCGATCTCCAGCGCGACACTGAGCTGCAGGTACTCCACACAATTGTTCAACCACATGGCCACGCGGGCACCCGGCTCCAGGCCCAATTGGCTCAGACCCCGCGCTAGTTGCTCAGCGGTCTGCCAAAATTGCGCATGGGTTAATCGCCGGCCACCGTCGATAAGCGCCACATGATCGCGGAATGCTTGCGCGGCTATGCGGCCGTGACAGCTAGCGGGTAGGTCGATATCAAGTGGGACGGAAGGCATTGGCAGGTCAAGGCTGGCAAAACAGCAAAGTCAGCAATGCTTTTTCTTGTTTTACATTGGACAATGCTTGGCCTTCATCAATAAAGTGAACAATAGGCTGTGGGAAAACGGCCAATACGTCGAAACCTCAGCGCGACAGGTACGAGAACGTACATTCCGCGGCCGTTCACGACGGGAGTATACCCAGCAAGCTTGTAGTGCTTAGAGCCGATTCCAACAGCGCGGTCGACCGATGAGCATGTCTTACCGGCCCGAGGCTCCGAATCCGACACGGTTCACAGGCGGCCAGCAGCCGAGTGGTTTAGGCTGGCCAAATGGCTCGTTCAAGCAATGCGCTGCGCATCTTTCGGCAGGCCACGGTCCTGATCGTCGGCATCATGATAGTGGCGGGGAATTTCATTGGCCAGGCCCGCGTCACGAGTTGGGACGAAACCCTCTGGGTTGGCCTGTACCCCATTGCGGGTGACGACCAAGTTGGTACCCAAAACTACCTGGAAGGACTAGCAACCGAGGATTTCACGGGCATCGAAAAATTTCTGAGCGCAGAAGCAAAACGCTATGGCCTGGCGCTAGACCGACCCTTCCGCGTTAATCTCGGACGAAGCCTTGACGAGTTGCCGCCCTCGCCACCCCCCTCGGCAAATATGCTGGCGGTGATGTATTGGAGCCTTAAGTTCCGATACTGGGCCTGGCGCAGTCTCGCCGAGCAACCGGGACCAGACCCCGATATACGTATTTTCTTGATCTACCACGACCCAAAGATGACACCGCGCCTGCCCCATTCCTTAGGCTTGAAAGAAGGCCGCATTGGCATTGCCCACGTGTTCGCCAACCAGCGATTGCGGGGCAGCAATAGCGTCGTCATCGCCCACGAAATGCTCCACACACTGGGAGCCACTGACAAATATGACCTAGCCACGGGACTGCCACGGTATCCCGACGGCTACGCCGAGCCGATGCGCGAACCACTTTTCCCCCAAAACTTTGCGGAAATCATGGGTGGCCGGGTACCGATCTCCGAGGACGAGGCAAACATCCCGAATGCACTGCAGCAAGCGCAAATTGGCGCCCTGACGGCCTCGGAATTGCGTTGGCCACCCCTTGTATCGCCCTAACATAGGGCCTGTAGGCTACAATCAGTAGATTACCGCGGCACTGCTGCCTATAGTTCGCGGGTCAGGCTATTCCGTAGGGAGAGATTGAAGATGACAAATAAGGCTCTAAACTGGCTAATCGTAGCCACAGTAGCCGTGCTGCTTGCTGCTTGCGGCGACTCAGGCAAATCGTCCATGGAGGACGCTGCTGATTCTATGGGTGATGCCGCCGACTCGGTCGGTGACGCCATGGGCAGCGCTGCAGACGCCGTGGGCGATACCGCCGGCAATATTGTCGATGCGACCGGCGATGCGATGGATGCCGCGGGTGACGCCGTGGGCGATGCTGTTGACGCCACGGGCGATGCGATGGAAGCTGCCGGCGAGGCGGTCGGCGACGCGGTGGATGCCACTGTTGACGCCGCCGGTGACGCGGTGGATGCCACGGTCGAAACAGCCGGTGACATCGCCGATGCAACAGGCGACGCCATCAGCGATGCCGCGGATGCAACGGGCGAAGCCGTCGATGATGCCAAGCAGAAAACGGCAGACATGTTGACGGAGTAGTTTCCGCAATAAGCCGGGCGCCTCTATCAGTGGCGCCCGGCTTATGACTTGCAGCCCGTTTCTACTAGCCCCGCAAAAAAAGCGGCCCGCATAGCGGACCGCCAAGACACTCCGGGTATTCTTTTCGTTTGTTGGCTCTCAGCCCGTGGGGGAGACTGAGCCGGCAGTTTATGCGCAGCCAGGCTCATCAGGTGATCCTGCGACGCCCGGAAAGTGTGCTCCCCGTCTCGTCTCTGAACTTCCCAGCTTCAGATATGTTAAGTCTCGGCAATCTTGCCCTGCCCCTTTAAGTAGGCTTTTACTCACAACACGGTTCGCCCCCAGGTGAACCGGAAGCATAATCCGTCAGCTCTAAAGGGGTTACTGTGACGAAATCTGCCATGGCCTTGCTGGCCATTTTTTGCTCTATTGCATCCGGTGTTAACGCGGCCACCATCGTGGTTTACACCGACTACGCAGCCTGGTCTGCCGTCAGCAGCGGCGTCACGACCATAGACTTCGAGTCGCCTGATGCCTCGGGCGGTAATGTCCTCCTGACCGGGAACGAGTATGCGACTCTGAGCGGCGCACCCATACTGAACTTCAGCGCTACTCCCGGCATTAATCCCGACCAAAACTTGCAGGTCGGCGAAGCAGATTTGGAAGTGGGTCCTAACAGTGGAGATCAGCTGCTCTTTCCAGGTTTATTCGTACAAGGCGCCGCGGGGAATGGTGGAGTATTGCAACTTAGCCTGAATTCACCGCAATCGGCCTTCGGCGCGTTTTTCGCGGATATCGAAAAGGGCAAGACCACGACCGGATTTGATATCGACCGCGACGGCAACATCGACGTACTTTTTAGCGATGCCTATCCCATCAATCCCGACGATGGTGAAACGGTTTTTCTGGGCTTTGTTACGGATATGCCAGTGGCCAGCATCGATATTCACCTGAACTCGGCCAACCTAGCGCCGCCGGGTTCCGACGGCGTGGGTCTGGATGATCTCAGTTACGGCTCGGCCGTGGTCCCCTTGCCGGGGGCGGCACTATTGCTGGGCAGTGCACTCACGCTGTTAGCTTGGCCAGGCCGTAAACGCCAGGGCACATAGCACGGCAATACCGATGTCGCTGTCGTAAAGGCCGTCATTGCAATAAAACCGACCATTGAAGGGCCCAGATAATCGCCTGGCGCCAACGCCTGTCGCGGACGCAGACGCACGTTCAGTAGGGACTCTGGCCCCTCCATCTTGCCTGACCTATCCAATTGTTATACTTTTATAACAATTGGATAGGTATTGAGCGAAAAGCTCAGGAGCGCAAACCATGGCGAGCCCCCAAGCGGCCACCCAGGCCAACAGTCTCGACATCAGACCCCTCACCGGCGCGCTGGGTTGCGAAATATTCGGCGTTGACCTGGCAAATCTAGATGAGGCAAGTTTCGACGCCATCTACCAGGCCTTCCTCGACTATTCCGTGGTGGTATTTCGTGACCAAGAGCTAGATCAGGCCAGTTTCGCCGAATTTGGACAGCGCTTCGGCAAACTCGAAGATGAGCCCTTCTTGCCCAATCGCACTGAAACGCCGGGCATTTATTTCTTTCGGGGGGCAGGGGGGCAGAAAAAACTTTCGACCCAAAATCTCGGTTGGCACATGGACCACAGCTACCAAAAAAATCCCAGTCTCGGCGCGATGTTGTATGCCGTGGATGTACCTAAAGCCGGCGGTGATACTTTGTTTGCCAGTCACTACCTGTCCTATGAATACCTGTCCAAGCCCATGCAGGAATTTCTTGAAGACAAAATTGCCATTCACGATGTGCTCCAGTATGGGATGAATTCGGGCCACTATGCGATTTCAGAAGTGGAGGCATTAGAACGCCTCGCCACCATGCGCAAGAAGTTTCCTCAGGTCGAACATCCCTTGATCTGCAAGCATCCGGAAACGGGGCGTAAGATGTTGTTCATTAACAAAGCCTGGACCACGGCCATTAAAGGATTACATCCCCACGAAAGCACGCCCATTCTTGAAATGCTAAAAGCCCATGCCCTGCAAGATCGCTTTCAGTGCCGCGTGCGCTGGTATAACAAGTCACTGCTCATCTGGGACAACCGGTGTGTGCAGCATAGTCCCAACGTAGACTACACCGAGACTCGGCAAATGCTGCGCCTCGCGCTGCATAGCGACTGGGTGCCTAGCTGAGCACACGGCGTCCTGCGCCGTTGTCCATCAGCCGCGACACGGATAAAGGCCAGATTCTGCACCGAAAGATCTGGCGCAAAGCTGAGCCCTGCGGGAGTTTTGCCGGTTCTACTGTACCTTGATCCCGGACTGGAAATCGTTGACGCGGCGCCGCAGCAAGCCCTAAGCAATCATAAGACCCGGGCTTGCCCCCGCAGGCTGTCCCGGCCTGCTTCACGCTAGTGCGCGCCAGCCGATCCGCTGAAACCGATATCTATTCAGCAACGAATTCAACCCTAGAAGACACGCTCAATATGACAATCTAGTCGCTAAGACACTTTTCAAGCACGGGGATAAGAATATGACGCCATCGAGTCAGGCTGGCGCCGAACAATCCATAAAGTCCAGTAGATCGCTACTTAAGCCGATGGACAGTACGCTCATCGAAGATCAAAAATTTGCCCTGTACAAAAGCACTGCGGGATACCAAGCCATCATGTCCTGGTACGACGAGGCACTAAAGCTGATTGACTGCCCAATCGAATCAAGATTCGTTAAGACTCGTTTCGGCCACACGCATATGCTGGTGGCCGGCCCGGAGAATGCCGAACCACTGGTTCTAGTTCCCGGCGTTGCCGGTTGTGCACCGCTGTGGCGCAAACAGATACCCCAATTCGCCGAACATTTTCGTGTTTATGCCCTGGACATCGTCGGACAACCTGGCCGCAGCGATCCCAATCCCCCATCGTTCCTAAACAATGACTACTCCGACTGGCTCTGTGATGTTTTGGACGGTTTGCATATCGACCGCGCCCACTTCGCCGGCACCAGCGTCGGCGGCTGGATCGTTCTAAAACTTGGAATTCACGCGCCGGGCCGCGTGCGCAAGGTCGTGATGCTGAGCCCCACGGGTATCTCTCGCGCCAAGTTGCCGGTGAAAATTTGGCTCACCAAGGTTCTCAATAAAAGTAAAAACTCCAATGAACTGGCCGACGATCTAACGGCCAAATCGGTATCATCGAAAAGTCCCGGGGGTTCATTCGGCACCTTCGACCGACAACTTGCACGACTGATGGCTTTGTGTACGCGACACTACCGTGTAGACCGGTCCGTGGGTGTCTACGACGAAAACTCACAAAAAGTTGACCTCTTAAAAGGATTGAACGTACTGCGTAAGTTCTTTTTATCGGAGCCCAAGAAGATTCTCAGGCGCTTCGAGTCGCCGGGGCTGCTGGTATTTGGTCAGCACGAAGTGCTTTATAAACCTCATCAGGTTGCCAAGCGGGCCAAAAAATTAATGCCACAACTTGCGACGGAGGTCATTGCCGGCGCCGGCCACGCCGCCATTTACGACAAACCCGAAGAAGCAAATCGGGTAGTTATCAACTTTCTATTAGAAGCAAAGACCCAGGCTCGATAATGATGCATACAATCGGATACTCAATGCAGTCTGCGCGTCGCAGGCGGCTGTATGGCTGCCTAATCGTCGCTTTATTTTTGCCGACACTGGCCTTCGGCCATGAAGGTAGTAGCTTGCCGTACGGATCATTCTTAGGCGGCCTGATACACCCAGTTCTTGGTTTAGACCATTTTTTAGCCATGGTCAGTGTGGGAATCGTGAGCGCACAAATTGGCGGGCGGGCAATTTGGACGGTCCCAGCGACATTCGTCGGGGTCATGTCAATCGGCGGACTGTTGGGTACCTGGGATCTCGGCTTGTCGGCCATAGAAGTCGGCATCGCGCTTTCCGTGCTGGGCTTGGGTGCGGCCATTGCCATTGACAAAAAACTACCTTTGTCTCTGGCCCTATCCGTGGTCGGGTTTTTCGCGATATTCCACGGCTATGCCCATGGCATGGAAATGCCAAAAGTTGCCAACCCCGTGACCTATGCCGCCGGATTCTTAGCGGGCACCACCGTGTTACACATCACCGGCGTCTTAGTGGGTGATATCGCGCAACATTACAAAAAGGGCAAATGGTTACTGCGAATAGCCGGTGCAGCGATAGCGGCAACGGGCTTGGCATTTCTTGCCAGCACCGCATAAAGAACTATGGTGCTCGGACGGTAAATCCAGTGAATCGCAAACTGATTTTAGGACTTTGGGAAGCAGGCTGCGTAGTGTGGGTCTGCGTCGTCGGCTCGGTGCTGCACTTTGCCTTTGAGCTTTCGGAATACTGGCGCCCCCTGGCTTTTTTGGCTGCCGTTAACGAGAGTGCCTGGGAACATACAAAAATGTACTTTTGGCCAGGACTGATCTACGCCCTGATTCAATACACATACACACGCTCAATCGCCAACAATTTCTGGCTGGGTAAGGCGCTGGCACTGGCGGCAACGCCCGTTGCCATATTCCTTAGTTACTATAGTTACATGTACTACGTCACGTCGATCAGCGGTAAGGCTTCACTGCCGACGATGCTAATGATTATGGTATTTGGCATTGCCCTGGGACAGTACATTAGCTTTAAGACTCTAACTGCCGCGCCGCTGTCTCTGGAACTTCGCCGTTGTGCTTTGCCAATCTATCTGGTCTTGATCGGCATGTTTGCTAGTTTTACTTACTTTCCACCCAAAATTTTTCTGTTCGAGAATTTCTACTGCTATCGATACACTGGCGAATTTGGGATTCTTCCTGACTATTCTCAGTACCGGGTATTTGTTCGTGACGGTGAAAAATCAGACACTAGGGTGAACTATTGCGCTGAAATCCCAGCCAATGCAGACACGCCTTCGCAGACAATCGAACAATCCAGCTAGCGAGTACCGACCCGGTCATCGCTGCGCCGGCCATCAACAATCGCAGCGGAACTAGCGCGCTAAACCTTGTCGTAATAACCAGCCAGCTATGAGGGTGCCCACGCCTATACAAAAAGTATCTGCGACGGCGGCACCCATTAAGGGCTGCCAATTCACGTTTCCCCAGCCGGACAAGAAGGTATAGGTACCGAAAAATGCCGGAAAACAGACCAGTAAGGTGGCCATTAGAGCGCGGCGCGGCCAGGACGGGGGGCGCGGCAAAACTAACAGCAAATAAACGGACACCAGCAGCGCGGGTAAAAACCCCACGAGCATTTTCATAATGTTGACACCCATGGCGTCCTCGCCACTGCGCATGAATCCGTCGAAACGGGGCACTGCCCACGGATTCAGAATGAATTCTGCAACGGCCCAGTTAAGGTTACTTGCCACTAAAAAGCCGAGTGTGACAGCAAGCAATATCCGCGTTCTAGAAAGTTTGTTGGCCACTGGCATAGATCGCAAATCGACAATAGCGATTAGGCAATTATCGAACTGGCACAAATTTCTTCCGATACATCCCACAAGCGTTGCGCCAAGGCCTTATCTGCCATGCGTGGATCAGGAACGACGGGATTGCAATCGGCAAAATAATAGCCCGATAGATCGGCTACTTGTGGATTGGCGGCTACATAACATTGCGTGGCCGCACCCTCCTCGGTGGACTTCATAAAAACCCACCCAAATAGCTTGGCAAAGACAAGCTGCCATTTCGGAAAGTGTCGTGCAAGATTAGTATTGATAATACCCGGATGCACAGCATTTGCGGTGGCATTGGTTTCGGCCAGGCGGCGCGCCAACTCGAAAGCGAACAGGCCGTTGGCCAATTTAGACTGGCCATACATTTTCATCGGCTCGTAGCCTTGTTCGCCACTTAAGTTATCGAATTGTATGCCGCCTTCTGGCGCCCACATATGCCCACTACTACTGAGCACGACGATCCGACCTGCTTCCGAAGCGGTGACCGCTGACAGCAAATTTCGCCCCAATGCAAAATGCCCCAGATGATTCACGAAGAAATGGCGCTCAATACCATTGACTTGTTCAAGCTCCGGCAGCGCCATAATGCCCGCATTCAAAATCAACATGTCGATGGGCGTGTTCAATTCCAGCACTTGCTCCGAACAACGCCGGACAGAGTCTAGGTCTGATAATTCCAAAACGACAGGCGTCGCTTTACCGGTACCGGTAATGCTGGCACAAGCCCTTTCGGCCTTTTCCAGGCTACGGCCGGTCCCGATCACATGGGCGCCCCGCAAGGCCAATATCCGCATGGTTTCATAGCCAAGGCCGGAGGTAGCCCCCGTGACTAAAGCGGTCTTGCCGGTCAAATCCAATCCGGCGGTTACTTCCTCGGCCTCGGAATCGGCACCAAACGGCCCCAATTCCACGCCCTCAGGCGCGGTAAAACTATCTGAGCCTGGCTCAGCGCAAGCTCCAAGACTCCCGATCGCAGCCGCTGAAGAGGCCCCCACGATAAATTGACGTCGGCTAATATCTTGGCCCACTCCGAACCCCCTACCGAAATTTCGACTGACTGAGTTTATCCCTTCGTAGCCGCCCTTGCCTTTAGATCTGCAAATGTCCTTATGTCATCCAACAGGCGGTCCTGAATCATCCCGACCGCGGCAATCAAAGCCCCGTGCTGGCCCAGATAGCCGCAAGTTTTGATCACACAGTATTGCTGGCCGCAAAGCAGCCCTAGAATACCCCCATGAACCTGCTCCGCATGGACAAGCTGTCTTTAGAATTTGGCGATCAAGTGATTCTTCGCCACGCCAACTTTGCCATCGAGCCTGGGGAACGGGTGGGATTGGTCGGCCGCAACGGCGCCGGTAAGACAACCCTGCTGCGACTCATTAGCGGCGAACAACAAGCCGATGAGGGGGAAATCGAATATCGAGCTGAGCTGCGAATCAGCCAGCTGAACCAAGCTCTACCCGCCGAACACGATTTAACAAGCTGGCAATTCGTTACCAAAGGACTGAATAAATTGCAGCTGATGGTTGACGACTATCAGCAGCGAGCCCGCGACAATCCGACGGGAAACGAGCTGCGGGAATTACAAGCCCTGCAATTGCGCATCGACGCCTTAGATGGTTGGCGGATTCCACAGCGCGTCGATACCGTGATCAGCGAGCTGGGGTTACCTCGCGATCACAAATTGGGTGAACTATCCGGTGGATGGCGGCGTCGCGTCGCCTTGGCCCAAGCCTTGGTCAGCGATCCCGAACTGCTGCTGCTGGACGAGCCAACGAATCACCTAGACTTAGCAACGATAGAATGGCTGGAACAACGCGTGCGAGGCTATTCGGGCGGCTTGGTTTTCGTCACCCATGATCGCGCATTCCTACAAAAACTGGCCACCCGCATTGTCGAACTAGACCGCGGCGAACTCGTCAGCTGGCCCGGCAGCTATCATGATTATTTACGCCGAAAATCGGCAGCCTTGCGCGCGGAGCAACGCTACAACCGCGAATTCGACAAAAAATTGGCCAGTGAAGAAGCATGGATTCGCCAAGGCATCAAGGCAAGACGCACCCGCAATGAGGGCCGGGTACGTGCCCTGGAAACCATGCGTGCAGAACGCGAGGCACGCATCGATCGCCCGCGGAATGCGCGAATCAATATTGACGAAGCGCAAGCTTCAGGCCGCAAGGTAATTCGTGCCCGCAACCTGAGCTATGGCTACGATGACCAACAACTGATCAAAGACTTTTCGCTGCAAATAATGCGTGGCGACCGTATAGGGCTCATCGGCAACAACGGCGTGGGGAAAAGCACCTTGCTGAGATTGCTAACTGGGAAACTCGAACCGCAATCTGGAACCGTCAAACTGGGCACGCAACTGGAAATGGGTTTTTTCGACCCCCTCGTTGATGATCTGGAGCCGGAGAAAAGCGTTGCGGAAAACGTCGGCGACGGTCGCGACTATGTACAGCTCAATGGCAATGATGTACATGTCGTTGGCTACTTGCGCGGTTTTCTTTTTTCACCAAAGCGCACCACGATGCCCGTAAAGGCCTTATCTGGAGGCGAAAAGAACCGGGTCCGTTTAGCCAAGTTATTCACTCGACCGACCAATTTACTGATCATGGATGAGCCAAGCAATGACCTCGACGTCGAAACCTTGGAAGCACTAGAAGCAAGACTGCGTCAATATCAAGGCACGCTTATCGTGACCAGCCATGACCGAGAATTTCTGGAGAATATCGTGACGAGTATTTTGGTATTTGAAGCGGATCGGCGCGTGCATCACTATGTCGGTGGTTATACCGACTGGGTCCGCCGTGGCCACGCACTGGCCGAGAGGGAAAAACTAGAAATCACCTCGACGGACAGTTCAGCCGCGAAGCAAACCGGTAACAAACAGCGACTAAAGCTAAGCTATAAGGAACAGCGGGAACTTGATCAACTACCGGGCAATATTGAAAAGCTTGAAGCTAAGATCGCAAGGCTGCAAGAAAAGATTGCCGCACCGGACTTCTACGCCGGTGAGCCTGGCAATGTGCAACACACGTTAATAAAGCTTGAGCAAGAGTCCGCCGCTCTAGAAGCGCTGGTAGAACGTTGGGCAAGTCTCGAAGAGCTGCGGCTGTACTATGAAAGAAGAAAAACGAACAAGATGTAAGAAATTTTTCAGCGTCCGAGTCAGTCGGGCGTTAGGGACGACAATCTCGTTCGCCAGTCATCGAGGGGCAAATCTGGATTATTCGCGATCTCGAAGGTGGCATTTTTTGCACCAGCATTGGTCAGCGATTCAATTAGTACGAGCGCAAGATCATCGCGGGACAGTGTGCTGCGTAACAAAGGTCGCCACTGATCACCTTGCTGTATTACAACGGCCTGCTCGCCAGCGGGCCGGTCTTGTAAGCCCGCCGGCCGCACGATGGTGTAGCTCAAGCCGCTGGCCCTCAAGTATTCCTCGCCTTTGAAACGCCATGCGAGGGCTCCACCGGTGGCTTTGTTAAACGGATGCTGCGGATCGGTCACACCGATGGCTGTCAACAGAACGAAATGTTGCACACCGGCGGTCACGGCCGCGTCAACTAGATTTGCCACACCCTGGTAATCAACGAACTCAGCGCTGTTTGGCCCTTTCAAGTCGCGCGATCCAACCACACAGATCAGCTGCGTATTACCCGCCACAAGGGTTTGCATGCGCCCCGCGTCACGTACATCGCCAACCACCCAGTTGATGTCCGCGAAGTCATCGCCCCAGCGCTCAATGGCCCGTTCACGACTGCGGGTCAGCGCGTCGAATTCTCGCCCTTGCGTCTTGAGGTGACCAATCACATAGCGACCAACACGACCTGAAGCGCCGACCACCAGAATGCGATCGGCCGACCGTTCGAGCTGGGTGGGACTGTGTCCGCAGGCAACAGCTAACAAGCTAAGCAAGACTAGCAGCGGACCGCGAAGTACAGACACGCGATTCTCCAAAGTGTTCGGTCGCGCAATGATAGCGCCTGCGGATGGGGGCTGGGCAATTTTCGCCGGCAGACGCCCCGTGGTGCGCCAAAAACCATCATCGCAACTCATTTGGAGCGCGGGGACGCTGCTAGGCGATATTCGAGCAAGTCATGGTCGCGAAAAAAAGGGCGGTCATTGACCGCCCTGCTTACGCAATCGCCATGCAGATGTCAGGCCGCTTCATCCTTGCTTTGTTTTCGTGCCGCACGACTAGACATCAATGGCACAGACTCCACTACCCAATTCCCAGAAGTTCTCCGTCCGGGACTGGGAATTGCGAAGGCGGCATCCTTACCCTTGCGATTTTGTAATTCATCCCAATCGATTCGCCAACCACGCTCGTCGAAGTCCGCCAAGCAATCTCGATAGGCAACAATGGCCTTGTCAGCCGGCATTAGGACTTCTTTAGCGTTGCTAATAGGTGTTCGAATGGGATCAACGTCCAACAGCACATCGATATCCTGCTTTGCGATAATCTTGTTGCGTGCGTGAATTGGTCCATCATGCTCCGGCTCGATCATGAAGTTGCGCATATTCAAAAAGAATATTTTCGTGCGCGTCGCCGTTACTGGTTGCTCAAAGAAATACTGCCGAAAACCCATGCCCGGTTGGATATTGATATACGTAATCACAGTGTTGGGACCATAGGTTCCGCCACCGGCATAAAGATCTCCGCTCTCCTTACGCGTGTCACCCCATGTCTTGCCTTTGAGCGGCGGTGCGTTGAACTTGTGCATGAACCACATACCATAACCTTGATTATGATCTTCGGTTTCATAATCGTTGACCTTATAGGTTTCACGATTGATGCCTGAGAAACCATGGGTCGGATGAACAAACTCGTTATGGGCGGGGTCCAGCGCGTTCTCAACCGAACGTTCGTAGTAATAACCAACGTCTAGAACCAACACGGAGTTTGCGCGCCAGCCCTCCTGGCCATATTCCTCAACATCCAACAGTGGTGGACGTTCTTCCTCAGGCAGGTCACCCAAGAAGGCAAAAACTATGCCGTACTTTTCTTGGACCGGGTATGAGTCAATTTTCGCGCGCGCCGGTGGCTTCGTCCCGTAGCCGATGGACGGTATGTTCTTACACTGACCATCACCGCCAAATTCCCAGCCATGGTAAGGACATACAACGCAGCCATTAACGATGCGCGGCATGTTTTCTGGTCCCGACCAGGCGCCGCCCAGGGAACCGCCACGGTGCACGCAGGTGTCGCTTAGCACATGGGCGTCGCCTTCATCATCGCGAAATACGACCAGATTCGAGCCCAAGACCATGACCTTCTCAGGTTTATCGGGCCCGAGATCTTCGCTGCGAATGATGGGATACCAAAAATTGATATACATAGGCCTGCTCCCTTGCTTTTTAGTTGTTCGGCTTTTTACGGTCGAGTGCCGTAAGGAAACAATAGGGGAAACTACCTAAAGAGTTCGCAGGAACGTCGCCAAGGCTGGCAAATCTGCAAGGGAAATCAATGATTCGCGGTTTCTTAAGACCACGCCGGTTTAGGTCTTGCCGGTCGAGTGCCGCTTCGCAGCTAGCACAAAGCTTGTAAGCCGTCCAGGTTTTCTAATCGCCAATGGTAATCGCGTTGACCTGATCACCCTGCTCAACGCTATCGACAATATCGAGCCCAGTCGTCACTTTGCCGAACACGGTGTGGCGGCCGTCCAGGTGGGGCTGCGGTCCATGCGTAATAAAAAACTGGCTGCCATTTGTTCCGGGGCCGGCATTGGCCATGGAAATCACACCCCGCTCATGACGCAAGGGATTGCCGTCAAATTCATCGGCAAATCGGTAGCCCGGCCCCCCGCGACCGGTTCCCGTGGGATCACCGCCCTGAATCATGAAGTTCGCGATCACTCGATGAAATTCAGTACCGTTGTAAAAACCCTCCCGCGACAAAAATATAAAATTATTGACCGTTTGGGGCGCATGTTCCGGGAACAATTCTAAAACGATGTCGCCGCGGCCCAAGCTAATCGTACAAACGTAGGTTCTATCAGTCTCAATTTGCATGGCGGGTGGCTCATTCCATTGCTGGGCGCTCATTTGCAGGTACTCCTGGAATCAATGCTGGTAAAAAACTATGCGTCTAGGCGATTGGATCTCAACGACACCAAACGACCCTCAGTTGGTGCCGCCAGAGTTCGCCAGCCTCAGTCAAAACCGACTGGCCTGAATATCCGGCAACCGGTGCCACCTTACGCGAAACTTTGGCAATGCCCGGGAATGACTGTCCCGGTGAGTTGAGGAATCAAGTTGCCCTGGCCTTATTCGCGTTGGACTTAGCTTTTCCGCTACTGGAATTCGTAAGATGCACACGACCGCGACGGCCGCAGCGGCGTTCATTCAAATCCGCGATAATAAGTTTCACCGCCCGGGTTACTGCGGTCTTAGAACCCTTGCGGTAGCCGGTAATGACATTGTCACCTTGAGTGATGGTATACCGGTGCCAAGTTCCCGTTTCGCCTTCGACAGGCGCGTCGGCTTGATCAACGGCATGCAAGGCAAAAGGTTCACCTTTATTCGTATCATCAACGGGCGTTGTATTTTTCTTATTGGTCGCCATTTTGTGCTCCTAAATCCGCGGTGACTGGGTTAACCATGGGTCACCGCCATACAAACTTCAGCCTATTTCCGACCGTGGCAACAACCGGAAGTTCGACATTCTTTTAATAATTATTCTTGCTCGACGGTGGTTTCCGGGCTTTCGACACCGGTCGCTGTTGGTGGCAGGACTGAAAGCACGCGCAGCTTAAAATGCAAATCTTCCCCAGCTAACGGGTGATTGAAGTCCAAACTCGCGACATCCTCTTGCAGCTTGACAACCCGGATCGGTGTCGGGTGACTCGGGGTGTTCAGCAATGCCCCAACCACCCGCGCATCTTCGGGAATTTGCTCAAGTGAAACATCTTGCACCGCATCCGGATTCACCGCGCCATAGGCATCTTCCGCCGCTACAGTCAGGTCGAATTCATCGTGGACTTTGCGGCCCCGCAGCGCTTCTTCCAAGCGCGGCAAAAGTCGCCCTTCGCCCTGCACGTACTGAAACGCTTCGCCGTTAACATTGCTCTGCAGCAACTCTCCCGACGCCGCGCGGCTCATGGTGTACTCAAGCCCAACGGCGCTTCCGGCGGCAATCACCGCTGCCTGGTCCTCGGCTGCCGCCACGGCACCCAGCGTGCTGGCAATCAGGATGACAAAAAAACGGGTCCGTGTTCTTCCCATGCTTGTTATTTCTCCAGCGTACCGTCAATCGGGAGCGCAGTCGTTGTGATGCGCGAGGTCTTGTTGGCGGTTCGGTAAAGCCTTCCTATATGTTGCGGTGCGTCACTAGCGAAGTGACTAAAAACCGGGTGCTCTGGCTCTAGGGGTAGGTTCAAGGACGAGAACATGCGCGGGAAACCGATCACACCCTAGCATCGAGCCGAAGCGCTTTCAATTCGATACGGGGGCCGAGATCCGGCGAAGCTAGGCTTGCGGCATTGCATCAAACGCAATACTGATGCGGTTTGAAGAGCTCGTAAAGGGGCGGGTGGCGTGCCGAAAATAGGACGGAAAAATCACCAATCGGCCCAGCTTCGGTTCCACCAAGTGGACAGGTGAATCGCCGGCTGGCGCTTGTTCGGGCGGCGAACTGCTGAATTCTAGGCAGCCGGCATGAGCACCGGACCTTCCCATGTCGGCGGGAAGCTGGACATAGTACACGCCGCTCACAAAGCCCAAGGGATGCAAATGTGATAACTGCCGGCCGCCGGCCGCCAACACCGTAGCCCAGACCCGCAAGCGGCAATTCTCGGTGGCATAGGCCATGGCGGGATGCGCCGCGCGCTGCGCATCGCGCAAACGCCGCTTATATTCAGCGACAGCGTCGAGCAATATCGCCCGCAAGCTCTCCAGGGCCGGCTCCGCATCAAGATCAAGCTCGCCAGTTTGCAGTCCGCCTTGGGTTGCCTTACTCATGGGCTCGGCTAGCAAAGAAGCATCCGCGAGCAGATGTCGCGCTAATGCTTTGTTGAATGCCTTGAGGTCTGAAAACGCAACCGGGGCTTGGATATCCTGGACAACAATCAAATCTTCATAGTCGAGTAAATCTTGTGCTTCTTGCCACCTGCCGACGGCGGGCAATATCCCCGCATAGGCTGACAAGACTAGGCGCTCCCCGGGATGGCGCCGCAGGAACTCCGCGCAATGATCCAGCGCCTCGGTGGCGGAATCTTCGCTGGCGAGCAGCCAGGCAAGATCGTGCACGGCACGCGCATTGTTGGTGTTGCATGCGGATGCCCTGCGCAACACAGCCAAGGCCGTCTCTATTTGACCCGCTTGACGCAGCGCGTAGGCCAGATTCGTCAAGGCAAGATCATCGCCGGGATTGCGCTGGGTGGCATCCGTCAATACTTCGATCGCTTCAGAGTAGCGTTCGAGACTAAGCAGAACTGCGCCATGGCTGGCCAAAACATGCGCATTGCCCGCGGTCTTCTTCAAAGCATCGGTGCAAAACTGCAAGGCTTCATCACCGCGGCCGGCATCGGCCAGCGCCGCGGCAAGATTGCACTGCACTTCTAAGTCATCGGGCACCCGTTGCAGATAGCGCTTGTGCAACTCTATGGCTTCGAACAGCCGGCCACGATACTGAGCCAAGGCGCCTAAGTTTGCCAAAGGACCCAGCGCTTCAGGATCCGCGCGTAGCGCCGCGCGCAGCTGCCGATCCGCCTTAGCCAAGTCCCCCTGGGCCAGGGCTGTTAACGCCAACTCGTTGTTTATTTTAAAATTGTCGGGTTCCACCACCAAGGCCCGCTGCAACAGTTCCGCCGAGGTGTCCAAGTCACTCATGTCACGCGCAAGGCTGCCGCGCAAGCGTAAGGCCACAGCGTGCTTAGGCCAGGATTCAAGCAACTCATCGTAGCTCCGGGCGGCGGCCGCTAACTCACCATCCTGGTGGTGGTGCATGGCCGATCGCAACAGTTGAGCAAGCTCCGATCTAGAATCGGGACCCGGTGGAGGAGTCATGTCTTAACCGAAATAAAAAACACAGCATGCCGCGCATTCTAGGCTAAAGTTTGGTCATACCCGTCAAGTCTAGTAATGCGCGGGCTAAGGCCCTATCTTTGCCGACCCAGCAAATTACCCTGTTATCCAAGCAATACCGAGGACAATAAAGTGGACGTCGACCTGATTCTCGAACCTGATCTAAACCCAAGCCAAATCACCGAGCTTGGCCTGGCCGCTGAAAAGTACGGGATTCGGGCTATATGGACCTCAAATTATTTCGCTCACTGGGATCCTTTCCTCAGTCTCGCCAAATTAGCGGAATCAACATCGCGAATTCGCATGGGCGCCTTGGCGGTTAGCCCCTTCGAAATGCACCCGCTAAAAATTGCCAATGCACTCCTGACGCTCAATGAAATTAGCGGTGGTAGAGCACAAGTCGCCGTTGGCGCCGGCGAAGGCAACCTCGACGCCATGGATCTAAAAAAGCCGAAGAAGGTTGTTCTGGCTATTCGCGAAGCCATTGAGATCGTGCGCCTTGCCGCGCGCGGTGGCCTGAAGCGTGGGTATAAGGGCGAGATCTACAATGTCAATTTGCCTTGCGCCTATGACTGGCTGCAGGCAACGCCACCGACGGTTTACGGCACAGCCTACCGTCCCATGATGATGCGCATGGAAGGGCGCATCGCCGACGGCGTTTTCGTGGGCTGTACGCCACCAGAAATCGTCGAACCGGCAATGGAAAACGTCCGCACCGGAATCCAGCGGCGCGATACGCCGGCGGAAGATTTTCGCGTCAACACGTTTTGGGGTTGGCACATTAAGGCAGACCGCGATGCCGCCTTTCGCGAATCGCGCCGAGAACTGCCGTGGCGAGCCCGCAAGCTGGACCCGGAGCTCACCAAGCTTTATCTGGATGATGACGAGGTGAAGATCGTCACGGATAATTTTCAAAACTATGTCGATGCCTACTTCAGTCATGCCGATGAAGTGAAGGGCGTCCCGCAGGAGATTTCAAACAAGCTGGCCGTGGGCCTGACTTCCACCGGCGGTCTTGAGGATCTAGATCGAGAAATCGCCCGCTTTGAGAAATTCGGTCGCGCTGGTTTGACCGAGATTGCCCTGCGTCTACACGCCGACCCCATGGATGCGCTAAAAATCATCGGCGAAAAGGTCGTTCCGCGGCTGCGACAAATCTAGCCGGGGACTGGCAGCCCGCCGCGGCTGCACTGCCGCCGCCGCATTGGTCGAGTAGGCCGCGAGGATGACTTGCGGGACCGGGGATGAGTCTACAGACCTTGATAACCCTTGGGTTCAGCCAATCGCAGCCAGCGCAGCGCCGATGGCATGGAGCCCAAATAAGCAGCTCTGATTCATCACGCCAATAGACTCTGCAAAGGTCTTTTCTTGGCTATATAATGCTCGGGCTTCTATTTCGCTTGCTTCGAGTCTGGGGACCTGTCGTCTACTAACTTCTTAAGCGGTGACTAGAACGTTTAGGAGGGAAAATGGCTAAGAAACTATACGTCGGCAACCTGCCGTACTCATCCACCGATGACACGCTACGTGAGACTTTCAGTCAGCACGGCACCGTCGATTCGGCAACCATCATTAATGACCGCGATACCGGGCGAAGCAAGGGGTTCGGCTTTGTCGAAATGTCTTCCGAAAGCGAAGCCCAAGCTGCCATCGAAGCACTGGACGGTACCAGTCTCGAAGGCCGGCAAATCAAAGTCAACGAAGCCCGTCCGCGTGAACCTCGCGCGAATCGAGGCGGTGGTGGCGGTCGCTGGTAGCCGGCCGCAAACCCATGCGAAAAACCCCGCCACGGCGGGGTTTTTTTATGGCCACCTAAATCACGCTCAGAAAAGCGAGGTACGTTTTTGAGGTCACGTTGATTCGTCGCTAAGTCCAATTACGACGACACCCACGCTCGGCGCAAGCCGATACTTTCAACAACTTTGATCAAAATTTCGCGCCGCGCAGTTCGCGAATGGGCGGAAAGCCCGAGTGTGCGTCGAGCCAATCGATAACGTCAGCAACAGGCTCAACATCCGCATATTTCAACATCAGATCGCACAGATTGGCGAAGTGTGGAATCTCATGCTTATCGGCTACGCACTCCTCGGGAATTATCGTTCGATACCCCATCGACAAAGCGCTTACCGCACTAGCACGCACACAACCGGAAGTGCTCCCCCCAGTGAGAATAACGGTATCAACCTTGTGCCAGATCAGCAAGGATGCGATCGCTGTGTCATGAAACACACTGGCCATGCGCTTATCGATAACGGCGTCGTAATCGTGGTTAATTTCCAAACGCGAATCGAAGGCGGCACGCTCGTCACCATGTTTTATATTTTGCAAAGAGTCAGGGGTGTTCGTGCGCGTACCCCAAACACCAGCGTCATCTGCATTCTTCATGTAGGCCACATAGGTCCAAATCACGGGCATATTTTTTTTTCGCGCCCCCGACGATAGCGCATTGATATACTCGATTTGACGGGGGTCGGTTTCGTAAGCCGTAGCAAAACGATCAATATCCGTATAGGCACGTTGCAAATCGATATTGATGATGGCCGCCTTCTCCCCAAAACCAAACTTAGCGCGATTGGGGTTGGACTTAACCTGCTGCCAATACTCGCGTGGCGTGAGATTAGAGGTTTGCATTACTGGCACGCTGGGCCTCCCTAAGAATTTCGGGCATCAATTGGAAGCCGATACTAGCAATTTGCTCGCAGACTCGGCAGCGCGGAGCGGCGGCGCAAAGGCTATTTGAGACTTAGATAGCGAGTGGGTGGTGTACCCAGCGGCGCATCTTGCCACCCTTGAACGCGCGGACTCACGAGGACTTTGCTTAGGTACCAGTAGATCGGCAAGATCGGTTGATCGCCCAACAACATGCGCTCGGCTGAGAGTAACAATTCAATGCGCTTGGCGGCGTCTCTTTCGGCATTCGCCTGATCCAACAATTCGTCGTAATTCGGGTTTCGATAAGCGGCGTAGTTGTCCGTGCTATCACTACGGTACCGCTGCAGAAACGCATAGGCGTCATCGAATACTGCGAATTGCCCGGAACGCGCGACCACGAAATCTCTACCGCGCAATCGGCCGATCAGTGCGCGCCCCTCCAAATTCTCCACCTGGGTCACTACGCCAATGGCTCGCCACATGGCGGTAATGGCCACCATAACTTTGCGGTTTTCTTCTTGAGTGTCATAAATCAAAGGCACCCTGAGTGGTACATCGGGACCATAACCCGCTTCGGCCAGCAACTGTCGCGCTTGATCTTGACGGACGGCGAAAGACCGGCGCATTGCCGGCAGCTCAAGGCCTGGATAACCACCAATGCCCGGCGTGATTAAAGTCGGCGCGGGCCGCGCGCCACCTTGCATAACCGCATTGGCAATGGCGTCATGGTCAATGGCCAAGTACAAAGCACGGCGTACGCGCGGATCATCAACGGGCGCGCGGGACAGGTTAAAGACCAAATGATAATTGGCCTGGATTGGATTGACATGCAGGGCGTTGGGCATGTTGTCGCGCAACCACTGTAGCTGATCCGGCGGTGCCAGTAAGATGGTGTGTAATTCGCCCGCGCGAAATTGACGAAAAGCCGCCCCTAGATCTTGCACCGGCCGCCAATAGACAACATCGATACTCAACTTATCGGCGGCATGGTAGTGAGGATTGCGTTCCAAGCGCATGTGGACTTGCGGGACACGCTCCGTCAACACATAGGGACCGCTGGTGACCATCAGTCCAGGCCGAGTCCAATTTCGGCCGTGCTTTTCAATAGCATGACGCGGCACGGGCGTACCCTGGCTATTGGCCAACAACTGAATGAAGTACGGAGCCGGGCGTGCCAATCGGATTTCCAAGGTCAGCGCATCGATGGCTGCCACGCGCAGGGATTCGGCCGGCGCTTCGCCCGCCAGGACGGCCGCCGCCCCGTCAATAATGCGAAACATGCCCGCGCCTGGCGCGGCAGTCGCGGGATTTAGCAAACGACGAAACGAGTAGACGAAATCCTGCGCCGTCAATGGCTGTCCATCTGACCATTTCAGCTGCTCTCGCAACTCAAAGCGGTAAGTGAGCAAATCGTCGCTGAGGCTCCAGGAAACCGCAGCACCGGGTACCGGTTCTCCAGCACGCCCGCGCACCACCAAACCCTCGACCAGGTCCGATAACACCGGACTAGCGGGCGTGGCGGTGCCAATGTTCGGATCCAGCGAGGGCGGATCGATGGTGGCGCCACGCTGAATAGTCTGGATGTCACTGCCCAGTACTGGAAAAACCAGACCGGCATAAACCACGATGAGGCTGGGCAGGTAGCCTCTGGTTCCGCACAAGCAATTTGGCACGCGCGATCTAAGATGACGCAATGCAAGTTTTTGCAGAAAGACGATTGCGCGAGTCGCAGTCACGAATAGATAAAACTGCATACTCAGGGGCGAGTCGCTAGAATGCCCGCTGGCTAAGTTAGGAGTGTTAACGTGGAACATGGTCGGCGTCTTGAAACTTTAGAAATAAAATGTGCTCATCTTGAACATAGCTTGCAAGAGCTTAGCGATGTGGTCTACGACCAGCAGAAACAATTGGACAAGTACTCCGTAGTCAATCGGCAATTGGCCAAACAAGTTGAGCTGCTCGCTGAACGCCTAGAACCCCAGGGCCAGGAACCGCCGCCGCATTACTAGCGCTTAGATCCGGTACCACCATGCTCCCAGGTCTGCTTCGCAGCATAGCCGAGCTTCCACAACCAAGTTTCTGTATAGAGAATTTTTTCCGGGGTAACTTTGAGCACCTGGCGTTCGAAGGGCTGGCTGGTATCCATCGCGAGATCGTGCATCCATTCATACCAGCGGAATACTTGCATACCATGTTCCCAGGCTGGCGAATGGGGCTCAATAATTGTTGCCTGGCCAAATATTTGCGCACCTCGGGCCGAATGCCAACCATGGTAAGGCCCGTTCACCGCCACGCACACACGCGAATCACGCTGCATGGCCTTGAGTTTCGGGGTACCGGGGTCCGGCAGCATGTAGAGTTCCAGACCATCGGCCCAATATTCGATGGGACTGGCGATGGGCTGACCATCTGCTCTATTAGTCGCCAGAACACACATGTTCGTGGTGCCTAACAGTTGTTGTATACGGTCCTCTAACCGTTCACGCGGCAGCGCTTGATCCGGCCAGGGTGGTTCGACCCAAGGGTAGGCAGTACTCACGGCTTTCCTGCTCGTTTAAGCAATGTTAGCGGCCACAGGCTTGAAACCTGATTGTAAAACCTTTGACATCTAGTCCCATGGTGCCTTGATTTCGGGATCGGCCGCCGCGAAGGTTTTATTGATGGTGCGATCATCATCTAACACGCCGACGATTAGACGCGCCAAATCACCCCGGCTGATAAAACCAAAGGCCTTACGATCTTCCGACAGATAGCCGCGACCCGAGGCTGGCTTCGGTGGCAAACCGCCGGGTCTAATGATGGTGTAGTCGAGACCGCTGGCACGCAGATGGTCCTCGGCCTGCGTCTTTAGGGGCAGAATGCCCCGCAAGGCAAAGCGAGAAATCAAGGGAACTGTGTCGTAGCTATCGCCTGAACCGATGGTAGTAATCAGCACCATGCGTTTAACACCAGCCGCCTGGGCCGCATCGATAATGTTTTGGTTACCGATGCCATCGGGCGCGGGATCACAACTATAACAACCGATGGTGCTGACAACTGCTCGAAAGTCATCGCTAGCAAAAGCCTGTCGTAAAGCCTCCAGATCGAAAGCATCGGCAACGACGATATCGGCTTCTATGGCTTCCAATGCGCCGCGGTCTGAGCTGACACGGACAGCGGCTGTTACCGGCTCACCACGCGCACGCAATATTTTCGCGACTTCTAAGCCCGTATTTCGGGTGGCGCCAAAAATCAGCACCGGTCGCTGATCGAGCTGGCTCGCCGCCGCAGGCTGCAATTCGAAAGTAGACTCCGGCACCCGAGCTTGTAAAGACATAGCCGCCAATGCAACCAGAGCCACAAGTACGATCAAGATGCCCAGTAGTATCTTAAATAGTTTTTTCAACATTTCTTACTACTCCGTTAACTACAGCGGGTTTAATTTTCTGTACGCGGTTTAAACCGCCATTCTCGCCAACGTTTACCGTTACGATGCTCAAACACAACCAGGGTCGGAACCGTCTTCTCGCCCTCATCCGTCTTGTAAGTATCGTACTCGACCTGCACCAGCAAGTTTTCCAGCAAAGCTAACTTATCAACGCTGGAGTCTAGCCAGGCATCACTGGCAGAAAAGAAGGCGCCAAGGATTTTACGAACATTTTCTCTTCCTTGCATGCGCGGCACCGCACCTTCATCACGTATGTCATACAACACATAGTCTTCATCCAAGTTCGCAATAGACCCCTCAAGATCACGCAACATGAACGCGCGCTCTGAGGATTCGATGACCTCTTCATAGCGATTACCTTCGCCGAACCCCGGACCGCGGCGCATAATTTTTCGGCCACCGTACTGGGCGATGCCCGAGAGAGACCGGGCCTCGTTGATGGAACTACGCGCGACGACTTCGCCATCAGCCAGCCTAAGCTTTACAAATTCACCCGTAAAAAAATTACCCACGAGGACGTGACCGGCATCAATGGCGGGAGTCACCGCGGCCCAACCGCCGCTTTCGAGCCTAACTTCCTGCTCGGTATCACCGGTCTCTGGATTAACCAATAGCAGGCTTGCGCCGGTGGCAATCACAAGCGTGCCATCAGCCAGGCTCGTCATATACAAAACCATGGCGGGCCCGCCCTTAGCGGGATCGTAGACGGCCAGATCGGGTAGCTGCTGACGATTTGCCAAATCGTATTGCATCAAACGGTTACCGGTTTCCGATATGTAGATCACCCGGCGTCGATCATTGGATAAAACAATGCTGGTTGCGCCATGTATGCCGGCCATACCGCCGTGGGTATCAGTTGGATACTCCGCCAAAAATCGTCCATCGCCGGTGAATTGAAAAACGTGGCCATCACCAATTCGCTCCGTACCGGGCAGGTAACTAAAAACCGTCGTGTTTTGGGGGATTTTCAGATTTGAACCCACTAGATGCTCGCCGAAGAAAAGGCTGCCGTCGGACGCGAAAGCCACACTGCTAAACGATCGATTGGCAAAATTGCGTAGCGGTAGCAACTTGCCGTCGGGGCCTATCTCAATGACCTGCCAGGACTGCTGAGCGAAACCCCACAAAGTGCCATCTGGCGCGAAGGTCAACCCCCCAAGCTTGTGCGTGGTTTCTTCAACCCAAAGCTCTCCCTTGAGCTTAAGGTCGGCATCATACTGTAATAGTCGGCCCGTGCCGCGATGATCGTCATTCGGGTCGTCCATGAGGGTCGCGGCGACAAATACATCGCCCACTGCAAAAGTTTTGAACGTCGATACGCGTTCCGCACAAACCGCAGCGCCCCAGTAAGTGACCCCGACCAATAAGAACATCAATCTAATCAACATTGCATTTCTCCATCACCACCTTCCGGACGCTGCGTGAAATCTTTACCGCATGTCGCAAATGCTTCGGGTCCTAGACTAACTCGCCCTGCAAGCAATGCACGAAATGACCAGTGACGCCAATACTTTTTCATCGCTAAGGCTCACTCAAATTCGTCGGCCCCGCGCCCTTGCAGCGCAGCGTCGGATAGTTGCCAAGGCTGAATCGCCAAATGAAGTTTTCCGCGGAACGTTCTGCTGGATCAATAAACCCATTGTCGTTAGCATCGCAAAAATAGTCGAGCAGATTCGTCACGGGCAAATCTTCAGGGGACCAGCCAGAAACCGCGGCGGTAAGCTCGCGAGCAACAGGTCCGGTATAACTCGCGGTTTCTGTGCCGGCCACGACGATACCCACCAGCTCGCCGGATTCCCCCTGGCCGCTCACCGCACCCGCCGCGAAACTCTGGGCCACCGCACCATTATTCCGGCCTACCAGTCCACCCACGGCATCTTCGCCGCTCACCGTACCCAAGGCGAAACTATTGCGCACAGTACTCAGCGAATTAAAGCCCACCAGGCCGCCAATGTTATTGCCCTGCCCTTGAACGGTCGCCGCGGACGAGCTGTTGCGAACCTTGGCATCGGTATTCACCCCCACCAGGCCACCCACATCATTGGTGCCGCTCACCGCGCCGCTAGAGGAGCTGTCCAACACCGCGCCGAAGGTGTTTAGGCCAACCAAGCCACCAACGCCTCTATCGGCCTTTACCTGGGCGGATGTCGAGCTTGCATAAACCGCGCCCGTCATGTCGCCGACCAAGCCACCCACCGCCTGCTGACCAGAAACCTTGCCTGAAAAATAGCTGCCATAAACCAGGCCGCCGCTACCACCAACCAAACCACCCAAAGCAACACTGGCATTGATCTCGCCCGCGGCCTCACAGTGGTACACCACACCGAAATTTGAGCCCACCAAACTGCCGGTGCCGGCGCGACCTTGCACCGTGACCTCAGCGAGACGCAGATTGAAAATCACGCCTGCTTCGCCGAGCACACCAAATAGGCCCACGCCCCCACGCTCGGGGTAAGCGATGTTTAGATTGCGAATTTCATGACCCTGCCCGTCAAAGACGCCGGAAAACCCAAACTCGCCCAGGGCCCGCATGCAATTTCCCGTGGGACCACAATCACCAATGGGCTGAAAGTTTTCGATAGCTTGCGCGTCTAGATCTCGCGCGAGCTGATAGTTTCGGGCGCGGCGAGTTTCTAGAGACAAGGCCGTCGAGTTACCGGAACCGCTACCCAGGGTCACGATGGCCTGCAACTGGCCAGGATTGCAAATCTCATAGTACCCATCGCCGTTCGTATCGCGGACAAATTCCGCCGAATCATTGGGTGCGGCATCTTCGGCATCCGCTAGGCCATCGGCGTCGGCATCGACTCCCGCATCACCGGCTATGTCCTGACACGCGGTCTGCGCATCCACAACCTGCGCCGCTTCTGCCAAGGCCCGCGCGCGCGCCAGCAAACTGCTAAAAGCCGCGGCGCGTTCGCCATGGTCAAACTTCATCACGCCGTCACCACCAGGACCACCAGGACCACCAGGACCACCAGGACCAGGCTTACCGGCCACCGGTACTTGAATCAAATCTGATTTCTGACCGGCAAAATAGGCCGCCATGTCTGCCAAATCTTGCTCGCTCTTGTTGAGCACCGCACCGCGCATCAGCGAACTGGCACGACTGCCATCGACATAAGCCTTTAGGGCCAGCAACAGGTAGCGTTCGTGTTGCCCGCCAATACGGGGATTGACCGGTGACGGGCTATTGCCATCCGGGCCGTGGCAAGCCGAGCACTCGCGCGCGAGTTGTTTCCCGCGCTCGACGTCACCCTTACCCCAAGTCGGCGCGGCGATGAACGCGGCGCCAAACAGAACAAACAGCGAAACATAGCGAAACTGCATAACGCGCATGGCGTTCTCCTTATTCTTCTGCATAGTCAGCGCCGCAAGGTTATGCGTCGTGCTTGCCTTGTTTTTCTAATGAGTCTGCTGTGCTTCGCGCGCGAAATGCAATGCTGTGCGATCAACCCAGCGGTAATCAGAATCTCGCCAAAATTGGCAATGGCCAGGGAATAGTAGGACGTCGCAAAGGCCCCCGCCGCTACGAACATCGCACCCGAACCCAATGCCAGCCAGGGCCACTTGTGCCGAATCCAAATCGCAATACCAACAATGAGCACAATAATATTGGTAAGGATTGCCACTAGTGCGGCGCCCGGACCCTTCACCACCTGCGCGTCGGGCGAGCACAACTGAGCTTCATTGACGCCGCTACTATATCTCAAGGTATCCGCGACACAGGCCGGATAAAGCTCCATGGAAAATATTTTGGGTATGTCTAGGGCACTCAGACCCACCGCCACTAGGCAGAATGCGCCCATTACCCAAGGTTTCCGCGCCCAGCCCAAGCCGGCCAGGCGCGCGATGGAGCCCGCGGCAATAACCAATAGCGGCAAGAGGCTCCAGTGCCAAGCAAAAGCAGGCACAGACATGGCCTTTAGTAACTCGCCTTCGCCGATGAATCTGCCCATGCCGATACGAAAGTTATCCCAAAACAATAAGGTGCTGGCAAACAGGACCAGAAATAACGCCATGGGTTTACCCGCCTTAGCCCAAGCCCACCAACCCCACAACCACAGGCTCAAATGAACTACGGCATAAAGCAAAAAAAGTAGCGATAGCATTAATCTTACCCAGTCCGAGTTCGTGACTACGGTGCCGAGCCACCCGCCTCCACCCAATCGGGTCGGCCGGGCTGTATGCCGCCATGCAGTTGCACGCCTTTCATGGGTCTGGAGGTCCACAACTCTTCTGAGAAACGTGGAATGGCCATGGCGCCCACTGGAAAGCACTCCACCATACTACCAACGCCAACAGGCATCCGATAAAGCGCGTAACAAAAAAAATCTTCGTCGGTGATATACCAAAAGCCCCGCATGCGCTTTTGATTCGTCATGACGGAACCGTCGGACTTAAAGTAAGCGTCGAAGCGGAAGTTTTCATCCGCCGACGGATTCTCCCAACGGAAACGAGCGGTGTTGAACATCAAGTGATTCCAAAAACTAGGAAAACGCTCGGCCGGCGGCTTGGAGCGATCGGTTTGCTCTTTAGCAAACGCATCCGCGGGTCTCGGCCAATCCACGGCACCCGTTTCAACCAGCATGAAGGCGATGATGTTCGGCCTATCCGCGGCCGGCACGGGCTCGGGTATACCCATGATGTTGCCCGGTAAATAGTTCTGCGGATCCGCCAGCCACGCATCCAGATGCGCAGGAGACCAGGTGAAGTCAGCCGTTAGCAGGGCGTCGGAAAAGCCGAAGTCCGGTTTTGAACCGGCAACCCGATCGAACATACCCCAAAGATTGGGGCCAGCGATATCCCCGCTATCCGCGGCCAAGGTATGGCAAGCGCTGCAGCGGCCTTGAAATGCACGCTTGCCCTTCATGTAGTCCGCGGACTTCAGTGATGCCACCGTCAGTTCATCCTGGGCCATTGCCAAGCTTGCCGCGAACAGGCCCATTAGCATTGCCAGGACAGCGAATTTCACCAAGGACATTGGGCTAAGACCTCACAGCTTGATGGCTTATTGTGCCGAGCCCAAAGCCTGGGTGATGACGCCGTCGATCCACTGGCCGAATAGCGGATGTTCCATCAGCCCCTTGCGATTGAAACTCGCCACGCCGGCAACGTCCTTTTCCATGCGTCCGACGACTCCGCTCTGAGTAAGCGCGGTATGCACCACGATCACCCGACGCTCGTCCGCCATGGCCTGCTCAGCCCAACCCCGGAGCATTGCCACGTTGCTCGCGCGCACGTCGCGGGGCGCATCATCTTGAACATTAGCGGCGCGGACCTCACTGAAACCACCCTGCGCTTTAATGAAGTCAGCATGCCGATTCAAGATCGCGAGTTCTTTGTCATTGTCTGCGCTGTCCTGCGGACCGTGGCCAATAATAATGATCATCTCCTTGGCCGGCTCAGAGCTAAGCTCGCGGGCATAGTCCAACATGATTTGCGCCATGATTGGATCCGCAGTCGGTGTTGGACTCCATACCAATTCGGCTTTGGTCGTCACGCGTGGTACATCCAGATAAGCCGACTCGTCGCGCTTGCCAAAAATATAGTCCCATTGGCGCACTAGCGTCGTGTTGTCAGCCGTGGTTGTTGGAATGATCAAGATCTTGTCAACGCCCTTGGCCTGAAAGGCATCCAGCGCCGATTGAATATGCTCAGAGGTCATCATTGCCATCCCAAAGGCAAAGGCCGTTGGGTAGTCACGGCTGGCTGCCGAATAGGCGGCGGTGAACTGACGATTGCCCCGCTCCTTGAATCCGTGGGCAAGGGCGAGCACGCCGACGGAGGCACGCTCCGGGGTTTCGACGATCCAACCCCAGGAATTCTTCATGCGCGACATGCCCATGCTGATTTCTTCGTCAGAATATTGCTGATAGAGAGGTATCTTCGCGCGCAATTCAGCCAGCTGCCCGGCGGTCAATTGATGATGAGCATGACCATCCGTCGGTTTTTGCCCATCGACGTGAGCACCGGCAAAGGCTAGCGTCGCACACCAACAGTAAGCACAAAAAATCAGTCTGGAAAATCGGTATAGATAAACTGCCACGGGCAAGCTCCTAAGGGTCTACTTACTCTTATCGACACTTGGTCTCTATCCTGCCACGGATCAGCACAAGACCCAAATAGCTACGCCAAGGACATCCAAGCGCAGCTATTCACGATGGGCCACCAATGTGCCCGGCGTGGATGCGAGCACCGTCCCCTCGGGACCATAGAGTTTTTCTTGCCAGTAAAACCTGTCGCCCGTAATTCGATAGCTCATATCAGGCCGAATTTCTTGGCCGAATCGTTCGCTGATAAAACCACAGTTGCCGGCGCTGACACGGGCCTGGAAGCCGCCGTCCACGGGCCGCCATTCGAATGCGCAGGCTTGGGGAAAAGACATCAACTCATTTGGGCTTAAACGCTCTATTCGGTCAAGATCCTGCTCAAGATTTCCCGGGATCTGCCCAGGTGCGAAAACATAGGCTCGCATGCGCATCGAGTCTCGCGCCTGCTGTGCCTCGAAGACGAAAATCTTTTGCTGCAAGGGCGAGCCATCCGCGGCATCTTGGCTTAACTGATAATAGAATACGCGGTTGCCAAATCTGGGGGCATGGATGGGCACGAATTTGTGAACAATGATTTGTGTTGCGCCATCGGGCGCGCGAGGATTCGGCGCTGCCCCCCGATAGCTTCCCTCCAACATATGCAAAAGCTCGTTGAGCTCACTGCGCGCTCGTGTATCCAAAGCCACACAGGATGCAATCAGTAGCGAAATCATTAGTACCGTCGTTACAAACGATGCGCTGCAATCACCTAAGCAGTGAAGCTTGTTCATATCGTCGAGCGAAAATCCCGCCGCAAATTAGGCCTCCACCAACCAGCCGCCGAGAGAAAATCCAATCAATATCCCCACCGGCGCGCCTAAGGCATAAACAGACAATGCGCGACCACGTTCAAGAGCCGAATAAAGATCTGCAATCAAAGAATGGGACGGCGGACTAGCACCCGCCTCACCCGCACCCACCAGCACTCGCGCAACGGCCAGCTGCATGAAGTTCTGCGCCAATCCACAAACCGCCGTCATACCACTCCAAAAAATAACGGCCACGGCAATGATCTTACGACGGCTTAAACGATCGGCCAGGCGCGCAATCAGAAAGCGCCAGATCGACTTTAATGGCCGGCAACAAAACCGCCAACATGTAGCGATCCATGTAGTTAAACAACGAAACGAGAAATAGTAAGCCGAGGACGAATCGCCGGGCTCTTGAGGTCAATTCCGAGGACCTGTCCGATACTGCATACCGGACATTAGCTGCTGGCGTTTTTGGCAATGGCTCCTGAGCGGATGCCGTCAAGCGTTTCTCTCGCTATTGATCATGTCCACAAAGGCCTTGTCCACTTGAGACACATTGCGCTCGCGCGCCTGTTTTACGATGCCCTCCAATACCGTGCGCAAAAAGGCTTTTGGCACACCAGTAAGTTGTTGAGCGGCTTCGCGCGTGAATTGAATCTCCGGATCCATACGGTTGGCCTCATAAAGTATGGTTTCTTCCTTCGGCCCTTTGTCTGTAGGCACCGGCAGCCAGAATGCTTCTTGCAGTTCGGCAAACCAGAATTGTTGCCCACCCCGGAACCCAAAGGTAATGGGCATATGCGGCATCTGTGTGGGCCCTTCGTCTAAATTGCGCTTCCAGGTTTCCTTTAGCAATATATTGTCGATGTTCAGTATCAGGTACTCGGGGGTTTTCCCATTGTCTTTAATGCGCTCATTGGCATCTAAGCTGCACTCATAGACCTGAAAGGCCTCGCGCAAAATTTTTGGGTGCCGGTTATCAGAACCCCGCCCCGGGGTCGGACTCTCCATCAGCGTAAATGGTGTATCTTCCATTTTCTCTTGCGGCGACTGGCCCGGATATCCGAGCGAAACAACATTCGCTAACAGGTCTCGATCGAACTCTATGAAATTCATCGCACATTTTCCGGTGCGCAGAACATGATTCGCGGTATTCGAACCTTTGCGGCTGACGACCAGGAATTGACGATCCCCGATGATGCCGTACGGAAACGATAGCTGGTAAGGCCCAATACTCGTCGTACCGGATTCGTCCACGCTAGTGATTAAAGCAAACGAAGACGGCCAGTAAGAACTCGACTGATACCAGTTGTCCCGCATGGGACTCGCAACAAATGCCTCATCGTAAGTGTTTACAGCGTTCATAATCGGCCTCAAGAAAACTTGTAGAGTACAGACATCGCTCTAAGCTTAACCATAGCCGTCTGCGCAGCCTCCACGCAGTGATCAAGAAATGCGCCATTCTCAATCGCTCCCAGGGCTCGCTATACTGGGACGACAACAAGCATGATGGAGGCTAAGCCATGTTCGAGAACTTCAATCCCGCGAGAATGGAACTGGGTGACAAGAAACTCAACCGTCGTTCAGCCCTGTTTGGCCTTGGCAGCCTGGGTTCCATGGTCGGCGCTGCCTCCTTAGGCTTGAGCGCAGCGCCCAAGCATGCCGTCGCCGGCGCCCACGGTGAGAGCCTTAACTTGGATTTTCAAAAACCCGAGGACAACTTAACGGCGTGGGTCAAACTGGTTTCAAGCCTGGAAGACGGCAAGGAAACCTGCGGTTATTTCGCCGGCACTCAATACGCCGTTATCGGCACACAAGAAGTCATTAAACCCCTATTTCGAATACAGGGTTTCGGCATGAGCCGTGTGACCCGCTTACCCGACGGCCGGTACGAAAATCTGCATCGCGAGGTCGTCTACTACCTTGATCTGAAGGAAGACCGGATTCTCGAAACTTGGGAAAACCCCTATACCGGCGAAGAGGTAGAAGTCTTTCACACCCACAATGACCCAGTAAATTCTCACTACTCCACTAAGTTCAGACAACGTTTTGGCACGGAAGAAACAGGCTTTGAGGAGGTTGAGTTTCCATTCATTTTGCCCTGGCAGGTCTTCGGTGACCGAGCCGTTGTTTCATTCCAAGTGAATACCCGCTGGCCGACGCCCCTACCGCCCAAGAAATGGCCGCGTGAACATTTTGGCGACTGGTATCGCACCAGCGAATACTTTCAAATTCATGCCAGCATGGCCGATCTCAATGATCCGGAACAAATGAAAGTGCACTATACCGGCGCGTGGCAAAAAGTCGCCCCGTGGCACCCGTGGATGCTAATGGATAATCGCGAAGGCGGAATTGTCGGCATTACCAGCGTATTCTCCCTAGATAGCACAGATGATCTGCCGGCCCACGTTCGCGCTTATACAGAAAAGAATTTTCCAAAATACCTGCACGCGCCCACCGAATGGTCGGAACCCAATATGACAACCTGGGAAACATTCGCGACGGAACGCAAACCCGCGCCCGTTGAAGAATAGCAATTTGGCAAAACCGGATACTAGAAATCGCGTTGCAAAGCGGAGCAAATGTCAGCCTGCACCATAAGCGGGGCTGCTTCACTCCGACGGCGGCACGCCATTTAGACGCCAGTCATAGCGAAGATACTTCAACTTGTAGCCATCGGCCATTAACGCCTTCGCCAAGTCAGCGCTTGGCAGATATTGAGCGACATATTGCTGTACGGACCCGGCGGAACCTTCAAAGTCATTCGCGTACCAATCGAATATTTTCGACAGATACGCAGTTTGCGTATTCGTATCAAATTTGTTCTTGGCGTTATCCTGCAAGAATAAACGTGCTTGTTCTTCGAGTTGACTGTCAAGCCGACTAGCCACGTAAGCCTCTGATCGCAACGGCGGGCAAGAATAGGAGGCACAAACCAAGGCGAAATGAATGCGCGGTTCCCCCATGGGGATAATGACCTTACGCTCCAAGTCAAATAGATTAATCTCACTACCATCCATCTGATAACGGATGCGCTTGAAAAATTTGTAACGGCCTAAGAGCGACGCCGGCGAATACCCGTTTAGAATGCCCTGAATCGCCAAGGCATTGTACGCGTTGATGTAAAAAGCAAGCCGCTCCTCTCGTGTAAGGTCCCTGGGCAATGGGTCCGCTAGCCGCGAGACGTAGTCTTGAAATCTGCCATCAGCCGCGATGCCCGGATAGTTCACAACGCCATTGGCCACCTGAGCACGAAGCACGGCATCAAATTCGCCATGAGAGTGATCCACGGCGGTGGCCGATAAAGCCAACAGGAGCAGACATGCGCCCATTGCACGCGCGGCAGCAGGCCGCAAGACCGCTTCGAAAGCTCTCAAACCAGAGTCCTCACTATAGGATGCAGCACCAGTCGCCCCTTTAAAGCAGGTATATATCGACCAGTTTTTCTAGCAAAGGTTCAAGAACTGCGAGCACCGCTACAGGGGAACAGCGGTGCTGGTACTCATGCGCACCGCGCTATGGAGTTAAAACGGGGCAGTCGATTGAATAGTCAATCCTCGGTGGCCGCCTCATTATTCTTTTTTCCTCGCCCATGCTTACCCTTGGCATGCTTTGCCGCCTGTTCCCGCCAGGCCACACGGCTCTCCTCGATGAGTCTATCCAGGGTCGCAATTTGTTCAGCCGTCATGACCGAATGCACCGCGCTGCGCATTTCGCTGGCAATACGCACAAGGTCGGCGGCGGTTTCGGCAGCGGCTTGCGCGGCTGCCTCGGTATCCACCGTGTATTCTGGATTGATGGGTGCGACGTTCATTATGGACCAGGCTGTTTCAGCGCCACGCTCAAGCAAGGGACGCAGACGTTGGCCATAATCCGCGAAAATTTCAGCAATCACGCCCTGCTGCTCGACACTCAGACCCAACTCGTCACGCCATTTATTGAAAAACTCCGAATTCGGACCCGCGGGGGCCATCGCATGCGGGGACGAATGCGAGCCAGCATAGGGGCTGGCCCCGCTGATCCGATCCGGCGGCGCGGCGAAAGTATTGCTGCCAACAAGGAGTGAAAAAACAAAAAACCATAGTTTGGGTGCGGGAAAACCGGGCATGACTACTTCCTCGGCATCGTCATTTTCTCGACTTTATACCCTTGCACCGGTGGGCGCCAATGACGCTGAGCACGCTTTTCGCTGCGAGCGCGAAATATTCGCGCGGAGGGAAACCCCAAAGCCGTTGAGACGCGTTCGGCCGACAGATAGGCAAGCCTGTTCGTAGTACGGCGAGACGGCAAGCTGGGCCCAAGATCAAGGTTTACAACCTGAGCTTGGACAACTCGAGAAACCCTATTGCGTCGATATAAAACATTGCCCAGGCTGCCCAGAAAAATTATGGTGTTGCCACGGGTACTCGAACACAGGCGGAAAAAACAATGCATCGAAGACGTTTTCTCGGCGCAAGTGTTGGCTTGCTTTCGCTAGGCAGCGCGTGGGGAGGCTCTAAGCCTAGGCTTGCGGTCATCGGCGCCACGGCGCGCTCGGGTCGCGTGATTATCGACCAAGCCTTGGCACAAGGCTATGCGGTCACGGGTCTTGCGCGCAGTCCGCAAAAATTTGGCCCAGAACATCCCAATCTAAAACTGGTTCAAGGGGATGTCAGAAACATCGACTCGCTCAAATCAGCGCTAAGCGGAGATGAAGTTGTGATTTGCATGGTGGGTTTCCCGACACCAAAAGATCCGACCCAGGAAATTGGCGAAGTCGATTTGTACACCGTCATGGCGAAAAACTTAATGGCCGCCATGCAAGAAAAAGGCAACAAGCGGCTCATTATGGCCAGCTCTACGGGCGTGGAACAGCGCGTGGGACGCGACGCGACCACCCCAGCGAGCGACAACCCAACAGATAAGTGGCGTTACAACGCGCGTTTCTTGTATGCGGATATGGCGGATATGGAATCGATGCTACTCGCCAGCAAACTGGAAACAATTATCTTGCGACCCGGCTTCATGGTAGAAGAACCCGCGCGACGTAACTTGAAATTCACAGCGGATGATAATTCGCCACCAGCGCGTGTGATCACCTACGAAGATTTTGCCGATTTTGTTCTAAAGCAAGTGGAAGACAACAGCTATCTGGGGCGACCGGTTGCCATTTATTCCGATGTCGTGATGGATCCGGCCGCGGAGCTGAAGAAATTTCAGGAGAGAATGCGCCGAAGCAAGACGCCACAATAGGAGCAAGGTAAAACCAATTACTACGGCCGTAAGGGAAACGACAGCGACACTTCTCGAATACTAGGCAGCGTTTTCCGCCGAATCGACATACTCGCGCCGCAGACGAGCCGGCAGACGTGTCAACAACTCATAGCCAATGGTTCCGGCATGCCGCGCGACTTCGCCAACCGGTAATTGCAGACCCCAAAGTTCCACCGGACTGCCCACAGTGACACTTGGAATATCGGTCACGTCCACGGTAATCATGTCCATGGAGACACGACCAACCAACCGCCCTCGCTGCCCTTCAACCATCACCGGCGTGCCATTTGGCGCATGCCAAGGGTAGCCATCGCCGTAACCAATCGGAACCGTGGCTATTTTTGAAGTTCGCTTAGCCGTCCAGGCAGCTCCATAACCCACGGAGTCGCCCACGGAAATGTCGCGCAATGCGGTAACCTGGGAAACCACCGTCATGGCGGGGCGCAAGTTCTGGGCATTGGCCTGTTTGCCCGCAAACGGAGAATTACCGTAAAGCATGTAGCCGGGACGTATCCAATCCCGATGCGCGTCGGGCCATGCCAAAACGGCCGCGGAATTGGCGATGCTCGTCGGCACATTTTCTTCGCCGAGTTGCGCATCGAAACGCGCTATCTGTGCTGCCGTGTAACCTTGGTTCTCACCGTCCGCGCAGGATAGATGCGTGGCACAGACTATTTCATCCTTGATAGCCGCGGATTTTTTCAAGCGTGCAAGCAGGGGGCGAAACTCCGCAGGCTGAATACCCAAGCGATGCATGCCGGTATCCATTTTGAGCCATACATTGATTGCTTGGGTGATCTGCGCTTGCGCGATATGTTGCTCCTGCTCGGGCTCAGCGATCACCAGCGAGAAATCGTTCGTCGATGCAAGCTCGACTTCATTACTGCTAACAGGACCCTCCAAAATCACTATCGGCACTTTAATGCCCGCCTTCCTCAGCATCAGAGCTTCGTCGACCGAAGCTACGGCAAAACCGGATACCATCGAGGCGGCAGCCCGGGCTACCGTCACCAAACCATGGCCATAGGCATCTGCCTTAACAACGGCGAGAAGCTTGGAACTCGGCGCCAAACTAGACGTGACACGCAGATTATGCCGAATAGCATCGAGATCGATTTGTGCATAGCTTGGCCGGGTCATGGCAACTAGCTTAGCGCAGCTTTGGTCTGTAGTTAAAAATTCATGCGACGGCAGCTTCTTGATCCAGACCTCGGCATAGTGAATCGCTTGCTCAACTCCCTGTCACAGGGAGTTCATGGCCAATAATGCCGCCAAACCAAAGCCTCTAGTAACCCATGGCGGAGGATTTGGCCCGCGCGCCAAGTTGCGTCATGATGACAAAAAGGTGGTCTAGGTTTTCATAGATCGATCATTAGTGCTCACGATGCCAAACAAACCGGTCAACCCTATTCGAATTGCGCATGTGGATCTCGATGCTTTCTACGCCAGTTGTGAGCAACAAGACAATCCGCAATACCGGGGCAAGCCAGTGATCGTTGGTGCTCTGCCGGGCAAGCGCGGCGTGGTGGCCGCTGCTTCGTATGAGGCTCGAAAGTTTGGCATACATTCTGCCATGCCCATTAGTGAGGCTTATCGAAGGTGCCCCTGGGCGGTCTACTTACGGCCCGATATGGCAAAGTATAGACGGCGGTCGCGACAGGTTTTCAAAATCTTAGAAACCATCAGCCCGGTTGTGGAAGCCGCATCTATTGACGAAGCCTATCTGGATCTAAAGGGGCTGGAGAAACTACTGGGCCGCCCAGAAACAATCGGCAGTTTGATCAAACAAGACATTGAGTCAGCCACCGGACTGAAAGCCTCCATTGGCATGGGACCCAATCGGCTGATTGCGAAGTTGGGCTCAGATCACGGTAAACCGGACGGGCTAAGCATCGTTTATCCTGAACAGGTCTTAGAATTTCTCGGGCCCATGCCGATCAACAATCTCCGTGGTGTGGGCGAGAAAACCCGGCAGCTCTTCGCAAAACTCAATATTCAGACCATCGGACAGCTGCGCGAGGCGGATCTTAATACGCTAGTGCGGGTGCTGGGGCGGCGGGCGGCGACAAGTTTTTACCAGCAGGCACTGGGAGTCGGTGCCACACAAGTCGTACCTAGGCGGCGGCGAAAAAGTATCTCTAAGGAGCACACGTTTCCTGAAGACATTAGACGTCTGCGTGAACTTCACCATGAACTACATAAGCTTGCGATCGAGGTCGCGCGCACCGCCCGGCAGGAATGCTTATCCGGACAAGTGATTTTCATAAAGATTCGCCACGAGAATTTCGACACCCACACTCGTCAAGTAAGGCTAAATCAAGCCACGAATGACGAACGTCAGATATTCAAGCAAGCTTGCGCGCTGCTAAGTAATAGTGGGCTGGCGACCAAACCTGTCCGTCTAATCGGTGTTGGCTTGCGCAACTGGCAGCAAGATGACGACGCTCAGGCCGATCTATTTGGGGAGGCCGATACGCATACGAGGCGTTCAGAAATCCTTAACGCTATCGATAGCGTCACAGAGAAGTTTGGTGCAGGGAGCATTGCACTGGGCTTATCGGGAACAACTCAAAAATGAGGTACATCCAGCTTGCGTTCGGTATCAGTTGATTCTTCAACACTGTGCGACTCTAGCGCTACGGCAACAATCGCTCGCAATTCGTTCAAGGTAAATGGTTTGCTCAAGTAGTCAGACATACCGGCCGCTAGACAACGCTCTCGATCACCCTGCAAAGCGTTGGCCGTTAGGGCCACGATGGGTACAGGTTGCCGCTGCTTGGCGGACTCCGAGCGGCGTATCTCCCGGCTTGCCTGAAACCCATCCATGACCGGCATTTGGCAATCCATCAATACCAACTGAAATTGCTCTTGAGAAAACAATTCTAAGGCTTCTTGTCCATTGGCGGCCAAACTTACCGAGCAACCCATTTGGTCTAACATGCCCTGGGCCACCGCCTGATTGACCAAGTTGTCTTCCACCAGCAGCACCTTGATATCGAATTCTGGCGGCCCAGATTTCTCTTCGTCGGACGGTGCCTTGGTTTGTATTGGAACTTCTTCTAAGCTGGTTGTTAGGCAAAAGTAAAGTTGCGCTTGTCGCAAAGGCTTGGTTAGCCACGCACTGATGCCCAGATCAGCAGTCGCCGTCTCGGGCCGGTCGGCCGAAACCGAACTCAGTAAGACAACTCGCAAATTAGCCAAGGCCGCGTTGGCTCGAACGGCCTTCGCCACTGCGATCCCATCCATATCGGGCATATGATAGTCCAACATCAGTAGATCGAAGGGATCACCAGCTTCAGCTGCTACTTGCAAAGCCGTCAAGGCAGCACGCCCCGAGTCTGCCTCAGCCACCTGCATCTTCCACCCCGATAGTTGCTGATTCAGAATCTCACGATTCACCGCACTATCATCGGCTACCAGTACACGTACACCAATAAGACCGTCAGTCCGCAGAGCCGAAACCTCCGCGGGATCTGCTTCCAGGGGCACATTAAAGAAAAACCGAGAACCTTCCCCTGGCGCGCTATCCACCTCAAGTGTGCCACCCATCAATTCCACCAATTGTTTACTAATCGCCAAACCCAGGCCCGTACCACCGAACCTGCGAGTGGTAGATCCATCTTCTTGCGCAAAGGAATCGAATATCAATTCGAGGTTATCTGGATTGATACCGACACCCGAGTCTTGCACTTCAAACTGCACCCAGTGGCGGCTATCACTATCGGTACTTTCGTTCACACGTACTACAATTTCTCCTGACTCGGTAAACTTCACGGCATTGCCTATGAGGTTTACCAGTATTTGCCGCAGGCGCATTGCGTCGCCGCAAAGACCAGTCTGAATGTCCGACGCCAGTTGGCTCACTAGAACCAGGCCCTTGGCCTGGGCACGCTCCGCCAATAGCTCGACACTTTCCTCCACCACTTTTCGCAGATTAAACGGAGCGTGATCGAGCTCTAATTTGCCCGCCTCAATTTTCGAGAAATCCAAAATATCGTTAATGATAAATAACAAGCTATCCGCAGAATGTCGGATTGTGTCTGCGTATCGACGCTGGCGATCGTCCAAGGCCGTCGAATTCAACAATAAGTCCGTCATGCCAAGCACACCATTCATGGGTGTGCGAATCTCGTGACTCATGCGGGCCAGAAATTCGCTTTTCGCTTGACTCGCTGCTTGCGCGCGATCTTTTTCCATCCGATGCTGCGCCACCGCTCGAGACAGTTCTTCCTCGCGGTGTAGACCGGCCTCCTGCTCCACGTGAAGACTCCTGGCCATCTCCGCCAAACTCCGCGCCAAATCGCCTACCGCATCGCTGGAAGTTACGGTTAGCGGTGTCAATAAATTTCCGCGGGCCATTTCTACGGCAGATCTCTTAAGCGATGCCAGAGGTGCCAGCACCCATCGATTGAGCACGATATAGGACATACCGGCGGAAACTAGAATGGCGAGAATCACGGCAAGCAAAATTGCCCGCGCCAGTTCCCGACCCGACGCAAGCAATTTATCTGCGGAAATATAGGCGGCCAGTCCAATACTCGGCTCAACTAACCGACCCACGGCAACGTACGACGAGGAATCCATGTCAAGCTGTCTGACCCCGGCACTCCTCATAATTTCTTTGAGCACCAATGGGTCGGATAGTGGCGAACCAAGTTGAGCGTTATCAATAATTCGCCGGCCATCGCCATCAACGTAGGTTACGCCGCCCGCGCCGCGAAACTTAACGCTGGCAACCTGACGGCTGAGCTCATCCAGGCTGATGCTGACAACTAAGAAGCCGGTGAACCGGCGCTCCTTACGTGAAGACATGGATGACTCGCGGATCATGAGCTTCTTGGCGACCCGCAAAACAGGCTTTCCGGAATCTTGACTGCGGACGATACTCGAATGTATCGCCTGATCCGACTGGATTAGAGCCTGGTAGTAGACCTCTTCAAGATCTGATTCATCGGCGTTCGTAAGGCCCGGTACCGCCCAACGGGCATCCTCAAGACCGCGGTGATCAACAAACTTTATTTCTTCATAGCGAGGATAGGCTGCATGATAACTTGCAAAATATTGCAATAGCTGCGATTGCAATAAGCCATAGCGAGTATTTATATCCTCGGTCAAGGCATACTTTTTCAATACCGGTGACTCGGCAAATAGAGTTACATTCGCCCTAGCTGTCTGAATCTCAGCAAGTAGTTGAGATTCTAATCGGTCAACAGTAGATCTCAGTTCATCGACCGCCGCAGCCTTGGTAAGCTGATTGACTTCCTTATACGCCATGACCCCAATTGCCAGAATTGGAATTGCGACAATGGGAGCTAAGAACAAACCAACTTTGTACTGCAGTTTCATCGTAGGATGCGCGAATTTCGCCGCTCAGCGCGACACCTGTGCGTAGATCTCGTTGCGGCGGCGAATAACCTCAGTGCTTGGCATTTCATCCAATTTCGCCTTCTCCATAACTACCGCGGGAGGATTGATAATCGAGTCTGTTAGAAACCAGTCGGGCAAGAATGATCTAGCGCTGTCATTCGGAGTGGGGTACGACCCGAACAGTGCTACTTGAGCAGCAATATCAGGTCGATTGAGGAAATTGATAAATGCCAAGGCGAGCTCAGGTTCACGCGCATGGGTCATCACGACCAGATAGTCGCACCAGATCACCGTTCCCTCCTGCGGATAGACAAACTGTACCTCGTCAGATAGGTGATTCAGCATCACAGCGTCACCGCTGTATTGAGGGGCGAGCCATACGGAGCCATCGACCATCTCGGAACTGTCATCAAGATCCATATGTGCGTACTCGATCACGCAGTCTCTTTGTGCGTGCAGCAATTCCGCAACGGCAGCCAGGTCCTGCAAGGTAGGATTACTTGGTGATTTGCCTTGTGCCAACAATGCCAACTGAATCGTCAGTTGCGGATCGTCCTGCATGATGATGTGGCCGCAGGCTCTTCCATCCGGAGCGAATAAATCCATCCACGATACTGGTGCCTGGGAAAATCTATCGCGACGATAAGCGAGCCCAACGGCGCCCCAGAGAAATGGCACCGCATAGCTTGACGCCATTGGGTACTTATTAAGCCACTCGGGAGAAACCGCGCTTATGTTTGGCAGTTCTTCTACTGAAATCGGGCGTATCCAATTATTCTGCGCGTAAGGAGAAATTCTTATTCCGTCCACGACGGCCAAGTCAAGACCCCGCCCTTCTGAATCCGCCATCATTGCATCGCGTTCGGCCTCACTAGTGAAATACACGATCCTGACATCGACTTCGAATTCCGCTTCAAAGGCAGCAACAACCGCAGGGTCCAAATAGTCGGACCAATTCGCGATCACCAATACAGGTATTTCACCAGCAATGCAGACAGACGGAAGGGCTGCAAAGCCGGTTAAGATACAGATGCATAGCCGGAAAAGAATATGCCGCACCCAATCCCATGACGATAACCGCGACATAAAAAACTCTCAGGCAATAACTAGGAAACCGTTGTCACCACCGGCTCTTGACTGCGCATAAGTTCGATCATTTGCTCACCGGTAACTGGCTTACTAAATAGATAGCCTTGGAACTCATCGCAGTGGTGGTCTTGCAGAAAATCAAGCTGCTCCTGTATTTCAACGCCTTCAGCAATAATCTTTAGGCCCAGGGCTTTGCCCATGGCAATTATTGCGCTACATATGGCGGCATCATCAGTCTTATGATGCAGATCAGCAACGAAAGACTGATCGATTTTTAAGGAATTTATGGGGAATTGTTTTAGATAACTCAATGACGAATAACCCGTGCCGAAGTCATCTACGGACGTGCGAATACCAGCCTCTTGAAGTGCTCTAAGTGCCGCAATACTTTCTTCTACGTTTTCCATCAATAAGGATTCGGTGATTTCTACTTCAATACGGCTTGGCGAAACGCCGGAATCGCCCACAGTACGCACAATCTGCTCCACCATGCCCAGGTGCTGAAATTGCTGGCTAGAGGCATTGATGGCAACGTGGGGCATGACGATGCCCTCCTTATCCCATTGCCTAATTTGACGAGCCGCAGTGGCAGTAATCCATTCGCCCAACTCGCCCATCACACCAATTTCTTCAGCTAAAGGAATAAACTTAAGTGGGGATATCCAGCCGCGCGTCGAGTGCTTCCACCGCATCAGCGCTTCGCAGCCTGTTATGATTCCGGTTTTTACGTCTACTTTTGGCTGGTAGTGCAGCGAGAACTCCTTGCGTCTAAATGCTTTGCGGAATTCACTCTCCAAATCAAGGCGCTCCAGCGACAGTGCGTTCATTGTGCCCGAATACAGCCTATAACCGTTTCGCCCAGCAGATTTCGCTTGATACATGGCGGAATCTGCATGCATGAGTAGCTCTTCGGTTGATTCACCATGCTCCGGATAGAGGACAACGCCAATACTGGGCGTTACCACGAAGTTATAAACGTCATAGTTGAAAGATGGAGCTAGCGCCGATTTAATCTCTTGGGCAACTTGCTCAGCCTCCCGCGCGCTTCTAATTTCCTTAACCAAGATGACAAATTCATCACCACCTAGTCGCGCAAGACTTAAATCTGAAGCCGTGCGGTCGGGAAGTTTTGCCAGCAACTCTTCACTACGCAGTGAGCTACCGAGTCGCTCGGCGATTGCCTTTAGCAGCGCATCACCAACCGTATGGCCCAAGGTATCGTTAATTCGCTTGAACCGGTCTAGATCCAAGTAAAGGATGGCTAAGGACTTGCCCTCCTGCTCGCTATGAACCATGGCGCGCCGCAGCTCGCGAGCAAACAGTTGTCGGTTCGGTAAACCGGTTAGCAAATCATAAAATGCTAACTGTGTTACACGCCGCTCAGCACGGATTCGTTCTGAGATATCCCGCACCAATATCAGCACGCGATCAGTGGTTTGGGGCACCATGCGAGCTTCCAGATGCCGATCGGCGATTGGATCGTAGTAATTGTGTGTCTGTACCGCGCCCGTAGAAATTGCCGCGTCCAGAAGATTCCGAACGCTAGCCACGGCACTCTCTTGCAGAAAAGACTCTAGCGGCTTGCCGAGTATATTGGCGCTTAAAGGATCACCTTCTTCGTTAGTGTCGGATAGCTGCTCAACGACAACGCCCTTCGCATTCAAGACAAATATCAAGTCTGGTATAGCTTCCAACAAGGAACGAATCTTTTGCTCCCCCTTGGCCAGGGCAAGAAAGCTTTGATGCGCGCGAATAATGTAGCGCACACGGTGTGGCAAAGCGGGCCAAACTATTGGCTTGTTGATGAAGTCTGTTGCCCCGTAGTCATAAGCCTGATTTACAGAATCAATATCATCGTGACCCGTAATCATTACGATGGGTGTCGATAGGTCGTGCAACTGATGGCGAATATGCCCGCAGGCTTCGAAACCGTTCATTACCGGCATCTCTACATCCAAGAGGACGATACTGGGACGCTGCTTCTCGTAGGCCGCCAACAATTCACGACCATTGCCAAATACTTGGACGTCGAAGCCCGCGCTTGACAGGGATTGCTCATAGAGCAGCTGAAACCCCGGCTCGTCATCGGCAACCAAAATCAGCGGCCTCTTCACAGCTGAATTCGCTTCATTCATGCGGCCACCCCCTCAATTTTCGCCTTTAATGCATCCTTTACTCGCGAGTACTCAACGCGCATCTGCTTTACCAAACCCGCAGCAGCGGTTAAGTCTTCTTGCCGCCCGCAGTTTTCTAAACGTTTACAAATGTCTGCCAAACCCCTAGCCCCGACATTAGCGCTGCTAGATTTAAAGGAGTGGGCAGACTCTCGCAATGCGGCTGAATTGCCGGTCTTGATCGCGGACAAGATGGACATTTCTAGATCCGCCGAAGTACTCAAATACAGCGTAATGATCTTACCGAGCAGGTCATCCCCTCCAGGTTGCTGTAGGGAACGAATTTGTGCCAGGGCTTGATCATCAATGACCGTGCTCGCATCAGTCACAGCTTCATCTACACATGCATGCTCTGGAGACAGGTCTTGCTCTGTAGATTTCTCGGTTGCCTGAGTCAGTTTTTCTGTAGCGGCCAACTTCGGCGCGTTTAGCTCAATCGCCGCTCGCAGGCCTTCCAGCGTAAACGGTTTACTGAGGTAATCAGACATCCCAGCATCCAGGCAACGCTGTCGATCGCCTTGTAGGGCATTCGCGGTCAGAGCAACTATAGGCGTGGGATACAGCTGCGAAGCGGATTCAATTTGTCGAATTTCTCCCGTCGCAGTAAATCCATCCATAACGGGCATTTGGCAATCCATCAACACCAGATGGAATTGTTGGTCCCTGAATAGGTCTACGGCTTCTTGGCCGTTATTCGCCAAAGTAACGGCGCAGCCCAATTGATCTAGCATCCCCATTGCGACCGCCTGATTCACCGCATTGTCCTCGACAAGCAGTATGTTGAGCTTGAGTGGCTCTCCGCCAACACTTGGCTCGAACTTCGGCGCCTTAGCGATCATTGAGTCGCTAATATGTGGATGGCCGCCTAAGGTGCTGAGCAAGCAAAAATAAAGTTGCGCCTGACGCACGGGTTTGGTCAGCCATGCGTCAATTCCAAGATCTGCGAGCCCATCTTGCGACTGACTGGTGGAAACCGAGCTGAGCAAGACAACCGGCAGACCAGTCATTGCGGGATCGTCGTGAATAGTCCGTGCGACGGCCAGACCGTCTAGGTCCGGCATATGGTAGTCCAGCAACAACAACTCAAAATCATTGCCCGCGGCAGTTGCCGCCGCCAATGCTTCCAATGCCAAGGCGCCCGACTCTACGTCGACAACATCCATCTCCCAACCCAACAGTTGCTCGCGGAGAATCTCGCGGTTGAGGGCGCTGTCGTCGGCCACCAACACGCGTATGCCTCGCAAGCCTTCAATGCGCAGTGATGAGTCAGCGGTCGAATCGATTTCTAGGGGTATTCTGATGTAAAAGCGAGACCCTTCGCCAAGTTGGCTTCGAACACCAATTTCGCCACCCATCAGTTCTACTAACTGTTTGCTAATGGCTAGGCCCAAGCCCGTACCACCGAATCGGCGGGTGGTCGACCCATCTTCCTGCGCAAATGAATCAAAAATTCGACTTAGGTTTTCCTCATGGATGCCTACGCCGGTGTCTTCCACGACGCACTGCACCCAATGCCGTCTATCCTCCGAAGTGCTTTGTGTAACGCGAACGACGATAGCACCAGCCTCGGTGAACTTAATGGCATTGCCAATTAGGTTGATCAAGACCTGACGCAGACGCATGGAATCACCAAAACGCGCAGCAGTGAGATCAGGTGGGATCTTACTAACCAACTCCAAGCCCTTGGTATGCGCGCGTTCCGCTAGTAGCTCAACGCTTTCTTCGATAACTTCGCGTAGATCGAAAGGTGCGTGATCCAACTCCAATTTTCCGGCCTCAATCTTCGAAAAATCCAGAATGTCGTTGATGATGAACAACAAACTGTCAGCAGAGTGGCGTATTGTTTCAGCGTAACGGATTTGCCGGTCATCCAGTGAAGTTGAATTCATCAAGAGGTCAGTCATACCGAGCACGCCGTTCATTGGCGTGCGAATCTCGTGACTCATCCTCGCAAGAAACTCACTTTTGGCCTGACTAGCCGCTTCCGCCCGATCTTTTTCCAGTCGATGCCGCGCTACCGCGTGAGAAAGCTCTTTAGTACGCTTACCAACCTCGCGTTCTAACTCCTGCCGGTGCTTTTGTAGCTTTCGGTCACGATCATCAAGTTGGCACAACATTTCGTTGAACCCGTTTACCAAGTCACCCACTTCGTCACCCGTTCTGGGCGTGCCTCGGACCGTAAAATCTTTAACGGTCGAGACCTCGCGAGTAAGGTCCAGCAATTCTTTAATCGGTTGAGTAATGACTCGCTGCAAGCGGGCAGCAAGCATTACGGCTACAAATATGGCCAAAAAGAGTGCGGCAACTGCCACGAAAACATGCAATAACAAGGAACGCGTGAGCTTGTCGAGGCTACTGCGGATAAGCAACGCACCGATGCGCTCTCGATCAAAGTAGATTGGCGATATCACATATAAGTCGGAAAACCCTCGCTGCATGTAAACCACGCCCTTGGCATCGATATTCGCGGCGATCCAATCAGTAACCTCCTGTTGCCTGGCTGCAGGCGCGGCATTCGCAAATGTTGTTTCTAAGAAAGGCAGGCCATTGTTCGCATACAAAGTCGCTTCCCGAATATCGGAATCGGCCGCCAGGGAACCGAGCACCCGTCCGGCCAAAACTGTATCCTCGAATGTCAAAGCCGCGGCGCTATTCTGACCTGTCGCGTCAGCCAAGGTCGCAATGTAACTAACGATCTCGGCACGCGAGCTATAGACTTCACCGGCAATAAAAGTTAAAGCCGATATAAGCAACGAAACACAGGCGGCGAACACGATGATGAACCGTAGCTTGAGACCTAAACGCTGGTTCCGGAAAAACTTGATCACGAAGACTCTCCCGTATCATCGGTGTCCAGTATTGCTAACTGTAGGAGCTGCGCATTGAACTCCAGGCCCGATCTCTCGGCAGAGCTAAGATTGATACGGAACCGCATGCGATTTTCGTCCAATACGAAAGCAAGAATGCCTCCCAAGGCACGGAAATTTTCTTTGTCACCAACGGTTAGAACAGGATGCTTAGACACCGTGCCGATTACAGCCTCCAGCTGTTCTTGGCTATTAGTCGCAACGTAGACAGCCTGACAATCGTCGAGCACGTCGACAGGTTCCCCAATCGAGCGCACCCTTAGTCTGCGCCCGTGAACCAACTGATCTTCGAGCGTTTTCATGCTGTCACTCAATTCATCCTCGCCTAGCACGCAAAGATTCAAATCCGATGTGGGCAGCTTGAAAGCACTTGCGGGCCAACGAGTGAATTTTGCAATCTTAAAAAACAAAGCCGCTTTTAGGTCTGCTTCGGTAATTGCGTGACAAGGCCAAACGGCCCCAAGCAGCAATGCCATTGCAACTAAACAGCTAAAAAATTGCGGGCGATTGATTTGCATCGTTAAAGCGTTCGTCTACTGGCTACTATTGAACGCCACTAAAATGACCAACGTAGCGTTGCATGTACGCTGCGCTCTATAGCCGTCGGTACGATGTCGTTTAGCTCTGAATTTGCCTCGCGATGCGCATCATCGAGCAAGTTCGCGCCTCTTAGGGAAAGCTGTAGCTGCTCAGTTGGCTGCCACAGCAAATTCGCATCGGCTTCCCAATAGCTATCGATTTGGTAGTAGTCAATATCATCGACGAAACGCAGCCCAAGGTTTAGATTGAGCTTGGCAGGCAGGACAAAGCCGGCTCGAAAGTAAAGTTGATGCTCCGGATTACTGGCCTCGATCCCCGCGCCGCTTACAACACCAATGCCTGAATCAGACACGTCCATTTTCAACAGCGAATAGGACCCGGATAATCTAATATCTTGCGTTGGATACCAATTTAGAACCGCCTCTAAACCCTTTGTATTGCCCTCTAAATCGTTGTTAAATCCAACGGGTGCTGAAACATATGTTGATCCGAAAATACAAGCCGGATTGACAGCGACATTTTCGCCAGACGGTTCACACAGTAAACCGATAGGCTCGCCGCCTCGAAGATCGTCGTATTCATTATAGTAAGCGGCAAGATCAAGATTTACCGACTGCCCGAAAAATGCTCTATAGCCCAGCTCATAGGCAACCAATTTTTCAGACTTTAAATTCTCGTTGCCACGTACCGACGAACGCAAGGGGATGGGCGTTGGATTCGGCGGAACGCCCGCCGGAATTACTGGATTAATATCGCGGATGTACTCAGCGGACAAATCAGCATGCGAGGGAATTCTTACTGCCCGGGTTACGGCACCCCAAACCACCGTGTCTTCGGTCGCATTCCAGCGCAGACGAATGCTTGGCATGACGTCTATGTTTTTTCTCGACATATCGTTCTTTTCGAGTTTGACGCCGAGAGCCAAAGCAAGCCGATCTTCAATCAGCGAAATCTCGTCATTCACAAAGAGATTCGCTACGCCGTAGCGCTTAACGTCGCGGTCACTGAAGGGGTCATCGCCGGCGTTGTTGAGCGTTAGGTCAATAAGGTCCGAGCTCATTAGTTCCAGGCGATTTGAGCGGTACCCTACCCCGACGATAATGTCGTGGCGCTCCCAAAACTCTAGACGACTCTGAAATTCGACATCGAGCGTAATGCGCTCTTCGCCATACTGGCGTGTATCGCGATCAGTATGGTCATAGAACATTTGCAGTTGGGTAGTATGGCCCTCGCCCCAATCACCATCCCAACGACCCAAGGCAAAAAATCCGGATAGGTCTTGCTCGAAATCTGCTTGGCGCAAATAGGGCGGAGAGAGTGTCGCTAGATTTAGGCGCTCACCCACATCTGCCGTATACGCCTCCGAAAGAAAACTCAACTTAGATCGACTGGTGTTCGCCCAATCTAACCTGAAGCCGCCACGCAACATCTTCCAATCATCTGCCGTATCCTGACCTGCAAGGTCTTGTTCACCATCCTCATCAAAATATTTTCCGTATATTCGATAAGTCAAACCGTCGTCATTTGAAACACCATAGCGAGCGCCGGCGGAAACCGACGAATCATCGCCGTAGCTCGCGGTAAGCAGACCACTTTGCGTATCTGCGGATGACTTCGTAATAATATTGATAACCCCATTCACGGCATTGGTGCCCCACAAGGTTCCCCCGGGTCCGCGAATGACTTCGATACGCTCAATATCTTCCAATAGCGTGTCTTGCACATCCCAAAAAACCCCTGAGAATGAGGGGGTATAAACCGTTCGACCGTCCATTAGAACTAAAAGCTTGTTTGCGAAGCGCCCGTTAAACCCGCGGGCGCTAATCGCCCATCGACTGGCGTCAACTTGTGTCACTTGCAGACCCGGCGCTAGACGAAGCGCCTCGGGTATACTGCGGACACCAGATTGAATAATGTCTTCATTGGTAATGACGTATACAGCCGCGGCTGTGTCGGAAAGACGCTGACTTTTCTTGGCGGCCGACGTGACCTCAAGATTTAGAAGCTCTTCAAGACTTAGATCAGTCAGCGCGGCAGCACCAGACTTAGATGCCAGCAAGTCGCTGCTGCCAGCCCAAGCTGACTGGCCGAAAAAAACACCTAAGATGGCGACGGTACTCAGCGCGCAGGCGCGAAATAATGACATCGTTCTCATCCCTAAGACCCCAATAGCCGCAGCCGGAAACTACGGTCGCTGGGCCAATATCTAATTACCCGAGCACTACTGTGGCTGGGTCCGTCGGGAAGTTGAAGCATCGCGTCCCATAAACGAGAGCGATTTCACATAGTCAATGCGTTTGACCGAGGGTGAGTGTGCGCAAGATCACATTTCGCGGCTTCTCGCTGCCACGGCGGTCGAGGGGACACCCCCGTAGAGATTACGCAAAACGCGGATGCTTCGCTGTGTTCTCGCATAATAACTATCAGTATGTTGGCGCAAGAACTAACTTGGATAGCCGGCAAGCGCGGAACGAAAACGATGAAAAAATTAGTTTAATCGGCGAAAAATTAGCGACGTATTGATGCCACCAAAGGCAAAATTATTGCTCATCGCATACTCGTTGTTTAGCACACGACCATCGTCTGTAACATAGTCAAGCTCACCACATTCAGGATCAATCTTATTGAGATTTAAGGTTGGCGCATACCAATCGCTGTTAAGCATTTCCACAGTCATCCACGCCTCCAATGCCCCGCAGGCACCCATGGAGTGTCCGATGTAACTCTTTAATGAACTGATTGGCATTGAAGATCCTAAGATCTTGCTAGTGGCCTGAGATTCCGCAACATCGCCGCTACTGGTCGCGGTGCCGTGCGCATTAACATAGCCAATGGCATCGGCCGGTAACTCGGCATTTTTTAGGGATAGTTCAAGGCATCGACCGATGGTTTCCTGATTTGGTTTTGTAACATGGCTACCATCGGAATTGGTTGCGTAGCCGACCAGCTCGCAGATCATTCGCGCGCCGCGGGCCTTTGCGTGCTCGAACTCTTCCAGCACGAACGTACCGGCTCCTTCGCCTAACACTAGCCCATCGCGATCTATATCGAATGGGCTGGGTGAAAGCTTGGGCTCATCGTTGCGTGTACTTGTGGCGTACAGCGTATCGAATACCGCTGCCTCGGTAATGCTAAGCTCTTCCGCACCACCGGCAAGCATGACGTCCTGTGCACCGCTGCGTATCGCCTCATAGGCATATCCAATACCCTGACTTCCGGCGGTACACGCACTGCTGGTGGTGATTACCCGCCCAGTCAGACCGAAAAATACACCAATGTTCACGGCCGCCGTGTGGCTCATCATACGAACATAACTTGTGGCGTTTAGACCTTCGGTCCGGTTGTGTATGAGCAGACGCCCAAATTCCATCACCGCATCCGGGCTGCCCGTTGATGAACCGTAAGAAACTCCAACGGATCCAGATTTTAGGACCGGATCGCCCAGTAAGCCGGCGTCTTTTAAAGCAAGCTCAGAAGCCGACACCGCCAGGGCCGCGACTCGCCCCATACTGCGCGATTGCCGGCGTGACCAATGATCCGGGATGGAAAAATCGTCGACCGGCACGCCAAGACAAGTATTTAAACCGTCACAGGTTTTCCACTCCTCCATGATCTCTACGGCGTTTTCGCGCGCATGCAAAGCGGCCTCAACACTGAGCCAATCCGACCCCAGGGCCGAATGGGCGCCGATCCCCGTTACTACAACTCTGCGCATTAGCTCAAACCACCATCTACGGCAATAACCTGCCGCGTAATATACGCCGCATGCTCGGACATTAAGAAGCCTACCGTTTCGGCAACCTCCGACGGCTTACCAATCCGCCGCATGGGTATTTGCTTGATAATCAGATCCTCTGGCAAATCATCCGTCATTCCGGTCTCGATTAGGCCCGGCGCGACGCAATTTACCGTGATTTTCCGCTTTGCCAACTCCAAGGCAAGCGCCTTCGTCGCGCCAATGAGGCCAGCCTTAGCAGCACTGTAGTTCACTTGGCCACGATTACCCAACAGCCCGGACACCGAAGAAATTGCGACGACTCGCCCGGGCTTCTTACGGCGAATCATCGGCATCACAATTGGCTGCAGAACATTGTAAAAGCCATCCAGGTCCGTACGAATCACCGCATCCCAGTCCTCACCGCTTAGCAACGGAAATGCGTTGTCACGATGAATGCCGGCATTACAAACCACACCATAGTAGGCGCCATGCTGCTCGACATCCTGAGCTAATACATCGGCTACTTGTTCGCGATTTGCAACGTCGAAACAAAGGTGACGCGGATCAGACAGGCCATGCTGGCGCAGCTGAGCCAGGGTTTCATCCAGACCTTCAATATCTTGTCGACAATGCGCAACAACATCGTAGCCTCGTTTAGCGAGCGTCACCGCGATGGCGCGACCTATTCCACGGCTGGCACCTGTAACTAGCACCGCGTTTTTCAAGTCGCCCATCCTTCAATCCTTTTCCGGCAATTGCTCATAGACTGAAAGTCGCGCGCTGGCAATTTTAGTCTGCGCTCTAATCTCGCAATCAAATGCGCCAATCCGGTCATCAAGAACCAGTTTTTCGGTAACCTGCACAAGCAACAGTGAGCCACAAGCAAATTCGGGAACCGTACAACGGTAGTCACGGCAACTCACCAAATAACCGGTATTGATGGGGGCGGATTGGGCATTTTTTTTCAAACCCGTTAATGCCCCAATAGCTTGCGCCATATACTCAATGCCCAGCCACGCCGGCACATTGCCATTGTCGCCGGCAAAAGGAATACCCGGGCGAATAGCCACCTCAGCCAGCAAATCATTATCGCTGGCCGAGACTAGCCGATCGAGCAGCACCATGGGGCCGTCGTGCGGCAGCAGCTCGGCGACCGGCAAGCTTAGATCTAGATGCTCGGCCACTTTGGCGCCCATTGCGTCATTACGACTCATTCAGTTTATGTAGTTTGGCCAAACGATCAAGCAGGGCTGGCGGTGAGCATAGGCAAAGCTCCCCGGTATTGACATCAACAGCCGCCTGCATGGTGTAGGCCTCTGCCAAGCGTTCGCTTGCTTCGGACTGGACCAAATAATCAATTTTTAGTCGATGTTCCCATTCGGACAAAGTCGCCGTCACCTTAATGAGCTGGTCAAAATGAGCGGGCTGTATGAACCGCACCCGGGTATCAATGACGGGCCAAACATAGCCCGACTCCTCCATCTTTTGATAGCCGTAATCAAACAGCTCAAGCAAGGCGCAGCGAGCTGTATCGAAATAGCGAAAATAATTGCCGTGCCACACAACGCCGGCAGGGTCGGCATCGTGAAACGGAACTCGCACAAGAACAGTTGCCGAAAGGCTTTCTTCAGCGCTTCTAGTTGAGACCGACCGGCGACGCAGACTATTCTCTCGCATAGACTAACGGCCTTTTACTAATAACCGCGGGATTCGGATGATCATTCCAAAGACCAAGCGCAGATGCATTGCAGTGATGAGCAGATTATCTCTAAATAGCCGGAAATGTGACAGGCCAGAACGCGGATAGGCAACCTGCACGGGTAACTGCAGAATTCGCTGGCCTCGCCAGTGAGCATGAACCAAAATTTCTGTATCAAACTGCATTCGCGGCCGCAATCTTACCGATCGGCACAACGCCAGGAATTCCTCGACGGGATATACCCTAAAACCGCACATGGCATCCCGAATATCATTCGACCAGGTCTCGACCTTGACCCACCAATTGGTTATTTCGCGGCCATACAAACGGCTCTTAGGCACACTCTCATCAAAAACCGGCACCCCGGAAACAATCGCGTGGGGATGCTCGGTGGCTAAATCCACCAGTGCCCGCAGCTGATCCAGGTCATGTTGCCCATCCGCATCAATCTGTATGAAATGTGAATAACCCTGTCTAGCGGCCAGTTCCGCACCGGTACGAACTGCGGCGCCCTTGCCCCGATTGCGCGCGCAACAATGCAGCGTTAACCAAGGTTCATCATTCGCCAGCGCCTCTAGGTATTTGACGCTTTCTGAGCCACTACCATCATCAACCAGTATTGCCGGCAAACCGGTCCCCCGCAAATCATTAAACATGCCGGCGAATTGACGATGATGATTAAAGTGCGGCAGGACGATGCAAAACCTGAGTTCAGCAGTCACAGCTAATTCGATTCGAAGGCAATTGAACCCCTGGAGCACACCAGTCCATCGCGTAGATAGCGAAAATCCAAACGATTCGGTCGCCGATCTAACTCCAATAAGAGCTCATCATTGGGCCTGACTATCTGCATGAACTTTAGTCTCGGCAGGCCCCGAAATTGCTTTGTGTCAATGCCGAGCTGCTGGGCAAAGTGCATGGCCCAGTGCACCTGCACCACGGCCGGCAGAATGGGATCATTCGGAAAATGGCCCTCGAACCAATACAGCTCCTCGGGCACGCGAAGACTTAGACGATCTGGCTCGGACCCTGCCCTTACCTCGGGAAACTCAATTCGCATAATAACGGCCGCCGCTAATTACGAGCCGCCATGCGCTGCATTGCGACGGGTCGATTCAGAATTTGGCAATTTTGGCTCGAATACCAAACGCCGATAGAGAAATTCCCCGAGAAAAATCACACCCATCAATACATAGGACACTAACCCATTGTAGAGAGTCCACACCTCGATACTGGCCTTTACAGCAATAAAGCTTGTGATGACGATATTCGTCAAGAAGAAACCACACCAAAGCAGAGTAAGACCTCGCGTGTAGGCAACGGTCCGCGGCGTGACTTCCATACCAGCCGCCACGGCAAAACGCTGCACGACCGTAGGCGGATAAAAAATGCTGCCACCAAACGCGCCCAATAGAAAAATGCTGACAGCCGTCGGGTAAAGTTTAAGCAGCGTCGAGCTGCCACTAGAAAAGAGCAGAAATATATAGGCGAGGCCAAGCAAAGCCGCAACACTCAACAACCACAGCCGTTCGCGCAAAAACGGCCACGCCCGCACCAGCACTCCCAACACCAGCAAAACACCCAAGGGCGCAAGGCCTACCCGGTCGATGGTCAAATAGACCAAAAAGGGAAACAATAAAATCGCTAGCATGCCCAACAGCGACCGCCGGCCGCCGGGATTCATTGACTGAGCAAAACCTGAATCACATCGCCCACGGTCCGAACTGACTTGAACTCTTCCGGGGGAATCTTGCGCCCAGTCATATCCTTAAGTTTCACGATTAGATCGATGGCGTCGATGCTATCGATATCCAAATCCGTGAAGAGATTAGCCTCAGGTACTACGGTAGACGGATCAATCTCGAACTCGTCGTGCAATACTTGGCGCAACATTTCCAAATAGGTGGAACCGTCTTTTGCAATCGCCTGTTCAGCCGCAACCATGATCGCCCCTTGATTCAAGAAATAATTATAGGCCGCCCGGGACGCGCGTTAAACCCCAAGTGCAGCAGCAAGCTTCGCCTAACGGACGGCCAGATGAAGCCGACGGGTGAAATACTCGAGCAACTCGTCATTCAGATATTTTGCTTCATCACGCAGCTTGGCCGCGGGCTTTTGGGCTCGTCGAGCTTGCCAGGGATATTGAACTATCAAGGAAAAATGGGGCTTTACCGCTGGAATTTCATACCATTTTTCAGCTTTTGTCAGCGTCGTTGGGCGGCAGGTGATGACCACGGGCAGAATACTAGCGCCGGCGCGGACCGCGATGGCTGCGGCACCCGGGAAGAATCGCAGTGGCTGACCCGGTAGCGACCGGGTGCCCTCGGGAAACAAGATCAAGGATGAGCCCGCTGCTAGCCGACCGACGGCCTGCTCTATAAAAGCCGGGCCGTGAGTATTGGGCAAATAGTCCGCAGACAACAATAGATTACGAATAAAGAAGCTATTCAGTAATCCTTCGCGAATGATGCAGTCGGCATCGGGAAATCGCGACAGAATAAATACCACATCGATTAGCGAGGGATGATTGGCAATGATGAGATATTGCTTGCCGGGCTCCACATGCTCCAAGCCCAGGAATTCATAGGACAAGACGCCCATTGTCTGCATATACCAAATGAACAAAGCCATGGATTTGCCAACAACCCGCCGCGCAAAGACTTTTCTCTCGCCAGCATCGCGGATAAATAGCTTAGCTATTGGAAACACGATGGCGCCGAGTATTAGGCCACCGATGCCGAAAAAAGCAAAACTTGAAGCCGTACCCAACAACCGCCAAACGTAGTTGATGATCGACATTGCTTCTACTTTGGATTCTCATAAAAAATAACCCTTACAATAATACATGAGTCATCCCCGCACCCAGCGAGACCGTTGATCGGTAATCTTCTCGACGTCTTACGGAAAGCGAAAACACCACCTACCAATAATGCCTGCCCCCTTACTCGACAAGACCACTCAGCCGCGTATAGCGTTTAGTCCCAATGCCGCCCATAATTGCTGAGCGATCCGACGGTCAACGATTACGAAATTTACCTGTGACAAGAATTCACATTAGCGCCTATACCTTGAGCTGCGCGGCAGGCGTTGGACTTGATGCACTGCGCGCATCTATAGGCGGTGGAAACAGCGGTCTAGCGCAGAGCGAATTTCCGGGCTGTGATCTAAGCACCTGGTTCGGACGCGTGGAAACTCTCGAAAATGCTGACCCCCTTCCGCAACAATGGGAGAGCCGAAACAACCAACTTGCGCGACTGGGCATCACGCAAGACGGCATGGCCGAATGCATCGCGCGAGCAATAGCTCGTTGGGGAGCCCCGCGGGTTGGCCTAATCATCGGCACGAGCACTTCTAGCATTGGCCGGACCGAGACCGCCTATCGTTCGCTGGATCAAGGCATGCGCTTTCCACCGGAGTTTCGCCAAGCCGAGGTTCACAATCCGCATTCTTCGACAGCGTTTCTCGCCGAATATCTCGATATTGACGGACCTTGCATGACAGTCAGCACCGCTTGTTCCTCGAGCGCGAAGGCCTTCGCCAGCGCTGCCCGCTGGCTAGGCTCCGGATGCGTTGACGCCGTGCTCGTTGGCGGTGTGGACAGTCTATGCCTCAGCGTGATTTACGGATTTCATTCGCTACAACTGGTTTCCGAGCAAGTCTGCCGCCCGTTCGACACGGAAAGAACTGGCATTAACCTGGGGGAAGCGGCGGGCTTTGCCCTGCTAGAACGGGAACCCGAACACGACAGTTCGCTGGCCTTATTGGGCTATGGTGAGAGCGTCGATGCCTATCACATGTCCAATGCCCACCCTGATGGCCACGGCGCACGGCTAGCCATGCAAGAGGCCGTGGATAGAAGCGGTCTTAGCATCACGGATATCGACTACGTAAATTTGCACGGCACGGGGACCAGGGCCAATGATCGCGTTGAGGCCAAGGTCTGCGACGAATTCCTCGATAAAAATACCCGCATTAGCGCAACCAAGGGCTGGACTGGTCATACTTTGGGAGCCGCGGGTATTACCGAGGCTGTCTTTTGCCTGGAAGCCCTCACCAACGGCTTGCTGCCCGGCACGCTAAACACGACTCGACCCCTCGAAACAGCGAAAACATCCTTACTGTTGAGTAATAGGCGACAAAAGATTCGCACGGCCATGTCCAATTCCTTCGGTTTCGGCGGCAACAACTGCAGCCTGTTGTTTGGCATGGACGACTGATGAAATTACATATAAGGGGGGTCGGTCTCTGGACAACCGGTATTCAAAGTTGGCAGCAACTGGTCGATGGCCTGAGCGACGATTTCCAAAACCCCACGGCCCAAGAAAAATCACCCAACCCTGAATCAATACCTAGCCGGGAACGACGACGCGCACCTTTGTCGGTGAAACTCGCATTGGAAGTTTGCGAACAAGCCTGCCGAGAAGCCGATCTAAACGCTAAAACATTACCCTCATTTTTTACCTCGGCCATGGGCGACACGCATATCACCGATTACATGTGCACGACATTGCGTTCCGAGAGTAAACTGCTATCGCCCACCCGCTTCCACAATTCGGTGCACAACGCCCCGTCTGGCTATTGGACCATCTCCACCGGCGATCACTCCAATAGCGGCTATATCGGCGGGTTTCTTGCCTCCTTTCCCATCGCCCTGTGGGAAGCAGCGATCTTTGCTGAACACAATAACTGTGCGGTGTTACTCACGAGCATGGATGTAGCACACCAAGCACCGTTTACTGATATCTGCGCAGCGGAACATGATTTCGCCATGTCGCTGGTGCTCTCCCCGGATGGGCCAGGCCCCGTGATCAACATCGACTGCCTGCCAGGCCAAGCCGAATGGTCACGGCCGAATAACGCCCGCTTGCGCCGAATCGCCGAGGGCAATGCCTCCGGCCGCGCTTTAGCGCTGCTTGAGGCGGCCGCCCATAGCGATCAACGCCGCCTGGCATGGCAAATCGGCCGAGGTAGCCAGCTAAAGGTCGTGGTTAACTAGCCGTCGACCCGCGCACAACACCCACTCGCGCCAAAACAAAACTGACTGCTACGCCCGCCGCGACGGTAATGCCGATGGACCGCAAGATCGGAATATCCGAAAAAGCCAAAATCAAGAACGCACAAAAAGTTGACAAACCGCAGACGCTAACCGCGTGGCGGGTGTCCTGATACTCGCCGATATGGGCCGGCGAACGACTGCTGAACAAGGCATAGTCCAAACCAAGACCTGCGACCAGCACCGTCGCGATCAAGTTGAACAGCGATAAGCTGCCCAGCAACAAAGCGCTGATGGACAAAGTTAGCGCGGCGGATGCCAGCAGGATCCCCAGCACCCAAACAATACGTTGTGCCCGGCGAATCCGCCAGCTAACAAACACGGCCAGAACTAGCAAAGCAACACCGAGCAGCACGATTACCCGCCACCGGTAGCGACTGACCAATGACTCGGCCGCCGCCGATAAGTTTACCAAGCTCACAGACGCACCGGCTGAGGTGAGTATTTTCTCTAGCGCGCGCAGATCAGCGATATCATACAAGGTGACGAGACTAATCCATTGACCACGGCCGTAATACAACGCACCGGCAACAAATGACTCCAACTCCGTGTTCTTGAAATGCTCAATCGTCAAGCTGAGGTCTTCAAGGCTTGCACGGTCTAATTTCTGAACAAACCCCTGAAAGGCATCGCCGCGAAAATTCGTCGCGGCTGATGCCTCACGTATCTTGTCGCCAATGTTCTCGGTTTGCTTGATGACTTGCAGCCGCTGTTGCTGCGTCTTCTGGCTAGGCAGCAAAGTCGTCACCACTGCGTATGCCCGCAACAGACCGGATTCTTTAGCCCGCGCAAGCTCCGCCGCGAGGGCCTCGGTATCTTGTAAGACTTGCTCTTGAGTCTCGCCGGAGACCGCCAGCAAATAGCGCAGATCAGGGGTTCCCAATTGACGGCGGAGTTGCGCATCGCGCTGCAAAAGTTCCGGCGCCACCGGTGTCATTGCCGCGATTTGGTTGCTCCATAGTCCGCCCGGGGACAATACTAGGAAAGCGCCGCTACCAATCAAGGCCAGTAACCACCATTGATGTCGCAGCTCAATAGGCGCCGGCGTAGCCGGTAATGACCGGCCCGTCGCCAACAAGCTCGATGCGAAGTCCGCCACGAGTCCACGGGTCGCGAACACGGCAACCAACACACCCACCGCGGAGAAAACACCGATCTCCGCCAAGCCCTGGGATCCGGAAGTTACCAGCGCGAGAAAAGCCAGTGCGGTGCTCAAGGCGCCCAAGCGCAGGGTTGGCCAAATGGCCATGAAATGCTTCCCGTCAGACGCGCCGCGCGCATGGCTCATGGTATGCAGCGGGTAATCCACGGCCACACCAAACAAGGTAAAACCGAAAGCCAAGGTAATGCCATGCACCTGACCAAACATCACCGCGACACTGGCAAGACCCGCCAGGGCGCCCAGCGCAATGGGTAATGCGGCCAAGACCGGCGCCCAAGCACTGCGATAGGCAAACCATAAAATTAAAATAATGGCCGCCGTCGCCAACAAACTTCGCCGCCAGGCTTCGCGCTCTATCCGATCGCGCAGGTCAACGGAATAGACTCCAACACCGAACATCTCGACGGCCAGACCGCGATCCCGCGAGACAATTTGTTTAATGATGTCTTGCGCTCGCTGCTGGCCGGGCAAATCGAAAGACGGCGCGAGGGTTTCGGCGAGCAAATACACTTCTTGATTGACGGGGTCGGTCCAAACGCTCTGCGCATCTGACGATGTTGTAAACACGTCCAAGGCTTGCATCACTTGCAAGCTATTCAGGGCCGGATCCGAGGCCATCAGTTCGAGCATTCTCGGGTCATCAATCAACGCGATGTCTTGCAGTCTTTCCTGAAAAGTTTTGGCTAGACCACTAACGGATAAATCTAAGTCCACCAGGAGATGTGAATTTTCACGAACGATGGCGGGAATCGTCGCAGGGCTCAGTTCCATCCGCCCATTCAAGACGCTGGCGAAAGCCCCGGAATCTTGTAAAGCGTCGCGCAGCTCGTCACTTAAATCTTCTGCCACCCGATCAGCGGGCACGGCAACACTGATCATGATCAATCGCGCACCCGGACCACGACCAAAACGATCAACCAATACCTCTTCGTCAAGGCCTTTGGCCGCGGGCAAAAAGTAAGCCAGGCTAACGGACAGCTTGAGTTGCGTAACAATCAATAGGCCACAAAACCCCGCAGCCAGGGCCCAAATTATGTAGCGAAACTTGGGCGTAGCCTGCCTATTCATTTGGCGTTATTGCGATTGAGGGTCGGCAAAAATCATTTCCTGCCAATTCGTTGCCGAGCGATTAATTTTCAGACTCAATAGCCTGCGCATATTTCCGCGCAGCTCCATACGACCGATTAATGCGGCCAAGTCTGCATCTTTCGCCACGAGTTCCATGCGCCAAACATCCGCCTTGGAAAACTCCGCGACGCGAAAAACGCTCAACAGATTTTCGGGCTCTCGACGTAGTAAGGCACGCAGGGCCAGATACAAGTCTGCGACGCCGGGCAGTCGGCCCACCCTGACACGGCGTTTGCGGCCATCGCGCTCTACTTCTAAACGATCACCACCCAGAGTTACCCGCTCTTCGAAGGGTGTCAGTATTCGTTTCGTAAGGCGGCCTTCGGCGTCAATTTGAATATCACCACTCAGTTCAAGGGCTTCCTTGAGCAAGGCGTTCATCCGCTTTTCTTTGTAGGGAATGGGGGACGAGCCCGGATCATCCAAGGCGCTCAAGGTGCGAATGACATCTTGCTCAAGAACGTCGCCCAAAAGTGGCGGCGATGCCAAGGCCACAAGGACCAAGAAAATAGCAGCTAGCACAGTTAGTCATCCCAAAAATCGTAAAAGTTGAACCAATTGTAGGGCGATAGCCGCACAAAATATTCCAAGCGCCCGCTAAAATGCTCGATGGCCACTTGCAGCAATCGCTGCCGATCGTGACGCGGCAGCTCGAATCGCTCATCGACGAGCTCGCAAGTGACCTCGTAGCGCCCATTTAGGTAGCGGGGGAATATGTACATCAGCGGCAATTTCAGGGCTGCGGCTATTAAAAACGGCCCCGTTGGAAACCGCGCGGGACGCCCTAGAAAATTTACCGCGATGGTCGGATCACCGGGTTGATGGCGATCGGCCAGAAAACCAATCCAATCGCCTTGGCGAGCGGCCTCGGCAATGGCCAGTCCCAGCCTTGCCGCACCCTGCTCGGAATCAATAATCGCTGCCGCGAGTTTCGGATCAAGGGCCTCCAATTGTTCAACCAGCCTGATGTTGACCGCTCGATTGAGCACCACTCTAACGCGGGCACCACCTACCTCGCGACCCATTAATCGCGCCGCTTCAAAGGAGCCCAGATGCGCAGCCAGCACAATCCCCCCCCGGCCTTCGGCCACTAAGGGGCGAAGAGCACTAGCGCCGGTGACCTTAACCTCAATGTTGTCCGCCTCACCGGCGTTAAAGAAAATGCGATCCGCCGCGACCTGAGCGAAAGTGTAGATATGGCGAAAGACCTGGGCCCGGCTTGCCGATCGACCGCTTAGCTGGCGCAAGAACGCGCTAGATGCCGCGCGTTCCTCGGGGCGAAATAGGTAAAAATATCCCGCAATGGGCAGCAAAACCAGGTGCAAGACTCGACGTCCAAAAATTCGCGCAATCCAAACCGTCAAGCGCAGGGAGAACTGCGTGCCACCTTCCGGACGTTGTCGCCAAGCCTCAGACATGCCAAACGCCTTGCAAAGTGCCAATAGTCAGAATATTTCCGCCAGCACACGTTGCATGTCCGCCTTGGGCAATTTTCCGGTCCTGGAACGCGGCAATCCAGATACGATTTTTAGGGGCCGAGGCAAAAAGACCGGGTCAATCAAATCAGCTAAGCGTTGGCGCACCTGCTGGGAGCTCAGCGTTTGGGTGACAACCAATGCGGACAAGCGTCCTGAGTTATCAAAGCCATACCGCGACGGATCAACAAATACGCCATCTTCAATTCCAATAATAGACATCAATTGACCGTTCAATTCCGTCAGCGAGGCTCGCTTACCAGCCACTTTTACCAAATCCACACTACGGCCAATCAATTCGAAACGACCGTCTGCGGAAAATTGCAGCACATCGGATAACTCAACCGGCGCGGGAAGAAAATCACTAGTAACGACAGTTGGCTCTCGATTTAGAATCTGAAACGCGGAAAAAAATTCCCAACGTGGATCAATGATTGGATAACGGTACGCGACGCAACCTGATTCACTGCAGCCATAAATCTCCAACAATTCAGTATTCAATACCTGTGCAACTTGTTTGGCGAGAGCCACATCAAGCGGTGCCGTGGCACACACGACTTTGCGGCACTCGGGAAAATTAAGGCCCGATGCCAATAGTGCGCGTAAATGTGTGGGCGTAGACACTAAAACCCCGTTGGGCGCGCATTCTTCCAGGGCTAAGCGAATGTCTGCGGGGAAAAAACTCGCCCCCGTATAAATAGTGGCACGACCCGTTAGCGCGGGCATCGCCGCCCATTCCAAGCCATACATATGCGTCAAGGGAACCGTAGGAATCAGTACGGGTAAGTCGTCGCCGTCTCGACACAGATATTCAGTAATCATCGAAGTACCGCAACTCAGGGTAGACCAAGTCTTATGTAGCGACTTTGGCGTACCCGTGGTGCCGGACGTGAACAACACCACAGCCTGGTGGTCCGCTGGCGGTTCGCGTCTAGCGTCGGCGAGTTGTGCCGCATCGAGTGAAGAGCCCGCGATCATTATCTCGTGCACCGGCAGGCCAGCCGACAGCAGCTGGTCCCGCTCCCGTGCTTGGTCCGCCAAGGCATAGCAGTCAGGATAAGTGGCCTGCACCTGTTCGATCAGGCTGGGATTCAAGCTGGGCAACAACAAATTCGTCTGGCGACGATGCCACGCGGCGGCCAGGCCTAGCAGAAATTCGCGCCGATCGGCCAGTAAGTTTAGCGCCGCACGGGCGGCCGGAAGACCCTCGGCCTGCCTGAGGAATTCGATCTGAAATTCTTCGCGGCTCGTCCAGCGACCCGCCGCTAGGCTGAACGGCTTACTTGGCCTGCTCGGCGACATGGCCAGCCAGGTTTCTAAGGGTTTCGAAGATCGAACGCGTCTCTTCGTCCTCAGCCTTCAGATGCACGCCATATTCTTGGGCAATGGCCACCGCGATTTCCAAGGCATCGATGGAATCCAGCCCGAGCCCGCCACCGAATAACGGTGCCGTCGGATCGATATCTTCCGGCCGGACATCTTCCAGATTCAGCGCTGCAACGATCAGCTCCGCCATGCTGCGCTCACCCGCGGTCATTGCTTCCATTTGACTGCTTTCCTTAAGGCCACCCTAGCATTTTGAATAATTCTCCAAAATGGCACAATAGCGCCTCATCGACTATTCGTGTTTGTTTTGGACGCTCAGCAACGGCGCTGCCACACCAAAATAGGGAACTTTAGCTCTGCATCACGCCCAAACAATACCTAGCACGGATACCGCGGTGTCCCAGATGCGGGTGGCGCAGGTGCCATCCGACGCTGGGTCAAATGGGGCGCAGGAGAATAATCTATGCGAATTCCTGCGATTCAGCTTCCGGCGCGCGTCGAACTCGGCCGGAGCAGCTTTAGAAATACCACTGGACGCCCTCGATCCAGAGAAGCCCGATGAAGTCTGGTATGTGCACGGCCCGGTTGACGAATCATTCAGCGACGGCATCCACTGGGTAACAGGCCGTGACCATATTGCCGCCTACTTGCGGCGGGAGATTGACGTCAGCGCCAAGTTAGCGACGCAAACCCATCAAGCGTACCGGCAGCTGTTGAACGCCTTCCGCGCACTACCCGATTATCGCATCGCGAGAACTTGGAATTTTATCCCGAGCATCAACGCCAGTCCGAATGGCGTCGAAAACTATTGGCATTTTAATACCGGCCGTGCGCAGGCCTATGACGATTTACGAATCAAAAGCGCAGAACTACCGGCGGCGACGGCAATTGGTGGCGAGAAAAATAGCGCATTGACGATTATCGTCATCGCCAGCCGGTTCGCCCTGGAGCCCGTCGAAAACCCACGCCAAACCAGCGCTTATCGCTACCCACGCGACTACGGACCCGACAGTCCGGCATTTGCTCGGGGCATGAAGCTTTACGCTGACGAAAGACAGTCGCTAATTGTATCGGGTACCAGCAGCATCGTCGGTCATCGGTCGATTCACGGCGGCGATGTCGTTAGTCAATGCCGAGAGTCGGTTAAGAACATTCTTGCGTTAGTTGAGCGGTCACACAACGGCGCTTCTGAATCTCCGTTAGCACTTGCAAGTAACGGCTACTATCGCGCCTATGTCCGTCACGCAGAAGACGCGGCGGCGGTGAGCTCAGTGTTGCATGAATGTCTAGGCTGCCAGGGAGGCTTGACGGTGTTGCAAGGTGATATTTGCCGCCGCGAGTTACTGGTGGAAGTCGAAGGCTATTGCCCAATCTAATGTTGCCAGTTCCGTGCGCATAATTTTCGTATCCGGCAACCGCGAGCAGCTACCCGATGCTGTCATTCCGCTAGGCCTACTCTATGTCATGGCAAGCGTCTCCTCAGAGCACGAAAAACATCTGCTAGACCTTTGCTTTGCAGACGATCCACGGGCTGCACTACGAGCTGCATTGCGCGATTTTCAGCCTGATCTCGTGGCTCTAGGCATGCGGAATATTCAAAACAACGACTACTCCGGTTTATCGGACAATCTCAACTACTACGCCGGCCTAATTGACACGATTCACGACAACAGCTCGGCCCCCGTGGTATTAGGCGGATCGGGGTTCAGCGTCATGCCCCAGGAGCTGATGGCCGAACTAAAGCCGGAGTTCGGTATCGCCGGCGAAGGTGAAGAAGCATTTCCAGCACTGGTCTCCGCTTTGGAAAAAAACGGAGAAGGCCTGGAATCGGTGGGCGGCCTTTACCGTCTAGAGGCGGGTAGCGTGAAAACGAACCCTAAACCGCCAAGCTTTTTGGATATGACGCAGCTAGAAAATCCAGATCGCCGCCTGGCAGATGCACGTTATTATCGCGAATTCGGCATCGACTCCGTCCAAACCAAACGTGGATGCCCGCTACGTTGCGACTACTGCACCTACCCGATTATCGAAGGTCGGGTTGGCCGAGTACGGCGGCCCGAGGCGGTGGTTGCCGAAATGCAGCTGGCGCTGGCGCAACAACCCGGGATCAATCATTTTTTTATCGTCGACTCGGTATTTAACCTACCGAAAACCCACGCGAAGAATGTTTGCCGCGAACTCATCGCCCAGAATTGGTCAATACCCTGGACTTGCTATGCCAATCCCCTGGGCTTCGATGAGGAATTTGCCGGCCTGGCGCGCCAAGCGGCTTGTGCCGGCATGGAAATTGGCTCAGATTCTGGCTGTGATGAGGTGCTAGACAGATTGCATAAAGGGTTCACCACGGAACATGTCCGACGGCTACACCGGATCTGCGTAGAGGCTGAAATTCCCGACTGCCATACATTCATACTGGGTACCGAGGGTGAATCCCTTGACGATGTGAAGCGCAGTCTTGACTTCATTGTAGATTTGGACCCGTTCAGCGCGATAATCATGATCTGGGTAGATGACTACGAAACCCTTGATCCGGAACTTCGGGCCAAGAGACAGACACTGCGCCGGAAGATTGAAGAACTGTTAGTGATGCACAAAGCGGATTTTCCACAGTGGAGTATTCCGGCACTAGGCATCAACTTCAGCGAGGACCTCTTCAAGACACTTCGAGCCAGCGGCATGCATGGGCCCCTGTGGCAACATGTGCGCGGGCCTGCGCGGTATAAAAGAATCAGCACGCCAGTTCACCGGTGACTCGACAACAGATGAGTTGACCGAGTTAACAGTTTCAATGCACAACTACACTATAATCCGCCCATGCTAGCACTGCACACAGACTACCCGAGTCAAGCCTTGGCATGATCAAGCGATCAGCACAGCCTACAAGGCGAACACTGCCGCCCGGCACAACCCCCCGAATACGCGACTAGATTCTCATGTTTTTTAGATTTGCAGCGGATCGAATTCCGGTGATGCTCGTACTACTTATCGGCGCCCTAGACTTTGCGATTTACTTTTCTGTAGATTCCGCGGCTTGGCTGAGCTTGTACGCTCTGGTCATGATTCTTCCGAAAGGCATTGTCTGCGCGTGGAATCACCATCACCAGCACAGCATGACCTTCCATGGCAGCGCGCTCAATCGGTTTTTGGAGTTTGTCTACGCCTTACAAACGGGTGTCACGACGAATCTATGGGTTTTGCACCATGTTCAGGGACACCACAAGAATTTCCTTGATCAATCGCGCGACGAAAGCCGGTGGAAATTCCGTAATGGACGGATAATGAATCCGCTGGAGTATACGCTTTCGGTTTCCGCAACGGCCTACTATAGAGGTTACTTGGTCGGCCGCAGATTCCCTCGCTTGCAGCGCGACTTTATTCTCTTTAGCAGCCTCACCTTTGTCGCGGTAGCATTCCTATGCTGGCTGCGATTAGTCCCCGCACTATTCGTGTTTGTATTGCCCATGATCGTGAGCCTGATGTTTACGTCTTGGGTAACCTACGATCATCATGCGGGACTAGATGTAGAGGATCAATTCGAGGGCTCATACAACAACATGAACCCTCTTTTTAATCTGTTAACGGGCAATCTTGGCTATCATACGGCTCACCACTATCGGCAAGGCCTGCATTGGTCAAAGCTACCGGAGCTGCACGAGAAAATTAAGCATCGAATACCCGAGAACTTGATTCGCAATGCCCCCTTCGTGCTGGCGGAAAGTTAAGACACCCACGGATTGATGCTAGAAATCTTTGCCGGCCTAGTCGCACTCTTGGGTCTGGGTATCGCAATACGCCTAAATACGCGGTATCGCTCACACCCATGGGATCAGTACTACCCTAAACTAGCCTGGCTGCGCGCTGGCCTGTACTTTTGCTGCTGCTGGACGCTCTCGTACCTAACGGGTGCCATGGAGCTTATCCTACACACGCCCCTCGCCACACCAGCACAACTAGAAAGCCGCGCTTGGTGGATATATACCGGCTGCGTATTGCTGTTCGTCATATGTGCGTACAGCGTTTTATGGTGCTACTTCACGCCGGTATTTGAACGTAAGAAAAACCCACTGATCTCAGGCGTTTTCGGTTTCCTCTGGGGCTCAAGCTCCGGGCAACTTTTTCTATCGGTTTGGCTATTGATTGGCTATATTGGTTTATCAAGCTTGTGGACAGGCATTCTAACGTTCTGCTTGCTGGCCATGTACCAGCCAAATTGGCACAACATCTATTGGGATCACTACATCGCGCCGGAACACGACACGCCGATGACGCAGATCATCAAGGCTACTTGCTGTCACATTCCCAATCTATTGATCATGCTCCCTTATCTAAGCCTCTATGAAAACTACGCAATTTTTGTAGGCGCCCAAGTTCTCGCCTGCGTATCAGCAGGCTTAGGGATGCGTTTTCCGGCACCGTGGGCGGCGCCAAGCGTATTGAACTACGCCAAGCGAACCAAGGCCCGCATACCCCGCTGCACCGGATACGTAGTGGACGACTACAAAACGGACCCCTATACCCCCTTCTATCCCGGATGGCGCGGACCCGACAAGTCCTAGCGCTCGTCGCAAAGTTAGCTGCGCGAAACCAGATACTAAGTTTCTGTATCTATTGCCTTTTCTCGGCACTGCCTCATAACGAGTAGCTTGTCGCTGCTCTTGCTAACCAACATCAAACCGGTCTTGCTAAGGCGCAAATTGCCCTTAAATACGAATCCGAACAGCGAAGACTCACAAAGTTTCAGACTGACTTATCGGCGACGGCTGGCCGTTAGCAGCGGTAAATTCACCTGCGTCGAACAAGATAATTTCGACAAGAAAAACAAAAGATTTACCTATATCCAAAGTATTGGTCTACATAACACGGAAAATTTTTCCATCTATGGAAAGGATGTGTTCCACAAAAAGCGCCACAAATCGCGATTATTGAGCTCAACGCCACCCAGTTCTTGCTTCTGTTAAAAAGTCGCAAACCCATGAAAAGAAAGGCGATTTATAAATCGAAAAAATTTCCGTAAAGAACCCCGACGAATTTCATCGCAATAATGTGAAGCGGTTCACAACGCTCAAGTTCGATCTGTCGCCCAATGCACACCCGAGGGAGTTAGGGATTCCCTCGTCAATGTGTCGCGTAGTCAATAAGGGGTTATTGATCGATGAAGAAAATAATCAGCAGCGTTTTTGTGTGCCTGTCGCTGTTGGTCACTGCTGGACCAACATGGGCGACGAGCCTAAACTATTCTTTGGCTACCGGTAACGGTACGCAATATGGCAGTTCAATTGGTAACGTCATTGAGTTTATCGACCAAGGAGTTCTACTAAGCACCTCGGCATGGGCCAATCGCGGTTCTGACATTCTCGGTGCTGCAACCGTAACGCAGTCCATGGACGGGCTCGGTGCTTGTCACGCGGGGTTTAACAACCCAAGTGTCTGTGAGCAAGCGAATGGCCATCGGCCGATCGAGAACAAGGGCAATGGCAAGCAGGATTGGCTGCTGTTGTTCTTCCCGGAAACCGTCTCGCTGGACGAAATCGTTATTAATTCCGTGGGTAATCACGACCGTGATGTGACCTACTGGATTGGTGACTTGCTAAATCCGGCACAGCTAAGCGGTGCGGAGCTCGGCGATCTATCATCCTTGGGTTTTGGTCCGGCGCTGACATTGTTCAACTCGCCAGGTAATGATCCGTTGACCGTTGGCCTGGGTGGCCAAACGGGCAACGCCCTGCTAGTGGGAGCGCGACTGGGCGACCAGGATGACCGTTTTTGGCTGAGTTCACTGACCGCCACGGTCGTGCCGATTTCACCAGCCATCTGGCTATTCGGTTCAGCGCTTAGTCTGCTCATGGTGAGCCGTCGACGTTGTTAGGATAACTTTTAGGTGCCTCCCCCTCATGGCTCCTCGCCGGCTCGGTGTCTGCCGAGTCGGCGTTTCTTTTTTTCCAGATTGCAATAAATCAAGCTCCGGGTCCCGGCGGTTTCCAAACCGCCCACCGACAATCGATACTTGCGCGTACCGTCTGGGCGGCTAATAGCCGACCAATCCATCGGGCAACCGCATTTTGTCCGACTTTTCTGCGCCCAATGACTTAAACTTCTACTCAGCCGGCTCCGCCAACGGCGAGTTTTCTGCACATCAACATGCATAATTCTTTTCGCGAATTTCTCATGGCGGCCGAAGCGCGTGGCTTGCTGCGGCGAGTTACCGAACCAGTGGATCCGAGCTGGGAGCCGGCCAGCATGGCCAAATGGATGTTTCACGCCCTGCCCATGGAGCAACGTTTCGGCTTGTGGTTTGAAAATGTTACTGGCGCGAGATTTCCGTTGGTGATTGGCGCCCTCGGCGCATCGCCGAGGACCTATGCCTTCGCCTTGCAAACCCAAATACCTTCGCTGAATGAAAAATGGCTGCGCGCATTGAGCAAGCCAATAGAGCCAGTGCAAGTCAGCGCCGCGCCCTGCCAAGAGAATGTCCTATTGGGTAAAGACGCGACGCTATCCGGCCTGCCCATTCCGGTTTGGACGCCCGGTAAGGACGCGGGTGCCTATATAACGACCAGCACGGTAACCAGTCATGCGGACACCGGCACGCAGAATATCGGCGTCTACCGGACCCAGGTACGTGACGCCAACACGGTGATCGTCAACCTCAACCCCGGCCGGCAAGGACATGCCTATGCGGATAGCTGGCTGCAAAACGACCAGCCCGCGCCAATCGCCTGGGTTGTCGGCGCCGAGCCCGCGGTACATTTAGCTTCGGTTGCTAATCTACCCAGGGGAATGGACGAAATCACCCTTGCTGGCGGCCTCAAGGAATCCGGCGTGGAAACCGTTCGCGCGATAAGTTCGGATTTGCTCGTTCCCGCGCAGGCCGAAATAATTATCGAAGGCGAGGTCATACCCGGTGAGATGCAAACCGAAGGGCCCTTTGGCGAATCAGCCGGATACATGAGCGGCGGCACGCCTAAGCCCGTGGCCCGGATCACCGCCATTACCCACCGCGACCAAGCAATCTACTACGGCTTAAGCAGCCAGCTGCCGCCGTCGGAAAGCACGGTCATGCAAAGCTTAACGAATGCGCCCGTGGTGATACACATGCTGCAAGATTCCTTCGGTGAAACGAGCATTCAAGATGCCCATATCGATCTGATGTTCGGCGGGGGCGGAGCGCATATCGTGCTGGCAATGAAATCCCTCTATCCGGGTCACGCAAAAAAAGTCGGGAGACTGATCGCCGAAAACACGAGCTTAAAGCGGATCACAATGGTTGACGAAGATATCGACCCCCGCAACCAAACAGATCTAGATTGGGTCATGAGTTCTCACTACGACCCACAACGAGACACTGAAGTCATCGAAGGATTTTCCATGCCCATGGACCACGCAGTCGCAGCCAATAAGCAAGGCAAAAAAATTGGCAGTAAGCTGGTCATCGATGCGACACGCAGCTTCGACCCGGGTCAAAACTCCCTACCAAGCCAGGTGTATATGGAGAAAGCCAGAGCCAGCTGGGAAATAGCCAAGCTGCCTGATCTGGATGTACCTCAACGCCTCAAACGTCGCTTGGGTCGTTCTTAAGCGTTGCCTGGAACAACATGGCAGTAAGCAACCAGAAAGTTGGGCCGGTCTATCTAGCCGCCGGAGTCCAGAAATTCAATTTCTGGACTTTTATGTATGCCGCGTTTATCTGCATCGCGATGTTGGCTGGCATGAACTTTCTGCAGGCCTACTTGCTGGATGTCAATCTCGGTATTCCAAAAGCTGAACAAGGTGTCGCGACCGGTGTACTCGCGCTGGTGACCGAAGTCGTGGCGATTCTATTGATCGTACCGTTCGGCGCGCTGGCCGACCGAATCGGACGGCGACCACTAATCATTGGCGGCATACTTTTTTGCGGTTTGGGCTATGGCTTATTCCCCTTTGCAACGTCGCTCAAGGAACTTCTCTTCTATCGCGGACTATTCGCCATCGGTGCTGCTTCCTTGTCGGCGCAGATTCCAACCATTGGCAATGACTACACCCAAGAACGTTCCCGCGGCCGGCTATTCGGCTTCACCGGCGTAATGAATGGCCTCGGCGTTATTTTCATGAGCGCTGGTCTGGCACAAATTCCTGGCCTTTTGGAGGATCGTGGTGTCGCCCCAGCGGCGGCTGGTATGACCATGTTTTTGGCCGCTTCCGGACTGTGTTTACTGTCCGCGATGATTTTCAGGGTCGGCTTACAACCCGGATTGCCACAGGCAAACAATGCATCGCCTCAAGTACCCGTCACCACCACGCTCTTGGCCGGCGTACGGGCCGCGAGGAACCCGAGGATTATTCTCTCCTACCTAGCGGCTTTTGCGGGACGTTCGGACAATGCCATTAAGGGCTTGTTCGTTTCGGTATGGGTATTGCAGGTGGCGGGCCAGGCCGGCGTCAGTCAGCCGCAAGCCTTCGCCCATGCTGGCAAGCTCATGGGACTCATGGGTATCGTGACATTGCTGTGGATGCCCATCTTCGGCAGCATACTCGATAGACTCAATCGCGTAACCGGACTCGCGCTTGCCATGGCGCTTGCAGCAGCCGGTTATGGTTCCATGGGAACGATCACATCCCCGCTGGATAACAGCATGTTGCCATTTTTCGTCTTGCTGGCCATTGGTCAGGGCAGCGCCATCATCGCGTCAATTACGCTCATTGGACAAGAAGCCTCGCCAACAGAACGCGGCACCATTGTTGCAACGAATGCCTGGTTCGGCGCGATTGGAATACTAATTGCCACGATGGTTGGCGGCCTACTGTTTGATGCCGTCGGACCGTCGGCACCGTTTGTGATGCTCGGCGCATTCCAAGCATTGGTGCTGTTGTTTGCGCTGCTGGTGCGCTTTCGCGCGCCGAGCAATGAAGGCAATCACTAAGCTATGGATTAACCCGCAATCACCGAGACCTTCGCCATCATGCAAACCATGATGTAGAAGGTTAGTAAGGTGGCAAGCATCGCGCGAATACCACCGTTGATCATGCCATGCATGGGCTCTTCAGCATGTCGATTACGCGCATAGCGAATGACATCGGGCACGACGCTAACGGCGCACATGATCCAAAAGGCCAGATAAGAATCCCACGCCCAGGGCGCTGCCTCAAGTCCACCCCAGCTTTCGACCACCATCAACCCGGCAACGGGCGTGATAACCGCCATGGGTCCGGTCACCGACAAACAAAGTATGCGCATATGCCCCCGCGCCCACACACCAAACTCTTTGGGCTGGGTGGCGCGTATCCGCAGAGACCAGATATTGCTGAAAAACGTATGGCCGACAAAAGCAAAGGCCGCAAACTCATGGACGACTAGCGTGGGCGTGTAAGGAAATAGCAGCGGGATGCGCAGGCCGAACAAAGGCAGAGCCGCAACCGCCATTATCAATATATAGACAGCGAACCAAAGATATTTTTGTGGGTCTTCGTCAATTTCAGTTGCGACAGCAGTATTGTTCATGGAAATTTATCTCTCGCAGCCGGCACAGCCGGTAATATCAAAACTCAAGTCGCCTGAAACTCCGGCAATATGCGCTCACCGATGAGCTTGATCGCCTCGGCCTGATCTTTGTGGAGCTTAAAGGCGACTTCATCCAGGCCCAGCTCCCGGTATCTGTGTAGTGTGGCGATGTGCTTGTCGACATCATCGTGGCTGCCAGCCATGCTTAAGTTATCCACTAGCTTATCCACGATGTCATCGGGCACGCCTTCTATGCTGTCCGTTTCTTCTTTATAGGCTTTAAATATATTCGCCCGGTTCTGATCGACAATGCGAATTTCCTCTTCATTGAGAAAGGTCTTAAGAAACCAGATATCGAGCATGCCCCGCAGTGCTAGGTGACGCTTTGCTTCGCTGGCCGATAAGTCTTTATTCTGTTTTACATGCCAGGCCACCAGACAACTCACCGGCACATCAGCGCGACGCCGGCCATGGCTTTTGAGATTTTCATCGATGAGCTGCAAGCTCGATGCCAGGCGCTCTTCGGTGGTATCGCCCAGCATGATGGCATCGGCAATAGCCGTCGCCATATGGGTCATTTGTGCTTTGTTTGCACCCACGTAAACAACAGGCGGTTCATCCGTCGCCCACTGTGGCCGATAACCCCAAGTCTGATAGATCTTGCCGTTGTAGTTCAGCGCCACATCAGGATTCGCGCCTTTGAGAATTTCTACACACTCGCGCGTTCGGCCAACCATGCGATCGACACCCATCCCCATGGCTGCGTTCACACCCGTGGGCCCGCCGGTCAACAGATTTGCCCGTCCGCCGCAGATCTCATTGAGACTCGCCAATGCCTTGGCGATCTTGTAAGGATGCATTTCATAGGGCGTGACGACCAAGGGACCGAGCCGGATCTTGCTCGAGGCCAGCGCCAGGGGGCATAGATTGATAAAGGGATCTCGCGACGAGGGATAGTTCGACACCCAAACGGCCTTGAAGCCATAGCTTTCGGCCAGCAAGCCCAATTCGCAAACTTCCTGCGGCGATATATCAGGGTCTAGGATCACATCAAAATTCATCTGCTGACTTCCTGTGAGCCGGCCGCGAGCCGGTGAGCGTGTTATGATTGACCGTATCCTGTCAGATTTGACCGTATCCTGTCAACTATGAGCACGCCCATAAAAGCTGTGAAGCCCGCCGCGGATGCTATCGTGGAGCTGATTAGCCAGAGCTTTCGACTGAACAGCCGCCTGCAAAGCACGGCCGACCGAATGGCTCGGGACGTCGGCCTTACGGGTACCCGCTGGCAGGTTCTCAACGCCGTGGCCCAGGCCGCGGGGCCGGCAACGGTCTCAGACATTGCCCGTTGGATGGGTCTAGCCCGCCAAAGCGTTCAGCAGGTTGCCAACGCACTGGAAAAAGATGGGCTGATCACCTACCAGGCCAATCCAAATCATCGGCGCGCGCCGCTGGTGGCGATCACGAAGAAAGCGACCAAACTATTGGCGCAGCTTGATCGGCAACGCTTGCTGTGGGCGCAGACGGTGGCCAGCGAACTGCCTGTCAAAAACATTAAAATAGCGAACACGATCTTAGCGGCGGTCCGCAAGCAATTGTCAGACTGAGTAAATTCAAACTTCGCGCCTATCAAATAGCAGGTACAGAAAACGACATGACAGATAAAAGCAAAAAAACCGTTCTGGTGGTTGGGGCCACCGGCTATATCGGCAATGCTGTGGTTACCGAAGCAGTCCGTCAAGGCTACCAGGTCATTGCTGTCACGAGATCGGCAAGAAAAGACGGCCAGTTTGAAGGCGCGGAAGTTATGTTGGCGGATGTCACCGATGCAGACTCCATTGCCAAGGCTTTCAGTCGAAAAATCGACATCGTGATTTCTTGCCTAGCCTGCCGATCAGGGCTGGCCCGGGACTTTGATGAAATTGACTACCAGGCCACGCTTAAGATTCTCAATGCGGCGCTGGAAAATGGCACGAGCCAGTTTGTTCTTTTGTCTGCAATCTGTGTCAGAAAACCGGATCTGCCGCTGCAACTCGCCAAACTAAAAATGGAGGATGCGCTGATCCGCTCCGGTATCAACTACAGTATCGTCAGGCCCACAGCCTACTTCTGGGTTTTCGATTCGCAAACGCGGATGATTGAGAAAGGCAAGCCGGGATTTATTGTCGGCTCGGGTGATCAAGCTGTCCACAATCCCATCGCCAAGGAAGATTTAGCCGAGTATTTGGTCGACTGTATCGACAACAGCGAACGCATGAACCGCATCTTTATCATCGGTGGCCCAGAAGTGCCCGAGAATCTGGTCACGTACAAAGATTCACTCGAGATGGTCTTCGAATCTTTGGGCAAGGAACCGAAGCTAGTGAGTGTGCCCGGCTGGGCGGTAAAAGCGGTGATCTATATCACCAGATGGATTGGGTTAATTTTCAGGAAAGTCGGCGTTTTCTCCGAATTCGTAAAAATCGTCTACTACTACCTCGAAAACGACATGCGAGCACCCGGCTATGGGTCCATCACGATCAAGCAATTCCTGACGGATAAAACCAGAAAGATTGAAGCCTAGCGAGATTGTCAGTCTCGCGGCTAGCCCAGCCAAGAAATTCAGTCCCCCGCTGGTCTCAGCGCTACAATTTGCAAGCCGACTTCTCGCGCCCTTCGTCAAGACTTTCGTTCTGCTACAACAGCCTGTGGAAACGGCGGTGGCAATTTAGCAACTGCGCGGTCGCGGCGGCATAGGGCTGTACCCCATCGCAAGCCCGCCCACCAACATCGGTCAGGTCTGTCGATCTCGCGCCCGATAGCGACGCAACCAGTCACTGGCGCTGCGAACATCAGCATCAATACCCTCATCCGCTAATGCCGCCGCCGCTGTAACCACGGGAATTTTCGGATAGCTCGTACGGCTGCTTGCCTGTGCATATTTGAGAAATCGAAAGGCATTGAACCAGCGAAAGACGCGCTTGCGAAAGCTGTGTTCATCGCGCACATTCAGGCGAATTTCTTCAATGCGCTCGGCAAAGCCTTGCGCAATTAGGAATTCCACCAGCGGGCCTGGCAATGCCAGAAACGCCGCAGCGAGCTGCGCCGGATTATTGTCGCGAATGCAGATACAAAACTCCTGTAAGTCTCTATACACATCCGGCGCAAACGAGCGCAGGCCATCTGTGGAATCCAATACCCTCTCTAAGGCCGGGCCGGTGCCGAAAGGTACGCGCCGCGAACGCCGCACCCCCGGATAGACAACGGTGTTGTTAAGTGCGGAATACGCTCGTGCGCCAATCAGTTTTTGTGCAAAATAGAAATCCTCACCACCCTGGCGCAAGTTCATTCCACCCTGGGCCACATAGTCACTCGCGCGGCATGTGAGAGTCGAACCAACGGTATGATAAGCATAGGGAAAGCCCGCACGCCGCTGACCGGCAACATAACAGCGTAGGTGCAGTTCGTAATCGACCATGGCGCGAGCAAGCTCAGTCGTCCGGTCGAGAATGTCGGGGTGTTCAAAATAGATAGATGCCCCCGCGACCCGCGGATTGCTGGCGAAGAACGCCTGAATCGCCAGGAAATAGTTTTCCGCGACCAAACAATCGGCGTCTAAGCACACGACGATACCCTCGGCGTTCGCGCCACGACTCAAGCGCGCGACGGCTTCATCCATACCAATTTTTCTGGCTAGGCCCACACCGGCTCGCCGCCGCGGCAGTTCGTTGTGCTCGATCAGATGCACCCGCAGCCGTGATTGACCTTGTTTTGCTTGCCAGGCGTGAACTTCTTGCGCGCTTGCCTGATTACGGCGCAATACGCCGGAATCAGCGCCTTGGGGCGCATTAACAACAACTAAAATCTCCACCGAACAGCTTGGCGCGTCGCAAGAACCCAGGGAATTGAGTACCGCTTCGATATTCGGCTCATCGAAACAGGGAATGACCACGACCAAGCCGAGGTCACTGGGTGGTTTATCGGCCAGGCTCAGCGGGTAGAATTGCCGTTTTTCCAAGTAGCGCGCAATAGCGGCCCGGCGCCGTACAAGGCTCGGCTCGGCAAAACGACTCATTAAAGGGAATCTTCTTTGACTAAAAAATCCATCGACGTGCTTGTTAACACATCACCCACGTGGCTGGAAACCGTGCTGGGTGATTTTGACGCCTTTTTACTGGACCATGCGAATTGTGAGCGCAAAGCATCAGCCCTGGCGATGAGTTTCGTGGCCAAATATCCAGACCGCCCTGCCCTGATACCCGGCTTGATTGAAGTGGCCCGCGAAGAACTCGAGCATTTTCAGCAAGTCTATGCGCTGCTGGAGAAGCGCGGCTTACGGCTACAAAAAGATGAACCGGATCCTTATATCAACGATCTACTGGCCGTTGCGCGGCACGGACGCGACGAGCGGCTTATCGATCGCATGCTCATCGCGTCAATCATTGAATGCCGCGGGGCCGAGCGTTTCGGCATTCTCGCCCAATCATTTCCCGATGAAGAACTTAGAGCTTTCTACCATCGACTCTGGAAAGCGGAGCAAAAGCATGGTCACCTGTTTGTACATTTGTTACTCAAGGAGTTTGCTGATGAGGTCATCTATCCGCGGCTTGAGGAGTTACTGCGGGTAGAAGCCGAAATTGTTCAAGGCTTGCAATTTCGGCCGGCACTGCATTGATTAATAGGGTCAGAGTAAGAATTCTAAATAATCCGATGGCGCCCCGTCTCGCCCTGAATACGCCCGCCGGCGACAATCAGGCCGAGCCTGACAGCGGTGCATTCATCACCCGAAACCTTGCTACGCACACAAACAGGCATAGTTGACGCGGAAGCGGCTTCCCGCTGGCACCAATTCAGTGTATAAGAATACCCGTGCAACAACCTGGCGCAATGTTCTCGTAATCTGCAGCCGTGCTTAGTGTCCCGATAGGCAGTTTCTGACGCAGGATATATGCAAACAAACAATGTACTACTGCATGCGAACCCTGGGAATATTAAATATGAGTAAGAAAAATATACTTGTCGTCTTTTCGGTTCTCACCATTCTATTGGTAACTGCCTGCTCAACAAAAACTGAGCACATGCAGCCTAATCCTGAGTCATTTCCCATACAAACCAGCAATTTCCCTACAATAAATACCTCGGCAGCGGTTTCACTAAGGAATGGTCAAGAATCTACGGAACCAGTCCTAATGGGTAAGAAAGGCCGTTTCGAGTGGATGAGCAACCGCAGGGAATGGACAGATGTTGCAATCATTCATGCAGAAAGAGCTTTGCGAGATGGTGGCGTGTCAGTTGGAGCCAATGAAGCAAAGGCAATTAGCCTATCCATCACGAGTGCCACGCTAGATTTCGGTTTTGCGCTTTCTACCTGCAAAGTCACGTTGGATGTTGAAACCGCCCGAGGGTATTCTCAGACTTACGAAGGTAGCAATGGAGCGACTGCAGGTCTCGCGTATCTACCTAAGCTCGCCTGCGAGGGGGCCATACCACGAGCCGTTATTCAAATGCTTAACGATCCAAAAATAGTGGATTACCTTCAAGAATGATGGGGCGCTAGCTGGTATTGGCATTGTCGTTGTTTGTATCGATCACAAGAGATAACAATAAAGACCACCTGTGGATGCTGATTTGCGTCGCAATTTCTAATGCACCCTTGATCCTTATCCTGTTCGGTTCTTGGCTGTAGCCCGGAGATGTCTACTAGACCGTGGGAAGTCCAAACCGATTTTTGTGGTTGATTGGCTCTAGTCCTATTTTGCCTATCTTGATTCGATATCTACTCATGAACCCGTGTGCGTGCCAATTTGGTTTAAGTCGACAAGGACTTATGTGTAGCACATCAAGCGCGAGTACCCCAGCACGCATCCGCGCCAACATTGTCATCGATACGACAGACAATCACATTGTCACAATCAGCGGCGTTGCGCGCCGTTTTGGTCGTTCCCGACCGGCACTACCGCGCACCATCGAGCAACTCAGAAAAACAGAAATAATTTATAAAGTTTCGCCCGGCACGAAATACTCAACCTTGCTCGGCCGAGATATCCCCACTGGCAAATGTGGTAGACGCAAAAAGGCTCACTAACCGCCCCGAAAAATCGGTTCGACTCCTTTTTGCTCTTGTTCCGCCCACAGGAAGCTTTGACTATGCCTCACAAACATTGTTAGCGCCCCGTTCTGGCCCTGATTTTGCATGAAATAGCCAATACAATATGGGCCCATGACGATTGTTGAAGGGCAAATTGAGCCCCTGAAGCGACTGAAAGAAACGCTGAGCGAGGCCGGGATAACTCGATTCAACTCAATCGCCGACATCAATGCTTTTCTTAAAAACTATGAAGCCGAAAAGCGAGCAATACCGACACAGGTCGAACGCGCGATCGACCGAGAAGTTCAGAATATGCGTGCTTCACTCGCGGCGAGCCAAACAGCCCACAGTGAACTTCAGCTACGCGTAAAAGATGAGCTCAATCAAGAGCTCACGCAGTTGCAAACAGAACGAGATAGAGTCGAAACCCGGCGCAACAGAAACCTGCTTGCCAAGCTTTTTCTTTATCCTGCTTTTGCAAGCCTGAAGCGCAAAACCGCTAAGCTCGAAAACAGTATTGATAAGCTCGTCGCAAAACAAACTAATGATGTAGAAGCGTCCGCTAAAGACGCAGAGAATACGCTAGACGCATTCATTAAGAATAAAGACGTAACAACTGCAGAACGTGTCGAAAAATCGGCAGCCGAACTAGGCCGCACAAAATCACTAATCGACGAACTCTATCCGCTAATAGCCGGGGCTGTGGGCGAAGCGGCAGTCGTCAATGCATTGGAAAAACTTTCCGATGAGCACTATTTGATTAATGACTTTTCGGTTGAATTTGATCCCCCTATTTTCAACCGCAAAGAAGACGACCGAATTTTCAGTGTCCAGATAGACCACCTTCTCATTTGCCCATCTGGTGTATTTCTGATTGAAACCAAAAACTGGAGCAAACAGTCTGTACAAGATCTGGATCTTCGGTCGCCAGTCGAGCAGATCAGGAGATCTGGCTATGCCCTATTTGTATTGCTCAACAGCGACTCTGGCTTTAGCGATGTCAAACTAGACAATCATCACTGGGGCAAGAAAAAGATTTCAATACGTAACATCATCGCTATGACGAACGCGAAGCCTAAGGCAGAGTTTAGGCATGTGAAAATCTTAGCTCTTGATGAGCTGACCGGGTACATTGAATACTTCGAACCCATGCTGAGCAATGGCGAAGTTAAAGGTATTTTCGACTATTTGAAATAGGGTAATACGCCTTTTCTACCTGCGCGAACCATCCACATCTTCATTCCGGCCTAGCCTCCCCCAAATCCTCCGCAATCAGCCGCATCTGCGCCAGCGCTGATTCCAGGTCCTCCACAATCTCCGCCGCGATCACCCCCGGCGCCGGCAGGTTCTCTGAATCTTCCAGCGACTCATCCTTCAGCCAGAAGATATCCAGGCTCGCCTTATCACGGGCGACCAACTCATCGTGGTCATATGCACGCCAGCGGCCCTGCGGATTATCCTCGCTCCATGTCCGCTTGCGCCTTTTGGCCGTGTAGCACTTCACAAACTCATCCAGGTCTTTCCGTTGCAGCGGGTTGGTCTTGAGGGTGAAGTGTTTGTTGGTGCGCAGGTCGTAGATCCACAGCTTTTTGGTCCACGGTGTCTCGGAGGCAGCTTTCTTCTCAAAGAACACCACATTGGCCTTCACGCCCTGCGCGTAGAAGAGCCCCGTGGGCAGACGCAGCAGGGTGTGCACATTGCACTCGTGCAATAACTTGCGGCGGATGGTTTCGCCCGCCCCGCCCTCGAAGAGCACGTTGTCGGGCACCACCACGGCGGCGCGGCCGTTGATCTTCAGCAGCGTCTTGATGTGCTGCACGAAGTTGAGCTGTTTGTTGGAGGTGGTGGCCCAGAAATCGTCCCGCTCGTAGCTCTCCTTCTCCTTGGAGACCTTGCCGTCCTCGCCCACGATCGTGAACGCCCCTTTCTTGCCGAAGGGCGGATTGGCGAGCACGATGTCGAAGCGGTCACCGGGGTCCGCGGCCAGCGAATCGGTGACCTGCACGGGTTCGGATTCCTGACTGCCGATGCCGTGCAGGAGCAGGTTCATCGCACAGAGTCGCGCGACCGACTGCACCAACTCGATACCGCTAAGGGTGCCGTCTTTGAGCTTTTTCTTCTGATCCCGGGTCAGGTTGGGGTCTTTAATCAGGTATTCGTGGGCCGCCAGCAGAAAACCGCCGGTGCCGCAGGCCGGATCGCAGATGGTCTCGCCCGGCTGCGGGTTCACCACCTCTACCATGGCCGCGATCAACCCACGCGGCGTGAAATACTGCCCCGCACCGGACTTCGTGTCCTGGGCGTTCTTCTCTAAAAGCCCCTCGTAGGCATCGCCCTTCACATCGGCCGACATCGTCGACCAGTTTTCCTTGTCAATCAGGTCAACAATCAGCCGCCGCAGCTTCGCCGGATCCTGAAACTTGCTCTGCGACTTGTTAAAGATCAGCCCCAGCATGCCCTTCTCATCACCCAGCGCTTCCAGCGTATGCCGATAATGATCAAACAGCTCATCGCCGTCTTTCTTCAGGAGCGTCTGCCAGCCCCACTTCTCGGGCACGATACTGGGCTGGTTATACGGCGCCTGCGTGCGCTCGTCCACCATCTTCAGGAACAGCAGATAGGTCAACTGCTCGACGTAGTCGCTGAAATGCATACCATCTGCAAGCAGGACGTGGCAGTAGTTCCAGAGTTTTTGGGTGATGTCTTGATCCGTCATTTTGATTTCTTATCCCACGACTCTAGAACAAACAACGCTACCGTATGCGCGGCATGCACCGCCAGCCTCGCATGCCTACTTTCAATCTTGTACGTCTTTTTACCCGCTCCATGCGCCGTGCTCGCATGAGTTCGTAAGGCACCGACACCATTAATCACCGAAGCCAACCCACTCAATATTTCCTTCAAGTCTCTATCTTCCAATTTGCTGGGATCAAAATTGAGATCCTCCCGGACCACTGCCCAAGTAGGCCTCAAATCAAGCTTTTTTGGCGCATCTAATCCTTCGTCTTCAATGTAAACCTTGAATACTGATTCCAAAATATTGCAGGCAGCAGAAAGTGACTCACGAGGTGAACTCTCTATATTCTGGACTGCTCGATCGAACTCAACGGAAAGGCTCTCAACATCTCTTTTTCTGATCTGCTCTTCCAAGCTGATGCTGGGAGTCGAGTGCGCTCCAGCAATCTTGCCTCCCGGTATATACTGAAGATTAGCTCTTGCCAAGGCGGCCTTTAACCGCTTCATTTGTTGCGTTCGTTTCTTTTCCCAGTCAGGGAACTCCGTTACAAACTCGCCATCCATATATCCTTCAATTATCCCGCCCAACACTGCAAGAGCATCCACGCCCTCCTCCTGATTAGCGCGTCGCAACCAAGCCAATGCCTTTGCGTGTTTACTTTCCAGTGGCGGATCACCCGGGGCGCCCGCATACATAAACAGACTATCGAGAGTGGCATGCGTCTCCCATTCAGTAACAAGCTCTGCCACAGCCGCTATTACTGGCGCTGGTATCGATTTCTTCATGCTCCTACCTGCAGTGCAGGGCAGCGCCAAGGATTATGGATGATGCGCACTGAATCCATGTCGCCCTATTTACCCATCACCTTACTAATCCAGTCGGACGGCATCACGGGGTGCGCCTCATCGCCCACTATTCCTTTGGATGATGGTCTAAACAGCGTTTGCAAGATCAATGTTCTGTCACCCGATTCCGGGCCTTTATCCTCTTTGAGCAGAGCCAAATAGGTTTTAGCCATGACTACTCTTTCGTCAGCATCTGCCATTAGATGAATTTCACTCAGCAGCAACCGCACGAGAATCCTGATGATCCAGACACCAACAGAGCCCATTACAGTGAGCAATACAACATGCCATAGCGGCACACCTAACCAAGTAACACCTGGGAGCCCTTCCCATTTACTGGACTCACCCAAGAGAAGCAATTCACCTAACTCATATAGTCCGAATAAAGTCGCTCCCACCGCTGCCGCTGTTGCGATCGAGTACCAAATGGCTCGCACACGATGAGACTTTTTCTTATCACGCCAGTACTCGATAGGCGCTTGAAGCGCCATATGGTCTGTAAATGTCTGCTTGATTGCCTCCCATTGGTTATTTACGGTCTCTTTGAATTCCTGATGCTCCACGTCGCGAGCCTGCTGATCTTCAGCAAACTCGGTTTTAAACGTATCAAGCGTTGCATCAACATTGCCTTTAACTTCTGCATAGTCGTCGGCTAGGCCTTCATACTTCTCCTTATATTCCTGCCACTCAGTCTGAAAATTTTTTTTCAGCGTTGCAAGAGCCTTTTTCTCTGGCCTCGCGCTGCTCTTTATTCCCCGATCGTAAAGAACCGCCTCAACAGACCCTTGGATAGCTTGGGGATTGTTAGCTGTTATACCCGTCTCCATAAACATCGCGAGACAGTAGGCAGCAACGCGATCGCCATGCGACTCCCTCAAATCCTGCAGGAAGATCGACTTTGGATTCTCCGACAGCATTCCGTTTTTTGGATCGGCAAGCTGCTGAATTGCGCTTTCTAGCGCCTGCTGCTTCGCTTCGTAGGGATCTTGGTCTATAAACCGAATCGCTTCGTTGTTTATGTTCCTAATATTCGTGAAGGTCTGGTTTAGCTTCCCCCAGGCCTGCTGAATGGCGTTATCGTTTCGCTGGCCATGCGCCCATTGCCAAAACTCAATTTGGCTAGCTACCCACTCCTCAACCGCTTCATGCGTTTTCAGAGAAACCTGACCTTCGCCCCCAAGGTCTACACTTACCACGAATTTCTTTTTTTCACCCAAAATCTATCCCCTGTAATTCCAAGACCTATATACGCTAATTGCAAAGGTCACTTGGTCAAATCCTTCATATCCGCCCAGACATCAAAATCTCGGTGACTAATTGACTTGAGCGCAATGAAATCCGGCCAGTCAACAAGAACATTCCGTGTAGGAAAAATAACCAGATTCTTGCCGCTTGGCCTCACGGCACTGGGATAAATAATGCCTGATAGTCGCTTGCCTTCATCAGCTGTAAAGACTTGTGCAAAATACTCGCAAACGATCTGCGTCGGAACATAGTCAACATGCTCATTGCCATCTTTAGCGATTGGCTTTGCCACAGCATCGACGAAGTCATACAGGAATAAGATCCCATCACGCTCCAGCCGTCTAGACGAGTCAAACACCGATGGAACAGGTGGAAGATTCGTAAGGTCCAGCACTAAGAATTCGTTTTTTGGCGCGAAAACCCCTATTGAGGCTCGGCATGGTGGCCTTTCTAGAACTTCAGCAAGTGAGGTTGGCTCATCGAGACCTGTATAAAAGTAGCTTATTCCCGCCGGGTTCATGCGACCTGCTGCAGCCAAACGATTCGGCGGCGATCCAATTTCGCTGTATTCGGTAAGTGTCTTATCAGGTGATATTTCCCGCACCCTATAGACTTTTGTTTCCGCCTGTATGGTCGCTGTCAGCTTATTCTCTTGTACTAGAGCACCAATCGCCGCCAATATGTCTCCCGGCGAATATCGCTCTCCGGGCTCAACCGCGCCGCCAATTCTCGGAAAGAAGTAGCGGCTCTCATGCTTAGTCGTTTCCTCAAAACGCTCCCACCCAAAGCGCAGCTCTTGGTGACCGCTAACTTCCGCCCAATGGCCATTAGCACACGGATACCATAAGTCGTTTAAGAAAGCGCCTGCAATGTCTGCAAAAAGATCGTCGTGACATTCCAGCGGAAGTGCCATTAGGGCATCTTCGGTATCCGTCATTGATCCGCTAAACAGGTATTCAACTTCAGCATAAGGCACACTCGCCATCGATGGGTCGGCGTATTCACTGAAGAATGCCTCTGTAACATGCGTCATTATCGACTCTGTGGGAGCGGCGATAGGATCAGCCGACTTTGCCCCACAGTAATCACAGACCTTGTTGCTCACACTAGCCCGAATTTCTGACTTTAGAATCGGATCATCAACGCACTGAGCGCAGACAAACTTTTCGGGGTCATTCCAACCCCGCGCTTCTGCCTCAATCCACTCGTCTTTGACTCTACCCATTGCCATCCGCCATCCCAGCGAAAGCCTGGGCTAGAACGGACTGACGTGTCATAGAAAGCTGAGCTTCTGTCCGGTCTAGTTCCAGCTCTACCTTGTCTAAAATCGATAATTTTTCCTCGACTGCCTCTATGATTTTCTTTTGCTCCAATATAGGAGGCAATTCATACGGGGCCGCCATCAGTGCTCTCTGAGTCAATTTCTTTCGGCCTGTAGTCCCTGTGGTCAATGGAATGAAGGGATAAAACATTAATGAGTAATTGAGATAATCAAGATCAACACACCCAGTAGGCCGCAGCACATGGGCATGGTTGTTCACCCAAGTCTTTCCAGAGATTTTGTAGGAAAACGGCAGCGTGCGGCCTACAAACGTCTCATCCTCGACAAGCAGAACTAGCGGCTCATCAAATAGATAGTCATCTATTACTCCTACCTGCCCATTTGCGCCGTAGTAAGGGATCTCGCCAACTCGGCTTAACCTGTCCTTCTTATTAATCGGTTTTCTTATGGAGTCTAAACATTCAACGACCTCACCTATGCTCGTATAGCACCAGCCATCAGGAATACTCACAGAATCTGGTTCTTCTAGGGAAATGGGTGCTTTGTATTTGCCTTTCCAATCATCGTTCTTCGGCTCTTTGCCTTTCGCCTTCATCTTGGCGAGTTCGGCTTCCTCCCATTTCGTGCGGCGTTCGGCGAGGATGCGTTCGAGGAGTTTGCTGGCGGGTTCGACGTCGGGGTTTTGCTTGCGCCAATCTTCGGTGAGTTTTCCTTCGACGGCGGCTTTGAGAACGGCGGCTTTGTAGCGCTTGAGGTTGGCTTTGACGCGCTTGAGGCTGGCGACTGCTTCGTCGAGGCGGGATAACTGTTTTTCGATTTCGGCGACGATGCGTTTCTGCGCCTCTTCATCCACCATTTTCATTGGGACGTCTTTCAGTTTCGCTTTACTGATCACGCCTTGAGCCGAGCCTGTCGAAGCAGCTCTAAGCTTCATCACCCAGGGCTGAAGCTGGTAGTAGATAAATTTAGTATCGACACCGTCTTTTGGCCTAATTGCCGCAACACTTCGCCCAATTGCGCAGTCTCTGCCTAAATTCAGCTTCCCAGAGGTGGCGCCAACCACGCATATAAAGACATCGCCATCTTGGCCAAACTTAAGCGGCTTGGTCGTCCACTCCCTCTCAACGGGGTAAAGCTCACCAAACTCTCCCGCCTTCACAAACAAAGTGCCTTTGCCCTTCTTGTTACATTCGCTTCCGGGTGGCGCCTGCCCCATGACGAACTCAGCCACTTCGCCGAGAGAAGTTTCGGTCCATTCATCAGCGGAGCCTGGAGCAACACTTGGCGCAGTCGCACTCATGCAGCCAACCCTTCATTGAGCTCATCCAGAATCACCGGCAGCTGCTTACCAAACAATTGATGTACTTTGCCAAGGCCGCCCTCACCCGAGAATGGCGCGTAGTCGAAGTCTTCGGTGTCGATGCTCAAGTTGGCGGCAATGTGATCCCGAATCATCCCCAACCACTTCTGCTGCTCTTCATCAAAGCTATTGCCGGCATTCTCCTGGCTGGCCAGCCAGGCTTTGTAGTTGGCGCTGACCCGTTCCGGGAACGGCACCAACTCGTTGTCTTCTTCCATGGCGAAACGCACGAGTGAAACCAGATCGGTCAGGAGGCGCTTACCGCCCGCGCCTTTGACCTTGCTCTTTTCTAGTGCGGCGTAGGCTTCCCAAATCTGCGTGCGATTCATTAAGTACTTGGGCGCCCTGATGGCAGACGACAGTTCTTTGAGGTGCTCGAAGTTCAGGCGCTCCTTATAAGGGCGGTTGTAGAGAATCTGCAGCGCGGTGATCTCGTCTTTGTTCTCGTCAATGAACTGCTTGAACTTGTCGACCACCTCGGCGGCCTTGTCTTCGGCGCTCTGGCTGAAGCCGGCCTCGAGGACTTCGTCTTCGGTGATGATGTCGATGGTGATTTCGTTTTTCTGCCGAACCACGTCCAGCAATTCCCGCAGCTTGGGATCGTGAAACGGCTGGGTGGCCATCTCGATGCTGGCCTGGCGGGCATCGGGGGCGAGATCGGGATTGAGCGCATCCACCAGGTTCTTGCTGAGGTCTTTGAGGCCGAAGCCGTGGGTTTGTTCACGGATGCGTTGCACATCTTCTTCGCTGGCACGATGCTCCATGCGGGCCAGCCGGCCGGCAATCGAACTGAGCACGTCCTCTTCAGTGTTGCCCAGTGACACGGCCTGCAGCAGCTTCTCGAAGGAGACCGTGGGCTTTTTCTCCATGGGTTTGGAGTCGGTCATGTCTTGCTCGCAGACGCCGACGGCGTCGACAATCACGAAATGATCCTTGGTCTCGGCATCCGGGGTGACGGCTTTGAGATCGTCTGGCTTACACACCCGCACACCGCGGCCCTTCATCTGCTCGAAGAAAGCGCGGGATTTGACGGCGCGCATGAACATGACAATTTCCACCGGCTTGATGTCGGTGCCGGTGGCGATCATGTCCACGGTGACGGCAATGCGCGGGTGGTAGCTGTTGCGAAAGGCCTTAATTAAATTTTTCGGGGTGTCGCCGGTGGTGCGGTAGGTGATCTTCTGCGCAAAATCATTGCCCGCAGCAAACTCCTCGCGCAGCAGGGCGACGATGTTTTCTGCGTGGTTGTCGTCCTTGGCGAAGATTAAAGTTTTGGGCACATGCTCGCGGCCCGGGTAGATCACCGGCAGGTTGTTTTTAAAGGTGCGGATGATCCTGCGAATCTGGTCGGGGGCGACGACATCGCGGTCGAGCTTGTTGGGGTCGTAGTCGAAATCGTCGTCCAGCTTTTCCCAGCGCTTCTCGCGGGTCTCGCGGTCCTGCTTTTCCACCTCGAAGCCTGCCTCGATGGTGGCGCCCTGCTCCGAGATGGCCGTGCGGATGCGGAACACGTCGTAGTTCACGTTCACCCCGTCGGCCACGGCCTGCTCGTGGCCGTACTCCAGCACCAGGTTCTGGTTGAAAAAGCCGAAGGTCTGCTTGCCGGGCGTAGCGGTGAGGCCGATTAGATAGGCGTCGAAGTACTCCAGCACCTGGGCCCAGAGGTTGTAGATGGAGCGGTGACATTCATCGGTGATGATGATGTCGAAGGATTCGATGGGGATGTGCGGATTGTATTCAACGGGCGGCTGCTGCTTGAACAGCGACTCCAGGCCGGCGATGGAGGCCTCGTCACCCGCCTCGGGCAGCTCCTTGTTGCTAAGCATGGAGTACATGCGCTGGATGGTGCAAATGCAGACACGGGCCGTGGTGTCGATGGTGTTGCCCTGCAGTCGCTGGACAATGAATTCTTCGGTGAACTTATAGTTGTTGTAGGGTGATTTGTACTGCTGGAATTCTTTTTCTGTTTGTTCCGCCAGGTTGCCGCGATCGACAAGGAACAGCACGCGGCGTGCCCCGCCGAACTTAATTAGGCGGTAGATTTGGGTGATGGCAGTGAAGGTTTTACCGGAGCCAGTAGCCATTTGGACCAGGGCGCGGGGGCGGTTGTCTTTTAGGGAGGCTTCGATGTTTTTGATGGCTTCGGCCTGCTTGCCCCATAAACCGTCATCAATGAGGGCAGGCATGTTTTGCATACGTGCCAGGAAACTTGGCCCGCGTGCTATGTATTCCGGTGAGGCCTCTGCGGCCTTATCAGTTTCGGCAAGGTCTAAAAGATTGGCGAGACCGTCGGGTCGGTGAAAGGCGAAGATTCTTCGTGAGCGCGGTTCGGGATCAAGTCGACTCGTGAACTGTGTTTCCACACCGGTGGACTCGTAAGCGAAGGGCAACGGTCGCCGCCAGGCTGGCAGTGTGTCCGGCAATCCGGTGGTGTACTTCTCGGACTGGATTTCGACACCCTTTAGTGAGTGACCCAGCTTCTTCGCCTCGACTACACCAACGGCTTTTCCCGACAAATACAGCAGATAGTCGGCGTGACCGCTACCAGATTTCAGCGGAAACTCGCGAATTGCGATCCCCTGATGTGCTGAAATGTTTGCATCAGCGATGTCGCATACATGCCAACCTGCTGCTGTTAGTAGGCGGTCAATTTCTTCGCGGGCTTTTGCTTCTGGGGTGGGTGGTGTCATTTAATCTTCACGATAACTTTAGTATGCGGAAAATAGTGTCGGCTGCCTACTATTTAGCTCTCCGAAAAAATGTCAATGTAATCTTGATACTGAAAAACTCTATTTCTGGTATTGCCAGTAGCTTCGACGAGAAGGTCAATCTCCACCAAACGATCTATTAGTCGATTCGCGGAGGTAAAGCTCAGTTCAAGTAAATCTACAACATCGTTTACCGTTACTAGCGGAAATCGAAACAGCAACTCGTGAACCCGCAGGGCATTGCCCGCAATACGACCGAGCTGATCGACTATCTTCTGCCGGTGTGCTTCGCGTAAGTTCACGATGCCACGCGCCGTTTCCGTTGCCTCTTTTGAAACTTCCGCAACCCCACGAAGGAAGAACTTTAGCCAGGATTCCCAACTGCCTTCGTCTCGAATGTTCTGAAGGCGCTCGTAATACTCTGCTCTATGTTCTTTCAGATAATGGGATAGATAAAGCACCGGAGACTGCAAAGTGCCTTGCTGGCAGAGCAGAAAAGTGATGAGCAAACGACCCACACGACCGTTTCCATCTAGGAACGGATGAATAGTTTCGAACTGGGCATGGGTTAGCCCAATGCGAATGAGGGACGGCATGGAGTCTTCGGAATGGATAAACCGCTCCAAATCACCAAGCGCTTGAGGCACCTCGTGCGCTGGCGGTGGAATGAAAGTCGCTTCATTCAAATTCGCATTGCCCGGCCCGATCCAATTCTGCGACTCCCTGAGTTCACCGGGCTGCATGTGGCCACCGCGTACACCCTTCAATAGGTGCGCGTGAATTTCGCGGATCAAGCGAGTTGAAAGTGGTAACTCGTTGAGACGTTCTAGGCCGTAGTTCATCGCCGCAACATAGTTAGACACTTCATTGACATCGACCGGGCGATTGGGATCGTAGATGCGAGCCTCGGCACGCAATAGATCGTTTAATGAACTTTGTGTTCCTTCGATTTGGCTAGACAGGACCGCTTCTTTTCGGACGTACATCAAAACGAACAAATTTGGATCGGGCAGCGTTTGGATCGAACCATCCAGGCGACCCAGTGCTCGATCTGCATTGGATAACAGCGTTTGAAGCTCGTTATCCAGATGTATTGCCGGGTCGGGTGGTAAGGGCGCTGGTATAAACGCGCGGTACCCGGTCGGCTGATTTTGGTAGCTTCCGGATCTCAAGACCGTATTCCTATGATGACTCTATATTTGCGGTAGCCGCTAATATAGCAAAGATTTGGCGCTATATTAAACCTAAGCGTTAATAAGGCAGAAGGCATGCCGCATATTAACGGCTACCTTAATTAACCCGTGACGGTCGGAAATATGTAGTTTTTCGAGACAAATAGGGTCGAACCGCAATTTCAGAAATCGCAGCCCAAACCCTATTTTTTTCTAATTCCTGATTCTCGCCGGCTTTAACCACTTGATTTCACTTCCCTTTCCCGTATACTACTGTATATCTATACACATATCATCAAGGCCCCTCCCATGCCCTCCGAACTACCGCCCCGGCACCCCAAGGAAGCAATTCTTGCGACCCTAGAAAAAAATATCACCGAGCTAGCGGGGCATTTGAATGCCGGGGCTTATGAGTTGATTACTTTGATTGGTGAGTTCGATCGACGGGGTGGCTGGGCGCACCAGGGTATTAATTCTTGTGCGCATTGGTTGAATTGGAAGATTGGTTTGGCTATGGGAGCGGCGCGCGAGAAGGTTCGCGTGGCGCGGGCGTTGCCTGACTTGCCGCAAATCTCGAAGGCGTTTGAGGCGGGGCGTATTAGCTATTCAAAAGTGCGGGCGATGACGCGCATTGCGACGGCTGCGAATGAAAAGAACTTATTGAACATTGCTCTGCATGGCACGGCTCATCATATGGAAACTTTGGTTCGGCGGATGCGGTTTTGCGAACGCGCCGCGCAATTATCCGATGCCAATGAACGCGATACCCAGCGCTCGGCGCGTTGGTTTTTCGATGATGCGGGTCAATTGCAACTGCACGCCTGTTTGCCGCCCGAGCTTGGAGCAGTGATGGTAGAGGCATTGAAAGCGGCGAAAGAGACTTTGCCCTCGCCGGCCGACGTTTCCGCGGAAACGTCAAGCTTAGAACGATTGGATAGAAGCGACCCAACGCGTTTGTCCGCCAATCGCAATGCGGACGCGCTGGCATTGTTGGCGGAAGCTTTTTTGGCCAGTGAACCGAGCTCAATAAAGAGTGGTGACACGCATCAGGTGGTGGTGCACGTTTCCGCGGAAACGCTGCGCGATGATGTTGCTGCGGCCGAGGGCGAAGATTGTTGTGAGCTAGAACATGGCCCGGGCCTGCCGCCAGAAACCGTTCGGCGTTTGGCCTGCGATGCCAGCTTGGTGGGTTTGTTTAAGAATTCCAACGCTGAGGCGCTCGATGTGGGCCGCAAGACTCGCAGTATTCCCACCGCCATGCGCCGCGCCTTGGTGGCGCGGGATCGCGGCTGCCGCTTTCCCGGTTGCACCCACACCCGCTATGTCGATGGACACCATATTCAACACTGGTCGCAGGGCGGGGAAACGAAGCTGAGTAATTTGCTACTGCTATGCTGGCGGCATCATCGCTTGATTCATGAAGGTGGTTTTAGTGTGCGTCGGGAGGCGGCGCAAATTGTATTTCGCGATCCGTGGGGCGAGATGATTGCCAATTGCGGGGACAGTCGTTCTAGCCGTATGGTCGACGGGGTGGGCGTTGCTGCCTTAATGCGTCGGCATGTGAAAAGGAAATTGCAGATTGATGCTGATACCGCGGTTACCGGCTGGCAGGGGGAGAGGATGGACTATGACTGGGCGATAGACGGGTTGATGGAGCAGCGGGGAACTTGACTCTGTATGGGGCGTGAGCTTTCGGGGTCGAACCAATTTTTTGCTTTAAGCCGAAAGCAGTTTGCGGATCAATAACGACATGACTCGCGCCCTCGCACTTCCGAAAAGATCACCCTGGGTCACGAAAAAATTTCGAGAGAAGATGGTGGTGATGGGTGGACTTGAACCACCGACCCCGGCATTATGAGTGCCGTGCTCTAACCAGCTGAGCTACATCACCGCGCCTAAGGACGGCGGATTGTCTGCATCCGCTTCACGACTGTCAAGTTCTTAGTTTGCAAGCTGATCCCAATGTTTCCAGAAGCTATTGACCCCGCGACTTTAGAGCCGGGCGGGGGTTAATGGCTCTCCGTCGAGGTGAAATGCCCGGTCACTATCCACGGCGGCGAGAACGCGGCCAATGGTGGCCGGACTCAGTAGGGCCTGATAAATAAGATCGCCTAAATCAAAGGTATTGATATGGCCGCTGACTTTCGAATCCTCAATCAACATGGCTTCGCCACGGGTCGCGCGCCGCACCAGTCCTCCGGGACGAATAATGGTCCAGTCTAAATCGGTGGCGAGCAACTGTTGTTCAGCCCAATTTTTTGCGCGCAGGGATTTGCCGATAAACGCTTTTACGAAGGGATCAACGGCAGCCAAACTGTCACCGCAGCCAATGGACGTCAGTAAAACTAGCCGCCGTGTGCCACTGGCTGCCGTGGCGTCAATCACGTTGATGTTGCCTTGGCTATTGAGCTGAGGCGAGCCGCCGAGCATACTCACAACTTCACAGTCGGGCGTTACCTGCTGCGCGAATATTGACTCAACAGTTTTACGCTCCGAAGGATCTGCGCGCACTATTTGGCAGCCCATTTTTTCTATCAGGCTGGTGTCGGCTCGCGGGCGCATGACCGCAATGACCTGCCGCTGCTCGCGGCGTAGCAATTGCGCTAGGCGGTAACCGGTATCGGTATCAGCGCAAAAAATAATGACGGGTGGTTGCGGCGCTGTCTGCATGCATCCATGCTATCACCCCAGCCGGGGCCGACGTGCAGCAAGCCGCCGAAACTGCAGCACCAGTAGTTTAGGAGCGCCTAAAAATCCGGGCCTGTATGAGAATCAGGGACGAAACTCAATAACACCAGAAAACAATACGCCCAGTCCGGGCGACAGTAATTCTTCGGTGCCGCCCGCAAAAGCGACCAGCTCGTCCCCGGCCGGCAGCCATCCCGACAGACCCGCCTGCAATCGCAGCGCCCATCGTTCGCTCACCGCGACTGTCGTGGCGCGAAAACCAATTTCGCCCAACAGCACGGCCGCGTCTTCGCTGACGGAATCTTGCCCGCTGCGAAATTCGTCGCCGCGCACTTGCTCTTCGCGCCAGCCCGCGCCTAACCACGCATAGGTCGACAGCCAATCCGGTAAAGCGTTAAAAGACTGTTCTAGTTCTAGTCCCGCGCCTAGCTGCGACACTTCTATATAACGATCTGTCAGCTCATTAATACTGGGCTCGCCGTAGCGCAGTTCTCCCACTAATCGCCAACGGCGGCGGTCATCGCAGCGCAGCCAGCCACAAAATTCTCGCCGGCCCTGCAGTACCGCATATACTTCGGGAACGCTGACGCCGGCACTAAGACTGTATTCCACGCCGGGCTGGCGATGCTTTGACGCGGGATTGATATCGGCAATCAAGCTCACACGGCCAAAGCCTTTGTCGCTTTCGAAACTTTGCTGCGTCTCTAATAACAACGGCCCGATACGCATGCCGAAAACACCATAGGTGGTTTCTTCGCTATCGGCGGTGGCGATTTGGACCAGATCGCGATCGTAGCCTTCGCGCCAATCGGCTCGTAGACCCAACCAAGCGTTAAACCACGCACGCGAAAATGTCAGATGTGCAGCCGTGGTGACATCCCATTGCCCATCATGGGTTGCCAAGGCCGTGGCATGGGCCCAGTAGCCTACTTGGCCTTTTTCACCGAAAAGATTGCGCAGGGAATCCCAAGGCATGTCACCATGAATCTCGCCACGTAACCACAGTGTCAAATCTTCGCGATTGGTCTCGACGTAAGGCAAATCAAATATTCGATCGCCGATTAAGCGATGAAAACCATTTTGGATCTCCGCGCCACCATACTTGCCGTAACTGCGAAATCCGGCACCGACCATGAAATTCAAACCACCGCTGGATTCGTCAGCTTGCAAGAGGCGGTAGCCCAAAGATCCACTGAGTTGATCCAAGCGCCCCCAATCCAACTCAAAGCCTTCAGCTTCATAGGTCAAAATGCTGTGATCCAGGGCCAACTCCCACCGATCACCCAGTTTGGTTTCTAGCATTAATTGCTGGGTACGAGAATCATCCAGAATCGTGCTACCGCCAGCAAGTAAATCATTGCCCAGGGTAACAATGGCCTCACGCGGAATATTCGGCAGGGTCGGGGTCGGCAAGCCTGGAATCTCGCCGGCGACAGCGCCCAAGGCCAATAGGCACAGACTCGGTAACAATCTTCGCAGGATCTTCACACTCTCACCCTTACAGCTATTCATACATTGAACCTAAAGTGCATGACGTCTCCATCGCATACTTGATAGTCCTTACCTTCCAGACGCAGACGCCCGGCTTCCTTCGCGCCCTGCTCACCATTGCCCGCGATGTAGTCGTCAAAGCCAACCACCTCGGCGCGAATAAATCCATGCTCAAAATCCGTGTGGATTTCTCCCGCGGCTTGGGGTGCCGTGGCACCAATGCGGGTGGTCCACGCCCTGACTTCCTTTTCGCCCGCGGTGAAGAAAGTCTGCAGGCCAAGCAGCTCGTAGGCGGCCCGAATCACCCGGTCCAAGCCAGCCTCGGCCAGCCCTAAATCGGCCAAAAACACTTGCTTATCGTCAGCATCCAACAAAGCGATTTCAGCTTCAATGGCGGCACAAACCGTGACCACTCCGGCGCCTTCACTGGCAGCCAGGCTGGCAACTTGTTTAACCCACTGATTGCCGGCGAGCCCGTCCTCGTCCACGTTGGCCACATACATCACCGGCTTCGCGGTCAACAAGAAGAGTTCGCGGAATTCAGCGAGCTCGTTTTCATTGGCGGGCTCAAAGCTGCGGGCCGGCATTTCGGCATTGAGGTGTTTGCTCAATCGGCGAAAAAAGTCGTGCCGTGCGATCTCTTCCTTTTGGCCGGTTTTGGCCCGCCGCTGCGCTTTTTCCAGTGCCCGCTCAACGGTATCCAAGTCAGCCAGCAACAATTCTGTATTGATAACACCGATATCACGCAGCGGATCCACGCCACCGGCCACGTGGGTCACGTCGTCGTCATCAAAGCAGCGCACCACGTGGGTAATGGCGTGGGTCTCACGGATGTTCGCTAAGAACTGATTGCCCAGACCTTCACCCTTAGAAGCACCTTCAACCAAGCCGGCAATATCCACAAACTCCACCGTCGTGGGAATGACTTTCTGCGGCTTAACAATGGTCGCCAATTGTTGGAGCCGAGAATCTGGCACCGGCACGATTCCCACATTGGGGTCGATGGTACAGAAGGGATAGTTTTCAGCAGCGATTTCCGCCGAGGTCAACGCGTTGAATAGCGTGGATTTACCGACGTTCGGTAAGCCCACGATGCCTGATCGAATAGCCATTGGCCGGCGATTCTAAGGAAGATGGCGCCCCGGGGGAATGGCGGGCGGCAAAACGAACAGCCCACGACCCGGCGCCAATCTCGGCCAGTACCGAGGTGGCAGCGATCCGCAAACAACAAGGATGGCGGAAACATGAACTTAGCTCACAATGCTGGAAAGCGACCCATGCCGGCTCTGATTCTCACCGCCGCACATTTTTTTGGCTGACGGCTAGTTCACGGCCAATCACCCGCCCGCTACCGCATCCACGTACGCCTGGTGATCTCGTGAAGATCAGTGCAATGAGCCCCGCATTCGATGCCGACCCAGCTACCGCATCCGCTGCACACACCCAATATGGGCGAGCTTGAGTTCGTACTTCGGGCGTAAGCTCGAAAAGACCTGACTTGCATAACTTGTCTGCTAGCATCCCTAGCCATCCAATCCCGTCCCTGACGACCAGCTATAAGTAAGAGTAATAAACTGATGTTAGAAACCACCATTGCCGGCAGCCTCCCCCGCCCCGACTGGTTAGCGGAGCCCGAAAAACTCAAGGGTGGCTGGAAATTATCTGGGGACGAATTAGCAGCAGGCAAGAAACGAGCGGCGGCCGAGTGGATTCGTCATCAAGAAGCCGCGGGTATCGATGTGTTAACAGACGGCGAAGTATTTCGCCGGCATTTCGTACACACTTTTCTCGAAGGCATCGAGGGTATTGATCAAAACAAGAAAACCCTGATGGGTATACGGGACGATCGCTATAAGCTAGAGGTTCCCACCGTAACCAGTGAACTCGGCCGACCGAAATCTATTCATGTTGAAGAATTCAAATACGTCCGCGGACTGACTCGACGAAAATTGAAATTCACCCTACCGGGACCCATGACAATCTGCGACACCATTGCCGATAAACACTATGGCAGTCGGCCTAAGATGGCCATGGCCTTTGCTAAGCTGCTCAACGACGAGGCGCGTGAGCTGGTTGCCGCTGGCGCGGATGTCATTCAGTTTGATGAACCCGCCTTTAACGTATTTTTTGACGATGTGAATGAATGGGGCGTAGAAGCCTTGGAAGCCGCGGCCGCGGGACTGGACTGTACGCGCGCGGTGCATATTTGCTATGGCTATGGCATCGAAGAAAATATTCGCTGGAAAGAAACCCTCGGCGATGAATGGCGCCAATATGAAAAGATTTTCCCGGCCCTCAATCGCAGCAGCATTGATCAAGTATCTCTAGAGTGCGCGGATTCCCACGTGCCTCACTCAGTCATGAGCCTGTTGCCGGACAAGGTGATCATGGTCGGCGCCGTAGCGGTGACGCAAGACAAGATTGAAACGCCGGAAGAAGTCGCCGAAACCCTGCGCTCAGCTTTGCAGTATGTGGATGCTGAACGTATTCGGCCCTGTACTAATTGCGGTATGACGCCCATTGCTTACGATGTGGCGCTCGGCAAGATTCGCAGCTTGGCGACAGGGGCTGAACTGGTACGTGCGTCTTTGTAATAAGTGGCCTACCAGCGCTTGCGGTAATGGATACCAAGCTGCGTATAACCGACCGATTCCCAAAAAAGACGACCCACGCGATTTTCCAGGTAACAGTTAAGCTCCATCGCCTCACAGCCGCGGGACTGGGCAAGTTCTTCCAGCCAGGATTGCAGGGCTTGGCCGATGCCTTTGCCCTGGTACGCCGGCCTTAGAAAAACATTATCCGGCTCTAAATGCTTACCCACATAGTATTTGACCAAGGTCCAAATACCGCAAATCCCAATCAAAGACTCACCGTCATAAATACCGACACACTCATAGCCCCGCTCGAGCATCATCGGCAACCGGGCTTCAATCGTTTCACGAGGAATGCTGGCATCCAGTTCCATCAGCAGTGGCACAATACATGCCATTTGAGAGTTCTCGATAAGCTTGAATTCAATCGTCATTGTGATCGAAGGTAGAGAAGCGACGGTCAAGCCTTACAGACTAAACCCCCATCCCTAAACACCCAAACTAACCCGCGGGCCCCATATTCAAGGTATCGTCAACGCGCGCGGTGGCCGTATGCAACTGGGTCATGGCCCGCTCAAGGCCATCTTTCAGCAAGGTGTCTATCGAGCGCTGCGCCTCGTGCAAGGCCGATTCAATTTGCGCCAGATCCGCAGCCGCCGGGGGCCGCAATACGTAGCCAACGACTTTTTGCTTACTACCGGGATGACCGATGCCGATGCGCAGGCGCAAAAAATCCTTCCCACAGTGGGCAATCAGATCGCGTAAGCCGTTGTTGCCACCGTGTCCGCCGCCTTTCTTAAAGCGGGCGACACCCGGCGGTAAGTCAAGATCATCGTGGGCAATGAGTATCTGGTCGGTGGACAGCTTGAAATAATCCAACGCCCGCCGCACGGATTCGCCACTGCGATTCATGTAGGTCGTCGGTTTAAGCAAGCGAATAGCGCCCGATGGCCCGGTCATCTGGCAAGCTTCGCCTTGCAACTTGCGCTCGGAACGAAAATTCACGCCGCTGGATTGGGCCAGCGCATCCACCAGCCAATAGCCAGCATTGTGCCGGTCGCGGCTGTGTTCGTTACCCGGGTTACCCAGGCCAACGATTAGTGCCGGGATGTCGCTCATAAACCCAAATCTAGACGCTAACGGTCTTCGAAAACATATGCATAACCACAACGCCCGAAATTATCAAAGCCATGCCTATAACTGCCGGCAGGTCGGGTATTTCTTTGTACAGAAAAATTCCCGCGACGGCGATCAATACCATACCGACGCCAGACCAAACCGCATAGGTAACGCCTAACGGTATGCTTCTTAGCGCCAGCGTCATGAAATAGAACGCCGCCCCGTAGCCCGCTACAACCACTAGGCTCGGTAGTAGCTTGGTAAACTCACCGGACGCCTTCAATGCGCTGGTCGCGATGACTTCGGCAATGATCGCGACGCCTAAATAGAGATAAGCCACCGTTATCCGTCCAAACAAATATCTGGAAAAGTCTAGCAGCTCACTTGAATCTACTTCCAGCACATTGAAAGAACGCCTGCAAAAGAAAAAGCCGCGTAAATCGCGGCTTTTTCCGTATCAGGCAACAAAGATGAATCAAGAATCCTCGGACTTTTCGCCCTCTTCCTTGGCTTCACCCTCTTCGCTTGCCTCTGCGGCCTCGCCTTCAGCGACCTCTTCCTCTTCGGGCTCCGGCTCAACCGCCACTTTCAAGATATGAATAGTGACGACAGGTTGATCGTTGTCGTTGATCAAATCGGGTATTTCAACGCCCTCGGGTATGGAAATTTCCGACAGATGCAAAATTTGATCGAGTTCTAAGTCTTGAACGTCAACCTCAATATACTCCGGCAAGTCTTTTGGCAAACAAGAAACTTCGATTTCCGACATCAAATGCGAAACTGTACCCCCGCCCAGCTTGACCGCCTGGGCAGTTTCCTCATTGAGAAAATGGAAGGGCACCGACATGCGAATTTTCTCCGTCGCAACAATGCGCTGTAAATCGATATGCACGATCTGCCGCTTGGCCGGATGCATTTGCACATCTTTCAAAACCGACGGTTGCTCTTTATCACCGACTTTGACCGTGAGTACGCTGGAAAAAAAGGCTTCCTGCGCCATGTGATTGAGCAAAGTATTGCTGTCGAAGGACAGCGAGCGCGGCGGTTTACCACCGCCATACATTATCGCGGGCACCTTTCCTTCACGACGCAGGCGGCGGCTCGCACCTTTCCCCGCGTCCTCCCGGAAATCCGCGATCAGTTCAAAACCCTTGGACATGATGACCTCCTGGGATCGTTCTAATCGGTGCTACGGCCTGCGACCGGCCGCGGCTGGGTTCCCCAAAGGGGGCGCGGATCATAGCGCATGGCCAAGATTTCGGCCAGGTCAAATCGGGATCGGCGGATTATGTCCGCGGCTAGTCCACGTAAAGCGAACTGACCGACTCGTCCACACTCATGCGGCGCATGGTCTCAGCCAAGAGCTCGGCCACGCTGAGCTGGCGAATCTTGCCAATATCTACCGCTTCCTTGGACAGGGGCACGGTGTCCGTGACCACCAATTCATCCAAAACCGACTCGCGCAAACGTTCCACGGCAGGACCCGACAAGATCGGGTGGGTGATATAGGCGACCACCCGTTTGGCCCCGTGCTCTTTGAGCGCCGCGGCCGCAAGGCATAAGGTCCCGGCAGTATCCACCATGTCGTCAATGAGCACGCAGGTCTTACCCTCAACCTCGCCGATGATATTCATGACTTCGGATTCATTGGGGCGCGGACGGCGCTTATCGATGATGGCCAGATCCGCGTCATCCATGCGCTTGGCAATGGCCCGGGCGCGCACAACACCGCCGATGTCCGGGGATACGACCACCATGTCCGCGTACTTGCGCCGCCACAAATCGCCCAATAACACGGGCGAGGCGTAGACATTGTCCACCGGTATAGAAAAGAAGCCCTGGATTTGATCGGCATGCAAATCAACTGTGAGCACCCGGTCCACGCCGGCGGTGGCAATCATGCCCGCGGCCAGTCGAGCCGTAATAGGCACCCGGGCGGCGCGCGGGCGCCGGTCTTGCCGGGCATAGCCAAAATAGGGGACCACCGCCGTGATCCGGGCCACCGATGCACGGCGCAGCGCATCGGCCATGACCAGCATTTCCATCAAATTGTCGTTGACGGGCGGGCAGGTGGACTGAACGATAAAAACCTCTTTACCGCGCACGTTCTCGAAAATCTCAACGGCAATCTCGCCATCGCTAAAACGGCCCACCTGGATTTTGCCCAAGGGCAAGGTCAGGTGCCGAGCAACTTTTTGCGCCAGCGCGGGATTTGCGTTCCCCGAAAAGACCGCCATGTTGGGGATAACCAGCTCTTTCTTGTTGTTCACGGCTTGCTCGCGCTGTTGCTGGAAGAAATGGCTGGGGTGGCAGGATTCGAACCTGCGCATGACGGGATCAAAACCCGTTGCCTTACCACTTGGCTACACCCCAACCGCTTGCCCCGGACACCGCGACGGGGGTGGGCTCCGGTGCGGAGCAGTATTGTGCAATTCTGGCGAGGGCACTGCAATTGTTGTCGGCGTGAATTGCGGCCGAGGCCCTGAACGGTTGCAGACCCCAAGGTCCCTTGCGCGGCTAAGCCGCGGACTTAGCGCGGGGCCTCCGGTCGCGAGGAGATCTCAGGGACGACCGGTGGCGGGTTCCCAGTGGTCAAGGACCACGCGCAATCGGCCCTCGGTGCTCTGCAGACTCAGTTTGCGCGGCAACCATTGCCCTGCCCGCTCGACAAAACCGTCATAGCGAATGGTCCAATCTTGTTGCTCGATGGTCTGCAACCAGCCCTGCGCATCAAAGCTTTCGCGGTAAGCTGCGGCCGGATTCGGCACGCCCAGGAGCCAATAAGGCGTGCTGAGAACAGGAAAACTCCAGCCCAGCTGCGCTTGCAGAAATCTCGATGCCGCGTCGGGCCCGGCCAGTCCCGCCGTCACCTCCCCTCGGCCGTTGGTGATCAGAATTTCATCCTGGGTCCAGCGAATTTCCACCGCCCCGGCGCCGAAGGGCCCGGCAATACTTACCTGGGCTTCATCGTCGCGTTGGGTCCAGGCTAGTTTGCCTTGGCCGCCGCCCTGATCCGACTTGATGGCCACCCGGCCCCGAAGCTCCCAAGCCGATACGCTGCTGAGCACCGAACGCCGATCATCCCAATCAAATGGCCCCCCCGGTGCTGAGCGCTGCAGGCTGCAAGCCGACAAGCTGACGAGTAAGCCCAACAAGCTGAGCAACCGATAATTCATGGCAATAATCTTTCCAAGGTTTCTTGCAAGGGCTTGCTATCCGGAAATGATTCGCGAGCCGCCGTCCAAATTTCTTGCGCGGCTGCGGTGTCCTCTAAGGCCCACAAAACTTCACCCAAGTGTGCCGCCACCTCGGGGTCTGGCAGGCGCTGATAAGCGATTTCTAGATAGCTCCGCGCCTCGGCAAGCCGGCCCTGCCGGAACAGCACCCACCCCAAGCTATCCATGATGGCGGAACTTTGTGGTTCCAGCTGCAGTGCTTGGCGAATATAGCTTTCGGCTTCGGCATACCGGCGCGTGCGATTGGCCAAGGTATAACCCAAGGAATTTAAGACCACGGCGCGCTGAGGTGCTAGGCGTAATGCGCGATAGAAATCCTCCAGCGCGGGTTCAAGGCGCCCGAGTAGGTCTAACAAGCTGCCGCGCGCGAGCAACAAGTCTAAATTTTCAGGCTTATAAGCCATGGCTTCGTTGAGCGACGCTAGGGCCTCGTCGTAGCGCTGCAACTGCGATAGTAGGCTGGCACGATGGCGAAACATGTCGAAGCGATAGCGCGGATAGGCAGCGGCAAATTTATCCAGGTGCGCCAGAGCCGCCTCGCCATCGCCGGCCTGCACCTGCACCGCGGCGATCTGAAATTGCGCGGGCAATAGAAAACGACCCGCACTGATGCGCTGCAGGTAGCGGATCGCGGCATCGAATTGCTTCTGCTCGGCAGCGATTTGGCCGAGATAGTAAAAAGCTTCATAAATTTTGTAGCCGCTAGCGGCTAAATCATTAAACAGCTGATCCGCCTGATCCAGTTCACCGGCTGATAAGGCCATCAGCGCCCGCAGGCGTAATCGCTCGCCACCGGCACCGCGCGCGGTGATCAAACTTTGCAATGCGCGTTCAGCCAATTCCGTCTCGCCTGCCGCCGCCGCCAAACTCACGAACTCCAACTCGATCTCCGCCGTGGGCTCATCCGCCAGCAAGGCAGCCATGCGCTCCAAGGCTTCAGTGGACCGGCCGTCCATCAGCAAGGCGCGACTTAGCGCCAATTGCGCCGCTGCGCCCAATTCCCCGCTGCCGGCGGCTTGCCCGGCCGAGTAGACCGCCAATGGAACAGCACCCGCCCGCAACGCCGCCTCGGCCACAGCCAATCGGTAACCCGAACTCAACGGCGCTTGCTGTTTGTGCTCCAAGACCAATAGCAGGCGCAACACCGCATCCACGTTGGCCTCGTTCGCCAAGTCATCCGCTAGCAGGCGATAGTCGCTGCCGCTGCGTTGCGCGGGCGGGCCCAAGACGACCGCAAAATTCTCCTGGGCCTGATCCACATCGTGCCGGCGCAAATACAAACGCCCCAGGTATTCCCGCGCCGTGGTGCTGTCGGCTTCCAGGAACAACCATCGCTGGGCGCTGCGCAGCGCATACGCATCGAAGCCATAGTCAAAATTAAACTCGGTGGCGCGCCGGGCCGTGGCGACATCCTCGCTGCGTTCGGCGGCCGTTAAATATTCCTGGGCGGCTACCGCGTAGGCCCCGCGCTGCAGCGCGATTTCGGCCATTAACAAGTGATAGCCGGAATTCGGTACGTAATTGACCGGCGCGGTGACCTCGCGCATGGCGCGCCCGCAGCTAGCCAGAATGGCCAGCAGCGCGAGCAGCAAGCCTCTTTTCAGAACAGCGGCCAGATAGCTGTGCGTCGCGTCGCCCATGTACAGGATAATAGCCGCTGTGACGATTCATGGGGTCAGAGTAAAAACTATTTACGACGACTGGGGCCGCGCTTGAGTGGCTGCTGCGGCTGTCCGGTAAGCTCGTCATGAAGGCCCAAGTTTGAACTACAACAGAGTACTTCTCTGCCGCCTCCGTTAACCAGTTAGCGCACACTTAAGATCGGCATCACAGGTAAAACAGACTTGGCGGTTACTTCCCCGTTGAACCACGTGGACCGGCGAACCCGCAGGACAGAGACGACTTTTTTGAGGCACCAGCCCACAAGCAAATCCTAGACATTTGCCAGTTTGACCGACGCCCTACCCGTCAACTAGCCGCAATTCACCCCACTCTCTAGAGTTTTTACTCTGACCCCATTAATTAGATGAGAGTAAGATCGGTGCGCTGTACCGAACCGCAGGGAGAGACAAATGACCACATTTGACGGCAAGATTGCGGTTGTTACCGGTGCCGGGTCTGGCATAGGCAAGGCCATCGCGCAGCGATTGCATCGCTTCGGCGCTCATGTGGTCATGTCGGATATTGATGCCGATACACTAGGCAGCGCGGCGCGTGAAATCGGCGATGTGGAAACGGCTGTCGTCGACGTCAGTGATGCGAATCAGGTCGAAGCATGGATTGAGGGCGTCGCCTCCGAACACGGCCGCATCGATCTACTTTTTAACAACGCTGGTATGGGCGTGATCGGAGAGGTTCGCGATCTTTCGCTTGACGATTGGAAACGGGTGATCGATGTCAACCTGTACGGCGTGGTGCACGGCGTCGCTGCAGCCTATCCGCGCATGGTCAAACAGGGGTTCGGTCATATCGTCAACACCGCGTCATTGGGTGGCCTGGTGCCGCTACCCGCGGGCGCCTCCTACGCGGCGGCCAAGTTTGGTGTTGTCGGGTTGAGCTTGTCGTTGCGGCTCGAAGCCGAGCCGCTTGGGATCAAGGTGAGCTGTGTCTGCCCAGCGGCAGTCGAGACCGAGATCGACCGCAATGCCAAGTGGATTAACGTCGATCGCGACCATTTTCTCAAGTCACGTCCCGGCAAGCCGATGCAGGCTAGCAAGTGCGCCCGAATAATTTTGAAAGGCATGGAAAAGAATCGTGACTTGATCTTACCGGGCGCCGCCAGTGCTGTGTCGTGGACGCACCGTTACTTTCCTTTTTTGACGCGTCAAATCGGTGTCAGTATCGGAAGGAAGCTTCGAGAAGTGCGCGATGAAAATTTGCAAAAAAAAATTATGGGGTCAGAGTAAAAACTATTTACGACGACTGGGGCCGCGCTTGAGTGGCTGCTGTCGCTGTCCGGTCAGCTCGTCATGAAGATCCAAGCATGCACTCAACAGAGTACTTCTCTGCCGCTTCCTTTAATCGGTTGGCGCACGCCTTAAGATCGGCATCACAGGTAAGACAGACTTGGCGGTTATTTCCACCTTGAACCACGTGGACCGGCAAACCCGCTGGACAGACACGACGTTTTCTAGGCACCAGCCCACGAGCAAAGCCTAAACATCTGTCAGTTTGACCGATGCCCTACCCGTCGACTAGCCGCAATTCACCCCACTCTCTAGAGTTTTTACTCTGACCCCATTAATCTGGTCGGCAGAAAACAACTTACCAAGGAGACAGCTATGAAAACGATCGGATTTATCGCGGGATTATCCCTATTGTTGTTTTCCAACACTGGGTTGGCAGGGGGCCATGATATGCCCCGCAATGCGTCAGACATCGAAAAATCGCTTAGCTCTCCTGAGGTACATGCAGCAGTAGCGGAAGTCGTAGAGAAATTTGGTGCTTATTTTACCGACCTGAATGACCCACAGCCAGACGAGCTATTCGACAAGAATGATCCGGCACCGATGTATCTGGCAGAAGAAATGGCAGATTGGGTGATCGGCTGGGATAGCTTCGATTGGTATTTTCATGCGCCGATTCGTGCGAAATTAGTTCAGGCCATGGATTACACGCCATCCAATATCCGCGTGAAGTCACTTTCCGACGATCTTGCCGTAGCGACCTGGTTTGTCTGGGCTGAATTTAAAATCGGCACTCGCCCCCCGGTGGGCGAACATCTGCGTGCCACCGGCATTATGCGGAAAACGGGTGATGGCTGGAAAATGGTTTACTACGCGGAATCGCCCATTTCCGCCATGGCCTACATAGAAGACCTTTACGAAGCGATGGCCTCGCCGGAATTTCGCCAGCGTTTCAACCGCAAACCAAAGAAGCAGGAATTTGGACTGGAATAACAAGCCCTCGGCCGAAAGCAATTTATTTATGGGGCCGAACCGATTTTATTGGCTAGCCGGCTGAAAAATCGGTTCGAACCCTTTTCCTTACCAGTAACCCCCCATTTCCCACAGCGATCATTCATAGAAAATCAGGCTGCCGTCAACAAGCTTCTTGGGGGAACACCACCGATGGCTGAGTTGGCGCGTTCGTTGTTATATATCCACAGCCATTCTGTCGCAAGCTGCTGTACCCGCTCGACAGTATCGAACACGTGCAAATCCAGCCACTCATGGCGCACGGTTCGGTTATTGCGTTCAACGTACGCATTCTGTGTCGGCTTACCCGATAGCCGGAAGGAGGAAATTGCTTGGCTAGAAGTTGTGTTTGGGCTGCTGGTCTCAATAGAGAGGTCGCTGATCGGTTGCTTAGCAGAACGCTATGCAATCATCGAAGTGCGAATCCTCATTATTTTTGGCTTTGCTATGATTAGTTGGGGCCAGAGTAAAAACCCGACCGGAATATTTTTGTCGACAAGCAATCGTTGACGGTCTTGACTTTGACCCCAAACATCCCCGTCGATACCAATACAGGATAATAGCCGCTGTGAAACAGGGCATCGTGGACAAATTGCACCGGCTGGTTAATCGGTCGGAAGAACTGGGGCAGCTCCTGTCTGACCCGGAGGTCATTGGCGACCAAAACCGATTCCGCGATTTGTCCGTTGAATACGCGCAACTCGAACCTGTGGTATCGCTGGTACAGACCTTCGAAGCGGCCCGGGCCGACCACGCCGCGGCTGAAGAGATGCTCAAGGATGACGATGCCGAAATTCGCGCCCTGGGCGAAGATGAAATAACCCTATTGAATGAGCGTCTGGCGGACTTAGAAAGCCAACTGCAAGTTTTCTTGTTACCGAAGGATCCGCGGGATGACGCCAACATCTATCTGGAGATTCGCGCCGGTACGGGCGGCGATGAAGCTGCTCTGTTCGCCGGCGACCTGTTCCGCATGTACAGCAAATATGCGGAAGGACGCGGCTGGTCGCTGGAAATATTGAATAGCAGCGAAGGCGAGCACGGCGGGTACAAAGAAATTGTGAGCCGCATCGACGGCCGCGGCGCCTACTCGCAGCTCAAATTCGAATCTGGGGCGCATCGGGTGCAACGGGTGCCTGCCACGGAAGCCCAGGGCCGCATTCACACCTCGGCCTGTACCGTAGCCGTTCTGGCCGAGGCTGCGGCCGGTGCGGACATCGAAGTCAATACGGCGGATCTGCGCGTGGATACCTATCGCGCATCAGGTGCCGGCGGTCAACATGTCAACAAGACCGACTCGGCCGTGCGCCTGACGCATCTGCCCACCGGCATCGTGGTGGAGTGCCAAGACGAACGCTCGCAACACAAGAACCGCGCCCGCGCGATGTCTTTACTGCAAGCCAGACTATTGGACGCCCAAGAGCAAAAAGCGCAACAAGAACAGGCCGCCGAGCGCAAGAGTTTAGTCGGTTCGGGTGATCGATCCGAACGCATACGCACTTACAACTTTCCCCAAGGACGCGTCACCGATCACCGCATTAATTTAACGCTTTACAAGCTGGACGAGATTTTAGAAGGCAACCTGGATCACGTCATTGAGCCGCTGATTCATGAAAACCAAGCGGCGCAATTAGCGGCTCTGGACTAAGCCCTTAGAAAAACATGAAGACTTATCCCGACACCATTGCACGCATCGGTAACACACCGCTGATTCGTTTGAACCAGGCCTCGGATGCCACCGGCTGCGAGATTCTCGGCAAAGCGGAATTCATGAACCCCGGCGGTTCGGTTAAAGACCGCGCGGCGCTGGGGATAGTACGAGATGCCGAGGCACGGGGCCTGCTGCGACCTGGCGGGACCATCGTCGAAGGCACCGCGGGCAATACCGGCATTGGCTTAGCCGTTGTGGGCAATTGCCTCGGTTACCGCAGCATCATCGTGATGCCGGATAATCAAAGCCGGGACAAGATCGACACGCTGAAATCCTATGGCCCCGATGTGCGCCTGGTGCCGGCGGTACCGCTGAAAGATCCCAATCACTTCACGAAGGTTTCGGAGCGCATTGCCGCCGAACTCAATGACAAAGACCCCGGCAGCGCGATTTGGGCCAATCAGTTCAACAACACGGCCAATCGTGATATCCATCAAGCAACCACCGGCCAAGAAATTTGGGCGCAAACCGACGGTGAGCTGCAGGGGTTTATTTGCTCCGTGGGCACCGGTGGCACCCTGGCCGGGATTGCCCGCGCGCTAAAAGATCACGACACTGATATTGCCATTGGCCTCGCCGACCCAACGGGCTCGGCACTTTATAATTATTACCGGCACGGAGAACTGAAAGCCGAGGGCGGTTCAATTTCCGAGGGCATCGGCAATTCTCGTATCACCGACAACCTGGCTGACACCCTGATTGATGCCCCCTATCAAATTCCCGATACCGAATCGATTCCGCTGGTTTATGAAATGATCAAGCATGAAGGCTTGTCACTGGGCGGATCCACGGGTGTCAACGTCGCCGGGGCTATTCGCCTAGCCAGAGAACTCGGCCCGGGACATACCATTGTCACCATTCTCTGCGATGGCGCCATGCGCTACCGGGCGCGCTTGTTTAATCGGGAATTTCTGGCTTCCAAGGGCTTGGAATTACCCCAGTGGCTGGACTTGGAGGGTTGATCCGGGACAGCCAGCACGCATCAAGCCCTAAGACATGCAGAGACAACTTCTGAACCTTGCCACACAAAAACCACGACTGGTTTACGGACTAGTCGCCGCCCTCTGCCTGTTACTGGGCGCGCAACTGCTAAAGATTCGTATCGATACCGATCCGGAGAACATGCTGCCCGCCGATCAGGTCGACCGCGTTTTTCACAACGAGGTCGAAGCGCGTTTCATGTTGCATGACGCCATCGTCGTAGGCTTAGTAAATACCGACAGCCCGAGTGGTATATACAACCCCGAATCCCTGGCCGCCTTGCAAACCCTCAGCGAAGCGATTCTGCAATTGGATGGGGTCATCACTGCTGATCTGATGTCCTTGGCCACCGCGGACAATATTTCACAGGGCGAAGGCGGCGCCATCCGCTTCGAATGGATGATGAAAGCCGCGCCGACGACCCTCGCCGGCGCCGGTAAAATTCGCGAGCAGGTGCAGCGCTTACCACTGCTCAACAACACCCTGGTGTCCGCGGACGGCCAGGCTGCCGCCATCTACGTGCCCATTGTCAGCAAGGATTTAAGTTATCCCATCGCCCGCGAAATCCAAACGCTGGCGGATACGATCGAGGGCCCCACGGAGTTTCACATCACTGGGTTGCCCGTGGCTGAGGACACCTTCGGCACAGAAATGTTCGTGCAAATGGGGATTAGCGCGCCGCTAGCGGGGCTGATGATTTTCTTGCTCATGGCCTATTTTTTCGCCAGCTGGCGCCTGGTCATCGCGCCCATGATCGTCGCCCTGGCCACGGTGATCATCACCATGGGACTACTGATCGGCCTCGGCTATACCGTGCATATCATGAGCTCCATGATCCCGATCTTTTTGATGCCAATTGCCGTCGTGGACTCGGTGCATATTCTGTCGGAATTCGCTGACCGCTACCGTGAAGAAGCGGGCGCACAAAACACCATCCGCGCGGTCACGGGCCGGCTCTTTAAGCCCATGCTATTTACCTCCCTTACCTCGGCCGCCGGCTTTCTCTCCTTAATGCTCACGCCGATTCCCCCGGTGCAAATTTTCGGTGCCTTCGTCGCCATCGGCATATTGCTGGCCTTTATTTTGACCATCGTCTTTGTACCCGCTTACTTAGTGCGCATGACGCCGCGTGAATTGGCTGTGCTAGCAAGTCATGGCGACAATTCGGATCATGCGGACTCGACCTTGGCAAAAATCTTACGACGGCTGGGTCGTTTCGCCTTCGCGAACCCCTGGCCCATCGTCGCGGCATCGGTATTGCTCGCCGGCATCAGCTTCGCTGGACTACCCCGGATTGAAATCAACGATAACCCGGTGCGTTGGTTTAAAGCTGATCATCGAATACGGGTCGCCGATGCGCTACTCAACGAACATTTCGCGGGAACCTATGACGCCTTCCTGGTACTGAGCCACGCGGATGACCGCGCGTCGACGGAATTTATGAATAAGGCAAAAGTGCTGCTGGCTGAAGCCGCAGCTGAGGGTGCGGATGTCGACGAGCTCAGCGATGGGCTATCTAGCTTGGTGGCTAGCGAGGATTTTGGCGCCTTCGTGGCAATGGTGGACGATGCCCTATTTGCCGCTGACGATGCAGCGCTGGGGCCGCTAGAAGAATTGTTGGACCTAGCGGAAAGACACCAAAGCCAATCGAAGTATTTTCAGCAACCGGCAGCCTTAGCTATCATCGAAAACTTACAGAAACACCTAGTGGCGACAGGATTTGTAGGCAAAACGAATGCGCTGCCCGACGTGGTTAAAGTCGTTGCGCGCGAATTGCGGGGTGGCAATCCGCAGGAATACCAAATACCCGACAGTAGCCAGGGCGTGGCGCAAACGCTATTGCAGTATCAATCGTCGCATCGGCCCCAAGATCTTTGGCATCTGGTCACGCCGGACTTACGCCATACCGCCATCTGGTTGCAGTTACGCAGCGGCGATAATAAAGACATGAGCGCAGTGATCGAGGCCACGGATGACTTCCTGCAAAACAATCCACTACCGCCCGGGGTCACCGCGCAATGGGCGGGCAAATCCTATATCAATGTGGTGTGGCAACAAGCCATGGTGGCCGGCATGCTAAAAAGCCTACTGGGTGCTTTCGCGGCGGTTTTTGTGATGATGAGCCTGCTGTTTCGGTCACTTCGCCTTGGCCTGATGGCCATGCTCCCGCTGAGCGTCACCATCCTATTCGTTTATGGCTTGATCGGCTGGCTGGGTAAGGACTATGACATGCCGATTGCAGTCTTATCGGCTTTGACCTTGGGCTTGTCCGTGGATTTCGCCATTCACTTCATTCAACGCCAGCGCAGTTTCTACGCGAGCACCGGATCGTTCGGTGAGTCCGCAAAGCTACTATTCGAAGAGCCGGCACGGGCAATCTCCCGTAACGCCCTGGTGATCGCCTTGGGGTTCACACCGTTGTTTCTTGCCCCCTTGATACCCTATGTCACGGTAGGCGCATTCATGGCGGCGATTATGGCGATTTCAGGCATCGCGACTTTATTGCTGCTGCCCGCGGTAAGCGCGGTCTTGCCATCGCCGAGGCTAAACAGGGCAAAACAATGATAAAGCTGCACGACTGGCCAAGCATCCTTGTCCTTATTATCTGTTCCAGCGTCCGGGCGGATACGGGCGCAAGCTTGAGCGATGCGAATGAGATTGTCGCCCGCGCCAATTTGGCGGCCTACTATGCGGGCGCGGATGGCCGCAGCGAAGCCCGTATGGTCATTCACGATGCCCAGGGCCGAAAACAACGGCGACAGTTTACGATCCTAAGACGCAAGCTAGCCCCTGGAGGCGATCAAGATTTCTTGGTCGTGTTTAGCCAGCCCAGCGATGTTCGCGGCACGGTTTATTTGGTCAACAAGCATGTGGGACGCGATGACGACCGCTGGATCTATTTACCGGGGCTGGATTTAATCAAACGCGTGGTTGCCGGAGATAAGCGCACCAGTTTCGTAGGCGCCCACTACTACTATGAGGATGTCTCGGGCCGCAGCCCCGAGGATGACCGGCACAAGTTGTTGGCCACCGACGACGAGTATTATCGCTTGGAGCACGTTCCCAAGGACCCATCGCTGGTTGAATTTAATCGCTATCGAAGTTGGATTGACCGCGAAAACTTTTTGCCCATGAAGATCGAGTATCTCGATGCTCAAGGCAAAGTTTTTCGCCGTGTGGAAGTCATGGAGACACAAACCATTGGCGCCTACCCAACGGTGACCAAGAGCCGAGTCAGCGATATTGATTCCGGAGCGTATACCGATTTGCAATTCCGCCATATTGCTTATGACTTGGGAATACCGGCGGAAATATTTTCCGAACGTTCCCTGCGTAGTCCGCCGCGGGAATGGCTGCGGCGAACACCAGGCTAAACATGCCTCGACTGATCGGGCAGTGCTTGGGCCTGTTGCTGGGTATCAGTTGTATTTACGCAGGGGCTTTCGCCCAGACTGACGATTGGGATGACGACCCTTGGGCCGACGAAGCCAACACAAGCTTAGCTTGGTCCGGTTTCGTCGAAGCCGCCGGCGGTAGCCGCTGGCGCGAAGATCGCCTAGTCGGCAGACGCGGGACCCTCGCCGATAGTCGTTTGCGCTTGGAAACCAGTTGGCAAGCTGAGAAATTTCTCCTCAGCCTGAAAGTCGACGGCATTCTCGACGGCATCGATCAAGAAATCGACGGTGAATTTCGTGAACTGGTCATTGCGGGCAGCCCATTCAAGGAGCTGGATGTCAAAGCCGGCCGGCAAGTCTTAACCTGGGGAACGGGCGATCTACTCTTCCTGAACGATTTTTTTCCGAAGGATTGGGTCAGTTTTTTCGCCGGCCGCGACGACGAATACTTAAAAGCACCATCCACGAGTATCAGATTGACCCAATACGCGAGTCTGGTGAACTTAGACTTTGCCTGGACACCGGGCTTTACATCGGACGATTACATCACCGGCCAAAGATTCTCGTTTTATTCGCCTCTTGCGGAGCGCTTGGTGTCACCTAAGCCACCGTTCGGCGCCCAGCGCCCGGCCCGAAATTTTCGTAACGGAGAATTCTCACTACGCCTGTTTAGCACTTGGCGCGGGGTTGAATATGCCTTGTACGCCCATCGGGGTTTTTTCAAGGCGCCCAGCGACTTCTCGAACTCATCACAGAGTCGCTTTGCGCCATTGACCAGCCTGGGCGGCAGCCTCCGCCGGCCGGCCTTATCGGGCATCTGGAATATCGAAATCGCCTACCATGCCTCCCGCAACGACCGCCAAGGTAACAACCCAAACGTACCGAATGATCAGTTGCGCTTCCTGACTGGCTTCGAGCGGGAATGGCTCAGCAACTTTACCGTGGGGCTCCAGTACTATCTGGAGTGGACCCAAGATCACCAGCGCTTGCTTGCCGGATCCAGCAATCCCGAACTAGAGGTTGACGAATATCGGCATCTGTTCACCACACGGCTGAGCTACCGAACGCATCAGGAAAGGCTGACTTGGTCTTTGTTCGCCTTTATTTCGCCCAGCGACCATGATTTCTACCTGCGGCCGGTGCTGGATTTTCGGTACGACGACAACTGGCGCTTCAGCGCCGGGCTGAATTTTTTCGGCGGACGAAAACCGCAGACTTTCTTTGGCCAGTTTGACGATGCCAGCAATGCTTATCTCAGGCTTCGCTATAACTTCTGAGCGAGACGAGCACCAAATCAGCGAAAATCGCGCGGCAAATGCGTAAAGCCCGATCCGCGGCCTAGACCGCCGCGGAGAAAGCCTGGGCCAGATCCTCACGCAAGTCATCGAGCGCTTCGATGCCCACGGACAAACGCAGCAAATTATCGGGTATTCCCATGGCCCGGCGCTGCGGCGGCGGCACATTGGAATGACTCATGCTGGCCGGATGACCCGCCAAACTTTCTACACCGCCCAAGCTTTCGGCCACGGTGAACACTTGCAAGGCGTTCATAAACCGCCGGACATCACCTTGCAAGCTGAACACCAACATGCCGCCAAAGCCGCTCATTTGTGAACGCGCTAACTCGTGTTGCGGATGATCCGGCAAACCCGGATAGCAAACGCCGGCTGCTGCGCTTTCAGCATGTAGCCACTCGGCAATGGCTAAGGCGTTTCGATTATGGCATTCCATCCGCAAGGCCAAAGTCTTAACGCCCCGCAATACCAGATAGGCATCGAAGGGACTGGGTACCGAACCCACCGCGCTGCGCAAGGACTTCAGCTCACGCGCCAGGTTTTCATCCTTAACAATATTAATGCCACCGATGACATCCGAATGACCGCCCAAATACTTGGTCGTGGAATGCATGGTGATGTCGCAGCCCAGCTCCAAGGGGCGTTGCAAACAAGGCGTGGCGAAGGTGTTATCAACGGCCACCAAGGCACCCTGCTCACGACCTAGGGCGGCAACGGCTTGCAAATCGATGAGCTTTAGCAGGGGATTGGTGGGCGTCTCGACCCAAATCAGCCGCGTTTCGGGGCGCAGGGCATCGGCAACGGCATCTAGATCGGTGAAATCAACCAGGCTAAATTGAAGGCCCGCGTTGCGGGCACGCACCTGCGTCAACAAGCGCAGCGTTCCGCCATAAAGATCCGTGGGCGCCACCACATGATCGCCCGCATCGAGCAAATCCAACACGCCCGCCGTGGCCGCCATACCCGATCCATAGGCGATGCCGCGGGTGCCGGATTCCAGTTCCGCAACGCAGCGCTCCAGGGCATCGCGCGTGGGATTCGTGGCCCGCGAATAAGCGTGTTCTTGGGGCTCGCCGAAATCCGCCTGGCGGTAAGTGCTGGCCGTATAGATCGGTGGCATCACCGCACCCGTGGCGGCATCGATGGTGTCACCCGCATGAATACAGGCGGTGGCGAATTGCTCGGACTTGGCTCGCTTACTCATGGATGTTGCCTAAGCATGCAATGGAGTTTCGTCTATTGACGAATAGATCAACTTTGTCGGCCCCAGGCTGTGGTAAAAGGGACGATGGATTTTTGCAGGCTAACACACGAATAGGCATGGACGCAGATCTAGCCAGCGGCGAATTGAGCGTAGCGGATTTGTTGCGCAAAAGTACCCAGATGCTTAAAGGCAGCAGCACCTCCGCGCGCCTGGATGCAGAATTGATGCTGGCCCACTGTCTGGGCTGGAAGCGCCCGCGCTTGATCAGCGACTCGGATATCTTGGTGCGCACGCAAGTTGCGGAACGATTTTTAGGACTCTTGAAGGAACGCCGCTCTGGCCGTCCGGTGGCACAAATCCTTGGCTCGCGCGAATTTTGGTCCATGAAACTGAGCGTCACCAAAGACACGCTAATACCACGACCGGAAACTGAGCTACTCGTTGAATGCGCGCTGAAGAAACTGCCTGAAGATGAGTCGCATACGATCTTGGATCTCGGCACGGGTACCGGCGCCATCGCCCTGGCCTTAGCCAAGGAGCGTAAGTCGGCCAGTATCGTCGCCACCGATTTCAGTGAAGCAGCCCTGGCCGTCGCCGAGTACAACGCACGTAGCTACCGACTCGGCCGCATCGACTTTCGATTTGGTGACTGGTTCGGGCCGGTGAGTGATCAGCAATTTGATCTGGTGGTGAGCAACCCACCCTACGTCGCTGACCAAGAATGGATGCTGCGCAAGTATGAACTCGGCTATGAACCCAGCCTAGCCCTGCGGGCCGGTAAAGATGGACTCATGGCGCTCAGGAAGATAATTGCGCAAGCCCCAAAACACCTAAAGCCCGGCGCTTGGCTGATGGTGGAACATGGTTTCCGGCAAGGTCCGGCGGTGGTACGACTCTTTCAAGAAGCCGGCTTTACCGCTATCGTGACCTACCGAGATCTACCCGGCCGGCCTCGCGTCACCGAAGGCCAAAGGCCAGAGGACGACGCCGGCCTTGAGTGATCCAGACCCGCTGCGCTACAGCCGCCAGCTCGCCTTACCGCAAATCGGCGCGGCGGGACAAACACGACTGGCAGAAAGCAAAGTCTTAATTGTCGGCCTCGGCGGACTGGGCGCTCCCGCATCCTTGTACTTGGCCAACGCGGGCACTGGATATTTGTTACTCAACGACTTCGATCGCGTGGATGCCAGCAACTTGCCAAGACAGATTCTGTTTCAGCCCGAGGATATCGGCGTTTATAAGGCCGAGGCGGCGAAAACACGGCTAGCCCAATTTGCACCCGGCGTGAAACTCTCCACCCTCAACACTCGCCTAGATTCGGTAAGCCTCGGCGAAACCCTGGCGGCCTGCGACCTAGCCTTGGATTGCAGTGATAACTTTGCAACGCGCACCGCCATCAACGCGGCCTGCGCCCAAACCCATACCCCGCTGGTTAGTGGCGCGGCGATCCGCTTTGAAGGTCAGTTAGCCGTGTTCCGCCATGACCTGGGCGGTGGACCCTGTTATCAATGTCTGTATAGCGACGCGGATGAAACGCTGGAGAACTGCGCCGGCCAAGGTATCTTGGGTCCGGTTGCGGGGACTATCGGCTGTATGATGGCTACCGAGGCCATCAAGCTAATTTTGGGGCTAGATTCCAAACTCAACAATCATCTGTGGATATACGACGGTCTGGCGGGCAGTTCGCGCAGTATAAAAATCGGACCACGCCCAGATTGCCCAGTCTGCGGCAGCAAGGCTTAACGCACCAAAGCGCCAGCCGATCATGATTCGCCTACAGGCAGAATGCCGTGCGGCGATGTTACCGAAGGCGGGCCTCACGGTACCGAGTGTGTTCCTAACCCCCCGGGCGAGCGCAAGCAAGCGACCCAAAGCGGGCATCGGCGCCTTGGTAAAATATGAACCGAATCACCGATTATTTATCGCATAATCCCTGGATGCGCAGCCCAAACGGTTCAGAACCAGCAGCAGATACCTTTGCCGAAACACAACTTGCTCAAGCAGCTGAGGCATTCGCCAAACAACAGTTTCAACAAGCTGAGACAATCCTGCGCAAGTTGCACGAATCTCACGCGGGATATACCAGGCGCAGCACCCTTTTACTCGGCAGGGCTTTAGAGTCGCAGAAGAATTATCTTGGGGCAGCCGACGCCTATGATTCTCATCTTGACTTTGCCGAAGACGCAAACGAGCGAGCCGCAATTCTCAGCCGTGTGGCCGATTTACTCTACCTCTCCGGTAATCGCACCAGGGAGGTGCTCGACCGGATAAGAAAATACCTGGAGGCATCGCTCGCACTATGCACGGGCAAGGCTCAGGAACATATTCGCCGAAAACTTTGTGCAGTATGCCTCGCCAATCAAAACTTTCGGGAACTCGTCCGCCATGCCAATGACTTCGAGAGACACACGATGGAACCGCAGGTCATTGAATGGTTGCTGAGCGCCTATTACGCACTCGATGAGAAAGACAGTGGCAAAACCTTGTTAACGGCTTTGCTTCGTAACAAAAGGGCCGTTTCGAATAATAATCCTAAGGGCCTTCTAAGTTGGCTGATAAAGTTCGGGATGTTGGCGGAAGCCCAAACGATCCTTGATGAAATTTCGTATCAGCAGGGCACAGACCTTCCCATCAGTAGGCTGCAAGCGGAAATCCATTGTTTGGCAGATCGTCATGAGCAGGCCCTGATGCTGCTAACCGAATCATTTATTCGAGAGCAGGGCGCCGGAGTCGAAACCGTTCGTCTGCATGCCTTCCGAGGACAGTCATTGCGGGCGCTGGGTCGGCACCAAGAGGCACAACGCAGTTTTGCGGCAATGAATACTTTGTCCCGCTCTTTATATAACGAGAGTCGTGATCACGACTATGTACCCGCTTATCTGGCGCTAGATTTAACGAAACTACGACAGGTTACCGTGAATGAGGATTTACCCTACGAACCCGTGTTTATGGTTGGGTTCCCCAGGTCGGGGACGACGCTGCTCGACACCGTGCTCGTTAGCCAACCGGGTATCGCAACGCTAAGCGAGAAGAATGGCGTGGGTTTCGCGATTGGCAGATTGCGAAAGACCGGGCGGCATTATCCACAAGGACTATCGTCTGCGTCTAGCGAAGACATAATTAGAATGCGCAAAGCATATTTCAGTCAGAACCGAAGATACCTACCGGAAGATCAAGATTTCGATATTGTCATCGACAAGTTACCGCTGAATATTATTCACATTCCTTTGATCAGCACTTTGTTTCCGAGAGCGAAGTTCATTCTTTCCCTTCGGCACCCTTTAGACGTCTGTATTAGCTGTTATCAACAGCCCTTTGCGCTCAATGAGGAAATGATACATTTCACCGAGCTTCGTCGTTGCTTCGAGAGATACGCAGCAGTGATGGGTCTGTTTGAGAGATTCCGCGCGGAATTAGAACTGGACATACACACAGTGAAGTACGAATCGCTTGTCAGCGACTTTGAGTCTGAGGGACGCAAAATATTCCGAGCCTTAGCGTACAAAGAAAACGACGACTTTCTGCGGTTCTACGAATTTAATAAGAACCGAATTATCGATACACCCTCGAGCGGTCAAGTCACTAGGGAGATATACACTTCATCGAGCAATCGCTGGGTATCTTATCGATCAGAGATTGAGCCATTCATCCCTCTCGTTAAGCGCTTCATTGACGACTACGGATACACCGTGTAACGGTCCTACTTACGCACGCCCGGATCATTGTCTTATTGCCAGCCGACTGTAATTTCGCATGCGATTCATTGCGAAACGGTGAACTGAAAGTCGCTAAATTAGCGAGTTCGATCGAACTCATAATACTGATTGGGCGCCAAACCAAAGGTCATCACGCCATCGGCCTTATAACCAGATTCCTCATTGCGTATGCCGTCGGCGCCCACGAACTCGGTGGCCTGTATACCTAAGGGTTCGCCCGTACGGCGGCCGGTAATCACGCAGTCCTGGGCCGAAATTTGTGTATAGAATTCTTCGCCGCGAGCTTCCCAGGTGGCAACACAATTGTCAGCCAAGGATCGCTTGAAGTCCTCCCGCGACATTTTCTTCAAGTCATCGAGTCTAGACAGAATGTTCTGCTGGCCTTGAGGATCTGCGAAGGACCAATTCTCGGAACGAATCACAGCGCTGGTCTCATCCACGTGGAAAACGACAAAACTTTGCCGGTAGATCTTGGCTGGATCCGCGTCATGATTCATTTGTGCGTAGATCACGTGATCACCCAGGGCAGGAACCGCCACTTGCCGTCGTTGTAAGCCGAGTCGTGAAAACACCTGGGGTTCGCGGCGTTCCTGGTTCGCAAATTGACGCCGGTTGTCAAAATCCCCGGTCATCCAGCGCATCAAGACCGGGAGACCGCCGGCCGTTGCATCACCTGGAATTTGCGCGAAACTGACCCGATTCCCCAGGGGGTCACGCACGGTTATGGCTTGCGTCGCGCCTTTCGATTCGGCGTACTGCGCAGGTGCGGAAACCACCGGTACCTCGGCCGCCACTAACTTGTTGTAAAGATGCCGAACATCGGCGATGCGAAACAGCAGCGCAACGCCGCCGCTGGCTTTGGGCTGCTGCAAGCCTTGCTCGGTCCACGCCTGGACCAGGCTCATGCTACCGCCCTCGACAGCTCCCAAGCCAGGTGCTTCAAGGTGTATGACGCGTGCGCGGGTGAAAGCCGGGCCCAGCAAACCGAGTTGCTCGGGATCCGTGACCGTTTTGTCATAGGCCACGCGAAAGCCCAGTAAATCCCGGTAGAAGATCAATGCCGGTTGCGGGTCGGCGACGGGGAAGCTCACGCGTCGCAAAGCGGAAACTTGCGAATCGCCGCTGAAGACGAGATTGGCCTGCAACAGCAGGCCGATGATCACCGCGGCGCGAAAAATAGCACTGAGCATTGACTGCATACTTGATCGACTCCTTCACCACCCGGCAACGACGGGTAAAAACTGCGCGGTTTCATTGTGCCGGAAAAACCAGCGGTCTACGCCGCTTCTGATTCGTAACCCAGATTAGATGCCAACCAACGTTCAACGCTGGACAAGCTGATGTTCTTGCGCCGCGCATAGTCCTCGGCTTGGTCGCGACCGATCTTACCCACGGCGAAATAGCGTGCCTGGGGATGGCCAAAATACCAGCCGCTGACCGACGCGGTGGGCAGCATGGCGAAGGAGTCGCTCAGACTCGTGCCGGTATTTGCTTCCACATCCAATAGACGCCATAAAGTCGCCTTCTCGGTGTGATCGGGACAGGCCGGGTAACCTGGCGCTGGACGAATACCGCGATACTGTTCTTTGATCAAGGCATCGCAGTCTAAGGCTTCGTCGGCCGCGTAGCCCCACCATTCGCGCCGCAGCCGGACATGCAGGTATTCGGCGCCCGCCTCGGCTAGGCGATCCGCCAAGGCCTTGAGCAAGATAGCATTGTAATCGTCATGCGCGCCTTCGAATCGGGCGACATGGGCGTCGATACCCAGGCCGGCCGTGACGGCAAAGGCGCCCAGATAGTCACTTTGACCGCTATCGGCCGGCGCGACGAAATCGGCCAGGCACAGGTTCGGCTTACCCTCGGGAAGCTGTCGTTGTTGCCGTAAAAAGTGCAGACGCTCCAACTCCACTTGCCGTTTTTCATCCGCGTAGAGTTGCACATCGTCACCCATGCTCGCGGCCGGAAATAAACCCATCACGGCGCGGGCTGTTAACCATTGCTCGGCAATCATTTTGTCCAGCATGCCGCGCGCGTCTTTGTATAAAGCCGTCGCCGCCTCGCCCACCACCTCGTCGGAAAGAATGGCGGGAAACTGCCCGGCGAATTCCCAAGCATTGAAGAAAGGCATCCAATCGATGTAGTCGACTAATTCATCCAAGGCCAAGTCTATGGCTTGCACGCCTTGGAAATTCGGCGGCGCGACGACTTGCGCCCAATCGGGCCGCAAGCGGTTGTCGCGGGCGGCGTGGATGCTCAGCTGGGGCTTCAATCGCGATTTGTCGGCATGGCGTTCGCGACGACGCTGGTTGTCTTGCTTGGCCGTCTCGATATAAGTGACACGATCTGCGGGACTGACGAGTTTCTGCGCCACGCCCACGGATCGTGATGCGTCTTTGACGTAGACCACCGCGCCCGAATACTCCGGGTCTATTTTTACCGCCGTATGCGCCGGCGAAGTGGTGGCCCCGCCGATCAATAGGGGCTGGGTCATGCCCCGGCGGCGCATTTCTCGCGCCACATGGACCATCTCATCCAGTGACGGCGTAATGAGTCCCGACAAACCGATGATGTCGGCCTGTTCGCGCTCGGCTGCCTCCAATATGCGCTCCGCCGGCACCATGACGCCCAGGTCAATGATTTCGAAATTGTTGCACTGGAGGACGACCCCCACGATGTTCTTACCGATGTCATGCACATCGCCCTTCACCGTTGCCATGACGATACGGGCCATCTTTTGCGGATCATCGCCCTGGGAGGCTTCAATAAACGGCACCAGGTGCGCCACCGCTTTTTTCATCACGCGCGCGGATTTCACCACCTGCGGTAGAAACATCTTGCCGGCGCCGAACAAGTCGCCCACCACATTCATCCCCGTCATCAAGGAACCTTCAATCACTTCCAAGGGCTGTTCCACGGAAAGACGCGCCGCTTCGGTGTCCTCGATGATGAAATCATCAATGCCTTTCACCAAGGCGTGAGACAAGCGCTCTGCCACGGGCCAGCTGCGCCACTGGGCCTCCTCCGGCGGCTGCGCCTGGGCCTCGTCATCTCGGTAGCGACCGGCGATTTCCAGCAAGCGCTCGGTGGCATCGTCGCGCCGATTGAGAATGACATCTTCAACCGCATCGCGAAGTTGCCGCGGAATATCTTCATAGATGGCCAATTGACCCGCATTGACGATGCCCATGCCCAGACCAGCTTGAATGGCGTGATATAGGAACACCGAATGCATGGCCTCGCGCACGGAATTGTTGCCGCGAAAAGAGAAAGACACATTGCTGACACCACCACTGATGTGGGCTAAGGGAAAACGCCGCTTAATTTCGGCCGTGGCCTCAATAAAGGCGCGCCCATAATCGTTGTGCTCTTCTATACCCGTGGCAACGGCGAATATATTGGGGTCGAAAATGATGTCTTCGGGCGGAAAACCAACTTGCTCAGTCAATAGCTCGTAAGACCGGGCACAAATTTCCACGCGGCGCGGCACTGTATCGGCTTGGCCTGCTTTGTCGAAAGCCATGACCACCACGGCCGCGCCGTGACGGCGCGCTTCCCGCGCTTGTGCCAAAAATGATGCTTCGCCTTCCTTCAGGCTGATGGAATTGACCACGGCTTTGCCTTGCACGCACTTCAGGCCCGTTTCGATGACCTCCCAACGGGATGAATCCACCATGATGGGCACGCGGGAAATATCCGGCTCGCCGGCCAGCAACTTCAGGAAGCGGTCCATGGCAACCACGGAATCCAGCATGCCTTCATCCATGTTGACATCGATGATTTGTGCGCCGGCCTCAACCTGCTGGCGAGCCACCTGCAAAGCTGAAACGTAGTCGCCCTCGGTAATGAGTCGCCGAAATTTCGCCGAGCCCGCGACGTTCGTGCGTTCACCGATGTTGACGAACAGTGAGTCGTCACCAATATTCGTGGGCTCCAGCCCCGACAGCCGGAGTTGGGGCGCTAGTGCCGGCACGGCACGGGGTGCCTGCGCGGTGGCAGCCTGACCAATGGCTGCTATATGCGCCGGCGTGGTCCCGCAACAGCCACCCACCATGTTCAGCAAGCCTTCCGCGGCGAACTCGCCTAACACCGCCGCCATGTCGGCGGGCGTGTCGTCGTACTCGCCGAACTCATTGGGCAAGCCGGCATTGGGATGCACGCTGATATGCGTGTCGGCGACGCGGCCCAGTTCTACGATATAGGGGCGCAGATCCGCTGCCCCCAGGGCGCAATTCAAACCCACCATGAAGGGCTGGATATGGCGCAGCGAATTCCAGAAGGCCTCGGTGGTTTGACCGGTTAAAGTCCGTCCGGATGCATCGGTGATGGTCCCGGAGATCATCACCGGAATGGGATCGCCCGTCTCTTCGCGCAACTGACTGATGGCATAGAGAGCGGCCTTGGCATTCAAGGTATCGAAGATGGTTTCAACCAATATGAAATCCGCACCACCTGCCATCAGAGCTATTACGGCATCGCCATAGCTTGCCACCAGTTCGTCGAAGCTGATGTTGCGCATGCCTGGATCGTTGACATCAGGCGATATGGACGCCGTGCGGTTTGTTGGCCCCAATACGCCGGCAACGAAACGAGCTTGGCCGCTGCGCGCCGCACAATCATCCGCCGCTTGCCGGGCTAAACGGGCGGCCGCGAGATTTAATTCGCCGACATAATCTTCTAAACCATAATCGCTTAAGGATGGTGCGTTGGAGTTGAAAGTATTCGTTTCAATGACATCGGCACCGGCATCCAGAAATGCGCGGTGAATGTCGGCAATGACATCGGGCCGGGTGAGTGTGAGTAGATCATGATTGCCTTTTAGATCGCTGGGCGAGTCGGCGAATCTCTCGCCGCGATAATCGGCTTCCTGCAAATCACGGTTTTGAATCATCGTACCCATGGCGCCATCGAGCACCAAAATGCGTTCGGCTAGCAAAGCCTGCAGGCGCGCGAATCGTTCGGCCTGGCCGGTCATTGAGCATTCTCCACCGGACGAATACCCAAGGCATAGCAAATGGCATAGGTCAGCTTGGCGCGATTAAGGGTATAAAAGTGGAAATCATGCACGCCATGGGCCTGCAGGCGCGTGACGAGGTCGATGGCCGTATTGGCGGCAATTAAACGCCTGGTTTCATCATCATCGTCCAAGCCTGCAAAGCGCTCATGCAAGTAGTCCGGTACTGTCGCGCCGCACATGGTGGCAAAGCGCAGGGTCTGTGAAAACTTATTGATTGGCAAAATGCCGGGAACAATGGGCACGGTGATACCGGCCGCCGCGCAGCGATCCCGAAAACGCAAATAAACATCGGCATCGAAAAACAACTGGGTGATCGCGCGGGTCGCACCCGCGTCGATCTTGCGTTTGAGGTTATCCAAATCAACCTCGGCGCTGGGGGCTTCCGGATGAACCTCGGGATAAGCCGCCACGGAAATATCGAAGTTGGCGACATCACGCAAGCCCTTGACCAAATCCGAAGCGTATTCATAACCGCCCGGATGGGGTTCGTAGACCTGGCTGTCTTTTGGCGGATCACCCCGCAAGGCGACGATGTGCCGCACGCCTTGCTGCCAATACTGCCGCGCAATGTCTTGCACCGATTCGCGCGGCGCACCCACGCAGGTGAGATGCGGTGCGCTGATCAGGTTTGTTTCACGGGCAATGCGGCTAACGATGTTGTGGGTACGGTCACGGGTGGATCCATCGGCGCCGTAGGTGACCGACACGAAGCGCGGCGCCAATGGAGCCAACCGTTTGACCGATTGCCATAAAACATCTTCCATGGCCGGGGTAGCCGGTGGAAAGAACTCGAAGGAAACTTGTGGAACGGGGTGACTCATAATTTATGGGCTCGGGCAGAGGCTTCCCTGCGCAGGCGGGCCGCATTGCGCCGCGCGGTGAATAAGGCATAGGCCAATTGACGCCCAGGAAACCAGTAGCGGCTTTGTATTTCGCAGCCCTGTTCCGCCAGTCGCGTGACCAGCTGATTTTCAATCAGCGCTGCACTTCGACCCCGCGGCTGTAGCTGCACCAGCGCGGGTTCAATGCGGTCCAAAATGAACAACTGACCAGACCGGCCCAACACGCGCAGCGCTTCTTGTAATGCCCCGCGCGGGTCTTCACTGACACTGAGCATTGTGTCGAGAACCACGCAGTCGAAAGCGCCATCGGAAAAAGTGAGTGCTTGGAAATCGGCCGTTCGAATACTGCAATTTGCAAAGCCGGCATCCGCGATGCGTGTACGCGCTAAACTACGCTGTGCCCGGTGGGTCTCGACAGCGATCATTCGCCTCGTGCGCGGGGCCAGTGACTCCAGCAAGCCTGGCGTGCTACAGCCCAAGCTTAGGACTGATTCCAACTGGTTCGCCGGCAACACATCGGCCACGGCAGCGGCAATTTCTTTACGCTCTGGTCTCGGGCCGGAAAATATCGGCGCTGAATCCCGGGCACCCGACGCATAAGCATCTTTACGACGACGGGCTTTGATGGCAGCCAAGGCCTGCCGGTCCAGGGTCAACTGGGGGTCGCGTGGATCGAACCAGGCCTGAATGGCCTGCTGCAATGTTCGCGCCGGCATGCCGTCATCCAGGCGGTAATACACCCAATGACCTTCGCGAAATCGTTGTACCAGCCCCGACTCGGTGAGCAAGCGGAGGTGACGCGAAACCCGCGGTTGGCTTTGGCCCAACACGGTTTGCAACTCCCCCACGCTGGTCTCGCCCTGCGATAAAGCCGCCAGCAAACGCAAGCGACTGGGATCAGCCGCGGCCTTCAGGGCTTTTGAAACTTGCGCCAAGGACATGGCGCGTAAATATAAAGATATCTTTATATTATTGCCAGTGCCACCCGTAGACTCTCGATCCGTAGTCAGCCGACCGCTAAATAACGATATATCACTCGATCAAGTGGATAAATGACGTGAAATATCCGTATATTCGTCAAACAGGCTCAACGGATAACGGCCTGGTCGCCTGGAAGCTAGCGGCGATTCCTAGACTAAGGCGCTCGCCCCGCAAACGTCGGTGGCAATAACGAGCTGGAACGGAGATAGCGGCGAATGGCTAGAACAAGCCGTTGTCGTTTTTCGACTCGGGGCTCACGATCTGTAGCACATCCCAATGCTCCACTATTTTTCCCTGCGCATCGAAGCGAAAAATATCGATTCCGGCATAGTCTTCGTCGCCCGGCCATTGCTGGTGGCAGTGCAACACCACGTAGTCATCTTCGGCAATGGCTCTTTTGAAGTGTACTTTCTTACCAGGATATTCGGCAGCCATCCGGTCAAAATAGTCGATGAAGGCTTCTTTACCATCGGCCACATGCGGGTTGTGCTGAATATATTCATCGCCCGCATATTGACTGATCGCCTCGCGCGGCTTGCATTGATTAAACATCAAATCGTAAAAAGCCTGCGCATTGCGCTTATTTGCCGCCAATTTTTCGCTCATTGCCCGGTGTCCTTCTCCGCCACGCTTGATCTAAGACTCGACGCTACTGGGAACCGCCTTGGCCATACCATCAACGCGTAGCCGGTAACTTGCTGACTTAGCTGGAAGGCATCATCAAGGCCATGGGAATCTAGCAATCTCTCTGTCTTGCCACACCGTGGCTCATTTTGTCGCGCCGTAAAATCACTCCGCCAATTTCTGCCGGAGAACTTCATTAACCTGCTTGGGATTGGCTTTGCCCTGCGTGGCCTGCATGATCTTGCCAACGAAAAAGCCGAGCACCTTGGTGTTACCGTCGCGGTACTGCTGAACTTGCGCCACGTTGGCCGCGAGGGTTTCATCCACTATTCTTTCGATGGCCCCGGCGTCGGTGATTTGTTTTAAGCCCCGCTGTTCGATAATGGTGTCGGCATCACCTTCGCCCGCCCACATCGCCTCAAATACTTCCTTGGCGATCTTGCCGGAGATGGTCCCATCCTTGATGCGCTGTAGCAGGCTGCCCAAAGCATCGGCGGACACCCGGCTCGCGTCGATGTCGAGGCCATCCCGGTTCAGGGCGCCGGCCAGTTCACCGACGACCCAATTGGCGGCCATTTTAGAATCGTCGCCCAGAACTTTTACGACCGCTTCAAAATAATCGGCCAGCGCTCGGCTGCCCGCGAGAATTTCCACATCATCGGCGCGCAAACCGTAGTCATTGATGAAGCGCGCCTGCTTCGCACCCGGTAGCTCGGGTAACTCGGCGGCGACCGCTTGAATGTAAGCGTCATCCAGCACAACCGGCAGCAGGTCGGGGTCCGGAAAATAACGGTAGTCGTTGGCCTCTTCTTTGCTGCGCATGGGCCGCGTCTCGTCGCGGTCTGAATCGTAAAGACGCGTTTCTTGTACGACTTCGCCACCGCCCTCAATCACATCGATCTGCCGTTCCACTTCGTAGTCGATGGCTTTTTCAATGAAGCGGAAGGAATTTAAGTTTTTGATTTCCGTACGCGTGCCCAAGGCGTCATCACCCGCGCGCCGAATCGACACGTTGGCGTCACAACGAAATGAGCCTTCCTGCATATTGCCGTCGCAGATATCTAGATAACGCACCAACTGATGAATGCTGCGCATGTAGAGCACGGCCTCGGCCGAGCTGCGCATATCAGGCTCGGAAACGATTTCCAGCAAGGGCGTGCCCGCGCGATTCAAATCAATACCGCTGGCATCCTCAAACCGGTCGTGCAATGACTTGCCCGCATCCTCTTCAAGATGGGCTCGCGTGATGCCAACGGTTTTTTCTCCCGCGGGTAAGCGCAGAACGAGCTGGCCGGTTTGCACAATGGGCAGCTCATACTGGCTGATTTGATAACCCTTGGGCAGATCCGGATAAAAATAATTCTTGCGGGCAAAAACGGATCGTTTGGAGATGGTGGCACCGATGGCCAGGCCAAATTTCACCGCCAATCGCAGGGCTTCGGCATTGAGTACCGGCAACACGCCCGGGTAGCCTAAATCCACCAGATCGGCTTGCGTATTGGGTTCAGCCCCGTAAGTCGTCGGCGAGCCCGAAAAAATTTTGCTGCGCGTGGCCAGTTGCGCGTGGATCTCTAGGCCGATGACGGTTTCCCAAGCCATTAGGCCAGCTCCGGTGCCGCGCGATGCCAGTCGGTCGCCTGCTGAAATTGGTGCGCGAAATTCAATACCCGCGAATCGCCGAAAGCGGGCCCAATGAGCTGCAAGCCCACGGGCAAACCATCGACGAATCCACAAGGGATGGAAGCGCCTGGCAATCCCGCCAGGTTTACCGCAATGGTGTAGATATCATTTAGATACATCTGCACCGGATCGTCCAGCTTGTCACCCAGGCGAAACGCCGGTGTCGGTGTTGTTGGGCCGGCGATCAGGTCAACGCGCTCGAAACATTGCCGAAAATCCTCGGCGATGAGCTGCCGGGCTTTTTGGGCTTGCAAGTAATAGGCATCGTAGTAACCGGCCGACAACACATAGGTGCCCGTCATGATGCGGCGCTTCACCTCAGGGCCGAAACCCGTTTTTCGGGTTTCGATATAGAGCGCGTCGAGATCTTGAGCGTCTGGATCTCGATAGCCAAATCGCACACCGTCAAAGCGCGATAAATTTGACGAGGCTTCGGCGGGAGCAACGATGTAGTAGGTCGGCACGGACAGGCTGAGATGCGGCAACTCGATTTCTTCAATCACCGCACCGAGGGACTCAAAGACCTGCAAAGCCGCTCTGATATGAGCCGCACAGTCAGCATCTAGTCCTGCGTCAAAAAACTGCTTAGGCACACCAATGCGTTTGCCCCGCACCGAACCGCTCAAAGCCTCGCGATAATTAGGCACCGCCACGTCGGCACAGGTGGAGTCCCGCGGGTCGAAACCCGCCATCGCTTGCATCAGCAGGGCCACGTCCTCGGCGCAGAGGCCTAATACCCCGGCCTGGTCCAGGCTGGAGGCAAAAGCGATCATTCCATAGCGGGACACGCGGCCATAAGTCGGCTTGAAGCCGGTAATTCCGGTCAAGGCGGCGGGCTGGCGAATGGATCCCCCCGTGTCGGTGCCCGTGGCGGCCGGCACCAAGCCCGCGGCCACGGCGGCCGCGGAACCGCCCGACGACCCCCCGGCGGAACGCGCCAGGTCCCAAGGATTGCTGACGACGCCGTAGTAGCTGGTCTCGGTGGATGAACCCATGGCGAACTCATCCATATTGGTCTTGCCCACGCAGACCGCACCGGCTTCTGCCAGCCGCGCCACCACCGTGGCGTTGTAAGGGGGTGTGAAATTCTCCAGCATGCGCGAACCACAACTGGTGCGCACACCCTGGGTACAAAAGATGTCTTTGTGGCCAATGGGTACGCCGGTCAGCGGTCCGGCATCGCCAGCGGCACGACGCTGGTCCGCCGCATCAGCCGCCGCCAAAGCCTGCTCGGGCATCACCGTTATAAACGAGCGAAGTTGACTGTCCTGCTGCTCGATTCTGGCTAAACAAGCCTGTGTCAATTCACGGCTAGAAACCTGCCCGGCGTCAAGGGCAAGGCTCATTTCAGTCACGGTCTGGCGGCTGGCGGTCACGAGAATCCGAAACCCGGGCGACTATTCGATGACACGCGGCACCCGGTATAAACCCTGGGCCACATCGCTGGCATTTTGCTGATAGAGATCCCGGCGATCGGTGGCTGTGACTTCATCCGGCCGCAGGCGCTGCGCCATGTTTAGCGGGTGAGCCATGGGCTCAACACCGCTGGTATCCACCTGGTCTAGCTGCGCGACGAGATCGAGGATGTTGGACAACTTAGCCACATAGTCGTCCACTTCGTCCGCCGCGACCTTAAGGCGGGACAATTGCGCGATATCCTGAATCTCTTTGGCCGTTAAAGACACCTGCTCAACCCTATTCCGCGTTCCGTGAAAAGCGCGTCATCATACACCCGCAGTTGTGCAAACGCCCCCCCGTTGCTAGAGTAGCCCGCGTTTTACGGGTTACTTTTCGCGGGCCGGGGGGCAATGCTCAAACGGGTTCTCGGCTACTTCTCCAACGATTTATCGATCGATCTGGGGACTGCCAACACACTTATCTATTTAAGCGGGCACGGCATCGTCCTCGACGAACCGTCCGTGGTCGCTATTCGTGAGGAACCAGGGCGCGGCGGCAAGACCGTCGAAGCGGTAGGCGCAGAAGCCAAAAGCATGCTGGGCCGCACACCCGGCAATATCACTGCCATTCGACCCCTGAAAGACGGCGTCATCGCGGATTTCACCGTGACGGAAAAAATGCTGCAGCATTTTATTCGCAAGGCCCATCCGGGGCGTTACTTTCGCCCCAGTCCGCGCGTGCTCATTTGCGTGCCCTATGGTTCTACCCAGGTGGAACGGCGCGCCATTCGTGAATCGGCAGAGGGCGCTGGGGCCCGCAAAGTCTTCTTGATCGAAGAACCTATGGCCGCGGCCATTGGTGCGGGCATGCCCGTGCATGAAGCGCGCGGTTCAATGGTTTTGGATATCGGCGGCGGCACTTCCGAAGTGGCAGTTATTTCGCTGAACGGAATTGTTTACGCCGCCTCGGTGCGGGTAGGCGGTGATCGCTTCGACGAAGCCATCATTAATTATGTGCGCCGCAACTATGGGATTTTGATCGGCGAAGCCACGGCCGAGCGCATTAAACATGAGATAGGTTCGGCTTACCCGGGCGACGAAGTGAAGGAAATATCCGTCAAAGGCCGCAATCTTTCCGAAGGCGTGCCGCGTAGCTTCAGCTTGAACAGCAATGAAATTCTCGAAGCCTTGCAAGAACCCTTGCAGGGTATTGTGGGTGCCGTAAAAGGCGCACTGGAGCAGACACCTCCGGAACTGGGCGCGGATGTTGCCGAACGCGGTATTGTGTTGACCGGTGGCGGCGCATTGCTCCGTGATCTAGATAAGCTACTCATGGAAGAGACCGGCTTACCCGTGGTCGTTGCCGATGATCCCTTGACCTGTGTGGCCCGCGGCGGCGGTCGAGTCATTGAATTAATGGACGAACACGGTCCGTCGGTATTCGGGCTCGACTGACCCCGCAGCAGCAACACCATGGGTGCCCAGGTGCTTAGTGGGTATGCGTTCATAGCAGGCGTGGTAGATGGCCCTCAGCGCAGCTAATAGTGAACAGCGCGGGTTTCGTGAAACGAGCCCGGGACTTCGCCTAGCGGTAATCTGCGTGATTTCCGTCGTGCTCATGATCGCTGATGGGCGCAGCAATCTAATCCGCGATTTACGACGTGTCATGGCCGCCGCGGCCTACCCCATTCACTTGGTGGTCAACGCCCCGTCAGCCATGGGGCATTGGTTAGCCGATAGTTTTGCCACGCGCGGCAGCTTGCGGGATGAGAAGTTCGAGCTCGAGCAACGCTTGCTCGAACAAAGCGCGCGTCTGCAACGTTTGGCCTCACTGGAAACTGAAAATGCGCGCTTGCGCAGTCTATTGGATTCCACCGCCAAGGTGGGCGATCGGGTACTCATCGCTGAAATCATGTCCGTAGACATGAACCCGTTTCGCCATCGCATCGTCGTCAATAAAGGCAGCCGCGACGAAGTCTTTGTGGGCCAAGCCATGATTGATGCGAATGGTGTCGTGGGCCAGGTGACGCGCGACCATATTTTTTCCGCCGAAGCCATTCTCATTACCGATGTGGATCATGCCCTGCCGGTTGAATTGCTGCGCAATCGACAACGGACCATTGCCGTGGGCACCGGCCGCCTCGATCAATTGTCCCTACCCTTCATGCCCCGCAATACCGATGTTCGGGTGGGCGACCTGCTAGTGACTTCAGGCTTGGGTGGAAGTTTTCCCGCAGGCTACCCCGTGGGTTATATCAGCAATATCAGCAGCCAACCCGGCGATGAATTTCTCAGTGTCGAAGCTGAACCGGCCGCGGCCCTCAGCCGAATTCGTGAAGTGCTATTGATCTGGCCGGGCAACCCCGTACCCGAAGAACCGCCCATGGCAGAAACTGCAAGCGATACCGGCATCGAACCAGAACGTGACGTGGAAACGCCACAGAGCGAGGCAAGCCCATGAGCCGCCGCCCGGCGAAACGCTGGCCGGTGTGGTTGGTCATGATCGGCTGCGCGGGCCTGATGAGCCTGCCCCTCGGCGATGGCCTAACGCCCTATCGACCGGCCTTTGCCACCCTGGCCGTGATCTATTGGACCATGATGTGGCCCCGGCATATCAGCGTCGGTACGGCTTGGCTGCTGGGATTATTGCTCGATATCTTACAAGGTGACACCCTGGGCCAGCACGCCATGACCCTCAGCATTGTGAGTTACATCACCCTGCGATTTCATTTGCAAATTCGTATCTTTCCGCTGTGGCAACTCACAGCGACCGTGTTCGCCTTACTGAGCATCGAAGCCTTCTTATTGTTTTGGATCGACGGTGTGGCGGGCAATCCGCCCGTGGGCATGGCGCGCTGGACGCAAGCCGTTGTCGGCGGATTGCTCTGGCCATTGGTCATGGCCTTCATGGACCGGGTGCGCGAGCGCCTCGAATTCAAACGTCGCTCCCTGAATTGATCATGGCCGCCACCCTACGCATTAAGGATCATTGGTCCGAACAAAGGCTGTTCACCCAGCGTGTGATCATCGCCACAGTCCTGGCGCTGGGACTCACGGGGATCGTCATCGGCCGGCTCGTACAACTGCAAATTGCCGAATACGATTATTTTTCGGCCCAGTCCCAGGGCAACCGCATCAGGGTTCAGCCACTGCCCCCGCCGCGCGGTCTGGTCTTTGATCGCAATGGAAAAGTCCTGGCTGAAAATCTGCCGAGCTACCAACTTGAGTTAACGCCTGAGCAGGTGCCGGACATCGAAGATACCCTGCGACGCCTGGCGGACTATGAGTTAATTGCCGCTGAAGATTTGCCCGAGTTGCGTGAAGTCATTGCCGCTCGTCGTCGCTTTGATGCCATCCCGATCCGCCAGCAATTGTCCGACGATGTCGTCGCCCGGTTTGCGGTACAACGACCCCGCTTTCCGGGCGTGGAGATTCGTGCCCGTCTGGCCCGACACTACCCCTACGGCGCATCGTTATCTCACGCCTTAGGCTATGTGGGCGGTATCAGTGCCGCCGAAGCCCAAGAGTTGGACCCTACGGACTACGCCGGCACACCGCAGATCGGCAAAATTTCAGTGGAACGCAGTTTTGAAGACCGGTTGCACGGTGACGTCGGCCATGCCGAGGTACTGGTGAACGCGCGGGGTCGCATCATGGAGGTGCTCAGCAGCGACGCAGCCCAGCCCGGTAGCGATTTAGTACTCAGTCTCGATGTGAATTCCCAACTGGTGGCCGCAGAAGAGCTGCAAGACCGACGCGGTGCGGTGGTTGCCATCGATCCCGACAACGGAGAAGTCTTGGTCTTTGCCAGCGCGCCAAGTTTTGATTCCAATGCAATCAGCAGTGGATTGTCGCGCAAAGACTATCGCCTACTGCAAGAAGACCCGGACAGGCCGCTGTTCAATCGCGCACTCCGCGGCGCTTATCCGCCAGGTTCGACCATCAAGCCCATTGTTGGCCTGGCAGGTTTGGTGCATGACATCCGTGACCCCGACGAAACGCACTATTGCGGTGGTTACTACCGCTTGCCAGGAAAGTCTCATCGCTATCGTGACTGGAAGCCCGCGGGTCACGGGCCTGTGGATCTACACAATGCCATTGCACAATCCTGCGATGTTTATTTTTATAGCCTGGCCACGGAGCTTGGCATTGAGCGCATGGCTGACTATCTGAAAGGTTTCGGCCTGGGCGCCACCACCGGCTTGGATATTGCCGGTGAAAAGCCTGGTCTGGTACCTAATCAGGCATGGAAGCGAACCGCCTTCAGCCGTCGCGAAGATCAAGTTTGGTTCCCCGGCGAAACCGTCATTGCCGGCATCGGCCAGGGTTATCTCTTGACCACACCGCTGCAGCTAGCCCACGCAACCGCCACCATTGCCGCGCGCGGCCAACGCTACCAGCCTTCTTTGTTACGCGGTACACGGGATCTCGACACAGGCGAGTTAACACTGATGGATCCGGTTGTGCTGCCATCGGTGAAATTGGAAAACGACGAACATTGGGATCGAATCATCGGCGCCATGAACGCCGTGCTGCAGGGCCCCCGGGGCACCGCACGCAGCGTCGGTGGTACTGCGCCCTTCACCATGGCCGGCAAAAGCGGCACCGCCCAGGTTTTTAGCGTGGCCCAAGACGAAGAATATAACGCTGAAGAAATCGAGGAGAGGATGCGCGACCATGCCTTGTTCGTGGCCTTCGCGCCCCTGGAAAAACCGCGCATTGCGGTGGCCGTGGTTATTGAAAACGGCGAAAGCGGCAGCCGGGTCGCCGCACCGGTGGCGCGCCGGGTGATGGAAACTTATCTGGCCGACAAACTATGAGTGCACTCGCCGCCAGCCGCCACGCCGCGGATTTAAGCTTGACCCAGCGCGTGCTGCGCGGCCTGCACATTGACGGTTTGCTGCTGTCGGCCTTGTTGTTCGTCATGGCCATCGGCTTATTGGCCCTGTACAGCGCCGTGGGTCAAAGCAATAGTCAGGTCATCAATCAACTGACCCGCATGGGCGTCGCGCTCTGTGCCTTATTCGCTATGGCGCAAATCCCGCCCGGCTGGCTACGGCGCAGCGCACCGGCCGTCTATGGCCTGGGTCTGGGTCTATTGATCATGGTGCTAATCGCCGGCGACGTGGGCAAAGGCGCGCAGCGCTGGTTAGATGTGGGCGTGCGGTTTCAGCCATCCGAAATCATGAAACTGGGTGTGCCGCTGCTGCTGGCCTGGCTGCTCCATGATCGGCCTCTGCCACCGTCGCTGGGCGTTATCGCCAGTTGCCTGGCCTTGATCTTGGCACCCGTGGCCCTCATCGCGCTGCAGCCGGATCTTGGCACGGCAATCTTGATTACGCTGACCGGCGCCACGGTTATATTCCTCGCCGGCATCAGCGCCCGCTATATTTTCGGTGCCATCGTGGCTGCTCTCATCGCCATGCCCGCCATGTGGTACCTGGTGATGCACGACTACCAGAAAAAGCGCGTACTAACCCTCATCGATCCCGACAGCGACCCCTTGGGTGCTGGCTATCACATCATTCAATCCAAAATTGCCATCGGCTCCGGCGGCTTGTTCGGCAAGGGCTGGCTCAACGGCAGCCAAGGTCAGCTGGAATTCTTACCGGAACGTTCCACGGACTTTATCTTTGCGGTGATCGGCGAAGAATTCGGATTACTGGGCGGTCTGACGGTGCTGATTACCTATTTGTTCATCGTGGGACGCGGTTTGGTCATCGCGGCCGCAGCGCAAGATACTTTTCGGCGCCTATTGGCGGGCAGCATTAGCTTGACCTTTTTCTTTTATGTGTTTGTGAATACCGCCATGGTCATGGGTTTGCTGCCCGTGGTCGGCGTGCCGCTACCTTTGGTCAGCGCCGGCGGCACATCCATGGTGACCCTACTCGCCGGTTTCGGTATTCTGATGTCAATCCAGACGCATCGGAAGCTACTGGCTAGATGAATGTTTTCTATTTGCCCACTCGCCGCGCGGCGTGCTTGGGTCTGATAACCCTCTTATCAACGACGACAGGCTGGGCCCTAGATACCACGCGGGCCGACGTGCACGCCTTTGTCACGGATTTGAGTCAGCGGCACGGCTTCACGCACAAGGAAGTCGAAATTCTGCTCAGCCAGAGCAAGAGCCAAGAGAAAATCCTTGAAGCCATGCGCCGGCCGGCTGAGAAAACCAAAGCATGGCACGAATACCGAGGAATCTTTATCACGCCGGAGCGAATCGCAGCCGGCAAGAAGTTTCGTGCTGAACAAGCTGAGCGCCTAAACCGAATTGCCGCTGATACGGGTGTACCCGCCGAAATTATCGCGGCCATTGTCGGTGTTGAAACCTACTTCGGACGCATCACGGGCCGCTACCGCGTTTTGGATGCCCTGGGCACCCTGGGTTTCGACTACCCGCCGCGGGCCAAGTTTTTTCGTCGCGAGCTGGCGCAGTTTTTTCTACTCACGCGCGAAGAGGGCTTGGATATCACCGAAATTCAAGGTTCTTATGCCGGCGCCATGGGCCCGCCCCAATTTATTCCCAGTAGCTATCGAGCCTATGCGGTGGATGGTGATGGCGATGGGCGTCGAGACTTGCTGAGCAATTGGGATGACATCTTGGCCAGCGTCGCAAACTATTTTGTCGCCCATGGCTGGCAGTCGGGCGAACCCATCGCAGCCTGCGGCAAAGCTCAAAGCTGGGGCGCAAAGCCACATACAGCCAACAAACTCGACTTGCGGGAAACCCTGGGTTCCTTGCAGAAACAAGGCCTAAGCATCGACCTAGAGCTGGCCGCCGATACCCCGGTAGCATTGTTCGAGATGGCCGGTGAAACCGCGCCTGAATATTGGGTGGGGTTTAAGAATTTTTACGTGATTACCCGCTACAATCGCAGCGCCATGTATGCCCTCGCCGTCTTTCAGCTCAGTGAAGCGCTACGCAACGCAGATGAGCCGACGCTTGCCACAAACTGCTGCCCATGATGACCAACATCCCTCGGAGCAATTTCGTACCGCCGATCTTGTTGCTTGCCGCCTTGTCCAGCTTTGTTCTGGGCGCTTGCAGTCGAGGAACAAAATGGGAGACTGTCAGCGAACCCACTCGCACAACCGGTAAGAACCAAACTTCATCGGCGCGTGGACCCGGCAATCCGCCTTTTTACGAAGTTTTTGGCAAGCGCTACCATGTGATGCCGAGCAGTGCCGGCTATCGTGAGCGCGGCGTCGCATCCTGGTATGGCAAAAAATTTCACGGTCGCCGCACATCCAATGGCGAAATTTATGACATGTACGCGATGACGGCCGCGCATAAGACCCTGCCTATACCCACTCAAGTTCGCGTGACAAATCTGGGCAACGGCCGTAGCGTCGTGCTGCGCGTTAACGACCGGGGGCCCTTCGTTGGCAATCGCATCATTGATTTGTCCTATGCGGCGGCTAAGCAGTTAGACATGATTCGAAATGGCACCGCCATGGTCGAAGTTTCGGTCTTGCCGGCGGCAAACGAGCCGGCTGGAGCACTTTCCGCTGGAGTCCCCCGCCAGCCCGCCGCGCTGCCCAGCCCCATTGCAACGGCGCAGGCGAGCGTGCCCGACCCGGGTGAATTACCCACCGCCAACATGTTTCTGCAGGTCGGCGCTTTTAGCGAGGTTGCGAATGCGCTGCAACTTAAGCAGCGTTTGGAAGCCCGCGCTCTGGCCAATGTACTTGTGCTTGAGGACGTGAGCGGGCCGGTTGCCCTCTATCGTGTGCGTCTCGGGCCCATTGCCGATGTGGCGGAATATGATGCCCTGGTGCAACGCATAGAGATGCTCGACATTGGCGATCCACACCTGGTGACCGATGTCGAGGGCGACTTCTTGACGAGCTTGCCCGGCAGTTAGACACTCCCGGCAAAGCGCCCGCAGCTAACAATACGGAGATCCGATGAAAAGCTTGGTCACAGCCTTAGCGCTTAACCTGTTGGTCGCGGCGGCCTGGGCCCAAACGACGGCCGTTCCCAATGCACCAAATCTTGGCGCTCGTGGTTACATCCTGGTGGACCATCACAGTGGTCGCATTCTGGCGGCGAAGGACGAGCATGAACATTTGGAACCGGCAAGCATCACCAAGCTGATGACTGCCTACACGGCGTTTCGAGCTCTGCGTGACGGCCAGATTAGCTTGCAAGATGAAGTGCCCGTGAGCGAAAAAGCCTGGCGCACGCCGGGCTCACGCATGTTTATCGAAATCAACAAGCGCGTGAGTGTCGAAGACTTAATGCAGGGCATGATTGTGCAGTCCGGCAACGATGCCAGTGTCGCTATAGCGGAGTACTTGGGCGGCACTGAGGCCACGTTCGCCGAGCTCATGAACCAGCGGGCCCAAGAATTGGGCATGCTCAACACTCAGTACCGCAATGCCACGGGCCTGCCGGAAGAAGGCCACTACACCACCGCGGCGGATATTGCCTTGCTGGCTTCGGCAATTATCAGAGAGTTCCCCGAGTACTACGCCTGGTACTCCCAGCGCGAATTTACGTACAACGGCATCACCCAAAAAAATCGCAATGCACTACTGTGGCGGGACGCCAGTGTCGATGGCATGAAAACCGGCATGACGGACGCCGCGGGCTATTGCTTGGTCTCATCGGCCAGCCGCGATGGCATGCGTTTGGTATCCGTCGTCCTGGGCACCCAGAGCCCCACGGCGCGCAGCGCGGATTCTCAAGCGTTGCTTAACTATGGATTTCGGTTTTACGAAACACGTCTGCTTTACCCGGCGGGCGACGCCGTGACCGCAGCGCGCGTCTGGAAAGGTGAGTCCGAAAGTGCGGACTTAGGCGTGCAACAGGACATTTACGTCACGATTCCACGCGGCAGCTATGAGCTACTGGAAGCCGAATTGGATTTGCCCGGCCAACTCATCGCACCCGTTGAACAAGGCAACGGTCTGGGCACGGTGCGTGTCAATCTCGCGCAAGAAACGCTAACCGAGGCCAAATTAGTGGCAATGAACACCATAGCGCCCGGATCGCTATGGCAACAGGCACGAGATTCCGTGCTACTTTGGTTTGAATAGTGTCCGCTGATTACGCGGGTCCACGGTCGACACACCGGTCTGGCTCTTAGGCATGGCGGAGGCCTTACCCATCGCCTATCTAAATGGCGACTATCTACCTATTGTCCAGGCGCGAATTTCGCCCTTGGACCGTGGTTTTCTATTCGGTGACGCGGTCTATGAAGTTGTACCCGTTTACCACGGCCGGCCCATGCTACTGGACGAACATTTGCAGCGCCTCGGCCGCAGTCTCAGTAGTATTGGTATCATCAACCCCAAAACCACCAGCGAATGGCAAGCCATCGTCGCTGGTCTGGCTGAAAGAAATGGCAACGGGGATCTAGGCATATACCTGCAAGTGAGCCGCGGGGCAGATACCGGCCGCGATCATTCCGTACCAAAATCCATTGACGCCACGATTTTTGGTTTGGCGTGCAAAATCAACCCACGTAAGAACCCGCCAGGCATCCGCTTGGCAAGCCAGCGCGATGATCGCTGGCGGCGCTGCGACATCAAAGCCACCAATTTGCTAGCCAACATCATGGCGCGACAAGCAGCGCAGGGCCGCAACGCCGATGAGGCCCTCTTGGTGAATGCGGACAATGTCACCGAGGGCGCCAGCAGTTCGGTGCTCATTCTCGAAAAGAACAGGCTGATTCGCAGGCCCAATGGCGAAGAAATTTTGCCGGGCACCACCACCGACTTGGTGGTGGATCTTGCTGCGCAGGAAGGCATTGCCTGCGCAGAAGAACTCATCAGTCTGCCGCGTCTGCTCGCCGCCGATGAGGTGTGGATTGCCAGCGCCATGCGCGGCGTACTGCCGGTGGTGTCGGTGGACGGCAAAGCCATTGGTGACGGGCAAGCAGGCCCTGTTTGGCAGCGCGTCGTGGGCCGTTACGACCAATACATCCATGACCTCTGAAGACGAGACTCTATTTGAGTTTCCCTGCCGGTTTCCCGTCAAAGCCATGGGCCGCGATGCGGAAGGGTTTCCTGCTCATGTGATGAAACTCGTGGCGGCCGAAGTCGGTGAAATCAAACATGAAGACGTGGACATTCGTTCCAGCAGCCAGGGCCGGTTCTTATCGGTCACGGTGACCTTTACCGCCCAAAACCGCGAACAATTGGACGCCGTGTATAGAAACTTGACCGCCAGTGAAAGAATTCTGCTGGTGCTCTAGGCGAGATATTTGGGGTCAGAGTAGAATTTTCATTGCCAGTTTGTTGCATTTCGGGCAACCACCGCGCCCTATTCTCTAGCCACAAAAATAAGCAGATGAAAAAACAGCTTCCGGCCTTAGAGATGCGTCATTTAGGTCGCGTCGAATACAGCGACAGTTTGGCAGCCATGCGCCAGTTTACCGATGAGCGCGGTCTCGAAACGCCTGATGAAATTTGGTTTCTGGAACACCCCCCGGTATTTACCCTAGGTCTCAACGCCGACGCATCGCATGTGCTCAATGCGGGTGACATACCCTTGGTTCAAGTGGATCGCGGTGGACAAGTGACCTATCACGGTCTCGGCCAGTTGGTTGTCTATACGCTGATCGATATCCGGCGGGCAGGCCTGGGCGTACGCGATTTGGTCACCCACCTCGAACGCGCCGTGATCGATACCCTGGCCGGCTATAAAATCAATGCAACATGTCGCCGCGATGCACCGGGCGTTTATGTCGATGGCGCAAAAGTTGCCAGCCTTGGTTTGCGAATCAGACGGGGCGCGAGCTACCACGGTCTGGCTCTTAATGTCGCCATGGACCTGGAACCCTTCTCGCGCATCAACCCTTGCGGTTACGCCGATCTGCCCGTAACCCAGGTCGCCGCCCTGGGCGGACCCGACGACCTATGGGCCGTGGCGGAAAATCTGCAAGCGCAGCTAAAGGAAAAAATATATTGAATTTCAATATGTTACGTATATTCACCGCAGATCAATCAGGTAAACTAACCAGGACACTCACAGCGTAGCAGCGGGTCGTATGGCGGCGAGTAACGACATCAACCCCAACATCAGATTGCGCCGGCAAAACCGCGGCAAGGATCCCGATGCCATTCGGCGATTAAACCGCTTAGCGTTTGCGCCCGATGGGGGCTCGGCCGACTTTGATCGGTTGCGGCGCAAAGCCGGCGATATGCTGTCACTGGTCGCTGAGTTTGACAGCGCGGTCATCGGCCATGTGTTTTTTTGTCCCGTTAGCATCCCGAGGGATCAGGTAAAAATCTGGGGCATGGGCTTAGGCGAACTGGCCGTGCATCCCGATTTTCAAAAGCAAGGTATCGGTGCCGCACTCACGCTGCGTGGCTTGGCACAACTGAGGCAACGGGGATGCCCATTTGTAATCGTCATCGGCCACGCAGAATACTATCCCAAATTCGGCTTTGTGCCCGGTGAACGGCACGGTCTGCGCTGTCAGTGGCCAACGGTTTCTGGCCCAAGCTTCATGGTAAAGATTTTAGATGAACATGTGATGCAAAACGTAACCGGCACTGCCAGTTACCGGGATATCTAGTTTTGTTGCCGCAATACTTTATCTAAGCTCGCCAATCGCTCGGGCGTACCCACGTCGGCCCACAGTCCAGAGTAGAGCTCGCCGCTCACTGATTCTTTTTCCATGGCGGCTACCAATAACGGCGCCAACGGAAACCTGCCCGTCTGCTGATTAGCGAATAAGTCGGGGCTGAGCAGCGCAATACCCGAATAAGTCAATCGAGGTGAGCCTGCCACAGCCACGCGCTGGCCCGTCAGGCAAAAATCGCCCTGGGGATGGTGGTCCGGACTCGGCACCAACACCAAGTGGGCCAGATCATCCGCGGCCAGGGCGCGCGGCGCGAAGGCATAATCGCAATAAATATCGCCGTTCACGAGCCAAAACGCCTGATCGCCCAACAAAGGCAACGCCCGCTGGATACCACCCCCCGTCTCTAGAGCCTCATCGCCTTCATCACTGTAGGTCACCTGCAAGCCGTAGGCTTTTCCATCCTCGACCCAATCCTGAATCTGCCGGCCCTGCCAGGCCAAATTGATCACGACTTGTGTGACGCCGGCCGCGGCCAGCGCCATCAAGTGATAGTCGAGCAACGGCAGATCCGCGACACTCAACAGTGGCTTGGGTTGCTGGTCAGTCAGCGGGCGCATGCGCTCTCCCCGGCCCGCTGCAAGAATCATCGCTTTCATGCTGTCGTCACTCACCGCATCGATGTTGCGGCCCACTGGTTTGCGCCGACATGATCAGCTGCAAGGCTGCCAAGGGTCAACAAACTCTGGGGCGACGCTGCCGGGGCCGAACGATATAATGCGAGCGCTTGTTGTCCGGAAGTTTTACGTGCGAAGTTTTCTGCTGACCTTAACACTGGGGTTTGGTTGCGCCTTCGTGCCCGTCATCTGGGCCGCGGACGACGGCCGGGTAGCTGGCTGGGGTAGCTGCGGCGTCCAAGGGCCGATCAGCGCCACCAGGCTGCCAGACTTTGGCAGTGAAGAATTAGACATTCTCAGCGGCCGCGTCGAATTTGAGGTCGAGGGCGATGCGGAATTTAGCCAGGATATCGTATTGCGCAGCGGGGAGCGATCACTCCGAGCCCGTGGGGCCAGCTACGATCAAAGCAAGGATGTATTTACCGTAAACGGCGAGGTCGAATTTAGCGACCCGCTTACAACCGTGAAGGCACAGTCCGCTCGCTTCGATCGAAAAAACTCCCAAGTCGACTTCAGCAATGCGGAATTTTCGGTTGCCACGGTGCCCGCGAGGGGCTGGGCCGATGAAATTCAAGTCACGGGCCTGGGCGCGGGCAAGGTCTATCTCAATGATGTCAGCTATACCGCCTGCCCGGAAGGTAATGAAGACTGGGTGTTGGAAGCGGGTGAGATATTCATCAACCAAGACACGGGTATTGGCACGGCCAAAGACGCGAAGTTCCGGATTAGCGGGATACCAGTACTCTACGTGCCGTATATCTCGTACCCGGTAACGAACGAACGCAAAACAGGTTGGTTGATTCCGGATCTTGGCAACAGCCAACAGCGCGGCGCGGATATTGGCCTGCCTTGGTACTGGAACATATCACCGAATTTGGACGCCACCATCACGCCGCGCCTGATGACGAAACGCGGTTTACAGATGGGTGGTGAGTTTCGCTATCTCACGGAGCGGCACGACGGCGCGCTGACCGGTGAGTATTTGTATGACGATGATGCGACCAATAAAAACCGTGCTTTGCTGGCCGTCTATCATCGTTCTAAGCTGTTGCGAAACCTGCGCGGAACCATTGACGCGATAAGCGTTTCCGACGCCCAGTACTTCGAGGATTTCTCCAGTAATCTCGCCACCACCAGCCAAACGCATCTGCCGCAAGGCTTGGATCTGGAATTCTTTAATGGTCCCTGGACCGCGCAGCTAAGTATCGAGGATTATCAAACCATCGATGACACCCTGCTCCCGGAGCAACGGCCCTATACACGCTTGCCCGAACTGACTATCCAAGGCTTTCAGCCCCAGGGATTATTTGGCCTCACCTACGGTCTAAACAGCGCACTGAGCTATTTCGATCGTGACGTTGGCGTACAAGGCCTGCGTGCCCACATCATGCCCGAGCTGACGCGGCCTTTTAGATGGGGCATTGTCGACATCGAACCTGGGCTGGCCTATGACTATTTACGTTACAAGTTGCGCGATACCGCCGCCAATCAGGACAAGAGCCCAACCCGGAATGCCCCGCTGGCAAGCCTAGATATACGTAGTACCTTCGAACGTATCAGTAAAAATTCTCAATGGTTACAAACCATTGAACCGCGCGTGCTTTACAACTATGTGCCCTTCCGCGATCAATCAGCACTGCCGATTTTCGACACCATTGAACCTGATCTCAATATCGTGCAACTGTTTCGGCGCAATCGTTTTATTGGTCTCGACCGATTGGGCGATACCAATCAAATTGCCTTGGGTGTCACCACGCGATTTATTCGTGCCGACAGCGGACAAGAACGCGCACGCGCGACCTTAGGTCAGGTACGCTATTTCCGTAGTCAGCGCGTTACCTTGCCGGGTGTTTTACCTAACGAAAGCAGTTCCTCGGATTACTTGGCGGAAATCGGCGGACGCATTGGCGAACATTGGCGAACCGACATGGGCTATCAGTGGAATTCGGAGCAGAGTGAAACTCGTCAGGCGGAAATCCGCGTGCAGTACCGTAATGACGAACGAATTGCGAACCTATCGTATCGCTTTCAGCGCGATACCTTGGAAACCATCGATCTAGCCGTGGCCTGGCCTTTGGCAAAACGCTGGAATTTCGTGGGCCGCTATAACTTTTCTCTGGAGCGCAATGACCCGCTGGAACGCTTTGCCGGCATAGAGTACGAAACCTGTTGCTGGGCGGCGCGCGGGGTATGGCGACGGTATTTGACACGCCGCACAGGTGAATCTGACACGTCTTTCCTGATTCAATTTGTATTGAAGGGCTTTAGTGACCCGGGCAGCGCCGCCGAAGATCTGCTCGGCCGTGGTATTCTGGAATACCGTTAATCAACTAATTTTCCGCATGATCGCAGTTAGAATTTTATGGTCAGGCACGCTAGTTTGCTGCCTGCTAGTGGTCCAAGGCACCGCCTGGGCACAAACCCGCGAACTCAGCGACAGCGGCGAGTTGCTCGATGGTATTGCGGCCGTGGTCAATGACGGCGTCGTCCTCAAGAGCGAATTAGACGCCGAACTGCGCAAAGTCATCGAACGACTCGAAGCGCAGGGCACACAATTGCCACCTGCCCAACAAATCGTGCCACAGGTCCTGGAACGCCTCGTTATTCAAGAAATTCAAATGCAGCGCGCAAAACGCGTCGGTATTCAAGTTTCCGACGCAACACTCAATCAAGCGCTGGCCAATGTGGCCGAGCGCAACGGCATTAGCCTGAGCGATTTCCCGCGGCTATTGGCCCAGGAAGGCATCGACTACGGCGCGTATCGTCAAGATTTGCGCAAGCAGTTGATCGTTGACCAATTGCGGCAGCGGGATGTTATCTCACGCATTAACGTAACCCCCCGCGAGCTGGACGAATTCCTCGACCGGCAATCAGGACGCGAAGCCTTTAATCAAGAATTCAAGCTCTCACAGATTCTGATTGCGCTGCCTAGCAGCGCTTCCGGTGAAGACATCGCTGCGGCCGAACAACGCGCCAATAAATTGCGCGCACGCATAGACGCTGGTGAAGCCTTTAGCGAACTGGCCGTGACCAACTCAGATGGTCAAAAAGCCCTAGACGGGGGCGATCTAGGCTGGCGACGCGGTAACGAGCTACCCACTTTTTTTGCCGATATCGTCCCGGGCCTGCAGGTTGGACAAGTCTCTGAGCCCATTCGCAGCAATAGCGGCTTGCACCTGGTGCGGCTTGATGATCGACGCGGCGGCGAGCCCATCATGGAAGAACAAATTCGTGTTCGGCATATCTTGATCACAACCAACGAAGTGCTGGATGATGATGCAGCCCGTCAAAAATTGGGAGAAGTTCGCACCCAAATCTTAGCGGGTGATGATTTCTCCGCGGTGGCCAAGGTCGTGTCCGAAGACCCGGGCTCGGCCATCGAGGGCGGCGACCTGGGTTGGTCTAGCCCCGAGGTCTACACCCCCGAATTCAGTGCCGTGGCCAAGGAATTACCCATTGGCGAGCTGAGCGAGCCCTTTAAATCCGCTTTCGGCTGGCACATCTTGGAAGTCTTGGATCGGCGAACCGAAGACACCACTGAAGAAGTGCAGCGCCGCCAAGCCATCGCCGCCATTCGCAACAGCAAACTAGGCGAAGAGACAGAACTTTGGGCGCGCCGACTCCGCGACCAGGCTTTCGTCGAAACGCGGCTTTAGATTGATGGCCGAGCTCACTCGGCATCTGTTAGCACATGCCACAGTCAACTAGCCTTGTGCCACGGATCGCCCTGACCGCCGGCGAACCCGCCGGCATCGGACCGGAATTGCTGCTGAACTTGGCGAGTCGATCGTGGCCGGCGGAATTGGTCGCCATCACCGATCGCGAACTATTGATGAGCCGCGCCGCCGCGTTGCAACTGGCCATTGATTTTCAAGACTATCGGCCTGAGGCGCCCGCGAAAGCCACCGTCGCTGGGCAGCTCAGTGTGCTGCATCAACCCCTTCGGGAATCCAGCGAGGCTGGAAAACTCAACCCTGGCAACGCCCAGACGGTATTGAGAACTTTAGAACTCGCCTGCGACGGATGCCGTCGCGGTGGATTCGCCGCCATGGTGACCGGGCCGGTTCATAAGGGCGTTATTAACAACGCTGGCATCGCATTTTCCGGCCATACGGAATTCCTGGCGGCGCGCTGTCATGCCGACCGGGTCGTCATGCTGCTCGTTGCCGGCGAACTGAGAGTTGCCTTGGTGACAACACATTTAGCGCTGCGCCAAGTGCCCGATGCCATCACCCATGCGCGCATCGTGCAAACTGCCCGAGTTCTGCACCAGGGGTTGGCGCGAGACCTAGGCATCAAGAGTCCGCGGATACTGATCCTTGGCTTAAATCCCCATGCCGGCGAATCCGGACATCTCGGCAGCGAGGAACAACAGATTATTGAACCGGCCTGCAATGAGCTACGCGACCAAGGCCTGGACGTGGTCGGGCCGCTGCCGGCGGATACCGCGTTTACACCCGGCCAGCTAGAGACCGCGGACGCGGTCCTGGCCATGTATCACGACCAAGGCTTAACAGTGCTGAAGCACCGCGGCTTCGGCAGCGCAGTGAACATCACCCTCGGACTCCCCATTGTGCGCACTTCGGTGGACCACGGCACGGCACTAGATTTGGCCGGCACCGGCCGCGCGAATCCGGGCAGTTTCACGGCCGCTGTAGAACTCGCGCTACAAATCAGCCGCAACACGACAGCCTAGTGATGCACCGTGCCCGCAAATCCTTGGGGCAGAATTTTCTGCATGACCAAAACATCCTTCGCAAGATCATCCGTACCATTGACCCCCAAGAAAATGATCATTTCCTTGAAATTGGACCAGGCCGTGGCGCCCTGACAAAGCCTCTGTTGGATCGGGTAGCACGGCTGGATGCCATTGAAGTTGACGTGGGCCTGGCCGAAAGCCTCGCCGAAGAACTGCGAAATTCCCGGCTAGGAGTACATGCCGCCAACGCCTTGCACTTCGATTTCCGCCAGCTAGGCGAGGGGCCGTTGCGGCTCGCCGGTAACTTGCCCTACAACATTTCGACACCGCTGCTATTTCGTTTCTTGGAATTTAGCGAGCTGTTCGCAGACATTCACGTCATGTTGCAAAAAGAAGTGGTCGATCGTATGGCGGCAAGCCCGGGCAGCAAAGACTACGGTCGATTGACTGTAGCTTTGGCATCACGTTGCCGAATCGAAGCCTTGTTTGTCGTGCGGCCCGGCTCTTTTAGTCCGCCACCGCGCGTTCATTCAGCCTTTGTCAGGCTCGTGCCCGACGCCCGGAAGCATGCTTGCATCAATAACTCCAACCATTTCAACAAAATCATTACCGCAGCCTTCTCCCAGCGCCGCAAACAACTGCGCAATGGACTACGCGGTATCTTCACGGCCGATCAGCTGCTCAGTCTGGGCATAAACCCCCAAGACCGGCCGGAAACACTGAGCGTGGAAAATTACCTTTGTCTGTCTAACGCCTATACGGCGATGCACCGCCCCCAAGGGTATAGTTCAGAGTAGAATATGGGGTGCACAGGCCCCGGTAGGATTCATCCTGGAAAGAGTAATTCGCATCGACGTACAAAGCGCATTCTTGCCTGATCAGTCTAAACCGCAAGAAAATCGCTATGTCTTTGCCTATACCATCACCATTCGTAACGAGGGAAAAGTACCCGCTCAATTGCTCACTAGACGCTGGCTCATCACCGATGCGAATGGAAAAGTGCAAGAGGTTGTGGGGGATGGCGTCATCGGCCAGCAACCTCGCATTCTTCCCGGCAAGATGCATCGATATTCAAGCGGGGCCGTACTCGAAACCCCCGTGGGCACCATGGAAGGTCACTATGGCATGGTCACGGCCGAGGGTGAAAGCTTCGACGCGCCAATTCCGTGCTTCCGCTTGGCGGTGCCGGGCATTCTGAACTAACGGCATGAACGTCTATGCCATTGGCGATGTGCAGGGCTGTTACGAAGAACTCGCGCGGCTACTGGAGCGTCTGGATCCAGATCCAGCTGAGGATGAAATTTGGTTCGTGGGCGATCTGGTCAATCGCGGACCACATTCGCTGGAAGTACTGCGTCTGGTCAAGAGTTTAGACTGTTGCGCGGTAATCACGCTGGGTAATCACGATCTGCATTTGTTGGCCATGGCGCTGGCCCATGAAGCACCAGCAAAGGGCGATAGTTTGCGCGTGGTTCTTGATGCCCCGGACGCAGATGAATTGATCGCCTGGTTAAGAAAACAAGCACTCGCGCACTATCGTCCCGAATTGAATACCTTAATGGTACACGCCGGTGTACCACCCCAATGGGATCCCCTGCAAACCATCAAGCTCGCGCGGGAGCTTGAAAAAGTATTAATCAGCGATGACGCGCCTGCGTTCCTAGGGGCAATGTACGGCGGTCAGCCGGACCAATGGGACCCAAGGCTGCGAGATGAGGATCGCCTGCGCTTCATCACGAATGCCATTACGCGCATTCGGCTCTGCGATGCAAATGGCCGCCTGAATTTGGAGGCCAAGGGACCCTTGAACGAAGCGCCGGCTGGACTGCTGCCCTGGTTCGAAGCGCCCGGCCGGGCCACCGCCGACGTGCGTGTGGTGTTTGGCCACTGGTCCGCCCTGGGGCTACTACAACGCCAGAATTTGTTAGGGCTAGACACGGGCTGCGTCTGGGGCGGTGCGCTGACGGCAGCTAGACTAAATGGGCCAACGCGCTTTGTCAGCGAGCGCTCGAAGGGCTACCGGCGACCCAAGACTTAAGTATCGAGCAATGTGTGACTGGGTTTACAAACTCACCGTTAAATCAGGGGGCTATGTAAAAAGCGGATTGGCGCCGAGTAGACGCATGCTAGAGTCACAGAACCATCGGTGCTGCCCCAGCTGCACTTAATAACAAGAAATTTCAAGCCCCTAGATGGGCCTTATGAAATCCCGGAGCTTCTATGTTTAGCGAATCCGTCTTGGCCCACACCGGCCAACTCTGGAAAATTGTCCTGGCCATTCTTGCCCTGGTGGTGGGCAGCGTCGCGCCTGCATTCTCCGCCACGGGGATGTCTTGGACCACCGGCACGATTATCGCCGTGCTTGGCTACGCCCTGGGTGTGCTATTCACCCGTTGCCCCAACTGCAAACATCGCTGGTTTTGGACAGCGCTTATCGACGCGCAGCTTTATAAACCTCTTTTTACCAGCGGCAAATGCCCCAACTGCGACGTCGATTTTGCAGCGAATCGCGAGGCTTGAGTAAGCGGCGAGGCGCTAGCGAAGAGACCGACTACACGGCTACCGCGGCTTTGATATGCGGATGCGATTCGTAGCCTAAAATCTCAAAATCATCAAAACGATAATCAAAAATTGAGGCCGGGCAGCGAGCGATAGCCAGGCGAGGCAGCGGTAAAGGCTGGCGACCTAGCTGTTCATCTGCCTGCTCCAGGTGATTTAAATACAGGTGGCAGTCGCCCCCGGTCCAAATAAACTCTCCCACATGCAAATCTGTTTGCTGCGCAACCATATGCGTAAGCAATGCGTAAGAGGCAATATTAAAGGGCACGCCTAGAAAAATATCGGCACTGCGTTGGTAAAGCTGGCAAGACAAATACCCGTCGGCGACATAAAACTGAAACAGGCAATGACAGGGCGACAAAGCCATTTTATCGAGTTCGCCAACATTCCAAGCGTTAACGATAATTCGCCGCGAATCGGGATTGTTACGCAAAATTTCGATGATTTGGGCAATCTGGTCAACGGACTCGCCGTTTGGCGTTGGCCAGGACCGCCATTGCGCACCGTACACCGGCCCCAAGTCCCCCTGCTCGTCGGCCCATTCGTCCCAAATGCTCACGCCCTGTTCATTGAGATAGGCGGTATTCGTATCACCGCGCAAGAACCACAACAGTTCGTGAATGATGGAGCGGGTGTGTAGCTTCTTGGTGGTTACCATGGGAAAACCCGCGCGTAAATCAAAACGCATCTGATGCCCAAACACGCTCAGCGTGCCGGTGCCAGTGCGGTCTTGTTTGCGGCTGCCTTCGTTGCGCACCCGTCGCATTAAATCTAGATAGGGCTGCACCCTCTTTAGTCCTCCACTATTTCGCGTTGTTCGTCGCAACCACCGGACGGCGATAGGCGAGCCATAATAATATCGCCCCCGCGATGATCATCGGAAGGGTCAACAGGTGCCCCATGGTGACCCAGCCAAAGGCGAGATAACCGATATGCGCATCCGGCAAACGAACAAATTCCACTGCGCTGCGAAATAGCCCGTAACAAACCGCAAACACACCGGCGACGGCCATGGTGGGCCGCGGGCGGGCAGAGAAAATCCACAGGATGCAAAACAGCACCAGACCCTCGAGCAGGGCTTCATAGAGCTGGGAGGGATGGCGCGGAACACCATCAACGACGAAAGCCCAAGGCATATCCGTGGGCCCGCCCCACAGCTCGCCATTGATAAAATTACCGATGCGGCCCGCCCCCAAACCAACCGGCACCATGGGCGCGGAAAAGTCCACCAGCTCCCAAAAGCTCTTGCCGGCTTTACGCGCAAACAACAGCAAAGCAAACAACACCCCTAGAAACCCGCCATGAAACGACATGCCACCTTCCCAAATCTTGAACAGGTTGAGCGGATTTTCGGCAATACGATCCCAGCCGTAGAACAACATATAGCCGACGCGCCCACCCAAAATTACACCCATGGCGATATAAAACAGCAGGTCATCTACTTGCTCGGGGCTAATCACTGCACCGGGTTGGCGCGCCCGCACACGCGCCAGCCACCAACCGACAACGAAGCCGATCAGGTACATCAGCCCATACCAGCGCACGGCCAAAGGACCAAGCTGCAAGGCGACGGAGTCGAATCCAGAATATTCAAACATTGAGCAAAAAGGCCGTTCTCGGGGACAGTGCGAGCCTAACCGCGGCGGCTACAAGTGTAGCACCGCGGCAAAAATCCGCGGTGCTGTATAGTCGCTGCCTCTCCCGCCGTGCCAGTACCACGCTGACATGAACCGACTCGCGCAAGAAACCAGTCCCTACTTGTTGCAGCACGCCGACAACCCGGTGGACTGGTATCCCTGGGGGCCCGAGGCCCTGGAAAAAGCGCAGGTCGAAAACAAACCCATCTTGTTGTCCATTGGGTACTCGGCCTGCCACTGGTGCCATGTGATGGCCCACGAATCCTTTGAGAACCCCGAGATCGCGGCCTTGATGAACCACCATTTCATCAATATCAAGGTAGACCGCGAAGAACGCCCCGACATCGACCGGATTTACCAAACCGCTCATCAACTCATCGCGCGGCGTCCGGGCGGCTGGCCCCTGACCATGTTTCTGCATCCGGAAGATCAGCGGCCGTTTTTTGGCGGCACGTATTTCCCGGACAGGGCTCGCCAGGGCATGCCGGGCTTTGATGAGCTACTCCAGCGGGTCGCCGAGTACTACCGGGATAGTCAGGAAGACATTCGCTCCCACGGCGACGCCCTGCTGGCAGCCTTTGCACGCCTGGAACCGGGTGATGCCGCCACCAAGGCACAGCTTAATGAGGAGCCACTGCAAGGATCCCGGGACGCCTTCATCCAGCAGCTCGATAAGACGAATGGGGGTTTCGGTGGCGCGCCTAAATTTCCCCACGCCAGTAGCTTAGAACGCTTGCTGAGACACTGGCGCGATAGCGCCGCGAGCGATGAACCCGACACACAAGCACTCTACGCGGTAGCCCTATCGCTGACCCGCATGGCCGAAGGGGGAATTTATGACCACTTGGGCGGTGGTTTTTGTCGCTACTCCGTAGACGCGGAGTGGAGCATTCCGCACTTTGAAAAAATGCTCTACGACAATGGACCGCTACTCGCCTTGTATGCGCAGATGTGGCTGGTCAGTGGTGATGAGTTGTACCGGCGGGTGGCCAATGAAACCGCGGACTGGGTCCGACGGGAAATGCAGGCCTCCGGCGGCGCTTTCTTCGCAAGTTTGGATGCGGATTCGGAGGGCGAAGAAGGCAAATTCTATGTTTGGTCGCCGGAACAAGCCCAAGCGCTTCTGAGCGCAGAAGAATATTCTGTGCTTGCAGCCCATTACGGCCTAGATGCAGAACCGAACTTTGAGGGGCATTGGCATTTGCGCGTCAAGCAAGCAATGACTGATGTTGCCGAATCGCAAGGACTGAACGAATCCATTGCCCGGTCCAGTCTCAACAGCGCCCGGCTTAAATTGCTGGCGCAACGCAACGGCCGAGTTTGGCCGGGCTTGGATGAAAAAGTGCTAAGCAGCTGGAATGCACTGATGATTCGCGGGCTGGCCATTGCCGCGCGCGCCCTGAAACGTAACGATCTTGCGGAAGCCGCGGCGCAAGCGACGGATTTCATTCGTCACGAACTTGTTGTGGATGATGAACTACTGGCGGTGTACAAAGACGGCCAATCACGTTTTCCCGCATATTTGGATGACCATGCGTTTTTATTAGATGCCGTGCTCGAGTTGTTACAAGCCCGATGGGATAGTGAACACATTCACTTCGCCATTTGGCTCGCCGAAAGACTGATCGGCGATTTTGCCGATACGCAACGGGGTGGGTTCTATTTCACCGCCGCCGAGCACGAAAAACTAATGCACCGCTCGAGGCCCATGGCCGATGAGTCGCTACCATCGGGTAACGCCATCGCCGCATTGGCTCTCCAACGCCTGGGATATCTGCTGGGTGAAACCCGCTATCTTGATGCCGCTGAAGCGACCTTGCTTGCAGCCTGGGCCGCCATGGCAGAGTTCCCCCACGGACACGCCAGCATGGTCAACACCTTGCAAGAATACTTGCAGCCCCCCAGCATCATCGTCGTACGAGGTCCCGCCGATGAAGCTCGAGAATGGACCCAAGCTCTTGATGGTCACTACGCTCCGTGGCGACTCGGCTTTGCCATTCCCTACGACGCGAGGAACTTGCCGGGCAGTCTGGCAGACCGCAAATCGCAAAGCGGGACCGTTGCATACATTTGTGAGGGGATGAGCTGTCGCGAACCAGTGACCAGTTTGGAATCCTTAACAGCTATCCTGGCAGAGTCGCCTCAAACTAAACCGTCCGGCTAGTCCGATGACAAATTGGATCCTACTATTCGCAGTGTTCTTGGTTGGCGGCATCGTCCTGCTGCTAGCTCTCTACGCAGAATTACTCCGCCGACTAAAAGAACACAACCCACGGGAATTTCGCGCCATCGGTAGCCCCACTCTTTTCATGTATTCACCACGGCGCGGACTGCAACTACAGCGGTTTATTTATTCAGAATCAAAAGAAGCCTCAATTAACCCCAGAGTTGCAAAACTCTGCCGTCTAGTGGGCGTTCTCACACCACTGTTCGTGGCCTTCGCTATCGGCGGCTTGCTGTGGATACCCAGTAAGTTGCTTTCGATAATCTAGACGAGATATGCCAGCGTTTAGCAGGACCGTCGCTTGTATAAAATACTGGCCGGTGATCGACTGCGTGAACAGCAACCAGTCGCCCCTGCGAGCCCGAGAAAATAAGAAAAAACTTAGTAATGATCGGGCGCTGCAGCTTGCTGCCTCAGAAATAGAGAGACCGATGCACGCCATGAAAATAGGCGCGCATGGAAGCATTGAGTGTTTTCCTAGCTATATCCGCACTTTACATTAAACTGACCGGTAGCTTTTTAATCCACAACAGAGGAACCAAGAAACTTGTCCTCTCGCTTTCTAGGCTGTTCCGAAAACAACGGAACAGGTAACTTATTGACTCTAGGGGGTTTAAGGACTAAAACATCCTATATGAGCCGAAAACAAAAGAAGAAAACAAAAGTCTTCCCATTAATCAGCTGTTAGATGCTATGTCGTATGACCAAGGATATTGGCACACTGACACTTGCGCGGAGCGAGGTGTGGAGGAAGCTTACGCTGGCACCCACATAGCGATAGTAGTCCGATGGTGTATAGAAAGAGATCTGCTGGCCGAGGAAAACTTATCCGATCAGGGGCAAATCAATGCTGCTTCGCAAGTAATGCAGGGCTCACTAGCAGCGAATGAATATTTTGAGAAATATTTTGATTGGAAGTTTGGTGAATGGAATCTTAAGCCGGCTGCTGCCGAATTTATGAACTCTTATTACGACCAGTATTTGGACGACATTGCAGTTGAGCAGCCGAATGCGATTTACGGACCTGAATCCGCAGTTGATTGGAATGCTGCTTTCGAATTACTAGACCGCAAGCGTACGGAATACCTTGAATCATGCGCTAAAGACGTATCGCAAGCAAAGAATAAGTGGTGGAAGTTTTGGTAGGGGGCTCTCGTGAATGGAATCGTCACCTTGCAGATGGCCACATCTAACCAGCACAATCAGCGGGACGCAGCTTCGCTGCGCCCTTGTTGTGGGCGTTATATGGCCTACTGATCCAAATTCGCGTAAATGCTAAGATTTAGGTATGGCTACTAGCCCCAAAGATCTATATCACAAGGCAATGGATCTATCCGATCAGGATCGCACTGAGCTTGTCGCCATGCTATTGGAAACACTTGATATCGAAGAGGAAGAGGGCGTTGAATCAGCTTGGTTGGTGGAAATCGAACGCCGCGTTGCTGCGCTAGACTCAGGGCAAGTCAAGTCAGTGCCCTGGTCAGAAGTTCGGGCTCGAGTTTTCAACAACAGTGCCGGATAAAGTTCGGCTTCACGTAGATGCTGAGCAGGAACTTCGCGAAGCTTATTTGTGGTATTTAGAGCGCAGCGAAACAGTAGCCGATGCGTTTGTCTCAGAGGTTGATCATGCAGTCGAGGTTGTTGCCGAGTATCCGAATCGGTGGCCACGGCTTACAAGTTCAATACGTCGTTACGTGTTTCCACGCTTTCCATTCACACTAGTTTATCGTGTCTCATCAAATGGCATTGAAGTTATCGCGTTTGCTCATCAGAAAAAGCGACCAAGATATTGGCAATATCGCAATGCCCCGGCCACATAACCAGTCAAGGCAAAAGGACGCCAGCTTCGCTGGCGCCTCTGCTTGAGGCGTTATGGGGCACTCATCGCAGATCGCAGGCCGAGGTAGGTAACGAACGGTTTGAAGTCCTTATCGGCAAATAACAGTGGGTATTTTTGGTCAATGCAGAAAGTTGCAATGAGGGTATCTATTGTCTTTCGAACAGTAATACCGTTCTTTCGAAGGAATCGATAGTTGTCTGCGGCTTTGATCGCACGCGCTGGTCCGATTATCTCAAAAACAGGTAAGTCGGTTAACAATGATTTTGCAGTTTTGTAGCCTGCGTCGGAGCGAAACCCCTGCAGCACTTCGGTGAGCATCAAATCGCCTATGCCCACCGGTTCGGTGCCCAAGACGTTGTCGAGGTAGTCAGTGTGGGAGTTATTCTGGCCGTTAAAATACTCGATCCAAACGCTCGAATCGACCAAGATCACTCGTCTGTTCTCATTTCATCGAGATTGCCGTGCCATTTCAATTTACCGCGATAGCCGCGAATTTTTTGCTGTTTGCTGAGTCTCACTAAGGTGCGCAGCCCCATTTCCACTGCTTCGCGTTTGGTTTTGGCGCCCGACGCCTTAATGGCCGCGTTCATCAGCTTGTCATCGATTACAATGTTAGTTCTCATCATAGATCCAAATGTGTATTAATAATGATAATTATACACATCGTTAGCCATGACACAAGCGCCCCATAACCAGTCAAGGCAAAAGGACGCCAGCTTCGCTGGCGCCTCTGCTTGAGGCGTTAACTGGCTGCCTAGGTTTCGGCATACTTCCTTGACAGCAGTGTACACATGTACATACACTAGGTTATATGGACTTTGAGTGGGATTCGGCCAAAGCACGTGCCAATTTGCTCAAACACGGGGTCGATTTCGCCGAAGCAGCCATTGCCCTCGAGGATCCTTACTCTAGGCATATAGCTGATCCAGATGCCGAAGGTGAGGAGCGCTTCGTCGCCCTCGGGATGGACGGTCTGGGACGCGTTCTTTTGGCGGTCTACGCATACCGGAATGAGCATATTCGAGTTATCTCTGCCCGCAAGGCGTCGAAAGATGAACGAGCGAGATATGAGGAATATTTATGAGAAAACAATACGATTTTAGTCAATCCAAAGCTTCGCCTTTTAGTAATGCGGCCAAGGGAAAGACCCGGATTACGATTCGTCTGGATGAAGACATCGTTGCGTGGTTCAAGCAGCAAGTAGATGAAGCTGGCGGTGGTAATTATCAAACTCTCATCAATTCTGCTTTACGGCAGTTCATGAGTGAGACAAAAGAGCCTATTGAGGTGGTGTTGCGCCGAGTTCTTAAGGAAGAACTGCGCAATGCCAGTTAACCAGCACAGGCAAGCGACGTTTGACCCGCTGCGGTTTTTGCTTGCGCAAAAATCCTCACGCCTCAAACGCGCCTGCTGTGGGCGTTACGGGGCCGCGGTTGGCACTATGGTGCGACGGTCGTTGCGATCAATCGTCGTTTGAGTGCTGCTTACTATTACCGTTGCGCCATTTCCAAGGCGGAATCGGATTTGAATCTCTCCACAATCCCACTTTCTTGCCTCTTGCCCAGCGTTGGATGCGAAGTAACTCATCCTGCCGGTCTTTAGGCAAATGGTTGCATAGAAGTCTCGATACCCACGCGTGGCCGCACAACACCATTCGGGCGTTCACATCGACCCACTCGCACTGGCTCTCGTCATAGACAAATATGGTCGCAAGCGTTCGGCCATAGGGGTCGCTACTTTGGCTCTGAAACCTGATGCTGCGTCCGCCAATTAACTTGATTAGCCCATACTTGGCAGTGTCGCCCCAATGCTGTCCAATCTCAGGGCAGTCAATGGCTTCTAGGCGTAGCCTTTGTTGCCGTCCGTCGACGGAGACGACAACGGTGTCGCCATCAATAATGTGGCCAACCTTTGCTGTGTATTCTTCGGTGCTTGCCGGGGTGGGGCTGGATGGCTTCGATGTGTCCGCAGATTGTTCCGCTGGATCTGCAACTATCACAAATACCAGTACAACAACCGCCAACAGCGCCACTACAATGAGAATTTCCATTAAACGGCAAGGTTCAGGTTCAAGGCATGCATAGCTTCTATCGGCCACGAGCAAAGATTCGAGTAACTGAGGATTAAACTATAAAATGGAATCCTGAAATAACGATGGAGGCACATTTTGCCCCGTAACCAGTGTGGTCAGTACGCTCCCTGCGGTCGCCGGACGGTTGACCCGGTGCTCCCTTCGCTATCGCTCCGGTCGCCCCGCCTCAACCGCCGCTGCCACAGGCGTTATGGGGCTAGCGTCGGTGCAATAGTTTTTTGGAATTGATTTATAACGGGTACAAAAATGAAGATTTTCATCGTCATTCAAATTCTGCTTTTTTCTTCCTATTGCGCTTATGCGTACGAGGGGACCCCAGATAAACAAGTGGACCAATTTTTCTCTGCTATATCTCAGGGTAAGACGGATGAAGCAATCGATGGTCTTTATTCGAGCAATCCGCTATTCCAACAGAAGCAACAAGCACTCACCCTGCTTAAGCAGCAATTGGGGAACATAGAAGAGTTATTTGGAGAAAACGTCGGGTCCGAAGGAATCTCGAATGAGGAGTTATCGGCTTCCATAACCAGAATCGTGGCTGTGGATAAGCGGCCGATGCACCCTATCATTTGGGAATTCTATTTCTATAAAGCTGGTGAAACCTGGGTCATCAGTCAAGCAGTCTTTAATGATCAATTTCAGTTCATTGGCAAGAAAAAATAGTGGCTATCGTTTCGCCCCATAACCAGTGTGGTCAGTACGCTCCCGTTGGTCGCCGGACGGTTGACCCGGCGCTCCCTTCGCTATCGCTCCGGTCGCCCCGCCTCAACCGCCGCTGCCACAGGCGTTATGGGGCTGGCTAAGGCAACGCAATGAACATCGCAATATTTTCCCTTATCGGTGTATTTGTCGGCGCCCTATTGCAATACTTTTTTACCCGCCATCTTGAAAATCAGCGTCACCTACGTGAACTGAAAACCAAAGCATATACGGACTATATGTTGTGCGTGTGCCAACTAGCCAACGTAGGTACTCAGGGCGGCGAGGACGCAGCATCCGGCCTTAACACGAGAACAGCGGATGCCAAATCACGTATATGCTTATATGCATCGTCGGCAATTATCGAGGCGTTCTCTCGTTTTGAACTCCTTGGCGCAACTATGAACACATCGGAACAGCGTAAAGCATTCACAACCATGGTCGCCTTAATGCGGAAAGACTCTGGGGCTAGTGAGTCAGTCAATTTGGGCAGCATTGAAACTGTACTACTTGGTGTGGACACGAATGCCCCATAACCAGCACAGGCAAGCGACGTTTGACCCGCTGCGGTTTTTGCTATCGCAAAAATCCTCGCGCCTCAAACGCGCCTGCTGTGGGCGTTATGTGCCTTTCCAGGTTACCTAGTGGCGATTAGGTTTAAAGTTACGTTTGATTTACTCCATCCATACGACACCGTGTCGTATGAGATCTGCTCACTAGGCGGAGCGAACAAAGCTATTGTTATCGCCACACAAAAACACTCCGCAAACGGCAAGGGGCATATTCTGTCTGCTGAGGTAACCGAGCTAGCCGGCGAGAAACCTGTTGGCACTGACCTAATGGACCGAATGGAGTGGTAAATTTGGCACATAACCAGTTGGGGCATTGCGCACGCTACGCGTGCCGGACGTCTGGCTTCGCCAGCCGCCCGTGCCCAAGGCGTTAGGTGTCAATAGGCCAACGCATGCCAAAAGTTGTCCTTAGTGGCTACATAGATGTACCCGCCTCTGATCTAGAAGCAGTCACCAAAGAGTTGCCAAACCACATTCAGCTCACCCTGGCAGAAAGCGGCTGCTTAGCATTCCAGGTAACCCCAGAAGCCGAAACCGCCGGCAGGTTCAACGTTTACGAAGAGTTCGAGAACGAGGAAGCCTTCGAGCTACATCAACAGCGAGTAGCCAATTCTCACTGGGGTAAAATCACAACGAACGTCAGTCGGAACTACGAGATTTCCAAAGGGGAGTAGTATTTAGGTTATGTGCCAAGTGACACCTAACCAGTTGGGGCAAACCACTCGCTCCGCTCGCCGGACCGGCCGCTTCGCGCCCGGCCCGTGCCCAAGGCGTTATGTGGCAAGAGTAGGTTAGGTAATCGGCATGATCGAGTGGCTGGCAGTCATGGTTCCGATAGTTTATAGCCCCGGACCAATCAATATCCTTGCAGCTGCTTCAGGCGCCCGGTTCGGCTACAGAAAATCTTTGCCCTTGTTTTTGGGCATAAATTTCGTCTACTTTTCGTACGCTTTCGCAGCGGGGTTCGGCCTTGGCCTCATTGCGCAGACGTATCCGATAGTACTCTTGGTCATGAAGTACCTGGGAGCCCTGATTATTGCTTATCTCGGGGTTACTCTAATTCGAAGGGGTAAAAACCGAGACACCAAGGTTCCTTTAGGCTTTTGGCAGGGCGCAGTGATTCACGCTCTAAATCCTAAGTTTCCAGCAGTTCTCATTTCCATGTACTCCGCCTTTCTGGTTATAGAAGAGCCACTTTTTCCTCAGGTCCTTGTGCTTTCAAGCGCCATTCTTGCACTGCAGGTTGTTGTTCAAGCGACGTGGTGCTTTGCGGGGGTGGCTCTTGGCCGCGCGCTCACATCCGAAAGCTCGGCTGTCATTCAGGACCGGGTATTTGGGACGCTGTTAATATTGGTTGGGCTATGGGTAGCTATTCGTTGAGTTGGTTTTTGCCACATAACCAGTTGGGTCTAATCGCTCACTCCGTTCGCTGGATGGCTGGCTGCGCCAGCCACCTCAGCCCAAGGCGTTAGGAGGCTAGGATAATTTCGGGGTTGAACGAACAACTCACGAAGATTGGATCTTGTCATTGCGGAGCAGTTCGATTTGAACTGCAAGCGATGCCCAAGTGGCTCGTCTCTTGTAATTGTTCTGTATGCACTCGTCTTGGAGCATTGTGGGCCCATGCTGAGAGTACCGAAATTCAACTACACTATGAAGCTGGCGCCACAATTGCTTATTCATGGGGAGACAAAACGCTGGCATTCCACAGCTGCAAAGTTTGCGGCTGTACCACACATTGGGAGAACTTGGACCTGACTAAGCACACGCGCATGGCTGTTAATTTTCGCATGTGCCCCTCGGGAGACATTGCGGATTTCAGAGTTAGAAAGTTGGATGGCGCCAATACATGGAAATTCTTAGATTAGCGCAGGCGCCACCTAACCAGTGTGGTCAGTACGCTCCCTTCGGTCGCCGGACGGTTGACCCGGTGCTTCCTTCGCTATCGCTCCGGTCGCCCCGCCTCAACCGCCGCTGCCACAGGCGTTATGTGGCTCAAAAGAATTAGGGGATTTAATATGAAAACTGTTTACAGTTTTATTGTGGCACTTGCGATTGCATCAATCGCTGGCTGCACAATCATGGACGGAAATACCATTGTTACCGGTAATGCTCGTCCGGCTATATCGCCCGACGAAGTTCGAATATACCGGACCGCGCCAGATAACTTCGAAGAAATCGCTATTGTTTACGCTAGTGCAGGGCATGATTTTAAGAAAGATAGCGCCCTAATGAATGAAGCGTTGCAGAGGTTAAAAGAAGAAGCAGCGAAGGTTGGTGCAAATGGAATAATACTTACTGTAATTGATGAACGAGATGCACCTAGTGTTACCACTAGTTACGGCTCTGCTACTGCTACAGGAACTGGTGGCAGCGCATATGCGACTGGTAATGCTACGAGCGTCAATCGAGGCGATGCTTACACCCGGCTAAATGGTATCGCTGTCTATGTCACCAAATAAGACGCAGCGCGCAAATGCCACATAACCAGTGCAATCAAGCCACTCCCTTCGGTCGTTGGACGCCCGGCTTCGCCGGCCGCCCCTGTTGCAGGCGTTATATGCCGCCCCGTGTTTAGCAAATTGTAGCTGTTGGCGAAGTGGTCAAGCTAAACGTTGTTGCCGCGGCCAAATTGGTAGAGCAAGCAATGCATATTCGCTATTGAGCCAAGTGCGGTTTGGTCGGTTGCCGGTAAGGTTCTCTCGGCCCATAGCAAAGCAGCCCTCGATAGGCACGGTTCTTTAACTGTTGGTGTGATAGGTTAGCCAGGAAATTAAAGGTTGTAAGAGTTTTCCCTGCATGTCAGGTACGGCAAATAACCAGTGTGGTCAGTACGCTCCCGTTGGTCGCCGGACGGTTGACCCGGTGCTCCCTTCGCTGCCGCTCCGGTCGCCCCGCCTCAACCGCCGCTGCCACAGGCGTTATGTGCTCTTGCGCCGAGACCAATAAGAAGAATCATGGTAATTTAGCGTAATGGCTATATCAGCAGCAGACTTGTTGGAGCTCAGTGTCGACGAGCGAATCAACCTCGTAGGCGAGATATGGGATTCAATTGCCGCGGTACCTGAGCAAGTACAGTTAAGCCCGGAGCTTAAGAAGCTACTCGAACAGCGGCTTGAAGAATTTCGTCGCAATCCGTCTATAGGTGCGCCGTGGGACGAAGTTAAAACGCGAATTTTGGGTAGGTAGTGAAAGTCGAAGTCATCCTTGGGCCGCTGGCAGAGGAAGATGCTCAGGTGGCGCACGACTACTACGAATCGCTTTCTGGCGGGCTCGGGCTAAGGTTTTTGAACGAAGTTGAGCGCGTGCTCAATCTAATAGCTGAGCGCCCGGAAATGTATCAAGAAGTTCTTCCTGGGCTCCGTCGGGCATTGACGAGAGTATTTCCATACGGAGTGTTTTATGCACTTACATCGAGCAATGCACATGTCGTCGCTATCGTTGCAGATATGCAAGATCCTGCCCGGTGGCGCAGTAGATTTAGCACATAACAAGCACAGGCAAGCGACGTTTGACCCGCTGCGGTTTTTGCTTGCGCAAAAATCCTCGCGCCTCAAACGCGCCTGCTGTGGGCGTTAGGTGCCAAATTGAGATTCTTGCTACCAGCTCTCCTAGCGGCCAATTTGATGGCCTGCCATGCGACTGAGCAACAAGTGAGCGAGGTCAAAACGACGAGGCAATCCGTGGGCGAGCAACTCCTCTCCGAGCCGCCCATTCTCGTTTACGATATCGTAAGCATACCGACTGCTGGTTCTGTCTCTGAGTTATCCGGGCTCGTCGAAATACTGACCAAGAAATCTGGCTGGGAGCCACTGAGGGAAGGTCAAAAATTGCAGCATGAATCGAGATTGCGAATCGCTGCACAAGCGGCATTGCTAATCAAATTTTCAGGGGCCGAGTTTATTCGGTTCAAGCCAGCACCTAAAGAAAGATGGGTGGAGCTCAATGATATTTCTAGTCGCGGGGGCACCTAACCAGTGACTGTGGTCACAAGTCAAGAGATTTAAGCTAAATCAGGATTCCAATGTTGATTGTTTTTGACCATGACGTTGAGGATGGTGAGTAGTTTTCTCATGCAGGCGACCATCGCGACCTTGGGGGGTTTGCCGGCGGCTTTGAGTCGTTCGTAATAGCGTTTTATTTTCGGATTAGATTGCATGGCCGACATGATGGCCATGAACAACACGCTGCGCACGCGGTAGCGGCCACCGCGAATGTGTCGTCGGCCATTGTATCGACCGCTGTCGCGGTTCATCGGTGCGACGCCGACCAAGGCGGCAATTTGTTGACGATTCAATTGGCCCAATTCGGGCAAGTCACTGAGCAAGGTGTAGGCGAGGACTTTGCCGACGCCGTTAACACTTAACAGCAGATCGCGTTTAGCCTGGAATTCGGGCGTGTCATCGATGAGCTCATCGAGCTGCCGTTCGAGTTTGCTGACGGCGTTGTTGAGTTGTTTCAGGTGCATTCGCAAGCCGGCGTGCAGCGCCTTGGGCAAGATGGCCAAGCGATTTTTTTCCATGGTGGCCATGTCAAGTAACTGTCGGCGGCGGGCGAGCAGATCGCTGATGAGGCGTACGTTTTTGGGTTTCAGCGGGGTGGGCTGGGGTTTGAGGGCGGCGCCAAAGTGGGCGATGACTTGGGCATCGAGGTGATCGGTTTTGGCCAACGTGCCCAGGGCACCGGCGAAGCGGCGAATGTGGGTGGGGTTGGCGACGGTGATCGGCAAGCGGACGTTTTGTGCCGCCACGACAAAGGGTAATTCTAATCGCCCGGTGGCTTCGATGACGATGCGCGTCGGGCGTACGGCTTTGAGGCGCTGGATGGCGCACTTAATTCCCGCCGGTGTGTTGTTAACGCTGAAGCACTGGCCCAGGGGTCGAATGTAGATGTCGAGCTGGGCTTTACTGGCATCGATACCGACGTTGATCTCGTGATGGGTATTCATGATAAGCTGACTCCGCCTTGCAATACGGGCTCGAGGCCCTAGTGACTGTTCGAGTTATTACTTGGAGAAGTGCAACGCTCCCACTGGTTACCGGTCTCTTTAACAAGGAACCGCGCAAGCATCGAGCTGTTGCACCCGGGCCTTCAACCGCAAGCTGAAGGTGGGCCTCACTTTACCCGTTCTGATGCAAAACGAACCATACAAGCGCAAGCAACGGACATTTGACTCTGTCGCTCCCTTGGCTGAAAGCCAAGCTCACGCCAGCGTCAAATGCCGCTGTTGCAGGCGTTAGGGCGCAAGTTAGTGCACTCCGGACGACAAAAAATGGAATCGCACGCGGTGCACCTATTAAAGGGCATTGTTGCGCTTAAAGAGCGCTATGCCATTTTGGATCCTATGCTCTTTGACGCAAGCGTTATCTCGATGTTTAAGGGCACTCCTGCAATGCGTGGATTTATTATTCTGAGGAACTCGCTTTTCTTGTCTTGCGCTCAAGATGTAGCAAAATTGGCTACAGACAGCGATGGAAGGGCGCCGAGTATTTCTAAACTAATGGCATCACTGGATTCTGAGCTTCGCGATCAATGGAAGGAGAGTTATTCCGAAGCCCACACAGTGTGGGAAGAAGAAGATAGTTGCCCCGAATTCATCGCAAGGTCACATGAGTTGGACGCTCAAGAGACCAAAGAACGAGAAGCAGAATTTGATACGAATTACGAGCAACTCATCGAGTTATGGAATGCGTTTTCAGATAGTTCGGAATTGGATGCGTTTCGTAATATTAGAGATAAAGTTACCGCGCATACAGAGCTTAGAGTTAAAGATGGCGAATACAAACCCTTGGACATTGCAGATCTTGGCCTCAATTGGGGAGCCTTGAAGGCTTCAATCGAAACCATGACGCAAATAGTAGAGGAAATTCGTCAATTAATTTGTCGTGAAACATATGCTTGGGCAATGCTCGATGAGATGCTTTCGGAAGCTGCTATATCATTTTGGCAAAGTAGTGGCGTCGCGCACTAACAAGCACAATCAAGCGACCGGGAAACCCGGTCGCCTCGTCGACGCCGCCTACAGCGGCGCATGTTGTGGGCGTTATGCGGATTAGTCGTTTCGCCGCCGCGATATACCTTGGCACAGTTGTGCTCGGGCTGTCCGGCTGCGCGACAAGCACCGGCAATTTGACGCCGATCGACCAAGTTCCGATGTACGGCGGCATGGATCGCGCGGCTAACCCTCGTCTGAAAAAGGGCGACGACGAGTTTATTGGAAATGTAACTCGTCACTATGGCAGCCGGGAAAAGGCCAGTATTGCTTTCGCCGAGCAGGGTTTCGCTTTTTATCAGCGAAATGAGAACGCAAAAGCTATGCGTCGGTTCAATCAAGCGTGGCTGCTGAACCCAAACAATCCGGATGCGTATTGGGGGTTCTCGGTGGTGGCTCATGACAAAGGTGAGTACTGCGAAGCGATTGATCTGATGGAGACTGGTCTGTCTAAAGGGCCATTGCATAAGAGCTACATGCCGGATCTAGCAGTTTTATATGCGGCTTGCGCGCTGCACGGAAACCTATCAACTGGGCAAGAACAACAACGTCACTACGACAGGTCCAACGAGCTTTTTTTGGCTGCGGAGCAGGATTCTGAAGTTTCTAAGCCCTATCTCTATTTTCAATGGGCACGTACCAACAATGCCTTGGGCCGTTACGATGAGGCATGGGCTGCGGTAAAGAAGTACCGTGAGCACACGGATGAACCGTTCGATCGAGAGCTGCTGGATAGGTTGTCAAAAAATGCGCCGGAACCGAAATGAATCCGCATAACCAGTGAAGCAACCGTTTGAGATCGGCTCGCAATCGCTGTCGCCAATGCTCGCCGCTTTCAAACGCAGCTGTTCACAGCGTTATGCGGCAGCCTGACTCTCACCAGCTTGTCATGCTTGTATGATTTCCTCCTAGTCCTCTTTCTTCTCAATGCTAGTCCGAAACGGATAGATAACGTTGCCAGACACATCAAACCTGTGGTTGAACGCACTAGATTTTGCGTATATCGCAACTTTGATCGCTATGGCCTATTCCATCACTCGAATTCGGGACAAGGAAGTTGATGCGAGCGGGAAGCCAGTAGCTTATTTCCGTAGCGCGAAATATTTTGTTGGCATCAGCTTTGTATTTTGGGCCATTATTGTGCCACTCAGTCCTGATTTTTCTGAAGTAGGAAGCACGTAATCCCGGTAAGTACGGTTTTGATGTCCATCAACTACTGAATCGGATACTCGGCATCCAGCCGCTGCCGCCTGACCAGTGCGCGTTGTTCGAGAAAATCGAGTGTAACCTTGTTGAGATTTGCCCGCGGCCCGGTCTCCACACCAAGCTCCTGTGTCAGGTCTGTTGCTGGCTCGTACTCCGGCCACTCCGGCAACCCGCGGCCATTCGGATTTCCGGTCTTCGCGAAATTGAGCCAATAGCTGCGCACCATGTCCGACCAGGCCAGATCTTCTGCGCTTGGCGCATGCTCGACAGCTTCTGCCGGACGCTGATATTCCGGATGCTCATCCAGATTCGCGAACAGCCCCGGCATCTCCACGCCGTGACCGGCGCCTGGCACTTGATCCCGTATCGCTGTCTGCCGATAGGTCACATGGAAATGCCAGGCTGGCGAATTCACGTTGGCCATTTGTTTTGCCAAATAGCGCGTCGACGTTAGAAACAGCCCGTCTGAAAACCAACGCTGTGACAAACCAATGCGCGTCCACGCATCGTCAAATATCGCCAGATCTTCATCGCTCAGACCTTCAAGTAAAGCGCCCCCCAGAAACCACTTCCCGATGAGTGGCAGATTGGCAATCTGATTCCACTCCCAGCTGTTCGCACCCCCAATATATGGAACATCATGTTGTTCCCCACGTTCGAAGACTTCCGCGAGATTGTCGGCAACCAGCTTGCCGTCGATAACAGGATTAAACGGCCGCTGGACCTTCTTTTGGTAGGCGATGATATCGGCCCATGGTAATTGGCGTAGTTTACGCACTACTTCCATATCATCCGGCGTATTTTGTGGGGTGATGCCGAACTCGGCCGCCAGTTCCAGACCGATCGTTTCGCTGGATTTTCCGGTGAGGCCGCGAGGCGTGTCCACAAAGGCGTGCAAACTGCGATCAATCAATACGCCGCTGCCCTGAGCGATGGCTTTGTGAAACAAACCCCTCGACTGTGAGGTTGTCATCAGATAGTTCACCGATACGCCGCCTGCCGAGTGCCCGAAAATCGTTACGTTTCCCGGGTCACCACCAAAGGCTGCGATGTTGTCGCGCACCCACTCCAGTGCTGCAATCTGATCCATCAGGCCATAGTTCACCAGCGGCTCATCCGCCTGTAACTTCGTCAATGCCGGATGCCCGAAACGGCCGAAATAGCCGAGCCGATAGTTGATCACCACGAGCACAACGCCTTTGGTGGCAAGTATCTCACCCGAATAAAGCGGTATTGCGGCGGAACCAAACTGCATGTTCCCCCCGTGTATATAGAACATCACTGGCAGCGGATCTTCCGGTAGCTCTGCAGGCGTGAAAACGTTTAGCGTCAAACAATCTTCGCTAAGCCCGGCCTGGCGTATGGCCGAATCGGCCCAATCCCCATACCTATCCAGCGGCTGAGGACAAACGTGGCCATTGCGGGTTGCGTCGCGAATGCCCGCCCACTTCTTTACCGACTGTGGGGCACGCCAACGCAGTTCACCGACCGGAGGTGCGGCATAGGGAATCCCGCGAAAAGCGGCAACACCATTTGCCGCGCTGCCTTTAATGGCGCCTGACTTAAGGGCAATAACAGGTTCGTTATGGGTGCTTGCAATTACCGCGGAAGCCAGCAAGTAAATCAGTGCGCTCGCTGCCAGCGAATATACTCGTGAATTCAATTTATGCACACCTCTTTATTGCAAAACTAAGTGATTGCGATATTGACGTGAATCGGCGGCGGTCTCAACCCATTAGGTGAACCAGCAGGGTACTGAATATACCCTGGAAGACTGCTTCAACAGCCTGTTAGTCCGGCGCTGTAACGCGGTGACCGAGCTTGTAGTCCACAAATTCCGAGCGATTGACAGTCAGCCGCGCCAATTGGCGCATACTCTCAAGTGCTTCCGCAGAAACCTCGGTGTTTTTTAGAATAGATTTGGTTCACTTCATTCCATCCGGGTCAAAATCAGCGTCTAGTTGACCATTGGCAATGACCGTGTCGTACAAAATAGTTCCGAGAAAAGGCATCACATCAAAAAATAAGGCGTGATTCAGCCCTCCTTCAACATTCCGCTTGGCCAGCAATATTGTTGTATAGATCTCATCGCAAAATCATGGTGCCGGACACTCATTTTTGCTCATTTTTGCAGTCTTGCTGCCGTTGGTGGTGCGATCCCCACATCCTCGACAAAAGGCAACGGTAGAGGTGTACTTGTTTGGACTGCCCGTTAATACAAATATGAGTGTCCGGCACCATGAGTCTTGTTATAAGCGGAAAGCTAGTTGACGATGACAAGCGTTACCAAATTAAGGATGTAGCAAAAGCCATAGAGTTAGTAAGCGATGAAGAAGCGTAATCAATATTTGCGAGTCGTCGAGTGGTGTGAAGAAGACCAGTGCTTTATCGGCCGAGTGCCGGGATTGGCGCTGGGTGGGGTTCATGGAAAGAATGAAGCCAAGGTATACGAAAAACTCGGTGGACTGATTGACGAGTGGGTAAAAATCCATGAAGAGGATGGAGTGAAATTACCGGCTGCGACAGGGGGTAAAAAATATTCGGGCCGGTTCAATATTCGCCTGGGCGCTGCACTGCATGAGCGACTTGCCATTGAGTCATTGAAAGAAAATGAAAGTCTCAATACATACTGTGTAAAAGTGCTCAAGGATGAAGTCGGCTTATAACAAGGTAAAGCAAGCGACGCTGTCGCTTGCGTTATGGGGCACTCATCGCAGATCGCAGGCCGAGGTAGGTAACGAACGGTTTGAAGTCCTTATCGGCAAATAGCAGTGGGTATTTTTGGTCAATGCAGAAAGTTGCAATGAGGGTATCTATTGTCTTTCGAACTGTAATACCGTTCTTACGAAGGAGTCGATAGTTGTCTGCGGCTTTGATGGCACGCGCTGGTCCGATTATCTCAAAAACAGGTAAGTCGGTTAACAACGATTTTGCAGTTTTGTAGCCTGCATCGGAGCGAAATCCCCGCAGCACTTCGGTGAGCATCAAATCGCCTATGCCCACCGGTTCGGTGCCCAAGACGTTGTCGAGGTAGTCAGTGTGGGAGTTATTCTGGCCGTTAAAATACTCGATCCAAACGCTCGAATCGACCAAGATCACTCGTCTGTTCTCATTTCATCGAGATTGCCGTGCCATTTCAATTTACCGCGATAGCCGCGAATTTGTTGCTGTTTGCTGAGTCTCACTAAGGTGCGCAGTCCCATCTCCACTGCTTCGCGTTTGGTTTTGGCGCCCGACGCCTTAATGGCCGCGTTCATCAGCTTGTCATCGATTACAATATTAGTTCTCATCATAGATCCAAATGTGTATTAATAACGATAATTATACACATCGTTAGCCATGACACAAGCGCCCCATAACCAGTCACGGCAAAAGGACGCCAGCTGCGCTGGCGCCTCTGCTTGAGACGTTAGTGTCATGTCGAGCTCGGTGGCGAACATGAGTGCTCTACGTAACTTATTGCGATGGCAAAGCGGGCGTCAGCAAACTGGATACGACAAGATGCTGCTTTTTGGTAACCCGTTCATCCTGCCCTTCGATTGCTACATCTTACGTTTTCGTCCTGGTTCCGAGATCCCTGAGCACACTGATCCTGTGGATGGAAAGCGGCATTTTCGACTTAACGTTGTTCTAAGAAGCGCCAAAATAGGCGGTGAGTTTTTCTGCAGCAATCCGATATTCGAATCAAAGCGGATTAAGCTTTTTCGCCCGGATCAATCAACGCATAGTGTCTCCAAGATTCAGAGCGACACTAGGTATGTCTTCAGTTTGGGCTGGGTGCTCATGACACCTAACAAGCAAGCAACGGACATTTGACTCTGTCGCTCCCTTGGCGGAACGCCAAACTCACGCCAGCGTCAAACGCCGCTGTTGCTGACGTTATATGCCTTAGGTATGCGGTTCTCGACTGCAGATTGTTCTCTTGGTACCAATATGGTGCCATTGATATATGCCGCCTAAAGTTCGCGAGTTAATCCGAGATCTTGAGTCTGCTGGTTTTGTGAATCGTGGTGGCAAAGACAGTCACCGCAATTTTCGTCATCCTCAGGGCGTGAACATTACTCTCAGTGGCCAGTTAGGTCAGGATGCTAAGCGGTATCAAGTCAAGGATGTTGCGAGAGGTATTGAGCTAGTTGAAGATGACGAAGCGTAATCAATATTTGCGAGTTGTTGAGTGGTCTGAAGAAGATCAATGTTTTATTGGTCGTGTACCTGGCCGAGCATTGGGTGGGGTGCATGGCAAAGATGAAGCTAAGGTGTACGCAAAGCTTGCCGGCATCATTGATGAGTGGATCAAGATTCACGAAGCAGATGGTGTGGTGCTGCCGCCAGGTACTGCGGGTAAGAAGTACTCTGGGCGTATTAACATTCGCTTAGGCGAGGCGTTGCACGAACGTCTCGCAATTGAATCACTAAAGGAGAATGAAAGCCTTAATTCATATTGTGTCAAAGTACTCAAGGATGAAGTCGGCATGTAACCAGTGTGGTCAGTACGCTCCCGTTGGTCGCCGGACGGTTGACCCGGTGCTTCCTTCGCTGCCGCTGCGGTCCCCCCGCCTCAACCGCCACTGTTGCGGGCGTTAGTAGGCACACCATATTTTGTCAACTGTGTTTGACATCCACCCAGTTGTTAACTATAGTTCACACCATGCTTGAGATACGTACCACCGCAGTATTCGACAAATGGTTTCAAAATCTCAAGAACCGCCAAGCGAAGGCTAGGATTCAGGTACGTATCGATCGCATGCAGCTGGGTCACTTCGGTGATGTAAGCCCCGTTGGCGAAGGCGTCAGTGAAATGCGCATCTTCTACGGTCCCGGCTATCGAGTGTATTTCGTGCAACATAAAAGCGAGGTAATCATCCTGCTGAATGGCGGCGACAAAGATTCACAGTCCAAAGACATCGCTCGTGCCAAGGAGATTGCCCAGCAACTGGAGCTGTAGATATGGCTATTGAAACAAAAAATTGGGATTCAGCCGAACACCTGAAAACCGATGAGGATATTCAGGTGTATCTTGATGCTTGCCTTGAGGAAGCTGCCGACGACCCGGCATTCCTTCTTCATTCCCTGGGCATCATTGCTCGTGCCAAGAACATGAGCCAACTCGCCAGAGATACAGGTTTAACCCGTGAAGGCCTTTACAAGGCGCTGTCGTCCGACGGAAACCCTTCTTTCGCCACAATCGCAAAGGTAACCAGGGCACTCGGCTTTAAACTTACCGTTGAACAATCAGCTTAATGTGCCTACTAACCAAGTCAAAGCACCGAGACGTGGCTTCGCCACGTCGGTGTTTGAGGCGTTAAGTGGCGCTTGTGAAACATCTCGCCTTAGTCGCCATTGGTCTTCTGTCGCAGGCGGCGTGTTCATCTGAAGTACATGAGGCAAAAGTCTGCTACGACATCGTAGTGGCAGACGACGAGACCCTTGAGCGGCAATTCGACTATGGCCGGCAATTAATCCCGTATTTCATTAGGTTTGCCGATCATCATGGCTTAGAAGCCTCTGGTGAAAGTGCTGGTGGAGCATATAAGTTTACCGACCAAGACAGAGGAATATATGTCGGTTTGGTTTTCGGAATGGGTGAGCGTGCTGCCGTAGCTGACTTGTATACCGACCTCCCGGAAGGCCACGAGATCTACTCTAGTTTTCGAGATTTTGTAGTCGGGCTGGAATCTCAGGATATTTCGGTTGTCCCATGCGAATACGTCGATGGGCGATCTAAGCCGGTGCTGATAGGAGTGAGGTTGCGTGCCACTTAGCCAGTGACTGTGTTGTCAAACGGCGATCCTAGTGCGGCGAATTAGCGTATCAATCTATTGCCTTGAGTCTCCCTTTATTTTCTATTTTAGCCTGCGTCAGCTCCTCTGCCGTTTCCCTGGAAATTGGTGCTGCGAAAATAGCCTCGATTACATCGACAAGATGATTGATAAATAGCCTGGAAGTTGTTCGGTGGTATTCTTCTTGATCAGCCATCGCGTAGATGCTTTGTATCATGGCCATACCAAAGCGCATGGTAAATATTTGTTCTGGAATATCGGGTAAATGTATTCGCAATCCATTTGCAACGCGCAAATAACTGCTGGCGGACTCGCGCTGCCACAGCTCATTAAAATTAAACTCGGGACTGTTGGCGAGTACCGCGAGAAATCGTGCGTGGTGTGAGCCACCTTTAGTTGATGTGATTTCGTGTGCGTCGGGAAATATCCATGCCTTAATGATTGATCGCGGTGTGCTTTCGTCCTCATCAAGCATTTTGTGTCTTAGTTGATCAACGTGGCTCAAACGGTAATCGAAAATGGCCATGATCAGACCCTGCTTGTCGCCAAAATGATAAAGCGCTGCAGAGGTGTTTTTCTGCTTGGCGGCAATGTTGACCTGTCTTAGTGATACGCCATCGAGACCCTTTTCGGCAATCAGTCTCTCACCCGCCAGAATCAGCTTTTCACGTGTAATTGCTTTATCAACTGGCATAAGTCCATTGTGCCTGACTCAGGAACTGAGATAAAGCAGTTGCTTTACATCAGGCGCTTGTTATAGTGTTGTTTTAGGTAAAGCAGCTGCTTTATCTCCATGTATGACAATAAGCCAGTTGGAGTAATGAGCATGACTAAGGCATCTAAAGTTACGGCGAACAGTTTCGAGCTAATTGAATGTCATCCACTTGCCGGAACCTTAGGCGCTGAAGTCTCAGCTGTGCAGTTAAACGCTGATTTGAGCGATGCACATGTGGCTGAACTAAACGCCGCCTTGCTTCAATACAAGGTGCTGTTCTTTCATGATCAGTTGATGAACGATGATGATCATGTGGATTTCGTACGCAGGATAGGGACTCCCGCTGATGCAGATTTTATACCGGCGTTAAAGGGCTATCCCATGATGACTTCGCAAAAGTATGACGAGAACAATCGAATGGGCTCCGATGTGAATTTTCATCATGATGATAGTTTCCACAAATACCCAACAAAAATGTCCATCCTGCGAGCCATCGATGTTCCTGCATATGGCGGCGATACGATTTGGGTCAATATGGAGCAGGTTTATGAATCTCTATCGGAACCCCTGCAGCAGTTTCTCGAAAGCATGACCTGCGAACATTCATTGGCTAAGAGCTTCGGGCAATCTGTGTTGGAGCATAGCAGTGGTGAGAGCTACGACAAGATGATGGCACGCAATCCGCCGCACTCTCATCCGGTAGTTGTGCGTCATCCGGATACGGGCCGAAAATCACTATATGTTAATGAGCTGCTGAGTAAGCGAATACATGAGCTAGGAGAGGAAGAGAGTGACTTGTTGCTCGACTACCTGTGCAAACTGAGCTATCGCCCCGAGTTTGCTTGTCGCTTTACCTGGAAAAAAGGCTCAGTTGCATGGTGGGATAACCGTTGCACCGTTCACCGCGGCATTGATGATTTCTACCCGGCCGTGAGAGTGATGCACCGGGTTGCTATTGCGGCTGAACAGCAACCGTCACTTGATCCGATGAACACGCCATCAAGAGAGATTGCACACCTGGAAATTGTGCCGTGTAATTCGCTTGATGATCAGCCTGCGGGCGACGATGTACCAAAGGTTGGCGATGACGCGTTTCTTGCAGAGCTCAATAGCCAGAAAGCAGGAATATGTTTTACCCCGGGGGCCGGTGCTCGCCTGAAAAGTATTCCGGCTAACTTTCGAAAGGCGGTGACCGCAGCAGCACTGGAAGCAGCACATGAAGCAGGTCTAGCAATTATCGATGAAAACTTGCTCGATAAAGTGAAGTCAGGTGTCTAAAAGCTCCTGGTACCAGTCAATAGTTCATTAGTTTTCATGTGAGTTACACTCGCAACATGTCGCCCCATAACAAGTTGGGGCAAGCGAGAGTGATCTTATCCCCGATATCCGGTCCATGAACTCACTAGTATGAGTTCTTGGTGATTAACGACTGGTAAAGGCTGGGGCAAATTCACCGACTAGACGCAACAGAGGTTTCAGGCTCTGCGACTTTTGCCGTCTCCCAGGGATCAATATCCAGGGCGGCAATGGGTAGACGGGTCTGGTGGTTCAACACAAGAGTCATTGCACCTTTCCTCCCAATGACGGGAACATAAACTGGGACCACTCCGGATTTGGTCGCGGCGATTTCCGCAATATCTTCGCGTAACCCTGCATCATTCGCCTTGAGTTCGCTTAGGGGCTTAGATTTTTTCAGAACAGTATTCGAGTTCTCTTGGTAGCTGCGCCAAAATTCAGGTCGTTGGTCGATATCGGGCATACCTTCAAACATCACCTCTTCCAATACGCGGCTTCGTGCTACGGGATCGTCGGGCAAGTATGCGACCGCATAGATAGGGCCTCGCCAAGGCTTAGTCGCAAAAACCGGATACTCATTGGGATCGATCGATACATCCTTTCGCGCTAAAACCTCGAAACGGTCAATCGCGAAGACGACATAGTAGGGGCGCTCCTGATAAATGGTTGTTACACCATAAACGAGCGCCGACAGCTGAATAGCCGCTATCAAACACATATCCAGTAAAAGCTTCGGCTTATTGGGCCGATACAATAGCAGCGTCAGCAGTGGGCCCAGTACCAGATCCACACCAACAAGAATCTTTACAACATCGCTGGCACCACCGACCTTAAAATAAGGCGCCGGGTACCATAGGAAAAATATCAAGGCCAGAACGATCCCCACGATCGTAGCACTGATGGAGAGATGTAGGAGAAACGCTCTTTTCTTGCTCATAGTAACTGGCCGACAAGAATCACACTTGTTGAAAAACCTTACCTTGCGCCCATCTCAAGTCAAGTGATGAAGTTCTCAAAATGCTTGGCAATCGAACTCGCCCAGATGGGATGTTCCGCGCTGCAAAAACACTCTCGCCACTCAAACCCGATACTAGTTAAGATTTTCACTTGTCAGGCATCACGGGCTCTCCCAAGGACAGCCGATGTTTGTTAACGTGGGCAACAGTGCCGATATCAACTCCATTCTTCCGACGACGATAGCGCCCATGCCCTTCAATTTCTCCGGCCCACCGATCGACTTCAGCAACATTCCTATCGATTGCAATCGATTGCAACTTGCAACGTTAACAGCAGCATTCACGACCGAGATCTACCAAGAATTCACGGCGGAAATCACACGCTATATGTTACCGGCGCCGCCACGCCAGCTTTCCGACACGGAGGACTTTGTACGTGAAGCGCTAGAGCGACAAGCTAGTGGCACAGATTTTCACTGGGCGATTATTGATCGCCGCGAGCAAGAATTTTTAGGGCTCTGCGGTTTGCATTTGCGGGATCAGTTTCCTGAGCCTGAACTGGGTATCTGGCTAAAAAAATCGGCCCACGGCAAGGGTTATGGTCTCGAAGCAATCACCGGCGTTAAGACCTGGGCAGAGGCGCGTCTAGCCTTTGCGCATCTTGTCTATCCCGTCGACCGGCAAAATACGCCTAGCCGAAAGATTGCTGAGACTCTGGGTGGCAAGATAGTCTTGGAGCAGAAAGTAATGTCCATGGCCGGCCTTGAGCTTGACGAGGTGGTCTATGCCATCCCGCGGACCGAGTATCTTGATACGTAGATTTTGTGAGCAACGAACCGGCAAACAAGGGTTCATGAAAGCTTAAACTTTGTGCGGCCGTGGCCGTGATTCGGTGTTGACATGTTTAGACATTTAGTTCTGCTAATAAGCTTCTCACTAGTCTCCGCCTGCGCGACCCGCATGCCTTCACCGGCTGACTTGATCATCCAAAATGTACGTTTGTATACGGCGCCCAATTCACCACCCCTGGAAGGGGCCACTATTGCCGTTCGCGATGGAAAAATTGCGCACCTGGGCACCGGCATGAGAGTGGATGGTGAAATGGTTATTGATGCAAAAGGCCGGGCCGCAACAGCAGGCTTGTGGAATAGTCATGTTCACTTTACGGACCCGGCTCTAGAGACCGACGCCAAACAGATTGTTCACGACATGTTATTGCGCTACGGCTTCACCAGCGTGCTGGACACAGGTTCGGACATCAGCGCCACCTCGAACCTCGCGTGGGTTATCGAGGCGGGTGAATTGACGGGCCCAAAAATTCTCATGGCCAACGGTAGCTTCGTCTATACCAACGCAACGCCCGCCTACCTGCCGGATATACGGTTGCCGGAACTATCAGCGCCAGGCGATGCCCAGGCTCTGGTCAATGCGGTTCTGGACGCCGGCGCACAAGGCATCAAGATCTTTTCCGGGTCATTCATGGGACCCATGAAAACGATTCACCTGCCGCCAGACATTATTCGCGCCGTCACGGCTGCAACGCATGAGCGTGGCGGATTTGTAGTCGCCCACCCGACAGATCGCACGGGTCTGATGAACGCGGTGGACAACGGCGTAGACATTCTGGCCCACACCGCTCCTGGACCTAAAGCCCTGGGCAAGGCGCTCGTCAACCGAATGCGCGCAAACAATGTCGCTCTCATACCCACACTAAAACTATGGTCCTATGAATTGCGACGATCCGGCGCGGGCGAAAAGGCCATCCAGGCGATGCAGAAAATGGCAGTCGAGCAACTCGCCGAATACCATGCAGCAGGCGGCGAGATATTATTTGGCACCGACGTTGGCTACATGACTGACCACGACACACGGGATGAATTTTTGCTAATGAATAGAGCGGGCATGGATTTTGACGATATCCTCGCCTCCATGACAACGGCCCCTGCCGAAAGATTTTCCCTTGAGTCCGGCACCCTAAGTGTCGGCGCCTCCGCTGACATCGTTATCTATACCAATGACCCGGCTGAAGATGTTGCAGCATTCTCGCGCGTCGACTACACCATTAGAAACGGCGAGCTAGTTTTCTGTAGAAATACGCAAGCCGATGATGGCTGCCAAGATGGCCTTGAATTCTGAAATCGTCATTCGTCCCGCGCATCGTTCGGATATCGAAGTAATTGCCAAAATCTATAACCATGCAATCTTGCATACGACATCAACATTCGACACCGAGCCAAAATCGCCGGCTGATCGGCTGGCTTGGCTGACCTCACGCGATGCACGGCATCCCGTCCTCGTGATGGAAGTAAACAAGCAAGTCGTTGGTTGGGCTTGTCTGAGTCCTTGGTCGGCTAAGCAAGCCTACGCGGAAACCGCCGAGGGCAGCCTTTATATTGATCCTGAATTTCATGGCCGCGGCTATGGTCGGCGGCTCAATTCCGCCCTCACCGAACAGGCCCGTCAACTCGGCCTACACTGCCTCATCGCCCGCATTACCGACGGCGGCGATGCCAGTATTCACCTTTGCGAAAGCTTTGGCTATCAATATGTTGGCACCATGAAGGAAGTGGGGAAAAAATTCGGGAAGCTACTGGATGTCCACCTGTTTCAGCTACTGCTATAAACAGCGGTGACGACCGCATATTCTATCGATCCGAATTACGACGCGGGAACATCGGCCGAGTATCGGCGGTAGCTGCCAACCAGAAATATAGCTGAGCGCGTTAGCGAGGAACGACCATGCAAACCTCCTTATTCATTGCTGGACTGCTGACTTTAATCGTCGGCACAATTCACTCGGTATTGGGTGAGATTTTGATTTTTCGGAAAATGCGCCGTGGTGGGCTGGCGCCTACCGCCGGAGAACCGTTGCTGCAAGAACGGCAGGTGAGAATACTCTGGGCAAGCTGGCATATCGTCAGCGTATTCGGTTTTGCCTTCGGCGCCATCTTGTTACAGCTATCGCAGCCCGCATCCGCAGGCCTCAATCGAACATTTCTGGTGCATTCAATCGCGGGAGCCATGACAATCAGTTCACTCTTGGTACTCTTTGGCACAAAAGGTCGGCACCCCGGTTGGCTAGGACTACTGGCGGTCGCCGTGCTAACTTGGCTCGGATAGTTTGCCCAGCATGAGCAAGAATCCACAAGAACTCTTCATCAATGGCATATGGCGAGAAAGCGCCAGCCAAATGCGTTTCGATGTAGTTGATCCCGCGACCGAAAAAATCATCGCACGCGTTGCCGACGGGGGCGTGGCGGATGCCAAGGATGCCATGGACGCCGCGGCGGCGGCGCTGGTTGATTGGCAAGCAAGGGCAGCGCGGGAGCGGGCCGAGATTCTGCGCCGCGCCTATGAAATGCTCATTGCTGAAGAACAGCGACTCGCGAAGCTCATCACGCTGGAGAACGGTAAGGCATTGCCTGATTCCTTGGCTGAGATTCGCTATGCGGCGGAATTCTTTCGGTGGTTCGCCGAAGAGGCCGTGAGAAATTTCGGTCGCTTGTCTCGCGGTCCGAGTTCCGGCGCCAGAATCATCGTGCAGCATCGTGCCGCCGGCGTTGCTATTTTAGTTACCCCTTGGAATTTTCCCGCGGCCATGGCTGCACGCAAGCTCGCGCCCGCTCTAGCCGCTGGTTGCACCGTAGTACTGAAGCCAGCGGCGGAAACACCCTTAACCCTCCTCGCCATTGGCGATATCTTGGCGCGGGCCGGCGTACCGCCGGGCGTGGTTAATCTACTCCCCACGAGCAACGCCGAAGACGTGGTTAGCCGCCTACTCGATGACTCGCGAACGCGAGTGGTGTCCTTTACCGGCTCTACGGCGGTGGGCAAGGAGTTGCTGAAGAAGGCGGCCAACCGTGTCATTAATCCGGCCATGGAATTGGGCGGCAATGCACCGTTTATCGTGTTGGCGGATGCAGATATTCAAAGCGCCATAGCAGGCGCGATGCTGGCGAAAATGCGCAACATCGGCGAAGCCTGTACTGCGGCCAATCGTCTGTATATTCACCGCGCCGTCTATGATGACTTCGTCGCAGGATTTGTCGCGGCCATGCAAAAACTAACAATGGGTAATGGCTTGGAGCCTGGTGTGCAGCTCGGTGCGTTGATCAATCAATCAGCCAGAGACAAAGTCGCGGCATTCGTGGACGATGCAGTTTCCAAAGGCGCCCGCGTCTTGCTAGGCGGTAAAGTCCCACCCGGGCCAGGCTATTTCTATCCACCCACTGTATTGGTGGATGTACCCGCGCATGCCAACTGCGTGAACGAGGAGATATTTGGCCCGGTGGCTGCTATCCTGCGTTTTGACGACAGCGACGATATTGTCGCTGTCGCCAATGACACAGACCATGGTTTGCTTGCCTACCTCTATACCCAGGACATAAAACGCGGCCTGGCGCTTAGTGAGCAACTTGAATTTGGAATGATCGGTTTGAACCGGGGCCTCGTGTCAGATCCCGCCGCGCCCTTTGGTGGCATGAAGCAGTCGGGTATCGGTCGCGAAGGCGGGCAAGAAGGAATCATGGAATTTCTAGAAACTCAGTACATCGCGACGGATTGATAGCGCGCGCCCTAAGGCCCAATTCGAACCAGATGCCCAGTAGAACCAGCGCGGCATACCGGCAAGCTCTATAATTGGTTGTGAAATGATGACTTCGAATAAATCGTGTTCTCCTCAAAAAATTAGCCTATCGGGAAACCGCGTTTTTCGTTAACAACTCTGCTTAAGTTTATGCGCAGTTCTCGACTAATCTTTGCCTGCATTATTATAGTGGCCATAAGCACAACATTCTTGTTGGTTAGAACACCAGCCACAAATTCAGCATTAACCTTATGGAACGACTCTAATCAAGAAATATCCGTTACCGCTCTATGGCATGAACGGCGCAAGGACCTTGGGATAATACTGCCCGGCGCTCAGCGTCCGGTGAAAGTAAGAAACGTCACTTCCATTGCGTTTGAGGTACAGTACGAGGACGGTCGAACGCTTCGGTCTGAATCCGTTGACCTGAGTGCCGGTGCGCCGCTACGGGTTGGCGTGTCGAAGTCCGGCGTTGATGTCGCCAATCAATCCATGCCTAGCGAATAGCCGCTTCGCGAGACGCCGCATTAAGACTGAGAATTATGCTTCCGCCTAGACACCATTGGGCAACTCGCAAGCATCAACCGTCAGTTATTAGAAGTGATTGAGTAAAAAATTATGCGCTCGGCCGCCCGAGTCCAACTAGCAGAGTCGCTCTAAACAAGCTTTCGTAACTTAAGGCCTTGGATAACGCCAGAGTCGGAAGCCGAGCATCGGTCGGCAAGAAATTACATCTATTCGGACCAACATCCACATCGCCCCACGCGGTACTACTAAGCGATTACCTTCTCGCACTCTTCCATGCAGGCTAAGCAGGCATCCGCACATTCTTTGCACTCTGTGTGCAGTTCCTCGAACTTTCTGCATTCCTTCTCGCAGGTTTCACAAACCTCAATGGTTGCCTTTGCATAGGTTTTGAGATGTTCGGAATCAAAAGCTGCAAACTTCAGTAAGGCTTCACAGGCAACAACCAATTCCTGCACTTGCACCAGGCACTCCAAAAGATCGGTATCACCGGTACGCATCTGCACAATGCAATGCGCCGCACAAGCGTTGCCTGTCTTAATACAATGTTGCGCTTCGGCAATTAATGCCTCATGGGCGTTTGCATGATGTTGATGTGCTGCGGACTCGTTCGCTGCAACCGCGATAGCGGGTGCGGCCGATAAGGCCAATAAGCCTGAACTAAGCAGAAAATCCCGCCTACCCTGATGTTGGATCTCGTTAGCCATGACAAGCCCCCTGTATCCAGAAAATTGAATGCCACCAAAGACTAGCATTCTTTCAGGGCAGCCGCCGGGCCTCAATTAGAATATACCCCTATAACAGCCGCGCACTTAGCCGAAGGACATGGACTAGCAAGAACGTCCGGGATCTCGACCCTAATGATGACTTCGTCAGCGGAGAGGCACCAAGACGAGTTGCGAATGATCCCCTTGGCTAATACTTGCAGACATCGAGGGGCAAGTAGATGCACTGGACTTCATCAATGGCCAACACCCCAGACTCGCAACCGGGCACCTACGCCATCATTTACCACTGCCCGAAAAAAATACTGTTATCAATTGGCGGTCTGGGTGAGATCGAATTTCGGCAAGGACATTATATTTACGTGGGCAGCGCTTTCGGACCGGGAGGCGTGCGCGCCCGAATTATGCGCCACGAAAAACGTCAGAAAAACCAACACTGGCACGTGGACTACCTCAGGAAAGAGATGAGTTTTATTGAAGCTTGGTACACCCATGATACTGAACGTCTTGAGCATGAATGGGCCAAACGTATGAGCAGCGCGCAGCTCCTTGCTTACCCGAAAGGTTTTGGCAGCAGCGATTGCAAGTGTTATGCGCACCTCTTCATGGCTAACACGAAACTCGCTGGCCCGGATTTTTTACGACAGCCCACAACCAGCAAAGCGGTATCGACTACAATCCATGTATGGCGGCCTGATTAACATGCCGTCGGCCCGTAGTTGGAACCGAAGATACAAAGAATATTGAATTTTTTTGCAACTGCCAATCGCGCCGATAAGTTGACGCATTATGATTCGCCCATCGACAATTCCATTTAGCGCGGTGCTTCGGTGCTGCCGGGCTCCCTTTTTATCGCTGACACCTGTGTGCGTACTCCTAGGCGCAAGCACCGCCTACGCGGAAAACTCCACCCTTGACCCCTATCTATTTGGCGCGATACTCATCGCCGCACTATTCGCCCACCTGAGCGTTAATACGCTCAATGAATACCAAGATTTCATAAGCGGTCTAGACTTAGCCACGAAGCGAACCCAATTCAGCGGCGGCAGCGGCGCGCTACCCGAGAACCCTGAAATGGCTAGGCCCGTACTGTTCGTCAGTGTTTCGTGCTTGACAGCGACTGCAGTTCTAGGCCTTTTCTTCGTTCTGCAATTCGGCTGGCAGGTCCTGCCCATCGGGGTGCTCGGCCTGCTGCTAATCGTTACTTACACGGGTTGGATTAACCGGCATCCCCTGCTCTGTCTAATATCACCAGGTCTTGGTTTCGGAATTCTCATGGTTCAGGGAACCCAGGTAATACTGGCCGGTGAGTATTCGCGATTGTCGTGGCTGGCGGCCTTGGTGCCCTTTTTTCTCGTAAACAATTTGTTATTGCTCAACCAGTATCCTGACATCGAGCCGGACGCTGATGCTGGGCGCAATCATCTCCCCATTGCTTTCGGCATAAAAACTGGCAACTTGGTTTACGCTTGCTTTGCAATAGCGGCATTTACAATTATTTTGGGTGGGATAGTCTACGGCCATCTCCCCAGATTCAGTTGGATCGCGCTACTAACCATGCCCCTAGCTGGATTCGCCTGGTACGGCGCAAGCAAGCACGGTGAGACAATTGCCGCCTATCCGCGCTACCTGGCGGCCAACGTCACGGTGGCAATTCTGACGCCATTGCTACTGGCATTATCGATCGCCAACGCGTAAACGTCGTTCGGTGCAATTTCCCTGAAAACATCGCTAAGGTCCGGCGAGTACAAATCCGCGACGACGAGGCCGGCCCTCGCATAGGGCCCCCAGCCAGCACGATCTCGGCCGGGGTCCGTTCAGCTTCAAATCATGCCGCCCCAGCGTGGCTCAAATGGAGACCAATTACTGTTCTAAGCTCCGCGGTTGAACCTGAGCTTATGCGCAAACATCTCATTTTTGGCTCACACCACCCTATCAATGCTCAAATTGGGAAACCGTTCACGGTAGCGAACATGTGTCCCGATATCATGCTTCAACGCGTTGAAAGATCGATAACCCAAGATCTTACGCATTGTTCAACTCTTAAGGATAGACAATGGCTAAATTGAAAAGTCACCACGTCGTCGCTAATGCCAAAGGCGGTTGGGACGTGAAAAAGGGCGGCGGCCAGCGTGCGATTAAGCACTTCGCTACCAAGCAAACAGCGGTTAGCTTTGGTCGGCAAGTGAGCCGTAACCAACGCAGTGAACTATTTATTCACGGTAAAAATGGCAGCATTCAAAGCCGGGACAGCCACGGCAACGATCCGCGCGGTGGCGGTTAAGCAGTAAGGCCCGAAAGGTATACCGAGAAAAAATAAGCGGCAGGTTTTTTGGAGAACCTGCCGCTTAACCGTGTTTGCGGATCGGCGAACGACTACGAACTGACGAAAACACTGAAAAAGGCCTTAGCTCGGCGCACGCGAATTTCACCGCCATCTATCGCTGGCCAACGGCCTAGCAAGCCGCCAAGAATTCCGAGCTTCCCACTCTATGCGGCCTTGGCTTTCTCATCGAAATGTTCTACCAACCAATCTTCCAAGGTCGATAGCTCGACAGGGCTAATCAATTCCTCGCATTTCTGTTTATCTGCAAGCGTCATGGCGAAATAATTACCCGCCATCAAATTCTTGTTGATTTGCGAGGGATAGCGAAAGGCAGGTTTCAAGCCAACCAGTACATAGTCGAAAAACGCATTTTCCAACCAGCTGGCCTGCCGATAGCGAGGGTTAAACTCAGGATTGAGCCGATGTGCTCTTTGCGCCAGCTCGACCGGCGTTAATATCTCGGAAACGCCATTGATTGCCTGATGCATCAGGGTCGCCCCCTTAGCGAAAATAGCCGCGACTAATTTGCCCAAATCTTCCTCCGTCACAAAGGCCAGCCGCGTGTCGGGTGGATAAGGCCATACCAAACGGTTCTTGAACTGCATACCAAACTTAACTTGCCGCATGTAAGCCGGCTGGCGCAAGAAGGTCCACGGCAAATCGGCCGCTTTGATTATGTCTTCAAACCACCACTTGGTTCGAAAATGGATGGGACTTTCCAAACCAAGTTCTTCGGGCGGTATTTCAAAGCGCGTCATGGTTTGCCACACAAAGTGTTCTAAGCTGGAACAAGCTTTCGCCGCGTTAACGACCGCGTGAGCTTGAGCCAGTTCTTGCGGATTGGCGGGGCGATAACGTTTTGCATAGATGTTGTAGACACTAGTTCCGTAAATGCCATTAGCCCCGACAAAGGCTTGGGCGAGGGCTGCTTCATCGTCCGTGGCTGCCTTCACAACCTCGCAGCGATTTCCATCGACGTCTAGCTGCCGCAGACGATTGGCCAAGGCACTATCCGGACGTCGCACCGTTGCGCGCACATCAAAACAACCGGTTTGCAGCAAATAATTGACCGCCCAGTAACCCTCTCCCGCCGTTCCGTTCACGACGACAATTGTTGGTTTTTCCAAGACCTTCCCCCGCTTGGCTTCTCAGCCCTTGTGATTCGACAGGGCGCAACTCTACCGATCAGCGAGCCAGGAATCGACCACCCGAGCTTGCTTGGCGGGCAAAACTCCGTAACAGCTCGGCCCGGGACCAAGCCGGAGTTCCCGGATATTCGCCCCAGTCGCCGCCGGTAGAATTCCCGGCTAGCGAAAGTCTGGCGTATACTCAAATATCACGATCAATTTCAATCGATTACGGAGACGCTGATCATGCAAATCTTCGGTATCAAGATCCTATCGATCCTGGTGGCCGCGCTGGCAATCTACGCAGTCGGCTTCATCATTTATGGCGTCCTGGTACCCAGCGAAACCTGGATGGCGTGGTCGGGCATCTCAGCCCAGGAAATGGAAGCCGTCGGCATGTCGCGAATGCCCTTGTCACCCATCATGCCGCTGATGATTGCCACCGGCGTCGCCTTCGCCATCAAGTGGCGGGAGGCCAGCGACCTTATGTCGGGCGTATCAACCGGCTTTTGGATGGCGCTGTTCTTGCTCGTGGGTGGGCGCTTGTACGGTTATGTATATGGCGTAGAAGGCTTAGATATCCTCGGTCTCGATACGCTGCATTTACTGCTGAATGGCGTTGCCGCAGGCGCGGTGCTCGGCGTTTGGCCCAAGGACACAGTCTGACAAAGCTCCGTGACTGCCGCAGCTGGCGGCTGCCTGACAGACGGCCCACGCATTACCGCGGATATCGGCTAACGACTTAAGCTCACGCCTCAAGCGGATGAAGGCAGCCGCAACGGCAGATCACGCAAGCGCACGCCGCTTGCTGCAAAAACCGCATTCGCAACGGCGGGGGCGATGGGCGGCAATCCCGTTTCACCCACGCCCGTAGGCGGCTCCGCGGAATCCATAATGACGACTTCAATATCTGGCGTATCGGCTAGGCGCAGCATGGGATAATCATGGAAATTACTTTGTCGAACCTGGCCATCTTGAATATCGATCTCACCATACAAAGCGGCGGTTAGCCCGTCGATGATTCCACCTTCCATTTGCGCGCGTATAACATCAGGATTAATCGGTGTGCCACAGTCAATAACACAGGTGACTTTGCGAACTTGAATTTTTCCCGAATCGGCAAGCTTCACTTCGGCAACCTGGCCGCAAATAGAGCCAAAGCAACTGTGCATGGCCAAGCCTTGAAAATTTCCTGTGGCGGACTCACCCCAACGGCTCGCCAGCAACAATTTACTCAACAGCGCTAATTGCCTCGGCTGATCCTCGAGGTGACGACGACGAAACTCCGCGGCATCCACACCGGCAGCATGCGCCAGCTCATCGATAAAGCTTTCAACCGCGAAGGCATTGTAAGAATTACCCACGGAACGCCAAATACCCAGGCGGACGGCTGGCTCCCAATAGCTCATCTCGACTCGAACATTGGGCACCTGATAGGGCAAGGTTTTTGAACCATCACCGGCTTGCCAAGGTCCGACAAATCGCCGCTGCACTTTGAAGGAAAGGTCCCCCAACGCGTCCGTGGGGTTACCCGATAACCACTCGGGTAACACCGTGGCCAGACCGACTTTCATGAGTTGATGGGTCAGAATGGGCGCGACCAGCTGATGGCGCCAGCCACTGATACGCCCGTCAGGGTCTAGGCGGGCCTGCAAGCGATGGCTAGTCGCACTGCGAAAATAGTCAAAGCGGATGTCTTCTTCACGGCTCCAAACCAGTTGTACGGGCCGGTCCGTTTGCTGGGCGATGGCGACGACTTCAGCCACCAGGTCCGTGAGGGCGCGGCGGCCAAATCCGCCGCCGATGAAAGTACTGTGAACCGTCACTTGATCACGGCTTAGTCCCGTCATTTGACTAGCCAACTCCCGGGCCATATCGGGCACTTGGGTTGGCAACCAGAGTTCGCATTGCTGCTCGCTTAGCCTAACGGTCGCATTCATGGTTTCCATGGGCGCGTGGGCAAGAAAAGGCGTAAAGTACTCAGCTGAACTAAAGCCCGATGCCGATAAAAACTGATCCACATCGCCATCATCGCGGGCAAGGACGGCGGTATCCGCGTTCAGAATCGCCTGTTGCTCGCGGCGCAGACCGCCCTGGTCGACGCCGGCCGCGGGACCTGGGTGCCAGTCTAGTTTAAGTTTCCGAATTGCCTGCTGGGCATACCAAAACGACTCGGCCAATACAGCAACACCGGCGGAAATTTCGACAATGTCGTACACCCCCCGTGCTTTGCGCGCCGTGACGGCATCGAAGCTCACTAGGAGATCACCCACTCTTTTGGGTCGGGCAATTACGGCCGTAACTTGCTCGGGGACGCGGACATCAATGCCATACAGGGGCGCACCCCTAACTTTTTCCGGAATATCCGGGCGCGCAACGCGCGTGCCTATCCATTGGTAGTCTTGGGGCGAGCGCAGCGAAGGATCACGAGGTACCGCCAAACCGGCGGCGGCGCCAGCAACCAGGCCGTACTCTATTTGCTCGTTAGTATTTGCATTAACAAGCGTGCCATCGCCGGGCAACAGGACATCTTCGACGGCAGTGGACCAGCGCTTTGCCGCGGCCATACGGAGCATTTCTCTTGCGGCTGCGCCGGTGCGCCGAATCTTTAGCCACCGTGTCCGCATACTTTTGCTTTCACCCGTGATTTGGGTTGGGTCTTGGAATAAAGCGTGCACGGGTGCCAAACGGGCGGTAATTTGATCGGGGCGTACGCGCAGTTCTTCAGCCATTAATGTAACGAAACCGGTCATGACACCCTGCCCCATTTCCGCTTTGTCAACTTGCAGAACGATTTGACCCGACGGTGCAATTTGCAGGTAGGCATTCGGCTCCAAAGTATTAGCCTGCGTTGCCAAGGAACGCTCTTTCAAATCTTCGCGGAACAGGGCTAGCACCAAGCCACCACCGGCGATCGCGGCGGCGCCTTTTAGCCAACGGCGGCGACTTAACTTTGAATTACTCATCTTGTAATGATGATCAAACTAGAACCATGATTGATGCAACGATTGCGCTACCAAGGAATAGTCTTCCCATTGACATTAATCGGCTCGCCTTTGTCATCGATGCTCAGGCCAGCAATGATCTTCGACATTTTGGTCACACTTTCTGCCGGCGTAATGGACTTGCCACGAAACCCCGAATCGGCGAGTAGCTGCGTACCGACTAGGCCGGGCGCGACCAAAGCAACGATGATGCCCCGCCGGGACAGATCTGCCCGCAGGCCGCGCATACCCATATTCAGCGCGGCTTTACTCATTCGATAGTAGTACAAGCCACGCATGCGGCTGGTGCCACTCAGAGAAGCCAGGCCGCTGGCCAAAGAGACAATTTTCTTCTGCTCGCTGGCCGCGACATGTTCGGTGAAAGCTTGGGACATATATAGCGGGGCATAAGTGTTAACAGCCATGACCTGTTGAAATAGCTCAAAATCCAATCCACCCACGGTTTGCTCAGGTAGCGGGCCGAGGATCGCCGCGTTGTTGATGAGTAAGTCAATAGACTGATTGCGATACTGATCGGCCAGCTCATCAATGCGTCGGTGGTCCGTGACATCCAAGGCCTCAATACGCAAACGCGAAAATTTTTCGGCGAGGGCCAGCAATTCAAGAGCCTTGTCGGGATTGCGCGCCGTCGCAATCACATTCCAACCCGCCTGGGCGTAGTGATCGACGAAGGCCAGTCCAATGCCGCGATTCGAACCGGTAATCAGTACCGTCGGACTATCTGTTTTAAAAGATGCATTGGCTGGCAAGGCGGTGGCGCAGACTAACAACGGCGCAATTAGAGAACGAAGTTGCAGAGCAAACATGGCATTTCCTAGATGAAATAGCGCGGCTAGCGACCTAGCAATTCTAGGCCCACATCGTGCTCACCCAAAAATCAACATGAGCAGTGACCAGTATGAAAACACTATGGCTGCAAGGGCGCTACGACAGGATCAATGATGCAACCCATTGGGCGTAATCCGGCGTGAAAGTACTATGCGAACAGTGCCCAAGGTTTGTGGCGAGGAGCCACCGGATAGCCCGACGACGATTCCAGCCAATTAACCAGGGCACAAACTGGCTGGTACCATTGACACGAGCAGATAATGCAGCGTCGCACCATGACCGGTAAGGACAAAGGCGATGGCAAGTAGAAATTCAAGATTCGGTGGCCTGAGCCGTCGACACTTCATCGCCGCCAGCGGCGCGGCCGGACTGGTTTTAGGTTCGGGCAATGGTCTGCGTGCGGCGGAAACTGCTGACGTAATCGTGCTGGGTGCCGGGCTTGCTGGTCTGAATAGCGCGATGATTCTAGAAGAATTGGGCTACCGGGTAACGGTACTGGAGGCCTCGGATCATGTCGGCGGGCGAGTTCAGACCAAAAATTTTGCTGGCCACTTGCACGAACTGGGCGCCAGCGATATCGGCGTACTCTATGCCCGCGTCTTGGATATGGCCAGGCGCCTAGATCTTTCGGTCGTACCATCAAGCATTAAAGTGCGGCCATTCACCTATCATGTGGGCGGCCAACTAGTACCCGCGGACAAGTGGGCGAACACCAAGGTCAATCAAACCGTGGGCGATGAGCGCGTCATTGAACCGAGCCGCCTGGAAAGCCATTTCTTAAATGGTCTGAACCCGCTCGTGGAACTCGATGACTGGCTTAAGCCAGAACATGCCCCGCTTGATATCCCCATCGGAGACTATTTGCGCAAGAACGGTGTCTCACCCGCGGCCATCGACCTCATCGGCCATACCTACAACGGCAATGCCGTGGAACGCACCTCCGCGCTGGCGATGTTTCGTGATAACGCCCGGACGCGGGCCGGCATCACGGCTTGGAAACAACGCACGGCGGCGGGCGAAAAAATTGCGCCCCTGCGACAAATCGCCGGCGGCAATCAGCGTTTACCCGAAGCTATGGCCGCGACGCTGGAGCAGGCGCCCCGCTTGCAGCAAGCCGCCGTCCGAGTCGAGCAAGATACCAAGACCGTCGAAGTGACTTGCCTAGATGGCAGCCGATATCGAGCGGCACGACTGATCTGCGCCCTACCTCTAACCGCCCTGAGACACATAGATTTTCGCCCCGGACTATCGCCCGCCAAGGTCACAGCTGCGGCAAACGGCGAATACTACGCAGCGACTAAGTTCTATCTCAGGCCCACCGCGCCGTTTTGGGAACAAGACGGTCTGCAGCCGAGCCTGTGGAGCGACGGACCGCTAGAACGCGTCTTCGCGCTGACGGATAACGACGATGAGGTACATACGCTATTGGTGTGGATCAATGGCGCCGGCAGCCGGCGTATCGATCAACTCCCGGTGGCTGAAGCCGGCAAGTTCGTGATCGAACAGCTGACAAAAATCCGGCCGGCGGCGCAAGGCAAACTTGAATTGATGGGTCATCAAGCTTGGGGACGTACAGCTTATATCGGCGGTTGCGGCTTTAGTTACGCGGCGAGACAGGTCAACGAATTGGCGCAGGAAATTTCTGCCGCCGAAGGCCTTCTGCATTTTGCCGGCGAGCATACGCGCCGGCGAGAACATGGGCTGGAATCCGCCATGGCCTCGGCCGAGCGAGTCGCACAAGAAATTGCCGCGGGCTAATTTGGAGGAAGTTTATCTATGTCTGATCAGCTCACTCTGTTCATTGGTAACAAGAACTACTCGTCATGGTCGCTACGCCCGTGGTTCTTCATGCGCATGGCGGACCTGGAATTCGAAGAGGTCCTAATCCTGCTGGATCAAGCCAATACACAAGAGGAAATTCGTAAGTATTCGCCGACGGGGCGCGTACCCATACTCTTGCACAACAAGACCTATGTCTGGGAATCCCTCGCGATTTGCGAATACGTCGCGGAAATCTTTGACTTGGATGATTGGCCTGCTGATCCGCCGGCCCGCGCCCATGCACGTTCCGCGAGTCACGAAATGCACGCCGGGTTTCATGCCATGCGCGAGGAATTTCCCATGAACTGCCGGGCCCGGCGCCGCATCGCATCACCCTCCGCCGCAGCCATGGCCGACATCCAGCGCATTGGCGAACTTTGGAGCGAGTGCCGCGGCCGCTTCGGGCGCGCCGGCCCCTGGCTCTACGGCAGTTTTTGTATCGCCGATGCCATGTTCGCGCCTGTGGTCATGCGCGCCCGCAGTTACGCTTGGGAGCTACCTGTTGCGGCCGCCGAGTATGCGCAAAACCTGACGGCCCACCCGGTGATGACCCAGTGGCTACGGGCCGCCGAAGCCGAAACCGCCAGCATTCCGCATGAAGACGTGGGCGATCCGGCCTAACCGCCTATTGGTTCTAAAGGCGAAACGTAAGCCCCCGCCACACATCGAATAGCGGAGCAAGCGCCATTGACAGCTATACATCTGCGCGCGAACCTGCGTCGGGAGCATAAGAACAGGAGCGACCTCAACCATGTGGATTCGCAAAAGCCGTAAAGACCAACTCACCGGGGTGCGTACACCACTGCCGACCCAAGTGGTCTCCAACGAAGAATTTGAGCCCATGCCGCAGACCATGGACCAACGCAAGGTCGAAGAATTGCTGCTGTCCATGGCGGATGAGTATGGCCGCCGTCTGGGCCTATCGCGACGCGACTTTTTGCTCTCTTCTGGTGGCATGGCCGCAGCCTTCTTAGCCATGAACAAGGTATTCGGTGCGAACTACCAAGTCTCGGAAACCGAAGCCCTAGAAGCAGCTGCTTTTGGCGAGGCCTGGCCCAAGGATCAATTCATCCTGGATATTCAAACTCATCATGTCAAAGACAGCATCGCGGGACCGAAAGCTTTTCGCACCATGACGGGTAAGTTGGGCCTGAACCCGATCCTGGCGGAGGCGCCGCCCGGCGAAGATGATTTGCATCGTGAAAACTATATGAAGGAAATATTCTTCGATAGCGACACGGTCATGGCCATGATGTCGGGCGCGGTCATCGGCGACAAAGAACATTTCGCCATTCCCGCCGAAGGCATGGTGGCAACGCGCGACCTGATCAATAAGACCGCGGGCTCGCAACGCATGCTGAGCCACGGACTCGCCGATCCCACGGCCGAGGGTTGGCGCGATGACATGGATTACCAAGTCGAGGAGCTGGGCATCGACGGCTGGAAGTGCTACACGGGGAATCCCGTTAGCCCCTGGCGCTTGGACGATGAAAAAGTGGCCTACCCGTTTCTGGAAAAATCTCTAGAGCAAGGTATCAAGAACATCAGTTTTCACAAAGGCTTACCCCTGCCCGGCCCGGGACCCAAGGGCAAACCCAAGTACTACTATTGGACGCCCGACGATATCCTCGTCGCCGCCAAGGATTTTCCCGATCTAAACTTCATCATCTATCACTCAGGCATGCGGCATATGGTGTCGAGCCTGCCGCCGGGCAAAAGTGGTATTGGCGAAGATGGCAACATCGAGTGGACGACTGAACTGGCCAAGGCTCGCAAAGGCGATCCCGAGCTGGCCAATGTGTACGCGGAATTGGGCACGGTGTTCGCCTTTTCGGTGGTCACGCACCCGGAAATTACCGGGCACCTGTTGGGTCAGTTGCTGGATGGTTTTGGCGAGGAACACATCTTGTGGGGCACAGACTGTATCTGGTGGGGGTCGCCGCAGTGGATTATTGAAGCCTTCCGGCGCTTCCAGATTCCTGAAAACCTGCGGGATAAGTTTGGCTATCCCGAACTCACCGCTCAAGCCAGAGAAAAGATCTTTGGTTTAAATGGCGCGCGACTTTATGACATCGATGTGGCAGCGCAAAGAAAAGCCATACCGACGGACAAATTGACTGCCATGAAACAAACCTACCGGGATTCCGGCGCGCTACCCAGCAATACAGCCTATGGATGGGTCGCCGCATGATGGCCGCAAGACTTGGCAAGTGCTGGCTAGCCATTGGCATCGCAAGTGTCGCCCTGCTCGCCAATGCCGGTGACGAACTCCAGATGGCCAAGGATGCGGTGGACTGCGTTCCCACCGGGGAAATGCGCGGCGACCGTGAACGGGGCGAAGCCTTGCATCTTGAGCACTGCGCCGAATGCCATGGCGCCACGGGCAAGGTGGACGTCATCGTGATGCACATGGATGAACCACCCAAAGATCAAAGCGACGTGGAATACATGAACACGCTCACGGATGAATTCTTGTATTTGGCGATTTGCCGGGGCGGCCTGGCGGTGGGGCGGTCCATCGTGATGCCGGCTTGGGGCGATCATCTCACGGATCAAGAAATCAAGGATCTCGTCGCAGTCGTGCGCGATTTCTCCGGAACCTGATCTAGTTAGGACATCTGGAGACAAAACATGGCAAGCGTACTTAAAGACAAAGCGCCCAGCACCCAGCAGCGCCGCTACAAACACTTCGATGTACAACGAGTAACCGCCAGCTTCGGCGCAAACATCATCGGTATCCAAGTAGCCGACGCTGTCGACAATGAAGAATTGTTCGCCGAACTGCATGCAGCTTGGCTGGAGTTCCAGGTTTTGTTTTTGCGCGACCAAGTACTGACACCCGAGCAACACCTGGCCTTGGGACAAAAATTTGGTGAGCTGCAAAAGCAAGGTTACGTTGCCAGCTTAGAAGGCTACGAAGGCCTGTGGGTTCAAGAGTATCCGGCCTTATACGACGGGCCTGTTAGCGACATCAACTGGCATGCCGATAGCGCTTTTCGGCCCAAGCCAACCCGCGGATCCTTGCTCTACGCCATTGATGTCCCTGAGGCCGGCGGCGATACAGTCTGGGCTGATCAATGCGCCGCCTACGATGACCTGTCACCGAGTTGGCGTGAATTCTTGAGTCGCTTGAAATGCGTCCACGACAACATCGCCAATAACCCCTATCGCGTATTCGACCAAATCGGCGGCAAAGCCCTTAGCGACATGCGTAAATTCCTACCACCAACGGAACATCCTCTAATTTGCACCCACCCCGAAACTGGCCGCCAATTCATCTTCGCGGGCGAGTTGATGGCCCGGGAAATTGTCGGCATGCAGCCTCGCGAAAGCCGTGCCATTCTCGACTTCTTGTTTGCTCATCAAACACGGCCGGAATTCCAAGCTCGATTGCACTGGAAGGCCAAAACCCTGGCCATTTGGGACAATTTTTCGACACTGCACCGAGGCATCTTTGACTTTGGCCAGGCCCATCGATTGATGCATCGAGTGTCCTTCAATTCACCCTGGATCGCCGGCTTTGAGAATGGCTCGCCCGCAGCGGCATCCACGGCCTAAATATTAGGTCAAGCCGCTCTCCACGGTGCGGTTAAGCTTTATCGCTATCGAGTTTGCATCCCTTTATAATCCGTCGTGCGCGGGCCTGGACTTTGAATAACAACACGCAGGATCACCGGCAACTCCAATCGTTCAATGAAAAGTAAGAGGTTCTTAACCATGAACAAATCCTTTATTAGCCTTTGCCTGGTTTTGGGCCTGGCCCTGAGTAACGGCGTTTACGCTGGCTTGCACAGCGAAGGCGACGACTTACCCAAGGGTAACCCCGGCGATGGTCATTGCATGCATCAGCTACAAAATATGATGATGGATGAACCGGTCAAGACCTGCCAATCACCGGCCAACGCCGAGGGTTGCGCAACCATCGGTAGCACCGACGACAACGCCGACGCAGTCCACGGCGAAGGCGAATGCCCCACGGAGGGTGCGCAAGCCATTTGTGATGTGGGCGATAGCCAGTATGTCTATTACGACGGCGAGTTGGGTGGTCTAGAAATTGGTTGCGGCTTCCAAGGCGGCGACTGGATCGAACCTGAAGCTGAAGGCGACGCCGAAGGCTAATAGTCAGAGATAAACCGCCGCCTGGTAGCAAGACCTGTGATCTTGCTTATCAGGCGGCGGTTTTCTTTTGCCGGTAAGCGTTACGCCTGCGCTTAGGCGAGAACGACGCTAATCCCGTAAAATTCCGGCCCGCAGCATATTCGGGAGTCGCGAGTTGTCCCAGCCGTCTTTGAGGGGCTGAATGCCGTGGAACGGTCCTTGACGGACGATCACTAGATCATCGCTGCGCGATACATAGACTCTCTGACCACCGTGGCCAAGAAGCATGAAAAGATCATCACTCGCAAAGGGCTCCGAATATGCCAACTCGTTTGGCGAGACGCTCGGCACGGCATCGCTACCCGCACCCAGCCAAGTAAAATACCCATAGGCCGTCTGCTGGACAGACGGACTCAGCATGTCTGCTACCCACTGCGCGGGCACCACTTGGCGCCCATTGAAAAGACCCTGGTCTTTCAACATGACGCCAATCTTTGCCCAATCTATGGGCGCGGCTAAGAAGCAGCAGGCCGTCATGGCATTCCCATCGGGGCGATCTAACCAGATCTCCGAATACTGGCCACCGAGAGGATCCCACAGGCGCTCGCGAAGATAATCAACATAGTCTTGGCCCACGGCGCGTTCGATGAGGATTCCGGCCAATTGCGCGTTGATGTCGTTGTATTCGAAACGCGAGCCGGGCGTCCAAGCCAGTTTGGTGCTCAGAGCAACAGCCTCCCGATCGGCACTAAACAAAAAACGAAAGGCTGTGTCGCGGCGAAATGGATTCAGGCTAAATTCATAGGTCGCCAAACCGCTGGACATTTGCATTAGATTCGCAAGGGTAATCTTTCCGCGTGGATCATCTTGCCATTCTTGCAAATACAGACCAATGGGATCCTCCACCGATGCAATGTGGCCATCGGCAATCGCAAGCCCGGCCATGATGGCCGTGACGGTTTTCATCATGGATTGCGATTGAGCTTGTTTATCCCGACGCCATGCCTGCGAGTACCATTCCGTCTGAACCGCACCCTCGTGCACGACGATTAGCGCGAAGGAGTCAAATTCTGCTGCGTATTGCTCCGCTCTATGTAACGCTTCAGGATCAATGGTGAGCTCATCCGCACTCGCCGCAGGAAGAAATGCACTGCGTCCACTTTGTATCACCACCGTGGGCGACAAGTTCAGATAGTCTGGCTCGAGGTGGGTTAGCGTGTCCCACCAGCGCCGCCAATAAACCGGGTCTCGCCAATAATCGATATTCAGCCACGCGGCAGCGGCTAACAGCGCCAAAAAGACTAGCTTTCGCGCCGCGCCGCGGAACATCAGTAAGCTGGGGTCAATCTCACCCCGCGAACGCGCGCAGAATGAAAAAGAACACAATAGACAAGACCGCGCCCACGGGAATCGTGACTAGCCAAGACAGGAATATTCTGCCGACTACCCGTAAGTCAATCGCGGCGATACCCCGCGCCATACCAACCCCCAGAATCGCACCCACCAGCGTATGCGTCGTCGAGATGGGAATACCCGTTCCCGATGCCACAACAATGGTCGATGCCGCTGCGAGCTCCGCGGCAAATCCGCGACTGGGTGTCAGCTCGGTGATATTGCGGCCAACCATTTGAATCACTCGACGACCATAAGTCGCCAAACCCGCGACAATACCGACGCCGCCAAGCAACAGCACCCAGATTGAGACGGCGGATTGCTGCCCCACCTCACCACTTTGGGCGACACTGAGCACTGCCGCGACCGGCCCGATGGCATTAGCGACGTCGTTGGAGCCGTGGGCGAAAGCCATGGAACAAGCGGTCACAACCATCAGCACAGCGAATACGCGCTCGACCGTAAAGTAGGAGAATTTTTTCTCGGCCTTTCGGTTAGGTTTAATTCGCATGACGACGAAACGCCCGATCACACCCGCGACCAGGCCGAAACCCACGGCGAGCAGGTAGCAATCGAGCTCGGACATTTCTACACCAACGTGTTTCAAACCCTTGAACAAGGTCACCAAGGTCATAATGAAAACGGTGAGAAATATATAGAACGGGACGTACTTACGCGCGCGCACTAGTGGATCTTCGTGACGTAATATCAAGCGTTGTACCGAGGTGAAAATGACGAATGCCAAGGTCCCGGCAATTAGCGGTGAAGCCACCCAGCTCGCGACGATGGCCCCGACCTTGCCCCACTTCACCGAATCAAAGCCAATACCAACCACGGCAAAACCAATAATCGCACCCACAATGGAATGCGTTGTTGATACCGGCCAACCTCTGTTAGAAGCCACAAATAACCAAACGCCTGCCGACAATAGCGAAGCCAACATGCCGAAAACCAACAATTCTGGCCGATCGCCCAACAAACTGGCGTCTACCATGCCCTTACGGATGGTGCCCGTGACTTCACCCCCGGCTAATACCGCGCCCGCAAATTCAAAGACCGCGGCGATCAGCAGTGCCTGTTTGACAGTGACGGCCCGAGCCCCAATGGAGGTGGCCATGGCGTTGGCGACATCGTTGGCGCCGATACCCCAGGCCATGAACAGGCCAAAGACGGCCGCCAAAACAATGTAGTAAATCGCGTTTTCCATATTCTAGTGAGACAGCAGAACTTCGAGACGCCGACCAACCCGCTGGGCCGTATTGCCAATATCACCAACGAGCTCGATGATGCGATAGAGAAACATGACGTCGACGGGTGGCAATTCCGACTCCAAACCGAATAATTCAGTACGCACCGTAATCTGCATATCGTCGGCTTCATTCTCGATACGATCGAGTTTCTCGACCAAGCTAATTACAAATTGCGCCTCGGAACCCCGAAAGCCGGTTTCGAACAATTCATCCAGCTCACGCAAGCTATTACGAGCAACTTTTGCCGCCGCCACATTCCTGGCCAAGTACTCCATAAATGAAGTCTGAATGGACTGAGGAATTCGCAAATGCCGGCCAACCACCAAACCCGAAACCTCTCTGACCTTATTGGCTAGACCATCTTGCACTTGAATCAGATCCAGTAAGTCGCCGCGCGGCACGGGCATAAACAGACGCTTGGGCAAATGTGAACGCAAATGCTTTTTCAAATCGTCCGCTCGATTTTCGAGTTCAACGATACGATCTCGCGATTCTGCCACTTGATCCCAACGCTCAGCACCAGCATGCTCGAACAGCACGACCAACTCTTTAGTGGCCTTAAAACAAGCGGTCGCATGATCCTGGAGCGGCAGTACCGGGGAATCGCCAAAAACTCGACTAACTAGATTGGACACTGTCATTATTCCTACTAGAGTTTTGCGAACATTACTGCATGGCGGCCTCTAATTAAACCGGCAGTGGCCACGATGTATATACCCCTCGTCGAGCCCATTTCCGTGCATGCCTGCGGGCGAATATGCACACCGAAGACCTATCCAACGACTGCTCTCCGGTCAGTTCATAGCGCGGTAGCGGTCGTTGCCGGCTTAAGCATGGTCAGGCCGCCCGTGAGCGATAAATGAATAAAGTCTTTGTGTATTATGCGTAGCTCTAATCGTGCTTTCTCCCAGGCTTGAGGCTTCCAAAGCAGAGCCGGCACCGTCTATCAGCGAGTCAAGCTTGAACGAAGAGCAACCATTACTTGAACGAATTGCCAAGGCTGACCAGAAAGCCGTCGGCGAGTTCATAGAGCGCTATGGCGACCTAATATGGTCGCTGGCGCGCCGCTATCTTGGCAATCATTCCGAAGCCGAAGACGCCGTACAAGAAATATTCGTTGAAATTTGGCGCGTTGCCGACCGATTTGACCGAAAGGTGGCCAGCGAAGTGGCGTTCATTTCAACCATTACCCGCAGACGTCTGATTGACAGACTTCGCGCGATCAAGCGCCGTCCCGCCATGGAATCCATCGATGATCAACTCGGATCGGAACAACCGTCCGTCAAAGCCAGTCTTGACCATGATGCCGAAGTCGAGAAAGTCCAGCAGGTACTGCAGGCAATGGAACCAGGACACCGGGAGATTCTTGCCATGTCGCTGTATCAAGGTTACAGCCATAGCGAAATAGCGGGAAAACTGGATATGCCCCTGGGCACTGTCAAAACCAGAGTTCGCCGGGGCTTGATTCATGTGCGCGAGCAACTGCGGATTGCCGAAGAATGCGATGAGCCCACGGCAGGAGGCCGATCATGAGCACCAACGGCAGTCTTTTGATGAATCGCTTGGAAGAACTGTTGCTGGACGAAGCGGTTGAAGGCCTGGACTTAACGCCGAAGCGTGAACTGAGCAGCTTGCTACAAGAAGATAAAAGCATTGATCCCGATGGCTTCATGAGAACGGCGAGCCTGTTACAACTTGGCCTCTTGAAGCGCGACCACACCGCACAACGCAAGCTGCCTGACACACTCAAAAAAGGGCTAGTAGACCAAGGCAAAGCGGCACTGGCTCACCGCAACGACCCCACCGCGGATCTCATGCCCGAGAGACCGGACAGCCCGCGACCAATCCAAGCCCAGCGCAATAATGCACGCAAAAACCTATTAGCCAGCGCGGGCTGGCTGCTAGCTGTCGGTTTCGCAGTCGCTTTTATCGTGCTTCGCGGCGATCCGCCCCTGGCGCAAGACGCCGGGATAGAACCACGCGCCCAACTTGCCGAACTTCTCAGGGACGAAAAAACGATTACGGCGCCGTGGGCCGCCGCCCAACAGTCCGGCTATGCCGATATACGGGGCGAGGTTGTTTGGAATAATCAGCGACAGCTGGGATTCCTGCGATTGGCCGGGCTGCCCATGAATGACAGCCAAGCCATGCAGTACCAGCTTTGGATCATCGATCCGACACGGGATACGCATCCTGTTGACGGTGGCGTTTTCGACGTCACGCAGAATCAAGGCGAAACCTTGGTACCCATCAAGGCAAAGCTCAGGATCATTAGGCCACAGGCCTTTGCAATCACGGCCGAAAAGCCGGGCGGCGTTGTGGTCTCCGACGGACCGCTGCTGATAGTGGCGCCGGTCGAAGGCTAGATTTCATTGCGCATGCAGCAGCCCAGGACCTTCGATGGACAGCAGCGTCAGACGAACAAAGAGCTTCAGGGTGTTGACGACCGGGGCGAAACCCAAGCCGCGTTCGGGATTCTTGGGAGGAATTAGGAAGCGCGACTCGTCAATCACCCCGGCCGTCAAACTCTGCAATTTCTATTAATTACTGTCCCTGTGACGGCGATAGCTTTTGCGGCATTGCCCACAGTTATCTACTATTTCGCCAAGCGGGGACATTTGGATTTATCCTTGAAACCCCCAGAAATACTGCCCCTCGGGCAGGGGGCAGGGCCCCGCGTGACACCTACCGTCCGACTTTTCCCACCAACCTCAAAAAAAGCGCCCAGCTCTTGGAGAACTGGGCGCCCGTTGTGTGATGATTTGAGCTATTGCACGCTTGCGCTCACATCGTCCTCGAACTCTTCCCGGACCGTCTCGCCCATCCATTTCATGAAATTGTCGTGGGCAACTAGCCCTTTCTTGTTAAATTTGAAATCCAAACCCTTCAAGTCCTTGCGCAGCTTCGATTGAATCGTCCGAGTACCGATCAAATTGGTGACGATCAGCACTGTCTGCCCGTTGGCTGTTGCATTTTCGACCATGGCCCGTAATTTCTCTACGTTGGCATCGCGAATCTCGGGTGGCGCATCATCTTGCAAGGTAAGGCCTTGTACGCCGGCGAAATCACCATCCTCGCGCATGATCTTCGCCAAGTTCTCTAGTTCCATGAGAGCCTTCTCGTTGTCATCGGCAAAGGTCGGGCCATGCGCGGCGATGATTACAAATTCGTTTTCCGGATCTTCACTAATCTCGGCGGCATGATCCAATAAGATCTCGGCAACCAAGGGATCGTCGCCGGGCGGATTCGCGAATAAGATTTTTGCTTTGGTCTCCACGGGCTTTACGCTGGCATAAGAAGCCTCTTCTTCAAGGCCAAAAATATAACGCCATTGGTCCAACATCGTGTTGTAGCTGTTAGACACGATGGGAACGACGACTATTTTTTCTGCCCCGGCCGCTTCGATATCGTTGATCGCCAATTGAATATGATCGGACATCATCATGCTCATCCCCGGCGCCATGGCCATGGGGAAAATACTTGAGAAACCTTCCACTTGTTCTTTGAAATTTGCATCGGCGTTGCGAAATCCGTGCAGCAGGAGCAACACACCCTGCGAACCGCGCAAATCATCTTCGCTGAGGTACCAAGCATAATTGGTACCCATCATCTCCATGCTCAAGCCAATCTCAGCGTCGCTGTATTTGGCAAACAGCGGAATCTTCTCGCGTAGCTCGTTGGCAATCTCCGGTGTCATCTGATGCTTCATACCAAACAAACGGCGACCCAATTCATCAGGCTCGCTACTATGTCCAGCCATATCGTGATCACTGTGATCCATCTGCTTGTGGCCCATGGCGGCATGGTCCATGGTTTGCTTGTCTTTTGCCGCATCACCCGCACCGGCATGCGCACCCGCCACGGAAGTTAGTGGCGTGCTGGCCAGCAAGCCAAGCAGCGCGGACAACAAAATCGAGCGGGTTGTAAACATCCTCTTCATCACCTTTGCCCTCCAGAAAAATCTTCTTTTTGCACAGCCAGTTAGTGTTCTAGCTTTGCTAGACAGCACAGCGTCGACCCTGAGGCACTCGCCGTTTCTTGTTCGTACCAATTGCGAAACATCAAGGCCCTCGTCGACGCCAGTAGACTCACTTTACCAATATCGCTGACCGCCACCGACGGTCAGCGCCGGAACCTAGATGAATTTTCGAACAACTCTGTTCGATTCTTAGTCGAAGCGGCGAAGCAAATCAAGGCAAATTTGGAAAGTTGGCTTCCAATTGGATAATCGGCCACTGAAGACCTTGCTGCATCACGCCATTTCGGGTCGCGTCCTGGGCGATCGAGATGCGGGGATTCCCCTGGCGACTGGGTAGCTGCCTCCCGCAACCCTTGGCCAATCCACGGGACCGCCGGTACCATCAGGCCTTGCCAATTCTGGATGCCTGCAAACATGCGACATCACCTATCCTTGCTGTGCGTGCTGGCACTGGCGGCCTGCGCAATTTCACCCACTCAAACGCCGCGCGAGCACCTCGGCTTCGACCGTACTGAGCTCGACGCCACCGTGGATCCGGCCACGGACTTCTATGCCTATGTCAACGGTAAGTGGCTTGCTCGGACGAAGATTCCGCCGGAGTGGTCCAGCTACGGTACTACGCAGCTGCTGCATGAACGCACGGAATCCCAGGTATTTGACATCGTGACGGATGCCGCATCCACAACCGCACGAAATGACGACCAGCAGAAGATCGGCGACTTGTATTCGAGCTTCATGGATATCGCCCGGGTTGAAGCCTTGGGACTGAGTCCTTTGACCGAAGAATTGCGGCGAATTGAAGCTCTGGCCAGCCATGAAGAAATCATGAGCTACTTTGGCCGCGGCCTGCGATTTGGTCTACAGGTTCCCATTAACTTTTACATCGATGCCGATGCTCAAGATCCCGATCGCAGTCTCGTCTATTTTTGGCAAGACGGTTTGGGATTGCCAGACCGAGATTACTACTTAAAAGACAATTCCAAATTGCAAGCAGTGCGCGACAAATATCGGATGCATATCGCTAAGCTGTATGAACTTGCGAACTGGCATGATGGCGAGACAGCAGCGACGGCGATCATCGAACTAGAGAAACGCATTGCCGAACTACATTGGACCCGCGTACAAAACCGCGACCGCGAACGAATCTATAGCAACAAATTTGGTCTCGATACCGCGAACCGACTGAGCCCACACTTCAACTGGGCGACTATCTTGCGCGCGGGGAAATTTGGAGAGCTGGAGTCCTTTGTCATCGCCCAAACCGACTATTTTTCAGCCCTTGGCAAGCTCATTACGACAACAGCCATTGAACACTGGAAACACTATCTTCGTTTCAAGTTACTAAAAGCCTATGCGCCCTACCTAAGCGACGCCTTCGTCGCGGAAGACTTCAATTTTAAGCGAAGAGTGCTACGTGGCCAGGAAAAACCCCGTCAACGCTGGCAGCGAGGCATTCGACTCGCTAACGCAAGTCTGGGGGAGATCATCGGTAAGGAGTATGTCCAGCGACATTTTTCACCGACGGCGAAGTCCCGCATGGAAGCACTGGTTGGCAATCTGCGCCAGGCTTTCGACGATTCCATCGATACTCTGGATTGGATGAGCGGGCCGACCAAGCAGCAGGCCCGTCAAAAACTTCAGAAATTCAGGGCCAAAATTGGCTATCCAGACCGCTGGCGAAATTACGAGAAATTGCGGATCGACGCGGATGACCTAGTCGGCAATGTCCGGCGCGCCCACATTTTCGAGCACGACCGGCAAGTTGCGAAACTACAAAAGCCCGTGGATCGCGAAGAATGGGGAATGACGCCGCAAACCGTGAATGCTTACTACCGCCCCACCTGGAACGAAATAGTTTTTCCCGCGGCAATACTGCAGGCACCGTTTTTTGATCTGCATGCCGATGATGCCTTGAATTACGGCGCCATCGGTGCGGTTATTGGCCATGAGTTCAGCCACGGCTTCGACGATCAGGGGCGTAAGTTCGACGGCGACGGTCGACTACGTGATTGGTGGACGGAGGCGGATGCGCACGAGTACCAGCGTCGCGCCAGCCGCTTGGTTGAGCAATACAACAACTTTAAGCCCCTGCCCGATATTGCAATCAACGGCGAACTCACGCTGGGTGAAAACATCGCCGACCTGGCGGGCGTTGTGGTGGCCTACCGCGCCTATCTGCTTTCACTGGCCGGCAAACAGGCGCCCATCATTGATGGATTTACCGGCCCGCAAAGATTTTTCATCGGCTATGCCCTGAGCTGGCGGGGCCAATATCGCGAGAACTTCCTGCGAGAAATACTACTGAGCGACCCACACTCCCCCGCTGAATACCGCGTGCTGGGCGTGCTGCGGAATTTGCCGGAATTCTATGCGGCCTTCAGTGTCGATGATTCTTCGACTATGTATCTTGCGCCTGAAGAACGAGTCGGTATTTGGTGATATAAACACTGCTAGCACTAATTGCGTGCAAAGAAACAGCGACCCGGCGCGCCCTCGGTTCCATAACCAGAGTCACAAGGCCTAGTTTATGATCATCCAGAAAAAAAGCTATGTTGCTCAGGCTATCAGTCACAGTTTACTGCTGCTGATCGTTGTTATCAGCCAAGCATCATTCGCCGATAGCCAGCTTCAGGAAGATTTGCAGCGTTTTCTAACGTGGTTTCCCGGCGAGTACGACAACCATGAACAAGTATGGCAAGAGGAAATTGACAAGACGGAAAATCGTCATGAGCACTTGCATCACATTTTTTTACCCGTCGATGCGCCGAAAATAGGCGATCACAGCTTTTTTGTTCAACAGTATTTGGATGCGAACCCAGAAAAAATTTATCGTCAACGCCTGTATCAATTTTCCATCGACGAAAAAGAAACAGCCATACGCCTAGACATTTATTCCTTTCGCGACGAGGCCAAGTACCGAGACAGCCATCTAGATCCCAAGCAATTGCTTGGCATCGGGCCGGATGAACTGATTTCCCGGCCGGGCTGCGAGGTCTACTGGAAGTTTCAAGAAGATCATTTCAAGGGTTATATGATCGACAAAGCCTGTAACTTCAAGTCCGAACGCAGCGGTAAACAGATTTTCATTACAGACGATTTGAAACTAGGACCTAATGAAATCTGGATTCGTGACGAGGCCTTTGACGCGAATGGCGAGCGTGTATTTGGTAATCTCGATGGCATTCACCATAAGAACCGGAAAGTCCGCTATTTCACCGGTTGGGGTGGCGTAAAGAAGGCGGGACCGACCGCGGACAAAGACGATGACCAATGGCATTTCATGCGCGACATCGTAATCCACGATGAAGGGCAAATCGTCCCGATTTTGACCGAGGCCGGCGAGCCCAGCGGTTACTCTTTACAACTCGCACGCCTAACTTACCAGAACACAAAAGCCCCAATTTTGAAGCTCGGACTGATTGAAGACCATTCCGGCTATACCGTTGCCTATAGCTGGGCCAATTTGGATGCGGCGCGAATTGGCATCAATTTGCGCTGGGCACAGCTCGGACTAACGCTTAAAGCTGAAAATACCGCTTTCGGCTTTCGCTGAATTTGCGATGTCGCGCAGGCTGCGGCTGGCGAATTGCGAAGATCAGGCACCGTGCGCCGATAAGTCTAACCGGCGGGCATTTCAATAAATTCTAAGTATTCGCCATTAGGTCCGCGCAGGATCAACAAGCCAACATCACCATAAGGCTCCAGGGGTGCCTGACCAAGATAGCTAACCGGGTACGCCGCTTCGCGCAAACGCTGAACAAGCAGCGCCAAATCAGCTACCGGAAACCGCAACGACAGCACCCCTAAATTTGGCGGTTCGGCCAAGGTGGAAAAGTCACGACCGGTTAAACCATCAAACTGAATGAGTTCGATGGAGCCGTCATTGATTCCTTGTGGATGAACAATGACGGTATGCCGGCTGATTTGAGCGTGCAAATTGCTAGGTAGTCCCAGTACGTTGGGTCCGGGCGTGTCGCTGGGACCCTTGGTTTCAACGTAAATCTCAAACCCCAGCAGATCGCGATAAAAAGCTAAGGCATCTTCTAGATCACGCACGATCTGGGTCGAGTTGAAGCTGCGGCTAAATCGCCGCAAGTTCGGCCAGCCTTCCAAGGGTGGTGCAACTCGCTGAATTAGCGCGAACACCACACCGTCGGGGCCGCGGCCCAGCCATTCACGGACCACAAAGGGCCCAAACTCAAACCCTACCGGGTCGGCAAAACCCTGCCAATCACGCGCTTGTAACTCCGCAAAACGCGCATCGAGGTTGGTCACTCTGACATTCAGATCGAAGATGCCGCCTGTTTCCCAGGTTTGGCCATTGGACCGAATTTGCCGCTGTTGGGCACCCTTGAACGCAACAAATCGAATGTAGCCCGAATCACTGCCCGGGTTCCCCATGAGCAGTTCATCGTAGGTGACCGATTTGGGTAGTTGCCAGGCGTTTAGCCAGGCGGACAAACCCTCGCCTTGATGGATCACGGCCCATGCACCGACGGTCTTGAAAGTTTGTTCCCAAGCGTCAAGATCGGTGACACTGACCACGGCTTCTCGCCATCCCGCAATGTTCGACGATGATTCCGCCATCAGCTTATGCGGTACGCACAGTGCCAAACCAAGCAATAAGCTGCCCCACACTCGAACATGGCGGCGGGGGCAGCGCCTATATTTCAACGGCATCCAGATCCTCCACATACGCGGCAACGGCGGCCGCCAGTCGCGACCCATGTAACTCGAAAATACCGCGGTTCATGTCCATGAATTCTACGTAGCGAGCCGCAGGCAAGAGTTGTGCGGCTGTTCGGGTGGCTGCGGTGAGCGAGCTTTCGACATTGATGACCAATACCGGCTGGCGAACCTTGGGCAAACGTTCCTCGGCGGGATACTCAAACATGGATCTAAAGCCATACCAAGCATTTTCCCCAGCGCGCAGCTCTTCGATAAAATTCGTAAAGGCAGAGTCCAAAGGTGACCCCGCGGCCCGGTTATTGACCGTAAATCGCCAACGCTTACGCAAGCATTCGAGCTCTTCTGTCAACAGTTTCCCGTAACCTAAACCTTCCAACTGTGCTTTACGTTCTTCCGAGGACAGAAAGGGGAAGGTGATGCAAACAAGTTTGGGAACTCGCTTAGCCCGGCTCAAGGCCAGTTCTACAGCGACGGCAGAACCGGTATGAAAGCCAAGGGGAATAAAGCGCCCCACACCCTGGGCCTGCAGCGCATCGGCCACCGCCCCCGCGTGCTGAGCGATGCTGACTGGCTCATCGAGGCTGGCGGAAGACCCATAGCCCGCGAGGTCGGGCGCAATAACCGACGCACGGCGCGACAACAGTTGCGCGAAACTCTCAAAATACCGGCCGGAATAGGGCACGGGGTGCAAACAAACCACAGGTAGCTCATCCGCATCTGGCGGACCGGGCCACAGGCGCAAGTGTAGCTGGCCCAATCGCGTATCGGCATAGCTTAGGCGCGGCTTTTGCTGGTCGTTGCTAGTCATTGTGATACACCGAGCTTCTAGTCTGACAAGCGCTGATTCACTTCGATGAAATAGCCGTCGGGATCAAAAAAGCTGCTGGTAATCATACGAATTTCGCCACCGCCGGGCTTGGGTACGGACGATTCTTCTGGCTCGGCGATGAGCTGCACGCCACTGGCGCGGACTCGTTCGAAGGTGGCCCGGGCATCATCGCTGGCCATCACGAAGGCCACATCACCAATGGATAAGCGCTGACGATAAGGGCCAGGATCAGCCTCTTCGGGCTCGGTCACTTGCATCAAACCAATCATACCAATCCATGGATCTTCAGCCTGCATAATGACCAAGTGGCACTTCGCACCGGCTTGGGCAATGGGCATTACCACACCGCTGAGTTCTAGTTCGCTGTCATAGAAGACCGTAAAGCCCAGCGCGTCACGATAAAAAGCGACGGACTTTTGAATATCACGCACCACGAGTGTGGTACGCCGAACAATGGTTTTCATAGGCTCCCCTGTTAAGATTTATGGACGCGAACAATTTGCTTGCCGGTGTTCTGACCCGCGTACAACCCGATCAAAGCCGCGGGCATTTTCTCAAATCCCTCCATAATGTTCTGTAACGGACGAATTTGTCCATCGCGAATCCATTGGGCCATGCGTTCTTCGGCAACAGAAAAACCAGACTCGTGGTTATACACGTAAAATCCCCGCATGCTGGCATCGTGGCGGCGTAAACGCGTGTAGTTTCGCGGACCGAAGGACTCATCGCGAGTGTATTCAGAGATCGAACCACACAACACAACGCGCGCAGCGTGACGAAGATTCTCTAGTGCCGCCTCAAGTATTTCGCCGCCCACATTGTCAAAGTATAGATCCACGCCGTCGGGGCAAGCCGCTTGAATTTGCGCCGGGAAATCATTACGCCGATAGTCAATAGCAGCATCGCAACCCAAGTCCAGCAAGAGCTGACACTTTTCCGGGCCGCCAGCGATACCGACCACATGGCCGCAGCCTGTGGCTTGCGCGATTTGCACCACTAGGTGCCCCACGCCGCCCGCCGCGCCGGATACCAGTACAACATCGCCTGCGCGGGGCTGCCCCACGTCCACGAAGCCGCAATACGCCGAATAGCCCGTCATACCCAACGCGCCCAAGGCTAGATATGGTGGCAAATCGTCAGCGCGAAAAGCATAGAAGCGCTCTGATGCCTCGGCTTTGGTAATACGATGAGTTTGCCAACCGAGCTGTCCATGCACGATATCCCCGACCGAGTAGTCTGGGTGCCGGGATGCAATGACACGGGCGACGCCGCGGCCATGAATTACGTCGCCGATGCCCAGGGGTTCTCGTTCGGCGATTCTGGCACCGCTCATGTACATGGCCATCACGGGTGCCAAGGACAGATACAAGGTTTGCAATAAGACTTCCCCGTCTGCCGGTTGGCCCACTGCTTGTTCGCGGTACAGAAAATCTTCCGGCCGCGGCGCGCCTTGCGGGCGTGCCGCAACGACCCATTGACGATTAATAACCTCCGGCGAACTCATCAAATGGCGATCGGCCTAGGCTGCCCCGTCGCTCAGTATCTTGTAGATCACCACCAGATTGCCGTCATGATCGACGATCCCGATCTCACGGCCAATACGCCCATCATTGGTTTCTAGTCGTTCTTCCGGATAGATCTTCAGGCCCTCTGCGCGGGATGCGGCTAACACAGCATCGATATCGTCTATATTCAACACCAAGGCGTTGCGCCGGGGCAGAGGTGTCGCTGGCAATTCGATACCGGTTATCTCCGTCAAGGCGAGGCTGCGGGGCTGTTCAGGATTGGCTGACAGCACACAAAAACGCAGCGCCGCCGCACTGGGTATTTCAAAAACCGGATAAGAATAGGAGGCATCCTCGGAGTCCTTTATGAAATCGACCTGAAATCCGAGCACATCGCGATAAAAGCGCAAGGCCTGATCCAAGTCAGCCACGACGATATTGGCGCGCTGCAGACGCAAGCCAGTACTTGGAATTTCTGTCCCCATTGTCCGTCCATCGAGTCACCAAGCTTGGCCGAAATGGTATCACTCATAGAAAAAATCATGACAAGCGGGGCCAGGTCTGCGACTCTAGATAAAGAACATTGCACAGCAAAGCACTTCGACCCAGGGAGGCGCACCAAGGGATGGAAAAAACCAGCGTTCAAGAGCAACAAAGCTTTGCCAGCCCCGCCTACGCTTGGTACGTGGTGGTGCTGCTGACCCTTGCTTATATCCTCTCTTACCTAGACCGGTGGGTCATGTCCTTGCTGGTAGAGCTCATTAAGGAAGATCTTTCCTTGAGCGACACGCAGATGGGCCTGCTACTCGGCTTCGCCTTCGCCTTGTTCTACGCCACCATGGGCATTCCCATCGGTTGGCTAGCCGATCGGTTCAGCCGGCGCAATATTGTGGTCATCGGCGTGAGTATCTGGTGCATGGCAACGGCGGCTGCCGGCCTAGCGCGCAACTATGCGCAACTATTTGTCACGCGAATACTGGTGGGCGTGGGCGAGGCCACGCTGAGCCCCTGCGCCTTAAGCTTGATCACCGATTACTTTCCGCCCCGCAGCCGCGGGCGAGCGATTGCGTTTTATACCGGCGCGGTGTCTATCGGATCGGGCATCGCCTATCTTGTCGGCGGCCAAATCATTCAATGGGCCGCCGATCAAAGTAGCTTGGTCCTACCCATGGTTGGCGAAGTTCGTCCCTGGCAAGTCGTATTTATTGCCGTCGGGCTACCCGGCATTCTGATCGCTGCACTGCTGCTTACCGTGCGCGAACCGCGGCGTACGGGCACCGAAGCAACCGCCGAAATTGCCGGTGGCAATATCGGCTTCCCCACCGCCCTTAAATACTTGCTCAAACGCTGGCGCAGCTTTGGCGGTATTTTCGGCTGCATGTCGGGTATCACCATCATGGCCTATAGCCACGCCTGGTTGCCGGCGTACTTTTCCCGTACTTGGGATTGGGATATCCCACAGTTCAGTGTCTATAACGGTGTTGGCCTACTATTGGTGGGACCAGCCTCGGTGAACTTCGGCGGCTGGCTCGCCGACCGTCTGCAGGCGCGCGGGCACAGCGATGGGGCCGTGATGGTTTTGCTGATGGGTTTATGGATCATGGTGCCTGCTAGCATCATCTTCCCACTGATGCCCACCGCTTTATCCAGTTTCGCGGTCTACCTACTCACTATCGTGGGCGCGGCCATGTCGACGGCCACGGCCCCCACGGCCTTAGTGGGCATCGCACCCGGACAAATTCGCAGCCAAACCATCGCCTTGTTCTATCTGGTCATTAGCTTGTTGGGTGCGATTATCGGCCCCAGTTCGGTGGCCTTCGTGACGGATAACATCCTGCGAGACGAGTCCGCTATTCGGTATTCCATGGCATTGATTCCAGCCGTCGTCGGCGTGCTGGCCTTGCTACCCACCTGGGTGGTCAGGCGAGCCTATCGGCAGCAGCTGGCTGAACGTGTCGCCAGTCTTGAAGCTGGGGCAAGCGCAGCCTGAAAATGAGCTGAGCGCGGGATTTCGTTTAAAGCAACCGTGAGCCGGATGAATTTGGAGTACACATGAACCAGCATTCTGAACAGCTTGCCGTGACCAAACTTTTGGATGAACTCTGCACGCGTTGGGAAAGCAATGACTTGCAAAGTCTGCGCGAACTCTGGGACCCTCAAGATGATGCGCCGCTATACCAACCCGAAGAAGTCGCCGATCCACTCACGACCTGGGACCAGGTTCGAGACTACTGGACACACACGGCTCAGCGAAACCGCCAGTTCAAGATGCGCACCTGGGATTTGCGGATTAAATCGCTGTCACCCGACTTACTGTCCGTCTGGTACCGCATGGCCTGGAGCGGAGAAATCTCAGGTTATCAGGCACGTATCGGCGGCGAGAATCGCGTCAGTGCGACTTTGCAACGCACCACTGACGGCTGGCGATTTCGTCAACTGATTGAGGCTCCCTTGGCCCCATTGCTCTATATGAAGTGGCTTTATGAGAAAGCCGTGGAATGAATACCCCGGGCAAACTCAGCCATCGTGGGAAAACCGACACGCTGGTGGCACTAGCAAAGATCGTAAGAAAGCCAGCCCAGTAAATCACCCTTGGTACCGAGAAGGCTTTCATGACGATAACAGCGACCCTCGGGAGGACGACCCGACATCGGCGTAAAGAGCTGCCGGCCTTCGCGTGCCTGGCGCGGCAAGTTGTGGCCGCGTAGTTCCATGTCCGCCACGCCGAGACCAAGGATCGGCGCCACACAATCATGGGTTTGGCGTTGCGCGTTCACCAAACGCGCGCCGGCCATGCCGGCGTTCATCGGCCATAGGCGAACCACACGCTGACCGCTCCCGGGCGCAGCGTCCACGCAACGCAACATGGGCGACAGTAGGCTGGGCAAATAACCCGTCCAGTCGGTGCTGAAATTGCGCCCCTCTAGCACCGCCACGGGGTAGTCCGGCACTGCTGCGACGCGGCGATTTGCGCAACCCATGAGCATCGAACTGGTGGCAAGCAGCGTTAGACCTAAGGCCAGGGCTGGAATTTTTTTCAGTCGAATCATTGCGTCATACTGTAGGGCGATTTTCCCGGGCGTTCTTAGAGAGACATCCCAATGCGAACAAAAATTATTCTGATACTGGTTACCTTAATCATTACGGCATGCGCCACCTCCCCCACCGGGCGCCGCCAGCTGATGTTGGTATCTGAACAGCAGGCTATTTCAGCGTCGAAAGAGGCCTACTTGGCACAGTTAAGTGAACTCAACAGTCAAGGCAAAATCTCTAAAGACAGCCGCATGATCGCGCGGGTCGATCAAATCACCGGACGACTCATCACCCAAGCCATCAAGATGCGTCCCGACACGAGAAATTGGGAATGGAGTGTTGAGGTCATTGATGATCCAGAGACGGTTAACGCTTGGTGCATGGCTGGCGGGCGCATGGCCATTTATTCTGGTTTGATTTCTAAAGTTGATCCAACGGACGACGAACTTGCGCAAGTCATGGGGCATGAAATCAGTCATGCCTTGGCAAATCACACGGCCGAACGCATGTCCGTGGCCATGGCATCGAACTTAGGCATGATTGCTGCCGGCGCCGCGGCCGGTGATTCGCAGCTGGCTTTAGGCGCTGCCGCAGTTGCTGCCCAGTTCGCCGTGCAACTGCCCAATAGTCGGGCCTCCGAAACGGAGGCTGATCGAATCGGCATCGAGTTGGCCGCCAAGGCCGGATATGACCCCGCAGCAGCAGCCACACTCTGGAAGAAAATGGGCGCCGTCGGAGGGGCTCGACCACCGGCGTTCATGAGCACCCATCCTAGCCCACAACAGCGCTCGCAAAAACTCGCCGAATTGGCAGCGCAAATGCGACCTTATTATCTGGCTGCCGGCAGCCCACCGATCTACCGAATCGCGCGCACACCCTTAAGCACGCTTACCCAGGGTGGGAGCGGATCGCGCAACGCCGCCCAATAGTAAGCCTAATACCGAACCCGACGCCGTTAACCCTCGATCATGCCGTGAATCGTTAACGCGCAACTTGAGGACAGGAATAGATCGGAAACATCGAATGCCAAAGCGATCGCTGTTTACACGCGCCGAGATTGCGCTACTCTATGGGCTATGAACACTAAGCAGTCGTCTAGCGGCGGTAGACAACCCGTTCGCGAAATAACGTTTCCCGGATTATTGCTGCGATTTCTTGCTGCCCTGGTCTTGGTTTTAGCGACCTACAACCCGACAAAATACTCGTTCTACAACTGGGTCAAGGATGCCATCGCCGCAGATAGCCTAGGCCCCTTGCACTTCTTTTTAGGCGTGCTACTGATTATCGGTTGGACCATCTTTTTGCATGCCACCCTGCAGTCGCTGGGACGCTTGGGCATTCTTCTGGCCCTGGCCTTTTTTGGAACTTTCGTGTGGTTGCTGGTTGATTTCGGCTGGCTGGCTGCCGATTCGGTTTCGGCCATGACCTGGATTGCCCTGGTTTGTCTGGCCGGCATGCTGACCATCGGCATCACCTGGTCTGCTCTATGGCGTCGAATGACTGGTCAAGTGGACGTTATCGACGATCGAATCTAGCACGGCAGTTAGTTACCTAGCCCTGGCCTGCGGCACCCGCTTTCAACTTCAGCGGAATCCAGCCCGCATCCGAGGGCTTCGCCTCCACGGCGGCAACAGCGTTCACCCGTTCGGCCGGCAATTTCCCATCTGCCGTTAGAGCATCAACCACGGCGGTAGCACGCGCGACTGACAAGTTGTCCAACTCCTCGTCGGTGATTTCTTCGGCGTCGATTAGGGCTTGGCGAAGCGCGGCGATATAGGCAGGCTCATCCAAACTCAATTTGGAATTGGGGTCATCGGCCTGCTCTGGCTTTTGCGCCGCTGCCTTGGCGGCTTTCATTACATCCGCGGACAAGCTTTCTTTGACCAAATTTTCCAAGGCCCGGCGTTGACGCTCAGTCAATAGGGCTTCAGCCTTGCGCCCCGACTGCGCCGCCAGGATTGCTGCCACTGCCGCATCCACTCGCGCCACGCGCAGCGCTTGGGTGTCGGCTTCTTTGTCTATCACACCCGGTACTTGAACGACAAACTGTGGGCGCATGGCCAGCGCTTCGGCGAGTTTTGCCAGCTTTTCTCGCTCCGGCGGCGTGAGTTCGGCTTCACCGGGACGGAATTCAATGAGATCCATAGCCTCTGATTCAGCACCGACTAAACCTCCCAACAGGCGAAACGGTGACGTGGCCAATTTGGTAATCAAATTCGCAAAGGCGCGAAATATGACGCCCCCAATGCTGAATTTCGGGTCGTTAACATCACCGCTGACGGGTAAATCAATGTTTATCGTGCCATCGGGCTCCTTCAGCAAAGCCACGGCGAGCGCCAAGGGCAAGTTTTTCGCACCCGGATAGTCTTCTTTTTCTCCTAAAGTTAGCTTGTCTATGGATACGCGATTGTCGCCCTTCATTTTTCCCTGATCGAGCACATAGCGCAGATCCAGATTTAGACGTCCATCATCAATGCGGCGACCAGCAAACTTTACGGTATAGGGCGACAAGTCCGGCAATTCCACATTGCGAAACAGTAAGCTGAGGTCAGTACTATTTGAGAACTTCGCAGGACTGATACGGCCCGATGCTTCCGCCAAACCGTATTCGCCCACCTTGCCTTCAAGGTCAAGCTTGGCCGGCTCACGACTATTGGTGGCCAAGGTGGTGATTTCGCCCTTGAGTTCTTCGATACGGGTTGCAAAGGGGAACGGCAAAGCTAAATCGCTAAAATCCGCGCTGCCACCGTCAATCGCGATCCTGCCCATGACCACATCCAAAGGCTTAGTCTGGGGTTTTTCGTCAGCGGGTGGCCGCTCCACCAACAGTTGCTGAAAGTTCGTCGTACCGTCTTTATCAATTCGCAGGCGGGTATACGGCGCCGACAATTTAATTTCAGAAAGCTCTAGGCGATTCTTGGTCGCCGAAAATTGCACGCGATCTAAGGCAAGTTCCTTGAAGCCCAGCAATTGTTCGCCCTGGCCCACGTCTTGAAGATCTAAAGCCGCGAGGTTTGCGGAGCCGTCGACGCCTAGGGGCTCGTTTGCGTTAATGGTAATAGCAAGCTGAGAGTCTAGATCACCTGATTCCAATGCTAGGTTCGCAAACTGTGCTAGATAGGGCTGGACGGGTATTAGATTCAGGTCGCGCAAATCAAGGTCCGCGCTGACCTCTAGTGCAGGCAATACTTGCAGGCTTCCGCCCAGCTGAAGGCGCCCGCCGGAGGCAATGACGGCCGAAGCGGAAATCTCTGAGCTGTTGCCCGCTTGTGTACTCAGCTCTCCGACTTCTATGACGATCTCTTTGGCATTTATCGTTGCCGGGTCGCCCTGCAGGGCCTCATCGGTAAATGCCACTTCAAGTTGATCAATCTGCACGCCGCCGAGAACAAGCTGCCAATCGCCCAGGGGGCTGTTCGCCTGATTGACTTCATCTGTCGAGGCACTAGCCGGCGCGACCGTTTCCTTGGGCGATTCGCTGTCTTGTTCAGAAACATCCGCGGTGTTTTCGGTCGCCGATGTTGCTGCGGGATCATCGGCTGCTGAGGCCAGTAACCGCGCTAGGCTAATCGAGCCGTCGGCGTTCCGAACGACGCGTAACCATCCTTTGGAAATCTGCACGCTATCAGCACCTGCCAGCTGTTCACCAAGGCGTAGATATCCGCCACGCAGGGATTGCTTCGGTAACTCGACAAAAGCCCCGGACTCCGCGGGTACTTTGGCGACGAATTCGGTGAGATCAACATCTAGAGCGCTGATCTGGAAGTCCGCCGGCTGATCACCAGAAGCCGCCAAGCTATAGTCAAAACCAAATTCGGCCTCACCCGATTCGACCGTAAACGTGAACAAATCTTGTAAATATTCATAGGCCAGTGGTAGGTAAGGACCACTACCAGTAACGCGTCCCTTGGAACGCAGTGGATTGACACTGAAATCACCCGTCCACCCCAGATTGATTCCCTGCGGGGTTCGGATATCTACGGTTTGTTGGCCGCTGTCATCCGGTAAGGTACTGAGATTGGCGAGCTGTATGTCCACCGGTCCGAGCTGCGTGCTGAAATCGGTGCTTGGCACCTCATCGGTTAAATCCAGACGACCACCATTGACGGTCAAAGCATCTATCACCAAGCGCAATAAAGAAGTCTCCGCCTGGTCAGCGGGCGCGGGCTTAAGCAGCTGCACGAGATTCACGGCCCCGTCCGGCTTACGTAGCACTTTCACAAACGGCGCATCTAGCTGTAACTCGCTAAACACTAGGGCACGCCTGAGGAAGCTACTCAGCTGCAGGTTCACAAACAGCCGGTCGAAACTAATCAGTGGCTGGCTGTCAGACTCTAATAGACGAAAATCCGTTGCCTCGGCGCTGAGCATGTACGGATTAAAACGAAACTCTTCGAAACTCGCGCTGCGGCCGGTCTGCGCCTCGATAAATGCCGGTAGTTCCCGCTTGGCGATCCATGGCACCAGAAAGAAGCCCACCAAGCTATAGACCGATAACAAGGTGACGACCCAGAACCGTTTTCGCCGCGGGCTCCACCAAGGTGGCGATGACGACAAAGTCACCTGCCCAGCTTCGCTTGAATGCGTCGTATCGGTCACCGGTTATTCTTATTCTTGTTGGGCCGCACTCCAGCGCGCGACCCGGGGGAGAAAATTCAGCCCGGCGGCCAAATTCGCCGCCGGGCTGGATACAGCTACAACTTTCCTAGACTACTCCGCGACGCGCAACACCACGCGACGATTCTGAGCACGACCGTCTTCGGTGCCGTTATCGGCCACTGGCTGCGATTCACCCAAGCCCACGGTGCTGAGCCGATTGGCGGCAACGCCGCGTTCAACCAGGTAATCACGTACCGCGCGCGCGCGCCGTTCGGATAAGCCCAGATTGTATTCCGCATCACCGCGGCTGTCGGTGTGCCCTTCGACAACAATCCGCAAGTCGGGGAAATCGGCCAAGCGGGTAGCAACCTGGTCTAGGCGACGTAGGCCGCTGTCCAGGGGCACGTCTGAATTTGTTGCAAAATTCGCGCCCGACAACTGGAAGCTACAACCTTCGGCATCCACCAACGCACCGCGCTCGGTGTTCGGACACTTGTCCATGCTGTCTTTAACACCGTCACCATCGCTATCGCCGTCGACCTCAAGGGAACAACCCCGGGCATCGACTTCTGCGCCGGCTGGCGTATCCGGACATTGATCCAAACCATCAAAAACACCATCACCGTCACCGTCCAAGGGGCAACCCTCGGCGTTGACCTTGGCGCCACTGGGCGTATCGGGGCATAGGTCCAAACGATCAACGACACCGTCGCCGTCGCCGTCCAGCTCACAGCCTTGGTCGTTGACCACTGCCCCTAGCGGCGTTCCCGGACAGCGATCCAGGCTATCCAACACACCGTCGCCGTCGCTATCCACATCGCGGGTCTTCCCCTCGCCCATGGCATAACCTAGACCCACGTTGAGAACCCAGTCGGTGAGGCTATCGTCAGCATTTTCCCAACGAACCAAGGCTTCGGTGCGTAAGGACCAGCGGTCACTCCAGAGATCGGTGAGCATGCCAATGCCGCCACGCAACTCCAAGGCGTCTCGATCATCCGGCTGCGTATTGCCGGAACCATCTGTATTCGCCCAACCGGCACCACCCAACAAATAAGGTGTAAATCGTCCCGCGCGGTTGTAAACATTCATGACATTGGCGCCGAGCATGATCTGTTCTTGATCTGGTCCGCCGCGCTCACCGTCCATGTCAAAGAACTTGCCGTCAAACTCCAGGTTCCAGTTTTCGGACAATGCATAGCCGAGGGTCAAACCCCCGCCGACAAATCCATCGTCAACGAATCGATCATCATCGGCAATGATGAATGAGCCCAGTCCGTCGATGTACCAGTTACCTTCTTGTGGACTGGCATTAGCAGCCACGCCAAGTAGCATGGCGAGAACGGCAACACCGCATCCAGTATTAATCTTCGCATTCAACATGATCTTCCCCGTGAAATGCCTCAGCTTCCCTTAGCTTCGGACGGCCTATGACCGCAGTGCGATTTTAACCCGCCATTGAGGCAGGCGCACCCACACTGATGAATGTCTGCGGTCCTCGCAATAAGCCCTTGAAAACGAGGGGTAATTGCGTTGCTAGCCGCGACCCTATACGGGTTTGGGGTGCCGCGCCCGCCGCGTATTTTGCCCACCGCGCTGAGCCCCTGCCTGAACCAAAGTATCGAAATCCAGCGCATACCCGATGCTCCCTACGGGCGACCAGAACGGGTAGATCGCTGACTCTGCCGGCGGCAAAAACCGCCGGCAAGAATCGTCCATTAGGTCTTGCCCCTCACCGGGTGCTCAATGGGCGTGCTAGCATTTGGATACTCCAAACCGCAGCTTGCGCCGACTTAAAGATTCACTCGACATGAAAACATTAAAGCGCATAGGTGGTGGTCTCGTAATTCTCTTACTCGTCATATGGGCCGCATTGGCAATTTATGCGTATTGGCCCACGGGTATCGAAGAAGTTCCCGCGCTTGAACTTGCCAGCGACCAAGATCGCTTTGTAACGGTAGACAAGCTGCAACTCCGCTATCGCGAGTATGGCAGCAAGACAGCTGATAGCACTTCGGTGCTACTTATTCACGGCTTCGGTAACTCGTTACAGTCCTTTCGAGAACTCTCGCCACGCCTGGCCAATGACTATCACGTCGTGAGCGTCGACATGCCGGGATTCGGTCTTTCCGCAAAACCTGCCGATTGGGACTATAAGAATCCAGCGCAGGCAAGCATGATGCGTGCTCTAATTCGCGAGCTTGGACTACAAAAAGTTGTTGTTGGCGGGCATTCATTGGGTGGCGCCATCGCCATGCGCGTGGCTGTGGATGCGCCTGAGGTCGTGGGACTGGTGCTGATGAACCCAGGCATCATCAATACCGGCGTACCCAAAATTGCCGAATACTACTTTTTCCCGTTGCCGCGACTTTCAGCCAAGCAATTCGGCAAGCGCGATTTTCGCGAGAACTTCCTGAAGTCCTCCTATGTCAATCCAGCAATCATTACACCCCAGGTCATGGACGATCTCATGCTGACCGTCCGTAGCGAAGGCTATATGACCGGTATGACAACGATGATGGGTCAATACGTTGCGGCGTCGGAAGGCCCGCTGCTTCAGCAAGTCACAGTGCCCACCCTGATCGCCTGGGGCGTTCAAGATCGGCGCAAGGATGAAGCGGAACTACAATCCTTGGTGACCGGTTTGAGCAACACCAGCGTGCGGGTTCTGCGCGTTGCAAGCGCGGGACACTATGTGCAGGAAGAAGCCGCGGACGAAGTGGCTGCCGGCATGATTGCAGCAAAGTCGTTCTGGCGCTAACTCATGTCTGTGCGACCCACGGAATATGGGTCCCGGGGCGTCTGGGGACTGGGTACGCCGCAGGCAAACCCCACCGTGGAACCAGAACTGTGGCTACTTAGACCGCCGCAAGTTAGCCTGGCCACGGTCCGTCTGGTGAGCCCTTCCGCGGACCCCAAAGTCAGATTGACCGACTATCTTAGTCAATTGCACGACAGCCTTACGCGCTTTGACGAGCTCGCGCTGGACGGGTTTGGTTTCGCCTGCACGGGTTCTACCTATATATATGGTTATCAAGCAGAACGCGACCGGGTTGCGAAACTTCAGGATCAGTTCGGCTATCCCATCGTGACCGCCGCCGCGGCCATTGAATCGGCATTGAATACCTTAGGCGCCCAGCGAATTGCCATGATTGCACCTTACCCGAGTTGGTTGGCTGAACTCGGCGCAACATATTGGCGGGGCCGGGGATTCAATCTACAAGCCATCGAATTGGCTCGCTTAGCGTCGACGGACACTCGCCGCATTTATGAGTTGGGCAGTCGCCACGCCTTAGAGGTACTGGCCGCATTATCAGATAAGGCCGTCGATGCCGTGGTGTTCAGCGGTACTGGCATGCCGAGTTTGCGCGCCATCATTGCCGCCCAAGCCGATTGGGGGCTAGCCGCAGTCTCCTCCAATCTCTGTTTGGCCTGGGCCATGGCCGAACAATTTGGCGCCATGGAGACTCAGAGGCTGCCCGCGCAATTGCTGGATATCAATCGCGCGGGAATCGAGTCCTTGTGATGTCTAGATGCCCGTCGGATTCGCTAGCTTCCGACAATGGTTTTGCCGCGTGACGATGCGCTCAAGCCGACTCGACGGCCGATTCGGGCAGGTCCGCCGGATCTGGAATTCTGACAAACAAGAAGAACACTCCAAGCAGTAATACCAGGATAGCACCGGCAAGCATCGGTAAATTCGCGCCCAAACGATAGACGGCCCCGCCCAAGGCCGGTCCAAAAATCATGCCGAAGGCAGGCGCGGCCGCCAGCAGCCCGGCCACGGCACCTTGCTCTTGAGGACCCACACTCAGACTGGCGGCGGCATTTAATCCCGGTGCCGCCAAGGCAAAGGACAAACCCATTCCGGCATAGAGCAAATACAGCTGCCAAAGTTGGTTCGCAAAAGCCAACATCAACAACACGGCACTGAAGATGAAAAACGCAAAGCGCAACAGCGCCCGCGGGCTCAGTTTCCAAATTTGCATCACACCGATCTGAATCACCAGGGTGACCAAGCCCATGGCCAACAGGGCGAACATCGCCACCTGCGTGACTTCGGCGCGGCCGCGGATACCGAAGCCGTCTTCGATATAGAAAGGTGTCACGACTTGCACCGCAGTAAAGACCATAAAGATGACAAACCACGCCAATAGGTAGGGAAACACTCGGCCATCGAAAAAACTGAGTTTCGGCCCGCCCGATGCATGCACATGCCGCTGCGGCTCATCGAGGCTAGTCATGGTCACGGCGGCGGCCACCAGGGCAAGAACAGCGGCCACGTACATGGGCACCACCGGGCCAAAATTCGCCAACAAGCCGCCGAAAGCCGGGCCTACAATCGTGCCAATCCCGCCCGAGGCGGCAATAAGGGCCATGCCTTGGCCGCGAGATTCTTCGTCGGTGGTATCGGCGATGTAGGCCGTGGCGGCAGGTTGAATGGCCGCGGCGAGCACGCCATAGACCAAACGCGCGCCGAGCAGTAGCAAGAACAAGGGCGTGGCGGTCAGCCAAGCCCATATGCCCGCCTGAATACCGAAGGCCAGACCCGCATAGCCCAGCGCAAACCCGATCAGACCAATCAAATAGACTCGTTTTCGGCCCAGGCGCTCGCTGGCGCGACCCCAAGCGGGTGAAAAAATAACGATGGCAACATTAGATGCGGCGATCAGCACCCCGAACTGCAACTCAGAAAGCCCAATATCGCGGGCTAAAGGCCCAAATATCACGTATAGCAAGGATTGGCCCATGCCATAGGTAATTAATCCGAAGAGTAAAATCGTCCTGGCGCGCGCGGGGGTGCTCATGGGCCAACGGCCTCGCTGCAACCCGATACTCCACATCAAGGAATAGCGGTGTTAGAAAATGAGGGTGTTTTTCCGACTAGGCGCATGAAGTTTCGCGCTGGCGCCGGGCGAGGCACTATAGCAAATTCGAGCAAGGCTAAAGCGATCAATACAGCAAACAGCAAAGCCAGATTTTCCAAGTTCGCTGCGTTGCATACGGGCGACTTTCGTCCGGTTACGACAAGCTGCCGTGTTTACCCGCGCATCAGTCCTGAGCGCAGCCACCGACAGCCCGGCTCATGAATTCCGCTACTGGCTATGCGGCCCTGGCCGACGGCGTTTTGCTGGTACATGCCTGTATCGTTGCATTCGTGATCGCAAGCCCCCTAACCGGGCTGTGCTGGCTGGCGCTAGGCAAGCCCGCCTGGGCGGCGCGAACAGCAACGCGGTACGCTCACATCGGCGTGCTGCTAGTGGTGGTCTTGCAAGCCTGGACTGGCCGGCTCTGTCCGCTGACGATTTGGGAGAACCAGCTGCGCGAACGGTCCGGAGAAGCCGGCTATGACCGAGGATTCTTTGCCGACCTGGTACACCGGCTGTTGTTCTACGACGCGACGATGATTACGTTTGCCTTCGTTTACAGCTTATTCGGTGTGGTCTCATTGTTGATATGGTGGCGAGTCGCATCCATTGTCAGCAGCAGTCACAGCGCCGACCAAATCTCGCCTTAAAACCATGCTAATCTGAGTGTCGATCAATGTCCGTGGAACGGCTCGCTTTCGCCTTTGATATCGGCACCTTCGCGGTGTTAAAAGCCTTACTTCAGAGTGAGGGCATCGAAGTCATGGATATGGCGCATGGCGGGCATGTCGCCATTGCGGGTGTCGATCATGGTTTCTACCTGCAAATCTTGGCTGAGGATCGCCAGCGCGCTGAACGTATATTGCGTGACAACGGATTTGAGAAATACCTAGTCGATAACAAAAAGCAATCGCTGTTTGGCGACTAGCTCAAGCCTCATACAAGTCGGCAGCCGCGCTTAAGGTCTTGCGCATTTCTTCCCGTAAGTCCGCGGGAGCCAAAACTTCAACATCGGCACCATACTTCAAAATATCCATCAGCAGCTCGCGATGATTGGCGTAGGGCACCTTCAGCACATAGGCGCCATCGAGTTCAAAATGTCCATCTTGGTCCGAATGCCATATCTCGCGCGACACCCAGCGGGCCCGGCGCGGATTGAAACGCAGCACGGCCGTGTGCGCCGCGCGACCGGAAAATATCCCGAAGCCCGCGCTAAGCTGCTGATCGAGCGTCGCATCACTGATTTCTCTCGCCCGCTTGCCGAGTATCACCGCGCTGCTGATGGCGTCCACAGAGAAGGTCCGCAAGCCCTTGCGGAGGTGGCACCAGGCATCGAGATACCAATTGTCTCTGTAATGCACCAAGCGCTGCGGCGAAACCTCACGTGGTAAGGATTCGTTATCCGCGCGCCGAAGATGTTCGATTTGCAAACGCTGCCGCGACAACAAAGCAGAGGAGATAGCCTGAAAATTCTCCGGCTCTACCGGCCGTACGCCCATTTGCAGAATGCGAATTCGGCGCGTTAAATCATTGGCTGAAAAATCACCACTATCAAGAACCTTGCGAATCCGATCTCTTAAGGGCCTTACCTGCGGCCCTAATAAGCCCGGCTGCAAGCGCTCCAACAACTGTTCCATGGTAATTAGCGCGTGTACTTCCTCGGCGCTAAACCAAAGTCCCGGCAACTGATAGAGATGCGCCTGCGGCGCATTCTCATCAAGATAGTATCCGCTGCGATCACGGTCCCAGACTATGGGCATGCTCAGGCGATCGCGCAGATATTCCAGATCGCGCTTAAAGGTCGCGCGAGACACGCCGAGTTCCTCTAGAAAATCATCACGAGAAACAATGCGGCGCTGACTCAGCAGGCGATGAATCTTATAAAACCTTTCGGTGCGATCCACGGCACGATGCCTTTACTCTAGTGACAAGATGAATTCCCATTGGCGCTCGCTGACGGGCATGACGGATAGACGATTACCACGCTTAACTAAAGCGAAGTCAGACAATTCCGTATGAGCTTTGAGTTCCTGTAGGCCGATGTTGCGTTTCAGCTTGCGTTTATAACGCACGTCCACAAGTAACCACCGGGGGTCCGCGGGATCACTCTTAGGATCATAGTACTTGGACTTCGGATCAAATTGCGTGGGATCGGGATAGGCTTTTCCGACAATACGCATGAGCCCCACGATGCCCGGTTCCTTGCAGTTGGAATGGTAGAAAAAAGCCATATCGCCCGACCGCATGTCGTCGCGCATCATATTGCGCACTTGGTAGTTACGCACCCCGTCCCAGGGCTCGCGCCCGACGGCTTTCAAGTCATCAATCCCAAAAGCATCGGGTTCGGATTTCATTAACCAAAAGGCCATATGACTGTATCCCAAATTCCGCTGTTGGTATGGTAGTCGATTAGCACCGTACACAGGCAAGCTGGCAGCCCCATACCGGTCTGCGGCGCCAAGCTATCGCGATCTGGCCGGAAACTTCGGCCTCCCCGGCCTCGATGCCCGTCGGGTCCGCGGGCCAAAATACGGCAATTTCAAAAACTGTGTCTTCCTCGGAGACTAGGCCTTGATACATGCATTATCCTCGCCATCAATAGGAGAATCACCATGTATCGCACTTTGGCCATCGTTTTCGTCCTCGCGCTGAGTTCCCTGGGCGGATGCACCAAGAACATCGGCTTGCGGGACGATCAAGCTTGGGCTCTGTTCCGTGCCTCGGGTGCTGAGCAACAGCTACTGGCAGTGAAGCAGCAAATATTCGACGGACTCGATCAAAGAAGTGCAGACATAGCCGGAACGATCTCGACTGCCCTGCGCGCCACTATCAACCAGCAATTCGACGATGGTGTGCTTAGCGATTTGGCCGTGGAAACCATTCGAGAAAAATGGCACTCAAACTACGGCCAAACCACCTTGAACTGGCTGAACAGCGATATTGGTCGCAAGATAACCGCCTTGGAGAAGCACGCCGCCAGCATCGAGGGACTTGCGGAACTGGAAGAATTTTCGCAAGGACTTGAAAATTTTCGTCCGGATGACATGCGTGTTGCTCTGGTACAACGACTCAACGAAAGCGTGAATGGAACGGAGATGGCGGTGGATAGCTCCCTAGCCATTGCCCTGGCGATTGCCGTTGGCGCCGGCGACGCTGGTCAGGATGGCGAATCCGTCAATATCGAAAAGTTACGGCAGAAAATATTCTCTGATCGTGAAATGTTGTTAGTACCAATGAATAACGCTGTATTGGTCTATTTTCTTCACAGCTATGCGTCACTCCAAGATACCGAGATACTTGAATATGTGGACTTTCTTGAATCGCCGGCAGGACGCTGGTACGTAGAAGCAACAGGCGAGGCTTTCGTCAAACCGTTAATCAGTCTGTGCATGACCTTGGGCAAAGTGCTCAAAGACACTATCGCCCGCCAGCAATCAACAACCGGGGCCTAGTCGATAAGAATGAACGACACGATGAAGACCATAGACGCTGCAGCCATTCGTTGCCGTAACGATCTGGCCTTGTATGAATCCCTGCTGATGCACCCGGACGTTCAACGCGTGAATCGACGGATCGCGGACCGCGAAGAAGAGGGTCCCATGGGAATTCGCCGGCATCTGTTAAGCACTTCTGTCAGGCTCAGTCGCCGCATGAGCCCCGCCTTGCATGAGATGGCCGATCAATGCGTTGCAAAATTAGGCATCGATATACCAGTGGAATTGTTCGTCTATTCCAGCCCGCAATTCAACGCAGCTTGTTTCAAACCAGAAAACGAACGACTCTATGTCATGTTTTCTTCACATTTGATCGAATCTTTTTCTCGCAGCGAACTGCTTTTTGTCATGGGCCACGAGCTAGGCCACCACCTCTATAAACACCATGACATACCTATTGGCCACATATTGCGAGGCAACAGTCGACCAAGCCCAGATCTCGCGCTGAAACTATTCGCCTGGTCACGTTATGCGGAAATTTCAGCCGACCGGGCGGGTGCGCACTGCGCGGCAGATTTGGAATCAGTGGCCAGCGCTTTGTTTCGGCTCGCCTCCGGTTTGACCAGTGATGTTATCGGCTTCAACCTCGAAGATTTTCTAAGTCAGGTTGATGACATGCAAGTGGAAGATGCCCAGCCGGGACAAGGCGCACCGCGGGAAGATTGGTTTTCAACTCACCCGTTTAGCCCGCTTAGAGTAAAAGCGCTAACGCTTTACCACGAATCAGAGCTGGCGAAAAACGATGGCATTTCCGTCAGCGAATTGGAAGATGCGGTGCTAAAACTCATGGGCTTGATGGAACCCAGCTATATCGAGGGCCGGACACCCGAGGCGGAAGCCATGCGCCGACTACTGTTTGCCGGCGCGGTAGCCGTCGCCCAGGCCGATGGCCAGATCAGCGATGAAGAAACCAAAGTCTTCGAGGAATTTTTCGGGGCGGGCAGCCTTAATGACAAACTAGACCTAGATAAGCTTGCCAAAGAATTACCGGGCCGTATTGATCAAGCTAATGAAAAAGTGAGCCTGTCGCGCCGTATGCAAGTGCTGCGTGATCTTTGCCTAATCGCTAGAGCTGAAGGTCATGGGGGTGAAGCAGAACTGGCTGCATTGCATGACATCGCCGATGGCCTTGAGGTAGACCGGGAGTTCGTCCGCGAAACCTTACGGGCGGGCCTGGATCCCGATTAACAAGCCGCAGTCCCCGACAAACATCAGTCCTGCGGAGATTCCTCACCCAGCCAAGCAAGGAAATACCACGTATTATGCAAGCGGTAATGCGAATGCAGGGGATTCAGCATGCGTTGGCTAAATGACCTAATAGTCCGCTTTTCACGTTCGGCCGGCTTATTCGTTCTGTCAATTGTTGTTTTTCTAGGATCGCTGCTGGCCGTGTTTGGGCCCATCCAAAAGGTGTTCAGCGAACTCACAGGTGGCGAGCTACCATTTGATTTTCAGAATAGCTTAAGCGTCGAGCAGGTTTTCGCCCAGCTGCCAAATTACACAGAAAACGCCAAACAAGTGTATTACGCATTTTCCTTTGTCGATTACTTTTTTCCGTTTTTTGCCGGCATCTTCCTAGCGGCCATAGCCGCTTTTTCGCTGCGCCACATTTCCAAGCCTGCCTATGATTGGGTCAATCAACGTAGTCTATTCAGTTTGCTGATGATCGGCACGCTCTTCGATTGGCTGGAAAACTGCAATGCCTTGTTGGTGATCTACCGTTATCCAGACATCATGACCACGGCGGCCAATTTGATGGTGTTCGCCAAGCAAGGAAAACTGGCCTTTGTGATGCTCAGTCAGATAGTTGGCTGGTCTCTGCTCATCATTGCCGGCGCACTTTGGGTTTATCGGCGAGTTACCGGCCGGCCAGAGGGTAAGACTTCGAATTGAGACAAGCGAAAGCGTCGGCGCAATCTACAGCTCACAATGCAAGGCTAACAATTGCGCCACGCCGTTCCACACAAAAATCTGCGCGCCCCGCCCCATTATAAATGCGCCAGAACTAGCCCTTATACTCGGCCACGCCCGCGACACAACGCATGGGTGCTTTAAATCCAGTATCGATCATGCCGGCAATTTCACCGGTGTCCACATTGACCTTGGCGATGGTGCCTTCCCAGATATTGCTGACCAGGCAATGCAGGCCGTCTCCGCAGATCTCTATATCGGACCAGCCGTAGGTTTCCAGTGGATATTCCTTCAGCACCTTGCCCTGCTCGTCGAGCAACTCCAGGGTGTCGCCGCGGGTAATCAGCAGGCGCCCATCGGGCCAGTACTTCACCGCGATGACCCAAACGCGATCAAAAACATCATCGCCCGGATAAGTAACCAGGTCGGGCATCTGCCGATCATTCTGCACGTCGTAACGCATTAAGCGCTTACCGGTCTCCGTGGCGTAGGCGATGAACTGGCCACTAGGATGCAGACTCGAATGCGTGACACCTTTAAAACCGGTCATTTCCGGCGCCGTTTCGGTCTTAAAGCTATTCAATAGCTCCCAGTCGGGACTATATTTGTAAATGTAACCGAATCCCAATACTCCCTCGCCGGGAATAACCGGGAATTTAGTCGTTGTTCTTTTCGCGATGGGATTATCCGGCTTTTTCTCTGCCTTCATGTGCTCGCCAAGAAAAACGTTTCCATGAGCATCAAAACTTGCGCTGCGGTAACCACGCGGGAGGAACTTGTCGGCAAGCGGCAACTGGCGGCCCGTCTTCGGATCAATATGCAGCACGGCCAGATCGTTAAACGCCCACAGCACTCCGTCCGGGCCGAATTCCAAGCCCCCCACAAAATGCTCGCCGCCCTTAGTCCATAGCTCACCTTTGAAATTGAGATTTTTATCGTACTGCCAAATCCGCCCCTCGCCAGCATGATCATCGTCTTCTACATTCAACAAGGTGCAACCAATAAAAATGTCGCCCTTGGCAAAAGCTTGCATGCTATTTTCTCTAGCCATCTTGGATTCTTTACTCGTTATCAGTGTTAGCAGCTTCGACGGTATACGCTAGTCGAGCAACGCCACCGGCTCTGCGGCGATAGCTTCTTCGATGGCAGCGCTAATCCAGGCAACATACTTCGGATGCTCCGCCATGCCTTTTTCCGCGAACACGTAATTCAGTCCCCGCAAATCTTGTCGAATATGCGTCTGCACACCGTGGCTGGCGGCGGCCAACGCAACAACCAGCGGCGTTTGACCTTTCCTTTCGGCTTGCTTAATCCAGCGCCGCAATTGTCTTACGTTGGATTCGCGGATCGGGGGAATGGCATCATCCTGCAGATTGATTAGCTTTACATCGGCAAATTCATTTTTTGCCTTAAGCCGCTCCACATGAGCGCTGAGGATTTCCAAATCCGGACCATTGTCTTCTAGATCTTCCGGACCATGGGCCACCAAGATCACCGCTTCATTACCCGGGTCTTCGCTTACTTCCTTTGCATGGTCATACAGAATATCCGAGATCAGCGGATGGTCGGCAAAATGGCTCGTCATGACTAAATGAGCATCGGTCTTGACTTTCGGCACGTCTAGATAGGTCGACTCCTGGCCATCTAGATCGAATATGTACTTCCATTGGCGCGTCAAGCTGTTGTATTCCGTCGTGGTCCCATTCGGCACCAGTACGATGGTTGTAACGCCGCGCTCCGTTAAATCGTCCACCGCGGATTGCAGGTAGGCCGACTGCATCATGGCCATGCCGAAGCCAATGGCCATTGGATACTTGCTTGAAACAGGTTCCAGAGCCTCTTTGAGAATACGGTCACTGTTTTCACCGACGCCGTGAGACAGCAACAGGACGCCAGTCTCCCCTTTTTGATCAAGGTCGCTGGCATACCATTCGTAGTTTGGACCCATGGCGGACATATTCATGTTCACTTCCATGTCTGTGAGGCCACGATAAAGAGCGATTTTCTTCCTCAGGGCTGCCAGCGTGGCCGCGTCCATGTCGTGCTTCACCTGATAGCTAGTCAAACGCTTGCCTTCCGCATCCATCTCAGGAACACCGGCCTCGTGCTGGTGTTCATGCTCACTATGCGCGGAGTGGTCTTGAGACATAGCGGCCCGCGACAAGCCGAGAGCGAAAAATACGCTCAAGACAATTAGTAAAGTAAGCTGCGCAATATTGGTTTTGCGAACGTTTTGCATATTCATTTCATGTCTCCTTGGCGGCACCGGTGATCTGCAACTTCAACGGAAACCGGCTTTGCGTTCTTTTGCGTGAAGTTAATTGTCCGGATCACGAGGTCCGTTTAACACAACAAGACTTGCCGAACGGCGGCTGAAACCTGCGCCAAGACTTCCACCTCTTGCTCCGTTTCCATGGCACGAGCCGCGGCCGCATGCACCATACCGGTGATCATGGCGCTCATCAGCGCGACGTCTCGATCGGTGTTGGCGAACAATTCATCCAAGGCACGGCGTAAAACTTGGGCGGGAGGTTCGTGTAGAGCCGATATTTCACGACGAAAATCCGCAGAGTTTTCGCTGCTATCCGCCAGCATATGCATGGCATCGTGACAAGTTGTTAGCGCGATCTCCATTTGCAAAGCAATCCATGCCTCAATTCTTTCACGTGGATCGCCGATGGACTCCTCCAGTTCTCGAAGTCGCGCTAAGCCCGGCGCCATATCTCGCTTCAAACAGGCCAGTAGCACATAGTCCTTATTGGGGTAATAGCGGTATAGGGAATTGCGCGCTAAGCCAACTTCCTTGGCGATGTCACTCAACTCCGTGCGGCCGTACCCGCGCTCACTGAATAACTTGGATGCGGCATCAACAATGCGGTCCGTTTGCTGGCGAACATGGGCCTGAATACTTTCTGCTTCAATGCGCGGCATCAGTTACTCGTTCCGGCATTAACTGACTTGCCTGCGACATTTCCTCCAAGCGCCCATCGGTAATGGCAACCACGCGATCGGCGTTATCGAGGACGCTATGATCATGGGTCACCATGAGTGTGGCGACTTGATGCTCATGGCAGGCCTTTTGCAGTAACTCCACAATTTGATGTCCGCGTTTGCGATCCAGCATGGAGGTCGGTTCATCAACTAACAACAGCGAAGGCTGCGTCATGAAGGCGCGGGCAATGCCGACTCTTTGCCGCTCGCCGCCTGACAATTGTCCGCCGTGGCGGTTTTTCTTATCGACCATGCCAACCTCATCGAGCAAGGCCAAGGCACGCTCATGATCAGCGGCGCGAGGTTTTCGTCCGCTCATATGAGCCAGCAACAGCAATTGATCGATGGCCGTGAGCGACGGCACTAGATTAGATTGCTGGAAGACGAAGCCAATCTTTTCGCGCCGAATCTTGGTCAATGCCGCAGCTTTTAGGCCGGTAATCTCGGTATCACCGACCCAAACACGCCCCGTCGTGGGTGTACGTAGACCGCCACAGACAGCCAACAAGCTCGACTTGCCGGATCCCGACGGACCCAGTATCAAGGTGAACTCACCCGCGGCCACGTTCACAGACACATCGTCCAGGGCCTTGATCTGCTGGTCTCCGTCACCCAAGACCAACGAAACATTTTCCGCACGCAGGCTCATTGTTCTTGCCCCAGAGCAATGATGGGATCGACTCTAGTAATACGGCGAATGGCCAAAGCACCACCTAACAAGCCGGCAACGATCAGTAGGATCATGGCCTGAGTGATCTTATCGACCTCGAACATGAAAGGGCGGCCCGATTCCATGAAGGCTTGGCCGGCCCATAGCCCCAAGCCAAGCCCCGTGACAACACCCAGGGCCATCAGGATCAGCGCTTGCCCTAGGGCATCGCGCAGCAAATAACCGTTCGACCCGCCCAAGGCTTTAACCAAGCCGATCTCACGAGTTCGCTGGATGGTCCAAATACTAAAGAAGGCGCCGATCACCACCGCCGAAATAACGAACAAAAAGATTTGAATGATTTGTACCGTGCGTACTTCTTCAATATAGCCCGTGGAAGCAGCATAAAAACTGGCGCGATCGAGCGTACTCGTGCCGATTTCCTCATCAAGGGCGGCGATTTCTTCTGAACTCAGATTTTCATCCAACTGCAGGGCCAAAATGCTGACGAAATCAAACACGATATCGGGAAGCTTTTCCCCAGGCGGTGCGCCACCCGGCGGTCCGTACGTCGCCTCCTGCCATTTTCGCAAAGGCGCATAAATGATGGGAATATGACCAATGTTTCTTTCCTCGGCAATGCCGATGACTTCAATTTCGGTCAACACGCGATCCAAGGTAATCCGATCGCCGATCTCTACGCCGTCCCGTGCCACTAGCAATTCAGAAACAATGACACCGTCTTCACGGGCGCCGAGTTGTTCGCCTTCAATGGCTTTAGGTTCGATGATGGAGCCCGGTTCCAAACCCCAAAGCACCAGTTCCAAGGGATCATTGTCTTGATTACGCGCGGTAAAAACGGTGTGACCCATGGGCTCTAATTGCTTAACCCCCGGCTTCTGTGCCCACTCTTCCCACTGAGCACGCTCAATCATGGTATTGCGATACGTCGGCTTATCGTCCCACTCGAACGCAATGTGACTAACATCCAATTCCATCAGACCCGAAATATTGTTCTTGATGAGACCGGCGGCGAGACCCGTCAAGAAAGTCATCAGGAAGGCGATTAGCGCAATGACCAAGGTCATGAGTGCAAACCGCCCTTTAGCGTGTAAGAGGTCGCGAATGGCTATAAACATGTTAATTATACTTAGCGACAGGCTGTCGCTAAGTAATACGCGGATCTGCTGATGCTGTCAATAAATGCACCGCCGGAATGCAGTAACACAGCCATAATTGCTTTAAAAACAGAATCTTATACCCCCATTCAGCTGACTATCAGCGCCGCCCCCGCGCGTTCTTTGGGCGCAGCGCAATCAGCCCGGCGTGCTGATTGCCGTCGGGCTCGCCACCGCGCCCGGTAAACGCCGACTCCTCAACGACGAAGCCGGCGCTCGTTGCCTCGCGCCGCAAGATGTCGGGGTCTAAGGGATTGAGATAGGCCAGCATGCCTGCGGGGAGATCGGCCCGATTTAGTAAAGGCGCCACATTCTCTATGAAGGCGGGCCATGGCTCGCCGGCCGCTTTACGCCGCTCGTACTCGGGCGCAATGCTGAACCAGAAACCCGTATAGGGCGTATCAGCCACCAAAAACAAGCGCCCACCGGGCCGCAACCAAGTCAACATTTTTCTCAGTGCCACAGGAATTTCCTCGGTCTTAAGAAAGTGAAGAACCCGTGAGCAAAGAATCGCGGCAAAAGCAGCAGCAGGAAAATCAACCTCCGGTACTAAACCTGCTTTAGTACTTAGTCGAGGCCGATGTTCAGCGGGTGTCTCCTGTTCCAGAATTTCCAAATGCCCAGGATCCATGTCGCTCGCTAATACTCGACCACCGCGCTCGAGAACTGCACGAGTTGCCACACCGTATGCACAACCCAAATCCAATACTTCGCCATCACAGAGTGCGGCATAGTCGACGAATGCCATGGAGAAGCGATCGAGGGTCTCAGACATGAAGCCGCGATGGTTCAAGGTCGGAATCATGCCCTCCATAAAAGGCTTGGGCCGGCTTGGGGTTTTGTCGCTCACCATCTGATATTCCGCACTGCCACAGCCCAAGCATAACCCCTTGAGCGACGCGGCGAGCGTAAAGTCAACACGCCATCCGACCGCGTGCTAACGCCCGATATCCGGCTGAGGATCTACAAATATTCGCTGTAGGCCCCGCAAGCGAATGGATTGCGATTCAAGCCCGGCCAAGATTGCAGGCAGTAAGAACAACACGATAAACGTGGCAAACATCAAACCGAAGGACAGGGACACCACCAGGGGCCGCAGAAACTGCGCCTGCAGGTCAGTCTCGAACAATACTGGCAGCAAGCCCAGTACCGTGGTGATGGACGTGAGTATCACCGCCCGCATCCGCCTAACCGAGGCCTCGGCCGCAGCAGATTTGACATCCATGCCTTGGGCGCAAAGTTCGCGGAATACGCTGACCAAAATAATCGAGTCGTTGATCACAATGCCGATCAATCCGAACAGGCCGAAGATCGACATCAAAGTGACATCCACCGACAACAACCAATGTCCGAGCATGGCACCCACCACACCAAACGGCACCACCGACAAGACCGCCAGCGGCCACAAGTAGGACTCAAACACCCAGGCCAAAATGATGTAAATGAGCAAAAATGCCAACGGCAGGGCCGTACCAACATCCCCCAGGGTCTCACCTTGGCTTTCAGCATCGCCCCCAAAACGCGCGTCGTCGACGCCCGGACGAACGCTGATGCCGGGCAGGACTTTCTCATTCATTAGCGCACGCACGGCATTGTTGTTGTTCAACTGCTCATCGACATCGGCGGTTACCTGCACCGCCAACTCACCGCTTGTACGCTTTAACGACTCGAAGCCGCGCTGATAGCGTAAGCTCGCCACATCGCTAAGTGGCGCAGTTTCTCCTGAAGGCAAAACAATTGGCAAAGTTTCCAAAACGCCCAATGAATCGCGTTCTCGGTCGCTGACCAGCACCCGGACCTCGACTTCTTCACCCTTGTCCTGAAAAATCTGTACCAGTTCGCCGGAAAACGCTGCGCGTAACTGAGCGCCCAATGAATCCCCGTTAAGGCCCAGTGCTTCACCAGTGGGTGATAACTCAAAAATCAGCTGTTCTTTGCCCCAGGCCATATCATCGCGCACGCCGCTTACGCCGGTGATGCCATTTAAGGCCTGGGTAATTTCAATAGCGGCTAGCTTCAATGCTTCGGGATCGGTGCCAACCAGATCGAGTTCGATGTCGTTGGCGTGCGGCCCTCCAGAACTGTTCAGCACGAAGAAATTCTCAAGGCCTGCTGGCAAGGGGACAGCTGCGCGCCAAAGACGAATAATTTCGGCGTTAGAAAGGCTGCGCTCGCTACCCGGCACCAGTTCTATACTCATGGTCGCAACGTTGCTGCTGCGGGTACCCCGCGGATCCAAACCCAGCTTGGTCACTTCCAAGGCGATTAGTTTTTGCCCCGAATCAGCCTCCACTTTGCGCAGTGCTAGGCGTGCCTTGTCCACGAAATCAGCGACGCGCTTGCCTGGCGTTCCGGCACTGAAGCGAATGATGGTTTCGAGCTTGCGGTCATCGGGCTGTGGAAAAAGAGTGAACTCTAAACGCCCACCGGAGATTAACCCGATCACGACAATGAGTCCGCCCAAAGCGATGGCAAAGGTGGTACCCCGATCACGAACCGATCGAATCACCGTATCGCGGAAACGGCCACAGCGAAAATTCTCAAAGGCCATATCAAATTTTAGTCTGAATTTGGTGGGCGGCTTACGCGCGGAGGCCTCTAAAGAGTGACGCAAATGTCCCGGGAGAACCAGAAAACATTCCACCAATGAAGCCATCACCACGCAGATCATGATGAGCGGGATGGAGAACAGAATGGCGCCGCCAGCACCACCGATGGTCATCAGCGGCAGGAAGGCCGCCACCGTGGTTAGCGATGCGGCCATCACCGGGCCCAACATTCGATAGGCAGATTCTTCAGCGGCTTGTAAGGGTTGAGCCCCCGATTGAGAACGCGTGACGGCTTCTTCGCCAACGACGATGGCATCGTCGACGACGATACCCAAGGCCATCACCATGGCGAACAAACTAATCATGTTCAGGCTGCCGCCAAACAAGTACAAAGCCATCAAGCCGGCCATGAGTGCCACGGGAATGCCAACGGCAACCCAAAACGCCACGCGCCCGTTAAGAAATACGAACAGGGCGATGACCACGAGAACCAGCCCTCCAAGAGCGTTCTCGATCATCAGATCAATACGCTCATCAACCAGCTTCCAAGGTTCATCGTAGACGTAAACATCAACGTTTGGGGGCAGCACGGGTTTTGTACGCTCCACCCAAGCCGTTAGCATTTGCGCGATATCGATCGCATCTTGAGATTCCGCCCGCTGCACAGAAATTTCAACGGCGGGCGCGCCGTTTACGAGTAAAGTCGGTTCATCGGCCCGCGCGCGACGTTCCACTTCGGCCACGTCGCCCAATAGCAAGAGTCGACCGTCGTCATCGGCGGCCACGGGCAAGGATCTAAAATCACTCTCGCTGCGGGCTTGATCCAGACTGCGTAACTGCCGCGCCGACTCGGCTCGACCGACCGACCCCGCCGGTACATCACTGCTGGCCTGACGAATTCTTTGACTAATGTCTTGCAGAGATACGCGCAGCTCATTCAGCCTTGTCCCATCAAGCTTGATGGCAATTTCTTCGGCCGGCAAGCCGAGCACGTCTATACGCGCCAAACCCAAGGCGCGCAGTTCACTCTCAAAGCTTCGCACTAGCGGCCGCAAGGCGTTCAACTCGGGCCCGGTAACTACCAACCGAGCGACCAAGGCATTGCGCGGCACCAGGGTCACTATGGGTTGCTCGGCACTCGCCGGCAAATTTCTAACCTGAGCGACGCGCTCTTTGACTTGGTCAAGCACCTCACCCATATCAACGGAATCGTCATACTCCAAGGTGACAAGACTTTTGCCTTCCCGAGATGTAGAACGAATGCTTTCGAGCTGATCGACGTTACGCAGGCGGTCCTCTAAGGGTTCTGTGACCGAGGCTTGAATATCTTCCGCGGAGGCCCCCGGCCAAAGTACCTCTACGTTGACGATGCTCAACTCGAAACTAGGCAAGACTTGCCGCGTCAGTTGGCCTAGCGCCCAAATACCCGATAAAACCATGACCGCCATGGCCAGGTTGGGGGCCACTGGGTGCCGAACAAAACTGCTGATGATTCCCGGTCGCATCACCGGCTCGTATTGCCGGCCGCGGAACCGCCGGCCGCCAGCATCGCATCCGGCTCTGCGACGTTTGAGTTGTCCGCGATTTCTACCAACAAACCGTCGGCCGCCGCGGACAATTTCGTGGTAATGATTTTATCGTCGGGTCTAAGTTGCGAACTGCGGACAATCACTTCACTGCGTCCGTTGGCTAACTGCCGCTCGCCCAAACGTTCAACGTCAAGACCCACCAGTCGTGACTCGGCGACGATATAAATCCGGTTGCGGCCATAGATAGCCTCGGCGGGAATGGCCAGAGCATTTGGCTCCGCCGGCAGAGACAGCAGGACCCGTAGCGTGGCACCCAACTGGGTCTCTGGTGGCAGATCGACGAAATCTAGGTAGGCCTCAACGCTGCCCGATCCCTCGCGTGTTTGCGACGAAATTCGTGCCAGGCGAGCCGCATACTCTTTACCGTTGACCATGACCTGGGTTGGCATTTCAAGCTTGGCGACTAGGGCGTCACGAATTCTTTGGGCATAGCGAGTAGGTACCTGGGTATGGAGTTCCAGGCTGGCAGGATTATGCAAGCGCATGACTTCATCGCCGACGCGGACACGATCACCAACCGAAACATTCGAATTGGAAATTGAGCCGGCAAAGGGCGCACCGATACGCGTTCTATCCGCGGCTAGCTTGGCGCGGTCACGAAAAGCTTGGGCACGCCGCAGTTGCGCTTGCAATTTGTTGATGCGAATTTCGCTTTCTTCAATACTGAGTTGGCGCGAAGTGACGGACAGCTGTTGACGCTTATATTCTTCCGCCGAATCATCGACGTTCGCCTGAGATAGAAGATTGTCTTTGTAGAGGCTGCGGACACGCTCAGCATTACTTTCTGTCAGAGCCAACAACTCATTTTCGTTAACCAGGGCTTCCAAGTTCCTGGCGCGTCGCTGCCGTTCCAATTTAATGTCGGCACGAATCTCCTGGACGTCGGCTTCGCGCTGAACCAATTCAAGTTGTGCGTCTTGATCGTCAAGAATAATGAGCGTCTGGCCCGCTTCAACGTCGTCACCGTCCTGAACCAAAACCTCGATGACATCGGCTTCGACGGCAGCGCTTAAACTGGCGTCTTGACGCGACTCAACGCGCGCATAGAGCTCGAGGTTTGGCCGTATAGAGGCCGCCGCAGCCGGCATGACCGTGACGCTCCAGGATTTCTCCGGCAACTCCAAAGCGGGCCGTTCCGGCCGGGAGACAATTAATAGGCCAGCGACTAGTACCGCGACTCCCAGGACCAGGACCGGACCGCGGCGCAATCGTGACAAAATGTTTCCGGAATCTGCCATCACGTCCAAAATCTCCGATGTGATCTATATTTCGTTTGTCGCATGAGAACGGATGTTGACGACTCGACCTACCCTGGGCGAAAAATTTGCTTGTCCGGGCTAGTCGCCACGGCGTTATGAAGGCATAACTCAATGAAAATTATCAAGATTATTGGTATCACCTTACTCAGCCTAGCGGGGATACTTACCATGGGGCTGCTCATCGCGGCTTGGACTTATCGTGATATCCCCGCCGCTGAACTCGAAGCTCGCTATATGACCCCGGCCTCTCGATTCATCAATATCGATGGGGTTCGTTTGCACTACCGCGATGAAGGCCAGGGCCCACCGGTGATGCTTATCCACGCGAATTTTTCAAATCTGATTGACTGGGATCCGGTGGTGGCTGAACTCGCGGATGGCTACCGGGTCATTCGCTTCGACATGCCCAGTCACGGCCTAACGGGTCCCGATCCCAGTGGGGATTACAGCCTGGCTCGCACCATCGAACTCACCGAGAAAATTGCTGATGCGCTGAATTTAGACCAGTTCACCATCGGCGGTACTTCCCTGGGCGGCACGGTGTCCATGCACTATGCATCGCGTCATCCGGAACGAATTTCGAAATTGATGTTGTTGAGTCCGGGTGCATTAGAGGGCCGTAACCAAATCCGGCGAGCGATACCCGATTCCGCGCAGATACTAGAGTACATATTGCCGCGGGCTCTGCCCGAGTTCATGCTGCGATCAGCCTACGGCGATCCTGACCGCTTGCCCGATGAATTGGTCGACCGGTGGCATGACATGTGGCTGCGCGAGGGCCAACGTGCGGCACAACTGGATAGGTTACGACAATATGACCCGGGCGACCTGGAAGGCACGGTGCAAGCCATTAAGGCGCCAACACTGCTGCTATGGGGCGAAGCCAACCCACAAGCAGAGGTTGAACAAGCTTACGAATTCGAGGAACTCTTAGAAAGCGTGGCCAGCCTGCACATGATCATTTACCCGGGTATTGGCCATATGGCCAATCAGGAAGCGGGCCCGGAAATCGGCCGCGACTTAAGAGATTGGCTCGACGGAAAAATACCCGCCAAAGTCGACGAGGCCAAACCGCCGGAATCCGAATAGGCTCGCTAGAATCTGCTGCGCGGCGGCGGATTGATGACAAGCACCGCAAATATCCCTAGGATAATTAATCGCTGCAAATCAGTTACGGAAAAAATACGATTTGGGGGAAATCCCAAGCGCACATCAAGCCTTTTTAGTTAAACAACTCAGCGGAGCACAACATGCGGACAATAACGAAAATGATTTCCGGCCTCTTGGTAGGCAGCATCATGATGACCGGACAAACCCTGGCCGAGGATGAAGGCTCGCCCTATGGCAAATATCGCCATTCGGTGATGGAAGCCATGAAGGGGCATATCTCCGCTTTATCCATGCTGGCTTTTGGCCAGATCGATGACACGGGATTCATGCAGGCCCACGCCGATGCCCTGGTCGAAGCAGGCGCGGAACTAGACAGCATCTTTCCCGAGGACTCAGCGGAGGGTTCCCATGCGCTACCTGAAATTTGGGCGCAGCCGGATAAATTCGCCATGGCCCTTGAAGACTACAAGACCAGTTCCGTGGCCATGCAAACGGCGGTGCAGTCAGGAGATCGTAAAGCAGTTGCTGGCGCTTTCAAAAATCTCGGCAACAGCTGCAAGGGCTGCCACGAGAGTTTCCGCGAAGAACACGACGAATAATTCGCGCGAGCGGCCCGCGACACGAGTCCATTGGGCCGTTTGGCTCAATGGACTTCTGACCCTTAGAGTTCGAAGCATTCTCGCATTGCGGTAAAATTGCAGTGCACAAGCGTCGGAAAACGGCTTGCCATTAATTATCGGCAACCAAGGTAGTCCGTACAACATATTGAAACTAAAGCCTTACGCTGAGTTCGGGCGGAAAAATATGACACGGTCTCTAGCGACGATACTCTCAATCCTGTTTGTAAGCCTGGCGCAGGCACAAGAAACCGCCGTTCAGCGCGGCCGCTTTCTACTGCACGCTGGCGGTTGCTTGAGCTGCCATACCAATGACCAAGAATCGGCGATCCCGCTGGCTGGCGGTCGCGCCTTGGAAAGCCCCTTCGGCACCTTCTACAGCCCGAATATCACGCCCGATAGGGAAACCGGCATAGGTGACTGGACCGATGAAGAATTTATCGAGGCCTTCTGGTCGGGCATTGGGCCCGATGGCCAGTACTATTTTCCCGCTTTTCCCTACCCTTCGTACACGGGCGTAAGCCGGGAAGACCTCTTGGCCATCAAAGCTTATCTGTTTACGCTGGAACCCATAAAGCAGCAAAACCTTGAACACAATTTACCGTGGTATTTGAATACGCGGCTGGCAGCTGCCGCCTGGCAGCTGCTCAAGTTCGATTCACGGCGCTTCGAACCGGATTCATCGCAATCACCTGAATGGAATCGCGGTGCTTACCTAGTCCGCCACCTGGGACACTGTGGCGAATGCCATACACCTCGCGATAATTTGGGCGGCACGATCAAAGATCGCGAAATGGCCGGGGTTGCCGCGATGGATCACAACAAAGGCGTACCGAATATCACGCCCCACGAGAAAGATGGCATTGGCAAATGGTCCATGAACGAATTAATGCTATTCCTAGAGTTGGGCATGGAACCGGACGGTGATTTTGTCGGCGGCCACATGTCGGAGGTTATTGACGACAACACGAGTATGCTCACCAACGAGGATCGCCGGGCCATCGCAGTTTATTTAAAGTCATTGCCAGTCGTTGGCGGTCCCGAAAAACCCGAGCCTTAGTCTAGACGGGCTCCTTAGTTGGGTAGAAAAATGAAAATTATCCGCAGCCCAGAAGAGCGTTTTATGGCGCTACCGGATTTCCCCTTCGCGCCGAACTATTTTGACTTGACTGATAACGAGTTTCCCGGTCTGCGCATGCATTACCTTGATGAAGGATCACCTGAGGCACCGGTAGTTTTGCTGATGCATGGCCAGGGTTGCTGGTCATACATTTTCCGCCACATGATCCCAGTTCTGACGGAGGCCGGGTTACGCGTTATTGCCCCCGACTTTATCGGCTTCGGTCGCTCCGACAAGTTACCCAGCACCGAAGACTATAGCTTTCAGAAACATGTGGACTGGATCATTAACTTTCTAGACGGCATGATGCTACAAGATATCAACGCCTATCTTTTCGATTGGGGCGGTTTTTTCGGTTTACGTATCGCTGGCGAACGTCCTGAGTTCTTTTCCCGGATAGCGCTGAGCAACACAAACCTGCCGCATGGAGATGCACGTGGGCGCGACTGGTTTATCAAGTGGCGCGCCGAACAGTTTGCCATGCCGCGTTTTCCACAAGGCGAAATGGTTAATGAAGGCGCGCACTTCAAACTCTCGCCGGAAACCATTGCCGCATTCGACGCGCCTTATCCCGACGAAAGCTATAAAACGGGACCGCGCCGTTTTCCTATGATTCTGCCCATTTCCGCCGACGATCCAGCCTCGCCGGCCAACGCCCAGGCTTGGAAACAGCTAGGCAAATGGCAAAAGCCGGTACTGACCCTATTTAGTGCTGCTTTCGAAGGCAGCGCAATGGGTCCGGAGCGCCTTATCGAACATATTCCCGGATGCAGAAATCAAGAGCACGCGTTACTGGAAGAAGCTAATTTTTACCTCGTTGAGGATCAGCCCGTTGAGATCGCGCGGCGATTACTGAAGTTTTTCACGCACTAGTTTGATCAAGCAACGGCTGATGCTAACCCAAGGAGACACAGCTACTAAGCTTGAGGCCTGGGAGCCCCAGCACATCGATATCAAAGCTTAACCGGCCAGATAGTTTGCATAACGCGAAAACTAAGGGTTTGTGAGGCCCCGCAAAGCTATGACTTTGGCTTAATATAGAGCAATAAGAATCACAAATTACCTCGCCTTCAGCCGTGACGTCACAACTGATACCAATATCCTGCGACCGACTCGAATCCGGTATGTATGTTGCCGAGCTTGATCGGTCTTGGCTGCATACGCCGTTTAGCGGCCCAGGTCTGATGTTGACGCACACGGATCAGATAGCAACCCTGCAACGTCAATGCCGCTATGTCTATGTTGACCCCGCGCTGAGCGAGGCAGGCGTCCGATTGGATATCGACAAAACTGGGGCGGAAACGTTCGATAGCAATCTCGAGCGCGACGATTTCTCCGTCGCGCGCGCCGCCCTGAAAACGGTGCTGCGGGGAATCGCCGATGTTACCGTGTCCGCAAGACGCGTGGGCGAAGTCGATCTAGGCCCCTTAAAAAAATGCGCGGATGTACTAGTGAAAGCGGCCACGCAATACCCGGATACTTGTCTATGGCAAATCCAAATTGTGAATCGCGACGGACTGCTGTATCGCCGGGCTTTGGGCACCGCAGTGGCGGGAATTATTTTTGGACGCCAAATGGGTTACGACGAAGACAGCTTACAGCAGCTTGCCCTGGGCGGCCTAATTTTGGATATCGGCAAGACGACCGTACCCGTTCCGATACTCGCAATGCCGCGGAAACTGAATTCCATGGAACGAGATTTGGTCAACCGGCATGTGCAAAAAGGCTATTCACTGCTGCGCCTGCACGATCACTTACCCGAGCGCGTTGCGGAAATGATTTTAGGACATCATGAGAGAATAGACGGTAGCGGCTATCCACGAGGCCTGAAAGGTACGGCTATTCCACTATTCGCCCGAATCGCGGCGATTATTGATACCTATGATGCGCTAACGGTCAATCGACGCTATGCCAGCGCACTGTCCAGCCATGGCGCCTTGCGATATCTCAACGCCCAAGGTGATCGCGACTTCGACGCCGCTTTGGTGGACGAATTTATCCACGCCGTCGGCATCTATCCCACGGGCACCCGTGTGAAACTTGCCGACGGCAACGTAGGTCTGGTCTGCGCTCAGAACCCCGACCGACCATCACAACCCCAAGTGCTGGTCACACACGATGGCCAAGGCCGCGAACTATCAACACTGGCAATTCGCCGATACGGACTAGACACACAAATCGTACGCGCGCTGGAGCCAAAGCGTAACGGCGAAGATACTGAGTCCTACGAACTGGCCATTCGCCGAGACCAACACTGAGCCAGGACTAAATTCCGTTATCTGCTAACACCGTCGCGATCATCGCATGCAATGCAGATCGCCCGGCCGGATGCATGCGGCCGTTTATGTTTCTGGGCACTGCCGATAAGACATAAGGCGAGGTAGAACAGTCACGGACCCCGCGGAAAGGGTCTGAATCGTGATCTGCAGCAACGTCCCAAACCGAGACCCAAACTAGTGTTAAGGGTCGGCCATAGACAGAGATTCAGAGCTCTAGAGATGGGTAGCGTCATCACAGGACTGATCGTATTAGCCATAGCCTTTCCGGCGGGTTGGCTAGTTTGTCGTGCCTGGCTAGCGACGCAACAACAGCCTTTGGAAAAAGAAACGTCGCAAACATCCAACGAAGACAGTATTTCTAGATCAGAACACGAAGCGCTACTCAAGACGCAGCAAGAACATTATCGCCACAAAGTCAATGCCATGCACGATCTCGTGCGCAAACACGAACGAACTCGCGATCAAATTCGCGACAAGCTCAATAGATTGCAAAAACGCATGGACTCCGACGCCCGTGCGGTAAGAAATGCGGCTGACGAAACCCAAAAAAGCGAGCAAAATGCGAGTAGCATTAAGGCTGCCCTGGATATCGCGCGACGCGACCTGGCAGCGGCCAAGAAACAAAATACCGAGCTTGAAAAAGCAGTAGCGGAACGTACTGATAGCGAAGCACAAGCGGGCGGTGATATAGACCTGCTAAAAATTGAGCGCGACGAATTGAGCGCGCAGGTGAAGCGCCTTGAATTTTCCAAGCGTAGCAGAGATAAAGCCAAGAACAAGCAAGTCGACGAGCCCACTGAATCTCTACGCGCCGATCTAGGCCAGGCTAAAGAAGATCTCGTGGCTAGAGACCATCAGATCCGCCAACTGGAAAATCGGCTGGAGGAGCGAGATGCGCGGATTAGCGAATTAGAAACCACTGTTAACTCCTGGAAGCATCGAGTGACACCCCTAGCGCAGCAACTAAAGTTGCAACGCAATCTTATTCGCCGGGGTCAAACAGAGCAGCGCGCAAAACCAACAGCACCTGCATCGGCTCCGTCACCGGCGAAACCCAAGGATGAATTGCAAAAGATACGCGGCATTGGCCCGACGCTAGAACGTCGACTCTTAGCCAACGGTATTTCAAGTTTCGAACAAATTGCCGAAATGACGCCGGAAGAATTGGTGCAGCTCGCGGAACAGCTATCTATTGCCAACAAGCTACCCGCTCGAGACGCTTGGGGGGAACAAGCACGACGTCTGCATGCTGATAAATACCTGGAACCAGCGTAGATTCGCTGAACGCATTAATCGCTGTGTCGATCCGCCGGGTTACTCGGCAGCTTCCGTTTTGATACTCATGGTTCGAACAGAAGCTATAATCCCGCTAAGGCGACCCAACGTCTAATCAGCCATCTAATCTTCTGCCAAACTGACCGCAATCTTTGTCACCGAATCACCGGCAAACCGCTCTTCATTAGCGGGCTCGGCGCCGCAGCTAGCCTTGGGCATATGCAAATCCCGTTGCGTAATCGGCATTTCCAAGCGCAAGGCCAGCCAATCGATGATGGGCTGCCATTGCAGTTGGTCCTTGCGCACCCTGGATGGTTGCAACTCATGCACGCTAAGGCCCTGTTCGGCGGCGTGCACATAGTTCTGGCTATCCCTTAAGTCACCCACGGTTTTAATGGACAGGCGTTTTAGAAAAACCATGAGCTTGCGATAACTCAGAGTGTTTTCCCGCACGCGATTGGCCACCACGCCCAAGCGGCCCATGCGCCGGCTAACTTTCGCCACCAACAATAGGTCGGCAATAAACTGGGTCGCCGCATGAATGTCCAGGTCAGACGGTAGTACCGGCACAAGAATCGCATGAGCACCGCGCGTAAACTCAGTTAACTCCTGTGCAGGCAGGGCCGCCGGCGTATCCGCAATCAGATAGCGAATATCCGGCGGCACGCGGAGGCGAAAGCTACGGGTCATCGTGTCGTCATGCGCGTAAGCCGCCAAACCGTAAACCGGCGGGCGCTCAAAGCTACGCACCTTAAGCCACCGCATGCTGGAGCCTTGGGGATCGAAATCCATCAGCGCCACGGCCTGACCGCGCGCCGCCAGCAGGCCGGCAAGATTCGTGCTCAGTGTGGTCTTCCCTGACCCCCCCTTGGGGTTCAAAACCACAATCTTGCGCAAATCTGGGTGACTGGGAACGTTAAGCATTAAACGGCTCTGACTTTCTCAGATAGCCTTTTAGCATAAGTCGGCAACTGATTGAAAATTATTGAAGCTTTGCCGGGTAGAAATCGGTCTTTCCGCTAGTGGCTAGCACCGGATTGCCCCCGGCCGAATATGCTTGTGCCGGCGCTGAATGCAGGCTTACCAGGCCTTTAGACGCCTGCGCACCTGTCGATATTGATACCGTGCTTTGTCTTCATCAAGGACGGCAGCGAGCTAAATCTCACAAATTCCTAATCACGCTTGGCTACTGATCGGCTGATGTCGCAAAAAACGCCCAAGAAAACCGAAAAGAACAAGTTTCTAACACCTATGTCCATATATTTTGCGGTCACCAAGTGAACCGGATTTCCATCTGTATCAGCCAGCTGCGTCAGCTCGCCTGTCATAGCCAAGTAACCCATCGCGATCATCAAAACGCTCATAACTAAGCCGAGGACGACGACTACCCGCCCCAACAGTGTGAACAGCATTCCAAGCTCCATTACTGATTCGGTTCTAACCTGCGGAGCATAGCATTTACCCTTAACCGGTCTGCATATTCGACGGTGTCCGTTAGCTATCACCACCAGCAAACGGAGTATGGTTTTCGCCGCCGCGGCTTTCTTTAGTCGATCGTAAATATTGGGCACGGCGACTTAAATTCGCTAGCGTGTTACATCGGCGAGCCCTTGCACAGTAGAAAGAGTCGGTTAGACCCATAGCCTATTTGCATGGTCGTTATGTACCGAGCTAGAGTCGCATTTCTTTATAAACTTAAACCATGAACCTGGACAAACCCATTGTGACGCAATCGAGCTCGCCTCACACCGAAGACAATAGCCCTCGACCTGGCGAGCATGTTGGGGAAATTGTTAGCGAAAACACGGTCAAAGATTATTGGCGCGCCAACCTACGCCTGGTTTCAGGTTTGCTGTTGATTTGGTTTGCTGTCTCTTTCGGATTTGGCATCTTACTCGTAGAGCCATTGAACCGAATTTCCTTCTTTGGTTTTAAGCTGGGTTTCTGGTGGGCCCAGCAAGGTGCCATCTATGTTTTCGTTGCGCTGATCTTTGTCTATGTGTGGTTAGCACGGCGTATTGATCGTCGGTTTGGTGTCGACGACAACTCTTCGAATTTATGAGCGCACAGGTACTTACCTATCTGTTCGTGGGCTTGAGTTTTTGCCTGTATATTGGCATCGCCATCTGGTCGCGCGCATCTTCGACGAAGGATTTTTATGTGGCCGGTGGTGGCGTCCACCCCATTGCCAATGGTATGGCGACAGCTGCCGACTGGATGAGTGCCGCGTCATTTATTTCCATGGCCGGTATCATCGCATTTATGGGATATGACGGTTCGGTGTATTTACTGGGCTGGACGGGCGGCTATGTTTTATTGGCGTTACTCCTTGCGCCCTACCTGCGCAAATTCGGTCAGTTCACCGTGCCCGACTTTATTGGCGAGCGCTACTACTCCCGCGTTGCACGCGTGGTGGCGGTGTTGTGCTTGATCTTTGTTTCCTTTACCTATGTCGCGGGTCAAATGCGCGGCGTGGGAATTGTGTTTTCGCGCTTTCTAGAGGTAGACATTAATCTTGGCGTCCTGACTGGGATGACAGTGGTTTTCGCCTATGCCGTACTAGGTGGCATGAAAGGCATCACCTACACACAAGTCGCGCAATACTGTGTACTAATATTCGCCTATCTCGTTCCGGCGATTTTCGTTTCGTTTTTAATCACGGGACACCCCATACCCCAAATTGGTTTGGGCGCCGAGACATTGGATGGGTCCGGCCTGGCGGTCTTGGAACGATTGGATCAAACCTTGCAGGAGCTTGGCTTTGGCTCGTACACAAAGGGCAGCAAATCAACCGTCGATGTTTTCGCGATTACCTTTGCATTAATGGTCGGTACCGCCGGCTTGCCACATGTAATCGTGCGGTTTTTTACCGTGCCCAAGGTGTCCGATGCGCGCAAGTCAGCGGGTTATGCCTTGTTGTTTATCGCGCTGCTCTATACCACGGCACCTGCCGTGGGTGCCTTTGCACGCCTTAACTTCGTGCAGACGGTGAACGCAGCGCCTTACGAAGACGTACCCGCCTGGTTCACCAATTGGGAGTCCATTGGCCTAATCGCTTGGCTGGATAAAAATCAGGATCGAGTGATTCAGTATGGTCCCGGCAGCGCCTTCGAAGGACGCCCGAGTTTTTCTGCAGGACAAGGCCGCAGCGGCGAACGTCTACTTGCCAATAAGCCGACGGATGCCCGTAACGAAGTCTATGTTGATCGCGACATAATGGTCCTGGCCAACCCTGAAATCGCGAGTCTGCCTAGCTGGGTAATCGCCTTGGTTGCCGCAGGCGGTTTGGCTGCTGCATTATCAACGGCAGCGGGGTTGTTGCTGGTGATATCCACCTCCATCAGCCACGATTTGTTGAAGAAAACCTTCTTACCGAAAATCAGCGAAAAACAAGAATTGTTGTTTGCTCGTTTGTCCGCCGCTCTGGCGATCGGCGTTGCTGGATATCTTGGAATAAACCCGCCCGGCTTTGTCGCTCAAGTCGTTGCCTTCGCATTCGGCTTGGCCGCAGCATCGTTGTTCCCAGCAATTCTAATGGGAATTTTTTCGCGGCGTATGAACACATTGGGCGCCGTTGCCGGCATGTGTGGCGGGTTAATATTTACCAGTGGCTATATCGTATTGTTCAAGTTTTTGCGTCCAGAGTTGAATAGCGCGGAAAATTGGCTTTTTGGCATTTCCCCCGAAGGCATCGGCAGTATTGGCATGTTAGTTAATTTTTCACTTGCCTTAGTATTTTGTCGACTACAAAGCCCGCCACCGGCACCGATTCAAACCTTGATTGATGATATCCGCATCCCGGCCGGGCGAAGCTTGCGCGCGTAAGATAATCGTACTCAGTCTTTAGTGCTCCCCAAGTATTGCTGACTGGCTAAATCGTTGAGCATTTCTTGAATGAGTAGGGGGGTGGTGATCCCAACTCCGTAGTTAGGATCACCACCCCTATCGAGACTTGTCGCACAATCGATAGTGCGTTAAAGTACCTCCAATATGACGCACTCCCGTGGCCCTTTGGGTCCCGGGGGTTGCGTCTTTTTTTTTGCCTTGGAGGAAATGGATGGCCGCTGCCGCAGCGCGGTAAAACATCGAAGCCAAGGCTGTCTAATAATCAATAAAAACTAGATGCTTAGAACGCTTAACTATTTCGAAAGTCAGCCGATTTTTCAGCTACGTAATTTGCGCTGGTGGGTATCGGCCCTAGTGGTTGCTGGGCTTCCACTTCTCAATATCATGGGGCTTCAGCGGCCACCACAGATCCCGCATCTTGCTGAAGGGCAGTCTGAGGTGGCATACGTTCGCGAGGTGACAGATCAACTACACGCTCTGTTCGTCAATCCGCCCGAGTCACTTATTACTTCCGAGCGTCTATTGCATGTTTCGCCGACGGATAATTGGATTCTTTGGGTGGCGGGATACGCCTACCCCGCTTTGTTCCGCCGTTACGAGTCTCTCGACTGGAGATTCGCGGCAAACCGAACGCACGGCCTATGTAGCCAGCAAGCTAAAGCCCTGGTGTCGCTCCTCAAGCGCGAGGGCATCAGCGCAGGTGTATGGCGTCTGGATGGCCATGTTGTGGCTTGGGTTCGTGCCGACGGGCGAGAGATCGTGGCGGATCCCGACTACGGCGTTGTTATCGATTCACCACCGCGAGCAGTAGAGGCGGACCCGCGTTTGGCCTACCCATACTACCAACCGAGCGTCGCAGCCTTGTTCGGACCCGAAGGTAACGTGCGTGGCGCGCGTTGGTTTGAGGACCTGTCCGCAGCGTCGCATTTTGCGTATGGAACGGGCGTATTTTGGGCAAAGTGGCTAATACCCCTGCTGTTGATCGCGGTTTGCCTGAGTGGGACTCGGTGGCGTCGATCGAGTAGTTCTTATCAAGAAAATGCGCTAAGGCGTGTACCGAGCGTTGGCGACAGTGATCTTGAGCACGCGACCGCGCAAGCCGTCTAGCCGCTGTACCGTTGCTTATACTGCCTCCGCCAATCATGCAGCAGATATTCCGTATACCCGTTCGGCTGCTTAAGCCCCTCAAACACCAAAGCCAAGGCCGCTTGAAAAGCAAGACTGCCCTCAAGATCCAAACTCATCGGTAAGTAATTCGGATCATTTTCGTTCTGCTCGTCCACCAACCCGGCCATACGGGCAAAACTCTCGCGCACCTGCTGCGGCTCAAGCAAGCCATGATGTAACCAATTGGCGATATGCTGACTGGCAATACGCAGCGTCGCGCGATCTTCCATCAAGCCGCGGTTTTCGAAATCGGGAACCGTCGAGCAGCCTATGCCCTGCTGAATCCAGCGCACGACGTAGCCCAGTATGCTCTGCGCATTGTTGTCGAGTTCGTTTTGAATCGCCTCGGCGTTAGGCCATTGACCATCGATCATCGGAATGGTCAACACATCAACCAAGCGCGCGCCCGATTTTTTACTGAGGTTTTGCTGAACCTGCGCCACGTCGACTTGATGATAGTGCAAGGCATGCAGGGTCGCCGCTGTGGGTGAGGGCACCCAGGCGGTACTAGCGCCAGCAAAGAGGTGCTCGGTCTTTGTCGACAGCATGGCCGCCATCTCATTGGGCATGGCCCACATGCCCTTGCCGATTTGCGCACGGCCGGAAAATCCAGTTTCTAAGCCAATGCCGACGTTCCAAGCCTCATAGGCTTGCAACCAAGTGGCCGATTTATGTTCGCTCTTGGGGATGGTCGGGCCCGCTTCCATCATGGTATGGATTTCGTCACCGGTGCGATCGAGAAAGCCGGTATTGATAAACACAATGCGATCGCGAGCTTCGTAGATACAGGCCTTAAGGTTGATCGTCGTACGACGCTCCTCGTCCATGATGCCGATCTTGATGGTCTTGTCCGGCAAATCGAGCGCCTTTTCAACTCGCGCAAACAGCTCGATGGTGGCCGCCACTTCTTCCGGCCCATGCAACTTGGGCTTAACGACATAAATGCTGCCTGCCGGGCTGTTTCGATACTGGCCTTGACCCAACAAATCATGCTTAGCCGCCAGCGCCGTCATCATGATATCCAGGAAGCCTTCGGGGATGGGCTCGCCGTCAGCCGTGGTGACGGCATCGGTGTACATATGCATGCCGACGTTGCGAACGAGCATCAGACTGCGGCCTGGCAGCCGCAAGGATTCGCCCGTCAGATCAACATACTCACGATCCGGCCGCAGGCTGCGCTCAACGGTCTTACCGTTCTTGCTAAAGCTTGCCGTCAAGTCGCCCTTCATCAGGCCCAACCAATTTCGATAGACAACAGCTTTATCGGCTGCGTCGACCGCCGCAACAGAATCCTCGCAATCCTGAATGGTCGTCAGAGCCGACTCCAGCAGCATATCTTTCACACCGGCCGGATGGCTCTGACCAACGGGATGGCCGCGATCAATGCACAATTCCACGTGCAAACCATGGTTCTTGAGCAGGATCGCCGTGGGGGTATCCATGGCCCCGTTGTAGCCAACAAACTGTTCTGCATTTAACAGACTGTCGAGTACATCGCTGGAAAGTTTGGCCACGAGTCGAGCCTGACCATGGCTCTCGACCACTGCATAGGCCACAACTTCAGCATGACTGGCGGCAGCCAATGGAAAACTGGCATCAAGAAATTCCGTTGCGCGGGCGATCACGCGATCTCCCCGCACGCGGTTGTAGCTAGACCCCCGCTCAGCGCCGTCTTCTGTGGTAATCACGTCGGTGCCGTACAAGGCATCGAACAAACTGCCCCAGCGAGCGTTGGCAGCATTTAGGGCATAACGCGCATTGTCAACGGGAACCACCAATTGTGGCCCGGCGATTTCAGCAATCTCCGCATCAACATTAGCCGTGGAAATCTGAAAGTCCGGCGGCTCTTCAGCCAAGTAACCAATACTGCGCTGAAAACTAATCCGGACTTTGGGTTCGGTCACATCGCAGCCAGCGCGGTGAACACGCCGATACCAATTGTTAATTTCCGTCTGGAATTCGTCGCGCTTGGTCAGTAACTCGGCATTCAGCGGACCCAGGTCAGCGACCAACCGGCCCAGTTCAGCCCAAAAGCGTTCAGCTTCGATACCGGTGCCCGGCGCAATCTCCTTGGCTACCAGCTCAATAAGTTCCGGCGCCACGCGCAGCTCGCTTGCATCAGTCATGGCAAGTTGTGTCGCACTTTTCATTATTATTCTGACTCCCAGCTACTAACTGCCAAGAGACCGTGCGATACCCAGGCGAACTAAGCGGCGCGGGTATCCTCATCAGCACTAAATTGCTCTTCTTCGGTGCTGCCGGTCAGGGCAGTGGTTTCGGTTTCTCCCCCAATGGTGGTTTGTACGGCATCGAAATAACCCGTTCCCACAAAGGCTTGATGCTTCGCGGCGCGGAAGCCGTCCGTTTCAAGGTCGAACTCGCGGTTTTGCATTTGCGAGTAGGCATACATGCCCTCTTCTCGATAGGCCGCCGCCAGCTCAAACATGGAGAGATTCATGGCATGCCAACCTGCCAAGGTAATGAATTGATAGACATAGCCCATGGCGAATAACTCTTCGCGGAAATGGCGCATGGTCTTTTCATCGAGATTCGCCGCCCAGTTGAATGATGGCGAACAGTTGTAGGCCAGCATCTTGCCCGGGAACTGCGCACGGATAGCTTCGGCAAACCGGCGCGCCTCATCCAAATTTGGCTTTGCAGTTTCGCACCACAATAGATCCGCATAGGGCGCGTAAGACAGGCCACGATCAATAGCCTGCTCGATGCCAGCATTGACGTAGTGAAAACCTTCAGCGGAACGCTCACCGGTCATAAATTTGTGGTCGCGCTCATCATGATCAGACTGTAACAAGGTGGCCGCGTTGGCATCGGTGCGCGCGATAATGATCGTTGGCACGCCCTCGGTATCGGCCGCCAATCGGGCGGCGATTAATTTGTTAACTGCTTCTTCAGTCGAAACCAGAACTTTGCCGCCCATATGGCCGCATTTTTTCGCCGATGACAGCTGGTCTTCGAAATGCACGGCGGCGGCACCCGCGCGGATCATATGCTTGGTCAATTCGAAGGCATTTAGATTGCCACCGAAGCCGGCTTCGGCATCGGCAATAATCGGCGCCAGCCAGTCGATGCTGTCATCGCCGCTCATGTGATGAATTTGGTCTGTGCGTAACAAGGCGTTGTTGATTCGTTCCACCATCTTGGGCACGGAATCCACGGGATAGAGACTTTGATCGGGATACATTTCGCCGGCGGAGTTGCCGTCACCGGCCACCTGCCAACCAGAACAGTAGATGGCTTTCAGTCCCGCCTGGACTTCCTGAATAGCCTGGTTGCCCGTAATAGCACCCAGGGCAAAAACACCCTCGCCACGGGTCAACATGTCCCAAAAACGCTCGGCACCGCGGCGGGCCAGGGTGTGCTCCACCTGCACCGAACCACGCAGGCGAACCACATCGGCAGCCGTGTAGTTACGCTTGATACCGTTCCAACGGGGGTTATTTTCCCAAGCCTGGTTGATTTCGCCGGCTTGCTTGTTCTTCGAGTCCATTGAATTGCTTTCCAAAATTGACGGGCCAAGTCGCCATTAAACGGATATTTCGCCGCAGTTGCGGCGAACTGTTTCGCTAACTTACAATAAAGCTTATTAAATCTTTACAATTAAAATTTCACAACGTGAATTTTACTTCTGTATAGGCTTACATAATGTCTGGACTGGTACGCAAGGGCCACTTCCTCGGCGCGAAGATTCGCGCGCAGCGCAAGGCCGCGGGCCTCACGCTGGATGAGCTCTCCATGCGCTGCGTGCAACTTGACCCCGAGCGCGCGCCATCTATCTCGTATCTCAGCATGATAGAAACGGGTAAGCGGGTACCGGCCGAAGGTGTCCTTGAGCTGCTGGCGAAAATTTTTCAGAAAGATCTGAATTGGTTCCTAGATGAAAACCTGGAAGTCCAGGCCGCGCCAAAAAACAAGCAAAGCGGTGGTATCGAAGGTATCCCGTTAGAACCGGGGTTTTTGTTCGCGCCGGATATGCTGCAAACCGCATTACCGGAGTTGCTGTCACAAACGGGAGCCACGGGACGACAGTTCGCCCACCTGCTTATTCGCACTTATCAGGAACGGCACCGCAACGAATTTCCCGATATCGAGCGTAGCGCGGAATCCGTGGGTGAACGGCGCATGCCCTTGAGCATCGACGACTTATTGGACTTGTACAAGCAACACGGCCTTGAGCTGTGTTGGTTCAATCAGCAGCCCGTTACATTGCCGCAGAGCGACCAGCCCCAACAAAAAAGCTTGGTACGCGCGTTCTATGATCCGCCCGGACGGGTATTCGTCAATCGGCGGCTTAAAAACAACGAAGCACGCGTAAAGTACGAGTTGGCAGCCTTTCTCGGGCACAAGATCTTACACAACGGCGATGGCTTAAAGTCAGTGCATATGACCGGTGGACGCCTCGGCGGCACACCCGAGGGCTTTGGCGCGGCCGGAATGAATAGCGAAGATGTGCTGTATGCCTGGCGGGATTTCGAATGCAGCTTCTTTGCCGGCGCGCTGCTTTGCCCCAAAATGCCTTTCAGGCGCGCGATGCTGCGCTCGGGTTACACCATCGATTCAGCTCAGGCGCTGGGCGTAACACCCGCGGTGATCATGAGACGCATGACGGCGGTGTCGCCCTATCGGCACTGGCACTATTTCGACGCCTATCCGCCGGGTTTCTTGCGAGCGGTGTATCGCGGTAACGGCATCCCCCTGCCCTGGGGAAACATGACGCATGTGACGGATCCCTGCCCCCGCTGGGCGGTGTTCCGCTTGCTGGGACAAACACGCTTGGAGAAACCCGTCTCACAAATATCGGTTATGCAGGACGACAAACAATCGCGGCTTTATTGCTGTCATTCGGTCAGGGACCGTGACTCGGCGAATATCGTGCACGTCATGTCCGTTGGCGTTGATCTCGTCCCGGCACTAGAAGCGCAAGGTGTCGATGCGCAAGGGCTAGTAGCCGGACTTGCTGAAGACTGCCGCCGTGGCAATGGCCAATCGCCACTGCCCCAGGCTACGTCCGCCGCATTGGATAGAGTTGCAAAAGTGCTGAATATTTCATGGATCGGTGATGCCGTTGGCGAAGCTGCAAATGCCAGCATCATCTGCCCCCGCAGTACGGCTTGCCCGCGAGCAAAGCCCTGTGATGGTCGACGGTCTTTGCGTCAGCAACCCGCCATTGATGAAGTGCGGGATGAAATCGTCACCAGATTCAATACCCACGCAGAAAATGCCTGAAGCCACGCCAGACTGGACTCAGGACTCAATACTGCAAGAGAGGATGCGCGAAATTTCGCACAAAGGCCGGCCGCTTTCCTCGCGCCATTGATTGAAGGCAGCCTGCACGGCAAGCAAGTCGCGCTTAGATGTGGGGTTTCGATCCACGACACCCTGGTGGATGAGTGACCTAACCACATCGCGCGTCAAACAGAACGTATCCTTGCCGACTCGACGTAAGAAAAACTGGCCGGTGCGGCCGCCCAAGCGACAACCGCGTTTTTTCAAATCGGCGTGTAAGCCGATGATATCTTCCACGGGCCAAGCCGCCAGGTAGTGACCAAAACTTGCGTGCGCATTCTCTACCGCCAAGATGAATGTTGCATTGTCACGCACGGCCAAGAGTTTTTTGTAGTGCCGGATCACACGCGTGTCAGCGGTCAGAGCCTCAATGGCTTCGTCGGACTGATAGGCGCAAGCCACGGGGTCGAAACCATGCAGTGCCTCGGTGGTGCTCGGCCACTTGTAGTCGACAATTTTCCAAACAAAGCCTGAACGAAAAACCGCACGGCTCATCTCTGATAGATACTCATTAGCCGACTGACGCTGCAAAACTTTACGCCCGCGCGGAACCGGCAACAACGCCGCTAGCGACTGATCACCCCCTTTTAGCGCGGCCGCCCGCGCATGAATTTCGGCAAAACTTTCCATCTGTGAATGATAAGGGCTATACACGCTTTGCCGTGACAGCTGCAAAAGCCAAGGCCTGTAACGCGAGCTTTCGCTCGCCAAGAACACGCAAGGGGCGGGCGACCGCCGCGATCACCACCGCCAGATAAATGGCCAGCCGGCGACGGCCAAGGCCAGAAATTGGGCGCTTTACGGATTTTAGTCCCTGTGTAATGATGGCGACGATCTGTCGATATCAGCCTATGAAGCAAAGTACTCACGCACAAGGCCAGCATCGCCCCAGCACATCGCTGGTCAAGTTCTTTGCCATGCTGTTGTTGGTATCGCAAGGCTCAGCGGGCTCACCGGATGTCTGGTTCATCGAGGGTCACGGCGGCGCCACGCAAGCGGCGGACTCCGAATGCCCAGTACACAGTGAGAACGCGCAGCATGCCGATAGGTGTCCATGTTCCGGCGGCACATGTTGCGACGGCAGCATAGACCGTCCCACGCAACCGATTTGTGCCGGCTGGAATCATCCTGCTGCGCAGTCCCCGTTCTCGGGATTCACCGCAAAACCGGGCACAGCCCTCAGCAACAAAATAGCCTCGGACACGCGATCCCGCGCGCCACCCCGGCTCTAGTTCTCCCAAGAAACCTGTTTTTGTCTCGCCGAGCGCTCCAGCGCGCGGTGGTCACCACTGTCACGAGGACTAGGTCATGGAGCACAAGTTGCTTAAGGGTCAGATTTCACGCACAACAAGAATGCGATGGGTGCTTTTCACCAGCGTATGCATCACAATTTTTTCTACCATCGGCATGCCCGCAGTCGCCGCATCTGAGAACGAAGCAGAAGCCAGCGCGCGCTTACCCGAGGTACTGGTCATTGGGTCTGCAGGCCGCAAGCAAACCACCGATATCGCGCCGGGCGTGGGCGTAGCACCGTCCCCCGACTCAATGGAAATTATCGGCCGTTTGCCGGGTGCCGCAGTAAACAGCAATGGCCCCATCAGCGGTCAAGCCCAATACCGTGGGCTCTTCGGTCCCCGGCTGAATGTGTTGGTCGACGATATGAGGGTGACACCCGGCGGGCTGAACTGGATGGACTCGCCCATGCACTACATGCCACCCGGTTTGACGCAGCAAGTAACCTTAACTCGTGGAATTGCGCCTGTGAGCTCAGGACCCGGGATCGGCGGGCTTATTGACGCCCAGTCGAAGAAAGCCGAATTTACTGCCGCGCAGAACTTCGTCAGCCAGGGCGATATCGTCGGTTCATACATGAGCAATGACGGCTACTCACTGTCGAGCATGTTGGGCGGTGCCAATAGCAGCCACCGCTACCAAGCCACCGGCAGCTTTGAGCAGGGCGATGACAAAGAGTTTGGCGATGGCACCATCGGCGGTACCGACTACGAGCGCTTAACCCTCGGTGCCGGCTACGGCTATCGCTGGAATGACAGCAATATTGGTTTGGATTATTCCTATACCAATACCGACTTGACCGGCACGCCTGCCTTGCCGCTAGACATCGAATTTTTTAAAACCCACCGGGTGAATCTTGGCTATGGCACCAACTTAGGTGAACTCAATATCTCCGCGCGAGTGTTCTATACCAAGGTTGATCACCGGATGAATAACTTTCAGTTGCGCACGCCGCCCGACAATTCGTCTTTGCCGCTGCCACCTTTTCTTGGCGCCGAGCGACGCTTCGTCGACGTGGACTCGAATGCACTGGGATTTGCGCTCAAGAGCAACATCAAGCTTGCCCGGGGCGAGTTGGGCTTCGGCCTCGACGGTAATCTTGAAGAGCATACGGGCCGGGTACAGGATCCTGATGTAGCGCCGTTCTTCGTGCAGAACTTCAACAATGCGAGCCAAGACAATCTCGGCGTATTCGCAGAATATTACACGGATATCAGCGACCGTTTGTTTATCGAGCTCGGTGTGCGCTATCAACGTACCGAGTCTGACTCTGACCGGGTAGACGCTCAACCAGCGCAACTCTGCGACGCGGGTATTTTCGCGCCTGGCACGCCACCCTGCGCCGTGGCCGCCTTACGCAACAATTTAAACAATGCCGACACCGATCAAACCGACAATAACTTCGAGGCGGTGTTGCGCATGGATTTTTCACTGAGCGACGATCTGTTGCTAGGGTTTGGCTATGCGCGTAAGACCCGGGCCCCTTCGTATATCGAACGCTACTTGTGGATTCCTTTAGAGATTAATTCCGGCCTCGGTGACTTGAACAATTACGTGGGAAATGTGGAGCTAGATTCAGAGCTTTCGGATCAAGTGGAATTTGGTCTTGAATGGCGCTTTTCCCGTGGCAACTTTAATCCAAGAATCTTCTATCGAGATATCGATGGTTACATCCAAGGCGTAGCCAGCACCAACCCGATCGCGAACGCGGTCAGTGGTGGCGCCAATGGTGACCCGACGCCTTTACAGTTCACAAATACAAACGCAGAAATCTACGGTATTGACGCGCCGTTTCGATTCCAGCTTTCCGAAGAGTTAATCCTCGACGCCATGATCAGCTATGTGCGCGGCAAGAACACCACGCTGCGGGACAACCTTTACCGCATCGCGCCCCTTAATGGCCGCCTTGCAGTGACTTATGATCAAAGCAACTGGGCGATTACGGTTGAAAACGTCCTGGCGGCGCGCCAAAAGAAATTGTCGCGGAGCATCGTTTTAGATGAGCCACGTTCCAGCAATGCAGCCACTGCCGGCTGGGGAATCGTAAACCTTTACGCCCATTGGTTAAGCGACGGCGGTCTGCAAGTGCGCATGGGCGTAGAAAATCTATTCGATAAGAACTACACATCCCATGTATCCGGATTTAATCGGGTGATGCCCTCCGATGTTGCCGTGGGTAGCCGGCTAGCCGGTGCAGGCTTCAATGCCTTCGCGCATGTGTCTTATGCTTGGTAGAGATCAAAACCGAGCATCAGTTTTCGAATGCAGCCCGCTAACGCTTGATCCATAGCGAATTCGTGACCGCCTTCACACTAGGGCAACATGCCTAGGACTATCGTTAGGGCAATGCGGCAGGTCGCCCCTGCGCCTGCGTAGACCTACCAGGAGCTACGAAGATGCGTGTCAATTCGATACTGATGATGGCAGGACTAACTGTTGTGTTAGCCGGCTGCTCCACCATGAGTGAGAACGAGTGCTTAGTCAGCGATTGGCGATCCATCGGCTATGAAGATGGTGTGCGCGGCTACAGTGGCGATCGTATTGGCGTATATCGGAAAGCCTGCGTTAAACATGGCGTCAGCCCAGACTTGCAAGTCTATCAGGAAGGTCGCGCGGCTGGACTGCGTGAATTCTGCCGTCCCGAGAACGGATTTGACTTTGGTGCTCGCGGTGGCAACTATCGTGGTGTCTGCCCCCGCGATCTCGAAGCGGAATTTACCGAAGCGTATTTATCAGGCCACCAACTCTATGGCCTGCAAACGAGCGTCCGCCAAATCGAAAGACGGCTATCGGCGAAACAGCAACGAATAGAAGACATCGACGAGGAGCTCATCCAGGCGAGCGCTGACTTGGTCGCCGACGGACGAACCGTCGAAGAGCGCGTGAGCTTACTCGCGACAACCAAGCGACTCGCGGAAGAACAGAGACGCCTAGAAACCGAGATCAGCGAGCTCATAGAACAAAAAGCACTGCGGCAAGATGAACTCGCGCGTTACGAAGATCAATTGGCGATGAACTACTAGTTATTTTCCAAACCAGATTCAACAGATTTTAGCGCGCCGCCGAAAAGCTGGCGAGACCTATTCAGCCCGCAACGCCTCCACCGGATCCATGCGCGCTGCCCGCAGCGCCGGCACCACGCCCGCCAAAAGGCCAATCACTAAGGACAACAATTCCGCCGCCGCCGCATAGGGTATCGAATAGGACACCGGCATGGACGGAAAAGCCCAACGCAGTACTTCGATGATTGTGGCGCCGATAAATAAGCCGATCAGACCCCCAACACCCGCCAAGAGAATCGACTCTCCCATAAAGACGTTGCGCACCTGCGCGCGCTTCGCGCCTACCGCACGCAACAAGCCGATCTCGAAGGTCCGCTCGCGAATCGCGATGGTCATAATGGTAAAAATTCCAACCCCGCCCACCAGTAAAGAAATGCTGCCCAAGGCCCCGACGGCGAAAGTCACGACATTGAGCACCGAACCCAGAACTTCCAGCATTTGCTGCTGCGTGGTGATGGTGAAATCCTCGCCACCGTGACGAGCGATTAGTAGGCGCTTTACACTCTTGGCGACTTCGTCCACGGCGGCGGCTTCGGTATACAGTACGTCGATCTCGAATAGGCTTTCGCGGTTGAATAGCTCTAGCCCCCGCGCAGCGGGAATGTACACGGCATCGTCCAAATCGAAACCAAACACGGTGCCCTTGGACTCCATGACCCCGATCACTCGATAACGGTCGCCGCCAACCCGAATGCGGTCGCCCAAGGGATTTAGTCCGCCGTATAGTTCATCGCGCACTTTGCTGCCAAGCACCGCCAGGGCGCGCGGGGCGCGGGGATCATCCGGCGGAAGAAACTCGCCCAAGGCCACCTTAAATGAGAAGGCGGTGGGCATTTGCGGTCCCACGCCGCTGATGGTGACCCGGCGTTCGCGACCGTTACCCTCCACCGAAGCGTTACCTTGTACGGCGGGTACCGCAGCGGCCACGTAGGGCAAGCGCTTGAGCGCTTCCGCATCGTCAATGGTCAAGGGGCGTTGCGTATTAATCACCCCCGTTGATGCGCCGAAGGTCGTGCTGACACCGGGATTGATGGCAATGATGTTGGTGCCGAATTGCGTGAACTCGGCCAACATATAGTCGCGCAGACCCGAGCCAATGGACGTGAGCAGCACCACGGCAGTCACACCGATGGCGATCCCCAAAGCGGTAAGAATGCTGCGCAATCGATGGGACAAGGCAGAAACCACCGTAAAGCGTAGTAAATCGCGACCAATCATCTCAGCGGCTCGTTAATGCAGAAATTGGATCCAAGTCCGCCGCTCGGCGCGCGGGCAAAATGCCGAAGAACACCCCGCAAGCAACAGCAACCAACAGCGCACCCGCGATGGCCCATAGCGGCGGAACAAAGTTTAGGGACGGATAGAGCGCATGCATTAAGCCAATGAGCGAGTAGCCCAGCGCAATTCCCACAACAGCGCCCATGGCCGCTAGAAATAGGGCTTCGGTGACAAACAGGCCAATAATCTGCTGGCGCGTTGCGCCTAAAGCTTTTAATAGGCCGACCTCCGCAGTGCGTTGGCTAACCGCCACCAGCATGACGTTCATGATCAGCACGCCGGCGACAATCAAACTAATGGACGCAATACCAGCTAAGGCGCGAGTCAAGGTGCCAAAAATGCCGTCGAAGGTTGACAGCACCGCGTCCTGGGTAATCACCGTGACATCCTCTTCGCCATAATGGCGCTCGGTAATGATGCGCCGCACGTCACGTTTAGCCGCTTGAATCGAATCTCGGCTGCTGGCTTGTAGCAGCATGCGAAATAAACCAGGTGAATCGAACATGGCTTGAGCATTCGCCACGGGCACGATCACGACTTCGTCCACGTCGATCATCACCGACTGGCCCTGCTCCTCCAATACACCACTAACCCGGCAACGGCGATCGCCAACCCGCAACCATTGTCCCAAAGGTGGATCGTCGCGAAATAACTCGCGGCGGATAACCGCGCCGATCACACAAACCGGAGCAGTACGATCCATGTCTACATCAGGTAAAAATTTTCCCAAGGCCATGGTCCATTGCCGAATAATCTGAAAGTCGCCCGTGGTCCCCAAAACGCTCACATCCCGCTCTAGGCTGCCGCGACTAACCACCGCCGCGCCAACGATGACCGGCGCCACCAGGCTAACGTAGGGACTGCGCAGGCTTGCCCGAGCATCGTCCAGGGTTAAATCCCGCGGTGTTTGCGCCAACATCATCCCGGGTCCGGCGCCACTGGTTTCAGAACGGCCCGGAAAAACGATGATTAGGTCCGTGCCCAAAGATTGAAACTCGGCGGTGACAAAATTGCGCGCGGCTTCGCCGAGGGAAGTTAGCACCAACACCGCAGCCACCCCGATAGCGGTGGCAATTAACATCATGAAGGTGCGCCCCGGATAGCGGAACAAGGCGCCGGCGGCCATTCGGTTCAGGTCGACAAACCTCACGACGCGCGAGTGTCCTGGGCCAAACGCCCGTCGCGAAATCGTAATTGCCTCCCCGCGCGACTCCCGATGGATGGGTCATGGGTCACCACCAATAGCGTTAACCCTTGAGCATTCAGCTCCTCAACGATCGCGACGATTTCTTGGCCAGATTGGCTATCGAGATTCCCGGTGGGCTCATCGGCCAATAACAGCTTCGGCTGCATGACAATGGCACGGGCAATCGCCACCCGCTGACGCTCGCCGCCTGACAACTGATTGGGCCGGTGGTCGATACGGTGGCCTAAGCCCACGCGCTCTAGGGCCGCACGACCCTGTTCGCGGCGCTCACTGGGCTGCTGCCCCTGCAAAACCATCGGCAACTCGACATTCTCGAAGGCGCTCAGCCGGGGAACCAAATGAAATGATTGAAAAACAAAACCGATCTTGGATTGCCGGGTTGCAGCCAAATGTTCGTCAGCCATGCCCGAGGTATTTTCACCATCTAGAAAATACTCACCAGCCGTCGGTGTATCGAGTAAGCCCAAGATGTTTAGCAATGTTGACTTGCCAGACCCCGACGGACCCATGATGGATACATATTCACCAGCCGGAATTTTCAAGTCCACATGATCCAAGGCATGCACGACTTGATCGCCCACTTGAAAATCACGACAAAGACCGCGTAGCTCAATCAAGGCGCTGAGTTACCTGTTCTATCACCAGGGCGGTGGCTTCGAAAACAAGCCGCGGCGACAAAAACCCAAAATTCATCATGGCTCCCAGGGCCCGAACACCTGGTTTCTAGTCGCGAAGCTTTCTCATGGCGCATAAGCAAATACGCTGACTCGAGAAAACTGGCTGCCGGCAGGCGAGACATTGGCTGAGCTACTCGGCTTCCGCGGCGGCCCCATCAACCACGCCGTCGCGGTCGACCGACAAGACAATGATGTCGCCCGCGACCAAACCGTCTTGCACTTCAACAAACTCCCAATTGGATAGGCCGCGAACAATTTCGCGTTCCTCCAGGACGCCGCCCGTGAGCACTAAAGCCCTGCGGCCTTCGATCAGGGCTTGGGTCGGCACGCGCAACACGTCTTCACGAGTTTCAAGCAAGACCTCCACGTCAGCGCTATAGCCCGGGAGGAGATTCGCGCCGTCCCGTTCCAGTATCTCCGCTTCAATTTCTACCGTGCGTGCTTGTTTTTCTTGATCTAACACATAGGGCGCCACTCGCCGCACAACACCCGGAAATTCCTGATCAGCGAATGCGTCCATGGTAATCACCGCGGCTTGGCCAGCGCGCACGGCCGGGGCATCGACTTCATCAATGGGCGCGCTAATGTACAAACAACTATCGTCAATCAAATCTACCGTGGGCGGCGTTTGAATACCGATGGGTGACGGGGTCACAAATTCCCCCAGCTCGCCGTTAATCTCGGCGATAACGCCATCAAAGGGCGCGCGAAGTATGGTGCGTTCTAGATGCGCTTCCGCCACATTGACCCGCGCATCGGTCACCAGGCTCGCGGCGCGGGCCGCCTTACAGCCGGCTGCCAGAGCCTTCGCGTCACCTTCGGCACGATCCGTGGATTCTTCCGAGGTCAGACCGCGCTCCCTCAAGCGTACGAGGCGCTTGGCTTCGCGCGCCGCGACATCGGCGCGAACGCAAGCCTCATCAGACCGTGCCCGCGCCGCCTTCGCGTCACGCTGGGCGAACAACAATTCGGCCTGCAAATCGTCGTTCCAAAGTTCTAGCATGGCTTGCGATTCAGTCACCGCATCACCCTCGCGCACCGGCAACTTGGCCAACTTGCCGCCCACCGCCGGCGCCAGTCGCGCGCGCCGACAAGCATCCACGGTGCCCGCGCGGGTATTCGATACGCTCGCGCGAACGGTGCCGCGAGAAACCTCCGCCACGGCCACCTTCACTGGCCCGGGCCGCAGGGACCAAAGGAAAGCGGCAATACCGACAACCGCGATCAGCAGCAAGATCAGAAGCAAACGCTTATTCATTTAGTCCTTCAATGGAACGCCAGGTCTTGGTGGACGCAAGTATATAAGTGCGAGACAGCAGCAGTTATTCCGGCTTTCCGCTACTATACTGTATATTCATACAGATTAAGGACTGCCCGTGAAACTTCCAATCCGTATCGTGGCTGGTGTACGTTGTCAGGGGATTGTGCGCCGTCAGCAGTAGTCGGACCAAACAGGCTGTTTGAATAAGAGAGACATTTGACTCATCGTTACCTTCAAGAGGAACGATGATGACAAAGAAGAAAGACAGCGCCGAGAAGGCGATACGAGATATCCGCCGTGCAACCCGCCGACGGTATTCAGCTGAAGACAAGATCCGGATTGTACTGGAAGGTCTTCGAGGCGAATCCAGCGTTGCCGAGCTGTGCCGCAAGGAAGGCATCAACCAGAACCTGTATTACCGTTGGTCAAAGGAGTTTCTGGAAGCCGGCAAGAAACGTCTCGCCGGAGACACAGCGCGGGAGGCCAACAGCGACGAGGTCAAAGCATTACGCGGCGAAGCAGCCCAGCTCAAGGAGGCCCTGGCCGAGACCCTGCTTGAGAACCGCTTGCTGAAAAAAAGCAGCTACGGGGCTGGGGGCGACGATACATGAGGTACCCGGCCTCCGAGAAACGCGAGATCATCGATCTCGTTGAGAACTCGTCCTTGTCGGTACGGAGAACACTGGATCAACTGGGCATCCCGAAGTCGACGTTCTACGGCTGGTACGAGCGTTATCGCGAAGGCGGTGACGAGGCGCTGATCGACGAACAACCACGCGTCGAGAAAGCCTGGCGCCGGATCCCGGACAAGGTCCGGGAATCGATCCTCGAGCTGGCCTTGGAGAAGCCGGAGCTCTCAGCCCGCGAGCTTGCGGTGCGATACACCGAGACGAACGGCTACTTCGTCTCGGAGTCCAGTGTCTACAGGCTGTTGAAGGCCCATGACCTGATCACCAGCCCGGCCTTCATCCTGATGAAGGCGGCTGATAAGTTCCAGCATCCAACCACGGCACCGAACCAGCTGTGGCAGACCGACTTTACCTACTTGAAAGTGATGGGCTGGGGCTGGTTCTATCTGTCGACGGTGCTGGACGATTGCTCACGCTACATCCTGGCCTGGAAGCGGTGCGATGGCATGTCGGCCAAGGACGTCAGCGACACACTCGAGTTGGCGCTCAAGGCCAGTGGGTTGGAATCGGTGAACCTCAGGCATCGACCACGGCTGTTATCCGACAATGGCCCATCCTACGTCTCAGCCGAGCTGAAAGACTGGCTTGAGGAACGCGGCATGTCGCACACTCGGGGCCGGCCGTATCACCCGATGACCCAAGGCAAGATCGAACGTTGGCATCGCTCGCTGAAGAACCAGGTGCTGCTCGAAAACTACTATCTGCCTGGCGACCTGAAGGCCCGCCTTGCCGAGTTCGTCGACTACTACAACACCGAGCGCTACCACGAGAGTCTGAACAACCTGACCCCGGAGGACGTGTACACGGGTCGGGGCCAAACGATCCTGGACCAAAGGAGGAAAATCAAACTGAAAACGATCGAGAAGCGGCGTCGGCTATACTACCGCCAGAAAGCTGCATGACGATAAACCTGATGAGTCGAAACTCTCTCTTAAATCAGGCCGCCTGAAGTCCGGAATCCCCTGACAACGTACAGGGGGGTGAGCATGGCGTGGCGGGCGCAGCCGGCCGCGCCATGCCAGGACTCTTCATCGCAACAGGGGCGTTAGCCGCTGTTGCACCGGCTCGTACCACTGAACGCAACGACACTGATGAAGACTGAACGCACCCAGTGCAACGTCCGCTGCAGCGTAAGCTCAGCGGCGTGTGGTTAACTCAGTCCTGCCCGTACAACCCTTCAACATCACCCGGTAACAACTGCCGGTAATGCATCACGGTCAGCACATCCACACGGTCAGCGAGCCGGTAGATGATGCGGTACGGGCGCTCTTTCAGTTCGCGGATGTCGTCGCGATCGTATTCGGGTACCTTGCGACCGGAACGGGCGACAGTTTACAGCTGCAAGGAACGGGTAACTAAACGGCGTACCAGGTCATCGGCGGCTTTGGGGTTATACTCGGCGATGTCAGCGTGGACCTTCCTCAGCCGTGCCTTGGCACGGTCGGTCCAGACGACCTTCACTCAGCCAGTCCGAACTCGCGCAGCACATCCTCAGCGGGCGTCACACGACCGGCAGCACTATCGGCCAGGCCAGCTTCGATCTCCTTGCACACTACGGCCCGGTAAATCAGCTCGTCCCAACCAGCCGTCTCGGGCAGGTGGTCGATCAGCTTATGTGCCTGGTCTTTGAATGCGATAGCCATGGGTCTCATTCTACCTATCCTCCCCGCCTTCGTCAGCCTCGCGTTCCAGCTCATTTAGTACATCTTGGGCGGTCGGTTCGGCGGCTTCATTGTTTTTTACAGTATCCGTCTCGCCCTGATCGGCTGCACCCCGCCGCACCCTGGCCGGGTGTGTTGCGGTGTGGATTTCTTTCAGCTTGTGGATCGCCACGTGGGTATAGATCTCGGTGGTCGATAACATTGAGTGACCTAACATCTGCTGGATAAAGCGGATGTCGGCGCCGTTTTCCAGCATTAACGTTGCCATCGTGTGACGGAACAGGTGACACGAACCGGTCTTGGTAAGCTTCGCTTGTTTCACGTACTTCTTCACTGCACGGCTGACCTTGTGCGGGTCCAGTGCTTTACCGGTCTCGTCCAGGAACAGGTTATTCGGGCTTCTCGGTAACGCGTGATGCACACGCACATCATCGGCGTAGCGTTCGATCCATTGCAGCGCGCGTTCGCCGATCGGTACGAAGCGGTCCTTCCGACCCTTCCCCTGGCGGATAGCAATGACGCCGGCACCGGTGTTCACGTCATCGAGCTGCAGGTTGATCACTTCCTGGCGTCGGATCCCGGTGCTGTAGAGGACTTCGAGGATCGCGCGGTCTCTAATGCCGACATCGGTATCGATGTCTGGCTGGGTTAGCACGAGCTCGGCCTCTTCCACTGTCAGCGTGTGTTTCGGTAACCGCTTCTCCGGTTTAGGTAACTCCAGTTCGCTCGCCGGATTATAGAGGATCAGATTCTCGCGCATCAGGAACTTAAACCAGGTTCTAACCGCCGTTAAGCGATTGCGCTGACTGGCCACCGACAACGGTTTACCGCTGCGACTCAGTGCGTGATACAGATAACGTTGATAACGCTGCAGCACCGGCCGGGTGATCTGTTCGATCCGCTCGATACCCCGTTCGTGACACCACTCGATGAACCACGTAATCGAGGCGTATTTGTACTGCACCGATTGTTCCGCGTAGTGCTGCGCGTGCAGCTGCTGTTTGTAAGCCAGCGCATAGGCTTCCAGCGAACACGGGTCACTGGGTTTCTTAATGTCACGCGCCACATACGGCATCGTTATTCCTGCGGTGCCAGGGCATCCGCAGCTAAAGCGGATGATCCACCGTTACGCTGCGACGGCGCTGCAGATCGACCCGCGACGTGCAATGTCGCATTGGCCGCAAGGTTGGGTGACAAGTCACCGATAGCCGTTGCTGCATCTGAAGTTTCGACCGATACATCCGCACCGGAAGCCGACCGTAAGCTTGCCGGAAGCTCAACCTCTGCAGCCGGAAGCTTTGCCGTCATAGTGGATGCCGGCTCATTCAGTTGCGCCACGTCGATCAACCCCATCAGCTGCGCTTGATCGGTGTCGGTTTCACCATTGAACACCAGTTCATACACATACCGCTGACCGTTCTTACCGTAGTGCGACACCACGTATTCCAGTTCCACTAAACGATTTAAATGCACACTCACCTGGCTGTTCGATAAGCCCGTGGCAGCACGGATGGCTTTGCGGGTAAACCGCACATCCGCCGCACGCAACCCATCACGTTGTTTTGTCTCGTTCACATAGTCACGCAGCTGCTGCAACAGTTTGCGCGTTGGTGGCGGCAACTCATCGAGCGAGCGGCCCAGCACCTCGTGCGCAAGCCGGTTCGCCAGGGCGATGTCGGCCTTGCTGACCTCGACGTACTCAAGTACCTGGCCGTCACGGCGAACGGTTTTGATTTCGCGTTGATACTGGTGCAACAACGCAATCGCATCGATCAGGGTCGCGGATAGTGCGTATAAGAGGCCATTATGTCTGGCGCGAAACCGTCGGAGCGAGCTGAAACCAGCTGACGACGGCAAATCGGGGCCGCCATCGGGCGGAGCCGGCCCGACCCTCTCGTCGTTCAGGGGCGTGAATCTTGCCGTTTCACCCAGAAAGGCCGGCGCATCACGGCGCAAGCCAACACCCACCCGTCCCTGCACGGTGGCCCGGGTGGTGATGAACAAGACGCAGCGGTCAGACTAAGCGATCACCCTGTGGCGGCTCGGCTCGGGTGCGCCGGATCGATGGGCTCCTCCGTATGGCCGAGATGGTCTAGAATCCGTTCGATGACCGCGGGTTGCTCGATGCTGGCGATGACGCGCAAGCGCCCACCGCACTGCCGGCAGGTGTTGACTGGTTCAACAACCGGCGCCTGCTGCAACCGATTGGTGATATCCCGCCTGCTGAATACGAGGCGTTGTATTATCAGGAACAGGATCAGGCATTGGCCGCCTAACCCAAACTATTTACCCTCCGGAATACCCGGGGTGGTTCATCTCTGGCCTTGTCGAGAGGTTTGCCCGTTTTCTTTTTCTTTCCGGTAACGAGAATGTCCTCGATTACCTGAGGCGCCTGGGGACCTTGATCCTCAGGAAAAAGCTCCGGAAAAGGAGATTCTGGATTAGTTAGCGGCGCCCCAGCAATCAAATTGGCGAGCATGATTTCTGTCATTTCCAACCTAATTTCAGGCGGAATACTTAACCTGGGCGCAGACACAACAATTTCTTGAAGTTCGCTCTCATTGCCGCATCCTCCCCCAAACCCGCTCTCGCAATCGAAGAAGCCACTCGGATCTATACGGGCAAGAGGATTATTCCCCACATAGCCAAAGCCATTGATGGTCTGATTGCCAGGATTACCCACAATCGGATCCACCGACATCATCCGCCCAATAATCGGATCCTGCACCCGCCCATTCATATGAATGGCTCTCACGTTGTCTAAGTGCTCATGCTCGGTATAACCCCGATCCAATTGCTCATCAGAGGTTAACTGCGAGTAATCCGCATCATCCGCCCAACCGACTTCGTCGCGGCGTAACCCAAAGGCATCATAACTGTGCTGCTCACCACTGCCAGAGCCCTGATCGCGAACCGTCTGATCGACACTGCCCAAATGATCCTTGAGCACAAAATAACTGTCCGAACCGGTGGTCACCGAACAGCTGTTTTGGATCTTATATTCTTGGATCCAATAAATGAGTTCGCCATAGGCATACACGTTCAGCCGCCAACGGGTCTTATTGTTGACCTTTTCACGCTCAAAATGATTGCCCACATAGTCGATGTTCAGAGTTTTAGTACTCGACACCCGCTGCTGCTTGATGCGGCTGCGGTCGGGGCCGTAGACAAAGCTGGAACTGTCCGTGCCGCGGGTGATCTTTTGCGGTTTGTTGAAGGCATACCAGGTGATCGGATCACCCCCACTACAGGCTGACCTCGTCGCCCCCGGCAATCCATATTACCGTTGGCGTCATAGTGGAAACTGGTGTAATGATTGTAATCCGTGGCCGCTTGACTGATGCCCGTGACCGCATGCGGGCCGGCGCCGTTTTGGCCGTACTGATAGACCCCGGCACCGGTGGTGACCCCCGTCTTGGTGAGGATATTGCCATTGCCGGTGTAGGTCATCACCAAGGTAGGATTGGTCTCGGTGCTCAGATCCACTTGGGTCAGGCGATTCAGATCGTCATAACCGAACGTCTCGGTTAGCCCACTTTGGTTGTGGTCCTTGCGCGTGGTGAGATTGCCCACCTTATCCCAGGTGTAGCTGTAGTCCTGTACATCGTTGCTGCCCGTACCACTGGTTTGAATGCTACTGAGCTGCAGACTGGCAGCGTGATAGTCACTACTTCGCGGTGACTTGACCCAAGGCCGACTTAATCTGACAATCGTTCGCAAGGTCAGATGATTGTGAATATCGCCTTAAAACCATCTCCACCTAGCGGAACGCGGGTTTCGCGCCCAACCAGGGCCGGGCGGTCTCTTCCCCGACGACACCCCAATGGATGCTCAGTGTCCGCCCCGACAGCCGCGCCGACCCCTGCAGTACCGACCGGCTACAAAGTTAGTGCGCCGCATGACAAGTCGGAACGAGAAGCCGACCGTATTGCGAATCAGGTTGTGCAAATGACAGATCCGGTGCAGCGGCCGATTTGCGCCTGTGGGGGCGCCTGCCCTGCATGTCGAAAGGACACGAATGACGCCCGGAGTATTCGACTAAAGCGGCGGCAGTTACCCAATACTCATAAGTCACCGGTCAGCCGCAACGTCAATAATATATCGCAATCGCAGGGTCGGTCGCTAGACGGCAATGCAAAGGCCTTCATGGAGTCACGATTTGGTCACGACTTAGGCCACGTCCGCATTTTTACTGGCACAAGGGCCTCCGAATCGGCAAAGTCTATGGGGGCATTAGCCTATACGGTCGGTTCGAATGTCGTATTCCAGGAAGGCCAGTATCAGCCGCAAACAGCTTCGGGCCGCAGGCTGCTGGCCCATGAGATTGCTCATGTCGTGCAACAAGACCCGCCTTCGAACACGATATACAGGCAGCTCGATCCGAGCATGTGTTCTAGTGATTGCGCAACGCCAGACGGATCCGGCGGAAATGTCGGCAAGTTCTCGTTGACAATTTATGCGGATAAAGAAGGGCCATTCCTTCTCTTATGGGCGACACACAAAGTCGGTCATTCATGGGTGAAACTCACGGATGACAGCGGGAATTACTGGACTTTCGGCTTTTGGCCACAATCAGGCTACGATGCCGGCCGGTTGACCGATGACGTTGAAGGCTGCGTCCATCATCCCGACACGTCTCACAAACCAACCAGTTCACAGACATTCGAGTTGACTGCTGCGGAGTTTGCTGCCGCCAAGGCGAAAGCCGTCAGCACTTGCATTGGAAAACCGAAATACAACCTTTTCGGACTGCAGTGCACAGAGTTTGTCCGGCAGATTCTGGCAGCTGCGGGCCAAAGCACCTCCCTCGGTTTCGGTCTTGTCTGGGAATCCCCCAATGCGCTGGATTCATGGATTCGCAGTAATGCCCTCATGCTCGGCGTCAACATTTCGGCTTCCTCGAGTGATACAAACCAGGCTGCTGCGGGAACGGTGGGTCTGGATCTTAGATATACGCATCAATTCTTTTCGCTCTTGGGAAACAAGTTACGCCTGCATTGGATGAGCCGAGGCGAATGGGGCCAGGGAATGGCAAGCCTCTCGACCGGGGCAGGCATAGAGGCGACCACTCAACGAGTCTTTCTCCCCAGCGTCTATTTGTTTGGCGGCGGGATTGCGGGCGACCTAAGTCCGAGTCGCGATGGCAACCTCGGCGCGGGCCTCACCGGTGGCGCCGGGCTTGCGTACAAGATTGATGAACTCGCCACTGTGGGCGTCGAATATAACCTTGTAAAGAATCTTGTTACGGATGATCCGGCTCTCAGCCGCTTAATGTTGAGCGCTCGACTGAAGCTTTGGTGATTGCTAATCACTAATCAATGAACTCAGACGGCACCCCTAAAACATTTGGTCTGAGGTTACACGCGAATATACAGGGTCGAACCGGATGTTCGACGATCGCGCCACTTAGCAATACATGACTACGGGAGCTGAACTATCCGCAACACTTTGCTTCGAGCCCTACCCCTAGTAATAACTGCGCAAACTTCAGTTACGCAGCTATTTCCCCATTTTCTAAAACCGTTTACCAAACCATAAGTTCAAAAGATAAGTTCGCTTCTTATCGGCATCAAGAGATTGCCAAGCATCAAATCCAATGCCGAGCAAAAGGGAACGGGAATCATCAAAAGCCCAGCCAGCTTCCACCCCTCCGCCAATTTGAATTGCTTTGAACGCCTCGGCACGGATTCCGCCTTTGCCGGCCAAGAACAATGACATTTCGGGTACGGCTAAAACACTTGCACCTCCCCCAGCCGAAAGACCTCCTGTACCAATTCCCGTATAAACGAAGAATGGCGATTGACGACCTAACAAGGTTGATAATCGGAGGCGGAAATCAGCCTCAATTCCCAATTTTTTCTCATCTCCAAGACTTAGAGTAAGTTTTGGCTGTAATTCAAATCGATGAAGAGGATCAATATTCGAGCCAGTTTCCCGGCTTTCATTCTCCTGAGTAGTTGCAGAATCTATTTTCAATCCAGTTTTCTTTGACTCATTTTCCAGAGTCGTCGAATCATCCTCGACATCTGGCCGCTTTCGTTCTGTAGCGGCATGCTCGAATATTCCTTTCGCGTAATTCACCCAATTTTTAGCTGGTTGGTCATGAATTGTTCTTGACCGCTTACGCCTACGGTATCTCTCAATATCACTATCTTCAAATTGCCGAGTGGTCGATCGAGTTTCGAAACGCACTAGCATCGTATCTTTCTTGCCTTTTTCAGTCTCTACCTCCATTGCCCCCATAGCTGCAGATCCTCCAGGCGGTTTCGATAACTGATCCGTATAAATAATTTTTTCGCCTAGTTTCAGATTTCTAGTGCCCGGGTGCGAAAGCAAATACGGTCGGATCGTTTTCTTTCGCGTTGGTCTGATAATGCTCTCGAGCCATTTTTGTATCGTGAGGGGACGATTCCTTTTTTTTCCGTGCCCAAAAGGAAAGAACCTACTATTTTGCTTCAATTTGAGTCTTGGATTCACTCTATTTAGGGCGGGTACAAACTTTTTATTCACCACTAATTCCCGAAGCAGCTCTTGCTCTGATTCACTTAATATTTCACGATAAATCGAAGAAAAGCTGGTTCGACTCATTAATCCGAAGTAATACTTCGAGGGTGGTGGAGGTTTCTTGCCCTTTTTCGTCAGGTCCCTTTGTCCCCTTTCGATGTAATACCCGATTATCTGAAGAAAACTATGCAGGCGCGGAACCTCTTTTAGAGAAATGTCGCTGCCTTTCAAAATTTCCTCCGCAAACAGAGCAGTGCGGTCAACCAGTCCCGGGTGATGCTCTCTGAGCAACGATCCGAATTGCGTCAATTCAATCCCCTCCGAAGACTGAATTCTTGCAAACCAATCCTTGTCCAAAATTTCAACTAGCAGTCTTCCGCTATCAAGGGGCAAATCAGCCGTCCGGAACGTAGTCGGCCATTCGTGGAGCTCACCTATCTCTTTGTGCCTCTTATCTCTATCATCCTTTTTAATCAAAACACCTATCTTCTTTTTCACAGCGCCAATTATGTTCTCGTCCTTAACTAACGTCTCTTTTTTTCCCATCGCTTTAGTCATATCAACTGCATCTTGTATCCTCTTTTTCAAGGCACCCCATTTACGGAACCATTTAGGAGTCTCAAACTCGATAAACCCTTTGTTCTCAGATTGCAATTCAATTGCCGTCTGTTCCTTTGCTCGGGTTCTTCTTAAAATCTTTCGAGATCCGTTTCTAACTCGACCTGCCTCGTCTTGATACACATTCAAGGGCTTGCCATTTCTATCGACATACTTACTTTCATAGGCTCCCCAATGCAGGGTTCCCCGGTTTCCGGCCCTGGCCTTGCTCTTAACGAATTTGACTTTTCCCTTGCGCCTATTTAGAACTCGAAATGTATAAATGTATTGAGCGGGTTTATTCTTTTTTGGTTCAACCGCATCTCCCGCCTTCGCGGCAGGGTCACCATGTTTACCCACCGCAAGGAAGGCGGGCTCATTTCCGTCCTCCGTTTTAGGGCCTTCACTCCCAAACTTACGCTCAAGTGGGTCGGGTCGTGTTTCATTCTTGTCAATTTTCCAGACATAATTTTTTGTTTGAAATTCAAATTTCATCGCCCTTTGGATCGGAACCCCTGAGTTATTTGAGGCAGGCGATGCAAACTTCCGCTTTAACCCCGGGGCGGAAGTCGAGCGATATTTGCTTTCTGTATCCTTTGTTTGATTTACAAGAGCCCTTTTCAAGACCCTTGACCCCATAATGTCAGCTTCTCTCTCCAGGCTTTGATCATCACTGATGGCAACATCAATCGTCTGTGCCGTCGCCCTCACCCGCCCCTGCATTTGCTGCACCACATGCCAACCTTCATGAGGGAGATGCTTCTCCTGTCCCGGACCCACGTGTATGTCCTGTCCCTGTGTATATGCCCATGCGTTCAGTTGGGCTGGTTTGGAGGAGTTGTAATGGACTCGGACCCCAGAGAGATCCATTCCGGAGAACGTTTCAAGACCCGCCTTCAGGCCATCTGCCATGCCCGTACGATTCTCTGCGCTGCGCTCAGAGTCGTGAGCCTGGGGATTCCTTTCCCCCGAAACGAATTTGCCTTGCAATATCTCCTCTTCATCGGAGATTTGACGTTGCATAGTCTCTTGCTGCCGTTTTCTCGGCTGGCATGTGGGACACCCACCACCACACGCACAGCTGGTCTTTCGCGGGATTAACGGTGTATCGATGGGTGTCGCGAGACCAACAGCGGCAAACGGCGCCGCGATCTTCGGACCGGCACCGGCGGTTTTGGTTTCGGATTTTTTTTGTGAACCGGCGATCGGCATCGTCATTTACTTGGCTGAATCGCTCGTCACTTTTCCTTCAGCAATACCCTGGCATCTTTTTTCATTGCCGTGAAATCAAGATCACCGAGAATCTCTCTTAGCCTGCCGTTATCGGCTGCAACGAATCCCTCGATATCCTTGATTCTCGCCCGCTTGAGTTTCTTCACCCGCTGCGGGCCAATGCCGTTGATCGCGGCTAATCCCGGCAAACGCCCACCAGGACGATCAGGCTTTTCCCTGCCATTGTCCTTGTCTTCTTCCCGGCCGTCGGATTCTCCCTTCTCTCCATCCCCGGGCGGCTCGGGTTCTTCTTCCGTGCCCGGGCCATCGGCAGTCCCGCCATCATCGTCCCTGGCCGGCTCCGGTTCGGTTAGCACGCTTTTGATCTCCGGCGGGGCTGCCGCCAATGCCTCGAGCACAAAATCCAGCTCCTCCCGCGCAATTCCGGTCATTTTCGTCAGCGCGTCGTGTGCACCGCGCATATTCTCCAGGCGCGACGCGATCAGACCCCGACTGTCCTCGATACTGTCCCTGACCGCTTTGCCTGCTTCAAGTTTGCTCGAAATAATGTCCGTCTCAGCCGCCTTCAGCGTTAATCTTGCGATTCCGCCGAGTCGCGGTGCGACCTCTTCAACTTCGCTATGAAGCAATGTCCCGTCGTGTGCCAATACTTGTAACTCGACCTTCACTTTGGCCGGCCCGTCGGTGCCGAAGGCGTCCTCACTCAGCCGGAAGACGAAATTCCCCAAATTGTCGGTTAGCTCTTTCGCCAGCGGCTGGACCTTTCTACCGACCCGTTGTAGCAACAATACCGTCAGATTGGGCAGACCGATTCCCTCCCTCTCGGATTGAACCTTGCCGGTAATCGTAAATGCATCTTTAGCCGGCCTGGCACGATTCTCGTCGAGATCACCGATGGCTTCATCGACAGCCTGCGCCTCGAGATCCATCAACTCGAACTCATGCTTTATGTCGGCTTCGATCGCCTTATTCAGTTTCTTCCAGGAATCTGCAAGCGCCTTGATCCTGCCCAGAGCATCCTGATTATCGGCCTTCTTCTCCTCCACGATATGTGCGAGGCGCTCGCCGACGGGGTCCACGTCGAGCTTCGGAATGCGTGTCTCTTTCATGATTTCCCTCCCTCCGGCTCAGAACGTCTTCGGTTGCGGAATGTTAGCGACATGTTCCAGCCGGTTTCCTACCCGGTACTGAATCGCCCCCTGGCTATGATTACCCGTAATGATCAGATCGTGCCCGGCGACACGCGCCCAATAGTCCAGTGTATTGCCAGTCAGTGTTAGCACCATCGTTTGGGTAGCTCGTTTCTTTAACCCCGCCACGCTCCAGAACGCACCGGCGGTCGACTGGGCAATTGCCACCCATCCCCGGACCACGCGATTGTCGCCAAACTGCACAACGGGGCGACTCGAATGAGGATTCGATTTCCAGAACAAACTGGATAAATCCAAATCGAGCAAGCCTTTAACCACACTGTCCTTGACCAGCGTCGCTCCACTGACTGGAGGTTGCGCTTTGAAATTGAACACATTCGAGTAGGCGCCGGAATCGAATTTCATCGCGTGATAGTTGATCAATCCCGGGTACGGCTTGATGTTACCGCCTCCTTTGAGCCCAAGTGATGCAAAAGGCTCGGCGCCGACCATCACTGAACCCTCGAAGTAATTATCCAGGATCGAGAGATTTCCCGGCTTCAAGGTGGGGATAGACAGCGCATAGGCAATCTCGGATTCACCGCCGCTCGATTGCGGGCCGGTCACCTTGAGCGTATTGCCCTCGATGCGCGCGTCTTGAGTTGTCTGGCCGGCCTTTGCATTCATCATCAAGCCGATGCGCTGAACCCGGACGACGTTTTCTCGTGCCTCCCCTGAAAGGAAATGAAAAATGATGCCATTTTCGGTCTCCGGGCTATCACTCCGGATAGCATTTCCATTGACGCGATTCTCGATGCCTCCCAGATTCAGAGCAAAGCCCTCATGAATCACGTTCGCCTTTAGATACCTGGTTTCGGAGAAATCAAGCAGCAGCTTGGAGGCGCCAGCATTCGCCAACGTCATCATCAGATTCAGGTCGTCCGCTCCGGTATCGCCGGCATGCGGCGCATGTGCATGCAAATATTCTTTCTTAACCGCACTTGCGAATGCCCCCATGTCGACAGAGCCGGGGTTTTTCTTCGCGGCGTGACTCGCGCCGACCAGGGACATGCGGCTGCCGCCAAAGTCAAGGTTAGTGTTCGCCTTCATCAGATTGGCATCGGCATATAGCTTCTCGCCAAGCACGCCGGCGATGTGCGATCCCAGGATCCAGGGCCGGGGTCGCTTGCGCACCCGAATATCATTGCCCTCAATTCGCAACGCGCCGGTGGTCGAACGGATAGCAGCTCCGAAGATATCGAAGCGGTTATTCTCGATCAATCGCGCCCTTGTTTCGATCGGCTCGAAGATATGGCCGATCCAATCGCGTACCTCAATCTGAATAGCGGTCTGCTGGCAGCCGCTGATTGAATTACCACTGACATGAAGATCCAATAGTCGCTTCGCTCCCGACATCTCGAGCGCCAGCTTTCTGGCCCGGAAGAAATTACCCTCGATACGCACACGCTCAATCTTACCGATCAGAAAAAACGGATTTGTGAGCAGTGAATACTTGCTTCTGGACTTGGCAGTCAGCGCCTCCGAAACTCTCAGCGCTTTTTTCGGATCAAAATTGGCCTTGGAGCTGCCGATAAAACTCTTGATGCCGAAATCGCGAATGGTCTCCTTACCACCATCCGTGTCACTCTCGAAGACAATGCCCTCTTCAACATTATCGAATTTATTGTGCAACACGCGGCAGTCGATCACATCATCGATTACCCTGACACCCGCCTTGCACCGAATTGCGGCCTGGGATTTGCCGGACGCGAGACGTCCGATCCGGTTCTCACTTATTGTCAGATTTCGCGCTATGCCACAGGTCAAACCAAACAACGTAGTGAAGAAATCGTTGTTGTCGATCTTCGCGTTCTCGAGAACCTCACAGTCCAGGCCGACACGCCCCGCCATCCGGTTGCCGGTGACTGTCAGATCAAACCCACCGGCAACGTCAATTGCGTTATACCGGGTGGACGTCGACCTGGTGCTCTGCTGTGTCAGGAACTGCAACAGGGACCGGAATAGATTCTGACGAGTAAATTCCTCTTTTAATTTGACCTCGACGGATAGCGCCAGGAACTCTCTCAGGTCTTCATCTGATATTCCAAAGAAGTAGTTGTACTCGATCGCAACTTCCACCAGGTGTCGCAGTTGGATTCCGCTTTGCACACCGAGCCAATAATTTCCGCGGAAGATGCTCTGATGCACGGACAGGCCGCTCAGACCGGAGGGTGCGATAAATACATTGTTCTCCAGATGCCACCTCGACCCGGTACCGCGGTTCGTAGCGATCACCGGGTCGTCGCCGTGAAGCTTGGCGAACACAAACAGGTTGGTCAGGGTCAGATCGGTGGTATCGGCGCACCCCCAGATCGGTCTGTCTCCGCCGCTCATGACTGCAAACCCGTCGAAGCAGATATCGTGCGCCTTGACGAGATTAAATGCGATGGTGCCGATCTTCGGGGAAATATTGAGCTGACTGACGACGCCGAAACCCTTGATGCAGATGCCGGATTCGCCGGACAGATCTATGGGTCGCGTCACAGCATGCTGACCGGGTAGCAGACAGATACAACCACCCCCGGCATCCTTTAATTTACGCACCGCCGCATGTAAGTCCTCACCCGGCGCAACGTCGATACAACACCCCCCGCGTACATTGACGAGTTGCGGGAAGATCTTGCGGCAATCATCGATCTCGGAAGCCGAATTGCCGGGGGCCCCCGCCCGGCCGGACCAGTTGAGGACCGCCAACGGCACTCGGTGATAGGTTACCCCTTGGGGCTCCGCGTCCGCCGGCATAGCCGACGGATCAAATTCGACACCGGCGGCACGGACGGGGAAGGTCCAATAATCACCCGGCAGATAATTTTCATTGTTCGGCGCAGGGGCATCAAACTCTAGCAATATGCCGTCTTTGAGTTCATTCGCGCTTGCCCCCTTGGGAAAATCCTTGATCAGCCCGGTGCCGTTCCATAGTCGGAAGAACACGGGCTCGGTGCCGACGACACCGACCTGATCGACATCTTGCAGGGTGAGTTGATCGCCGTTGCCCGACAGCGTTGCCGATGCAGTCAAGATGATCGTCCAGCGACCGCGGGCCGCATCGAAACTGAGCGCCTCAAAGTAGAACTCGGTTAGACCGCAATGATTGATGACTTGTTCGTTGGCGCGAATGTCGACGGTACCCAAAGTCGCATCGCCCGGCGTCGGAGTATATCGGCCTCGCCCGACCAGGCTGGCGTTATAACTTGACCATTTGAACCTGGCGTCGCCGTTCGTATCCGGCTCGGCGATTTCGACTCGATATAGAGAATGCTCAAAACCGCTGTAGCCGCCGCCGGCCTCGACCGGGCAGTCGCCGCTAATCACGGTTTCAGCTGCCAGCGTAGTCGTCAGCCTGCCTTTCGCCGGCTTCGTCGCGAGCCGATCCGCCACATCACTGCAGTCCTCATTTCCACGCAGGCGAAGCAAGCGAAGCGGATAGAAGGCCTTGATTCGCTCGCTGGTATCCACTCCGCCCAATGCAGTCTCGAGCAGTTCTGTATCCTGGAATGCATTCACCGCCTCTTCCCATACCTCGAGCACCACAGCGTCTCGAACTCCGGTGCCAATCGAGGCCACATCGGGACTAACAGACGAAATCGGTGGACCGAAATACTCGGCCTCCATCACCAGGTTTTTGCCGATCGGCGATTGCAGTGGGATACCGTCCGCCCAGATGCGCCCCGGCTTCATTGTGACCTGGACGCGGTTGCCGTCGCTTTGCGCGCTGACAACCTCGAAGCCATCCGGCATCGATTCGGGTACGGCTGCCACCGCGGTGCCGACCGCATCCTGAACCAGGGTCGTGCGCAAATGATTGACAATTTGCGTTTCGGCATTGCCATCCTGATCGATGCGCACGCGGCCTTGCTGCTCCAATACGCCGGTGTAATTTTCCGCCGGATCAAAGGACAATTTTGAGAAGTCGCCTTTCATGGTGAGTTGCCCCTACGTCACAGGTACCAGCACCGGATAGATTCCGACTGGCATGAATTCCCGGTAACGAATATTGATGTTTTTCCATTTATGACTGTTGAACAGATGACCGAACGCACCCATCTCATCGCGATTTGGACCCTGCTGCAGAACCTTCGCGTCACTACTCTGACGCAGTTGCGCGTAGCCGGCCTCGCCAAAGGTCTCGCTGACGAAACTCAGTGTCGCCTGATCGGCAAATACGCAGGCATGATGTTGCGGTAACCGGTCCGCTTTGCCGGCGAAGTAACTGAACTTGATACAGCCGGCTTGATTGTTGTGCACCTCGAGACGATGCAGCCACAGGCCACCTTCGCCGCTGGCCTTTTCAACGCGCATGCGCCCAAAACAAGTCACGCCCTGCACCCGCAAATCCGGCCCCCAGGCTTCCTCCTTGTTACCGGTCGCCGCATGCAATGCGAGATCCGGTGCGGGCTCATCGACACCGCTGGCGGCATCGACTATCGAGTGATTCAGTGCCAATGAATAGCCGTCATCCATGGCAATGGGGCCACAAATCGCGTGCTCGAGACTGATATCGGGAATTTCACCGAACGCACGCAACGTCTCAAGGAAGGTGTCGGTATCCACACCTGCCGCAAAGCCGTAGTCATTGGCCAACCGCAGCCCGTAACGAACGGGTTGCCGGTTTCCGTCGAGGGCGCGATGGCTGCCCGGGTCCAGGGTGCAGCCTCGAATGTTCAGAGCGTTGATCGCGGCCCGCTCGATCAGAGCGGTGTTCGCGCCGAAATGCGACGAACCATGGTTCCAACTGATGTACAGGCCTTCGAGTGTTACGTCGGGCGCTTTTACGATGTCATCGGAACGAAACATCAGCGGCCGCTCCAGCAGAATTATTGGGCGCTGCCCGGATGCGGCGCGTATGAGCAAAGAGGCGCCCAGTTTCAGCACCTTGTTGCCGCCGTCCGTGGCAATACCGGCGACGTTGTTCAAGTCCAGCAAATAGGTGCGACTGTCCTGGATTTCAATAACGCGCTCCTGGCTATCGCCGGCCAGATTATCCAGCGCCTGCTCCAATGCCTTGCCGCCGGCCACCGAGTCAAAGTTGATCTTGACCGTGCCCGCCGGCAGGTCTGTGCGCGGCACGGGGTGCGCGCCGGCTGACACGGATGAACCATCACCGGAAAAGCCGTACGTCGGAGACACCAGCAACTTTCGACTTAGCGGCCGCGCTTCGTCGCTCGGACTGGCCCCACCAACGCCGACGACGACGCGCCCGATATCCGGATCGACTACAATCTCATACTTTCCCAATGGCGGTTCCAGCGGAGACTCCCAGGCGCACAGGTTGGCGCCCCGATAAGTCCAGTCAATGCCCGATGCCGTGTCCGGGTTCCATTCTGCAAACGGCGGATCCGGAACATGAATTGTCAGCCCCACCCTTTCCAATACCAAAGAACTGTCGTCGGAATAGTGGTTCACTCGCACGTAATCACTGCGCGGTTTATCGGCCATGTTTGTTGACTGCATCAGTCGTGCTCGCGGCATCGGCCCCGGAGTCTCATCGGGAGACACGAGGCGCTCAGGCCGAACCGATTCCAGGGATTCTTCTTCAGACCGGTCTTCAGCAGTAATTTCGCCATCGTGCGACCGATGCCGATTGAACAAGGTCATCGGCTCGCCGAGGGGATGTATATTGAAGCGCACGGCAAACGAAGCGTCATTGGGACCATTTCCGGGCAACGACTGGATCTTGACGAAGTGCGGCGCGATTTTTGGCAGCGCGTAGTCGTGCAATCGCCACAGGAAGATAGCCAAGTTTGGAATATTAAAGCGAAGCGCGGTGCCGATACGCGGTTTGATGTCGGCCGAATGGGCAAACGGATCGAACGCCCCGCTCAGAAAACTCAGCAACGCGGGATCGCGCAGCGTAATGGTTCCGCCGCGAGCAGCACCGCGAATATGCCCGCGATCGTCGATGAGCTGAGGCGTCGGCGGTTCGCCGCCACGATCCGGACGCTGATGATTCAAATGCTGATTCCATACCAGCCGATCCCGCAATTCCACGGCATGTGCGGCCCAGCCCGTCAAACCGTGAGTCAATGACTCGACGGCGCCCAGCGTGCCCTTCCGACGACGGTGGTATACGGTCCTCGCGACATCGGCACGCAGGGTCCATGGGTCGCCGGACAGGTGCGTGGTACCAAGCAAGTCAGCAATATACGGAACGACCCAGTCTGCGCAGGTTTCGATGAACTGGTCGTGATACAAGACCTCAATGTTGTCGCGGACGGCCGACAAAACGCTGTCGAGCGCGTCAACGTAATCGCGCAATTGCATTGGGGGCTGCTGCTCGTGATCACGAATCCGGTAGATCTCCGGCAAACGTTCGTACAGGTGCTGACGCGGCGTGCTCATGTACTGCAGTCTCCGCGGTCTGATTGACGAGAAAGGCTGATCACGAGGTGCGCGGTGTGTAACGCAAGGACATGCGTGGCATCCGCGCGCAATAGACTATGCACCTGGTTCGGAATCGGGTTCGGCAGGGCCTCTGGATCCCCGGTGCCGTCTTCCTGATCCGGCAGCAAGCGCATCGACACCAACTTGACCCATACCACGCCAGCCACCTGCTGCACCGCTGCGACCACATGGGAACGGTGGACGGATTCGCCGAACTGGCGATGTGCGATACCGAACAGTCCGGCTTCCGGCTGCTCCGACCCACGCTTCTCCGCGCCCAGGGCCTCCCGGATCGAATGAGTGACGTCCGCCTCTCGATATGCCGCGTCGAAGCCAACGGCGATCTTCAGGTGCACAAACTGACGCGTACCATGCAACACCTGGATCGGAAACCGCGCGGCGCCACGACAACGGTTGTAAGTGCGCAGGGTATCCCGGATCTTGTCCGTGTCAGCCGTGCTGCCGCCTTCGGTCAATACGACAATGGACAGCATCGGCGCACCATCGGGTGCGGCCCATGCAGCCCTGGCTTTGAGCACTCCGGGCAGTCCGAGTGCCTCGGACTCATAATCCCGCAGACCCACCAGGCGCCCCAGGCTTTGCAGCTTCCCGGGAGCGGCAACCCGCGCATTGGCTTCGGATTCCGGCTCGGCGCCACCAACGACCGGACGGTGCAGGAAAGCGTTGCCGAATTCCTTCAGCTTACCGGTTGCCTGCACACTTGTGTCCGGCTTCATTTCGCCGTATGCACCAATGCCCGTGCGGTAGATCACGACAACATTGTCCCTGCCCGAGGGCAACCGGCAGCCGGTAAGGCCATCGCCGAACTGTACGAATGATTCCCCGTCGGCATCCTGGCGGACGATATACACGTGGTCGTCCGGGCCGGCCTTGAACAACGTGTCCAGCTGTCGCCATTCGATTCGGTCAACGTACACGGTCAGCTCGGGCGTTTGGGCCGGTGTTCGGGTACCGTCGAGCAAATAGGTCAGTGGCGCCTTTGGCAGCGCGAAAGTCTGGAAGCTCCGCCGATGATCACCGCTGCCGAGTATCACCTCTTTCTCGGTCCTGCCCTGAGTGGCCTCCACGAGATTGCCGTGCACCGTAACCGCAGCTTCGTCAAATTCGAAATTGTGGTAAGTGACAATCTGATCGAGGTTGACCCGGCGCATCCTGTCTCGCTCATCCGTCTCGGCTGCCCCCGAATCGATAGATATCACCTGTGCCAGTCGCGTTCCGGACCCCGGTCCGAGAAGGAGCAGGCGGCGATCCTTTAGCGCCCGATGCTCCGGGCCGGCACCGAAAAAGTAGAGTTCAGAACCACTCGCGACGGCGACCGGCTGATACGCGGCCGCCAACTGCACCGGCTCGCCGATGACCTCGTGGAAAACCAAGCTGCGGATGTCTACTGTCGAAACCTGGCTGATGCCATGCGGTGACTCCACCTGCGACGGCAAGGGCTCATTAACGACGACCTTGGTGCAGGCACCGGAAGTCGGCCCCCAGGCATAAACGCCCTGTTCAACCGCCGTGATCATGCGCACCAGGGTCCGGTCGAGCTCCTTTGAGGATTGTGAGCCGCTCTTACCGTTTTTCGGCTTAACTACAGTCGTCTTTTCCAATGCGGCCTGGATCAGGACGCGGTTGCCTACCGCCAGGTCATCAATTTCCTGATCCAGCAGAAACTCTGTCTGTTCAAGCGCCGGCTCCACGACATCCGGGCCGGTCGCCTCATCCAGCGGCCGTTTAAAAACGGTCGGACTTGTGACAACCGGTGCGCTCGAGGTATCGCCGTCCGCGCGCATCCGCACGCCAACAGGTGGCGCCGTATGACCGAAATGCCGAAACGAGCGACCGATCTTGTATGCAATGACAGAAGAACCGGACGTGATCGTGGTGAGAGCGCCCTTGATCTTGATCCGGTATTCACCGAAGGACTCCTCGACGTCATCCACTACAACGACTTCGGCATTCGTAAGTCGCTTGGGGGATATCCCGTCCGGCGAAGCTATGCCCACCAACAGGCGATCATCTGTCGCAAACCCGGAGCCGTCACCGGTAAGCACGACGAATTCGCTCTCACCCGGATTGATGGGTGGAATTTCTCGCGGTCGATACAACTGAAAGGCACTCAGATGGGGATGCGCTGTCATGTCCTCGCTCGTCTCAAACTCGACGGGCTCTTCGACCCCTTCGAGTTCCGCCTTCAATCCAAATCCTGCGGGTACCAATACCGGGCGTTCTCCCGTGACTTCCAGCGCAAACGTGGCTTCTCCGGCCACGCCCGGCGACAAGCGATATCCGAGGAGCCTTACGAGGTCGGACACACTGTCACGCCATCGGGCCGTGCGCAGGTAGGACTCGTTGGCATACAAGCGCTGATAAAACGTCAGGATATCGCCGACGATCGCTGCACCTTCCACCAGCGCAATGCCCGGATCGTCCGCGCCGCGATGCGTCCAATCCTGCAGCGCGGGTGCGTTGTCGATCGCCTCCAATATACGTGAGCGCATCTCTGTGTAGCCGCCGATGCGATAATCGATTTCATCGAGACCGGGTCGATTGTGAATTTGCACTGGAAATTGAGCCGGTGCCTTGCAATCGTGTTTGCAACTCATGCCCGGCCTCCCAAGACGTCGAACTCGATTCGCCCGCCTTCGAGACGGCTGGGATCGTTGGCCACCTGCACGATCTCGAACTCACCCACCTCGACCCTTTCTGTATGGACAGACGGCAAGTCTTCCGGACTCACTACAACACTTATCTGGCTTGGGCCGGGCCTGGGATTGACGCGCCGCATCCGGACCTCCACGAGACGCTCTACCCCGGTCACGGCGAGTGCCCGCCCGACAATCTGGCTGACATACAACGGCTGACCGAATGTCCACCGATCGGGATGAAAGAACGCGAGGCGTCCGTCCGGGGTATGGCCGTCGGAGAATTCGATTCGCAATGCCGCGTCGAGATCTTCGGGCCAATAGTCAGGATGAGCGCATAGTCGCAGTTCGATCATCAGCGGCACGTAATGGGCCATGCGGAGTTCAATGTCATCACCGATCAGTCGCACTGCATCCAGGTGGCGCGCAACTCGATCACGCAGCTGGTCACTCATCGCAGTTGTGCCGCTGGGGTCGATCACGACGCGAACACCACGCCAGCTGCCAGTCCAGACGTATCGAGCGGCCGCGTGGGCCACGCCTTCCAGCTCCTCTGCCCGCTCGATGTAATCTTCCAGGGTGACGGCGCGTAGCTGATGGTTGCGATAGGCCTCGGACGCGCGGCGAATGATCCGTTCGGGCGGCTCCGGCGAACGGCCGTTAGTGACATCCAGCGGATTCCAGGCCTCGGTAACATGGGGATGAACGCTGTGATCAAATCCGGTCAGCCTGTCGGCACCCACGTTGCCCGATTCCCCCTGGCCGACCTGGTACAAACAAACGACTTCGGCATCGGCAGTCAGCGCCCGGCCGTTCCGGTTGTTGCCGAACCGAATTTGGCTGATATTGTGCTCATCGGTTTCGACGATGAAATGGCGGGCGTCTTTTTCACTGTCGATCAAGTCGTTCCGCTGGTACCACGGTTGTCCGTCTACCTCGACACGCAAAGCAGCTGGAACCCACTGCTGCCGGCCGACAACCTTGTCGCAGTGTGCCAACGGGGAGTTCGGCAGACGACAGATGCTGCCCCACGCAGGACCCTCATCGGTCTGGATGGTCAAGGTCGATTCGTGATGGGCATTGTCCTGGCGCAGGAACTGATCATTGACGACGGCACTCAGCACCTTCTCGGGAGCGGCAAATGTGGTCTTGTAGGGGCGCCCGTGCGCAACGCGCAACAGGTTGGCATGAAACAAACTGACGTCGAGAATTTCCCCACGCTTGGGGCAAGTGGTTACAAAACAATAGCGGCGCGTGAGTCTGTCCCGCTCGAGCCAGTAGACTCTCACGAACCACTGCTTGTCCTTGGGGTCAAAAAGGGACTCTGCGCGGGGCTTTCGCTCGGACTCAGAGCGATCATCGTCGCGGCCCAAGCTTACAATCTGACGCGCGGTAACGTCGCGCCCGTTGACGGTTCCCGTTTCAGGATTCAGTTTCTGCTCGATCAATAGGTGGGTAACGCGCTCGTCGAGAAACAGGTCGCGTATCCGATTGGCATTGGCCTCGCTAGCCGGGGCAGGCAGAGCTAAGTCCACTTGTGTGGCACCCGTTTCCAGCGCCGTCACCAGCCCGCCCCATGTATACGGTTTCAATTCGTTCAGCAACGCGAAGCAACTTCGTCGCGAGGTGTTCGCAAAGATAACGGCGTCTGGATCCATGACCGCTTCCTCGCCCACGGTCGCATCACCGGTCCATACGCCGAAACCCGTGTGGGAATGCCAGGGTTGGAGATCGACATCGGCATCTACTTTCACCGCCAACCAGGTGGTCGCCTGGTTGCCGGGATTCACCTGGTAATCCATCAGTCGGGCGTGCCGAACCAAGGACACGCGTTTGCGTGCGCTCGTCAGGAAAGCCTCGTTCATGACCCGATCCTGGTAGTCACTGAGTTCATCCGCGTCTGCGGCGATCAGGTCGATCAGCACCTGGTCCAGATCCGCCTCGCTGGTGGGCGCCCAGTTCGGTACCCGGTCCGCCATGGCATTGATGAGCACATGCTTGAACGATGCAAAATCCTTGGCCAGGTAGTCGATCGCGGGTTCCGGCTGCGGCGCGGCGGCCGGCTTCCATTCCGGCGCGTAATCCAGATTGAAGCAGCCTGGTCGGAACTTGAAGTCAATCGCCGAAAAAATCGGATCGAAGACATCCTGATTCGGGTTGGCCGGATCCCTGAATGTCACCCGCAGCCGATAAGTCGAGTAATCCCCAATCGGCTCGATTCTCAGCTGCAGATTTTCCGGCGTCGGTTGCCCGGTGATGGCCGTAACCCGGACCTCGCCTTCATCCGCACCGCCGACAAGGCGACTTCCCCCAGTGATCGAGAAAACCTCGTCCAACTGCAGAACACCAGCGGTGACGTCGGCGTGGATCTTTGCCAGTTGATTGGCATTCAGGAACTCAACATCGACCAACGCATGCGTCGGCGCCGCTTCGGGTTGCAACTTGACGAACAGTAGCTTGATCCCGTTGAGCGTGGCATCCAAAGCCACTTCCCGGGCCCGGTCACGAAGTCTTTCCTGATCCTGGATATGATTCATGGCTGGTACTGAAAGGAAAGTCGTTTTTCCGAATGGGTGACCAGGTTCCGGTAATGCAGGTCCACCTTCAGTGTCGATTCCTCCGCCTCCACAATCAGTTCCACTATCTCGATCCGATGCCCTAACCAACGGGTCAAACTCTCACTCAGTTGGGCCCTGGAGACCCCCGCGGCAACTTCGTCATTTCGCTCGAATACCAGGCGACGGAGGCCTCCGCCGAAGCCCGGCAAGAATGGCCGCTCGCCAAAGTTAGTCAGCAACAATTGCACCAGCTCGTCGCGCACATGCTCATCCGGATCGGCCGGTGCCGTCGTTCGGCCATCGGCCCCGACACGAAAAGGAAAGGCCATGTGTCGCCCGCTCATCGCGTCAAGATCTCCATGACACCGTCCAGGCTGATATCGACCGTGGTATTGGCCGCGCCATCCGCCAGGTCAATTCGCACGTTAATCGCGTTGGCGTGTTCCTTCAGGTGCGCCGCGATGCCCTGCGCGATCGCCACCAGTAAGATTCGTCGGTCCTCCTGACCCAGTCTCGGCAGACTGGAACCTTTTACGGATCTCCATTCCTCCCGAAATGCCTCATCCATCGCTTCGGCCATACTGTTGGTGAAGTTGGATACTCGACCGGGTTTCAGTTTGTCCGTCGGCATGTATTAGCCCGCCTTGACCTTGGTTGAAAGGAGTGACGGCGAAGGGGCCGGAAACGGCGGCACCGGCGGAGCCGGCGTGACCGGAATGCTGGCAACCGTCTGCCCGGGGTGAATATGGCTTTGATAGATCGTTACGATCTGATTCAAATAGGCCATCAACTCATCCCCGAACACCACGGGATGAGTCGCGTTCTCGACCAGTTCGATTTGCGGCGCCTCGACTACCGCCTTGGTCTGCCCCTTGACGGTAATTAGTCCCTTGGTCACTTCGATCTTGAGAATGTTGTTGCCACCATCATCCGTCAATGAAATGACCTGGTTCTCGTCATCCATGGTGAGCATGGTTCCCGACTCGGTGCGGATGATTTTGAGCGGCGGCCCGGTCTGATCGCCAACCTCGTTTTGAGGCAATTGATCGAGGCCCCACCAGCATCCCGACCAGATCGGTCTTGCAGGGTCCCCTGCCTCGAATTCAATCCACACTCCGGAGCCGACGGGCGGTACGGTGTAGACGCCGATGCCGTCGCCACTATAGGGAGCACAAGGCAAAGCCCAGGGTGAATCTACCTCGCCCAAGACTTCCGGTACTTTGGCGCGCAGTCGCCCCATACTTTGGCTATCGTTCACATCGCTGACGACACCACGGTATTTGCCGTAGAACTGGGCACGTTTCTGCTCCGCCAGTTCGACCACCAGACGTTCCACCGAGCCCTCCATCAGAACAACCCGGCTGGCACGCCGAGGCCATCCGCAACACCGGCCGAACGTGCATTGCGTTGTAAGGTAATCGACTGGTCATAGCCGGCATCATTGAAAGTGTGGCGCACCCGACCGATCAGCCATTCGCCACTGAGATGGCCGCCGGCTCCCGCAACGGTAATGGTGCGGTATGGCGACAGTATCCCCGTGTAATTGTCGGCATTGACCTCGGCTCTGGCCGAATAGGCCCAGCTGGAATGGTCAACCGCAGCCACGGTTGCCGCGTTCAGCTCCACAGAATGTTCGCGTGTCCGCGCAAGCAAGGTGGTCGATCCGGCCGCCAATTCATGAGTGAGGATGGCACCTTGCGGATCGAGGCTGCTTTGCGCAGCCTGCGAAGAAAGCACTTCCTGACTGGTTATATCTAAATTGAAAGCGGTCGCCTTGAGCGGCCTCAATCCATCGAAGCGAGCCGAAAATCGGTTGATATTGCGTTCCGCGCCTAACAATAGAAGCTCCGGGTAATCGCCATTCTTCAACTCGGGATACTTGAAAATCCCTTTGCTGTTTCCCGGGCTGGCATCCGGCTCGACGTAAACGAACAGGCCATGTCGGCGCGCCATCTCACGAAGGAACTGCATCGGCGTGCCTCGACGCACAAGAAAATGAGTCAGCGTCCCCGCCGGTGAGGACACCGGATCAGTATCTGCCTCAAGCCCGTATCGCCGGAACAGGTCGGCCGCAATCTGATCCGGGCTCCTGTCTTCGTACGATTCGACCTCTTCATCCTGATTTAGCAATACGCTGTCATCGTGCACCGTCAGGATCAGGATGCTCTGCGATGGTGCCGCGTCGAGTTCAAAGCTCTGCCCAACGATGGGCCCATCGATCAATGGGCTGTAATCGCTATTGCCCACCTGAATTTCAACTCGTATGCGGCGAAACGGCTGGATGAATTCTTCCTGCAAAGTCTCCCACTCACCTGCGTCGTCGACCGAAAGATCGATTTTCAATTCCGCTTCAGTGGCCATTCCAATCGACTGATCCACGCGAATCTCATTGAATAATCCCAGCCGATCCTCACCCGCCGGCTCATTATCTAGATACACACGGAAGTTCGCGGTCGACATGCTTATTTTCCGGGTACCCGGATTACCCGGCCCGCCACTTTCACCAATTCATTTGCCTCAAGCGTCGAGTTTGCGTCAGCGATATGCCAGAAAAGGGTCGCATCCCCGTAACGTGCCTGGCTGATCATGTCCAACTGATCGCTGTCGGTGACGATCATGTCCTGCCCGCTCGTTTCGGGCAGGCGCCGAAGCTTCACGGCCCTAACCACACGCCCGCTGTCATCGACCGCCTCCGCAGTATCTAACTCGAAATATCTGGATGCTTTCAAAAACATATTTCCCCCCGTCAGAACGGAATGATGTCGGTGACGACGTCCGCGGCCCTGGCCAGGTTCAGGGCCGCCTGCGTCTCCTTTACAGCCCGGGTGTAGGTGAGCGCCCCTTTGCCAATCGGGTCGCTGCCGCCGGAAAGGTCACCGATGACTTCGAGACCGATCTCCACTTGTGCCTGAACCGGGTTGAGCATGAAGTCGAACTGTTGTTCGGTTATCGACAGAGACCGGATCGCCACCGGCAATACCCGTGTTACCCCCCAAACAAACAGGATCCGTGGCAACTGCTCGCGAGGTATCGGCCGTTCCGGTGCCGCGTCGCCGCCGCTCAGCACATCACCGATTGCATCGACCACCTCACCGAGAAGGCTGCCCGTGCCATTCGGGTAGACCATTTTTTCGAGAGCAGCAATTTGCGGTCCGACACCAAATCGCCTGAAAATCTCAGCGGGTGCGCCGCCCTTGCCCAAATCGTCTGCCGCAGAAAAATGCGCGGTAACGCTAAAAGACTCCGACGGCGGTGCTTCTGCATGGTGACGCTCGTGAGTGCGTGCAATGGCGGCCTGTGTACCGCCCCGCGACGGAATCTCAAGCGTGCGCGAAAGCTGTTCCGGGTTGAACTGAAATATGACCACGTTGGGCAACGGCCCTAGAAAGTTACCGGTATATTCCGCAAGCGCACCACGAAGCATCAAACTCATGGCCCACCCACATCCTCATTGTCGGCGCCAAATTCGCCGCGCAACGCATTGCTCAAACCTTCGGCGATCAATCCGCGTAAGGTCGGGCCATCGACCGCCGAATGTATCTGCATGGGCGGCGGACTCAGGACCACGCGATTTGCGGAAATCCGGTCTGAAAGCCGGATATCACCGAGTCGATGGCCCAATTCCGCGGCCAGATTCTCGCGAATCTCCTCAGCCACGCTCGCCGACACGCCCTGCAGTGAGACATTGATTCTCCCAATATTGAGTCGATAACTAGGCATCCCCTAGATCCCTCATCATCTGCGCGTATTTGCCGAACAATTCATCGCTTGCCGAATGCTCGAGTTTCTTCAGTTCGCGCTTTACTGCCATCAGGACCGACTCCATGCTCACCTTCCCGACAAATTCCGAGTCTCCTGTGTACCCCACCGCGGCCGATTGGAGGCATGCATTAAAGGCAATGGAACGAAGGTGGCCTCCGGATAATGGAAACTGGTTTGCGAGATAGTGGAAGTCGAGCACTGTGGTATCCACCTGCGGAGGAAACAGTCGGCGCCAGATTCTTTCGCGCTCACTTGCGCCCGGCATCGGAAAGTTTATGACGTAACGCAGACGGCGCATGAACGCCTCATCCATATCCTGTTTGCGATTGGTTGCCAGAATCGCAAGGCCCTTGAATCTCTCCATTCGCTCTAGCAGATAGCTGATTTCAATATTCGCGAACCGGTCATGGGCATCCCTGACCTCAGTGCGCTTGCCGAACAATGCATCGGCCTCATCAAAAAAGAGAATGCAATCGCTCGTATCTGCGGCATCAAAGATTCCTTTTAGATTTTTTTCGGTTTCGCCAATATATTTATTGACCACCTGCGACAGGTCGATGCGGTATATCGGCATCTTCAGCGCTTGCGCGATCGCCTCCGCCGCCATCGTCTTTCCGGTTCCCGGCGCGCCGTAAAACAGCACTGTAAGACCGCCATCGTTCCAGGATTTCGCAGTACCCCATCGGTAATGCACTTCAGTTAGCGAACTCATCGCCAACACCAGTTCGTCAAGCTGTCTGCGCTCACTCGCTGGCAAGACGATCTCCTCGATCGCGAACCGGGGCTGAATCTTCTCCGCCAACGCGCCGAGGCGGTTGGTAGCCTTGGCCCGGCAAATTTCAATCAGCTGCTCTCCGCTCAGTGGACCATCGAACAGCGCGACCGCACGCTCGACTTGCTCCAGCGTCTTGTCCTGAAAGCGGAAGCGACGAGCACATTCATCGATGACTCTTTCCAGTCCGCTGCCGCGCCTGCCCACTGCCCGCGTAAGTCGGTCGCGCCTGGCCTGGAAATCCAGCGACGGCATATTGAATGCCGGCAATTTGCAGAACGGCGGGAAACTATCTAACCGCCGCATAGTCTCGGCAGGTACATACCAGCGCACGGGAATCGACAGCACTTCGGCAATCCATGGTTCACGGCCGGGATGGGATTCGTTCGCGCTCCAATCTCTGGCCAGCACGATGTCTTCTCCCCGCATCCATGCCAGGCTTGCGATGGCGCGCATAGTCGCTGGATCGGCTGACAGGGCATCGGCCAGCGGTACTGCCCGGCGATCCAGCCGACGGGAGATCGACATCGCCCAGGTCACGTAGTCGGAATCATGCGGACCAATCATTGGCACCACTTGCATAGCCGTTTCATCCGTTGACGCCAACAACGGCAAATAAGCCCCTACCGCCTCGCTTTCCGGGTCGGGCTGATCGAACCCGGCATCGAAGATTTCCGGCGGAGAGCAAGCCGGGTCTAATAATGAGGCCGTGACGAAACTGTGCATGTCGAGTGGCCGTTGCCAAACCACATCGTTCCCGCCCGCTTCTCCCAGCCGCAACAAGCCGCATCGATACAGGGCATGGTTGGGATCCGCGCAGGCGATGACAGAAGTCGGATCGTCCCAGAGCTTTTGCGCCAGAGCCAAGGTCGGAAACGGCCGCGAGGCATCGTTCATGCACGCGCTGATGATCGGTCCAATGCTACTGTCGGCACGCGCAGAAAGACTCAGCGCCAAAACGAATTGCGCGGCATGGTTGAGCCCGAGCATTTCCTGAACCCGCGCCCAACTCCCGGGGACCGTGGGTACCGGCATCTGCGGCGGGTTGACGTCAATCTGCTCACTGAGATAGCCGGCAGTAACGTCGGTGGCGAAAAAGGCTTGTTTCTCGACGTGATACCGGTTCAGTTCCAGATTCTCCGCGGCCGGATCGACGATCGGCGGGATACCGATCTGCTGAGTCTGCCCAGTGCGCAGGTGCCAGCACCAACAAACCTCTCGCCGCAATCGCAACGTCGCTTGCGCGAGCCAATAGCGGACAAACTCATCATCGGTTTCGAGCATCGGAGTGATCGTGACGGGTGCACCCACGGCGGCTGTGGCTTGGCTCATGGCCATACGACCTCCGGCGAGTCAATCGCCTGCGCACCATTTACGCGCAAGATCACCAGGTACTTGCCCGCACCAGGGAACCGGTTCTCCGGTATGGTGATTTTCAGGCTGGTTTGTGCGGCGATCCCGGTCGCTTCATACAAATGCACCGTATCGCCGTCATTCTTATAGAGGGCGACGAATATGTCGTCGTCCGAATCACCAAGCCTTTTGCCGCTCAAATCCAGATCACGGGTCTGATTACCGGCTGCGCCCTGCAAGCTGCCGAGGGTGGCGGTGCTCAAACCAGGCAGCAGTTTGCCCAACAACACGTTGCTGTGGATGCGGCGCCCGCTCGGTAACAAACGAGAAACAGTAATCGGAGGGCTGCCCGCCGAAATCGTATTCGGGACTGCCACGGCAATATTCCCATCCGGATCGAAAGCGACCGGGATCGCGGCACCACCGATATGCACCTCGTCTACCCCGCTCACGTCTGGACCTGTTATCGTGACGGTATCGCCTTCCTCGAATGTATGCGGATCAATCGATCGGATACTCGGCCCCAGCGATGGCAACACGAATACTCCCTCACCCTCCGGCGGCACGACTCCGGCTTTAGGAGGGCCGACCGTCTTGATCGCCGGGGCGTACTCAGGCTCCGCATCTGTCGCCAACAAGACCGGCCGCACCTGGAACGCCGCTGACAAGCGATACTTTTCGTCGCTGCCTTGCATGACCTTCGACAGCAAGTCCACATCGGCGGAATCGAACGTAATCTTCAGCGGTTCCGGGTTGTCCTCCAGGGCCGGATCGCTACTATCCATGAAGTTCAACCCCTGCAGCGCAGTCACGCCGTTGCCAAGCAGCTTGTGGGCACCGGTTGAATCGCTGTCCTTGCCGCTGAACGCCGTCAACAGGTAGCGCAAAACCATCCACAGTGGCGGCGATTGGCCCATATCCAACGGATGGTTCTTGAGCGAGCCATCGAATTCGACCTGATACAAGAACAGGTTCAATTTGCTGCCGGCCGCGCTGCCGGACGCCGCATCCTCAGGGCGCCCGATCGACACCGGATGCCCCGACACCAACTGCAAACGATTAGCCAGCATTTGCGAAACTTCGCCAAGTGCGTCTTTGGTCTGACTCAACGACATCGCCTATACGCCCCGCAAGTAATAACGGCTGGGTCGGAACCCGAATGATTCGCGTGTCGGCCGGCTTCTGTCATGAACTGCAGGCTTCGGGTACGAGACGGGCACCGCCGGCGTCGGGGGCTGCTGCAGCTCTAGATTCACCGCCCCAATATGAATCTCGACGTTGTGGTCGCCACGGTTTCGATCCTGCGCTGACTCCATCGCACTGGGTGCAGCCGGCGCAAAGCCGGTCAATCCCTTCGGGCCTGGGACAGGAGGAAACGGCGCGGACCGATCCATATCTGGCCCACGCAGACGTTCCGCCGGACCATGCGCGCTTTCAGTTTTGGGCACAGGCGCAAACCGATCCAACGAAAACTGCGACGACGACTTGCTTTCCAGTCGAACGTCTTGCTGCCTCAGTCTACCGCCCGACGCCCTGTCCTGATATCGGCCACCCGACGTATCCTCGGTTGCAGCAAACGCTGGAAATGCTTCTCGCGCAAACGGCTTGCTATCGCTTCCATTGGATCGTTCAGCGATCAGATCTCGTCGGGGCGCGGTATCTATACTTGTCGGAATATCCTTATGGGCTGAGGCCTGTGGAGCTTCGTCTGTCGACCCATAGGGCTGAGAGACAACTTTATCCAATGCATCGTAGCCAGCCTCCGCCGCAGGCCGACTGACTGCATCGACGAATGGCGCCTTGGCCAATATTTCAGATTCGCCCGTCGCGACCGGGTCGGCCGCCGACCGATATGCGTGGGTCTCGGCGATATTTATTGCCGATCTTTCGGGCGCCTTTCTATCCCGTCCGCCAACGGTCTTTGTCATACCGGTGCGTTGAGCAAGCCGCTGGAGATATCCACTCACAAGCCCATCTCCTGTTGGCAGCGATGCATGTAAGCTCGACGCCGCCAGATCGGCATGTCGAAAATGTCGCTCTCGGTCCAATGGAAGGCTCGCGCCAGTAGATAGATTTCCTCGAGAACCGCTTGCTGTGAACGCTCCAGTTCCCGGAGCAGCAGAGCCTCAAGATCGAGGTCGACATCCATATCTGCCGAACAGTCCGGACACTGAACACGTTCGCTGAGCGCGGTCACCGGATCGTGCTCGGCCAATGCCGATTCAAACGACGCCAGCCATTTTCCAGGCAGAGACCATTCTGGACTTGGCGCCTGACCATTGACGGTCTCGATCAGGGTCGTCGCCATCTTTAGAAACCCGCTCGCGTCTGCGTTGAATTCTGCGGCGTCCAACCACGCGATCTGATGGCGTCCGGTGGGAATCGTGGCCACCAGGTTGATGCCCGGCTCGGGTCGGAAAAGAAACTCAGCTTCATTACCGGAAGCTGTAAGCGAAGATAAGGCCAACTCGACCTCGACGGCCTCCCCGCAGGCTTTGCATTCGGCCGTTGTCTCGATCTCGGTCCGACCGCCTGCAATGACGATGGCGACAAGACCACGTAGCCGCCGGGGTAAGGTCCAGCCCCACAATTCTTCCGCCGAATAAGGCTCTTGATCTGGCCGCTTTAGACAGCGCTCGAGAACATCTGTAATGATGTGTGGACGTTCCGTGCGAACAAAATCACAGTCAAGATCGTGCAGTGATTCATTAAGTCCACGTGCAAGGAATGCTCCGGGGCTACCATCGTTCTCTATATCTTCTGTCGCCGGCCACGAAACATATGTCATGGATTACCTCGTTTCCGCAGCGCCAAGGTCGATCAACTACCCTGCCTCACTCTGTTCGGTCAGAGCCGTATCGCGCTCCCAAGCTTCTAATTCGATCTTTAGATTCTCTATAGCGACCGCATTGGCATTTGCGTCCAGGTCCGGAAGCGCGGTGTATTCACTAACCCAACACGCATGAAGAAAATAGCGCTTGGCAATCTGGCTCTTTTCATTCAACATCTCGAGCGTGAGCTCTTTCTTGTAGCCGGCCAAATCCATGGTCGGATCACCCGCGTAGTTGTGCACCATGCTTGCCCAAGCTTCGAACTCGGCATCGTGTGTGACCCCGCGCTCGACCGTAATACCCTCGTAACTCGTCCGTCCCGGCGACTTGTGATCAATGCTGTTTTCACCGCCGCTGCGATGGCTCACGACTTCCGTGGTGCGCTTGAGAGCGCTGACCTTGCTGACGCCCAGCACGGGCTTGTTGTCCCACAAGATCCGAAATTTGAAATTCTTGTATGGGTCGAAACGATGTGTATTGACGACAAATCCAGTATTAGCCATCGATGACTCCTCTTAAGGCTTCAGATTAGATGTCACCAGCAATCTGCTGAAACTTGATTACAACGAACTCCGCCGGCTTTAATGGCGCGAATCCAACTTCTATGTTGACTATGCCCTTGTTGATGTCGTCCTGCGTCGTGGTCTCTTTATCGCACTTGACGTAAAACGCATCCTTGGGGTCGGTACCCTGGAACGCCCCCTGACGAAAGAGCGACGTCATGAACGCGTTGACATTGAGCCGGATATTGGCCCAGGTGGGCTCATCATTCGGTTCGAACACAACCCACTTGGTGCCACGGAACAGTGATTCCTCCAGCATCAAAGCGAGTCGGCGGACCGGTACATATTTCCACTCCGAACCTATTGCATCGGCGCCATCGAGCGTGCGCGAACCCCACACGATGTCATCATAGATTGGGAACGAACGCAGGCAGTTAATCCCAAGCGGATTTAGTGCACCGTTCTGCGCATCAGTTAATTTTCCTTCCAGCTGCGCCACGCCGCGCAGTTTTGCCTCAATACCCGCAGGCGCTTTCCAGACGCCCCTTGCGCTATCGGTACGAGCATAAATCCCTGCGATCGTCCCACCTGCGCCTATGGTGCGCGGACGAAAGTCGTTCTTGGGATCAGGGATCCTTATATTTGGAAAATAGACCGCTGAGTTCCGGTGTCGAAAGTCACCATTTGCGTCCATCCAGTCCTTCATCTCCTGAACGTCGTTGATGTTTTTTGGTATATCAATGATTAGAAACGCGCGCCTTTTCTCGCAATAGCTCAGCGCATTACTTATCACCGCAGTCATCTCCGCATCACTGAGATCTGCCGCGATGGGGATATTCAGGATGTTGAACAAATCCACATAATCGAGCGCGAGCATGCCAGTATGCGGCTCTACTGCGCCGGAACCAATGATCTCTGTGGGCCCCGGGATTTTTCCGTCCGCGCCGACGCCATCGTCCGGACCGGCCAGAGCCTTCAAGGCGCCGACGGTTCCGACGCTGGTGGCCTGGCCGAGCCGGTATTCCTGAACGTTTTCGAAGGCGTTCATTGGAGTTGCATCCGCTGTTAGCTCCAGCTTCGACTTGGCGCTCTGATCGGCACCATTTCGGGAGATCTTTACGAGCTCATTCGGCGAATAGGCCTGACCGGTCTTTCCCGAACGCACGCGAAGATGCAATTTCCCGTCGGTCATCGTGACCAAATCGACATTCACCCCGGCAAATGAGGCATTGGCCGGTTCGGCGCCTCTTATCGCCTTCTCGATTCGGGCACGCAGTTGCGCAAAGGTTTTAACCTCGTCCGCGGCCCAGGTATCGAGAGTGACAATCGTGGTGGCACCAGCACCTATTTTGATCTTGAATGTCTTCGCGGAGAGCCCATCCAGCGCGGCCTGATCAAGTCCTGAGATATCGCCACCCTGTGTTCCGGTCATGGCTGGAATTTCCGCCGACGAAGTCGACAGATGCCGCACAGTGACCAGCCTGGAACTCTCGTTGACCAAGGCCTCAACGTAGTTGGACGCCGCTGCTGGACTGTTGTCGACGCCCAGACCGAGATAGGTTTCGGTAGTTAAGGGTCGGGCGCTCGCGCTGTCATCACTAAAGCGAGTGACCGTGAGATTGAATAGCTTGCTCGGATCTGCAGTATCGTGATTGATATCAACGCGCAGGTTGTTTCCCCACGCACCCTCGTTCGCAGCCGATATTTCCAACACTTCCGTGGAGCCGTCAGCAGCAAGAATCCTGACAGCAGCCTTCCGCAATGGATCTGTACTGTCGGCGGCTGCCACGCGTATGACGTAAGCCTCAGTACCACCATTCAGGAAGAACTGAGAGATCGCATAACTCGCCTCACTGCGCGGATCCAATCCGCCGAAGATCCGACTGAAGTCCGTCATCCCAAAGACCTGTACCGCATGATTCAGCGGCCCTTCGCGGAAATATCCAATGAACGCAGCGACTGACGTGCTCACACTCGATATAGGGCGAACCCCACTGGGAACTTCCTCTACGTATACGCCGGGATAATTGAGCGTTTGAGGCATATCGATCTCTCCATCTACGAGTTTCTGGTTAACGGGTCTTCGCTTTCATCTGGTTCACGTTTGGCAGCGGGCGTATAGAATGTCCTGCCGCTCGAATCGATTTGATCAACAACGCCGCTGGAAACCAGGTAGTCCATGGCCGCTTGAACCAGTTCGGTCGATTCCTCTAGCTTCTGTTTGAGCAACCACCAGCGCAATATTCCGTCGAGACTGTCGAGAGCATTCGGACGTGACTCCAAATAACGGCATATCCTTTCGGCCACTAAGCGCACCTTTTCCGGCTGCTGTTGCGAAGGACTCGACATGCAATGATTTAATGCAAATGCTGTGCCAACTGCCGCCCGCCTGGACGGCATTGGATTTAGCGGGCCATTTGGACAGCACCGCTGCTGATGGGTAATCGACAACCCATTCGTCCGGCGGTAACGCTAGGAATTAGCGAATTTTTGGTGGGTCGGAATAGACCCGGTGGGTAAGCAAACGCGATGGAACCTACTGACGGTCGCCGGGCACAAAGTCGAGGCGGTTGATCCCGTGCTTCTTGAGCAGTTTCCCGAGCGCGCGGCGCTCCTTGCCGGCAAGTCTCGCCGCCAGACTGATGTTCCCCTGAGCATAATCCAGTAATCGCTCGAGGTACCCACGCTCGAATTCCGCGATTGCTTGTGCTTTCTGTTCCCCGAACTGGCCAAATGCCAACTCATTCGGGGCCGGTGTATCCGATTCGATCGATTGCGATACAAACATCCCGTCGCTCAACAAGAAAGCACGCAAAATCGTGTTCTCCAATTCACGGATATTGCCGGGCCATGGATGGGAATTAATCCAATGAAGAAAATCCGGATGCAGCGGACGCGCTACCTTGCCGTAATCACGACTGAACTTCCGAACGAAATGTCCCGCCAACAGTGCTGCGTCTCCGGGGCGGTCCCTCAGTGGCGGTAATGAAACCGAAAGCACGTCGAGACGAAATAACAGGTCTTGGCGAAATTGTTGAGCCTTGACGAGCCCATGGAGATCCACATTGGTGGCTGCGATGATTCGAACGTTCGCGTGCCTGGGAGTCTCGCTTCCCAAAGGTTTATACATTTGATCCTGAAGGAAGCGCAACAAGGTGGTTTGCGACTTCAATGACAAAGCATCGATCTCGTCTAGGAAAAGCGTACCGCCGGCCGCATGCTCGACATAGCCGCACTGCTTTCCTTTGGCATCCGTGTAGGCGCCGGTGGTGTGGCCAAAAAGCTCATTCTCGAAAAGCTCATCGGGTATTCCGCCACAGTTTACTGGCACAAATGGACCATCACGTGAGTCGCCGAGATAGTGAATCGCGCTGGCTGCCAACTCCTTTCCGGTACCGGTTTCACCAGTGATAAGGACGGTCGCGTCGTACTTTGCGATACAACGCATGACCGACAATGCTTCCAGAAAAGAAGGAGCCTGCCCAAGCATGTGTGTCCGGGCTGAAAGCTCGGATACGAGCAAATCCGTCTGACCCGCATCTACGTTAAATGCACCCTCCAATCGGAACGCGAGTTCGGCACGGCCACAGGGCCAGGCAATGACCTCGGTGCAGAAGCTTAGAACTTCCCGATCCCATTCCATGCCTTTAGCAAGAATGGCCAACCGGGGGGATACTGGCGTGCTACGCAACTTTGTCAACAGGCCGGCCATTTGGTCGGATTGCGAGAGAAACAGAATCTGACGACCGTCGGAATGCAAATCCGACAAATTGGCCGCGGGTTGGGAAACGACACGTGCTGGGTAATTTAATTTTTCCAGTTCACGAATCAGTTGATTCAATTGTGGACACGATCCGGATGGAGAAATTACGGAGACACTGCGGTCACGCTTTTCCATCGGTGGGCCGCGTTATGACCTGGATAACCGGGAGGATTTCCACGATCGACAGTCAGAGACATGTCGTCGCGACGCAATTCGATTTACGGAAACGGCCTCAACAAAGGCAGTGGTATTTCCGTTGGCGAACACTAAGGTGCGATCACCTGCCTCAGAGCAGCTTGAACCTAAACGGGCGATCTTTGCCAGTCTGGCAATGAAATCCGGCCGCGCGAGCCCCTGCCTGTCCACCGCTGCCTGCGCGCAGACATGGACAATACGCCGCAAGCTTATTGCTCGGAACCCCACCATATAGACCCCAAGACAACTTACGTCCCAATGTGGGTCGCGGGAAAATCTGGGCCGGTCCCTCGATCCGCGGTTCTAATCCCGTTGCCGCACAGCAGCCGCGTTCAGCGGATTCCCCGTTCCTTTCGGGGGTTCTTATTCTTTAAGACTAGATTCGACCATATACGGAATACTTTCGAAATTCAAGGCCATTTCTCGCGCCGCCGCTTAATCGAAACGCATCCTCATGAATTGCGTTTCGCGTTAGCAAGTTTCCGCTATTGCTTTCAAATATCCATGCGAACCGTCCACGGCTGGCTCTCCAATTGCCCGGAAGAATTGCGGGCCGATACCTGAGACAAATAGGCGCGTTGCGCACGCAGGCATCATTTCTTAGACATCGTCTAATACTTATCATCGGGCACCCATACTCCCCTGCTATAGTCGGCTCGCGGTGAGCAAATATTTTGTCATTCTCCTGCTGGTCGTCACGACGGCTTTTGTCGCGACTCAGGCCGGCGCCTGGGACGGGCCGGTCATAGACATGCATTTCCACGCCTGGCCCAGCGGCGAAGACGGCGGACCGGACAAGCCGAAGAATCAGGCGGCAATGCGCGAAGCCCTTGCCGAACTGACCGAGAACAATATCGTGCTCGCCGCCGCGAGCGGGCCACAGGCGTTCCTGACTGCCTGGTCGGCTGCCGCGCCCGGGAAGCTATTGCTCGGTCCGATTTTTCCGTGCATCGACGGCAAGAACCCGACCTATTTTCGTCACGACTGTTTCGCCGACGGCGGCGACTTTCCCGACATCGAATGGCTGGAAACGCAATATACCTCCGGCACGTGGCAAATGATGGGCGAAATGTACAACCAGTACGCCGGCATCGCGTTCGACGACCCGCGCATGGATCCCTATTACGAAATGGCCGAGCGGCTCGGCATCCCGGTGGCGTTCCATACGCATTCCGGTCCGCCGCTGACCGCCGCGCAATGCTGCCCGGCTTTCCGGCTGGCGAACGGCCACCCGATGCTGCTGGAAAACGTGCTGGTGAAATATCCGAAGCTGAAAGTGCAGATCATGCACGCCAACCCACTGGTGTATCCGGAAGTGATCGACCTGCTGGTGCAGTTTCCCAAGGTGCATGTCGACATCAGCGCCTGGCAGGTCGCTTATACTCGCCGTAAATTCCATCGCCTGCTGCAGGAATATGTCGATGCGGGCCTGACCAATCGCATCATGCGTCGCGAGCGGTGCGAGCGCTAAAAAGCAGTCGTGCTAGAAATAGTTGGATGACCAGAGTGCGCGAAAGCCAAGGCGTTCTGCCTCAACACCGATTTCTGCAACCTGGGCAGGCGTCGGGGCAAATCCCGCATCACGCACGGCTTGAGTGCCGGGGTATGGTAAGTCTGATGCCCATTCCGAATTGATAATCCATAGCCGAAGCCGGGTCGGACCAGCGCAACATGTTGATACACGACAACAGCAGCGCGAGACACGGTTAATCAGGAGGCTTAAAGGCTCGTTACTACGAGCAGTATCGACGGTCCAAGGGAGCCGATGCGGTGCCCGCGTTTGACGTCAATGTCCGTCCAGCAAGCTCTGGTAAATCAGCCGTCGCGGATACGAGAAAGCATTCCTCCTTAACTATCGAAACGCTCGATGCAGCGCTAGGCAATCACTACAAAAGCCGGCCTGCGTATCAGACAAATGCGTTTACCGCCTGGCACGTGTAACGCGATCGCGAGCAGGCTGTGTGTGAAGCGCGACGCTGGCTCGTGCTACGGGGCATTTTTCGTCCGTGGCTGCTGGCTGAGTTTCTCGAGCCCGATGATGTCGAGTTGGTCGTGCGCAGTGCCGGCGCATTCTGGGCTGCGTTTCGCGCCGGCAGCGCCTAGGTCGAAGGCGTACCGGATCGTGTGCTGAACGAATTGATCGATAACGTGGCGTTTGTCGGTACGCTCGACGACATCGACAAACAGGTCGACAAGTTGCGATCGTTTGCAAACGCCGGTCTTGGGTCGGTCTCGTTGCGCCTGTATGCCGATCCGGCCGAGTCGATACGGCTGATCGGGGAGCGTGTCGTCCCGGCGCTTCTGACCTGACAAGAGCATGCGGTCAGTAACTGAAGAACCGCTTGAGAACGATACCGTCGTGGCGATACAGGATGGCGGTGGCGCCACGTGACGGTCTGCCGCCGGGACGAACGAAGTATTCCGGGGCCGCCGTGGTTTGCCAGTCGGGATTTTCGGCGAGCAGGCCTGTCGCCCAGTCCAGGTCTGCGGGCCTGTTCGACATCGCGTCCATACCGCTCGTCCATTTGCCGGTATCTTGCGGGCTGGTGCGCAGCAGCAGCCGGTAGTCGCGATTGGTCGGGCCGGGCAAGCCGCCGCACAGGTTTGTGTCATTGATGTGGAATTGTACGTCGGTCACTTTGGAAAACGATTTGACGTACAGGTCGAAGAACGCCAGCCGTTCTTTCCGGCTGGCGAAAATCGGCGCATGACTATGTGCCGAACTGCCGCTTGCCAGTGCTTGGCAGTATTTATTTTTCTCCGGGCCCACATCAAACGATTCTAAAAAGAAATAGCCGGCAACCAAGAAACCGGCGACGACGAGCGCCACACCGACAACAGCCGTAATCAGGCATCCTTTCAGTTTCATGCGTCGTAACAGATTCGCAAGCCCGTCCGACATCTAGTGTACGGGCCGCCCGCATGCTTGTCGCCGGCTACTCGTTCAGTAGTTGCACGTGCACTTTCACCTGCTCGTGCTCGACGGCGTTTATCGCCGCTCTGGGGAAAGCCGTCTCGTGTTCGTTCCGGTGCCAGCCCCAAGCGCCGGGGAACTCCAGCAACTGGTGCGGCGAATCGCCACCCAGATTGGTCGCTCGCTCGAGCGCGCGGGGCTCATCACGCGTGACATCGAGAAGGCGTATCTCGCCTTCGATCCAGCCGAGGAGTCACCGATGCACGGCCTGCTCCGGTCGTCGATCACCTACCGGATCGCGACGGGCCCGCGAGAAGGCCAGAAAGTCTTCACCCTGCAAACCTGCCGGACGCGCCGCGCCGGGAGGTGGCCGAAAGCTCGGGGTTCTCTTTGCACGCAGGTCTCGCCGCAACAGCCTGGCAACGCGACAAGCTCCAACGCCTCACACGCACCGTCTCACGTCCGCCGGTCGCCACCGGCCGGCTGGCGCTGACCGGCAGCGGGCAGGTGCGCTACACGCTGAAGACGCCGTATCGTGAAGGCACCACGCACATGATTTTCGAACCGGAAGACTTTATTGCGCGACTCGCTGCACTACTGCCCAAGCCCCGCGCGCACCTGACCCGTTATCACGGTGTGTTTGCACCGCCGAGCCCCGACCGGGCACAGATTGTGCCCAGCGCACGCGCTGTCGCTGAGCGCAGCGAGGCCGCGGCCATCGATCGGCACCAGGGGATGTCCTGGGCCCAGCGGCTCAAGCGCGTATTCGCCATCGACATCGAGACCTGCCGGCAATGCGGCGGCCGGCTGCGCGTCATTGCCAGCATCGAGGCACCGGCGGTGATCGAGCGGCTTCTCAAGCACCTTGGCCGGGAGGCCGTGCCGATCGATCCCGCGCACCCGAGCCGCGCGCCGCCCCGGTCAGATCGTCTGGTCTGATGCCCTCGCCTCCCGGCCACCGCGCCGGGACGGGCGCGTGTTGACCGGCGGCTTTCCCGGTTGGCATTTCCGGGTGCAAGGGGAAGATTCACGGACCCAACGACGTCGCCCGGGTGCGGCTCCGCCCGCATCGCGGCGTTCAACCTGCCATCAACACCCCGATTACAACACGCCGCTACCGATTCGAGTGAATCCGCCGCTCAACAAAGGTGGCTTATATTTCCTATTCGCTGCTCACTGCTATCTATCGAGCCAGGAGGCGAATCCGAAAACCGAGTTCATCTTGTACTGCTAAGGCGCCGAGAAATAGGCTAAAAGGCTCCAAACCTAAACTCGACTGCCGCAACGAAAATTCCCCCGTGACCAGTAAGCTATCGTTTTCCGAAACCACTGTCACAGGTATTTCTACACTATGAGTTTGATCTTTAATGGTAACGGCGGCATTTACTAGTAGGTCGGGCAGTGTTCCACCAATCGTGCGGCTGACGACCCGGATTTCAGGAAATCGCTCCGCATCTAGCATGCGCGCCCCTAACATATTCGCGCGGGTAGCAGCGATGGCATCGGCATCCACCGGCCTGGAAAAGTCTTCACCCGACGCGGCGCGCAATTCGGGATCATCGACAACAAAACTCGCAACCGGCAGCTTTAACTCGAGTGACGAATTCTGGGGCTCATCAGTTAACAGGATTCGTCCACGAATATCTTGACTACTGACGATATGATTGTGTCCCAATGCCGCCAGCGCACCCGCACGGTAAACGTAGATGACAATTTGAGATTCCTCGCCAGCCACTGACAAAACTTGCGCATGGCGATCTGCTTGCTGTGGCTCATGACTAGCAGAGCTCGGCGCGTCTGGCAGCGAACCACAGGCTGACAACAAGTAGAGCAAAAAAACGATCCGCAGCAAAGCAGATCGAGAATCGGTCAGTGCGCCGATATTTTTTGCCAGTGGAGAAAGTCCTACAGCCATCATGCCGCAGAATGTATCCGTTCTTGGCTAAAGATCAAGCTGCGCAAAATTTGCATCTGCAGGCAGAGACCCGAGAAACACGCGGCCGCTATGCCTGTCTTGTTGGCAAGTGCGGGCTCGTCTTATAGTGAGCACAGTAATCCTTAAGGACAGGACGGCATGGCGAGGTTTCAACTACTGATCAACGGGCAGCTCCAAAAAGTCGATGCCAGCGACGACATGCCGCTGTTGTGGGTATTGCGCGACCAGTTACAATTGACCGCGACCCGTTATGGCTGTGGCAAAGGTCTGTGTGGCGCTTGCACCGTACATGTCGATGGCCAAGCAACCCGCAGCTGTTTAGTGCCCGCGGCCAGCCTAGTGGACCGAGAAATCACCACTATAGAAGGCTTGGAAGCAAGCCATCCGGTCATGCGTGCGTGGTACGAACACGCCGTCCCACAATGTGGTTATTGCCAAAGCGGCCAAATGATGTCAGCCGCGGCTTTAATCGCCCAAAAACCGCAGCCTAGTGAGGCCGAAATTCTGGCGGCTATGAACGGCAATCTTTGCCGTTGCGGCACTTACTTGCGGATCCGCAGGGCCGTGGTGCGAGCCGCGGCCCTGGCGGCTGAAAGGCAAGAACAATGAGTTCGCCTAACATTGATCGCCGCGTGTTTTTGCAGGCGAGCAGCGCCAGCCTATTGTGCATCGGTTTAGCTTGGACCGAAGACGGACAGGCGGCCGAGAGTCTGCCGCTCAATGCCTTTGTCAGCTTGTTATCCACGGGTCAAGTAGAAGTAACCGTGCCCCGTTCGGAAATGGGTCAAGGCATTTTGACAGCATTGAGCATGTGCGTTGCCGACGAAATGGATGTGGCTTGGGAACGCGTAACCGTCAAGCAAGCCAGGGCCGATGCCGAGCGCTATGGCGCCCAAGGCACGGGTGGCAGCGAATCGGTGCGCACGCGGTTCATGGACATGCGGCGTGCCGGCGCTACGGCGAGAGCCTTGCTGAAGACCACCGCGGCGGCACAATGGGGTGTGAACATTGAAGACTGCCGCACGAAAGAAGGCCAAGTTTTGCATATTCAAAGCGGCCGAAAAATTGGTTATGAGAAACTGCTCGGCAAAATATCCAAATTCGATCTACCCAAAGAAGCGCGGCTTAAGGAACCGTCAGAATTCGCCATTATCGGCAAACCCAAAGCGCCCATTGATCTCGACGATATGCTCCGTGGGCGGGTCGGTTATGGCGTTGATCAACGGCCACCTGAACTTTTGTATGCGGCCGTCGCTCGTTGTCCATATTTTGGTGGCGGGGTTAAATCTGCGAATAGCAAAACCGCACTGGCCATAGACGGTGCGCTAAGCACTGTCGAAATTCGCGCCACCGGCGGCAACAGCCGCGTGCCGGCAGGCATAGCGGTCGTGGCCAAAACAAGCTGGGCCGCGCTGCAAGCCCGTGATGCACTGCAAATCGAATGGTCACGTCCTAAAACCTCGCCCGAGAGCAACACCGACCACGATCGGCTCATGCTGGAATTGCTCGACGAACCACCCGAGGATGTAATTTACGACCAGGGTGAGACTCTGGAGCAGTTGGCGCAGTCGCGTGAAATTCATGACGCGAACTACCAGCTCCCATTTCTAGCCCACGCGAGCCTAGAACCACAAAACTGCACCGCTCAATTTAAAGACGATCAACTAACAATATGGGCACCCACACAAACACCCAATTTCTCGAAATCGCTGATTTCGGAAGCCACAGGCCTTGCTGCCGGTAAGATCGATGTGCAGGTCACGCGCATCGGCGGTGGCTTTGGACGCCGACTCAACAACGATTACGCCGTGGAGGCCGCCATCATCGCGAAGGTACTCAAGGCCCCCCCGGTGCAGGTGCTGTGGACCCGCGAAGACGACCTACAACATGATTTCTATCGGCCCTGTTCAATGCATCGCCTAAGGTCCTGCCTGGATGACGATGGGATACCGCTCGCCTGGGATCATCATCTCACCACACCGGCAATTTTTGCCGGCTACCAATTACCGCCCTTTAGCGACAGACCCGGCCGCTACGAAGCCACAGGCGCCGTCGACATGCCCTACAGCATCCCCAATCGGCGCTGCGGTTTTTCCATGCTGCCGTCTCAGGTACCTCTGGGTTGGTGGCGCGCCGTCTCCACCACGCACACGGTCTTCGCCGTGGAAAGTTTTATTGACGAGCTGGCCCATCGCGCTGGCCGAGATCCGTTGGAATACCGGCTGTCGCTCATTGATGCGCTACCAGCAAGCATTGCCTTGCGGGATGAGAATTACCCGTTTGAGCCTGACCGATTGCGGGGCGTCTTAAGCTTGGCGGCCGATGCCATCGGCTGGTCACAACAACAAGCCGCGGGTCGCGGCCTAGGGATCGCTTGCTGTTGGGACCACATGAGCTATTCAGCCGTGGCCATGGAGGCTTCGCAGCCCGAAGCCGGCCAGATAAAAATACACCGGGTGGTCAGCGCCCTGGACTGCGGCCTGGTCGTTAACCCCGAAGGGGTCAGAGCCCAAGTTGAAGGCTGTGTGATTCAAGGACTGTCGGCAGCCTTGCGCGAGCGTATCAAGATTGAAAACGGCCGGGTCGCGCAATCGAACTTTCATGACTACCCTATTCTCCGCCAGATGGAAGCACCCGAGCACATCGAAGTCGTGATTCAGGACAGCGCGGCAGCGCCCACCGGCGCAGGCGAACCGGCCTTGCCCGCCGTGGCTCCGGCCCTTTGCAACGCGGTATTCGCAGCAACGCGAAAGCGCTATCGCTCACTGCCACTGGATCGCAAAAATTTGACCGGTGAGGGCTAGAAAAAGTCCTTGGGCTCGATACCGAAGGCGCCAGGTTCATGACCTTTGGAAATCCAAACGGCCTTACGATCATCCGCATCGCTAGGCACGCGACTGAGATCAATAATTTTCGTTTTGCTAATCGGTTTATGCTCGGCATCTAGCACTAAACGAATTTTAGGCCGTAGACGGCGCACGCGATTTTGCTCGATAACGATAGCAACCTGACCCGTATTGAGCTCCACTACATTACCCGTGGGAAACATGCCCAAGGCTTGCACGAATTGCTCAACCAACTCTCGCTGAAAGCTAACGCCGGCCAAGATATTTAGCTCCCGTAGCGCATCGTAGGTTGACTTTGCCTGGGCATAAGTTCTCGGGCTGATCATCGCATCATAGCAATCGACCAATGCCGCGATTCGGCCAAAAACCGGGATGTCGGTACCCGCTAAGCCCTTGGGATAACCACTGCCATCATGACGCTCGTGGTGACAGGCAATCATGTCTAGCACATCGTCATTAATACCGGGAGTTTTTTTTGCAATATCGACGCCGTAGTCAACATGCATTTTTACAATCTCGTATTCATCCTCGCTGAGCTTCCCCGGATGATCGATGACTGACTCGGGAATTCTAACGCGGCCGATATCAAGCAACATTCCACCCATGGCTAGCGTTTGCAGACCAGCGGGATCAAAACCAAGATGTCGCCCCAGAATTGTTGCCCAGACCGAAGTCGCGATGGAATGCGTGTAGGCATACTCGTCGCGCTTGCGCAGATAGACTAGCCAAGCCATGGCATCTTGGTTACGCAATACACTGTCAATAACCGGCGTAACGGATTCCTTAATCCGGTCGATGCGAATACCTTTACCGGCCTTTAGCTCGTCGATTACTTCATTCATTTGATCGATGGCCAGTCCATAGGCATGGGCGGCTTTCGGTGCTTCGGTCTTGACATCCACACTGTTGCGATAGACCACGGTACCATTGATTCGATCCGCGATACGTCCGGAAGGATCGAATCGGCTTAGGGCGGACAACAGTTTGTATGAGAATGATCGCTTCTTAGCAGCGGCATGCGTGTCGTCTTTCTTGACGAATGGATCATGTCCGCGCTTAACGGAATTACGGGCGGCAAGAATTTTGTCCTTCGAAACCGTACTGCGCTCAACATCTACATAAACGTGTTTACAGAACTTACGCAGCAGAGTGATTTCATTGTTTTCGCCAATTTCGAAACCCTGAAATAGAAACGGAGTTTCCAGCCACGGGCGATCGAGCTGGGCGACAAACATGCCCTGCTCGAGGTTTACCGTATCCACCTTGACGCGATTGAATAGCAAATCGAGGTACCTAAGACTCTCGGCTCATGGACCGACTTTGCATAATAAAGACTGAGTGCTACCGCAGGCTGGGCCTACTTCACAGTTCCCCAGCACCGGGTTAGTAGCAAAATTGGATTAATTCGAGGATGTAGCGTAATCCGTGATCCACCGCATGGGACCTGGCTGAGCGCCTGCGGGTATGCCAACCGCAACGGCTCGATGGCCCTGGCCAAAAACGACCGATCCCCGACGACACTCGAGCCTAGCCGTCAGTGGCCGGTAGCGCCCCGGCGCTTGAACTAGGTTTCGGCGCCGATGGCGCAAACCACTCCGGTTCCGCCCAAACCGCAATAACCCCCGGGATTCTTGGCAAGATACTGCTGGTGATAGTCTTCGGCGAAGTAGAACTTGGGCGCCGGTAAGACCTCCGTGGTCACTTCGGGATAGCCCGCTGCCCCTAAGGCTTGTGCGTAGGTCCGCAAAGAATCGCGCGCCAACTGCGCCTGTTGCGCGTTAAAAAAATAGATACCGGACCGATATTGCGTGCCCACATCATTCCCCTGACGCATACCCTGGCTGGGATCATGGGATTCCCAAAACACGCGCAGGAGTTCAGCGTAGTTCAGCTTTGCCGGATCAAAAACCACCCGCACAACCTCGTTGTGCCCGGTCTGTCCCGAGCACACCTCTTCATAGCTGGGGTTTTCGGTATAGCCGGCCGCGTAGCCGACGGCCGTGGAATAAACGCCGGGCAATCCCCAAAACTTGCGCTCCGCGCCCCAGAAGCAGCCCAAGCCAAACATGGCCATCTCCATGCCTTCGGGAAACGGTCCACGCAGGGGATTGCCGTTGACAAAGTGGGCATCGGCGACGGGTAAAGCCGAGGACCGTCCCGCCAGCGCATCTTGGGGACTGGGCATTCGTGTTTTCTTGCTGCGCATGAACATGGTATTGCCTCATAGACCGGCCAGCCCAAGCCAGCCGGTTTTTTTGTAAGCCGCCGCGCGAATCCGTAGAGCTCGCCCAGGACGAACTGCTACATTAGCTGTCCTATCGCGGATTGATTTGGAACCAAAGGCTCATTTTGTAGACATAAATAGCAGTGCTGGAAGATCGACTCAAGCAAATCCTAAGCAGTCTGTTGGCCCTAGCCGGCCTTTGGACGTGGCAGCCTGCGGCCGCCGAAACTCAGATTTCCAGCTCGGCCTTTACTTCGATTCCTGCCTTGGCAGCAGATTCCGCCGAACCGCATGCTGACGAGGGTAAGGCCCCCGCAAACGGGTATTCCGAAACCAAGCGACCCAGCACGCCAACCCAGACCGCAGCGGTAAACCCAGCAACCAACAAAGCCACCCGGGACGCAGCCTATCAGCGCATGCTCGAACTCAAAGAGCAGAACCGCTACCCGGAAGCCGTGGCATCGGCACAACGGGTACTGGAACTCTCAGAGCAGGTCTGGGACGAGGATGACATTGAACTCGTTGCCCCCCTGAACAATCTCGCCACCATGCAAATGTACAACGCGGATTATGAAGCGGCTGAAAAAAACTACCTGCGCAGTATCAGCTTGATCACAAGGCGCCACGGGATATTGTCTCCACGCCTCATTAACACCTATGTTGGGCTGGGCGCGACTTACCATCGCGCTGAGCTTTTCGAACAAGCCGAAAGAGCTTTTGCCAAGGCGCTGCGCGTCAACCATGTCAACGAAGGCTTTTACAATTTCGATCAGCTAGAGATTCGCGACCATTTGACCGAGGCCTATATCGGCCTGGCGCAGCTTGACGACGCCAGTTTTCACCAAGAAGCACAACTGGAGATTCACCAGCGTAAGCTTGGTCCAGACGATCTAGAAATCACGCCGGCACTTCACAAACTTGGTCAATGGTACGAGCGCATCGACAATCATGAACTGGCCCGGGATACTTATCGCCGGGAAAGGCGGCTACTGGTAAAGCACTACGGCAAGGATCATCCTGCGCAGATCGACGCCTTACTGGGCATAGCGAGCAGCCTAAAAACGCAGGGATTGATGTCGCAGAGCGCGGTCCGTCTCAAAGACGCCTTGTTGCTGTCTGATAACCATCCCGATGGCGACCAACTTCAGACGATAGACATTTTAGTCAAATTGGGCGATATCTATACCAGTGACCGTAAACCCAATACCGCGCTCACCCACTATCAGCGCGCCTGGGCTAAGCTGTCCGCCGATGAAAACTATGCGGCAAAACGTGACGAATATTTCGCCAATCCCGTACGCGTAGCCGGCGTTCCCTGGCGCGCCCTGCAATACGCACCCGATACGAACCCTCGCAGCGCGAAGCTGGAAAATGGCCATGTACTTGTCACCTACAATGTATCGGAAACCGGGCGCCCACGAGATGTCGAGGTCATCGAATCTGATCCGCCGGGCCTAATGGACCAAAGAGTGAAGCGTAATCTTGCGCAGTCCTACTATCGTCCTGCATTCGCTGATGGCATGCCCGTCGAGATGACCCAACAATTGTTTCGTCATGATTTTCTTTTCAGCCCCGCATTGGCCGAAGGCGAAACTAAACAACCACCTAAGCGTAGAACCGACGGCCCCTTAGAACGGCCGGAAACCTAAGGGAAGCGGGCCCGTTCAGCACGCTGTCTTTCAACGATGCCTCAATTAGCATTCTTCGACTGAGCATAAGCCTGCTTACCCGCGAGAATTTGCGCGTGGATTTCCGCACCGCGACCGCCGATAAGTTTGAGCAACTCGGCAACCACATCCACGGTCTGGTCCTGCCAAAGCAGCTTCTCATCGGCCGTTAGGGAGGTGGACTTGATACCCAGTTCGGTGTCCGCAAGATCCTCAATATCTTGTGCGCGTGTTTCGGCACGCGAACGTCCCACTGATGGAAAATTATCTGTGAGTACGCGGCGCATGTCTTCGCCAAGACCATCCCACCACGACTTGTTGGCGACGATTACGGACATCCCGAAAACGTGGCGAGTTAGCAGCAAATACGGCGCTTCGGCCGCAATACCCGTGCGCGCATAGAGACTGATGGAATTCTCGCCGGCATCCACTAAACCTGTCTGCAAGGACGGCACAATTTCTCCATAGCCCAGAGGGATTACATCAGCGCCTAAGGCTTCGGCAAATAAGCGCGCATTAACGCTGGAGGAAACACGAAAACGCCGGCCCCGCATGTCATTAATGTTGTTGATTGGCTCTTTGCTGTAAATTGAATGGAAACCAATTTCGTACCAGGTCACAAGATGCAGACCCTGCTCGGCAAGCAATTCGGTATAGATAGGTGTCAGATAGCGATCGTAGATAAAGTCAGCTTCATCTTCGTCTGAAAATAAATAGGGCGCATACAGTAAAGACAATTCAGGCACCAAGGTAGAGGTGACCTGAGCCGAAAGGTTGGCAAATTGAATTCTATTTCTGCGAATACTCGATAGCAGTTGTTCTTCGGACCCCAGCTGACCGTAAATCAAGGGACGCATTTCTATGGCGCCCTCGGCCGCCGTTTCGGCATCTCGCTTGAAATTTAGCCACATGGCCTCGCCCGGCGTATTGGGCGTTGCCGTGCCGCCGATGTTGACGACCATTTTTCCCCCACTATCACCGCCACAGCCGCTAGCCAGCACTAACAAGACACCGAGGGCAAGGTAGCGCAAACGCCGCCGATAAAACTCAATCAATACATGGGCACTCATGCCAAAACAGCTTAGAGGGGTTAAGCTTCCGGCTCAAGTGGGGAACAAAAACCCCTCGCGGCAATCAGAGTTCAGGGTTGGCGCGTATTTAAGCTAGAGATTAAACCAAGACTTACGACCATGGGCTCATCAAGAACGTTTTCACGCGGCAACATAAGCTGCTATTTGATTTCGATGCTCGCCATACTGAGTTTTAGCGCTGCGGTTTGGCCTGCTGCACCCAACTACCAGCTTTGGGATGAAATTCTCGTCACTCATGTGCGTCACGGCTTTGTCGATTATGACAGCCTAGGGCAAGACCCTCGTTTTCGGCAATTTATCAGTCAGCTAGCGATGCTTAGTCGCGCTGGTCTGTCGAACAGCAATGATCGCAAGGCGATGTTGATCAACGCCTATAACGCTTTTGCAATCCAAGGCATTCTTGAGGGTGAATCAACGACAAGTAAGCGCAGTCGCAAGCATTTCTTTTCGCGGTACAAATTCACACTGCTGGGCAAATCAACCACGCTGGAGGATATCGAACACGAGCAGCTCAGAAAGATGGGCGACCCGCGGATACATTTTGCCATTGTCTGCGCATCGCTATCCTGTCCGCGTCTAAGCAGCCGGGCGTACTGGCCGGACAATCTTGACGAGCAGCTAGACGAAGCAGCACGCCAGTTCATTAACGACCCGACACGCAATCGATTTTCGCTAGAACGCCGAGAGGCTTTTCTGTCGAGAATCTTCGATTGGTTTGCGGAAGATTTCGCCAGCAATACCGGCTCGGTACAAGAGTATCTAGCCGACTATACGCTAGAGCCTAGAATTGCCGAGCTGCTCGCAAAACAAGAATTTACGCTTAACTATGATACTTACCACTGGGGTTTGAACGGTTACCGTAGGCAAGCTCCTTAGAACCGAGGTCACGAAGATACCGGTTCGCTGAACGCCACTGACGTTATTGGAATCATCATCATGCTAATCAAGAAACCTGCAAGCATTAAATCTTGGGAAATTACCAACGAGTCGGTATTTCGCAATCGACGCCGTTTTTTACGCAACAGCGCCTTAGCCGGAACTGGCTTACTGCTGGGTAGCGGCTGCGCCGCCGAGGGCGAAAGCGGCGACTTGCGCAAACTGGACGTTGTACGCGGCAGCAAATACAGCACCGACGAAGACCCCAATTCTTTAGAAGATATTCTTAGCTACAACAATTTCTATGAGTTTGGTTTGGACAAAACAGATCCAGCCAGGTACGCGGATAATTTCAAACCACTGCCGTGGTCTGTGAGCATCGATGGTGAAGCCGAAGTCACTGGCACATTTGACCTCGAGGACATTCTCAAACCTCACGATATTGAAGAAAGAGTTTATCGACTGCGCTGCGTTGAAGCCTGGTCCATGGTCGTTCCCTGGAACGGATTTTCCCTGGGCGATTTGCTCCAGCGCTTCAAACCCACTTCGAAAGCAAAGTATGTCGCTTTTGAAACAGTGGTGCGTCCGGAGGAAATGCCGGGACAACGTCGCGGTGTCTTGGATTTTCCCTACGTCGAAGGTTTAACCATGGCTGAAGCGATGCATCCCCTGACCATATTGGCCACGGGCATTTACGGCGTCAGCCTAGCCAATCAAAACGGCGCGCCCTTGCGCCTCGTCGTACCCTGGAAGTACGGGTTCAAGAGCATTAAATCCATCGTCAGAATCAGTTTCACCGAACAGGAGCCCCCGACAACTTGGAATAAAGCCACACCGCGAGAGTATGGCTTCTACGCCAATGTGAATCCCGAAGTTGATCATCCTCGCTGGAGCCAGGCGCGCGAACGACGTATTGGCTCCGGGCTATTGGGCTCTAAACAACCAACCTTAATGTTTAACGGTTATGCGGATGAAGTTGCAAGTCTGTACACAGGTTTGGACTTGCGTAAATACTTTTAGCGGCAGGTTAACCACAAGTTGTAAAGATTGTAGAGCCCAGCGGCGTGCCAACCCTTAAGCAAATTCGGCACATCGGCAAGCCGATCATTTTTCTGGCGTCACTGTTGCCGTTCGCTTGGCTAGTCGGCGGACTACTGGGCTACGGGGCCAAACTGGGCGCCGATCCCATTGAGACGCTGCAGGACGAACTGGGCATCTGGGGTCTGCGTTTTGTTTTACTTACCCTTACCGTCACACCACTGCAGCGACTAATAGGCAAGCCCTGGCCTATTCATTTTCGGCGCATGCTAGGACTGTTTGCCTGCTTTTATGCCAGCTTGCACTTCTTAAACTACTTGATTTTAGATCAGGGCTTTTTTCTACCGGAAATCGTCGAAGATATCTTCAAGCGCCCCTTTATTACTGTAGGCTTTGGCGCCCTGGTGATGATGATGCCACTGGCCGTTACTTCCACAGCGGGTTGGCGACGCCGTCTCGGATCACGCTGGGGTCGTTTACATCAACTAATTTATCCCCTCGCGATACTCGCTTGTTGGCATTTCTGGTGGCAAGTCAAAAAGGACATTACCGAACCACTGATTTACGCAGCGATATTGACTCTGCTACTGGGTACACGCTTGTGGCGACGATACCGGGCGATTACAAAATCAGCAGCGGCCAAGTAGCACTGATCGAGATTAAGCGTGGGCTATAAATTGTAACCACGCTCTTCATGCAACACGATGTCCAAACCTTCGGTTTCTTCATCATCGGAGACGCGCAGCGGCACTATCGCAGCCACGACCTTCAGAATGACAAAGGTCAGCAGGCCGCACCAAAGCAAGGTTACGCCGGCGCCCAAGGATTGCACGCCCAATTGCCCGATAACGGTCTGCCCCTCTGGTAGGCCAAGACCACTGAATAAGCCCAGCTTGTCGGATGCGAACAAACCAGTGATGAGAATACCCAAGAATCCACCAACACCGTGCACGGGAAACACATCCAAGGAGTCGTCAATAAGCAGACGTCGTTTGATGATTTGCGTCGCCCAAAAACACACGAATCCCGCAAGCAACCCGATTACTAATGCGCCGCCGGGCCCAACAAAACCGGAGGCCGGCGTTATGGTGCCCAGACCGGCAACCATACCGGTGACAATACCCAAGACACTGGGTTTGCCGAAGCGAATCCATTCCTGTGTCATCCACGCTAGAGAACCGGCGGCGGCGCCAATATGCGTTACGAGCATGGCCATGCCGGCGGAGCCATTCGCGGCGAGCGCGCTACCCGCGTTAAAGCCAAACCACCCAACCCATAGCATGCAGGCACCCATAACGGTGACGGGCAAATTGTGCGGCGGCATGGGGGTCTTTGGAAAACCCTTGCGGTTACCCATGACCAGGGCGGCAACTAGCGCCGCGACACCGGCATTGATATGCACAACAGCGCCGCCGGCAAAATCCATGAAGCCGAGATCCGCCAGCCAACCACCGCCCCAGACCCAATGGGCCAGCGGTACATAGACCAACAGCAGCCACAAAAACGAAAACAAAAACATGGCGCTAAAGCGCATACGCTCGGCGAAGCCGCCCACTACCAGCGCCGGCGTGATAATGGCAAAGGTCATTTGAAACATGACAAAAACCGTTTCCGGCATGCTGCCGGACAAGGTTTCGGTACCGATGCCCGATAACATCACTTTGTCGAGCCCACCGATGAATCCATTGGCTGACCCACCGTGGGTGGCAAACAAGCTGTAACCCACCAATACCCAAACCACCGACGCCATACAAGCAATCGCAAAACACTGCATCAGTACCGACAACACATTGCGACTTCGCACCAGACCACTGTAAAACAGGGCTAGGCCGGGTAGGGTCATAAACAAGACCAAGGCCGTGGAGGTCAGCATCCAGGCGGTGTCACCCGAGTCAAGCACGGTCTCGGCCTGCAGGCTTAGCGGCAGGCTTGCCATTAGGTATAAGAAACAGGCAGCCAGTCGTCGGACGGTCATCTTTTACTCCAGACTTTTTTAATATTTATTGTTAGCGAGGCACTTGGAAAAATCTACGGCCTACAGTGCACTGTCGTCGGTCTCGCCGGTACGGATACGCATGGCCTGCTCGATGGCTGTAACGAAAATCTTGCCGTCACCCACTTTACCCGTGCGCGACGCACTGGCGATGGATTCAACGGCTCGCTCGACCAAATCATCGGACACGGCGACTTCGATCTTCGCCTTGGGTAGAAAATCTACGACGTACTCAGCGCCACGATATAGCTCTGTGTGACCACGCTGACGGCCAAATCCCTTGACTTCACTAACCGTCATTCCATTGACGCCCACCTCGGCCAGCGCGTTGCGCACATCGTCCAATCGAAAGGGTTTGATAATGGCGGTGATCAGTTTCATTCGGGCATCCCCTTATGTGTTGTTTATTCTTATTAGGCGTTGTTAACCGGCACGGCGGCGGCACGAGCCAGCGCCCATTCTAGCGCGAACCCCTCAGGCGACTGCAACAATCAGCAGGCCTACTGAATCCTGAAGCCCCCGTGCCGCCGGCGCATGCGACGATCTGTCCACCACGCCGACAACAGCCAGCCCGCCACGAACAAGCCGAAGCCTAGGCCGCCCAACCATCCCACGGGTAAACTGATCTCACCGGGTACGCTGCCCCGGAGCAACTGGGCATTCTCGCTACTCAAGCTCGCGACCTTGGCTTCCTGCTCGCGCAGTTTTTTCTCCGTCGCCGCCCGCGCTTTTTCCAGCGTGGCGATCCGCTCACCTGAATTGTCTTGACCACTAGTGAATTCAACCAATTCCGCAGCCAGTTTGTCTCGCTCTGCCTCGACGCGCTGAACTCTCCGGCGGGCGGGCTCCTTGTCGACAAGATAAGCCACGCGAACCCAACCCGTGCGACCGTCCTCTAAGCGGACTCGGGCGTATGAGCGATTGCGCTCGAGAATTTCTACGGCATCGCCGCTCTTTATATTGGCGAAGGCTTTGTCACTGGTGTCCTTGGCCCGATGGACCGTCAACCGCAGTTCATCGGTAACGTACGCCGTTTCGGACTTCGCCACCCCGCAGCCCAAGACTAGGATCAGTAAAAAATAGTAACGCGCCTTGATCATAAACCGTGCACCCAACGTAATAGCTCACTATGTGCTTCTTCGCCGGGCCCCCGATGTGCGTCGGCAAAGTTCTGCACGGCGACCACAATATACTCATCACCCGAGCGGCTCAGAACGTAGCCTGCCATGGCGAACACACCGTTTAGGCGACCCGTCTTAATATGCATTTTGCCCGTGACGGCCTGATTGCGAAACCGTTTCCGCAAAGTGCCGTCTAGTCCGGCGATGGGCAATGACGATTCAAATTCCGCTTTGAATGGGCTGTGGTGAGCCGCACTCAAAACCCGGCCGAGATCACGCGCGCTGATCCGCGTTTTTCTTGACAGGCCCGCCCCATTGTCAACGCTAAAATCGCGAAAATCCAGGCCGCGCTCCTTAAGCGATGCCGTCACAGCTTCGCGAGCTTTCTGAGTCGTGGCGGGCGGACCAAAGCGCTCGGCCCCCAGAGTAAGAAAAACCTGCCGGGTCATTACATTGTTGCTCCACTTATTGACATAGCGAATAATTTCAGCCACGGAAGGCGAATCGAAACTCGCAAAAACTTCTAGGCCCTCGGGAACCGGACCGAGTCGCAGACCACCGGTAAGCTCACCACCACCCTCCTCCCAAAGTTGGCGAATGACGCCGTAGGCATGCTGAGGCGCGGGCATGACCGCACGCGACAAGCGATAGCTTTCGCAGTCACGGCCAAAGCGACCTGAGAAACTGACCGTGCCGCCCACTTGGTTTTCCGGCACGGCCACGGCAATCCCCGCCTGGTAACCGCGGCATGGCCCCGGTACCAATTTCAGTTCGTTGCGAATCGTGAGATTCGCCGGGCGCGGATCGGCAATAATGTGTACGCCACCGGTTAGCGGGTTCGGCCGGAATTGAAAATTGATGGCTTGGAAATTAACCAAGAACGCGCTGGGTGCGACATTGTAGATCCGGTGTGATTGGCCATCGAAGGCACCGGGATTGGCATCCGCCACGTCAAAGTAGGAGTTATCGATCACCAAGTTACCGCCGATCCGCCGCAGACCGCGCTGACGCAGACCGCGAAGTACCAGCCAAACCCGCTCGGTGACGAGATACGGATCGCCGTAGCCTTTCAGATATAAGTCGCCCCTGAGCAGGCCGTCTTGGCTGTTTAACTCACCGCTTAGATAGGCTTCTGTAACCCAGGCATAGGCCGGCCCTAAATCTTCCAAGGCTAGAAATGTTGTCAGTAATTTGATGGTGGACGCGGGATTACGCGGCACATCGGCGTTGAAAGCCAGCACGGGCGCGACATGATTCACCGGCTGTACCCAGGCGCTATAACCAGATGTTGGCATGTTGTGAGCCGCCAACACCTTGGCCACTCTTGATGGCAGGCTTTCTTGACCATCGGCGGCCAGCACGGAGCCGGCCGCTAGACCAAGATTTAGAGCCAGTATCCAACGGAGACCGGCGCGCAAGGCGCAAAAAATTATTGACATATAAACTCTAGGGTAGTTTCGCAGGTGGCATTTGTTCTGCTAATAGTCGGGTCGCGCTGCGGTGAATCATCCACAAGCAAAAGATGGCCGCCGCGAGACCCAGGAACAACAGGAGTTTACCTCCCGGCGCCGCGGTCAAACTGGTCATCCAGACTTGCTCGAAACTGCTGGCAACGGAACCCAGGTAGGTATAGAACATCACCATCGGAAGCATGCCTAATCCTGAACCCATCACGTAAGCGCGCCACTCAACGCCGGTTAAACCGTAGGCATAATTGAGAAAATTGTAGGGCAGCACCATGGCCATGCGAGTGAGGATGACAATTAGAAATCCGCGACTTTTAACCACAAGATCTATAGCTGAAAACTGAGCATGATTATGCAATCGTGCGTACAGCCATGCACGGAAAAATTTCCGTCCTAATAGCATGGCGGCCGTGGAGCCCAGCATGACCCCGACTGTGCCGAGCGCACTGCCGAGCGCAAATCCAAACAAATAGCCGCCGAACAGGCACATTAGCGAACCTGGCCACAGCAGCACTGAGCCAATCGTGAATGCCAATACGAACACTAGGGGTCCAGCCACGGGGTGCACGCCTGCCCAGTTAGATAATTGTTTTAGCCAGTCGGCCAATGGCAACAACCACAGGCAAACACCGATCAGAGTCAGCAGACAGGCCGCCAAAACAATCCTGACTCGAAAACCCGCAGCTGTTGCTTCGACTGACGCCATGGATTTTGGTCAACTCTCCCAGCAAACAGAAATCATTTTTTCAATTAGAAGATGAAATCTAATGACGGGCTAGCGATGAGCCGCTTTACCTACCGGCGCACAGAAACAGTCTGGGTCTAATACGGCTAAGGCGAAGCTTGTTGTCAGGATTTAGCGTCACCGGTTTTGGAATCTATTGAGGCCGCTTGATACCGGCGGCACGCATCCGGTCAGTTAAAGTGCTGGGCTTGATGCCCAACAATTCCGCCGCGCCATTGGCACCAGAAATTCGCCATTTGGCCGCCTCCAGGGCGCGCACAAGATTGTCACGCTGCCGTGCTTTCATTTCCTCCTCAGTCAAGAATCCGCGCTGATCCGTATCCGCTTTGGTTGCGCTGGACTCGATGGCGGCTACCGATGCCTCGGCGACGGGTAAATTGAAACGCAGGTTATCACTCCGGGATAGGATCACTGCCTGCTCAATGACATTCTTCAATTCGCGGACATTTCCCGGCCAGTCGTAGGCCAATAGTTCATCAACTTGGCGTTGATTGAGAGTTGGACAGTCTCGGCCGAACTCACGGCAGATCTGCTCAAGAAAGTGCAGGGCCAACATGACCACGTCGTTTCCGCGCCGCCGCAAGGGCGGCACCTGCACCGGAAAAACGCTCAATCGATAGTAAAGATCTTCGCGAAACTCCCCGGCTTCCACGGCCTTTTCCAGATCTTTATTGGTGGCCGCGATAACGCGCACATCAACGCTGCGCGACCGGTCCTCACCGACGCGCTCAAATTCCTTTTCCTGCAGGACCCGCAGCAATTTACCTTGCAAAGCCAGCGGAATCTCGCCGACTTCGTCGAGAAAGATCGTACCGCCATCGGCCAGCTGAAATCGCCCCACGCGATCACGATGAGCGCCGGTAAAGGCGCCTTTTACATGGCCAAAAAACTCGCTCTCGAATAGTTCATCGGGAATCGACGCGCAGTTCACTTTTACCAAAGGCGCCTCGGCCCGGTTGCTGCGCCCGTGAATCGCATGGGCCACGAGTTCTTTACCGGTACCGGTTTCACCGACAATTAGCACGCTGGCGGGGGTGCCAGCCACGGCCTCGATGCGGGCCAACATCGACTGCAAGGCGGCACTTTCACCCACGATATGGCCGAAGTTCATGGAAACTTGCAGCTCTTCGCGCAGATAATCGCGTTCGCGCTCTAACTCTTCCTTCAAGCGCGCAATCTCATCGTAGGCCTCGCGCAACTGTTGCGCGGCGCGATTACTCTCCGTCACATCTTTGCTGGCGACGCGCAGACTAAGCTGGCCATCGAGGATATTGCGCTCGGTACGTGTGGACATCAGCACGTCCAGCACGGCGCCTGACTTGGCCACCATCTGCCGGGGCACATTTTTTTGATCGCCCGCGGCGATGACCTCATCAATGCTCCAGCGCATGGCGGATTTGCGCGACTCAGGGCTCAAGAAGTCGGCCACGGGACAACCGATGACTTCCTCGCGTGTGTAGCCCAGCTTTTCTAGCCAATGATCACTGACGGCCGTCAAGCGCGCGTTAGAGTCGACGGTGTGCAGCATGGCCGGCGTCGACTGATACAAATCACGGTATTGGCGCTCCAGTCGCGCCCGCTCGGCCAAATCGGTAAAGACAGAAATGGAATAGTCGATGAGGCCTTCGTCGGTGCGGCGAGCCACCGTGTTGGCCAACAGCGATACACGCGCGCCATCCTTGGTGAGAAAGGCAATAGGTACATTGACCAGATGCCCCGTGCGGCGAAATCGAGGCATATGTTCTTCACGAATCCGCCGTTGGCTGGCAGCGGTGGCGAAGGTATCCGGCCGCCGACCGAGCATCTCGGCGGCGGCGTAACCGAGGCGCTTTAGCAGCGCATCGCTGATGGCCGTGATGCAGCCCTCAGCATCCAACAGTGCTGCGAAAGCGGGCAAGTCACGAATGAGACCTGTGTCACGTTTTTCCGTGGGCATGAGTGAAGTATACACGGAATTTCGTCAATTTCACTCACGGAATTTCCGTAATCACGGATTATCGTTAGCTCAAAATTTTATTAAGTGTTTGATTTATAAATATTTACAGACTTGGCACGATTCCTGCTATAGAGATAGTGAGCTTCAGGCTCATTGTTGATTGAAACTACTTAAATTGGTGAGGCAGATACTATGACAATCCAAAACACAAGGCGCGGGGCGCGATTTGGTTTGCTGCCCACCGTTGTGCTTGCACTGGCTCTGAATGCCAGTTTCGCATCGGTCGGGCGGACAGACGAGATCGCGCAGGTCCAGTTAAACGCGGGTCTTCGTGCAGACCAAAGTCAGCTTGAGGAACTTCGCGAGTCCTTCCAAGCCACGGCTCAGGAAGCGGCATCGCTGACGAAAATCAAGGTCGCAACCAGTCTCGGTCTGCGGCTTGACCGGCAGCACCGCCCGTATCGATTGGCCAGCAAGAACACTGGCCGGCGCGGCTAAGCCGTGAATCTGGATCGCAGCGCGGCTTATCCTCCCCTTGAAGCGCTGCGATCATTGACGGGAAGACCCGTCAGCAAAAGCTGCGAGACCACTCCCCCCTTGAGGTCTCGCGCACCCCAGGGGCCGTATGGTGTGGGAATCCTCGCACCATGCGGCCACCTTCTTTTCAGTGCGGGTCGCTAGGGTCGAGCACATCAGCGTGCGCCTGACGGTTAGAATGCGTTCGTAATTTTAAGAAAACCCGCGGCTGGAAATGTCTCTAGTGACCCTTCGCTATACAAACATGCTTTGGATCTTCTTGGCTTGGCTGCCGTTCCCCGGAATAGCCACGGCCGATGCATCCGAACCGCTGATGCTGGAGCTGGTCCAAGTTGCCGCAGCAGACCCGAATTCCGTCCCGCTAATCAGCAAGGACGGCAAGCCCGCTCAGTTTCATTTAATGGCCAGCTATAGCTGCCCGCGACAAAGCATACGAAAAAGGCTTTTCCTGTCTATCGCCGATGCAAGTCTTGATGCGAAGCTCAGCGTGTCACCCCAAGAACTGATGCTCACGGTACCAGCGCCCCAGCTGGCCGGCATCCTACAGACCATGAGCTGTCCCGCGGGCGTGGAGCGGGCCAAGCGACAGGTACAGGCCTATGCCACGCTCAGCTGCCTACAGGAATCGACCGCGCGGCACTATAGTGTCGCGCAGCCGCTGACCGTGTCCGTGGTTTGCACAGAAGCGAACAAGCAAACACCCGTTACTGAAGATCAAGCTGGCTGGTAACGGGCCAAGGTTTGCACGAGTCTGCTGGCTAGCGCTTGTGCGCGCAGCGGCCTGCCAAGGCCTGATCGATGAACACAGGCGGACCAGTTTTCTTGATTCAGCGCTGGCCAACTAGCTGATTGAAACTTGCACTTACTCGAGCAAGCAATCGATAGTGGGATTTGTTGCCCGAAAACGGCCGCTGGGACAACAGAGATATTCGTCCTTCAATTGCTTTATTAACCACTATGAAAAAAGTCACCTAACAACTAGACCGTGGAACCAGACACACTGCTATACATCGCGGGCGCCTATTTCTTTGCGGGATTCATTAAGGGGTTCTCGGGCCTCGGATTTGGCACCGTCTGCGTGGGCATCATGGCAGGATTTCTTGAAATGACGACGGCGATACCGCTAGTGCTACTGCCGTCTATCTTAAGTTGCTTTTTGGTCATGATCGAGGCTGGCCACTTTAGCGACGCTCTGCGGCGATTTGCACCCTTGTACATCGCCACTTTGCCGGGTCTTGGCACTGGTATCTGGATACTCCTCAACGCCGATGGCGGCGTGGCCAAGGCGGCGCTGGGTGTGGTTCTTTGCATTTATGGTTTTTGGGGACTGGCCAATCCGAATTTCAAATTGACGCATCGCGCGGCATCATGGCTAAGCGTGCCAACGGGCTATTTCACGGGGCTTATTCACGGTCTTACAGGTGCGGCCGTCATGCCCATCGCGCCCTACCTTTTATCCCTGAACTTAAGCAGCAGAATTTTCGTCCAGGCCATCAACATTTCTTTCGCGATGTCGGGCTTTGTGATTATCACTGCCCTTGGAATGATGGGCTACTTGAACTGGACGCTGTTGCTAATTTCCATCGCCGGAAGCCTGCCCATGGCCTTTGCCGTCAAGCTAGGTTCGGGTATGCGCAGACGGGCATCGGACCAACAGTTCAAGATCGTGGTGCTGATCGTACTCATCGCTTTGGGCGTGAACCTAATCGCATTCAATTAGCGGTTTACTACTCAACGGCTACTGCAAATGCTCGGCGAAAAAACTCGTTGTTCGTGACCAGGCATCGGCGGCCGCTTCGGCATCGTAGGCCGTGCCGGAGGGATTCGAAAAAGCGTGTTCGGCACCGGCGTATATCTTGATGTCCGCCGATTTACCCAGCTCTTCCAAGGTGGCGCGAAACTCATTCACGGTTGCCAGCGGAATGATGGGATCGTTCTCCGCGAAATTTCCCAAAATGGGCATTTGCAAGGTTTGCAGAGATTCAGGATCGGTATTGAGTGAACCGTAGTAAATAACCGCGGCATCGATTTGCTCAGGCAAGAGCAAGGCCGTGCGCAAAGACCACTGACCACCAAGGCACCAACCCACTACACCTACACGCTCGGCGCTTTGGGCGTTTTCAAGGTATTGGAAAGCTTGCCGCAAATTCTCATTGGCAGTATCAATATCGCTCTGCAAGCCCCGCATCAAGCTCATGGCCTGCTTGGGGGTCTGTGCGGATTCGCCACCATAGAGATCGATGGCCAAGGCCACATAACCTTCGGCCGCCAAGCGTTCCGTGACTTGACGAATATTGTCGTTCAGCCCCCACCACTCATGAATGACGATGAGGCCAGGGTGATTGTTGCCACCATCCTTCGGGCGAGCCAGGTAGCCCGTCACCGCTTCAGCGCCAAGCTGCGCATACGCCACGGGCTCGCCGACAACGGCAGTGACGGGCTCGGTGTTGGCCATGGGCGTGGCATCTGGTCGGTCGTTACTGTGTGCGTCGGCCGTGGCGTCGACCAGATCCGCAGCACTAGCCGTCCAAGCCAGCACAAACAAGCTTAAGAAAATGTGGGTGCGAAACATGACCCCCTCCTTTTCGTCATTACCCGCGGTGTCGGGTAGAGATAGACCGCAGGGAAAAACCCAGTCGATCAGCGAATCTTTTCTTGTTTAGCGAAAACGTTCCTGCAAGGCCTGCAGCGATGATTGTCCAGGACAAAGTTTGTCATGGGAAACATCCACCAGGGGTGTGTCGGTCGTTTCGCTGAGCTCATGCATCTCGGCGCGTTGTTCATCAATATACAACAATCCGGTCACAATCTCGTTCTCAGCCTGGCGTTCCTGCAAATAGGTAAACGCCGCGGCCCGGTTTGTCGGATCGTAGCGATCGTCGACCTTGCGCAATACGATCTGACTGCCATCATGCAAGCTTACCGGCATGGCTTTGCCCTCATCATAATCAGCGCGTATCTCCGCCGAGGGCGGCACAAAATCGGCATGGATGGCTGGATGGTAATGCTGGCGGGTAAAGTCGTAGCTCTTGGTTGAGCCTTCGTGGTCATTAAAGGTGACGCAGGGTGAAATAACATCAATCAGCGCAAAGCCTTTATGCGTCATGCCGGCCTTCAGCAAAGGCACCAGTTGTTGTTTGTCGCCGGAGAAACTGCGCGCGACAAAAGTTCCACCCATCCCCAATACGGCCAAGCAGGGATCGATGGGCGCCTGCAGGTTCTCTTCACCCTTTTTCGCTTTGCTGCCAACGTCAGCCGATGCCGAGAACTGCCCCTTGGTCAAACCGTACACGCCATTATTTTCGATGAGATAGAGCATGTTCAAGTTGCGTCGCATGACGTGGGCAAACTGGCCAAAGCCGATGGATAAGCTATCACCGTCGCCGGAAACGCCAACGTAAACCAAATCCTTATTGGCCGCATTCGCACCCGTGGCTACAGATGGCATACGACCGTGAACGGAATTGAAGCCGTGAGATTGGCTCAGAAAATATGCCGGCGTTTTAGAGGAACAACCAATACCGCTGAGCTTCGCCATGCGATGCGGTGGAATGTTTAGTTCGAAAGCTGCTTGCACTAACGCGCCGGTTATCGAATCATGGCCACAGCCAGCGCAAAGCGTTGACATGCCGCCTTCATAATCGCGCGAGCTTAACCCGAGTTCATTGCGGGGCAACCGGGGATGCACAACCTTCGGTCGAGTGATATAGCTCATGCCGCTTCTCCCTTGGCCATGGCGGGATTGATCGCCTTAACAATCGCCTCCGCGGGAATGGGCAGCCCGTTGTAATAAAGCACGGGAATCAATTTTTCTTGCGCTACGCGAGTTTCTAGCAATAACAGGCTGCGCAACTGAGCATCGCGGTCCTGCTCGACCACGTAAACCTGATCATGCTTGTCGAGAAAATCTTGAACTTGATCATTAAACGGGAAGGCGCGCACCCGCAGGTAGTTTGTTGCACGCCCTTGTTCTTGCAAGCGATCGCGGGCTTCGCGCACCGCTCCATCGCAACCGCCCACGGACAAAATGCCAATGCGGCATTTGTCAGAGTACTCGATGATGGGTTCAGGAACATACTGCTTGGCCGTTTCCCACTTTCTCCGCAGGCGATCTACCACCGCCTGGTATTCTCCCGCGTCTTCGGTGTAGGCACCGTACATGTTATGGCCAGAACCGCGAGTGAAGTAGGCACCCTTGGGATGCACACCCGCAAAGTACGATAAGGAATGGCATCACCGTCCACATCAAAGTAGCGGTGAAATTTCTCCATGCGTTCAAGCTCATCGGCACCCAAGACTTTGCCGCGATCAGGTTGCTGCTTGTCGTCCCATTGCAAATCGGGCGCCATCCAGTCATTCATGCCGATATCGAGATCGGTCAACATGATCACGGGGGTTTGCAAACGTTCGGCCAAGTCGAATGATTGCGCAGCCAGGTAGAAGCACTCCTCCGGGTTGGCCGGGAATAACAGCACATGGCGAGTGTCTCCATGGGACGCATACGCGCAGGACATGATATCGGCCTGTTGAGTGCGAGTAGGCATGCCGGTGGAGGGACCGCAGCGCTGCACGTCAATCAGCACCGCGGGAATTTCGGTGAAATAAGCATAGCCGAGGAATTCGCTCATCAGCGAAATGCCAGGACCACTGGTGGGCGTGAAGGCCCGCGCGCCATTCCAACTGGCACCCAAAACCATGCCAATGGCGGACAATTCATCTTCAGCCTGAATAATGGCGAAGTTGTTGCGGCCTGTTTCGGGATCTTTGCGATACTTTTCGCAAAAAGTCTTAAAAGCATCCATGACCGAGGTGGATGGCGTGATGGGGTACCAAGCTCCCACCGTGGCGCCGGCATACAAGCAACCCAGTGCCGTGGCCGTGTTACCGTCGATCATGATGTGATTGTCGGTCTTATCCGAGCTTTCTGCTTTAAACGGCAGTCCCTGCGGAAAATGCTCACGCGCATAATCAAAGCCTAAGTGGATGGCCGTTTGGTTGGCTTCAATCAAGTGTGGTTTCTTGCCGAAGCTCTTTTGCAGAGAATCCTGGATCACATTCATATCCATATCCAGCAAAGCAGCCAGAGCCCCAACATAGGCCACATTTTTCATCAATATCCGCGAGCGCGCATTGTCGAAGTGTTCGTTACACATTTTCGACAAGGGAATACCGATAATGGTGATATCTTCGCGAGCAAGTTTCTTGTGGCGCGGCCAGGTCGAGTCGTAAATCAAAAATCCACCTGGCGCCACGTCCTGCAGATCTTTTTTGTACGTCTCCGCATTCATGGCCACGACGACATCCACGCGGCCGCTGCGCGCTAGATAGCCCTCCCCGGTAACCCGCACTTCATACCAAGTTGGCAGGCCCTGGATGTTGGAAGGGAAATAGTTTTTCCCGAGCACGGGGATACCCATGCGAAAAAAAGTCTTCATCAACAGGGCATTGGCGCTCGCCGAGCCCGTGCCGTTGACGTTGGCTATCTTAATGGTGAAATTATTGTTACTCGGTCCGGTATTCATACCAGGCTTCTACATTGAAATTGCTTGGGAGTGGGTTTGCTAACAAAGCCAGACGGCAAATTCTATGGTCACTCTATAAATTAAGTTCCAAACTTTCGCTCGTCGGCATCGGCCTTGGCCTCATCCTGAGCATGGGGATGTAACAGGCTGAACTCCTGCATATCCCAAGCCGCCGTCGGGCAACGTTCGGCGCATAAGCCGCAATGCACGCACAGGTCTTCGTCTTTTATCATCACACGACCGGTTTGGGGCAAGCCCTCAGAAACAAACAGCGCTTGTTCGTGATTTTCCGCGGGTGCTGTGAGGCGCATTCGTAAATCAGCCTCGTCACCCGGTGCGGTCATGGTCAAACAATCAACGGGACAGATATCGATACAAGCATCGCACTCAATACAGAGCTTAGCGGTAAACGCTGTTTGAATATCGCAATTCAAACAGCGTTCTACTTCTTCAGCGGCTTGCTCGGCGGTAAACCCCAACTCGACTTCGATATCGAGCTTACGAAAACGCTCACTTAAGCCCACGTGCGGTACGACGTTTCTTTCAGAACCGTCGTAATCGTTGCTGTAGCTCCACTCGTGGATACCCATCTTAGTACTCACCAGATTCATACCGTCGGGCAAACGCTCGTTGATATCTTGGCCCTGGCAGTAGTGATGGATGGAAATGGCCGCTTGATGCCCATGTTCCACGGCCCAGATGATGTTCTTTGGACCAAAGGCCGCATCCCCCCCAAAAAACACGCCCGGCAAGTCGCACTGGTAGGTATTTTCGTCAACGACGGGAACATCCCACTTGTCGAATTCGATGCCAATATCACGCTCCACCCACGGGAAGGCATTGTCTTGGCCGATGGCGAGCACGACGTCATCACAGGGCAAGAACTTCTCGCCCACGCTGCGAGTGTCCGTAATACGGCCCGCGTCATCCACGTCGTACTCCATCAGATCAAACTTCATGCCGACGAGTTTGCCGTCCTCTATGACGAATTCTTTTGGAGAATGATTGACGACAATCTCGACATTCTCTTCTTCGGCATCTTCAAGTTCCCAATCCGAGGCCTTGAAAAACTCCCGGGGCTTGCGGGCCATGACTTTCACATCTTTGGCACCCAGGCGCAGAGATGTCCGGCAGCAATCCATGGCCGTGTTGCCCACACCGATGATCAGCACGTTCTCGCCGATCTTATCGATATGCTCAAAGGCCACGCCTTCTAGCCAGTCGATGCCAATGTGGATGCGGTCCGGATCTTCATAGCGGCCCGGCAAATCGAGATTCTTACCTTTCGGCGCGCCACTGCCCACGAAAATCGCATCGTAGCCTTCGTCCAACAGCGCCCGCATGCTGTCCACGGGCGAGTTCAGCCGCAGATCAACGCCCATGTCGAGAATCATATTCATCTCTTCATCCAGCACCTCCACCGGCAGGCGGAAAGACGGGATGTTGGTGCGCATGAGGCCGCCGGGCTTATCCAAAGCCTCATAAATAACCACTTCATAACCCAAAGGCAGCAAATCATTGGCCACGGCCAGCGACGCGCAACCCGCGCCGACGCAAGCAATCCGCTTGCCATTTTTCTGCTGGGGAATCTCTGGCAGGCGTGCCATGGCCTCGCTGTTATCACGCAAATCCGAGGCCACGCGCTTGAGGCGGCAAATCGCCACGGGCTTATCTTCTACCCGGCCGCGGCGGCAAGCCGGCTCGCAGGGCCGGTCGCAAACTCGGCCCAGAATGCCGGGAAACACGTTGGAATGCCGATTGAGCATGTAAGCGTCGGTGAACTCGCCTTGGGCGATCAGGCGAATGTAACCCGGCACGTTGGTGTGGGCGGGGCAAGCCCACTGGCAATCGACTACTTTATGATAGTAGTCCGGATTGGAAGTATCCGTGGCTTTCATGACTGTCCGTTTATTGTCAGAGCGGCCGCGGCTGCCCGGTTTGATCCTGTTTGAAAATCAGTCTGGAATGATGAGTTTTCGCGAGTATACATAGGCTTGCGGCAAAGTGGACGGTTTTTAACCCCTGCCGCCGACGATGGAATATGCTTGACCCACAGGCCACGATCACCGGCCCCTGACAAGGATTGAAGGTTCCGCCCATGAGCCAAGACACACCCGCCCACTACTCCGCCCTGGCCCTGCAAATTAACACGCACTGCGTGAACAACTGCAGCGATGTGGCCAGCGCTCGCGAACGCATCATGGACAACATTGCCCGGTCCCGCGTGGCCGTGGCCGGAAGCAAAGGCTTTATTCGCCAGTACAGCGGCGAGAATGCCAAGTTGGTGGTTCTGCCGGAGTACTTTCTCACGGGCTTCCCCATGGGCGATAGCGTGCCCGCCTGGCGCGATAAGGCAGCGCTGCCCATGGAGGGCCCGGAATATGATGCCCTAGGCGCCATTGCCAAAGACTTTGGCCTTTATTTGGCCGGCAATGCCTACGAGCTTGATCGCCACTTCCCGGAACTCTATTTCCAGTGCTGCTTCATCATCAGCCCGGAGGGCGAAGTGATTTTGCGCTATCGTCGTTTGATCTCCCTCAACACCCCTAGCCCTTATGACGTCTGGGACAAATACCTGGATGCCTACGGTCTGGACGGGGTATTTCCCGTCGCCGCGACCGCCATCGGCCGGCTGGCCGCCATCGCCTCGGAGGAAATCCTGTATCCCGAAATCGCCCGCTGCCATGCCATGCGGGGTGCGGAGGTTTTTGTGCACTCCACCAGTGAAGCCGGCGTGGCCCAGGATTCCATCAAAGAAATCGCACGTCGTGCGCGTGCCATTGAGAACATGGCCTACGTCGTATCCGCCAATTCCGGGGCCTTGAAAGACATTCCTATTCCAGCGGAATCCACCACGGGAATGTCCAAGGTGGTGGATTATCACGGCCAGGTTTTGGCCGAGGCCATGCCCGGCGGAGAGTCCATGGTGGCGAATGCCACCATCGATCTAGCTTCTCTGCGGGCCGCGCGCCGCCGCACTGGGCTCATCAACACCTTGTCGCGGCAGCCTTTTCAGGCCTACGCCCAAAGCTATGAAAAAACGGAATTTCGCGCAGCGAACGCTTGGTTGCAGGGTGACCGGGTGCGTATTCCTGACCGCAAGGATTTTAGTGAGGGGCAGCAGGCGGACATCGACAAGCTGGCGAAACGCGGGCTGATTTAGCGGGTGGGCCGCTTAACGCGCGGCGTTACAAGCTAGGCGCTGTCCCGCCACCCGCCCAGTCAGCTGGCCGTCCTCATAAACCACTTGGCCATTCACCAGGGTCGCGGCAATGCTGGAGCGAAATTCGTAGCCATTGAAAGGCGTCCAAGCACATTTGGCTAATGCATCGGCATCCGACGCGACACACGGCTTATCTAGATCCACCAACACCAAGTCGGCCCAGTAACCTTCGCGCAGGTAGCCACGCTGGTGAATACCGAATAGCTCGGCCACCGCATGGCTGGATTTTCGAACGACTAACTCCAATGGCAGGCGGCCTTCGTGAACGTGTTCCAGCAAACTCAGTAAGGCATGCTGCACCAGGGGCAAGCCCGCGGGCGCCTCAAAATAGGTGGCGTCTTTCTCGTCTAGCGTGTGCGGCGCATGATCCGTGGCCACGACGTCCAACACGTCCTCACTCAGAGCGGCAATCAGGGCATCGCGATCTTTGGCCGTCTTAATGGCCGGATTACACTTTATATAGGTGCCTAGATAGTCGTAGCCAGATGCCTCAAAAAATAAATGATGCACGCAAACTTCGGCAGTGATGCGCTTGTCCGCCACGGGGCCGGCTTGGAATAAACCAAGCTCCTTGGCAGTGGTTAAATGCAAGACATGCAAACGAGCGTCGTGCTCGCGCGCCAATTCCACCGCCAAGGATGATGACTTGTAGCAAGCCTCCGCCGACCGAATCTGCGGATGTGCTTGCATGGGCACGTCATCGCCGTATTGCTGGCGTGCCGCCTGTTCCTGGGCGTTAATCATGGGTGAGTCTTCGCAATGGGTTGCCACCAGCACAGGGGCATCGCGAAAGATATTCCGCAAGGCTTTGGGGTCGTCTACCAACATGTTGCCGGTGGATGCGCCCATGAAGGCTTTGATGCCACAACATTCATCGGGCTTAACGGCACGCAACTCATCGATATTCTCGTTGGTGGCACCCAGGTAGAACGCATAGTTGGCACGGGCGCGACCTTCGGCCAGCACGTACTTCTTGGCCAGTGCCTCGCGCGTGGTCGTGGCCGGCTTCACATTGGGCATGTCCATGAAGCTGGTGATTCCGCCCGCTACCGCCGCGGCCGATTCAGAAGCCATGTCGCCTTTATGGGTCAGCCCCGGCTCGCGAAAATGCACTTGATCGTCGATAAACCCCGGCAGCAAATGGCGACCGGCGGCATCGAGCACGCGCTCCCCAGGCTCGGCGGCGAGACGGGGCCCCATAGTGTCGATACGACCACCGCGAATACGTAGATCACCCTCGCGAACCAGTCCTTCGTTGACGAGTCTAGCGTTGGTAATCAGCAGTGAGTCATCGGCCATGGGGATCAGTATATCGGGAGAATAGGGGTCGAACCGATTTTTCGGTGGGCCACCGTCGCCATGGCCCGCCGAAAAATCGGTTCGACCCCTATTCTCCCCCTGCCGCCTTGCTAGAATGCCAAGCCCTTTGCGATCTCCGGTGCCTCCATGTTCCGCTCTTTCAAGACCTTGATTAGCTTAGTTTTCCCGCTGCTCCTGCCGCTAGCGCTGCAGGCCCAAGACATTCCCTATGAAATGCGGGTGCTGGACAACGGACTAACGGTGATCGTGCACCAAGACAGCAAAGCGCCGGTGGTGGCCGTTAACATCTGGTACCACGTAGGCTCGAAAAATGAATCGCCGGGGCGCACCGGGTTTGCGCACTTGTTTGAGCACCTGATGTTTCAGGGTTCGGAAAACTTCGATGGCGAATTGGCGAACTATCTACAAGAGCTGGGTGCCACTGACCTAAACGCTACAACCTGGTTTGATCGCACCAACTATTTTCAAACCGTGCCCAAGAGCGCTCTGGATACTGTCCTGTTTCTAGAATCCGATCGCATGGGCCATTTCGCCGGCGCCATCACCCAAGCCAAACTCGACGAACAACGCGGGGTCGTGCAAAACGAGAAACGTCAGGGTGAAAACCAACCCTATGGCAAGGTTTGGGAAAACATGCTGCCGCAAATATTTCCGCCGGGGCATCCTTATTCCTGGGAAACCATCGGTTCCATGGCCGATCTGGAAGCCGCCACTTTGGACGATGTCCGTGACTGGTTCAGCACCTGGTATGGCCCGAACAATGCCGTACTCGTTATTGCCGGCGATGTCGATTACGAGGACATCTTTACCCGCGTAGAAAAATATTTCGGCGATATACCACCGGGCCCGACGGTGTCTCGACTACGGCGCTGGATTCCGCGCCACGAGAATGAACGCCGATTGCACATGACCGATCGCGTGCCGCAGGCCCGTGTCTATCTCGTCTGGTCGGGCCCCGCCTGGGGCAGTCAAGATGCGCATCACCTCGCTCTAGCGTTGAAGATCCTCGGTGGCGATAAAAACTCCCGGCTCTATGAACGCCTGGTCTATCGTGAACAAATCGCGACCGATGCAACGGCTACACCCCTGGCGCTAGAAATTGCCGGCGTCACCTATCTATCCGCATCGGCGCAGCCCGGCGGTTCCTTGACGGCGGTAGAAGCAGCCTTGCGCGAAGAATTGTCGCGCTTCGCGAACGAGGGCCCCAGCAGCAATGAACTGGAACGGGTAAAAACTCAAGCCCGGGCCGCTTTTTTGCGGGGTATTGAACAAGCCGGCGGCTACAACGGTAAGGCCGGCATTCTGGCCCAGAGCATGGTGTATGGCGGCTCGCCCCACGCCTATCAACAAGAATTGGCCGATGTAGACGCGGCAACAAAAGACGACCTTCGCCAAGCCGTACGTGACTGGCTAGACGCCGGTACCCTAGTGGTTGAGGTACACCCCGAAGCCGCCAAGCCAGCGAGTGTCGATGGTGTCGATCGCAGCGCGGGACCCCCGGCCGCTGCGGCAATGCCACCGGTTAAGTTTCCGAAATTTACGCGCCACAGCTTGAGCAATGGACTGAATGTCATCATCGCCGAACGCCACGGCGTGCCATTGGTCAACCTGTCACTGCTACTGGATGCCGGCTATGCCGCCGATCAATTCAGCCGGCCCGGCACGTCCAGCTTAACCATGGCTATGCTGGACGAAGGCACCAAGAAACGCACGGCTTTAGAAATTAGCGAAGCCCTCGCGCAACAAGGCGCTATTTTTTACGCGGACTCGGATTTGGATACTTCGAATATCACGATGTCTGCCCTCACGGAAAATTTGGACGACTCGCTGAAGATATTCGCCGATGTGGCACTGCAGCCGGTATTTCCGCAAGCGGAGCTGGAACGCCTGCGACGCATTAATCTAGCGCGTATTCAACAAGAAAAACAAAGCCCCATCTCCATGGCCCTGCGGGTACTACCGGGTTTGATGTACGGCGACGGCCATCCCTACGCCCAACCGCTGACCGGGTCGGGCACAGAGCAGGATCTGCGCGCCATGACTCGTGATGATTTGGTCGCGTTTCACCAAACCTGGTTCAAACCAAATCATGCCAGCCTGGTCGTGGTCGGTGATGTCGATGTTGACAGGCTTTTGCCTACCCTGGAAAAACGCTTCGGCGACTGGTCGGCTGGTGACATTCCGCAAAAAGTTTTAGCAAATCCTGCCCAAAAAGCATCGCGCGTGCTTTATCTCGTGGACAAACCCGACGCCGATCAATCGGTTATTTTTGCCGGTCAGCTAATACCTCCCCGCGCCAATCCCGACGAGATCGCCATCAAGGCCATGAACAACATTCTCGGCGGCAAGTCTTCGGCCCGCATTAACATGAATCTCCGCGAAGATAAGGGATGGAGTTACGGCGCCTATAGTTTGATTCTGGATGCGCGCGGTCCCAGGCCGCTGCTAGCCTACGCACCCGTTCAAGCAGACAAAACCCGCGAAGCCGTTAGCGAAATTCTGCGTGAATTTAAGGCCATTCAAAATGACCGGCCGCCGGTGAACCAGGAACTACAAACCGTCGTTCGCGGCGACACGCTCTCTTTGCCCGGACGCTGGGAAGCCAATGCCAGCGTGCTATCGAGCCTGATGGAGATTGTGCGCTACGACCTGCCGGATGATTATTGGTCAAACTACGCCGACGCCGTAACCCGCTTAGAACTCGATGCCGTGCAAGGTATAGCTAAAGATTTGTTACGCCCGAATGAGTTGTATTGGGTGATTGTGGGCGACCGGAAAAAGATCTCCGCCGACCTTGAAAACTTGGGCTTCGATGAGATTCGACTGCTCGATACCGACGGACAACTGGTTACCGACCCGGGCTAAACAAACCAATAGCCATGAGATCTAGTGACTCTGCCGCGAGCGACTGGCGATGCATACCGAAGGATTTTCAGCGCGGAGGCTCTTACCCTAACTGGGTTACTAGCCCATGTACGACTCAAGCACAAAGCTGCCGAGCTATGCTGATAGCCGACTGACTGACTCTGCTACGCGCAACTGACATTTCATAGATTGGCTTTAAGAAAGCGAATCCCAAATGCAATTGAGGTCACAGCCCGAAAAAACCATGCGCTATCTTGGTCACTGTCATTGCAAAGCGGTGGAATTCGAAGTCGAGGCGCCGGCAAATGTAGTCTGCCACGAGTGCAATTGTTCTATTTGCAGCTTGACGGGTTTTTTACACATGATTGTGCCGAAATCGGCTTTTCAGCTGATCCGGGGGCGGGACGCGCTGTCTAGCTACACATTTAATACAGGTGTTGCTCAACACTATTTCTGCCGTCATTGCGGCGTAAAGTCATTCTATATTCCGCGATCAAATCCCAACGGCTATGATGTTAATGTACGCTGCCTAGATCCCGCGCCTCGCCAAGTAAACATCGAACCGTTCGATGGGCAAAACTGGGAAGATCATGCCTATAAGCTCGAAGGACTCAGCAAAGAACCCTAGACGGGTCAAAAAACGCGCACTTGAAACGAAACGCCCGGAACACTATTGATTCAAGCACGAATAGTTCAAATCTTGCTTCGCGATGCATGCTCTGGCGAGGATGCGAATGTCAAAGACATTGGCTGCGATAAGAGCCATAGACCGTGAAGCCCGAAAAATTCTTCTACGGCTGGTATGTCTGCGGCGTATCCGTCGCCATCTACTTCTTCACCAATGGCATGACCTTGTTCGTGCCACAGAATTTGTTCCCGCGTTTGATGGAAACTTTCGACGCGACGGCAGGACAAATCAGCGTCACCACCGCCCTATCCCTAGGCCTTGCCGCACTGATGGCACCATTCGTGGGTGCCCTGGTCGACCGACTGGGCGTGGTCCGGGTTATACGCACAGGCTTGGTGATCATGGCCCTGTGCTTTTCTCTGTATCCCTTCGCCCGATCCTTGAACGACCTGTATCTGCTGCATGCGGGTCTGGCCTTGGGCATCGTCTTGGCGGGCCTATTGGTCAACGTCGTATTGCTATCGAACTGGTTTGTGCGCCGCCGCGGTTTGGCGGTGGGTTTGCTAGCGGCCGGATCGAGTCTAGCCGGCGGCACGCTGCCCTTGATCATCGCACCGCTGGTTAACAATCCCGACTATGGATGGCGCTGGGGCTACGGTGCTTTAGCGGTCGCCTTTTGGCTATTGGCGGTACTGCCCGGCTTTACCGTATTGCGCGAAAAGCCGGAATTGGTGGGCAGCTGGCCCGATGGTGATGCCCAGCCCGCGGCCGCCGAGGCCATGCCGTTGACGGGTGTTAGTTTTGCGCAGGCCCTGCGCTCACCAACCCTGTATTGCTTGGGTATTGGGTCGGCCTGTATTTGGTTCGCCATTCAAGCCATGAATAGCCAGGTGACAATTTTTCTGGAGCAGGAAGCCGGCCTGCCGCCGACTCAGGCAACCTTGCTCTTCACATTAATATTTTGGTTCAGCTTCGGCGGCAAGTTTTTATTCGGCGTGATCAGCGACCGCCTCGCCAAACGGCAAGTCTTGTTGTTCAGCAGCATTACCCTACTAGTTGCCTGCCTGCTGCTGTTTGAACCCGCGGGCTCGGATCTGCGGTTAACGAACTCCCTGCCCCGGCTCACGGTGTTCGCGATAATTTTTGGCCTGGGTTTTGGCGGCAGCTTCACAATGATTCAGCTGGTGACGGTGGAAACCTTCGGCCAACGGGCCCTGGGCAAGATTCTCGGCATCGTCACACTGATCGATGCCCTGGGCGCGGCGGCCGGCACCGTGATCATGGGGCAACTGAAGACCAGCAGCGGCAGTTACCTGCTGCCTTTCAGCGTGCTGACTTGCGTCGCACTGATCGCGGTCATTAATGTGTACTTCATCAGGCCCGTGCAGACCAGCGACTAGCGATTTCACCGCCGCAAGCCAAGTCACCACTGGTGTCTTGATTCGCCCCACGAGGTGTGGAAAATACCGGCCTCGCGTCAGGGCGACAGCGTGGGCAAACCGCCCAGCAGCAAAGAGGCTAGGATATGATCAAAGCCGAGGGCCTAACTAAGCAGTATGGCCAGTCCACGGTGGTGGACAATATCTCCTTTAAGGTTGAACCCGGCGAGGTGCTGGGTTTTCTCGGCCCCAACGGCGCGGGCAAAACCACCACCATGCGCATGTTTGCCGGGTTCGTGCCCCCAACCGCCGGCCACGCGGAAATCTGCGGTCATTCCGTGACCGAGCAAGCCACCGAAGCCAAGCGCAATCTCGGCTATCTACCCGAAGGGGCGCCCAGCTACGGGGAAATGACGCCCCGGGACTTTCTCGGTTTTGTTGCCGCGGTGCGCGGACTAAGCGGCACCGACCGCCGCGACAAATTAGACGCCGTGACCGAGCGGCTGAATTTACAAAAAGTACTGGACCAGAGTATCGAGACATTGTCCAAAGGCTTTAGACGCCGCGTTGGCTTGGCCCAGGCCATTATTCACGATCCACCGGTATTGATTCTCGACGAACCCACCGACGGTTTGGATCCCAATCAAAAACATGAAGTGCGTGAACTCATTGCCGAGATGGCCAGCAATAAGATCATCGTGATCTCCACGCATATTCTTGAAGAAGTCGACGCGGTATGTAATCGCGCGATCATCATCGCCGGTGGAAAAATTGTTACCGACGAAACGCCGGAAACCCTGATCAACCGATCGCGTTTTCACAATGCTGTGACATTGAAAGTAGAACGCAGCGCGGAGATTGAGGAAGTGGCCGCGGCTATTCGCCGCTTGCCCGAGGTCGCCGAGGTGGAAATCAATGAGGCGGCGCGCCGGGCCACAGCTTTTCCCAAAAACGACGCGATGATATTGGGCACCATCGGCGATCTGGCCGCCGAACAAGCCTGGCCGCTGGAGCAACTACAGTTGGAGTCTGGCCGCCTGGACGAAGTATTTCGCAACATTACCGCGGATGGGGCTGGGTGATGAACAACATCAAGATTATTGCCACCCGCGAGCTACGCGCCTACTTCGCGACCCCGGTGGCCTATGTATTCATGGTGATTTTCCTGGCCATGACGGGCGTATTCACTTTTTATCTCGGTGGCTTTTACGAACGCAGTCAAGCTGACCTGCAGCCGTTCTTCGGCTTTCATGCCTGGCTTTACTTGTTCTTGGTACCCGCCATCGCCATGCGTTTATGGTCCGAAGAACGCAAATCCGGCAGCATCGAACTGCTGATGACCTTGCCCGTGACCTTATGGGAGGCCGTGCTGGGCAAATTCATCGCCGCCTGGCTTTTCACCGCCACGGCCCTGGCCCTCACCTTTCCCATTTGGATTACGGTGAATTATCTCGGCGATCCCGATAACGGTGTCATCATCACAGCTTACTTAGGCAGTCTATTAATGGCCGGCGCGTTCTTGGCCATCGGCTCTTGCATCTCGGCCGCCAACCGCAATCAAGTCGTGGCCTTTATCATTACGGTCGTGATTTGCTTTGTATTCCTGCTCAGTGGCTTTCCGCTGGTTCTAGACTTCTTCTCCGGTGCGCCGCAGGGCATCGTCGACCTAGTAGCCGGCTTGAGTTTTTTGACACATTTCAATGCGCTAAGCAAAGGTGTGATCGACTTACGCGACGTGCTGTATTTTCTTCTGGTCATTGCCGCCTGGCTATACGCGACCACCATCGTGCTGGAAATGAAGAAGGCGGACTAAAGGATGGCTAGGCAATGAACTCAAAAAATCTATTCGGCCGATTCGGGCTCATTGCCCTAGCGGTATTGTTCGTCTTGGCAGTATCGCTAGTAAACGTGGCACTGCGTGGCGCACGTTTAGATCTCACAGAAAATAAACTCTACACGCTATCGGACGGCAGCTACTCGATACTCGACAGCATTCCCGAGCCCATTAATCTGTATTTCTTTTATTCGGATAAGGCCACGGCAGATATTCCCCAATTTCGCAGCTACGCCGGGCGAGTGCAAGAAACCTTGCAAGAATTTGCCGAGCACGCGGACGGCAACTTGAACTTGTCGGTTATCGACCCCCTCCCCTTTTCCGAAGAAGAAGACCAAGCCGCGGCCTTTGGTCTGCAAGCCATCAACATCAACAATTCGCCGGACCCCATTTATCTCGGCATCGCGGGCACCAACAGTGTGGGCGACGAAGAGGTCATCGCGTTTTTGGATCCCAGCAAAGAAGCGTTCTTAGAATATGATTTGGCCAAATTGGTCCACAGTTTGGCCCAGCCTGAAAAACCGGTCATCGGCCTGCTCAGCAGCCTACCCATTACAGCCGGCTTTGACCCCGCCACGCAGCAGATGCGGCCACCGTGGATTATTGCGGATCAACTGCAACAGTTGTTCACCGTCAAAACCCTGGGCGCCGAACTCACGGCCATCGATGAAGAAGTAGATGTGTTGATGATCGTGCATCCCAAAGAGCTAAGTGCTGATACCCGCTATGCCATCGATCAGTTTGTACTGGGCGGCGGCCGGGCACTGATCTTTGTCGACCCCTATGCCGAATCCGATCCCGCCGCGCCACCCGTACCGAACATGCCCCCGATGGGCGGATCGGCATCCGACCTCAATAGCTTATTCAAAGCCTGGGGCGTACAAGTGCCCACGGACAAGGTCGTGGGCGATGACCGCTTCGCCCTGACGGTGGGCGGATTTGGCCGGCCCGTTCGATTCTTACCCTTGATGGGACTGGATGCGAGTGTGCTTGATCGCGAGGACGTCACCACCGCTAGCCTGCAGAGCCTTAACTTTGGCTTCTCCGGCTACATCGAAGAACTGGCAGAACCGGCAGCAACAGTAACGCCCTTGGTCACCAGCAGCGAATTGGCTGGCACCTTACCGACTGCTGACATGGCCATGATTCAGGATCCGGCAGCCGTGCGCGATTTCTTCACCCCCAGCGGCACGCCCTATGTGTTGGCAGCACGCCTGCAAGGCGAAGTGCCGAGCGCCTTTCCCGATGGACCACCGCCGAAACCCGACACGGAACCCGCCGGCAACGAGACCCATCTGGCCAAAGCCGAAGAACCCATTAATGTGATTCTGGTGGCCGATACCGACCTGCTGACCGATCGTTTGTGGGCTCAGGTGCAGGATTTCTTTGGTCAACGCCTGATTAATGCCTTCGCCAGCAATGGCGATTTCGTCACCAACTCCCTGGATAATCTCACCGGCAGCAACGAGCTCATCAGTATTCGTGGGCGGGCAACCTATACCCGGCCCTTTACCAAGGTCGAAGAACTGCGCCGGGACGCCGATGCGCAATTCCGTCTGCGTGAGCAACAACTGCAACAACAACTAGAAGAAACCGATGCCAAGCTCACAGAGTTGCAAGCCAGCCGTGAAGACAGTAGCGCGATGATTCTGAGCGAAGAACAAGAAGCCGAGTTAAAGCGCTTTCAAGAAGAGCGCTTGCGTATCCGCAAAGAACTGCGCCAAGTACAAAGAAATCTGGACAAGAGCATTGAAGATCTCGGCACTTGGCTAAAGATCATCAATATCGGTTTCGTGCCACTGCTGATCACCATCTTCAGCATCGGTTTAGTCTGGTGGCGTCGACAAAGACGCAATAGCGCACAGAGTATTGCCGCATGAGCGCCCGTCGACTCGCCCTGCTGTTAGTGGTCGCCGTCATCGTGGGTGGGCTCGCCTGGATGCTGTCCACACCAGACAACGCCGAAGATGGCGCCGTGGGTGAACTGTTGTTGCCGGGCTTGGCAGACAATCTCAATGACATCGATGAACTGGTCGTCACCGGTTCGGGTGCCGAAACCGTTGCCACACTCAAACGCGCCGGCGGGCGCTGGCAGTTAGCCGATACCGGCTATGTGGCCAATATCGCCAGCCTTCGAAAAAATTTGATCGCACTCTCGCAAGCAAGAATTCGCGAAGAAAAAACATCAAACCCCGAGTTCTACGAGCGACTCGGCGTGACGGATATCAGCGAAGAAAAAGCCACGGGCCTGTTGCTGGATATCAGCGGCGGAGATTACAAAGCCTCGATCTTGATTGGCGACACGGGCATCGGCAACGGGGGTGCCTTTGTACGGCGAGCGGATGAAGCGCGCAGCTATTTGGTGAACGCAGACTTAGATTTAGGTAAGTCTCGTCAAGATTGGTTGGATACCGCGGTGCTGGATATTCCATCGAGCCGCATACGTCAGGTCAAAATTCAGCATCCCGACGGTGAGGTATTAAGATTATCGAAAGAAAGCGAAGCGGCGACACAATTCACCGTCGAGGACATGCCCGATCAGGCTTCGCTCAGTTACGACGGCGTAGCCAATCCTATTGGCGCGGCACTCGCTGACTTGGAATTTGATGAGGTCATGCCGGCAGCAAATTTTGAAGAAGTCGGCGCGCCCGTACTGGCCAACTTTGAAACTTTCGATGGATTGCTGATCGAGGTACGCACTTGGGAAACCGATGAAGGAAAACGAGTGCGGTTTAACGCCGCGGCTAACCCTCCCGCACCGTTAGAGGCCGAAACAGACACTGCCGCGACGGAACTTGAAACCGTCGCGGAAGAAACTAGCAGCTCGGTTTCGACAGCAAACGATGCTGCCAAGGCCGCAACCGACCCAGCCAACGCGGATTCCGATTCAACGCTCGACACGACCGAAGCCGAAGCCGAAGCCGAAGCCGAAGCCGAAGCTGCTGCGGCTCAAGCTGAGGAAATCAACCAGCGCGTGGCTGATTGGGTCTACGCCTTACCCGCTTTCAAGAGCGACCAGCTCGTCAAGCGCTTGAGCGATCTACTAGCCGCCGAGTAGAGCGAAGCGCCACAAATAGGCGAAACCCCATCGCAAATCTTCATGGTCTAGTTTGGCTGAACGCCGCCCACACTACTTAAGCGCTTTGAATTATGCGACGATGGCGATAGACCCCTAGATGATTGGGAGATCGCCGCAATGCGAAGAATAGCGCTGTTGCTTGCCCTTGCCGTCATTGCCTGTACACAAGCCCAAGGTCAAACCATGACCTTGCGCATCCAGAGCAGCGACTATCAGCTTACACCGAATTTTAGCGACGTCGATTTCTTTGACATCAAAATAAGCATAGACGCCGAACTCACGCCGGGTACTTACATTAATCCAAATATTATTGAAGTCGACTACCAAGTCATGGGCGACCTTGAACCGAACACACCCTCCGACTTCCCAGCCTTCAATCTAGAAAGAACCATCAGCGGTAACGACTTCTATGCGCAAGGCAGCTCACTCAGTTTCGAGATCGCCCAAAACGCCATCCTCGAAGACGGCGTGCAAGTAGCCGAACTCGTTGGTACCGCAATCTTACTGACCTTCAACGGACGCGAAATCGACAACGGTAGATATCACCCGGCTCTGCTAGAGCTAAACGCAAACGGCACCGGCCGAATACAAAACTCCAACAACATCCCCTCCGAAAACCCGCTGGTAGAAGTGGACTTTGGCGAAGAATACATTACCGATCTCAACTTCGACCCAGGTAACACCACAGTCATCACAGCAACGCCCGCGAACAGCGGCTTGACCCTAGGTGGAAGCGGCGGCGGTGGCAGCCTCTCTTCGCTGGGAGCTGCGTTCTTGGGCTTGATGATACTAGTACGTGCGTTCAAGCGGAGGAACGCTAAGTAATACGCTTCTATTGCCAAGGTCGTGCGCAAAATGCGAAGAATAGCGAAGCCGGCCTAAACTCCGTGTCCGCAATTCCGTGGCTTGCCATGGGTTTTGCAAGAAAAAGTGCTAGCTGAGAACATAAGCATTCTATAACGCACGCTCACTATTTCAATGCCACGGAAAACATAAGACCAGCTAAGTTGTTGAATAAGATGGATTTAAGGACTAAAACATCCTATATGAGCCGAAAACAAAAGAAGAAAACAAAATCCTTCCCATTAATCAGCTGTTATGCGTCTAAATGAATGCGCAACTTTACATCGATGAAGCATTAGGAATGGCAGACGCTGTCGACGCGGTCTGCGAGGCACGAAGAAATACCACGGTTTATGCGATAGGGATGCTTGCATCGCATAGTTTGGAACTTGGTCTAAAAGCGTATCTCGTTTCAACAGGTTACTCTAAGCGGAAATTGAAGAAGATAGGGCACGATATTGGTGCTGCTTGGGCAGCATGCATCGACGACAATCTGGAGCTCGAAGAAATGCCTTATTGGGTTCAAGTTTTAGACTTCTCTCATTCGAATCCTTTCTTTTTCAGATATCCGAACCCCGATCATGGAGTAGCCATTCCAAACTGCGAAGAACTTTCACACCAGCTTCGGGAAGTTCTGGTAAAAATTTCTAGTAAAATTAGCGCATGAGGAAATTTACGCATAACAAGTTGGGGCAAGCGTCCGGGACGCACTATCGCGCGTCCCGAACATCAATTAGCGGCGCATGCCCAAGGCGTTAAAGGGCTAATAGAACTATGAACAAGGCAGTCAATATAAATACAGCGTTAATGCTTATAGTTAGCTTCGCTTTTACTTACTTTACGGCTAGCTTGGTCGCAACCAGCGAAGGTCAATCAGCTTACGATTTGGGCTTTATATTTGGCCGTTCACTGTCGGGTGTTTTATTTTCTCTTTTTCTAGTCTGGCTCGCACGTACAATATTTCGCCGTAAACCAGTGTTCACAACAGGTGCGTTGGTTTCATGGTGGGTACTTTTTGTTTTACTAAGTCTTATGGCTTTATTCGGTAGTATGCTGCCATCGGAGGTATAGCCCTTTTTTTGGGAATCCGAAGGCCCGACGGATGTTGAGATTTTGGATTACCATCGATGAGGAACTAGATCATGGTACGAATTCCCACACACAGAGAGCCGACTCATCCGGGTGAAATGCTTTTGGAAGAGTTTTTGACACCGATGGGTCTGTCGCAGAAAGACTTAGCGAGCGGTATTCATGTTCCCTATCAAAGGGTCAATGAGCTTGTAAACCGTAAACGGGGAGTGACTCCTAGCACGGCACTGCGATTGGCGAAGTACTTTGGTAATTCGCCAGGATTTTGGATGAATGTTCAGCTACGTTGGGAGCTTTTTCATGCCCAGCGAGCGGAGGCCGCTACCCTAAAAGGCATTCGCAAAGCGAAGTCACAGCTACCGCCTAAGCAGTCGGTGCAGTCGGACGGCCAGCCAGCTGGCCGTCGCTGACCGAGGCGTTACCGGGCGTAGTTCTTTAGCACAGCCGCGCATCCGCTTACCGATCCGAGGCAGTCATTTGGCCTGCTGCGGTGCAGCTGTGAGCTTCCGTCCCACAACGGATATTAACTAGCATCGAATTTTTCGCGAAGTGTCGTTTGCGAATCAGTTTGACATATCGTCCGACCCGATATGGATATACTACTGCCACAACGAGCACCCGGGGCGCTTTTATTTCAGGTTCTGTATAGTGTATTCAGGGGAAGCGCTTACAAGGGGTAGTCTGATGAAACGCTTACAGACCGTTGCGGGAGTAGCCGCCGCGATTGCCAGCAGTCCGGCATCCGCTGCGTCCGAGTGGGTGCTGACGTCAATCGCTAGCTACGATAATCCTAACTTTAGCTATTCTATGTTCGATTTGTCCGGGGTGCTGACTTTCTCAGATGGTCCGGGAAATTCACTACAGGCAGATGGGACATTCAGCATGTCCAGCAAGGTGGGTATGACGCCATTGTTCACGTGGACGATCGGATCGGATTTCGTCATCAGCGGCGACGGCAGTTCAACAGGATCATTCAGCTGCTCCGAAGGAATTTTCGGCGGTATCGCCGGTATTCACATCTGCGGAAACTACGACTTTGGTGCCAATGGTTATAACGAGTCGATCGTAAATTCTGACGGTTCGGGCTTGATAATCGGCGGCGATGATGTGGATCGTGGCCCCGCGCCATCACTTGCTGAATTTCAGGGTTTTGTGCCCGATATTCCTCCGACGGATTTCCAGAACACGATTGTTCTTGACAACGGCGGAGGGTACAGCGGCTATATTTGGACCTTTACGGCAAACACAGCTGTTCCCATCCCTCCTGCCTTGTGGTTATTCGGCTCCGCTTTGGGGTTGCTGGCGTGGACACGACGCCGCAGCTAATGTTTCCTTTTGTGGCCGATAGGCGACACTAAGGGTCACTCAAGCACGGAGGCGTAGTTGCCCCGTAACCAGGTGAAGCAACCGACGTTTGACGCGGCTGTTCACGGCGTTAGGTTGCGCGCGGAAAGCTCATGAGATTAATTGGCGCCAAGGTTCTCATCTCACTATTCCTATCCACTAGCGTGGCGAGCGCATGCAGTATCGGGGGCGCTTGGGTTTTTGAGCCTTCCTAAAAACGATGGGAGCAGCATCCGGGCCCCAAGCAACAAGACCCGAAGGCAGAGGGCCCGTACTGGGAAAAAGTTCCTGCTCCTAATGTGAGGGTGGTGAAGGTTGTGCGAGGCACCGCCTATCCAGGGATTTTTTGCGATGACGCCGGAACCTTGTATTTAGAGGTATCGTTGCCAGAAGCCTCAACGTACGAAATCAGTGAATTTGGGTTGTACTTTAGGGTAGTAAACGGCTAACGTCCGCGAGCCGCGTGAATTTGTGATAAGAACAGTTGAGCCGAGAAGCCTATGTTGTGCGCAACGGCGATTTGGTATGGTTAGCAGACAAGAACGAATAGCCCGCGCTAGCGCGGTCTCGTGATACCGATTGTCGATAGTCACCTATTGGTTTAGGAATAGTAGCATCGAAGAATGGATAGGTAATGACAGGGATCAAATATAGAGTGATAGTTTTTGCAGCGACGTGCCTGCTGATCGGCGCTAATGCCACATCGGCAGAGCGCACGGTCGGCGTGCTGTTCGTTGTGCATGGTGGCTCCGAAGTCAGCGATCTTGGTAACACCTTCGACTACTCGGTGCAGTTTTTTCAGTACGATCCAAACAACGTCATTTACAAATACGTAATCTGGAACCCTAAAGCATGGCCGAATGTTGTCCAGTCGGATGACAGTCAGGACTACGCGAATGCATCTTCACAATACAAAAAGTATAGCTTTCAAAATTCGCGTATCGGCGGCATCGATCCTGCACCCTCTGTAACCGACCGGCAGTTCGAAGCAATGACCCGGCAGCTTGACGCTGCGGGCGAGAAAAGCGGTATTCGCTTTGTAACGGACATTGCTCACTGGCTCAGCGGGCAACCTTTTATACACAGGCTGCCATGGCCTCGCTACATGTACGGTCCGCAGGTCGACGGAGGCGTTGCGCTCACCTATTGCGGCAGCGAAGTTGATGGCGGACCCTGGGATCACTGCAACCCGGAACGCTATAACGTGGACGGGCCCGGCGAACGGCTGCTCAAACGAGGTGCAGACGAAATCATCATGATCGATCTCACGACCTCTGGAGTGAGGTTCTGGAAGACCTACGACGTCGTCAGCATGACACGGCGTATGGTCGACGATTGGAATGAACGCAATGGTACGGATGTGCAGGTGCGGTGGGTTAACGATCCGACTGACCTCATGCGCGAGAGCTATCCGACCGATCCGCCCAACTGGACACGTTCGGCGGGCAAACCCAAGCTTAACCCGCAGATACCACTAGAGGGCCGGCCCAACCCGTTAATTGAAGACCCGCTCCTCATTAATTCCATGGTTGACGGAATCATCGCGGGCATGAATCCGGATGTCGAACCTGAAGATACCGCTGTGCTGATCGTGAATCACTCCATTCGCGACGGCAATCAGGCCTACGATCCTAAAGTTGACGACACGGTCCTGATGGACGGCCTGGTAAAGCAGGAACTGCTGCGGCGCTATCCGGAAATGAAAGCCGACAACATACTTGGGAGCTGGATGGGCCTACGCGTCGAGAACCCTGAGATCGTGCCTCGGCGTCCCGGCGGCAGCAAAATGGAACGCAGCCGCGAGATGCGTGGCGAAAGTCTGGGTAATGCCTGGCTGTATCTGAGCGATCGCGAGCTACCGGGTGGCGACCACCAGTATCGCTACTGGGACGCGCTCGATATTTTCAGAGAACGCGGCGTAAAACATATCGTGGTCGCATTCCCACAGATCGTGACCGACAGCGTGCTGAATCTAGTCGAGTTACCCAATCAGATTGCCAAGGAAATCGGGTGGAAAACTTGGTTGCGTGCTGAAAACCTCGATTTCGAAACCTATCCGGAAGTCGGGCATCCCTTCGCCGACTACTGGGGCGTATGGATTGAACCGGTGTGCAAAGTCATCGATGGGCCGGAAGACAAAACCGAGCGCTGCTGTTTCGAGATGGGCGGTTGTGGCGGCAGCCAGCCGTATCCGCCGCTGCGCCAGACACCGATCACCAAGGCTCGTCAGGATACCGATCCGTCGCTGGTCTTTGATATATCCGCTTACGGTCTGCTGGGGTATGACCCGAGCAAAGGCCGGCCGAACGAAGACGCTCCGGTTCAGGGCCAGTATCGGGGCACGTGGGAGTTGTGGCGACCGGCAAATGATGACCCGCGCATGGGTGAGCTACTTGCCAGGCAGGTGATGCTGCTGCTCGACGCCGAAACAAAACAACAGACTGAATTATGAGTTCCAATATCAAACTTAGCCGCCGCAGGCTTTTAAAAACGACAGTTGCTGTCACGCCATTTGCATTCACAGGCTGTACGTCGGTCGCGCACGACGATGAACCGCTGGTGCGAACCGGTGATCCGGTCGCGCGATCGCTGGCCTATTATTCCGACACGCGGGATGTCGCTAAAGATGATCCGCTCGCCACGAAACACGATGTCAAACAGAGATGTTCCAACTGTGTGCATAGCCGGCAAGGCACAGGATCTGGTCGACTGGAGTGCCCGATGTTTCCGGGGCGCAGCGTCAATGCTAATGGTTGGTGCAGTATCTGGGCGCGGGGCTAAGCGCGTCCGGGTTACTGTGACTAATGTTAATCCGCGGTGGATGCCAGATAGCTGGGCTCGCGGTAACCGGTATGGCGGCGAACAGTAATAGCACCCAGCATCACCAGCAGATTGATAACACCGACCATCACAAATGGAGCCCCCGGCATCCACGCATCGAATACGAAGCCGCCGACAAACACAATGGCCAATGTGCCGACGGAGCCGCAAAAATTGAACAGTCCGACAACTGCTCCGCGAAAACTTTCGGACGCTTCCTGACCCACAACAGCGGCGCCGGACATTATCGCGGCCGCCTCACCCAATCCCAGCATTAGCGCAGCTGGAATAAAAATCGTTGCCAGCGGGTCTGGTGAGAAACCAACCCACAGGTAAGCAGCCCCGGCAATACCCATCGCCGTTGCCATGGCGGTCAGGCGGTCGACCTTATCGATGAAGTACCCAACCGCCGGCGAGAACAATAACTGAGCCGTACTCACGGTAGCGGCCAGTCCCGCCGCTGCGCCAATCGCCTCGGGCAGGGTCAGGCCTGAAAGTAATCCGGCTTCTTTCGCCCACAAGCTCAGGAATGTTGACACAACAACCAGGTCACCACGCGCAATAAACGCCTCACAACAGGCGATGAGAATACGCGGATTAGCACGCGCGGCCTGTGCTCCTTTGCGAACGAGCTTGTGAACCGGCACTCGCTCGTTAGCACTGGCTGGCCTTCCCGCTTTAAGGCCACGACCGAGTATGAGCGCGGTGATCACCGCAAGGCCGCCGCCGCACCAATAAGTCAGGCGGCCGGACACTAAATCGTTGTAACCCATTTCGCTGAAAAAACTCAGCAACAGCCGGCCCATTAAGAGGACCATGAAGATTGCGCCCAGACCGTTGCATATGCCCGAAAAGGCGAGCATCTTGCCGCGCGACCGCTCCTGCGGATAGTCGGCCAGTACGGTCGCCATCATCGACGTAATACATGCCGAACCAATGCCATAAAATGCGCGCAGCACACCGAGCTGCAGCAAGGTCTCGGTCAGCGGTAACAACGCAAGTACCACACCCACCCAGAGAAAACCGACCACATAAATCGGCCGACGCCCAATGCGATCCGCTAACGCGCCGAGCGGTCCGACCATAAGCAAGAACGCAAACTCATAGGGTAAAGCAAGCAGCGATGTTGCACGGCCCTGCTCTTCCGCAGGTATGCCGAGGTTTTCGGTCAGCAGGTACGGTTGCATGAAGCTGAGGAACGCCACCATGCCAATAGTGAAAAACGCGGCATAAAAGTAGGTGAACGCGTTGCCTCTGCTGACGCCTGGATTCAACCAGATCGGACCCAGGCGAGCCGCTTGATCGGTATTCGCCGATGTAAGGACTTGTTCAGTCACGTGGCTAGCGGCTGGCCGGCGGCTCAGTCAGCGACTTCGTCGTAATATTCTGAGGCGTGCTGCGGCAGCAGATACGGGAACAAATCTTTATCGCGCTCCTTGCTGCGGCTCATTGTAAAGTTGGTCCGCGCATCGATGCTTTCCCAGCACTCGATCAGCAGAAATTCGGTGCCCTGTTCGCCATCAGGCTCAGGGGGCTTCGGATGCTTGGCAATTTGCTCAGGCGTTAAGCGAGACAATATCGTTTTGATCATGGTCCCGGTGCGCGCTCTGAGTATCCTGCGGCTGACAAAACCCTCGGCCGCTGCATACTCAGCCTGCTGACTGAGGTAAAAATCTTCAACCTTGTCTTCCATGCCTTCTTTCGCAGCAATACGTACGACCACAGTTTCCATAGTTGCTCACATTTTATTAAGTTGATTGCCAGAATCGACGTTCGTTGAACGCTACCCGGCCGGTACAAGCGGCACTGAATCGAGCACCCAGTTACCCGCATCACGCCGGGCTGGGCTGGGTATTGCATACGCAACATCACCTTCGCTCTGCTTCATCGCCTGCTGATCAATCCGCCAGCCATTTTTCTCAAAATTTTTGAGCCAATTGCGATAGCTGACGATGATGCCGTCACCGGACGTCAAAAGCTCTTTGGTCAGGCTGTCAGGTGTGCGCAGCGGATAAAGTTTTTCGAGGATCGCGATATCTTCTTGCGCAATACCCGTATTGATTTCGATCACTTTATCGTCCATCTCTGGCTCAAGAATGAAATTACGCATGTTGACGAAGTAAATACGCGTGCGATTGCGATCCACTGGCGCTTCAAAAAATACCTGAACGAAATTACTGGTCGCATTAATAAATATAGACGTTACAAGTACGTTCGGGCCATGGTGCCAGGAGCCGGCGCGCAGTTCACCGGTTACATTGCGATCCTTAGCGAGCACCGTTCTATCCAGCTCCGGATCGCCGAAATCAGCTTCGAATCCGCTGCCCCACTTGTCATCCCAGGTGCGAAACGTGTCCTTATGCATGGGTGGAAAGCCCTGTGCCGGGTGCACAAACTCATTGTGCACCGGGTCGAGACCATTCTCGACCGAGCGCTCGTAATAGCAGTTAACGTTGAGAATCACCAGTTTGTTGGCGCGCCAGCCTGCCAAGCCAAACTGTTCAATATTGTAAATCTCGGGGCGCTCTTCCTCAGGAAGATCTCCGAGGAAGGCGAACACGATACCGTAACGCTCTTCCGTCGGATAAGCATCGACTTTCGCTCGCGCCGGCGGTTCGGCATCATCCTCAGATGGGATGTGCTGACACTTGCCATCTCCGTCAAATTGCCAGCCGTGATAAGGGCAGGCAACACAATCACCTTGCAGCTTGCCATGACTCAGCGAACCACCCCGATGTATGCACGTATCGCTGAGCACATGCGCTTTATTAGCCGAGTCGCGAAATGCCACGAATCTCAAGCCTAACAGCTGCACCGACAAGGGCTCATCGCTGGTCAGCTCGTCAGCGGTGCATACCGGATACCAGAAATTGATGTACACATTAGTCCCTATTGCTTTGAGTGTTTATGGGTTCGCGTATTATCTTACAGGAATCACCCTCCGGCGAAATTCCGGCTGAACGAAGTGTTCCTAGCGCAGAATATGCGTTCCGGCGCCAGTTGCCGCCCGGCCAATCTAACAAACCGATATATACAGGAAAAGGTCAACGAATTATGTCCCTGGAAAACTTGCCTTTGAAACTATGCAGCGTGGTTCTGTTCTGGAGTGGATTAACCGTTGCAGGCCCCATACTTGAGACTAATAAAGATGAAGCCGAAGCAGCAGCGATGAAAGCACAGCTGGAAGGCGTCATCGACGCATACAATGCCGGTGATCCCGAAGCATTTAAGTCCGCCTATACGGAAGATGCTTGGGTCATTTCCATGCGTCGTCCGATAAAGGCATCGCGGGAAGAAATCGGCGCCGCGTTTACACCGGGCATGTCGCAGTACCTGTTCCAGACTGAACTGGAGGTACTCGACGTAGAGGTGCATGGCGACATCGCATACGGGATAGGACGCAGCACGCTGACCGGAGAACCTCGGCAAAACGCAAAGGTCCCGGCATTCGTCGAAGAACGGATCTATATGGCAATTTTCAAGCGAGAAGGCGACGAATGGCTGATTCATCGACACATGGAATCCACATCGCCAAGAACCGAGGCGGATATCCCCGAGTTCTTCAAGTAACGCCATCTTCAAGTCAACGGTCAGAGGCTGGACCGAGACTATACTTCGCCGATCTGGTATACACGGTAAAGGCTGCAAGGCTCCGCTCCGGTCGCGCTCGACCCAGCGTGCCTGTCACGGGCGTTAGGCAACACCTCAAACCTCTTATCAATGACAAACTTTGACCTTCAGCCTACTCTAGTTGGCACCACCATCAGCTTGCGGCCATTGCGGATCGACGACTTCGAAGCACTATATTTGGCTGCGTCTGACCCGGCCGTATGGGAACAGCATCCCGACTCGACTCGCTACAAACGAAATGTCTTCGAGAAAAACTTCTTTTCCAGCGCTATCGCAAGCGGTGGCGCACTGGCTGTCGTCCATCACATGGCGAACCGAATCATTGGGTCTTCTCGATTCTATGCATGGGACTCTAACAGTCGAGAATTGACCATCGGCTATACATTCCTGGAAAAGAAGTTCTGGGGCACCGGAACAAACCAAGAGATGAAAAAGCTAATGCTTGATCATGCTTTCCAACAAGCTCGGGTTGTTTGGTTCCATATAGGAAAAGAAAATCTGCGTTCAAGACGAGCGATCGAGAAGCTTGGAGCGATTCTATCGCATGAAAAGGATAGAGAGCTCGGCGGACAGAAATTCGTACAGTCGTATTATAGGCTAGATGCACCAAAATGAACGCATCACTGATATCTCGCCGCGCGATACCGCCGAACAAGTCAAAGCAGGGTGCGCCGTGGCTATACCGCCCCAGTTGTGGGCATCAGCGAGATATTGCCGTCTCGATATACAATCCTTTTTTTAACGACTGCTTCACACCAAAGGAGTAAAACAATGAAATCAACAAGGCTCTTTGTTTTAGCCGCAGCGACGTTAGTCTCTTTCAACGTTCTTGCCGAAGGCGATCATTCTGTGGTTGCGGATGAAGTCATCGCAAATCAGCGCGCGACTCTGCACAGAAATACCGAAGGAAAAGGCTTTGGACCACAATCTCCACGGGACATTGACTCAGCTTCCGGTAGCAATACGGTTGCTTTCGGCGCGGCACCTGAATACTCGGCTATGAACTTGTGCAATATACATTTCCACAAAAATGCCGAACACAAGGGTGGCGAATTTACCCAGTACGCAGGTAATGGTGATGGGCATGGTCATCAATCAGGCTTCAAGTATGCCGGCGCGCTTGCCGAGGCCGAATTGGTCCCGCTTGATAACGAAGTATGTCCAAGCCAACATGGTGGCCTACAATCTGGCGACACCATAGAAGTGCATTACGTCCATTCGTCCGCCCAGATTGAGCCTGGCCCGACTTTAGGCGCTTGTCTCAACGAAGCTATCAAGAACCCGCAGTTGCGTGTTGAAACCCAAGTCTATGTCTTGGTGAATGATTCCAAGGCCTTGGATTTCGAAAAATTGACCGCACACGGTGAGAAGAATGGTTTTCACCAAGCCTTGTACATCCCGAGCGATACTGGCACGCCGATTCAATATTCCGGCTCTACCACTGGCCCTAGTTACAACGAACAAGGTTCACCTTTCCAAGTCACCTGGAGCGTGCGCCCCAAAATTGCCAAAGTTGACATCGCGTCAGTGGGTAAATGGTGCAAAGGCAATACCTTTAATGAGGATCACGCTCACGGTGTGAGAAATCTCGTCATAAACCCGAAACTTATCTCCGAAATCGAGCAGTAATCGTGGTTCTTAAGTGACAAGCGCCAACAAGTCAGGCTAGCTGGACGCCCGCAAAGCTGCTCAAATATCAGTATTTTCAGCTGATGAGTCTCTCATAGCCGTTGCGCATTGCTCAGACTTTAACTCCAGTCTCAATTGGTGGCAGCAAGTCATAATCAGCTTGAAAGTCGAGCCGGCCAATAAAAATCACTGTTGTTGCAGCATTTTGGTGCTTAAACACAGCCCAGATAACGAGCCGTAGTTTGCGCATGATGGCCTGAAGGGGGATAAGGTCGCAAGATATGAGAATGAAAAAATAGGAGACAAGAGGCATATGAAAGTTACAGCGAAGAGGGTCATTTGGACAGTTGTAATCGGCGCCTTAACGATTGTGTTGGGGGCGGTATTGTTGATGGTTTGGATGGGCACGACCAAGCAAAGTGTTCCGGGGCCCGATGCAATGAAAGCCTTGGCAACGATCGACAGTAATACCGCTGTGGAGGTGGAGTATGGCGACTGGTTTGTGATAAGCCCCACGGCGGTGCAACCTACCGCTGGCTTGATTATCTATCCGGGCGCGCATAGCGCGGTGCGTGGCTATGTGAAAGTCATGACGAAGATTGCCGAAGCGGGTTATCTCGTCGTCGCGCCAAAAATGCCCTTGGGTTATGCCTTCCTGGCACCTGATCGGGCCGAGGAAGTTTACGAAGCCTATCCGAATATACAGCATTGGTTCTTAGCCGGTCATTCACTCGGCGGGGCAATGGCAGGTCTTTATGCTTCCAAAAATGGTGACAAGCTAGCAGGACTGGCCTTTTGGGATGCCTATCCGCCGGAATCCAGCAATCTTACGGATTTAAAAGTACCCACGTTGCTAATTCATCGAGCAACACCACAGGGGGGCTTGCCACAAATTTACAAAGTCAAAAGGCAGTTTTACCCTAAATCAACCGAGTGGGTGCCTATCCTGGGTGGGAATCATGGGCAGTTTGGAGACAACGTGGGGGGCATGTATAAGGAGATGGATTCGTTTGTAGCAATGTCGGAAGGGATGGAGCCAGAGAAGTGGGAGGCAACGATTAGCCGCGACGAACAGCAAGCCATTATCGTCGATACGATGCTCGACTGGTTCAGACGAACACTTGATGCCGGAAACTTATTAATACTAAAAACCGACTAACATGATAGTCCTCTATCTTGACTACTTGCCGGTAATTCTTTTCGGGCTGGCTGGCTGGTTTATTACACACTGGGTAGGCAGGGCTGTACCTGAGCTTACTACGCTTGCCCGTCTGGGCGCCTTGCTGGCTTTTCTCAGTGGGTTTTACAAGGCCACGCTCCTCCTGCTGGATCGTGGTTATGGCGTCACTATCGATGTTGAGAGCCGCTTCCAATTCGTTCTTTTGAGCCTGGGTTTTTACTACTTATCTTTATGTATCTATGCGGTAAATCGCTTTCTTGTTGCAGGTGAATATCGTTATCCCTCGCGATATCTAACCATAGTCTATCCATCAATCTTTTTATTGGTTCTTGCCATATTGGGTGCCGGGTTCCCGGCAGAGAACTATTGGGGGCCAGTTTTAATATCGGCGATGACGGTGTCCAATATTGTGTTTGTGTTCTTATCATGCAAGCTGGCTCTTTTTCTCACGGATAGAAATTCTGCCTTACTGATGATTGCAGCGATCACGCTAAACTTCGCCATGGCGGCATTGTTTATATTCATGCCATTGGAGAATGACTTCGAAAACGGGCACTTTCCCAACCTAATCCGTGAAATCATTATGAATACGCTTGCCCAGGGTGCGTTGTTGTGGGCCGCGTTAAGAATTCGTGAGAGGCTGTTTAACTACACTGGCGGGAGTTCATGAAAATCTCATGACAGCCAAAAGGGTTTGAAACACCTGCTTTGACGATGGACTTCGCATCCATGTCACGGTCGTAAGCAGCGTGCATCGCGCCTAACGCATACCTCGATCCCGAGCCAATCGATGCAAACCGTGTGGATTGTTCGACGGAGCGGTCCGAGTACAGCCCAAATAGACTGGCTAGCCCTTCTGTAAACTATACTGGTAGAGACAAAAACTGTCTTTACGAGCCCGTGCCGTTACGCCGTGGACGTTGGACTAGTTGCAGTAATGGAAAAAGATTTTGAAACTATTCAAATGCTTTTATTGGTTGAGATTTAGATTTCAACATGGACTCGCCCCACCCTGCGGTTGAAAGCGGAGGATCTGTCGTGCTCAAGAAAATATTTTTCGCCATGCTGACTATCGTCGTCCTCGGCATGGGCTTCTTTTTTTTCAGGTTTACCGTCCTGCTACCTCGCGACATCCCGGTACCGGAAATCAGTCTGCCCACCTCCGCGGAAGAAATCGAACGTGGCCGCTATCTGGCTACTCACGTAGCCGTTTGTATGGATTGTCATTCCACGCGTAACTGGTCTTACTTTGCTGGGCCCATCGTCCCCGGCACCCTGGGCAAGGGTGGCGAAGTCTTCGACGAAGCCTCGGGCTTGCCAGGACGAGTAGTCTCCAAGAACATCACGCCTTACAGTCTGGGCAACTGGTCCGATGGCGAATTGTTCCGCGTGATTACCGGTGGATTGCAAAAAGACGGTGACGCACTGTTTCCGTTGATGCCCTACGACGCCTACCGGACGATGGACATGCGCGACGTGCTCGCAATCATCGCCTATTTGCGCACCCTCGAACCGATAGTCAACGATGTTGCAGATCATGAACTGAACTTCCCGCTTAATCTCATCGTCAACTCCATACCACGGGAGGCAGAACCAGTCGCCGTTAATCGCGAAAACTCGGTGGAATATGGGGCATACCTTGCCACCATCGCCGGTTGCACTTGGTGCCACAGCCCGCTCAATCAAACCCAGCAAATCATCCCTGAGCAGAGCCTGGCCGGCGGGCATGAGTTTTTCATGGGCGACTACGTGGTCAGGGCGTCCAATATTTCTCCGGACAAGGAAACCGGCATCGGCAACTGGTCACGGGATGCATTCATCGCACGATTCCGCCAATATCAGGGCGCATCAGGACGCAGAATTTCGCTAGGCGAAGAGGGCTTTAATTCACTCATGCCGTGGACCATGTATGCGGATATGACTGACGAAGACTTGGGAGACATATATATTTTTCTCATGCAGTCTGAACCTCGATCAAATACGGTGAAGGCATACGAAAGAATCGCAGCCAATAATGAACGCTAACCCGCATCGTTATTCGTTAACAGGAAATAATTTTTTAGTCTCTATCGGCACCTAATTGCAAGTTAGACAGACTGTGACGTTGATCAATCTCATAAACCCCTGCACGACACCAATGAAAACCAGAGCAGTTTGGCGCGATTTAGCACGGCAACTATTGTGTGCCGGACTACTCTTGTTGCTGGGCAACGCCCTTCAAGCCGCTGAGTGCAATCTTACGCCGCGGATAATTTACGTAGGCGAGGAAACCGATGTTGTTTTATGCACCGAAGAAAAATTTCCTGAATTGTTGGCCAGCCCGGGAAAGAAGGCTCAATTAGTCTATAAACAAGCACTACGGCGCTGCGCGGTCGACGATAAACGTCCTGGTATGCACATCGTGCTGAAGGGCAGGCAGCGAGGTAGGACTAGCGTTCGCGTTGAGAATAGAGACGGCGACTTAATCTGTGAAACCGAGATTAGCGTAAAGAAAGCTGCCCCCAGGGCTAAGTCAGAATGGCTAAATGCCATGCCACTCGAGGAGGCCCAATATATCGAGGTCTCCGGCATTCGCACGCGATACTTCGACAAAGGAGCTGGGCGAACCATCGTTCTAGTCCACGGGGGGCAAGCCGGCGGGGCTAACAATAGTGCGCAAAAATGGGAACAGAATTTTTATTCCCTCACGAAATCGTTTCGGGTGATTGCACTGGATCGATTAGCACAGGCGGGTACTGACAACCTTGCCAAACCGGATGACTATGCGAATTATTTCTCGTTGGATGCTATGCATCTAGAGAACTTTATCGAGGCACTAGCGCTGCGCGATGTGACCTTGGTGGGCCATTCCCAGGGCGGTTGGCCGGCGACTCGGGTGGCCTTGGATAGGCCGGACTTAGTCAGCTGTCTAGTGAACGTTGATACGGTGATGGTTCCCGACGATCCGGCGCTAATGCGTGATGCCCTCGCTTTTCTGATGTACACCGCTCGAGTTGTTGACCCACCCACGGGCCCAACCGCGCACAGCGCGAGGCGCTCGATGGCCTTGCGCTATCCCAGCGGGAACAACATCACGCACGAAAAAGCGCAACGGGTTGTTGATCAATACCGGCTGCCAAAAACGACGGCGGCCCGTGAAGCGATGCAAGCCTTGCGCATGACACCGCTGCATCCGAGTTTTAGGGCTTTGAAAGAAGAAGCCTACGCCGATATCGCGGCAAACCGGCTGCAGGTGTCTAGTGTGATCGTGTGGGGAGAGCTTGATCCGCAAGTGCCCCTTGGCTTAGGCGAACAGTTCAATAACATGCTGCTAGATAGTGGTGCCAACTCTGAACTGGTGATTATTGACGGGGCTGGCCATGCGCCATTTGTCGAATTCCCAAGACAGTTTAATCAGCTCTTGGTGGAGAAGTGCAAACTCGATTAGCTAGCGAACTGGAGCGTTCCGCGCGTGATCGAAAACCTGGCCGCCTTCACTGTGGACGTCCTCAACCGGACGGTCGGCGAACAGCTCGAAAACGGACGCCCACGCCTAGCTCGCAAGGAGACTTTAATTGTCGTGGGCGTCCTACGAGAAACATGAGTCTAGCTCTAAGCGAAATGCGAGGCCTTGAAGCCGTTCACAGTTGCGAAATGGACATAATGGCGGGGACGGCGGTCAAATGGGCTCAAGCACTTGCAGTATTATCGCGGACATCTGGTCACCTGGATTTTGCCCGGGAACCTCCCGCATATTGGTCTTGTCACAAATAGAAGAAGCAGCGACGGCCTTCGCTGGTTGGGGGTGCATAACATCGGTTCTGGGCCGCAGCTTGAAAATGCGCTGTTTGCGTATCCCATCACTGGACACTACCGGTACTCACCTTAAGGCGGTTAACTAAGGATTAGACGGATCAATGCAATTATTACGCACACTGCTACTTAGCTTAGTGCTGATCGCCTGCTCGAACGCCAACCACGAAACCCACGGCGGTGAGCCGCAAGTCATTCAATGCGCTGACTTACGGCCCTACTCTTGCGCTGATATCTATAGGCCCGTATGTGCCACCAGGGACAATGGCCTGCGCTGTGTAACAACGCCCTGCGATTCGACCGAAACGGTGACTTATCCCAATGATTGCGCAGCTTGTGCCGACGAGCGTGTTTATTCATACGTGAATGGCGCGTGTGCGGATAACGAAACGGGTGGCGAGTAGCTGCCGATTTTTGCTTGAGCCCGATCTATGACAATTAGCACCGAAACTCTGGTCAGGAATGAAGTGGAATCACTCCATGAGTTTTTTGTCGGCTGGTTCTCAGGTGTCAACGCTAAAGACAACTTTCAGAGCGAATTTACGGCTCGATTTGCTGAAGACTTCTTGTTAGTGCCGCCCTCGGGGAAGCTACTAAACCTGAAAGACTTAGCTGAGTCTATCCACAACGGCTATGCCAGCAATCCGGCGTTTCGTATCCAGATTCGCAACACAAAAATTCGGCGCATCTTTGGTAACAAGATTCTCGCGACCTATGAAGAATGGCAACGCAATGCCTTGGCATCAAAACCGGCAAACAACGGCAGAATTGCTACCGTCCTCTTCCAAAGAGCAGCGCCGCTACGCTGGCTACATATTCACGAAACCTGGTTGCCGGCAGCGCAGACACGTGCTGACGCTTATAATTTTTAGCCCCCGATAAAATCAAAGTCGTGGCTCGGGTGTCTGCGCCGCACCTTTATCCTTGATGATACTCGTGGCCAGGGCAATCATGGACGAAACATCACCGAGGTTGGCCGGAACAACCAAGGTATTGCCCTGTTTGGCTAGATTACCGAATTGTTCCACATAGTCTTCGGCAATGCGCAGCTTCATGGCCGCGTCACCGCCTTCCTGCTTCACTACTTCCGCCACCTTATTCAACCCTTCGGCGGTGGCCGTCGCCACCGCTAGAATTGCCTGAGCCTGGCCCTCGGCTTCATTGATCTGCTGTTGTTTTGCCGCCTCTGATTCTTTGATTACCCGCTGCTTCTCACCCTCGGCTTCGTTAATTTTGGCATCTCGTTCACCTTCGGAGGTCAATACCACCGCGCGCTTTTCACGCTCGGCACGCATCTGTTTTTCCATAGCTCCCAGGACATCGGTTGGCGGATTGATATTCTTGATCTCATAACGAAGCACTTTAACGCCCCAGGGGTCAGAGGCCTTGTCCAACTCGGCAACCACGTTAGCGTTGATGGATGCTCTCTCTTCAAAGGTACGATCTAGATCAATTTTGCCTATCTCGCTACGCAGAGTTGTTTGCGCCAGTTGTGAAATCGCAAAACCATAGTCTGAGATGCCATAGGAGGCGCGCTCCGGTTCGAGTACTTGCATGTACAAGACACCATCGACGCCAACTTGAACATTATCTTTGGTAATACAGACTTGCTCGGGAATATCCAGGGCAATTTCCTTGAGACTATGCTTATAGGCGGCTTTCTCAATAAAAGGAATTAGGATATGAAACCCAGCCCGTAAGGTACGGCTGTATTTGCCGAGATTTTCAATGACATAAGCCATTTGTTGGGGCACAACGACGGCGGTTTTCGCCAACACGATAATCGCAATAATGGCGATGGCAATGGCGACGGTAAAAGTAATATTCTCCATGGGAGTTTCTCCACTAAAGCATCAACTGCCCTGATCGACCGATTCGACTATCAGGCTTAAACCTTCGATGCGACTAATCTTAGCGAACTGGCCAGCATTGATGCCGACGGTGCCGGAATTGACCACGGTCCAAGTGGTGCCACGAAATTCCATGCGGCACGACTCCCCCGGCGGCAAGTCTTCTTCTAAGCGCAGTGTTTCGCCCGTGGCACTGTCTTCGTAATCTGCAATACCACCGCGGAATTTTTCATACAGGCGCTTGCGAAACAACACCATACAAATTACAGCCAGCACGGCAAAAACCAGCCACTGGGCCCACGGGGTTAACGGCGCACCCACCAGACCAAGAAGCCCGGTTAAAAAGGCGGCAATCCCGATAAACACGAGATAAAAGGCCGCGTCCACGAACATTAACTCTGAGCCCAAGACCAAGGCGCCCAAGATTATCCAACCCCACCAAGGCATGCGCTGTCTCCCGAAAGATAGTGGTGTGTAGCATCCTACGCCGAAAAGGACCCGAGAGTCGATTGCCAGTTCTGACTACAGCTTTGGTAAATCATCTGGCTGCTAGAAGCCAACACAAAAAAGCCCGGCCACGATGAGTCGGGGCCGGGCTTTACTCCGCAAATTTGTGATTCTAGTCTTGCTCGCCGCCAATCAAACGGTACATCACTGCCCCAAGAACCGCGCCCGCGATGGGTGCGACCCAGAACAACCATAGTTGCGCCAAGGCCCAGTCACCGACGAATAGCGCAACGCCAGTGCTGCGTGCCGGATTTACCGAAGTATTGGTCACCGGAATACTGATCAAGTGAATCAATGTTAAACCTAAACCGATGGCCAAAGGCGCGAAACCCGCGGGTGCGCGTTCATCCGTTGCACCCAGAATGATGAGCAAAAACATCGCCGTCATCACGACCTCGGTGATCAGTGCCGCAACCAGGGTGTAGCCTCCCGGAGAATGCTCACCATAACCGTTCGACGCGAAGCCCGCCGAGACCTCAAAGCCTGCTTGACCGCTCGCGATTAAGTACAGCACACCGCCGGCAATAACCGCGCCCAGTACTTGTGCCACGATATAGGGCAACAATTGCCCCGCCGGAAATCGGCCGCCGGCCCACTGGCCAATGGATACAGCGGGATTCAAATGACAGCCCGAAATATGACCGATGGCATAGGCCATGGTGACCACAGTCAAACCAAATGCCAACGACACACCCAGTAGGCCGATGCCAACATCTGGGAAAGCAGCCGCTAAAACCGCGCTGCCACAACCGCCAAGCACCAACCAAAACGTACCAAAACATTCCGCAATATACTTGTTCACTCGTCGCTCCCCTGCTCGTCAAAAAGATAAGTCTGTTTTCGAGAGAATTCTCAAGCTAGAACGCATCAAGCTGTTAACCGAGACCTGTTAGTCGGTGTGCTAGAGAGAATTCCTTGGGCACCATGCCAGCCAATTAGTAAAGCCGAGATCGACATCGCGGCAAATTAGAGAGTACATATAGACCACGGGCAGTCGTTTGGCAAATGCGAACACCTGATCATACTAATGACAGATCCGAAAAGGATCTGAAAACGAAACGGAATCAGGCAGAATACCCGCCGCTTATTGCGCTAAAGAGAGGCAAATCCCAATATTTCTGAGTGAGTACGCCACTCAACTAAAGAGTACCCACCGAGAAAAAATTGACAGGAGTTACAAACGGCTGCGTGTATCACCCACCGCGTACTCATACTGACGAATCGCTGCGTTAATGGCCGTAATTCTGTCCTTGGCTTCGGGATGCGAAGAGAAATAATGGCTCAGCTTGAAATCGAAGCCGATATCTTCCTTAGCCACAGCTTCAAAAAATTCCGTGGCGCCGGCAACATGGCCATAGTGACAGTTGATGATTTCTAAGGCTGTGGCGTCAGCCGCGCGCTCGCGCTCTTGTGAGTGTTGCGCTTCTTCAAGGCTGCTAACCGGAGCCATGAACTTCGATAAATCGGAATTCGCGCCGGTGAAAACAACGGCAAGCGCCATCAGAATGAGCCGTCGCCCCATAGACCGTAAGTGATCGCGGTTCTTAAAGTGGCCCAATTCGTGAGCAAGCACAAAAGCAAGGCCGTTTTCCGACCGGACCTGATCAAGCAGGCCCGACCACAACACCATCTGACCGCCGGGCATGGCGAATGCGTTGCTTAGATCTTCGGCCATGACGCTCAAACTGACCGGATAACCAACGTCCACACACTGAGTCAGTTCATCGAGCAATCGGCGCACAGCTTCAACCCGCTCATCATCCAGAAGCTCGGCATCATCGATGCCTAGAGAGTCTAGGCCCATGGATTCGAAAATCGCCATTTCTCGTTGTGGCGAAATGTATTCCACCGCCTGATCTATAAATAAGCCCAAGGCGAAGTACACCGCGATCAGCAATACAGCAGAACCCAACACCAAGACAATAAACTCTCGTGCTGGATGCTCATGAGAAACATTGCTGTTTCTGTCCGGTAACGCGGGCTCGTATTTCATGGTCAACTAGGCATAGATGGCCGTACCGTAAGCCAAAACCTCCACAGAACCCACCTGATTGCCCTTACCCTTGTAGATAGATGAAGTCTCAATGCGTAGATTGATAATTTGCGTTGCATCCGCGCAGGATTCTTTCATCCGCAATATGGCTTCTCTGCGAGCCCGGTCGACGAGGGTTTCATAAGCACGCACATTGCCGCCGAAAAAGGCGCGGAGTGCGGCGAGCATACGCTTGAAATAGTCGACGGATACTACAACCTGGCCCTGCACCAGTCGCACATCGCGGACCGTGCCAAGCTCGCCGACCGGACGCTTGCTACTGGTCGTCACCAGGCCCAGGTGTTCTTGTTCACGCAAGGCAATAGATTGATAGTGCTTGCGCTCTAAAAACTGACCAATCACAAAACCCAAGGCAATTAGAAATAGCAAAATATATAAATCGGTCATGCGCTCTACTCCACGGTAACAGCAGTGCCATAGATATAAATCTCTGACGCTCCCGCCGTGACGGATGATGTCGAAAAACGGACATTCACCACGGCATTGGCGCCCATTTGTTTGGCTTGGTCGATCATGCGAGTCATGGCTTCTTCACGGGCCTCCCCAAGCAATTCGGTGTAGCCCTTGAGTTCACCGCCGACAATGTTCTTAAGGCCCGCCATGATATCCCGGCCCGCGTGTTTCGCCCGGACGGTATTACCTGATACCACGCCGAAACAAACAGTAATTCGCTTACCGGGCACCTCTTCAGTATTTGTCACAAACATTTAGATCTCCCTAATTCTAATTTCGGTGGATTACTTAACGCGCCGCAGGAGACGCTGCAAGCTAAGTATTTCAAATATCGGCAATCAGTCCCGTCGATCAATTCTCAGTTAGCCAGCACCGCAACGCACATGAATCAGTTCGCAGAAATCACAACTCGCGAAGCTGTCTATCGTGGAATTTTCCTAGCAGTAGCAAAGCCAGTATCGCCCCCGCGAGAGCATAAGCCATATCTGACTGGGTATCCCAAACATAGCCCTGAGTCCCAAGAAAGGCTTCCGCGGATTCGCCGGAGAAAATTGCGACCCACCACTCCAAAAGTTCATAAAACGCGCTGAAAGCCAGGCAAAAACAAATGATGAAAAAATTCCGCCATGGAATCGAAGCAATTACCTGTTTGCGTATGAGTATTTCTCGGGCAATCAAGGCTGGCACAAAGCCTTGCATGAAGTGCCCCAGTTTGTCGTAGTTGTTTCGCTCCGAGCCCAATAAAGAACCCAGCTGATCAAAAAGCGGAACTTCTGCGTAGGTATAGTGGCCGCCCACCATCAGTACGATACTGTGCAGAAGTATAAGAAAATAGGCCAATGGCGTGAGACGAAAACGATTTTCTGTCGCGGCCAACACGATCAAGGCAATGACCGCCGGTGCAACCTCGAGCACCCAAGTAAAGTAGTCCTTGGGATTGACAGCAGACCAAAGAAGTACCGCGAAAAAGCAGGCGAGCCACAGACTCCTCAAAGAATCACCCCTGATAGTTTCGCTAATGAGCAGAACAAACCGGCTGGTTCACCCGCGCCTCAATACGGGGTGAACCAGCCCAATAGACTTTGCCTGCTATGCCTTTTTGATCAGGCCAACTATGAACAGCAGCAGAGCGGCACCCACAGTTGCCGATATTATCGAGCCGATGATCCCGGCTGCTGAAATACCGAGTAAGCTAAAGACGAAACCACCGATCACAGCACCGAGAATACCGACGACGATATTCCCGATCAGCCCAAAGCCACCACCCTTCATCAAGGTGCCGGCCAACCAACCTGCGACAGCGCCGATTAACAGAAAAATTAGTAGTCCTGTTAAATCCATAACATAGCCTCGTTTGTTGCTAAACACCGATGACAGTTGATGGTCGCGAGCAAACACGCTAGGCGCAAGAGACATTGCAGGTTCACATCGAACTGTCTCGCGGTTCACTGCAGCATAGATGGCCGGGGATGTCAAAATTTAGGCTTTCGCGTTGCGAGTATTCGTTGACACACTGCCTAATACGCTAGAAGTTTCCGCACGTCTCCATAATGTAGGCCGTGAAATTCTTGATTCGCTGACGCAATGAATATTCCATACCGATATCTTGCAGATTCGATTACGTGCCAAAGTCCGTTAATCGGCAATTCGGATCATAGCGCAGCCTTTGTGCTATCGCATGCCAATTCAATGGCCTTTGACGAACAGTAGTAACGTCTATGCTATGAAACATCCGTGACTAAGACCTGGATCAAAAATCTACCCACTTAACGATAGTGTGATCCGCGTCTAGCGGAACACACAAATCTGTGAGGCAAGAAACATCAATGGCGCCAAGCATTAGGCAGGATCTAGGTATCCGTTTTGAACTCTGCGAATACGCGTCTGCAGCATGTTTGACATCCCGAAAACCCTGGTCAGCATCCGCCAGCTATTTTTGCTGTGCTTGCTTGCCGCGCTGTCGTCCGCTTGCTCCCACAACCCGCGCATCAGCCAAGCTTCCTCGGCCCCGAGCAATCAAACCACGGTCAGTGCCGTCCCAAAAAGCTCGGTACAAACACCGCGTGACCAAGCGGCAAAAATTGCCACCGGGCTAATCGGCTCTCCCTACCGATATGGAGGTAAGTCACCCGCCGGTTTTGATTGCAGCGGCCTGGTGTATTTTTCCTACGCCCAAATCGGCGTGTCGCTACCAAGAACCTCTCGTGATCAGTACAAGTACGCCACACCCATTAGCCTCAAGCGAGCACAGGCTGGTGATTTGCTGTTTTTTCAACAGGGGCCGCGAATCTCACATGTGGGCATCTACTTAGGCGATGGCCGCTTTGTCCATGCACCGTCAACGGGGCGACGGGTAACCATTGCGAACTTGAATGATGGACACTATCGGCGCATCTTTGTGGGCGCCGGACGCATCAATCCCGAGACTTAGGCTTTACCCGCAGCTCAAACTCTAACGTGGAGCATACTGCCGCCTAAAGAACTGGCGGAGATTTCCAGGCTGCCATCATAGACTTCCGTGACGATAGCGCGAACCATGGCTAAGCCGATGCCCTGGCCCGGCGTCCTCGCATCCGCCCGTACGCCGCGGCTGAGCACCTCAGCACGCTGAGACTCCGCAATCCCCGGGCCGTCGTCTTCGACCATGAGTTGGAAGAGCACCCGCCCTTCAGCCTGTTGTTCGTTGCACGCGCGCAGGCGCACTTGCCCCTTGGCCCATTTGCAAGCGTTGTCGCAAAGGTTACCCAGAATTTCCGCTAAATCACCCGGATCACCATGAAAAAGCGTGCCGGGTTCTACCTGCCAATCGAAACTCAAGTCTCGATCCCGGTAAATCTTCTCTAGTGCCGATTTTACTCGCTCAGCCTCGTCGGCAACAGACACGGGATTCGCCAAGGGCGAGCGCCCCGAAACCGCGGCGCGTTGCAATTGATAATCGATGGTTGCATCAATGCGATCGAGTTGCTCAAGGAGTTCCGTTTTTTGCGGTTCTGACAAAGCATCCACGGTACTGGAACGCAGCACCGCAGCCGGCGTCTTCAAGCTATGGGCCAAATCACCCAAGGAATCTCGATAGCGATGTAATCTTCTGCGATTACTGCGAATCATCGCATTTAAGTTTTCCGTCAGCGGCGCCAACTCACTCGGATATCCCTCACCTAACTGGCGCTGCCGGCCGGCTTCTATCTCGCCCAACTCACCCGCAACACGCCGCATGGGCGCTAAGCTCCAGGCCAGCAAGCCGGTCTGCACCAACAAAAGTAATAGGCCCGTACCTCCCAACCACAAGCTCAAGGTATATCGAAAGGCGCCGACCTGAGCATCCAATCCCGACCTATTTTGCGCGGCTTGAAATACCAATACGCGCTCAATACCCGATTCGAGTTCCCAGTAAACGGGATAAGACAAGGTGAGCACCACAGCCCCGGTGGCATCTTCGTATTCACCGAACTTCGATTGACCGGGCTCGCTCGGCCCCGGATAAGCAATGGGTTCGCCGACACTGGATTCTGAACGCCACAGCGTTTGCCCGGAAATATCCGCCACAGCCCCATAAACGCCGGAATCGGGCACGAATAATTGCGGCTCCGCTAAACGCCCGGACATATTGAAACCACCCGTCTCGTCGATTTCGGCGGCAGCCATCAATAAATAGGTCCGCGAGAGCAATCGATCATGGGCCAGCTCGGACACGCTGCTGCGAAACGCACGATCCACGGCGGCACCGGCCAGCAGCAAGAACACCGCCACAATCAGCATCACTGAAATTAGCAAACGCCGGCGCAGTGACCATTGCTGGTCGCCCGCCGACACCCCTGCCGTCACGACTGGGCGCCTTGCCGTGAATCAGCCTCGTTCGACGGCACGCGCAAGCGATAGCCGCGGCCCCGCAAAGTCTCAATGGGCAACAGCTCTCGTTTTGGATCTAGCTTTCGCCGCAACCGGCCCACTAAAACCTCGACAACATTGCTGTCGCGATCCGTGTCCTCATCGTACAGATGTTCAGCTAGCTTGGTTTTGGAAAGCACCTCGCCTGCATGTAGCATGAAATGCTCCAGCAAGCGGTATTCGTAAGCCGTTAAATCTATCTCTCGGTCGCGAACCTCGACAGTTTGACGAGCGGTATCGATGGCAATATCACCGACGGCCAATACCGTGTTCGCCCAGCCGCTGGAACGCCGCACTAAGGCGCGTAGGCGGGCGATCACTTCTTCCATATGAAATGGCTTAGACAAGTAATCGTCTGCGCCTGTTTCCAAGCCGACTACTTTTTCGTTCCAGCGACTGCGAGCCGTCAAGATCAACACGGGAAAGTCGCAATCCGCCTCCCGCCAACGGCGGAGCACTTCTAGACCATCGATATCCGGTAAGCCTAAATCTAGTAGCGCGACATCAATCGGATATTCCTTACCCATGAACAGGGCCTCGGTCCCCGTGCCCGTGGCATCGACCACGCAACCGGCTTTGCGCAGGGCCGTGACCAACTGCTCGCGTAGAGCAGTTTCATCTTCAACAATTAGAACGCGCATGATGGCTGCCCTAGCCTGGCTCTAGTTCAGTAGCCGGCCACTTGTGGCATCGATACGCAGAACGCGGACGCGTTCGGCCGCAACCAAGACCTTGACCCGGTAAACCGGTCGCCCGCCGCCGACGTAGTCCACCTTCAATACCCGGCCGCCGGTTGCATCGCGCGCGATGGCAGCCGCTTCATCCCGGGAGATTTTGGCGGCCGGGGCTTGGACAAGTTGAAACTGAGCACCCCGGCTTTGCGCCTCTACCGGCAACACCAGGCACGACAAACACACAAGCATGGCGCTTATCCAAGAAACTGTGTGTCTTGCGTATTTCATGGGCTCTTAGTGCCGGTAATGCAGTCTGCGGGGCTGATAATTTGGCGCAAATCGACGCGGAGGATCATTATAGGTGACGGAGTCAACCCGTACACGGACGCGGATCGTATTTCCGGGATCGACTTTGGTATCAGTCACCATTTCGCGACCTTGGTACAGGTAGGTTACCCGGTAGCCATCGATGCGCTCCTCAGTATGCACCGTCTGCTCCAGCTCGCAGCGGCGCTCTATGCTCGTATACGAGGACGGCGGCACGGCGCGTTGATGCGCGACATCCCGTCCCACGGAAGCCCCTAATAATGCCCCGGCTACGGTCATGGCGGTCCGGCCTCGCCCACCACCGAACTGATTACCAAGTACACCGCCGAGGATACCGCCCACGACTTTTGGTGTATGGGATTCGTAGTGGTTGGTGACGTGGCGTACCGGTTCGTCCCAGCACACCTCACGCGGCGTGGTTATCTCCACCAAGCGCACGCGTGGCTCAACATGGATAACTTGGGCATCTACCCAAAAGCTCTCGGCATGACGGCCGCGTGAGTAGGGCCCCGCCCAGGTCAAGGCAGGCAACAGCATTGTCAAAGCCACTAACCCTAAGAGTTTCTTTCGTTTCGTCTGCATTTTTCCAGCCTCAAGCTTTCGCTATTCACCGGTCGCCACCGCCGATTTTCCGCAGGCGGAATGACTGACCATAGGCGCTAGCCTAGCGGATACCGGGTGAATGAGAGCTGAACTGACTGCCGGCAGATTATGTTCACCGCACAGTTTTGCCAAGACCCTCCTCAGGTTAAGCCGCGGTTCAGCATGCACTCGCTACATTGGCTGCGCAGGCCGGGAGATCAGCCCGGTGGAACACGAGGTTAGTCTCATGAAAAACAAACTACTTGCAATGCTGGCGGCCAGCGCCCTGCTACTGGGTACTGCAACCACAGCCAATGCCGATGGTGGTCACGGACGACACGCCAAGCGCCATGATCCTTATGCGGGTCACTGGGCGCCGGGACGTAGTAAGTTTCGCGCCGGACACCGGCATGAGCCCAGACGTGTTGTGCGGCGGCACAAACATCACCGCCGGCACATTCGACAGGCTCGTCGTGAGGCCCGTCAAGCCCGACGTCATTGGCGCCAAGCGCGTCGCCATGCACGTCGCCACGCCCATCGCCATGCCGTCCGAGCGCCTTACTACGCCCGGCGCGGCGGAACCACCGTCGAGCTTTGGCTAGATGGTTTGCACCTTGGCTTTTACGACCATGACCGTTGGTATTGATCGTCAATGATGCTGCGCGGATTCTTCAACCCAGCGTAGATTTGGTGGGGCCTACAGGGAAGTAGGCCCCTTTTTTGACCGGCGGCTGATTTAGCCGGCCGGCTTACGAAACTTCAGGGTGAAACGATCACTCTCGCCGATGGCCAAGTATTTCTCACGATCTTCATCTTTCTTACGCAGGGTCGGCGGTAATGTCCAAACACCCGTGTCGTAGTCTTTAGTATCCGCCGGATTCGCATTGATTTCGGACTTGGCTTCTAGCACGAATCCGGCGGCCTCGGCCAAGGCAATGGCATAGTCCTCGTTCACATAGCCCGAGGCAGCTTTAGAGTCTTGTTCGACGGCAGCATCACCACGGTGCTCCACCACACCCAAAACGCCGCCAGGCTTCAGCGCGCGATACATGGCTGCAAACATATCCTCGGCCCAACCACGTGGCATCCAGTTGTGGATATTGCGGAAGGTCAGGACCATGTCCATGGAATCTGGCGGCGCTACCTCCATATTATCGGGCGGCATCAATACGGTCATTTTAACGTTGCCATAGATCTCGGGATGGGCGCCAAGCTTTTCTTGATAGCGCGCCACGCCCGCGCGCACAAACTCGGTCTCTGATTCCGGGTCCCAATGCGCGGCATAGTATTGCCCCGATTCATTGACATAGGGCGCGATGACTTCGGTATACCAACCGCCGGCCGGCCAAATCTCTACCACCTGGCTTGCTGGCGTCAGACCAAAAAATTCTAGCGTCTCCTTGGGATGACGATAAATATCGCGCGCGCGATTTTCTTCGCTGCGATGCTCGCCCGCCAACACGTCGGCCAGGCTAGCGACAGATGCCGTGGCCGCTTTCGCCGGTAAAGCTTCGCTGCCAGCATCGGGTGCGGCCGTTGGCGTGGGCTCCGGACCGCCACAAGCCACGAGAAACATAGTAGCGATTGAAAATATCGGATAAAACTTGTGCATGACCAAACTCCGCCCGGTAGCTCGTTGATGAGGAATTCGCAGCTTAAAAGAAGCGGCGAGTGAATGCCACGGACGCGGCTATTCAGGCGAATGCGCTGCTGTGAATGTGGCTGAATTTTTCGGGCTGGCAGAGGCGCCAGAACTCCCGCAGCTCTCTGGTCATGGCCGGTTCCGGATGGCCGGGCTCAAAGCGCTTTTCAAGGCTGCGGCAGTAGCGCCTAGCAAAATTTGCCGCACAAATGTAGCGTCGGTGTTCATCAGCTTGCAGACCTGGTTGAAATTCAAGCCGACCAAACAACCGGTGAAACAAGTCATCCGCCAATTTATTGTTGCGCTGGCGGACTGATAACACCCGCGCGCAAATATACTTGTCGATCTCAGCCTGTAATTCCATTTCCAATAAAGTGACACAACGATCCGCCATGGCGTTCCACGCCAAGTAAACGAAGTGACTGACGCCCTCTAAGGCCAGGCAGAAATCGGCCAAATTCTCCGCGGCTAAGCTCTCGACCGGATCACGTTCAGCAAGACGGGCGAGTAGATCGTCGTGTAGAAACAGAGCGAGATCCACATATTCACCGTCTTGACGCACGAGCAATTTTTCATCGCCTTCGCGCGCGCCTTCCGCCTCCCATACTTTTAGCAACAGGGGGTCGGTAATCGTAAAATCTCTGACGTCTTCGGCGAGATCAAGCCCATAGATATCGCCCAGCAAACCTTGTAAGCCATCGAGCATTGCCTATCCAACTGCGGAAAACCGACGCACAGCAATGTCGAATAGCAGCAAAACCACGGCGGCAAAATTATTCCTGAAGTATTGCATCAGAAGACCGTCTCAGCCCTAGTGTGAGTAACTACCGCGTGGCTCTCCCAAGGGATGCACGCCCATGTCACGCAAGAGGCGAGCTGCCCGGGCGCTACCCGTCTTTACCCACAGCTCGTAAAGGCGCAAAGCGTCTTCATCATTGGTACCACGGGCAGAATCACGAACCTCATTGAGTACATCAACCACATCGCCAAACTTGGCACCCAGTTCCGAAAATACATCGCCGAATATTTTCCCGCGCTTTGTTCCCCGCAAACTGTCGGCCAGACTGTGATAAGCGCCGCCACCCATGCAGACGTAATAGTCAACGTCCACCGCGGCGCGGCTTAGGTGATCGGCGAAAAAGCCCGCCACGAACAAAGCAACATCACCCATGCGCTGCAAACCGTGATTGCGCTGCTCCTGAGTCGGTGCGTCGCTGGCCTCGGCCAACATCAGGGCCAGAGGTGGTAGTTGCGGGCCGTCCGGACCAAGCTCATAGAACGCCTCGGAGCGAGAAAAAAGCGTCAGCAAATTGACCACGTAATGGCTAGTTTGAGCATCCATGACACACTGATTACTTGCCATGGCGGCATCCAGTGAGTCACGAAAAAATTCTTCCAGACTGTAAACGGGTAACAATCCTTCGGGCGTTTGCTCGTTCGTCGCCATTGCTTGTCCTCGATCTTGGGCCAAATGCCGCACGTCAGGCTAAGGAAGCAAATTCGTCGCGCTCAACATTGGGCCAATAGCGAAAATTATCTCCGTTTGACGGTTATAGCTGTCCCACCAAAGCCACAATGTGACTCAGATCACGCTAGAACCATCAGCTAGTGACATATTTCGGATTCTGTGGAACGCGACGATGTAGCGCTCAAGCGCCTGACTAACTGGCCAATGCCAACACAGGCTGCCAACCAAGTTCACGAACCTTATAGCTGGCCGGACTGTGGCTAATATGAAAGGCTAGAAATTCACCTGGTCGCCGCACGGCAATACCTAATTGCAAACAAAGCTCATTGCTTTCGCCGGCCGTCGGACAATGCAAAAACCAAGCATCGCGATCTTGCGAACCAACAAGCACGCCACAGCGCCGTAAACCGGCTAGGTAGTCTTGTAACTGCTCGCGCAATTGCCGGAGAGAATCGGGATCACTAGCCAAAAACATCGCCCAGCGGCTGCCACGAGCCACACCACCGAGCACCCGTAGAACGGTTCGGCGATAACTAAGCTTGTACCACTCAGGCGATAGTCCACCAGCGCGGCCAAGATTTACCGCGCCGCTTAGACACAAACGGCCCGTACCCGCGCTACTGAGAGTATTGATACCCGCCCGCTGCAAGGCAGCCGACTCCATCAAAGTCAGACGCTGGGTGGGCTTTACTTGAGCGCGCAATCGAAGACTATCAATAGACCGTTCATCCCTTGCATCAGCGGCCACCAGAGCCCCGGCAATCATGCCGGCAACGCCTGCCCCGTTTACCGCCGGATACCAAGTTAATACATTGGCGCTATTCAATCCGTGGTCGTGCTGATCAGCGAGAATACTTTCCAGAGAGTCCCAGTACTTAGGCGGTGACATGAGCAACATTGCATTGCGACGTCGACAGTAACGCTCCGCCGCAAACACGGCCACCGGCCCCAGAGAATCTCCCGCCCGTGGTGGTAATACACAAAGCAAGTCAACGCAGGGCACTTGCTCTAACGCATGCAAACCGGTGGCCTCGGTGATTGAGCCGATTAAGTCGTAATCAGACAACTCTTGAGCTGTTGCGCCGCCCCCTTCCGCGCTGACCCAGGCGTTGTTGACTTCAGCCGTGGGACCGATGGTCGCATCGGGACGGTACCTGGGGCCATCCCCCACCAACCGCACCAGATCCGAGCGATACAGTTCGTGGCCTACAAAATCAGGGTGCTGAGGGTCAGCGGAAACCCGGCGATAAATTTCCTGCTCGGCCACGAAGCCTTGCGCACCAGAGTCCAAGCGGTGAATAACCAGATTAAATAATTGATTTTCGTCGCCTCGAACTTGGTCGTAATCCACCGACGCTCGCAAGTACTCTAGCGGTCCAGGATGCAGTGCTTCGAGTACGAGTTTGCTTTTTCCGGCCGGCAGTGTGATGCGCTTGTGCTGGTCATCTCTGCACACGCGCACAATGACAGCTAGGCTGCCACCGTTGTCAAAAAACCCCGTGAGGTACTCTTCGAGGCGGCTGGTCTTATCCAGGGAGCCGAAACGCTGCAAATACTCCGCAACGCTGCGCACGGCCACCGGAATATTGGCCGGACCACGCGGCGCAGGACCAACAAAGGCGGCCACGGTTTCGCGACGCAGGGGAATAGGGTCGCCCGCTGGCGCCCCTTCAAGCACAAATATCCCGCTGCCGGAACCGTCGGACAATGCGGCACCCTGCAAACAACAACCCTGGTGGCGATACTAACAGGGCGGCGCTTCGGGACCTAGTGCTTTATCAAGACGACTATTCGTCGATGCTATCGGCCAACCATTCATAACGAACGATGTTTTCCACGGGGCGGGCAAGCCGCAGACTCGTCTCGACAGCCGAGTTCGTGTGCAACACCGATACCGGAAAACCCAGCTGTTGCTGTGCCAGCTCAGCCAACGCGTTTGTGTCCACCCGTTTAGGCGATTCGGCATGCTGCACCAATCGCTCGCGCACGCGCTCCGGCAACACCACTGGCCAATCACGTTCATCTTCCAGCAGCGGTGGATGAGCCTCCAATAGTAAATCGCCCCCTCGCCAACCCAACAGATAAGGCTGATCAACGATCCGCACCGGCGTACCCACTGGAACCTGGGAATACAAATACTCGATATCTTCTGGAAACAAACGCACACAGCCGTGACTGACACGCATCCCCACGCCCGCTGGTTTGTTGGTCCCGTGAATTAAATAGCCCGGCATACCCAAACCGAGCACCCGATGACCGAGCGGGTTATCTGGACCAGGCGGCACTTGTGCAGGCAATGGGTCGCCGGCCTCGGCATGCTCCTTACGAATGGAGGCGGGAACAAACCAAACCGGATCACGCGCCTTGGATACCACTTTTGTGGCCCCCGTTGGTGTCGCCCAGCCTTCCCTGCCGATACCAATGGGAAAAGTCTCCACAATGATTTCCTCGCCCTCGGGCACGGGCGGGTAGTAAAACAAGCGCTTGCTCGCGATATTCAGCACCACGCCCTCACGCGGCGCGTCGGGCAGAACGTAATGCGTGGGCAAGACGATCTCGGTGCCCGCGCCTGGCAACCAAGGATCAACCTCGGGATTGGCCTGCACTAATTCGTCGTAACCCAGCGTGTAGCTGCGCGCGATATCAACAAAGGTATCTTCTTCACGCGCCTTGACGATTTGCAATTCGCCAACGACATCCTGCCCCTCGCGAATCACAAAACGTTTGGAATCAATGGGTGTTTGCAGCTGACCCCGCGGGTAACGTGAAGCGGGTGGCCCCAATCCGCCGGGACCCGTAAAAATGTCTTCAATGACCGTGCAACCGCCCAGAAATCCCAGGACAGTCATAGTCACAACGTAGCCACGACCTAAGCTTGACCAGCTTTGCCGGCTGGTCGAAGTCTCGCTACGCGCGCCCACTAGCGACGACAATTAGGTTCCTTCCCGGCATCCCGTGCCGCGTTATAGCGCTGGAGAGCTTCCGGCAATTGGGCAATGAGATCTTGGATGCGCGTGTCCGAAGATGGGTGCGTGGATAAGAACTCTGGCGGACCTAGCTCTTGAGCTTTCTCCATGTTCTTCCACAGGGTAACGCTGGCGCGCGGATCAAAGCCGGCATCAGCCATGTACAACAAGCCAACCGTATCGGACTCGCTTTCTTGACCACGACCAAAGGGTAAATTCAATCCAAGCTGCGCCCCCATGGACAATAGCTGGTAGCCACCCTGCCCTGCACCCAGCACGGCGGCCGCACCAACGACACCGATCTGCGTTGTCACGGCACGATTCGCCCGTTCAACGACGTGGCGCTGGGTAACGTGGGCAACCTCGTGGCCAAGCACCGCGGCAAGCTGGTTCTGATCTTCAGCGACCTCTAGTAAGCCTGTGAAAACTCCAATCTTGCCGCCGGGCATGGCAAAGGCGTTGATGCCCTCGTCGTCAAAGACCTCCAGGTCCCAATCCATACTCCGGTAGGGATCCTCCAGTTCATTAACAATGGCCCGAGCGATACAGTTGATGTAGCTACGCGCTCCAGCATCGTTCGACACGACGGAACTCGCACGCATTTGCTCGAATTGCTTTTCCGCCTCGTTCTCTTTTTCTGTCTCGCTGACCAGTGGCAAAGCACAGCCGGCAAGAACCAAGCACGCAGAGAGCCCCGCCAACAGAAGAAATTTTTGCATTTTCATCACACCGCAGCATTTATTGGCTGTTCAGGCCCAAGTATCCGTAAACCGAGGCAGAGCAAACAGCCAATTATTCACTTTTTAGGGAAAATTTCGTCGCTGAGTATCAAAACCGAGGAAATTCGCCCCTGATTCCATCATAGACATGATTTTCTCCTGGAGGTTCTGTTTTGCCCGCCATGTGACGCGGAAAACATCCCCGTCTTTGGCGGCATTGAGCAAGTAATCATCGCTAGAGCCTAGCTCGTCGATCAAGCCTAACTCCAGGGCGCGAGTACCATACCAATGTTCGCCAGTGGCCACCGCTTCGATGTCTAAGGATGGGCGATGCGCCGCCACCAGCTCTTTGAAGAGTACATGCACCTCTTCTAGTTCTTCGCGCAATTTCTCCCGGTCTTCTTCGGTATTTTCTCCGAACATAGTGACAGTTCGCTTGTATCGCCCGGCGGTAACTTGTTCGAAATCAACGCCGCGATCTTTTAAGGCCCGATTGAAGTTCGGCAACTGGGCAATAACGCCAATGGAACCAATTACGGCAAACGGCGCGGCAATAATCTTTTCGGCAATGCAAGCCATTAGATACCCACCACTGGCGGCCACTTTGTCCACCATCACAGTCAAGGGAATACCCCGTTCTTTCAGCCGCAAGAGCTGAGAGGCCGCAAGGCCATGCTCATGCACCGCACCACCGGGATTCTCAAGCCGCAGCATCACTTCATCGCTCTGCTCTGCCACAGACACCACGGCACTAATTTCCTCGCGCAGCTGCGCCACCGCGCTGGCGCGGATATCGCCTTTGAAATCGAGTACAAAATAGCGCTTGCGCTGCTCCTGCCCCTTGTCCGCGGCCTTCTTTAAGGCTTTATCTTCTTGCTTATCCGCTTTGGATTGTTTCTTGAGCGCCGATTTACTCAAAATCGCTTGGCGCACGCTTTGGGCCATATTCCGGTAACGATCATTGAGTTTTTCGACCTTCAGACCAATTTCCTGCCCGCCCTTTCGCGACAGGGCGGCAATCATTATTAGGGCGACAGCCAACGCCACCAACACAGTGACAGCCTTGGCCAAAAATAGGCCGTAGTCCATAAAAAATTCGGTCATCGATTAATTCTCTATGCCCAGTCCAACATTGTTTTTTTGCAGGGCTTGTTCTGCGCGATAGCTAGAACGAACTAAGGGCCCGGAAACTACCTCGACGAAACCCTTGGCAAGACCCAGCGCCCGGTACTCGGCAAACTTTTTGGGGTGTACAAAACGCTCCACCGGCAAATGATTAACCGTTGGCCGTAGGTACTGACCCAAGGTCAACAGATCAACACCCGCCGTGCGCAGATCGTCCATGGCGATGGCAAGCTCGGCATCGGTTTCACCCAAGCCCAGCATCAAGCTGCTCTTGGTTAGAATATCAGGACGTAGTCGCTTCGCACTGGCTAATACAGCGCAGGACTGCTGGTAGCTGGCCCGCGGATCCCGCACTTGAGATGTCAGTCGGGCAACGGTTTCGATATTGTGGGCGAACACATCCAGAGGCGCTTCGACCACCGCTGCGACAGCAGCATCCATGCCCTGAAAGTCTGGCGTTAGCGCTTCGATGGCTGTATCCGGGTTGCGAGCCTTAATGGCCCGGATGCAGCGTGCGTAGTGGGCGGCGCCGCCATCGGGCAAGTCATCGCGATCCACGGAAGTCAGCACGATGTAGCGCAGCCCCATTATCGCCACGGCGTCGGCCGCCTGCTCGGGTTCCTGGGGGTCGAGCCAACCGGCCGGGTTCCCGGTATCGACAGCACAAAACCGGCAAGCGCGGGTACAAACCTTGCCCATCAGCATTAAGGTCGCGGTGCCCTCATTCCAGCACTCACCGATATTGGGACACTTGGATTCTTCGCAAACTGTACTCAACTGATGTTCATGCACGTTGCGGTTAACAGCCTGGTAGCCCGTGCCCATGGGCAATTTCGCGCGCAACCAAGCCGGCTTGCGCTCGATGGGAAGCACCGACGACCCCGCTTTGGACTTGATGCCATCCTTCACGGCCGTGAAGCCCACTGCTGTTCGGTATTTCTCGCCGCTGCGGTGTATGGGTATGCCCTTAAATTCGCTCACTAATCTGCTGCTAGCTGCTCAAGAAGCTCTATTCTCGCACGGGCCGGCGGGAGCCGGTAGCCAATTACCTGGCCTTGGACCGCGCCGGCCTGGTGCCCAATCGCGTATCGGCTCTCCCAGCACTAGCGGGGCAAAAAAAAGCCCGGCTCAAGGCCGGGCAATACAGGGGGAAGATAGTACCGATCATATTTGGCTGATCGGTAAAGCCAGAAGACAGTTAGTGGAGCCGAGACCAGTTCAGCAATTCAACGCTGTCGGCCTCAAGCTCGAAGTTTTGCGCGAGCAATGCCTCAATTTCCTGGGTTTCTAATACCTGTTCAGCTTGAGCATTCACTTCCACCACGCCGCTATACTCATCGGCGTAGTCTTCCTCAGCAGAACGGAGCAAAAACCTTGTGTAGAATTTGGCGAGCATGGGTAGAGACTACGGGCATAAGCTGGCAGATTCTGTGAGGTAATCCACACAAACGGCGATGCCCTGACCTATTATTCCTAGCAATGCGGGAGAGCGCGGCTGTGCTAACACGATTATTGACTTTGCTTACTTACTCGTGCTTTGTTCTATTCACCGCAAGCGCCATCGCGCAAACCTCAAATGAACAAATCATCAGCCGTGCACAAGCCATGCGCGCCGAGCTTGAAGCTCGTCAAGGCGCGCTTTTGTCGCCGAATTATTATGCCGAGGGCACCCGAGCCCTCAAGCAGGCCCAAGTTGACCAACAAATAGGAAAAAGTGGCGCGCGGGTAAGAAAACGCTTAACGCAGGCGGCTGAGTTTTTCGAGCGGGCCCTCAATACGATCGAATTGGCCGAAGTAAATTTCGCTGATGAATTGCAAACGCGCGTGGCAGCGCGAGATGCAGAAGCCTTCAAGTTAAGTCCAACACTCTGGGCGAAAGCCGAAGAAAGCTTCAATCGAGCCACGCGAGCTTTGGAAAAAGAGGATTTGCGTAGCGCTCGTCAACATGCAGAGCGCGCCAAGGGAGAATATGCGGCGGCGGAACTACAAGCGATAAAGATTCGCTACTTAAGCAGCGCAGATAGAGCGCTCAAAGCGGCGATGGAATCACAAGCGGAACGCTACGCACCCCGCACCACCCAGCGCGCCAAATCTCTACTTGCCAGCGCAAACGCGGCGCTAGAGGCAGATCGTTACGCCGTCGATCAACCATCGGAGCTGGCCGATCAAGCGGCCAAAGAAGCGAAACATGCTCAATTCATTGCCGACTTGGCAGAGCGACTCAAAAAAAAGGATATGACTACGGAGGAACTCATTCTGTTCTGGGAAGAACCCTTACGTAATCTCGCCAATACGGCCGGTATCGACGCCGATTTTAGCGATGGCTTTGGCCAAGTTGAGAATAGCTTACAGGACGAACTCCGGCGCATTCCAAACATGGAAGAAGATTTGAGCGAGGCCAATCGCCAAGTTTTAGGCTTAGAAGAAGAAATTCGCGAACTTGATGAGCAATTGGGTGGCGCAAATGCTGAACGCAGTGCTCTGGTTCGACGCCTTGAAGCACAAGCTCGCGTTCGAGAACAGTTTTCAAGCGTTGAGAATATTTTTACCCCACAGGAAGCCATCAGCATTCGCGACGGCAATTCCTTACTACTGCGCATGGTGGGCCTAAGCTTTCGTACCGGCTCCGCGGAACTGGATGAGCGTGCAATCAATCTATTGACGAAACTACGCTCGGCCATAAACGTGTTTCCGCGCAGCGAGATAGTCATCGAGGGTCATACGGATACATCAGGGGGTTCAAAAGCCAACCTGCGTCTGTCCGAAAAACGCGCGGAAGCCGTCGGCAATTTTATCGTGACGAGACTGAACGTACCCAGCTACCGGGTAAAGGCGCTGGGCTATGGGGACACGCGTCCCGTTGCCAACAACAAGACCAAAGAAGGCCGGGCAAGAAATCGTCGCATCGATATTCTTATCTTGCCAAAGATCGAAACGCCCTAAGCTTTCTGCCACCAATTGGTAATAATTTCCGCCGTGCAAGGATTGATCAAGTAGCCATAGCATTTATGCACATTGAGCCCATCCGGACCGCGAAAATAGGTTTTTAGGTCTGTTTGATCAGAAATACTCTCAATGAGATTCATCTTGAGCATTTCTTGATAATCATCCGCCATGGTTTTATCTAGAGCCGTTAGTTCACCAACAGCCGATAAATTACACCAACGCCGAATATTGCTGGGATAGCGAGACGGCCCTTGGGCCGATGCCCCCAGCAAACGGCTGCGCATGAAATTTAGACCTAGCGGACTGCCGAGAGTCAGCAATAAATCGATACTGATTGCCTGTTGGGAGCGGCGGCTAAACTCCCACAGAACATCCCAGGCAATGACTGAACCGAGACTATGGGCTATCAGAAGAATACGATCATCTCTTCGGCTTGCAGCTTCAATCTCGGCAGCAACATGGGCACGTATACGCTCACCCATCCCATCTTCGTTGCGTAAGTAACGTTGGCTATCCGCTATATTCTCCTTTAGCTGAGGGGCGGGAATTAACTTGAGCAAGAACGGAGCACTGTCAACGGCTAGGTAGAGCAATCGAATCAGGCGTTTTTTCCAATGACGCGCATCCTTCAGGTCTCTAGGCTCCGGACCTGGCAACGACAGCAGCCTTTCCAAGCCGGGAAAATCAGGACTGGGATCGCTGGGCTGCGGGTAAAATAGATGTGGCCAGGGGGCCAATTTAAAGCGATCAAAGTGGCCCGCAATATCGTCAGCCACATCCGGATTGATCCGACGAGCGCCTTCCAGCAAGGCACGCCAAAGATTGCCGCGATGAATCTCCACCGGCGGTTTCGGCTTCATCCCCGGGACATAAATTATGGTCTTAGCTGAACTGCTCATGCGCGCTTCCGCTGATAAGGCTATGATCGGGGCATGAGCCCGGCTTGCCGGTGACAATCAGAGCCCATAGCTTTACGCAGCCACGGCGGCGATGCAACAAGTCGTGCCAATCCGCTGCATTATATTGAGGGTCATAAATGCGTTACCTACATACCATGGTGCGCGTCACCAATATCGAAGAGTCATTGGACTTCTATTGCCGCAAACTTGGACTAGTAGAATTGCGACGCTGGGAGCACGAGCAAGGACGTTTCACTTTGGTCTTCCTCGCGGCTCCCGGTAATGAATCGGCCTGTATTGAACTCACCTACAACTGGGATCCCGAAGAATATGATGAAGGCCGGAATTTTGGCCATATCGCCTACGAAACAGATGACATCTATGGCCTGTGCCAACGATTGTTAGACGCGGGTGTCACCATCAATCGGCCGCCCCGGGACGGCCAAATGGCGTTTGTGCGTTCACCCGACAATATATCCATCGAATTGCTACAAGCGGGGGATCCGCTGCCGCCCGAAGAACCCTGGTCGACCATGCCGAATACGGGACATTGGTAGCCAGCGCTAGCCCGTAGCGGTCTTGGCGGCGCGAAAACGACCCGTTTGGATTTCCGAATGCGGCGATTCTTTAATAACCACGCGATTGCGGCCCTCATCCTTAGCCTGATAGAGAGCCTCGTCCGCCATCTGCAAGGTACCCGCCATACTGCGCTCGGCGTTGGGCATCATGATCGCCACCCCTACGCTCGCGGTGAGATAGGGAGAGGTAGTAGATTTCCTATGTGGAATTTTCAGCGCTAGAATGTCGCCACGAATTTGTTCGGGAAGATCCTTACCGAATTCACTCACCGGGCCGTAGAGCAGCAAGGCGAACTCCTCACCTCCATAGCGGCAGGCAATATCCAGGGGACGCTGCGCCGCTGCACCAATCACTTCCGCAACGCGCTTAAGGGCGTCGTCTCCAGCTTGGTGGCCGTAGGCATCGTTATAAGTCTTGAAGTGATCTATGTCGATCAGCATCAAAGTCAATTGCGACTGCTCGCGCCTAGACTGCCGCCAAAGCCGATCAAGATGCTGATCAAAACTGCGGCGATTGTGCAGACCCGTTAAACCATCCTGCTCGGCCAACTCACTAAGAAACTTGGATTCCAGAAAGGAACGTCGTTCGGCGTGCTCAAGCTGGTAGCAACAAAACGCACCGATAATGTTCACGGTGACTAAGGTCAGCGACTCAAACAAGGCCTCTGTGGCACCGACGCTCCAATGCATCAAGGCCCAAATGTAGCTGAATGACAAAACGGCAGACGCCAGGGCCGCGGCACGAAAAGTAAGACCAAGAATCAGCCAACCCACAAATAGCCAAGCGATGACCGCACCAAAATAGTACGGCATATCGTCGAGTACAGCCCGCGTCACAATGGAATTTAAAATGAGACCGATCAATAAAGCGCTGGCGACCAACAGAAATTGATAAAGCCTGTATTGCGACGATCGGGATGAATAGAGAGTACCCGTTAAAATCGGCACCATGATCAAGGCTTGAAAACCGACCATGAAATCGATCCCACCCTTGGCGATCTGCGTACCAATCATGACCAGGGTCGATGCTAAGGCGATGCCGATGATAAAGCGCGCGCGCGAAGCCGTGGCCTGAGCATAGTATTGCCGAAATTCCTCTTCGACAAAGCTCGAGAATTTGAGCCAACGAAAGCCCACTTGCCGCTGTTCTGCAAACCTTGAGACCATTTACCGGTGCGCTCCCAACCGCAGGAATACAGGCGCAAACCACGCTTGGTTCAGCCGTTTCCGCAGACTAGGCGGCGACAGGGCGGCGAACGTTGCGCTCTTTCACACTTCGGTTAATTAGTTAAATGGACCAGATTCGGCCCTAATTTGCCCCTAGGCGGCGCGCAAAGACTCCCGCTGCAGCAGCGCAGCCTTGCGCTCCAAACCCCAGCGATAGCCCCCCAGCCCACCGCCAGCCGCCACGATGCGATGGCAGGGGACCAAAACGGCGATGCAATTGCTGCCCACCGCACTGGCCACGGCCCGGGCGGCCTTGGGCCGGCCGAGGCGGGATGCCAGGTCACCATAGCTGAGCGTCTCACCCGGGGAGAGATCTAACAAAGCCGCCCACACTTCACGCTGGAAAGCCGTTCCGCGAAGATCCAGATTTAGGCGACTAGATTCAGTCGCGCGCAGATCCCACACCTGCAATTCGCCCAAGAAGCGCGGTTCCAGACTCATCCCCGGCCAGCGGCTCGCCAACAATTCCAGGCTGGCCGGGCGATTTCCGTCGGTAAAGCTAAGATGGCAAATGCCCCGGGGAGTTCGGGCGACCAAGTACTCCCCTAGGAAACTGTCACAGAAATCGTACTCCAGACCGGTGGATAGGGCAGCTCTCTGTCGCGAAAGAATCGTCATGATTAGCCATATTCCCCTGAGCCGGCTTGCATAGCAAGTTCTAGTCTGGGGTATGCTTCCGCGGGATCACGATATGAACAATAAGCCACCAATGCAGGCAAAAAAAACCGAAGCGCCGCAAGGGCTTAGTACCTTGAGCAGCACAGCTGGCGTACTGACCACACTTGTCTTGATCGCCTGGGTGGTTGTTCAGGGCCGGCAGTTTCCTGGAAAAACGCCGCCCAATTTTCTGCAACCGCCACAGCTAAACGTTTGTGCCGGACAGTCCCCAGGGTATTTGATTGGCCGTTTGCACGGCACTCTGCAACGCGACATTGACTGGTCTGGCGACGGGCTGAAATGTACCGGCATGCTCCGCCCCAAGGGCGCGGGGATCAGACTGCTGTTTGCGCAAAACAATGACGATGAAAATCTTTTGTTTGTCTTGGGAATACCCAGCTTTCCCGACTCAGCAGCGGGTCGCGAATTGCCGATCAACCTGACCATCGTGGATGAAAAAGCCAAGCAATTTTATAACTCCGGCGAATCAGAACGCTGCTGGGTCACAATCAGTGAATCGAGGCGGATTAATGTCGAGGATTCGAAAAACTTCTTTCTCGCCGGAGATCTCTACTGCCTAGGCGCCTTGGCCGCAATCAATGGTGCGGGTGCGGTGACGCCTTCAGAATTCCGTTTCGCCGGCTATCTCTTCGCTGATGAATAGCCATGAAACCGTTGTGCCTACGGTAATCGGACTGCCGCGGAGACGACGCAGCCCCTTGTCACTGGCAATCATTTGGTTCTTTTTGCAGCCTGGTTTCGCCGCCGAACCTGCTGAGCTGCTCAAGGATTTCCCGCAAGGTAGTTTGATACTGGAAACTGCCGGCCCTCGATGTCTGCATATCCGAACGGCTTTTGCCGATGTACCCAAACTACAAAGTCAGGGACTGATGTTCGTACAAAAAATGGACGAGTTCGAGGGCATGCTATTTCGCTATCCCGAGCCGGCGACCATCAATATGTGGATGAAAAACACCTTAATCCCACTAGACATGGTTTTTGTTGATGCCGAAGGCCAAATCGTGAGTATTACGGCCAATACAACACCGCTCTCCACGCGCCGTATTAGCAGCATCCAACCGGTGGTCAAGGTATTGGAGCTTAACGGCGGATTTACTGATCGCTGGGGACTGCGAATCGGGACTCGTCTACTGCTGGAGCAAATGGCGCCAGAAAACGCTACGGACTAGTTACAACTCACCTCATAGCGAACGTCACGTCTGGCCGGATTGTCTTCAAGAAAACCGAATTCACGACGATCGCGGATTACATATCCGCTCGGACAGAGTTTTCGAACCGCTACCCAAGCGTCTAGCCATGCCATCCGCCTGGCTTCAGCACTCGAGTCGTCATCAGGCATGGTCGGCGAAAAACTAACGTCAAAGTAAAAAACATCGTTTCTATCATGGGGTAAAACAATTTGGCTATTGCGATGACGTTCAAAATCCTCGGATTTATGCATGCTGGAGCATGCACTAAGACCAACCAACAAAACGAAGGCAGCAAGAACAAATGGGCGACGGCGAATTCTCAATCGCGATAACTTGCAACTAATTTCAATCATAAAGACTCCGCGGAGATTCGTGCCCCCAACCCGCTCGATGAACAGCCATCAGCGCCGAGACATTCGCCGCATCAGCCACCACGTTAAGCAACTGCCTAGAAGCACCGTGACGATAAGAATCGTCGCCAGTGCATTGATCTTTGGACTTACGCCCAGTCTTACGCTGGAAAATACCACGATAGGCAAGGTCGATGCCCCGGGGCCGCTGACGAAGCTTGCAATGACCAAGTCATCCAAGGACAAGGTAAAAGCCAGTAACCAACCCGCCAATAACGCCGGTGCAATGATGGGTAAAGTAATTGATCGAAATATCCTGAGCGGCGTCGCCCCTAGATCAGCGGCGGCCTCTTCCAAAGAATCATCCAACTCGCGCAATCTCGCCGCAATAACCACCGTCACATAGGCGGTACAAAAGGTCACATGGGCGATGAATATCGTGAGCATGCCCCGCTCGGAGGGCCAGGCAATCATTTGTCCAAGCGCGACGAATAGTAACAATAAGGACAGCCCGGTAATGACCTCCGGCATAACCAGCGGCGCGGTAATCATGACACCAAGCAGATTGCGGCCCTGGAACGCGCCAAAGCGGACTAAGCTGACCCCCGCCAGCGTGCCCAGCGCCACCGCGGCGGTTGCCGATAGCGCGGCGATACGCAGACTTAGCAGTACCGCCTCAATAATTTGACGGTCGCGAAAAAGCTCGCCGTACCACTTGGTTGAGAAGCCCGACCATACGGTAACCAAGCGCGATTCGTTAAATGAATAAATCACTAAGACGAGAATGGGCAAATACAAAAATAGAAAGCCTGCCCAAAGGCACCATCGCAAGCCGGTACTCTCGCGGTTCATGGAGTTACCCTGATAGGACGCACTGAAGCCTTTTCCAGGCTTTCGGCACTTTGTGAACGATGATAGAAATATATCGGCAGCAATAAGATCCCCAGTAGCAGTATCGCCACGGCTGACGCCAGCGGCCAGTCTCGGTTATTGAAAAATTCCTGCCACAGCAATTTGCCGATCATCAATGTATCCGCGCCACCTAGGAGTTCCGGGATTACAAACTCTCCAGTTGCGGGAATAAAAACCAATAGACAGCCTGCGATAATGCCGGCACGGCTTAAAGGCAAGATTACTCGCCAAAAAGTCTGCCAAGCGGTTGCCCCCAGATCGCCCGCAGCCTCGACCAATCGCCAATCCAGTTTCACCAGATTCGTGTACAGGGGCAAAACCATAAACGGCAAATAGGTATAGACGATACCCACATACACGGCGAAATCCGTACGCAATAGTTGTACCGGGCCATCTACCAAACCGAGCCCCGTTAAGATGTTATTCACATAGCCCGTGTTGCTAAGTATGCCCATCCAGGCATAAACGCGGATCAAGAACGAGGTCCAAGAAGGCATAACGATGAGCAATAGCAAAATATTGCGAGTTCTGGGATGCGCACGCGCGATGGCCCAAGCCATGGGATAGCCGATCAACAGGCAAAGCAAAGTCGATACAGCGGCAATTTTTAGTGAATTCAGGTAGGCCAGAAAATAGATTTTGTCGGCGGCGAGAAAACGATAGTTTTCCAGTGTCGCCAACCACCGCGGATCGCCATTTTCCCATACCAGCAGATCGCTAAACGGAGGTACCGCCACCAAAGCTTCGGCCAAACTGATTTGGATCACGATGGCAAAGGGCAACAAAAAAAAGAGCAGCAGCCAGAAGAAAGGAATCCCAATCAGAAGCCGCCGCGGCCAATCGCGTTTAGTAGTTTTAGCGGTCATCAGCCAAACAACATCACGCCGTCGCGAATTGCCCAGCCCAGAAAAACCTCCGCACCGTGTTCCAGGCCCGGCGGCGCGTCGGCGCTGGGCATTAGCGCAGTTAACACCCGGCCACTGGGATCTGGCTACCCAGAAACCCGAGGTCATCTATGGTCGCGGCAACCGCATTGTAGTGAGCATCAAAGGGACGATCACTCAATACAATCTTTTCGGGCCGCAATGCCAAGCAAACCGCGGAACCGACTTCGCGGGACCCTTCGTCTAATAACTTAACATTGCCGCCGATATCCGGAAGTTCCAGCACGGTGGTACCGTGCAATGATTCTACGATGCGCCCCTCTAATAGGTTCACTGTGCCCAGAAAGCTCGCGGAAAATCGGCTACTGGGGGCATTGTAAACATCCATCGGCGGACCCACCTGGGCAATGCGACCGTCGTCCATCAGCGCGATTCTATCGGCCATGACCATGGCTTCTTCCTGATCATGGGTGACCATGACGCAGGTCACTCGCACTCTGCGAATAATTTCTGCCAGTTCGAATTGCATTTCGCTCCGCAGCTTGCGATCGAGAGCGCCCATAGGCTCATCGAGCAATAACAACTTGGGCTGCTTGGCAAGACTACGCGCTAGAGCGACGCGTTGCTGCTGGCCGCCGGACAACTGTGCCGGTTTGCGCCGACGATAGTCATGCATGTGCACGAGGTTCAATACATCGGCAATGCGCTGCTCCATGGTCTCCGGCGGCATGTTGTCCTGCTTGAGACCAAAGGCAACATTCTCCTCCACCGTCATGTGTGGAAATAGGGCGTAGGACTGAAACATCATATTCACCGGCCGCCGATACGCCGGGACTGCGGTGATATCTTCACCTTGCAAGATAATTTTCCCGCCATCAGGCGTCTCCAAGCCCGCCATGAGCCTCAGCAAGGTGGACTTACCACAACCCGACGGACCGAGAATTGCGAAAATTTCGCCGCGTCTTATACCAAGCTGAACGCTGTTAACCGCTGCGACATCGCCAAAGTATCGACAGAGACCCTGTAATTTAACGAAGGCGGGGGCGGTTTCCTTTAGCGGCCTGTTTTTAGTGCTGTCCATTCGCGATTTACAAGTCGAACAATTTTCGGCGGCAGTGGCTCATCAACAAATAATCTGGCACGCACATCCGCGGGCGGATAGATACCCGGATTGGCGGCAATTTTGGCGGGCATGAGCTTTGTGGATTCGTGGTTGGCATTCGCATAGTTCACGTGGATGCTGATCTGGGCGATAATTTCCGGCTGCATCAAAAAATTAATAAATCGATGCGCATTGTCCGTATTTCTCGCATCCCTGGGAACCGCCAGTAGATCAAACCAAACCACCGAACCCTCGCGAGGAATAATGTAGTGAATATTTATGCCATTTTTGGCTGCCATCGCGCGATCAGCAGCCTGCAAGATATCTCCAGACCAGCCCAGTACGATACAAATATCGCCATTGGCCAAATCGTTGATGTACTGCGATGAGTGAAAGTACGTGATATAGGGGCGCACGCCATCCAACAATTGTCTCGCCTGATTTTGATAATCATCCGGATTCAAACTGTTTGGATCTAAGCCCAGGTAGTTTAGGGCCATTTGAAAAACCTCGCCTGGGGTATCCAAAAAAGCCACACCACAAGCCGCCAATTTCGATAGATACTCGGGCTTAAACACAAGATCAAGACTGTCTAAGGGCGCGTCCTCTGGCAGCGCCTGCTTGAGGGCATCAAGGTTATAACCGACACCGGTCGTGCCCCACAAATACGGTACGCTGTGACGATTTTCAGGATCAAATGCAGTAACAAACTCCATAAGCGCCGGATCAAGATTCTTGAGATTCGGCAATCGCGACGGGTCTAAGGCTTGAAAGACTCCAGCCATAATCTGTCGCCCGATAAAGTCTGATGTGGGCACCACGATGTCGTAGCCCGAAGCCCCGGAGAGCAGCTTGGCCTCCAGAACTTCATTACTGTCAAAGACGTCGTAGGTCACTTCAACGCCAGTCTCCTGTTCAAAACGAGCAATGGTGTCCGGCGCAATATAGTCCGACCAATTGTACACACGCAGTTCTGAACGCGATTCGTCATTAGGATCACGCTCGCAAGCAGCAAGTAATGCGCCGAACACAACAATTAGGATGTAGCGCGATTTCACAGGCGATCTCGCAGCGCGTACCACAGCATGCCCAGCACAAGCCCAGGCCAACGCAGCAAGGTACCCCCGGGAAAGGGTCTGATGGGCAAACTAGCGAATAGATCAAAACCCAAGTGCTCACCGTCGATGGCTTCGGCCATCAGCTTGCCCGCGAAGCTCCCCGTCGCCACACCATGTCCGGAAAATCCATGCGCGAAGTACAAGTTGGGCGCCAATCGGCCCATGTGTGGGAGGCGGCTCAAGGTGATAGCCAGAGTACCGCCCCAAGCGTAGTCAATGCTTTTCTGCGCAAGCTGCGGAAATACCGCAAGCATGTAGGGCCGAACAAAGCTAGCGATATCTGCGGGAAATTTCTGTCGATAGGTTTCCCCCCCACCGAACAACAAGCGACCATCAGCCGACAAGCGAAAATAGTTAACGACGAATTGCGTGTCATGAACACAGGCGCCATTGCCGATGATTTCCTGGGGGTTAGATAAACACTCCGTCGCCAGCATGTAGTTGTTGATGGGCATGATACGGCCCGCCACGCGCGGTTCGAGGTCTTGCAGATAGCCATTACAGGCAACAACCAAGTGATCGGCCATGACCTGGCCCTGCGCCGTCGTCACGGTGCTGGGAGCCGCGCGCGTGTAGCCACTGACTCTGGATAGCTCGAAGATTCTGACGCCAGCCTCCCGACAGGCACGAGCTAGGCCCAAGGCATAATTTAGCGGATGCAAGTGCATGGCACCGTGATCGAGGGTGGCGGCGTGATACCGCTCGCTACCAAGGCAAGCCTGTAATTGATCGCGGTTCAGATAGGCAATTTGTGCGTAGTCATAGTCCCGCTGCAGTTTCTCCACGCGCGCCTCAAGCTTGGGGGCATCCGCCGCCTTTGCCGCGGTAACCATTTGCCCCGACTGCAAATCGCAATCGATGCCATGGCGAGTAATCAGATCACGCAGCGTGGACTTGGCGGCTTCTGCGCTATCCCAAAACCTGCGGGCCGTATCGCGTCCAAATTGCTTTTCCAAGGTCATCTCGTCTTGACGCTGACCCGTTCCAACTTGCCCTCCATTGCGGCCCGATGCACCCCAGCCCACGCGTTGTGCTTCCAACAAAACAACACTGTGGCCTTTTTCACGCAAATGCAGCGCGGCGGACAGACCGGTATAGCCACCGCCGATAACACAAACATCTGCCTTGATGTTTTCCGCTAGGATTTGTGGCTCGACGACGCCCTTTGCCGTTGCAAGGTAGTAGCTGTACGGATACTCGCCCGCATCAGAATTTGCGATAGACATTTAACTACTTGCCACGATAGCTCAATCAGCGACTGTCAGTACTTCGGCACTCTGATCGAGGATGACCTTCACCGCAGCGACCATCTCATCGATCTGCGCCATTGTAATCACCAGGGGCGGCGCAATGATCATGGTGTCGCCCACCGCGCGCATGACCAAACCGTTTGCCATGGCCAAGTCGCGGCAAAGCGTGCCGGCCTTTCTGTCTTTCGGAAATCGCGTCCGGCTATTAGGCTGGGCGACAAGCTCCAAGGCGCCGATAAGCCCCGTGGATCGCGCTTCACCGACTAGCGGATGATCCGCTAAGGCGTTCCATACCGCAGAAAAATGGGGTGCAATCTGGTTTTTAACACGCTGAATCACAGCCACCTTGTCCAAGACATCCAAGGTGGCGTTCGCCACTGCGCAAGCCACCGGATGCCCCGAGTAGGTGAAGCCATGTGCGAATTCACCGCCCTTTTCAACGAGCAACTCGGCAACGCGATCGCTAATCAGCACGCCACCCAAGGGCAAGTAACCTGAAGTCACGCCTTTGGCAAAGGGCATGAGGTCGGGTCGTATCCCGTAGTGCGTGGAACCAAACCATTCACCCAAGCGGCCAAAACCGGTAATGACCTCGTCGACCACCAGCAAGATGCCGTAGCGATCGCAAATAGCTTGGATCTCTGGCCAATAGGTATCCGGCGGCATGATGGCCCCACCGGCGCCTTGAATGGGCTCAGCTATGAAGGCCGCCACTTGATCCACGCCGAGCTCAAGAATCTTCTCTTCCAATTGCGCGGCCATTGTTAAGCCAAAGTCCGCTGGCGATTGGGCGCCACCCAGTTGGAACCAGTAGGGTTGCTCGATATGTTCGATGCCGGGAATCGGTAGACCACCCAAATCATGTGCCGCTTGCATACCCCCCAAGCTCGCTGCCGCCACGGTGCTGCCGTGGTAAGCATTGCGACGGCTAATGATGAATTGCTTACGAGGCTGAGCTTGCAAGGCCCAATACTGGCGAACCATGCGCAGCACGGTGTCGTTGGCCTCGGAACCACCGCCGGTAAAAAACACATGGGTAAACTGTTCCGGACTGATGTCCACCAAACGACTGGCCAACTCCACCGCCGGCGGGTGAGTACATTGAAAAAAACTATTGTAGTAGGGCAGAGTTTCTAGCTGCTCGCGCGCAGCATCCACCAGTTCTTGACGTCCATAGCCAAGACTGACGCACCAGAGTCCGGACATACCGTCGAGAATACGCTTGCCTTCGGAGTCCCAAATATAGATACCCTCGGCGTGAGTAATGATTCGTGAACCACAGGCGCCTAGCTCTTTATGATCGGTAAAAGGATGCAGGTAGTGACTGCGATCCAATGCCTGCAGTCGCTTAGTCTCCGTCATCGCGCTCATGGATACTTATTGGGCAAGAAAGCCTGGCTATACGCTTAATAACAAGTGCTCACGTTCCCAAGGGCTAATCACTTCGAAATACCGCTCGAACTCCTCGCGCTTAATGGCGGCAAATACCTTCACAAAGCGCTCGCCCAGTAATTTGTTTGCAACCTCACCCTGCTCGAATCGCTGCAGGGCCACTTCGAGATTGCGCGGCAAATCCAAAGGATTCTCATAAGCGTTACCCGTTTCGGGCGTGGAAGGCTGCAAGCCCAATTCCATACCTTGGTACCCGGCCACCAGCGAAGCCGCAATGGCCAGATAGGGATTCGCGTCCGCGCCCGCTAGGCGATTCTCGATACGGCGGGCGCGCGGCTCAGAACGCGGCACCCGCAGGCCCAAGGTCCGGTTGTCGTAGCCCCATGACAAATTGATCGGGGCGGACAAGTAACGCGTAAAGCGGCGATAAGAATTGACATAGGGCGCACAAAGCACATGCAGCTCCGGTAGGAACTTCTGCAGACCAGCGATAAACGCAAGCAATTGGGTTGTCTCGCCTTCATCGGTGGCGAATATATTCTTGCCGCTGGACTCGTCCTCTAGACTGATATGCCAGTGCATGGAACTACCGGGTTCATTCTGCATGGGCTTCGCCATAAACGTTGCATAAATGTTATGCCGCATTGCGGTTTCCCTAACGGTCCGCTTAAAGAAAAATATTTGATCCGCCAGCTCCAGGGCATCGCCATGCTCAAAGTTGATTTCCAACTGCGCGGTACCTGCTTCATGTACTAAGTTGTCCACACAAAGCTGCTGCGCCTCACAATAGTCGTAAATCTCTTCGATAAGTGGCTCGAACTCATCAACGGCATCCATGCTGAACGGTTGGCGGACACTTTCCTTGCGGCCCGACCGCCCGACCGGGGCTTCCAGCGGATAATCCGGATCCGTATTGCGTTGCACGAGATAAAACTCAACTTCGGGCGCAACGCGGGGACGCAAAGATTTTGCTGCATACAGCGATAACACACTGCGTAACAGCTGACGCGGTGAAATATCCACTGGCATCCCGTCTTGAAAAAAGCAGTCATGAATGACACAAGCCGTAGCATCCGTCGCCCAGGGTATGCGGCGCAGACTCGCCAAGTCCGGCACGGCATTGATGTCCGAATCGATGCTGCCGATATATGGTTCATCAGCATATTCACCGGTGACCGTCTGGATAAAAACAGAGCTGGGCAGCTTCATTCCACCTTGTTTGGCAAAGGTTGCGGCGGGTATGAACTTTCCGCGCGCCACGCCAGCCATGTCAGGAACGACCGCCTCAATCTCTTCAATTTTATGGTCCTGCAGCCAGGTAGCAAGCTTGTTTGCATCGCTCATGATGGATTACTACCACAGGCCCGGCCAAAGGCCTGAAAAATTACTTTTGACAATTCATTGTCCGCGGCTTGCCATTCGGGATGCCACTGCACGCCCAAGGCAAAGCCTTTGGCTTCGTAGACCGTGGCCGCTTCAATCAAGCCGTCGGGCGCCACCGCTTCAAGCTTGAGCCCTGGTGCAAGCTCCGCAACACCCTGACCGTGGACGGAATTCACCAAGCTATGGTCACTGTCCCACAACTCGGCAAAGAATCCATCGGCGATAAAGTTGACCTGGTGCGCCGGACCATACTGTACCTCGAGGGGGTCATCGGGATTCTCATGATGCGTCGCAAACTGGGGCAGTTCTTGCAAAGCTTGATGCAGCGTGCCGCCCAGCGCCACGTTAAGCTCTTGAAATCCGCGGCAGATGGCCAACAGGGGTAGGCCGGCGTCCAGGGCCGCGGGAATTAGCGCCAGCGTAGCCCGGTCCCGCGCCGGGTCGCGCAGGCTTCCCAAAATACCGGACCTAGCCCGGTAGTGCACCGGCTCGATGTTGGAAGGACTGCCCGTCAGCAGCAAACCATCTAAGCGCGCTAATACCGACGTAACGTCAAAATCAGCCTCAAAGGCCGGTAACCCCACCGGATACACGCCGGCGACATCCGCCAAGGCACGCGAGTATTTTTCCCCGATCACATGAAATGAATGGGGCTCAATGATTCGGCGGTCTGACACCACGCCGACCAGGGGACGCTCACTACTCATCGGGGCCTAAGGTGCCAGAGCAGCCAAGGTGGCGCCAGCCCCGATGTCAAAATTTAGCGATATTTACAGCAAATCAAGGCGCGTCTGTACCAGGATGAATCGGCACCGAGCACAAGGCAAACCACCACCGACGGCAGTGCGCTGCTAGAATCGCCGTATGAATAAAGAAACCACGATTGCGGTCTTTGTCGATTTCGAAAACCTCGCTCTCGGTGTCAAAGATATCAAGGGCGCGGATTTCCAAGTCGAACTCATCATCAAGCGACTACTGGAAAAGGGACGCATCGTCTACAAGCGCGCCTATTGCGATTGGAGTCAATACCGAAAATCCACGCGCGAGTTTCACCTGCATGGAATTGAACTCATAGATATTCCTCGCTCGCGCATGAGTGGCAAAAATAGCGCGGATATTCGCATGGTTGTAGACGCCATAGACCTTTGCTATGCGAAATCCCACATCGACGTATTTGCCTTGCTGACCGGTGACAGTGATTTCTCACCACTAGTATCGAAACTGAAAGAAAACGACAAGCGTGTTCTAGGATGCGGCGTACGCAATTCAACCTCGGAAATTCTGGCCTCTAGCTGCGACGAGTTTGTGTACTACGATGACTTGATCGCCGTTTCCAAAAAGCGCAAAACCCGCAAGAAAAAAAGCAAGGGCAAACCAAGTAAACAACAAGAAGCCTTAGACAAAATTGTTGAAACTGTGGATGCTCTCAACGCGGACTACGATCCGGTATGGGGCTCCATGATCAAACAAACCGTGAAGCGTGTTTATCCCGGCTTCACCGAGAGCTATTACGGCTACAGCAGTTTTTCCGAGCTCTTGGAAGACGCCCAAGACCAGGGCTTGCTAAAACTTGAATTTGACGAAACACGCGGTAACTACAAGGTGCGCTCCGCGGATTAATTTCCCACGCCAAACGGTGATTCGCCCGCTAGCGGTGCCAAGCGCTATGGTCTAAGCTGCGCCCGCAGCAATGCCCTGGCAGTCCAAACAAGAGAAATACTGAACGATGAACAAGCCTGCAGTCCCTGACATCACTACCCTGCAATCTCATATCCTGAAACAAGAGATGCAGCATCCGGGTGCGACCGGAACCCTGTCATGGATACTGTCGGCCATGTCCATTTCAGCGAAAATGATTGCGGCGCAGGTTCGGCGCGCCCGGCTAGAAGACGTCCTTGGCAGTGTGGGCAATGAGAATATTCAGGGCGAACAACAACAAAAGCTAGATGTGATCGCCAACGAGATCTTACTGCGCACCCTGGGTGGTCGCGAGGGCGTGGCCATTGTCGCATCAGAAGAAAACGAACAGCCGGTAATTTTACGCGACCGGGCAGAAGGAGAAAGGCGCTACTGCGTACTATTTGATCCCTTGGACGGCTCGTCCAATCTAGACATTTGCGGCGGTGTTGGCACGATATTCAGCATTTTACGTCATGATCGCCGCGCGAAAGATGCGGAACAGTCCATCTTACAAGCCGGCACCGAGCAAGTAGCCGCCGGTTATATTCTTTATGGCTCATCCACGGTTTTCACGTTGACAGTTGGCCAAGGTGTTGACATGTTCGTTTTAGATCCGGCCATCGGTGCATTCGTTTGCGTTGAAAAACAACTGAAGATTCCCTCGGCAAACAAGAGTTACTCCCTCAATGAGGGTAACCGGCTCAGCTTGCCGGATGGCTATCAGAACTACTTGCATTGGGCCCAGCAAAATGGTTACTCGGCGCGGTATGCCGGAGCTATGGTCGCGGATGTTCACCGTATATTACTTAAGGGTGGACTATTCATGTACCCGCCGACCCAAAAAGCCCCGCAAGGCAAATTGCGTCTGATGTATGAAGCCAACCCCATGGGCTTTTTAGTCGAGCAAGCCGGTGGCCAGGCAATTTGCGAGCCGGGCAAACGAATTCTTGAAATTCAACCCACGGCCATTCATCAGCGCATACCGGTCGCCTTGGGAAGCCCGCAAGAGCTGGCTCAGCTGGAAGAGCACATCAACAAGCAGCAAGCCGCATAGGCTGAGGGCGCAGTATGCCCCAACTGGAAAGCTTAGGGCTCACAGCCTGGCATCTAAGGGCCTGCAATGGCCCGTTGCTTGCCGCGGTTCTTGCACTGGTACCCGCTAGCATTGCGACAGCTACCGAAATTCACAGCTTGGTCGTTACCGCCCATCAGGGTCGCTACGACATGAGCGCGGAAACCAGCATTGCCGCGACACCAGAGTATATTCATCAAGTTTTAGTGGATTTTGACAACTTCCATCGCCTAGCCGACGGCATCGCCGAAACGAAATTCATCCGGGAAGCAGACTCGGATGAGCAGCTCGGCTACACGCTGATTAAGAGTTGCGTCTGGTTCTTCTGCAAGAGCTTTGAGCGGCTGGAACGCTTTCAGTCCGAACCACCGGACAAACTCGTCACCGTTGCGATACCGGAACGCAGCGACTTTGAAGATTATCGAACGGAGTGGCGTTTAGCGGCGGAAGCCGAGGGTACAAGACTAAGCGTCAGCGCCTCCATGAAACCGAAATTCTGGATTCCACCGCTCATTGGCAACTGGGCAATCCGCCGCAAACTAGAACTGACGGCGGAACAGCTTGGTGTCAATATCGAGTATCTCTATGCAGAGGGATTGACGCTGGCGGCGTTGCCAGACGAATAGACTAACTTTAGTTTATTCGTCGCGAGCTTTGGGTTTGAGCGCAGCAAAGTTTGGACGACGCTCGGCCCAATCCTCATCACTAAGGCTGGAACCCGCGTATTCCACCACAGCGCCACCGGCGACTCGCGCTTGCCGCTTACTGCTCTCATTTTCATGTGAAGTACCCCAAGTCATCGGGGTAGCCATTAACAGGGCCAAAGCCGCCAGCAGCATCGATTTCCGCATAACAAATTCCTTCCCGGGGTGGCTAGCGACATTATATCTTTGCATTACTGCAACTGTGCAATCGCATGCTGCGGGCGGTCCACGCCGGATTGTGCCAAAGTAGTGCTCAGGCCCTTAGCCTGAGCTCGTTACACAGGTGATTCCGCATGCAAAAAACTAGCCCCATGGCTCGCAGCGCACTATTCGTGGCCGATCTCGAGCGATCATCAAAGTTTTATCGTGACGTACTGGGCTTGGAGGAAGTTTGGTTCGCGGGCGAATTTAGCAATGGCAATGCTCACCAGCTGCTGGGCATGCCCGCGGGCAGTATTACACGCGCACGCATTCTCAAAGCGCCGGGCCCTGCCTGGGGCATGGTGGGCCTATTCGAGGTCGGCAACCCTGCACCCCCGAAACGCGGCGGCGATACCTCGCGGGTCAACCAAGGTGAGACCTGCATGGTGTTCTACAACACCGATCTGGATAAAATCCAAGCCTACCTGGAAGCCGGCGACCATCACATTCTTTGTGCACCACTCGTGGTGGAAGTCGACGGCAAGGCCGTTCATAGAGAGATGACTTTCCGCGACCCGGATGGCGTGCTGATTAGCCTGATTGAAAAACCCGCCGACGATTTATCCTGGCCACAGGAAACGACATAGCTTTTCGCTGGGCTCGCTCGATTTGCCAGACGAACTATTCAACGATGAACTGCAAGCCTGCATGCTCTTGCAACGCAGGAATTAACTTTGTGCCGAAGCAAGCTGCCGGCGTCAATGACCCACCCCCCATGTCATCGCGATAATCACCGGCCACTAAAGCCACGGCCGCTTCGCCCAACATTTTGGCCGTGGCGCCGTAGCCCGGGTCACGATCGCCGCTGATTCGCCCCCTTACAGTGACACCCCCACGCTTACCCACCAAGCGAATATCAAAAAATCCGGCTGCGCGCTCTTGAGCGGACGGGCCTTCCCCGGGCACGGGCAAGAATCGCCGCTGCATGAATGTCCGGATGGGCTTAATGGCCGCCGCCATCATGAAGCTACGCATGGCCAGGCCAACAGTCGCGGCCGTCAATCGTCCACGCACACCGGTGCCAGTCATTAAGGCTTCGCTATATCTAAACTCGAGCCCATAGGCGTAGTCAGTCAGTGCATTGCTGCGTCTTACGATGCGCGTATTCACCGGACCCATCAAATAAGGCGCGGTCCAAGATTGCACATCTTGATCCCAGCGGGCCGCGGTCTGATCGGATACGCGGGGGCCGCGACGCGACGCGCGCGGATCAAGGGCATAGGGATCAGCCAATAGGCGACGCAAGCTATGCTCGTGGCGGGCCTGCTCCACGATATTGAGCAAGCTCGCGACGGTTCCCCCGCTAAATCCACCGCGGGCGTTTTTCAAAAAAAACTTCAATTCATCACAAGGTCCACCCGCTTTGTGCTGCATAGCCTCGTTGATCATCAGGCTACCCAGATCCGACGGAATGGAATCGAAACCACAGCAATGCACCAGGCGAGCGCCGGTCTCTTGCGCCTCTTCACCGTGCAGATCAATCATTTCGCGAATCCACGGAATCTCACCGGTAATATCGCAGTAGTGGGTGCCATTGGCTGCGCAAGCCGCCACCAGTTCGCTGCCGCACAAAGCATAAGGCCCCGCGGTGGTGCAAAGCACACGAGTTCGTCCTGTTAAGGCTAACAATTGCTCTGCGTTCGCGGCGTCGGCGGTCAGTATGGGTAGATAACTGGCTTTGAGTTCAGTGCGCAGCGCTTCCAAGCGTGACTGATCTCGTCCCGCGATAGCCCAACGCAGTGAACCCACGGAGCCATGCCGCGCCACCAGGTGCTCGACAACCAAGCGGCCCACGAAACCCGTGGCGCCAAATAGGACCAAATCGAATTCTCGCGCCATGTTGACGGCTCAATGGCTAGGCGTGGAGTTTGCATCGCGCAACGCGTTGATACCGGCGGCGATGTCGCGACTGAAGGCTTCCAAAACCGCATTCAATGCCGCGACCTCCGCATTAGCGCCGAAGGCGGACTCCGACGCATGGGTGTATCGGTGTCGAAGCGGGCCGATGATCATCTGGGAACCATCACTGACACTCCATTGCACGATCAACACGGCCTCACCCTGCGCGCTGAGATCAAACTGATGGATGCTGCCTACAACCCGATAGTTAGGTCGAACAACGGCAATTGTGGGCAGCTCAACTACCGACGCAGCCTCAAGCAGAACCGACAAATTTGCCGCGACGATACGGGGTACGGAATCTTCCAGGTCTTCACCCCAGCGATGAAAATCATCCACGAGTAACTCATTACCACGACCCCGCTTTACGATTTGTGGACGATGCAGGTATTCAGGCAAAGTCAGCGGGCCTAGGCCCACCAGTAAGTCACCCGCCGGCGTGAAATCTTTGGCCGGTAAAGATGATAAGGCGTAGTAGCGAACGCTCGGCGAACTCGCGCAGCCGACAACAAGCAGTAGGCAAGCGACGCCAACAAAAATGAATCTTAAAACACTAGGCATGACTAGTCCTTAGGTTTCCGCTTACCGCGCAATAGCGCTTCAGGATTGCGCTCAAGATAGTCCAAGAATATTCGCAAGGCGCGTGCCGCATCTTTCACTTCATCTAAAGTATCAGTGAGCTCGGCGGCCAGCTCCGAGTCACCTTGCAGTTGCTGTGTCGCCATTCGCAGCGCATCCTCACCCGCCGCTAAGGTGCTGTCGAGTTTGCCAAGGGATGTTCCAAGATTCTCAACGACCGGCTCCAGACCTTCATCAACCGAGCGAACAAGACTTCGAGTATCAGCCACGGCCGCGCGAAAATCATCCAAGCTGCGGCGTAGCTCGCCCGTCAAGGCCTGCGTATCCTCCGCATTTACCAGGCGATTTAATCCTGCGAGGGTTTGCTGCAAATCTGGCGAGTTAACTAACTTGTCAATACCATCGACGAGACTTTGAACGTCCGCGCCGAGCTTCTGTACATCAATACTTTCAGAGAACTCGGAAAACCAACTCTGTAAGTTGGCGAATATGAGTTGAATATTCGAGGCGATGCTGGGGATTTCGGGATGCGGTGGGCTTAAGCCGCGATAGACTGGCTCCATTTCAGGATGCAGATCGAGCTCAACCACCAATTGACCCGTCACGAAGCTCTCCACACCGAGTTGGGATCGTAGTCCGGCCTCTATCATGTCATCCATACGCAGGGTTTCGCGCTCTTCGTCGCCAACCAGCTTGCCATCCCGCGTAATAGCCAAGGCATCAGGAAAAAGCTCTAGAGTCACCGGCGTCACGAACTCGAGGGTCTCGGCGTCGCCCACCAGAGAAATATCGGTGACGTAACCAACCCGCACACCCCGAAACAAGACATTCGACCCAACCCGCAAGCCTTTCACCGACGAATCGAAGTAAGTGACGTAATAGAGCTTTGTCTGTAGTAGCTCGCGACCGCCAAACAATGAAACTGCCAAGGCGATTAGCGCCACCGCCGCCACGACAAAGGCACCGATTAAGGTCGGATTACTCTGCTTACTCATGCGGCATCAGACTCCGGATCGATTGTGCCCCGGCGCAGAAAATTGCGAACCACGAAACTCTCATGTTCGTCACGTAAAACACGGGGATCACCCGTGGCGAGCTGAGTCTTGGTGTCAGCGTCTAGAAAGACTGAGTTGTTCGCGATGGCGAAAATACTCGCGAGCTCATGGGTCACGATGACCACGGTGGTTTCAAGACTGTCGCGCAATTCCAAAATCAAATCATCCAACAGTTTCGCGCTGATAGGATCCAAGCCCGCTGAAGGCTCATCGAAAAAAAGGATCTCGGGATCCATGGCCATGGCACGTGCCAAGCCCGCTCGCTTGCGCATACCGCCGGAAATTTCGTTCGGATAGTAGTCTTCAAATCCCGCCAAGCCCACCAGTGAAAGCTTGTAAGCACAAATTTCACGAATGTCCTCATCATCAAGTTCAGTATATTGTGTCAATGCCAAACCGACATTCTCGGCCAGGGTCATCCCACTCCACAATGCACCACTTTGAAATAAGGTGCCGAAATTTCGCTTCAAGCGCTCCCGCTCAGCAGCTGGCGCATCCCAAAAGGACAAACCCCGAAAGCGCACCTGGCCCATGACCGGTTGCTTCAAGCCGATCATGCTCTTTAGCAACGTACTCTTACCGCAACCGCTACCACCCATAATCACGAACACGTCGCCCTGGTAGACGGTGAAGTTCAAATCCTGCTGAATCAGAAAATCATCATAAGCCAGCTTTAGATTGCTGACCTCGATATGTGATTCACCCTGGCTCAACTCATATCCCCAAGTTAATGTAAATAACCGTCAGCACCGAAGCACTCACCACGATCATCACGATACCCATGACAACGGCTTTGGTTGTCGCCTGACCCACGGCCATAGCACTGCCGCCGCAAGCAATACCCTGCTCGCAGCCGGCTAAACCGACTAAAGTAGCGTAGACAATACACTTGAATAACCCGCCGAGCAGGCTGTTTAAGCCCACGGCTGTGATCGTTTGCTCGACGTATTGCACCAGGCTCACGTCCAGCATTACCAAGGCAACGGCCGCACCACCGAGTATGCCCATGAGACTGGCATAGGTCGTCAACAAAGGCGCCATGAGTATCAAGGCCAGAACACGGGGCGTGACCAGGAAATCCATCGGATTGATGCCCAATGTCGTCAGGGCATCCACTTCTTCGTTGACCTTCATCGTGCCGATTTGCGCGGCGTATGCGGCACCAGTACGGCCTGCAATGATAATGGCAGTCATGATTGGCGACATCTCGCGAACCATCGCCACCGCAACCAAGTTCGCCGTATAAATGCCCGCCCCAAACAGCTCAAGCTGCATGACGCCAACGAACGCAAAAATCATACCCATCAGAAAACCGATGAGACTCACTATAGGCAGCGCTTCAACACCCGCCTCTTGGATATGCTGAACAAAATCGGAACCCAAATACGTGGCTTCACCACGCAAAAACCGCCTAATTGACAGTACAAACTTACCCGTGAAAGCAAGCAGCTCACGCGTACTTTGCACGGCATCCAGGACCATTTCGCCGAGCTGCTCGAGAGCACCCTTCTCAAGGCTATTACGGCGCGCGCCTTTGCGCTCCTTAACGGTCAAGGCCATGGCCATCAAGCGCTGCGCGCCTGGCGGCAAGCCCTGTTCATTCAGGGGTACCGCCTGTGCCTCGGCACTGCGACGTATGGCAATGAGCGTGGTGATCAAGCCTGTATCCCAATCACCCAGGCCGGTGGTTGAAAATTTCACGGACACCGGCGGCGTCCGCCGCAGTTCATCAAACACCGGATCGGGTGCTGGCAAGTCGGCAGCCAATAACCAATCGCCGGCGAACTCAATCAACAAGGATCCATCAGCATCAGCGTTGCACTTGAGTGTGGCAGGGATCATGCGTCAATAGTGCCGAGGCAAGCTGTCCGCGTAAAGCCAGCCACCATCGGCGTTTTCGGCCAATCCAGATCAACTAGACAACCAGGGTTTGAGGAGTTCGAGGCTGCGCGACCACAGCTCTTCGGCGAGTGCTTTATCCCAGGCGATGTCTAGGGGCTGCTTTCCACCGCCATGGGACTTTAGAAAAAAATTACCGCTCATAGTCGCCGCCGCGGGATCACTGGCCAGAAACACGGCGGTAACCGCACCTTCTGCCGGAGACCGCATACTGGGCTTTAATCTGGCGATGCCCGCGGGACCAAAGTCTCGGTTGTTGCGCAACAAGCCGGTGTCGATGAGACCGGGGCAAAATGCATTACAAACTACACTCTGGCCCGCTAAGTCCCGCGCGAACAGCATGCTAACCAACATGTTGGCTAGTTTTGTGTTGGCGTACGCGGTCCAACCGTCGAAACTCCGCTCCATTTGCAGATCCGACAAGTCGAGTCGCGCACTACCTAAGGCACTTGAGGAATTGAAGGCGATCCGTGCCGGCGCGCTCGCGATCATCAGATTCTGTAAACGAAGACTTAGCAGCAAGGGCGCCAAGTGATTAACCGCGAAACACAGCTCGAATCCATCCGCACTCACTTGACGATGATCGGTCAAGAGCCCCGCGTTGTTGATCAGCACATCCAACCGCTGATGTGTGGCGTTAACTTGACCGGCCAGGTCGCAAACCTGGTCCAGGTCCGCAAAGTCGGCAAGTAAGTAATCGGCCTGGCAGTTAGGCGCCTCGGCGCGAATGAGCGCTTCGGTGCGGGCTAGTTTTTTCGCGTCGCGTCCATGCAGCAATAGAAGAAAACCTCGACGAGCGAGTTCCAAGGCCGTGGCGAGGCCGATGCCATTGGTGGCACCAGTTATCAAACAAGATCCAGGGTCCATGGTCATGGATACGGGCTCGGCAAATAGTTCTGGCGCGCCAGTTTACTGCCTAATCAGCAATACATGGATGAAACGTAGGGGCGAAACTCAGACCAGAAGCAAAACAGCCTCGTTGATGCAGCCTAATCCGCAGATTGCGCGGTAACGATTTCTGGCCCGCGTTGTATATTTCTTGCGCGCTTGTAGATATCCGAACGGAAATGCACTTGATGGTCCACCCCTTCCCAGGCACTCAAATAAACAAGGTACAAGGGAACAGGCTCGGTCAAATTAATGGTTTTTCGGCCACGGGGTCGATCGCCCGCGACCCGGGCCCGGTCGCTTTCGGAATTTTCCGACAGTAACCAGCGTGTCAAGCTCATGGGATCTTCTAGTCGAACGCAGCCGGAACTGAAAGCGCGAACCGGCATATTGAAGAGATTGCGGTTCGGGGTTCCGTGAAGATAAATACTCTTGTCATTGTCAAAAGCAATCTTCACCCGGCCAAGGCTGTTTCTCGGCCCAGGATCTTGTCGCAACTTGTAAGGAAAACTGCGACCGCGCCCCAACTCCGACCATGGCACTTCGGCCACATCTAGTTCCGGCGCACCCGCCTGCCAACTGGCGAACACTCGAATGCGGCGGTGGCGGAAAAAGTTCGGGTCAATTTGCTGACGTGGCAGTAAATCCTGCACGGCAATACGATAAGGCACATGCCAATAAGGATTCAGCACCACCCGGCGAATCTGCGCCTGCATTTCGGGTGTTTGCCGTTGCGAACGGCCAACCACAGTGCGCATGGACAGCTCAACTCGATCATTTTCAAAGGCATCAAGGGTCGCGCCGGGCACATTGGCCCAAACAAAACGATCGCCTAAGTCGATGGGCAGATTCGCCCACTCCTGCTGGGCTGCCAATAGCTGCTTCAAACGGGTTGCCACCGGCACATTCATGACCTGGCGGACCCCTTTTGTGACCACGCCATTGACCGTTAAACCATGGCGCCTTTGAAAGCGCCGAACCGCTTCATCCAAAGCCGGCTCGAACAACTCCGGATTAGCCTCCATGGGGCCTCGATAGTCATAGGTGACTGTTAAACGTTCACGGATGTCGATGACTTGCGGGTCTACCGACCCTAAACTGAGATCATTACCCGGCAGTATCGCGCGCCAACCCCCGGCGCGCTCGATGGCTTCATATTCCGCGATGGCCGACACCATGCTTCGGTAAGCAGGATGCGGTCCATTACTGGCCGCGAAACTGGCAGCCGGCAAAATCATTGCGGCCAGAGAAATCACGCAGGCGATAAGACCAAGAATCTCGGGCGCAGGTGTCATGCGACCGAGTGAACTAAAACAACGGAATAATCCTGCCGTAACGCAATTATTATTTTTCTTATCCATACTTATTGCCGATCTTCTTATTCTTATGGATCGGACTTTATTCTTGTTGGGACAATTCTACGTTGCCCCAAAAAATTGGCTACGCGTTGCGTCACGTTTTTTCCGTCTATCGGCCGGAAACGACCGCCTATTCGACAAAATAAAAATACGCCCGACTAATGGTCGGGAGATCGGTGGAGTTATGTTAGCTAGCGTGCGGACGCAGCAGAAACGCCCGGCAATCTAGAAACTGCGCGATAAACCCAAACTAATCTGGTAGCGATCGTATTCGAAGATGGATACACCGGGGGAGTCGTTATCGGTCACCGTGACATCACCCAACAATGCCCATTTATTCAGCCAGCCGGACTGCAAGTCATGCCTGAAACCGATGGTCGCCCGTAGCTCTTCGTCGTCCCGTGAGCGACCAAAACCAGGCTCTTCGCCATCAAAATCGTATTCGCGATAACCCGCCCGTGCATAGACCGAGCCGTTTTGCCATGCTTGCCAAACAACACCCGCGAATACGTCCGGCCCATGGTAAGCGAATCGGTCCTCATCAGCGTCGAACTTGAAATAGCCGCCACCCACCTGCAAGCCTAGCTTGCGATCATTGAAGTAGCGCGCGTAGCGGACGCCCGCACGGCCATACCAACCTTCTCGGCCGGAATCCCGTGAGCGGGAATAGTTACGATGGGTCGCGATACCTTCCAAGGTGAATTCGTTGCGTCCGCCGAATTCCCAGCTAATGCTTGGATTCAGCGATGAAAACAGGGCGAGGCTATCGCCGCCTAACCAAATTTGGTCAGCCTGCAATCCGATGTTGGCACGCCAGTGTCCGGGCACCACCCAGGTCGGACCCGTGCGCAAGCTAAGAATGCCAAGATTGAAATCATTTTCGTCAAAATAACTTCGATAATAGGCATTCGCATGACTTTGCCAAAGAAACGTACCAGTCTGCTCGCCGGACTCAAAGTGAATATTGGGATTAAAACTGTGTGATAAACCCGCGTCGATCACGCCGGCGGTATCGCTGCGTTCTAGTGAATCGGGATCCGCCTGAAAGGGTATGCCGTTGACATCAACAATGTCGCGGGAAATGCCGAAATTGACGTTGCTGTCGTACATAGCACCCAAATAAATCGACGGGCGCCAGTAGTGGCGGCCACCCTGATTGTCTTCATCGGCGCGAATTTGGGCCAGGAATGCTAATACCGTGGTGCGAACCGCCGGTGGCGTGGCGGGATCGTCTAGAACCCGCTGGGCCTCTTGGCGAGCGGCGGAATAGTCACGTGACAAATAATTGGCGCGCGCCAGTTCTAAGCGAGCCCGATGCAGGGTCGGGAAATCGGCCAGCAGTGCACTGAGAATACGTCGCGCTGTGTTCAGCCGATCTTCTTCAATGGCCGCCATGGCCGCCGCAAACCGTTCCTGTTGATCCTCCGCAGCGGCGGTTTGCAACCCCGCGCAAAGCAGCAGGACGCTGACAAAAACAGCAGGCAAAGTCCTTCGCTTGTTGATATTGTTCATGGCCCTGATTAACGTCTCCGCACAACAGACAACAAGCCTAGGGAAATTCCAATCGATTCACAATCTCTGGCGGGAATTCGACTCCCTGCGGTGCTCTTGGGCCTTATGCTGTGCGCCTTTTACCCGTGCAAGGCGCTGTTGGCGGCTAACTTTCCACCCGATTTGTTCGGCTACCAGGAAGCCCAGCAAACCGGACTGGATTTTTTCCCCCAATGGGTCAGTGTGTTGGAACGTCATCTACGCGATGACCTGCGCGACGGTGACTGCGATGACAAGCGATACAATCGCTGTCACCTTGCGCAATGGCTAGCCTTTCTGGAAGAAGCCAAAACCTTGCCCCAAAACGACCAAATTGCGGCTGTGAATCGCTTCGCCAATACTCGTGAGTACGTGCTGGACCTGGAAAACTATGGCCTGGAAGATTATTGGGCAATTCCGCGGCAGTTTCTGTATCAGGGCGGCGATTGCGAAGACTATTCGATTACTAAATTCTTCTCGTTATTGTGGCTGGGCTACGAAAGCCACGCCATGCGTATTGTCGTTTTGCAGGATACGAATTTGCGCGTGCCCCATGCGGTGCTTGCCTTGGCCAGCGAGCGTGGGATTTTGATCCTCGACAATCAAGTCGATACCGTACTGCCACATCGAAACATCGTGCACTACGCGCCGGTGTACTCTATTAATGAGTCACACTGGTGGCTGCATACACCGCAATGAGCAACCCCATCAGCGCCGAGGAACTGAAAAAATCGTCGCTGATCGTGGCGATTCTCACGCTAATCGCCATCATCGCATTGGGCGGCGCGCTGATCGGCATTTATCTTGATCGGGAAAAACATCGCGACCTGCAGCAGTGGGAATCCCGTCTAGGACTGGCTGTCGATACGCGCGCGGCCAATCTGGCTGCCGTGACTGACCGGAACTTTACCGATCTCAGCGAGCTCGCCGGCAACGCGTCGCTGCAACTCTACCTGTCACAAGTCAATCAACTCCGCGCCAGCAGCGCAGGCGGCAAGCCCCCGGCGCAACTGGACTACCTGCGTAATCTAGTAATCGCTAGCGCCAGCCGCTTGGGCTATGGTGGTCGAGCCGACGCGCGAGTGCCGGCCAATCTGGTCCAAACGACGGATTCTGGCCTGGCGCTTTTAAACGCCCAACTACGACCCGTGGTGGTCACCCCGGGTACGCCAGCCTTAACCGCGGAAACCCGGCAAGCGGCCCTCGCGGCCTTGGAATCTGGAAGCCGGCGTACCAGTTCCATCCATCTCGACGAGCAGGGCCAAGCGCTGATCGCCTATGCCATCGCAGTGCCCGCAGTCCTCGGCACCGGCGCGGCCGAACAGGCTGCTGCGGTAGGGGTGATTGTCGGCATCCGTCCGGCCACCCAAGAGATTTTTCCGGTGCTAGCCGGTCGCGAATTTTTCGCTGAAGACAATGAGGCACTTCTGTTAGAGAAAAAAACTGATCAGGTTTGGTACCTGTCGCCCACTCGGGATGGTGCGACGGCACTGAGCCGCAGCATACCCGTAACGCGGCCGAGCCTGGCGGGTGCGGCGGCCGTGACACAACCGGGACGCTTCGCGCAACTGAATAATTATCGCGGTGAGCCCGTTTTGCAGCTAAGCCGCAAAGTGCGGGGCCAGCCCTGGGTTGTTGCACAGCAAGTCAATGCCAAACAAGCCTTACGCGAATCTCAGCAACGGCGCCGATTTTTGTTGGGCTCGTTATCCCTGCTGCTACTGGCCGTGGCGGCGCTGGCCATCGCCGCCTGGCGACACGGCAGCAGTGTTCGTGCGCGCCACAAGGCAGCGGAGCTGGATGAAAAAACCCAAGAGCTACGCAAGCAAAGTGGCTTGCTGAATGCCATATCCGGCAACATCAATGCCTTGACCATGCTCGTGGACACCAATCGCGACTTGCGCTTTGCGAATCGGGCCGTGGCCAAGGCCGCCGAAGCCGAACTGGAGGACCTTACCGACAAACATCTCAGTGCCGCGTTGGGCTCCGCCATCGCGAAACGCTTACAAGTTGAAATCGATCAGGCGCGAGAACGGGGCAAGCCCACCAGTGGCAGCTTAGAACTGGAGCTGGGCGACGAGCCCCGGCACTATCAAGCCAGCTTTCTGCCCTTGGATAGCGTTGGCGATATCGAGGAACCGGTGTTGCTAGTCCTCAATGATATTACTGACCTACAAAGAGCCCAGGAACGCCACACCACATTGCTAAGCAAACTGGTCAGCACTTTGGTTCAGATTATTGATTTGCGGGATCCCTACACGGCTTTCCACTCGGCGCGTATGACCGAAGTTGCCATGGCCCTCGCAGAAGAACTGCACTTGCCGGAAAATGAACGAACCACCTTAGAGTTTGCAGCAACCTTGGCCAATCTCGGCAAGATTCTGCTGCCGGCGGAATTGTTGACAAAGACTGGGGCACTCAACGAAGACGAACGCGAAATCATGGAATCCCATGTCAGTCGCGGGCTGGAAATGCTGACTAATCTCGATTTCTCCGGGCCGGTGCTCAGCACCATCGCGCAAAAGCAAGAACACCTGGATGGCAGTGGTTATCCCCGCGGCTTAGACGCACAAGAGATGACCTTACCGGGCCGTATCCTGGCGGTGGCCAACGCCTTTGTCGCCCTGGTCAGCCCGCGCGCTTACCGTGAAGCCTTGTCCGTGAAGACCGCCCTGCAAGAACTGATGGAATTAGCCGACGAGCACTATGATCGCCATGTCGTGGCGGCGCTTTTCCATGTCGCGGAAAATCGACTAGATTGGGCTCGCTGGCGCCGCCAAGGCGAAGCCCATCACGAAACGCAGCACTAGCTCAGCGCGCCCCCCGGCTTGCCTCAAGCAGTGCCGCTGCCGTTGCCGGATTGCGGCCGTCAATGTCCACAAGGCGATTAGCACTGCGTATGGCCGCGGGAGAAATCGAGTTTTCCAATTCCTCAATAGTCTGCACAAGCTCAGGCCAGCGCTGTGCTGCCTGGGCGCTGAGCAGTAAAACGGCATCGTAGGGCGGTAGGGCGCCACGCGGATCCGTCAACACGGCAAGATCTAACGCGGCGATTCGACCATCGGTGGAATAGGCGGTAATCACATCCACCTCGCCTTCGGCCACGGCCGCATACATCAGGCTGCTGTCCATACTGCGCTGCGCGGCGAACTGTAAATCGTAGTGGCTTTGTACAGCTGCCCATTCCGGGCGCGCAAAGAATTCGTAGTCGCCGGCCAAACTTAAATCGGCTGCCTGACTCGGTAAATCGGCGATGCTGACGATACCCAGCTCTTGAGACCGCGCTCTTGCCATGGCGAAGGCATAAGTGTTTTCAAAACCCAGCGGAACAACGGTCTCGATGGCATGTTCACGGGCCAACCAATCTCGTACAGAGGCAAGCATCGCTTCCCGGCCGGGTTGATCTGTGCGTTGCATGTAATTCGCCCAGAGCGTGCCGGTATAGTCGACATATAGATCAATTTCGCCGGTGCGCAGCGCGTCGAAAACAATGGCCGAGCCAAGACTAGAACGCTGCCGCGTGCTGAATCCGGCATCGTTTAGCCTCTGCTGCAACCATGCACCCAATACATATTGCTCGGTAAAGGTTTTGGCACCGATGATCACGGGCCGCTGCTCCGCCGTACCGCGACTATTGGTGAAGGCCACGGCCACTACAGCCACCATCAGCGCGATGAGTGTCGTCACGGCAACGACTATCAAGCCTCTGCGCTTTCGCCTAATCCCGATTTCTAATAAGCGGACAAGACCATCTAGCAACAGAGCCAGGGTAGCGGCAGCAACGCAACCCACCGTGACCGCGGTATAGTTTTGGGTCTGTAGGCCACTAAAAATGTAGTTACCCAAACTGGTGGCACCCACGGGGGTCGATAGGGTGGCCATGCCCACCACCCAAACCGTGGCCGTGCGAATGCCGGCGATAATCACCGGTAAAGCCAGCGGCAACTGCAGCTGGCGCAACAGCTGCCAATCGGTCATACCCAAAGCCTGGCCCGCCTCTACCAAGTCTTCGTCCACCGCCTGTATGCCGGTGACAGTGTTCCGCAGGATGGGTAGCATGCTGTAAAGAGTCAGGGCGATAACGGCGGGTAGAAAACCGATTTGACGCAGCAGTGGCACCATCAGCGCCAGTAACGCCAAGCCTGGAATAGTTTGCACAACACTACTCAGCATCAACACCGGCGATTGCAATCCACGCACGCGGGTAACCAGAATCGCCAGGGGCACACTCACACCAATGCCGACCACCAGGGCGGTTAGCGTCAGCAGCAGATGCTGACTTAGATAATCTGGCAATAACGCGAGCTGCTGACTTAAACCCGCATTCATTGCGGAGCATTCAGCAGCTGCGCGACACGCTCGGCTTGCCGCCGGGGTACCGCCATCAAGTCGGCGGTGAATGGGTGTTTAGGCGCCGATATCAGCTCGCGCGGCGAACCACTATCGATGATTTCGCCAGATCGCATCACGGCCACCCGATCCGCTAGCAGCAAAGCCTCGCTGACATCATGGGTCACCAACACGATCGTCAAGCCCAGTTGCTTTAGCAGTACGCGGAGAGATTCTTGTAGTTGGGTCCGCGTCATAGGGTCTAAGGCCCCAAACGGTTCATCCATTAGTAAGATATCTGGACGAGCCGCGAGGGCACGCGCTACTCCCACCCGTTGACTTTCACCGCCCGACAACTCGCGCGGATAGCGCTGAGAAAATTCGTCGGCCGGCAAGCCCACCATGTTCAACAGCTCCGCGCTTCGTTCCGCAGTCTTTTGCGCTGGCCAACCCAGCAAGCTGGGCACGGTTGCCACGTTCTGCGCCACGCTCAAGTGTGGAAATAAGCCGATACCTTGAAACACATAGCCGATTTGCCGGCGCAAACCAACAGGATCCATGCGACCGATGTCCTGGCCATTGACCAAGACATGCCCCTCATCCGGTTCCACCAGCCGATTCACCATTTTCAGCGTTGTGGTCTTCCCGGAGCCTGAGTGTCCCAACAAAACCGTCAACGAGCCCCTCGGTACTTGCAGACTAAGGTGGCGAACGACCTGGCTGCGGCCACGGTCAAAACTCTTGGAAACTTTCTCGAGAAGGATCATTGCAAGCGCTGGACCTTGCCCAAGGGATTCGCCGGCATTCTATCGCGTGCGCCGCCGAAGCGCGTTGGCCTCAGCTCATGGCAATGGCATGATGGCGGATACTTAGCCCGTGGAGAGCAGGATATGAGCAAGCAAGCAAAGAACTTTGATCCGCGCCGCCGCGAGTTACTCGCCGGCACGGGAGCACTCGGTTTAGCCGGCCTGGCGAGCGCGCCCGGTCTTGCCGGCGCTGCGAATCATGACGGTGAGAACAGAGACATATCGGTGGCACAGTCGGGCCGCTACGAAACCGCTAAACTTCGTCAAGATGCCATCAATGTCGCCGCGATCCAGTCCCGGGTTCGCGCCGTGGACCTTCAGAATCTTAAATCGAGCATGCAAGCCAACCTCGATCACACGGTTAAGCTCATCAACTATGCCCAAGGCTCACCCGAAGCCTGGGATGGCGAACGGCGCTGGGGCGCGAAACAAGATTTACTATGCATGCATGAGTTCCCGATTCAAGGCTTTCAACCCTGGACCCGCAAAGAGCTCAACCGGGTCGCCTTTGATCTACCCGGACCCGAGGTTGAAGTGATCGGCGAACGCGCCAAGCATTTTGGTTGTTACATTGCTTTTGGCTGTTACGCGAAAGACCAAGACTGGCCAAATCATGTGATCAACATGTCGGTCATCGTTGGGCCAACGGGCGAGATCGTCTCCAAACAATGGAAAGCGCGAAATATTTTGGGCTTATTTGGCGCCGGCGCCTTGATCGGTACCACCGTCTACGATGTGCTAGACCGCTACGTCGAAATGTATGGCTGGGATGCAACTCTGCCGGTGGCGCGCACCGACATTGGCAACATTGCCATGACGGCCGTGGGCATAGAACCCATGATTTACCAGTGCCTTGCCCTAAAGGGTGCGGAACTACTCGTGATGAGCGTAACCGGCGGCTCCAACGCCGACTCGGCCATGGCCACGGCTCGCACCAATCGAATTTTCACCGTGGGCGTGGGCAATTCCGTCTCGCCCGACAATATCGGCTTCACCGACGCCGCGGGCGCGGCTGCCGAAGGCACCGTCATTGTGAACCCCCGGGGCACGCCCATTGCAAAAACCAGCAATCCCCACGAGGACATTGCCTTCGGTCGAATTCCCATCGCCGATTTCCGCAAAACGCGACGGTTTAGAGAAATTCCCGCAGCACTGATTGTGCCAGTGCTGCAAGCTTATCAACCTGCATTTCAGCCCAATGCCTTCTTGGATAAACTGCCGGAAACCTACCAAGAAGCTGGCGAGCTGGTACGAAAACGCATGCGAGGTGGTTAGGACCAACTCTTTGACGAGAAAACAGCAAGCGGAAAAAGTAGATGCGGAAACTAAGCCTGATACTGTTAATCGCCGTGGCAATTCCCAATATGGCCCTGACCGGACTGTATTTGTCCGACCCGTTGTTGGTTAGCCGTTTTTTCACCTTATTTGCCGAAGAAGATGGCAGTTACGACAATCTAAATCCGCGCACCGAAATCTTTGGCTCGCAGCCTGTCGATTTACAAACTGCCTCGGCTGCGGAAAAAACCATAGCGGCCGAAGCGCTCGCTGCGATGGAACGCTACGCCGCGGATCAAGATTCATTCGCACTGTTAGTGCTACACAAAGGTCTCATCCAAGCGGAGTGGTATGCACAGGGTTGGTCACGCGATGCACTGACGCAATCTCAGTCCATGCACAAGAGTCTATTACCGATACTCATCGGCGCCGCTTTGCTTGACGGCGACATCGAATCCCTCAATGATCCGGTCGACCGATATTTGCAGGAGTGGCGGGAAGACCCTCGGGGCAGCATCACCGTTGAGAACATGCTGCAGATGTCTAGCGGCCTGTTGGAATACCCATTTTCCTTAAATCCTTTTAGCGACGCTTTCCAGTGGCTTTTTGCCAGCGATTCAGTGGCCGTTCAACTAAAAACACCGCTGGACTGGGAACCTGGGACAAAATTTGAGTACAACAACATCAACAGCGAACTACTTGGCTTGATCATCGAACGCGCCACCGGCAGTAAATACGCCGACTACCTGCAAGACAAGTTGTGGACCCCCATGGGCGGAGAACGGGCTGAACTCTGGCTGGATAGCGAGGCCGCCGGCAAAGTACATTCTTCCTGCTGCCTGTTGACCACGGCGCGAGATTGGGCACGCTTTGGCATGCTGCTGCTCGGTCGGGGAACAATCAATGGCCAGCGCATCGTCCATGATGCTTTCTTCCAGCGGATGATCAGCCCCTCGGCCAATAGCGATTGGTATGGTTATCAGATTTGGTTAGGCTATTCGCGCGAACTCAATCCGCGCGCGGAAGTGCTTGCGGGGGGTTACCAACGAACCGATTCTTTCCTCGCCGAAGATACCTACTACGCATCAGGCTTCGGCGCGCAACGCGTTTATGTGGTGCCCTCTGCCCAGCTAGTCATCGTGCGAATGGGCCCCTCGGGCGGCCGCAAGCCCGTCAAAGAAACCTGGGACAATAGTTTCTTGGTGAACACAGCCCTAGACGGATTGATACCGAAAAAAATCGCGAGGCTGGAAAACTAACCGAAACCCTTTTTGAGTTCGGGCAGTTCACCACGCATTAGCTGCAAGCCCTTAAAGTCAAAGAGTGAAACATCCGCCATTTGGCTGGGCGATATATTTTGCATTGCGCGCAATACTCGGTCAGTTCTCCCCGGGTACTCTATTTCCCAAGACTGCAACATTCGCTTAACTTGTTGACGCTGCAAATTGTCTTGTGAGCCACAAAGATTGCAGGGAATAATGGGGAAATCGCGAATCTCCGCATAACGCGCCAAGTCCCGCTCCGCGCAATAGGCCAAAGGCCGAATGACGACATTTCGCTGATCATCGGACAGCAGCTTGGGCGGCATGGCTGCAAGTCGTGAACCGAAAAACATATTGAGAAATAGCGTTTCGACAATATCGTCGCGATGATGACCCAGGGCAATTTTTGTAGCCCCGATTTTTTCGGCAAAGCCATACAAAGTTCCCCGCCGCAAGCGGGAACAAAGGCCGCAGGTCGTGCGGCCTTGAGGGATCTTGTCACGCACGATGGAATAAGTATCTTTCTCGACAATGTGGTATTCGATGTCTAGCCCATCAAGGTAAGCGGGCAGCACATGCGCTGGAAACCCGGGCTGCTTCTGATCCATATTGACGGCGACTAATTCAAAATGAATTGGCGCACGCCTCTGCAAGACCTGCAGAATGTCAAGCAGGGCGAAAGAGTCTTTGCCTCCGGATAAGCACACCATGACCCGGTCGCCATCTTCTAACATGGCATAGTCCGTGACCGCCTTGCCGGTTCGCCTAAGCAACCGTCGCTGCAGTTTGTCCAGATTGGCTTTGGGTTCTCGGGTGGCTTGCGTTCTATTGCTCACTGCCGTGGTGGCCCTCATCGACAGCCCGCGGGCTGGTTATTCTAGCTTGCGCCTCATCATGGTCGCGACAGGCCCGGCTCTTCGGACAAAACCGCCCGGACGTTCACCTCAAGCAGTAGGCCTTCGTAGGCCAAGGCATATACCCCGATGACCATGGATACCGGCTTGTGTCCGACGGGGAAAAAACCGCGAATATCATCGTAGACGGGTTCCGGGTCTTGTTTTTCTAAGTCCACGATAAATACTTGAATCTCGACCACGTCCTTTGCCGTGGCCCCAGCCGCGGCCAGCGCGGTGCTGATGTTCTTAAATGTCTGTCTAGATTGCTCTGTCAAACCGGGCGGGAAACTACCATCGGGATAGATACCCGCCTTACCGCCCAGAAAAATCATCTTCTCGGCGCCGCTGACCGTCACCAATTGTGAATAGCCGTCGGGTTGTGACAAACCCTGCGGATTCCAACGCTTGATTTCCAATTCAGCCCAGGCCTCTATAGATACCAACCAGAGTAGTGCGAACAAGATACATGAACGACGAATCCACCGGGTACCGGGCTCCTTGACTCTAATCATCGCCACGTTCCAGTGCGCGCAGCAATCGCCACGGTGTCACCGGCATCTCGCAGACCGGCTCGCCGATGGCATTGGCCACCGCATTAGCAATAGCCGCCATGGTCGCCACGATTGGTCCTTCGCCCACTTCCTTGGCCCCGAACGGTCCATGCGGATCAATGGTTTCCACCAGAATATGTTCTATTTCCGGTACCTCGAAGGAACGCGGCAATTTGTATTCGAGCCGATTCGGATTTAGTGGCTGCCCTTGGTCCAGAATCATCTCTTCATAAAGGACTTGCGACATCCCCGAAAACACCTGCCCATCAATCTGGCCTTCCACTGCTTGCGGGTTGATAGCCCGGCCTAAATCATGCGCCGCAACCACGCGATCAACACGCACAAAACCCGTCTCGCGATCAACCGTAACTTCCGCTACCTGCGCGCCGAAGGAATAGGCCATCGAACCCCGCTTCGCCGGCGAGTTGTAAAAACCCCGGCCCATCACCACGCGGCCTTCTTGACTATGCAATAAGTCATAGACCAGCTTTGCAAAAGCGATGGCTCGCTCCGGCGCATTTTGCGGATAAACCTGACGTTCGTGAAACACCAGATCGGCTGGCTGCACCGAAAGTTTTTCCGCCGCATGCTTTTCCAGCTGCTTGCGCGCATCCATGGCCGCTGCTTTCACCGCATTGCCCGTATTAAACGTACCGCGCTGAGAAAACGCACCCATATCAAAGGGCGTGACATCCGTATCACCCGCAATGATGGTGATGTCATTGGCCACGATACCCAGTACTTCCGCGGCTATGATGGCCATGGTGGTATGCGAGCCCTGGCCCATATCCGGAATGCCCGTGGCCAAAGTCACGCGACCATCTTCAGCCAACTTAATGAACGCGGCCGAGGCATCATGCGCGAAACGGCCCTTCGCCCCGGAAGCCATGGCAGACAGGCCGATGCCAATACCTTTGCCTTTGCGCAGCTTGCCGTATTTCCCCCGCCAATCTGACCTATCTGATGCTTTACGAATGCACTCCTTGAGTCCGCAGCTTGCAAACTTAATCCCCGTCATGGTGCGGAAATCTTTTTCCACCGCGTTATGCAGCATGAAATCCACGGGATCCATACCCACGGCTTGAGCCACTTCATCCACATGCCGGCCCCAGGCAAATTGCATTTGCGCGATGCCGCCGCCGTGGTGAAACCAGTAAGGCATATTGTTGGTGTATACCAAGCGGCCCTGGTAGCGAATGGCCTCAAGGTCGAACAACCAATGTAGGTAAGCTGCCGTTAGATAAGTCACCAAAGACTGATACTCAACATAGGCGCCGGTATCAAAAGTCATGTCAGCATCAAGGACCTTCATCCGGCCATCGCGAGTCACACCAGTGCGAAACTGATATTCGGCACGCCCACCGGCGCGGCCCATCAAGAATTCCTCGTCAGAGTAAGCTCGAATTTTTACCGGCCGCCGCGCCTTCCGCGACAGTACCGCGCTAATGTAATGATGAGGGCGCAGGGTGCCACGGCCGGTGAAGGCGCCACCGGTATTCAGCGTCATCAACCGCACATTGCTTTCGGGCAACTCGAAGGCTTCAGCCATACCTTTTTGGAACAGCACAGCGGATTGAGTCGGCGTCCATAAAACTAAACGATCGGCGCGCGAAAAATCGGCGACGGTGGCATGAAACTCGGCATAGCAATTATGACTGGCATTGCTCGCGTACCGCCCCTCCACCACCAGATCCGATTCATCCAATGCGCCCTCGGGGTCGCCATGGGATTCCTGGTTGTAGCCGGCAATATTGCCCTTGGCTTTGGCATGCAAACGCGGTGCATCCTCGGCCAAGGCCGCTTTCAGCGTCGTGACCTCCGCCAAGGGTTCATAGTCCACCTTGATGCGCGCGGCCGCCTCAAACGCGGCTTCTTCATCCAGCGCGGCCACCGCGGCAATTTCCTGGCCAATGAAGCGCATGGTCTGGTCGAATAGGGGTTGATACTGACCGATGGATAAGTCGGGACAATCAAGATGTGTGACGATGCTTTTAACACCCGGTACGCGTTTCGCCCGCGATGTGTCGATGTTCGCCACGCGTGCGTGGGCAAATTCACTGCGCACGATTCGGCCTTGCAGCAGGCCCGGCAAATGCACATCATCGGTAAATTCCGAGCGGCCGGACAGTTTGTCGAAGCCATCTAAGCGCGGTTGGCTCTTACCAACAACGCCCAGCTTAGCCGCGCGCGCCATTGGCCTGGGTCTCTTGGGCGATCACTTTTACCGCTCGCGCCACCGCTTGCTTAACTTTTATATGTCCGGTGCAGCGACAAATGGCACCGGCCAGGGCTTCATTGATTGCCTGTTCATCGGCCTGCGGATTGCGCAACAACAAGGACCGGGCACTCATGATCAATCCCGGCGTACAAACACCACACTGCACCGCGCCCAACTCTAGGAAAGCACGTTGCAAGGGGTCTAATTCACCATCGCGAACCACGGCTTCTACGGTGGTTATTGATCTACCATCCCATTCGACGGCCAGCGTAATGCACGACAAAATCGCCTGACCGGCCTCGTCATTCACCGTGCAGACGCCGCAGCTACCGCTGGTGCAACCACGTTTTGTGCCCGTGAGCCTGAGATCGTCGCGAATAACCTGATTCAAGGTGCGCGTGGGTGCAACGGCAAGCTCGTGGGTATCGCCGTTCACGGTCAAACTGATAAGCGTCTTCTTCATGAGCCGGAACACCCCGGTGCGCCTGGTTGCCGAATTTCATTCAAGATACGCCGTAACATTGCCCGAACCAAGCGCCGCTTGTATCCGGCCGGGCTCCACAGGTTGGTAATTTCACCGAGATCCGCCCGCGCCACTCGAGTCGCGATTTCAATACCCTGAGTTGAAAGGCCCTGCTCCAAAATTGCGGCCTCGGCACTGCGCAAACGCATGGGCATAACGCCCAGCGCATTCACCACGATACGCACCGCCGTCGGCTTGGAATTGCTACCGGCCACGCGCGCCGCGACATTTCCCAAGCCAAAGTCGATCCCCTCGCGCGGGGTAACTTTGACAAATGCCGTGCGATCGGCACAGGGGGGCACATAAATCTCGGTAATCAACTCATCGGCTTCCAAAACCGTGGGTACGGCACCGTCATCCCGATAGAAGTTCGCCAACGCAATTTCTCGCTGGCCACGCTGACTGGCCAGGGAAACAACAGCATCCAAAACGATCAGTGCGGGTACAGAATCCGCGCTGCTAGTCGCAACACAACGTGCACTGCTGGCCAAAACATGACAGGCGTCCTCGTCCGTCTTATAGCAGCCCGCGCGGGCATTACGCCAAGATTCCGTTTGATTGGTAAACCAGCAGCGCGTGGGCAAAGCCAAATTGCCACCTAAGGTCGCCATGTTGCGGATGTGGACGGAAGCAACCGAACGAATGGCTTTCGACAGTAGCGGCAGAGCCTGGGCCAATGCGGCGTCCTCGGCCAGAGTCGTCAGTGTCGTGGCCGCGCCGATACGTGCACTGCCATCGGCCGCAATGGACACTTCTCGCAGTTCCGGTAAATCCCGAATACTGATGACACGCTCCGGCACGACCAGCCGCTGGCCCATACTCGCCATCAGATCGGTACCACCCGCCAAAATGGCAGCCTGCCCGTCCGATGCACCCAGCATAGTCAGGGCATCTTGCAGGTTCTTTGGTCTAAGATAATCAAATGACGGCAGATGCATAGGCAGCAACATCGTCGCCGACAGACGCCAAAGACACAAGCTTGCCTACCGGCTATTGAACGGTTTCACCGCTGCGCGAACTAAGCCAGATACAGATCACAATATTCAGTCATTCGTCGGCGACAGAACCACCATCCAACGGCAAGGTAAACGGCGCGACGTCGTTAGCGACAAAATACTTTTGCAAGGGGCGATTCTTTCGCAAAGCTCCTTCTGCGGCCACGTAGCCCCAATTTACCAAAGCTGCTTGCTCATCCCGTGTGAGCTCCGCCAAACGCGTAGGCAGGCGTGCTATGCGATTGAGTTCATAGTCTTTCTCTCGCAAACCCTCAATATTTTTCGGCATGCCTTGGGTTAGCGCAATGTAAGTAAAGAAAGGCTCGGTACATTGCTCATCCGCCGAATCACTACAAATAGGTTTACTGGCCAAGGCCAGGCTACGGCGAAAAAGTTCTTTCGAAAGATTACGCGCGTTCAGGTTGCCCATGACGTCGATGGAGCGCATGGCGATGGCGAAGCGTGAAGAGCCATAGGTAGCCGCCTCAATCTGCGTATTGATGGTCGCGTCGCTAACGATGGAACGCTCCGAATTTTGGCAGGCATTGGATGCAAAGTTATCGAGCACACCGCCATCAACGAGTTGTACGGGTACGCGCATTTCTCCCCGCGCTTGTTCTCGCAACGATTTTAGCTCGGCCCACAAGCCATCGACATCTAGCTGGTTCTCGCCACGGGCCGTTTGGATGGCTGCTTCGTCTTGGGAGATATCCCATTGCACACGGGAAATCGCCTCTCGCACTTCGACTTCAGGACTGCGAAAGCGCATCAATGATTTATCAAGATCGAGGTACACGGGCTCGAACACACCCGGGACCGCTGTTGAGGCCGTGACGATATCCGCCAAAAGTATTTTCGGATTGGGTACAAAGCCCACGGACGGGCTGCCCACCCGGTCCCGATAGAAGTACCAGCTATAGCCAAGGCTCAGTTCGGTGGCATGCAACTCAACGATGGGACCCTCGCCGGGCCGTGGCAAATCGGTGAGCTCAGCCCCTTGGAACAGATTGCTGTCATAAAAGTCCGGCAGCGGATTGGATACGAAGGGGTTCACGGATGCCAAGACGGCGGAAGTGTCAATGGAAGAACCCGTCAGGGCTAATACCGGCGTGACAATTTCGCGCTCGAAACTAGCCGGAGTCACGGTATTCCCGTCAAACTCCAGCTGATCCCAGCGCGCGCCGAGTAGAGCCGCGAAAATAGCGCCGCCAGAAACCCCGGATAAAGACTCCAAACGGGGCAGCAGGCCAGCCTCGTTTAGACGCCAGACCACGCCTAGGTGAAACAGTGTGGCCCGGTAACCGCCACCAGAAAGACACAGCGCAATACCACTGTGTTCAACGTCCGCGTCACGCAAAGCCGGAAGTTCTTGCGGCATGGCCAGCTCGGTCTGAGCCACCTGCACCGTGGGTAATGTCGAGCTACAGCCCGCAATAAGGGCGAAGACTAGACAGACAGGAATCAGAGGTTTCATCGCTGGTGTAATCCACTGTGCCGAAGGCCTTGCGGAATCTATCAATTTTGACGGCAAAAAGAAAAATTTCTTAGGATGTGCGGCAGCCGCATCGACATGCGGTCTTAAGCACACCACAGCTAGCAAGATGAGAAAGATATGCCTACCCGTCTGATGAAAGCACTGGGTCTGACGATGACCCTGGCACTCAATTATGCAATGGCCGCTGAGTCTCCTGAATTCACGGTGTTAATCACCGGCGCCAACCGCGGGATCGGCTTGGAATTCGTACGCCAGCTATCCGCCGAGCATTGGCGCGTCATCGCTACCGCGCGTAGGCCTGAAAAAGCCGCCGCACTGCAAGCACTGGCCGCTAGTAATGCCAATATCCTGATCGAAGGTTTGGACGTAACCGATCACGCCGGCATCGACACCCTGGCGGAAAAATACCGTGGGCAGGCCATCGATTTACTGCTGCTCAATGCGGCCCTGGGCCCCACACCAAAATCCGCCGGTCGGCGACTCGCGAAACTAGACTTTGATATCGCACGCGAAAGTTTTGCAGTCAACGCCATCGGACCTATGAAAGTCAGCCAAGCCTTTTTTGAACAAGTCGCCGCATCCCAGAAGAAGCAAATCGTTGCACTGTCCAGCGATTCCGGCTCCTTTGTGGCAGGCTCACAACGCCCGGTCTTGTACCACTACAAGGCCAGCAAGGCAGCACTCAATATGTATTTGCATACCCTCGCGTTCGAAACGCCCAAACGCGACATCACCGTGCTCATGCTGCATCCGGGATTGGTCGGCACCAACGAGATGCTCGCCCGTTTCCCCGGCGCCCTCAAAACCAGTGACAGCGTCCGACAAATGCTGCAGGTATTGGCGGGCATAACGCCGGCGGATAATGGTCGCTTTGTCGATTACCGCGGTGAAGACATGCCCTGGTAATTATCCAGCACACACGCTGAGTCAACGGTTAACATGCTGCCATGACCAGCTTATCGAAACTTTTGGCTCGCGGCGATGCCGAGACCATGGCCATTGGCGCCCCAGAACGTACAGCAATCAGCTATGCGGAGCTGCGCGACCAGCAACTAGAAACCGTAAAAACCCTGAATAAAATGGGTATCGGCCGCAACGATGCCGTGGCTATTGTGCTACCCAACGGCCCGGAAATGGCCAGCGCATTCATCTGCATCGCCGCCGGCGCAACCACAGCACCGCTTAATCCCGCTTACACCGCTGATGAATTCGAATTCTATCTCGATGACCTGGATGCCAAGTTGCTCGTCGTTCAAGGGGGCGTGGATACGCCGGCCAAGGCCGCCGCCGAGAAGCTTGGCATCCCGATTGTAGTACTCAGTTTCGATGACCAAACTCCGGCGGGAACTTTCAAGCTAGCGGGCAAAGCCGGGCCGGCTTGCGATGGTGGGCCGGCGCAAAGCGAGGATGTGGCCCTCGTTCTGCATACCTCAGGCACCACCTCCAGACCAAAAATTGTGCCCTTAAGCCACAGCAATATTTGCGCATCCGCCCAGCACATTGCGCAGGCATTGGCCCTCGGCCCGGCAGACCACTGTCTAAACGTGATGCCACTATTCCATATTCACGGACTCATCGCCGCCTTGTTGAGTTCACTTTATGCCGGTGGAAAAATCACCTGCACCCCGGGCTTTAATGCCCTGCAATTCTTTGGCTGGATGCAGGCGACAAAGCCCAGCTGGTATACCGCCGTCCCCACCATGCACCAAGCGATTCTTTCCCGTGCGCGGCGCAACGAAGAAGTCATCGCCACTAATCCCTTACGGTTCTTGCGATCGTCCTCAGCATCACTACCGCCGCAAATCATGGCCGAGCTGGAACAGGTCTTCGACGCACCCGTCATCGAAGCCTACGGCATGACGGAAGCCGCGCATCAAATGGCCAGCAACCCGTTGCCACCACGCGCTCGCAAACCCGGACACGTCGGCATCGCGGCTGGTCCTGAAATTGGCATCATGAACAGCAACGGAGACTTACTAAACACCGGCGAAATTGGCGAAGTCGTCATTCGTGGCCGCAACGTGACCAGCGGATACCGCAACAACCCCCAGGCCAATGCTGAGAACTTTACCCAGGGCTGGTTTCGCACCGGCGATCAAGGTGTCCTCGACGACGAAGGTTACTTGCGTTTAACCGGCCGCCTTAAAGAAATTATTAACCGGGGCGGTGAAAAAATTTCACCGCGCGAAGTGGATGAGATCCTACTGGATCATCCCGCGATAGATCAGGTGATTACCTTTGCCGTGCCCCACCCTAAACTTGGCGAAGATGTCGCCGCCGCCGTTGTACTGAAAGAAAACGCCAGCCTCGATGAGCATGAACTGCGCAGCTTTGCGGCCGAGCGACTCGCTGATATGAAAGTCCCGCGGAAGATTTTGTTTCTCGACGAAATTCCGAAAGGCGCGACGGGCAAACTGCAGCGCATTGGTCTGGCGGAAAAATTGGGGCTAGGCTAGGCCGATGAAGATCTGCGTTTATGGTGCCGGCGCCATTGGTGGCTACATGGGCGCCGAACTCATCGATGCGGGCTACGATGTTTCGCTAGTGGCCCGCGGCCCGCATCTAGAAGCCATGCGCAAACAGGGCTTGCGATTGGAAATCGACGGTAACACAAAAACCCTGCCCGTTCGTTGCACAGATAATCCGGAAGAACTGGGTCCACAAGACTACGTCATCATCACCCTGAAGGCGCATTCCGTCACGCCCATCGTTGAACAAATGCAACCGCTGCTAGGGGAACACACGGCAGTGGTAACAGCCCAGAACGGCATCCTCTGGTGGTACTTCCACGCACTAAAGGGACCGTTGGAGGGGCAGCGCCTAGAAATCGCGGATCCGGGCGGCCGCATTTGGGACGGCATCGGTCCACAGCGAGCCATCGGCTGTGTTGTTTATCCGTCCTGTGAGATTGTTGCGCCAGGCGTCGTGAAACACGTGGCTGGCAATCGCTTTATGCTAGGCGAGCCCACGGGTGAAAAATCCGCGCGCGTAACCGCCCTGGCCACCGCCTTTACCAAAGCGGGTATGAAAGCTCCCGTTAGACGCAAAATTCGCGACGACATCTGGTTCAAGTTACTGGGTAACGCGAGCTTTAATCCGGTCAGCGTATTAACCGGTGCTACGCTAGAGACCATCGGTACAGATCCGGCATTGCGCAAACTCATCCGCCAAATGATGACCGAAGCCACGGCCGTGGCTGAAAAACTCGGCGTCCGTTTTGCCATGGACATTGAGAAGCGTATCGACGGCGGCGCTGCTGTGGGCGCCCATAAGACCTCGATGCTACAAGATTGGGAAGCCGGCAGGCCCCTTGAACTGGATGCCTTGGTCGCCGTGGTAACTGACCTTGGCCGGCTTGTGGGCGTTCCAACACCAACCATAGATCTCATTCTCGCCCTGCTGCGGGCAAAAATCTCTGAGCGATGAGCATGGCTACTATCTGTCAATTTAATCTTAGGGTTTCCAAATACTCAGCGCGACAATTCCCACTATACAACTCCAAAGCAAAGCCAGAATCGAGGTCGCTTGAACATAGATGCGGCGAATCTCATTTTCATCGGCGTGGCTGGTATCTTGGGCCGCAACCTTTTTCCAAACTTTGTAAAAGCGTATTAACGCGAACCGAATCCCCAATCCACAACAAATAACGGCGGCAAATAAGACAAGCTTCCATGCCAGCCACCGCGGTAATGCGAAATTCCCGACTAATGCCGCCATGCCCATGAACAGTAGAAGCCCGACGCATAGATACCGAATGGCGCGATCTACCGCAGCCAATGTTTTGCCGCCCGCCGCTTTTCGCCGGCGATGAACGACTTCGGCAAAAATTAGCCAGATCACCGCTAGCCCACCAGCGAGGGCAGCCAACCTGCCATCGTCCGGCAAATAACCCAACAAAATAGCCAAAGAAAAACCCAAACCCAATTGCAAGATCAAGGCGTAACGCACATGTTGATCGACGTTCATCACGTGATCCATCAGTCGATCGCGCTCTGCATACGGCATACCCGCAGACCAAGACACATACCGGTAGGTGCTGTTAATCACCAGTTCGGCACCCAGCCAGTAACCCAATACGGCGATATGCGTCACCAGCAGGATTTTTACTAACATTTCGGCGCGTAGCCCAAGGCGCCTGGATTCATGCGAAGCTCCGGGTCAAGCTCATGCTTCAGCGCATCGACTAATGCACGCGTCGCCGGTTCGAGACGCTCACGATAGGGATAAGTCCGGCCGATTTGATTGGATGCCGCGCCAAATTCACCGAACAGCGCGATGCTTTCCGCCCGCAGTTCAGCAACCAGCTGCCTAGCTGGCGGATTCGCTGCGGGCTCTGTCAGCTTAGCCAGGTAAGCGGAATCAGCGACGTGGCGATGCGGGGGCAACCAGGTATCTGGCCAGTGAAAAACCGGTTCGAAGCTAAACGCATGGGTGCCCATGGCAATAAATAGCGTGGACAGGGTAATACCGAGCTTATCCATCTCTCCGCGATAGCTGGCCATTCGCTGGCTAAACGCATCTAGCATCTTCAGCGCATCGCTATGAGCGATCTTCGCGTTCAGCGCTACCCACCGCTCGCCCGTCGGCCCAAGAACACCGTTAAGATTGCTAAAGGGATCCGCGCGTACGACCATGGGAATGGAGTTGGGGATTTCTCGGCCATGATGTTCATTCAAGATATCTGCGCACTGGGTCAAATCATCGCGAACGGCCTGCTCGCTTCTCCCGGCACAAACCAAGTGTAAGGAGTAAGCATCTTTGGGCACCAATTGTTTCCCGGCCGCAGCGACCTTGGCGCCAGCCTTAATCCCGGCCACAACGCCACCCTGGCCCCTGACGATTTTCCCAAGGGTGCGAATGTTGTCCTTTAAGCCATCGGCACTCAGGTTACGCGCCGTCGTGTGAGGATCAAACACATAAGCTTCTTCCGCTGCGCCGGAACGCGCAATGGCCGACAGGGCCGTGGCCGCGGCATCGGCGGACGATAGTGCAAAAGACAGGTAGCCGGAGTGGCTGGGCCATTCCATCAGCTTGAATGTTGCCTGGGTCTTTATTCCGAGGATACCGGCGTCGTGCAAAAACAAACCGGTTAAATCAGGACCATGGGTCCGATAAAAGGGTTTGCCGTTTCTAAACTGCGCTTGCCCGGTCTTGATGATACGACCGTCCGCGCTGACAACTTCGAGACCAAGGACATTGTCCGCCGCAGAGCCATAGCGGGCTGTCCCTAAAAAAACCGCACCGTTAGATAGACCGCCACCAACAGTGGCCAATCTTCCCGAAAAAGTGCCGAAGAAAGGCAGACGCAACCCCCGCGGCTTCAGCAGCTGAAAAATCTGCTCCCAAGTGGTGCCTGCTTGCACAGTTAAAGTCATATCCTGTGCATTGCAGGCAACAATGCCACTGATGGCGGCCATATCCACAACAATACTTTGCTCAGTATCGGGCGTGTAGCCGCCGGTGTAAGACATGCCGCCGCCGCGGGGTATCAATCCGTAGCCCGCTGCCGTAGCTAGCTGTACCGCAGACGCGAGTTCAGCCGTGCTGTTGGGCCGAATAACCGCTGCACAAAGCGCGCCCTCGCGGTAAAAGTCCGTGGAATACCGTTGGCGTTCAGCGACGTCAGTGCTGACCCCCGCTGAGCCTAGACAGTTTTCTAATTGCTCAATCAGCATGTAATAAACTAACGACTAAGAACAGCATATACTCCTTGCGCCGCCTCAACCGCCGCGCCTTTGTTGATGTCGAGCCCCTGTTCCGCCAACACAGTCTCCAACGCACTCAAACACAGCAATACGTTTTTCTGGTTCGAAGCAAAGCCCATCAAGCCAATCCGCCAAACCTGGCCTGCCAACGGGCCCAGCCCAGCACCGATTTCCAAAGAATAGTCACGCAATAGTTGTTGGCGCACGCGAGCGTCATCAACACCTTGCGGAAAACGCACACAATTAAGCTGTGGCAATCGATGGCCTGCATCCACGATCAACTCAATATTCATCTTGGCCAAACCAGCCGCTAGCGCTTCGTGATTTTTTTGGTGCCGCGACCAGGCCGCAGGCAGACCTTCTTCTTGCAGAGCGACCAAGGCCTCATGTAGTCCATACAATGCGTTGACGGGGGCGGTGTGGTGGTAAGCACGCTGGGCGCCCTCACCCCAATAGGCCATGACCAGCTCCATGTCCAAGAACCAACTTTGGGCTGGTTCGGCTCGCGCCTTAATCGCCGCTTGAGCGCGCTCGCTAAACGTAACGGGCGATATACCAGGCACGCAGGACAGACATTTCTGCGTGCCCGAATACACCGCATCAGCGCCCCAAGCATCGACGTTAACCTCGATACCGCCCAAGGAGGTCACGGTGTCGACAATACTCAGACAGTCATACTTGGTAGCCAAGGTACATAGTTCTGCCGCCTCAGAACGCACGCCGGTGGACGTTTCCGCGTGCACAAAAGCCAGAATACTCGCATCGGAGTTGGCGCGGAGCGCGTCTTCCACTTTCTGCAAGTCGATGGCTGAGCCCCAATCATCCTGCACCATAACGGCCGTGGCGCCACAGCGCTTAACATTTTCCTGCATGCGCAGTCCGAAGACACCGTTTTGCGCAATCACGACTTTGTCACCCGGGCTTACCAGGTTCACAAAACAAGCTTCCATACCCGCGGAACCCGGCGCGGAGACGGGCATGGTTAGCGCGTTTTTGGTTTGAAAGGCAAACTGCAACAAGGATTTGATGTCATCCATCAAACCAATGAAAGCCGGATCTAAATGTCCGATGGTCGGCCGCGACAGGGCCTCCAAAACTCTTGGGTTCACATCCGAGGGCCCCGGCCCCATCAGTGTACGCACGGGAGGATGAAAAGACTGAGTCATGTCGCGGATTCCTTGTCGATCAGCCGGTTGGCGAGGGCCGCCAGTTTAACGCCTCAGGTTCTTCGGCGATGACAGGCCGGCGACCGCTTCCACGCAGCGGGCGTTCGTCTAGCCATGGCTTCGAAGCTTGTCGCCATCCCCCATCCGTTACACTGCCTGTGCCGTAACCAGTTTTATAAGGAGGCAGTATGAAAAGACTACGTCTAGTCACCATGTATTTACTGGTGCTCTTGGCAAGCGCCTGCGCGGCTGCTCCCGAAACCGTGGTCGTTGCCGGAGCTAGCGGGCGAACCGGCGGATACGTTCTAGAGGAGCTGCGCGCAGCCGGTTACAACATTCGAGCATTGACTAGCAATCGCGCCCGCGCCATTGAACGCAAGGGCGCTGAATGGCCTTGGCTGGAAACCGATGTCCGCGACATCGAGTCCTTAAGACCCGCACTGGTACAGGCTGATTTCGTTATTTGCGTGATCGGTGCGAGGGAGTGGTCGGGACCTAACAGCCCCCAGTTCGTAGACTACGGCGGCGTGCGTAACTTGGTGGATGTGGCGCTCGAGCAGAAAATCACGCACTTTGTGCTAATTTCATCCGCCGCGGCTGGACCCTATAGGAACCGCAGCCGCATGGAACAAATGGGCAATGTGCGTTATTGGAAAACTCGCGGCGAAGACCATCTCAAGCTTAGCGGTTTGCGATACACGATTATCGGACCGGGCGGCCTGCAAGATACGGGCAAATCAAATCAAGGCCTGCGCCTACTCTCGCGCGCCGACTACCGCGGCGGTGCGATTGCGCGAGGCGATGTCGCAATGCTAGCGGTGGAATCCTTCAGTAAGGTAGCGATGCACAATAAAACTTTCGCCGCTGTAAGTGATGCCGGGCTTGACGCCCAAACTTGGCGCCAATTGTTAGACAGCATCGAATTGGATGCGAATACCGAAGAGGCCGCACCAACAGCGGAACCGACGCCGCCCTAATTAAGTTCAGGCCAAACGATGTCGCGCGCCAACGCGCCCGGAACACGTTTTTCCAATGCCCGTCTAAACTCCTCGGGTAGCTCATCCACGCGGCCGAATTTTCGCCCATGCACAGACCACAACATGTGGCCGGCGATATCCGCCATGTCTAATACCGGCATCCATTGAGCCAGACTCACCCAGTGATAAGCCACCGACAAATTGCTAATGTCGGCATTGTAAAAATCCGCCGCCGCGACCTCGAAGGAGTCAATGGCCAACTCGCGCCGCGATTCCTTAGCAGCTTTGGGTAATATCTCGCTGTGGCTTGCCCGGCGAATGCTAACGAAATCGCCTGCATCAATAACTTCCAAGCGCATGGGCCTGCCCAGGGCGGTACTCTGAATGTCCAAGTCTGCCAGCAAGTCCACGCTGTCAGCCGTGTAACGAATCGCGAAACCATCATTGCAAGCACCACCCAGCTCAACGACACGATTGGTGAACGGATTGATGAACTGATTTATGTATTGACCCGTTTGTAGGTCGCGATACAGGCGGCAGGCAAAATTACGCTCTTCGTAGCCGCCTTCCGGCAGAGCGCGTGTTTGCCGAACCGTCACACTCTCAATGCCAAACAGTGCTTGGCTACTCGCATCATCCGGCGCACCGTAAGCCGTTCCGTGAACCCATTCGTAGGTAACCGCCCCGGCGGTATCGCCCTTCAAGCGCACCCAGGTTTCGACGGCTGCTAAGGGATCATCGATAAATTCCGCGCTCGCAGAACCTGCTGTAAGAAGACAGCATAGAAAAACCGCGCAGCGCCATCGGTATTTTTTCATCGCGCAAAACCCACGCTTAGGACTCCTAATGCCAGTGCTGGTGTTCTTCCGACCAAACACGGCCTTGGCCGTCACCGGTATTGCCATCACCGCGCAGTGATAAGAATGCAGCAAGGGCACCAGCGCCAAGGAACAAAATCACGAAGACCAACAACAATTTCTGCGTAATAGGCGTAGTCTGCACTTTGTTCAGACAACACTGCTTGTATTTTTTACCACTACCACAAGGGCAAGGCGCATTGCGTTGAACTTTCATATCAGTCTCTCCGAAACCTGATTATACGGGGGCTCAGGACATGGTTCTAAAGGTAGTGGGCGGCCCTACCAACAAAGCTTTTCGTGAGCCGCTCAGCGTGGGATAGTCTGGCCAATAGATTTGGAGACACCATGAATTCACTGTTCCTCAACGGCCTGTTTTCCGGCCACCGCGACGCCGTGCAAAATTTAGCCGACCCCAGCCGAGGTCGCACCAGTCCATCACAGTCATCGATGGTGGGCGCCAGCCCAAGCCTCGATTTTAATGACCCGAAAGACAACTTATATGCCTTCGGCAAAATTTGGGCGGGTTACGACGAACCGCAAATCGGTGGCTTTCACGGCCTAATGTATGGCCGCATTGGCGGGCAAAGAATGGTCCCCTTGTTCGGCTATACCGGAAGCGGCGTGATGCAGTCGAAAATCGATGCAGACGGCAATCTATGGATACGGGGTAAGGAAACTGGCTACTTCACGGATTTAGCCACGGACAACATTCTAGAAACTTGGGACAATCCTTATACGGGAGAAACCGTCGAGGTGTTCAATTTCTATAACGACAACATGGGCGGCTGCTTGACGGCTGAAATGCCCCGCTTCGTCATGGGCTCGGTAAAAGACGATCCAACATTGATGAACGCGGGCACACATCAAGAACAATCCGGCAGCGTTCCTTTTCTATTGCCATTTGAAACCTATGGCGATGATTTATTGCTGGCCTGGGATTACGCCCATGAATACGAAAATCCCGTGACCCCGCAAGCTTGGCCTAAAGCCTCCACCGGTCCGCGTATCAGTCCGTCGGAACACTTCACCTTCTCCATGTCACTGGATCAAATGCAAGATCGCAGCGAAGCCTCGGTACGCTACCATGCGGGCTTCTCGCGTGTATCCCAGTGGTGGCCTTGGATGCGTATGGGCGGCAGCGGCCTGGAGAACGAAGTCTTGTTCGGCAGAATGTTTAGCCATCAAGGTTTACCAGACTGCGGGGACATTCCACCCAAGGTGCTGGCATATATCGAAAAGCACTGCCCGGAATATCTTGAGCCGCCAGATGCTTGGCCCAATGTGCAGCCGAAAGGAACTTGGGAGGCATACGCCAAGGAAGTGCCTCGAGAAGTTCGCTGAAGCTAAACCGCGCAACGATCACCACCGCAGCGGGCCGCGAAATCTTTAGCGCCAGAAAATACCGGCAAACGCGGCAAGAATGTTGCGCATCTTCTTTCCCTCTGCGCAGATGACAGCGACGAGAGATTCAGCTAGATTGTCCGTACATTTAAAATCCGGCTAAGCTAACATGAGCGCTCAACATCCAACTTTTGTAGACAATTTTTCCCGGCCGGTAGAGATTCATCCGGAAACGGTGGCGCTGATTATTGTCGACATGCAAAACGCCACGGGCAATCGTGAACTTGGTTTAGGGAAATTGCTCAATGAGCAAGGCAATAGTGAATCTTCAGCCTATCGTTTTGATCGTATTGAGAACCTGCTGGTACCGAATATTGCGCGTTTGGCCGATGCCTTCCGGCGGGCGAACGGGCGGGTTGTTTATATCACCTATGGGTCGGAGCTTGCTGACTGCAGCGACATGCCAGCCCATATGATTCGTATTGTTAAAGCCACACATAACTATCAAGGCCGCGAAGAACATGAAATCGTTGCCGCGCTCAAACCCAAAGACGGCGATTTAGTACTCAATAAAAAGACCATGGGGGCCTTCGGCTCGACGGGCATCGATACCAACCTAAAAGCCATGGGTATTGACACCGTGGTCGTGGTCGGCGTGTCCACCAATAACTGCGTGGCCATGACAGCCATGGAGGCCTGCGATCATCAATATGGGGTGGTGATAGTCAGCGATGCCACCGGCACCGATAGCGATGAAATGCAGCTAGCCACCTTAACCATGCTGCGACGCCTCTGGGGTCGCGTAAACACCACGGACGAGGTCATCGCCGAACTCACTGCCGCCTGAGTTGAGCATGGGCTTCAATCGTCAAGGTCGAACTCGCTAGTGGAGGTCAGTCGCGCCATCGGCACGCGCCGGTCTATTCGTGCGTTCTTGCCCAAGGCCGTGCCTAAAGCCCTGCTGGAAGAAATTTTGAATGCCGCAGCTTACGCACCCAGCGGCAGTAACTTTCAACCTTGGCAGGTTCATGCCGTGTCCGGAGAAAAACGCGATGGCATCGTCGCCGATGCGCTGGCGGCATTTGCAGCCGGCGAGTCGGGATCAGAATGGTCCTACTATCCCGCGAAAATTCCCGAGCCCTATTTGGGCAGGCGCAGGGCAACGGGCTGGGGGCTTTATGCTCTGCTCGGCATTGCAAAAGGTGATCGTCAGGCCAGCGCGGCACAGCATGCAAGAAATTTTGCCTTCTTCGATGCGCCCGTTGGCCTGTTCTTTTTCATTGATAGGGCACTGGAGCGTGGTAGCTGGTTAGACTATGGCATGTTCTTGCAAAACATCATGCTACTCGCCCGCGAAAAGGGCCTACACACTTGCGCGCAGGCTTCCTGGCCTGAACTACATCATGTGGTGCGCCGTCACTTACCCGTCAGCGATACACAGCAACTAGTTTGCGGCTTATCATTGGGTTACGCCGACCCCGACGCAAAGGTAAATGCCTACCAACCGGCCCGCGAACCCGTCAGCGCGTTTGCCCAGTTGCATGGCTTCGAGACAAACCGCTGAACGGCACAGGTAATCGCGCTGCTGCGGATATCGGTGGCGTGCTGTTCGTCATCGTCGGTGGGCTTGGATTAGCGAGCAAAGGTATTTTCGCAAAACTCCTGTACGCGCAAGGTGTGGATATCGATACTGTGGTTACCTTGCGAGCCCTGTTGGCCATGCCCGGATTTGTGCTCGTGGGCATAATGTTCGGCGCCTCGGGCAACATAGGTTCTGCACCCCCACGTGCGTGGCTATTGGCCATGACCGGCGGGTTTGTCTGCTATTACATCGGCGCGAGGCTAAATTTCTTTGCCCTGAGCTTGATCGACGCGGGGGTGGAACGAGCGATTATCTTTAGTTATCCCGCACTGGTGGTGGTCGCAAAAAGTCTAATTACTCAGCGCCTGCCATCGGGCCGGATATTGCTGGCCTTGCTGATTACTTGGCTCGGCATACTGCTTGTCGTTGGACTGCTAGACAAGAATTTGCTTGATCAAAATTTGCTGGGTTCAGTGGTGGTCTTAATCTGCGCCGCAACCATGGCTTTTTATTTAATAGTGACAGAGAGTGTGACTCGCCAAATCAGCAGCACAGCGTTTACCAGCATTGCCATGACCACCGCGGCCCTTTGCTTTGCCATGCAATTCGCGCTGCTGGGCGAAGCCACGGATTTCTCGCTCAACGGCCAGGCCTGGGCCTTGATGGCCGGCATAGTTGTGTTCGCCACCATCGTACCGCTGGTTTGCATGGCGGAAGGTGTGCGACGCATCGGTGCCCAGCGGGCCGCCGTGATCAGCACCGTTGGCCCGCCCGCCACCATTGTGATGGCGGCGGGGCTACTCGGCGAGCGCATGGGTATCACGCAAATCATCGGTGTCCTTGGCATCATCGCCGGTATTCTTATCCTGGAGCTGCAGCGCCGCGCGCGCCCGCCTGGACCGGAAATTTAACGACAGCTGAGTTACCCTTACAGGGTAGTTGTACGGACATTTAAATCATGGGCCTGACAGTCAAGCCACTCACGGATAGTTTTGGCGCAGAAATTTCCGGCGCGCGTATCGACGGCAATTGCTCGGCCGATGTGTTGGACGAGGTTAAAGCCCTGTGGGGTCAATACAAGCTATTACTTTTTAGAGAGCAGTTTCCCAGCGAAGAAGAGCTAGTCGCGTTTAGCCGGAATTTTGGCCGTTTGGAGATCCACGTTCGTAAAGAATACCTGTCGCCAACAAACCCGGAGATTCTATATATCTCTAATATTAAGAAAGACGGCAAACCCATCGGTATTTTGTCAGAGACAGAAGTCGGTTGGCACTACGATCAAATCTATTTACCCCGACCAGCCGTTGGATCTTTGCTATCCTCGGTAAAGATCCCCCCAAATGGCGGCAGGACGCATTTCGCCGACCTGGGTACAGCCTACGATCAGCTCACCGGCAGCATGCAGAATAAACTGCGGGGAAAACGTGCCGTACAGTCTTATGAAGCGTTCAACCGTGCCTATAGTACGCCGACTAATAAACAACAGAAGAAAGCAACCGCCGACACGGACCACCCCATTGTTCGCACCCATCCGACCACGGGCCGCAAAGCTCTATATCTTTGCCCCGGCATGACCACAAGAATTCTCGGCATGACGGAAGAAGAAAGCCGGGAAACTTTGGATTTTCTGTTTGCCTGGATCGTTCGACCTGAGTTTATCTATAGCCATGATTGGCAACTCGGAGATTGCCTGATGTGGGATAACGCCTGCACCATGCATAAACGTGACCCTTTCGATCAAAACTATGAACGCTTAATGAAGCGCACGACAATATTGCCCCCTGAAAACCTAGCGGTTCCCGTTTAATCGATACCTGCTTCAAAGGATGCCGTCGCGGCTTTTTCCTCAGGGCGACCTATAGAAAGCAACAATTCATTGAGTCGGCTCGACACTGAAGGACTGGATAAAATACTAATATGATCTTCGTTGTAACCGAATTGTCGAACCGCTCTATCTTGTGCCGCGGGATATAGTTGGCTACTTAGGGCAACCGCCCCATCGGTATTCCCTTGGCTGAGCAAGTTCCGATCACCCCGATGACTAAAAAATAGATAGTAGGGTATGTTTTCGGGCAATGGGTTTGCGAATAAGGACTCGATGTAGACACTGTTGGGAACCAGGTCATACCAGGACGGCACAATGACCGGCGCATTATCAACTCCCAATCGCGCGGAAGCATGTCCAGCCCAAGGTGTCGACAAAGTCACGAATAGCCGTACGGCGCTGCCAGCATCCTCGATGACATTCCTATTGATGAATCCCCGCGCGACTAATCCGCCCATGCTGTGGGCAACCACGGCCATCTTTTCAAAGCCGTGCCTAATCCGCAATTTGGTGATTTCATCACTAATAGCGCGACTCATTAAACCCAGCCGCATGCCCGATGGATATTGCACAATCCAAGCTTGAAAACGACTCTTATCTAGCCGCTCAACGATGTCCAGCCAATTGTGCCCCGAGCCACCCATCCCGTGAATAAAAACCACGGGAATTTTTTCCGGTGCGTAGGGTTCCAGAAAAAAAATTCCGCTATAGCCTTGCAGCACATGCTTGACTGGCTCCCAAATACCCATATCGCCGATCTCCTGGGAGAATAGAGATTCATCCGGCTTTACCACTTCACCGAGACGGCTGTTTTCAAGCTTCAAGGGAACTTGCGCCTGGCTTAGCTCGTAGATAATTGGCAGCTCAGTTCTCGCTTGCGCGGGGGCGCGCAACGCAAGCTTTAAGTCGACGATCCGATCGCCGGGTCGCGTCGTCAGCAACGCGGGCTTGCCGTACCAACCCACGTTTTCTGTTTCTTGAAAGACAAAATCTTCATTGCGATCCTGAAACGCCACCAGGTAGTAAGCCCCTGGTTCGACGGTAAATTCAAAATCACTGGAACCATAGCGAACCGTGAATGCCACCAACCTATAGTTGCCGCGCCCTTCAGGCACATAGAGCGCAATTAAAACCGGCGCATCAATAGATGCAACATTTTCCACCGAACCGCTCAAGGTCACGGCCAAATCAAACAGCTCTAGGTCCTCTTTAAGATCAAAAAACATACACCCATTTAGTAAGGTGGCGCATAGCAAGAAAATTTGAGTTCTTATCCGCATAAGATTCCTGCTGCCATTGTAGGCTTACCTGATTCTCCCAAGCGTGAATCACGAATATTACTGGTTAATTCAACCGATGAGCTATACCGCCACCCCGGGCAACACTGTCAGCGGTCAAACGCCTGAGCGCTCTAGTATTCTAGAGACTAAGTGTCGCGCTGGCGGTCGGCAGGCTGACAACCCGTTGGACAGCATTGCCCTGGCTGATGTTGCCGCGCTGGCGCCCCGGTCTGTTCTGTATCCACGACACCGCGATCCAACAAACGCTCGACCAAGGCTTTGCGCTCTTCAATGGGGTAGCGCCGATAGATTTCACGCTTCATGGCCTCGGGCGAGCCGCCGCCGTGCAGACTAATGAGTGAATACCAACCGCCGGTGTCGGAAGCGGTGAGATCTTGAATGAAGCGCGCGACCTCAATGCGGCTTTCGTAGGGAATATCGTCGCGCGCCGCTAACACAGCCGCGAGGTCGCCGGCAGTTTGTGGGTTGTGGTCTTCATCGGGCCCCGGCAGCGCAACAATTATGCCGCCGGAAACTTCGTGGGCGTAGCGATGCATGTCGTAGATTTGCGTTGCCAACATCAGCTTGCCCACATTGGCGAAGACCGGCTCAGGCTGCCAAGCGCCAGACGAGTCCTCAATGGCATAGACAGAGGCAGCCACGCCGCAGGCAAAAAACCCTTCTACCGTTTTGATCAGCTCGACCATGGACTCGCGAATATGGCCATAATCCTTTGGATCGAGGCCATTGGCCTCGCTCATCAGCACACCGGCGCCAATCAACAAGTCGCCAAACCCGGCGCGTGCCGCAATACAACTATGTCGATGATGATTGGCATAGGTCGTCACTAAGAATTCCGTGTGCGCCGCTTCGCCAGCCATGAACACGCGTTCCCAGGGAACGAATACATCTTCGAATACACACACAGCCGTCGACTGCCCATACTTCGCGCTGAACTTGGCCGCCGCTTCACCCGGCCGGCCCGCGGGACGTGACACAATGGTCAAACCCGGCGCATCCACGCGCACGGCGCAACAAACCGCAAAATCCGCGGATTCTTCTGACATGGTCCGGCAGGGCATGACTAGCAACTCGTGCATGTAAGGCGCACCGGTCACGATGGCCTTGGTACCACGAATTACGATGCCATCAGCGCGACGTTCGCTGATATGTACGTAGCTATCGGCATTGACTTGCGCCTGGGGTCGGCGAGCCCGATGGCCCTTGGCATCGGTCATGGCGACACCCAATGTAAGATCGCGATCCTGGGTATCGTGCAGATAATTTAGAAACCGCTGGTGGTATGCCGTCGTACCGTCCGCCTCCAACTGATACGTGGACTTAAAAATAGCATTCAGCGCATCATGGGATAGATAACGCTGGGCACAACCGCTTTCGCGGCAAACTAAGCGCACGGCCTCAAGCTTAAGCAGCAAATCCTCGGTGTTTCTATTGATGTGAATCATGCGATTCACTGCCTGGCTCGAGCTAGCTTGTGTCGCGACCATATAATCCTGGTAGGCCGCGCGTAGCGCATAGTCATAGGTAACGCCGACAGCGCGAATACCCGGACCCAGGCGATGATCATCGGCAACATTCGTCACCTGCTCGCCGTCTATAAAGACCTTAGGTTGATAACTGCGCAGACTGTCCCGATAGTCGTCGGCCGACATGAACATGAGACGCTCCCTATTGACTCAAGGAGTCAGTCAGCTCGACTAAATCGCTAGAAGTGTCCAGCGCCATAACCGCATTCCAAATACGCTCAGCCTGAGCAGACGAGATTGCGCGGCCTGCGTTGCTCATGAATTTTTGATGCACCTCATCGGTACCCAGAGGCCGACTATCAGCACCGCGGTTGATTGACTCACGATGACGCAGTTCATCACCACTTCTTGTAGTGACCAATAGCTCGCCCGAGTAATACCGTGGAAAAGCAGAGTCTGGATCATGGCGGTAGGTCAGCTTATCGCACACAGCTAAAATTTGGGGATCAACCAGCACGTCCTCGTCTAATTCATCCAAGGTAAATCGACCGCGTACCAAAGCCGTTGCCACGGCAAACTGCAGACTGAACTTTGCGTCATAGTCACTGCGGGGCCGCCGTTTGTTCGCTTGCGGCTCGCAAACGACTTGGGATTGGTTTTCATGAATAAAGGCCGTAACCGATTGAATATTCTCCGGCCGCAATTTCCCGGATTTTCTCAATGCGAGCGCGGCGTCTATAAAGGCGTGATTAAAATGACAAACAGGATAGGGTTTGATAGCAACCTTAAGCATTTCCCAGGTTTCTCCCAATCCAACCAGCATATCGTCCAGTCCATCGACGGAACGATTCTGTAGCGCAATGCTGTAGAGACCATAGCGCCCCTCATAAGCTCTTAAGGGCGCCACAAAATCTTGTCCCGCCAAGGCCGCCGCGGTAATTGCACTGGCCGCCGCCCACCCAGGATGCATGCGCTTGGTCCAGGCCCCGTCTTCTAGAAATTCTAGGCTGCCGGCCGACATGCTCAAGGCAATTCCCTGGGCATAGGCCATTTGTTTGGGCGTCAAGATGTGCAGATAGGCTGCGGCCAATGCACAGCCAAAAACGCCAACGCTGCCGGTGGGATGAATGCCCACTTTCTGAAATTGACCATCCGCCACCTGCCCGACGCGTGCATCCGTTTCCACAGCCAACAGATAAGCGGCTAAGGCCTCCGCACCACTGACGCCACGCTCGCCCGCGCAGGCCAACACCAAGGGAACCGCGCTGGCGGAACAATGAATAATGCTGGCCGGATGCGTATCGTCGAAATCTAAACCATGAATGAGTATGCCGTTGAGCAAGGCCGCATCTCGCGCCGGCAGTTTTAGCGTCGTACCGATCACTGGGTGGGGCCCCACCCCGGCGAGATCCGCGATGGCTTTTGCACTGCGCGTGGCAAATTCATAGCGAGTTGATGCCAGGCCGATCCCGATTGCATCGGCAAAGCAAAGTTTCGCGTAGTGGATCACCTCGTCGGGAACTGAATCGAGATTAAAACTCGACGCAAAGTCCGCCAAGCCTTGGGAAATTGTTAATTGGGCCGACGCGGTTTCGGCCAGGGCTGTGTGCACGGCGCTCATACTGCGAAGCTCCCGCTGCGGTTGTTCAAACTATTAATCTGACGCAAGATGTCCGGACATTATAGCTCTGTAGCAGGAGATCCCCATGCAGGCTCTAACCGGTATCCGGGTACTGGACATCGCGACCTACATCGCCGCGCCCTACTGCGCCACACTATTGGCGGAGTTCGGTGCCGAGGTCATAAAAGTTGAACTACCCGGCGGCGGTGAACCCATGCGTAAGTTTGGCTCGCCCACGGATTGTGGCGAAACTTTAGTCTGGCTCTCAGAAAGCCGCAACAAAAAATGCATCACGCTGGATTTACGGCATGCGGCAGGCGCAGATTTGTTTAAGCGCCTGGTAAAAACCGCCGATGTCGTCTGCGAAAACTTTCAGCCGGGTACTTTGGAAAAATGGGGCCTAGGCTACGACGTGCTGCAAGCCATCAATCCGCGTTTAGTGATGCTGCGTGTATCCGGTTATGGTCAAACCGGGCCCTATCGAGACCGTCCGGGATTCGGCAGAATTGCCAACGCCTTTGGCGGCATCAGCTACTTGGCCGGAGAACCAGACCGGCCGCCTTCATCACCCGGCTCGGCCACGCTGGCAGACTATCTAAGCGGCGTCTATGGTGCCTTTGGGGTACTGGCCGCCTTGCGCGCCCGGGACAAAACTGATGCTGGGCAAGTCGTTGACCTCGGACTATACGAACCCGTATTTAGAATTCTCGATGAATTGGCGCCCGCTTATGACCACCATGGGTTTATCCGCGAACGGATGGGCGCGGCCACGGTCAATGCCGTACCCCATAGCCATTTTCCCACCGCGGATCATCGTTGGGTGGCGATCGCTTGCACCAACGACAAGATTTTCTCCCGCCTGGCAACCATCATGAACCGCGCCGAGGTGGCTGGTGACGGCGAATTCGGCACACTGAGAAAACGCGAAGCGAAACGTGAAGCCGTAGACGAATTAGTTACAAGCTGGACGCAATCGTTGCCGCAAGCCGAGGTGCTCAAACGATGTGATGCGGGTCAAGTACCCTGTGGCCCGGTTGCCGCCATCGATGAAATTTTCGCCAACGAGCAGGTTGCCGCGCGCGAAAATATTCTGCGCGTAACTGACGAGCGAATCGGTGAACTGGCCATCCCTAACGTCGTGCCCAAACTGAGCAAGTCTCCTGGCCAAGTGAACTGGCTGGGCCCGGCCGTGGGCGAGCACAACCGCGAAATCTATCAAGGTCTGCTTGGCTTAAGCGAGGAGGAAATCGCAGATCTGCAAAACGCAGGAACCATTTAGTCGTTGCTCGATTCGGCGGCATTGTCGCCGCAGAAGACTGCATCGAAATTTCGGCGGAATCCCATCGGAGCTCGGTGTAAAGCCTAGTAGACCGCGGCAAGTGTTGATTCCATTGATCTTATCTCCGCTAAGCTTTCCGCGGGCTAATCACCCATTCAGCAGCCAGCTAAACGCGTCAGCGGCTCTAACGATAACGAAACTGCGTAAAAGCGAGCAGCGCGCCTGCCAAGGCGCCCAGCAAATGCCCATCCCAAGATACGCCAGCCTGCAGGGGCAGAACCCCAATCAACAGAGATCCACCGTACAGAATCGCGGTGGCAACGGCGGCTAAGAATGTCATGACGGTTCTCGCGTAGACACCCATCACCATAAGATAAGTCGCTAAACCGAAAACCAAACCGCTAGCGCCAATATGATTCGCGCTACGGCCGAAGATCCACAGTAGGACACCGCCCAGTAAGCTGACTAATATTGCAATCACAATTGCTCTATTGGTGATCGCAACAAATGTCAGCAATACAAGCAACGGCAAAGTGTTGCTCAACAGATGGGTAAAATCCTGATGCAAGAACGGCATGGCGATGATGCCCGGAATGCCGAGTAAGGATCTCGGCCGCAGACCCAATACCTCGAGTGGCAGAAAACGATCTATGAAAAATACGACCCAAATAGCCGCGATGAAACCGCAGATTGCAATGAGTTCTTTTCGCTCTAAACCAAGACCTGTCATGCGTACTCCGGTTGAAACACCATCACACAAGCGATTATCGGCGCTAGGACGGACCCGCACGGTTGATCTGCAAGCGGGCCCGTATTTCCTCGCGCGCGTCACGGAGAATGGAGTCACGATCAATGCTGTCCAATATTTCCGTTACGACCTGTTTCGGACCCGTACTACCCCAACTCTTCCCCGCGGCTAAGTACTCATCGGCGACTTTACCCACAACATAGGTACTGTAGTAGGCAACGGCGCCTTGGGCCGTTGCCGTCAATAGCGTGGACAAACCGCCCGTTCCGGCTTTAAACGCCGATGATACAAAGTGCACAGCCCACACCGTGCCCATTAGTCCCGCCGCTTCGGCCGCAATCACGCGTACCAATGAGCCGGCCTCTTGCTTCGTTAGCGGTAAGCCATAGATTTTTGATAAATGCACAATCATGCTCAGATCGATCACCGCGGCTGCGAGCAAATCCACAACCGGCATGGGATTTAGCGCGACGGCCGCACCTTTCCCCAAGCAGTAACTGCGCGTGATACGCTCGGCGATAGATTGCCGTGCAGCTAATATTCTTTGGCCCACCTTGTCACTTAAGTCAGACGCAAACATTGAGGCATTAAGTGCCGCCAGCGTCATGCCCTCACTGTCGATAATATCCACCAATTTTAGTTTTAGCTCGGTAAGCTCGGCTTTGCGAGCGCGGATTTCTTCCTGCTCTTGGCCATCGGCATTGCGCTGCAGAATGCGCAGCGGCCGGGGATCGGACGAGGCAACAACAAAATGGCGAGCAGGAATAAGGCCATCAACCCGCTCGATTAACGCGGCTTTCAGTGCCCTTAACTCTTCTTCGCTATAAAGATCTGACTTGTTTAACACCAGAAGAATAGGCATGCCTCGGACGGACAAAGCTTGCAGCGCCTGATGCTCTGCCGCCGTCAAGTCACCGTCGACCACGAAAAGAATCAAATCGGCACGTTCGCTGATCTCTCTGGCTAAATTTTCCCGCGCCTCACCTTGAGCTTCGTTGATGCCGGGCGTGTCTACCAGATAAACACCGTCAAATTTTTCTTCTTGCCACTGCGCAACCGCGCTGGTCTGCGTTTCTCCGTGCAATGGGCTTACAGAAAACTTCTCCTCGCCAATGAGAGCATTCAGCAAAGATGATTTGCCCGTGCTCACGCGGCCATAAACCGCAATATGAATGTGGCCATTTTCAAGCTTATCCAGCATGGCTTGGACTTGCTGATAATCTGCGCTTAGGACTTCCCGCACACCATCGGGCAGACGTTCATCGTTAACCAAGTCCCACAAGCTCTCGCGTGCAAGATCAAGATGGTCCGGCTGCTTAGTCATTGTCGCGGCGTCCACTCAGGGCAAACTTAACCACCTGTTTCACGCCCGCCTCTAGATTACCCTGCAGACTTTCTTCAAAAGTGGCGGCAGCGTCCGCGGGCCGGAAGCCAACGCCGCTGGCTAGAGACTGAGCCAAGGAACGGCCCAAAGCGTCGAAAATGAGCCCATAAGCGACGGTATGCACCACACCGCCGGCCACGGTGCCCACGCCGGGAAAAGCTTTCAAGCCATTACCCGCAACCGCCAGCGCGATGGGAATAGCTTTGCCAACGCGGCTTTGGCTTAGGTCTAAGAATTTCTCGACATCCATGTCGCGAACCGATTGCCCGTACAAACTACAAAGCTCGCGCGTCATACCCGTGCCCAAATAGCCCTGGATGACGATGTCACTGCCCGGACTAACGGCGGCAAGGCCGCCAATGATCGCCTTCTTGGTATAGCTACGCACGATCTCATCAGAGCGGCGCTGACGATACCGTGACTCCGCCAGCAACAGCTTCTCATCTGCCAGCTTCACTATGGCCTGTTCACGACGCAAAGCGAGTACCGCTGGGTCACCAGACAACAGATCTTCTAGGGCAAAAATCAGTTGCGCAATATCAGCCGATCGTTGCCGCGTCACGGTTTGTTCCGAGCCGTCTGACAAACGCTCAACCAGAGTTTCAGTCCCGCCTGCCGTGACAGGGACAACCGTAACACCCTGTTCAAAATCTGCGGCCAGCGTCCGCTCGTGCAGACGTTCCAATAGTTGTTGTTGTTCTTCCAGTCCATAGCGGTCGGACTTGTTTAGAACCACAACAACGGGTTTATCGAAATCACTCAGTTTTTCCAAAGCGGCATGTTCGCGCCTATTGAGGTCACTGTCACAAACGAATATCACTGCATGGGCGCGCAATGCCTCGTCGCGAGCCAGTTGATCCAAACCCTGCTCGAGCCCCTCAATACCTGGCATATCGATGAGTGACACTTGCGTCTGTGCCGACGAATTCCAGCGATAGGCCATCAACTCACGCGTCGACCCGCCGATGGGACTGCTCTGTACGTCAACGTCTGGTAAGAAAGCCTTGATCAATGCACTCTTACCGGTACTGACCTCACCGAATACGACCAAGGACAAGGATCGAGTACCCTGTTCATCGGTGATTCGCGCCAACTCCGCCTGGGCTGCCGCAACCTCTACACCGCTATTTTTAGCCCCTTCAATGCGCTCTCGCAGTGTTTCTTGGGTCACGGCTGGTGCCGCAGCCCTAGACTTGCGGCGACGCGGAATCAATAGCATGGCGATCAGCCAGAGGGTGCCGACAAATAAGAGGAACACCAAGAAAATATAGAACCATGCAAGAACGGCGGGACCATCTTCCAGCCGTTCCCAAATGTTCATGGCCGTGTCCGTAACAAATAGAAGCGCGCCAATGCCGGCGATAAAAACCGCCAGAATCAGCAAAGCCAAAGCAACACGGATAACGCGATCGACCTTCATGCAGCAAGCATAACTGAAAATCTAGTGGCGCAATTTCCGATCGCTACCGAGACACTGAACGCTTACAGCGCAATCTATTTAGAACTACTCAGACGTTCCACGAGCGCCAAGATTCTCTGGGCCTTGTAAACAATCGGGTAATCGATGAAATACCCATCCAATTGAATCGAAGCAGAACCCTCGGCCTCAGCTTTTTCAAAGGCCGTGATGACAGCACGGGCATGGGCGACCTCCGCATCCGTCGGCGTATACACTTCATTGCAGATAGGTACTTGATCGGGATGAATACACAGCTTGCCGGCAAAGCCAAACATACGTCCGCGCTCAGCCGAGCTGCGAAATCGATCGGCATCGCGAATTTGAATGACCACGGTATCGATGGGCGGCTCTAAGTTCGCAACCCGAGATGCATGGGCTAGCCGGGCACGACCATAGGCCAGCACTTCTTCTTGGGGCGTCCAAATAAAATCTAAATCATTGGTATAGTCACCGCCGCCAAATGATAGCCGCTGCACGCGCGACCGCGCGCCGGCGATTTGGTCGATTTGTACAATACCCGCAGCGGTTTCGACGATCGGCATGAGATCGATAGTACCGACCCTTAGTCCCGCGGACTGCTCCGCGGCCGCGATGGCCGCCTCAACCTGCTCTAAGTCTTTAGCGGTTTCGACTTTTGGCAGTACAATGCCATCGAGTCGCGCGCATACAACAGCTGCGATGTCATCCTTCCAAAATTCCGTATTCAAGCTGTTGATACGGATATACGCACGACACTGTCGATCTCTTTGCAGCGCCTGTACCAGCACCGGCCGGGTGGCAACTTTCTCTGTGTTGGCTACCGCATCCTCAAGATCTAGGATGACCGCATCGGCGCCACTGGTGAACACTTTTTCAACTTTACGCGGGTGGTTGCCAGGCGCAAACAAAAAACTGCGCAACCCAGAGTATGCATACCGTTGTTTGTCGCTCATCCGCCAGACCAAGCTTCGCCCGACTGCCAGCCGCGCTTGAGCTCTAAGGAGTAAGTAAATCGCTCGGCCGGATGTTCGGAAACCGTGATTTCAAAATAATTGCCATCGCGCCCACGGTAGCGACGAATCACTTGTAATGATGGTGAACCAGGCTCTACCTGCAACGCTGCAGCGATGTTTTCAGCAACAATACCGGCATGAATCTCGATGGCCACGCTATCGACCTTTTCGTCGAACTGCCGTTCAATGATTTCGTAGACGGGCCGGCGACTACGGCCGATCCTCTTAGCGACGTCGCGATACTCGGGGCGCACATAGATATCGACCCAGCAGACCGGCATCTGGCCACCCCGCATCTTGCGCAGCGCGCCGATTCGCACCCAATCAACACCCGTTCGACAGCCTAGCCGTCGAGCCAAGGCACGTCCTGCCCGCACATCCTCGGCGGCCAACACCGACAAGTGACTGCCCTGCGGGTATTGCATCAGCTCAGCCGGTGACCGCACAGTTTGGACATAAGTCGGCGTGGACTCGCGCGATTTAACCACGGTGCCCACGCCTTGATAGCGACCAATTAGGCCCAGTTCTTCCAGCACCCTCAGGGACTCACGAACCGTATGGCGACTGACACCAAATTGATCCACCAACTCCAATTCGCCAGGAATCACCTCGCCCACAGCTAAGTCACCGCGGCGAATTTCATCAATTAGTTGATTGGCTAATTGCCGATAGCGCGGTTCTCGAGGTTTCTTTTTGGTGCGTGATTGAGGCATATCACTATTCTAATTGCAGGGATTCGAATTGACAGTTGTTAGCCTATCAACATAGCATTTGTCCGGACAATTGTCCGGACAAATGCTCATGGTACAAACCCACCAGACTTCGCAGGCCAATCGCATCCGCGAGAGTTTCGGTCGCTACTACCAAGACTTCAATGTAGGCGATATCTACGAGCATCGGCCAGGCCGCACAATTACTCAAAACGATAACATCTGGTTCACTCTGCTCACGATGAACACGCATCCGCTACATTTCGATGAAGAATATGCGGCCAATACGGAATTTGGTCGCACAATTGTTGCCAGCCCCTTGACCGTGGCCATGGTTGTGGGCATGAGCGTGTCAGATGTGAGTCAGAAAGCCGTTGCCAACTTAGGCTGGAAAGAAATTAAGTTGCCGCATCCGGTTTTTCCAGGTGATACTTTGTATGCGGAAACAGAAGTGATCAGCAAGCGTGAATCTAAGTCGCGACCTGATGACGGAATAGTCACGGTGTTCACCGTCGGCAAGAACCAGAATGATACGGTGGTTTGCAGCTTCGAACGCAGTATCCTCATCCCCAAGCGAACACCAAAGTAGGGAGCGGATCATGGCGAGCACCGCAGCACGAACGGTTAATGAGCTATCAGCCGACGACGAGTACGCGATACTCGATGCCGTAGACAAATGGGTGGAGCGCGAGGTCAGACCCATCGCCCGTAAGTTTGACCATGCCGACGAGTACCCGGCTGAATTAGTCGAGCAAATGAAAGAGCTTGGGTTGTTTGGCGCCACTATTGGGACGCAGTACGGTGGCTTGGGACTTAACGCCAGCACCTATGCAAAACTCGTGGCCCGTGTCTGCGAAGCTTGGATGGCGCCCACGGGTATTTTTAATTCACATTTAATCATGGCCGCTTGCGTCGAAAGACACGGGACACAAGCACAAAAAGATCACTATTTACCCAAATTCGCCGCGGGCGAATTGCGTGGCGGTATTGGTTTGACCGAACCTAATGCCGGTACCGACTTGCAGAGTATTCGAACAACCGCCGTACGCGATGGTGATGACTATATCGTCAACGGCAGTAAGACCTGGATCACCAACGGCATCGAAGGCACTTGTTTCGCGACCCTGGTCAAGACGGATCCTAATGCGGAGCCGCGGCACAAGGGCATGTCTTTATTGCTGCTTGAAAAAGCGCCGGGCTTTGCCGTTGGCAAGAAACTCAAAAAACTTGGCTATAAAGCGATCGATAGCGCCGAGCTGGTCTTCGACAACTTTCGCGTTAGTGCCGATCAATTGATCGGCGGCGTGGAGGGTCTCGGCTTCAAACACGCCATGGGCGGCCTGGAGCTCGGCCGTATCAACGTGGCAGCCCGGGGCGTGGGGATTGCCCAAGGCGCCTTGGATCAAGCCCTGGCCTATGCGCAAGAGAGAGTCACTTTCGGCAAGCCCATCGCCAAGCATCAAGCCATACAATTGAAGCTTGCCGACATGGCAACCCGTGCCAAGGCGGCCCGGTTGTTAGTCGAAGAGGCGGCAAAAAAATACGACCAAGGTGAGCGCTGCGATATGGAAGCCGGCATGGCGAAGTTGTTTGCTTCTGAAGCCGCGGTAGAAAACAGTACCGAAGCCTTACGAATATTCGGCGGCTACGGTTATTCCACCGAATATGACATCGAGCGCTTCTACCGCGACGCCCCACTGATGTGCATCGGCGAGGGTACGAACGAAATTCAACGCATCATCATTGCCAAGAATTTAGTCGAGCGGAACAAAACCTGAAATGCAGCCCCATAGGCCATTAGCAGGCCTGCGTATTCTTAGCTTCGAGGCCGTGGGCGCTGGCCCCTTCGGCTCTATGTATCTTGCCGATCTCGGTGCGGATGTTATTAAGATCGAAAACCGTGCCGCCAACGGCGATGCCACACGTAGTATGGGACCGTACTTTTTAGGCCCCGCAGACAGCCATTTTTATCAGTGCTTCAACTTGAACAAACGCAGTATTACGCTGAATGTAAAAACCACTGAGGGACAGGAAATCTTGCACCGCCTAGTTAATACAGCGGATGCGGTAATGAATAATTTGCGGGGCGATCAACCCGAAAAGCTCGGCCTTGACTACGAACATCTTGGCCCCGTCAATCCAGCCATTGTTTGCGCTCATTTATCCGCTTACGGACGTGACAACCAGCGCAAGAATTGGCCGGGCTACGACTATTTGATGCAGGCGGAGGCCGGCTACATGACTCTAACCGGCGAGCCCGACGGGCCGCCCGCGCGCATGGGTCTGTCAATCATTGACTACATGACCGGCATAACCACAGCACTGGCTCTAACTGCCAAGCTATACCAAGTCCGCGAAACTAACATCGGCGGTGACATCGACGTGAGCCTATTTGACGTGGCGCTACACCAGCTCACCTATCCGGGCGCTTGGTATATCAACGAGGGACACGAAACTGCGCGTCAGCCACGCAGCGCGCATCCGGCGCAAGTACCCGTGCAATTGCTGCCAACAGCCGATGGTTGGTTGTTTATTATGTGTATGACCGACAAGTTCTGGCTAATCCTGTTGGAAGAAATCGACAGACAAGATTTGGCCAAGGACGAGCGCTTTAGCACGTCCATCGGCCGGCTTGAAAATCGGGATGCCTTGATCGATATTCTTGATAAGATTTTTCGATGCGAAACGACACAGTCATGGTTAGAAAGATTACGGCAAAAAATGCCCGCCGCACCAGTCTTGAGTATGGGGTCAGCCCTAGACAACCCTTTCGTTCGCGAAGTGGGGATGCGGCAAAACACACCGCATCCAATGCGCAGCGACTACGAGAGCCTCGCTAATCCCATCAAGCTGGATGGTCAGCGTCTAGCGTCACGGGCGGCACCCGCCCTTGGATCAGACACGACCGACATACTCAGTACGCTCGGCTACTCCGAATCAGCCGTCATTGAATTGCGGCAAAAGAATATTATTTAGTCCACATGAAACTCGAGGGGCTAAGAGTCGTCGACCTGTCGCTGTTTTTACCGGGTCCTTTTTTAAGTTTAATGATGGCCGACCACGGTGCCGAGGTCATAAAAGTTGAGCCGCCCGGCGGCGGCGAACCCAGCCGGCGCATCGGCCCGGTACAAAACGGGCATACGGTGTTTTTTCGGAATAGCCATCGCGGCAAAAAGAGCATTGTGCTGAACCTGAAAAGCGAAGATGGACGCCAGGCCCTGCTGGACCTTTGTGCCACGGCGGATGTCTTTATCGAAGGCTTTCGGCCAGGTGTGGTAACAAGGCTGGGCGTGGACTATGCCGCCGTTAAAGCGCGTAAGCCTGACATTATCTACTGCTCCATCAGCGCCTTTGGCCAATCTGGCCCCTATCGCGATGTACCGGCACACGATTTAGCCAATCAAGCCCGCACGGGTTTTGTAAGCCTGAATCTTAGCGCGGATGGCAAGCCGGCAATGCCCGCGTTGCCCGCGGCAGATCTTGCCGCCGCACAAACGGGTCTAGCCGCGGTGTTAATGGCGCTTTATCGGCGCCAGCAAACCGGCGCCGGCGATTTTATCGACGTAGCCATGCAAGATTCCCTGCTCGCCTGGGCGCCGAATGTACTAGGACCGGTATTCGCCGAGGGCCGCTCACCGGCCCCGGGGCTTGAGAGAACCTTGGGCGGCGCCGCTTTCTACAATATCTATGCAACGCAAGATGGCCGTCACATCGTACTGGCGGGCCAGGAACCGAAATTCGTTCGTAACTTGCTCACGGAGTTTGAAAGATTGGACTTTCTGCCCCTATGCGAACAGGGACCAGGCGCACATCAAAAGCCACTTATGGAATTTTTGCGGGAAAAATTTCTAAAGAAAACCCAAGCCGAGTGGGTTGATTGGTTTGCGGACAAAGACATTTGCTTTGCGCCGGTACAAACCTTGCAAGAAGCACATGCCGACAAAAATACACAGGCCCGCGGCATGGCGCTATTGGATGATAAAGGCTTGCACCATGTTGGCACACCCATTCATTTTCTTAATGAAGACCCCCAGCTAGATTTTTCCGTACCCGAACTTGGTGAACATACAAACTCGGTCTTTAGAGAGTTGGGATATTCGGATAGGCAACTGGCAAAATTGCGAACCGATTGATCTAGAACCGTAGCGAATCTCATGGCGGTTCACGCGCATTGAAGCCACTGATGCTATTCTTGACCAGGAATCGCCGTAGTCAAAATTTTTTCTAGAACCAGGACTTTGCCGTGCAAATGAAGAACCCAAACTGTCTCGGAATATTCATCGCCGGTTTACTCGCTGTTACCCAGGCCGCCAATACAGCTGAGACGGCCGGCGAACCAAAAATCAAGCAAGTATTGATTCGCAACGTGTCCATCTGGAATGGAACCGCCGATCAGGCAACGGGAATGCAAAACCTGCTCATTGAGAATGGCTTGATAAAGAGCGTGGGTGACACGCCGGCGCCAGCTGCAGATGCTCAAGTGATCGATGGAGGCGGTCGCCTGCTGATACCCGGCATCATCGATGCGCATACCCACTTAGCCATGCCCATTGCGCGGGAAAAATTATCCCAGGAAGATCCAGCTTACGTTACCGCACTGTCAATAAAGGCCGCCAACGGCATATTGATGCGCGGCTGGACGACGGTGCGTGACATCGGTGGCCCGTCTCAAGGCCTTGCCAAGGCCATTGATGAAAACGTGGCAGTGGGTCCCCGCATGTATCCATCGGCCATGTACATCACCCAAACCAGCGGCCATGGTGATTTTCGCGACCTCAACGATCCTCACCCAAGACTTAGCGGCAACGTTGATCACTTCGCCCAACGCTACTCGTTGATCGCCGATGGTCCCGCTGAAGTCCGGCGAGCGGTGCGCGAATCTCTGCGAGTGGGCGCAACCGCGATAAAGCTCATGGCCGGTGGCGGCATTTCATCAGAGTTCGATCCCATAGATACGGTGCAATACAGCTTGGAAGAACTACAAGCGGCCGTCGAAGCGGCCGCAGACTGGAATACCTATGTGGCCGTGCACGCCTATACCGACGCGGCCGTTCTGCGGGCTTTAGAAGCCGGCGTGAAAGTTATTGAGCATGGACGCCTGGTGTCCGAAGCAACGCTACGCGAACTAAAAAAGCGCGGCGCCTATCTATCATCGCAGTCCTTTGGCTTCGTGCGCGAATACGCGCCAAGTGCACAGTCAAACCGAGGCCGGAAAGCAGCCCAGGTCATGGAAGGCACCGACAATTTGATGAACACAGCCAAAAAACTGGGCATTCCCGTGGCCTTTGGTACAGACTCCTTTGGCTCGCTGCGCGCTTATGAATCAGCCGTCAAAGAGTTCGGCTATCGTCTACGCTGGTTCAATTCTCTAGAAATATTGAAGCAAGCCACGAGCCACAACGCCAAGATCTTAGCATTGACTGGACCGCGCAACCCATATCCAGACGGCCCCCTGGGGATCATTGAAGCCGGGGCCTATGCTGATTTGCTAATCGTTGACGGCGATCCCTTAAGTGATATCCGGATTCTGCAAGAACATCATAACAATATCCGCTTGGTCATGAAAAACGGCGAAATCTACAAAAACACATTGGCAGGCCCGCCGAATCAATGATTGTCTCCGGAAGAATCCCGACTGCTGTAGTTCTGCTCACATTCTTCGCAGCCAACGCTTGCGGCCAAGACTTTGAATTTACGCCCGTGGATGCATTATGGGCTTTCAACGCCGGACTAGATTGGGACGACGACGGCAGCTATATCGTTAACGGGGGCGTGTCTTATCTGCCTAACGAAAAGTGGCTGCTGGCGCTGAACCTCGGCGGCGCCGATGCTCGAGGCGATTCGAGCAAGCTAGAATCAAAGACCGCTTCTGTGCTCGCTGACTATTCCTTCGGTCCGGTCGGGATCACGGCATCGAGCGGCTGGTACGATGATGATGTCCTCGCCAATCGGTTCGGTTTCGGCGGCTCGATTTACATCCGTGGGCGCGGATTTCGCATCGCCTTGTCGGCGGAAGACTGGCAGAGTGAATTCGAGAGCTTTCGGTTTAGTGGCAGAATCGATCGCCCCGAACCCTTACCTCCCTTGCAAATCAGCAGCCAAGCCGACTGCGACATCGACAACACGATGGTCGGTGCCAGCGCTAGTTATTTTGGTGAGAGTTTCGGTGTATATGCATCGCTGCGTGATTACGATTACGCAAAACCTGAGTGCCGCTTTGAAATATTTGTAGGCGACACAAGAATTGATGACTTATCCAGATTAGTGGATGCCGCTCCGGACTTATTCAATAGAATCGCCAGAGGCACCCTTCGATTAACTCGCCTGCGCCTGCTCCGAGGTGACTCAGCCTTCCTGGAGCAATCAGTCGCCGCCGGACTGTCGTGGACTCAGGGAAAACTGGTTTATGGGCTTGATTACTTTCATTCCGAGGAAGTCTTCACGGGCTTAGCGGCTGATACCGCTTACGGCCGAATCTTGTTCCCCATGGGCAATTCGACAGATCTCGAAATTAGGCTCGGCATCAGTGATTCAGATCAACAAGACAAAGTCGCCTTTATTGGTGCCACGGTGTTCTTGTACTTGGGAGGCACATAAAAGGTTTTCACAGACCGAGAAAGCCTGCGCGGAGGCACCCACCTCTGACACCCTAACAAGATTTAACACTTGCTCTATGCCTCTGTTTTTCGTGGCAATTCCAAATTATGGCATGTGCCAGGTTGGACAAAAGCAGAGCAGGCAGGCATAAAAAGGCTTGGAATCCGTCCCGATGACGCACTCATCGAGCCCGCCCTAGCTGGCTCACAATTCGGGAAGGGCTGCGACAAGACAGCCTATGCAGGAGTCCAGACAATGTCTAGATCGAAATTGGCGCGCTTAGGTCAGCCTACCCAAATGCGCCTTACGCTCTGCGGATTACTCTTTCTTAGCCTTTTAGTTTTATTTGTCAACCGGGCAAATGCATACTCGAACTTGTATGCATTCGGCGACAGCCTGAGCGACAGCGGCAACGTGTTTGCCGCGAATGGTGTTCCAATTGCCCCCTACTTCAATGGCCGTTTTTCGAATGGCCCGGTTTGGGTTGAAACCCTTGCCGATAATCTCGGCTTGAGTGCAGACGCCTCACTGCTAGGCGGAACCAACTATGCCTTCGGCGGGGCAACTACGGGCACACCCCCAGGATCCTCTACGCCCACACTTACCGACCAAATGGGTTTGTATCTTACAGCTTCTGGTGGTATCGCCGATCCCGACGCGCTATATGTGGTTTTCGGCGGCGGCAACGACGTACGAGCACAGGACTTATCTAATTCCGTGAGCAATATCAGCAACATTGTCACGACCCTAGCCGGCGCGGGCGCCACTACGTTCTTGATACCCAATCTGCCAGATATCGGTAAGACGCCCGAAGCCCTTGTAGACCCCACGTTGAGCGCAGGTGCCACGGCGCTATCCTCAGTCTTTAACGCACAGCTTGATGTCGCAATCGATAATCTGCGAATCAACTTGGGCGCCAATATTTTTGAACTCGATACTTTCGGATTTCTCAACGGAATTATCGCCGATCCAACCAGTGCGGGTATCACGAACGTGGATACTCCCTGTTTCTCTACACAAGCTATGACCGTTTGCGACAACCCCGATGAATACGTGTTCTGGGACAGCATTCATCCGACAGCCGAGGGCCATAGACTTCTGGGCGAAGCCGCCACCGCGACTTTAGTGCCCGTGCCCGCAGCTGCGTGGCTGTTCGCCTCGGCGATAGCTGTGTTGGGCTGGGCCCGACGACGAACCAACACTGCGATTTAACTTAAAAGTATCCGTGGTTTTTTGACCCGGCCTCGCGCCGGGTTCTTTTTTGCAGTTAATCAGACGATCCCGTCATAAAGGCTATATTGAAAGTATGGCAAGTACTGTTTATGGCCCTCTGATCTCGACGCGTGATCTCGATGCGCACGCGGCTTTGCTCGGCCCAGTGTTTGGAATGGAATGCATCGCTGAAGACAAACTTGACTCGCAAGCCGTCGAGAAACTATGGGGGGTGGCCCGAAGATCAGCTAAAACTCAGCTTTATCAGACGCCTGGAACCAATACCGGAATAACACTAATCGAGCTGTCTCCAGCCCCAAACCACAGTATTCGTAACCCCCAACAAGGCGATCAACATGATGCCCTTAAGGTCATCGATTTTTACGTTCCCGATTTTGCCATCGCGGCGGCCAAATTGGACGATGCTGGCTTCCCGCTAAAGCAAGCCGAATATGACATGCCCGAAGGGCACTTTCGCGAAGGCCATCTATGGGCTGCCGATGCCGTTGTTTACGCTTTGATCGGCGGTCCACAAGCATTTATGGATAAGCTGGTGCAAATCGCCGATCGGCCTTTTAGCGAGGTCATGAGCATTTCGTCGCCGGTTAGTCATCGCAATCAGTGTATCGATTTCTATGCGCGGGCTTTCGGTTTAGAAGTAATCTATCGCTACGGATTCAACAACCAAGACTTCGCAAATATGCTCGGAAATCTAGACAATCTTCAGCTTACCGGTGTTAATGTCGGCAGTAGTTTGCGGAATCCTTTCTTCGGCCTTATTCAATATGGCACTCAATCACTGACCGCGACATCGCTCGCCACCCAGCGCCATTTTGAAAAGCGTGGCATCGTGGGCGTCAGCCTCCATGTTGACAAGCTGGATCAGGTGATCGATCAGTGCCGACGCTTTGATTATTCGATTGTCGCGGGGCCAGACCGCGTTCAATTGAATCCCTTTGGCAATCTGCGTTCCGCTCTCATCCAAGGTCCCCACGGCGTGCTGCATCATGCCCTAGAGCTACCGCGGTAGCTGAAGAAAACCCCGGCTCGCGCAAACGCGAACCGGGGTCAATCTAGTCAAGACGGATCTTTAATCTTCTACAGCGGATTTGAGGTAGACACCGATCACCGAAGCCGTCAGGGTATTTTCCACAGTGTGATACGCGCCCTTCGCATGCATGCTGCGCATGTGTGTTGAACCGTCGAGCAGTAAGTTCAGGGTATTCATAAACCGAGAGAAGTCTCGAAACACCTGCACTCGATGCCCTTGTTTAATGGCGAATCGTCGGCGGCCATCGCGTTTACCAACAATGGTCGGCGAGGCATGCAGATCCTTGAGATCAATCACCACATCACCCAGGCGAATATGGTGACGGCTACCCAGATCCGGGTTTTCCAGATCAATGACGATGCCATTTGGATCTGCGACCAAGAACGGCGCTGTTGTGCCCGCGACACCCCAGCCGACACCAAGATGAGCACGTGCAAGGGCTATATCAATGACCGTACGGCCCTCGAAATCCGGCGGTGCTTCCCCGAACGTGTTCGCGAAACCTCGCACTTGCACGGGTGTGCCAGGAATAACAAAGCCGGTATTCAGATTGCCCGTCGCAATTTCATAGTCACGCGGATCGGCATCAAGGCTTTCGTCCAAGCCGGTACCGGTGAAATCGAACAAGGACACGCGTCTTCGATCGATGGCATGCAGCTCCATATTCAACTGTCCCGGGATCACAGTATTCGCCGCGCCGAATAGCCGGGTGTAGCGCATCCGCACTCGCCCGTCGGTGGCATCCATGGTCAGCCCCGGAAATGCTGGATTCGAAGTCAGTTCCCCAAAAACAGCCACGCGTTGACCGACGGAAACGGCGGCAATTCGCTGCTGCACGCCCGGCTCGCCAGCCTTCTTCACCAGCGTGTTCTCGCCAATTTCAATCTCTACATCATCGTTAAATATGACGCTGCCCGATCGTGGCACCACCGTCGCGCCGCGCACGGTCAACAAATTTTCGCGGCGAGCAATGACATTGCCAAACACGGCATCATGGCGAGCGCCAGCAACGCTATCGCCCGCGATGACACGATGAGCCGTATACTGGCGTTCCGCTAGGTCTAGCGTCCCCAGGGCTACGGTTAAGCTACCGGTCTCAAGGCCGTCCATGGCCACAAGCCCGTCCTGGCCAACATATGATTCACCATCCACTTCGAACTCGGTGGCATCATTGATGTGGACAAGCGCGGGTCCGAAATCGCCAAGCCGGCGGTACCAGGGACGTAATCTCACCGCGTAGGTGGATTCGTCGAGGTTGACCGCCCGCAAAGCGCCGCGCACACGCAGATCTTTTTCGTCCACAGGTTCGACATCAGCAATTAAGAACGGCGCTGCCGTAACGATGGGCTCCGCCGGTGAGGTATCCACCTCGTGCGAAGCCGCCAGGTCAAAATCAATGGTTAACAGGGCCGGTCGACCAACAGCCACCACCAGCGGATGATCATTTTCGAGCTTAAGATCTAAGCTATAAACCATTAGTGCGTCGCCGTTCTCATCTTTAACCACGGCAGGTGTCGCCATGCCATCGACCTCGACCTGCACATCGGCAGTGGAATAATCGAGGGTGATCGAGCCACCGACATACCGGCCATTTGGCACCTGGGCGGCGGTGAAAAGCTCCGTCAGTTCCACGTATTGAGCAAAGTCGATACGCGCCGCGTTGGGAAGAGTTTCGACAATCTTGCCATCTGCTCTTTCCAGCGTTATGGATGCGATATCAACCGTGTAGGTGACAAAGTCACCTTGCGCATCGGTCAATGCAATCAGCACCTCGCCAGAATCAGCGTTTGTCTCAAGCCCCGCGCTTGATCCTGAACCACCGCCGCAGCCAGCCACTAAGAGCACCGTAAGCAACAGTGCCGTACCTGACAGAAGGCGGCGCAAGCGCCACCGTAGATATTTCCAAAGTAAATATTTCATGGGATTCTCCATTCGCTACAGAGTGGAGAACGGCCCGAGATCCAGACGGTTGACAGGCTGAAGCCTGCCCGAGGTGACATAAGCCCCGAGCAGCACGACGCAATCGCGATCAGCTCATGGAAACTAACTCACTCGACGATTCGGGCCTGGGTGACACCCGCCTGAATGCTTCTTTGATCCCGCAGCTGAGCGGCCAATCGGCGATCAATGGTCACGCGCACGGCGGTATTGGGTTGCAGCGTATGGTTCATTGCACGCGCGATCTGACGTGTCTGGCCGGTACCATCAATGAACTGAATGGCCAGTTGCTGAAGGTTTACCGCCACCGGCGTCGGGTTTTGGATTTCGGCCAACAATTGGCCAGAACCATCCACACCAATTCTCGTCTTAATATACTTGCTTGGCATTTCCGGCAGCTCCAAACGCAGCAAAGACTCCGCCGCGGCCTGGCCTGAAGGTGATTTAGACTGGGCAGCCGCACGGAAAAACTCCATGGCTTCCGGCTTATTGCCAGCTGCTAGACGCAACTCACCCAGCGCGTTTAACGCCGGAGCGGACGGCAAGATCTTGATGCTCTTTTCTAGATCTGCGGTGGCCGCAGTGCGATTGCCGAGGGATTTTTCCGCAATACCACGACGCATATACGAATAGAAATAAGTGGGATTACCTTCTATCGCACGATTGTAGTTGATCACCGCATCGGACCAGCGTTTTTGCGCTGATCGAACATCGCCGCGCAGCGCATGAAACAAAGACTCGCGTGGCTCAACACTCAAGGCGGTCTTGGCTTCTGATAGCGCGAGATCAAAGTTACCCTCGGCCAAGGCTTTACGGCCACGATCATGAGCCGCATACCCGTCTTGCGTTCTCCGCAGCCCGGCCATCATTTGTTGATAGCGGTCTTGATGAAGATCGCCGCCCTGGGGCAACTCAGCGAGAAGGGCCTGATTGTTCTTTACGCGCTCCGCCGAAGGCGGGTGGCTGGCAAACAAGCCCTCCAACCAACCACCGCCGCCGCGGCCCTCAGACAAGCGCAAGAAAGTTTCCTGCAAACTGACCGCCGCACGCGGATCGTAACCGGCGCGAACCATATACTGCATACCGTAGTAGTCAGATTCCCGCTCCGCATCCCGTCCATACTTTTGGTTAAGCAATTGTGCGCCCAAGCCCGCACCTTGCATCAGCAAAGAGCCATATTCGCTGCCGCTGGCACCGATGGCCCCCGCAACCATCGCACCCTGTAACAGCATCCCCCGCTGCATGGATTTCGCGCCGTGCCTGGCGGCCGCGTGCACAATTTCGTGGCCCAGTACGGCAGCAAGCTCCGCTTCATTGTTAAGTTCAACCAACAAGCCCCGATGTATGGCGATTTTTCCGCCGGGCAAAGCCCAGGCATTCGGCGTTGAATCGTTAATGACTTTAAATTCGTAGGGCAATTTCCGGTCACTGACTTGCGCCAGGCGGTGGCCAACATCCGCCACATAGCGACTCAGTTCGGGATCGACGACATAGTCGCCACCCCCCATTTGCCTTCCGGGAGCATATTGTTGCTCACCAATTTTGACCTCAGTATCGGTACCGACAACCGCTAATTCACGTTTGCCGGTGACAGGGTTTACGGCGCAACCCGTCATTAGGGCTGCGAGGATCAGAACAAGAATTGGCAGGCGAGACATGGCAGGCAATCTTCTTATCAAACTGACAAGAATTCATCATAGCGCGGAATACCGAGGGCGACCAAACCCTTACCAGTCAATGGATTGCAGGCTCCAGTGATGTTCAATTCAGACTGTTGTCGCTCTCAATACCCTTCGACTCGGCGGCAAGTTAGTGATGGGCTTCCAGACGAGGCCCGCAATGATTGAGGTAAAGACAACAAGGCCGAGAACAAATGCCCAGCTTGCAACTGCGCCATTGACGGCATTGTGAATAGCCCAAATCAAAAACCACAGGCCCGACGATGCACAAACCGTCGTAAAACCATGCAATATTTGATTACCGGTTCGCAATAGTGCATTGAAAAAATACATCGTCAAACCGACGAGTAAAAACTGGAGAAAAATTATCGGATCGCCGAAAGTCCAATAGGCGACGATTGCGACCAGTACCCCGGCAATACTCATGGGCGCAAAGTGGGCAAGCTGATAAACGTAAGCAAAGGGAAATACACACACGACAATGACCGCGATGGCGACTACCCATGCACTGTCTCCCCCGATTGCCACTGCCATGACCCCCTGACCGGTGGTAATAAACCAATAAAACAGGCAGTCACAAAAGCCCGTACCGTTAGCGCTGGCCGTTTCAGGTGTTAGATACCAGCGATCGATGGCATTTTGTGCCACCTCGAATGCACTGGCGATGCTCATCAATACAGCCGACACATAGAAAAGAAACGGATACGCCGTTGTTTCCACCAAAAAATTCCAATGGTGCTGAACGGCTACGCAGAGCGCCAAAGGCAGGAGCAGCGCGTAGAAATGCGCGCCCAGAACCCAGCAGGCAACAGGCCAAGAAATCTCTATCGCGCTAAGAACCGACCCAGATGACTTCAGCGGCATGGTTATAAATCACTTACCGCGTGCGGACTCGCACGAATAGTGCCCAAAACAGCATCGTCGCATTCAATAGTGCCATGAACATGAACGGAGTCTGATAGCCGAGATTATCGAATAACAGGCCGGACACCTTATTCGTCACAATAATTCCTAGGGCACCAAAACTCGCGGCTACGCCAATGATAGACCCGCGAATCTGCAAGGGCGCTTCCTGCCCCAGCAAAGCCGGTACTGAAATAATTATTGCCGCTTCGCCAATTCCCGCTAATACGACAACCAGATAAATTAGCGCCGAGTTGAATGGGTCTGGCGATACAGCCAAAGCCAAGTAACCAATCGCCGCTAGACCCATGGCAACGGCTAAGGCCGTAACCCGATCAACACGGTCGACAAAAATCGCTACAAAGGGCATGGAAAACAACATGGCGATCTGGGTCAGACCAAATAATTTACCGGCTGTGGCGGAGGAAAACACAGCTTCCAAACCCTGCTCCGAACCGGTTTTCTGAATCCACAAAGACACAAAACTAGCCAGTACCGTAAGGTCACCACGAGAAAGCGCTGTCGCGCCGCAACCCAATTGCAAACGCGCGTTGTTACGAATTGCGGCTAGGCCAACTTTCGCGTTTTCTAAAAACCCCAATTTTTCTTCCGACGTGGCGGGACCGGCCTTAATACCGGTAAAGGTCACCAGAGCCGCCAGAAAAGCCAGTCCGCCGCCTATCCACAAGGTCATTGTGCTCGATTCAAGGGCTGTGTAGCCATTGGCCTGAAAAAGCTTAGGCAACTGGGTCAAGCCACTACCGACAATGATCACACCCAAAGCGGTGGACACGCCATTGGTGCCAATAAACTTGCCACGGGAAACATTTTGCGGATAGTCGGCCAGCAAGGATGCGATCATGGTTGTGCAACAAGCGATTCCGACGGAGGTGAATACGCGGAATAGAGTCAGCTCGAAACCGTTGCTAGCCGTGGGAATGATGACTAATCCCAAACAAACAATCAGAAAGCCGGTTATGAAAATAGGCCGCCGGCCGACTTGATCGGAGAAATTTGCCAAGGGTGCCGCGACCGCCAAGGTCGTCAGTTCCAGGGCGATATATAAGTTAGCGGTAAAGTCTCCCTCACCCTCCGTCATACCCAGTTGAACTTGCAACAGTAGTGGCTGAATAAGGTTCAGCAAATTGATGAAGCCCATGGCCAAGGCAGCCGACAGAAAAAGGGTCAGGGCATTCTTGGGCGCGATGCCTTCAGTTAACCAAATGGGGCCAAGGCGTCGCTGGGACTTGTCGATTTCTGCAGCGTTGTGATCAGACACTCAAGCCTGCCAAATTGTTATTGCACTTTGGAATCATTGTGCCCCAAGTCACGCCGAAAAACATGGCGACGCGATGCCGAGCGAAACTGAATTTCTTCGCATCAAAAATTGATGGCTCCGGTAATCTGAAACGTCCTCCCGGTTCCGGGCAATACGGAGACTTCTTGGTAAACGCCTTGTAAAGGTCTAAAGTAGGTTTCGTCAAAGAGATTATCAATCCGAGCCGTTATTCGAAATCTATCTCTGTCAAGAAAAAGTGCCGCGCGTACCGTGGTATATGAGGGCAAGACAACGGCACCGGCAGTCACACCGCTGGTTTCCGAAACATAGGTCGCACCAAGGGTTGCGCCGAATATCCCCTGTTGAGTTTTGTTTGATGTATAAGTGACAAACGCCGTAAGCACATCATCCGGTATCGTCGTGACTTCATAGCCACCCGCCAATTCAGGCAAACAACTGGCATTTAGAGCGGCAAACAAGCCCCCATAGCCTTGCTCGGCAGTTACCGGAGCGCCAAATAAATTCACGCTGGGATGCGTCGGTGCGATCACTAAAAATTCGCCACTACCCGAACCACAAGGTCCCGGCGGCGGCATCTTGAACTCCTGTGCGGTATAGGCTGCGGTCAATGACCAATTGTCGGTGACCAAATAGTTGAGTTCGAGCTCGAATCCCGCGGAAGTTTCATCGCTGACATTACCGAATGGATCCTTTACCTGGCGCTCCTGATCGTAAATCGCCACCGAACCGAACAAACTATTGCCCATTAAACTGAATTTTAGACCGAGTTCCGTGAGTTCAGAGCCGAACAGAAAGCCGTCCCGTACTGGTCCTGGTGACACGCCGCCATTGGAATTCACATTGACTTCTGAGCCTTCGGCGTAACTGATATAGGGCACAAAGCCCATGGGCGTTGCATAGCTTAAGCTGGCCGACCAGGAAAAATCATCGTCGTCGCCTTCTAGCTGCACATTCGCCAGCGAAGGATCGAAGACTGTAGCGCCTGTATCGATGGATTCAGCATCATATTGATCGAAACGCCCGCCCAACAGCAGGCTCAGAGCGCCGAGCTGCCAATCGGTAACCAAGGCGATACCTGTATCAGTCCATTGGGAATTGAAATTGGAGTCCCACTCGATACCGCCCGCTTCGCGGCTAAAAGGACTATCAAATACGTCGTTACCCTGCGCGCCGCGCGATAAGTCCCGCCGATCAACCACCAGATAACCTGATAAGAAGTTCTCTCGCAGCTCCGATTCATAAATTCGGTGAGAGGCAGTCAGAAAGATATCAGCCGTCACGCCGCCACGAAGGTCTATCATAGTCTCATAACCGGCGCGAACTTCGAAAACCTCCATCTCTTGTTGTGCGGCAAACCCTGTACTGACGTATAGATCACCGTCTATGCGGTCATAAAATAACTCCAAGGATATCGCCGAGTCATTGATATCCTTGTTCAAGTCCATATATGCCGTGATGGAATCCGAATCAGCGATCTCTTGATTCGATAAAAACACCGTTCGTGTATCCAGCTGCGTCATGCCGATGCCGCTATCCAAGCCATACGCATCGGGCACGGCAAATACGCCAAAATCAATGAAGGTCCGAATATTCGAGGCACCAAAAGTCGTGCCCACCGCGGCATCAACTTCATTGGGCGTTAACCTGCCGTTGCCATCAACATCAGCAAGATCAGTATCGCGACCAGTCAGATAGCGGCCACTGTCGATCAAGTCTTGGGTCAGCCGATTCCAACCCGGTGTCTGAAAATAGCCTGACGAGTCAAAATACATGCCGCCCGTTTCAATACTGAAGCCATTGGGCAGCTCATGGCTTAGCGCAAGCTGCAACAGCTGGTGCTCTGGCTCTCGCCCGCGGAAATAATGCTCCGAGTCTTCGTACTCGGCGTACAGCGATAAGCCGGTCTCGCGGCCGCCGGCCAGAAAAGGCACGTTCAGCTCGCCCGTGATGTTGTTTTTATCATAGCTACCACCGGTATAGCCGATGCTGCCACTGATTCCGTCCGCCGCCGTTAAATTGTTGGCCGCAACGGTCTTTGGGTAAAAATTCAGCAGCCCACCAACACGCCCCGCGCCATAAATAATGGGCACTGGACCACGAAGGATTTCGATTCGTTCGCTGGCCCCAACCGGCGTTGGGAAAAGCCCCCTATTTTCGGCACGTTTGAAGCCGCGAAAATAAGTTTCAGAAATAGAGCCGCGAATCGTGATGGCACCGGGAACACCAAAAAAACTGCCACCAAAGGTTCCCGGTATTGTAGTGATGAAGTCGTCGATATCTTCAATGCCGTAACGCGTCATCGTGATATCGCTAACTATGCTAACGGAACGCGGTGTTTCTAATAGAGATCGGTTAGTACCGAAAACAGAATCCGTTGCCCTATCTTCCGCCAAGCCGATGGGGTCGGCCGTGACGACCACTTCTTCTAGTGTCGTTTTGGGCACAGACTCCTGCGCAGCAACAAGCTGTGACATCGCCACCAGACTTATAAGCGCACAACGCCCATGGTCGCGCATTTCCGCTATTTTCATCACCGGCCCTGAGAGGTATCAAGAGCGCGAAGCTTTGAAAAGTAGCTAGCGAATGTCAAGCAACCGACCGTGACCGCGGAATCTCGGGTGGCCTAGGCGGTTTCATCAGCACGGTCGCGACTAAGCAGGCAAACAAGATCAGCGCATAGACTTGAAATAGCCCCGCAAAACCACCGAACCGATCAGCAACGAATCCGCCCAGCACCGGGCCCACCATGCCAACGGTCGTGATCACATGCATGGTGCCCAGGGTCTTGGGTGCCTCCCTGGGGCCAAAATAATTCACCAACAATATCGTAGTGGCGAATAAACACATGCCGAAGCTATAGCCCTCACCAAACGAAAACAGGGCAATGGCGACGGGGTTATCGGCGGACGCAAGGGCTGCCATACCCACAACTCCGGCCAATAAGGCCGAAGCCAGCAGCCACTTCGGATCAATCCATGCTGCCAGGGCGCCACCAAACGCCCGCGAAAGCGCATTGACCAAGGCTTGGGCACTCATGGCCCCTGCCGCAACACCAATCGCAATCTCTAGATTCCCCATGTGAGTCACGGCCCAACTGTTCGTGGTCAGCCCCACGAACAAAGTCACTGTGTATGCCACCACAATGATGCAATATTGCGGCGTCTTCACCACATCTTTTAATTCCCAGTCGTGGGTGGTGACAAAAACCCGGTCCTTCTGACTTCTGTCGGCCTGCGGCTGTTCATAATGGGCTTTCGATTCCTTTTCTCCACGAAACATCGCCAAGGCAATCACCGCCAATAAGGCAATGCTTCCGGCTAGCAGCCACCAATGGGCCCGCCAAGTACCCGTTATACCGACCACGCTGGTGACGATGAGCGGTCCGGCGACACCACCCAAGCCGCCGATGGTCATATAGGCGCCAATCGCAAATGACCTACGTCTAGGAAAACTTCGATTGAGTACCGCCACACCCGGCACCGGCGCACAAAGGGTATAGCCAAGCCCCGCGAAGGCAGCGCCAATAAAATACATCGGTAAAGCCTGTGCCACCGCCAACAAAACAAAACCAATAACCAAGGCCAAGCCACCGAGTCCAAAACACGCGCCGATACCAAACCGCTGCATCACCCATGCGGGCAAGCGACCGGTAATGCCCACCATGAAAGCGAGCACAGAAAAACCAAGCCCCGCATTGGCCCAGGACCACGCGAGATCTTGGATCATGAAGGGCAGCGCAACGCCCAGCGACGTAAAGGTCGCCGCCGTGATATGAAAGAAAATTAGACTGACCAGGGCGAACCTAAACCAAGCCCGCCAATTAGTCGTATTCGGAATCCTGTCAGCAGAGCCAGCCATTAGTTGCAAGGCTTATTTCGATGCACTGGATTGGCCCTGGGCCATACTCAGCGCCTCGAGAATGTCACGGGCTTCAGCAACATCCCTTTTCATTTGCACAACCATCGAATCGAGATCTGGGAATTTTAGTTCATCGCGCAGCCGCGCAATCAAATCGATATCGAGGTAGCAACCGTAGATATCTCTATCAAAGTCAAAAATGAAAACCTCAAGCAATGTCCCGCCGCCGCCACCAACGGTTGGCCGGTTACCCAGGTTGGCAACACCTTCCAGCGTACCCTCTTCTAGTCCATGAACACGCACCGCGAAAATACCCTTGGTCGCCGTCTTGCGGCGTTTAACCGGAATATTGGCCGTCGGAAACCCCAGCGCGCGACCCAACTGTTTACCATGTACCACACGTCCTGACATCATGTAATGCCGTCCGAGCAAGCGCTTTGCTCTAGCCAAATCACCATTCGCCAGTGCGGTGCGCACCGCGGAACTACTAATACGCTCACTTTCAATAGAGCGGGCGGAAACCACCGTTACGCCAAAGCCGTGAAATTCACCCGCGGATTGTAAGTCTGCAACTGTGCCGCTGCGATTGATACCGAATTTGAAGTCATCACCAACCACCAAATGTTTTACGTGTAACCCTTGTATCAATAGCCGCTGAATGAAATCCTTGGGGCTAGCCTGCTGTAGTTTTTCATCGAAGCGCAGACAAACAAACTCATCCACACCCAGATCTCTGAGCAAAATAAATTTTTCCCGGAAGCGGCTGAGCCGGGCCGGTGGATCTTGAGGCCGAAAATATTCTTGCGGAGTAGGCTCAAAGGAAATAACAACGGAAGGCACGCCAAGCCGAGCTGCATGGAGCTTCACCTGGTCAATAATTTCCTGATGACCGCGATGAATTCCATCGAATACACCAATGGTTGCCACACAGCTCCGCTCGCGAGCCCGCGACGCGGCCGACTGTAATGTTCTTCTAAGTTTCACTGGCGCGCCTGATAGTATCTAGCCTGGTAGCTGGCAGCTTATTCATTTCAAGAGGATGGCGAGTATACGGAAAAACGATTCGCTCTCTATCGTGTCGAGCAACATCCGGTATGACGAACCCACGGATGGTCCAAATTCGTGGGCGTATCGTAAAGCGTTTCTCGGCCGGTGTCTGCGCCGTCTCGGGGCTGACCTGCTAGGCACCCAAGAGGGCAAAAGGGCGCAGATTGACGAACTCGCCAAGCAACTACCAGGTCTGACGCTTATCGAGGTACATCGAGACTGGGATCCTAATCTCATGTACCCCTGCCTATTCTTTAATAGGCAGCGCTTAAGCCTGCGAGAATCCGGTGATATTTGGCTATCGCGCCTGCCTGATCAAGTAGGCTCGCGCTCCTTTGGCAGCGAATTCCCACGCTTATGTACTTGGGCCACTTTTGAGCCAGACTTGTTCGTCGTCAATGTTCATTTGGACCACCTCAGTCCGAAAATTCGCAAGCGACAAACTCAGGTTTTACTCGAGCAAATTTCGGGCTTGTATGGGAACAGCGACAAAATCATCTTACTCGGAGACTTCAACGAAGCACCCGGTGGTGGTGTTCAAACTACCCTGCTAGCTGGTCTACCGCGGATTCACGACCCTTGGATCGGTCTCGAGATTCCCGAAGAGTCTAGTCACCATTGCTTTGGTGAGCCCATCGACTATGGGTCTAGAGTAGATTGGATATTGGCAGATCGTTTGTTGGTCGTAAAAGAAATGTTTCTCGACAAAAGCCAATCATCGAGCGGGGCATATCCATCGGACCACTATCCACTGATGGCACGCTTCTGCATGCCGACGAGTGGACGCTAGCAAACAATAGCCATTGCCTCAAAAGCCTCGGGAGCTCTCTCTCAGTTCTCAATCTCCAGCATCGACAGCTCGGTGTATTCCTCGAGCTGGGATTTGAGATCCGTCACCTTGGTAAGCCGAGACAGCGTCTGCGTCGAAGCTTCAATGTCTCCATTCGCGTAGTGATACAGCGCTTTGGTTATCGTACCGCTATAGTTCACCCAAAATTTTGGCAGCCCGCTGTTAATGGCATAGACGTAATAGCGAACGTTATAGTTGAGATGAAACAAATTGTCCGGTCGCTCATCGTATGATTTGTTAATCAAGCCAAGGAGCTTTTCAGAATCCACTGATACCTTTGAACCACTGATCCTATTCGAGATGATTTCCGAATAGAGATGATACTCCGGTACGCTAAAATTGCCGCTAACGCTTTCGAGCAATTTCTTGTTTCCGGCGAAAGAAAAGACATCTTCGTCGTTCTTGGCGTAAGGCAAAAGCCTTGTGCGCAATAGCGACAGGGCTGATGACTCGTAACGACCAAATACGTAATAGTAGTAAGCCATCTTGATGCGATTGGCGAAGAGCGCCGAACGAATACGTGAAGATAAATTCACCTGCATGCGTTCTCCGGTTTCAAGATCGGTGCCGGCAATATTTTTCCAGCCGATCAAGACCATCAAACGGGGAATAAAATGTATATCGTATTTTATATTTTCATCGGCCAGGGTCCGCGCGATACTCTGCCTAAGCTTTCTACCGACTGGCAAATATGTCAGGACAATAAGATCATGGTCGCTGTCCGGCGTGGACTCACCATAGTGCTGAGACCCAACCAGCACGATGCTGGCCTTCGGCAGTACAGCCTGGATTCTTGACCGCAGCCGGTCGACGGCGGCAGGCAGTGAAACGACCGTTTTGCTGCTCGTGATATTTTGACCGGAAAGGTCGCTGCCGCTAGCACTTTCGCCAGATGGCGTTTCCGGCCGAGCCAAATTTGAGTTCGCCGTAGTCATATGTGCATTTGAAGTCTGGCCGACACGCATATTTGGGAGAATCGCATGGGCCGGGCCCCTCTGGCTGTGATGTGCGCCGCTGTTTTAGAGATTCAACCGCCCAATAGTCGGCGCGGCGATAGCAGAATGACCCTGAGCAGGGATGACTATAATTTGTCCCTGGGCATCTTAGCCGTGCGGTAACTTTTCCACAGTCAGGAGAATGAGTCCATGCACACCATGAAGCAACTTTACTTTCTTAAGTCTATTGACATGCTTTTGCGCTGCCCATGGTGCACTAACCGTCGAGGACGAAGTGGCCGTTTCAGTACGGGATCAAGTTCCGGATGAATTTCGTCGCTGGGTCGACGCGCGTGCTGGAACCGGTGATCCCGTCTATTGGGTCGGAGAAGGCGGCGTCTATGAATACCCGTCCGGTAAGAAATTGTTCGGCATGGTTGGTTTTGACAGTTCTACGGTTATCTGGCCAGCAGATCCCAGCGCAGAAGTCATACATTTGACACGCAAGACGTTTACATACACGGACGCTGAAACCAATGAGATTCTATCAGGGTACAAGGGTCAGCCGGTTGAACCCATCGCTTATCCTTATCAACTTATTCGTTACCGCATGGAAGACGGCCTGATTTACGGTGACGTGGAGCAAGGAATTGCGCCGCGGGTGCAAAATATTAAGTCGACGGAGGGCATGCGTGTGCGCGCTTTGGGCGCCGACACCTTGGCCGTTACCGCCTCGGTGTTTCTAGACATCCCGCTACCCGGAAACCAAAGGCTAGAAGCTTGGGAAAACTACGACTTTTTCTTGCACAAGACGGAGACGATTGCAGAGCCGCATCAATTGAGCTGGCAGCGCTACGGAGATCTACCCAAGTTTGCCGGCACAGGAAAAGCCATCTATCAGCTATTGTCGTGGCGGGTGGAGAGCCTGGATGAATTTCCGCCGGCGCTCCTGGAGTGGGCGAAGAAAAACAAACCCATGTGGCTAAAACCGCCGGCCAATCTTGAGGAAATCAGAGCCTTGCAAAACGCTGAGGCTGGCATCAACTGGTAGCCCTCGCCACAGCATCGCAAGCTGGCGGCTTGCACCTCGATCTGTCAGTATGTCGAGGATTTTTTACAGAGAAATCAACAGAATTATTGTTTTTCGCGGGGGGGCGATCTAATGAATATTGCACTGACCAAGTACACACTGCTGGTGGCACTGCTGACGGCCGGCTACACAGCAGCCCACGCCGCAACCGAAGAAATATTGGTAACGGCACGTAAGCAATCCGAGAACTTGATGCAAGCGCCCCTGTCCGTCACGGCGGTAGATGCACAGACCATCGCCGAAGCCAATCTGCAAAATGTTTCGGATCTGGCAAACATCACCCCAAACCTGAAATTCAACTCCGGTTTTGGCTCCGTCAGTGATCGCCCGGTTATTCGCGGCCTGTCGACAAACTTTCTGTTTAAAGAGTTAGCGGGTTACTTTGTAGACGGTATTTGGGTGTCGGGCTCGCTAACGACCTATGACTTATCGAATGTTGAGCGAGTTGAAGTCATTAAAGGGCCACAATCGGCAACTTTCGGTCGACGTACTTTTAGTGGCGCCATTAACTATGTCACGCAGGGCCCATCCGAGGAGTTACTGGGTAAGCTGCAGCTGCAAGCTGGCAGCAACAGCTGGAAAATTCTCCAGGGCAGCATTTCTGACACCGTGGGCAACTTTGGCTACATCGTCACCGGTCGCTATTTCGATTACGACGGGGACTTCTCCAATAGTCTGACAGGAGCACCCAATCCCGCGGCTGACGACATCGGCGGTAAAGAACAGGAAAGCATTAACGGTACTTTTGTGTGGAGCGTGTCCGATCGTTCCAGCCTAAAGTTTAATGTTAACTTCACACATACCGATAACCCTCATTTCGTTATTGGTTTGCAGCCAACAGCAGAAAACAATTGTAGTTTTAACAACGATCCGAATACGCCCTTCCCTTCGGCCTACTACTGTGGAACCTTAGAGCCGAGCCGGGCGCCGATTAAGTTGGGTGGGCTTTATGCGCCTGATCGGTATGGCCTGGATGAGGATCGCCTGCGCACCTCATTGGTTTGGGACTTTGACCTGGGTTGGGCCAACCTACAATGGATAAATGCTTACAACAAACGCGAGTACCTGCGAGGCATCGACCAATCGTATAACGGGACGACTGCCGGCTTTGGCGGGGCATTCCACTCCATAGACGACGATGAGTTTACCGATTACAGCAGCGAATTTTGGCTGCGCGGCGGGGACAGTGTTCGTTGGTCTGTGGGCGCCTACTATTTTAACGAAGAGGTCGATGAGAATGGCTCAACGGGCTTCGGCTCGACTTACGGCGAGCAAGAAGTGACGAATACAGCCATCATGGGCGGTATCGAATACGATATTACCGACCAGTGGACCGCCGGTTTAGAGTTGCGGTTTGCCGAAGATGAAGTAAGCAAAGCAGAGGCCGACGTCGGTAGCCCGCTCATTAAATTCGAAGACTCGTTTAATAGTGTTACCGGTCGTTTAACTTTGTCGTATCAAGTCAATGACGGCACGATGCTATACGGCAATATTTCAACGGGCGTATTGCCAGGTGGTTTCAATACCGATCCGGATCTAGTCGCCGATCGCCCCGAGCTGATAGTTGTCGAAGAACAGGATCTCACGCAGTTTGAGCTGGGCCTAAAATCCGACATCGCCGACAATCTTCGCTTGACATGGGCGGTTTATTCCATTGAATGGGAAGACCAGGCGCGCCAGCAAGCCATCGCCTTACCGAACTCCAACCCACCACCACCCACCGTCCTGATCGGCTATGAAGACAACCAAGGTACAACTGACATCCTAGGCACCGAAGCCGATGTCAGTTGGTCGGTAACGGACAACCTGATTCTGGGTGGCGGATTCGCCTATAACAACTCTGAAGTTGATGACTTCTGCAGCTTCGACATTACCGACCGGAACATCAACGGCAATGTGATAGCCGGCCCAGAGGGTGGATTTTGCACCGACTTATCCGGCAACAAGACTGAGCTAGTTCCCGAGTTGGAAGTTACGACTAATCTTAGATATAGCACTGAGTTTGGCAGTGGCTGGATAATAAGTACTCGCGGCGATCTGAGTTGGCAAGATACGCGCTACCTTCGCCCGATCAATCGCGCGAAAGTCGGCACGGAATCGATCTTGAACTGGACGGCCACCCTTGGCCGCGATAACTATCGGATCTCGCTATGGGGAAAGAATCTGCTTGATGAAGATTCTGCGGTGTCTGGCTTGCGCTACATAGAGCCACCCGTGTTCACGGATCGAGCCTTCGCCGTTACGCCCAGACCGGGGCCTGAGTTTGGCCTAACCTTTGAAATGGACTTCGGACAATAGAACTCCTCAAAGGGGTCGAACCGAATTTTCACTGATTTCGGTTCGACCCCTAGTCGCCAAGCAACAACACGCATAGCTAACCGGGCCATAAGCCGCGTTTTACATATTGTGGCCGCCCCTTTGTGAACGGCCAAACATCGGCCTGAGTCCCGACAAACCCACTCTCAACCGCGCTGGGAACCCACCCCCGCGCCGCTTAGAAGCCGTTGGATACCCTGTGTATGATGAAACTCAAACAGGGTCGCAATTTCCATGCCGCCCATCTAACAATCAACCCGGCGGCAGGAACGCTATGCATTGCTTAAGCAGAACACTAATTGGAATAACGCTCGGTTTGTTTGCCGTTGCGCCTTCATCAAGCTTGGCCGCGGAGTTCGGCCTGGAGCTCACGACGGTCTCGGTGGGCAGCCCAAACGGTGCATCTGTTGCTGCACAGCTCAGCACCGACGGCGTCTGGACGTACGATAATGTGGCCGCTACTGTCACCTTAAGCGGCACGCTGCAAGCGGATTTTGATCTCAATCCGGCGCCCGGCAATGAGTTGTTTAATCACCGTATCACGGATGCCGTCATTGGCCTAGATACTGCAACCATCAGTGCCGCTGCCTTCGAATGTATCGAGGGTACGTTTGGCGACCTGGTCGGTGCCAATTTATGCGCGAATACGAACCGCGGCGCGAATTTTATCAGCGAAACCACTTGGGACTATTCGACAATTCCCGCGACACGCGTAGTCGGTGGGGATGACGTCAGCAACGGCCCCATGCAGCAATTGACTGATTACGCCGCAACGCTAAATAGTTTCGACGGCAGTATTCTCATTATCGAGTCACCTGCTTGGACCAATAACCCGGGTGCCGCTGGCACCCAAATGGAATTCTTGGTCACCAGTGCACCGTCGCCGGTCAGCGTCCCAAGCGTGCTTGGGCTCGACCGGGCCGAGGCCGAGAACATGCTGCTGACTGCAGGGCTAAGCCTCGGCGAAATTTCCTTGACCAACGACCCGAATTCAACCGCCGGGGAGGTCCTCACACAATTTCCGTTTCCTTGCGACGACTGCGCGCTGGAGAATGAGCCGGTAAATCTATTGGTATCCCTGGGCCCGACACCGATGCTGAACGTCATCGAAGAGATTCAGGCACTAGACCAAGACCTTGACTTGCTGCTATTAGACCCGTGGCCGCGCCGACTGCTCGCAAATTTATTGCGTGGTGCTGTTAAACCGCTGGAGTTTTGCACGACGAGGGACCAAGGAAACCTGCGGGGCAAATTCCGCGGTGGCTGGCAAAACAAACGCCGTTGCGCCGATGGCGGCAACCGCAAAGCCATTAGCAAACTGGAACTGTTCGTCTGGTTCATAGAAATTCTTCGGGATTGGAAAATTCCCGCTGCCGATGCCGATTCTCTGATCTCCAAAGCCAAAGCCATTACCAGTGATATTGAACGCAAACCACCGGCCAGCGGGCTTTACACCCTCACATCACTAGGCGAGGAACGCAGCTACTACCTGCGGATGCCAAGTAACTATTCAAAGTCCTCACCACCGCTGCCCATCGTGTTCGGCTTGCATGGCGCCACAGGTTCTTATCTGGATTGGTTCGAAGGCGGCTTCCATGGTGAAGGCTTGCAAAATGTCATTGGCGACCAGGCCATCATGGTATTCCCCAACGCAGCAGTCAGCAGCGGGGGCATTACGCTATGGAATCGTGATAAGGATTTCGATTTCTTCCTAGATTTACTAGGCAAGTTGCAAGGCGAGCTGAATATTGATCCCAACAAGATTTTTGTCACCGGGCATAGCGCCGGCGCGGGCTTTACTCATGAACTCGGCTGCGCCTTTGGTGACATCATCCGGGCCATTGCGCCGAGTTCTGGCGCCATTACCGCGACTCAATGCACCGGTGCAGTGGCGGTACTGCAAATGCAAAGCAGCGAGGACCAGGTGACGCCCATCGGTATCGTAGAGCCCACGCGTAATCTTTGGGTGGCTTATAACGGCTTCGATCTAGAGGTTTTCTCGGATGGCATTACCGAGCCCTGTATAGATTACTCAATGGGCGCATCACTTTACCCGGTGCAATGGTGCATGCATGCCAGCACCGGCGCTAATGGACATCAATGGTGGGATGGTGCGGATGCAGCGATCTGGGCATTTTTTAGCAGCCTGCCCACTGTGGTACCAACGGCGGAACCACCGCCGGGCGGCGGCAATGATCGAATCATCGATCAATTCTCAGCCACACTGAGTTTTAGCCTGCGCTATCCAGACGATATCAACCCGCTGACTTTGCTGGCAGCTGTCCTCTACCCCGCTGGCACGGAGCAACCGATATTTTCGGCACCATTGTGGTTCTTGGTCGATGAAATACCTTTTGAGCCCGCAACGCCTGGCACGGTGCAAAGCTATGAAAACGTGCCGATTGCCTTGCCCGCCAATTCCGCCACGACACCACTGCCGGGTACCTACACCTTATCTATTAGCGCATTTGTCGAAGGCGGCAGCTTTCCGATACCCGCAACAGGCATCGATCACATCGCGCTCAAGGAAGTGGAAATTCAGGATCAGTTCTCGCCAATTATTGTTGAAGAAGTATTGGACCTAGTCCCGGTGGATGGATTTTAGGTCTGAACAACGGGGTCAGTCGATGAGTTCCAAGTATTCGCCGGCCGGTCCCTCGATGACCGCGACCTGGCGGCCCCGATAGGGCGGCAGATCAATGGCGCGGGGTGTGGCGCGATAGTCGAGCGCCAACTGATCCAGGGGTGCTGAGGCAAAACTCACCATGGCCAAGCCTTCGGGCAATTGGCCCGAGGGCACCCGGCGACGCTCTATATATGCAGGCAACTCTTCTAATTCGAGCAAGAAACTCCGCCCGGGAATGCGCGCTATGGAGATAGGATAACCAGTTTCGGGCGGCAAATTTAGAACATGGGACATCTGTGTGATGCGAAATGGCTCCTGTTCCCAAATTCGCAAGCCCAACACCTCGCTATAAAACGACTCGATATCGGCTAAGCACGTACCACCCACAACCATGATAAAAGGCCGGTCGACAAAACATTTAGCACCATGCAATCCAAACCGGCTACCCCCTGGCAAAATCCGCGTGAAGTACATCAACTCCCCGGCCGGGCCCGCCGTTTGCAACGCCCGCGCGGATTTCGGCGACGGATACAAATCCGCCGGACCACCGATGCGGGTAAATGGCGTACCACGCAATTTCTTCAACACTGCGTCTGGGTCTTCCGTCAATACCTCCGTGGCAATCCAACCCTGAGTCACGGGTGGCCAATAGCCGCCAGCACTGCCGGTTTCAATAAAGCGCAAATATACTTCGGCGCCGCTTGCCGGTTGCAGCAAACAATAGGGCATCCCAGCCATGGCGGGGGTAGCCCATGCGTCAGTCAATGATTGCGGGAGTTGCCCCGCATCCGCAAGCTGGTAATCGAATAGCTCCTGATAAAGCGGCGCGCAGGCGCTGATATCCGCTACGCAGTGGGTCGCGATTTCTATGCTACGCAGGGCTCGCAATTTCTTTGCCACAGGTTAGCCGCTATCGTCCAACGCTGAATCATATATCTTACCGGACCTATTAACCGCCCTTCTCAAGCTATGTTGAACATGATTCTGATACACTTTAGCGACATTAATTCTATAAGTCGCTAAAGCGATAGGTACTTCAGTCATGACCATTCTCGTCATCGGCGCCACCGGCAATGTCGGTCGCCCTACAGTTGCTGGCTTAGTCGAAAAAGGCGAGTCAGTGCGCGCGTTAAGCCGCTCTAAAGAAAAACTCAGTGCCTTACCGGCTGGCGTCAGTGGCGTGATCGGCGATTTGGAATCCGGTGATGGCTTGCAAGACGCCTGTGACGGCATGGATAAAGTCTTCCTGATCACTGCCAATGGCGAGACAGAAACGGCACGTGGAATCAATGCCGTTAAAGCGGCTAGTGCCGCCGGTGTCCGGCACATCGTATTTCTCACGGTGAACAACCCGGATAAGGAACCCGCTGTGCCGCACTACCGCGCCAAGCTGCCCATTGAAGATGCCATCCGCGACAGCGGCATGGATTACACTTTCTTGCGGCCGAATTTCTTCAACCAAACAGACTTGTCCGTCATACCGGTCATCAAAGAGCATGGCATTTATTCCATGCCCATCGGTTCTATTGGCCAGAATCGTATCGACACGCGTGATATCGCTGACTGTGCCCTGCGTGTGTTAACTGAAGACGGTCACGCGGGTGCCAGCTACTCGCTACACGGCCCCGATACCATCAATGGCGCCAGCGCCGCGGCAATATATGCCAAGCACTTCGGGCGCGAGGTTCACTACGGCGGGGACGACGTCGAGCAGTGGGCCAAGCCCGTGGAAGCATTTCTCCCACCCTGGCTGCTCGACTCGCTAAAAAGGATGTTCGCAGGCCAACAACAGCATGGTGGCGTTGCGGATGCAACAGAAATTACTGCCTCACAAGAGGCGGTAGGGCACCCATTGCGAAGCTTCGATGCCTTTGTTGAAGAACTGAAATAGATTCACCAGTCGTTGCAAAGATCGGCTTCGGCCGGCCACTCGTTATGCAGTCGCGCTGCGGTAAAATGTGTGTCTAATCGTAGCCAGCGGGACAAACACATGGCTTACCCAATATCTCGTCGCGGACTGCTCACTGGCGTCGGCGCGTCTACCATCGGCTTAGTAGCTGGCCAAACATTCGGGCGCGAACGGCCAGCCCGCAATGTCAGCGACAAGATGGTGCGCATCATCGCCAATGAAAATCCCTATGGACCCTCGCCGCAGGCCCTCATCGCCTATACGGCCGCGGGTGGTGAATCTTGGCAGTACGCCACGCGGCGAGAAACGAAGCTCAAGCAACTCATTGCCAAACGCGAAGGCCTTAGCGAAAAACAAGTCATGATTGCAGCGGGGTCCACCGAAGTTCTGCGAGCCGCGGCACTGGCCTTTGGCCGCGACGGCGGCGAGGTGGTTTGTGCGAAGCCAAGCTTTAGTTTCCTGCGCAACTACGCCTTAAAACTGGGTTGTAGCGCGACGGAAGTCCCGCTGGATTCAGCTATGCGGCATGATCTCGATGCCATGTCACGGGCAGTCAGCTCGGCGACAAAATTGATTTACCTATGCAACCCAAACAATCCTACGGGTACGCTGGTGGACGGAGCAAAAATCAGGGCGTTTATCAAAACGGCTGCGCCACGAGCACCGGTACTAGTGGATGAAGCCTACCTGGACATCTGGGACAAGGAGCTAGAGCACTCCGCCGCAGCGAACGTGCGTGCCGGAGACCCCGTCATCGTGACGCGAACTTTCTCCAAATTGCATGGCCTTGCGGGGCTCAGAATCGGCTACGCCATCGGCCATGCCGACTTGATTAGCCGGCTGGAGGCACTGCGCATGTCGATTCTAAACCTGCCTGGGATACAGGCCGCCACCGCCAGCTATCTCGATCATGAATTTCAAGATTTCAGCCGAAAAAAAATTAAAAAAGCCGTGCAGATCACCGAAAACGCCCTAGATGAGCTGAACAGACCCTATGCCCGCACCCGGGCCAATTTTATTCTCTTCGATACCGGCGATTCCGCGGCTAAATTCATGCGCGCCATGCGTCAGCGAGGCTTTCTGACCGGCTTGAGTTTTCCACCCTATAAGAATTGGAGCCGCATTAGCATGGGCACGACCGAGCAAATGGCCAGCTTTGCGAGCGCGTTGCATAGCTATTTTGGGCGTTGAATTGGTCTAGCTTGATAATTTTTATTGGCGTCGTCACGTCTCTATCTAGGATGCGCATCGTTGGCTAGTGCATGGCAGACATAGCGCCAACCGAGAATCACAAGACCGCAATTTGATCTGATGGTCAGGCTGTTGATGGATATCCCAATGGCACACGCGCACGACAGAACTCAAGCGATGAAAGAACCCAAGTCCAAGACCCCAGGAGATTCACAATGAGCAACAAGTTAAGCAAACGTGAGCTAATCATGGGCGCGGCCGCATTCGCAGGCGGCAATTCGCTGCTGAGTGGGCCGGCCGCCGCGCAGCGCGCTGAAAGCGAGATTTCTGTACGCGCTAACGGACGAGCCTATGATCGAATCGATCTCAAGCAAGACGTGGTCACAGTTTCCGCCGTCCAATCCCGGGTACGTGCTGTCGATGGCAAAAGTCCGCGCAAGGGCATACGAGAAAATCTGGACCACATGCTCGAACTCATCGACAAAGCACAGTTTTACGGCGGCAAAAAAGACTTGCTATGCTTTCATGAGTTCCCGCTACAGGGCTGGAACCCCTGGGACCGCAAGGAACTGGAGCGACTTTCCATTGAGGTTCCGGGCCCGGAAACCGAAGAGATTGCCGCGAAGGCTCGCCAATATGGCTGTTACATCAAGTTCGGCGCCTACTTAGTCGATCCCGATTGGCCGGGACACATTCTTAGCGTCACCAGCATCATTGGGCCGGATGGAGAAATCATCGCCCGCGATTGGAAAGCACGCAACATCAAGGGATTGTTCACCGGCTTCGAACTCTTAACCACCACGGTTTATAACGTTCTTGATCGCTATGTCGAAATGTACGGCGCGGATGCCGTCATACCCGTTCATCGCACGCCGATAGGTAATTTAGCGGTGTCCTCTACTCAGCTCGAACCCGAACTGTTTAGGGCCATGGCCTTGAAAGGCGCGGAGATGATTTTGCGCACTGCCACCGGCGGCTTCCTCAAAGAGGACATGCAAATGTGTGCGCGCTACAACCAGGTTTACACCCTCATCGTGAACAATGCGACCTCACCCAATAACCCCGGCTTCATGGACGATGCAAACGGCGGTTCGGGAGGTTCGGCAATCTACGGCCCGCGCGGCGAAGAGCTAGCCATTGCCGGCTCCAAATTCGAACAACAGGTCGTCGCACGGATACCCCTGGCCAGCTACCGCGCCCGGCATCGCATCCCGGATGTACACTGGGCTTTGTATGCCCCGGTGTTTAGCGCCTACCAGCCCCGCTACCAGCCTGACCTTTTCGATGATTATTCGCCGACGGATCTGCTTGACGCGAAACGCTATTTGGACGAAAAAGACGGCTGGCGATAAACCAGCACGCCGCGCAGCTCGACTAGGCTAAACTTACCGACCCTTCGTCGATAGCTGCCGCACCCGTGCCCCAAGCGAATTTTACCCGCCCACTCACGTGGCTGTTACCCGCGCTGCTGCATAGCCTACTCACCGGCTGCGGCGCGGAAACGGCTGCGCCCCCAGCCGGTCCCACGGCCAGCTTGGTCGTGACAACCGTCGCCCCACAAACACGCAACATCGTTCGCGATCTGGTGGCCTCGGGTTCCGTGGCCGCCTGGCAGGAAATGACCCTAGGTGTTGAGCTATCGGGTATTCGAGCCGCCGAAGTGTTGGTTGAGGTCGGCGATCAAGTGCAAGCCGGCCAGACCTTAGTGCAGCTAGATCGTCGCACACTTAAAGTTCAGGCTCGCCAGGCCGAGGCCAGCCTGGCACAGGCAAAAGCCGGGCTAGCGCTGGCGCGAGCCAATGCTGAGCGTGCCGAATCGCTGGTGGCACAAGGTTTGGTGTCGACCAGCGAGCTTGACCAGCTACGTGCCGACCGGCTCAATGCAGAAGCACAATTGACCACGGCAAAGGCCAATCTTGAAGAGGCCCGCCTAAAGCTCAGTTTCGCGACACTCAAAGCCCCCGATGCCGGCGTGATTTCCGCACGCAGCGTGCAGCCCGGTCAGGTCATCACCACCGGCAACGAATTGCTGCGCCTGATTCGCCAAGGCCGGCTGGAGTGGCGTGCCGAACTGGCCGAACGTGATCTCACCCGAGTGCAGCAAAGTGCCACCGTCATCCTGACCGCACCTAACGGGGAAACGGTGAATGGAACCGTGCGCACGGTTTCACCCGCCGTGGACCCGAACAGCCGCAACGGTTTGTTGTACGCCGACCTGCCCGAGCCGGGTTCGTTGCGGGCCGGGATGTTCGCCCAGGGTCGCATCTTTCTTGGCGAAGCCAAGGCACAGGTCTTACCCCGGGAGTCCGTGGTGTTTCGCGATGGCTTTCCCTATGTGTTTGTGGTCAGCCGGGTGGCTGAAGGCGGCGGCAAGCTGTTACAGGTGGAGCGCCGGCGCATTATTACGGGCATTCAATACGGCGATCTAACCGAAGTAATAGACGGCTTGCAGGCCGAAGAACGCGTCGTGCGTAGTGGCGCAGGCTTCTTGAGTGACGACGACATTGTTCGCGAGGCCACTGACAAAGAAAATTCATCGGCGGCGCAATGAACGTCTCCCGCTGGGGTGTGAAATACCCCGTCGCCGCGATAATCATTTTTGTAATCATGTGTCTGGCCGGCCTGATCGGCTGGCGAAACTTGGCAATTTCTGTGCTACCCGACTTCAAAGTGCCGGAGATTACGGTCAATGTGACTTTACCCGGCGCCACCCCGGCGCAGCTAGAAACCGACGTCACGCGAAAAATAGAAGACGCTTTGGCAACCCTGGTAGATGTGGACAAAATTTTGTCGACCATCACCGAGGGCCGATCAGCTACGCGTATTCAGTTCGACCTAGATCGCGATATGAATCTAGCCATCGAACAAACGCGTGACGCGGTGGACCGCATTCGCGCCGACCTGCCCGTGGAAATCGACGAACCGGAGGTTGCCCGCGTCAACGCCATTGGCGGCACGCTCTTATCCTATGCAGTGATCTCTGATCGCCTGGCCGCCGATGAGCTAAGTTGGTTCGTCGATGACACAGTACGCAAGGCCATGTTCGAGGTAGCCGGCATGGGAGAGTTTTTCCGGGTCGGGGGCGTCGACCGCGAAGTTCGCGTCGCTCTGCGCCCCGACGTGCTGCAAGCCTATGGGATCACGGCTGGCACGGTTTCGGCGCAACTGGCGCGAATACAAGTGGAACTCTCTGGTGGCCGTACTACCCTCGGCGGCGGCCAGCAAGCGGTGCGCACATTAGCCGCGGTCAAGAGCGCAGCCGAACTGAAGAACTTCCCAATCGCATTGCCCGACGGACGTTCGGTGAGACTATCGGATATCGCCACCGTCATGGATGCCTTCGCCGAACCCAAGGATAAGGCGCTGCTAAATGGCGAAGAGGTCGTTTCCTTTGCTGTGCAGCGCGCCAAAGGCACCAGTGAAGTAGCGGTCGGCCACCGCCTACGTTCCGCTATTGAAAAACTGCGCGCAAGCCACCCGCATATCAAGTTCGTTGAAGTGGACTCGCAAGTTGAGGCGCCGCAAAACTCCTACCAAGCATCACTGGTCATGTTGCTAGAAGGCGCAGTCCTGGCCGTGGCGGTGGTCTGGTTTTTTCTACGCGACTGGCGCGCCACCTGGATCTGCGCTGTAGCCTTACCCTTATCAGTTATTCCGACCTTCGCCGTCATGAGCTGGTTTGGATTTAGCCTCAACTTGCTCTCGCTGCTGGCTTTCGCCGTGGTTATCGGCATTCTCGTAGACGACGCCATCGTTGAAGTCGAAAACATTGCGCGCCACCGGGCCATGGGCAAATCCGCCGAGGCGGCCGCACTAGATGCCACGGATGAAATTGGCCTGGCCGTCATCGCAACGTCGGTGACCCTGGCGGCAGTGTTTGTACCGGTCGCTTTTATACCCGGCGAAATCGGCTTGTTCTTCAGCGAATTCGGTTGGACCGCCGCCACGGCGGTGCTGTGTTCATTACTGGTGGCACGCTTGCTCACGCCCATGCTCGCGGCCCGCTACCTGGGCGAAATGCGCCATGAACACGCAGACCCCAAGTGGATGCCCGCTTATCTACGCTGGGTTGACGCGGCGCTGCGCCATCGCGGCCGAACACTCGTCTTCGCGCTGGGCATCTTCTTGGCTTCTCTGGCCCTCGTGCCGTTGATTCCGACGACTTTCTTGCCGCCGCAAGACGCCACCAACACAAAGTTGACCATGGAACTGGCGCCAGGCGTCAGCCTGGATGAAACCGCCGCGGTCTCGAAACAAGCGCGGGCTCAAGTAGAACGGGTACCCGAGGTTACCAGCGTGTTCACTCGCGTGGGCGCCGTCGCAGGCTTGGGCTACGAAGGTGGGTTTAGCAATGACAACCGCAAAGCAACATTGATTATCACCTTCGATTCGGACGCCACTAAAAGCGTGGTCGAGCTAGAAGCCGAAATTCGCCAGCAACTCACCGACGTACCCGGCGTACGTTTCGCCTTCTCCGGTGTCGGTCCCGGCCGCAAGCTCGACGTGGTGCTAGCCGGCCAAGATCCCGGCCCCTTGCTACTGGCGGCACGCCAGGTCGAGGCCGAGGTCCGGTCGGTACCAGGACTAGGCAGCGTGAGTTCATCCGCTTCGCTGCTGGAACCCCAGGTACTCATCATTCCTGATGCTGCCCGCGCCGCCGACCTCGGTGTGGCCACTGCCGATATTGCCGAAGCCGCGCGCATTGCGACCTCCGGCGATTTCCGCCAAAAACTGGCGAAACTCAATCTGCCGGAACGACAAATCCCCATTCGTGTGCAGCTAGACGAAGCAGCCTTGACTGACGTCACACAACTGGGGCTACTGCGGGTGCCCTCGCGGAGCGGCAGTGTCCCGCTAAATGCTGTGGCAAGCATTACCGAGGGTAGCGGCCCTGCTCAAATCGATCGACTGAACCGCGAACGAAAAATCGCGATCACCGCTGAAACCAACGGCCAGCCGGTGGGACTATTGCTGGAGAAAATTAACGCCCTGCCGGCGCTAAAAAACTTACCGGCCGGCGTTCGCTTTGTGCCCACCGGCGACGTAGAGGCACTGGGTGAACTGCTACTCGGATTCTTAGTCGCTATTCTGGCAGGCCTGGTGAGCATCTATGTGGTATTGCTGCTGCTTTTCCACAGCACATCGCAACCGCTGGTTATTCTTGCCGCCGTGCCCTTATGCGGAGCCGGAGCCTTCGGCGCGCTCTTGCTAAGCGGCTACGCGCTATCTTTGCCGGCACTCGTCGGCCTGCTGACGCTATCGGGCATCGCGGTCAAGAATTCTATCCTGATTGTCGACTACGCGATTATCGGCGAACGTGCGGGCCTTAACCGTCACGCTGCGCTGGTTGATGCTTGCCATAAACGCGCCCGTCCGGTGATCATGACCACCGTCGCCATGGGCGCTGGTATGCTGCCCATAGCCCTAGGTTTCGGCGCGGATGGCAGCTTTCGCGCGCCTTTGGGCGTCGCGGTTATCGGTGGCTTGTTGACCTCAACACTGTTGTCGCTAATTGTCGTGCCAGCAGCCTATTCGTTGATGGCCAGTTTGCGGGATCGATTGCGAGACGAGAAGCGAAAGGGAAACGCGCTGGCGGCAAACGGCTAAGTTATTGCAATCACCTTAGATCGCGCTTCACCCTAGTCAGGGTGCCTCAAGTATACTTCGTGCCGCTGGTCGTATCGGTGAACACAGCAAGGAGGTCGCCATGAGTATCCGTCCACTGCTATTACTATCGGCATTGTTGTGGATAGCTGCTTGCCAACCCATAGCGGGTGACGCGCGATTTACCGCTGGCAATATCTACACAGAGCCTAGAGTAATAATCGATGAACCTATCTGCGACCGCCTAGAAAGAGATATCAGTACGGTGGATATTGAGGGAGGCGGTGATGCATTTGCCGGGTTTGCGGGCTGCGGCTGGAAATTCGTACAACGCAAGGATTTCTCCTGCGAATTACTCATACGGCCTAGAACCCGGCAATCATTGCCAACGACGACGGATGAACTGCTGTCTTATGACTTCGGTTGCTCGTCCGGAATCCGAGTAAGTTGCGACAGGCCGGGTTTAGACGAAAACTGGACGTGTATCACGAGTTCCGACGGATCCGAGCCCACTAGCTGGATATGCCCAAGCGACGCTAATGTTCTACCTCTAACGGGCGCACTCGCTGAGGATTGTGAACGCACATGATTTTTTTTCACGGTCAGAGATTATGAGAATCGATGCCATTACCATCGGCGAAAATCCGCCAAACGACATAAACGTTATCATCGAAGTGCCCTTGGGCGGACAGCCGATTAAATATGAGCTTGATAAGAATGCTGGCACGCTTGTGGTTGATCGCTTCCTATATACGCCTATGTCGTATCCAGGCAACTACGGTTTTGTGCCGCATACGCTTTCGGAAGACGGCGACCCCATTGATGTATTGGTCTGTAATACCCGCGCGCTAGCGCCCGGCTGCGTCATTAATGTGCAACCCATTGGTGTATTGATCATGGAAGATAATGCCGGCATGGATGAAAAAGTCATCGCCGTACCATCACATAGGTTGACCGCTCGCTATGACCATGTGAACAACTTCTCGGACCTGCCTAAGATTACCTTGCAACAAATCGAACATTTTTTCGAACACTATAAAGACCTGGAACCCAGCAAGTGGGTAAAAATTGGTGACTGGCAAGACGCGGAAGTGGCGCGTTCAATGATCTCGGCCGCGATTGAGCGTGGGAAGTCCGCCTAAGTTAGTCGCTTAATGAAAAACCGCATCAAGCCACTAAGTATTCGTCCTAAACTCCCGTGGCTGGCCTTATGGCTGGCGCTCTCTTTACCCCATGTCACGGTATTCGCCGGCGCACATACCGGTCCAACCCTTGGTAAGCAGTTAATCGTGATCCATGCGGGCCAGGTTCTACCCGTTCCCGGCGAAGCTGTACTTAGTCAGCAAACCTTAGTGGTGAAGGCTGGAAAACTACTTCGAATAGAGCCGGGCTTCAGCGATCCAAAGCGTATTGGCACCGAGCTAAAGTCGCCCGTTGAATACATTGATTTGTCCGGGGCTTTTGTCTTACCAGGACTCATGGATGCCCACGTACATATCATGGCGCAGCCCAGTACCTTTATTGGCAATGCACAACACGGCGGTGGATCCCTTAGCAAGTCTGATTTAAGTCTCACCGGGAGTGTTTATGCCCAGCGCACACTAGCCGCCGGTTTCACGACTGTGCGAGACCTGGGTTCAAACGATGAGTCAGTATTTGCCTTACGCGATGCCATCAATCAGGGCCTGCTGCCCGGCCCGACTATTTTGACCGCGGGTCCCACCCTGTCATCTACAGGTGGCCACGGCGATAAAGGTTTTGGCGCCACCGAATCATTGCATCCCGAGCTACGCCGCGCCGAAGGCGTTTGCGACGGCCCAATTGAATGCCGTGTCGCGACACGCCATAACATCGGCTTAGGCGCCGATGTGATCAAATTTACCGCCACGGGCGGGTTTATGTCGGCCACCGGCACTCAACAGCAGTTCGACGCGGAGGAAATTTCGAGCATTGTCAGCACCGCTCAGCAGCGCGGCATTAAGGTAGCCGCCCATGCCTACGCCGCCGATGCGGCCAGGGTTGCCATCGATGCCGGCGTCGACTCCATTGAACACGGCTGGCTGCTCGACGAAGAAACCTTACGCGCCATGCAAACGCAAGGCACTTACTTGGTGCCAACTTTATTGATTAGCCGCCCTTCCGCCTGGGCCAACATGGCCGGCACCGGCAAAGGCGCGGCACTGCGAGACGAGTTCAAAGCCTTTGAGAATGCCTTGTCCTTAGGTGTGAAAATTGCCTTCGGCACGGATGTTGGAATTTTCGATCACGGGCAAAATGCCCTGGAATTTGAAGTCATGACCGCACTGGGTATGTCGCCTGCGGATGCCATTCACTCGGCCACCGTCGCAACGGCAGAATTGTTTGGCCTCAGCGAGAAACTAGGCACGCTAGAGCCCGGTAAGCTTGCCGACATCATCGCGGTCGCCGGCAATCCGCTGGAAAACATCGGTTTGTTGCGGGACGTTCATTTTGTAATGAAATCCGGCGTCGTGGTCAAAGTAGACGGCAAATATCACGGGCGCATCACCGTCCGCCCCGTCGGCAAGGCTACCAAATTCTAGCGGCCACAAATAATTGATGAATCCAACGACTTTCATAAGACATTTACTCTTCGTCCTCCTTTGCGGTGCATGCCTGTCAACGGGATGGGCACAGGGTTTTCCTTTCGGCCCCAAAAAGCTCAAACGTCCCGACACGCTGTTGATCATTCATGCCGGTCAGCTTTTAGCCGTTCCGGGAGAGGCGTCGCTGGCCGAGCACACTGTGATTGTCCGCAAAGACAAGATTGCCGAAATCAGGCCAGGCTATGTGTCGGCGGATGCGATAGATAGCAACGAGGCGAAAATTGAAGTACTCGATTTACGGCAATACTTCGTCATGCCCGGTCTCATGGATGCCCATGTGCATTTAGCGCGGGCCACCGGCAGCTACCAAGGCAGTTTCGCCAGCGTAAGCAGCACACCCGCAATCGGCGCCGCCACCGTCAACGCCCTAATCAATGCCCAGCTCAACCTGAACGCTGGCTTCACCACCATTCGCGATCTCGGCTCTGACCCCGAATCGGTGTTTGCGGTTCGCGATGCCATCAAGGCCGGCAAATTTACCGGACCAACGATTATTGCCAGCGGACCTTCAGTGGGGGTAACGGCGGGCCATGGCGACGGCACCGAAAACAACGACTTAGATGCCAAAGCGAAGGCCGGTATCTGTGACGGCGCGGATGAGTGCCGAACTCTGGCGAGACATCTACAAAAAGCTGGGGCAGACCTAATTAAGATTAAGATCACCGGCGGATTCAGTTCTAATTCGGGCCTGCGGCAGCATATGAATGCTGATGAAATGTCCGCCATCATCACCGCCGCGCATCAGCGCGGTATCAAAGTCACGGCCCATGCTTACGAGGCAAACGCCATTGCAGAAGCCATCGTCGCCGGTGTTGACAGCATCGAACACGGTTACTTGCTCGACGAAAAGACCTTAAAGCTGATGAAGGCAAACGAGGTCTTTTTTATTCCGACCCTCACCGTGGCACAACCGCCTTCCATGGTTAAGCGCTTCTTGCGCGGCCGCGAGCCAATTTCAGTCACACTGCGCGACGCCAACAAAGCGTTCGAAACTGCCTATCAACTGGGAGTAAAAATCGCATTCGGCACAGACTGTGGCATCTATCCGCACGGAGAGAATGCCGACGAGCTGGCTGAAATGGTCCGCCTCGGAATGTCCCCAGTGGACGCTATCCGCTCCGCCACCATTGTCGCTGCCGAGTTGTTTGAAATCGACAACACAACCGGAACAATTGAAGTTGGCACCACCGCAGACATCATTGCGGTACTGGCAGATCCGAGGACGAAAATCGAGACGCTGAAGGAGGTTCCGTTTGTTATTAAAGCCGGCCAGGTGGCGAAGCGAGACGGAGAACAGCAGCTAAGCTTAGACTACAGCTTGGAACATAAATACTAGCGACCTCGTAGCAACAGCATGCTCCAAACACTACTTAGTGTCGCCTTCCGACCGTTTTTCCTTATCGGATCATTTTGCGCCTTCGGCGTGATCTTTTTCTGGACCATTGGGCTTTTGGGGATCGGCCCTATGTCGGGTTTTCCAAATCTATATCTTTGGCATGCCCATGAAATGGTGTTTGGTTTTGTGCTCGCCGTGGTTGCTGGGTTCTCACTGACCGCGGTAGCAACTTGGACGGGTCGCCCGCCAATAAAGGACGCTAAGCTCGTTTGGCTGATATTCGCTTGGTCTGTGGGCCGCATCGCCATGGTGTATTCGCCACACTGGCCGGCAATGCTCGTGGCCGTGGCAGACCTGTTATTCCCTTGCCTACTGGCAATTTTTTTCGGCCGCGAAGTCATTGCGGCGAATAACCAGCGCAACCTGCCGCTGGTGGTGGTAGTGGCGCTGTTCGCAGCCTTAAATTTGTTATTCCATCTAGGCAACGCCATCAATCCCGCGCTACGGCGCACAGCCTTACTGTTGGCTGTGCACCTGATACTGCTATTGGTGGCGGTGATTGCCGGTCGCATTATTCCGAGTTTCACGACCAATTGGATGCGCGCCACCGGCAAAACTACTCAAAAGCTGCCAAGATCGTTAGCCGCAGTGGACAATACGGCGCTAATTTTGACCGCCATTACCGGCCTGGCTATCACCTTTGCACCGGCGCACCCAGCCAGTGCGGCTATCGCGTGGATCGCGGCCGTCGCCCATGCGATTCGTCTAAGTCATTGGTCGGGGTTGCATACCCGTCGCGAACCACTGCTACTGATTTTGCATCTAGCGTATTTGTGGTTTCCGCTCGGTTATGCACTCACCGGCCTTGCCGTTTTCAGCGGTTATTCCAGCAGCGTCGCACTGCATGCGCTGACCATCGGCGTCATTGCCGGCATGATCATTGCCATGATGTCACGCGTTGCCCTTGGCCATACCGGACGGCCGCTGCATGCGGCGCGGCTCACGGTTTTTGCATATACATTGTGGATGCTCACCACAGTGATCCGGCTTTCTGGGCCGCTATGGCCCGCCTACTATATCTATACCGTGGAAACCGCCGCCTCCATGTGGATGGTGACCTTCGCGCTATTCGCCTGGGTCTACTGGCCCATACTGTGCGGACCGCGGGTGGACCAGAGTTGACCTTGGCACAAAGATAAACTTCAAGCATGGACCCCATCAGTCAAGGCGTACTCGGCGCCGCCGTACCCCAGGCCATTAGCCGCAAGAAACATATCCTGGCCGCCACTTTGTTTGGCGCCATTTCGGGCATGGCGCCCGACTTGGACAGTCTCATTAGATCGAACACGGATCCGCTACTGTATCTGGAATATCACCGCCAGTTTACTCATTCATTTTTCTTTCTTCCCATCGGCAGCCTGATCTGCGCCCTGTTTTTCTACTTTTTGTTGGGCCGACGCTGGAACATCGGCTTCAAACTGACTTATCTATATTGCCTATTGGGCTATGCCACTCATGGCCTATTGGATGCCTGTACAAGCTATGGCACCCAGCTACTCTGGCCTTTCAGCAATGAGCGTTTCGCCTGGAATACTATTTCCATCGTTGATCCTTTGTTTACGCTGCCGTTGTTGGCGCTGGTCATTACTGGTCTCAGCACGAAGAAATCGCTATTCGCAAAAATTGCACTGTGTTGGGTGTTTAGCTATCAGGGCTTAGGCCTCTATCAGCAGCAACGTGTTGTCGAGGCGGGCAAGCAACTCGCGATTCAACGCGGCCATACGCCGATACGTCTGGAGGCGAAACCTAGCTTTGCCAATCTCCTGTTGTGGAAAGTTATTTACGAGGTGGAAGATGGTTACTACACCGATGCTGTTAGAGCGGCGCCCCAGCTAAGCATCTACCCCGGAGAATTTATCCCCCGCTTAGACATTGAGCGTGACTTGCCTTGGCTAGACCCGGATTCCCAACAGGCCAAAGACCTGTCCCGTTTTAACTGGTTTTCGCGGGGATTTCTGTCCCTAGACCCAGACAATCCACTGCGGATCATCGATATGCGCTACTCATTAGTGCCTAACGAGGCAAAAGGCATGTGGAGTATTTGGCTGGATCGAAACGCCGGCAAAACAGACCACATCATCATCAAACAAGACAGGGACACATCCCGTGCGCGACGCAAGAAATTCGGCAAGATGCTTTGGAATGAATGACTGGTTTGCAGGCAACCCCTCAATGCTAACTACATCGCAACGCCATGCCCATGTCGACATGCAGATGATCACGGTGCGCATCGTTGTAATCGGGACCTAAGACAACGCGAAAAATATCGCAGGCATCATTCCGAACGGCATATAAAAATTCTCCCAATGGCCCCTCGGCATCCCAATGCTTCAGAATCGACACGATGCGCCCATCGACCAGTTCAAAACCGGTGACGTCCCAAGCATTGGCATAGGCGTGCTCGCTCATCGGTCCGGTGGCCCGGTTGTACATGCGACGACAGGAATAGCTACCCACATGCCGCACCGCTGCCAGCCCGCTGCCAAGCAATTCGCGCGCGCGGTAGTCGATGCTCGTCAACCAGATGTGGGCACCGGCCGCCAGCGGGCAAGTCATCGCAACCGGTGATTTGCTCGCTAGCTCAAGTTCAGCACTCTTCTCGATGTGCACCGCCCATGACCAACCGCAGCCATCGGCGCCGTCATAAGGCGATAGCGATGTCGTCACCAAAGAATTTGACCCGGCAATCAGTTCTTCACACCAAGCGGACGGGCCCATACCGATGGCGGCCAGCTTGATGCTGGTCGCGAATCCCGCGCGCTCGTCGATGGCAAGCGGGTGCCAGGGTAGATGACGGTGTTCCAGCAACAGCTCGCCCGCGATACCGCCAACTAGAAGCAAGAGCAGTCCACACCACACAAAAGCTCGTCGGTGCTTGCGACTGCGGATTAACCGGCGAAACAAGCGGACCAATTCGGCTGCCGGCCGATACAGCTGGCGCAAGATTCGCAACACCGAGATTTCTACCGGGAAAAGACGCGTGTACGGGCGCCAAGGCCAGCACGCATGTCGTTACCAATGCCGACAAGCGCCGGTACAAAAAACAAAACCAAGGCCGGTGCGAACAATAATCCGAAAATCAGCGTAACTGCCAAGGGCTGAATCAGTTGTGCTTGTAGGCTGCGCTCGAATAGCAACGGCAGTAGACCGCCAATGGTCGTCAAAGTGGTCAATACAACGGGCCTTAGTCGTTCCTTTGTCGCACCAATCACGGCATCAGCTAATTGTTGGCCCGTCTGCTGCAAGCGCCGTACTGTTGATACCAAGATAATGGAATCATTAATCATGACGCCGGACAAGCCCAGCAGCGCCATGAGGCTAAGCATGTTCAAGCTGTAGCCCATCACCCAATGCCCAACGATGGCGCCAATCAATCCGAAGGGAATGACAGACATCACGATCAGGGGCGTGGTATAGCTGGAAAACACCCAAGCCAGAATGACATACATCGTAGCTAACGCTATACCAAGGGCGATTTGGGAATCGCCCATCGCTTCTCGTTGTTCCTCGGCCTTGCCTTTAAAATCGACATTCACGCCAAAAGACTCGCGAATTCCCGGTGCAATATCCCTGGCGACATTGGCCAGCACCTCGTTGCTGGTTGTAATCGTTGAATCCACATCCGCGGTAACCGCTACTTGCCTAACGCCGTCCTCGCGACGAATTTGCGAAAACCCAATGCGCGTTTTCAGGCTCGCCACTTCTGACAGCGGGACTTCCGCTCCGTCGGGTGCGCGCAAATAAAGAGCACTGATACCGCCGGCCGCGATGCCAGATTCCGCGAGCTTCACCCGCACTAGCACCTCTTCTTGCTCTGAGGAAAATCGTCGTGCAATGGCGCCTTCGTAGGCATCCCGCACTTGGCGAGCAACGGTCTCTTCGGTAAAACCCATGGCGCGTCCCGCGGCCGTTAACTCGAGCAAGACTTCCTGCTTGCCATAAGGCAAATTATCTTCCACCGCGGTAACACCTGGGAGATTGCCGAGGGCCTGCGACAGTCTGGCTGCCGCAGCTTTTAGAATTTCTAGCTCCGCACCCGATAAACGTATATCGAGATCACGGCCAGGCGGACCACCGGCACTACGCTCAAAAATTGTCAGTCGTTCCAAGCCCGCGATGGTGCGTGTTTCATCCTCCCAAGCTCGCATGAAAGGCCCATTACGAATGTTACGGATATCCCCTGATGCCAGCTCGATGGTAAACACCCCGACATGATCACCGGATAAGAAGTCCTCACCAGCCCTGCCACCCGTGGCGCCAATGCTCCCAAAGTGATAAACCACCAATCCGCCCGCGCCGTCAGTGAGCTCGTTCTCGACAACTCGCAGCGAACGGTCGAGTTCCGTTAGCATATCCATTGACCGCTCGCGCGTGCTACCCGGGCTAAGCGCAAAATTTGCAAAAATAGTATCGGTCTCGGGCGAGGCAAAAAATTCAAAACCGACTCGCCCGGAGATCAACAAGCTCAGTGCCACCGCAAAACCACAAATCGTTGCTAAAACGACGCTATAACGATTGCGATATCCTGCTTGTACCGCAGTGCTAAATTTGGATTCGCGAAACCGCACAAAGGCCTGACTAAATGTCGATGGTTCCCGCGGTGAATGATCCATACGGTGCAATGCATGCTTCAAATGCATGGGCAATACTAAAAAGCATTCAGCAAGACTGGCGATAATAATCAAAATAATCGTCAGCGGCAGTTCGCGCATAATACGTCCAACTTCCGAGCCCACCGTCAAGATGGGAAAAAATGCCGCCATGGTGGTCAGTGATGCGGCGATGACCGGCGCTAGCATTACTCGAGCGCCGCGCAGGGCCGATTCGTCGGGAGGAAGTCCGTGCCGATGGAGCATTTCGGTGTGTTCGCCGACGACGATGGCATCGTCGACGATAATGCCCAAGCCCATAATAATCGCGAACATACTGATCATATTGAGAGTCATGCCCATCAGGGCCATGCCCCCCAAAGCGGCCATGATGGAAATGGGGATACCCATGGCGACCCAGAACGCGACTCGCCCGTTCAGGAATAGAAACAAGATCGCCAATACCAAGAGCAAACCGGTGGCACCGTTGTTTACCAGCATGCGAACCCGCTGGGTGGCTTGATCCGCAAACACGTCGAACATATCGATTTTCAGACTAGGCGGTAATTCTGCGCGTTTATCCTCTAAGTAGTTCTGGATTAGCTGCTGGGCCTCAATCGAATCCAGTTTGCCGGACCGGGAAACAATGAGCCCGATGGAAGTGCCGCCGTCCAATACATGGCTTTGACTACCCTCTTCAAAAGTTTCGCGAACGCGCGCAATATCTTGAACTTGTAGCTTCTCGCCCGTTGCACGCGAAACGATTTCAATCTTACCCACATCCGCCGCAGTACGCGCCATGGACTCGCTACGAATCTGCCTAGACACGCCGCCACTTTCTATACTTCCCGAAGGAAGATCCAAGCTTGACTGTTCGATCCGGCGCGCAATATCCCCAACATTGAGATCGAGCTGGCGCAAAACCTCCGGCCGAACCTCTACCCAGATCTCGGAATCGCGCATACCCAAGGTTTCTACTCGGTCTAAACCAAGCTCTAGAAGATCGTCGCGTATCTGGCGCGTAAAAGACTTCAGCGCAATTTCTTGAAATGGCCCACTGATTTCAATACGGCAAACCTCGTCTGATTCAACCACTTGAGTGATGACGGGTCTTTCCATGTCGCTTGGAAAGGTGGTAATTCGCGCGATTGCCGCCTGCACATCGGTCAGAGCCTTAGACATGTCGGTGCCATCATCAAATTCAATGGTTATTTGGGCGCGGCTTTCATACGCCATGGCGTCGACACGACTCACGCCATCTATAAAACGCACTTCAGGCTCAATGGCCTTAACCACATTGGCCTCGACATCTTCAGGGCTGGCGCCCGGCCACTGTGCGGTAATGGTAATGATCGCCAATTCGAAGTTGGGCAATACCTGCCGGTTCAGCTGAGTTAAGCCCCAGGCGCCGAACATCAGCATCAACAGCATGAGCAGATTGCCCGCCACAGGATGCCCGGCGAACAGTGCAAGAAAACCAGATTGATCGGCCACTTTCACCGCAGCGATATCCGTGCGCCACTACCAGCTTCGCGCAGCTGGGTAACAATGATTGTGTCGCCGTCGACAATACGTGGTTCGCCGTCGCTAACGAACAGCAATTCGGTGCCGGAACGGCCCAGTATCTGCACTTTTCGCGGGCTCATACGATCGGCTTCGACGACATACACAATATCTTCACCGTACAGGGCGGTTTCCGGTGCTCGTAGCACCGAGTCGTAATTGCGATCCTGCAAGCTTACTGAGACAAACGCCCCCGGGCGCAAACTCGTTTGCTGCCCAGCCGAATCGATCACCGCAAAAACTTCGACACCCCCGGTTGTGGCGGCGATCTTCGCACCAACGCGTTCTATTGCCGCTGGATAACTAAGTTGCCTCTCACCGATGCTCCAGGTCACTTCCACAGGACGGCCGATCATGGATTCGCCCGTCTTAAGCAAGCGGCCATATTGTGCGTTAGAGAGATTGAAGCGAACCTCGAGGCTACTGGTATCGATAATTTCCGCCACCATTTCGTTGCCAACATCGCTGATTTGTTTACCAAGATCCGCGTTAACATTCGCAAGCACACCATCAAACGGCGCCACCAGACGCGTATTGGTCAAATCGCGTTCAGCGCGGCGCAGTTCAATACGGCCTTGCTCAACCAAAGCTGCCTGTTCGGTAACCGCTAGCTGCGCATCATCCAAAAATTGCTCGGAGATATTTTTTTCCGCAAAAAGTTCACGGGCCCTGGTCAGATCTCGCTGCAACTTCGCCAGTTTTGCCTCGTCTTTCTTGAGTAAAGAGCGTTGCTCGGCACGTGCCGTCTCATAGTCAAAAACATCGACCTGCAATAGCAGCTCACCAGTCTTTACAATGCCACCTTCGTGGAATTGTTCGCCGATTTGCACGATGGTCCCAGAAACCTGTGGCCGCAGTTCACTAAGCCGGCCCGCGACGATTTCGCCAAACAACTCCAGTTGCGGCTGCACGCTGCCGTAGCGCGCCTCAACCACCGCCACGGGCCAAACGCGTTCGGGCTTTTCCACCGGCCTTAGCTCTGGTCGCGTTGCCATCAATAAACCAATGGCGCCGACGGTCAGCAGAACTATGAGTACCGGCGGAGCGTATTTACGTAATGGTGAGCGGGGCTTGTCGTGCATATGATGAGCGTGACGTTTTCCCGGCGTTTTGCCAAGAGGGGAAGACGCCTATCACGCCTATATCGGTTAAGCATATTGGGTAAGAGTACAGTGACCTCTCGCTGCCCCGCTTGCTAAGCCAGGAATACAGAATCAGGACAACTATCGCTTTTTTCCAAGAAATTCATCTCGCGCGGCACGCGCCGCCTCTAGGTCTCCCGATAGTTGACTCTGATCAGCATCGGCATAACAAGTCGCCCAGTGCAAAGCGTTGCTGGTCGCATTGATGGCTTCCTTGATCATTCTTACCGCAACGTCCGGCTGGGCATTGACCTGGGTTGCCAAACCCACAGCTGTTTCAACTGCGCCACCCGGCGGCGCGACTTCTTCTAGTAAACCCCAATCGAAGGCGCTCTGTGCATCCAGCTTTTCACAGAGCAAGCAGATACGTTTCGCCTTGGCTGGACCAACTAGCGCAATTAGTCGTGGTATGGCGCCCCACTGCAAGTTGATGCCGATCTTTGCTTCCGGCACGTAAAGGAATGCATCCCTGGAGGCGACACGCCAGTCGCAGGCCAGCGATAAAGCCACGCCCGCACCCACAGCCATACCATCGATGGCGGCAATGCTGATCTGTGGAAGCCGCTCCCAGGCAGCACACAAACGCACGCCACTGTAAAAGGTTTCGCGACGTTCCAAGTCCGTGGCATCCGGCATGTGCCACATTTCATCGTCTAGGTCCATGCCCGCCGAGAAAGCATCGGCCCTACCCGTCAATACGATGGTTTGCGTGTCTTTGTCCGATTCGAATTCATGGGCTGTTCGAGTGAGGGCCGCGATCAGTGGCTGATTGAATGCGTTGAGTTTTTCGCCACGATCGAAACCTACAATGGCAGTTTTACCCTGTCGCTCTATATGTATCATTGTTGAAGTCCACTGACGCGCCAAACTAATGGAAGCTTACCAGTACCAACTGGGCGATCGTTTGACAGCGTAGAGCTTAAGTCGCATGCTTTAAACATGAACAATGCACAACGCGAATATTCGGCTGCGGCCCAAACGCGCCAGCAACTGATTCTGGCGGCGGAGAGATTATTCGCCGAGTCCGGCATTGATGGCGTGTCTTTACGTCAGATTAACTTGGCGGCGGGACAAAAAAATTCATCCGCGGCTCACTATCATTTCGGTTCGAAAGAAACGCTGATCATGGCCATCTATGCGCATCGTATGGCGCGCGTTAACGAGCGGCGTAACGCGGCCCTTGATGACATCGAATCAGCAAACCGCCAAACCAACTTGCGTGATCTCGCCGGCGCTATTGTTTTGCCGATTGTCGAGGAAATTGAAGCGGACGATAGTGGACGCAACTATATTCGCTTCATGGCCCAGGCCATGGGCCACCCCCAACTTGATTTAGCAGAACTTTGGCAGCAGGAAAACGGTAGCGGGCTAGCCAGAACAGTCGCTTGGCTTAGACAGGCACTGCCTGACATGCCGGCACAAATTTTAGGTCAACGCTTTGGCTTGGCTTTCGAACAAATCGTGCATTGCCTAGCCGACAGAGAGAGGCTCCGCTCTAGTGGAGGACAAGACCTGGAGATCGACACATCGTTGTTCGTCAACAATTTAATTGATTGCGTATCGGGCGCCATGGCGGCCCCGGTATCCGACGCCACGCTGCGAGATCTTGAGCAACTCCGCTAAGCCGCGGATTGCAAAGCCTGGGTGGGCCCGATTGGGCGCACATCATCTTTAATCGCCACGCGATGATTAAGCCGGTACTGCGGTTGAAAATCCGGCAGTATCAAATGCTGGGTGGACCGGTTGTCCCAGACCACCAGGGTACCTTGGGATGGCCAGTGCAGCCGAACTTGGAAAATTGGTTTTTTCAAGTGAACGATTAAGAACTTAAGCAGCATATCGCCTTCATCGGTAGGTACACCGTTAATCTTAGTGGTGACCATTTCGTTCACGAAGATTGATCGCCGGCCTGATTCCGGATGCACACGAATAACGGGATGCTCCACAGGCGGGTATTTTTCCTCGATCTTCTGGCGCATGGCGTGATCGGGATTACCCCAAGAATTAAATCCAAAGGTCGAAGCCAGATCGTGCACGGCCGTCAAGCCGTCCAGCATTTTTTGCATGGGCTTAGATAAAGCGGCATACGCTGCTTCGGTGTTAATCCAAATGGTGTCGCCACCGGCCGGCGGCATATTTACGCCATACAATAAGGAGCATTTCGAAGGCACTTCAACAAAGGTGTCATCCGCATGCATATTGACATCGCCGGTGACAGCAGCCTGCTGTGTATATTCTTGTTTCTTAACTTCTGGCTGTTCTTCAAGCCGAGGTATTGAACCGCCCATTTGAACTTCGCCAAATTCTTTGGCGAACTGCGTATGTTGCGCGGGTGTTAAATCGAGACCGTGAAACATCAACACATGGAAATGCACCAGGGCCTGCTGAATTTCTCGGGAAGCCAAGTCGCTCAAGGGCCGTGTAAAGTCTAGTCCCTCGATAGTCGCCCCCAGCGCGGCGCCAACGGGCGTGGCGGTAAAACTGTTAAATTCGGGATCTTGCCGGGTGGCCGAAAACTCGTAGGTCATGACTGTGCCTCCGTGGAATGCGGGTGGAGCGCGCTCGCCGGCGAGGGGCTCACGGCGATTTCGGGCGATTTTGCCAAAACGGCTAAATTAAATCAACTGACTTATTTTCTGGAAGTTGTTGAGCCCTAGTCTCCGAAGCGATAACTCAGCTCCACACCCCATTCCCGGCCGCGTTGCGGGTTCAGCGACCACATGTTGGCAACATTCCCGTTGGCTAGGGTCACACCGCTCAAGCCCGCCAATCCATCGTCAAAATTCACGAAATTTAGGGTCGCCAGAGGCGCATCATCGTTTAGCAAGTTGGTGACAAAGCCGCCAATACTCCAACGATCGGCTTCCATGCCTAAGCGCAGGTTAACCAGTGTACGTTCGGAGATTTGGCCGAAGTTCGCCGATTGGGACCAGCGGTCGCTCTCATAGATATAGTCGGTGCGAAAGAAAAGCTCGCGATCTTCGTGCAATGGTTTTCTAACCACCGCGCCTAAGGCCAACTGATGTTTGGGCGTGCTGGCGATTTCCTTACCGGCCAGATCGCCATTACCCGTACTTTCCAACAGGAACTCATCGATGCCCTCGATGAATTCTCCAGCAGTAAATCCATAACTCGCAAATAGACTTAAATGCTCAGTTGCGACGAGATTTGTCTCCAGTTCAAAACCGCTGACTTCTGACTTGCCTTTGTTGCTAATCGCGGTTGTTACCACCTCGCCACCGAGCTCTAAGGGGATTGTAATCGTTGCGAAGGTACCCTGATTTGTCCAATCGATATAAAACACCGCGAAATTTGCGGTCAATCGCTTATCCAGCCAATTGCTTTTGATACCGAATTCGTAGGTCCATTGTTCTTCTTCTTCGACTAAAGCATTTCGACTGGCAACGGCCTCATCCTGGGTAGAACAAGCAACATCCGGGCGAAAATATTCGTCGTTGAATCCACCAGGCTTATTGCCCTTAGCGGTCAATAAATAGAAATTCAAATTATCCTGCGGTTGCCATCGCAAGATTAGCCGAGGCGTGAAATTGTCGAACTTAGCGTTGATTGTCGAACAAGCACTATTCGCCGGTATGAGTGATTTCTCGTCCTCTGCCCATCGCGCCTCGACCGACAGTGTCAATTGCTCGCTTAGGTCCCAATCTAATTGACCGAATAGCGCCAAATTTTCCAGAAATTCCCATTCCCAATTTGCGAAAGTCGGTGGCACACCCGTAGCTCCAACTGAGGCGATCCCGGGAAAACTGCGCTGCCGAGTCTTGAATTGCCAATCGTAGTAATAAGCACCTAGCTGAACACGCAAATTCTTATGCAACGGTGACGCGATACGAAGCTCCGCCGACCAATCACGCATGGTCGTCTGCTGAAAAAATGAAAATAGACCGAACAGCGCTCGCACCTGCTGGTGATCCAGGTCGAAGCCTTGCTCGAAATCGTCCTCACTAGCGGAGCCACGCGCGGTCAGCTGCCAATCGCCCAGATCTTGCACCCACTCGGCCAAGAACCTTTCCGTTTGGCGACGCGTACCCGGCTCAGCTGGCGCGGCAAAAAAATCCGCAAGGCTCTCCCCCGGCGGCGGAATAGCTTGCACGCCTTCTCGAAAATCTGGCAGATTGACGCGATTCTCTCGATCGCTGGCATCGAACTCACCGCAAAAGGCACCCTCGGTGGTCCGCCACCAAACGGGCTCGCCAACTTGCGGCGTGGCGGGAAGATCATCGGGGGGCAGCCAACAATTCAATTCTGTGGTGATCAAACTCGGAAAGTGACCGTCATCGGCATCGGCAAAGCTGTACTTCAAATTGACCTCAGCCCCATCAAAAGGCAACCAAGTGAGCCTGGCCATGACGTCCTGTGTTTCTTCGTTGCCCAGGCGGCTATTGTCGCCCTGCTGGGGCGGATCAATAAAAAAGCCTGCTGCCGGGTAGGCAGAATCTTCAACGAGCGCATTGTGCCACTGGCCGCCATACCGCTCCCAATTTACCGCCACCAGATACAGCAGCCGCTCTTGAAGGATTGGGCCGCTAAACCAGCCGCCGATTTTGTAATTGTCGTTAGCGCCTGCCCGAGTATTGAGCTCGCCGGAAAAATTGTCATTCGGTTTTCGCGTGACGTAGTTCACCGCACCGGCGAAGGTGGCGCGGCCAAACTGGCTAGACTGAGGGCCACGAATAACCTCGGTACGTTTTACGGCTTCGAGAGTAGCTGTGGAAATACTGCTGCGGTGAGACACATAAACGCCGTCGATAAAATAAGACGCATTCGGTTCGCCCCGCGTGGCGGGTGCCGCCATTCCGCGAATCACCGGCCGATCGAGGCGGCGCCCGGTTTGCTGCACGGTATTAAAGTTTGGCGTGAAATAAGCCAAGTCATAATTGTTGGCGATACCACGGTCACGCAGCTGTTCACTGGATAGCGCACTGATGGACAGCGGTACTTCTTGCAAGCTTTCCTCACGCTTGCGCGCCGTGACGGTTATTTCGTCTATGACTTGGCCGAAGGCTGGCAACGCGGGTATGCACAGCGGCAGCGTCAGGCAAGCAACGGCCGCGCAGCACCGGAATCTTTCAAGTGAAGTCACCTTACCTACCCCCGCTGACATTCCTCCCATACCCGAAAGCTATGCTTTCTGCCGGATTAAAGCAAATAGCTTAATTTGTGCCCGTGTTGCTAAACACTTTTCGGGTACGCTAGGGGCCAATGCAATACGCTTTGCGAATAGGCCTGATGTTAGCTGCCATCGCGCCAGCTATGTTTCCGGCAACTGGCTTGGCGCGAAACCCTGCCGCTGTACTTTCACTTAGCGGCGCCGCGAGGAGTAGCTTTGAGATTGGCGAATGGTATTGGATACCTAGAAATGACGTCATCTGCCGGGACGGCTCCACTTCTGGTTTTGGTGTGCGAATTTTTTCGCGCGATACCGGTGTTATGTTCTACCTGCAAGGCGGCGGCGCTTGCTATGACAAAAAGTCCTGCAGTGGGAATGCAAATACTTCTATCGCCGGCGAAAACTACTCGCGGGCAAAGTTTGACCGCTGGGTCGCGAGCTTAGGAAATCAAGGAATTTTTAATTCCACCAACGCTACTAACCCCGTCGCCCGCTGGAATCATGTCTTCATACCCTACTGCACCGGCGATTTGCACGGCGGCACAAAATCTGCGGCAAAGATACCCGGCGTCACGGGTGCTCAGGAATTCGTCGGCTACTACAACGTACGCAACATCCTGCGCCTCGCCGCACCATTTTTTAGGAATGCCCAAGATGTAGCGCTGGTTGGTGCTAGTGCCGGTGGCATCGGCGTACTGCTAAATTATTCCCAAGTCACGGCGGCTTTTGGCAACAGATCCGTTGCCGCTCTGGTTGACTCCGCACCCGTAATCCCCGAATCCAAGATTCGTACGCGCTGCTTTCACGATAAATTGCTACGCACGTTTGGTCTACGCATACCCGCCGACTGCGAGGAATGTCGAGACGCCAGACGCGGGGGCGTGGTTAATTTTTATAGCTACCTAAGCCGCACGTACCCACAGGGTCGATTTGCCATGGCCTCGGCGGATGCCGATCTCGCAGGCGTTGTGCTTTACGACGCCGAGTCCCGGGCCTGCGGTGGGAGCGGCGTTAACATTTTCAACTATCGCTTTGCACAGTATGTCCTTCGGGATCATTACATAGGCCGGACCTGGGCCACGTATTTACCTAGCGGTATCCAACATACAATGACCCAATCGGACTACTTGTTTCTGCAAAGAAAATTCAAGGGCGTTACCGCGGCAGAATGGCTGAGCAAGATCAACGCTGAACAGCCAACGCATATTCCGCCTGCCAAATTGAGGTAAGTCGGGAGCCAATATCCACCACGCTTTTCTAAAGCGTTTACGGTTAAAATTGGCCGCCTAGTATTGCATCAACTTGCTTGAGTTAATGATTAGACAAACTAGATTGCAAATCATCACAGTACTTTAGCCAGCTAGGGCTCACAAAGGATGGCAACTTGTTCAACTCCTGTCCGCTATGTAAAAACGTAGATTTCGCGACGGCTTGGTCCGTCGACTATACGGAAATTTGGCGAAATCTAGGCGAAGAGTGGGGCGCGCAATTCTCCCCGCAGGTATTTCGTGAACATACACCTGCGGAACAGGTTGAATTAAGACAGTGTTCCGCATGCGGTTTGCAGTATTTCTATCCCGCTGTGGCGGGGTCTGATACTTTCTACGCCGAGCTAACCTCCAGTAGCCCAGAATATTACAACGATGAAAAATGGGAGTTTAGCTACTTCCAAGAAATGCTTAGTCCCAGCGATACGGTCGTCGATATCGCCTGTGGATCTGGGGCATTCGTTGAAAAAATTCATAATTCCGCAGCGACCGTTTTGGGAATAGACACCAATGCCGACGCGATAAGCAAAGCCGTAAAAAAGGGCTTGCCTGTTCGCCAAGTTTCATTGGGAAAGTTTGCCCAAGAAAATACCGAGAGCTTTTCTGTCGTCACGGCCTTTCAAGTCTTGGAACACGTCATAGACATCGTAGGCTTCGCATCGGCCGCCTATCAATGCGTCGCGCCCGGCGGCGCATTGGTCGTGTCGGTACCGAATCGCGATAGACGAAACCGTACAGGCTTTGAATCCCTAGACCACCCACCCCACCATTTGACAAGGTGGGCGGAAAAACAATTGTACGTTTTGGCCGACACACTAAAAGCCCAAGTTGAATGCGTGGTAAAGCAACCCCTAGACTCCGCGAATATCATTGCCGCGTTGAGACAAAGGGAAATTCCTTCGCTATTACCAGAGCGAATTTACGGGCGAAGTTTTTTAATCAAAGCCATAAGTCGTGCACTGCTGGCGTTTCCTCTATCCAGCATTTTCTTCGGCGCCGGCTTCGACAAGAAACTCTCAATGTATGGAATGCCCATCGCGGTAGTACTCAGAAAACCTGCTGCAGCTAGCAAACATTGAGCCAACTGCTGAGCTGAGTGCGCCTGATCACTGGCCAATAAACCGGGAGCAAGCATGAACAAACCAGGATTTTTCCCCGCAAGATTTCGAGTCATCCTTTGCAAAGCCGGACTGGTGACAATTACGGCACTCATCAGTCTGCCCGTATCCAGTCAGGACTTGCTGGACGATATCCTTGTCACGGCACGGCGCATCGACGAAAACTTGCAGGAGATTCCCCTCGCGGTATCGGTGGTAGATGAGGACCGAATCGAACGCGAAGGTATTCGAGATCTAGGCCGCGTTGCCGATCTAACACCGAGTTTACAGTTCGACCAGGGCTTCTGGCCCAATGACACACGTATTTCTATCCGTGGATTATTCGCGCGTGCGGGCCGGCCCAGCGCAGCGGTCTTGGTTGACGGCATCGACGCTGGTACGGAGCAGCTCGAAAGCGCCGGTGGTTCCGCTTTGCTCAATCAGCGATTGATAGACGCCGAGCGTGTTGAAATCGTGAAAGGTCCACAGAGTGCGCTTTATGGACGGGCGGCGTTTGGCGGCGCGATTAACTATATAACGCGCCGGCCAACGATGGACTGGTCAGCCAATGGCAGCCTAGATGCCGCCCCGCGTTATGGCGAGGAAGAATTCCGGCTGGGCGTGTCTGGGCCACTCATCGAAGATCAACTTGCATTTCGAGTGCTAGGGTCTCTATATGACTTGGAAGGCTATTACGAAAATCCCAACACGGGTGCCTTCCTAGGCGGTGGAGAAAGCAAAGGCGGAGTGTTTGCCCTGCTTTGGGAGCCTAGCGAAACTTTCGATGCCTTCTTGAATATCAGCCTTTGGCAAGACGACTTCGCGCCACCGGCCATCGCGGCAATTAAGGCCAACAGCACCCTCGGCCCCGTGGCAGGCACTCGCCTGCAAGCGGTAACGGGGACCATCGCCGCCAGCGAGAACGATATCAACGTTTCCCCCGACCCACGCAATGGCGTGCGTGACTACCCGGGCAGTGATAACGACAACCTGCGTGCGAGCCTAATACTGAGTTGGAATCTGGGCGCCTTAACGCTTGAGTCACGAACCAGCTATTTGGACAGCGAACAATCGCTGCGCATCGATACTACACAACAATTTGGTTTCACCACACCTAGCGCCGGCAACGACTCCGATGCGAATTACTTGTTTAATTACGAGCAATGGCAACAAGAACTGATTCTGCGCCCTTCGGAATCTAGCATGTTCAGATGGTTGGGTGGATTACAAATTTTCAAGGAAGACGCCTCTGACCTAAACAACAGCGCGGTATGGTTCCGAGACCCGGCCAATGCGGCTTGTGGTTTACTCAACTTCGAATTTCAAGCCATCGCCTGCGACTTTGCCGATACACAGGCATTCGGCAAGAAAATCTCCCGGGATACCACCAGCTACTCCGCCTTTGGCTTGTTGAGCTACAGCCCCACTGAACGCTTCACTATTAGTGCCGAGGGCCGTTTGATTTATGACGAAGTCGAAGTATCGGCGAATACCGGACGTAGTCTGGCCGAAACCATTCAACCGTTTTTTCTCGCACCACCGGACTACCCTCGCGACCCACCCAGTGGCTCCGTCGATGATACGAATTTCGTGCCACGCTTAAGTGTTGACTACAGTATCTCGGATGCAAGTCTGATCTACGCCTCGGTCAGCAACGGCATCAAACCACCTACCTTCAACGTGACGGATCTCATTGATCCGAATATTAATCGCGTCGACAAAGAAACCCTATGGGCCTACGAGCTAGGAGCAAAAACCAGTTGGTTCGACAACAGCTTGCTAATCAACGGTGCAGTCTATTTTAATGACTATGAGGACCAGCAGGTACTCGTACAGTTTCAAGCCGCCGCGCCCGGCGGTATCCCGCGCTCTGGCACCGTCAATGCGTCAACGGTCGAGATATGGGGCACAGAACTGGAAGTGCTGTGGCGGCCCACGGAAAACTTGGTTCTATCCGCGAGCTATGCCTATACAGACGGTGAATTCAAAAACTTCAACTTAGCGCAAATCCAAGGCGCGGCTAATCCGGTTTCTAGCAGCAACCAAGTCAAATCCGGCAACGCCGATGCAGACTTCTCCGGCAAAAGTCTCGCGGGCATACCCGAGCACGCCCTGGCACTGCTAGGGCGCTATGAGCGCAGCTTGTCCGCAAGCCGCGGTATCGACTGGTTCGCCCAACTATCCGGCCAATATCAAGGGGAGCGGTACGCCGATATCGCCAATCTCGTTACCCTGGATAATTACTGGCTGGCTAATCTACAAACGGGCATCTCAACGGAAAACTGGACCTTGCTCGCCTATGCAGAAAATCTATTCGATGACGAAACCATTCGCTACGCGCAAGAGTTCATCGACCAGCAAGAAGGTTTTGTATTCGGCAGCGGATTCGCTTATCCCGTAGCTTACTTTGCATACTTACCTCAGCCACGGACGGTGGGCCTGCGCTTGGTTTTTCGAACGCGCTGATACTGGGGGATAGTGAGCCTGACTTTGAAAAAACCACGGCCACTGTCCCCATAACATTGTGGCCGCACCAGCCACCAAGATTGAGCGCATCCAGGCCCTCGATATCACACGCGGTTTCGCCGTGCTCGGGATATTGTTGATGAACATCTGGTCCTTTGGTGGCCCACAAGCGATTTATGACTATCCAATCGCCGCCATCGATTGGGGTGGCGCCCCGGTACAAACCTGGATTGTGATGCACAGCCTATTCGAAGGCAGCCAACGCTGCTTGTTTTCGATACTGTTTGGCGCCGGCATGTTGCTGATGGTCAACCGATTGGACGAAAGTGCAAGCGGCATCAGCAGTGCAAGAATTTATTACCGGCGATTGTTTTTTTTGATGCTGTTTGGGCTATTCGATCTTTTTATATTGCTCTGGCCTGCGGACATTTTGTTTGTATATGGGCTCTGTGGCTTGGTGCTCTACCCTTTGCGTCGGTTGCGTCCCATCTGGCTGGTCGCGATAGCACTGACCGTGTTTTTTGCACAAGGCGCGTTGCGGACTTCGGCCTGGCAAGAAACCGTAGCACTCCAGCAGGAGTTTGGTACAAATGTTACTAGCAGTGTTAACCCTGAAGCAGGGTCTAGCAGTGCTGAAAAAGAAGATAGACGGGAAGCATGGCTGGCCATTGAATCCCGCGCCCATCCTGATTTAGACAGCGAGAAAATTCAGGAACTCATCCGCATCACGAGCCGCGGCGAATTCGGTGAATTTGTTGCTGAAAAATTGAAAACCAGCCTAGTGCTGCTGATTGTGGTGGGACTAAAGTCCATGGTGCTAGACTCCATCGGCGCGATGCTCATCGGCATGGCATTGTTACGCTCTGGCGTATTGACACTGCAAGTACCCCCGCGCAGCTATTTGCTTTTAATCATATTGGGTTATGGCATCGGCATACCCATCGCGACCTGGGAATCGTTCTCTTTGCTTTCAGCCGACTTCGATCCGGCACTAAAAGCCCGCCACCTGATTCATTACGATTTCCGGCGGCTGTGCGTCGGGCTGGGACACTTGGGTGCCATACTTTTATTCTGCCGGGCATATGCGGGTAGTTGGCTGGCCACCAAGATTTCGGCCGTGGGCCGAATGGCGTTGACAAATTATTTAGGCCAGTCGATTATTTGCGTTCTGCTATTTACCACCGTGGGATTCGGTCTTTACGGCCGGTTCACCGGCTACTATCTTTACCTCGTGGTTGCCTGTATCTGGGCAGGCCAAATCATCTTTAGCAATTGGTGGCTGAATCAATATCGCTTTGGGCCGTTTGAGTGGCTGTGGAAGTCGCTGACCTATCGGCGGCGTGTTTAAAATCACCGCGCCCAATTCACCAACCAAACATCACCCTCACTTGCCCCCGCCAGGTATTGATCGCCCGCAATAGCAAACGAGCCATCCGACAGTCGCACCAGAGCGCGCGCCCAGTCGTTGCCGGTGCCACCCAGCGTTCGTTCGCTCATCAACTTCCCCTGAAGATCGAGGCGCAGAATCCATGCATCGTAGAGACCAGCTCCCTGTGAATCGGTGTAGCCCGCTAGCCGATAGCCGTCCTCGGTTTGCAACACCGCTCTCAGCCAGTCGTCCTTGGCGCCACCCAAGGTCGTGCTCCAGACTACCTCGCCACTCGCATCCAATTCCAGAACATGGCCGTCGATCTTGCCAGCGCCCTGCGACGCAGTCATACCGGCAAGAATCACACCGCCTTGGCGAGTCGCGGCGACAGTGCTGGCGTAATCCAGTGCAGGGCCACCGAAGGTCCGCTCCCAAATCAAGGCGCCATCCTTGCTCAGCTTTAAGGCCCAAAAATCAGCAGCACCCGCGCCTTTGGATTCAGTATGTCCGGCGACGACCAAGCCGCCGTCGGTGGTTTCGGTAATGGCGTTGGCCCAGTCAGTCGCCGAACCACCGAACCGTTCTCGCCACAGCAAATCACCGTTCGCATCAAGTTTGAAGACTAAACAGTCATAAGGCGCACCTGCTTCGTCCTGCGTGTAACCCGCCACCGCGTAACCACCATCCCGGGTTTCGATTACCGCGCTGGCCCAGTCGGTGGCAGCATCACCTAGAATTTTCTCCCAAACCAAATTGGCATCGCTGTCTAGCTTCATTACCCAGGCATCGAATTCGCCCGCGCCCCGGGATTCTGTCGCGCCCGCTACAATCAACTGCTTATCAGAAGTTTCGATCACGGCGCGACCGCGATCGATGGCGGCACCACCGAAGCTTCGATCCCACAACAACTCGCCTTCGCCATCGGTGCGGATTACCCACAGGTCTTCCAATCCCGCGCCTTTAGACGCAGTGCGACCCGCGGCGACCAGGCCACCATCTTGGGTGGCGGCCAGCGCATAGCCCCAATCCTTGGCCGGACCACCAAACCGCGCTTCCCAGATCACACCGGCTACTAACGGCTTAACCTCCCCAGCGCTGTTGCCGTCAAGCAAGTCAAACTGACGCAACTCCGCAAAGTCCATTGCCGCCACATACGCAACTTTATGTTGATATGAGCAATCGCCGTCAAACTGAGTGAGGTAGTTGTTGGTCAAAGTTTGCACTTCGCCTGCCGCGGTGATCACGATGGGTTCCTCGCCCACATAGGCCACCCGTGCACCTGTGAGTTCCGCAGCCGCCGGATTGGAGAAATTCATAGAGTACCCCTGCATCTTCGGCGCATTGCCGGTGATGGTGATGACGCAGGTTTGATTGCCGTCGGTATAAGTAGCGCTTGTCGACAAACCGCCGCCGAATAAGTCGCGGTCGGCAGCTTGCGTCGCGGGAATTGAGCGAGTCCATTCCGTTAGCGGCGCCGGCAGATACGCCTCGAAACCAAGATTTTCTGTACGCGGCATGCGCGGTACCACGGCGCAAGCGGCAAGCTGGATGAATATGACGCCGAACGGCAGATAGTTATGATACTTCACGTCGTTGGCGAAGACAGCAATGCTTATTTCAGAAAAATATCCATTACAAGGCCATCCTGCTTCGCGACCCGACCACTTTTCATTACGAAACTAACATCCTCAAGTGTCTCAATATCTTCCAATGGATTATTGTCCACCGCAATTATATCGGCGAGCTTACCCGCTTCGATGCTGCCGATTTCACTGTCCAAGTGAAACAACTCGGCAGTGTTGATAGTGGCCGACTTTATTGCGGCCTCGGGATCCATACCCAGTTGCACCATGTAGCCAAATTCTCGCGCCGCGAACCGGTGTGGGATACCGCCAACATCGGTACCAAAAGCGATGGGCGTGCCAATCTCCAGAGCTCGCTCGAAGGCGCGGTATTTTTCTCGGTAGACACTCACCGGGCGGCCTTTTCTTTGTGCGATTGACAAGGTCGGTACAAGGTAAATATTTTTCTTCTTCATTTCTTTCAGCGTGGCGTCGGTGGCCCCGAAACCATGGTCGATGGAGTCAACGCCGGCGCTAACGGCATCGGCAATGGCATCACCCGCATAAGCATGCGTGGCGACCGTCATATCTAGCTGATGCGCGGCATTCACCGTCGCTTCCATCTCATCGTAGAAAAACAGCTGCGTGGTACCCGTGTTATCGGCAAAACCACCGGTGGCCATTAACTTGATCACATCCGCACCCCGTTTGTGCTGAATACGCACAGCCCGGCGGCAACTCTCCAGCCCGTCGCACAATCCCGATGTGTCGAGACTACCGGCGTTGGCATCAACGGGCGCGTTGTCCCCATGCCCGCCGGCCGCCGCCACGGACTGACCCGCGGCCAAAATCCTTGGACCGATAAACCTTTCCCCATTGATCCAATCACGCACCGCAAACACCACCCCGGGCTCCGAAGCCAGCTCACGCACCGTTGTGAATCCAGAAGCTAAGGTGGTACGGGCGTGACGTAGCGTCCACAAGGTCAGATCCTCGCTGGTGAGTGGATCCGGGCCCGCAAGGCCCCTTCTCTTGGTGACCGGACGGTCGCCACCAGACCACATCAGATGTGTATGTGCATCCATAAGCCCAGGCAGGACAAAACTGTTACGTAGATCAATAACGCGCACTGAATCTTTTTCGCCCAAGTCGATGGCACTACCGTCGATAAATCCATCGCGTATCTCCACAATCCGCTCTTTCGAGACCACGATGGTTTTGCTCGATTGCACACCCTCACCTGGTACCGCCAGCAATTCGCCCGCCTGAATCAGAACGAACTCAGCCGCCTGGACCGCCGGCAATCTCAGAAAAAAACTGAACAGAAGCACCACGGTGATTATCGCCGCGCGGCGGTATGTTAAATCGGCCATCAGCATCTCTCCGTTACATGAATAACGTATATTCTGGGAATAGTTTACGCTTTAGACTGTCTATTAAAGCATGCCGTCCCGAGGTTCAGCTATGAAAAACCTAACTATCGTGGCTACGATCACCGCCATCGGTTTTACCGTTTTTACGACGGCTCAGACCTCTTGGGCGCAAGCGCGCCTATTCGACATGAATCGAACCTTCACCGTCGCCAAGCTCCGCAACTATGCGAAGACAACACCCGCCTATGAACAGGGCGCAATGGCGGTTGCGGAGGCGGCTAAACGTGCAACCATCATTACATCGACGCACTGGCTGCAGGCCACGCAACTGCCCGGTGATACTGTCATCGCCTGCGGGCATCAGATCAACGAAATGAATGCTTGGCGGTGGATTAGATTCAAAGGCGAATTACCCGATAAATCCGAAGTCGTGGCGGCTGTTACGGGGAAGACGCTGAACATGCTGCTGGAATGTTTGCAAAACGCCGAGAAAAATGCCGCGGCGATGCCTTGATTGATCGTCGTCGACTGCAAGTAGGAGCGTTGAGCTCCGAGCATCTAACACCCGGGCGCCACACCTTCCCGTGGCTGCCTTTCCAAAGCTTTAAAGCCTTCAAACGTCCACTGCCGAATCGCCAACACCATGGTGGTACCGTATTGTTCTTCCGCAGGTATCTTACGCTCTTCCCAGGTAGCTTGATCAAACAGTTCACTCAGCGCCTTTAATTTCTCACCCAACTGCAGCTGGGCTTTCTTCGACAACATGCCGTTACGCACAATACGCAGCGCACCATCGGAACGAAAGTTGTGCCGAAAGAACTCCGTTTGCACACGCTGATTGAAAAACCGCTCCACGGCGCCGTTGCGGCGCCAAGCAAAATTATTCGCGATGAGCAGACGCACCCGGTCGCTGGGCAGTACTTCAATAATCTTCATTTGATCCAGGCGGCGCAAATACTTAAACGCATCGGCGCGTGGAATGTCGTAGCGTGCCAAGATCTCCGGCAGGGTCCAATAGTTAATCAGACAGTAGGCCATCAACAACAAGCGCTCGTCGGCGACGATTTCTGCTTCATACTCGGCGGATAACTCTTCGATGCGCGGTTCCTGCGACTCGCTCAAGCTGATTAGCTGGCCGAGGTCCAGCTCCAATACCTCGCAGACCTCATCCAGCCGCTTCAAGGAAAAGTTGCCCACAGAAAACATGTGCTTAATGGCCGACTCCGAGAGCTTGAGCCGTTGGCCCAGTTCACGGTAGGTGATGCCGCGCTGTTTCAACTGGCGTTTTAGCGTCGCAAGGATTTTTGCTGAAGTCGCCATATGGGCCAAATAGTACAATATTATTGTACTAATGGTTATCCATAGCTGACTTTTTCGAAATAAGTTGCTCTATATTGGCCTGGTGCTTAGCCTCCTCCCCGACATTGATCCCATGGAGGAATCGTCATGAACCTGTTTAAAAGAGTCAGCGCTACCATCACCTCGTCCGTGGACCGGGCCGTCAGCCGGGTAGAAAACCACGACGCCATCATCAACGCCGCCTTAAAAGACTCGCAGCGAGCCGCCGCCCGTTCGCGGGTGCGTCTTCAGCGCGTGCGTAAAGACGGCCAAAGCCTTAAGGAGCGCTATCGTGAATTCGAAACGGCCGCGAAAAACTGGGCGGACCGCGCGCGCAGCGTCGCGGCCGAGGATGAAGCCAAGGCCCTGGAATGTCTGCGCCGCCGCCGCGAATGCGAGAGCCGACTGGCGGGCCTGCGTGACTCTATTCAGCAACACGACGAACTCGAAAGCCGCATCGGCGAGCAGGTTAAAGAGATTGAGTTGCGCATCGGGGAAGTAACCCAACAACGCAACATCATGCGGTCGCGTCAATCCGTTGCCGAGGCCATGCATGTGATGCACAACATTCAAGGCAGTTCGGCCAGCGATATTGAAGATACTTTTGATCGTTGGGAGATCAACCTGGGCGCCAGCGAAGTTCTACTCGGCGCCTGCAGCTCCACCGACACTTTAGAAGCCAGTTTCATGGAGCAGGAAGAAGCCGCGGAACTGAAAGCGGAGCTCGACGAGTTGTTACGCGCCGATGAGGAGCAACAGTCATGAGCGCCGTGACCCTGGAATATAAATACCCATCGCCGAGCACCGCATCGCGACGCTCACCACCCAAGGCCGCCATCGAAAACCTAATTCAATCGATTAAGGGCATGGTGAGTGTTTCGGAAGCCTTGCGCGTCTTTGGCGCCGGCGTGGTCATCGCCTCCATGTCACTGTTTTTGCTACAAGGCTGGAACGAAGGCAATGACATCAACCGCTACTTGCTATTGCTCGCGCAAACCGCACTACTAACAGCAGGTGGCTTTGCACTCAGTCACGGCCTAAAAGAAACCAAGGGCGCCAGAGTCTTCTTCGGCCTGGCGCTGATCTCCATTCCGGTGAATTTCACCATTCTTGGTGCACTGGTTTATTCGGTGTTCCAACTCGATGGCGCCCTCACCACCTACCCGGGCTATGCCACCTGGCAAATCGACAGCCTCGCGAGTATTGCGTTAACACTCACCGGCGCCTGTTTCGTCCTGGTGCCTACCGCCTTGTTCTGCTTCGCCATCATGGCCAGGCACTCGGCCAAAGCGCTGGCGCTACATTTTCTGCCGCTCAATCTGTTGCTGCTCATTCCCGTGCGCGAATCCATGCCCGCAGGCAGCATCGCTTTGGCCAGCATCATGTACGGACTGTGGGTTACCCGCACACTGGGTGCTCGCGACAAGGCACTGCAAACACACGAAGGCCGCTTCGCCCTCGCGACATTGTTCATCCCCATGGGCATCCTGCTTTTTCGCAGCATGTATTTCTATTCCGTGGACAGCCTAATGGTGGCCATGCTCGGCGCAGCTGCGTTCCTCGCCCTTCGCCAAGCATCGCTATATCCGGATCGATCACCCATGTTGGCCAACTGCCTAGACATACTGTCAGTGCCCATCGCACTAAGCACCGCGGTAGCACTGATCAATTCATTTGATGGCACCAACATCGCCGTCGGCGCACCCGCCATTGCCGTGGTGTTTTCGATCATGGCCGCCGACGTATTGCGCCGCTCCGCCAGCCTAGTTGTGTCGAAGTTTGCCGCCCATTCCATCAGCCTCGCGCTAGCCACCGGCTTCATACTCAGCGTCGCCCTGGAGGCCTCGGTGCTTACAGCCGCCACATCCGCACTGGTCGGCCTGGCCATGGTGCTCTGCGGTAAGTGGTTTGATCACAAAACCAGCATGTTCGCCGGCAGCACCACACTAATTTTCGCCGCCATCTTTGGCATCGAACCGTTTGTGATGCTGGTGGTGGAAGCCAATTGGATATCGCTGGCCACCATCGGTGCATCGGCCATCGCCTTGGGTTCACTCATTGAACGCCACGGGGTGGCGGCAAAGCTGAAGCTGGCGAGTTGGGGCGAACGTTTGGCTGTTAGCCGGGAGGGAGTTCCTATTGAAGAGTAAGTTTTAGCACTGACGTTAATCAGTTCAAATGGCAGGCCGCCGCGATCGAAAGGTCGCGGCGGTTTTTTTTCGGAGGCGAACTAGTAACCGATCTCGGAAATTCAAGCACGGAATTGCTCCTAAGCCAAAGAACCACTAGTATCAATTGGTGCCAAAAATTGAACCGACGCATATTTGCAACTTACTGATAAAGGAATTTATGCAATGCGACAGCTGATCTTATTGTTTACCGCTTGCATAAGCCTCACTGGCTGCCTACCCGGCATGGAGTTTCAATCAACCGGGTTAAAACCTAATAGCGTGATATACCTTGCGCCGCCGAAAGGTGCCACCCAAGGAGGCAGCGCACAAGAAGCAAGCCAACAAAGCAGTGAGTTGTTACAAGAAAAATTGATTGAGAAAATCGAAGAAAAAACAAGTCTTACCGTTAAGACATCTGCAGACCTTGACGACAATTTAGCTGTGGCACCGTCCGCTACGGCTTTGGCCATTAATCAAGCTAGGTCTATCGAAGCCGACTATGCAATGATTGTCGTTCTTGGTGAATTCCAAGATACAGCTACACTCTCCTTCTCTGTTGACAATTTAACCGTCAACTCTATTCGGATTTACTCGACCAGCTCTGACGACGTGGTATTTGGGCTAAAGCGACCGCATGTTCAAGCTGCGGGCGGCAGCAGTTTGTCTTCTCTCATCTCTAGAATCGCACAACAGATAGCAAACGCTATTGCAGAAAATAGTGAAACTTAATTTATTTTGAAAATTTCTTAGCTCTATGGAGAGCAATACACATGATTAAGGCTTTAAAAAGACTCTCAGCGTTCATGGTATTTACAATGATTGCTGCCGGATGCGCACCAAAAGTCTATACGGTAGATGCGCCGGAACAATCTAGCTATCGGTATCAGCAACCGTCTCAACCAGTAACATCCAACCTAAGTTTCGTCGATGCCAGGGAAAATGCCGACATGGATTTTTCCTACGGTGTGCTACCAATGGGTCTGACCTTTGACGGCAGCCCACTGCAGCCGGTGGATTTTTTGGAAAAATTCACCTTGGATGAATTACAGGCGCGGGGGATTAATGTCAACGCTAGCAATTCCAGCGATACAAAAATAGCGATCACCGATTTCGAAATGCGGAATTACCGTTCGAACGGATTTGCGCCATTTACGACCACTTCTTTATTGGCTGCCGATGTCGACGTCGAAGGAAAAAGTGAACGAATAGTGGTTTTCGTTAAGCGAGGCAAAGTACCAGTCTGGACTTTCGATGAAATTGTGGAGCCGACGCTTAATCAACCATTGGAAATTCTGGTCGGAGAATTTTCGGCGAAACTAAATGGGCTCCTCTATGACCAATCCTTGCCTGACCAGGCAATAGACGAATTACTTTCAAAAATTGATTCGCAAGCTGACGGAAATTTGTCCTACTTGAACGTTTACCAGCTTGGATTCTCGAACAACCCCAAAGCCCTTAACTCGCTCGTCAATCTGACCAATAATGAGGATGAATATGTCCGCCTGGCCGCGATCTCATCGTTGGGGACCTTAGGCGCAGGAGATCAGGTAGATCTACTTGTTTCGATTTTTGAGGGCGACGGCCCCTGGCAAGATCGAGCAATGGCCGTGAAGTCGCTAGGCGATCTTGGGCTACGTGGGAACGACGCCGCCATGAAATATTTGACCGATGACATCGAAGCGAAATTAGACGGCGTCAAGAAAACGGGTGCTGCGTGGACCAGAGCTGTCCTGAAATTAATATTCGGGGGACAGTGATCATAACTATTGAATTGGGCCTACTATCCTTTAATAGCCAGAGATTTGCCAATGTCACTCGCCGATCACCCTTCCACCCGCCGCGAACTACTCCTCGGTGCAGCCGGCGCGGCGCTGTATACAACCCTGTCTGGCGTTGCGACCGCAGCAGCGCAACGCTCGTTGGTACCCGACTTTGCCAATCCTGTCGAAGCGCTGAGAGCCCATGTCAAATTGGTGGGCAGCCTCGCTAAGGAAAGCGTGGTTTCGTTTTATCGACTGAACGTTTACGCTGACCTCAATGAAGGCAATTTCGTGCCCCTGTATACCCTGAACAACCTACTCATCGACAACTGGGAACCGAAAGGCAACAACAGTTTTCAAATGATTAAATACGAAGCGGGTTACTACACGGCCATCGACAGCTATGAGGTCATGGAAACATTTAAACACCCGGTAACCGGAAAAACGACACCCGTGCACAATTTTCGCCTTGGACCGGTACCGCGTGGCTACGACAAAGATAAGTACATCGTGATGGGCTACAACCCTAATCCCTTGCCACTGGAAGTCATCGGCGGCCGCGTTTTTCTTGCCACGCAATCCATTGAGTCAGGACCCAGTTTTACGGACCCCAAGAAAACCCGCTACACAAATTCGTTCATGACCTACTCGGCCACCTTAGCGGACATGCAAAACCCGGACCTACCCTCTGCGCCGGTACATGCGCAGCTACAGAATAAGACAGAGTGGTTGCCATGGATGGAAATGGGCGATCACCCGGGCGGCACCGTTGTGCGGGGTTACGGTAGCAAGGTGATGGGTCTCGATGACTTGCCACCCGGTGTACTGGCGCAATTCGAGAAACAAACGCCTGAAATTCTCGACATAGAAAACTGGCAGGGTTTTGTATCCGAGACGACGCCACCCAGTTGACGGACGGCTCTTAATATTACGGCTGTCATCCATCACCATGGTTTCGAAACAAGAATATACTAAGCAGAAAATGAGAGCCGAGCACATGAATCAGCATGAACCCGTGACTAATTGCGGTTCACTATTTCTCTCGGCGGCAGTCATCCTGCTATTGCTCACTGGATGCACCACAACCCAAGCACCCTTGGGAAATGAATCGGCAATTTCGTTCCAATTCGATTGGCCAAAAAGGCTAGCGGCTAAGCTTGACATATCCAGTTCTCGATACTCCGAGCGGGGTGGCGTTGATACGGCACTGCGCGCAGAAGCTAGCTGGCGACTGATGGCCGAGGATCTAGCGAACGGAAATAGAAAAATCACTCACAGCCTAATTGGTCAACCCACACTAACTGCTGGTGCGCAAGCAAAGCCCGTAATTGCGTTACAAGCCCTATTTCAAATCGGCGCACCGACTCTGACCGTTAGCTCAGCCGGAGAATTCTTGCGGGCCAGTGATTTCGATGGACTCAGCAAGAATTTGTTATCAGTAGTGGAGGAGCTAGCTCATTTGCCGGGCGGGATGGGTGATTTATTTGAGCAGATTTTTTCGAAAGAAAACTATGCAAGCGCCGCTCTGCTCAATTGGGAAGCCATGGTTTCTAGCTGGATACCTCGGACTTACGAGCCAGAGGCACTATATGCCTATGAAACTGAGTCTGCCTTGCCGATACCCGGCAATCCACTGCTCAACTACAAATCAGAGATTTCAATTAGCAAGCCAGGACCGTGCCCCGGATCTCCCGCAAAACAATGTGTAGCAACTAGGACAGTGACGATCCCAAACCGGGAAGAACTCATGCAAATCTTGTCGGATCTCAATACCAAACTCAGCCAGGCAGCGGGCGTCAGGCAGCGAGTGATATTTGGCGAATACAATCTTGTGACCACAACGAGCTTGGTAACAGAGCCAGATACCCTAGTTCCTCATCGCATGGAGATCGTAAAGGAAATTACGACCCGAATTGATCAGCGGGACGGCAAACGGGGCAAGCCATTTACCGAGAAACAGCAACAAATATGGGTATTTAGCTACTGAGTGGGTTTTGGCTCAGGCTATTGAGGTATATACAAACAGCACTTTTGCGGCCAAGATTTTCCCACGCTAACTGAGTCTTGGTTCCCTGCAATCACTAACCCCGCTAACTCATTTCTTTGAGCGTGTTCGCTTCGATTAATTTGGACGGCCGTCTTAGGCGCGGGGACGACTTAATTGGACAACCACCTTAGACGCCGCGCGTTTCTTGCCTAATCACCTTGGTTATGGGCAGAGTTATGTTATATGTCCCGATAGTTGCCGACCCCGATAGCTCATCGCACCCCAGTGCCTAACAACGGGCCGGCCCGCTTTTGCACGCAGAACCTATTTTGGTATATAAAACAAGGATATAAAAATTCTAATCAGGATCGATGTGCCCGAATTTAAGCCTGCCCGTACCCTGCGACGAAGTCACCTGATGTTTTCGTTCTGCCGCTACGCATTAAGCCTAGCTTTCTGGTTGTTTGCCGGAGTAGCCTTGGCGCAGGGCTCCGAGACTGTTACTGCATTCAAGGAAAGCTACTCGGCTTATCAAACGCTGATCGAGCAAGAGAAATATAAACTCGCGCTACCGCATGCCCGCCGCGCGTTAGAGCTTGGAGAAGAACTCTACGGGACCGATCACAAGAACACTGGCGCGCTGACCCTAAACTATGGCATGAGTTTGCTTGATGTCGGCGACACTGCGAAAGCGCAAGAAATTCTGCGACTGGCCAAGCAGCGATACGAAAAAATCTACGGCGCTAAGGCTCTGGAAATGGTTGAGGTACTAACGGCCTATGGTGATTCACGCGCGAAACTATACGACAGCAGATCCCAGCGGCGACAATATACCCGCGCCCTATCCATTCTAGCTCATCATCATGGCAAAAATTCGATTCAGCTTGCTCGTGCTAACGTCAAATACGGCGTTAAATTGGCTAATCTCTCACAGTCACTTGAAGCAAAGCGCTTCCTGGTAAAAGGCTATGAAATGCTTAGCCAGCTGTTGGGCACCGAAAACCCAGAAACCGGATTCGCCGCATTCCATCTGGGAAAATTTGCCCTATCCACACGAAAATACGCTACCGCGAGAGATCATTTTCTGGAGGCATTGGGCACTTTCGAGAACCCCGACGCACCGTCAAGTCAAATTGAGTTATCGACCCACGCCTTTCTTGTCGACGTATTCGAAAACCTTGACGACTCGGACCAAGCAACGAAGCATTGCCTAGCTATTGGACGAATGACGCCATTTGTGCAAGACCAGCAACCCGTACCTCTATTCAAACGCGTACCCGATTATCCATCCAGCGCCGTGAACCAACGGCGATCGGGCTGGGTCATTGTGGAATTCGAGATCAGCGAAACGGGAACCGTCAAGGACCCAAGAGTGATGGAATCCGAAGGCGGGGATGACTTCATTCCGGCAGCCATCGCCGCTGCCGAAAAATTTCGCTACGCACCTCGTTTCGAAAACGGATCACCAGTTGCAACACCCGGCATTCTTCATAAAATTTCGTTCGAGATTGCGGAATAGAAAACTGTCGAAATAGGTGATCCCGACTATGAAGCACTTCTATTGCCGCCACTGTCTGACCGTCAACTCACCTGTCTCGCCAACTCTCACGATGCTTCGTGATCCAAACGATGGTCACCAGTAACATGCCGCTAATGATGGGCTCACCGATATTGCTGAAAATACCGCCGGTGGCCCCATAGGGAATGGCGAAAAGCCCCAACACCACAACTGACACCAAAAAAAGCCACTTGTAGCCGACCTTCCACCAAAGATAAGCCCCGAAGATAATTTGCAAGTTGCTCAAAGTTATTGCGGGAATGGGTGGGATACTGGCACCCGCACCGATGATAGCATCGGGCGAGCAAGCGGTGTATTCGCGAATGCTGGTGGTATAGCGCAGGGTGTCGGCAAAACAGGACGGGTAGAAGTTAGAATTTTTGAATAGAAAAAGATCATGCAAAATAAAATACATGGCTAGTGAGGCAAAGGCGGCCATGAAATACCACGGCTGTGCCCACCTAAAGCCCGCATGACGCGCCAGCGCGGCCAACGCGACGATGGCGAACGGCAGAAAAACATAGTGCGCAAGAAATCGAATGGTGTTGAGGTTAATCAGCATCTCACCCTCACCAATCGTGCTACCCAAACCAATCACCACGTTGTCATACCAAAGCAACCCAAAAGGCACCGTCGCCAGCCACAGCGGGGTGCTGGGATGTTTCTGGTAGATCCACACCGCCCAAACCAGCACGGCGAAATCGATGAGCGCAACGGCAATAAAAGCGGCGGACAGTAATCCCATGGCATCCCCCTAAAATCGTATCCTGGGCAGTGTAGTGATTTCGCATCGGCGCCGCGGACGGTTTCAGCCTCAAGGCCACTGAGCGGCTGCAATCATTTCAGTCAGACTAGACCACGCGGTGATTGGCGCCCGCTAGCGGCTACCCGGCCATTCGCCAATTGATTGTTGTGATTTGCGCAAAGGTACGATAAGCGGATGTGACTCAAATTTCCACGATGTTTCGACTCACGCGTCGCGGTCGAATATCCACCGGCCAGTGAGCTCGTCGATGAATATTGGCACCGTGAAATAGCTCGTCTTGGCATCACGCGCATTCCCAATCGACTTATTTGGACCATTTGGACAGCCATCTCAGGCGTAGCACGTTCCTGGCTGAATCGCCTTGGCGCCCATAAGAGTGTAGACACGGCCAAGCCTCAAAATGTAGCCTGTTGAGAGGCCTCGTGACTGAACTAAAGAGAAAACAAATTAGCGGTTAATAGAGGCAACACAGCTACTTGGCAACGTGCACGTCAAGATAAATGTTAGGGTCACCGTCGCCAATGTCCACAGCCATGCACACCGAATCCATCAATCAAGAGACCCGGTCTCATCACCCACTCAGTTGCAAGGCCCTGACTGTGGGCGTGAACGGTCGAGTCTTGGTTGATCAGCTGGGCTTAGATCTACTGGCCGGTGAATTCGTCTGTATGCTGGGGCCCAATGGTGTTGGCAAAACCATCACGCTGCACACGCTGGCCGGCTTGCGATCTCCGCTCGGCGGGACGGTTAGCCTGGGTGGAAACAATTTGTCCGCCATGGACCGCGGTCGTGTCGCCGAGGAGCTGGGGCTGCTTTTGCAGCAGCAGGAAGATCATTTTCCAACCAGCGTGTTGGAAACCGCGCTGTTAGGCCGCCATGTTCGTCTGGGCTTCTGGCAATGGGAAACGGCGGCGGATATCGCCTTGGCGCGAGCAGCGCTGAAAACCATGGACCTCGACGGTTTGGAAAAGCGTCCGGCACAGGCTTTATCCGGCGGGGAACGGCGGCGCCTGGCCATGGCCACCTTGCTGGTTCAGGATCCAAGAATCTTGCTACTGGATGAGCCGATGAATCATCTGGATCCGCTGCACCGCCTGGCGCTGATCGATTGCCTCAAAGCGCTAACAGCACAAGGGCGCTGTGTGCTGGCCAGTCTGCACGACCCGGTACTGGCCTCAAGATGCGCGGATTCGGTGCTGCTGCTATTCGGCGACGGCCACTGGGAATACGGCAAAGCTGCTGAACTGTTGACGGAAAAAAAACTAGAAGCCCTGTATAGCACGCCCTTTCACCGTTTTAGTCGCGACGGTGAAAGCGTCCTGTTGCCCCTGGGTGCAAGTTGAATTCTCATGGCAGCCTCGATAGAGTGAAACAACTAGGTGTTTCCAAGCGACAGCTTGGAATAACGGGAAGCCGGTGTAAGTCGATCGATTGATCGGATGATTCCGGCGCTGCCCCCGCAACGGTAATCGAGTAGCCATCGATTCAGCGCGGTCCATCCCTGGGCCCGCAGCCACTGCGCATTGTGCGTGGGAAGGTGAATCCATGCGACGTCTGCACGTCCGCTCGTAAGCCCGGAGACCGGCCTGGTATGTGGGTGAGGGTGCGGCGGGCGCCTGGCCAGCCGCATTCCGGCCGCGCCATGCATGCTCCTGCCCTTCACAGTGTGTAGTACCAAGCCACGCGGGGAACCGTGGGTGGGAGAATTATCCAGTGAGCTCAAACCAACAACTGCTGGTGGCCATCGTTGCCGCGAGCCTGTCCTTTTACGCGTCTGCCCAAGAAGACATCGAAGATATCGTCAGTACCGCCAGCCGAACGCCACTTGAGAAGTCTAGAGTGGGTAGCGCCATCTCGGTTGTCGACCGCGAGCACATCGAACAGCGACAAAGTTGGCTGGCAACGGACATTTTGCAAGATCTTCCCGGCGTATCCGTCAGCCAAGCCGGTGGACCAGGCGCCCAAGCGCAAATTCGTATTCGCGGCGCAGAAGCTAATCATTTGTTGGTGCTGATCGATGGCATCGAAATGAACGAAGCCACCACCGGCGATGAATTTAGCTTCGAGCAGTTAGGCACTTGGGATATCGAACGAATCGAGTTAGTTCGCGGCCCACAAAGCGCCCTGTGGGGCAGCGATGCCGTGGCAGGCGCCATCAACATCATCACCCGCCGGGGTAAAGGACCATTACGCGGCAATCTATCCGTGGAAGCGGGGTCCTTCGATACCCGCCGCGTTGCTGCAAGCATTGGCGGCAATTGGGGCCCCATGCGCAATGACCTGCTGCTGTCACGCTTTGATACGAACGGTTCAAACGTCGCCCTGCTCGGAGACGAAGACGACGGCTATGAAAATACATCTCTCGTTTGGAACAACCAGATCCGCGCCACGGAATTTCTACGCTTTGGGTTTTCGGCCCGGCACAGCGATGGCAAATCGGCATTCGACGATACCTTTCTCACCGGTTTGCCGACGGATGCGGATCGAGTCTCCAATGTCGAGCTGACAGCATTACAGGGAACCGCTGAACTGGAACTGATGGAACAGCGCTGGCAGCATAGACTGCAACTCGGCTACACCGAATCCGACCGGAAAAATCTTGCTGACGGTACGCTCACCGATGCGCAAGCGGGCGATAAGACTAGCCTCGCTTATCAGACCAGCTACGCGCTCCCCACGGCAAAGGGCGACTATCAAATTATATTGGCCGTTGATCACGAACGAGAAGAATTCTCACAGCAGTTCATCGGCTTTGCCGGGGCGGACCAAAGTCAGGATCGAAACAGCACCGGCTATGTGGCCGAACTCATCGCGCAACCCTGGCAAGCGTTGTCAACGTCCATGAGCCTACGCCGCGACGATAATAGCGATTTCAAAGACAAAACCAGCTTTAGAGTCACCGCTAGCTATCAGCTCGATACTACCGATACCCGCTTTCACTCAAGCTATGGCAGCGGCATGAAAAAGCCCACGTTTATTGAGTTGTTCGGCTTTATTTCTGGCTCTTTCATTGGCAACCCAAATCTAAAACCAGAAGAATCCAAAGGCTGGGATTTCGGCATCGAGCAAGCCCTCTGGAACCGGGCTTTGATTGCTGATGTCACCTACTTTTCCGCCAAGCTCGAAGATGAGATTCAAAGTCTATTTACGACGGTTGACAATGCGACCGGCACCAGTCGCCGGCAGGGCGTAGAAACCAGCCTTCGCGCAAGGTTTGCCGAAAACTTTAGCGGTCAATTCAGCTACACCTACACACAGTCTCAGGAATCCAATCCGGCCGGGGGTAAACGGCGTGAAATTCGTCGTCCACGCCATGCGGCGGCGGCTAACTTCAACTATGCGGCACTGGATCAGCGACTCAATCTGAATTTGAATGTTTCGTATACCGGCGAACAAACCGATCTGGACTTTTCGAGCTTCCCGGCCAACACCGTCACCCTTGATGACTACACGCTCGTCAATCTGGCCGCCTCCTATGCGCTGTCAAAAAAAGTGGAGGTCTATGCCCGGGCCGAAAATCTCTTTGACGAGGACTATCAAAATGTCTTCGGCTATCAAACACCCGGCGATGCTTACTACCTGGGGTTGCGCATCGAGCTGGGAGATTAGACTCGCGAGATTAGCCGCCTTGCCAAGCGTGTCGTTGGCGATCGGTGATAATTCTGCGCCAACCTCGAAATTTCTGGCCGGTGGCTACGCTGTGATTGTGCACTGGCCCAGACGATTAGGCCGAAAGCCGCTGTCGCGGTACCGGTCGAGGCTGTGTGCGTAACGGCGATTCACCTGGCGGCGAGTGCTGGCTGCCTCGCCGCGAGGCACTACACAAACGCCAGAATAGCCGCCTTGATAAAGCGGTTCGCCAGCCACGGCCAGTTCTGTAATCATTGGGCCCATGGGCAATCGATTATCAAAAATTTATACGCGTACCGGTGACCAAGGCACAACAGGCCTGGGCAATGGTGATCGCGTCGCCAAGGATGCGACCCGCGTAGAAGCCTATGGCGCGGTCGACGAGTTAAATTCCGCCGTCGGCGTGCTTTTGGCCACAGCGGACCTACCCGAAGGTATTCACACCGCCTTGATCCGGATTCAACATCAGTTGTTTGATCTGGGTGGTGAGCTGTGCATGCCCGGACATCAAGCCATCGATGAACCGGCGGTCGCCGGCCTCGAGCGGCTGCTGGATGACGTCAACAGCGAGCTACCGCCACTAAAAGATTTCATACTGCCCGGGGGCAGCCAGGCCGGTGCAGCCTGCCACATGGCGCGGGCCATTTGTCGGCGTGCCGAGCGCAGAGCTTGGACGCTGGCCAGCGCCGAAGAAGTTAATGAGCATGGCTTGAAATATCTTAATCGCCTATCAGACTTGCTATTTGTGTTGGCTCGGGCCCTCAACCGAACTGCCGGTGATCAGGAAACCCTCTGGCAGAAAGGCAATAGTTGAAACCTAGTTCCTGGCTCGGTCTAAGGTTTCGCAGAGTTCACGGGCGCCGGCTAATAATCGCGGGCCGGGACGACTCAGAAAATCGGCATTGACCCCGTAGATACGCTCATGGCTTGCAGCCGGCAAAGCTTTCCAGGCGCGCCAATAGTCCAGATTAGCGGCAGCATCGGCGTCGTAGAGTCCCGCCAATACCACCTCAGGCGCTTGATCTAGCACCGCTTCCGGCGACACGGCGGGAACCTTGTCGGGCATTTCACCGAATAGGTTTTTTCCGCCACATAGCCGAATGACCTGACCAATCAGATGGCGGTCATTCACCGTGAGTAAAGGTTGCTGGGAGACTTGATAAAACACCGAGATTCGCGCTCGCTGCGCATAGGCCAAACGCAAATCATTTAGACCTTGCCGGTATTCCATGGCAGTTCGCCGCGCCACGGGTAGCGTACCTGCGAGTTCACCGATCACTTCCAATTGCGCCGCCACATCTTCAAGGGTTTCAGCCTCAAGAGAAACAACGCGATAACCCAGCCGCTTTAAACGCTCCACTACCTGGCGAGGATTGCCCGATGACCAGCTCAGGATCAGGTCCGGAGACAAGCTGGCCAGGATCTCGTAGTCCACGCGAAAAGCATCACCGACACGTGGCAAGCCCGTAACAGCCGCTGGAAAATCCGTGAACTCGGAAACACCCACTAGATAATCGCCCGCACCCGCGGCAAACACCAATTCGCCCAAGTGCGGCGCCAAACTGACGATTCTTTGCGCGCGGTCGACGGGGGGCACGCTTGCCGGCAACTGCTGATCACAGGCCCCAACAAAAATGAGCAGCAGTGGCGCGAAGACGCGAAAGCGGAAATTCAACGTGGACTCAAGTAACCAAATCGTAAAGGGTCAATAAGGCAATGGCCGGACACCAAATCAGCCACAAGGTTCGCACGACTAAGTCCATGGCGGCGCGGACGCGCGCCGCCGGGGCCAACTCACAACTATCCGTAGCCCGGCCCGTGGCCCCCGCACCCGCCGTGGCCACGACATCATCATTAATGTCGAAAAACCGTTCGGCGCAATTTTGATAGTAGCTTTTCCAATCGGCGATGGCCTCCTCAAAACTCCCCGCCAAGGCATAGCCCATGGCTAGCAAACGCGCGGGAATCCAAGCAAATACGCCATGCAGGCTGCGCACCACGGAAGCTAAGGCACTGGGATCTTCCGTATCGCTTGAATAGCGGTAGGCGACACGCCGGCGCATTAGATCGAGGACTCGGAACAACCAAGCGCCGGCGGGCCCCAACACCAGGAACCAAAACACGACGCCGAATACACGATTGTTAGCCTGCACGTAGACCGCCCGTTCGACACTGCGGAGCTGATCCGCGGCATCCTCGGGTAGATCGAATTCAGTGAGTGACTTACCCAGGCGGCGAACTTCTTGTTCGTCGCCCGCTTCCACCGCCACGCAAAAATCATCCACTTCTTGCTTTAGGTCTCTTGGACCCAAGGAGAACAACAAGACCACCACCGCGAAGGCAAAGTACGGAATGTGCAGCAAGGCATCATGTAGGAGCCAGGCCACTGCCGCCACGGGCAGAACGAGTAAAGCCGCGACTAACACGACAGCGACGGTACATACCAGCTGCCCGGACTGACCGAAACGTCTAAACGCTGCATCCAAGCTTGGATCAAGCCAGCGAAACTCGCGCAAATGAAAAAGATTGGTCAGCAATCTTTCTGTGGCCAGGCCCAACAGCAGCGCGAATAAATTCATCTTGACTCCATTGTATCCAAGCAAGCCCCAAGCTGCTGCCAATCGAAAGCCGGCCCCGGATCGGTTTTACGGCCCGGCGCGATATCCGCATGACCCACCACCGGTGCGCTGGCCAAGGAAGGTATCTGCCGGCGCAATTGCAAAATCACCCTGGCGAGCTGGGCATACTGTTCGGGCTCATAAGCTTGTTCGTCCAGCCCTTCTAACTCAATACCGATGGAAAAATCATTGCAGCGCTCTCGCCCCTCATGATGAGACTCGCCAGCATGCCACGCGCGTAGGAACAGCGGCACGTATTGAACCAATTCGCCGTCGCGACGAATTAACAGGTGGCTAGACACCCGCATAGCTGCAATTTCTTCGAAGTAAGGATGCGCTTTAGGATCGAGTCGATTGGTAAAAAAGTAGTCGATCCACGGTCCACCGTAATCGCCTGGAGGTAAGGAAATACCATGTATAACAATCAACTCGGGCTGACAATCAGGCGGACGCGCATCGCAATTGGGCGAGGGTATCTGCCGGGCACCCTGAACTTGCCCCGATGCCGGATCTATGCGAATCACCCCCATCCTCCATAGTAGGCTGGCGCCCGCCCCGGACCTCGAATACCCGATAATGCCAATCCCGCCATGGCCTGATTCCCGTTGGATAATGCTGTCATGAGAATACCGCGAATCTATCACGCCGGGAGACTGGCGCCCGGCGAAACCATCAGCCTCACCGGCCAACCGGCACGGCATATTGCTCAAGTGCTGCGACTGCAAGCCGGCGCAGAACTCTGCCTATTCAATGGAGACGGCAATAATTATCAAGCCCGCCTGCTTGAATGCCGACGCGGTCAGGCTCGCATTGAGCTGGGCGCTGCGCGGTTTGCCGCAACGGAATCGCCCCTGTATTCGGTACTGCTGCAAGGCATATGCCGCGGCTCACGAATGGATCTCGTTATTCAAAAAGCAACTGAATTGGGGGTGGGGAAAATTGTGCCCATCGACTGTGAACGCAGTGTGGTTCGGCTGAGCCAAGAGCGGGCAGCGCGCCGGCGCGGTCACTGGCAGGGCATTGCCATCGCGGCCGCCGAACAATCCGGCCGGGCCGTTGTTCCCGAAGTCTGTGCGCCGATGACCGTAGCCCAGGCCGTGGAGAACTTGCCAACACAGGGCCTACGCCTCTTACTGAATCCCGCGGCCAAGCAGGGCATGGGCCAAGCCGCGCTTGACAGCGATGCCATTGCGTTACTCGCGGGCCCAGAAGGCGGCTTAACCGCGGGAGAAATCGATCAAGCGCTATCGGCGAATTTTTTCAGCATTAGCCTTGGGCCAAGAATTTTACGGACGGAAACAGCCGCGCTGGTGGCGCTTAGTCTGGCGCAATTCTGCGGTGGCGACCTGCGTGTCGAGTAGGCTGGACTATGCCGGCTGAGTAGCCGCGATGTGCTGATCGTGGATCATCGACTCGATACGTTCGAGATTAGGAATCAATGGATACTCATTGATCATGCGAATTTGACAAATGACCGGACCGTCCTCTGGCCAGGACTGTCGAGCATCGGGCTCCATCACTGAGCGATTAACACGCACCAACTGCGGAAAACCTTCCGTTAAAATGCCAAACGCCCCCGTCTCCAACAAACCACCCAAAGCGTTAAACACCGCTACACGAGTTCGGCCACCAACTTGCGAACTGGGCAGGCCGGCGAGTTCTTCGAAACTCAACACCGGAATATCGACATTATTCCACCGCATGCTGCCGCGTAGCCAAGCCGGTTCGCCAGTATGTTCGTCACTGAGTGCGTAACGCACGACTTCGGCGACACAAACCCGCGGCACGATAATGCGATGCTTGTGCAAGGGCACCAACAAACTGTAAAGCTCTTCGGTTTGTATGTCTTCAGCCATCTGTTATTCCGCCGGGATTTTTAAAAGATGCCTGACCGCTTCCATCAGTTCTTGCTCTTGATAAGGCTTACCTAGATAGTCATTGACACCGAGTTCAATGGCCCGCGCCCGATGCTTGTCGCTAACTCGCGAGGTCACCATGATAATTGGCACGGCTTCTGACGCTTGGTTGCTGCGAACATAGGTAGCAAACTCATAGCCATCCATGCGCGGCATCTCGATATCAAGCAGGATAATGTCGGGCAAATGGTCTTGCAGTACGCTGACCGCTTCCACGCCATCCTTGGCGGTCATGACCATGAAATCGTTACGCTCTAGCAGCCGCTGGGTAACACGCCGCATGGTAATGGAATCGTCAACCACCAATGCCAGAGGCTGAGGTGGTCGCACTTCGGCAACCTCTGCGAGATCAGATTCTGCCGTTAGACGTCCGGAACGAACCAGCGAACCCGCATCCAAAATGACCACCACACTACCGTCACCCAAGATAGTGGCACCCGAAATGCCGCGAATGCTTGATAGTTGCTCACCAACGGGTTTCACGACAATCTCTCGGCTATCCAGCATCTCGTCGGCAATTAGCGCGGCGGAATTATCACCGGCACGAACCAGGATCAAGGAAATGCGCTCCTCGTCTTCTGGAATGCGTGGAGTGGGGTGGCCCAAGTAGTGGCCTAGATAGCGAAAGGCGTAGCGCTGGTCACCGTAGTCGATGACGGGGTTTTCATCGGCCATGTAGTTATCGAAATCTTCACGGCTAATCCGAATAATTCCTTCCACCGTGGGCAAGGGCAAAGCATATTGCTCCTGCCCCACGCGAACAATCATGGCCTGGGTCACCGCCAGCGTGAACGGCAGACGCAGGGTAAAGCGAGTACCTTGGCCAGCTGTCGAATCGATGCGTAGGGAACCACCGAGTTTGGTCATTTCGCTCGCGACCACATCCATGCCAATGCCACGGCCGGCTGACTGGGTCAGACGCTCGGCCGTGGAAACGCCGGGACGCAATATGTATTGCATGACCTCTTCGTCGCTGGCCTCATTGGCGGGATCCAGCAAGCCAAGCTCATGACATTTGTGCCGAATCGCTTCGACATCTAAGCCGCGGCCATCATCTTCCACGTCGATCACGACCTCCGCGCCTTCTCGGCGCAGGGTGATAACTACATTGCCCATTTCGGGCTTGCCAGCCGCCTGGCGTTGCTGCGGTGTTTCGATGCCATGAATCACCGCGTTACGCAGCAGGTGTTCAAATGGCGGCAGCATTTTTTCGAGCACTTGTCGATCCAAGTCACCGCCACCACGCAAGGACAACTCCGCCTGCTTATCCGCTTCGGCAGCCGTTTGTCGAACCAAACGCGATAGGCGCGTGGCATGACCATGGAAAGGCACCATGCGCGTACGCATGAGACCGTCTTGTAGTTCCGTCGCCGTGCGTGCCTGTTGCACCAGCAGCGCCTCGGTGTCACTCGTTAGATTCTGTAATAAATCTTTCAAGCTACCCACATCACTGGCCGTCTCGGTCAAACCCAGGGATAGCTGCTGAATACGCGAGTAACGATCTAGCTCCAGCGGATCAAAATCTTCATTGGCTGAGCCTTCAACTTGGTGTTGATAGTGAATTTGCGCTTCCGTGGCAATTTCCAAGCCGCGCAATTGTTCTCGCAAACGAGTCACCGTTTGACCGAGTTCCACCAAGTTAAACTGAATCCGGCTCATTTGTTGCGACAAACGAGAATGGAAAATACTAATTTCACCCGCATTGTTGAGTAGATGCTCCAACAATTTAGGATCGACCCGCGCGAGTTGGCGACGATCTACCGGCGCCGCTTCGGAACTGGCCAGGGATTGCAGACTGCCGAAATCTAGACCGCCGCCTGCCGAGCTGGGTGGCGCTTCGAGATCGCGAGCCAGCTGACCGATCTGATCCATGACGGGCAGAGAAGGCGCAACGTCTTCTTCATCCTCAGCTTCCGGCTCGCTGCTGGAAATTTCTAGTTCCGCGGACTCGGCGTCTTCCTCGACTATTTCTTCCGGCTCGAGTTCTGGCTCCTCAAGCGGAGCGAGGTCCTCCAACTCAACGGCATCATCAGACTCTTGCTCAACATCCACAGCCACCGGTGGCAGCTCAAGATCTTCGACAGCCGCCGGCACTTCACCGCTGAGGGTGCTCGCCAACCGCTGCATCAAAGCCGCCGGACGCGCTGGCGCCTGACCGCTGACCACTTGCTCACGCATACCATGCAGCTCATCAATGGATGCCTGCAGTAACTCGCGGGTTTCCCCGTTCATGGGCAGCCGGCCGCTATTGATACCGATTAGCAAGGCCTCTAGGTCATGGGAGAAATCGCCCATATCCACCAGCCCCGCCATGCGCGCACCACCTTTTACGGTGTGCAGATGACGCTGCAACTCCGCCATGGAAGATTCCGGCGCCGTATCGTCACTAATCTGCGCCATGACTGCATCGCAGCTCTCCAACAGTTCGGCGGCCTCCTCGGCAAAGATCTCAGCGATGTCGGGATCAAAATCAGCCGCGGCCGAAACCGGCTCGGCCTCAACTTCGGCCTCAACTTCGGCTTCTGCCTCGGCTTCAGTTTCGGTTTTAGTCTCTTCAGGTTCTTCATCGGCGGATACGGATCCGGCGTCTTCTGCCGGCGCAAGTTCGGCCCGCGCGACCGCGGTGGCCTCTACCACCGCGTCGAGTTCTTGCAGCTCGGCCACCAAGGCATCGATATCGGGCAAGTCCTCCTCTCCGGAAGAAAGTGCTGCGATAACCTCCTGCAAGCGAACCACGGTGGCCTCCACCGCATCGATGACCGGCAAATCCACCGCAACCGGATGATCGTAGGCATGGCGGATCAATTGGTTCAGCGGCCCGGTCAGGCGTGCGGCGGCATCCGCCTTCGCCATGGTGACACTGCCGTGCAAGGTGTGGCAGGCACGATACATGTCTTCGGAAATCGCAAAAGGCTCGATCCCCCCGCGCGCCTCTTCGATAAACAATTCAATGGCATCGACATGGACCGCAACTTCTTTGGTCAGAATATCCAGTAAAACCGAATCGATACTGTCTTCGGCATCGTCGGTGTCTGGCCTATCATCAGGTAGGTCCAGATCGATGGATTCGACTGGTTGATTCTCATCAGCCGCTGCAGCGAATTCAAGATCCAAATCGAGTTCCAGGGAATCACCCGCAGGCGGTATAGCGACATCCACGCGCCCCTCCGCCAGCGCGGTGGCTCGTTGACTAAAATCACCCACATCGAACGTGGGCTGCGTGCCGACTTCCAAATGCTCTAACAAATCGGGCAGCGCGGCGATGCCCTCGCCTAGTAGCTCGAGCAACTCCGGCGTGGGCTCTAAAGTCTTATTGATAACGCGGTTGAGCAGATTCTCCATTCCCCAGGCGGTATCGCTGATGAAGGTCGCACCGACCATTCGGCCACTGCCCTTGAGGGTATGAAATGAACGCCGTAGAACCGTCAGCGCATCCTCATTCCCAGGGTTCTCTGACCAAGCGGGGAAATTGACTTTGATGGCATCGATTTCTTCGCCAGCTTCCTCGATAAACAATTCAATGATTTCGGGATCCGGCCGGTCAGCCTCCGATTCAAGCCCTGCCGACAATTCCAGGGCACGCGGATCGAGGACCTGCACGGTGGCTGAGGGCTGTTTATCGATGGCCACGGTCTTCGCCAGATCAGGCGGCTGTGCCACGGCATCGGGCACAGCCAGGTCATCACTGATATCAGCCAAGGCGGACAAGCAGCGTTGCGCGTTTTCCAGCATGTAGAGCGGTTCGCGACGACCCGCTTCCAAGGTTTCCAAATAATAATCGAGGCTAACGATGGCATCGGCCAACATGTCTAGCCGACGACGATCCGCGGTTGCATAACCATGCTGAATAATGCTGGTAATGGCCGCGCCGATACCTTCCACAATTTCAACGGCCGCGGGATTTTCCAGCACTAGCAGTCCGGCTGTTACGCCTTGCAGCAGCGGTGGAACCGAATCGAGTATGGCGCCCTCTTCAGGATGCTCGACCACCTGGCTGACGGCATCTTGCACGCGCGCGAGGTTAACGATGCATTCCCGCATGACGGCGCGTGAGACCTCAAGGTAATCGACATCATCCTCATCGGCTACCGGCTCGTCATCCTCATCTGAGTCACTCGGCGCAATCAGGCCAAACAACTGGTCATCTAGCCGCCTCTCCACACCCAGTAGCGCAGCTGCCATGGCCACCAAATTGGATTCGTCCCCGGCCGTCTCGCCCGATGCGATATCAACCAATTCCTGACGACGCAATTCAACGGTCTCGCGCAGGTCTCCTAGCCCCAGCACACCCAAAGTGTCACCGATCTTCTTGAGCAACTCAGCCTGGGGCAGCAATTCTTCGACATGCTCCATCCCCGTGCGCACATAAATATCTAGGACATCTTTCACCCGCGCTAAATCTTCGCGGATCGCATCCGCCACGGTTTCCATGAGTTTGGCACTGGGTGCGGCCAAACTTTCGCGCACGGCTTCGACCTGGGAGTCTGCCGGCACCAGGTCTTCCAGCTTGTAAGCCTCGCGTATGGCACTCACCCGCGGTCCTGGGTCTTGCCCGCGGGCGATGTAGTACAGCAAGTTGTTGATCAGCTCATGGGGCGGCTGCGATCCGCAACGTTCTTCGCCGAGACTGATCAAGCGTTTGATTTCACGATCAACCTGACCGATGAGACGCTTGACGGAAACACTCGTCTCCACTCCGCCGCCGGCAAGACCCTCAAGAACACCCGCGGTAATCCACCACAACCGATAAATTTCAGGATGGGTAGCAGCAGCCTCCAATTTACCGGCAATTTCTCCCATGATGGATAAATTACGTGGAGCATCGGTACCTTTGATCCAACCCAACAAGGCCAACTGAAACCGCGAGCGCGTGGCGGCACAAAGTTGTTGCAAGTCTTCGCCGCTAGCCTCACGCTGCTGGGCTTGCTCGGTTTCTTCGGCCGGCGAGAACACATTGAGCAGCAGCAAGGTGCTCTCGGACAGCAAGGGTTTGCCCCGCACTGCGCGCAAGTCGTTTAGCAGGGGCAACAAAACCAAGGGAATGTCGCGGCCACCGTTCAAAATACGCTCGACATAGGCCGGTAATTGAACGGCCGCGCGACTCAAGGCGTCGATTGCTTCTTCACTACTCTCATTGCCGCGTAGTGCGCCCAGATGCCGGCAGGCCAGTTCCATCTCTTCAGCTAGTAAACTAGCGCCGTAGGTTTCGGTCATCCGCAACACACCGCGGGCGGTGTGTAATAAGCCAACGCAGCGATCCAGCACATTGGGGCCGCCCTCGCCTTCGGCAAATTGCTCCAAGGCAAGTCGCGCATCGTTTAGCGTAACCGCCAGCTCTTCGCCAACGATCTGCAAAGATTCCGGCATGACTCGATTCAGAACTGCCACCACTTAGACTAAAACCCGCTGCAATCTAGGCCATTCGCTGATCGACATACGCAGCCGAATCGAGATTATTCGCGGCCAGTTCTTCCTCAGCCGGTTCGTACCCACCATCCTCCGGAAAATAGCCTTGGCTACTATCGGCATCGCCTGAAGACGCTGCGGCCGCATCATTTTGTGAATCAGGCAAACGGAAACCAGAAACAGATTCACGCAGCTGTGCTGCCAGGGCGGCCAGCTTACTGATGGAATCCGTCGTCTCACTGGTGCTGGCAGCAGTCTGAGAATTGATTTCTTCCAAAACAGACATGTTCTTGGTCACGGCTTCGGCGGCGCCCGCTTGCTCGCGGGCTGAATCCGAAATGTTCTGGACCAGAGAAGCGATTTGATTGGAAACCTGCTCGATTTCCTCCAGCGATGCGCCGGCATTCTCGGCCAGCAAAGCACCGCCGACCACATCGGTGGTGCTACGCTCCATGGACACCACGGCTTCGTTGGTATCGGCCTGAATTGTTCGCACCAGGACTTCAATTTGCTTGGTGGCATTGGTCGAGCGCTCCGCCAAGCGCTGCACCTCATCTGCAACCACCGCGAACCCGCGGCCCGCTTCGCCGGCCATGGAGGCCTGAATTGACGCATTCAGTGCCAAGATGTTCGTTTGATCCGCGATGTCGTTGATTAACTCAACGATGTTGCCAATTTCCTGGGAACTCTCGCCCAGGCGTTTAATTCTTTTAGAGGTTTCTTGAATCGTCTCGCGGATGGTATTCATGCCATCAATGGTGCGCCGCACGGCCGCGCCACCTTTATGCGCCACATCCACCGAATGCCTCGCCACATCCGAAGACCGCTCGGCGTTGCCCGAGACCTCCTCAATAGTGGCTGCCATACGGGCAATGTCGTCCGATGCCAAAGACAGCTGCTTAGATTGCAAGGCGCTGGCTTCGGCCAGTTGTTGCGCCGTGACGTCCGTTTGTTTAGCCGCGCCGTCCACCATAATGGCGCTGTCATTGACCGTGGCCACCAATTCGCGCAAGGCCTCGATGGCGAAATTCATGGAGTCCGCGATATTGCCCGTGATGTCTTCCGTGACGGTCGCCTTAACGGTCAGATCACCGTCGGCCAGGCTGCTGATTTCGTCGAGCAAGCGCATGATGGCCGCCTGGTTGCGCTCCGTTTGTTCTGCCTGCAACGCGGTACTGCGTCGTTGGTCGGCCGAACGATAGTAGAGTGCGGCCATGGCCGCGAATAGCAATAGGGCGGCGATGGCGAATATCTTTTGTAAGAGTGGACCGAGTCCCTCATTAGACGTCGTACTCGCGCCGGATCTCGGTGCGAGTGCCGCGGCAACTTCGTCCAACTGTGTACGCGTGCGCGCCAAAGCGGATAACTGATCGCTGAACGCAGCCACGTCTCTGACGCGCTGGGCTATGGCATCCGCCGAGCTGGCAACTGTGGCCAAATTGTCCAAGGCGTCGCCGCCCTCAATCGTGCTTAAGCCCAGTGCTGAATCGCCCGATTGAAAGCCTCGAATGATCTGCCCCATACCCATTTCGGCGTCCAGCAAGGGCTGACTCAAGCTGTTCGGGTCGCCGCCGAGGGCCAGGCTGCGAATATCCCGTCGCACGCCATCGCCCAGCAGCCGCAAACGCTCCAGCTGCGCGGCAACCGCGGCTTCGCTGGAGTCCGCCAGGCTGGCTTCTAAACCATAGACGCGGTCACTGAGGGCGGGCGCTAAGTTATCGAGATCCGCGGCGGCGCGTTGCACCGTCAGCAAGGCATCCTGGCCCCCTTTGATGGTCCGCAAACCCGATGCGATCTGGCCAAAGCTCTGGGCTTGCGCGGCCGCCAGACCCCGGCTGGCCACCTCCACTTGCTTGGCCAAGGGCTCCAAACGCGCGAAGGCCTCTTCATCGCCGGCGATCGCCTTGCGACCCATGGCAATGGCCGATTGCGCGGTGAGTAGTTTCGCGCCATCACCCGGCGCGGATGGGCTGCTGCCCGAGCCCGTCCAGGCCAAATATAGCAAGCCGCCCAGCGCAAGGAGCATCAATCCGCCCAGCACCGGCATGAGCTTTCCGCCGCTAGCAATCGTTGTCATGAACTCAACCCCACTCTAAAATTTCATCGATCCAGCGCAGTTCACCATGCTCGATCCATCAATAAACGGCCCGACGCAATAAGACTTGTTTCAGTCCTAGTCGAGCGCTGCCCGCCGAAATTCTTCGGCGGCCAACAATTGTTGCATGCCAAAAATCGGCCAAACTTCACCCCCGCGGGAGAAACTCCCGGCTACATACTGGTCGCAACGCACCATGGTCTCGGGGACATCCTCGCCGAACTCCCGGCCCAAGAAGCGGCGAAAACCGAATACCTCATCAACGATCAAACCCAGCGGTAGCTCATTGCTGTTGAGCACGAGCACCCGCGCACTGCGATTCGAGCCACCAAAACCCGCGCCCAAGTAGGCGCGCAAATCAACAATGGGGAGCAATTGGCCGCGCACATTGGCCAAACCACGAATCCACGCCTTGGCGCCGGGTACCCGAGTTACCTGGGAGGGGACCATGAGCACTTCGCGGATATCTTCTCGCGCGACAATAAATTGCTCCGCACCCAATCGAAAACCAATACCAACCCACTCCTGAACGTCGATATCGCCGCCCAATGCCCCCGCGAGGGCGGCTTTGCTGCGCCGCTCTAGCTCCAGTAGCAAGTCGAAAGGATGCTCGCTTAAGGCCTGTAGAGAATTTCCCGCGGTGGCTGACATCAGGCGATACGCGCTCGCACCGCCGCCAGCAAGTCGTCATCACTCACAGGCTTCATTAAGTATTCCACCGCACCCTGCCGCAAACCCCAAACTTTATCGCTTTCTTGGTCCTTGGAGGTGACCATGACCACCGGAATATCTGCCGTCAGTGGGTTCTTGGCCAGCTGGCGCGTGGCTTGAAAGCCATTCATGCCAGGCATAACCACATCCATCAAGATCACATCAGGTCGATTTTGCTCCGCGACGCTGATGGCTTCATCGCCATTTTTCGCCACCAGAGTGTCAAAGCCATTCTTCTCCAGTAGTTTCGAGATGACGTGTTGCTCGGTGGGTGAGTCGTCAACAATTAGCACTAAGGCCATTTGCGTATCCTCGCCGTCAGCTAGAGACCTGGGTCGCAATGGCGCCCAGTAACTCGTCCTTCGTGAATGGTTTGGTCAGATATTGTTCCGACCCAACAATTCTTCCCCGCGCGCGATCAAACAGGCCATCTTTGCTCGACAGCATGATGACCGGCGTATCGCGGAAAGTTTTGTTGTGCTTGATCAAAGAACAGGTCTGATAACCGTCCAGACGCGGCATCATAATGTCCACAAAAATTACATCCGGGTGATGATCAGCGATCTTGGCGAGGGCATCAAAACCATCGACCGCCGTATACACGGTGCAACCTTCCTTAGAGAGCAAAGTCTCCGCGGTACGACGAATGGTCTTCGAATCGTCAATAACCAGCACTTTAAGGCCGTCGAGGCCCTCAGCGACTCCGCTTTTCACAGCCCCCTCCGCGGTCGATGTCATAGCTCACCTTTTAACATAAGCGTATAGGCACATCCACGCCCAGATCCTTAGATCTATAAGCGCCGTGGGTCACCCGGAGGGCCCGCCTAGCGTAAAACCGCAGCGACTCAGAACCCAAGGTTCCCGCGGTTGCGGCTGAGGCCTATGCCTCAATGGTCAATTTCCGGCGACAAAACCGGACAACACAGCACTGCCAGGATACAGGGGCAAGGGTGATATTTCAGCAGCGCTACGACAGAATTGGGACATTGATCATGTCTTTAGTTCGCAAGCTATCGACCCCGCCTGGAGAAGCCAATGAGTCGAATACGACTCGGGATTGTGATGGATCCCATCGCCGAGATTACGCCGGCCAAAGACAGCAGTTTGGCGATGCTGCTGGAAGCCGGCCGCCGCGGGCACGAACTGCACTATTTTGAGCAAGCCGACTTGCGCCTGCTCGACGGGAAGGCCATTGGCCGCGGCAGGCGACTTAAGGTCAGAGACGACCTAGACGACTGGTACGAACTGGAAACACAGCAGGAGATGCCACTGGCCGAGCTTGACGTGATACTGATGCGCAAGGATCCGCCATTTGACATGGAATACATCTATACCACCTACATTCTGGAGCGTGCCGGCGAACAGGGCGTGCTGATCGTCAATCAGCCCCAGGCGCTGCGAGACATCAACGAAAAAGTGTTTACCGCATGGTTTCCCGAATGTTGCCCGCCGACTTTGATCACTCGATCCATGGAAGATATGCGGGCGTTCACCAAAGAACATGGAACAATCGTCATTAAACCCCTTGACGGCATGGGCGGCCGGTCGATCTTTGTGATCAAGCAAGGCGACAACAATAGCAACGTGATCTTGGAAACGCTGACCGATTACGGACAGCGCTTTGCCATGGCCCAAAAACACGTCCCCGAGATCAGCGCTGGCGACAAACGAATCTTGATGGTAGATGGTAAACCCGCCGACCAGGCGCTAGCGCGCATCCCGCCGCCGGATGACAATCGCGGCAATCTGGTCGCCGGGGCGCAGGCGGAGGTGCGGCCGCTGACCAAGCGTGATCGCTGGATCTGCAATCAGCTCGGCCCTGCATTGCGCGAGCGGGGAGTCATTTTCGCAGGTCTGGATGTCATTGGTGACTATTTAACAGAAATCAACGTGACTAGCCCCACGGGTATCCGCGAACTGCAAAAATACGCTGACATCAATGTGGCGGCGGATCTTATGGATAGCCTCAGCGAGAAATTGGGTCGCTGACGCCAGAAATTCTGTGAACCAGTGCCATCCGTAGCCATGAGCAAGCGTATACTCACCCCATGCGCAAAGAGCAGATGAGGGACTGCCGCTAGGCTTAAAGCCATGGGCAAGACGAATTCCCCCGACTCGGTGCCCGAGTTGTCAGCGCGGGCGCCCATCGATTGGTCAGAAAAGGCAGCCAAGGACCGGCTCTCCTCAACACTTTTCTTGGCCGCCCTTTTCCACGGTGTGCTAATTCTGGGGATTACATTTTCTAGCGACGGCCGCGAAGATCCGCCGGCCGCCACCTCGCTCAACGTGGTCCTAGTGACCAGCGACAGCGATTTGCTTGAGGCACCCGAGGACGCCAATGTGCTGGCACAACAAAATCTAGATGGCGCGGGAAATACTGATCTACCCGACCAACTACAAACCGCCATGGCGCGAACTGCCGATGCGGATAGACTGGGCCCGGATCGCCCGGGCGCGGAGCAGGCGGTGGACGCCGGCGAACTAGCCACTGATACGCCGATCATGCTGTCCACCTCGGCAGCAGAACAGGTGCGCCAACTACCCGACGATCAGGGCGAACCCGAAAAACAGCCCTTGGAAGAAAAAACCGGCATGCCGGGTGACACGCGATATGTTGAAATCGTGAACGAGCCGGATCAAAGCACCCTGATTAGCGATGCCGGGCCACGAGAACTTGTTATTAGCGCCAGCACGCGCGAATCTCGAATCGCCGCCTACCTCAGCAGCTGGAAACGCGAAGTAGAACGCGTAGGCACCCTAAATTTTCCACGTCAGACCGGTAGCCGTGAATTCGATGGACACCCGACCCTGGAAGTGGTCATTGCCTCAGACGGTGTCTTACGCGACGTCGTGGTGCGCAGTTCTTCTGGGCAAGCCGTGTTGGACGACGCGGCGGTGGAAATACTGCGGATTGCCGCGCCCTTCGAGCCCTTTCCTGATTTCTTGCGCACAGACTACGACACACTGCGATTCGCCTATGAGTGGCGTTTCGGAGCCGTCGGCGGCGTGCGCCGCATGTCAGCCGCGCCGGGGTCCTAAGGCCATGGATGAGCACAGCACGCAGTTAGCCGGTCATTTACTCATAGCCATGCCGGCCATGTTAGATCCAAACTTCGCAAAGACCGTGACCTACGTTTGTGAACATAGCGAGCTGGGCGCCTTGGGCTTGGTCATCAACCGGCCCATGAACCTGAATTTTCGCGAGGTCGTTGAGCAACTGGAATTGCCTGGCGAGCAATCTCCCTTGGATGAGCAAGCCATTTTGCAAGGCGGCCCCATCGAGTTGCAGCGCGGCTTCGTTATTCATGAACCGTCAGGTGAGTGGGACGCCACCAAAGCCATCACGGAGGGCATTTTTGTCACCACTTCTCAGGATATCCTCGGCGACATGGCGGTCGGCAAAGGACCCGAACGGGCACAGCTAGTCTTAGGCTACGCCGGCTGGGGCCCTGGGCAACTGGAACAGGAAATTGCCGAGAACGCTTGGTTGAGCGTGCCCGCGTCACCCGAGGTCGTTTTTGACACGCCTTATGAAGAGCGTTACGAGCAGGCAGTCGCCCTGTTGGGCGTCGATCTAAGTACCCTGAGTTCCCAGGTCGGGCATGCCTGAGCCGCACAACAGCCCGTCATTGAACGCCCAGAAATCTAAGACCAAGCCCCGAGCCGACGCCGCTTTGATATTCGATTATGGCGAACGTCGCATCGGCGTCGCCACCGCGACAAGCGCGGCCGGTATCGTCAGCGAAACTGATACCTTGGCCGCGAATGCCGGCAAACCCGACTGGCATGCGGTAAGCAATCTGGTCGATGAATGGAAACCAGAAGTACTGGTTGTTGGCTTACCCTATAATGAAGACGGCAGCGAAGGACCGACGAGCAAGCGCGCCCGTGAATTCGCTGCTGAACTGCACGCACGCTATCAACTTCCCATAGAGATGGTAGATGAACGGCTAACTTCCGCAGAAGCCGAATCGATACTGCGCGCCCAGCGCCGAGCAGGACTACGAAAACGGCGAACTCGAAAACAAGATATTGATCGCTTAGCCGCCCGACTAATCGGTGAAAGCTGGCTACGCGGCGCCGGAAAAAAAGAAATCAATGGCAATGGACAATAAAGCAAACTATGGGTATCAGTTGAGTCCGGCCGGCCATTTAAGGCATTTGCTGACTTTAGAGAACCTGGATCGAGACATCGTTTTAATGCTGCTAGACCGCGCCGAGTCTTACCTGCGTCCGGCCGGTGAACCGCCAGCCCGGGATCAAGCCCTCAAGGGGCGAACTGTTGCCAACCTGTTTTTCGAGCCCAGCACGCGCACCCGAGCCTCTTTTGAGCTCGCGGCCAAGCGGATGAGCGCCGACGTGCTGAATCTCGATGTCAATATGTCATCGCGAAAAAAAGGTGAGAGCGTTCTAGACACGATTTACACCCTGCAGGCCATGCAGATCGACATCTTCGTCGTACGCGATGCTTCCGCTGGCATTCCGGCCCTAATCGCCAGCGAGGTGCAACCGCATATCAGCGTTTTGAACGCCGGTGAGGCATCGGTATCACACCCAACCCAGGGTCTCCTGGACATCATGACCATCCGCCAGCATCGCGCCGATTTCGAAAATCTACGCGTGGCGATTATCGGCGATATCGCTCATTCGCGAGTCGCCCGGTCGGCCTGCCAAGCACTGCGTACCATGGGTACACGCGATATTCGTTTGATCAGCCCCGCGGGGCTTGCGCCAGAGCCAGAACACTACCCCCAGGCCCTGATCACTCAGGACATGGACGAGGGCATTGCGGATGCCGATGTGCTGATGGCCTTAAGAATTCAGCGCGAGCGTATCGACAATGACGCGAACTTGATATCGGCCGGTGAATACCACGAGTGTTACGGCATCACCGAGTCGCGACTTGCCCTTGCACGCCCCGATGCCATCGTCATGCATCCCGGCCCCATGAATCGCGATGTGGAAATTGCCGCCAGCGTCGCGGATGGCCCCAGATCTGTGATCAATCGCCAGGTGACTAATGGTCTGGCCGTGCGCATGGCGATTTTGGCTACCGTTATAGAATCTCGGCGGCGTCCATGACCGGTACATCAAGAGGCAGCATCTTTATTGAAGATGCGGTCGTCCTCGAGCATCGCAGCTACCCCGGTAATCAATATGCACTGCGCCTAGCGACTCAAGACTGCGCGCGTGTCGCCAAGCCGGGCTGTTTTGTGCACATCCGTTGTTCCGCAGACATTCCCATGCGCAGACCTTTGTCCATCATGCGCGCGGATCCCCAGCAGGCTTGGATAGAGGTGCTCTACAAAGTTGTGGGCCCGGGTTTACAGAGTCTTTGCCAACTGCAAGTTGGCGACTCGGTGAATTTACTCGGCCCAATCGGCAACGGTTTTAGTGTGAGCCCGAACCGGCCACGCGCCATTCTGTTAGGCGGCGGCGTCGGCATTCCACCGCTGCTCTTTCTAGCCGAGTGGTTAAGTCAACAAAAACAAGATTTACCGCTGGCCTTTTTCGGCTCAGAAATCCCCTTTCCATTTGATCTGTGCCCCAGTGAACTCAGCGTCGCGGGCACCGACCCGGAAACGCGCGACAATCTAAGTCTTCTTGAAGCCTGGGGCATTCCCGGGCGCCTTGCCAGTGCCGCGGGCATAGCGGGATGCTACCGTGGGTATGTGACAGACTTGGCGAATAGTTGGCTACAAACCCTCAGCACCAAAGAACTCGCGGCGTGCATGATTTTCGCTTGTGGTCCGGAGCCGATGTTGCGCGCCGTAAAATCTTTAGCGGCAAACTTTGACCTGCCTTCACAGCTGTGCCTGGAAGAATACATGGCCTGCGCCGTAGGCGGCTGCGCTGGCTGTGCAGTGCCGGTCAGAACCGATGACGGAGTGGCGATGAAACGCGTTTGTGTGGATGGCCCGGTGTTCAGCGGTGCCCAGGTTTATGCCGACTGACGAGTACGGCCGCAACCGCAATCAACCGAACGACTAGCCAAAATGTATCTGGGCTTCCAGATTGGTCCTGGAATCCGCATTGGCCAGCGCTTCATCCATGCTGATCTTGCCGTCTCGATAGAGCTTCAGTAAGGACTGGTCAAAAGTTTGCATTACTTTGTCCGTGCTGTCGTAGAACGATTCCTTCACCGAGCCGATATCGCCGGCTTGAATCAACTCAGCTATGCGCGGCGTGTTCAACATGATCTCAACCGCCGCAACGCGTTCACCGTTGACGCCACGCACCAATCGCTGCGAAACAATGGCCCGTAGATACTGCGATAAATCCATATATACCTGAGGATGCTGTTCCTCAGGAAAGATGTTGATAATGCGATCCAAGGTCTCGGGCGAGTTGTTCGAGTGCAAGGTCGCAATGGCCAGGTGCCCTGTCCCGGCGAGATCCATGGTTATCTGCATGGTTTCGCGATCACGTATCTCACCGATCAATATGACATCCGGTGCTTCACGCATGGCGCTCTTCAGCGCGCGCTGATAAGAACGCGTATCCGCACCGATCTCGCGCTGATTGATGATGGACTTTTTGTTCGTATGCAAGTACTCGATTGGGTCCTCAACGGTAATGATGTGCGAAGAAGTTTTTTCGTTGCGGTAATCGATCATTCCCGCCAAAGTCGTCGACTTGCCGGAACCTGTGGCGCCCACCATCAAGATTAGTCCGCGCCGAAACATCACCAACTCTTTGAGGATCGGCGGCATGCCCAATCCATCTAGTGATGGAATTTCTTGGGTGATATAGCGCATGACAATGGCGACATTGCCACGCTGGTGGAAACAGTTAACCCGAAATCGCCCCAAGCCAGGCTTGGATATCGCGAAATCGATCTCCAACTCACGAGTAAACTCTTCCATCTGCTCCTCGGTCATGAGTTCAAGAGCAGCCTGGCGAATCATCTTGGGCGTGAGGTCGAGCTTGTTGACCGGCATGATTTTGCCGTCGATCTTAATCTTGGCCGGCGCGTAGCAGGTCATAAAAAGATCCGAGGCCTGCTTGTCGACCATCAAATTAAATAGTGGCTGAACGTTCATTTTCTTCTTTCGGTTAAACGGTCAAATGACGCCTAAAATTCCATAGCGGCATTTTCGTCGTCCGCCAGACTTAGACCGCCATCCTTGTCAACTGGCTCTTTGTCGCGTTTGCTTTCGAGCTTAATACGCAAACGCAGCTCGTTCTTCGAATCTGCATTGCGCATGGCTTCGTCGTAACTGATCTTGCCGGCTTCATATAAATCGAATAAATCCTGGTCGAAAGTCTTCATACCCAATCGGTTCGACTTGGCCATGATTTCCTTGATCTTTAGCACTTCACCTTTGTAGATCAGCTCAGAAATCAAAGGTGATTTCAGCATGATTTCCATAGCCGCCACGCGGCCGGTTCCACTAGCTCGGGGAATCAAGCGCTGGGAAATTAACGCCCTAACGTTCAAAGACAAGTCCATCAGCAATTGATCGCGCCTTTCTTCGGGAAAAAAGTTGATAATGCGATCCAAGGCTTGGTTAGCACTATTAGCGTGCAAGGTTGCCAAACATAAATGGCCTGTTTCGGCAAACTGCACACCATATTCCATGGTATCCCGGTCACGAATCTCGCCAATCAGAATCACATCGGGCGCTTGCCGCAGTGTGTTTTTCAAGGCCGCATGCCAAGAATCCGTATCCACACCAACTTCACGCTGCGTTACCACGCATTGATTATGCGGGTGAACGTACTCAACGGGGTCCTCAATGGTGACGATATGACCTTGGGAATTTGCGTTACGATGACCAACCATCGCGGCCAAGGTTGTCGACTTACCCGAGCCCGTCGCACCCACCAAAATGACCAAGCCGCGCTTAGTCATGACGATATCCTTAAGACCGGCGGGTAAATCTAAATCTTCGAAAGTAGGTATCTTGGTAATAATGGTACGCAGTACGGCGCCCACTGCACCCTGTTGGACGAAGGCACTGACGCGAAACCGGCCAATGCCTTGCGGGTTAATTGCGAAATTACATTCTTTAGTGGCGTCAAATTCGCGTGCCTGTTTGTCATTCATGATTGAACGAACAATCACCGCACTCTGGTCAGCCGATAAAACTTGATCGCTCGCTCGAGCTACTTTGCCGTCGACCTTGATAGCGGGGGGAAAGTCCGCTGTGATAAAGAGATCGGAACCATTGGAAGCGACCATCTTCTTAAGGAGTCCCTGCATTAGGCGCGTGGCTTGATCGCGTTCCATACTTGTTACCTCTTACATCCTTGTTTAGGTTTAGGGCGGATTTAGAATTCGTCCTTGTTAGAAGCCTTAAAGCGCGCCTCTTCCTTGCTAATCACACCCTTGCGCAAGAGTTCCTGGAGATTCTGGTCCAGCGTATGCATCCCTGCTGCCTGGCCCGTTTGGATGGCCGAGTACATCTGCGCAATCTTGCCTTCACGAATCAAATTGCGAATGGCCGGTGTGCCAATCATGATTTCATGGGCCGCAACGCGCCCACCGCCAATTCGCTTCAGCAGCGTTTGCGAAATGACTGATCGCAGCGACTCGGAAAGCATTGAGCGCACCATTTCTTTTTCCGCCGCCGGAAAGACATCAACCACTCGGTCGATGGTTTTGGCCGCGGAACTTGTATGCAAGGTGCCGAACACGAGATGACCAGTTTCCGCAGCCGTCAGCGCAAGCCGAATGGTTTCCAAGTCACGCATTTCACCAACGAGGATGACATCCGGATCTTCTCGTAAAGCCGAGCGAAGCGCCTCAGCAAACCCCAAGGTGTCACGATGCACTTCACGCTGATTGATCAATGAACGCTTACTCTCATGCACGAACTCAATGGGGTCTTCAATGGTCAGAACATGATCAGGTTTATGGTCGTTGATATAGTCGACCATCGCCGCCAGGGTCGTTGACTTACCGGAGCCTGTTGGCCCCGTCACCAAAACGATACCCCGCGGATACATGGCGATATCTTTAAAAATGGCCGGCGCGCCCAGATCATCCAAGCTCAATATTTCCGAAGGAATGGTTCGGAAAACAGCGCCCGCACCTCGCGCCTGGTTAAACGCATTGACGCGGAATCGTGCCAATTTGGGAATCTCGAATGAAAAGTCAGTCTCGAAGAACTCTTCAAAGTCCTTGCGCTGCTTATCATTCATGATGTCGTACACCATGCTGTGCACTTCTTTATGCGAGAGTGCCGGCATGTTGATACGCTTCACGTCGCCGTCGACCCGTATCATCGGCGGAACTCCAGCCGACAGGTGCAGGTCAGATGCGTTGTTCTTTACGGAAAATGCCAGTAACTGGGCGATATCGACAGCCATTTCTATATCCGAATCAATAAGTTATTTAGCTTCCCGCCGCGCGACTTACCATAACAAGGCAGGACGTGAAACATAGTATAGCCATTGACCAGCGGGGGGTCGTGACGCGAATCACGGAACAACTAGATCGTTTACAGACCCGGATCGCCAAGGCCTGCGAGGCGGCCGGCCGCAAACCGGGCGAGATCGGCATACTGGGGGTTAGCAAGCGGCAACCCATCGCGAGTATCGAGGCCTGCCTGGCTTTGGGCCTGCGGCATTTTGGCGAAAACTATCTGCAAGAGGCGGAGCCAAAAATCGCGGCCATCGGATCTGCTCATTGGCATTTTATTGGCCAAATTCAGTCGAACAAGACCCGGGCCATCGCCAGTAGTTTTAGTTGGGTACAAAGCATTGGCGATTTGAGAATCGCAACGCGGCTGGCGGAACAACGACCGGAACAAGCTGCTAATCTAAATGTTTGCCTGCAAGTCCAAGCCAAAAATGGTAGCCGCGGCGGCGTGCCGCCGACACGAGTTTTCGAACTCGCGGACCAGCTGGTGAAATTGCCGCGTCTAAGATTGCGAGGATTGATGATCATGCCCCTATCGGGACATTCGGCAACGGAATTGCGCAAAGAATTTGCCGACGCCAGGCGCCTATATGAAGCATTGCAGACCCGTGGTCATGATTTGGATACCCTATCCATGGGTATGTCCGGCGATCTAGAAGCGGCCATTCAAGAAGGCAGCACCATGTTGCGTATTGGTACCGACTTGTTCGGAGCGAGAGCGAGCGATGAATCCCAAACAACTTAAGATTGGATTTGTTGGCGGTGGCAACATGGCGCGCGCAATCGTCGCCGGATTATTGCGTAGCGGGCATCCTGCCGACCGCCTGCTAATTGCAGATCCCAGCAAAGAACAACGGCAGCTCATCGCGGATCTGAATCCGGCTGTGGGCCTAAGCGCGGACAACGAGTCTGTCGCTCAAAATGCGGACATTTTGGTACTGGCCGTCAAGCCGCAGGTCATGGCCAAGGTCTTGGACCGGTTGGGCCCGCGACCAGCAGGGCAATTGATTCTCTCGATAGCGGCGGGCATTTCATTGCAGCAGCTGAGAGAATCGCTGGGCGAAGACGCCAGCATCGTCCGGTCCATGCCCAACCAACCGGCGGCCGTGGGTGCCGGTATGGCGGCCTTGGTCACCAAGGGCGAGCTCCGAGCAAACCAGCGTGATCAAGCCGAATATGTCATGGGGGCGACGGGGCAAGCGGGCTGGGTCGCCGATGAACGCCTGATCGATGCCGTCACGGCTATTTCAGGGAGCGGTCCGGCGTACTTCTACTTGTTGATGGAAATCATGGAAGACTGCGCCCGTGAATTGGGACTTCCCGCCGCCCTGGCACGCCAACTGGCGGTGGAAACTGGCTACGGCGCGGGCCTTGCGGCTCGCGAAATCGACAACTCGCCTGAAAGGCTACGCGCAAGCGTGACCTCCCCAGGCGGAACCACGGCGGCCGCCATCGAGGCACTAGAAGAAGCCGGGCTTCGTGATATCGTGCGCAAAGCCATCACCGCCGCACACAAACGATCGCTGGAATTGGGCCGGTAAACCAATCAAGCGTGACGGCGGACCTTAGGAAGTAGAGGAAACCATGCCGGACGCTCTAATCTTTATATTTCGTAGCCTGATTGATCTCTACATCATTTGCTTCTTGCTGCGTCTAGTTTTGCAGTGGGTACGAGCCGATTTTCAAAACCCCCTGAGTCAGTTCATCCTGCGCGTTACGAATCCGCTAGTTATTCCGCTGCGCAGAGTGCTGCCCGCCATGGGCAGTATCGACACGGCCACATTGCTGGTTATTCTAGGACTGCAAGTGCTGATGACCGTGGTGCTGGTGAATTTCGCCTGTGTCGGTGATGTCGATCCACTGCAACTCATGGGCATCTCGATACTGCGCATTGTTCAAGTCAGCCTGCGTATCTGCCTATTCGCGGTTTTGATTTACGTCATACTGAGCTGGGTATCACCAGGCGGATACAATCCAGCGGTGAGTTTGCTGGCCGCGATTGTAGAACCCGTTCTTGCGCCGCTCCGGCGCGTAATTCCGCCCATCGGCGGCCTGGATTTGTCACCCCTGTTTGCCCTGATCGGCATTCAAGCCGTGACCATGCTATTACCCATTGGACGCGTGATGGCCGGCTTGGCCTGTACCGCGGTGGGCCAGCCCCTCTAGACACATGCGGCGGCCAGCCATCGTGGGCGGCGAATGGCATGGTGAAAACCTAATACTTCGCCTACGCATACAAACCCCTCATCGCGACTAGCACTCACTCGTCCGCAACTCGGCTCGACTCGGCTCGACTCGGCTCGACTCGGCTGCTGCGGCTGACAGCCGCAGCAGCCGATAGCGAAGCGAACGATCAGGCACGCCGGTATCTTGCCAAAAGCTTTGGCGTCGGTCCGTCGCTAGTCACGCTGCTGCGGGGTAGGCGCAGTCGAACCAAAGACTTCCTCATTGTGAAACCAAGGAAAACACCGCCTCAATTACTCAAGAAAATAACCGCGGAAAAAAGACATAACGACAATCGTGGTTTATAGTCACAAGCGCACTATGTACCCTGGGATTAAGCCATGTCTTTTTCTAGAAATATCGTACTTCTTTTACTGTCGGGCTTTTTAGCGACGGGCTGCAGCCCGGGTGCGGATTCTCGCCCCAGTGATACAGCCCCGCCGGCCGCGCCGGCGGAGGCTTCATCTAAGGATTTCGGCGATTATGTGCTGCACTTCAATGCGCTAACCACGGATCAATTAGAGCCGGAAGTCGCCAAACAGTACGATATTGTGCGTAGCAAGAATCGCGCCTTGTTAAACATCTCGATCGTGAAAAAGGCGTCCGGCAGCGTCGGACAATCTGTGTCGGGCAGCGTCAGCGCCAGCGCAACTAACCTAACGGGCCAATTGAAAAACTTGACCTTAAGAGAAGTAAAAAATGGTAGTGCCGTTTACTACATTGGCGATATCGCCGTCGCCAATGGCGAGACCCTAATATTCAACATCGATGCGACACCGATCAACGAAACCAGCCGATTTTCGGTCCGCTTCAAACATCAGTTTTATGCCGACTAGCTGTGTAACCCCGCCAGGCCTATAGAGAGATCACAACTAGCTACTTTCTGAGATAACGCGATGACGTAGGCGAATAACGTCACCGCGCGATACGTAGAGCAACTCACCAAGCTTGGCAATCAAGTAGTCCTCGTACTTGTCAAGATTCTGATCAACTAAGGCAACCCGCCAGAGCATTTCAATAACGCGCAGCTTTTCGTCATAGTCCATACCCGCGTGAATGGCACGGGTGAACTCATGCATGGACACCGAGTCCTCCGCCGTCGCATGGGCCTGATTCAATAGCTGAGTGACGGCCGCCTCATCCAGGCCAAAGGTATTCTCCAAGAGACCTTTAATGGTGCTAAGCTCCATAGCCGCCAAGTCATGGTCGGCGCGGGCCATCTCAACCAGCAACACGGCAACGGCTAGGTCTAAGCGGGTTTCCTCGTCACTGTCACTGTCACCGGCTCCAGTCAAGCCGCCCAACAATCGCTTGAGCTTCTCAATCAAGGAAATACGTCCTGGCTTAAGCGATCCACGAGCGTCTCCCGCAATAAGCTTAGGCGGCCATGAAAAAAATGATCCACGTCGGGCAAAATCAGCAATTCGGGCCCCGGCGCTAAATCGTTAAACCACGCTACCACGGAATCGCAGTCAACGACTTCATCCTGATCTCCCTGGATGACCAGCCACGGACAGGCCGGTTGTTGCCCCGCTAACAGATCGGCCATGCGCTCCACCGGCGGCGCGACGGATATCAAGCGCGCGGGTTGCAACGTCAAGGCAGCACGACAAGCCACCATGGCACCAAAAGAAAACCCACATAGCCACAGCTCGGCCGCGGGGAAGCGGTCACGGGCCCACTGGGCCACCGCCACCGCATCCTCCGCCTCGCCGATACCCTGCGCGAACACACCGTCACTGGCCCCGACGCCGCGAAAATTGAAGCGTAAAGCCGGCACGCCGAGAAGATTGGCGGCGCGGCTCAGGGTATGTACGACCTTATTAAGCATCGTGCCCTGAAATTGCGGATGGGGATGGCACAACACGGCAACGGCATGCGCATCGGCATCTCGCGGCTCCTCCAGCAAGGCCTCCAGCCGGCCCGCGGGACCATGCAAATCCAAAGCATCTCTAATGATGCGGGGCGTCGTCATGGGTCGGCGATTTCTTCCTCGTGGCGAAACGGTGAATTATTCGGACTTTCCGCGCGGGGCGCCAGTCGGATTGGCCACGACCCTGATAACATCGACGCGGATATTGCTGCGGAAAATTGACAGTCATGCGCGATGCCATAGACCTAGAACGCTGCTACGGGGCGAACAACTACGCACCCCTGCCGGTGGTCCTGACCCGCGGTAAAGGCTGTCATGTTTGGGACACCGATGGCCAACGGTATCTAGACTTCATGAGTGCCTATTCCGCCGTCAGCCACGGCCATGCGCACCCACGACTGGTCGGCGTGCTGCAAGAACAAGCCGAAACCCTGAGCGTGGTATCGCGCGCCTTTCATGCCGACAAGCTGGGTCCGTTCCTAAAACAGGTCTGCCGGCTGATGGATATGGATCGCGCGTTGCCACTGAACACCGGGGTCGAAGCCGTCGAAGCGGCATTAAAAATGGCTCGACGCTGGGCCTACCGGGTGAAGGGCGTCGCGCCCGATGCGGCCGAGGTCATCGCCTGCCGCGGAAACTTCCACGGCCGCAGCATCGCGGCCGTGGCCATGTCGGCTGAAGCGAACTACCGGCGAGATTTCGGCCCGTTCCCGCCAGGCTTCAAACTCGTGGACTATGGCGATGTGAACGAATTGGCTAAGGCCATTACACCCGATACCGCCGCCTTCATCGTCGAACCCATTCAAGGCGAGGGGGGCATCATCGTGCCGCCGCCGGGCTACCTGTCCGCTTGCGCTGAAATCTGTCGCGCCAACAATATCTTGATGATTGCCGATGAAATTCAAACCGGATTAGGCCGCACAGGCCGCCTGCTGGGCTGCGATCATGATGGTATTCGGCCAGACATATTGCTGCTCGGCAAAGCGCTAGGCGGCGGCCTAATACCCGTGTCAGTCGTGCTGGCAACCGAGCCGGTAATGGGGTTGCTCGAACCTGGCTCCCATGGCAGCACCTTTGGCGGCAACCCCTTGGCCGCCGCCGTGGGCAAAGCCGCGTTGGAGGTGCTGATGGATGAAAATCTCATCGACCAGAGCAAGGCAATGGGTGAATACCTGATGCGAGGCTTGCAGAAAATTTCCCATCCCGGCGTCGAGGACTTGCGCGGCCGCGGCTTACTCATCGGCATGGAACTCGATCCCAAGCGACTCGAAGGCCGGGCGGTTAGTGAAGCCTTGCTGGCGCGCGGGATTCTGGCGCGCGAAACCCACGCAACAGTCTTGAGGTTTGCGCCGCCGCTAAGCATCAGCCAAACACAGTGTGACGAATTGCTCAGCGTATTGCCGGAAGTTTTCGAGCAACTGAGTGTGCACTAGAATACGTCATTTTCGGAGCACCAAGCATGCAACTGACATCCGACAGCTTCGAGCATCACGGGTCAATCCCCGAATCCTGCGCCTTCGGCGTTGCCGATGCGAAGGAACATATTCGTCTGGGACAAAACCGGAATCCGGCCTTGAGCTGGGCTGGCGTACCGGCGGAAGCCAAGTCTTTGGTCTTGTTGTGCATAGACCGCGATGTGCCCACTTCTATGGATGACTTTAATCAAGAAGGCCGCAGTATTCGCAAAGATTTACCGCGCACGGACTTTGTCCACTGGGTGATGGTCGATGTTCCAGCCGCGGATGGTGGTTTGGCCGAGGGCGCTTGTTCCAATGGCATCGTGCCCGGGGGAAAACAAGACCCGCCGGGGCCGGCCGGATCACGCCAGGGGCTTAACGACTACACTGGTTTCATGGCCAATGATCCCGATATGCGGGGCGACTACTTTGGCTACGAGGGACCTTGTCCGCCCTGGAACGACGAGCGGCTACACCACTACCATTTTCAGCTCTATGCCACAGATTTAGAGCGCTGCCCCGTAGAGGGAAAATTCACAGCCGCCGACGTCCAGCTGGCCATCGCCGGACATATCTTGGCGGATGTCGAACTGGTCGGTACGTACAGCCTCAACCCGAAGGTCAGCTAGCGCGACCTTAGCCTAAGACCATCCCTGAGTATTCAGCCGCCGCGGCCTAACGCGAAGCAACAATACAGCTGCAGGGAGGACGCCGCGACGCTAGCCACTCAGCTCCAGTAACAAACGGTTGAGGCGCTGAACGAAGGGGCCCGGATCCTCGAGCTGACGACCGTCGGCCAACTTCGCCTGATCAAACAATAAGGCTGCCAAGTCGCCAAATCGATCATCGTCATCTTCCTCTGCCAGCCGCTCTACCAGCGGATGGTTGGGGTTGATTTCAAATATTGGCTTGGATTCCGGCAGACTCTGGCCCGAGGCGGCCAAAATTCGGCGCATTTGCTCGCCCATGTCGTGATCACCCAAGGCCAAACAGGCAGCGGACTCGGTTAATCGATCCGTGGTGCGAACTTCCGCCGCCTGCTCTTTCAAGACCGCACGTAAACGATCGAGCACAGCCTTGTGCGCATCGTCATCCGCCTGCTCGGATTTCTCATCGGGATTCTTATCCAGGTCCAACTCGCCGCGTCGAACATCTCGCAGCTCCATGTCCTGGTATTGGCCCAACTGGCCCATCAACCATTCATCAATGGGATCGGACAACAGTAAAACCTCGATATCGCGCTCGCGGAAGCTTTCCAAATGCGGACTAGAACGCGCCGCTCCAAAATTGTCTGCCGTTACATAGTAGATCTTGTCCTGATCTTCGGCTTTGCGAGCGACGTAATCGCCGAGGGACACATCCTGCAGGTCAGTATCTTTGTGAGTACTGGCGAAGCGTAGCAATTCGGCAATCTTGTCCCGATTCTCTGCATCCTCGGCCGGGCCCTCCTTGAGAACCAAACCAAAGGCTTGCCAAAAACCCTGGTACTTCTCGGCATCCTCTTTGGCTAGTTTTGTCAGCATATTTAGCACGCGCTTCGTCACAGCACCGCGAATGGCATCGACGTTGCTATCCTGCTGCAGCAATTCTCGCGACACATTCAAGGACAGGTCATTGCAATCGACGATGCCGCGGACAAACCGCAAGTAAAGCGGCAGAAACTGCTCCGCATCATCCATGATGAAAACCCGCTGCACATAGAGTTTTAGGCCGCGCGGAGATTCACGATTCCACAAATCAAAAGGGGCTTGGGCCGGAATAAACAACAAGCTGGTGTATTCGCGCTTGCCCTCGACGCGATTGTGGCTCCAGGTCAAAGGATCCTGGAAGTCATGGGACACATGCTTGTAGAACTCCAGATACTCTGCGTCGGTGATTTCGCTCCGCGCGCGAGTCCACAGGGCCTGCGCGGAGTTCACTGCCTCGTCGGTGGGCTCAGTTTCCGCTTCATCATCATCGTTCGGTGTCGCCAGCTGGGGCATCAGCACCGGAAAGGCGATGTGGTCAGAATACTTGCGAATTAAGCTACGCAGCCGGATATCTTGGCCAAATTCTTCCGCGTCATCCCGCAAATGCAGGATCACGCTGGTGCCTCGATCCGGCCGCTCGATGTTTTCGACAGTAAATTCGCCCTCACCCGCCGACGACCAATGCACGCCTTCATTCGCAGGCGCAACGGCGCGGCGCGTCAACACCTCTACTCGGCTTGCAACGATAAACGAGGAATAAAATCCCACACCGAATTGCCCGATAAGATTCGCATCCTTGCGTTCATTCCCCTCCAAATCACGAATGAATTCCGCGGTGCCAGAGCGAGCTATGGTGCCCAACTGCTTAATGACCTCATCCCGCGACATGCCAATGCCGTTATCGGTGATGCTGATCGTACGAGCTTCAGGATCCGCCATGACACGAATGCGAAGCTCGGGATCATCCTCTAGTAGAGAGGCATCAGCGATGGCGGCAAAACGCAATTTGTCGCAGGCATCAGAGGCATTGGAAATTAGCTCTCGCAAGAAAATTTCACGATTGCTGTAGAGAGAATGAATCATCAGGTGCAGAAGCTGCTTCACCTCTGCCTGAAAGCCATGGGTCTCGTTCGCTGTTGCCTGTTCCATAGTGTCTGAATCCGCTGGAGGGGTAATCGATGCGCTAATAGCCACAAACGCATTGCGCAAGGGGCAACGCGAGCCGCTGGAAGGCCTTATGGGGGCAAAGGGAAACTATTTCAAGGGGCCGCCAGCGTGGCGGCGAGAACTAGACTAGCAATACCAGGGCGACTGAGGCACAGGCGGACACGAGACTGACTCCATGCCAGCGGCGCGTAGTCCGGCCCCGCCAAATCAGCAAGACCGCGAAAACCGAGGCATCTAGCTCATCGAGCCAGCGTAGAAGGCATTCCATCTGTAGGGAATTCAACGGGCGCGCTGGGAACCGACGATATACAAAGCCGGACGCGCCGCCTTGTCTGAGCATCCGCCGGTGATTTCGTCGCTGCTCGCCTTGCTGCGTACGCCAGATACCGCGCGCTCGATCCAATCGCGGCGTTGCAAGGTACTTTCATTGGTAATTATTGTATTGCTATGTTTTCTGTCGGACATAGTCTTCATATCCATCTCTTCTCGATTAATACGTTTAAGTAACTGCCGGCCCTTAAGCTTAAGAACTATTTCAGCTTTTCACTAAACCTGGTGTCCGTAAATTTTGAGAAAGCTAGTCCTCGGTTTTCCATTCGCGACGGATTTGGTCTGCCCAGTTCCGATAGCCTTTCCAGGTATACAATGTGGTATCCAGTGGAACGCGGCTTCCGGCGGGAGATTGCACCCGCGACAACCACCGACGGTAGGCTTCCCAACCATGGCTGCCCGGCTTCACCTGATCTCGCGGACCATCGTCAAGCAGGGCCGGTGAGTGTCGTTGTCGAAGTGCAGTTCGTTTCGCGCGATCTTCTCGATCTGCGAACTTCTCTGTGAGTGAACGGCCAATGCCATTCGGTTTTGATTCGCTCATTTTTTCTGCTCGCACCGCTATGCGGAAAGTGCTTGCAGCTTACGGAACTCCACGCACCAGCAGCAGGAACTACATCACAGGGACTTGCATTTAACTTCTTGATTATGCGGAACTAGTTGCCGTGCAATCGAAAAATTTTCCGACGTTTCAAACAGCGAGGAAAAGCGAAAAATTGCGAAGTTTATTGTTTTTTCAAGAGCTTGCTCTCTGCGCCTTTTTTCAGAAATAAAAAAGCACAAACCAGTTCGAGGATTTTGTTTAATGGCGCGACGACAGTGATGGCCCGCTAGGCTGATCGGACAACGATGGATATCGGCTCAAGCAACAAGCCGATAGCAGGGCTCGTAGGTCGCAGACTCAAGACGCATGCGCCGCTGTGTAACGAAACCGGACAGCAATTTATCAAGGCCGCGCATAAGCTCCACATCGCCACTTATTTCAAACGGTCCCTTCTCCTCAATGGCCTTAATGCCTTCCTCTTTGACATTACCGGTTACCAAGCCTGAAAAACCGCGGCGCAGCTGCAGAGCAAGGGCTTGCGGTTCTTGATCCAGGTGTAGTTTTAGCTGCGCCATGGATTCATGCGTCGCGACAAAAGGTTGCTGAAAATCCAAATTCATCTGCAACCGCCAGTTGAAATAGAAGGCATCCTGGTTGGCGTGCCTAAACTCGCGGACCTCGCCGATGGCCGCGGTAACCATCTTCGCCACGGATTCTGGATCACCAATCTCTATGCGATACAGACGACGAGCCATATCACCCAGGCTTGCCCCAATGAAACTGTCAAGGCTGGCAAAATACTCCGCACTAGAGGGTGGACCCGTGAGCAAGATGGGCACGGGCACCTCGCGGTTTTCCGGCTGCAGCAAGATGCCCAACAAAAATAGCAATTCTTCCGCAGTTCCAACGCCGCCGGGGAAGATAACGATAGCGTGGGCAACCCGCACAAAGGCCTCCAGCCGTTTTTCCATATCCGGCATGATCACTAGCTTGTTAACGATGGGATTGGGTGATTCGGCCGCAATGATGCCCGGTTCGGTAATACCTATGTATCGCCCATGGCGAATGCGCTGTTTGGTATGGCCGACGTTAGCGCCTTTCATGGGCCCCTTCATGGCGCCCGAACCACAACCTGTACAGACATCTAAACCACGCAGCCCAAGTTGATAACCCAGGTCTTTGGTGTACTCATATTCCACGCGATTAATGGCATGGCCGCCCCAGCAAACCACCAAATTGGGCTCCGCCGGGACGCGCAGCACGCCCGCATTACGCAGAATATGAAAGATCGAGTTGGTAATTCCTTCGCTGGTGTCAAAATCGAAGCGGCCGGCCGCCGCTTCACTGTTGATGTAAACCACGTCCCTTAACACCGCGAACAATTGCTCACGAATGCCCCGAATCATTCGCCCATCGACGAATGCATCGGCAGGTGCGTTACGTAGCGCAAGCTTTACCCCACGGTCTTGCTGGACGATATTGATATCGAAGTCGGCAAATTCGGCCAGAATTGCGCGCGTATCATCCGTGCGACTGCCGACATTCAATACCGCCAGGGCGCAACGCCGCAGAAACTCGTGCTGGCCACCCTCGTCGGTACTGCGCAAGCGATTAACCTCGTCTTGCGACAGCACCTCAAGGCTGCCTTCGGGCATTACATCAATGGTGTCGGTGCGAGCGCGCATACAAGGTCTCGTTGGGCCAGAAATGACGAAAGACAACTGTCAGATGAATGTAAAGCAGATTTAGGCGGCGCTAGGGCACAATGCTGATCGGCGTGTTGATCTCGGTCATCAGCCAAATATCAACCATATCCGAGTTAGACACCGCGATGCAGCCATTGGTCCAGTCGGTCCGGCGATAGTATTCCTCGTTGTGCTTAGGCTTGTTGGGCTGGCCGTGAATCATGATCAAACCGCCGGGTGAAACACCCATGCTCTGAGCCCTTAATTTATCGGCTTTGGCGGGATAAGAGATTCGAATGGACAGAAAAAAATCACTGTCCGGATTGCGTTCGACCAGGCGATAATTCCCTTCGGGCGTTTTCAGGTCACCTTCACGCTGTTTGTGCCCCTTAGGCGCCAAGCCGAGGGCGATATCCGCCGACTTAATGACCTCATCACCGCGCAAAAGAACCAGCTTGCGCTCCGCTTTGCGCACAATGACCCGGTCAGCCAGTGGAAAATCGCCATTGGCTGGTACGTTGGCGATGGCCATGGCGCTGATGCCGGACAATAAACCGACAACTAAAACCCTAATCATAGGCAGGAAAAACTACTCTAAGCGAAGCGCAGTAAAACCAAACTGACGCCGGTACGCAATAGCCCCGAACTCGTTCATGATGCGTCAGCCAAAGTGTCAGTGCCGTGGCGTACGGTTTCCAGCTCTTCCACTTGGGGAAAGACTAAGGGCATGCCGGGACGAACGCGATCCAAATCCAGGTCAGGATTATATTGCCGCAACAACCAAACAGGCACCTTGTAACGTTGCAGGGCCAACAGCCATACCGATTCACCACGCCGCAGTTTATGCACAGTGGTTTCTGTGACGCGATACTGGGAAAAAAACATGCCTTGCAACTCGCGATGATAGGCAATTCGCCGCGCGGCAAAGTCTTCAGCGGAAACCTTGCTGAGATCCAGCTTCACACGCCGGCCAATAACCACAGGCTGGCGGAATGAATAGCCGTTTTTTTCGCGCAATCGTTGGGTAGGCAGCTCTAGCCAGTCGGCATAGTGGCCAAGAGTTTCCGCGGCTTGCACCTCAACGCTGCCATCTGCCGCCACCAAATAGTCGCTAGGATCCGCCAGCAAGGCATCAGCTTCATCCGTGACCGGCACCACGGGCGCTGCATCGTCGGCAAGCTCGGCCATGCTTGTGGCCGCCGCGCTGGACGCTGGCGGCACGATTAGGGATGTAGCTGATCCGGAATCTTTTGCCGCTGGCGGCGGGGGCGCCGATGCCTCGGCGGTTGCGAGCACGGCCGCCGGTGGCGTTGATCCCGCATCGGCGTGTGCTGTCGAAGCGGCAGAAGATGCTGATGGAGCCGACGAAACCACGGCCGAGTCGCCGGCGGCTGGGCTATTCGCCGGCGCAACAACGGCCTCCGCTCGCCGCAATCGCAACAGCTGACCCGGGTAAATACGGTTCCGGTTGCTGAGATTGTTCAGGGCCAGCAAGGATGACTGGCTAACGCCTGCCCGTTGGGCGATGCCACCCAAGGTGTCTCCGGAGCGTACACGATAGGTTTCGGCATCGGCCTGAACCGCCGGTCTGGCGGTCGTATCGCTCAAGGGTAGGCGCAGAGTCTGACCGGCGCGAATGCGGTGCCGGCTGCGCAGGCCATTCATGGCCATCAGCTCGGCGACGCTGGTTTTGTAGCGCCGGGCAATGACCGAAAGACTTTCACCGCGCCGAATGCGATGCGAGACATCGCGCGTTTGTTCCGCGTAACGAGCACGCTCTGGGATCGAGGCCAATCGCAGCGGCGAGGTATCACGGCCGTTATTGATGGGTAGGCGCAGGGGAAATCCACGCGGCACATGTTTAGCCCCGGACCAAACCGTCGGCATCAGCGCGGGGTTGTAGGCCTTGAGAATTTCGGTGGTAATTCCAAACGCCGTGGCAAGCTCGGCCGCCGGAATATAGGCCGGCGTCACCACGAGCAAGTCAGGTCGCGGCGCGAGGCGTGTCACCTCGCCGAAATAGCGCTCAGCGTCGCGTTCCACTTCCAAGGCAGCGAGAAACGCCACGTAGAAGTTTCGCGACGCAAAGCCAAAAGCGCGGCCTTTGTAGTGACGTACGATGGTTTCGATATCCGTCGTGCCCAAGGTACGCACCGCGCGACGCATGCCCGCGATGCCATGGTTGTAACCCGTAATCGCCAAGGGCCAGACTTTGACAATGGAGTAGTTATAGGCGAGCAATTTCGCGGCGGCCTCACTAGACATGAACGGATCACGACGACCGTCAACCACATGATCCACCTGCATGAACCGCCGCCCGGTACCGCGGGTGAACTGCCACATACCCGCCGCACCCACGTGCGACCTGGCAGTAGGGTTAAACGAAGATTCCACGTGGGGCAACGCGGCCAATCCCGCCGGCACACCATGCTCGTCCAGTTGCGCTCGAATGTAGTCGCGCCATTGACCTGAGCGCTCCAAGCCGGCGCGGTAGCGATCCGACATGCCGTTTTGGAATCGAATGCGCTTGGTGGCACGCCGCAATTCCGCATTGCTGACATCGTCCGGCCACAGCTGAAGTACCCGGCGCTGCTCGCTCGTTAGCCCGGAACGCCGACCCGAAGCGAGCACCGCCAAGATTTTCTCGTAGCGTTTGCGGGCCGCTTTGGCCACGCGTTTTCTCGCCGCCGCACTGGCTTGGGGCGGCAGATCGACGATTTCGTAGACCACTGACAGATGGCGGGCATCATGAATGGCGGCCTGGGAGGTGCTGATTTCGGCGAATATGCTCCGCCAAAAAGCGATTTCCGGTTCCAAACCCGCGGGCCGCAATAAACCCTCTGCCCCGACTTGATTCACCGCGACGCATAGCAGCAGCACAGCAATCCGACCGAGGTTAATAAGCGACTTGGGGCCAAAACTCATTACAATGCTGTCCTTGCGGGTTACGGGCGGTCCGACCAGGGCACTTCCCTGCGTCCGGGGTTCATGGAAGCATAGCGAGGCCCATTGCTTGGCCGCATAACGCGCTTCACATAAATTGAGGGTCAAATTGGCGGCTCGCCGGCCGCCGATCGGCTTCAAATTGTTCTAATGCCGAAAAAAATTGCTAGCGCATCACGGAAAATAGGTATATTTTTCTTTATCTTCCGACCGCTACCTTTCAACATAACTTAACTCTTTCGCTCATCGTGGATCAAGTCTCATTTCTCCAGGCGGCGCGCCTGATGACCTTTGGCGCCGTCGTTGCCACTTTGTGCTGCCTGACCGGCTGCGACCCTTCGCCGGCCTCCCAGGCCATCAAGCAGCAGCCGCTGAGCACGCCGCCGGCGGAGTTAGCCGCGCAAGAACCCGAAGCGATGACCGAAAAAGCCGCCGGCGACATCGCCGGTGATTCCCAGCCAGCGCTGGAAAATCAACCGCCCGAAACGCCCATTACCGAAAAATCGGCGGCGCCGGCGGACTTTAGCGAGCTTGTAAACACCGAAGAACAGCCTGGCGAGCCAGACGAGCCACCCGGAGAAGGCAGTCTGGAATTGCTGGGCCAAGCGATTCCAGCCGGCAGCTCGAGACGCTTGACCTGGTCGGCCAGCGAAGTTTTTGAGGGCGTGTCCACCACCACGCCCGTCTTGGTCGTCAACGGCACGAAACCTGGACCCACTGTTTGCCTCACTGCGGCGATACATGGCGACGAACTCAATGGCATCGAAATGGTGCGGCGAGTTATGCACGAACTGGAGCCGAAAAAGCTAAATGGCGCCGTCATCGGCGTGCCCATTGTCAATTTGCAAGGTTTTCGCCGCGGATCCCGCTATTTACCCGATCGCCGGGATTTGAATCGCTATTTTCCAGGGAACCCCCAAGGCAGCTCCGCTTCGCGCATTGCGTATTCGTTTTTTGAAAACATTATTCGTCGCTGCGACACCTTGGTAGATTTACACACGGGTTCGTTCTATCGGACCAACCTGCCGCAATTACGCGCGGATTTACGTCATCGCAGTATTCGCGAAGTGACACAAGGCTTTGGTGGCATGGTCGTACTGCATAGCGAGCCGGCCATGGGCACGCTGCGACACGCGGCCACCGACGCGGCCATTCCCACAGTGACCTTAGAGGCGGGCGAACCCTTGCGGCTACAATCGGACAAAGTCGCCGAGGGTGTGACGGGAATATTTTCCTTGCTCGCCTCGCTGGATATGGTCAAACGGGTGCAACTACTCGGCCAAGCTGATCCGGTGATCTACCACGCCAATTGGATTCGCGCCGATCACGGTGGCATTCTGTTTTCGGTCGCGCGTCTCGGCCAAGTCGTGGAACCCGGAGACGTATTGGGTACGGTCACCGACCCGATTACCAACGAACAAAATCTAATCTACGCCGTCAACGAAGGCCGCGTGCTTGGTATGGCGCTCAACCAAGTCGTCATGCCTGGTTTTGCAGCGTTTCGCATTGGTATGGAGGCCGACGGCCCGCCCCCAGACACTATTTTCGCCGCGGATTGGGGCCGGCACGCCGCGACCGATAGCGAAGAAGAGGCCAGCGAACGCGATGCCGCTAACGGCTCCGAAGAAAGCGGTAGCGAAGCAGTCACGGCTGAAACCGAAGAAACATCCTAGCTGTTAAGGGCCGGCATTGCGCAGTGCCGCGATTCGTTCTTCCAAGGGCGGGTGCGACAGAAACAATTTTTTCAGCGCGCCACCACCGCCACCGGCGATACCAAAGGCTTGCAACTGATCAGGCAGCTGACTGGGTGAGTGCAGGCTGTTAAGCCGCTCTAAAGCCGCAACCATGTTCGCCCGCCCAGCCAGCTTCGCGCCACCGGCATCGGCACGATATTCGCGTCGGCGTGAAAACCACATCACGATGGCGCTAGCCAAAATGCCAAGCAATATCTGCGCGATAAACGACGAGACGAAAAACCCGATACCGTAACCGCGATCATTTTTCAGCAGCACACGGTCCACAAAAAAGCCGACAATGCGGGACAAGAAAATCACGAAAGTATTGAGCACGCCTTGAATCAAGGTCAGCGTCACCATGTCACCGTTAGCCACATGGGCAATCTCATGGGCCAGCACGGCATCCACTTCGTTTTCACGCATTCCACGTAGTAAGCCGCTGCTAACGGCCACCAAAGCACTATTGCGCCGTGCACCCGTGGCGAATGCATTGGGTTCCGGCGAATCGTAAATAGCCACTTCTGGCATACCGATGCCCGCGGCCGTCGCATGGCGTTGAACCGTGTTTAGTAACCACGATTCTTCGGTGTTAGCGGGTTGATCGATGACTTTGGCTCGAGTTGTCCATTTGGCAATGGATTTGGACATGGCCAAGGAAATGAACGATCCGGTAAAACCAATAATTGCCGAATAAATCAGCAAGCTATTGAGATCTAAATTACCCTGGGCATTGATATAACCCTCAAGCCCGAGCAATCGCGTGACAATAGCCAAGACCGCCAGCACGGCGATATTGGTGCCTAGAAACAGTAAAATTCTTTGCATGCGCTTAAGACCAAGGAACAGAGTCTGTAGTTATCGTAGTAATGACCATGTTTTTCAAGTCTATTTTGTAATGCGGGGCGTCATTCGGCCTGGTTTGTTGCGGTATATCACATGAGCGCCCTCAGCCAGCGATCATTTGCAAGCTTTGCGGCCGCGCCCCGTCACTGGCCGTTGCTGCTGGGCGTAGGACTATTGCGGCTACTGGTGCTGTTGCCATTCCGGATACAACTTTTTCTTGGAAGAATTCTTGGTAATCTCATCTATCGGCTCACGCCGCGCCGTCGGCATATCGCCCGGGTAAATCTTGCCCTCTGTTTCCCGGCATTAGACGCAGAATGCCGGGAAAAAATTCTGCGCGAGCATTTCGCCTCTCTGGGCATGGGTTTGTTTGAAATGGGCCTTGCCTGGTGGGCCAGCGATGCGCGGCTGGCCAGGCTGATTCATATCGATGGCATGGAGAATATGATCGAGCCGCTGGCTGCGGGTCACGGCGTGGTTTTGCTCAGCGGACATTTCACCGGCATAGAAATAACGGGTCGCGGCACGCGTCTGTTGCTACCTACTGAATATGACATGGCGGCCATGTACCGTGCTAACAAGAATCAATTGCTGGACGAAATACTCCGGCGCATGCGCAGCCGTTCCACCAAATTCCTAATCCCCAAGGATGACATGCGACAAACCATTCGACTGTTACGTAACGGTAAGGTGCCACTGTGGTATGCGGCAGATCAAAGCTATCGTCACAAATACCATGAACTGGTGGATTTTTTTGGCGAACCGGCAATGACTAATGCCGCCCTCACGCACATTGCCCGAATCGCCAAAGCGAAAGTCGTACCTTACTTGCCGCGACGCCGGGCAGATGGCCGCGGATACCATGTGGATGTGTTGCCCGCCTTAGAAGATTTTCCGAGCGCAGACCCGGCGGCCGACGCCTTGCGCATTAACGAACTGCTAGAAGAACACATTAGGCATGCACCGGAACAGTACTACTGGGTGCATCGACGATTTAAGGACAGGCCACCGCCGCATGTGAATCCTTATGAGGCCGCCGATAGTTTTTCGCGATAAGCGTCAACTAGACAGCCCCAGGACGCGATGGGAATACTGATATTTTCCGTAGCGCTAATCTTATTTAGAGATCGTTGCAATCGCCGCAAGTTATTTTCTTGCCAGGCACCGGATTCTGGCATGATTCTTCCGCGGTCAAAATCTAACAAGAAAATGTTGTCGGCACCGTTAATTTGCAAATTGTGGGCCGTCAAATCCGCGTGGTAAACACGCTGTGTATGAAACTCGCCAATCAAATACCCCACACGACGCCAAACATTTTCACCCAAGCTCTGCTGCGCCAATCTTGTTGAAAGCGGCACGACATCGGGAATTTTCTGGGTAATGAGATCGGCTGAGTAAACCAAACCGTGGCGCACAGCGCGTGCGGCTATGGGTTCGGGAACGGGTAGCCCTCGACGCACCAGCTCTTCAAGCAGTATGAACTCGCGATAAGGCCGTGAACGCCGCAATCCCGTCCACAGAAACCGGTCGTTCAAGTAGCGCCCAACCAGTCCGCCCCGGTGATAGTGGCGCAGCACCCAGTCTTGGCCCGCATGTTGAACGAACAAGGTATTGCCCCGGCCACCCGCGTAACCCGGCGCTGTAGACGCACCGGGCCAATGGGCCGGCTCGAACAATGCCTCATTCATCTGGCTGATGCGGGAGGCATCGTATAGGATCAAGCTTGGTCCAATCTGTTCGGTGCGCCTCACGTCGTCATGTCCTTTTCCCGGGAGCAGCCGCCCGAATCTTTGTGCCTAATCCGCCTATCGGCAATTGGCGATTGTTGCCACACCGTGCCGGTGGTTCGAACTTTCCAGTCGTATTGGCCTGAAACCAGTATTACTTGGATTATCGGCCGCACTGAACATGCCCTACTCGAAGGCTTAAGCGGTGTGGAGTTTATCACCTACGATAAGCGCGACCCGCGCAATAGCCGCCGCGCAGTTCGACGGCAAGTGGCTGGCCGGCGATTTCCGCTGCTGCTGCATATGCATCCTTCCATGCGCGCCAACTTCATTAGCCTGAGTGTTTCAGCGAAGTTACGCTTGGGTTTGGGTGGGCGGGTCAACGACTATCAATGGCTGTTTACCAATGCGCGCACCCAAGCCAAAGACCGCGTGCACGTGATGGACCGCTTCTTCGGCTTTGCCGAGCATTTTGGACTAACCGATCGAGACCTGCGCTGGGACATCCCGCTGAGTGACGCAGACAAAAGCTTCGCCGCTAAGCATTGCGCAGGGAAAAAACCCATTATTGTTATCAGTCCCTGTAGTAACGCGCGCTTTCGCAATTTCCGGAACTGGCGCGCCGAGCATTATGCCGCACTCACTGCCTGGCTAATTCAAGAATACGATGCAAACATCATTTTGACCGGGGGGCCGACTGAGACGGAAGTGCGTTATGGCCAGGGTATTGCGGCCGCCGGACCGGTTACCAACCTAATTGGCGAAACCAGCCTAAAACAAGTTTTGGCGTTAATCGACGCAGCCGACCTATTGATCTGCCCTGACTCCGGACCCGCACACATGGCCACAGCGGTCAACACACCGGTGGTGGGCCTTTATGCAACCACCAATCGATTTCGAGCCGCGCCCTATTTTTGCCAGGACTTGGTGGTGGACAAGTACCCTGAAGCCGTGCAAAAGGAATACGGCAAAACCGTGGATCAACTGCGCTGGGGCACGCGAGTGCGCGATGAGTCGGCCATGGACTTAATCACCCTCGAGGGTGTACAGACCAAGATTCGTCACGCACTAGAGCGCTAGGGAGAATCCCCATGGCAGGCGCCGGCGGCAAAGGCTAGACTCCCAGCAGTGACCAAGGAGGATTAGAAGATGAGAAAATCCTTTAATAAACAAGAGATTGAGAGCTTGCAACCCGATGCAGCCGGCGATCTGCTGGAAGCAGGTAATGTGGTGGAATTCACCCACTGCCCCATCGGCCTGCCGTCGCCGGCGGAACTTGAGACGCTGCGCGAAGAACTGCCCGGGCAACTCAAACGCAAGAACGTCAGCTATCACCCCGAAGCCGACCGCGTCGTGGGTTTGCAAGAAAACTCACCGGTCGCCGAGTTGGCGCATAGGACGCTCACCAATCACCGTGATCGCGTCACTCATTTTCTAAAAAAAATAATGCCTAGCCTGACGCGCAACATGCGGGTCGGAACCTGTAGCTTCCGGCCGATCCAAGAACGCGGCCGCAATCTAAAGGCCCATGCCAGTAACGAACTGGTGCATCTTGATGCCGGCGCCTACGGTGCAACCAACGGTGATCGCTTGCTGCGTTTTTTCGTGAACGTCAATCCCGAAGAAGACCGTGTCTGGTCCACCAAGGGCGCGCTGCCTGAGCTGTTGCAGCGCTACGGTAAACAAGCCGGCATGACCGCCGAGCACTTGGGCAGCTTAGAAAAGTCCGTACTGGATCGCTTACGCAGCTCTGCATTGAATGGACTGGCTGAACATGGCTTGCCACTGGCTAAGGTTCTAGACAACAGCCCCTACGACCGGGCGATGCGGCGCTTTCATAATTTCATGAAAGATACTCCGGCATTTCAACAAGACCCGGTTGGTCATGAAGAAATGCGCTTTAAGCCGTACACCGCTTGGATGGTGTTCACCGACATGGTGAGCCACGCCTGCCTGTCTGGACAACATGCCCTGATCTATACCGCCGTCTTGCCCGTGGAAAATTGCCGTAAGCCCGAGCTGGCACCGATTAACTTACTGCGCGCCGCCGCCTGAAAAGATACCGGCGGCAAGCGTTTGGCCCTCGCCAGCCAGCGTGGGTTTCTTACCCGAATCCAAGCGGGTCGTTCATCCCGACTCCCGATTCGCAGCGAAATGTATTGCGGTAATTGCCAACACGGCCGTGAGCAATCCGTCAAACGGGTAGGCGAAGAAGCTGAGGTATCCCTCGCGCGGTACTGCCAATGCTGCAAACAAGGCGATGGAAGCAACAGCGAGCCAGGGCCAAGACTTTCGCCACCATAGAAAAATGCCAGTCAATAAGACCAAGAAAGAACCCAGCATCACCACCGGCGGCATCGTAAATGCACCCAGTCCCGCCTCTTCGGGCGAGCACGCCTGATTCAAGGGAACTTTCATCACGTAGCGCTGAACATCCAACACGCAGGCAGGATACCAATCGGCCGTGCCCACGCGGTAAGCCTCATAAAGACCCACCGCGACCAGTAGCAATGCCAGCGACACCAATAGCGCGCGCATGGACAACCACGTCACCCCCGCCAAGCGCAAAATCAAGGCGCAAACCAAGGGCATGAGTGACAGACTAAATAAGGCGCAAACTGCGCGAAAACGCGTTAGATATTCCAGGTTACTGCCGAATCCCAGCCAACGGCCAAAACCCGTTAAGAACGAATCAAAGCCGACGGAGAAGGCAATGAGGGCAATCAAACTCAGGACAATGTTGCTGGGCTGTCGCCGCCATTGCAGCAGTATCCAAATGAAAAGTAGCAGTTCCGCAACGCCCAGAATTAGCATGAACAGCGACATGGTCAGTTGCCGATTGCTGATGATGGCAGCACAGGAATTTCCGCCCCTACGTGCTGGGTCAACATGCACAAATTCCTGTTATCACCCACGGTGCTCATCAACGACAAACGAATGGGGCGGCCAGACGAACCACTAGTATCTCCAAGTACAATTGCCGACAGCAGCTGGAGAAAAAAACAGCAACAATCAACAGCAGTTGCTGCTCGCACTATACCAAGCGGCTCATGCCGTCCAAGGCCGCATGCCGACATCACCGATAGTTAGTTTCTGCGCCGATGTGAGAACGAACCCAACCACCTCTGAACAAGCTTAAGCATACCCCGATATGCCCAGGTTGCCGACACGGGCTATCTTCAGTTTCATCACGAGGCCGCTAGGATAAGCCCACAGAAAAACAATGCTCAGCGACCGCAGTAAACTCTTCAAAGTCGTCGGAAATCGTAATCTCCACCCATCGATCGTGCTGCATACCAGTGACCAACATACAGCTATTTGTTGGCACCGTAGCGAAAAGCAGCACGAACGCCATACAAGCGTGGCTTAGGCAAATTGGCGATTAGGCCGTCGCCGGGCGCGGGCGGCCAATGCGCCTGGCGCAAGGTATCGACCTGAGAACCGAAATCAACACCGGTCTTGACCGTGTCGTCGTCAAAAAGATTATCGACGAAAAATACAACTTCCCAAGCCTCGGCGATTAACCCGATACGCGTATCCACCAACCAATACTCATCCAGCAACTTGATATTCGTTTCGTCAACAAATCGTTGCGATCGATAGCTGGTGCTGGCATCAACAAATAGCTCAAGCTCCCCGCCCGGCATAGACATGGAAAATCGACCATAACCGACAAAACTGTGCTCCGGTATGTCTTCGATATCATTGCCGGTGAAGCTGACACGGCAAATACCCGTCTCGCCCGGCGGCCCATTGATTACTTCTAAACATCCGCCATTTCCGGCAACGAGTAACCGTGCCATTTCGTTGGTTGAGCCTGTCGTCGCCTCGAATTTTGAGTACACAGCGTCCGTCCAGGTATAGCCGGCAGATAAAAAGAAATTATCATTAATCTGCCACTGGGCATCGATTTCGAAACCTTTAATTTCCGACTCGCCGGCATTTTCAATGGTGCCGACATCGGTACCCACCAGCGGGTTAAAGCGCGTAACACCCACTTGTTTGTCGGTGTAGTCTTGGTAAAAAGCAGCGGCATTGACGATGATATTGCCGCCGCCCCAAACAGTCTTACCACCGACTTCATAAGCGATCAGCTTTTCATCATCGAAACGGTTGTTCTCCGGCACGAAGAAATTACCGCCGATAACCGTGCTGATGCCCCCCGGTTTTATAGCGCGGCCGACGGAGACATACCAAAGCTGGTCGTCGTTAGCCTGCCACTCAAGTATTGCCTTGGGCACAAAAAAATCGGTTTCACTCTCGGCCACCAAAGTTCTAGAAACAGCATTGACGTAAACGCCGGCGGGTGCCGTACCCATTCCGTTCGCCACCACGGTTGCCGATCCGCCGCGGAATGCAGGGCCGCAGAACACCTCACCATTGGGCGCAGTTACAGGAGTACTGATATTGAATTGAGAACCGGCCCGATCAACGGATTCTTGCGGCAGACATTCAGGGCCTTCCACCGTGACCTCTTCATCAACGTAACGACCTTCAAGGGTAAGTTTCCAGGCTTCGCTGAAATTGAGGTCTAGCGAAGCGTAAACAGACCAGTGCTCCGTATCGCGTCCCGCGAAGCGAGGATCGATAATCGTGGCCGCGGGATCCCCAAGTATCGACGATGCGGTCGGCAGCTGATCCGGCGGCAGGCCGAAAAAACTATCGTCTCCACGCACCGATGAGGGTGTAATGGAGATAGATTTATCCTGCTGATCGACATCTTCAGTCCAGTACAGCGCGCCGGTGGTCAGATTCCAAAACCCGTCGCGGTTGGTCGCAAAGCGAAACTCCTGGCTGAACAGATCAGTCTCATTCTCGAACACGATTTGTTGTGCCGTCGGCGAACAATCGGGACCGTTGATACAGTCCGCCGGCGTAAACCCCCAGGCGGCATCAACGGGATTGAGCGGTATTTGCGCGACACCCGCTTCCATCACATCCCAGTCGCCGTCGAATTTTTGATCTGACTCAGTGTGGGACAAACCCGTAAAGGACTTTAACACGCCGTACTCAGCACTCCAGTCAGCGACTAAGGTGACGTTCGTGGTCTGTAAGTCTGTGCCTGAATACGCCAGCCCGGTGCGTGCATCGTGGCTTTGTTTGATCGATAGTTCATCGCCGCCCGGCACCACACCAACAACCAGCGGTTTAGGCGTATTGAAGCAACCCGACACCGTACCGTCGCGCGGTATCGGTCCGGGGCAATCGGGGTAGTTGCCCGCAAACAAGCCGAAGGGTCCGCCGGCTTGAGAAATCAAGTTATTACCGCCCTGGGCCGCTACGGAGTCATTGATATCCACGAGCCGATTGGCAAAAACTCGCGCCTGCGCGGCAGGCTGGTATTCTTCATCCGAAAATGCGCCGCGCGCCTTGAAACTGAGTTTATCCGAAGGCTCCCATAAACCCGTCAGGGCCAAACCGCTGCCCTTAGAGCCGCCAACTTCGCTTGACGTCGTTGTATTGTTATAGAGCCCGGCTTCGTCATACCACATGAGATTGGCGCGGACGCCAAAACGGTCGCCAAAAGGCATGCCCGCTGCCGCGGTGACTTGAAACTGATCTTCAGATCCAAAATCGGTGGCTAACTCAACTTCAGAGCCTTCCAGGCTGGGCGTCTTAGTGATGTATTGGATGGCACCGCCAAATGCGCTGCGCCCATACAAGGCGCTTTGCGGCCCCTTCACAACCTCAACCCTTTCAACATCAAGTAAACGCTGATTGACGGAGAATGCCCCGCCGGCGGTACCAACCGCCTCGCCGGTGAAATCAATACCGTCAACTAGAAATGCAACATTCGGACGACCGCGAGTGGGTGATAAACCGCGAATGACAATGCGTGTGTCTTGCGCCCCGAACCCGTCGTCAAACTCAATGCCAGGCGTGTACTTGGCGACATCCCTGATATCAGCAATACCCAAGCGTTGAATTTGCTCGTTGTCCAGGGCTGATACCGACAGCGGCACGTCTTGCAGACTTTCCTCCATCTTGCGTACCGAGACAACTATTTCATCAATTTGCGCCCAGGCAAACGAGGGCAGCGATATGACCATGAGAAACAAGAACGCTTGTAAAACAATCGATGAATCTGTTTTTGCCCGCATAGCAATTCCTCCCGTTAGCGCCGATTATAAGCCCGAAACTTCCACCGCATGGCCATGGGTGAATATGCGATGTAGCCGCAATTTGTCACGCCTATCGCCGCAGCTGTAAACGACTGACCTGCGTCCGAATATCCGACATCGCATACTGTGTTGCACCAACAGCAACGCAGACTATTTGCGCTCTACCAGAAATTTCTCTATTGCGGCCAACACGCGAACGTTTTCTTCACCGTCGGTATAAGCATGAACTCGCTGCAGTACGGCTTGACCATGAGACGTTTCGGCCCAATTTTGCTGCGCGGCTTGCAGAATGTCGGCCATAGCTGATAACAATTCACCGAAACTTCGACAAACGGGCCCGACGGCAATTTCATCGATGGAAAAATTCATCGCGCGGCTATCAGCCTGAAATTCTTCTAGATCGGGGACGAAATATATGATCGGTTGTGACAGCAACATGAAATCCCAAATGACGGACGAGTAGTCGCTGATTAACAAGCTACAGTGCGGCAGCAATTCATAGACATCGGTATTGCGATCCAATGAATGAATAAACCTATAACTGCCATCCAACTGCGTCGCATCCAGGGGATGAAATTTCACAAAAAGCGTCGCGCTGGCATTAGCGAGTACTTCGTCAATTTTTGACCAGTTGAAATCAATAAAGCTGCGGCCGCTGTCGCGAAAAGTCGGCATATAAATACAAATGCGACGATCCTGCGCCTTAGCTTTTCCAACTTCACGTGGCAATGCCTGGGTATCGCCTTTTGTCAGTAGACGAACATTGCGCGGATAACCGGTAACAGCAACCCGGTCCGTCGATACCCCAAAGGCACGACAAACGATGTCGCGATGCTCGGACGATGTCGCAATGAGCAGGTCTGGCTTAGTCACATGCCACGGCATGAGAGCGGAAAGCAGCAGGCGCTCATACCATGACCCGTGAAATAGACGATGATAGCGATTGCGAGGATTATCGATATCGCGCTCAAATGTCTTTAAGGGCACGCCGCTCCACAAGTTAATCCGACTAGCGCCTTTGGAAAACCAAAAATTTGTGTCCTTGGCGAAACAGTCAAAAACATGCACAGCTGCACGTAAACAATAGAAAATACCGAGCGGCGACCAAGCCAAATGGGCCCGCGCACCCCGTTTACGAACTTGCTGCAGAACCGTTAAACGCCGGGTAATCCATACCAGCTCCACCCGACCACTTAGTTCATCGTCACAATACTCGAAAAATGCGGCCGCATTGTCGGCGTACCGGTAACCTCCCCAAGAACCGAAAACCCACAACGACCCTCGCCGAGGCATGAACCCCGACAGCCAATAAACCGGCAGCAGTAGCGGCCGCAGAAGAACCGCGAAACCACCACGCAGCATTGCTATGAACCTATTCAAATTTTAGCGGCAATTCTCAAGCAATTTCTGTCACCATAGCGCAAGCTACCGACAGGCTTCCAACAAACATAGTTAAGTCAAATACCTAAGCATTCTACATAGGGAATGTCCAAGCCTAGTCAGGGGCCAATTAGCGCGGTCAGTGAGTAACAAGCAAAAAATCGAAGTATTGATCACCGACGGTAACCGGCGTCCATCGCTGGCGGTGGCCCGCTCTTTGGCCAAGCAAGGTGTTGAATTTATCGCCGTCAGCGATACAAGCCACAGTCTGTGTCGGCACTCCCGCTGGACCCAGCATTGGTCGGTTGCCCCTTCCCCAGGCGGCGAACCACAGGCTTTCACCGATCATCTGCTCGCTCTAATAAAAGCGCATGACATTCGCCTGGTCATACCAGTGCTCGAGGAAAGCCTGCTGGCCATTGAAGACCGCCGCGCTGAATTCGAATCTAGCGTAAAACTAGCCGCCGCGGCCCCTGATTCACTGCGACGAGTCTTGGATAAGCGTATTAATCTAGCCATTGCCAGGGAGCAATGTATCGAGCTGCCAGCGCAATTTGAAATGCAAGATACCGAACAGATTCCCGAACTGATCGACAAGCTCGGCTTCCCCATGGTAATGAAGCCGGCCGGGTCACCCTACGATAAACAGCTTGATGCTTTTCCATTTAAAGTCCTCTACGTCCAGGAAGAAGCACAGCTGCGCGGCTACCTAAAACAGTACTGTGGTGATGGCCGCTACCCCATGTTTCAGGAATTTATCCCAGGTGAAGGACGTAATGTCTGCTGCTTTGCCGTGGACGGCGAAGTCATTGCCATGCACGAGCACCGGTCACTGCGAACACTAAAGGGCCAAGGCGTGCTCAGAGAAATCATGCCGGTACACCCTGATGGAGAACGCGGCGCACGTTCGATGCTGGGGTATCTCAACTGGACCGGCGTTGCACAATTCTGTTCGCTGCTGGACTCACGTAACGGGCGACTTTGTTACATGGAGACCAACGGCCGATTCTGGTCCTCGGCCGCCGGTTCGGTCAATGCGGGTTGGGATTTTCCCGCTTGGGTTTACCAGTACTTTATGCACGGCAAAATACCGCAGCCCGAGCCGATTCAGCTAGGTAGCCGCACCTGCTGGCATCGAGGCGACCTGGTAGCACTGGTGAACTATCTATCGGGTGGCGAGCATCCAGCCGCGTTGGCAAAACCGGGAAAGCTACGGGCCGTGGCCAGTTATCTTGCCGGCTTTAACCCCGCAATATCTGCCGATGTGTTTCGTTGGGATGACCCATTGCCCGAATTCATCGATCACTGGCAAGTCTTACAACGGGGACTGGGCGCGGTATTCAAAGGGCGGCTAAGAGATCCGCGACGCTTGTCGCGACCAAACTGATCAATCAGCAACGGTCCAGGGTGACCGTATGCAGGCCCGTTACGGGAAAAACACGGTCCAAAATAGCGGACAAGGATGCAGCGCTGAGATGAATCGATTCAACAAAGCGGATCACAAGCTGAGCGCGTTAAATACCTCCTCAGGCTTAATATCATTCAAACACCGCAAATGACCCAGGGGACAGGCGCGCTTAAAACAAGGGCTGCATTCCAGGCCGAGATAGAGCGTGCGGTGCTTTGTCGTTAACGGTGGTGTATAGCTGGGCGAGCTGGAGCCATAGATCGCGACGATGTTCGCACCCGCTGCCGCGGCGACATGCATCAAACCAGAATCATTGCTTACCGCGGCGGTAGCCAGCGAAAAAATATCCACGGTGTCTGCCAACTCGGTACGCCCGCACAAATTCCTGAGCGCTGAACCCGCGTGACGACCAATTTGCTCCCCAGCCGCATGATCGGCCCTTGACCCTAATACCCAGACTTGCCTGCCTGCGGCGGTGATCTCGCGCGCCAATGCGCCAAAGTGCTCTAAAGGCCAACACTTTGCTGGGCCATAGGCCGCGCCCGGCATCAGCGCGACAGCGCCGGTTGTTAGATCGAAGCGCGCTTTTAAGGCCTGAGCATTTGCCTTGTCGATGCGCAATTCGGGCGTGGGAGTATTTGGTAAAGGCTGCTCGGGCGGCAATCCCAAGGCTAAGAATCGCTTTACGGTTTGGTCTAGTCGCTGGCGATCTAGCTCCCGCACATCAGTCAACAGGCCGTACCTAAATTCGCCACGATACCCCGTCCGCTTAGGTACCTTAGCAAAGAATGGAATGAGTGCTGACTTCCACGAGCGCGGTAAAACGATCGCCTGTTGATAGGATTCACCGCGCAAAGCATGACCTATACCTCTACGCACGCCCAGGCTCAACTGTCCGTGGTCCAACGGTAATTCAATGCCTTGGCGTACTTCAGCCATGCGCGCCAACAACGGTAAAGACCAGGCCGGTGCGACAACATCGATCTCACATGGGCCGTGCCGTGCGAGTAACTTGAAGAGTGATTGGGCCATCACCATATCGCCGACCCAGGACGGGCCGACGATCAGGTAACGTTTGAAGTCAGTCATTTATACCGGCGATCCGCCGCTTGTTCAAAGTGCGTCTAAGTAGCGCTTGACGCCCTGTTGCACGTCAAGAAAGGACTTATCGTAGCCCGCCGCGCGCAATGTCGATAGATCAGCCTCGGTAAAGCTTTGATAACTACCCTGCAGATGCTCAGGAAACGGGATGTAACGAATGTGGCCGCGCCCGTGCCAATCGATAACCGCCTGGGCCACTTCTTTAAAGGTCTGGCTACGCCCGGTCCCGGCATTAAAAATTCCTGAGACTTGCGGATTTTCCAAAGCCCAGAAGTTAATGTTGACGATATCATCGACATGCACAAAATCCCGCCGCTGTTCGCCATCAGCATAGCCGTCATTGCCGGCAAAAAGTCTAACTTCATCGCCTTCCAACAGTTGATTATGAAAATGCCAAGCAACACTCGCCATTTTGCCTTTGTGCTGTTCACCGGGACCATAAACATTGAAGTACCGCAGCCCAACGACCTGAGAAGATGGCTGCGGTAAGAACTGCCTGACGTATTGATCAAAGCTCAACTTTGAAAACGCATAAACATTGATAGGTCTTTCGCAGTCGGCTTCGATACGAAATTCTTTTCCCGCGCCATAAACCGCAGCGGAAGACGCATAAACCAGCGGTACAGAGGCATCTAGGCAATAGTGCAACAGCGCCTTTGAATACTCGAAATTCGTGGCCATCATGTAACGCCCGTCCCACTCCGTGGTGGTACTGCAGGCACCATTGTGTAGAACCCCGCGTAACTTAGGGCCGAATTTCTTGCCAGCGCGAATATCCCTTAAGAAATCGTCCTTATCCAAATAATCCACTATCCGGCAGTCTGTAAGATTAAAAATCTTGCGGCCATTTTCGAGCTCATCCACCACCAAGATATCGGATTCCCCAGCAGCATTGAGTTGCCTCACTAGGTTGCTGCCGATAAACCCAGCGCCGCCGGTAACAATGATCATGGACTGGAGATCTCCTTGTGCTGTCTGCCGAGAATTCGCTCATAGATGGTTATATATTGCTGGGCCATTTTCATCGGTTTGTAGTTGCTAGCCTGCGCTTTATTGCGCATGGAAAATTTTTCGGCCAAGGACTGCTCATTCATAATCTGCAGAAGGGCTGCACACTGCGCATCCAGGTCATCCACATCACATAGCAAGCCATTGACGCCATCAGCAACAATCTCCGGAATTCCGCCGACCCGCGTCGCAACGATGGGCAGGCCAAAGTCCATGGCATCCAGTAAAACCGATCCCAGACCCTCATGCCGGGAAGGATAGAAAAATATATCAAAGGCGGCTAGATAGTCGCCCACGTTATTCACATGCCCAATGAAATGTAGATTACCCAAGCCCGCTGCGGTTGCCCTTAATCTCGCCTCGTCTTCGCCACCACCGACCAACAGAAAGTTAATGTCAGGATGACTGCGCTCCAGGCGACGCGCAATATCAATAATTTGCAACTGGCCCTTATGAGAATCAACCAAGGCCGCGACATTGCCCACAAGCGTTTGCGCGGGAAAGCGATTACGAATAGTTTGTACCGCTTGCGCATTAGCCACTAGTTCCGAGCTTGCATCGGGTACTACCGTGAGCTGAAAATTCGCATTCAAGCGCCGCATGGATTGCGCGATAGCCGCCGATACCGGGACTATCGCTGAAGCACGGCCGTACATTCGCAGGTTCGCAGCCGTGGCGCGCGGCCCATGCTGCACCCGTCGGGTTACCAAATAGGGTGAGCCGCGCCACAGAGAATTGAGATAGGCGCCTTGAATAGCGCGGCCTTCATGGGCATGCGCCAAATCTACCTGCTTCAATGCGAACAGCGCGCCAACACTGTTGCGACCGACTGCGCGAATTTCTAGCCCGCCAAGCGTCGAGCAACGCTCCAGTAAGGCGCCATCGCGGCGACCCACGAGTCTTTGTCGCCAGCCCGCGTCCGCAAGGCTGCGAATTAGCAGTTCGGTTTGACGCTCACCGCCGCGATAGCCGCGCGCGAGATTGATATGCGCAATTCTTGGCCCGCGTCCGGAACTGGACACTAACTATCGATCAACGAGGGCATAGCTCGCTCCGCAATACGGACACTTCGCCTCGCCAGTCGCCTCCAAGGGTAAAAAGACCTTGGGGTGCGAATTCCACAAAGCCATATCAGGCATGGGACATGACAATGGCAAGTCCGCACGCGTCACTTCATAACGTGCTTGAGCATTGGGTAGTCGGGATGCCTTGTCAGTGTCGATGTTGCTAGTACTCATGGAACGAATTTAGGAACAGACTGCAGAAACCGAAGTATAGCAATGTAGACCGACATCTCAGTCGAAGATTGACTGCCATAACGACCGCACGCCCTGGGCAAGGCCGGTCACCTGTTCCTGCGCGACCAAGGGCGGCTCACCGGCCAATGACAAGTGATGTAGACGCGCGCGGAAGTCACGGTAGGCATCCGCCAATAAGTCTGCTTGGTCAGGCGTTAGATATCCATGCTGGGCGAGGGTCTCCAGCTGACGAATATTGTCGGACCATTTAAGCAACTCTGCGCACTCATGAGCATCGCGCAGCACCAAATATTGCACCATGAACTCAATATCGGCGATACCGCCTTCATCCTGCTTCAAGTCAAACAGCTCGTCGGTACCACGAGACAACTCCCGGCGCATGCGCGCACGCATGTCGGCGACATCGGTGCGCAGGGTTTCGCGCCGCACATTGTTAACAAGCACGTCACGCCGCATAGTCTCGAAGGCATCGCATACCCCGGTATCACCGGCGACGGCTCGACTCCGCAGTAAGGCCTGATGCTCCCAGGTCCAGGCGTCTTCTTGCTGATATCTTTCGAAACCTACGAGACTGGTGACCAATAATCCCGAGCCGCCACTGGGGCGCAGGCGGGTATCGACCTCGTAGAGACTTCCCGCCGCCGTCGAAATCGTCAACCAATGAATCATCCGCCGGGCTAGGCGGGAAAAAAATAGGCCGTTATCCAGAACCTTGTCACCGTCGGTTTCCTCATTCTCGCCGGTAGAATCATGCAAAAAAACCACATCAAGATCTGAACCGTAACCGAGCTCCAATCCGCCAAGCTTTCCGTAAGCAACCACCGCGAAACGCGCTGGACGTAGATTGCCATCGACGACGCACTGCGGACTGCCGTGCCGCGAAGTTAATTCGCGCCAACATAGATCAAGAGTTGCCTGCAAAATAATTTCCGCGACATCGGTCAGACGATCACTGACTTTCATTAAAGGCAAACTGCCACTCAGATCGGCAACGGCGATTCGAAACAATGCCGCGTGTTGAAAATGACTCAAAACGAACTGAGCTTGTTCCGAATCCATTTCATCCACGGCCGCGAGCCGTGTCGTTAAATCTTCTTGCAGTGCGGCCCTATCCGGTGGATCGGCGAAAATTCTCGGGTCCAGCAGTTCATCCAGCAGCATGGGATGCGCGGCCAACTGATTAGCTAGAAAATCGCTCGTACTACAAAGTCTTAACAATCGCTTTAAAGCAACCGGATTCTCATTCAGCAGCGAAAAATAGGCCGATCGACGACCGATCGCTTCAACCACTTGCATACCGCGATCTAAGGCTCGCCAGGCATCGGTCTGACGTCCGGCCTCTTCTATCAGTCGCGGCATCAGCGCATTCAGCCGCTTGCGACCGCCTTCATCCATACGCTGGTAGCTACCGCTGTCGCGAAAGCGTTCCAAGCGTTCGCGGGCGGGCTGAGGATCGGTATAGCCAAAGCCCGCGAGCAAAGAATCAAACTGCTCCGGCGTCAGTCCTTGCGCCCAGGCAGCAGCAAAGTCTTCAGCTGTGCTGTCAGCAGGCGCTTCATTGGCAGCCCTAAAAACGATGTCGCGAAATTGCCCAGAAACAATATCGCGCTGCGTGTTGAGCTCGCTGAGCAGTTCTGACCAGTTTGCAAAACCCGTGGCGAGCGCTAATCGCGCCTGATTCAATTCACCGCCGGGTAAATCATGCGTCTGCTGATCAGCTATGGACTGCAAGCGATTTTCCATCCGCCGCAAAAACCGGTAAGCCGTCACCAATTCTTCCGCATCCTTAGCGGGCAAAATATCATGTTTTACCAAAGCATTTAGAGCGGGTATCAGGCTGCGTACACGCAAATCCGGATACATCCCGCCCCGCACAAGCTGAAGTGATTGCACGATAAATTCAATTTCGCGTATTCCGCCGGGACCGAGTTTGAGGTGGTTTCTAAATTCTTTGCGTCGCACCTCGGCTTCGATCATCGCTTTCATTTCACGCAACGATTCGAAAACCCCGTAGTCGAGATAGCGACGATAGATAAAAGGCCGCAGAATAGTGTCGTATAGCTCCGGCGTGCCCTCCCAGTCATTAATGACCCGCGCCTTGACATAGGCGTACCGCTCCCAATCTCGGCCATGACGCAGCAAGTACGCCTCTAAAGCAGGGACGCTGACGGCCAAGGGGCCACTGTCACCAAAGGGACGCAGGCGCACATCAACTCGGTAAACGAAGCCATCGGCCGTCTGTTTGTTCAGCAAACTGACGATGCGTTGACCCAGCGCGCGAAAGTACTGCTCATTGCTGATTTTTCGCCGGCCGTCCGTTTCACCCTGGTCCGAGTAGAGGAAAATCAGATCTACATCGGAGGAAAAATTAAGTTCTCCGCCGCCCAGTTTGCCCATCCCCAATATCAAGAACTTTGCTGGCCGGCCATCTTCCTCCAGTGCCTGACCATAACTCTCATCCAAGGCCTGCAGGCTCCAGCGCAATGCGGCACAGATGGAAGCGTCGGCTAGGGCGGACAAGTCGCGCAGGGTTTCATCGAGTGACGCCAGCTCGGTAAGATCTCGCCAAGCGATGCGCAACAGCTCGCGATGTCGCAACTTGCGCAGTTCTTGCTCACATTGCGCCTGGTTCGAGTCCACGGAAACTTCCGTAGTGAACAAGTCCCGAAGTTCTTCGGTTTCCAAGGTACGGGTTAGGCGGCCATGGTCCAAGAGTTCCGACAAGAACTCCGGATAGCGCGCCAGCGTATCGGCACAATACTGACTGCAGGCAATCACAAAAGCCAACTGAGCGGCGATGTCCGGCTGCGCATCTAGCAGCGACCCCAGTTCTAAGTCATCGGCATTCTCGGTCAACCAATCGGCGACCAGCGGTTGCAGCGGCGCGGGTAGATCGCGGGAAGAAGTCAACTCGTCCATAAGTTCTATGGTAGCTGAATCGGAATACTGATCCTCGCCAGCTTACTTTTTCCGCTAAAGGGCTGCTGCGGAAATTGAATGGGGGTTTAACACTGGCTCGGCATTAGCTTATCAACTAAACCGGGCAAGCCAAGGCCCCAGAGTAAACCGGGTGATAAGCGCGACTGAAGTATTAGTTCGTGGTTCTGAGCGTGGCGCTGTCGCATACCCGCACAAAACGCGAACACTAATCTGCGGGTAATGATCTTGAAGGCGACGCATTTTTCGGTCGGGATGAAGCGAATAAATTCATTTAGCCCGCACTGGTGCTGCAAAATCATCAAGCTTGCTAAAACCTCAGTTTCTAGCCGGCTCGGTTTGGATACAAAAAAGCCCCGCCGATTGCGATCAGCGGGGCTCCATTTTTTGATGTATAGCCGTCGCTTACATCATGCCTTCCATGCCACCTCCGGGGGGCATCGGCGGCATTGCTTCTTCTTTCTTCGGCAGCTCGGTGACCATGGCTTCAGTGGTCAAGAGCAGACCCGCCACCGAAGCGGCATTCTGCAACGCAGAGCGGCTAACCTTAGCCGGATCAATGATGCCGAAATCCACCAGGTCGCCGTATTCATCGTTGGCCGCGTTGTAACCAAAGTTTCCTTCGCCTTCCAAGATCTTGTTGAGAACCACGGAACCGTCGCCGCCGGCATTGGTGACGATTTGGCGCAGTGGTTCTTCAAGGGCGCGACGAAGAATGCTCAGACCCACATTTTGGTCTTCATTGTCACCCTTGGCCTTTTCTAGCGCGGCGCGTGCGCGAACCAAAGCGACGCCACCGCCAGGCACAACACCTTCTTCTACGGCTGCACGAGTTGAATGCAGCGCGTCTTCAACGCGCGCTTTCTTCTCTTTCATTTCCACTTCGGTTGCAGCACCGACTTTAATCACAGCAACACCACCGGAAAGCTTAGCAACGCGTTCCTGCAGTTTCTCACGATCGTAGTCGGAGCTGGATTCTTCAATCTCACGCTGAATTTGTTCAACGCGGGATTTGATATCGGCTGCCTTGCCGGCACCGTCGATGATGGTGGTATTTTCTTTCGTGATCTGGACTTTCTTGCCATCACCCAAGTCTTCCAGGCTGGCTTTCTCCAGACTCAGGCCGACTTCTTCCGAGATAACTTGGCCACCCGTTAAGACCGCGATGTCTTGCAGCATGGCTTTACGTCGATCACCGAAGCCCGGCGCCTTAACAGCAGCCACTTTCACGATGCCACGAATATTGTTCACCACCAGGGTCGCCAGGGCTTCGCCCTCGACATCTTCAGCAATGATCAACAAAGGACGACCCGATTTGGCAACGCCTTCCAGTAGCGGAAGTAGCTCACGAATGTTCGAGATTTTCTTGTCGTGCAACAAGATATAGGGATTATCCAACTCCACACTCTGGCTATCCGCGGCATTGATGAAGTAAGGCGACAAATAACCGCGATCGAACTGCATACCTTCAACCACGTCCAGCTCATTCTCAAGACCGGAACCTTCTTCGACAGTGATCACACCCTGTTTGCCCACTTTGCCCATGGACTCGGCAATGATCTCTCCCACTTGTGCATCGGAGTTGGCGGAAATAGTGCCAACCTGAGCGATGGCCTTGTCGTCTTCACAAGGCTTGGACAATTTGCCCAGAGCCTCTACGACAGCCGCTGCACCCTTATCGATGCCTCGTTTCAGATCCATCGGATTCATACCAGCGGCAACTGACTTCAGACCCTCACGCAGAATAGCCTGGGCCAAAACCGTCGCCGTGGTGGTGCCGTCACCGGCCACATCGGAAGTTTGCGAAGCAACTTCCTTGACCATTTGGGCACCCATGTTTTCAAACTTATCTTCCAGCTCGATTTCCTTGGCAACCGACACACCATCCTTCGTGACAGTGGGTGCACCAAAGCTCTTGTCGAGCACAACGTTGCGGCCTTTGGGGCCCAGCGTAACTTTTACCGCGTTGGCGAGAACGTTTACGCCAGCGAGCATGCGCTGACGCGCGTCGTCGCTGAATCTCACATCTTTAGCAGCCATTTACCTCTACCTCTATCTAAATTTTCCGAATGACGAACGACAACCAGCGATCAGCTCTCGATCACGGCCATGACGTCGTCTTCTTTCATGACCAAAAGTTCTTCACTATCAACCTTGACCTCGGTGCCGCTGTACTTACCGAACAGCACTTTGTCACCAGCCTTCAAATCCAGCGCACGAGTTTCGCCGTTTTCCAGCACGCGGCCATTGCCCACGGCAATAACTTCGCCCTTGATGGGTTTTTCGGTGGCACTGTCTGGAATGACGATACCGCCGGGAGAAGTGCGCTCTTCTTCCATGCGACGGATGATCACCCGATCATGGAGAGGACGGATCTTCATGGTTACAACCTCCTGAATTAATTAGAATTTTTTCTCAATCAGAGCCAGAGATTATTAGCACTCCGCTCGAGAGAGTGCCAATCATAAGGGCGAAATTCAGGAATTCAAGGCCCAGCAGGCCGATACGACTGTGCGCGACTTCAATGACAGCGGCGCAAGCCGGGGCTATTCTCTGCGCCTTCGGCGTGGACTTCGGAGTCCGAAATGGGCGGGAACTACCTCGTGGTGCTATGCAGCTGCCCGGATACGGGCAGCGCAGAAGCTTTATCCATGGTCATTTTGGAGCAAAAACTGGCCGCCTGCGTCAACGAAATCGGCGGTATTAAGTCTAGATATCACTGGCAAGACCGCATCACGACGGACGACGAAGTATTGCTACTTATTAAGACACGCGGCGAGCTGTTTGAACGGCTAAAGACCGTCATCAAGGACCAGCACCCTTACGAACTACCCGAGATCATCGGGGTCCCAATAGGCCAGGGTTCTGCCGACTATCTACAATGGATCGACTCCGCCACGCGACAATGAACAGTATCCCGACCCGCATCTTCACCCAGTTCATCTTGGGGCTAATGCTCGTTTTCTGCATGGCTTATAGCGCGGCGGAAGAGGACATTCTCAAGCCCGAAGAAGCTTTCCGCTATAGCGCTGTCGCCGTCGGCGATGTCATCGAAGTGCGCTGGGATATTGAGCCAGAACACTATCTCTATAAAGAGCGCATGAGCTTTAAAAGCCTGACCGATGGCGTGCAACTTGGCACCGCGCTAATGCCCAAGGGTAAGCCCTATGACGATGAATTCTTCGGTCCCATGGAAATCTACCGTGGACAGATCGTCGCGAAAATCCCCTTCACGCGAGGCCCAGTGGGCGCGAAATTACTCAAGCTTGAAATCCGCTCACAGGGCTGCGCTGATATCGGCCTGTGTTACCCACCGCAGCGCTGGACCACTCAAGTTGATCTAGCTGACGCGCAAGCGACACCGCTGAACAATTTATTTGGCGATCAGAAAAAGCAGGCGCCGGTTACCGAGCCCTTGCCGCCCGAGGAGGCATTTAAAGCCACGGCAACACGGCTGGATGATTTTCGCCTCGAAATCTCTTGGAGCATTGAACCTGGTTATTACTTGTATCGCCATAGCATGTCGGTGCGGGCGCTCGAGGGTATCGCGCAAACGGGGCCCATCAGTCTGCCACCGGGTGAAAACAAATGGGATGAACATTTTGGCGATACGCAAGTGTTCTATGACACAGTCAAAGTGCAGGTTCCGCTGCTGCGACCCACACCCAGAGCCGGCTTGCTGGAATTAGAACTCGGCTATCAAGGCTGCAAAGAAAACAGCATTTGCTACCCGCCACAAATCCAGACCCTTGCCATCGATCTTCCGGCCGCCAGCAATACTCTCCCGCCACCGCCGCCGGTCAACGAACAAGATCGCTTATCGGCTCTAATTCTCGATGGCAATATGCTGTGGGTCATGCTCAGCTTCGCCGGGCTAGGATTGCTGCTCGCCTTTACGCCCTGCGTGCTACCCATGGTGCCTATCTTGTCCGGCATCATCGCGGGGGAAGGCGAGGACGTCACCACCACTCGTGCCTTTGCTTTATCCCTGACCTATGTGCTGGGGATGGCGCTGACCTATACCATCGCCGGTGCCACTTTCGCCGCGCTAGGCGGACAGCTGCAGGCAATCTTGCAAAAGCCCTGGATCATTATCAGCGTAGCGGGCTTGTTCATCGCACTGGCCCTGTCCATGTTTGGCCTCTACGAAATACAAATGCCGGCCACCATTCAAACCAAACTCACGCAAATCACCGGCCAACAAAAGGGCGGGCGCTTTGTCGGCACTGCGATCATGGGCGCCCTGTCAGCGCTTGTAGTCACTACCTGCGTGGCGCCGCCGTTGGTGGCCGCTTTGATGGTTATCGCCCAATCGGGCGACATGCTCCGGGGCGGGTTATCACTTTTCGCCATGAGCATCGGCATGGGCATCCCGCTGCTGGTGATTGGTACTTCGGCGGGCAAATTCCTACCGAAGGCCGGCGCGTGGATGGATAAAGTCAAGGGTGCATTCGGTTTCATGATGCTCGGATTGGCCATCTGGATGCTAGAACGCATCTTGCCGCCAGCGGTCACCCTGGCCTTGTGGGCCGCCTTGGTTTTCATGGCAGCGGTGTTTCTGGGCGCATTCCAATCCCTCGACGGTCAAGCCGGCACGACCACAAAACTCGCCAAAGGTTTTGGCCTGCTGGCTGCCCTGTACGGCGCGGCGCTGCTGATTGGCGCCTTAAGTGGCGCAAAAAACCCATTGCAGCCACTGCGCTTCATTGGCGGGGACCAGCAAGTCAAGCAGGCAGGTCTTTCTTTCAAACAGGTTAAGAGTGTCGAGGATTTTCAACGCGAGCTAGCCCAAGCCAGCGCGGCCGGTAAACCTGCTATGTTAGATTTTTACGCCGACTGGTGTGTTTCTTGTAAAGAAATGGAGCACTACACGTTTACTGACGAAAGAGTGCAGGCCGCTCTTAGCAACGGTGTCTTACTGCAAGCGGATGTCACGGCCAATGATGAAATAGACCAAGCCTTGCTGGACTACTTCGACATTTTTGGCCCCCCCACGATCATATTTTTTGACGATGAGGGCAAGGAAAAAAACGCATACCGCCTAGTCGGTTATATGCCTGCTGAGAAATTTGCCGCGCACGCCGGTCAAGCCTTCGCCGCCAAGCCATGACGAAGACACCACTGCGCAGTTTGCGCCGAGTCAGTCTGTTTTTGATCTTCGGTCTGGCCGGTTTTTATGCCGGTAACTACTTTCGTGGCGGTGAGCCACCGCAAAGCCAGCACTATGAACCAAGCATCGAGACCGCCTTGGTCAATGAACTACCCAGTTTCAGTCTCAACAATCTGGATGCCGAAGCCACCGAGATTAGCCAATGGGCAGGCAAACCCTTATTGATCAATTTTTGGGCCACTTGGTGCGCGCCCTGCCTACGCGAAATGCCGCTGCTGCAAAGCCTGCAAGACGAACGTAAAGATCAATTTCAAGTGATCGGCATCGCCGTGGATCGCCTACCCGCGGTGCGCGCCTTTGTTGCTGAAGCCGGCATTCGCTACCCCATCCTGGTGGGCCAGGATGACGCCATGGCCGCCGCTGAAAGCTTCGGACCCGCCTTTGTGGCACTGCCGGTTTCGGTCCTGGTGGCCGCTGACCGCCAGGTCTTGGGCTTGCGTGCGGGTGAAATCGATCCTGCAGAGCTGCGAGAAATTATGGCCGTGATGGATGCCGTGGATGACGGCGGTCTGACTGTCGCCCAAGCACGTGCCGAACTCGCGAACCCTTAAAATCTTATTCGGCAAATAAGCTGGCATTTGCTGCGAAATGGTTTAAACTCGCGGCCATCTTCGTCGTTGTAAGGCCTAGGCCAAATGGCCCAAATCCTCCTGCTCAATGGTCCCAATCTCAATCTATTGGGGACCCGGGAGCCCGGCATTTACGGCCATCTCACGCTGCCCCAAATTGAATCCGACTTGGCGATCACGGCCGACGAATTCGGCCACACTCTCGCCTGCTGGCAAAGTAATTCCGAGGCGGAGTTGGTGGACCGTGTGCAGGCCAGCGCTGCCGATACGCAATTCATTCTGCTCAATCCCGGCGCTTTGACCCACACCAGCGTTGCGCTACGCGATGCACTGCTGGGCGTAGACATACCCTTCATTGAAATACATATCAGCAATGTGCACGCGCGGGAAGAATTCCGCCGGCAATCTTTTTTTTCCGACATCGCGGTGGGCACCATCTGCGGCCTGGGACCCCAAGGCTATGAGCTAGCGCTGCGCGCTGCCCATCACTATTTGCAACACGCGAAGCAACCGAACTAAACGAGGAAGCGCGCATGGATATTCGCAAAGTCAAAAAACTCATTGAACTGCTGGATGAATCAGGCATCGCGGAGATTGAAATCACCGAAGGTGAAGAGGCTGTGCGCATTAGTCGCTACCCGCAATCAGGCGTCCCAGCCAGCCTTGCCATGCCCCCACCGCCCATGCCCGCCCCTGCTACACCTGCCCCCGCCGCGCCGTCACCCGCCACAAGCACGGCCAGTGCGCCCGAATCGGTATCTGGCCACGCCGTCGAATCCCCGATGGTGGGCACCTATTATTCCGCGCCGTCACCCGATGCCCAACCCTTTGTGAAAGTCGGCGATGAAGTCGCCATAGGCGATACGCTGTGCATCATCGAGGCCATGAAAATGATGAATCAAATCGAAGCCGACGCCGCCGGAAAAATCGCCGCCATTGAAGTAGAAAATGGCGAACCTGTAGAGTTTGGCCAAGTTTTGTTCGTGATTCGTTGAACCGCCGCCCCCGGAAAAACTAGAAGCAACTTTCATGCTGGAAAAGATCGTCATTGCAAATCGCGGCGAAATCGCTCTGCGAATACAGCGAGCCTGCCGGGAACTCGGGATTAAAACCGTGGCGGTGCATTCGTCGGCCGACAGTAATTTGAAGCACGTGCGACTGGCTGATGAAAGCGTCTGCATCGGCCCACCGTCCTCCGCGGAGAGTTACCTCAATATGCCGGCCATCATCGCCGCAGCCGAGGTCACCGACGCCGGCGGCATTCATCCCGGTTACGGCTTCTTATCCGAGAACGCGGATTTTGCCGAAAGTGTCGACAACAGCGGCTTTGTATTCATCGGGCCACCGCCGGAAGTCATTCGGCTCATGGGCGACAAAGTGTCGGCCATTAAAGCCATGAAAAAGGCCGGCGTGCCCTGCGTGCCCGGCTCCGATGGACCCTTAGGCGATGACAGCAGCGAAAATCTGCGCATCGGCCGTCAAATCGGCTACCCAGTCATTGTGAAAGCCTCCGGCGGGGGCGGCGGGCGCGGTATGCGCGTAGTCAATATGGAAGCTTCGCTAGCCAGCTCCATCAACCTGACGCGGTCGGAAGCCCGCGCAGCCTTTGGCGATAGCACTGTTTATATGGAGAAGTTTCTCGAACGACCCCGGCATATCGAATTCCAGGTGCTTGCCGACGCGCACGGTAATGCCGTGCACTTGTTCGAACGCGATTGCTCCATGCAACGCCGCCACCAAAAAGTTGTGGAAGAAGCGCCAGCGCCGGGCATCACGGATGAGCAACGCCGCGAAATGGGCGAACGCTGCGCGCAGGCCTGCATCGATTTAGGTTACCGGGGTGCCGGAACCTTTGAGTTCTTGTATCAAGACGGTGAGTTCTTTTTTATTGAAATGAACACGCGCATCCAAGTTGAACATCCGGTTACCGAAATGGTAACGGGCATCGATTTGGTCAAAGAACAATTGCGCATCGCCGGCGGCCAACCGCTGAGTTTTAAGCAAGAAGACATCGTACTGCGGGGTCACTCCATTGAGTGCCGCATCAATGCCGAAGATCCGAAAACCTTCATTCCGTCACCAGGCAAAATTGATTTATGGCACCCGCCCGGCGGGCCGGGTGTGCGCGTCGACAGCCATCTCTACAGCGGCTACAGCGTGCCACCCTACTACGATTCCATGGTGGGCAAATTAATCACCTACGGCGACAATCGTGAATCGGCCATCGCCCGTATGCGCATCGCGCTTAGCGAAATGGTTATCGAAGGCATTAAGACCAACATCCCACTGCACCAAGATATCTGTCAGCAGTACGCCTTTCGAGCCGGCGGCGCGGATATCCACTACTTGGAAAAGCGGCTGGGACTCTAAGGCTCCAGCCATCAAATGAGCTGGCTGCAAACGAGCATCGAACTGGGGGCGCTTGATCCCGCTCCGGTGGAGCGTGCTTTGCTAGAACTTGGCGCTATTTGTATCGAATACAGCAGCGGCGACGATGAAGCCATACTGGAGCCCGCCGTCGGCGCCACACCCCTCTGGGAGACACTGGTTCTGTCAGCCGTGCTGCCCGAGAACATCGACCCGGACCGTGTACGCATCGCCATAGCCGCGGCAACGCCCGCATACCCCATGCCGAAAACGCAATTTCGGCATTTGGCGGCAGCTGACTGGATTGCGAATTGGCGTGAATCGCTGCGGCCGCGACAGTTCGGATCTACATTGTGGATTTGCCCCTTGGATCAGGACCCACCTCAGCCAGCCAAAGCCGTCGTAAAATTAGACCCGGGTTTAGCTTTCGGTACCGGCAGTCACGCCACCACCGCGCTATGCCTCGACTGGTTTACGCAGCAGGCGGAAGGTAAAGAAGTTTTGGACTTTGGCTGCGGCTCGGGCATATTGGCCATCGCTGCGATCAAACTAGGCAGCCCCAAGGCCACGGCCGTGGACAATGATCCACAAGCGCTATTGGCCACTCAACAAAACGCGAGCATCAATAATTGCCTGGATCGAATTGACATTCTGCCGGCCGATGAACTCCCCATCGAACGAAGCTTCGACCTCGTGGTCGCTAACATTCTTAGCGGCAGCCTCATCGCGCTGGCCCCGCGCTTGATCAAACACTGCAAAGTTGGCGCTAGCATTGGTTTGAGCGGTATTCTGCCCACGCAAGTCGCATCGGTAATCGATGCCTATGCAGATTGGATTAGTTTCGCCGAACCCCGCCAACGTGATGACTGGGTTCTCTTAGCCGGGAAAATCAGGACCTAGCCACATACATGTTTACCCGATGTCCTCAATGCGGCACTGCCTTTCGAATTTCCGCAGACCAATTGCGTGTGGCAGCAGGTGATGTGCGATGCGGGAGCTGCGCCCAGGTATTCAATGCGCTAAGTCAACTAACGGATGCAATCCCCATAGAGTCCGTCAGGCCCACTGAAGCATCCGCCACACAAGCGCAAAAACCAGATTCACCGTCGCAAGTGCCCGCCGATGAATTCCAGGCCGAGCTTGACGAACGGCAAGGCCTGGAATTCGATGCGCCAGAACAAACCTGGTCGCAGTTCTTTATCGAGGCGGGTCCGGGTCAATCAGCCAGTGTCGATAATGATGCTGATGAAGAATCCGCCGGCAGCAGCGGCGACGTCGCCTTGGATGGTGCCTTGGAGGTTGCCACGGCAGATCCGGATGAGTGGCGCGCTTTCTTAGAAGAAATGGAAGCGCCAGACGGCGGCGTGGCAGCGTGGCGACAACCACCGGACGATAAAGGCGAGGCCAAGGACCAGGCCTTAGGCGACAAAGAACCCCATGAGCAATCTCAAGAAATCGTCATGACAGGTGAATACGCATTCACCATGATTGACGGCGTGCAAACGGAGGCAACGGAACCTACCGGCGATGACCAGGTATTGGAATCTTCACAAGATACCGAATCTTGCGAGCCGGCCACTACCCCGGAAACCGCAGACGACGAACCGCTGATCTTTCCCATTGAAGCAGTGCAGGCCGACGAGATTCCAAACGATCATTTGGAACCGGCTAACACCGAAGCCTGGCCGGCGGAGCCGGCGCGGCGCCAAATAACGCAACTCACCCACAGCTCTATGCGTTGGTTAGCGGCGGGCGCCGTTCTAATCCTGACGCTGGTGCTGCAGCTGGTGCATATCTATCGTGATGAACTCGCCAGTCATCCGCGATTTGGACAGGCCATGCGCGGTTTTTACCAAGCCGTAAATCGTGATCTCTACCCCACTTGGGCCTTAGACCGTTATGCCGTTCGCCGCACCGAAGCCATCACCGGCGATAGCGACGCCCAAGCACTAGATATTCAAGCCGCCATTGAGACTCAGGGAACTGAGCCCCTGGGTCTCCCCTTGGTGCGAATCGCCCTGCGCGATCAATGGGCCAATGTGGTCGCCAGCCGCGTCTTTCGCCCTGGCGAATATTTGCCCGCGCCCATGCCTGCCATCGTGCCCGGCGGCACCCAGGTACCGGTGCAGGTCAGTGTCGTGGACCCTGGTGTCGATGCACGTGGCTATGTCGTTGATCTGTGTCTGCCGCGGCGTACGGGCTTGGAATGCCAACTGGCGCGAGATCCCTTTCGCCCATGAGTCCCACCATCAAAATTGGGCCTTACGAGTTAACCGGGCCGGTGATATTAGCGCCCATGGCCGGCATTACCGATAGCCCCTTTCGCCAACTCAGTCGTCGCTGGGGCGCAAGCTTAGCCGTCAGCGAAATGACCACGGCAGACACGCAGCTGTGGGCTACCCGCAAAAGTGAACGGCGACTGGACATTAGCGGCGATCAGGAACCGCGAGTGGTGCAAATTGCCGGCAGCGATCCCGCACAAATGTCCCAAGCGGCTCGTGCGGCCGTCGCGCGTGGTGCTCACATCGTGGACATCAACATGGGCTGCCCCGCGAAGAAAGTCTGTCGCCGCCGCGCCGGCTCAGCTTTGATGCGCGACGAAAAGTTAGTGGGCAAAATTTTGGATGGCGTAGTGGCTTCGGTGGATGTACCGGTGACGCTGAAAATCCGCACCGGCTGGAGTCCTAAGGAACGCAACGGCCGACAAATTGCACAACTCGCCGAAGCAGCAGGTGTTAGTGCCTTGGCCGTTCATGGGCGCACCCGGGCATGCGGCTTCCAAGGCACGGCAGAATACAAAACCATTCGAAACATTAAGTTGGCGGTCAATATTCCAGTATTTGCAAACGGAGACATCGTAAGTCCGGAACAAGCAAACAAGGTGTTACAAGAAACTAATGCGGATGCTGTGATGATCGGCAGAGCAGTACGCGGACAACCTTGGCTGCTAAAACAGATTCATGACTACTTGACGAAAAAAATTTTTACGCCACAACCCTCTCTTGCGATTCGGCGTGATATTATTCTTGAACACCTTGCAGCCTTGTATCAATTTTACGGCGAAGAAATGGGCGTCAGGGTGGCACGCAAACATCTCGTTTGGTACGCGGAACATCTGATCAATGGGGCGGAGTTTCGCAAACTCGCGGTTACAGCGAAGAACACCAGCGTACAAATGCGTCTTACCAAGGAATTTCTGACCCATCGCGATCCAGGGGACAACGCGAGTATGGGTGTTATCGATCCCCCGGTAGCGGCAACGTGGCAACGACAAGAAGTAAGAGCTCTCCCAAGAAATCCACGAACAAAATTAAGCTTACTAGTCTAAGACACCGGCCGCTTCGTGACTTTACCGAAGAGGCCGTAGGCCACTATTTTCGTAACTTAAACGGCCACAAAGCTGGCGATCTCTATGGTTTGGTATTGAGCGAAGTGGAACTCCCATTATTTCGCACAGTACTAGAGCACACCGACGGCAATCAAAGCGAGGCCGCCGAGATTCTAGGCATCAATCGGGCGACCTTGCGCAAAAAGCTCAGGCACTACCGCTTGCTCGGCTAAATCCACCCATTGCCATTCGGCTAGGTCCTACTCTTCAGGCTATACCATGCAAAAATGCTCACGGGCGCTCCTAAGCGTCAGCGATAAAACTGGAATCGTTGAATTCGCCCGCCAGCTCGAAGAACAAGGCATCGAGCTAGTCTCCACCGGCGGCACCGCTGCCGCGCTAAGGGCGGCGGGCCTTGCGGTTAAGGACATCAGCAGTGTCACCGGCTTTCCCGAGATCATGGATGGGCGGGTAAAGACGCTACACCCCAAAGTTCATGGCGGCATTCTTGCCCGACGGGACATGGATGCCGACGTCATGTCGGAGCACGGAATCAAGGCCATCGATTTGCTCGTGGTCAACCTCTATCCTTTCGAGGCAAGCATCGCCCGCCCAAACTGCAGCCGTGATGAAGCGATAGAAAACATCGATATTGGCGGGCCCGCCATGATTCGAGCCGCGGCCAAAAACCACGCCTTCGTTACTGTGGTCGTAGATCCGGATGACTACGGGCAAATCGCCGCTGAGCTGTGCAGCAACGATGCTCAGGTCGGCGAAGCAACTCGACGTGAGCTTGCCATGAAAGCCTATGCACATACGGCAACTTATGACGCTGCTATTTGGGAATACCTGCGCGATGACTTAGAAGACGAAAGTTTTCCGCAACGCCTACCCATGGGCCTCAATAAACAAGCGGAGCTGCGCTATGGCGAAAACCCGCATCAACGCGCGGCGCTCTATCGATTGGGGCAAGCGGCGGCTTGCAGTTTGGTCAATGCCGAACAGCATCAAGGCAAACCACTGTCTTATAACAATCTAGCCGACGCCGATGCCGCTCTGGAATGCGTTAAATCTTTTGATACCACCGCCTGCGTCATCGTTAAGCATGCGAATCCCTGCGGGGTCGGTTTAGGCGAAAACCTGGAGCAGGCCTACAATCGCGCGTACGCCACAGACCCAAGCTCCGCTTTTGGCGGGATCATTGCCTGCAATCAGCGCGTCGATTCCACGCTCGCGCAAACTATTATTGACCGGCAATTTCTGGAAGTCATGGTCGCGCCCGAATATACCGCGGGCGCACTAAAAGTCTTCGCCGGCAAACCCAATATACGCGTCTTGGCCACAGGACCACTTTCAGCGACGCAATCGGGACTGCGGGTACAAGCCATTGAAGGTGCGATGTTGGTACAAGATAAAGATATTGCGCAGCTAGATCCGCAAGACATTCGGCTTGTCACCAAACGGCGAGCCACCGAAACCGAACTGCAAGACGCATTGCTGGCTTGGAAGGTCGCGCGCTTTGTAAAATCCAATGCCATCGTATACTGCCAAGACAATGCCACACTGGGCATCGGTGCCGGGCAAATGAGCCGCGTGGTTAGCGCGCAGATCGCCGCACTCAAGGCGGCCGAGGCCAAATTGGACTTGCAGGGTGCTGCCATGGCCTCGGATGCTTTTTTTCCCTTTCGGGACGGGATTGACAGCGCGGCCGCCCACGGTATTACGGTCGTCATTCAACCGGGTGGCTCGAAACGGGACCAAGAAGTTGTCGACGCAGCCAACGAGCACGGCATGGCCATGTTGTTTACCGGTATGCGCCACTTCCGTCATTAAATACCCATGAAAGTACTGGTGATCGGCGGCGGTGGCCGCGAACATGCCCTGGCTTGGAAGCTTGCTACCTCGCCCCGGGTTTCAGAAGTGTTAGTCACGCCCGGCAATGCCGGCACGGCTGGCGAACCCGGTGTGCGTAATATTGCCATCAGCGCCGATGATCTGGACGCGCTGCTGGCACTGGCCCAAGCCGAATCGATAGCACTGACCGTGGTCGGCCCGGAAAATCCGCTAGTGGCCGGCATCGTGGACCGTTTCAGCGAGGCCGGCTTGGCCTGTTTCGGACCCAGCGCTGCCGCGGCGCAACTTGAGGGCTCAAAAGCTTTCGCGAAGGAATTCCTGACGCGCCACAACATACCCACCGCCGACTCCGCAACATTCACCGACAGCCGAGCTGCCCTGGACTATCTCCGCGAACGCCAACTGCCTATTGTCATCAAGGCAGATGGACTAGCCGCCGGCAAAGGTGTCGTCGTGGCTCAAAGCCGGCAAGACGCTGAAACTGCGATGCGCAGCATGTTGGACGAGGCTGAATTTGGCGATGCGGGACGGCGCATCCTGATTGAAGACTTTCTCGTCGGCGAAGAGGCCAGTTTTATTGCCATGGTCGACGGTGAGCACATCCTGCCTTTAGCCACCTCCCAAGATCACAAAGCGCGGGATGCCGGCGACACCGGACCCAATACGGGCGGCATGGGCGCCTACTCGCCGGCCCCGGTGGTCACGCCTGCCATTGAGCAGCACATCATGGAGACCATCATGCAACCCGCCGTCGCGGGTATGGCCGCGGACGGGCACCCCTATACTGGCTTTTTGTACGCGGGTTTAATGATTGACGATGCGGGCCAAGCCCGGGTATTGGAGTTCAACTGCCGTTTCGGTGACCCGGAAACGCAGCCCGTACTGTTTAGGCTGCGCAGCGACCTGGTGGATCTCATCGAAGCCGCCTTGGCCGGCGAACTCGACGAGCAAAACCCCAGCTGGGATGAGCGGGTGGCCGTGGGCGTCGTGCTCGCCGCCGGCGGCTATCCTGGCAGTTATCGCCGCGGCGACGTCATCCAGGGATTGCCTAGCGTGAAATCCGCAGACAGCAAGGTTTTTCATGCCGGCACGGCCCGATACGGTGATCAAATTGTGACCAATGGCGGCCGGGTACTCTGCGCTGTGGCCCTGGGCGAAACCACGGCCATGGCGCAGTCAAAAGCCTATGAATTGGCCAGGTCCATATACTGGAAAGATATACAGTTTCGGCCTGACATCGGTCACCGTGCAGTGGCCCGCGAATCCGCCTAGCAGCCCGCGACGGCGCGCTTTATGACTTAATACTGGCGATTAGTCACAATTGCGCTATTATTCAGTTAATTATGTAGCCCAATGTATGGTAATTGGCTTGTTTTTGGCGGTATAGTTGAGGCACAAAAGAAACGGCTAATTTCCAAGAATATTAAATGGTCGTAATAATAAGAACGGAGTCTAAAATGAATAAGCGAATTCTGTACGGCTTGTTTGCAGCAATGTTTTTCGTGGCCAGTGCCGCGCAAGCAACGCCCATGCTGCAACTCGATATCGGTGGCGGTACCTACGATACGGATCATGAGGACGTGGTTGCCAGCGATCCCGTGTTCAACCTATATGCCTATGGTAAAACCGCTGATGGTAGCGGCCCAGCTGTTGATCTGAGCCAGACTCACTATCTGTCGGTGGCCATCACGCCGAAGTCAACGATCGGGACTAATTTCGGCAGCTTCTCTATCAATGGCAGCAGTTATAGCTCTGGCGATTTGACCTACGGTAATCCGCCGATCGAAGATTTTGCAGATCTAAGCGGTCATGATGGTGGTGACTTGTCACCCCATGGTATTTTCGACACGCTATTCTTGGAACTGGCCTTCAATTGGGACCCCACACAGACGCGCGCCGATGTGAATGTTGCAGACGACCCCGGTACAGCTTTAGCTGCCGGTGATGACCTTTATTGGGAAGAGTTCGCCGTGGATGTGAGTGGTTTGCTGGCCGGTTTCGGGGTTCACTTTGACCTCTATACGCAAGCTCTCAAGGATTGCGCCAAGAACCTACCGGACGCCTGCGTTGATGTAGATGTCGACGACTTTGCACCCTTCTCCCATGACGCGAGTAGCGGCGGCGGTCACGAACTGCCTGAGCCGGGTCTGCCCATGGTGTTGATGGGCGCCCTGCTAGGTCTCGGTGTGGCCCGCGCCGTGCCGCGCAAACCCGTGACGGGAAGCGCTGTATAAGCAGAGCTTATTCAAGTTATAAAAAACCCCGGCCTTAGCCGGGGTTTTTTATGGGTCAAATAGAAGCGCCGCAATGAATAGCGAATTGCGGTCTAGCGCTTCATGGATTCGAAGAACTCGGCATTGGTCTTAGTGTCTTGTAGCTTCCCGAGCAAGAACTCAACGGCCGCCAGCTCATCCATGGGATGCAACACCTTACGCAGCACCCACATCTTCTGTAGCTCTTCCTCGGCCGTCAGCAGGTCTTCACGACGCGTACCGGAGCGATTGATATTGATGGCCGGGTACACCCGTTTCTCCGCGATGCGGCGATCCAAGTGAATTTCCAAATTACCGGTGCCTTTGAATTCTTCGTAGATGACTTCATCCATCTTCGAGCCGGTATCGATGAGCGCGGTGGCCAGAATCGTCAGGCTGCCGCCCTCTTCGATATTGCGCGCCGCACCGAAGAAACGCTTCGGCCGATGCAGGGCGTTGGCATCCACACCACCGGTTAACACTTTGCCCGATGAGGGCACCACGGTGTTATAGGCCCGGGCCAGGCGGGTAATGGAATCCAGCAAGATCACCACATCCAGCTTATGCTCGGCTAGCCGCTTGGCCTTTTCTATGACCATCTCAGCCACTTGCACATGCCGGCTGGCGGGTTCGTCGAAGGTGCTAGACACTACCTCACCGCGCACCGTGCGCTGCATCTCGGTGACTTCCTCGGGCCGCTCATCGATGAGCAACACAATCATGAAGACTTCCGGATGATTCGCGGTAATTGATAAAGCGATATTCTGCAGCAACATGGTCTTACCGGCCTTGGGCGGTGAAACGATCAAGCCGCGCTGGCCCTTACCAATGGGTGAGGCCAGATCGATAATCCGCGCTGTTAAATCCTCGGTGCTGCCATTACCCTGCTCGAGCTTGAGACGCTCTTTGGGAAATAGCGGCGTGAGATTCTCGAACAAGACCTTGCTGCGCGCGTTCTCGGGCGCATCCAGGTTGATCTCGCTGACTTTCAATAGGGCAAAGTAACGCTCGCCTTCCTTAGGCGGCCGAATGAGTCCCGACACCGTATCGCCCGTGCGTAGATTGAAACGCCGGATTTGGCTGGGGGACACGTAAATGTCATCCGGCCCAGCCAAGTACGAGCCGTCGGCCGATCGCAGAAAGCCGAAACCGTCCTGCAGGATTTCCAGCACGCCATCGCCAAAAATATCATCGCCGTTGGCCGCATGGGCCTTGAGCACTTCAAAAATGATGTCCTGCTTACGCGACCGGGCCATGTTCTCCAGGCCCAGGGACTCCGCCAACGCGACGGTTTCCGACGCAGGCTGGTGCTTTAGTTCTTTAAGGTTTAAAAGGTTCTTGAGCTTTTTTAGCTCGGGGGGACGAATGACTTCGTCTTCGGAAAAGGTAACGTTCTCATCGCGATCTTGACGGCGACGGCGGCCTTTCTTCTTGTGACCACCCTGATCGCCCTTGCCGCGCGGGCCACCCTTGTTATTAGAACGTCCTCGCGCCGAATTACCCAAATAGCCCCTCATAGCTGGCCATCCAATAATTGGCCTAGCTGTTCTTTCGACATCATGCCGACCTGCTGAGCCTGGACCTGGCCGTCTTTAAACAGCATCAAGGTGGGAATACTGCGAACACCGTACTTCATGGCGATGGCCTGATTTTCCTCGACATCGAGCTTGGCAATCTGCAATCGCTCGCCATATTCCTCGGCGACTTGGTCCAATATCGGAGCGATCATTTTGCAGGGGCCACACCACTCAGCCCAGAAATCCAGTAATACAGGTTTGTCCGCCTGCAGCACTTCTGCCTCGAAATTATCGTTATTGATATGAACTATGCTCATTGGTTTTCACGCGTTGAAACGGAGTTGATAAAAGGGTGCTCGCATCGCCAACAGGCTAGCCGGGCGAGGCCGGCAGAATTACGGTTTAATCTGTCTCCCAAGACAGGGCAACCGGCTGGGATGAGTTAAGAAGCGCGCTCGAAGCTTCCTTCGGTCAAATACTGTTGGCGAGCGGGTAATTTGTTAGATGGGTCAGGTCATGCCCAATTCGATCTAGGGCCAATTTGAACCCGTTGCGAGACAATTTGCAAGTATCTGGACCAGGTAGACGGAGAATTCGGGGGTAAAACCGCCCACTCAGTAGGCTATTCCGGCGAAACCGGCAAAGCAAAGCTATGCCGACGCGTCGATTGGCATACAATCTCTGCCCGAACTGGATCCCGGGGAATAAACGCGGGACCGTCCCCGATGCAGGAATATTGCCAATCAATGGCCGAAGAAACTGAAGTTTTATTTGCCTCGCTGAACTTGCACGAGTCGGTGCTCGCCGGCGTCAAGGCCGCCGGCTTTACCGCCTGCACGCCTATCCAAGCGGGTGCGTTGCCGCAAGCCTTGGCGGGTCACGATGTGGCCGGCCAAGCGCAAACCGGCACCGGCAAGACCGCGGCGTTCTTACTCGCGACTTTCAATCGTTTAGTCAGCTTGCCACCCATCTCAAGTCAGGGTATCAGTAGTCCACGCGCTCTCATTATCGCGCCGACGCGAGAGTTGGCCGTGCAAATTCATGAGGACGCCAAGGTCTTGGGTAGTGGCACTGATTTGAGCATGGCCGTCGTCTATGGCGGCGCCGATTACGAGAAACAACGGGACACCGTCGGCCGCGGGATTGATCTGCTCATCGGCACACCCGGACGGCTCATTGATTATTTTAAGCAGAGAGTCTACACCCTCAATCACATCCAAGCCGTGGTACTGGACGAAGCAGACCGCATGTTCGACCTCGGGTTTATTAAGGACATCCGATTTATTCTAAGGCGCCTGCCGCCCGCCGAAGAACGCCTGAACTTGCTGTTCTCGGCGACTTTAAGTCAACGAGTGCTTGAACTGGCCTACGAGCATATGAACGAGCCTGAGCTCATTCAGATTGAGCCGGAAAAACTCACCGTAGACCGCGTCACACAACAAGTTTATTTTCCGGCAAATCCCGATAAGCCGGGCCTGCTGATGCATTTGCTCAAGAGTATGGATGCAACACGCACCATGGTTTTCGTGAACACCAAACGCGAAGCCGACTATGTGGCACGGCTGCTGCAAGCCAATGAAATCAATGCCGAGGCAATATCCGGGGATGTACCGCAGCGAAAACGCTTGCGCATGTTGCGCGATTTTCAATCAGGCGAGCTAGCCGTGCTAGTGGCCACCGACGTGGCATCACGCGGCCTGCACGTGCCTGGCGTTTCCCATGTGGTGAACTACGACCTACCCCAAGACGTCGAAGACTACGTGCACCGCATTGGTCGAACCGCGCGTGCGGGCGCCAAGGGTGACTCCGTTAGCTTTGCCTGCGAAACCTTCGCCTTTACCTTGCCGGAAATCGAAGCCTATATCGGCCATCGCATTCCCACCGGCAGTTACGACCCCGAAAACTTGCCCGAACCCAAACGCCCGGCACCCGCGCCCCGCCGACGCGGCGGAACGGGCGGCATGTCGCGGGGTGGCGCGCGGCCCGGCCGCAAAAAGTCTGCACAAAGTCAGTCAACAGGCGGCGACAAGAAGCCCCGCCGGCGCCGACGCCGACGCAAGAAGGCCGCTGAGTAAGTTTTTCGGCAGCTGTCCCTAAGGCGTTGGTGTTGTTAACAAAGGCGGCCCGTCTGCCGCCAGCTGCGCCAAGCTATCAATACCCAAATGAGTGCCCACATCACGTGCGGGCTGGCGGGAGTCGGGATAACGAATGGCAAGGACCGTGAAGATTCCAAAATCACGCGCCGCATCCAGCACACTGGCGCTGTCGTCAACGAACAAGGCGCGAGCCGGTTCAATAGACATCTTCGACGCAAGCTGCGGCCAGAATGCCGAATGCTCTTTGGCACAGCCGAAATCATGGGCCGAAACGAATTCATCAAAATAGAGATCCAAACCCATGGTGCGACGCTTTACAGCCAATGTGTCGGGGTGGGCATTGGTTACAAGGATGACACGGCGCCCGGTTGCACTTAGACATTGCAAAGCCTGACTGGCGCCGGGCAAAAATCGGATTCGCTGACTGCTAGCCGCTTTTAAAGCTCTCAGATTCAATGCGAGTTGGTCGGTCCAGTAGTCCAAACAATACCAGTCTAGACTACCAACCTTGGCGGCATAGAGGGCAGTCAATTCTTGATGGGCTAATGAATAGTCGATGCCACGCGTGCGTGCTAAACAGCGCGGCACCAATTCTCGCCAAAAATAATTGTCAAAGGCAAGATCAAGAATCGTCCCATCCATGTCCAATAGAATCGTGTCATGGGCAGCCCAGGCGTCGCCCTTTTGGCTCAATAATTGGTTCACAGGCACCTCGATGGCTTTGCTCTATACTGCGCCAGCTTTAGTCAATCACCAATAGGGATCGAGTAACCCACCAACCATGAGCAGAGATATAGAGGCCCTTCTAGAACCTGTGGTCGCCATTGCACGAGCGGCGGGTGATGAAATATTGAATATTTATCACGGCGACATAACAGTGGAAACCAAGGCTGACAACTCACCACTGACGGCAGCAGACCGTGCGGCCCACGAGTTGATTCTCGCCCGACTCACAGAACTCACGCCGGAAATTCCCGTCTGGTCGGAAGAATCGGCGGGCATAGAATACGCGCAACGTCGGCAGTGGCAGAAATTTTGGCTGGTTGATCCCCTCGACGGCACAAAAGAATTTATCAAGCGCAATGGCGAATTCACCGTGAATATCGCGCTGATTGTGGGTCATCAGGCCGTGCTCGGTGTTGTTCACGTACCCGTTCAGAACAAGGATTTCTATGCCTGCCAGGATGTGGGGGCCTGGCTGCGGGAAGGCGACGAGGCCGCTATCCCTATTCAAGTCCAGCGCCCTGCCGCGCAACCCCTGCGGGTTGTCGGCAGCCGTTCACATCGAGGTGCGTCCTTGGCAGCATTTCTCGCACGCCTCGGCCCGCACGTGATGGTCCCCATGGGCAGTTCGCTAAAGATTTGTCTGGTCGCCAGCGGTGACGCCGATATCTATCCGCGTTTGGGACCGACATCCGAATGGGATACCGCCGCGGCCCAAGCCGTGGTGGAATGCGCGGGCGGCGCGGTGGTTGACCTGCAGGGTGACGCCATTCGCTACAACAGCAAAGAGGACGTGTTGAACCCCCACTTTCTGGTGTATGGAGACGCACATCATGACTGGCTGGCCTACCTTGATGCGAACAATTGAATGCAGCCATAGGTCCGGCTTGGTAAGATAAGCGCAAGGCAATGGTTTCTCTGCGGCTCTCGCTGTTGCCTTGCGGCAAGAATGCTGAGAGACAGAGCGGAGCAATGCCAGCCGAAACACCGACGGCGGGCAACAAAGAAGTAGAACCGCAAGCACGTGCACTGTAGACGGGTCAACAAGACCATGACCGACAATATTGAGACCAGTGTGTTTAGTGATCGAGTCCGCTTGAAAGAGCTGCGACTGGAACATCGCGACTTGGATCTCACCATCATGGAGCTCTCGCTAAACCCCAATGCAGATCAGCTTAGAATGCGCCGGTTGAAAAAACGCAAGCTACGTTTAAAGGATCTGATTACGCGCATGGAAAGCGAACTCATACCCGACCTAAACGCCTAGCGGCGCGAATTTCCCCTCCCCGCGTTGCGCCTCGCCGGCCCCAAGCCAAAGGCTTCTGACTCCACGGGACCCAGCTCCCATGGGCCGCTCAGGTGAGCTGTCGATCCTCCTTACATCTCCGTATTGTTTATAAGTTGCTGTTTATAAAAGATTTACTGCGCAATCCGTGACTCGTATCACGTCGGCTTGTCAGGGACTTGTCGCGGACTTTTACACCCCGGGCGATGGAACCGGCCACCGCGCAGCATTGGCCACCACCGTCGGTGGGCTGCCCGCGACGCGGAGGTGACGCCGGTCACAGATTTGCTGGGTAGCGCAAGATTTAGTTAAACGACTCCCCGTTGGTCGGCAGCTTGGCACGATCCCTGCATCATATTTACCGACACACAACACAACCCCTGTCTCTCCTATAGACAAAAACGACACAGCTAAAGAGCCAAACAAAAACAAGCACAAAACGGCTCATAATAAGAAGAAAAATAAAAGCACATATCCGCGCCCATCTAGCCGCCCCTCCCGGGGCGGTTTTTTTTGCCCGGGCCTAGGGAGTGAGTCGGCTCGATTGCATTCCGCGCTCGCGAGGGTATCGTCGTGGCATGAAAACCGAGGCTCCACCGCAACTGGATGCAAATACGACAGCGCTATTTCTGGATTTCGACGGAACGCTGGTAGAAATCGCCGAACAACCCGAGTGGGTTGAAGTTCCAGCGGCGCTTCGGCGTCAGCTGGCCAGCGCCTATGATTGCCTTGCGGGCGCCATGGCCATCGTTTCCGGCCGCAGTATTTCCGCCCTGGACCAGCTGCTCGCACCCCTGAGCTTGCCCGCCGCGGGCATTCACGGGCATCAATTGCGCGAACCGGGCAGCACCGAGATTCGCGAACTTTCTGGATCCAACATCCCTAACGCGCTGCGTAAACCCGTGGATGAGCTCGTGGCCCGTTATCCAGCCTTGCGTATAGAACCCAAAGGCGCGAGTCTTTCACTGCACTATCGTCAAGCACCGCAGCTCGCCAATGAAGCGGAATCGGTCATGCAAACCTTAGTGACCGACCTGGGTCCACAATTCCAACTCATGGCGGGAAAAATGGTCTTCGAAGTTCGTCCCAGCCTGGCCCACAAGGGCTCCGCCATTGCTAGATTCATGGAGCTGGCACCATTTGTAGGCCGGCAGCCCGTGTTCGTCGGGGACGACGTGACAGACGAGGATGGCTTCAAAAGGGTCAACGAAATGGGGGGTTGGTCGGTATTGGTGAGCGAAAATTCCATGCAAACTAATGCGCGCTATCGACTGAAGGATGTATCAGCCGTAGCAAGATGGCTGTCCAGCATGACCGAGACCGACAATAGATGCCACAACACAACTCATTAAATTTAGCCGCCATCGGTAATTGCCAAATTGGCGCCCTGGTCGACGATCGGGCTGCAATGGTGTGGGCCTGCATACCACGTCTGGACAGCAATCCGGCATTCTGCAGCCTGCTCGAACCGACAAACGCCGAGTTGGGTACCTATACCATCGAACTGCTTGATTTTGATCGCGCCGAGCAAGCCTACATTCATAACACGGCGATTCTGCAAACCACGCTCTACGACACCCACGGTAACGCGGTACGGATTACCGACTTTGCGCCCCGGTTTCCACTGTATGGGCGCACCTATCACCCCGTGATGCTGGTGCGCAGCCTAACGCCCGTAAATGGCTGGCCGCGCATACGAGTGCATGTTCGTCCGGCGGGCGAATATGGCGCCAGTGCCCCAGAACTCACACATGGCAGCAACCATATTCGCTTTATCCTGCCCGATGGCGTAATACGCGTCACCACCGATATTTCCTTGACGAGCATCATGGAAGAAAAAGCCTTTGTGCTAACTGGTCCCCGTCATATTGTTCTCGGGGCCGATGAATCACTGCCCGAGTCGGTGGAAAGAATCGCCCGCGATCACTTTGGCCAAACACGCGCCTATTGGGAAGCGTGGGTTAGAGGTTTAGCGATTCCCTTCGAGTGGCAAGAGGCCGTCATTCGCGCCGCGATCACGCTAAAACTATGCACCTTCGAAGACACCGGGGCGGTCATTGCGGCCATGACGACTTCGGTGCCGGAAGCCCCCAATAGCGGGCGCAACTGGGATTACCGTTATTGTTGGTTACGCGATAGCTATTTCACCGTCCAAGCGCTCAACAGCTTAGGCGCCACCAAAACCATGGAAGCCTATCTGCGCTACACGCTGAATGTATCATTCAATTCGAAGGGCAAGCTGCAACCTGTATACAGCATCACCGGCGAGGCCGATCTAACGGAACGATCAGTAGACAGCCTGGCCGGCTATCGCGGCATGGCCCCCGTGCGAGTCGGCAATCAAGCCTATCAACAGCTGCAAAACGACGTATATGGGTCGGTCATCTTGTCCGCAACACAATATTTCTTCGACCGTCGTCTTGCTCAGCCCGGCGATGTTGCAAATTTTGAGCAGCTTGAGCAATTGGGCAACAGCGCCATGGAGCTTTTCGATAAACCCGACGCCGGTATCTGGGAATATCGTGGTAGAAAGCGAGTACATACATTTTCGAGCATCATGTGCTGGGCGGCATGCGACCGACTGGCGAAAATCGCAAGCCAGTTGGAATTAGCCGACCGCGCCGAGCATTGGTCCTCAGCGGCGGCAAAGTTGCATGCGGAGATCTGTTCCAAAGCTTGGGATGAGGAACGACAAACCTTTACCGATGCCTTCGGTCACCCGGAGTTAGACGCCAGTTTGTTGTTGATTCCCACTTTGGGCTTCCTGCCGGGTGACGACCCACGCTTTTTGGGCACCCTGAAAGCCATCGAGACTGAACTACGCCGCGGCGATCACCTGATGCGCTATCATGCGGCGGATGATTTCGGCGAGCCCGAGAATGCTTTCAATATTTGTACCTTTTGGTACATCGATGCCCTTGCAAGCGCTGGGCGCAAGGATGAGGCACGAGCGTTATTTGAAAATATGCTGGCTTGCCGTAATCCGGTGGGCTTGCTTTCCGAGGACTTAAATCCAGAAACGGGCGAACTGTGGGGTAATTTTCCGCAAACCTACAGCATGGTGGGCATCATTCACGCCGCGCAGCGCTTGAGCCGAAGCTGGGAAGATTATTTGTGACCCGGCTAGTCAACGTTTCTAACCGAGTAGCACGACCGCAAACTGCCGGGAAGAGTGCCGGTGGCCTCGCGGTCGGAGTGCTGGCAGCTTTAGAAGAGTATGGCGGCCTGTGGTTTGGTTGGAACGGCAAGACCACGGCCGGTGAGCCCGGCGAGGCCGACATCGATCAGCGCGGCAACATCACTTACGCAACCATCGAACTTAATCAGCGGGCCTATGACCTTTATTACAACGGCTTCTCCAACTCCTCATTGTGGCCGGTTTTTCATTATCTTTTAGGCTATTTTCGTTTCGACCGCAAAGAGTTTGATGAGTATCGCCGCGTCAATGCATTGTTCGCCCGTAAGCTGCTTCCCCTACTCCAAGACGATGATGTCATCTGGGTGCATGACTACCATTTAATCCCCTTGGCCTCGGAGCTGCGCCGGGCAGGCGCGAAACAAGCCATCGGTTTCTTTCTGCATGTACCGTTTCCCGATGTGGAAATGCTGCGCGTGCTGCCGGTCTACCGGCAACTTCTGCGCTCCTTGTGCGCCTATGATGTGATCGGTTTTCACACACCACGCGATTTACGCGCGTTCAGAGAAGCGGTGGGCGAACCCGATCTAGGTGGGGCGGAATATGCCGACCGGCGACGAAAAAAGGCCTATGTGAATGCGGGTGTATTTCCCATCGGCATCGACGTTGACGCTTGTCAAAAGACGGCCATGGAAGCAGGCCAAGCCGACAACGTCCAGCGTATGGTCCGGCATTTGCATGGCCGACAGTTACTCATCGGCGTGGACCGGCTTGACTACAGTAAAGGCTTAGATGAACGTTTCCGCGCCTACGATCGCTTGCTGGAAAATTACTCTGCGCATCGGAATCAAGTGTCATACATTCAAATTGCCCCGGCAACACGGTCGGGAGTGCGCGCTTACGGAGAAATTCGCGAAGCACTGGAACAGCAAGCCGGCATGATCAATGGCAATTGGGCCGACATTGACTGGGTCCCTATTCGCTATCTAAATCGCGCCTTCGACCGGGAAACCCTCATGGCCTTCTTTCGTCAGGCAGCCCTTGGCCTGGTTACTCCGGTACGTGACGGCATGAATCTAGTTGCCAAAGAATTCGTCGCCGCACAAAACCCCGAAGACCCAGGTGCATTGGTCTTATCAGAACTCGCTGGCGCTGCCCATGAACTCACCGATGCAATCTTGGTGAACCCCTATGATATTGACGGCGTAGCCGCCGGCATTCACCAAGCGCTGAGCATGCCATTGGGCGAACGCCAGGAACGGCACCAAGGCATGTTAGGCATGCTTAAGCGCAACGACATCACCGCATGGCGTACGCGCTTCATGGATGCTTTGCTCGCCAGTCGCTAAGGTAGAAAATCGTGAGACGATTATTGGTTGACATGGGCGGCACCAATACCCGTTGCGCCCATATCGAAGCGGGCATTCAGCCCCAGGACGTTCGCTACTACCGCAACGCGGACTTCAATCACCCGGCAGAAATGTTGGCCGACTACTTGCAAACACTCCAACCGGCACTCAGGCCGAGCGCCGCCGCGCTAGCTATTGCCGCGCCGATTCGCGCAAACGCAGTAACCATGTTGAATATCAACTGGAAATTTTCCGCGCAAAGGCTGCGTGATGAATTAAGTCTTGAACGCTTGGAAATTCTTAACGACTTTGCAGCCTTAGCCCAAGCCATACCGGTTCTCGACCCTGCCGATGTCAAACAAAACGGGGGCAAAATAGGCCAGGCTAAGGCGCCTTGCGTGGTCTTAGGCCCCGGCACCGGACTCGGCGTGGCGGGCCTGGTGGCTTGCCAGGATCAATACCTGGCCATCGCCAGCGAAGGCGGACATGTTTCCATGGCCGGCAACAACGAGCTTGAGGCAGCCATGATCGAACACGCTCGGGCAGAGTACGGACATTGCTCCGCCGAGCGCCTTATTTCGGGACCAGGCTTGTCGTTAATCCATGCATATGCGCAGGGCAAATCCGGTGTTAGCGCGGAACAAATCGGCGCGCAGGCCCTTGCCGGAGATGCTGGCGCAAGGGCCAGTCTTGATTTGATGTTTGCACTATTGGGCAGCTTCGCCGGCAATCTTGCCCTAAGTTTCGGCGCCACGGGGGGTGTCTATATCGGTGGCGGCATCGTGCCCAAGCATCTTGAGCAATTCCTAGCTTCTCCGTTTAGGCAACGCTTCGAGTCCAAGGGCCGGCACGCCGACTACCTGCGGGCCATCCCCAGCTACGTTATTACCCTAGCCGACCCGGCTCTGCGCGGCTTAGCAGCCTGGTCTGAGCATTGGAACGAAGCTAACTAGTCATCGCGCTCATCTAGCGTGTCATCAATCTCCCCCTTGCGCGCGCGACTGAGCTGGTCAACTTCGCCGGCGCGATCCAGTGTACCGGTCAACTCATCAAAGCTGCCGGCGGCTTTATCCGACGGTGCAAGCTCCGCTGTTTCGTCACTGCCTCCACAAGCAAGTAACGCGAGAACGAGCATCACGATCGCGGCAAGTTTGTGTACCCACATAGCCAACTACTCCTGTGCTAAGTCACCAAGGAAATTAGCCAGCTCAGCTTGAATAGTGGGTAAATTGGCGGTTAAGCGGTGATCTCCATCTAACAGCAAAACACGCGCGCTGCTATGTTCGCCCCATCGCAAACTGCTGGCCCAGGGCACGACGTCATCATGCCATCCATGAATGATCTGCGTGGGACAATCTGGTGGCGACGGCAAATGCTCGGCGTAGCCAGGCAAGTAGAGTGCCGGAGCCAGCAAGAAAATACCCCGCACGGGTGTTCGCGCAGCGGCGGCCAATGCCACGAAACCGCCCATGCTGCTACCCACCAGGACCGGTGCCTGAGCCAAAGTTTCGCAATGGGTATGCAATTGCTCAACCCGATCCAAGGGATTCTTGAGCCCCTGGTAGTCCAAAGAAGCAACGTCCCAGCCCAATGATCGGCAGGTTTCTGCCATACCACGAATCTTCGTACCCCAGGGGCCGCTCTCTTGTCCGTGGGAAAAACAAACCTGTGCTGATTTCGTCACACCCGATTCCATTTCCATTGCGCCGAATCCTGAACGCTAGGCGCCCAGAGCAGTTCGTCGAGCTGAGGTTGCCAAGCGAAACGGCCTAAATCCACGCGACCACGCAGCACAAGAACACCTTCTTCGCGCAGGCGCTGAATCTGTTCAGCGCGGGCCGGACTGGACAAGGGAATAGCCACACAACCGCGTGCATTTAGCACGCGATGCCAAGGCAAATTTGCCGACTCCGGCGCGGTACGCAACACCCTAGCGACCATGCGAGCACCCCGCGGCAATCCCGCTAAGCTCGCCACCTGCCCATAGCTGGTAACCCGCCCTACGGGTATCGCGGCCAAGACTTGCAAAATCCGACTGGCTGCATCGTGATTTTTCTTGGCCCGTGGCATTAGAAAATTAGTTCCATCGACTCCTAGCCGTCCACGCGTTGAGCCCTGCCGATGGCTCCATAAACGACCCGTGACAATCAACACCAGGCGCAAACATTCACTGCCAGCGACTAAGCAGCAAGAACTGCTTAACAAATCGCCCAAGCTAGCGACCCTTATCCTTGCCGCTACCATGTTACATTAGCGACGATGTCTCCACGAGGTTGGCAATTCTGGATCGACCGCGGCGGCACCTTCACAGACGTTATTGCCCGTGCGCCAGACGGCAAACTGAGCTGCCGCAAGCTTCTTTCTGAAAATCCCGAACAGTATGAGGACGCCGCCGTTGCCGGCATTAGCAGCCTCATAGACCCTGACAACAGTCATGGCGTCATCGACGCCGTCAGAATGGGCACCACCGTTGCCACCAACGCACTGCTGCAGCGGCGCGGCGAACCGACCGTGCTCGTCATTACCCAAGGATTTGGAGATGCTCTAAGCATTGGCTATCAAAATCGCCCGGATCTGTTTGCGCTAAATATTCAACGCCCGGACCTGCTGTATGGCGACGTGATCGAAGCTGCCGAGCGCGTTGATGCTCAAGGCCTGGTATTACGAACTCTCGACACTGACCGGCTGCGCCAAGACTTGCGAGCCCGTCATCAGCAAGGGTATAGGGCGGTGGCCATATGCTTCGTGCATGGCTATCGCTTCGACAAACACGAACGTCAAGCGGGTGACATTGCGCGGGCGCTCGGCTTTTCCCAAATATCCTTGTCCCACGAAGTCAATCCACTGATCAAGTTGGTCAGTCGCGCCGACACCACCGTGGCCGATGCCTATTTGTCTCCCGTACTCCGCCGCTACACCGAAACATTTCAGCAAGCGCTGATGCGCAGCGCGCTACTGCCGCGTCGATTACGCTTTATGCAAAGCAACGGTGGCCTTTCGGACCCGTCCCAATTTAGTGGCAAAGACAGTCTATTGTCAGGCCCGGCCGGCGGTGTGGTTGGTATGGTGACTGCATGTGCTGGCATCGGCGAAAACCGGCTCATCGGTTTTGATATGGGCGGTACGTCAACGGATGTGTCGCTCTACGCTGGAGAATTTGAGCGCGTCAACGAGACCATCATCGATGGTGTGCGGATACGAGCACCCATGATTCGCATCCATACCATCGCAGCCGGTGGCGGTTCATTGTTGAAGTACTCCCTCGGCCGTTTTCAAGTGGGCCCGGACTCGGCCGGCGCGCAACCGGGGCCCTTAAGTTACCGGCGCGGCGGCCCCCTCACGATTACCGATGCCAATCTCATGCTCGGCCGTCTGGCCCTGGAGTTTTTTCCGCCGCTGTTTGGCCCGGGCGCCGATGAGCGCCTTGATCGGGCGACCGTGGTTCAAGCGTTCACGAAGCTTGCGAATGACATCAGTGCCGAGCAAGGCAAAACCCGATCCGCGGAGGAGATTGCGGCCGGCTTCATTGATGTGGCCGTCAGCAACATGGCCAACGCCATCAAAACCATCTCGATCCAGCGCGGCCATGACCCGGCGAGGTTCACGCTCTGTTGCTTCGGTGGCGCGGCTGGTCAACACGCATGCCAGGTGGCCGACGCCCTGGATATTGATACCGTCGTCATTCATCCCTTGGCCAGTGTGCTGTCCGCTTTCGGGATCGGTATCGCGCCGCTTCGCAAAGAGCTACAAATTAGCATCGATGCGCCATTTGAGGAGGCTAGCTTAGACGAGCTTAACGACACGAAAGACAGGCTTACCGAGCAATGTCGGCTAGCGTTGGAGGAACAAGGGGCTGTTGCAAACGATATCGAAACCAATGCCGTTTTAGAACTTTGTATCCAAGGTGCGGATCACACGCTCCCCGTAAACTGGCAAGGTGATCTGCAAGCGGCCGTGCACCAGTTCACTCAGACTCACCATCAGCGGTTTGGTTTCGTCAGTGAAGAGAAAAAACTTCACGTACAGGCAATGCGAGTATCAGCCATCGCCCGCAGTGAGTCAGAGGGCAGATTTGACGAATCCTTAACCACAGACGGCAATCGCCCAACTCGCCAAAGTAAGATTTATTGTGACGGCAGCTGGCAAGTCGCAAGCGTCCTCCAAGGCCAATATTTCGCTCACGGCCAAACTATCCAAGGCCCGGCTCTCGTGGTTGATGAACGTAGCACCTTAGTCGTTGACCCCGGCTGGGCGCTGACCAGAGACGATCGGGGACGATTCATCATCAGACGGTCTAAACCACGAACCCGGCGGCCCGAGGACACCGCGGTTGATCCAGTAAAGTTGGAAATCTTCAACAATCATTTCGTCAATATCGCCGAGCAAATGGGCGCGGTGCTGCAGAACACAGCTCATTCAGTCAATATTAAGGAACGCCGGGATTATTCTTGCGCACTATTTGACCCTGCGGGCTGCCTCGTCGCCAATGCGCCACACATTCCCGTGCACCTCGGCTCCATGGGGGAAAGCGTTCGTGCGGTGTTGGCTCAAGGCGATTTGCAACCGGGCGATGCATGGATGCTGAACGATCCCTATCGCGGCGGTACCCATCTGCCCGATATCACGCTAGTCACGCCGGTTTTCGATGAATCGCAAAGTCAGCTCTTGGCGCTGGTAGCCTGCCGCGCGCATCATGCGGACGTGGGCGGTGTCACGCCAGGCTCCATGCCCGCTTTGAGCCGCCACATTCATGAGGAAGGCATGCGTTGCGAAGCCTTTCCGCTGGTGAGACAGCGTGCGTTTCAACTCACCACACTAAAAAAACATCTGAATAAAGGCAGCTGGCCCGCACGCAATCCGGCACAGAACATCGCGGACTTGAAAGCCCAATTGGCGGCCAATAAAAAGGGTGTGCAGGAACTTCGGCAACTGCTGGCGCAGTTTGGCCCGCGCACAGTCCAAGCTTATATGGTTCACGTTCGTGACAATGCCGCCCATGCGGTGCGCAGCATCATCACCCAATCCCAGAATGGGCGCGGAACAGCCCGTCTGGACAGCGGCGAAACCGTCACCGTCGACTTACAAGTTGCGACGGATAACACCGGTATCCGGGTTGATTTTTCAAACAGCTCTGCGCAATGCGCGGGCAACTTAAACGCTCCAGCGGGGATCAGCCGCGCGGCAGTGCTCTACTGTTTCCGCAGTTTGATTCAACAAAACGTGCCGTTAAATGAAGGTTGTCTAGAACCCATCGACATCGTGATCCCGCCCGGTAGCTTGCTCAATCCTCGCTACCCCGCGGCGGTGGCCGCCGGTAATGTGGAAACATCTCAGTGTGTAGCCAACGCCCTACTCGCCGCACTAGGCGCGCAGGCGGGTAGCCAAGGCACCATGAACAATCTGAGTTTCGGCAACAAGCAACTGCAGTATTACGAAACCCTATGCGGTGGCAGCGGCGCGGGTCCGGGATTTGATGGGCGCGATGCTGTGCATAGCCATATGACCAATTCGCTGATTACGGATCCAGAAGTGCTGGAGCTCCGCTTCCCGGTGATATTGCACGAATTCTCAATTCGCCAGGGCAGCGGCGGTCGCGGACAATTCCGGGGCGGTGAAGGCGTGACTCGACAGATCGAATTTAGGCAAAGCATGCAGGCCTCTATTATTTCGAATCACCGTCGCGCCGGACCTGCCGGTCTCGCTGGTGGTGAACCGGGACAGCCGGGAATCAACTTGTTGATTCGCGCCAGTGGAAGGCGGGAGTTGCTGGCGAGTTGTGCAGAAATAGATCTAAACCCTGGAGACGTCCTGAGCATTTCCACACCGGGCGGTGGGGGCTATGGGCAGCCGAGGAGCTAAACAATCTTTTTGCCGCGGCGGTTGTGTCAAAACCGCGATGCTTTATCCTTTAAAGCTGTGAATATTGAAATCATCTTGGTTCTGCTGATTTTAGCGGTGGCGCTAGTCCTCTTTATTACTGAGTGGATCAGGATGGATTTGGTCGCGCTGTTGGTCTTAAGCGCCCTCGCACTAAGCGGCCTAGTCTCCCCCAGCGAAGCCCTGTCGGGGTTTAGCAACGCCGCCGTTGTCACAGTTTGGGCCATGTTTATTCTCAGTGAGGGCTTAACCCGCACCGGCATTGCCAACATTCTCGGGCGAGAAGTCATGAAAGTTGCGGGCCGCAAGGAAATACCGCTGATCATCGTCTTAACCCTGACAGCCGGTGTGCTGTCAGCCTTCATGAACAACATCGGCGTTGCGGCCCTGATGTTGCCGGTCACCATGGAAATTGCCCGCCGGACAGAAACGCCGCCCTCGGTGCTATTGATGCCCATGGCCTTCGGCACTCTGCTCGGCGGCCTAACCACCTTGGTGGGCACGCCGCCTAATCTGCTCATCAGCGGCGCCTTGGCGCAGGCGGGAGAACAACCCTTCGCGTTATTTGACTACTCCGGCGTCGGTGTCGGCGCATTCCTCGGCGGCGTTCTATTTATCGCCTTTGTTGGCCGCTTGATTCTGCCCCGGCACGATCCGGCCTCACAATCACAACGCAGCCAGCGTAACTTGCGCACGCAGTATGGATTGCAAGAAAGTAACTTTGTAATGACCGTGCCGGCCCAGTCCGTGATGGTCGGTAAGACTTTGGCGGAAAGTCGTATTGGTTCCGCCGCTGGCTTGATCGTAATGGCCCTGGAACGCAGTAACCGAGTAGAGACGCTACCGTCGCGGAAAACGGTACTACAAGCCAATGATCGGCTGCTGGTTCAGGGTCGGTTAGATCGCTTCGAAGAGCTGCGCCATTGGAGCGACCTGGTCATCGAGCGCGAAGCACCGCTGATGGACACCTTGGTTTCGGCGAAAATAAAACTCGTGGAAGTGGAGGTTGCGGACGATTCAAACTTGATTCGGGAACTCTTGCATCATTCTGAATTTCGCCGCCGATTTGGCGCCAACGTCGTGGCCATTCGCCGCAAGGACTTGGTCCGCCGCGTAAACCTCGCCCTGGTTCCTCTGCGCGCTGGTGACCGGCTGCTTTTACAAGGCAGCGAAGAAGTCTTGGACGATTTGGACAAAACGCAAGAATTTAGCGAGATTACAGCCGTCACGGAAAGCGATCTTACGGAAGTCTACCGTCTGCAAGAACGCATTTTTGTCGTACGCGTACCGCGGGAATCGAAACTCGGTGGCGCAACCCTAGCTAAAAGCAGGCTGGGCGACGCCTTCGATTTTCGACTGCTGGCGATATTTAGAGAAGGCAACTTAGACGTCCTACCCGACCCCGACCAAGTGATCTTGGGCGGAGACTTGCTACTGATCCAAGGTCGACCAGAAGACCTAGACGTGCTGAGGGGCTTACAGGAGCTGGAAATCGGCGGAAGCGTACCACGCAGTCTTAATGTTTTTGACTCAGACCGACTGACAACCCTAGAGGCAACCCTCGCCCCGCAATCACCTTTAGCAGACACTCTGGTTGCCGACATAAATTTTCGCGACAAGTACGGTCTCGAACTATCCGCCGTGCTGCGCTCGGGTAAATCCATTCGCAGCGATCTCGATCAACTGAAACTGCAGTTTGGCGATGCCTTATTGTTTGTGGGGCCCCGGCAAAAACTCGTGCTACTGAGTGACGACCCGGATCTGTTGGTGCTTACTCCCGTCAGCATACAAGAAGACGATACCAGCCGCGCGCCACTGGCCGGTGGCATCATGCTCGCCGTCGTAACCACCGTATTACTAGGCTGGATACCCATTTCCATTGCCGCCATTGTGGGCGCCAGCATGATGGTTTTAGGCCGCTGCATCAGCATGGAGCAAGCGTACCGGGCCATTGAGTGGCGAGCGGTGTTTCTAATCGCCGGTATGCTGCCCTTAGGCATCGCCATGGAAGAAACGGGCACGGCCGAATATCTCGCCAGCATGGTCATGGCATCTTTGGGTGACCTGGGTCCGTGGCCCGTCATCATGGGACTGTATGGCGTAACGGCCTTGGGTACCATGATCATTCCCACGGCCGCCCTGGTGGTGCTCATGTCGCCGATTGTGTTATCGGCCTGTGGTGAAATGGGCATCATGCCGCAAACGGCCATGATGGCCGTGGCCATGGCCGCCTCGGCCAGTTTTACTAGCCCCATCTCGCACCCGGCGAACATTCTGGTGATGGGCCCCGGCGGTTATCGGTTTTCCGATTACATTAAGATGGGCGTACCGCTGACCTGCGTGATCTTCGTGTTGGTTATGCTCCTACTGCCGGTGTTTTGGCCCCTCACACCGGTGCCCTAGAAGCTAAGGCAATAGTATTGACGAACCAACAGTTCGCCGTGCTTCCAAGTCACGGTGAGCTTGCGCGGCATCGCGCAAAGCATAGGTTTGATTGACGCTGATCTTTACCGCACCCGATTCAAGCACCGCAAACAACTCCTTGGCGGCGTGATTAAGCTGTTGGGAGGTTTTAATAAAATCAAAGAGCACCGGCCGGGTAAGCAACAACGAACCTCGACGAGCCAATTCCATCGGCGAAAAAGGTTCAACTGGGCCAGATGCGTTACCGTAAGTTACCATCGTGCCGTGAGTACGTAGACAATCTAAAGACTGCATGAACGTATCTTGCCCCACGGAATCATAGACGGCCGCTACGCCCTCGCCGCCGGTGTAGTCACGAACGCGCGCAACAAAATCAGCGGCATCGGCTAAGATGACCTCGACACATCCAGCTTGCTGGGCTAAGGCCACCTTGGCTTCACTACTCGCCACACCAATAACACGAACGCCCAGGGCGGCCGCCCACTGCGTAAGGATTTGGCCCACGCCACCGGCCGCCGCATACAACAGCACCGTGTCGCCAGCTTGGACGGCATAACTTCGATGCAATAAGTACCAAGCGGTCAAGCCTTTGAGTAAGCAAGCCGCGGCCGTGCGGTCGTCAACGCCATTAGGTAGCGGCACTAGCCGATCAGCCGGATAAATACGCTCTTGGGCGTAGGCGCCAGGCGGTACGCCGGTCCAAGCAACACGATCCCCCACCTGCAAACTTTTAACCGCTGTACCGATGGCCACGATAACGCCCGCCGCCTCAGTGCCAATACTGGCTGGTAAATCCAAGGGATATAGGCCCGTTCGATGGTAGGTATCGATGAAATTAAGGCCAATAGCGCTATGCCTAACCAAGACCTCATGGGCCTTTGGCGCCTTGATCTCTATGTCACGCCAATGCATGACTTCAGGGCCACCAAACTCATCAATAAGTATTGCTTTGCTCATAATCTTGAATTTCTCAGTATTTTCCGCAATGCAGACCGACTTTGTGAGAGCGTGAGTATAATGCTGTGATGGGTCCAAAGATTCCGCTTTCAGCGGACATCTCATAGGCCATCGATAATCACCAAAGAATAAAGCCACTCATATGCCGGAAACCATCATCATCGCGGGCGCGGGCCATGCGGCAGGACAAACCATCGTTTCATTGCGCCAGCAGGGGTTTAACGGCGATATCGTCTTGGTCGGGGAAGAAGACTATTTACCCTATCAGCGTCCGCCCTTATCCAAAAAATTTCTCGCCGGAGAACTAGAGCTTGAGCGCCTCTATGTTCGGCCGGAGAAATTCTACCTTGACCAAGGCGTGGAATTAATGATCGGTACGCGCGTCGAGACCATTGATCGCAAACAGCAGCTAGTCAGTATAAGCAATAACCTAGAGCGTCACTACGACAAGTTGGTTCTGGCCACGGGTAGTCACGTTAGAAAAATTGACTTGCCCGACGTGGAAGCTGGCCGTGTTAAATATCTGCGTGACATTCAGGACGTACTCGATATTCGTGAGAAATTTCATCCGGGGGCACAAATTGTAATTCTCGGTGCCGGCTACATCGGTATGGAAGTTGCCGCCGTCGCGATTCAAACGGGACTGGATGTGACTGTTCTTGATGTCGCGCCGCGCGTGATGGGCAGAGTCGTTTGCCCCGAGGTATCTGATTTCTATGCACGGGCCCACCGCGATGCCGGGGTGAAGTTAACCCTGAGTTGCCCGGTCGCGGATAGTATTGTCTGTGACGGACCGAAAAGCATCTTAATTGGCGGTGATGGTCAAGAGTATCCTGCCGACATAATTTTAGTAGGCATCGGCGTCGCACCAACTACGGACATCGCCGAAGCTGCAGGATTGGAGTGCGACGACGGGATTTGTGTTGACGAAAACTGTCAAACCAGCGATGCGAATATTTTTGCCGTGGGTGATTGCACAAATCATATCAACGGAATGTTCGACCAGCGGCTGAGGTTAGAGTCGGTTCACAATGCCCAAGAACAAGCAAAAACTGCCGCCGCCACGATATGCGGAAAATCCAGGCCCTATGCTCAAATGCCATGGTTCTGGTCTGATCAATACGACTTAAAATTGCAAATCGCCGGCTTGTCGAAACCTGATGACCCCGCGGTGATTCGCGGAAATCCGGCAGACCGAAGTTTTGCCGCGTTTCGCTATCGCCAAGACCGACTGGTTGCCGTCGAGGCCATTAGTATGCCCAGGGAATTCATGTGGTCAAAGAAATTGTTGGCCGCGGGCCGCAGCATATCCGCGGATTTGGTCGCCGATTGCGATTTAGATTTCAAGGAACTGGCGGAAAAAGCTTTAGGCTAGTTCGTTATTGACTGCGAATCGTTATATCCAAAGCCCCGCGTACGGCAGCATTGCTCGTCGGCATATACCATTCTCGATATTCACCCGTAACGTCGGCAAAATACCCGCTGGCTCCCACCAATCGATTGGCAAAGTCGGCGGACCTGCTGGGTGTCAGCGGATAGTTTTGTTCCATGGGCCTAAAGCCCTTGCCGCCAATAGCATTACGCAAACTATCGACCACTAGCTGCCAGCGGTCTTCCCGGCCGGTCAAAAACATGCCCCCTTGGCCCGGCCAAATCAAGTTCCAAACACTGCCCGCCCGCATCTGGCCTGTTACAAGCTGGTTATCTCGGTCTAATCCAGAAAGTTTTATCCCAAGCGCAGGGCCGCCATCGCCACCCCCATCGAATAGAGCAACGCTAAAGCGAGCAAATCGCAAAGCGGGATCATCAAGTCGACCCCCAAGGTGATCCTGTCTGCCCAGAATACTGAAACCGCCGTCGCGCACACCGCGTCGAAAGCCTGCTTTAATTCGCATCTGTATGGCATCGGGCGCCGCAAATTCAGGGCTCAACTGCAATAATTGCGCCGGCCGCAAGGCAATCAGTGCCGTGGCCAAGGCCACACCCGCGCCGAAACCAAGAATTCTTATCAAAGCACGCATCAGGGTCCGATACTCGTAATTGTGGAAAGGGTAATCGTTCCTTGCGTACGACCGTCCTCGCTAATGGAATCAAGATCCCAGACCTCAGCGTAACTGCCCTGTAAACCCTGAAACTCATCGCTACCCTGCAAAATTTGTCCCCGCCCATTCACCGCGGGACCGGCAGTGATGCGCAAACTTCGGCCCGATCTCCAAAAAGCCGGCAGTTCCGCGGGCAAAGCATATGCATCGCCCAATACTTGCGGGCTAATATCCGCGCTATTTTGTTGCGCTAACAGCAATGAACCGCGGCTAGGAATCAGCAAGGACCAGTGACTCACCGAGCCTGACGATAGTCTCCCGCGTTCTGGCATTCGACCAATTGTCTTTGCGGCCATGCCGATAACGCGATCGGCGGAGTCTCGCAACCGGAAAATCTCCGCGGAAACTACCTGGCCAGCCTGACGAAAAACCAGGGCACCGCCCGACGACACCACGCTGGTGCCGCTGATATCCCCCGGCAGCGCAATACGATCCTCCGGCCAGCGCATTTTAAATACTTCTTGCCGGCCACCATTGGCAAGTACTTCGATATCCGAGGGAAAGCGCTGGTGCTTAGAAAGCGGCAACACGGCGGCGGCCCCCACTGTGGCAACGACACCAAATATCAGGCTGAAGAAAAACTGTCTTATCACAAGTATTCGCTCAATTCTGTCACCAGCCAGTGCTTGACTGAAAGCGAGGACCGGTCATTCAAGCTATTCAAAGTAATTTTGCAAATAGGCTCCAAAGTCTTGCGTATCAGCCGCTTCAATAGCCTGTTGTCGCGCATACGACTCTCTAGCCTCGTCAGTTAGCGTTTCCCAATGCGGATTCAAACTGGCATCTAGCCCATTGAAATAATCACGATGGCCCTGGCTGATTTGCATAGCATAGGTAAACAATGGTAATCCCGTCGCCGACAGTTCATCCAATAAACGTGCCGACGGCGTGAACGACGGATTACTCACGAGCAATTCCTGCTCGGCAACCGCGTGACTATATCCTTGACTGGCATCAGAATCGATAAGCTCGCAAACCGCTTGCATACCCTGCAATATCTCGATACCCCATTCCCGCAGCGGTACCTGGCGACCTTCCCGCTGAAGCCGCAATCCAGGCTTGCGCCCCTGCCTTGCAACAGCCAATTGATTAGCCGCGTTGCTCCTATGCTCCGCGGAATCAGCCAGTGGACTGTCCGCGAGCAAGCAGTACACCAAGAACGCTTCCAATACCTTCATCCGCGATTGACTAATCCCGACCGGATCAAACGGACTCACATCCAGGGCGCGCAATTCAACATACTCAACGCCACCCCGTTGCAGTGCCTTGGTTGGCCTTTCACCACTTAAGGCAACGCGCTTGGGCCGAATGCTACTGTAGTACTCATTTTCAATTTGTAGCAAATTTGTATTCAGCTGCCGATATTCTCCATCGACGATCAATCCGATGGCGGCATAGTCAGCATGGGGAGTACGAATTGCCCGCGATAGGTCCGCGACATACTCATCCAAACTATTCGCGGAAACCTGAAGTTGAGATTGGTTCTTATTCTGATAACCCACATCACTCATGCGCAGTGATGTGGCATGGCAACCGTACAAGGTGCCACTATCAAATTCATCCAAATTCGATTCGCGGCCACTCATGAAACTCTTGCAAACTGCGGGTGATGCGCCAAATAAAAACGATAGTAGCCAGTCAAAACGACGAACATTGCGAACTAAGCCAAAATAGCCGGTAGAGCGAAAATCCTGCATGTTGTTGGAGTCGCCACATACCTCTCGATAGAGAGGCCAAAAATCTTCCGGCAAGGAATAATTAAAATGCACGCCGGAGATAGCTTGCATGTAATGTCCGTAACGATAAGCTAAGCCTCGCCGGTAGACGGTCTTCATCGTGGCGACGTTGGAGCTGCCATAGTTGGCCAAGGGGATATCCTCAACCGAACGAATCATGCAGGGCATGCTCATGGCCCATAACAATTCATCGTCTAGATGCGCGTAGCTAAATTGATGCAAATCGCATAAGAACTGCAGCACCTCCCAACTCGATTGCAAGGGTGGCGTCACGAATTCCGGCAGGGCTTCGGAAAAATCCGTGGTTATGAAGCGATGTGTTAAGGCGGCACCGAGCGCTTTTGGATGTGGCGTTTGCGCGATGTAACCGTCGGCGCCCACTCGTAAACTTTCCTTCTCTACCCCGCGTTTGGCGGCGCCAAACAGTCGCCCAGCACCCATATTTTGCAGCGCAGCAATGCGCTTTTCCAGCGAATTCACGTCAATAACCGGCGAAAAGTGGACCTGGAGGACATTATTCTCGCGCGCACAAAAGGGCTCCGGTTCATGCTAACCGCCGGGAACCCCCTCGGCGGCAGGTGATCTAAACAGTATCTGGGGGAAGTCGGCAGCTGATATCCCCGGCGTCGGAGCATATATCAATGGTAAAGATGAGTCTGCTGGTCGGGCTGCTGGCCCTAAGCGCTACCCAGCCAGCCTTCGCCCTGCGCTGTGGCCACAAAATCGTGAGTGACGGCGACCCGATCATTAAAGTCCTCAAATATTGTGGCGAACCGACAACGACAACGCAGCGTCGCGTTCTGCGCGCGGGATTCCCCAGAGTACGCCAGCGCATCGCCGCGGATGGCACCCTAATCCGCCAACGAGAGCTGCTGATCCATACGCATTCTTACGTGGAAGTTCTGGTCGAGGAATGGACTTACAACTTCGGCCCCAACAAGTTAATGCGCTTGATTCGGTTTGAAGACGGTCTGGTTACCAAGGTCAAGCAACTGGGTTATGGGTTTCGTGACTAGTTTCAAAAGCCTGTAGCAAATATTTTTCCAGTCCGCTGCTCAAAGCATAGTCAAGTAAGAACCCACAGTGTCCACCGAAGTTCGCAGTATCGATATGCAGCTTATCTGGAACGCTCATTCGATCTAGCCCAGTAATAGGAATGACCGGATCGTCCTTTGCCAACAATGCCCACGAGGAAACAGCCAGATTTTTTAGGCGGTCTCCGGTAATTGCATAACCCCGCAAATAAGTTAGTAGATCAGGAAACTCGGTGTAGTTCTCTACGAAGAACTCCGTCATAAGGCGCAAACTCCTAAAACGCCTTAGGTCTCCAAAATCATAGTCCGCCGGAAAAAGCTTGCGCTTGGTCTCCAAGGATCGACGCCACTTAACGAGAAAGTACTGACGATACAACAACCAACCATCGTCCAAGGCATACATGGTTTCCACCGGATCTAGGACCGGACAAACCGCAGCCACCCGGGCAATGCTTAACTTGAACTGAGCAGCATCGGCGGCAACGCGCAAAGCAAAATTCCCACCCAAGGAAATCCCACCTAACATCAGTAGTTCGTCGGGAAAACGTGACTGGACCCATTGCACCGCCCCGATAGCTTCACGCAAGCGACAAGAGTGAAATAGTTCGCGGTTCAGATGATGCGAGTCACCATGATCACGCAAATTCAAGCGCAAGACTCGATAGCCAGCTGCCCATAGTCGAGCAGAAGCGGCAAGCATGTAGGTGGATTTACCGCTGCCTTCCCAACCATGAATCAGCAAAGCCAGGCGCCCGGAAGAAATTTGCGGAGGCGTATGGTGAAGGAGTAAGCGAACCCCATCACCACAATCCGCGAGCTCGTCATGACTAGCCGCTAGCAGACTCGCAGCCCGCTTCAATACGAATCGGCGCCGAATCAGGCTATTGCCCAAAACCGATTGCAGATGCGCCGAGCGCAGGGCCAGTGGAGGCTGCCAGGAATCCAAGACTTAGGTCAGCGGAACGAGACTTCCTGACCCAACATTACCGGCAGGTCGCTGTCAGGAATCAACTTGACGGTTACTCGGTTGTTTCGCGCGGCGATTCGATTCCATTCGCCGGCGGTAACCCCCTGCGGGCTGACGGGATAGGGATAAATCGGCGCCAAATTGCCAAGTTCTTCGATCAGCAAGCGAATATCGCTATCGGAGTTTTCTAAATTCGCCCGAAAATTCGCGAAGGCGACGGATTCACGCTCGACCCCGGAAAACGACTCATTGGAGGGCCGTCCAATTCGTCCACAATCGCCCACTGAAACATCGCCGGGTGCGGGCCGCCATTCTCCCGCGCGGCCCTCCACTAGGCAGAAGTCCCCCGCATGCACTTCCAGTTCCACCGACCCTCGAAAACCGGTTCCGCGAAGACGCTCAAACAATCCCGTGATGAGTTCTAGGCGATCATCGCCCAAGGGCACTTCATCAGCAGCGTATTTTCCCGCTTGATTAACGCTCCACTGCAGGGCTTCGAGTAACTCGGCGTACTGGCTAGACAAACTCGCTCGTTCCGCATCTAGGTAATCACGGGTACCGGCAGCATCTTCGGCTACCGCGAGACGATTAGTATCCAAGGCTGCCAGCAAATCGGCATTTTGCGCCGACACCGCGCGCCACTTTTGCTGGGTATCCAAATGCAGCCAGAGAAAAGTTGCCGCCAAAGCCGCCAAAGCCACTACCAATAAGGCCACGGGTCCTGGCCCGCCGCGGGGAGACACAGGCGGCGCGGTCGCTATGGACACAGTGTCTGCTTCCATACCACCCTCGACCACAACGTCGCTGGCGGGTTCAGGTAGGCGCTCCGTTAACAGCCGGGTTACGGTGGCCTCGATATCTTCGCGCAAATTGCTGTTGTGATGCTCAAGCATGCGCTCTAGCCATCGATGTAGTTCGTCCCAGTCAGCAGGCTCCATCGCGCGCGCAATTTCATCAACATCGTCTTGTTCTTCGTCGTGGATGTCCTGTACGTCTGCAAGAGTCTCAACTGACTGCGTGTCGTCTTGGGCATGGATCTCCTCAGACGGTACCAAGTGCAGCGACTCGAGCAATTCCGAAACTTCCACGGGCTTGATTTGCTTCGGCAGCACCCCCACAGCACCCAAGGCCCGCGCCTGCCCGACATACAGTTCCCCCGATTGTGAGGTATACATCATGATGGGTATGGTCGCGGTGGCCGGATTATTCTTGATCGCGCGCACGGCCTGGAACCCGTCCATACCAGGCATCATGTGATCCATAAAGATCACATCGGGGCGCGATTCACTGAGATATTGCAAAGCCTCCTCGGCAGATTCAGCCGTTTGCACCTGCATTTCATACTGCTCGAGGACGCGAGCGAGGAAACGCCGCGCAGTCCGCGAATCGTCAACAATCAAGGCAGTCTTGTGCGCCATTTAGGGCTTTCGCCGTCTCCCCGGCCAGGCAAAGATTGTACGCGTATCCCACTAAAAATGATGCGCTCCGGCGAATTTGCCCTTGTTAAGGGGGCCGGATAAAGCGATCCTATGCTTTAACCGCCGGTTAGCAGGTCATCCTGACGATAATAAGTAAACAAACCATCGGCGGTCCACCGGAAACGGAGGAATTCTGGCCGACCAACTGCGAGCGCGCTGCGAATCAGAATCTCGCGACTGCCCAGCTCAAACCATGAAACCCGTCAAGCTTCTACCCACATACCTCGCCGGCAGTCTCGCCGTGGCCATTGTCACCGTGATCCTAACCACCGCCGGTATATTTCTCGTTTATAGGGGCGCGCTGAATGAGTTGACTACCGCCAGTGTGGAAGCGAATCGAACCATACTTGACGGCCGCCTTGAGAATTATGCGGCTGACCTTGGCCAGGCGCTAACCAATCAGCTTTATCCCGCGCTGGTCGCGGGCAATGATCAGCAGGTGACCGAGCTACTCGAGACGGCACGGCGACTGTCGGGTGCGCAGCTGTTGCTCATGCGCGACGAACACGGCGAGGTGCTATATGCCAGTGGAGATTTAGCGCTTGCACCGCCGCCGCAGGATGATTTTAACGGCATTCGCGACCAACTATTGTTTGATCATCGAAAAGTTGGCACGGATGAGCAAGGCATAGATCTGCTGCAAATTTTCGACGTTAGTACCTTGCTCAGCAATAACGAATCCTTAAGTGATGAGGAGGGCGTCATACAACTGGAAGCAGACCGCTGGGGTCTCGCTACGTTGCTGGGTTTGGCCCTGATCGCGCTATTGTTCGTTTCAGGCTTAGCCGCTCGTTTAGCCTATCGACAAATTCGCGTGATTGACGGGCTGGTTCGTGGAGCCCAGAGCTTAGCGGAAGGTGACTACACAGCCTCACTACCGGCTACGGCGAAGGACGAACTGGGCGATCTGGCAAAGGCCTTTGAACAGATGCGCGAGCGACTGCTCAAGACAACGATCTCCCGGGATTATTTGGATCGGGTGTTGGGCAGTATGGTTGACGCCATCATACTGACAGACCCGGCAGGAACCATCACCCGCGTAAACAAGGCCACCATGCAATTGTTAGATTACCCAGAAAATGAATTACTGGGAAGGGATGTCACCAGTCTCGTCGTGGCGTCCCAACGTGAACGCTTTGGGCCAAGAGAACGGCGCCAGCGGCCAAGCGAAACCGTTTTCATCACGCGTAGCGGCGCCGAGTTGCCCGTTTCCTACAGCTGGGCGGCCATAGAAGGCAACGAGCCAAGTTTATCGGGGGCAATTATTGCCGCAAGGAATATTTCGGAACGAAAAATCGCGGAACAACGTATTCGTTACCTGGCACGGATCGACGCGCTTACGAAGGTGCCTAATCGAATGCAGTTTCAACATCTTTTGCAACGGGCTCTGGCGAAAGTCCAACGTTCTGACGAACAACTCGCGTTACTGTATCTTGATGTTGATCGCTTCAAAGACGTTAACGACACCTTTGGCCATAGCGCCGGCGACGCCAGTCTCGAAACGCTCACCCATAGAGTAGGAAAGTTACTGCCCGAAGATGCGTTCATGGGCAGGCTGGCGGGCGACGAATTTGGTATTGCGGTACGGATACAACGCGCGCAAGAAGGTAAGCGCGCTTGGCTGCAGTCTTTCGCGCGGAAGTTGCTGCGCGAAATAGGTCAAGTGCTTTTGGTTCAGGGTCATGAGCTATACATCACCTGTAGCATCGGCATAGCCTGTTGTCCGGAGGACGCGGACAACGTACCTGATCTCATTCGAAATGCCGATGCGGCCCTCTATCACGCAAAACATGGCGGCGGTAATCGACTCGAGTTCTACACACAAGAGATGAATGCGGCCGCAGTCGAACGGCTGATACTTAAGAGCAAGTTGCGCCGCTCCTACGAGCTGGACGAACTCTTAGTGAACTACCAACCCAAGTACGCCCTGAAGACGGGTAAGGTTTCCGGGGCGGAAGCCTTGGTGCGCTGGGAACTCAGTGAGCATGGCATCGTTCTACCCTCGCAGTTCATCCCACTGGCCGAAGAAACCAACTTAATCCTCGAGATTGGTGAGTGGGTACTGAATAAAGTCTGTGCTGATTATGCCGCGTGGCGCGCAGCAGGCCAAAGCCCGGGCCGGATTTCCGTTAACTTGTCTCTAAAGCAACTCGGCCAAGCTAACTTTGTCCGACGTATCAGCCGAATAGTGCGACGACATGATATCCCCATGGACTGTTTGGAGTTCGAGATCACCGAAAGCACCCTGATGCAGGATCCCGAGCGAACAATCGGCATCTTGAACGAACTGGCCGAACTGGGGCTGCAACTCGCCATCGATGATTTCGGCACCGGTTATTCTTCTCTTAGCGCACTACAACAATTCCCCATCGGCACCCTGAAAATAGACCGCTCTTTCGTTCGTGATGTTGATACCGACAGCGACGATGCGACGATCGTCTCAACCATTATAGATATGGCCAAGAGTTTACAAATGTTCGTGGTGGCTGAAGGGGTAGAGTCCGAGGAACAACTGGCCCTGTTGCGCAAGTTGGATTGTGACTACGCGCAGGGACTGTTGTTCGGCGACCCGATGTCAGCAGACGAGTTCCAAGAACTATTGCGCAGACAGCAAACGGGAGGCAATGTGCACGATGCACTATTTGCTTGATGCAGGGCAAGTACCTGTCCGGCGCTCATCCCGACAGCAATGATTTTTTAACGGAACGGCCCGCTAAGCCGACTTGGCTGCTACCGGCCGCAGACCAGCTGAGCGAGAGCTTTGTACCGGGCGGGCCGACACACTGATAGACCGCGACCGAAGCTTGCCATAAGCTCGCGAATGGCGAGCTGGGACGCGACTGAATCATATCGTGATTTTAATATTTTCAATGTCTTACAAGTTTTTTGCTGGACCGCGGCATGGTTTTGTCCCTCCCCGGCCAAGGCCTGGGGCATAATTGCAAGCGGTCGCGCGGCACGCTCTTACGGGTTGCGCAATCTAAAACAAGACAACGCGAGGAACGCGCACGATGAACAAACTGCACAAAATCACACTATTGATTGCCACTTCCGCAATGGCTGGCCCAGCATTCGCCGACTGCGGCTATCCACAGGATGTTTCAATACCCGATGGTGCAGCAGCCAGCGAAGCTGAAATGGTCGAAGGCCAAAAAGGCGTCAAAGGCTACATGGCTGAGATGGACGAATATCTAAAGTGTCTTGACGAGAAAAGCGCCGCGCTGGGTGAAGAAATAACCGAGGAAGACCGGCTGATGCATGTGAAGAAGCACAACGCCGCCGTTGATGCGATGGAACAAGTGGCCGCTAATTTCAACGAACAAATTCGCGCGTTTAAAGCCAAGAACAATTAGTTAGCTAGCCGGAGTTCTGAGTGCGACCAGCCGGCTAAGGAGCATCTGCGAATTCAACGGGGCCTCGTTGACTACGCGAGCAGCGGTTGCTCGGATTGTCAATTAGCAACTCTACTGGGCGAAATCAGCTAGGGCGAATGTTAGAATCTGCGCCGCGCTATATAGGTGCCTCGACCTAAGCATTTCTCGATAGGATAAGCCTGATGAAAAAACCCGCTCGTGTTGTTATCACCGGCGCCGCTGGCCAGATTGGCTACCAGCTGGCATTTCGCATTGCCTCTGGCCAACTATTGGGCGCCAATCAACCGGTTATCCTACAGTTGCTGGAAATCCCTCCGGCCCTAGATGCCCTCAAGGGCGTGGTAATGGAACTGGAGGACTGCGCTTTCCCAACACTCCACGGTACGGTCGCAACAGATCAAGCTGACGAAGCTTTCAAAGACGCCAGCTACGCCTTGCTCGTTGGCGCGAAACCGCGCGGGCCCGGTATGGAACGTAGTGACTTACTGATGGGCAATGCGAAGATTTTTTCGGCCCAAGGCAAAGCGATGAATGAGCATGCCGCCCGAAACATTAAAGTTTTGGTCGTTGGCAACCCGGCGAACACCAATGCACTCATCGCACAACAAAATGCCCCCGATTTGAATTCGGCGAATTTCACCGCCATGACGCGCCTAGATCACAATCGTGCCCTGGCTCAGCTGGCCGAAAAAACCAACAGTCATGTGACGGACATCAGCAGGCTCGCAATATGGGGCAACCATTCGGCGACGCAGTATCCGGACATCAGCCATGCGAGTATCGGCGATAAATCCGCCGAAGACTTGGTGGATCAGTCATGGCTCACCGAGGACTTCATTCCCACGGTGCAACAGCGTGGTGCGGCAATTATCAAAGCACGCGGTGCATCCAGCGCCGCTTCGGCGGCCTCGGCCGCCATCGATCACATTCGCGATTGGGCGCTCGGCACCCCAGGAGATGATTGGGTCAGTATGGCCGTGCCGGCCGATGGCAGCTATGGCATCGAACCCGGCATCATCTATTCTTTCCCTTGTCGTTGTAACAATGGCAAGTACGAAATTGTACAAGGCCTTGAAATCAGCGATTTTAGCCGTGAGCGCATGGACAAAACCGAAGCAGAGCTACGTGAAGAACGGGATGCCGTTGCGGACCTGCTGTAGCACGATTGCCGTCCATCCCTAGACCGCCATCGCGGTCTCATGCCCGCTTCATTACGCCGAAGGCCGAGCGGCAAAGGTCCGCGCGCTCTATAGGCAGTGCAGCGAATGTAATGAGTTATATTGGCGTCTACCGGCCATAAGGCCAGGTTATCGAGGTACTAAAAGTGTCCGGTTTTTTATTCTGGATTGTGGGCTGTCTGGCGCTGGCAAGTGTTGGGATCGTCCTGGCTTATCGGCGCGTGGACCTGGGTACGGCCACCCTGGTGCTCGGTTTTGCGCTGTTAGCCTACTCTCTGTTCGGCGTAGGCTTCTGGCTGTGGAAGGCTGCCCTATGGCTGCTTTTTGCCGGACTCGTGAGCCTTAATTTTCGTGATTTCCGGCGCGGCCAGATTACCGCGCCACTGTTACGCATTTACCGAAACATGATGCCGTCTATTTCGCAAACAGAACGCGAAGCATTAGAGGCCGGTACCGTGTGGTGGGACGGAGAGCTGTTTACCGGTATGCCGGATTGGAGTCAGCTGACATCGATGCCCGAAGCGCGATTGTCGGCGGAAGAACAAGCTTTCATCGACGGACCAACTGAGGAACTTTGCCGGCTGATTAACGATTGGGAAATCACGCACGAACTCGCTGACCTGCCGCCTGAGCTTTGGGGCTTTATCAAACAGCACCGCTTTTTCGCGATGATCATTCCGAAAGAATTCGGCGGCTTAGAATTCTCCCCACTGGCCGTGGCCACCGTCCTGGCTAAGGTTTCCGCGCGTTCTGCGGTGGTCGGTTCAACCATCGGTGTACCCAATTCCCTGGGGCCCGCTGAACTACTTTTGCACTATGGCACTGAAGAACAAAAAGAACGCTATTTACCCGGACTTGCCAGCGGTGATGAGGTCCCCTGTTTTGCGCTCACCTCACCGCGCGTGGGTTCGGATGCTTCGGGAATCACCGATAGCGGCGTCGTCTGTCGTGGCGATTGGGAAGGCGAAGAAATCATCGGCATCCGCTTGAATTGGGACAAGCGCTATATCACCTTGGCGCCCGTTGCAACCGTGCTGGGCTTGGCGCTAAAGCTCTATGATCCTGATCACCTCATCGGTGATAAAGACGAATATGGCATTACCGCGGCACTGATCCCCACGAATTTGCCGGGCATCGAAATTGGACGACGGCATTTTCCACTTAATATCCCTTTTCAAAATGGGCCAACACGCGGCAAAGACGTATTCGTCCCCTTGGATGCCATCATCGGCGGTCAAGAACGCGCTGGACAAGGCTGGAAAATGCTGGTGGAGCAACTATCAGCGGGACGCGCCATCGTACTGCCAGCCAATAGCATGGGCGGGGGTCGCGCGGCGGTTTTCGCCACCGGCGCTTACTCGCGCATCCGGCGACAATTTGGCCTGCCCATTTGCCGCTTTGAGGGCGTGGGTGAAGCGCTGGCACGCATGGCCGGCAATACCTACATCATCAATGCGGCCGTAACCGTTACCACCACCGCCATTGAGCGTGGCGCCAAGCCCTCGGTGCCATCGGCAGTTTTAAAATATCACTGCACGGAATTGGCGCGCCAGATCGCCGCTGACGCCATGGATATCCACGGCGGTAAGGGCATCATGCTCGGTCCGAAAAACTATCTAGGCCGCGGCTACCAAGCCATGCCCATTGCCATCACCGTGGAAGGGGCAAATATCTTGACCCGCAGCCTGATCATTTTTGGACAGGGGGCTGTTCGTTGCCATCCCTTCGTCCTCAAAGAAATGTCGGCGGCCCAGGATGAAGATCACGAACGCGGATTGCGGGACTTTGATAGCGCCCTTTTCGGTCACGTCGGCACGGCGGTTAGCAATGCAGCCCGGGCTTTTGTGCTGGCACTAACCCACGCACGGCTAACACCGTCACCCGTGGTTGGTCCCACGGCGCGCTATTACCAACATGTAAATCGTTACAGCGCCGCCTTCGCGCTGGCCGCGGATATATCTATGTTGACGCTCGGCGGTAGTTTGAAACGTAAAGAGCAATTGTCGGCACGTTTGGGTGACGTGTTCAGCTGCATCTATCTAGCCAGCATGGTGCTCAAGCACTATGAAAACCAAGGACGCCCGCCAGAAGATTTACCCCTGGTGGAATGGGCTTGCCGCAGCTTATTGTACAAAGCGCAAGAACAGCTACACGGGTTGCTGCGCAATTTCCCGAATCGACCGGCGGCCGCCTTGTTACGCTTGCTGGTGTTCCCCCGCGGTCGCACCTACTTTGCACCCAACGATACGCTGGGCCAGAAGATTGTCGATCTGGTTACCCATCCGACGGAATCGCGCGCCCGATTGTGCCGTGATCTCTATGTATCACCCGACGAAGGCAACGTCTTGGGGCAACTTCAGCAAGCGCTGGAAGCCAGCAGTAAGGCGGCTCCACTGTTGGATAAACTGCGTGAAGCTTATAAGGCGGATGTCATCAGCAGTGAACATCCCGTTAGCCGCATAGACGAGGCTGAGCAAGCCGGCGTTCTCGATGCGAGCCAGGCCGAAGAGTTGCGAACGCTGGACGCCCTAGTCATGGACATTATTAATGTGGACGATTTTGACTCGGCGGAATTGGGCACCAAAACTCGACATAAACCGTCTACGGGGCCCAAACGAGCCCATCCCGATGTGTCGTTCTCAGAACGCGTCGAGAGCCTGGTTGATTCATGACAGCCAGGTAGCCTTAAGTTACCATCCCCGGGTGTGCGCAATCGGCAGCTTATGATGAATTCACGTTTTGGCTATTTTTGTCTTGCCTGTTTGCTGAGCCTTTTACAGGCCTGTGGTGGCGGCGACTCGCAGGCACCGGCGCAATCTAATGCAGAGCAAGAGATGCCGGCTGCAATGCCGCGCACGGCGGCGCCTCCTGGCGCGGTGGTGTTTTTCATTACGCCCGGCGACGGTGATGTAGTGAGCTCGCCGTTGACCCTAAAATTTGGCATCAGCGGCATGGCCGTGGTTCCAGCGGGCGACGCAACACCCTCATCGGGCCATCATCACCTATTAGTTAACAGCCAATTAACAGATTTAGAAACCCCGGTCCCGAAGGACGACGCCCACCGGCATTTCGGCAAGGGACAGACTGAGACCACCCTGGAACTGCCGCCGGGTGAACATGTCCTGCAGCTGGTCATGGGAGATGCAAATCATGTCCCACATGATCCGCCGATCATGTCAAAGCCCATTACGGTCACGGTGGAATAGCTGCGCTCTGGCGGCCCACGGATTGGACGCATGAAAACAATCGCCCCCGGCATCAGTGGACTTTCGGTCTACCTGCCCCCATATCGAGTTGACTTGCGCAAATGGTCTGAATGGACCGGCGCGGATGCGGACAAAATTGCGCAAGTGGTGGGCAGCGGATTTCGGCTGATGGGCCCCGGGCAAAGCGTCTATACCATGGCCGCCAATGCCGTCCTGCGTTTAATTCAACAATACGATATTGATACTAGCCGGGTACGCTATCTGGCCTTGGGCACCGAATCCAGCACCGACAACTCGGCGGGCGCCATCATTATTAAGGGCATGGTGGATGGCGCTTTAAAAGATGAAGGCCGCGCGCCAATGTCGCGGCATTGTGAAGTGCCGGAGTTCAAACACGCCTGTTTGGGTGGCGTCTATGGTCTGAAAAACGCACTACGTTTTCTCAGTACCGACGGACGCAATGACTTGGCCATCGTGGTTTGCGCGGACAAGGCACTGTATGCCCGGGGCAGCAGCGGCGAGCCCACTCAGGGCGCGGGTGCCGTCGCCATGTTGCTGGAAGCGCGGCCGCGTATCGCCAGCGCGGATTTAACCAGTGCCGGCACGGCCTCAGACTATCGCGGCGTTGATTTTCGCAAACCTCTGATCAATCGTAACGGGACGGCGGCGAGCCCGGATTTTGTCGATATCCCCGTTTTTAACGGTAAGTACTCCACGGGCTGCTACGTTGACGAAATGCAACGCGCGTTGGAAGACATGTACACACGCCGAAACATCAATGGTGCGAATTACCTGCGCGATTTGGAAGCGGTTTTTTTACACCGCCCTTACCAACGCATGCCCGAAACCGGATTAGGCATGGCCTATCTTTTTGCACTGGCCAAGGGAGATCAGAACGATCAATTGGAATTGTCCGAGTATTGCCGGCAAACCGAAGTGCCGGCGGATGATTTGCTAGCCGAGCTGAGACAACAGCCCGAGCTGGCGCTCTATGGCGTGCGTGACCGCATTAGAGAAGAGGCGTTCCCCCTGGCCACAAAGGTCATGCGCGGCTTCAGGCGCAGTGACGCCTTTAATCGTTTTGTCCGTGACAAGATCCAGCTTGGCGCAGACTACATGCGCGAGCTGGGCAATCTATACACGGGCGCATTGCCGGCATGGCTAGCGGCGGGCTTAGCCGATGCCGCTGAAGGCGGCCGCGATCTAGCCGGGCGAGAATTGTTGTTGCTAGGCTATGGCAGCGGTGATGCCGCGGATGCCATACCCCTGCACGTTATACCGGGTTGGGAATCAGCCGCCGCCAAAATCCGCATGCGGGACAGCTTGAGCCCGCATATTGATCTGAGTCACGATCAGTACTTAGAGCTCCGTGACCGCGGCGAAACGACCGAACTTGCTTACGAGCCCCAGGCAGAATTCGTGGTTGATCGAATCGGTTCCGAAGCGAATGCGATTTTTCAAGATGCCGGTATCGAGTATTACCGATACATTCAATAACGCCAGCTGTCACTCGATTAAATCGAGTCCGGCAACAGCTAGCTTTCGCTCCAACACCAAGTAACCCGCTTCGACAAGATGCTTGCGCAGTTGAGTCACACAGCGCGGACTAGTTGTGAGCGCATAGCCCAAATCCCCACCGCCCGCACCCGCTGTCTTATAGATTGCCCCCGCCGATTCACTAATAGCGGCAATCTCTTTGTGCGCGGGGGTCACGATGCCAAGCTTTGCCCGGCGATCCAGTTGCTCTAAAACCTGACCGTACTGGGCGGTGGCCGCCAGAATTGAACGACTATCACGACTGAGCCACGCGGCAGCGGCATTAGCTGCGGCCGACTTTAAAGCCGGTATGGTCTTCTGGCTGACGGCATCGGCTTGCTCGACCCAGCGCAAAAATTTCCGCAGCATATCGACCGTGCTTGCAGAGCTGCCGGACCAAACGGGCAACACGACCAAATTCTCGGGCCAAATCAGGTTTTGGGTCGTCGGCATTGGATCACCAGGTTCAACTTTCAATAAGCCACCACAGCTTGAACTGAGTACGTCCACGCCGCTACCGCGACCGCCTTGCAATAGCCGGTGCGCAGCGAGGCTCAAAGCTGTAATTTTGTCCCGGGAGATACGCAGACCCAAGGCGGAAGTCAGGGCACCGACCAGGGCCACCACAATGGCGGCACTGGATCCCAGTCCAAGCTTTATTGAGTTTCCAGCGGCGTCCTGCTGATGAAAATGATGGGTATCCAGCTGCACACACAAGTGATCGAAGGGGCGTGGATGCGGGATCTCCTGGCCAAGCACCTGCAAAACGGCCAATGGAACTCGACCCCTGTCCGCCGGATCTCTCGCCATCCAGCGCAGACCCGAATCACGATGCCATTCAAAATCATAGCGGTGGCCGGTGGCGACATCTTCTAGAAAACTAAGGCCATCATGCGATTCAACCCTCGCTATGGCGGGCGCATCCACGGATACACTGATAGCGGGCGCGCCGAGCAAGACCGCATATTCGCCCGCTAAAATAAGCTTGCCGGGAGCAACGGCCTTAGGCATTTTCGCGAATCAAGCTCGGCTCGGCACCTAGGCCACCGACAATCAAGCGCAGGACGCCCGGCACCTCGGCTAGTGTTGTTTTTACCGTCTCAACACACTCTGGAAGGCAGACTGCTTTTACCTGGGGTCCGGCATCAACGGTAAAAAACACCGCCAAGCCGTCGCGTCGCAAAGATTGAATCAACTCGATACAAGCCAGGGTTGCGGGCGACCAGTACATCAACGGCGGACGGGTCGTCATCATGACAGCATGCATTTTCAAACAACTGTGCTCACTGACTTCCGCAAGGGCCGAAAAATCGCGCGCCAAAACCGCGTCAGTCGCTTGCTTCAGATCCGCCGCATGACTATCTAACCACGCCTGATAATACGGCGACGTCAATCGGCTCTGCCGCATGCCATGACGCGACGTGATTGGCTTAGCCTTCTCCGTGGTAACCGCGACCACGACTTGCAAGGGCCATTCGCTGGCGTTCAATAGCGGCTCGCAGTGAGTATCGTCGCCACGATTGCGCAACAATGAAAACCCACCAAACAGAGAACGTGGCGCCGATCCTGAGCCAATACGGGCGATAGACGCAAGACGCGTATCCCGCGGATCCAAGCCCAGTGCCGCCGCCGCGGCAACCACCAGCGCGGCATAGCCTGACGCCGACGAAGCCAAGCCGGCGGCCGTCGGAAAATCATTGTGAGAATCAATACTGGCGTATTGTGTAGTGCCGGCAAGTTGTCGCAGTGCATCTAGGCAGGCAGCCAGGCGCCCCTGCTCAGCTTCCACTTCAGAACCGTTAATAGTCAACTGATCGCGAACAAAAGCTTGATCAAAACACACTCGACTGCGGGTCTGCAGCGCGCCTAGCGTAATCGATAAGGAGTCGACCGCCGGTAAGTTTCCGCTACCGGCGCGCTTGCCCCAATACTTGATCAATGCGACATTCGGGTGTGCCGTCGCGGTGGCGCATTGCTGAGACATGGGTGGGCTCAATACTGAATGAACGGGCTATTATAGGCGCCAATCCGGTACAGGAGTTTGGCGCTCCCCTTGCCAGGCACTATGCTTGCCGACCCAGTTTTTATCCCGAGCCTTGCGTATGAGTTTTGCAGATCGAGTGGAGCCATACTTGAACCGCGTGGAGCGGGCGCTGGACTATTGGCTGCCCGATCTAAATATCCCACCGCACAAGCTTCATGAGGCCATGCGCTATTCCATTCTGGGCGGGGGGAAACGCATTCGGCCACTACTAGTTTATGCCACGGGCGAATCGCTAGGGAGTGATCCGGATTTGCTCGATGCACCGGCCGTTGCCATCGAGTTGATGCACGCCTTTTCGCTAATCCACGACGATCTACCCGCGATGGACGATGACGATCTGCGGCGCGGCCGGCCCACCACTCACAGAGCCTTTGACGAGGCAACTGCCATTTTAGCAGCCGACGCAATGCAACCCTTGGCCTTTCAGGTGCTAGCTACGGCACCCGCTTTGCGGGCATACCCACAGGCTCAGGTTCGTATGATGGCCATTCTCGCTGAAGCCTGTGGTTCCGAAGGCATGACCGGTGGTCAAGCCATCGACCTGGCGGCAGAAGGCCGGCATCTCGATGCGGCCGAGCTCGAACACATGTATCGCCTGAAAACTGGCCGCTTGCTGCGTGCCTGCGTGCTTTCTGCCGCTAACTGTCCACCGGAACCGCCCATCGCGGAGTTCCATGCCCTTGAGCGTTTTGCCGACTGCATCGGTCTCATCTTTCAAATTCGTGACGATATTTTGGATATCGAGGGGGAAACCGCGGTCATCGGTAAGCAGCAGGGGGCGGATATCGCCCGCGATAAGGCAACTTACCCGGCGCTGTTTGGGATGGATGCGGCCCGCCAGCGTGTCGATAAGCTGCACCAGCAAGCCCTCGATGCCCTTGACTACTTCGGTCCCAAGGCGGCCAGCCTGCGATGGCTGACCCGCTTGATCGCCGAACGCGATCACTGATTCATTGTCCCGCAGTCCTGATAGAATAGAGAGCGGCGAATAACGCTAGCGCTATAATGTATACCAGCTTCTTCGGCCTAAACGAGAAGCCGTTTTCAATAACCCCGGACCCGCGCTACCTCTTCATGAGCGAGCGGCATACCGAGGGATTAGCCCATCTTATTTATGGCGTTAAGGAAGGCGGCGGCTTTATTCAGCTCACCGGCGAGGTGGGCACGGGTAAAACTACGCTTGTGCGTAGTTTGCTGCATCAGCTGCCCGAAACGGCGGACGTCGCGCTAATACTTAATCCACAGCTATCGCGGGTTGAGTTCTTACTCGCCATTTGCGAAGAGCTGGGCGTTCCACTACCACCGCAACTGGATAGCATAAAAGCGCTCACCACCGCTCTTAATGCCTACCTGCTTAAGAATCATGGTCGCGGTCGGCGCACCATACTAATTGTTGATGAAGCGCAGAACTTGCGCGTGGATGTTTTAGAGCAAGTCCGGCTGCTCACCAATCTTGAAACGACTAAGCAAAAACTACTGCAGATCATTCTGATCGGTCAGCCCGAATTGCGTGAATTGCTTTCGCGTACCGACATGCGCCAGCTGGCGCAAAGAATTACGGGGCGCTATCACTTAGAGCCGCTCAATAAGGAAGAAGCTCTCGCCTATATTACCCACCGCCTTAAAGTTGCCGGTGCTGTCGGTGAAGTTTTTTCCGACACTGCAAAACGAGAGCTATTTAGATTATCCAACGGCGTACCGCGCATGATCAACGTTATCGCTGATCGAGCCCTGCTGGGCGCATTCACCCAGGAAGTTCATCGCGTTTCTCCTGAACTCGTGCGCGGCGCGGCAGCCGAGGTCTACGATAAACCCTCGGCAAAATTACCAGCTTGGACAAAATGGGCCGTCGCGGCCGGGGCGGCGGCGCTGTTGGTCGGTGGTAGCTTGTTAATGGCTGGGCTCGAAAAAGACGTTCCGCAAACAGCCGAAAAAACCATCGAACCCTTGCTAACTAAGCCGTCACCTACGCAAACAGCCACGGTGCCGTCGCCAACGCAGTCGCGCACAACCAGCAGCCCAAGCGTCACCGCAGACCAGCCGTTGTCGAAATTGGGTGAAGTCATTGTGTCCGGAAGTGATGACACGGGTACCGACCAAGCCTTTGCAACACTCTTCAGCTTATGGGAGATACCTTACAACCGCGGGCCCATGCGAGCTTGCAAACAAGCCGAGGCCTATAAACTCTATTGCCTTTTTCAACGCGGATCATTGTCCCAAGTTCGCAGCCTAGACAGACCGGTGATACTCACGCTGCGCGATGCGGCCAGCAATCAGCATCAGGTGGTGCTATCTGGACTAAGCAATGACTCCGCCATGCTAACCATCGGCGAACAAGAGTATCGAGTTAGTACCGAGGAGCTAAGCGACTACTGGTTCGGTGAATACCTTTTGGTTTGGCGCCCCGAGACCCAACAGCTGAAATCGTTCTTCCCGGGGATGCGTGACGCCGATGTCCCCTGGATTCGCTCCAGTCTGTCTGCTATTCAAGGCCAGCCTGTGGCACCAATGGACTCCGATTTATTCGATGAGAACCTAGAATCCCGCGTGCGCGACTATCAGCGTAACAAACGGCTGAATGTCGATGGTTTGGTGGGTCAACAAACCCAAATCGCCATGAACACGGACCTAGGAGCCCTTGGTCGCCCGCGGCTGGTGCGGGCAAACTAGCCATGTCATTTATCCTCGATGCTCTTAGAAAAAGCGAGACCGAGCGGCAACAAGACACGGGCCCGGGTATTGCGGCCACGCGTTACGGCGCGGCGAAAAAAAAACCGAATCGATGGATACCCATCGTGGCGATCTTTCTAGCGGCCAACGCCCTGTTGCTGCTTGCCTTACTATGGCGCAATGACAAGCCACCGCAGATTAAGGCGGCCGTGGACGAAGTCGAAATTCCGGCGGTACCCGTTAGCCCCCCGCCTATGCCGCGTGCCGCGCGGCCAGGACCGGAGGTTCGCCCCTTAGCCGGCGAGGCGGCCGCAGCCACACAGAATACCGCGCCCAAGGCTGCGCGCTCACCGACCCCGAAATCCACGAGTGCTGAGCCCGTTAGGGATTCGGCCAGCGGCGGCGAGGTAGCCGACACCCAAACCGCGAAAACGCTGCAAGAACTTTTGGTCATGGGCGAAGTTGAGTTACCGCCTTTGCGTATCGACATTCACGTGTACAGCGATGATCCGCCTAATCGTTTTGTGTTTATCAATATGACCAAATATCGAGAAGGTGATCGTTTGAATGAGGGGCCCCTGCTTAAGGAAGTTGATCCCACCGGTGTTTTGCTCAGTCACGAAGGCAAGACTTTCCGCTTGGACCGGGAATGACCCGCGCAGACGCCTCGGCCGATAAACGCGCGGGCATTGCCTACCTGGATGGCACTCGTCTAAATCACGTTTTGCAAGCTGGTGTTCGCCGCGTGCTCGCTGAGCGCGAACACCTCAACAAGATTAATGTCTTTCCAGTTCCCGACGGAGACACCGGGACAAACTTAGCCTTGACCCTAGGTGCCGTCGCAGCTGCCCTAGCGGCTAATCCCTCGACTTCCGCCGGCAAAGTGTTGATCCGCGCTGCGGACTCGGCCCTGGACGGCGCCCGGGGCAATTCCGGCGCCATCATCGCGCAGTTTTTGCAAGGCCTGGCGGACCAACTGGGAGAATACTCCCGCATTGGAGTTACGGAGCTTACGGCTGCTTTACAACGAGCCAAGGCTTACGCGCGAGATGCCCTGGATAAGCCGCTGGAGGGCACCGTGCTCACCGTCATTACCGATGTCGCCGATGCCGGCAGCCGTCTACGTGAGCAAGGTGTTTCCGACCTTGCCGATTTTCTATACGGCCTGCTGAAAACCTCAAAAAAGTCTCTGGAATCCACGCGCAATGGCTTAGAACAAATGCGCAAAGCGGGCGTGGTCGACGCGGGCGCCAGCGGATTCGTATCACTGCTGGAGGGTATGGCTGAATTTGTGCGTACCGGGTCTATTGAGACAATACAAACACCCCTAGACATCGTCGACAACGATGATAGCGAAGCGATTGTCGGCAGCTTCGATGACTTGAGTTTTAGATTTTGCACTGAATGCATGGTGACCGGCGAAGGCATAGATCGCCGCAAACTCAGGGAATCGCTATCCGCTTTGGGCAATAGCATGGTCGTCGCCGGCATGCACCGCAAGATCAAGGTGCATATTCATACCAATGATCCGGCGGAAGTGTTTCGCCAAGCCGGCCAGTTCGGCACCGTCAGCGCAACGAAAGCGGATGACATGCAACGGCAAACTCGCAGCCTGTCGGCCACCGAACAAAAAGTGGCCGTGGTCACAGACTCTGCGGCTGATCTGCCAGACTCCGCTTACGAAGACCTGGATATTCACTTTGTACCCCTGCGCGTGAACTTCGGCGATCGCAGTTACATGGACAAAGTTAGCTTACCCAGTTTTGAGTTTTTCGCCGAACTAGACCGCAACCCGGTGCATCCACAAACCTCGCAACCGGCACCGGGAGACTTTCGCCGGGTTTATGAATTCTTGTCTTCGCATTTTCCACAAGTCATCTCCATCAGTTTGGCCAAATCCGTCAGCGGCACTTGGCAGGCCGCAACATCAGCCGCCGAACGCAGCCGCAATTCGAACAGCGTTACCGTGATTGACAGCCGGAGCGTTTCGGTCGGCCAGGGATTGATCGCCATGGCCGCCGCCGAATATGCTCGCGCCGGTTATGACGGCCAACAATTGGTGACGGCGGTTGAACGCGCAGTTAGGGCAACACAAGTCTTCGGCGTCGTACCGGACTTGCGCGCCGCCGTCCGCGGTGGACGGATTCCCGCCTGGGCGCAATGGGTTGCCAAGCGTTTGGGCCTGGTACCAATCCTAACCACCGGTGCCGATGGCCGGCTAAGGATGGCCCGCATTGTGCGTCGGCACGGCGACTTGGCCGCGGCACTAGCCCGGCACGTACGGCAAAAAGTCGCCAAGGGCAAACGTCAGCGCGTCGCCATCGGTCACGCACAAAGCCCGGAATTGGCCCAAAGTCTGCATGACCGGCTGGCGAAAACCCTTGATGAAGGCACGGAATTTCTGAGCATCGTCGAAGTGGGCGCCGCGCTGGGAACGCATTGTGGGGTAGGCGCGCTGACTGTGGCGGTGCAGGAGTTGGGGGCGTAATCGGGGGGGTCGAACCGGTTCCTATTCCCGAATCCCATAACCACGCCCAATCAATAACAGGCAAACCGAAAATAGCCCCACCACAAACACAAGAATAATCGCGTAAGCCAAACCAATATCAATATCCGATTCGCCCAACATGCCGTAGCGAAAGGCATTCACCATGTAGAGAATCGGATTCAGCTTTGACGCGGTCTGCGCAAGATCTGGTAGCAGCGCGATGGAATAAAAAACCCCACCGAGATAAGTCAATGGCGCCAACACGAAGGACGGAATAATTGATACGTCGTCAAACTTCCGCGCGAAAATCGCGTTAATCAAACCACCCAAAGAAAAAACCGTTGCCGTGAGAAATGCCACGCTGAGCGTGATGAACAAGTTGTAAACTTGCAAGCGGGTAAAAAATAACGCGATACCGGTAACAATTAGACCGACTAACAAGCCACGAATCACGCCACCGAGCATATGCCCTACTACAATGGCATAGTTGGGCATGGGTGAAACCAGCATTTCTTCTAGATGCCGGTTGTATTTCGCGCTAAAAAACGAAGACACCACATTACCGTAGGAATTGGTAATCACCGACATCATGATGAGCCCGGGCGCGATATACTGCATGTAGTCATAGCCGCCCATTTGACCAATTCGCTTGCCAATCAAACTGCCGAAAATGACAAAATAGAGCGTCATGGTAATGGCCGGCGGCACGATGGTCTGTACCCATATGCGAAACACCCGACGAATTTCCTTGTTCGCCAGCGTTAACAAAGCAACGAGTTGTCCACGCCAGTTCATCTTTCAGAACCCATGGCATGCTTGCTCCCCAGAGCACCAGAACTGGTAGACGACTTCTCAGTTAAGCGGAAGAAAACCTCTTCCAAACGATTGGCTTTGTTGCGCATACTAACGATCTCGATACCGGCGGCACTCAGCGCGGCAAATACTGCATTCAGGTTTTGGTCTCGAGAAACCTCAACTTGCAACTCATGCTCGTCTAAGCACGCAAGTTTGTAGTCCGGTAATTCAGGTATTTGATCGATACGATCTTTAGTATTCAGAACGAAAACTTCGTGGTGCAGCTTCCGCAACAGACTAGACATTCGACCGCTTTCGATAATCCTGCCATGATCGATAATGGCAACATGACGGCAGAGACTTTCCGCCTCTTCTAAATAGTGCGTGGTTAAGATAATGGTCGTGCCCGCATCATTAATTTCGCGCAGAAACTCCCACATGGACCGGCGTATCTCGATATCAACCCCGGCAGTAGGCTCATCAAGGATCAAAAGCTTCGGCTCGTGAACCAACGCACGGGCGATCATCAGGCGACGCTTCATACCGCCCGATAAATTGCGCGCAATATCGGTATGTCGATCCCACAGCTGTAAGCGTTCCAAATAAATCTGCGCGCGACGTGCGGCTTCCCGGCGACCAATGCCATAAAAACCGGCTTGGCAGGCGACGATCTTATCGATCCGATCAAACTGATTGAGATTGATCTCCTGGGGAACCACGCCAATACAAGCCTTCGCCGCATCGAGGTCGCGATCAATATCGTGGCCGAAAATTCGTACATCGCCCGCCGTTTTGTTTACCAAGGCGGTAATCACGCCAATGGCCGTGGTCTTGCCTGCACCATTGGGCCCGAGTAGCGCGAAGAAATCGCCCGCGCCAACGTCTAGGTCAACACCTTTAAGGGCTTTTACGCCGTTGGCGTAAACCTTGGTCAAATTGCGCAGGGTCAGAGCCTTCATGGGCGCGCATTGTGCATGGGCGCCAGCTCCAAACCAACCGGGTCACCGAAACTGCTCCGCGCGCGGTCAAGCTTTAGCGAGGCTGTGGGGTCGACCGACCAAACGCGGCATGCCGAGTCGGAGCAGCGGGGGTTTTCGCGGCGGAGGCAAGGGGAGCCAAACTCAGGGCGATGGGGTCCAGCCGGCAACGTTCTCGAAGCTCGTCGTCTTCGCTGCGCGCAGCATTGATCAAATCGGCCCACCAGCGCGGATGGCGGGCCCGCAGATCCGGAACGGCTTGCGCGGCGCAAGCCCGTATGTCGCGAAAGCCGATGGTTCTTAGGTCGTTACGCAGACCCCGGCCTGGACCGACGCACAAGGCAATGCGCAGGCGGTCAGTCCGTGCAAGCTGCCACAAATAGGTCAGCAAGCCGGTGGAAAACAAGGTGGCATCAGCCAACCAGCCGGGCTCCAGTTCGCCGTTAAGCGAGGTCTGCTCCGCCACACGCAGCACGGCGGGTGAGCGGCTAAATCCCGCTAGTAGGGCCGGCACCGTGGCCATGAACTGACGCTCAGATTCCGACAGGCCTCGCAAGCGGGCTGCCGTGCGGGGGGCAAGACCCAGCAGCCGCCAGACCGCTTCGCCGGCCCGCTGATCGGCAACTAAAGTCAGAAATTCCAAATTCAAATCTCGGACTTCAGCAAAAAATCGCCTATCTGGTGATTCACAGCGCATTGGGATACTCCGGTCGAAAAGGCATGGATTTACTATATATGGGAATTTTCGACCATAAAAGGTAAATTTAGGCTAGATTTAGGCCTGGGGACCCGAATCACATCAAAAAGGGGAGAAACCCAATGCGCGTGACCGACGATCGCTACGCCGGCGAAATGGACAAATTTGAACTGGCCATCCGGATGATCCGGCACGAGGCCCGCACTGGCACAATTCGGGCCTGCACCGGCTTTACGGAGGACCGCGTGCGGAAGCTGGTCAACAGCTACTTCCGCGGCAGTCGGGGGCCAACGGTCAAACGGCGCCGCGGCAAATCGCCCCGCCAGATCGAGCGCTTCATCAGCAATGCCCCGCGTCAGGCCGAAGCCACCCTGCTGGGCTGCTTATATATCTACAGCGGCGCGGCCCGCGTGGACTCCAAAGGCCGCATTAATTCGGCCACCTCAGACCGAGTAGATATAGGCCAACGACTCTGCCAAGCCTATGAAACCTACGAAACCCTGCAAGAAAATCCCCGTTTGTCCTTCGAATGGGCCTGGAACCTTTATCATGCCCTGGTGGAAAGCCGAGAACTATTTTTCGCCCATTGCGCCCAGTGCCATTCGCCCTACGTGCAGGATCGCTATGCGCTCGATTATCAGCGCTGCCCGTCCTGCGAGATCAAAGAGCGCATCGCGGGTTCAGATTCGTCATCGGAATGACCACCGGTGAAATCAAGACAATGTTCGCCGGGAGCGCGCTTGATCGTTGTGCTCATCTACGCAACGACACGCCGCGCATTGAATCCATGCTCAGCAGTGAGTCATCACGCTTCGTTGGCGTATGGCAACAACGCTGCCTAATTTTTAACAACCAAGTTGTACTGCTCAAGCATCACGAAATCAGTGCAAGCAAAATCGATGCCGCCAATACAGTATTTCTAGGGACGCAGAATGACACGCGGCTGTTTGCCTTTCGATTCAACGATACACAGCCGCCTAGGTTGACAAACCCCGGAGAATTTCAAGAACTGCGCAATGCAGTGAATGTTCTCGCAGAAACCGACGCCGCCTTGGTCGCCTATGCTCGCGCGATGTTAAGTTGGCAGGACAAGCATCGCTACTGCGGTGTATGCGGTACCAAGAACCGCCCCAGCGACGCAGGCTTTGTCATGGCCTGCCAAGACCAAGACTGCGGCCACAGAAGTTTTCCGCGACTAGATCCCGCGATCATCGTGCTAGTGGTGAAAGGCGAACAGTGCTTACTCGGCCGACACAAGAACTGGCCAGAAAAACGATTCTCCACCATTGCCGGTTTTGTAGAACCGGGCGAAAGCCTGGAAGATGCCATACGTCGGGAGGTTCATGAAGAGACCAACATACGCGTCGGGCAGTGCCGCTATCTAGCGTCGCAGCCTTGGCCATTTCCAGCGGCGTTGATGATCGGTTTTCACGCCATGGGCGAATCGGCGGATCTGCACTGCAATGATGCGGAATTGGCGGAAGCACGCTGGGTCAGCCGTGAGGCAATAGCAGCTCGCGAAGTGATTCTGCCGCCGGCAACATCCGTCGCCTACAAACTGATCGAAGCCTGGTTTGATCAGGCCGGTGGACCCGGCCTGACCGAACTGGGTCTCGCGGGACCGCCGCTGCGCGTGCGCCGTCCCATGGAACAGCGTTAGCCCTTAGCAATGTGCCTGGTTGCCATCGCGGTGGATTGTCATCCGCACTACCCGCTGGTCATCCTCGGCAACCGGGACGAGCTGCATGCGCGCCCTAGCGCACCAGCGGATTGGTGGGCCGATGCCCCAGATGCGTTTGGTGGCCGCGACCTGGTCGCCGGAGGAAGTTGGCTGGCGGTCAACCGAGCCGGCCAATTCGCGCTGGTCACCAATCAGCCCGCGAAACCCCTGCCCGCGGGCAGCCGTCTCAGCCGCGGAGATTTAGTGAGCGACTTCATCACTGGTGAACTAGATCCTGAGCGCTATCTAGAACGCGTGTTGAGTCAAGTAGATAACTATGCCGGCTTTGCCCTCGTGCTCGGCGACGGTACCGCGACTTATCTGCTTCGGGAACCGTCGTTTGGCGGGATACCGTTACGCGTTTTGAACAGAGGTGTCCATGTCGTCACCAATTCAAAGGTCCAGGAGGTCTGGCCTAAAGCACATTTTCTTAAAGAAGAGCTGGAGAAAATCTTAAACAACAAAAGCCTAGACACCCAAGCGCTAATGGAATTGCTGAATCGGCGCGATGAAGTGCCAAACCATAGCTCCGCTAAAGTGCTCCGCTACCAGGCCACGCCGTTTGTGGTGGGTGAAAACTATGGTACCCGCGCGAGCACGATGCTGAGTATCGATTCAGAACAACACTGCCACTGCCTAGAGCGAAGTTTTAATGCTGCAGGCCAGTGTGAAGGCGAATCCAGCGCCGAATTCACGATCAGTCCGCCCCAGGCAGTCTGACTAAGCGATCCAAGAATTGACGAATGTCCATAAGTTCTTCCGGCGTCACGGTATGGTCCATTTCGTAGTAGTGCCAGCGCGGGTCGCAGTTTTCCGCAAGCAGCATGTCCCGCGACATTTCACCAAGCTGGGGCGAAACCACCGGATCCTGTCGACCATGTGCCATAAAAATCGGCGTGCGCCTATTCACCTCTGAAATTTCCGACGCCAAACTTTCCGACACCGGCAAATAGCAAGACAGCGCCAGCAGACCGCCGAGTTTTAGCGGATAGCGCAAGCCGCTAAACAAAGCCATGGCCCCACCCTGGGAAAACCCGGCGAGAAAAACCTGGTCGGCCGCTATGCCCCGTTCAACTTCCGCATGAATCAAGGCCGTGATGTCCGCGGAAATGGCACGCACACCCGCTTTGTCCTCGCGTGAACTCGCATCAAAACCAAAAACGTCATACCAAGCCCGCATGGTCATGCCGCCGTTGATGGTGACCGGACGTGTGGGCGCATTGGCAAACACGAAGCGCAACGGACGCCCGGGGCCCAAATCAAGCAAGGGCACCACGGGCTCAAAATCATGGGCATCGGCACCCAATCCATGCAACCAAATGATGGTGGCAACGGCCTGCTGGCCGGTTTCGGCTTCTAAGATGTCTAGGCTGGGCATTGCGGCGGTCTCCGGCTTAAGCGGCGGCATGTTAGCAGCCGTATTCGGTCAAAGGGTGGCGCCAGAGTCCTTGACAAGCCGCTAGCGGCTGATATTATGCGCATCCTTTTATTTTTATGCGCATGAATTGATGCCCACGGAACCTGAAATCCAACAGCAGCGCCAGCAGACCATCCTGAAAATCCTGCGCGAACGCTCGGTGCGGCGCCAAGCCGAACTAGTCGGCCTGCTGCGCGAACACGGCATTGTGGCCACGCAATCTAGCGTCAGCCGGGATTTGCGGCAGTTGGGTATCGCCAAACAAGCCGATGGTTATCGCGAAACCGAGGCCAGTGAATCGCCCTCGTCACAGCCCCCAGCGGAATTCCTGCGCAGCGTAGAACCGGCCGGCACGAATCTCACTGTGATTCGCACGGCCATTGGGGCGGCATCCAGAGTCGCGGTGTATCTCGATCGTTCGGGCTGGCCGGAAATCGTGGGCACCGTGTCTGGGGACGACACCATTTTCGTGGCGACACCCGGGTCTCGCGAGCAAAAGATTCTGCTGGCGCGGCTGCGTCGTCAATTCGATCTTTAACAGTTACGGAAACACCAAATGAATTCAGCAACAAAAAACGATTCGCCAATTGTCCTGGCCTTTTCAGGCGGATTGGATACGTCCTTTTGCGTGCCGTGGCTCAAGGAAACTTACCATCGTCCGGTCGTGACCGTGACGGTGAATACCGGCGGACTGGATGAGCAGGCCGCCGATGCCCTGGAGGCGAAAGCACTGGCTCTCGGCGCACAGGAACACCTTTTAATAGAGGCGCGACCACGATTCTTCACGCAAGTCATTCGATATCTCATCGCCGGCAATGTGCGACGCGGACATCTTTACCCCTTGTGCGTCGGCGCGGAACGCGGTATTCAGGCGACCTTACTGGCTGAGCTGGCCAAGGAACGCGACAGCGATACCGTGGCCCATGGTTGTACGGCCGCCGGTAACGACCAGGTGCGTTTCGAAGTGGCGCTGCGCACAGTTAATCCTGGTTTGGAAATACTCGCGCCGGTGCGCGATCAATCCTTCGTGCGCGACGAGCAAGTTGCGTTCCTGAAAGCCAGAGATCTACCCGTGCCGGATAAAGCCTCCGCCTATTCCATCAACCGTGGCCTGTGGGGTGTGTCCATCGGTGGTACCGAAACCCTAGATTCCTCCGGATCTATTCCAGAGGATGCCTGGGTGTTATCGCCGGGTGCCATGACGGGGGCTGCACCCGCGGCCAGTGACCATGTTGTGGGCTTCGAACAAGGTACCCCCGTGAGCTTAGACGGTAAGCTTATGGACCCCGTCGACTTGATCGAGGCATTAGAAAAAATCGCCGGCCCCTACGGCATCGGCCGGGGTATTCACCTGGGCGATACCGTGCTGGGAACCAAAGGTCGCGTTGCCTTCGAAGCCCCAGCGGCCGAGGTGCTATTAAACGCTCACCGTGAATTGGAAAAACTAGTGCTCAGCGGTTTACAACAACGAATCAAGGACCAAGTGGCCGCCGCCTACGGTGACCTAGTGCACGAAGGTAAACAATTGGATCCCGCCTGCCGAGATATCGAAGCGCTATTCGATGCGTCGCAAACGCGGGTTACCGGTACGGTAAACCTGCGCTTTCAAGCCGGCGGCCTATTCGTTCTGGGCATGGACTCGCCCTATTCCTTAATGGCCGCCACCAAAGGTGTTTATGGTGAAGCGGCGGGCGAATGGACGCCCGAAGACGCATTGGGTTATGCCCGGATTTTGTCTTTACCCGGCATGCTGCAGACGCGCGCAGCGGGAGGTCAATCGTGAAAACCGTAGTGGTCGATAAGATCGCATCCGTCGCGCAACACCTAACCTTGAAGCGGGAATTGCGGGTCAGCCCGGACATTCCCTGCGAAGAGGGCGTATTGATTGCAGCGGAAATTCTAAACAGCAAGAGTACCTATAACACCCTTGAGCTCATTAGCGGCCGGATGGCGAAACTACGGCCGGGCGATGTGATCGTCGGCGCACTGGGACAACGTAAAGCGCTGTTCGGGTATTCAGGCCATCTGCCCGAAGAACTCGCGCCGGGCGATACGGTTCAAGTGCTCAACATGGGTGGAGTTCTGGGTATTTGCGATTCCATCAACACCAACTTCGGCGCGCCCTTTGACGCCAAAGTGCTAGGCACGGTGTTGGACTTTCCCTATCTGGGCGAGCGCATCGGCGTTCCCGCCCATGCTGGTGCCGAAGCCCTCGCGGATAACACCCGCTTGAATATGCAGGGTGTCCCGGTGGTCGCCATCGCCGGCACCTGTATGAATGCCGGAAAAACCGCCGCCGCCTGCGCCATTATTGGTCGGCTGCGTCATCAGGGTTTGGTGGTGGATGCGTTCAAAGCTACCGGCGTGTCTTTGCGTCGGGATATTCTGGCCATGGAAGATGCCGGCGCGCGCAACACCGCGACCTTTACCGATTTCGGCGTGGTCTGTACCACAGAAAAAAACGGGCCGGCAGTCACACGCATGATGCTGTCGCGACTGGCTGCGGAGAAACCCGATGTCATCGTCTACGAATTAGGCGATGGCATCCTCGGCGCCTATGGCGTCGAGGCCATTCTGCGCGATACCGGTATTCGCGATGCCTTGAATTGCCTGGTCATGTGCGCCAACGATCCGGTGGCGGCCTGGGGTAGCGTGAAACTCTTGCGCGATGAGTTCGATCTGCAGGCAGATATCGTCACCGGACCGGCCACCGATAATGTGGTCGGTCGGGACATTATCCATGATCGCCTGGGTGTCACGGCCATCAACGCCGTGACCGACGGCAATCTGCTTGGCGAAACCGTCGCGAAAATCATTGGGGTAGCCAAGCCATCATGATGCTGAGCAATGACCATGAATAAGATTCCTTGCTATGTCCTGGGTGGCACCGGCTATGTCGCGGGCGAATTGCTGCGATTACTAGCCACGCACCCCAATCTGGAACTCACCGGCGTGATGTCGGAGAGTCAAACTGGCGCTCATCTGCATGCAGTTTTTCCGCAGCTACAAAACGCTTATGGGCAACTTCAATTTAGCAGTCGCGCCGACTTGCTACACGGCATGGACGGCGGCAAGGCCGCACTATTTTCCGCCGCACCCCATGGTGCGAGCGCTGCCCTTGTGGCTGAATTTATCGACGCGGCCACGCAGAGCAATACACAACTAACGGTTGTTGATGTATCGGCGGATTTCCGCTTCGCCAAGGCCCAAGACTATGCGGCCATCTATGGCCAGGAACACGGCGCACCCCAACTGCTAGCGCAGTTTGTCAGCGCCCTGCCCGAACATTTACCGAAGACCGAACACCCGCATGTGGGTCATCCCGGTTGCTTTGCCAGCGCATTGTTATTGGCCACCGTGCCGCTGATGAAACTGGGCCTGACCAGCGGCGATCTGCACGCGGTGGGCATTACCGGTAGCACGGGATCTGGACGCAGCGCCAGTGCGGGCACACACCATCCCGAAAGGCATTCGAATTTATATGCCTACAAGCCTCTTGCTCATCGCCATGCGCCCGAGGTGATGAATATTTGCGAAACCCTTACCGGTCGGCGCCCAACTCTACGTTTCGTGCCGCACTCGGGCCCATTTGCCCGGGGCATTCACCTGACTATGCAAGGGCGACTCGCCAAACCCCAGCAAGCCGATGAGCTGCGCGCAGCACTCGCCAGGTTCTATGCCGACAGTCATTTCGTGACGGTTCGCGATACGCCGCCGAAAATTAAAGATGTGGTCGGCAGCAACCACTGCCATATGAGCGTTGATACCGACGGCGAGAGTATCGTCGTGTTCGCGGTCATCGACAACTTGATAAAAGGCGCAGCCGGCGGCGCCATCCAATGGATGAATCGCAAACTTGGTTTCGCGGAAACCGCGGGCCTGGATGTGCCGGCCATCGCCTGGACCTAATCACCATGCATAGCGAAAAACTCAACGCCAAGGATCACGAAGCACAGCATCTATTGCAAGTTTACGGTCAACTCGATATCGAACCGACGAAAGCCGAGGGAGTGTACTTGCACTGTGGCCAACGACGCTTGACCGACTGGTACGGCGGTCATGCCGTCGCCGCCTTGGGCTACGGGCATCCCGATCTGGTCACGGCTTTACAAGACCAAGCCCGAAACATGTTCTTTCAGAGCAACGCCGTCGCCTTGCCCGTGCGTGCCCGCGCAGCCGACGCGCTGGCGGCATTCGCTCCGGCGGGATTGAACCGGGTGTTCTTCGCTAACAGCGGCGCGGAAGCAAATGAAAACGCCCTGCGAATTGCCATGCGCCTCACCGGCCGTAAGCGCGTGGCCGCCATTGAACACGGCTTCCATGGACGCACGGCGGCGGCGGGCGCCGTGACCTGGGGCGCGGTCGATCGATGGTATGGCTATCCGCGCGCACCGTTTGACGTTGATTTTATTCCACGCAATGACCAAGCGTCCGTAGATAAGCTGGTGGGTAGTGACACGGCCGCGGTAATTCTCGAGCTCGTGCAAGGCCTTGCTGGTGCTTTCGATTTAGACCAGGCCTTCGTCCAAAAAATTGCACAGGCCTGCAAAGCCCGGGGCGCTCTACTTATTATTGATGAAGTCCAAACGGGCATCGGCCGCTGCGGCGCCGCCTTCGCGACGGAGTTATACGATATCCAGCCCGATTTGCTGACCAGCGCAAAATCCTTGGCGGGCGGCTTTCCCTGTGGCGCGGTGCTCACCACCGACGATATTGCTAAATCCATCAAGCAAGGCGATCTCGGCAGTACCTTTGGCGGCGGCCCCATGGCTTGCGCCCTGGTGGAAACCGTCCTGAAGGTCATCCAGCGCGACCAGCTCATAGAAAACGTGGGCAGGCTCAGCGGACAGATTGCCGCCGCGTTACCGTTGGGCCCCATCACGGGTCTACAGGGCAAAGGATTTTTGCTGGGCTTGCGCTGCGCAAGACCGGCCAGCGGTGTACTCGCGGATTTACTGAAGAAAAATTTGTTAGCGGGATCGAGCACCGACCCAAACATATTACGGCTGTTGCCCGCACTGATCATGGAGCAACAACACGTGGATCAATTACTAGAAGCCTTGGCTCAATTGCCCGCCGCTTAAGGAAGCAAAATGCAAAACTTTTATGACATCGCCGACCTCTCAATGGAGCAAGTTGACGAGCTGATCAAGCTCGCCACGCGGCTACAACGCAAGCCGGAACCTCGCGCTCTGGATGGCAAAGTAATGGCTTTGCTTTTCTTGAGCCCCTCATTGCGAACCTTGGCATCTTTTCAAGCCGCCATGACTCGCCTAGGTGGCGGTTCTTTCGTGATCTCGCCCGATATGTCTATTCATGGCCTGGAAACACGGCCGGGGATTGTGATGGACGGCCAAGCCGCCGAGCATATTCGCGAAGCCGTTCCCGTCATCGCTTCCTATGGCGATGTCATCGGCATTCGGGCGTTCGCGCAACGTCGTAAGCTCGAAGATGATTTGGAGGATCGCGAGTACAAAGATATGCAGGCGCTGGCCAACACCCCGGTTATCAACATGGAGTCGGCCATTCACCATCCCTGCCAAAGTCTCGCCGACTGGAAAACCATGGATGAGCTGGGCGTGCCGCGCAATGGCGGCAAGTTTGTACTGAGCTGGGCTTATCATCCACGCGCCCTGCCCTTGGCCGTGCCCACTTCGACGCTACAAATGGCCGCCATGCGTGGCATGGATGTCACGGTTTTACGCCCCGAGGGCTTTGAGCTACCGGGCTCCATCATGGCAAAAGCGCGGGAAACAGCCGCTGCCACGGGCGGTTCGGTGGAGGAAACCGATGATCGAAATGCTGCACTGGAAGGCGCGCAAATTATTTACGCCAAGTCATGGACCTCTACAAAGCACTATGGTGACAAGCTAGGCGACGACAATTTGCGTCAAGAGCTGGTGGATTGGTGTGTGGATGATCCTTGGTTCGACAAGACGGCCGCGGATTGCCGCTTTATGCATTGCTTACCGGTGCGCCGTGGTGTGGTCGTTAGTGATCGTGTCTTGGATGGACCGCGCAGTGTGGTCATTCAAGAAGCGCAGAATCGAATGTATGCACAAATGGCAGTACTGCACACCCTACTAGCAGGTAAAGGATAGTGATCATGCAAACGCCCGAGAATCGCGACATCGTCGTTGCGGCGTTAAAACACGCGGCACCTTATATCCGCCTATATAAGCGTAAGGTCTTCGTGCTAAAAGCCGGCGGCGAGTTATTCATCGACACTGACTCAACCCGCGCCTTGGTGGAGCAAATCGCGATTTTGCACCAAGTGGGCATCCGCGTCGTGCTGGTGCATGGTGGCGGTCCGCAATCCACCAAACTGGCGGAAGAACTCGGCTTGGCAACCCAATTTGTCGAAGGCCGGCGCGTGACCGACAAGAACGCCCTGGAAGTCTCGGCCATGGTGCTCAACGGACAAATCAACACGCGCATCTTGGCGGCTTGCCGAGACCTTGATCTGCCAGCCGTGGGCATCAGTGGCGTGGACGCCGGTTTGATCCGCGCGCACAAACGCCCACCCGTGAAAGTCGCCGGCCATGAAGAAGGCACGGTGGACTATGGATTCGTCGGCGACATCGACTCCGTCGATGCCGATGTCTTGCGAACACAACTGGAAAGCGGCTTGGTGCCGGTGATTAGCCCGCTGTCGTCCGACGAAAACGGCACGCTGCTGAATATCAATGCCGACACGGTGGCCGCGGCGCTAGCGGGTGCGCTGGGGGCGGAGAAGTTGATCCTGGCAACGGGTGCGCCCGGCATCCTTGAAAATCGGGACGATCCCCAGTCATTGGTTTCCTATGTGGACCTGGCCGGGCTCCAAAAACTGCGTGAAGCCGGCTCCCTCGCCGAGGGCATGCTGCCCAAAGCCGCGGCCATCGAAGCCGCCATCAAAGGTGGCGTCTCTCGCGTGCATGTGATTTCCTACAAGCTGCCGGATAGCCTGTTATTGGAAGTGTTTACCAACGAAGGCACCGGTACACTGGTGGTGGCCAACGTCAACACGCTGTCGCCGGCGGAACAGGCGCCCGGGCAGTAACACGGAAACAAACCCATGCAAAGGCTTTGGGACAAAGGCAAGCCGCTGGACGAACGTATTCTGAGTTATACGGCCGGCGAAGATCATCTGCTAGACGAAAGGCTAGTGGACTATGACGTGCGCGCATCCATTGCCCACGCCGCCATGCTCAACGAACAACAGCTGCTCTCCGACGAAGATTTCGCGGACATCGAAACTGGCTTGAACGCCCTGGCGCAAGCCCATGCGGACGGCGAATGGTCCATCAGTCTGGCCGATGAGGATGTGCATACAGCTCTAGAACAACGGCTGACGGCTGACATCGGTGAGGCCGGTAAGAGAATTCACCTTGGGCGTTCCCGCAACGACCAAGTTCTGGCGGCTCTGCGGCTCTACCTGTTGGATGCGGCCGACGCCTTGGAAAATTCCGCCATTGCGGTTGCGGACGCATTAGACGATTTGGCGGAGCGCGATGGCGAAATCGCCCTGCCCGGTTACACGCATATGCAACAGGCCATGCCCAGTTCAGTGCAGTTGTGGGCCACCGGCTTTGCCAGCGAATTGCGTGACGATGCCGATGGTATTGCGGCTAGCCGCCGTCGAATTTCCAAGAACCCTTTAGGTAGCGCCGCAGGTTACGGCTCACCGGGCCTGCCCATTGATCGCGAATTCACCAGCGAAGAACTCGGTTTTGATCAAGTGCATGCACCCGTAACCGCCGTGCAACTTTCGCGCGGCAAAGCGGAAGCCGGCTTGGTCTTTGAACTGTGTTTACTCATGCAAGACCTGGGCCGGTTGGCGTCTGACTTGCTGCTTTTTTATACCCAAGAATTTGCCTTCGTCAGTTTGCCCGAAGACATGACCACCGGCTCATCCATCATGCCGCAAAAACGCAATCCGGATGTCTTGGAATTGGTGCGCGGCGGAACAGCAACGGCCCAAGCGTCTTTGTTGGAGATTCTCAACTTGCCCGCCAAGTTGAGTTCGGGTTATCAACGCGATTTGCAACGCATGAAAGCGCCCTTGTTTCGAGCCATTGATCTAGCCGAAGACTCCTGCGAAATCATGGCCCATCTTTGCGATGGGCTAGAATTTTTGCCGGAAGATATTTACCTGGACCCGGGCATCAACGCGGCCGGTCGCGCTAATCGCCTGGTACTGGAAGAAGGCATTAGTTTTCGCGATGCCTATCGGCGCGTCGCGGCCGAGTTGGAAGCCGAAGCAGAAGACGATGAAATCGACTAGCGACCGTCTGCTCGCCGTGGTGTTGCTGACGAGTCTATTGTCCGCCTGTGGACTGAAGGGTGATTTGTACTTGCCCGAAAAGAGCGACGAGCCCACCGCTCAAAACAGCGGGCAAGACGGCGAAGCCAAGGCGAGCAGCAAGGTCGAGGCCAACTAAAGGTGGCGAAGACCGACCAGCTATTGCTGGTGGACGGATCGTCCTACCTGTATCGCGCCTTTCACGCCCTGCCCGCCTTGAACAACGCCGCCGGTGAACCCACCGGCGCCGTGCACGGCGTGCTGAATATGCTGAACAAACTGCTGCGCGAGAGCAGCGCGACGCATATCGCCGTGGTCTTTGATGCGCCGGGTAAAACCTTCCGCGACGAATTGTTCGCCGAATACAAAGCCAACCGGCCGCCCATGCCCGGTGATCTGCGGCTGCAAGTACAACCGCTGTTAGATGCCATTGAAGCGAGCGGCTTACCCCTATTGCGTATTAAGGGTGTGGAAGCCGACGATGTCATCGGCACGCTCAGTCAACAAGCCCGCGCCGCCGGCATGTCCGTCACCATCGTCACGGGTGATAAGGACATGGCACAGCTCGTCGATGAGCAGGTCTGTCTGCTAGACACGATGCCGCGCGGCCCCAGCCGCAGCCCCCGGCAAACCGATGCGGCTGGGGTGATGGAACGGTTTGGCGTGCGTGCCGAACAAATCATCGACTATCTCGCCTTGGTGGGTGACAGCTCCGACAACATTCCCGGCGTTCCAAAAGTCGGCGAAAAAACCGCGGTGGCTCTGCTGCAACACTATGACCACACAGACGATATCCTTGCCGACCTACCCGGCGTGGCGGAGTTATCCATTCGCGGCGCCAAAGCCTTGGCCAAACGCTTGGACGAGAATCGCGAACTCCTCGCCCTATCCCGCGACTTGGCCACTATTCGCTGCGACTTGGATTTGGACATCCAGCCAAAAGATTTGATCGCCAGCGAACCGGATATCGAGCGCCTTACAGCGCTTTACGAGCGCTTAGAGCTCAAACGTTTGCTGGCTGCCTTACCACAAGGTAAAGACGCGGATAAAACGAAAACAACCGCAAGCAACTACGACGTCGTGCAAGACATGGCGTCATTGAAGCGCTGGCTGAAGCGACTCAAGCAAGCCGAGTATGTGGCTTTCGATACTGAAACCGATAGCCTTAACTACATGCAGGCGAGTATCGTTGGCCTGTCCTTCGCCGTCGCGGCCGGCGAGGCCGCCTATGTACCCCTGGCGCATACCGGCCCAGACGCGCCCAAACAATTAGACCGCCACAAAGTGCTGGAGCTACTCCGCGACTGGCTCGAAGACCCCAAGCAGCAAAAGGTCGGTCATCATCTGAAATACGACGCCCACGTGTTGCACAACCATGGCATTGAACTGGAGGGCATGGCCTGGGACACCATGCTGGAATCCTATGTACTCAATAGCGCCAGTACGCGGCATGATTTGGATTCCGTCGCGCTGAAGTATTTGGACCACGCCACCATCCACTTCGAAGATGTCGCAGGCAAGGGTGCCAAGCAAATCAGCTTCGACCAGGTTCCTCTGTCTGAGGCCGCCCCCTATGCGGCGGAAGATGCGGACGTTACTTTACAACTGCACGAAAAACTCTGGCCCGAAATTGCCGCCATCGACGGTCTTAAAGAGATTTACCAGCAGATCGAACAGCCCTGTGTGACCGTGCTAAAAAGCATGGAAGAAACCGGTGTGTTAGTGGATACACAGTTGCTCGGCGAGTTGAGTACCGAGTTCGCTAAACAAATGCAAAAGCTAGAGGCCGATGCCCATGCGGAAGCCGGTCATGAATTCAACCTAGGCTCGCCCAAACAGCTACAAGCCATTCTGTATGAAGAACTATCGTTGCCGGTGCTACGCAAGACGCCGAAAGGCCAACCCTCAACGGCCGAAGATGTACTGGTCGATCTCGCGGACGATCACGCTTTACCGCGCATCATCCTCGACTACCGCAGCATGAGTAAGCTCAAGTCCACCTATACCGATAAACTGCCGACGCTCGTGGACCCCAATAGCGGCCGCATCCACACCTCTTATCATCAAGCCGTGGCAACCACCGGGCGGCTGTCATCAGCAGATCCCAATTTGCAAAATATTCCCATTCGCAATGACGAAGGCCGGCGGATACGTCAAGCGTTCATTGCGCCGCGCGGCTATCGCTTACTCGCGGCCGATTATTCGCAAATCGAATTGCGCATCATGGCGCACATTTCCGGCGACAAAGGTTTGTTGAAAGCCTTCGAAGAAGATCGCGACATCCACCAAAGCACTGCCGCAGAAGTGTTTGGCGTGCCCTTGGAAGATGTCACCAGTGATCATCGCCGCTCCGCCAAAGCCATCAATTTCGGCCTAATCTACGGCATGTCCGCCTTCGGCCTAGGCCGGCAACTCGGCATTCCCCGCAACGAATCCCAGCGCTACATCGATCTGTACTTCAATCGTTACCCCGGCGTAAAAGACTACATGGACCGCACCCGGGAGCAGGCCCGCGAACAAGGCTATGTAGAAACCGTCTTCGGCCGCCGCCTACACCTCCCAGAAATCAACGCCCGCCACGCCCAACGCAGACAATACGCGGAACGCAGCGCCATCAACGCCCCGATGCAAGGCACCGCCGCCGACATCATCAAACGCGCCATGATCAGCGTGGCCAATTGGCTCAAGGAATCTGATATCGACGCCCGGCTCATCATGCAGGTACATGATGAACTGGTTATGGAAGTGCACGCCAAGCAACTAAAAGAAGTTGAAGCCGAGGTCGCGAAACTCATGGCCGCTGCCGCGACGCTTCGCGTACCCCTAAAGGTAGCCACCGGCACTGGAAAGAATTGGGATGAGGCACATTAGGCGCCCGTCAGATCGCCAAAGCGTCATCCTCGACAAATCGCCAGAAAATGTAAGGCCCCAAAGCCACAAGACTGTCGGCTTCAAGAATCCCGAAATAGTGAGACCAACGAGTCGCATGAAAATGGACGAGCCAGCGCGCAAACCAATTTTCTCTTGGTATTTCGAGCTATTGCACATCCTCCAACGACCGGACATGAATTGAGAACAGAGGAACGCTTCTGTTCCAGGCGCGTGTTTTCAAGGATCCAGAAAACAAAGGAATGTGCAACTTATTGACTCTAGGGAGTTTAAGGACTAAAACATTCTATATGAACCGAAAACAAAAGAAGAGAACAAAACTCTTCCCATTAATCAGCTGTTATATGCCTTTAGAAAAGTCGATATGGATCTAATAGATTTAGTTCGAGGCGAATACCTTTCAATAATATTCGGTGGCCTCGGCGGCATCTTCACCGCGTGGTTAACTCAGAAAGTCATAAATAGACGCGGACTATTTAGTTACTTTGTCACGCATAACAGAGTGGGTATGTCTTCGGAGGATTCCCTTTTTGGCAATGTATCAGTCAAATGGAATAACAATCCCGTTAACCATTTATTCTTGTCTACGGTGGAGCTCAAGAATGAGAGCCTAAATGACTATGAGAATGTCATAATCCAAACTTATAGTGATGACACAAACTTACTTTCGGAATCAACACAAATTCTAGACACACCAAATATTATTGACTGGACCGAAAAATTTGCAACCAAGTTGCATGTAACCCCTGGAGAAGATCCCACCGAAGCGCAACACGACATTTATAATAGTCAGCGTGAATATCTTATTCCTGTTTTTAACCGGGGGCAGCAGATTCGCATTAGTTATCTGAACGCAGCCAAATCGGGCGAAACCCCGACTATTTGGTTGTCCGCGACGTTGAAAGGAGTAAAAGTAAAATTCCAGGCACCTCAGAACCAGATTTACGAGGTTCCGCAACCTCTCGCGGCGTCGGTGGGGGTTGTCTTGGGTCTAGTTGGCCTAATTCCCTTAGTGATCTTTGTCTCAAACAATTGGGCGGTAGCACTTATAGCAATTTCTTACGGTTTTATAGCTCAATTGCCGGGAGTTTTTGTTATCAAAGCATATCGTAAATTTCGAGAATTTATTGGTGGTTAAGTCATATAACCAGTGTGGTCAGTACGCTCCCGTTGGTCGCCGGACGGTTGACCCGGTGCTTCCTGCGCTATCGCTCCGGTCGCCCCGCCTCAACCGCCGCTGCCACAGGCGTTAACTGGCTGCCAAGCGTTCAGCGTACTTCCTTGACATCGGTGTACACATGTACATACACTAGGTTGTATGGACTTTGCGTGGGATTCAGCCAAAGCACGTGGCAATTTGCTCAAACACGGGGTCGATTTCGCCGAAGCAGCCGTTGCCCTTGAGGATCCTTACGCTAGGCATATAGCTGATCCAGATGCCGAAGGTGAAGAGCGCTTCATCGCGCTCGGGAGGGATGGTCGGGGACGTGTTCTTTTGGTGGTCTACGCATTCCGCAACGAGCATATTCGCGTTATCTCTGCCCGCAAGGCGTCGAAAGATGAACGAGCGAGATATGAGGAATATTTATGAGAAAAGAATACGATTTTAGTCAATCCAAGGCTTCTCCATTTCGTAATGCGGCCAAGGGAAAGACCCGGATTACCATTCGTCTGGACGAAGACATCGTCGCGTGGTTCAAGCAGCAAGTCGATGAAGCTGGCGGTGGTAATTATCAAACTCTCATCAATTCTGCGTTACGGCAGTACATGAGTGAGACAAGAGAACCGATTGAGGCTGTGTTGCGCCGAGTTCTTAAAGAAGAACTGCGCAATGCCAGTTAACCAGCACAGGCAAGCGACGTTTGACCCGCTGCGGTTTTTGCTTACGCAAAAATCCTCACGCCTCAAACGCGCCTGCTGTGAGCGTTATATGCCGCCCCGTGTTTAGCAAATTAGAGCTGTTGGCGAAGTGGTCAAGCTAAACGTTGTTGCCGCGGCTAAATTGGTAGAGCAAGCAACGCAAATCCGCTAATCAAGCCGAGTGCGGTTTGCTAGGTTGCCGGTAAGGTTTTCTTGGCACAAAGCAAATCAGCCCTCGATAGGCACGGTTCTCTAGTTGCTGGTGTGATAGGTTAGTCAAGAATTTAAAGGTCCAAAGAGTTTTTCCAGAATGTCAGGCACGGCACATAACCAGTGTGGTCAGTACGCTCCCGTTGGTCGCCGGACGGTTGACCCGGTGCTTCCTTCGCTATCGCTCCGGTCGCCCCGCCTCAACCGCCGCTGCCACAGGCGTTATATGCCGTCCCGTATTTAGCTAATTGCGTAGAGCGGCGCATCAGTTCATCTAAACCAAGTCGCCGTCAACACAAAAGGCGCGGCAATATACGCCGGTTATCCGGCTAGCATGGTGCGGTTTCGAACCCAGTCAGCCCGGTTCTTTGGCCCACTGCTGGGTGCCAATCTCAACGCGTGGTTCTGTAGGCGCTGGCTGTGATAGCGTAGTGCTATTACGCAAGGCAGGCAGGTCGTTTTCCAATCATGTCAGGCACGGCATATAACCAGTTGGGTCAAGCGACCGGGAAACCCGGTCGCTATTATTACGCCGCCTACAGCGGCGCATGCCCAAGGCGTTAGGCAGCAAGACGGGGCATAGCGAAAGCGTAGACTATGGCAAATGCAATTCTCTTCGTTGTTGGGGCATCGGGCGCCGGAAAGACGGCGGCCGTACAAGCCCTAGCGACTCGCGATGGTTGGAGTGATCGATGTTACTTCTTCGATTCGATCGGAGTTCCGACTCCGTGGGAAATGAAACGATTCTACGGAGGCGGTGAGAGTTGGCAAGCGCAAGCTACACAACAATGGGTCGAGCGACTCGTGGGTGAAACCGAAACTGTTGCAGTTCTTGAAGGGCAAACACGCCCGTCGTTCATTCGGGCAGCGCTTGCTGGGCACCGAAAGATTCGAACCGATATTGTGCTATTGGATTGTCGGTCCGACGTTAGACGACAGCGTCTAATCGAGTTCCGAGGTCAGCCGGAACTGGCCACGACGGAAACGGATTGCTGGTCCGCATACCTGCGGGGCCAGGCAGACGCCCTTAGCATTCCGGTTATTGACACGTCGGAGGAAACTACCGAATTTGTCGCTATTCAACTACAACAGTTTGCCGAGCAACTATCGGAGCAACGAAGCGGTGCCGCCTAACAAGGCAAATGCACACGGACAGTCAAAAGTGTCACGCCTTTTGCTGTCCCAAAACGTCAGTCCCCGCAACTGCGACTGTTGTGGGCGTTAGGCGGCGCAGGTGCGAGGCGAGGTTCAACTCAAGGGAGGTCGGGTTACCGAGGGAGTCGTGCGAGTCGGAGACACAGTTCGCCGTCCCTGTGGCCCACACTCTCCATTTGTCCATGAACTGCTTCGTCACTTGGAGGCAGTGTCGTTCCCGTACGCTCCACGATTTCTCGGCATAGATTCCGAGCAGCGGGAGATTCTCAGCTACATCGATGGTCAAGTTCCTGCAAACCTCGGATGGTACTCCGATAGCCAGGTGCACGCGGCTGCGGAGATTGTCCGGATTTTTCATGAGGCTACGGCAGGCACTAGCCTTTCGGGTGAGCAACAAGTGGTGTGCCATGGTGACCTTAGCCCCTGTAACTTTGTCTTTCAATCGAATGCCCCGATTTGTCTAATCGACTTCGATGGGGCGTTCCCCGGCCCGCGGCGAATTGACATCGGCTATGCGGTCTGGCTGTGGCTCGATATTGGAAACCCCGAGCTTGATCCGTACGAGACAGGGCAGCGGATCGCTGTCTTCTTAGAAGGCTACGGTCCCGAAGCTCCGGCAGATCCGATCCGGGCGATCACCGACTCGCAGGAATGGCTCCTCGATCGTAACGTTAAAGCGGGCGGCTCCTATTCGATCAAAGTTGCAGAATGGGCCCGACGATGCTGGCAATGGACCCGAGAACGTCGCGTCGTACTAGAGACCGCCTTGCGTGCGGGCGCTGCCTAAAAAGGCGCCGCAGTCGGACACTTGCGTGCGGTGCTCGTTTGGCTACGCCAAGCCTTACCCCGCCCGCAAGTGCCGCTGAGCTTGATCGTTAGGTGAATGTAAAGAATAGCCTGGTAATAATAGTCGGAGAAGGTATGTCTACTGAAGTTGATTTAAGCTGCAAATGTGGAACCGTGAAAGGAAAGCTAAAAGTAGTAAAAAGCGATTTTTTTCATGTTCAATGTTTATGTTGTGATTGTCAAAGTTTCGCGTCTTACTTAAACAGCCAAGAAGAAATACTAGATGAACATGGAGGAACTGAATTGTTCCAAACATATCCAGAGTATATGGAGATTACCGAAGGCCGGGATAATATTGGTTGTGTGCAACTTCGAGAGAAAGGGTTGTATAGGTGGCATACAACGTGCTGTAACATGCCGTTGGCAAACACTATGAATAAGTCAAAGATTCCGTTTGTTGGCGTATCTGTAAAGCTTATGCAATTTAGTAGCGATAGAGAAAAAAAGGAAATATTAGGCCCTGTTTCTATGAAGGCTTTTGGTATATACGCCATTGGTAAAATGCCAACAGATGCACACCCTAAGTTTCCTTTGTCTTACATGCCAAAAATTATAGGGTTTATGCTAAAAGGAATGCTAGGAAAGAAGAGCTATCCGTCACCATTCTTTAGTAACGGTGAGCCAGTTGTGAAGGCTAAAGTTTTATGATTGCCATTGTAAAAAAATCACCTAACAATGGTAATTAACCGGATCCACCTCCGCGGTGCTTCATTTGTGGCGAATGCCACAAGCCTCGCTCCGCTTCGTAGGTCTGGTTATTGCGAGCTTTAAGCTGCGTAAGCGCAATGTCCACTGCTAGAAGACATCATTATGTATCGGAGTTTTATTTAGAGAACTTCGTTGACCCAAAAACAGCAGGTCATATCAATGTTCTAGATATTACGTCCGGGCATCGCTTTAGGTCGTCTCCAGAGAATGTTTGTGCAAAGAGAGACTTCAATCGGGTCAATAGTGATGATTTACCAATTGATGCATTGGAAAATGCCTTGTCTGGTTTCGAAGACGAAACTTCGGATGTGCTAAAGCGCGTGGTAGCAAGGGCTACATATCCATCAGACGAAGAACTAAATTGGCTTCTTAATTTGGTCGCTCTTTACGCCACCCGAAATCTCAGGTTTCGATCAATACAGCAAGAGGCTAGAGATAAGACTATCCGGCTAATGGGGTCAGCTCTCGCGAGCGACGAACGATTATTTGAGTCTGAATTGAAGAAAGCGAGAGATGCTGGATATGTCGAATCATCTCAAGTTGATTTTCAAGAATTTCGCGATTTGATTCGGTCTAACAATTATCAAATAGAGATTCCGCAAGATAAGTTTCATGACACGGAATTTAAAGCAATGGACAAAGTGCTACCCCTGCTAGGTGAAAGGATATGGTCGTTGCTTATATTGGCTGGTGAGCCATGGTCAGCCATCTCATGTGACCACCCAATCATTACGGTTCATAAGAATCAGTTCAGTAAAATAGTCGGCCTAGGAACTCGTAATACCGAGCTAATTTTTCCACTTAGTCCAAGGGTTGTGCTATACGGCGTATATGAGGACCCTATAAAAGAGGTTGTAGAAATATCTGATTCCAAATTGGCTTGGCTAAACACATGCACTTACTCCAATGCTAGAAAGCACGTGTTTTCCTCCAGCCCAGAATTCCTAATGCGGCACAACAATGAAACCATTCAATGCTCAATCGCAGCCTAACAAGGTGAAGCAACCGACGTTTGATCCGGCTGCGCCTTCGCTGCCGCTTGCGGCTTGCCGCATCAAATGCGGTTGTTCACGGCATTATATGCCGTCCCGTATTTAGCCAATTGCGTTGAGCAGCGCATCAGTTCATCTAAACCAAGCAGCCGTCAGCAAAAAAAAGCGCAGCAATATAGGCCGGTTGGCCGGCAAGCGTTGTGGGGTTTTCAACCTAGTCGGCCAGGTTCTTCGGCCCGCTGCTGGGTGCCACCAGAAACGCGTGGTTCTCTTCGTGTTGGCTGTGATAGCGTAGTGCTATTACGCAAGGCAGGCAGGTCGTTTTCCAATCATGTCAGGCACGGCATATAACCAGTTGGGTCAAGCGACCGGGAAACCCGGTCGCTATTATTACGCCGCCTACAGCGGCGCATGCCCAAGGCGTTATGGGGCTAGATCGATAGAATAGGGAGAAAAATATGCAGCCAGACTCATTTTCAACCATCCTTACATTCCTGCCTCTATTTGTAATGTCAGCAACTTCCGCCATCGCGGCGTTTTTGCTGGCTCGTGAGAAGGGCCGCAATGTAACGGAATGGACAATACTTGCTGCGATTCCATTTATTGGGGTTATGTTTGTATGGTTCTTCGTGGGTGCCGCGAACCTAAAGCATGAAAAGAAATTGGACAAAATTCTCGAGAAGTTGGCAGCCCTCGACACTCGCGGCTCATGATTCTCGCGCACCTGGTTCCGCAATTTTCATGGAATCCATAGTCATACGTGTAATAGATAAGTTGAGTGCAGAGTTTGTCGCAATTGTTGAGTGTCTTTTGGAGTAGAGCGATATCGACAATAGAATAGAACTAATTTTAGAGAAGTTAGGCGAAGGTGTGCTACTTGATGGTATTCGCTCCGATATTGCTCGGCTAATCACGGAAGTCATTGGCGATCTGGGAGAGGATATGGGCCGTTGGGAAAAATTTTATCTTGTCGCGGCTATCGCGGAGTTGCATCGAAATGCTGCGCAGCTTAGCGAATCATCTGACATGTGGTTACGCCTATGCCTCGTTAGTCTGAATAAGGCTCTTGTTCGTCCCGGCAATCGCGACGAGGACTATGCCCCCTTTAACGATTCGATCGATCGTATTTCAACTCATGAACTCTTGCGATATGTTCGTGAGTTCTAACCCGCCCCATAATCAGCTGTTATGGGGCCGGCTAAGGTAACGCAATGAACATCGCAATATTTTCCCTTATCGGTGTATTTGTCGGCGCCCTATTGCAATACTTTTTTACTCGCCATCTTGAAAATCAGCGCCACCTACGTGAACTGAAAACGAAAGCATATACGGACTATATGTTGTGCGTGTGCCAACTAGCCACCGTAGGTACTCAGGGCGGCGAGGACGCAGCATATGGCCTTAATACAAGAACAGCGGATGCCAAGTCACGTATATGCTTATATGCATCATCGGAAATAATTGAGGCGTTCTCTCGTTTTGAACTCCTTGGCGCAACTATGAACACACCGGAACAGCGTAAAGCATTCACAAACATGGTCGCCCTAATGCGGAAAGACTCTGGGGCTAGTGAGGCAGTCAATTTGGGCAACATTGAGACTGTACTACTTGGTGTGGACTCGAATGCCCCATAACCAGCACAGGCAAGCGACGTTTGACCCGCTGCGGTTTTTGCTTGCGCAAAAATCCTCGCGCCTCAAACGCGCCTGCTGTGGGCGTTACGTGCATTGATTTGAACGAATGAGTACGCGCCGCGAACCACCCGACGTCAATCTAATGCGTCCCGGAACACGGCTGTGGTTTAGGAATGATTCTGATGGCCAGGCGCCGTGGCTCGCGCCGCCCACGGGCTTAGTCATTGTGCAAGTTGGCTTATTGTCGTGGTTAGCCCTTCAGCTCGGCATCGTTTTGCTTGACGAGAGCTTAGCAGCGGATCTGGAGGATTCTCTGATGCTCATGGCGCAAGCTGTCGTATTCGGAGCACTTTTGCCGATTCTTGTTGCGTACGGCATCGCTAAGAATTGGGCTTGGGCCCGGGCAGGTATTCTTGTAACGACAATGGGTATCTGCAGCTTGGTTGGCTGGTATTTTGGTGTGCATCGCTTAGAAGCATTAACTCAGCTTTGGTTCCTGCTGGCCATGGCTATCTTTATTTTCGGTCTAGCCTGGTATTTATACGGTAGCCATCGGGTACGAAACTTCTATTCGGTTCTTGCTGGCGAGGCGCCGGTCAAACCTGATTCAGATGCCATTTCAGATGACGCGGCAAGGCCATCTAGGGCTATGGGTAGCCTGCTGCAATCCATTTTGGAATACGCGGTAGTGTTGACGGGTCTGTTACTGGTTGTTTCAGCGCTGATTCAGGCTTATTGGTAGTGGCAATGTCACGTAACCAGCTGAATCAGGTCGTTCGCGTCGCTCACTGGACGCCGCTATCGCGGCGCCCCTGTTCAGGGCGTTATATGCCTAGTCCGAGCCCATGGCTATGAATGCCTCCGTGGCCGTCGTTCTGGGATCGCTTTTCTTTGGGCTAATGTCAGGTTATACCACTCGAGTAGCATCACGCAGCCAAGCTACGCTTGATGGTATTCAACAGCAGAGTTTAATCCGCCAGGCCATTGGAGCCCTGTCATTTGTCGCTTTGGTTGCAGTTATCGTTTGGGCTTTTATTAATATTCCTTGGTATTGGACGATTGGCGGTTTTTTGGGAATTAGCTTGCTAGTCATTCCAATATTGTTCTCAGGCGGTAGTCGCTTTGCCTTGTGGTATGGCCTTCAACCGGTCTTCGATTTAATCGTATTAGGTGGTGCCGTTTTTGTCTGGATTATCGTTTGATAGCCTCACGCCAGGCGTGCAGCAATTGCCAGGCACTTAATTCGACTTGCGGGAGTACAATCGAATCAGGCGCTATCAGTTCGGAGTGCAAATCTAATGGATCCGTTTGAGGAGCAAAAAGCCAGTAACGGCGGGTTGGCTACGATTGTATTCTTGATTACAGCAATAGTTCTATTTTTTGCTGGTCCAGGGCTCGGAGCGTTGTTTTCTTTACGCGGCATCAGCTTTATTTTAATAGGAATGTTTGTCGCCGCTCTAATCGTAGGGATACCTATGTATCTTCTGGAGAGAGGAGTCGGAAAGCTGATTATTTCTCTGGCAAAAGATGTGTACTCGGAAGCAGTGTTTCGCCGAACAAGGATGGCGGGGGCTTTTCTTTTCGTGGTACATGTTCTAGCTACGGTTGGGCTAACGTATGGTGCGTTCAACTTTGTGCTGGAGCGTTAGCTTGGCATATAACCAGTCGGGGCTATTCGCTCGCTGCGCTCGCCGGACCGCACTAGCGTGCGGCCGCAGCCCGAGGCGTTATGCGGATTGTTGCGTGATGCGCAACGTGCTACACTGGACGGGTGATTCGGTCGTTTCGGCATAAGGGGCTCCAGCGTTTCTACACGCGCGGCACAAAATCTGGAATTCAGTCCAAGCATGCCAAACGCCTGAGAATGCAGCTAGCAGCTTTGGATACTGCCCTAACCATTCAAGATCTGGACATTCCTGGCTATAAGTTGCATCAGCTAAAAGGTCGTGCCAAGAATCGATGGTCTATTTGGGTCAGTGGGAATTGGCGCTTAACTTTCGAGTTTGTAGATGGCGAAATACACGTTTTAAATTACGAGGATTATCACTGATGTCTATGCACAATCCTCCTCACCCGGGTGAGTTTATCTGGGATACATACCTTGAGCCTTACGATGTAAGCGTCCGGTCTTTTGCGGCCAGCTTAGATGTAGCTGCTTCTACTGTGACGCGGTTGGTAAATGGCCAAAGTGGTGTGAGCCCTGAGATGGCTTTGCGACTTTCTAAGGCTGTTGGCCGTTCTCCTGAGAGTTGGCTGGCCATGCAGCATGCGCATGATCTGTGGAGCGCACGTAAATCCACTGATCTTTCCCAGGTGGAGGAGATTCAATTCGGTGCCGGTACCGCATAACCAGTGTGGTCAGTACGCTCCCGTTGGTCGCCGGACGGTTGACCCGGTGCTCCCTTCGCTGCCGCTCCGGTCGCCCCGCCTCAACCGCCGCTGCCACAGGCGTTAGGTGCCTCGAGACTCTCGACAGTGAGCAGTATATTTAAACCTAGTTTCTCGTTTATCGTCAGCGATAATTAAGAGGCTGCAGCGCGAGCTATGGCCGACGGAAATTTTATTCAGGCGTATTTACTTATTCACGCATTAATCGAGGCTTTGTTGCGATTATTTTTGCAGATTCCCGAGCAAGATCGAAAATCCTTTAGCAGCTTAATTCAAAGTTACCGTTCTCATATGCAGGAGAAAGAATATCCGATACCAACGTTCATGGACGAGCTAACGCAATTTAATAAGCGTCGTAATAGAATCGTTCATCAGCTTTGGAGGAAAGGTTATTCAGATACGAATCAAAATACTGAGGAAGCAGCAAGAATGGCAGTGCTGATGTACGGATTGTTTATTGAATGGGTGCAAACTTTTGATTCTGGAATCGAGGGCTATGGTTTTGATAACGATGGCGGCACCTAACCAGCAGCGGCATGCGACGCTTGACCGCGCGCTCCCGTCGCTATCGCTCTGGTCGCACGCCCTCAAGCGCGCCTGCGCTGGGCGTTATATGCCCCTTTAAACTAGTACCATATAATGGTACTATCCATGCATGAAACGCAAGCATCAGAAGACGCTGGCGCAGATATTTCAACGGCCCACCAGTGCAAACATTGCATGGAAAGACGTTGAGTCTCTGTTCAAAGCGCTTGGGGCAGATGTATCTGAGCGAGCGGGATCTAGGGTAGCGGTTGTTTTGTTTGGTGAAGTTCGAGTGTTCCACCGACCTCATCCCTCGCCAGATACCGACAAAGGTGCAATAACGAGTATCCGAAAATGGCTCGAAGAATACGAGGTGAGGCCATGAGTATTATGGAAGTAGATGGGTATAAGGCCAAAATAGAATATGATCCGCAGCTAGATCAATTTCGCGGTGAAATTCTTGGTTTAAATGGCAGCGCGGATTTCTATGGCAAGAGCCCTGCAAGCCTAAGGAAGGAGTTTCGGAATTCTCTGAAAGTATTTCTCGAGGTATGCGAAGAAAAAGGAATAACACCGACCAAGAAATACTCTGGCAAATTTAATCTTCGCATACCACCGAAGCTGCATAGCAAGATTGCTGATCGTGCCACAGCTGAAGACAAGAGCATCAATCAATGGGTATCTGAAATGTTGAGCGATTCGCTTCGTGACTGACGCAGCATATAACCAGTCGGGGCTATTCGCTCGCTGCGCTCGCCGGACCGCACTAACGTGCGGCCGCAGCCCGAGGCGTTACGGGGCGTAAATTCCCCGTCAAGGTTTTCTCTAAACGCTGCCTTTTATAGCCCTAGCATTGCTAAGATAGTCCACCACAAAGTCGATGAAATTCCGAACTGGCTTGGATACAAATTTGCGTTGTGGGTAGACGGCGAATAGACCTGCATTGAATTCAATACTATCGGCCAGAAGAGAGACTAAACGACTCTCGTGGATATCTTTCGCGACGAAAAATCGAGGTAGCAACGCGATACCCGCACCGGCAACTGCCAGTGAGCGAACAATCTCGCCATTGTTTACACGAACATTTCCATTCACAGCTACAGATTTGGTTTTCTTGCCATCAACAACAGGCCAGCGATTTGCATAGCGGGCGACCGTATCGATGAGACAGTTGTGCGACTTGAGATCCTCAACGGTTGCTGGTGAGCCATGCGCCTGCAAATACACCGGGCTTGCCACCACCGTGAGTTCAATATCCATGATTCGTCGGGCAACAAGCGTTGAATCGGACAATTCTCCAGCCCGAAACGCAAGATCAAAACCCTCATCAACAAGATCTACAAAACGGTCAACTGCATTCAGCTCAATAGATACTTTCGGAAAACGTTCGAGATAATTCGGGAGCAATTCCTGTAGACACGCTTTGGCAAAGAAGACTGGTGCAGTAATGCGCAAAGTGCCTTGGGGCTCGGCTTGTGATTCAGTCGCAATCAGCTTGATATCATCGACATCGACGATAACCTGTTGGCAACGATCCAGGTAGATAGATCCGTCCTCGGTCAGGGATAACTTTCGGGTTGTTCGATGAAAGAGCTGAACGCCAAGCCAGTTTTCTAGGTCAATTACGTGGCGACTTACAGCCGACGTAGATAAATTAAGCGCACGTGCGGCTGGAGCAAAACCCTTCTGTTTTGCCACTTCCACGAATATCGTCATTCCTTTAAATACGTCCATATCCATTGTCCCGTAGTATGGGATTAATAATCACTAAAAATGCATATTATCAAATGATACGGGCTAGTCTATGCTCCTGTTATTGGTTTAAAGGAGATCGCTATGAAACGCAATTTAATAATCACGCTTGCTGGACTGTTTGCCGCGATTGGTGCTTGGGCAGCGGACGATATAGGAATGCTAAAAGCACGTATTGCTGAGCTCGAGGCTCAGGTGGCAGTTCACAAGGCCGAACGCGCAAAAACAGCGCGGCACCTTGAGACCTTTGATGAACTTGATCTAGTTGCCTTTAATGATCGAGATATGGAACGTATTGGCGAAATTCATGCGGAAAATGTAATCGTCCATAACCCTGACGGCACTCAGACGTCGCCTTTTACTCCGCATGCCGAAGAGTTGGATTTTCTATTTAATACTTTCGATTTTGTAGTTACCGATCATATCGTCGGATTTGGTTATGGCGAGTGGACAGCTGGAATCAGCATATCGGAAGGCAGGTGGGTTAAACCTTTAACGCTCCCGGATGGAACAGTAAAAAAACCAACAGGTAAAAAAGTACGACTCAAAATTGCCACGATTGCCCGTTGGGAAGGTGGGCGTATCGCGGAAGAGTACCTGTTCTGGGATAACGCTGACTGGAATCGCCAGATTGGGCTTAACTAGAAAAGCGTTCAGGCCATTAGCGATACTTCGCATTTCAACCCACTACTAAGAATCGAGTAAAAACGATGAAGGTTATTATTGTAGGCGCTGCGGGGACACTTGGGCAGGCTATTGGCAAAGCCGTTTCAGAGGCGCACGAGGTTATTCGTGTAGGTGCTACGAGTGGCGACCTACAATGCGACTACACCAGTTCAGAGTCAGTAAAGGCATTGTTTCAATCTGTTGGGCCTTTTGATGCCTTGGTCGCTGTAGCAGGAGGAGATAGCATCTTTAAGAATGTCGATGCCTTAGTTGATGATGATTATCGTTATGGGTTTGAGCGAAAGTTCTTAGGTCAGGTTCGTCTCTTGCAGCACGGCCTGGCTGAAATTCGGGACAATGGATCATTTACGTTGACAAGTGGATATCTAAGCCACTATCCGAACCCAGCCAGTATCGCGACCGGGCCACTAAATGCGGCAATCGATACATACGTTCAGAATATTGCAATACTCATGCCTCGAGGTGTCCGAGTGAATGTTGTGAGCCCAGCACCCGTCGTTGAAGATGGTAGCGATGGGCTCGGTCTTGTAACAGCTGACCAATGTGCCGATTGCTATATGGAAGCTATAGAAGGAAACATGACGGGAAATGTATTTCGAGTTTGGGGCGGGCTAGCGGTTTCAGGGTGAATCACCAAACAGTGAGCGTTCACTTTTGAGCTGAAAGTTAACAATAGAGGCACGGTCAATAAGGCGGTAAGATGGTTTGATCGTCAGCCTTGGAGGCACCTTTGCCCCGTAACCAGAACAAGCAAGTCGCTCCCTTCGGTCGCTGGACGCAGCTAACGCTGCGCCCCTGTTGCAGGCGTTATGTGCTCAATATTATGCAATGAATATCGGAATCCTAATCTTCCCAGATGTTGAGGAACTCGACTTTGTTGGTCCCTGGGAAATGCTCACAATGTGGCAGGAAGTTGCAGCTGGGCCAGATAGCTGCCTAATTGTTGCTGAATCAAAAGAGCCCGTCCGTTGCAGACATGGGCTATCCGTCAATCCTCACGAATCTTTTAAGAGCTGCCCGCAATTAGACTATCTGCTGGTTCCAGGTGGGCAGGGAACGAGAAAGGAGGTCAGCAACGACATCCTTATTGAATTCATTTCCACACAAGCGAAATCAGCTAAGGGTGTGTTGTCTGTGTGTACAGGTGCTTTTCTATTACACAAAGCTGGGGTTCTTACTGGGCGCAAAGCAACGACTCATTGGGGGTCATTAGATCGCCTCCGCGATTTAGGCGATGTTACAGTGGTTGAAGAGCGCTACGTTGTAGACGGAAATGTTTGGAGCTCTGCAGGAGTATCGGCAGGTATTGACTTGACGCTTGCATTTATTTCATCAGTTGCTGGAGAAGAAGTAGCGTCCTTGGTCCAGTTCGCTTCAGAGTATTATCCAGATGGCGAAATATATGGAAGCAGTACAGAGCATGAGCAGGCACCAAAGTACATTAAAGGCACATAACCAGCAGCGGCAAGCGACGCTTGACCGCGCGCTCCCTTCGCTACCGCTCCGGTCGCACGCCGTCAAGCGCGCCTGCGCTGGGCGTTATACGGATTAGCGATGAGCCTAGTAACGACACTTGCAGCAATTGAAGGGGGCGCACCGCCAAGCTTTGATTATCAGCTGCACAACTATCTCACCGACGATGCTGACTGGAAAGCCGACCATTGGGATATAGAAATTCCTGATGTAGAGGCATACTGTAAACACATTCAAGCCTATTTCGATTCCTCTGAGCGTGGCATCGAGTTTCAAGCTTTGTGGGTAGGCGAAACACCATCAATTGAAGTCACTTTGGAACTCAACGAGCTTCTTGAACTGATTCAGAATAATTTGTTGGGCACAAGATCTAGGTATGTGGTTAGTAATTCCGTATAACCAGGTGGGGCAAGCGTCCGGGACACGCTTTCGCGTGTCCCTCGAGGGTTCGGCACGCGGCGCGTGCCCACGGCGTTATATGCCGTCTGGTATTTAGCTAATTGCGTAGAGCAGCGAATCAGTTCATCTAAACCAAGTCGCCGTCAACACAAAAGGCGCGGCAATATACGCCGGTTATCCGGCTAGCATGGTGCGGTTTCGAACCCAGTCAGCCCGGTTCTTTGGCCCACTGCTGGGTGCCAATCTCAACGCGTGGTTCTGTAGGCGCTGGCTGTGATAGCGTAGTGTTATTACGCAAGGCAGGCAGGTCGTTTTCCACTCATGTCAGGCACGGCATATAACCAGTTGGGTCAAGCGACCGGGAAACCCGGTCGCTATTATTACGCCGCCTACAGCGGCGCATGCCCAAGGCGTTATAGGGCCAAGGCCTTCAGCGTTTTGACGTTATAACGTTTAGACGCTATAATTGACCCATGCCAGAATCCACCCAAAAACGAGCGACTGTCTATTTTGAACCCTATCTTCATCGGGCCTTGCGTCTCAAAGCGGCGGAAACCGACAGCAGCGTATCTGAGCTGGTTAATGAGGCGGTGCGAGAAGCATTGGCTGAGGATGCCGAAGATCTTGCTGCTTTCGAGGAGCGCGACAAGGAGCCTGATCTAAGATTTGAGGATGTCGTTAAAGACTTAAAGCGACGTGGCAAAATATAAGCTACGAATCAAAAAATCAGCGGCAAAAGAATTAGAATCAGTTTCTCGTCAGTCAGATCGTCGGCGCATAATAAGTCGCATCAATTCACTAGCGGACGATCCACGGCCGCGTGGCTGTAAAAAGCTATCGGGTTCTGAGCGCTATCGAATTCGCCAAGGACCTTATCGCATTGTCTATTCTGTTGAGGATTCGGAGCTAGTTATCTACGTGGTAAAAATCGGTGACCGTAAGAGTGTCTATCGGGCCCTATAACCAGGCAAAGCAGGCCGCTTCCTTCGGTCGCTGGACCGCCTACGGCGGCCCCTGTTCGCGGCGTTATATGCCTTCAGGCAGCTTGACGGCCAGCAATAGCTTTAGCCACGTCTTTGTTGGAAGCGCCCAGGGTAATCATCGACTTCACCAGTAGGTCGATAGATACGCTTGGGTCTCCCGCTTCCATTTTAGCAACGCGAGATTGGCTGGATGAAATTGCTTTAGCAACAGCTTTTTGGGTAAGTCGCTTCTTTTGGCGTCTGTTCTTAACTGCATTACCCAGCGAAATCTTTAGCTCAATTAAGGCCAGTTCTGCTTCGCTTAAACCGAGAAAATCGTCGGCCGAACCAACTTTCCAACCTTTAGCTTCAAGTGCTTTTCGTTTACTTTGTCGCATCGTCGTAATCCTTCAGCCGGGCCTTACACGTATCAATTACCTGTTTTGGTGTTTGGCTGGTTTTCTTCGCAAATACTTCCAAAATCACAATCGCATCACTATCAACGCGGTAAATAATTCGCCACGTCATCTTTTCTTCATTTATCCGCAGTTCGTGGCACCTACGTCCGATCGTTCCCATGGGCCGAGAGTGAGGTAAGGACAGTCGTTCGCCTTTCTGCAAGCGTCGCACCAGTGTTCCGGCTTCAATTCTTGCTTCAGCCGAGAACGGCGGCGTTTTTACCGCACCATGTAGCCAGGCTAGGGGCTTGTCGGTACTTGTCATGGCTTGCTATAGTATGTCATATCTGACATATTCTCAATGGTAATAGTTCACACATTTTGCTGATTCGTTGCGATGGCGCATTATGTATATATTGGTTAAAGGCTCCACCATTTAGAGGCTATCCAACTAGTATGACAACGGCATATAACCAGTCGTCTATGGACTCCCCTGTCAAGAAGTAGTCATTTTTTCATGCACTGTCTCCCTTGGTTTAGCACAGAACATCAAGCGGTAAAGCTGATGCACCCCAACCAAGGAGCTAGCAACAGCGAAGCGTCGCCTAAATAAGTTGAGGTCAGACTAATGAGTACCAAAAATATTGGTTCAAATTTCGACGAATTCCTGGCGGAAGAAGGCTTGCTCGAAGAAGCCAGTGCCACCGCTGTGAAGCGCTATATCGCGTTTCAACTCGCAGAGAAAATGTTCAAAGATAATCTGAGTAAATCGGAGATGGCACGACGAATGGAAACAAGTCGATCTGCGCTGGATAGGTTGCTTGATCCCGCCAATCCAGCAGTAACCCTGCAACTTTACAAAGTGCTGCACACGCTTTAGGTGGGTGACTGAAGGTGGAACTAGATTTTCATAAGAATGTGGCTTGAGGCCTGTTCCGGATGAAACCCAGCGGCCCAAAGAAGATCGTGCCAGCGGAATCCAACGAGATTGCCACACGGAAGCGTGAAATTCAGCTTATCTTCAACATCATCGAACCTGACCCGGAATTTCAGCCAATATTCACGTCTGATGAAGCGACGCTTCTGGATAGTACTGCTCACGATCGTGAAATGGTTCGAGCGCGACTAGAGGCTTACCTTCATTTCGATTGCGGCCATCTTCTTAATATGCCGATTTGGGAAGTAGTTGATGAAATCCGAGCACGTATCCCTGGATGGCCGGATGAGCCGAATGCTTCGGGCCACTAGGTAACATCACCAATGCCCCCTAACCAGTGACTGTGTTGTCAAACTGATCTAAATCAGGTCAATTTAGGCTCCCAGCATCCGCCATTTTTGACCATCGTGTTCAAGATGACGAGCATCTTGCGCATGCAAGCGACAATCAGTTTTCTCCGCAAACGGGACGTCCCGCAAAGCGGGCCGCCCCTGCCGCGGGCGTTATAGCGCTTGACCGTAGGTATAACTATAGTTATACTCCGTATTCATGAAAACAGCTATTTCCATACCTGATGAAGTATTTTCAGCTGCAGAGCGTGCCGCTAAAGCCCTAGGTGTTTCTCGTAGCGAATTGTATACCAATGCTGTGCGTGAATTTGTAGCTCGTTATGGCCGCGAAAATATCACGAGGAAGCTTAACGACGTCTATTTGGAAAAAGATGAGGCTTCTGAATTGGATTCAACCTTGCAGGCCATGCAAGAAAAATCACTACAACACGAGGATTGGTAGTGAAACGCGGTGAGGTCTGGTGGGCAAGCCTCCCGGTACCAAGCGGTTCAGAGCCAGGTTTTCGTAGACCGGTGGCAATAGTCCAAGCAGATGAATTCAATCGCAGTAATATTCGTACGGTAATTGCGGCCGCAATTACTTCGAATCTTTCACTGGCGTCTGCGCCAGGGAACGTGCGGGTGCCTAAACGTGGAACCGGTCTCGGCAAAGTATCTGTAGTGAACGTTTCTCAAGTCGTAACTTTGGATAAATCGTTTCTGGTAGAGAAAGCTGGGCGCTTGTCGGAATCGAATCTACAGGAAGTTGAGGCGGGCCTACGTCTTGTATTTGCGCTATAACCAGCGTGAGCATCCGACCAATAGCAAATTATGAATCTGAATGTAAGTAAATATGGATAATCATCTATTAGTCCTTGCAGTCGCCCTTAGCGTTTCCTGGCTCACATCTGCGAGCGCGGATACAATCAACTACGATGAGACCGTTAGCGGAGATTTGCCTCCAGCGTTTTTCGGCGGATCGCCTGCGTTTATTGGTAATTTCGACGTCGGCATAAATACCGTCACTGGGCAAATGACCTCAGTCGGCGATTCTGAGTTCTTGGATTGGGGCGATTCGTTCGTTTTTTCTATTCCCGCTGGACTCACTGTTACAGCCGCATCAGCGGTGGCAACTCACAGCAACTGCGCCGTCGTAGCATCATGTGACTGGATTCTACAACTCGTCAATTCCGGAATCGCAAGCGAGGGCTTTTTTGAAGGGGAAAACTTTACCAATTTGCAGATCTTTTCTGCCGCTCAGCCGCTCACGGCTGGTACATATCAGATCGACGCTGCAGCGACTTTGCAATTTGCGTCACCTCTCCCTGCAATGGAGCAACGGCAAATTAGCTATTCTCTTGCCTTTCAGGTTGAGCCCGTGCCCGCACCACCGGCCCTGATACTGCTAAGCTCCGCTCTTGTATCCCTTGGATGGCTACGTCGCAAAGTCGTCGACACCTAGACTGGAAGCAACGAAGTGTTGCCCCATAACCTGAAGCAGGTCGTTCGCTTCGCTCACTGGAAGCCACTGACGCGGCGCCCCTGTTCAGGGCGTTACGGGGCCGTTTCGTAGCAATTGGATATGACCGCTACTGACCCAACGGCGGCGACATATGGTCTTCACAGATAATCATCTATAGCTTTTCCTAAATCTGCAACTGACAGGTTCGATCCACCCAGATTGACGAGCTTGTTTCGATTCTTGTCGTGTATGAGAACAGTCGGGAACCCGGTTCCAACTTGAGCTGCGAAGTCTAGATTTGAGCTAAGATCATCGGCAATTTTTTGCGAGTCCATCGTGTCGCTAAACGACTCCGATTCAAAGTCCTGTTCTTTGGCGATTTCCAGCACCACTTCCGGCAATGAGATATTCCGCCCGTCAATGAATGCCGCTTCAATAATGGCGTTGGCGAGGTACAAACTTTTTGAGTTGTCGAGACTATTACTGGCGCAGATCGCCTTGCTGCCGGGCGTGCTGTCGACACAAGGGGCCGAGAGAACATTCTCAAAGTAGGTCGCCGAGAATTCAACGCCAAACTGACGTTGAACCCGCTCGGCAATGGGGCGCTTTTCGTTGGCGAATACTAGTGAACCCGGCCTTGCAGGGATAAACAGTCCGCCGGTGACAACTTCAAAGCCGATCGAACTGTTCTTAACGGCGCTATCGTAGAACTCTGTAATCGTTTCCCTGTACCCAAAGCACCAGCCACAATGCGGGTCCATCAGATAGATGATTCTATTGTCCTTCAATGAAGTCGCCCGAATCAGAATTTTCCGTTGCTGTTATTCCATTCTGATTCGTCGGGAATATCGGCCACCACATCCCAGTGTTCGGCAACCTTGCCGTTTTCAATTCGAAACAGGTCATAGAATGCCTTGTGCTTATTGCCCAATGACCCCTCACTAATTGCTAAAACCATGTCACCTTTACCGATAATCTTATGGATGGCATCGTACTTCATGGTCAAACCGGCCTTCGCCATTGCCGCAAGCGCGTCATTGAGTCCGTCCACGCCGTCGGCCGCACCTGGGTTGTGGTTGATATAGTTGTTGCCATCAAAAAACTGGTCTAGACCACTGTAATCTTCCTGAACGAGGACGGTGTCGACGAAACGTCTGGTAGTGGCCTTGTTCTCGTCTGTTTTGTCGAGGTCGGAGGGCTCAGTCGGACCATCGACTTCCGTGTGTCCGCTGGGGTTTGGCGGCGCTTCGTCTTCGAGGTTATCCCAGTGCTCGACAATCAGTCCATCTTCGAACCGAAAAACATCGAAGACGACCTGTGGTCGATTGTCATTCCATACGCCGCCGTAGGTGCTGTGCACTACGACAAGGTCCCCTTCTTCGAAGATCCGATGAACCGTGATATCGATCCCGGTGGGCTCGTCAGCGAAGAAGCCGACGATTGCACCCTTGCCGTCGGGAAACGATAGATTGTGTTGGATATACTTTTCGTTGCTAACGTAGTCCAAAACTTTCGACGAGCCGGTGCTAAAGGCTTCGACCAACGCTCTTGCTTTGCTTAAGTTCGACATTCGTTTCCTCCTGTGATAACGCACGACCCAAAGATTATTCGATAGAATTACCTGCATGAGTAAGGAGCGCAACGATAGTTCCGGGTCCGGCATTACACCTCTGGACTCCGTAGAGTATGGCGCTGAGTTGACCCGCTTGTTCTCCGAAAAGTATGGCGGGCAGACGACCGTCAACCAGCTTCGGGTGATTCACTCGGTGCTAATCTGCCTACTTAGGAATGGTCCAAACTACCCCTGCACCGCGAAGTGGATTCACGAGGACACTGACATCCCTCTGAGTACCATCAGCCGCGCCACGGCGGGCCTTGTGGATACCGGATGGATGACTGAGGAGCAGCACCCCGAGGACGGTCGTAGCCGGATCATACGGCTTGGGCCGGCGTCAGATAGGACACCTGCTGATATTAGATACCTTATTGACTGGATGATGGAGAGATCGAAGTAACTTGGCACAAGAAAATGCTAGGGGATAGTTACAAAGTTTGCCCATGGTCGATAGCAGGCAATCTGGATCAAAAAGCGGGAGGTGCATGTTGAACTTAAATAGGTATTCGCCCCGTAACCAGCGCAAGAAAGAAAGCCCTGCTGCGCAGGGCCGGGACCACCGAAGCGGCGGCCCCTTTTGCGGGCGTTACCGGGCGCTGGTCTAGTGGGCTTCGTACAATGATCTGGCTTAAAAGCATTGGCTATGCGGTGGTCATCGCATTTGCTCTCTACGGGGCTTATGAGCTCTTGCCAAATTCTTCGGATGCAGAAAACGTCTTCCATCTAACAGACTTTGGCACGGTGCCCTACGGTCGTATTGGGTTCCAATCGTTCGATGCAAAAAATTTCAAAGACCTAGTAAACGGTGGAATTGATGCTGAACATAGGATTGCTGGCGCTGAGCTCGTGTTACCGGAGTCTGCATCTCCGGAAAACAAAGTTCCCGCGATAGTCATTCTGCATGGTTCGGGAGGTGACTGGTCGGGACGCGGGATAAACACCGCACTTTACTTGTCGCGTAGGGGAATCGCAGGCATTGCCGTTGATACCTTCGGATCGCGTAACCTCCGGAAAACGGATGACTACTTGTCGCGTATTAAGAAGGCGCCAATTTTCACGCAAGTAGCTGATGCATTAAGTGCACTAAAGGCCCTACAGGATCATCCATATATTGATACTGAGAAAATTGGTGTCATGGGGTTTTCTTTTGGCGCGGGCGCAACACTTTATACGCAATTTGAACCAATTATCGAAAATGTTTTAGGAAAAACTGGTCCAAGATTTTCGGCGTATGCAATGTTCTACGGTGGCTGTATGGTGGACTTCGAGGATTTTCGCGTCGAGGGTAGTCCACTTATGATCGCATTGGGTAGAAAAGACAAAACAATCTCAATTCCAGCGTGTCAGACATTCCAACAAAAATTGCAGGGTCTGAATGTAATGGTCGACCTGCATGTGTATGAGGATGCCGGGCATGGCTGGAATAATCCGAGCAAAATGCAACAGATAGAAGAAGGGAAATTTTCAACGCGAGATTGCATGATGTATACCGATTCATCAGGCGCCTCTGTAGAGGTAAATTCGGGTAATTCGATGGACAACCCATTTACTGCTGTAGTCGGTCTCAGCGGATGCATGACTCGGGGCGATAATGTAAATGGCTTCAACCCTGAAGTGACGATGCAATCGTTGTCTGATCTCGAGCAATTCTTGAGTGCAGCATGGGGGCTTTGAACTCAGTATATCGGCTCGAGCTTTTCTTGGTGGCAAGAAAACAAATACGACTCTTGTCACCTTAAGTATGTTCTAAAAGATTCGATTGTCGGTGTCATCTTGGTTAAAAACTTTTGGAATCTTTGTAACCTATTTGTGGATCCGAACCATTACAAACCAGGGATAGGTCGAGCGCTCTTCGATTCCGCAGTTCGTATTTGCAGAGAGCATCCCGAGGTCGAATCAATTAAGGTGTATTCTTCAAGCTTCGCTGTGGACTTCTACGAAGCTATTGGGTTTGAGCAGATTGGTCCTGGAATCGACCGCCCAGGTGGGTCCATCCCGTATGAATACGGCCTATAATCAGCTGTTATGAGGCAACCTGGACGCTGTCGCGAACGTCCGCTCCCGACTGCCGATCCAACCAATCGACGCAACCCAAAGCGGGCCTTACGGCTTCAATACTGACTTTCACATAATGTTTGCAATGATCCTAAAGGAATATATCCGTTTGATTAATTTAGTAGAACCCTGTCATCCGGAAATCGATAATTTTCGTTCCGAATTAGCGACTTGTTTCGATACCCTAGGGCGTCTATGCTGACATCATCCGGGCAACTTGTCTGAAATGCGACGAGATACTCGCGCTAAGAACATAAGGGGAGTCTGCTATGCGGAGAGTTTCTGCGGTGCGAGCGCTGCTCTTGGCAGTTCTGGCTGGTTTTCTTGCCGATAGCGCTTACGCGCTGTCATTTCACGGGAAATTCAGCGGGACTGCCGACAACTTTTTCGGCGGCTGTACCTTGCCTCCCTCCACCTTCAATTGCCCGATTTCTGAGGGTGACCCGTTTACGCTGAGGCTGGAACTTGATCTTGTTTCTCAGCAGTTGACGACCGTCGAACTCGATATCGGTGGAGTAACCGGGACGTTCGGGAACACGTGGCTGGAAATTCAGGACAACATCGCCGGTGGGACTTTAGACCAGATAACGATGTTGTCGAACCTCGATTCCCCTGTGGGAATTTTCAATGGTCAGGACAACTCCAACGTCAGCTTCACCTTTACTGGTCCTTCCACTATTTTCTCGGGCACTGGCCTTGGGCAGGCGTTCGATCTTGCTGACTTCACGAACGTAACCGGCTCATTCGATGTCAACGCCGCAGCGTACGGCGGTGACCTGAACTTTTCTTCGGGCTTTTATGCATTCGGTGAATTGCCACCGGTTCCACTGCCTCCTACCGCTCTTCTATTCGGCTCGGCCCTCGCTATTATTGGATGGATGAGACGAAAAGATGCCTGATAAATTATCTAAAGTTGATGTCTGCTTCTGACCGTTAACGGGCGTTCGGCTCATCTTCAGTTAAACTGGATGCAGATCAATTTCGAGCATTGTGGTGTGTTGCCCCATAACCAGCGCAATCAACTGACCAGATAGTTCCTACGGTTTAGTGGACACCCTGAACTAACAATTCAGGAGTGTTCAAAGATGGCTAACAACTGACCGGAGATCGCCAGCGTTCTTTTTAATTCCAAACGTGCGGTAGATGTTGCGGGCGCCATGCGAATGCATGACGAGTTGGTCTTGGACGTGCATGCGAAAAAGTTGAAAAAAGTTGAAGCCCAGGTCGTGGCACTGGTGACTGATGCGGCAAAACTACGAGTGCCTCCCAAGGTCGCCATCGGCAGCGGTAAGAATTGAGACGAGGCGCACTAGCCACCTGGGCGACCGAAAAATTGGTGCGCCCGTGCAAACAACAAAATTCTACTCACAACGAAAAACGAGCCTCGAATCCTATCGGCCGCCCTGTTTTACGCCACTATTAGCATCGGTGAACCTCAGCAACCCTTATGCAAAAAATAGCAGCATCCATTCGTATCGCCACTGAGATCGATCTACCCGCTATTACCGCCATATATAATGAAGCGGTTAAATTACAATCCGCAACGGCTGACTTATCGCCGGTTAGTCTAGCAAGCCGCATCGATTGGCTAAAACAACATCCCCCGGAAAAGTATCCCGTCTTTGTGGCTGAACACGCAGGCAGAGTTGTCGGCTGGTGCAGTTTAAGCGCTTATCGTCCCGGACGCATGGCATTGAGGCATACGGCGGAGATCAGTTACTACGTTGATGAACGATTTCAGCGGCAAGGTTTTGGCTCTCTGCTGATTGCCCATGCCATCGATCAATGCGAGAAATTGGATCTCAAAACCCTCTTTGCCATTCTTTTAGATATCAATAGAGACAGCAGTCGTATTCTAGAAAGGTTTGGTTTCGAGCAGTGGGGACATCTACCCGGTGTGGCTAACTTTAGCGACCGAGAATGTGGGCACCTATACTATGGGCTGCGGGCCAGATGAACATTATATACCGATTAGCGTTGCTACTTATCGGCCGCCTGCCTGGGTAGGTGTCTCATGACCATGCAGACAAGCCAGTCCGAATCTTTCACATTTTACAGCATGGCTATCTCGTCTTTTCTCGAAAGCGCCGTTCCAGAATACGTGAGAAATTTGCAGTTGCTTTGTTCCACTGATCGTGAATTAGTAGCATGGCTACAAAATATTTGGGAACCCGATGAGCGGCGTCACGGCGAACTGACGGCGGCCTACGTGCGTAAAACCTGGCCGCAATTTTCATGGAGTTCCGCGTATTCGGATTTCATGACCTTGATTCCAAAGCAGGATATTTCGCATTTGAATTCATCGTTCGGACTTGAAATGCTCTCTCGCTGCGTAACAGAAACCGAAGCGGCAATGATGTATCGATGTCTGTGTTCATACACGATAGATGGCGCATTAAAAAATATTATGCATAGGCTCAGCACTGACGAGATACGCCACTACAATATGTTTCGGAAGACATTCCGCCGTCAACAGGCAGTGGAAAAAAATAATGCCGTAGAAATAGTGCAGACAATTCAATGTCGGTCAAAAACGATTCTCGCTCGAGATGTCTCGTTAGCTTTTAAGTCCTTAAACCATCATTGGCGTGAAGAAGCACCGTTTGCTCTTATGGACTACGCCGAGTTCCTGGAAGTAACGCGACAGATTGTATCTGTTCATTTACCAGTCGAAGAAACGAAACGTATGCTGTTAAAGCCATTGGATGAGGTGAAGTGGTTTAGAAGTAGCGCGAAATGGATAGCTGGAAAGCTATTAGATAAACAGCTAGCCATTTTTGGGGTCGAACCGGTTTAATCGTCAAAAAGCTAGTTCCGCCGCATTGCCTGGCATTGCTCCGCCGCAGGTCAAACACTTACCATAGCTGGATGATTGCGCGCAGCAAATAATGATCATATGACCAATGAATAAGTCACGTGTACATTCAAAGCCGTTTCAAGATTGTGTCACGATCAGCAACGTTTTCTTATGGTGGCTCATATCAGCCTGCTTGCTGGTCTGTGACGCAAATCTCGCGAACGCCGGTAATCAAGACTGGCTTCACTACGGCGGCGGTCCCGGCGGCTCGCACTATTCTTCCTTGGACCTGATCAATCGCGAGAACGTCGGCGCTCTAAAAATGGCCTGGTCCTATCGCACCGGCGACACCGAGCGCTTCCCGAAACACCGTCAGCTCGCCGCCTTAAACGTAACACCTATTCTGCTGCCCGAAGCGGCGGGACAATCCCTAGTGCTCTGCTCGGCGATGAACCGCGTCATTGCGCTAGACCCGGTTAACGGTGCCGAACGTTGGGTTTATGACCCAGACATCATCATGGGGCCGGTGGGCAACAAATTTTTATGTCGCGGGGTGGCGTACTGGGAGGATGTTGAAGCTGAACCAGACACCAGCTGCAAGCATAGAATTTTTACGGGCACAAAAGACCTGCGGCTGATCGCCATTGACGCCCTAACGGGGCAAGCCTGCGGGCAATTTGGCGAGGCGGGAGTCGTGGATATTAGGCCGGATATCTTTGCGGATGCAGAAGGTCTGAACGAGGGCGACGTGCAGTTCTCCGCACCGCCCGTGATCATTGACGATGTCGTGGTGATCGGGTCGGCAGACAACACGAAATTCTGGCGTGCGGATAGCCCGCATGGGGATGTGCGTGCCTTCGACGCCCGCAGCGGCGAACCGCGCTGGAGCTTCGATCCGATACCGCATGATTCGCCGGATGCGGAACAGCTCGGCTGGACCAAAGCATCCTTGGCGGCCACCGGGGGTGCGAATGTCTGGAGCATGATGTCTAGCGATCCGGAACGGGGCCTAATCTTTTTACCCACGGCAACGGCAGCGCCGAACAATTTTGGTGGCCATCGCCCGGGTAATAACGAGTATGCCAACTCAGTCGTTGCATTGAATGCCGATGACGGTAGCGTTGCCTGGCATTTTCAAATCGTGCATCACGATGTTTGGGATATCGACCTGCCCGCCCAGCCGATACTGGTGGACTTGACTCGCGACGGCGAGAAGATTCCCGTCGTCATTCAGTTAACCAAGCAAGGGCTCATTTTTGTACTGCATAGGGAAACCGGTGAACCGATATTTGAAGTAGAGGAACGCAAGGTCCCCACCGATGGTGTTCCGGGCGAAAAATTGTCGCCAACCCAACCCTTTCCGACGAAGCCCGATCCGCTTGGAAGACTCAAATACACACCCGATGATGCTTGGGGCTTTACGGTGGTCGACCGGCAGGCCTGTAGAAAACAACTGGAATCTTTCGGCCGTAGCGGCTTGTATGAACCCCCGAGTTTAGAGGGCACGATCACTGTGTCCTCCGCCGCCAATTGGGGCGGCGCGGCCTTCGATCCGCTGCGTTCTTTGCTGATAGTGCCGGTTACCCAGATGCCGCTGTATACCAAACTAAAACGCACCGAGGACGTTACCGAAGAAGAACTCAATCAACCTCGACTGGGACCCATCGGACCACCGCAAGCCATGGCCGGCACGCCATATAGCTATCAATTCGCACCGATTTTGTCACCGCTTTTCTCACCCTGCACCTCGCCGCCTTGGGGGGAACTGGTCGCCCTCGATTTAAGCGGTGATACCCGCACGCAGTGGCGCTTTACCTTGGGTACCCTGGAAAAGTTAATGCCAGTACCCATTCCCCTGGAATTCGGCACACCGCTGGCCGGCGGCCCCACGGCCACGGCGGGCGGCCTGGTCTTCATCGGGGCCAGCGCCGATGAGAAATTCAGAGCCTTCGATATTGATACGGGTGAAAAGCTCTGGGAGGTCAGTACACCCGCCTCCGCCATGGCCACGCCCATGACCTTTGCGGTCGATGGTAGACAATTCGTCGTCGTTGCCGCCGGCGGCCACATCGTGGCGGGATTTCGCAACGTTTCAGACTACATTGTTGCCTATGCATTGCCAGAATAAAGTTTGGGAACAGTGAAAATAATTGAGGTCGCTGCCCTCAAACTTCGAGACTTTCAAGGAGATTACAAGCAATGAGAAATCTGCCACTCGTCATACTGCTGTTGGCCGGTGCATGCGCACCAGTCATGACCCTAGAAGACACTAGAGAAAATCGCGAACAGGCAGCGTCTCGTTATCTAGAGGCGAGTCCACCGGCAGCAATGATGAGGGATGCCGCCCGGCAAATGGCCATGAAGCTGCCGCCTGAAAATCGCGCGGAGTTTGTCCAGCAAATGGCCGACTATTTGGATATTGAACTCGTTAACGCGGCAGTTAAGAGTGTCCTCATAAAAAATCTAACCGTTGATGAACTCAAGGCATTGGCGGACTTCTACGGTTCAATGCAAGGACAAACGGCCATGGAAAAATTGGATATCTCCATGGGTGAAGTCATACCGTTAATCCAAGATGAAATCGTGCGAGCAAGGAATCAGGCGCAAGCAGATTTACAGAAATCTTTGGCACAAGAATAAGACCGGCATCGGGCTCCCAAGACCCGCGCGAGCCCCTAGCGCAACCCGTTAGATTTATGGCCTCCGCCGCGCGGGGAGAACATCCGGATCTTGAAGTCAGCCGATAATTTGCGCCGCAGCATCCGCCCTTGAACTTTCCGGATTAGACCCAATCTAAGTATTTGGGCGTGGAAAACGCCCCCCGCTATCCTCCCTGGGCGGGAAAACGATAACCGGTCACCCCATACCGGTTGACTTGGCCTCGGGCGCCCCCCTGTAATCTGCGCCCGAGGCCTTTTTTTCGCCACTGAGCAGGCCCGACAGTTGCTCGCGCGCCGGCCCTACACCTTGCTTCTTGGTCGCTGAAAACAGCTGAACCGAAGCCCTATTGGCCAATTCACGCTTCGCCTGAGCCAGGCCTGACGCTGCCTGACCCCGTTTTAGCTTGTCCGATTTGGTCAATAAGACGTGAACTGGGCACTGAATAGCCGCGCTCCAATCCAACATCTGCCAATCGAAATCACCCAACAAGCGGCGCGCATCCACCACCAAAATCAGGCCAGCCAAGGATTCTCGATGCTCGAAGTAATCCATCAAGAGGCTGCGCCAATGCGCCTGCATCGCCCGAGTGACCCGCGCATAGCCATAGCCTGGCAAGTCCACCAGGCGCTGATCGCCGGCGAGGCTGAAGAAGTTGATCAGCTGGGTGCGGCCAGGGCTCTTACTGGTGCGAGCAAACCCCCGGCGGTTGACAATGGCGTTGATTGCACTGGACTTGCCGGCATTGGACCGGCCGGCAAAGGCCACCTCCCGGCCGGCATCGGGCACGAATTGGTCGGCCCGAAAAGCACTCGTTATAAAGTGAGCATCCGGATAGTTAGACACGAAGAGATAATCCTAGCTGGACGGGGGTTGGGCACACTGGTGTAAAATGAGCGGCTTTGCACACTTTAGCATGGGCCGTCAGATTCACCGGAACGGATATTAATATGCGCAGTCATTCTTCCATTCACAACCCCGTACTTAGATTGCTGGTCATGGTCGCCGCGCTGCTATTCAGCCTAATTGCTGCGGCCGAAGGATCCGTTGAGCGCGGCGCGCAGAAAGCCGTGACTTGCGCCGCTTGTCATGGCCAGGACGGCAATAGCTTAAACCCGGAATGGCCTAGCCTCGCCGGCCAACATGAAAAGTATTTAGTTGACACCTTGCAAGCCTATAAAGGAGGCAAGAAGCGCAACAATGTCTTGATGCTGGGCCAGGTTGCCGCGCTTTCTGACCAAGACATGCAAGACTTGGCCGCCTACTTCTCCGCGCAAAAACCCACGCGACGTATGGCTGACCCCGAACTAGTCGAGCGCGGCGAGCGCCTTTATCGGGGCGGCGACATGGAGCGTAGCATTAGCGCCTGCATCGCCTGTCATGGCCCGCGCGGGCGCGGCAACCCCGCGGCCGGCTACCCAGTCCTTGCCGGACAACACGCCACCTATACCGCGGCTCAGCTTAGAGCTTATAGCACTGAAGAACGTTCTTCCGATCCAAATAAGATGATGCGTAGTATCGCCAGTCAAATGACTGAGAAAGATATCGCCGCCGTTGCCTCATATATTCAGGGCCTGCGCTAGTAACCATCAACGCGCACCCAATCTTTAGGAATACGATCATGAAATTGCATCCGTCCTTGCTCGGAATTTTGATTGCCTTGTTAGTGGCCTGCGGAAACGCCGAGACACCAACAGCGCCGTCTTCAAGTGAAAATTCGACACCCGCGGCGACGGAAAATATCGCCGATGAAGCCAGCCAAACGGTAGCGGAAGCCGTCAAGGTAGCGCAGGCCGAAGTTGAAGCTGTGACCGAGTCGGCGGCCGAAGCCGTGGATGATGCAACCGAAGAAGCCGCTGAGCTCTTGGCCGACGTCGTGGAAAACGCTGAGGAAGTGGCTACCGACCAGCCAAAAACCTGGGCCTACAGCGCAGGCAAACATTTTTCTCAATTGACCACAGCCCAAGGCACGGCATCCCTCACCGGCGGTGTCGAAGTGACCGAAGTGTTTTGGTACGGCTGCCCACACTGTTTTAACTTCGATCCCTATCTCGAAAAGTGGAAAGCGGGCTTGCCCGACGACGTAAATTTCGTTCGCCTGCCCGTTATGTGGAACCCCACCAACGAATTGCATGCGCGGATGTTCTATACCGCCGAGGCTTTGGGCAAACTAGAAGATCTGCATCCCGCATTTTTCAAAGCCATGCATGCGGAGCGAAAAACCTTGGTTGAGGAAGATCAAATTCGCGAAATCTTCGCAGACCATGGAGTCTCCAGCGAAGATTTCGACAAGACCTGGCGGTCATTCAGCGTAGAAAGTAAGCTAAGACGGGCAAAAAGTTTGACCACACGATATCGTGTACGCAGCGTCCCCGTGCTAGTCGTCAATGGTAAATATATTACCGAGGGCCCCGAAGTCAAAAACTTTGACGATATGATTGGCGTAGCCAACGAACTCATTGAACGCGAACGCCAAGCACTCTAATGCCCAGGGCCGGCGAAAATATGCTGAAGCTTTGGTCTCTATGGAGGCGATCCTAGCCACGCCTTTGTACCGGCGGTAGCGCAGGCCTCACAATTGACCCAGCCTGAGTCGCCGTTGAGGTAATGCTCTTTTTTCCAAATGGGCACTCGATGCTTTACCTCGTCGATAATGTAACGACAGGCTCTAAAAGCAGCATCGCGATGATGCGCGCTCACGCCAACCCATACGGCAAGGCCGCCTAGCTCGATAGCGCCCAGTCGATGCACGCAGGCCGCGTGCTCAATGTCGAATTTCTCCAAAGCCTCTTCGATAATGCGCCCACCTTCTTTTAGGCCTAAATTTTCGTAGGCTTCGTACTCAAGACGCCGCACTTCACGGCCCTCGTTGTGATTGCGCACCCAACCCTCAAAGCTGGCAAAACCACCGCAGCTAATATCCCCGAGGCTAATGCGACAAGCCTGGGGATCTAGATCTTGATGGGAAAACGCAAATGCCGTCATCCGCCCGCCACCGGCGGAATGAATACCACCGAGTCACCGTCACTCAAAGCCGCCTGCCAATCTTGAAATTCGTCATTAATGGCAACTTTGAGCGGCCCAATGTCGGGCAGCTCATAGCGAACGGCGAGCTCCTCATAAAGTTCGGCAACTGTGTTCGCGCTGGTCTTAAGTTCTTCGCTTTCTCGACCCAGGTGCTCACGCAGCACGGCAAAGTATTCAAGTCTTATTTTTCGCATCATCGGTGCACGTTACCCGCTAGCTTGCCCAGCTGACAAGACCCGCCTAGCCCAAGGAGCTTAGATAGCGCTCTAAATCGCCAGGGGTATCGATATCAATGGCCGCGTTATCCATCGGTACTGGCGTCACCGCCGCCGCATCACGCAGCAAATTTCTCGCACCTTGATCGCCCCGCGATTGGAGCAACTGTTCACGCCAGGAAGCTGGAAAAATCGCCGGCACGCCACTCTGCCCCGCGTATTGCGCCGCGGCCGGGCGATCAGGATCGGCCTGCCAGGCTAATCGCAAACGCGTCATATCTTCCCGAGTCACGGCCGGCTGATCGGCCAATAGAATCAATAAACCGGCTATAGAATTCGGCGCAGCTAACACGGCTTGCCGTAGTGAGGCACCCATACCTTCCTGCCAGGCGGGGTTATACACTGCCCGAAACCCTTCCTTTTGCAAGGCTTCGATCACGCTGGAATGATCCGCCCCAGTAACGACCAATCCGCCGGCATCACAGACACTTAAGCTCAATCGAGCCGCATGCAGCACCAAGGGTACATGGTTAACTTGCGCTAGCTGTTTGCTGCGGCCAAAGCGCGACGAGGAGCCCGCGGCTAGCACCAAGCCGAATAGGCCAAGCGACCCAGGATATTTATCTGGCGGCGTCATGCCCGCAGACTAGTGGCCACGGCCTCATTGGTCCAGCCTTGACGATCAAGCTGGCTGGTGGCGCTAAGCACCGAATTTTCATTGCACCGACAAATTGGACACGCACTCAGCGTTTTACTCGGGCTAGACACATAGCCGCCGAAAGACGGATGGCCTACCGCTAGGAGTGGCAGACTAGATGCCGCTCATTGTATGGTCATCACTGCAATGAGAAACCCGCGGGAAACTGATTACCTAGACGCCGCACCGACGACGAAAGCCTTCGATGCGGCGGAATTCAAGGCACTATTGAACGCCGCCGTCGACGGCATCATTGTGACTGATCGACGCGGTGCCATTCTGCGCTTCAACCACGCTGCTGAAAAGCTGTTGGGCTATCGCGCCGACGAAATTCTGGGCCAGCCAATCAAGATCATCATGAATGCTCGCGATGGCCGCACTCACGATCGATATATGGATCGCTATCTAGAAACTGGTAAGAAAAAAATTATCGGTATCGGTCGGGAGGTGCTCGCGCAGCACAAAGATGGCTCAAATATTCCGGTGTCACTATCTATCGGCGAGGCGCGAATCGGCGATGAGTTGCGTTTTGTCGGCTTGATCCGGGATCTCAGTGCCGAACAAAAAGCCGAGGAAGCCGCTATGCGGCATCGCGAACAGCTAAACCATACGGGCCGCCTGAGTACCATGGGCGAAATGGCCGCCGCCATGGCCCACGAAATCAACCAACCTTTAAGCGCGATCTCAAACTACACCGCAGCTTGTGGACGTCTGCTGGAACGCGATGACGGCAACAAGGCAGAAGTACTCAAAGCCCTGGAGGAAATAGGCCGGCAAGCCCATCGCGCGGCTGAAGTTGTACGACGCATTCGCAGCTTTGCACGCAGCGATGCCAAGGAACACGAAATAGTTGAGATTGAAGCACTGGTCGGCGAGATATTGCCACTGGTACGCATGGATGCTAAAGCCAATAACACTGCGTTCAAGACGCACATTGCGAAGAACTTGCCGGACATTCGAGTCAATCGTGTTGAAATTCAGCAGGTCATCCTCAATCTCTTGCGTAATGGTGTCGATTCTATGCAAGATGTCCCGGAACAGCACCGCCGGCTCGACCTGCGTGTATCCCAACTCGGTGCTGGAGAAATAGAATTTTCCATCACGGATCGTGGACATGGCGTTAGCGAGGACGTCGCGAAGAAACTCTTTACGCCCTTTTTTACCACCAAGAAAGCGGGCATGGGCATGGGTCTGGCCATCAGCCGTTCGATAGTAGATGCGCATGGCGGTACACTTAAGTTTTCTAACAATCCGGTTGCCGGCACCTGCTTCTGCTTGACCTTACCCATCAATAAACCATCCCGTGATAAAGCCTAGGCCATGAGCGAAAAGACAGTCTACGTTGTTGATGATGATCAAGCGGTGCGTGACTCGCTGGGCATGCTCTTGAATTCCATGGGCATTGAATGCCGGTTGTTCGATTCGGGTCAGGCGTTTTTGGATGCCTTCGAAGATGATTGGCGGGGCTGTATCGTGCTGGACATCCGCATGCCGGGCATGAGCGGATTGGAATTGCATGCTCGACTATTGGCTCGGGCGTCAAAAATTCCGGTAATTTTTGTAACCGGTCATGGCGATATACCTATGGCGGTAAAGGCCTTGCATGATGGTGCTTTTGACTTTATACAAAAGCCTTATCGTGATCAGAAACTCCTGGATCGAATCAACCAGGCCCTAGCCTGGGACGCCCAACATTACTTTCAAGAAGAACAAAAACGAGATCTTGAGAAGCGGTTTGCCGAACTCACACCACGTGAGCGGGAAGTGATGGATTGCGTGGTACGCGGGCTGGCGAACAAAGTGATTGCCATGGACCTAGAGCTGAGCCAGAGAACCGTGGAGATTCACCGGGCGCGAGTGATGGAGAAAATGGCCGCGCGTTCCTTGGCAGAACTCGTTAAAATGTCGATCATGATTCAGGGCATTGAGCCCGCATAAAGCCAACGGACAATAGACATGACTGACAGTAAGCAAGTTCGCCAGCGCCTAATGGCCAAAAAGCAAGAACTATCCAGGCGCGTTGACCGAATTCACGAGCATGCGCGTGATCCCCTGGAAGCCGATTCTTCTGAACAAGCAGCCCAATTGGGTAATGTTCAAGTGGTATCTGCATTGGAGAACGAAGCCGTGGAGCAATTGGCTGAAATAGAAGCAGCCCTGCAACGCTTAGACAATAATCAATATGGCAAGTGCTTTAGCTGCGGCGAAGAAATTAGCCCCCAACGGCTGGAAGCCATGCCGGAATCGACTGAATGCGTGGATTGTGCCGCCGAACACCGCTGATTTGAGTACCGTCCCAGGCTGCGCTGCGCCCCCAGCATAATAAACGGCGACAAATTGGCTCAGCAATTGGAGATCGTGACAATTTGTCGCCGCAAACTGTGAGTGACTCCCCAACCGAGCTACTATTGCGCGGCATCAATGTTCGGTAAAGCTATACCTCAAACAGTCGTGAATAGTTTGTCTAGGTTGGCGAAACCCTTGAATTCCAGCGCGTTGCCGCTAGGGTCTGACAAGAACAGGGTGGCCTGTTCTCCAGCTTGACCAGCAAAACGCACTTGCGGAGGAATGACGAAGTCTACGTCTGCCGCCACCAGACGATCTGCCAATTGCTGCCATTCCCGCATGGGTAAGGCTAAACCGAAATGCGGCACGGGAACTTGGTGACCATCTACGGAATTCTCGAGCGGGGTGCCAGGATCATTAGGCTGAAGGTGGCAAACGAGCTGGTGACCGAAAAAATTGAAATCGATCCACCGCGAATCAGACCTGCCCTCTTCACAACCCAATAAGCCGCCGTAAAAACGCCGGCTATCATCAAGATCAGCCACCGGCACAGCCAAATGAAATGGCCGCAGCTGCTTAGCCACTAGGCCGACTCTTTGAGGGGCTTGGTGTCTTCCGTTGGCTGCCAATCGTAGGGATCCCAGGCAATGGGCGCTGAGTCCAAGTAGCTTAAAACCATCGACAGAAAAGTATCGGGATCAATAGACGAACCTTCGACACCATCAAGATATAGCCGCGGAGCAACCTCGGTGACTGCTTCTGCAAGCCATTGTCCCGGTGCGGTTTCCCTATCGTTTAGGCGCTCCGCCAGCCCGTCTAGTGCAACCCGCAAGGCGGGTCGGCGCGAGGCCAACTGCACCCAGCCTTCATAGCGAAACTGCAATTCATAGCGCCGGTTTTCCATGCGCAGTATGCGACTACATTGAGTTTGTTGGTGAATGGCAAAGGGGTGCACAGGTGCACGCTCACAACTGATATACCGGCGGGCCATCCTGGGCGGCAAACCCTCCGGAATACGCACCACCGCCAAGTCGGCTTCGCTATACTCTTCGATGGAAAGTCGGCCATCGGCGAACATCGCTAATCCATCTTCAAGATGTTCGTCTTGCTCAGACCACAATTCTTTTGCCGCCGCCAAGTCCTCTAGCAAAACGGGCAAGCGGGCAAGCATTTCACGATATAGATGCGGGACACGGTTCGCCGCGCAAGCGTTGAATACTTCTCTCGGTAAATCTGAAGTAGCGGGATCAGCGCAGGTTTCCACGCAGAACACCAAACGCGCGGCATCACGAGAATCGAAGTAGCCAAAGTCGCCGGCCCGCGATGCGTCGATCAATAGCGTTTGATACTGAGTCGCAAGCTCCGGATAGCACAAGCTAAACATGCCGAATAATCCATCTTCATCGAAATGATTATTCGAAACAAAAGGGGCCTGAACATGAAAATCCGGCTGTGCCAAATAGGCAAACACGATTTCCGTTGATGTGTCTCGTCGCAGTGCCGCCGGTGTATTGTTGTTGGGCCAGTGGGATAAAGTTAAAACGGTCGAGCTCAACGGCGAACCGTCAACAATAATGTTCGGACGATCACCCAGCTTGCGGTAAGGATAATACTCAGGCGCCGCGGGCAAGCGACCAATCGCGATCATGGAATGGTCTCTCGCGAACTAGCTATTGGCGCGGTTGGATCGCGCTATTCGACAACCGATCCATGCCGCCAGGCTGAGGACAATTACGCCCATCAACAGATACTGAGGGGCGGCGAGATATTCACGACCCGGCGCTACGGTTTCGGGCATCAGGGCCCGCCAGAGGTACCAAACGGCGCCGATGATGGCGGGAATCAGCGTTGGCCACAAGGCGATACCGCGTCCCGCCATGGCGCGGTTTGCACCCCGCAACAGCAAACCCGAAACCGCGCCGCCGAGTAACATCGGTAACAAGTTAATACCGGCAACGGCGAGCAAGGTGTCGCTGCGCGGTCCGAATACGATCAGTGCCGCCAAGACGGCCGCTGCTGGAAGTAGCAACATGCCAGCAAGATTGAGTTTTCCGTATCCAGTCATGCTCGCTCCCGAGGGTTCTTGTTATTTAAAGCGCCAAATCTTACGCCTTGGATGCGATAGCTTACCGCGCAATTAAGATCTTGGGTAGCCGCTCTAGGGCGCCGTGCCGAGCGCAAACTTATCTTCGTCCTCAGGCCACATACCTTGAAAACAAAAGGCTTCAATACTATGCAAGCGTCCGTCTTTGAGCTGGAGCATGAATTCCGCGGCGGCCGATAGATTGGGATGCCGGCCGTAAACCGTGGGCAAGACGTCCACATTAAGCCTCGGTGCATCATCGGCTACTTTGAGCTTGGTGATAAACCCCACACCGCTGTACGTCCGGGATACAACCTGTGCGCTTTGTGCTTGCTGCATATCCGCCGCCAGCGCGGTTTTCAATACACCGTGCTCCAACTCCGTAAGCTGTGGAGAATCAGGTACGTCCCCGGTGATCGACACTCGCATTTTTTGTCTCCTGTTCTTAGGCAGCGCTCGGGCAGGCCAGCTGACCACCGACGCACTCAGCTTATAAACCGTGGCACAGGTACTCAAGAACTTATCAACGTAGAGCAGCAGTCTATCATTAGCCACGCCGTGATAATCTCAGTGTCAATTACGCGACTGCCGCTTGGGCAACAAATACATGCAGCTCCATAAAAAATTCACGACGGCTGGCAATACGCGCTACAAGCATCGCAGTAGGCCGTTTGGTACTTGTAAGCTCGAGCAAGCCCAATATGTTCCACGCGGCTGCGATTCAAAGATTCCCGGCCTCAACGAATCACGATATCTGCCAATGCTGAATAGAAAGCCGGCGCGTTGTCATGCATCGGAAAATGCGCGGCATCGGGAATGGCAACGGTCCGCTGCCTTGGAAGCTGCGCAACTTCTTTCAGGTGACTGTTATCAGCGCCGTACAAGAACCAAGAACGAACATCTTGCTGAGAAAAATTCTGGATCAGCTTTCCAGATGCTGCCCAGCGTACCAACGACTTGGCGCTGTGAAAAAAGGCCGCTGGATCGGCCAGCTCGAGATCAAAGGCCAGTCGTGAATCGTTCATAACCCGGTTACGAAATTGAGGCAAAAATTCAGATTCAAAGCCGCGATAGTCGTGCCGATTGACCTCCGCCGCCGTACCACAGCTTGATACATAGAGACGCGCCTCGATCAAAATCAAACCACGCAGACGTGCCAGCACCCTCGGCGGCAGCAAAAGTGACAGGCTGCCCCCCATACTGTGTGCGATCAAAAATACGCTTCGCGACGCATGGCTATCCAGCACCGTCTTAAGCAGGCGTGCTTGATCCGCCAAGTCATAGCCAAAAGTTTTGGGTCTAGGAGAATGACCGAAACCGGGCAAGTCAATGGCCAACAGGGAGTAGTCACGCAGCTCGGGTCGCTGCCAAGCCGCTAAGAAACTGCGCTTACTACAAGCCAAGCCGTGAACAAAAATCAATAGTTCATCCGACCGGGTTTCTCGCCGCCAGGCGGCCAAACGCAGTTCTCGGCCGGCAATGGCGACGGGCAAAGTTACTTCGCGTTTGTTGACCACAAGCCCAAGCTATCAGGAATTAGTCGCTTATCTCCACCCCACGCCAAAACGCGATACGGCCCTCGATTTTCTTTGCTGCTGATTTCGTTTGCGGGTAGTACCAAACAGCATCGCGATTGGTTTTACCGTCAACCTGCAAATGATAATAGCTTGCCGTACCCTTCCATGGGCAGTTGGTTTGGGTATCACTCGCCTGTAGAAACTCGCTCTTGACGGAGTCAGCCGGAAAATAGTGATTACCCTCCACGACCACGGTGTCGTCACTTTGCGCGATGAGCTTACCGTTCCAAGATGCTTTCATGTTACTGCTCCAAGTTCTACTAACCAGCAAGTCATAGCATAAGGCAATGAGAGCCACACAGAACCAAGCCTGACTGGTGATCAGGCTGAATCCTCACGCAGGCTACGCAGAACCTCGAAGATCTCGCACACTACCGGCATGCTCTTGGCTGGTTCACGGGCAATCCGTCTGCATTCCTTGGAAAAATAGCGCCAATGAACCTTTCTCCAATACGCCAAGGACAGATCCCCTTCACCCTCCAAGGTCGCATAAGCGGCCGTCACTTCGTCAAACGGCAGGATGGTTACCGAACGAACGCGCGTCAGCACGGCCGGCTTGTGGTCATGCGTAAGGACGATACCGATGTCGCCGGCCTTGGGTAGCGCTTCTCGATCAAAGTCATAACTCCATCGCAGCGAACTACCGGCCTGCTTCTTACCGGCTCGAATTAGCTCGATCAGCTCGGCCGACAACTGCGGGGAGTCACCGTAGCCATCGAGCCGTAGATTGCCGCTAGGCACTTCGATACCGCGCGCCTGAAGATTACGGATTACAGAATCCAGACTAGGCGGCGCACCGTTTGAGGGCATGAGCTAACCGGTACTTAAGCACGTGTTAACAAGATACCGCCCGCTACTGATCAACATGCCCCAAATCGCGACCGGGCGCGATGCTGTCGCGAACCCGTTGCTTTAGCTCTTTCGCCTCGGGGAAACGCCCCTCAGCTTTACGCGACCAAATACTATGTCCGTCGAGGTGAATCTCGAAGACACCGCCCTCATGGCCGGGGCGAATGGCAACCTCGCCGAGATCATCTTCAAATGTGCTGAGCAACTCTTGGGCGAGCCAGGCAGCGCGTAACAGCCAACGGCAACCCGTGCAGTATTCAATATCGATACGCGGTTTCTTCTTCATTCCTCACCTCGATGACACAAGGGCTTTCGCCATTGAATCAGGCCAATGCCTATTTAACCAAGCAATTCATCCCTATGTTCACGGGCTGACCGATAAGCAGGCTAAATATACTAGCTAATTCTTAGCCAAGCGTTTTTCGATCAGTCGCCGATCACCCGGCAGCAAATTGGCACCATCAAGAATGGCTTGCAAGCTTTCATCAGGCCCGTCCGCCACCAGTAATTGGCGCAAGGCATCGGGATAAGTCCGGGCAAAATCCAGACTGGGAAGTGCGTTGGTCAGTAAACTATTGCCTAGCACTGCGACTTGTTGTTCACTCAGCAAGTCACCTTCCAGCCACTTCAGCACGGTGGCAAGCAGTGCATTTTCTTCAGCGATGGCACTCGACAATCGCATTTCGCCCATGAGCTTTTGTTCGAAATACCGATGCGGATCCATCATTCGATTCGCAATGTAGCGAACCAAATATTCATAGTAATCGTAAAATTCTTGATCTTTTTTATGCTCATTCATGTCGGTTGATCACTGCAGCCGTGTCACCGCGAAGACTCCAAGCATGGAGAACGCCAGCGCGATCTTCACAGCCACGCCCAACAACAAGCCAAGACTAGCGCCTAAACCTGCTCGGCCTGCCCCACGCACATCCTGCGCCAAGGTGAATTCTGCGAGGCAGGCACCCACTAAGGGGCCGAGTAAGACACCGGCAATACCGAAAAACAAGCCAATCAGAGCGCCCAGGCCGGCGCCCCAGAGCGCCCGTTTGGACGCGCCAAAACCCTTCGCGCCCAAAACACCCGCTGCCACGTCAACTACCAGGGTTAGTGCGGCAAGCAGCCCCAATACCGCAATGGCGGATCCATCAACATAGGCGAAATTTTCAGCCCAAGCGATGACAACCAAGCCCAGAAAGAGCAACGGCGCTCCTGGTATTGCCGGCAACAAGAGACCTGCCAGCCCCACGAGGCACAGACCAATGCCAAGGATGAACTTTAGCGCAATGACCATTGCGTATGGCTAACAGCCCCGCGGCATCCAAGGCAAACCAAGGATCACCGCCGCGTACTGCATACCTTAGGCTTGCGCAGGCGCGAGAATGCGTGATTGTGCGATCTGGTACTTCTGCTCGATTTCAGCTTCACCGGCAGCGGACATCCCCAGATCCCGCAGCAAACCATCTTCAAGGCCGTATACACAGCCGTGCAGTTGGAGTTTTTGACCGGCATCCCAGGCGTGACGGACCACCAGCATGCGGCTCAGGTTCATGACCTGTTCGATGACATTGAGCTCGCAAAGCATCGATATTCGCTCGGCTTCGGTCGGTACGGCACTCAAGCTAGTCGCGTATCGATCTCGCAAGGCTCTAACGCTAGTTAGCCAATTATCTACCAAGCCCGCAGGTTGGTCGCGCAAAGACGCGGTAACACCACCACAACCGGAGTGACCACATACGATCACGTGGGAAACTTTTAGTACTTCGACGGCGTACTGAATAACCGAATGGCTATTCAAGTCTTCGCCCGGAATCAGATTAGCGACATTACGATGAACAAATACTTCGCCGGGTTGCAGCCCGGTAATTTGATTGGCCGGCACACGGCTATCAGAACATCCAATCCACAGATAGTCGGGTGCCTGCTGCCCCACTAAGCGGCTAAAAAATTCCGGATCTCGCTCCTGTGACTGTTTCGCCCAATCGCGATTGCCTTGCAATAATTTCTCTAAATTGCTCATCGAGGCTCACCTCCTTGTTGGGTGCAACGCTGGGCTCGCGAGCGCATGTTCACGGCCAGCCGAGCATCCGGTATTAGCCCAAGCTCGCCCCGCGCATAGGCATCGGCAAGTCTTTGCAGCGCCAAACGGTGGTCCTGAGCGGCGGCGGCTTGGTACCAGTGCACAGCCTGCGCCCAATCATTGGGTAAGAGCGGACCCGCCTCATGTTGCCAAGCAAGCCAATACTGGGCTTCGGAAATTCCCGCCAAGGCAGCGGATTTCACTAGCGGTATGGCACGCTCGGGCCGCCAATCCTCCAAGCCCAAATCAAGCAAAGCCAGCTGATAGCCGGCATCGGGATCGCCCTGCTGATAGGCGACCGCACAAAAAGACCTGACCGCTGCTAAGCTGGCCATGTTGGGCGAGGGCTTTAGCAGCAAGGGCTGCAAGCGATCTCGACATTCGCCCGCCAGCGATGACTGGACAGAGCACAGCAAGCCTGCGAAGAACACAGCGAAACAGACCGCTTTGCGAAGTTGCTTGAATTGCATCGTGATAGAAACTAGCAGCGCTCAATGAATTACGAGTTTAGCGCATTGCGTCCCTGCGTAAGCTCCGCTGAATCGCAGTTCATATTTAGCGAGCGGCCAAACGGGACCGTTGGAAAAAGCAAGCCACCTAGCATCGATAGCTGTGGTCGTAGATAGCCGAGGAATAAAGCTATTTTCTAATGCGGCCAACCGTGGGCGCGCTGACAAACACCGCGCCTTCGCGCTCTTCGGCTTGCAAACTCTCTAAGCCAGCCGGTGACTTACCCATGGCGATGAGCTTGTGCGTCCACTTCGGCATGGGCACACCGACAATAGCGTTGACCCAATCCAAGTTCTTGCCGGTACACACATCAAAGCGCGATCCATGCCAGGGACAGCTCAATATGCCCTCTTCAACGCTGCCCTTTGACATTGACATGCCCATGTGGGGGCAGAAGTTCGACACCGCTATAACCCGTCCTTTTAAACGAGTTAATAACACGGAGCGGCCTGCAACCGTAACGGTCAATAAGGTGCCTTCCTTGACGTCCACGGCATCCGCCGCGCGATGGAGTTCGTCGCTCATGACTATGCTCTTTACTGGTCCCTGACTTTGGCTTTCCGGCGCCTACGCCGCTTGCGGGGTTTGGCCTGCTGATTCGATATTCTATCGGTCCCTGCGTCTTCACCGCCCCACTTCTCGCGATGCGCCCGTTCTGCGGCGCTGATAACGCCCGAATGCCGATTGGTCAGCAACAGTTGCGAAGGGGCACAGACACGCGCACGCAATAGGCCTAGATCGACGGCAGCATCAAAAACACTGGGGTACCAACTGGCCCAATTCGGTAACAGCGCTTCAACTTTGCGGCGCAGTGTCTCTGGATTATCCATCCCGGTCGCTCGACAACAGCATTAACATGATCCTAGCAGCCAACTGATCGATGCTGGTGTTACCCAGTACCGGTTTTCGTAGCAGCTAACAATTGACTGGACGCGGCGGCCAGAGTGGGGAGCTCGCGGCCGTCGGGCGCTACTCCTCGTACGTCATCCCAAAAACTGGGCGGCCGTTTGGCCTGCAGGCAAAGCTCCCCGGATTGCCCATTCCAGATCAAGCGCTGCTCACAGTCATCCACGGAAAATTCCACCAGCCAACTACCATAGGCCCCTTTGGCGGCAACATAACGACTAACCTTAGCACCCGCGGATTCACAGGCCGCCACAATGGCTTCTGCATAGTCTTGCTGCGCTACCGCCTCGGCATCCGCCTCCACGGCGGTAGGCTTGCGACCTACCCAATGCACCTCATGCTCGCTCATATTGCTCCCTTACACACGCAAGGCATTCAGTCATCAATCCTCACGCCAAGACGCCGGCACTCGAATGGCAAGCACTTCACCCGTTGCGCATTCCGCGTCGGCAACCGACACGCTACAGTGCCAACATATTTTTCTGCCCGCAGCTTCGATTACGCGCGCCCGTAAGTCCACTGGACCATGCAGTGGCGTTGGTTGTAGATACTTGACGCTTAAGCCACCCGTTACAAACCAAATTTTTTCTCCATTGCCGATTTCACGACCGTCGGAACGATAAGCATAGGCTACCGAGCTGCACACGCAGTGACAATCAACAAGCGTTGCGATTATTCCGCCATTGAGAACGCTGGGCGGTCCCGCTGAGTGGAAAGTTTCGGGATTAAACCTGCATACGGTCTCTTGCGAGCCGTCCCAATAACTTTTTATGCGTAACCCCCTTGGGTTTTCGGTGCCGCAACCGTAGCAATGATTACCGGCTATCAAATCTTGAAAAGCGGCGGCTAACTCTTGTTTAGGCATGATTTCTCCCCGGGGGACGTTGCTCCTAATCGCCTGTTCGAAGCCGAAAATACCAGCTGACTACATTCGCAGAACATCGGCAACCACCTCGCTGAGCAGGGCGATGATGTTTGCTGCGAAGCAAAGTCTCCAATATGGACACAGAAAACTTATGTAAATACTAGATAAAAATACCTACTTGCAGGCACCGAATTTGCCATTATCATCAGCGGTCCATGGCCAGATCCGCAACCGCGAATTGCGCGCTTGGCGATACATCAGTTTTGTGAACCAGTGCCGGTCCGCACACCGTGGGCAGGACGTATGGTAGACCGCTAATCTTATCCGAGGCTGCATAGATGGCAGGCGAGCGAAAAAACCTGAAAACTTTGGAATCGGACTCCGATATTTACGAAGCCACCGCTGGCTGGGATTCCTACGTGTCGGATCTATTGGCCGGCAAGCGCGAAAACGCCGAAAAAACTGACGACATTGAAAACCATCAAGCGGCACCGTTACCAACCGGTGAGGAACGCCGCAAGGAACCCCGTGATCGTACGCCTGCCCGCCGCCGGACCGTGCTCTTGGCCGAAAACTCGGCAAAGCAATCCCGCTGAGCTGGCAAACCCTTAGATAATTGCCGAAGGCCGCTGCAACGTGGCCTTGTGCGGCCGCGCCCCTCGCTCAACCTAACTGGCCGTGCAACCTGGCATCGTGGGTCTGGAAATGTCGCGAGAACCACTGCTCCAGAACGCTGCCTAAGGCGTCGTTATCTACGCCGGCATCTTCTTCGACGGCATCCATGATGTCCCGCAGTTGGTCGAGGAGTATTTCGTGATCTCTTTTATGTTCGGTGTATTCGTCATAACGTGAGTCCTGCATCAGCTTTTCTTCGAGGGCGAAATGCGCCGAAATGTGCGCCAGCGTTTCGCCCAGATGCTCGAGTTTCGCGTCGAGTGAATCATCCTGGCCGATTTTCTGCTGAAAACCGTTGATGAGCTCGATGAGCTCGCGATGCTCGTGGTCCACGGACGCCACGCCGACCGAGAATTTGTCATTCCACTCAATCAATCCCATGCCGGTACCTATTGCTCAATGACATCGCCGTCAAAACTGAAGCCTTGCAAGGTCGTGTAACCGACGACAAAGTTTTGTTGCGGGCGCAACTCGACTACCCCTTCTCTTGTGTAGTCGAAGCCGCTAGCGCGCCCCGAATCGCGCATGCGGATTGTCAGCGTACCCTTGCCGGGTGCCGCCGGAAACTTGCCGTAGATGCTGGCCGAGCCGTCACCCCATAAGCCGGTCGGCTGCGCACTCCCGCGGAATAAGATAGCGTCGTCGAACATCAGTTCGACATACAAATCATGACGCCCGCGTGGGCAGTCAGCTGGCTGGCGCATGTTTTTCGCGATTTCGGCCAACTCTTCCTGCGTCAGCTGGCGGCATTCTCCCAAACGCTGCGTCGGGTGACTGATGACAAGACTGATCACAGCCTTATCCGGATCCGCGTGCTCATAGGTGGGCGATGCCGACAGGTAGCCGATAAACGCGATGAATGCGAGATAGGCCATTGCCTGCGCGATCAATTGCCCGGTCTTAGGCATCCTCGCCCCCCTGGCCGGACAAGCCCCTCGTCGCAGGCTGATCGGCGGCAGGCTGCAACGCATCTTGGAACCGCCGGCTTTGTACCGGCGCTAACTGTGGCAAGCGCTGCTGGAACGCCTGCAGCGTGGCTCTGCGATCATCACGCCGTGAACCGCCTAGCCAACAAACCTCGATCCGCTCGCGCGGCACCCGGCTGCGCAGATAAGGATCCCGCTCGCGCGCCAGGCGCTGATCCATCCAGCGCGCTCCCAGGCGGAAGTGACAATCGCCGTCCCGGCAGCCACCGATCAACACACCGTCGGCCAACTTCCGCGCGATGACGAAATCAATAAACGCCGGCGGCAGCATGGCGACGCAAGGCATGGTCACGACCCGCGCACCGTCTCGCTCGAGTTCACCCACGCCCGTGGCATGTTCACAGGCATAGACAATGACGCGTGAATCGCCCGTCATGCTCTCGCATACCGCCGTGGTACGTTCGCGCAAAGCGGCTATGGACTGATCGGGCAGGTCGATGCCCGGCGACAATGTCTGCGCCCGGCGAAACGGTGTGGCCGTCGGACAGGCACCCACACAGATTCCGCAGCTCATACAGTTCGCAGGAACGACAACCGCTTCACGCTCAAAGGGGCGGCCGTCGCTGCGCGGTAACATCTCAATGGCACTGAATGGACAATCGTCGTAACAACGCGTGCAACCGTTACAGTTGGCAAGGTCTACCTTCGCAATGGCGGGCCGTCGCAGCGGCGGCACCCACGGTAACAGCGCCAAAATTAGCGTCGCGCCCGCCGCGATGAGCCACATGAAACCGCCCGGGATGACATCGAACAGCGGATAGGCACCGAGGTAAAACCAATCGAGATCGAGCCGGGCCGGCACCTGGGCCAAATCGGCCGCCTCGTGGCTGGTCGCCGGAACCACAACCGACAATGCTAGCAGTGCCGCAAGCGTACCGATGGCCAGACCGCGCGGCGGATTCTGTTTCGCATAGGCATGACGCTGAATGTGTATCCACATGAGAAACAGCATGATCAGCGGCACGGCGATATGAATAAACATGATCAGCGTGAAAAAACGCGCACTGAGTTTCGAACTGTCGGCGAAGTTACCCGCGATGGATTCACCAAAGAACGGCAAGGAATCTAGCCATTCGGTGGTAGAAATTGCCACGTACTGGGCAAGCATGTCCCACACGAGCCAGTAACCCGTAATGCCCGCTGCGTAAACAAACCACAACAAGGGAATACCGGTAAACCAGGCAAACCAGCGATTACCGCGCATGCGATCCAGGGAATACTCCCGGGCCAAGTGCAACAGCACGATAACAACCATGGCATCCGACGCGTAGCGGTGCAGGCTGCGCATGATCCCGGCCGCATACCACTGAACATTCGTCATGTACTCGACCGAATCAAACGCCTGGGTGATACCCGTGTCGAAGAAAATAAACAGGTAGATGCCGCTGACCGTAACAATCCAGTAAAAGAACCAGCCCAGCGCGCCGAGTTGGTAGAACGGGTTCCACGCCGGTGTAAACATCCGGTCGAACTGATCCTCGGCGGGACCCAGCGCCGCGCGAAGCATGCGCCTGACGGGATTCATAGCCAGCTCAACGGGCACCACCAAGAGGGGTAGCTACCGCGCATGACGCCATTGATGAATGATGAAGAACGCGATGGCACCCAGACACAACAAGCCCACGATGATCGAAACAAAAATGGAACCGTCGAACCGGTACCGTCCGGATTCCGGATCGTACACGGTGCAGAACAGCTGCAGCTTATCGACCCACTGGTCGACGAAGCCTGCATCGCTGGGCGTATTGTAGACGAGTTCTTTAAGCGGCTCGACCAAGGCGGGCGTATCGAAACCTTGGCCGTACAGCTGGCGATAAATACGGCCGTCGCGATCAATGACCGTCGTCTGCGTAATGTGATCGAAACCTTTGGGCAATGCGAAATAGCTGAAACCAAGTTCCCGCGTCAATGCATGAATCGTGCGCGGGTCGCCGCTAAGAAAATGCCAGTTTTCGTCATCTATACCGGCATCAGCCGCAAACTTCTCCATCCTCGCCGGCGTATCGACGACCGTATCAAAGCCAATGGTCGCCACCGCAAAACTGTTCTCACCCAGGGCCTCGCGCGCGATCTCAACGACATTGTCGAGGTGTAGCGTCAGCATCGGGCACACATGCCCGCAACTGGTAAAAATCATGCTGACCACCAGCGGCCGCCCGCGCAATTCAGAAAGATTGAGCGGTTCACCATCGCGGTTTAGCAACACATGATCACTGAGTTCGCCCCCCAGCACTGCTTGGCTCGCGGCGAAGGCCGCGTCCTTGTCATAGGGCTCAGCTGCTTGCTGAGTGAACCCCGGCGTGGCCAAGAACAGAAAAATTACGATCGCTTGCGCAAGGACCAAGGAAAGGTAAGAAAGCTGCCTCATGAAATCGGTAACAATGTTAGCCAGCGTAATAGGGTCGTTGGCGGCCGACATTGCCGAGCAAAGCGCCTCGTGATAGACGCTGGGTGGAACAACTTCGGGGATGTCCGCCGCGTACCAGTGCCTGCACACTATGCATTCGCCTAGCTTCTAGCCGAGCAACAAACTATCGAGAATAGCACCGGTGAGCAGCATGCCAAGCTGAACGATCGACGCCGCAAACGTCTTCCAGCCTGCCGACACGGTGGGCCGATAGACAAGCCGAATGGATGCCAGCATAAAATAGGCGCCGCCACCGGCAGCGCAAAGAAAATACAACCAGCCCATGCCGAAAAAAACCAGCGACAAGGACAAGGCGACCAACGCTACCGTATGCGCGAGGATGGCACCACTGGCAATTCGCGGCTCAACCACCACGGGCAGCATCGGGATTTCCGCCGCCTCGTAATCCTGCTTGCAAGCAAATGCCAGCGCCCAGAAATGCGGTGGTGTCCAAAGGAACAGGACGATCGCCAAGATCATCGGCGCCGGCTCCAGGGTGGCGCCCACGGCGGCCGCACCGGCCAGTACCGCAAAGCTGCCGGACAAACCGCCGATGACGATATTCCACCACGTGCGGTGCTTCAGCCAAACCGTGTAGACCACCCCATAGGTAAACGCTCCGAGGAAGATGTACAAAGCCGCCAGTCCGTTACTCGCCCAGACCGCCGCGGCCAGCGATATCGCCGTCACCGCGCCGATGGACCACAACCAGGTCTTATCGGCCTTGAACCGGCCCGTCACGAAGGCACGCTTGCGCGTGCGCTTCATGCGCGCGTCGCTGTCGCGCTCGTATAGCTGGTTGAAGGCGCCGGCCGCCGAGGACGATGCCAGCACCGCCAGACCGAGTACCAGCACCTGCCAGGTCGACAAAGCGCCGCTGGCCGAACTCACCGCCAGACCAGCCAGTGCACAAGCCATGATCAAAAACCCCAGGCGGACCTTGGCCGTGGTGTAGACCAGCTTGAGGTTTCTTGTGATCAATGCAGAGGCCAGACTTCGGACAGGTATTTCCAGTTCACAAAGTAGTACAGCACGAAGGTAATGAAGAAGATTCCCACCAGCACGACGGTGCCGGGAATCTTCAGCGTGTCTGAACTGCCGTAGGAGCCCACAACGCTAGTCGGTGGCGCCACCGATTCGGTATCGCCGATCTTACGACCGAAGAAGACCGACGCAACGACTACCACGACGTACGCCACACCACCCAGGGCCGCGAGAATCGCGGCCATGCCGTTCAGGCCCATCATCAAAAACGCCGTGGCCGGATAATCAAACGGCAGCGGTGCATCAGCGAAGGAAATGTCCCAGTGCCGGCGCGACACGCCAAGCGTGCCAGCGCCCATCATGAATAGCGCGTTGCCACCGACCCCGACCGCAAACAGGTAAGGCTGCCACTGGGCCAACTTTTTGAACATGACTTCACGCCGGAAAATCAGCGGTACGACGAGATAAGTGATGGACATGAAGGCGAGTGTAGTACCCGCGACCACCGTCGCGTGGAAGTGACCCGGCACATACACCGTGTTGTGCATGATCAGGTTGATCTGCTCGACACCCATGACGACACCCGAGATACCGCCGAGAAATCCGAACAGTACCAGCGACAGGAACATGCCCGAGAATGCCGGGTTACCCCAGGGTGCTTTGCGCAGCCACTCAAAGATTCCGTTGGTGAAGCCCTTCTTGCGCTGTGCCGTCTCGATCATGCCGGGAATCGACATGCCATGAATCATGCTGCCGAGCACCGCGAGATACATTGCGTAGCTGGTGTTAAATATCTTCCATTCCGAACTGAGACCCGGCTCGGCGAGCATGTGGTGCGCACTGGCTAGTTGCAGAAACAGGATATACATCAAAAATGCCATGCGGCTGAGCTTCTCGGACAGTGGCTTGGCACCGAGGACAATCGCGCCGACGGCGTACCAACAGGCGACATGCGCCGCGACGTTGATCTGTTGCGAGGAGTGGCCCATCGCCCACCAGATCGTCTTGTAGATCAAGGTATCGATATTCTCCAGCCAGCCGAGGGACCAGAAGAAGGTCGGGATCAGGATAATGGCGCCCGATACCAGCGTGAACACCGCGATGATCGCGGCTGTCATGGCGCCGAAGGTAACCAGCGGAATTGACCCCTGGTAGGTTTTTTCTTTCTTTGCGATCACCAGCGTCGCAAAGAAAATGAAGCAGCCGATCAGCGCGCCCACCGCAAACAAGATAATCCCGGCATAGAACCACGGCGTCGCCTGCATGGGCACGTAGGACGTGAACATGACGGTGGAGTTACCTTGCAGTACGGCCACGTTGGTGATCAGTGCACCGACCAGCATCAGCCAAAACTGGGCCCACGCCAGCCAGGGCGTCGCCAGCCGCGAGTTCAGCAAAATAGCCGAGGCGAAATACAACAAGGCCATCTCAAAGAAAATGATCCACACCAGCAATACATCGAGACCGTGGGCGGTCAGCGCCAGGTAAAACTCTGGTGCCGGTAACAAATGTACGGCGGGCCAGCGGGTCAACGCGACCAACAAGCCGGCCAACCCGCCGATGGCGAGGAATACCACCGCGACGACGGCGTTTGCCTTGATCAGGTTCTCGGCCGGCAGGTGCACCTTCAGGCCGGTTGTCGGACAGGTTCGAAAATCAGCGGTAGCAGTCATTGGTCTCTCCCCTATTCAACGACGATGAGCTTGCCGGCCATGTTGTGATGGCCGATACCGCAATACTCGTTGCAGATGATTCCAAAATCGCCGGTGTCCGTCGGCGTCATCGAGAAAACGATGTCGTAATTGGGATGTATCTGCAGGTTAATGTTGACCGGTTGCAGCGAGAAACCGTGCTGCCAGTCCATCGATGAAATGTGCACGCGATAACTCTGGTCCTTCTCGAGTTCGAGAATCGGCCAAAAGCTCCACAGCCTCGCCACGATATAGACGTCGCTACCCGGGGGCGGATGCACCACCGGCACACCGGCTTCTTCCCTGACGGTGTACTGGTCGACCATCTGCTGGGCTTGTGCGAAAAATTCGGCAGGCTCGATCTTGTAGGCCTCGTTGGAGAGGTTCTGTTGACCCGCCCCGTGCCAAAAGATCATCATGAAAAACATGACCAGGCCCCAGCAGAAAGCCAAGATCACCCAGTAAAGCTCAACCTTGTGAAGGGGAATGCTCCACCAATTCCGTTCGCTAGGAGGGCTAATCGCCATGACGCACCCCCTACTTCGCGGCCGGAATCTGAAGAATCTCGTAGAGACCCCAGATCAGGTACAACACCGCCGGCATGGCAACGCCTAGAAACAGCAGTAGAAATGGATTATCAAGAACACGCTGCATGAACGGCAGCTGTTCGTCGGACTGGTGGTCGCTCTCAGCCATTAGGACTCCCCCCTGACTAACTGGATAGACTGGCGCCCGCATCCGTGCAGTGCGTCACACTCGGGCTACTTCAACCCGATATAGAGCATAGACCGGCAAATGACGAGCGCTATACGGGATTTCCCGCATAGTTTCGGATCAACGCAAAACTAACCAGCGCCATCGTCAACAAGATCGCGAAAAAAATGAACGACCGATACTTGAAGTGTCGGCCGGCCGCGGATTCCATACGCCGCAGAATCCAATCCGCCCCGAAGTACAGGATGATGGCAACGAGGACGAAATAGAGTGATTCCATGAGTTCTTTTAAGTAATTATGCGCGCCCGAAGGGATTGACGCGGGCCATCCATGGCCCTCGCCCCGGCTGCGCCGGGGTTGCTGCGCATCGTTAATCGGCTCCTGCCGATTAATCGAACCGGGGCGTCCGAACCAAAGCCTTCGCACCCGCATAATACCTAGCGGCCACTGCGTGACCCCTAGGTATTATGCGCGCCCGAAGGGATTCGAACCCCTGGCCTCTGCCTCCGGAGGGCAGCGCTCTATCCAGCTGAGCTACGGGCGCAATGCAAACCACCTTATAGGCAAGCTCATCGACTTTCGCAATCAACGCCGCTCTGACAGCATTCAGCACTTAGGCGTTTGAGTCTGACTAGGATACTCGCCGGCAAGCTTGCTACCAAGCAGTGACTTGCAAGGGCTGCGCCGCGTGTGGATGCTTGGCGCATGAGCAGCGTCACGCCATCTGGCGATGTGTTCTTGGCTGTATTCGATCAGGCGCCGGAAAAGGAGTTAGCCCCCGGAGACGTCCTCATTCACGAGGGCGAAGTGGCCAGCGAAGTATTTAACATCGTCGAAGGCATGCTGATGGTTAGCCGCATTGGACGTGATGGCCGCCGGCAAGTCTTGAGCTTCTTGTTTCCCGATAACTTCGTCGGGCTCACTGCGACGGAGCATTATTTCTTTACGGTGGAAGCGGTGACCACAACGCGTGTTGCAGGGCGCCCGCGGTCAGTCCTGGACGAGCACTTGGCAAAAGACAAAGCGGCCGAACGAGCCTTCACCAACATGATTTTTCGTGTCTTGGAAAATCTAGTGGATTTGGTCTATAGCCTGGGGCAACGATCCGCCGCGGAACGCACGGCCATCTTTGTTCTGTACCTAAGGCATCGCCTTCGCTTGAGTGGCAGCATGCCGAACCCGCGGGATCCCGCCATGACCCGGATTGATTTACCCATGAGCAGGGCTGATATCGCGGATTTTTTGGGCCTGAAGAAAGAAACCGTCAGCCGAAGCTTCAGCCAGCTGGAAAAACGCGGACTAATCAGGCGCCTAAGTAGCGATGCCTTGGAAATCGCGGATCTCGACAAACTGCGTGAACTGGCGGGGGTACAAGATTTCGCCTCGCCCATGCGCCTGCCCAGGGACAGCGAGGACCGAGCCGTGTAGCCAACCGACCCAACAACTTGGTCAGTCAATTCGTCAGGCCGCCTGCCGCGACCGCCGGAGTGTCAGATTCTGGCCGGACCGAATTATGTAGGGCGCGGCTTTAAGCCATCAGCTATTGTCTTTATAATCCGCGGGCCCTCGGGCGCGTCCCCGGCTTAGCAATACTGGAATCCAAAGTGAGCACTAGCGCAGACAAAAAGTTCATGGATCTATTTACGGTCGTAATCGCCGCGCTCATTGGCGTGACGTTTGCGATTTTTTTGATTGCTCAGTTCATTGCCGGAGACGCTCAACATGACATCCGCGCTAACACCGCGGAATACCAACAAGAAGTGCTAGACCGCATCAAACCCGTCGGCACCGTGGCCGTAGTCGGGGCTGAAAACGCCACCTCGGCACCCGAGGAATCCGCCCCTGTCGTGGCAACTGCCGAACCGGCTGCAGCGCCGCTATCCGGTCAGCAGGTTTATAACGTCGCGTGTTTTGCCTGCCACGGCAGTGGCATCGGTGGGGCGCCTAAGATCGGCGACAACGCTGCCTGGGCAACGCGCATCGCGCAGGGCCAAGCCATCCTGAACGAACGCGCCATCGCGGGCTACCAGGGAGAAGCCGGCTATATGCCGCCCAAGGGCGGGCGCGTGGATCTATCCGACGAAGAAGTCCTAGCCGCCATGGCCTATATGCTGGAAGAATCCAGCTGATGTCGGACGCCGCCCGGCCAGGCGGCTCGCAAACTCAAAGCTTCTGACAGGTGTGCGACACTCGGCTGTTCCGCCGCGGCCAGGTCGGCAATGGTGCGAGCCACACGCAGGGCGCTGTCACAGGCACGCGCCGATAGCGACAGCCGTTCGGCTGCCTTTAGCAATAGCTGTCCCAGCGCGGGCTCACCGGCGCAGTCTGCCCGCAATTCCGCGCCACGCAGCTGTTTATTCAAACATTCGCGGCGGCGGCGCTGACGTTGACGTGCAGCGCTCACCCGTGCGCGCACCACCGTGGTGGGCTCGCCACAAGCCGCCGCCTCCAAGTAGTCCGCGGGCAGCTGTTCGCGCTGCAGCTCGATGACCATGTCCATACGGTCCAAGAACGGACCCGAGACCCGATTGCGGTATCGATTCACTTGCTCCGGGCTACAACGGCATTCAAGACGGGGATCGCCCGCATAACCGCAGACGCAAGGATTCATGGCGGCAATCAGTTGAAACTTGGCGGGAAATTCCGCCGTAAGACCAGCCCGGGCGACGGTGATCTGACCCGTTTCCAAAGGTTCGCGCAATCCTTCCAGAACGTCTCGCGCAAATTCAGGCAGCTCGTCTAAGAACAACACACCCCGGTGCGCCATGGATATTTCACCCGGCCTAGGTATTCGCCCCCCGCCCACCAGGGCCGGCGCCGAGGCGCCATGGTGGGGTGCGCGAAAGGGCGGCTGCAAGTTCAGGTCCTCGGGCGGACGACCCGCAACGGAACGGATGATGGCGCATTCCAGCGCCTCGCTTTCGGCTAAGGGCGGCAGCAGCCCCGGTAAGCGCCGAGCCAACATGCTCTTACCGGTGCCAGGCGGCCCCAACAGCAATAAGTTGTGACCCCCGGCAGCGGCGATTTCCAGCGCCCGTCGGGCGCGGTGCTGACCACGAACCTCGGCGAGGTCAGTCTCGGCCGTGGCGCGCCGGCTTGGTGGTGTGAAAGTTGCAGAGGCTAAGGCTTGTTCACCGCGAAGATGACGCGCTACAGACAACAGATCGCCCGCCAACGAGACCTCGGCGTCGCTGAGTAAGCCTGCTTCACCGGCATTCGCGCTAGGCGCCACGCAGCGATGACCGGCGAGCTTTGCCGCCCGCAAGGCTGGCAACAAAGCGGCCGTGGGACGCAACAAGCTAGAAAACGCCAGCTCACCGAAAAACTCGTAACCGTCAAGGGACTCGCTGGCCAACTGCTCCGTCGCCGCGAGGATGCCCAAGGCAATAGCCAAGTCGAAACGTCCGCCCGCCTTTGGCAAATCAGCGGGCGCGAGATTGACCGTAATTTTGCCCCGCGGGCGTTGGAAGCCAGCCGAGCGAATGGCCGCCTTCACGCGCTCGCGACTTTCACGCACGGCCGTTTCCACCAGACCAACGATATACAAACCGGGTAGACCACCCGCCGGCTCTACTTCGATATACACCTGCGGCGCATCCAGGCCACGCTGACCGCGGGAAAGCACGGTGGCCAAGGGCATATCGAGACGCCGAAACCGTCTCGGCTAGGCCGAATCCTTTACGTCGCTCCCCGGCTGTCTTTCTGCCTCAAGCCGCGCTAATTCTGCTTCCAGCGCCACAAGCTTTTCGCGGCTACGTTCCAACACTTTGCGTTGCACGTCGAATTCTTCCCGCGTCACCAGATCCAAGCGCGCAAAGGCGGACTGCAGCAAAGCCGTGAAATTTTGCTCGAGATCGTCCGTTGCCGCTTGCACGCCCTGCGGTACATTGCGCGCCAAGCGCGCAGCCAGGTCTTTCACAAATTCAGTATTCATAGTTAGGGCCGATGCTGAAATAAGTTTCTACACGATCTTTGCGCAAGCTTCATCACTGGGCAAGCGCGGTTATTCATGCGCGATCTTGGTGCAATCTTGCATTGAATCCTGGCCCCGTACCACCGAAACACCGGGGTTCTAGGCCCTGAGAAAGTTGGCACGAAACCTGCTTTGTTATCTGCGTGGCGAGGAATGCTGACATTCGCAAAGCGCGATAGCAACGAACATTTAGGAAGCTTTCATGCATAAATTGATTCTAATCGGCTGCTTGTTATTGGCGGCATTACCGGCCGGGGCAGCGGACCTAACCGCCAATGCCGGCATCAACTCCGAGTACATTTTCCGTGGCATCCCACAATCCGATGGCAAGGCGGCCGCCCAAGCCGGTTTAGATTTAGAAGCGTCTGGCTTTTATCTCGGTACCTGGGGATCCACCGTGGATGACGGTGACTCAAGTACCAATGATGGATTGGAAGTGGACCTCTATGCCGGCTATGACTTTAAAGTCGGCGAACTGGCCCTTGGTATCGGCAGCACGTTTTATACCTACACCGATGACTTCGATGATGACTATTTGGAAGTGAACCTAAGCGCCGGCTGGCGGTGGTTCTCTCTAGAAGCAGCCATCGGCCAATATGAAAACTTCGCGGGACCAAAGCTCGACTACCAATTTTACGCATTGACCGGCGAGTTGAAAAATTTCTACGGCAGCGTTGGCGCCTTTCAGGATGACTTTGACGGCGAATACTACGAAGTCGGCTATCGCAATGCCTTGAACATTCAAGACACACCGATCTTCGACTACCAGATCGCCATCATTCACAGCACAGACGATCTGTTAGGCGGTCAAGATGATACCCATATCGTTTTTAGTCTTGCCCGTGAATTTGCGATCTACAGCAACTAGAACAAGGGCGTCCGCGGATTAAGCGAAGGAGAATTTCAGGCATGAAATTAATTACCGCCATTATCAAACCCTTCAAGCTTGACGATGTGCGCCAAGCCGTCGCCGATATTGGTATTCAAGGCATCACGGTTACCGAAGTTAAGGGCTTTGGCCGGCAACGCGGCCATACCGAACTTTATCGTGGTGCGGAATATGTGGTGGATTTCTTGCCCAAGACGAAGCTTGAGTTAGCCGTGGATGACGATATCGCCGAGCGGGTGGTGGAAGCCATCAGCAACATTGCACGCACGGGCAAAATCGGTGATGGCAAGATATTCGTCACGGATCTTAGCGAGGTTATTCGAATTCGTACCGGCGAAACCGGCGTCGATGCGGTCTAGAGGCGCCAGCCCAGGGAGAAGCAGATGAACCAGATTACCGAACTCAGCTACGCGCTAGATACCTTTTACTTTTTAGTCTGCGGCGCCCTAGTCATGTGGATGGCAGCCGGTTTCACCATGTTGGAAGCCGGCCTGGTCCGATCCAAGAACACCACGGAAATCCTGACTAAGAATGTCGGCCTCTATGCCATCGCCTGTGTGATGTACATGCTCTGCGGTTACGGCATCATGTACCCCGGAGACGGTTTCGAAGGCCGAATCCTGCCTGGCATCGACATACTCACCGCTGATGACAACAGCGTAGAAGCGGTGATTGCCGGTGATGCGTATTACTCGAATCTTGCCGACTTCTTTTTTCAAGTCGTCTTCGTCGCCACCGCCATGTCCATCGTGTCGGGCGCGGTTGCCGAACGCATGAAGCTGTGGTCGTTTTTTGCGTTCGCAGTGGTGCTGACCGGTTTCATTTATCCCATACAGGGGTTTTGGAATTGGGGCGGCGGCTTTCTGAAAACCAACTTAGGGTTTTCAGACTTCGCCGGCTCCGGCACGGTGCATATGTGTGGCGCGGCCGCAGCCTTGGCAGGCGTCTTGTTATTGGGTCCACGCAAAGGTAAGTACGGACCGCAGGGCCAAGTCTTCGCCATCCCGGGCAGCAACCTGCCCCTCGCAACACTAGGCACCTTGATTCTCTGGTTGGGCTGGTTGGGCTTCAATGGCGGGTCAGAGCTCAAGGTCTCGGACGTGGGCGAGGCCAACGCAGTGGCGCTGGTCTTCGTCAACACGAATATGGCGGCCGCGGGTGGGCTCATTGCAGCCTTATTACTGGCGCGCCTATGGTTCGGCAAGGCTGATCTAACCATGGCGCTAAATGGCGCGTTGGCCGGCCTGGTGGCCATCACCGCCGAACCCTTGACGCCAACGCCGCTACTCGCCTGCACCATTGGCCTGGTAGGTGGCCTATTAGTCGTGCCCGCGATTATTTACATGGACCGCTGGGGGAAAATTGACGACCCCGTGGGTGCTATTTCCGTCCACGGGGTCGTGGGGATCTGGGGCCTGTTGGCCGTTTGCTTGTCGAATCCAGACTCGTCACTCTTGGGTCAACTCGCGGGCATCGCCATCATTTTTGCCTGGGTGTTCGGAGCCAGCTCGCTGGCCTGGTTTTTGCTGAAAATGATTGTCGGACTGCGCGTTTCCGAGGAGCAAGAATACGAGGGCGTGGACATGAGCGAATGCGGCATGGAGGCCTACCCGGAATTTACCCAAGCCCCTGAGTGATGGCTCAGGGGCCATCGGCCTGCGGCAAGCATCCAAAACTCACTCCCAGCGCGGGGCTCGCGGCGACTGGACATAATCTGGTGATGCCCGACAATAGGGCCGATGACCCAGTTCGTGACCCGTATCATCGTCTTCTTGGCGGCCGCCTTCCATAATGGCGCGGTCAAGGCCGAATCTGCGGGATGATCGGTCAGGAGAGCGCATCCATGAAACTGAAAGTCATAGTTTTTTCTGCCCTGGGCGTTGCACTGCTAGCCAGTGGCGCAATAGCCAACGATGTCGATGTCTACACTTGGACCGACTCCAACGGCGTACCCCATTACACAGACCGTCCGCCGGCCGGCGAACGCGTGACGTATACCGGGATTCGATCAAAACGCACAGATGCCGCTAATGTCCAAGCACGCGTGGAACAAGCGCAGGAAAACCGAGCGAATGCCTCGGAACAACGCGAGGCAGCTCGGGATGAAGATGACGAGGCCGCGAAGCAACGCGCCAGCAACCTAGCCGAGCGGGCAAGTAGCTGCGAAAAAGCGCGCGAGCGTCTCACCTCCTACCAAACCGCCCACCGCTTATACCGACCGAACGCCGATGGCGAACGCGAATACTTAAGCGATGAAGAAATGAATACCGCACGTGTCAACGCGCAGAAATCCGTTGAACAATGGTGTGACTGACCACTGGCATAGCGCCATTCATCAGCGGTGACCAACAACACCGCCAACACTGCACCGCAGGACAACTTTTACCTGCCCGATCTCTGCGCCCCCACAGCGGCCCTGAGCGTGGTGCTGACCACTGAGTTGGTAGCCATCGGCGTTACGCTGGCCCGTCAACCCGCCTGGGAACAATTCTTTTCTGACCTGGCGCGCACTTCCTTACTGATGCTGTGGATGGCCTTATCCACCGCCGCGGTACTCTGCGCAGCGCGCTCCCGCTTGGCGCGCCTTGATACCGGCGCGGCCACTTTAGCCACAATTCTCACCATCTTAGCCGTAATCGCCGTTGTGTCCGAAGTTATATTTTGGCTGGGGGAGGCCTACGGTGCCGCCGTCGCACCGGCGTGGTTCCCGAATAACCACAGCTTGTTCCTAACTCGCAATCTTGCGCTAGGCTTGTTAGTCAGCACGCTGATGCTGCGCCACTTCTACGTGGCCCATCAATGGCGACACAATGTTGAGCGGCAAGCAGAGAGCCGTATTCTGGCGCTGCAAGCTCGCATACGTCCGCATTTTTTGTTTAACAGCATGAACACCATTGCCGATCTAACTCGCAGCAACCCGGCCGCCGCTGAATCGGCGGTGGAAGACCTCGCCGACTTGTTTCGCGCGTCTCTACACGATGGACAAGAAATGGTAAGTCTGGACGAAGAACTCGAGATTACCCGTGTTTATCAGCGCATGGAGAAAAAGCGTTTGGGCGAACGTCTTAAGGTTAGCTGGCAAGTTGACGATCTGCCCCGGCATGCAAAAATTCCCAGTCTGACCTTACAACCGCTATTAGAGAATGCCATCTATCACGGCGTGGAGCCCTCGACTAAACCGGCCAGCATCGAAGTGGCGGGCCGGCGCAAAGGAGATATGGTGTATATATCCATCCGCAATCCCTTGCCCACCGGCCAGCGAAGATCATCTGCCGGTAACCAAATTGCAGTGCAGAATATTCGCGAGCGACTGGAACTGGCGTTTGGCGCCCGCGCGCGTCTATCCACAGCCATAGACAGCACCCACTACGAAGCCAGCTTGGCGTTTCCGTATCAGGATTAGTCTAGGCAGTCGCTTTAGCTATCATTCACCACCATGAGCATGACCCGCGTACTAATAGCCGACGATGAAGCACCGGCCCGCATGCGCTTGCGTCGTATGTTGGAAGAGTTAGGTGATTGCGACGTGGTGGGCGAAGCACGCCATGGCGGAGAAGCCGTCGAGCTGTCGGCTGAACTGCGCCCGGATGTTTTATTGCTGGATATTCGCATGCCTGAAATGGACGGCATCGAAGCGGCCAGGCATTTGTCGGGAATGGAAAACTCACCCGCCGTAATTTTTACAACGGCCTTCGACAGCTATGCCATCGACGCCTTCGACGCGCAAGCCGTTGGCTATTTGCTCAAACCGGTGAGACGCGAACGTTTGGTTCGCGCCCTTGGACAGGCAGCGAGATTAACGCGACCTCAAGCTTCAGCCCTGGCCGGATCACCGGCAACCCTGCAGAGCCGCCGCAACTTGTGCGTGCGTAAAGCCGCAGGCCTACAACTCATTCCCATCGAAGAGGTTAAGTTTTTCAAAGCAGATCAGAAATACGTCACCGTCCATCATTTGAACGGCGAGGATTTGCTGGATGAAACTTTGAAAGATCTTACCGAGGAATTTCGTGATCGCTTCATTCGTATTCATCGCAGCGCGCTGGTATCCACAACTTACCTCGAACGCATGACGCGCAATTCCGCTGGACAGTACGAACTCTATCTAAAGGGTGTCGAAACCCCGCTGCCCGTGAGCCGCCGCCACATCACAGACCTAAAGCTCGCCCTGCGGAGCCGCGGCTAGGGACGTTTCTCGCGGTAGTCGGCGTTCGCTGGCACAATAACGCCCTGATCCACTAGTGCGCTAAAGCCCATGAACGAGCAACTAGATACGGAAGACACCCAGGAACTGGCGACGGAGACCGACTCTGCGCCTAAGCACGACGAGTCACCGACAGCAAACAGCAAGGCGGGCGCAAAGAAATCTTCCGCGGTGGGTTGGTTCGCGCTGTTGGTGGCCTTGCTGGCGGCCGCTGGCGCCGGATATCTCTGGCAGGAACAACGTAAGCAAGCTGCGACGAATGCCGAAGTTGCGCGTTTGACCGAGAATTTGCGCGCGCGCGACCAGGAATTGGCGCAGCTCCAAGACCAGTTCGCCGAATTACTGAGCACGGAAGCCAGCCAGGCAGAGGATCTCTCCGGTTTACTCGGTCAGGTCGACAGCCAGGGACGCCGGCTCGATGAAATACCGTTGCGTGTGGGCCGTTTGGAGCGGGCACTGGAAAATGTACCGGGCGTTGCAGACCAAGCCCGTTCTGCCTGGTTGCTCGCAGAAGCCGAGTACTATCTGCGCATAGCCAATGCGCAGCTGGGTTTGGCAAGAAATGTAGATATCGCGCTGCGAGCCTTGGAATTGGCGGATGAAAAACTGCGGGATGTCGGTGACCCCGGTCTGACGCGAGTGCGCAGCGTTCTAGCGGATGAAGTCACCGCACTACGTGCTGTGCCGCGTCCAGATTCCGAAGGCATCGCGCTGCGCTTGGGCAGTCTGGCCCGTTCGCTTGAGAGTCTACCGCTGTCTCAACAAACCCCGGAACGCTACGCGCAAGACTATCGCGAAGAGGAAGGAAACAGCGGCTGGCAGAGAGCGTTGCAATCAACGAAAACAGCGCTACTCAGCGTTATTCGCGTCAAGCGCACTGATGAATCGGTGATACCCATGCGCACTGAGGCCGAAGAATCTTTGTTGCGGCGAGGAATGGAAACCGAATTGGATATCGCCCGCTTGGCGCTGATACGCGGCGACCGCGCTGTCTACCAAGATGCCCTGGCCGGTGTAACCGAAAGATTAGAAAGGCATTTCGATACTGACGCCCAAGCGGTGAAAGCCGCGCGCGAACAACTGTTGCAACTCGCCGAGGCCAAACTGCCCGAATCCCTACCCGACATTTCGGCCTCATTGAATCTCTTGCTAAAGCTTGGCTCGGGTAGCGCGAACCCATGAAGTTTGGCTTGTTTGTCCTGTTAGCTTTGGCCGTGGGCTCCGTGGCGGCCCACTTCCTGCTGGAGGACAACGGTTACGTCTTGTTGAATTTCCGCGGCTATGCCGTCGAAATGTCGATGCCGATACTGGCGTTTTTGCTTATTCTGATCTATTTGGCAATCCGTCTACTCACCCGCGTTTGGCGCGCACCGCGGCAACTGGGCGCGGCTGCCGGCAAATGGCGCGAACAACGCGCTGGTAAACGCGCCACCGATGGCCTCATTGCCCTCTCAGCCGGCAATCTCGCTAAGGGAGAGCGCCTGCTAACCAAGTCCGCCCCCAACAGCTCCGCGCCGCTACTCAACTACTTAGCGGCGGCGCGCGCTGCCCATATGCAGGGGGACAAAGAGCGGCGCGATAGTTGGTTGCGCATGGCCTACGAACAAGATGATAAGGCTGCCAACGCCGTGCTGCTAACCCAAGCGGAACTGCAATTGGACGATGGTGAGCGTGAACAAGCCTTGGCTAGCCTAAATCGCGTGCTGGAAACCGAAGCTCGCCATCCGCAAGCACTGCGGCTACTGGCGAGCTTACGCCACAGCGAACAAAACTGGCAGGCCTTGGCAGATCTGCTGCCTAGGCTGCGCAAATTACCCAGCATCGAACGCAGCCAAATAGAAACTTGGACCACGGACAGTATCGCGGGACTGATGGCCAACCCGGATACGGATCGCGCTGCCATTGATGCCTATTGGCAAAGCCTACCCCGGCCCCTGCGCAAGCAAGCCGGATTGGTGACTGCGCGAATTCGAGCCTTGGCTCGCGTGCAAGATTTGGACGAAGCCGAGAAAGAAATCCGGCGCGCACTAAAAAGCGAATGGAACGAAGACCTGGTGGAATTATTCGGTGAACTCGAACCACCCAATGCGTCGCGACAGTTGGCGCAGCTGGAAAGCTGGCTGCGCAGCCGGCCCGAAGACCCGGCGCTGCTGCTGGCGACCGGCCGTGCATGTTTACGCAACCAGCTTTGGGGCAAGGCCCGCAGCTATCTCGAATCGAGTTTGGCGGTGCGGCCAAGCCCGGTCACCTACAACGTGCTGGGTCAGCTCATGATGAAGCTGGGTGAATCTGAGGCAGCCACCGAAGCATTTCGCAAAGGCCTAACGCTGGGCTACTCGGGCGACCCGGAGGTACCCCGACTCACGGCCGATCCCGCCGCTGCTAACGCTACGGAATAAGCCCTAGATTTACGGCTGGCTGCGCGCGCTGCGCAACCACTTGGTCAACGGCTCCCACTGATCCCAATCCGGCCAGGCGAGATACTCGGGAAGTTCATAAATACCCAGTCCGCGACTATAGGCGCGAATATAATTCTGGGCCTCGCGCAGCGCTGCAACATAGGGCACTCGCAGCTTGCCCAGAAATTCGTCCAGGGACTCAAAAATAAGGGTATTTTCCCGTACCCGATTCGCTATCACGGCGATTTTGGCGCCTTTTCGCTGCACTTTACCGACTTTTTGCAGCTCTTTGATAAATTTTGCCGCAGCCTGCATATCAATGGTCGACGGCAGTACCGGCACCACGATGGTTTCTGCATGCTTGACCAAATCAGTCAGCTCTGGCCCGTGGGCGCGCGCCGGCGCGTCAATCACGGCCACATCGGCCGATCTGGGCAGGTGACGGAAGCCATCCTCGTAACCCGCCACACCAGTGATTTCGGCGCGATCGGCCGGTCGGCGTTCTAGCCAATCAAGACTCGAGGCCTGGGGATCATAGTCAACCAGGGCAACCCTTTTTTCTTCTTCCGCGGCGAAATAACTGGCGATATTGGTAGCGATGGTGCTCTTGCCGCAGCCGCCCTTGGCGTTTAAAACCAAGATATGTCGCATGGAGATTGCCCCTTACATTGCTGCGAAGGGCTAAACTTAGCGATGCATTTAACAAAAGTCCATTCGGCGCGCGAACAAGTGCGCCGTTACGCCTTACCTCATCAACATTGCTGGGTCGATAGTTCGCATCATGACGACACCTTTCACAAAAATGCATGGCCTGGGTAACGACTTTATGGTGGTATCGGCGCCTGGGCAGACCATTCCTTCGCCGGCGCGAATCCGCGAACTGGGGGATCGCCGCACTGGTGTTGGCTTCGATCAGATGGCCTGGCTGGAGCCGGCGCGCACCCGCGGCGGCGATATTTACTACCGCATTTTCAACCGCGACGGCAGCGAAGCGGAACAATCGGGTAACGGCGCCCGCTGCGTAGCAAGATACCTCGCCATGACCGGCGGTGGCGCCGAATTCTTGCTCGAACACGCCACCGGAGTATCGCGCGCTGAAATTCATGCGGATGAAACCATTAGCGTCGATATGGGCGTGCCCAGTTTTCGACCGGCGGATCTGCCCTTTATTGCCGACGCCGAGGCGCGCGAATATTCGCTGGCAGTGGGTGATGAACAGATTGAAATCGGCGCCGTGTCCATGGGCAATCCCCACGCGGTACTGCGGGTCGACGACATTAATCTGGCGCCGGTGACGACTTTGGGCCCCCGACTGGAGCGCCACGAGCGGTTTCCCAAGCGTGCTAACATCGGCTTTCTACAAGTGATTGCTCGCGATCTTGTTCGGCTACGGGTTTACGAACGCGGCGCGGGCGAAACACAAGCTTGTGGAACGGGTGCCTGTGCCGCGGCTGTTGTTGGCCAACGCGCGGGTTGGCTGGATGCAAATGTGCGTGTCGAATTACCGGGCGGCCCGGTCAATGTCCGCTGGGATGGACGGGATAGCCCGGTCTGGCTCAATGGAGAAGCGGTTGCCGTGTTCGAGGGAACGGTCGAGCTATGAGTAGTCTTAAACAAACTCAAACTGAAACTGAATTCTTGGATTTGTCCGAAGATGCCATTGCGGATTATTTGCTGGCACATCCCGATTTTTTTGAGCGCCATGGGAAATTGCTGGGCAACTTACGTTTACCCCACAAGATTGGCGGTCCGGCAGTATCACTGGTAGAAAAACAAGTAGCGGTGCTGCGCCAAAGAAATCTGCAGTTGGAAAGAAAACTACGCGATCTCGTCGAGGTTGCCAAAGGTAATGATCAACTGGCTGAGAAAATTCACTCGCTGGCTTTGGAACTCCTCGATACTGATAGCCCTGCGGAGACCGTTGATCGATTGGAAGAACAGTTGCGCGTCAGTTTCAAGGCGGACCGTTCGGTACTGGTTCTATTTCGATCTTTAGACGGGGTAATGGACAACCAGTTTTTTCGACCGCTCGATCGCGATGCAGAAAGCCTTGCCCCATTTAACACCTTTCTAGAATCTAACGCTCCCCGATGCGGTGCGGTGCGTGATGCGCAGCGAAGCTTCCTGTTTGGTGACCATGACGTAGAAATCGGTTCGGTGGCTCTGCTGCCTTTGGGCAAATCTGCCGAACTGGGCTTTTTGGCCATCGGCAGCCGTGACGCGAATCACTTCCATCCCGGCAAGAGCATGGAATTTTTAGTTCGGCTGGGTGAGTTGGTAACCTACGCCCTGCGTCATTAAGGCAGATGGATCGCGGCTGCGTTGGTGATTGCGTCATAACGCTGTAAGCAAGCATGCAACACGATCAGTCGTCCCTGACCACTGACTTTCTCCAACATCTACAGTTAGAGCGACGCTTGTCGCCGCATACCGTCGCGGCCTATCGGCGAGATCTGCAATGCTTGATGGATTTTTGTGACAGCGCTGACCTTGTGCGGTGGAGCGACGTGAAAAAACACCACCTGCGCCGTTTTGCGGCCATGAGTCATGCCAAGGGCCTAAGCCCGCGCAGTGTTCAGCGCCGTTTGTCTGGGGCACGCAGCTTCATGAACTACCTGGTGCGCGAAGGCGAACTTAAAGCTAACCCGGGCGATGACGTATCCGCGCCGAAGGCGGCCCGTAACTTGCCCGACACCCTTGATGTAGACCAGATGGCTAAACTTCTGGAAATCAAGGGCGACGATGCACTGACCTGTCGTGATCGCGCCATACTAGAGCTGCTCTACTCGTCGGGTCTGCGCTTGGCTGAACTCATTGGGCTAGATCCGGGGGACGTCGATCTTGCCGAGGCAACCGTCAGAGTGACGGGCAAAGGCAGTAAGACGCGCATCGTTCCTGTGGGCCGCCGCGCCCTTGCCGCCGTGCAGGCATGGCTCAAAGTGCGGGCGGCTATGGCACGAGTGGATGAAGTCGCTTTATTTGTAGGCACCCGTGGGCGGCGCATCAGCCCGCGCGTGGTCCAAACGCGGGTCCGTCACTGGGCACGTCAGGCGGGATTACCGAAGCGGGTCTATCCACACTTGTTTCGGCATAGTTTCGCCACCCATCTGCTGGAATCCAGCGGTGATCTGCGCGGTGTGCAGGAAATGCTGGGCCATGCTGATATCAGTACCACACAAATTTATACGCACCTTGATTTTCAACATTTGGCCCAAATATATGATCAAGCGCATCCGCGCGCGCAGCGCCGCGGCAAGAATAAAGCTTGAGGATCTAAAGCACTAAAACTCGTCTGGAATTCGCTGCGGGCGGCCGTTAACGTGCTTCGCAAACCAGTCGCTGCCATAGAGGAGCACAGCATGGATCAATATCGCGGCACGACCATCGTGTCGGTAAGGCGCGGTCAAACCGTCGCCATTGCCGGCGACGGTCAAGTCAGTATGGGCAACACCATCATGAAGGGTAATGCCCGTAAGGTTCGCCGCTTGGCCAACGGGAGAGTTATCGCTGGCTTTGCCGGCGGCACGGCCGACGCGTTTACACTTTTCGAGCTGTTCGAGGCCAAGCTGGAGCAGTACGGTAACCTCACCCGCGCGGCCATAGAACTGGCGAAAGACTGGCGTACGGACCGGCGCCTGCGACGATTGGAAGCTCTGCTTTGTGTCGCGGACCGGGAAACTTCTCTCATTATCTCCGGTAATGGTGATGTCATCGAACCCGAAGATGACCTGATGGCCATCGGCTCCGGCGGCCCCTTTGCGCAAGCGGCTGCGCGCGCCCTACTTGAAAACACGGAGCTGGCCGCTGAGGAAATTGTCAATAAGGCATTAGACATCGCAGCCGCTATTTGCGTTTACACCAATACCAATGTCGTCGTGGAAACTCTGACGGCAAAAAAATAAGTCACAGGATCCTCTATGTCTCAGATGACACCGCGAGAAATTGTCCAAGAATTGGACAAACATATTATCGGCCAAGACGATGCCAAACGCGCAGTAGCCATCGCCTTGCGCAACCGCTGGCGGCGCATGCAGGTAGATGAAGAACTACGTAATGAAATTACGCCAAAAAATATCTTGATGATGGGACCCACGGGCGTGGGTAAAACTGAAATTGCCCGGCGCTTAGCGAATCTTGCGAAAGCTCCTTTTATTAAAGTTGAAGCCACCAAGTTTACCGAAGTGGGTTATGTGGGTCGCGAGGTCGATAGCATCATTCGCGATCTGGCCGACGTATCCATCAAGCTAACGCGAGAACTGGCAATGGAGAAAGTCCGCCATCGGGCCGAAGATGCGGCCGAAGACCGCATACTCGACGCTCTCCTGCCGCCGTCCGGCAACACCCTAGGCCAACCCGATAAGCCCGAAGAGTCCGATACACGCCAAAAGTTTCGTAAGATGTTCCGCGAGGGCAAGCTCGACGACAAAGAAATCGAAATTGAGTTGCAGGCCATGACCGTGGGTGTGGAAATCATGGCACCGCCTGGCATGGAAGAAATGACCAGCCAACTGCAAGGCATGTTTCAAAACCTCGGCAATAATAAAAAGCGCAGCCGCAAGCTACGCGTCGGCGATGCGTTTAGGCTGTTGGTAGAGGAAGAGGCTGGCAAACTAGTCAACGATGAAGAAATAAAACTCACGGCCATTCAAAATGTCGAGGAGAATGGCATCGTATTTATCGATGAAATCGACAAAGTGGCCCGGCGCGCGGAAACCAGCGGTGCGGACGTGTCACGAGAAGGCGTGCAACGAGATCTTCTACCTTTAGTCGAAGGCTGCACAGTGACAACTAAACACGGCCTAGTGAAAACCGACCATATCTTATTTATTGCCTCGGGCGCGTTTCATGTAACCAAGCCAGCGGATTTGATTCCGGAGCTACAGGGCCGCTTCCCGATTCGCGTAGAGCTCAAGGCACTTACCGCCGATGATTTTGTAAGAATTTTGACGGAGCCTGATGCGTCGCTTTGTGAGCAATATCAGGCCTTGCTGGCCACCGAGGGCGTGACTTTAAGCTTTGCCGAGTCCGGCGTGCGCAAACTTGCCGATATCGCTTATCGAGTCAATGAACAGAATGAAAATATTGGCGCCCGTCGCCTGCATACGGTATTGGAACGCCTATTGGACAATCTATCCTTTGAAGCGGCCGACCGCCAGGGCGATGCCCTGACCATCGACGCCAAGTACGTGGAAGAACACCTAGGCGCGTTGGTGGAAGACGAAGACTTGAGTCGTTACATTCTCTAGCTGTTTAGGTCACGCGGACGAGGCCACAGCGATCTTTGCGCAGTAGCCGATGCGCGGCGTGCGAATCTGCCGGCGCAGGCGGCGCAAAGGACTGGTCGCAATCCCGTCGGCAGGTTATCGTTGATACATCACGGCCTCAGCAATCCGCGGATCATGACCGACAATCAAACCCGCTCGCGACCTTGGATCAAGTCCGCAACTCGGCCACCCCTGCTTGGGCTCTTGGCCTTTGCAGTGATATTGTCTTGGCGACCGGTCGCCCACAGCTTGATGATACTCATGCACGAGTTGCTGCTGGGCCCGGCGCAACTGCTTACCTCTTTCTTGGTGGGTGCCTTGGGCATATTCATCATGTGGCGAGGATTTAAGCAAGATGAGGTCACCGCAAGCCTAATGGGATTGCTGGCCGGATCGCTAATCTGGACGGGTTGGGTAGAAGCCGGATTTAACGGCTTTGCAATGCTGCTGAACATTCAGCCCTTGCAATGGCAAGGCTTCACTCTGTTTACGCCCGGACTATTGATGATCGAAGCATCGGTTGTATTAATGCTGATGCTAGTCATCATGATGGGATCAAACAAAGACACACACTGCCGCATGTTTCTCTGGTTTCATAGAAACTTGCGCATCTGGCCCGCGAAACGTACGCCAGGCTACCAACGACAGTATTCACGAATTGCCTGTCTAGAATATTTGTTTGTCGTGTGGTTCTTTTACGTGTTCAACATATTGATTTTCGATCCACGCATTCTTGGTCCCGATAGTCCCATCACGGCAACTATATTGCTGCTGTTGGCGGTCTGGGGCAGTTACTTGCTTTGGAAGCTTGTGCAGCTGCGATTCGCTGGACCTGCCTTGCGCTATGCCATTCCCACCGTGGGTTGCTGGTGGGTGCTAGTGGAAAGTGCCGCCGCGTTTGGAATGATTCCCGAATTTTGGGTGCGCCCGCTGGAATATCCCGTGGTCATGAGCTTGTGCGGCATCGTCTGCGCATTGATATTGGCCAGCTATCGGAGCCTACGCCACGCGGCTAGCGCCGATTAGTGAAACCTGAACTCAGCTTGTGGGCTGCGCTTGGACAAGCGGGTCAGTATTTGTCCTGCGCTCAAGCATGCAGGATCTGAGCAGAAAAATAGGTGACTGCATGGCGCTGTCGGGATAAATCAAACGAAATTGCTCCGCTGTAATGCTTATGCCAGGTTATGCGTGTTCGGTCGGCACCAAGATTTTCAGCAACGCCACTGAGTTCAAGCAAGTTTTCCGCAAGCCTGAACTCGCTGACAATAAACTCGGCCCCCCGGCAGCCTGCGGAGCAGGTAGAATGTGCGGCCGGACAGGCCCATGAATAAATCACCAGACACCACCCATTTCGGCTTCGAAAGTGTCGCCACGCCTGACAAGGCACGGCGCGTGCGTGGTGTCTTCGACTCAGTTGCCAGCAAGTACGACATCATGAACGATCTAATGTCGGTTGGCCTGCATCGACATTGGAAACGATTCGCCCTGGCAAGGACGGGCTTACGGCCGGGCCAGCGAGCCCTCGATGTGGCCGGCGGCACCGGCGATCTGAGCGCCGGTATGAGCGGGCAAGTGGAATCGTGGGGACGTGTGCTGCTCACTGATGTTAACGCGGCGATGTTGGCTGAAGGCCGGAAGCGTCTGTTAGATCGGGGAATTGTCGGCAATGTCTGGCTGGCGCAAGCCAATGCGGAAAAATTACCTTTTGATGATGCTTGCTTTCACTGCATCACCATCGGTTTCGGACTGCGCAATGTGACTCATAAAGAAAAGGCATTGCAAGAAATGTCGCGAGTTCTAAAACCGGGCGGGCGAGTTTTGATATTAGAGTTCTCACGGCCTATTTTGGATTTTATCAAGCCAGTCTATGACCTTTATTCGTTTAAAGTTCTGCCGGCATTAGGTGAGCTGGTCACAAGCGATGCTGCCAGCTATCGCTATCTGGCAGAATCCATAAGAATGCATCCCGCGCAAGATGAGCTGCTGAGTATGATGCAATCCACCGGTCTAGAGGATTGCCGGTATCATAATCTCAGTGGCGGTATCGTCGCCTTGCACATAGGCCAGCGCTACTGACATGGATGCCCTGCTGGAGCCCATCACCGCTCTTTTGAATCGGGGCATCAAAGATTCGGCCAGCGCCCGCGGAATTTGCAACGCTTTGGAGGGCCGCAGTTTAGCCATCGTCCTGCAGCCGATGGACACACGAATGCGGCTGGTCGTGCAAGCTGGCGAACTGATCCTGCCGGAATCTGCTGGCGACGAGCCAGCCGACGTCGAACTGCGTAGCAGCGGCTTGGGTTTTGCACGCCTACTGCTAAGTGATCCTGAAGACATCTTGCGTTCAGGTGCCGTACATATCGACGGTGACCCCGAACTTGCCGAACAGTTTCGCGCGCTATTGACTATGGTGCGTCCAGACCCCGAAGAAGAACTGTCTAAGATTGTCGGCGATGTCGCCGCGCACCAGCTAGGCAACACCGCTCGCGGTCTACGTGATTGGAGTGGCCGAGCAGCGCGCGGTTTCGGCCGTAGCGTCTCTGAATATCTCCGCGAAGAACGCCGCGACCTGCCCACGCAAGCCGAAGTCCAACACCACCTAGACACGGTAGACGAGTTCTCCAGTGCCGTCGATCGCGCCGAGGCACGCCTGCAAAATTTGCAAGGGCAGCTTAAGTCTTGAACAACGGCCTGCTAAAACCGCGGCTACTACTTCGGCTCCTTGCCATTCAAGGGATATTGGTTCGCCATGGCCTTGATGATTTTATTAGCTCGACACATTTGCTGCGGCCGACTCGTTTTTTGTTCTTACTGTGGCCCACTAGCTGGTGGCGGCGCAGCGCGGATAAGCCTAGGGGCGTGCGCATCCGCGAGGCCCTGGAAGAGCTGGGCCCGATTTTTGTGAAGTTTGGCCAGTCTTTGTCAACCCGGCAAGACCTGCTGCCCGAAGACATCGGCAAAGAGCTGGCCAAGCTACAAGATCAGGTACCCCCGTTTTCTGGCGAGCAAGCCATTGCAAGCATCGAATCCGCCTATGGCCAGCCCCTCCAAGAAGTATTCAGCGAGTTTCAATCTACAGCCCTAGCCGCCGCATCGATTGCCCAAGTACATGTAGCCCGCATGAAAAATGGCGAAGAAGCCATTGTGAAAGTACTGCGGCCCGCGGTACGCGAGCAAATAGAACGCGATATCGAGGTCTTGTATGCCGTGGCTAAGCTCGCCCAACGGTACTGGGCTGATGGCCAGCGTCTACGTCCTGTGGAAGTCGTCGCCGAATATGAAAAGACGATCTATAACGAGTTAGATTTACTTCGCGAAGCAGCCAATGCCGCCCAGCTAAGACGGAATTTCAAGGGCTCCGCGCAGATCTACGTTCCCGAAGTCTATTGGGACTACTGCCGCGAACAAGTCATGGTGATGGAACGCATTCATGGCATACCCATCAGCGACATGCCGAGATTGCAGCAAGCCGGCGCTAACATCGACAAACTTGCGGCCAATGGCGTAGAGATCTTCTTCACCCAGGTATTTCGGGATAATTTTTTTCATGCCGACATGCATCCCGGCAATATTTTTGTTGATGTTGAAGATCCCGAAAACCCGCGATACGCCGCGGTAGATTTTGGCATTGTCGGCACACTGGAAGACCGGGACCGCCGGTATCTAGCCGAGAACTTCTTGGCGTTTTTTGATCGCGACTATCACCGGGTCGCGCAATTGCACGTTAATTCCGGATGGGTACCTGCCGATACGCGCGTCGATGAACTTGAATCAGCCATACGCACCGTTTGCGAACCCATATTCAACAAACCCTTGAAAGATATTTCGTTCGGACAAGTATTGATTCGCCTATTTCAGGTGGCCCGGCGTTTCAGTATGGAAGTGCAACCGCAGTTGATTCTGCTGCAAAAAACTTTGGTGCAAATAGAGGGTCTCGGCAGGGATCTCTATCCCGACTTAGACCTATGGGAAACAGGCCAGCCCGTTCTTAAACGCTGGATGGCCGAACAAACCGGGCCCAAGGCCACGGCCCAAAGAATTATTCGCGATATACCCGACATTAGATACAGCCTAGAACGCCTACCGACGGTCGCTCGGAAACTGGTCGATCAAGTGTTGGAACATGATGGCCGGCTGCCGCTGCCCGATCCACGGGTCATTCGCAAACGCGAAGCACGGCAATTTCGCCTAGTCGCGGGCGCCGCGGCCCTCGTCGCCGGCGCACTGCTCATCGGGCTCCAAGCCAGCCCCGCCTGGCTGGGCTGGCTGGTGGGCTTAACGGGCATCGCTGGACTCTATTCGGCCCGGCCGCCCCGTTAACTGACCATTTTCGCCGACTAGACCCCCAGCATCGTTGGCAATGGCCTCCATTCCCGCTAAGAATTGTAGTTAGCAGGGACTATGGACCCTAACAACGATAAGGAAGCACCATGCTGAAGTTTTGCAGCAGACCCGCTCAACTCGCCCCTGTCTTACTATTGACGCTAAGCATTATCACCGGATCGGCCACGGCGCAGGGCTTTGATCCGGCGAAGGTGGACTGGGAAGCGTTAAGCAAGATCCCCATGAAGGATGGCTTCATCAAGCTATTCAACAAACAATGCGCCGTCTGTCATGGTGAAGATCTACGCGGTGCGCCGCTGGGCACGCCCTTGGTCGGCATGGACTTACGTCACGGCGATTCGGTCAAAGAAATTGCCGAAAACATCGCCCAAGGCTTCCCCAAAACCGGCATGCCGGCCTGGTCAGAAACCTTGAAAGAGCGGCAGATTTGGAATTTGGCCTTGTATGTCGCCGAGCAACGCCAGGGCACGACTATTCTGGACAAACGCGATGACATACCCGTTGAAATTCCCACCGATCCCATCGCGAGCGAAAAACATAGTTTTCGCATAGAAACCATTGCCGACGGCTTAGACCCTATGCCTTTTTCCATCGCGCCGTTGCCCGATGGTCGCATCTTGCTGTCTGAACGAATGCGCGGCTTAAGTGTTGTTTCCCGCGACGGCAAAAAGTCCGCGCCAATCAGCGGCACGCCACCGGTCTATGATGACTCCGGTACTTTTCTCGGCCAAGTAATGGGCTTTGGCTGGATGCTCGATGTGGCGGTTCATCCAGAATATGAGAAGAACGGCTGGATCTATATTCACCATACAGATCGCTGCAGCGACTGCAATGAATTAAGCCGTAAGGCTAAGCAACCCGTGTCCATGAATCGCTTAGTTCGGGGACGCATCAAAGACGGCCAGTGGATTGACGAAAAAATCATTTGGCAAGCTGATATCGACACCTATACCAACACTTCCGACCTAGCGGCCGGCGGCCGCATCAGTTTTGATGCCGCAAACCATGTCTACTTTAGTTTGGGTATGAAAGGCGCCTTGGATTTCATGGGGACGCAGGATCTGGATCTGCCCTACGGCAAGATCATGCGCTTACATGAGGACGGTCGTATTCCAAAGGACAACCCGTTTGTTGATACCGAGAACGCTTTACCTGCCATATGGACCTATGGCCACCGCAGTGTCCAGGGTCTTGCATACGACCCGGCAACGGGCGATCTCTGGAGCACGGAAATGGGCCCGCGCGGCGGCGACGAGTTGAATCGGCTCATCGCCGGTGGCAACTATGGCTGGCCTATATTCACCACAGGCATCAACTACGACGGCAGACCGGTGAAAGGCGCCAAAGCCACGGGCATAGACTTGGATCCGGAGGATGCGATATTCCCAGTCTTGGACATGACGCCATCGCCCGCCATTTCAAATCTTATCTTTTATCACGGTGATGAATTTCCCGAATGGCGGGGCGATATTATTGTCGGTACTTTGCGCTCAACAGATCTACGACGCATGGAAATTGTCGATAACAAAGTCGTCAATAATGAGGTTTTGATCGAAGACCTTGCGCGCTTTAGAGATATTGAGATCGGTCCCGCTGGCGAGCTCTATGTACTGCTCGAGCATAAGTCCGCTTCACAGATCGTGCGCTTGATTCCGGCGGATTCCAAATAAGCTGACTGGGTTTAATCTTGCCAGCAACCTTGGTTTGACTAACCGATCACCTGCGCGCCGGCCTTGATGATATGTTTAGCCAGTGGTTTGTAATTGCCCAGCTTTGGAATGACCCATGCATTAGCTTCCGGCATAGCCTCCGCGAGTTTCTGCTGTACGGCATCTTCGTTCCAGTGCAGTCCCTTGCAGGTGACGGCCACGGCGTAGGAGACAAACGGGGTCTCGTGCCGCATGAGCTTCTCAGCCAGCCAAGCCTGTTTGACCAAGGCGCATGAACGCAATGCAGAGACAATTTCTTGAGCATCCTCTGTATCCAAGTCGGGGGTAGCTAGCTCATCGTTCACCGTCAGGTTCTGACGTTCATTCAGTATTTCAGCGTTCTCTGCTTGAATACGCTCAGCATCTGCCCGCCATTTCTCCGCCTCGGCTTGACGATCCTTGTTTGTCAGATACCAGTATGCATACTGGCAAGCATCTACGGCAAGATCACGGTTTTCCACGGCTTTCTTAAGCTGGCCGAGGCAGGCCTCACTTTCTAGGGCGAACAGATTTCTGCCCAAGACAAAAGCCACATCGGGATCATCTGGACAGCGCTGTTGATAATCGCGCAAGGCCAATATGGCCTGCTCCCGGGATTCAAATTCTTCCGTCAAAATCCCTCGCTCCCAAAGCTCATCATTACTTAGGCTATCTACTGGTCTTTGAGAAAACTCGTGTAGGGTTTTGCGGCTTTTTTGCACATAGTCATGTCTAGCCTCCCATTTCTCAGCATTTTCAGCACACCAATCATCGTCAAACTGCTTGATAATTGACTCGTATTCGGTGTCTAGCCAAAGTTGAGCGGCGGTTACTTCTGACGGCCCCGGCAGGCACGGTAAGATCTTCAGGGCAGCCAAGCGATCAGCTAGGGATGGATGGGTGTCGTCATAGTCTGTTTTTTCTTCTAGGGCTTTATGCAAGCGTGTATCTAGATCATCCGCGGAATTCTTCGACAAAAAACTGTGTAAGCCCGCCCAAGGCAAATGTTGGGGCTGGGAGTATTTCTCCGCTTGCTTGAAATAGTCGTCCCAATAATTCTCGTCAATATAGGGAGCAGTCACATTCACGTTTACCAAAGCTGCTGCCGCATCCTCAGGTGAGGTAATAGCCGCCGATATCGCATCCGCCTCAAATTCATTACGCCGGGCCAACGCAAAAGAATAAGCCGCAAACTGCGGTGCATACCAATCAAAGAAGCGGCCCATCAGTTCAGCGCCTATAGAACCCTGCTCGTGCAGGCTATTCATGACACGCTGCCAAGTCAGACGAATGCGATATATCCACGCATTAAACGCGCTGTGTTTGCCGGACAAATGGCCAAGCTCATGACTGACTACGGCCCTAGCCTGCTCGGGACTCAAAGTCAGCAAGAGCTCTAGGCCTAGAAAAAGCGTATTCCGTTGCCAGCCGAAAACTCCCAGCCGCGGCGTCTGTACAACCGCTGCATTGAGCTCAGGCGTCAGCAACACTTGGTGTACTTTGGTCGATTTTAGCGAGCGCGACAGGCCATCCAATTCTTCAAAAAGTCTGGGAAAGCGGTCCCGGGTCAGTTCGAATCCCGTGGGCGACTCCATCTTAACCCACAAGGCTTTCAGCAATATCCAGACCAAAGGTATTAGCAAAAAGACTATTTTCTTCTTGAGCAACAGCAAGAAAAGGCCGGTGCTGTATACAGCTGCCCCGATGCAAGCCGCGATAAGCCCAAGCAAGCCGATCAATACCGCGAAGATAACAACGTAGCCCAGCACCGCGTACGTCGCCACGTTGAATTTGTAGCGAGAAAAGTTGCTGTTGGCGAGTTCTTCAGCTTCCCACGCTATTCGCTCAAAAGTCGCCATATCCACGGGATCAGCCTCTTCAATTCTCTAAAGTATCGGCGCAATCGTATAAGACTCCCGGCACAAAAGGCCTTGAGGAGTTCACAGTATTGAAGTTCTTAAACCGTGGGCCTCGAATGTCACGGTCTGCTCCTCAAAACCTACGGCCTAACGCTAGCCTCGTGCATCTACATGACAAGCTCCGAGAGGGCCCTGACCTCGCGCCTACAATCGATGGGGCTTCACACCGGGACTTCCTGCGGTGAACTATCCACCGTAAAACATCCCGTCGACTGACTAGCAATAGGCAAAGTCCGAGCAGGCGGGAACCCTCGGCGACTGCTAAGCTGTCCGAGCTGAAGTTGTAGCCGCTCCGATACCCAGTTGTTGCGCGGAAAACACGGCTATTAAGTGGCGAAACACGAAATTCACCAACATTAGAACCACGATGCTACTAATTACAAACGGCTGGTTGATTTGAGGACAAATATTCTTTGATCAATTTATCCGCCGACGCTTCTTCGGCGGCGGTAAGCGCGCGATACTTACGCTCGTAGCTCCAGCCATAAGCCCAACGATACCAAGTGTAGAAATAGGGGCTGCCGCCAATTTTCACACCCTCGTACATGGCAGATGCTAGAACCTCATTGTCGGTTTTTTCTAACACACAGGCTTGCAAACGGGAATCCGCGGCTTCCCGCTCTGTACGAGTCCCACCTCGCCAGTAGGCGAGGTCGTGCTCAAAGCAACAGGAGCACCAATCGTCTGCTCCGATTAGAGCCGCGTCGGGGAACAGCGAACAGCCGTCACTGGTAAACGGCCGCAACTGCGTATCTGATCCGCAGGCGGCTAAGACCATTATCAAGCAGAACGCTCGTATGGCTGTTCCAATGCGCCTGGCCATCTGCCCTTGCGGATGCACACGGCCAAGCCATCGATCGATCGCGGCTCCGAAGAAATTCGTTAACTTACAACTCGCTGCGTCGCTCAGGCCATAGTCCTCATCAGCCGCTGCGCAGGCGCCTGAGAAACGCCAGGCCGTCTTTGCCGGCTTCCAGTTGTTCAACCAGGGCTGAACCGACGATTACACCATCGGCATGCGCGCCCAAAGATTCTACCTGGGCGGCTTCACGCACGCCGAAACCCGCGCATACCGGCACATCCCCCGCGGCTAACTTTACGCGGTCTAGGTAAGCGGTAACTTCCGGTGGCATCGCCTGGGCGCCGCCGGTGATGCCGGTAATGGTGACGGCATAGACGAAGCCTTTGCTGGCATCGCAGAGCCTTTGCATACGCTCGGCTGGTGTTGCAGGCGTGACAAGCTGTATCAAGGCTAAACCCTTTGCATCCAGCGCCGCGCGCAACTCTTGACCTTCTTCAAGGGGTAGATCCGGCACGATGAAGCCACAAACACCGGCACGCAGTGCATCTGTGGCCAGTTCTTCATAGCCGTAAACAAGCAATGGATTCAGATAGCTCATCAAGACCAGCGGCGCGGCGATCTCACCGGCGTCAGTCAATTCCGTGAGTATCCAACGCAAACTCACACCCGCTTGGATAGCGGCATGACTCGACCTTTGGATCGTGACGCCGTCGGCCATGGGATCAGAAAAAGGCACGCCCAGTTCGATGACATCCCCCTCGGTCGCCAGTTGCTTCAGGCCGCGGATGAAATCTGCCTTGCTCGGATAGCCAGCGGTGACGAATGGCACTAATGCCACCCGACCTTCCTGCGTCGCCTGGCTTATGGCTCGGCTAATTCTTTCGTGGGGTAACACTGTACTCATGGTGCAGACCCGGCAATTTTGGCGCTGCTCGGTAATACCTTACTCAAGGTTGGCATGTCTTTGTCGCCTCGGCCCGACAAACCAATGAGCACTCGTTTACCAGGATTATTCTTGGCCCAATCACGCGCACCGGAAAACGCATGGGCCGATTCTATCGCCGGCAATATGCCTTCAGCGGCACAACATTCCCGTAAAGCGTCCAGCGCCTCATCGTCAGTGGCAGAAATATATTGAACCCGGCCAATGGCCTTTAACAAGGAATGCTCGGGACCCACACCTGGATAGTCCAAGCCGGCGGAAACAGAATGAGTTTCTTGAATCTGCCCATCGGCATCATGCAGCAGAATGGAATAACTACCGTGCAGTACGCCGGGCGTACCCGTTGCCAAGGTAGCGGAGTTTTCACCCAAACCCGCCCCCCGTCCACCGGCTTCCACGCCGTACAACTCAACATCAGCATCACCCAGCAGCGGATGAAACAAACCGATGGCGTTAGAGCCACCGCCGACACAGGCAAATGCAGCATCAGGCAACGCGCCGGCCAGCTGCAAAATTTGGCTGCGCGCTTCACGGCCGATGACAGATTGCAATTCGCGGACTAAATAGGGATAGGGATGCGGGCCCACGGCCGAACCCAATAGGTAATAGCTAGCTTGGGGATCAGCGACCCAATCGCGAAAGGCCTCATCGATGGCGGCGCGCAAAGTACGATCACCACTGGTCACCGGCACCACTTGCGCGCCCAGTTGATGCATGCGATCAACATTGGGCGCTTGGCGAGCCACATCGACTTCACCCATGTACACAATGCATGGTATGCCGACACGGGCACAGGCCGCCGCCGTCGCAACACCGTGCTGTCCGGCGCCCGTTTCGGCAATCACGCGTTGAGCACCCAAGCGCCGGGCCAGCAAAGCTTGACCCAAAGCGTTGTTGATTTTGTGCGCGCCGGTGTGCGCCAAATCTTCCCGCTTCAGCCACACCTCAACACCCCATCGTTTGGACAAGCCCCGAGCAGCTGTCAGTGCCGTGGGACGGCCGACCCATTGTTGCAACTCCGCATGAAAGGCCGCGGTAAAATCATCCGCCTGCAAATGTTCGCGAATACCCGCTTCTAGGCGCTCTAAGGCGGGCACCAAAGTTTCGGGCGCATAGCGGCCGCCAAAGGGCCCAAAGCGGCCCTGGGCATCGGGCAAATGGCCTGCCAGCAGCTCCGTCAACAAATGCTGGCGTTCGACCTCACCGAGTACCGCTGGTTTTGTCATGTCCTGCCTCTCGCGGCAGCCACAAAAGCTGCAATGCGAGCCGGATCCTTAACGCCCTCATGCTCAACGCCACTGCTAACGTCCACTCCCCAGGGCTGCACAGTGCTGACAATCTCGGCAACGTTGTCGGGATTTAATCCGCCCGCCAAAATCATTTCGCTTTGCCCCGCCAATTCGCACGCCCGCTGGGCATCAACTGTTTGACCCACTCCGCTGTGGCTGGCCTCGAATAAGATGCGCGATTCCGAACTCAGCGCCGCAACATCCAAGCTTGGCGTATCCCGGTAAACCGGCAGTTTTTGCACAGTATCGGGTAGCTGCAGATATTCAAAATCGGCTGCATCAGTTTGCAAGCAATCAGGCGAAAACTCTTCGAGCACAGCAGCCCAGCGGGCGGAACTGGGATGGCGCATGACGGCCACACGCAGCACGCTCTTGGGCAAGTCCGCGCTTAGCGAGCGCGCCACAGACGGGGCAATTTCGCGGGGCGAGTGGGCAAAAACATAGCCCACGGCATCAGCACCAGCCTCTACTGCCGCCGCCACGGCGTCAGGCGTGCTAAGACCGCAAATTTTTACAAACAGACTCATGCGCGTGCCCCTCGTCCCGCTTCCAACAACTGCTTTGCCGCGCGGGCAGAGTCGTCCGCCCGCATAAGTGCCGTGCCGACCAAGGCCAAATCATAGCCCAGGGCGGCAACATGGGCCGCTTGCGCTGGCGTTTCTACACCACTTTCCGCCACCTTTGGAATTCCATCTGGCAAATACGACGCTAGTTTCGCGAAACGTTCAAAGTCCACATCGAGGCTTCGTAGGTCACGGCAGTTAACCCCCAAAAGTAAGCGGCTCGACTGGTCTGCATCGGTAACGGCGTGGTCCTCGAGTAGCGGCACACAGTGCTCTAGATCCGCCGCGTCAAAAACCTCGACCAAAACGAATAGGCCTAACTCCAAAGCCTTGCTCAACATATCGCGCAACGTAGCAGTATCCAGAATAGCCGCAATCAGCAACACACCGCCGGCGCCAGCAGCCCGCGCTTCCATGACTTGATAAGGGTGAATCAGAAAATCCTTGCGCATGGCGGGCACGGTAAATATTGCGTCGGCAACCGAACGCAAATGGCCCAGTTCACCGGAAAAGTGCTCTGGCTCCGTCAAAACAGATAAAGCGGCCGCGCCCCCGTCAGCATATCGCCTGGCCTGTGCCACCGGATCGAGATTCGCGTCGGCCAGTTGACCGGCTGACGGCGAACGAAGCTTTACTTCGGCAATTAGGTCAAAGCCCTCGCTAGACAAGCTCAGTTTAGGCGTGGCCGGTAACCCAACTATTTCGCGGTTCAGTCTTGCTGCGGAATTCTGCGCCTTGGCACTCTCGAAACGTCGCCGCGAACCGCTAGCCATACGGCGCAAGAAATCACCCGGCTGGGCTTGTCGTGCAGAGCCCATGATTCAACTCGTCGCGAACTGCTGCAATCGCTCAAGCAAGACGGCGGCAGTGCCCGCCTGCAGCGCTGCCCGCGCCTGAACGATGCCCGCATTGAGATCGGCGGCACGACCCGTGACCTCCAACAGCAAGCCGGTACCCAAAAGTAAGGCATCGCAATGCGGGCCGTTATCTTCGCCCCGCAGGACGGCTTCCAGCGCCCGGGCATTATCTTGCGCATCACCGCCGGCAAGCTCCGCCGGACTGCAACGAGGTAAACCATAGTCGGCAGGATCACGCTGACTCTCGGTAACCTGGCCAGCGCGAACATCAAACAACGTAAACGGCCCCACCGGCGTGGCTTCATCCCAGCCCGGCTCGCCATGCACGACAAAAGCGCGCTGAATATCCAAGCCGGACAGGCTATCGGCCATCAGGCGCGCCCGGGACAAGTCAAAAGCACCGATGAGATGAAACGGGGGTGCAGCGGGATTGGACAGCGGACCTAGGATATTAAACAAGGTGCGCACACCGAGCGCCGCCCGCACCGGCGCGATGGCTTTCATGGCCGGATGAAAAAAGGGCGCGAATAAAAACGCAAATCCGCAAGTTTTCAAACTGGCGAGAGCGGTACTCGCATCTGGTGACAGTGCGACACCCAGGGCTTCCAAGACGTCAGCGCTACCGGATTTAGAAGATACAGAACGATTGCCATGCTTAATCATCGGAATACCGCAGGCGGCCGCCAACAAGGCCGTGCCGGTGGATAGGTTGAAACTGCCCGAGCCATCGCCGCCGGTACCAACGCAGTCAGCAGCCCCCGAACCCGGCGATAGGCTCACGGGCTTGGCTAGTTCCCGCATGGCGCGGGCAAAGCCACGAACTTCATCCGCAGTTTCGCCCTTGGCGCGCAAAGCGACCAACAAGGCGCCCGCCGTAATGGGCGACAGCTCGGGATCGGTGAGGGATCGCATTAAGGTGGCGGCGTCAGCCTCGGATAAGTCTTGCTCGTTCAACAACTGCTCGAGAACAACTTTTGCTTCAGTTGGCATCTGTAACGCTCCTTAAGCAGTGCGAAGCTGTAGAAAATTATGCAAGAGTTGATCGCCGTCAGGTGTTAACACGCTTTCGGGATGAAATTGAACGCCTTCCATCGGTAGTTCACGATGGCGAACACCCATGACTTCACCGTCGGCGGTGCGAGCCGTTATTTCCAGAACATCAGGTATTTCATCACGTTCAGCGGCCAGCGAATGATAGCGGCCCGCTTCCATGGGATTGTTCAAGCCCGCAAACATCCCGCGCCCGTCATGCTCGACCATGGATGTTTTACCATGCATGAGTTTCGACGCCGACACGATGTTGCCACCACAAAACTGAACAATGCTTTGGTGGCCCAAGCAAACACCCAAGACAGGCACAAGCTCGGCGAATGCGCCAATCATCGCCAGAGAAATGCCGGCATCGTCCGGACGGCCCGGTCCCGGAGAAATGCATAGATGACTCAGGTCCATAGCGAGTGCGGCATCGACCGTGATCTCGTCATTGCGAAAAACTTCGACATGTGCGCCCAATATCAAGAATGCCTGTACCAAGTTGTAGGTAAAGGAATCGTAATTATCAATCAGCAGTAGCTTCGGTGTCACAAGCCTTCCTCCGCCATGGCCAGTGCGCGACGTAAAATCGCGCTCTTCGCCAGTACCTCTTGGTACTCGGTTTCGGGCACGCTATCGGCCACGATACCGGCGCCGGCCTGATAACTGTAGCGATCTTGATTGAATAGTAGGGTGCGAATGGCAATAGCCTGATCCATATCACCATTGTGGCCGAAGTAACCCACGGTACCGCCGTAGACCCCACGGCGTGTGGGCTCCATTTCATCGATGAGCTGCATAGCCCTTACCTTAGGCGCCCCCACCAAGGTTCCGGCGGGAAACGCGGCCGCAAACAAATCAAAAGCATCGCGGCCGCTAGCCAGCCGCCCTTTGACGCCACTGACAATATGCATGACGTGACTGTAGCGCTCTATGGAGCGATAGGGATCCACCCGCACACTGCCGGCCGCGGCCACCCGGCCCAAATCGTTGCGTGCCAAATCCACGAGCATGACATGTTCCGCGTTTTCTTTTTCGTCGGCCAACAAGGATTCTTCGTGGGCCAGGTCCTCTGCTTGTGTGCCACCCCGCGGGCGAGTTCCGGCGATGGGCCGCAGGGATGCCTGCCCAGCGTGCAATTTCACTAAAGCCTCGGGTGAGGAACCAGCAACTTGCAAATCGCCCAGATCGAAGAAAAACATATAGGGTGACGGATTGAGTAGTCGTAAAGCACGGTAAGTTTCAAACGGCGATAAATTGTGACTGCCGGAGAAACGTACCGAAAGCACGATTTGATAGATGTCGCCAGCGGTGATGTACTGCTTGCAGCGTTCCACCTTGCGCCTAAATTCATCACCGCTTAACGAGGCAGTGGCGGCACCGACTTCGACTTTATTTTCCCCGCGAGGTACTGCTCCACGCAATAACTGAATGACGTCGCGGCGCCGCTTGGTGCGGTCCGCGTCGCTACCAGAATGCAACAAGGCAATGCGTCGCGTCAGATGATCAAAAACGAGTAGGGAGTCGGTGGCTAAGTACGCGGCTTCCGGCGAGGGCGGCTCCGCGGAACCGACAGGCATGTTCGGCAGGCGCTCGAACTGGCGAACCAAGTCATAAGCTGCTATGCCGACGAGCCCACCCGCGAAGGGAAGCTCCGCGACTTCGGGAAACAAACGCGGCGTGTCGGCCAGTGCTTTGCGGAGATGCGACAACAATTCTGCTCGACTGGTCGGACGTGGTGAACGATGCTGGTCTATCAGCAGTCCGTCCTGGTCTAGTCGAATGGTCGTCGCTTCGCCAAAACCCAGAAAAGAATAGCGCGCGAGGTGCGCGCCCCGTTCCACGCTTTCCAACAAGTACCGCGGCTTCAGCGGGCCTAGTTTGAGATACGTGGATACCGGGGTATCCAGATCGGCACTAATATCGAAGGGTGCTTGCATCTTGTTTTCCAGACTTTCCTTTAGCTTGGCGCGGACAATAAAAAAGCCCATCACCGGTTTCCGGGGATGGGCTCCAATCCGATCGAACGTAAGGCGTTAGTCGGCAACCCTCCCTTTGGAGAGGCCCCACCAGCCATTACGGATTGCGATCATGCGCTTCATGGCGCCGGAGTATCGCCGTCCAAGGCCGGCGCCGTCAAGGGTGAATCTCCGAATCTGGCAAAACAACCATTAGCCCAGGTCGTAGAGCAGCGGCAGAATCAATGAAAACACCAGCCACATAATAGCTGTGAGCGGAATTCCCACGCGCATAAAATCACCAAATTTATAACCGCCGGCACTCATGATGAGCAGGTTCGTTTGATAACCAATCGGCGTGGCAAAACTCATGTTCGCGCCGAAAACCACGGCCAGGATGAAGGGCTCCACGGGAGCCTCCAGCTGCTGCGCAATACTGATGGCCACTGGCGTGCCAATAACCGCCGCCGCATTATTCGAGACTACGTTGGTCAGCACAGTCATCAGCAATATCAGGCCACTTAGAATGGCCGGCGTCGGTAAAAAACTAGTACCGGCAACAAACAATTCCGCAATAAAGTCGGCACCGCCAGTTTCCATCATGGCAAAGCCCAAGCATAAGCTAGCCACAATGATCATGATGACCGGAATATTCAGAGACTCGGCCGCATCTTTCCATTGCATGCAGCCGGTCAGCAACATGGCGGCGATTCCGCATAGCGCTGCCACCGAAATGGGCATGATGCCGACGGCAGCCATGGCAACCACGGCACCCATAATGCCCAGGGCCACCGGCGCCCGCGCAGTGTGTGGCAAATCGGTGGTCGCATCTAGAACCAGCATCGAACCACTTTCTCGCAACTCGTTTATCGCCTCTTCCGCACCCTGAACTAGCAACACGTCGCCGGCGCGCAAGCGAACCGAATTCAAATCACCGCCTAAATCGCGCGCCGCGCGTGGTCGATGTAAAGCCATGGGTACCAGCCGAAATCTAGCGGCAAATTGCGCCGAGCTGAGGGTGCTGTGATGTAAAGGCGATCCGCGGGTCACCACCAACTCAGCGAGCTGCTGGCCTTCACTATCCAAGGGCTGACTTTCAGTAACCGGGTGCTCGGTATCGTCAGCGCTGTACAAGGTCGCTCCCAGAATTTGCTCGAACTCCTTTAGGCGGTCGGATGAATCACGGACATAGAGACGATCACCGGCCTGTACTTTGACGGACGGTAGCTTGGCGACAAACAGCGTGTCGGTTCTTTGGATCCGGTCCACGCGCATACGATTTTCCGTGCGCGCTAGAATTTCCGATAGCGTTTTTCCATTGGCGAAACTTTCTTCGTTAACATTTAGGATGGCATTGAATATACGCGGCGAAGTGTCGAGCATGAGCGGCTGTCGATCAGGCACAAGCCTGGGCGCCACTAACCAGAGGAAAAGCAAGCCAAAGCAGCCCGCAATCACCACTGGCAAGGCGAAATCAAACATTTCAAATTGCCGCTGACCCATGTCCGCGGCAATGCCAACCACCAATAAATTCGTTGACGTACCAATGGTCGTCGCCATGCCACCAATCAATGTAGCCAGACCCATGGGCATAAGCACTTCCGACGGTGGTGTGCGTGAACGCATGGAACAGGCAACCAGCACCGGTAACAACATCACCACAATCGGCGTGTTGTTCAAAAATGCGCTGAGCACAGCGCCAACTATCAAAGTGAACAGCAGCGCGAGCTTAGGACTGTGGGACCAATAGCGGGCCATGACATTGCCCAAGGGTTGCAAAGCACCCGTGGTTTCTAAGCCACGGCTAACCACCAATAGCGCACAAACGGTAACCAGTGCTTCATTGCCAAAGTTAACGAAAAAGTCTGCAGGTCGAACGTCCTGATAAGGAAAAAAATAAAACAACAAGATCAACAACAACATCACACCAAGACCCGTGGTCTCCAGCGGAATGCGGTCTTTTGTGAATAGAAGCAATGTAACGCCCGTTAGAAAAATGACAATCAGGGCGTGAGGATCTGGGAGCTGCGGCAAAAGTGTGTCCTTTGTGTGCAAAGCGACGCGATGTCGAGCCACACTAGGATACCGGGGGCCGGGTTCCGCGCCAAATCAGTCGTAGTGTTCCGCCAGAGCCCAAGCCAGCCTTAAGCCCTGACGATAGTCCGCCAGGCTGATATCTACGGGACAGGCGTAGGTGGCAATACTGTCCGCACTGCGCAAGGCCGGCACTAACTGCAAGTACTCCCGGTTTGCATATCGCCCGCGATGAGTCGGTAACAGCGCAAACGGTGATGCCAACAGCAAATGACGGTGCCGGATCGCCCGCCTTTCGATGAGCCGCTGCGCACCGGCAGACCCGTATCGCTCCAGCAAGATCGCTCGCAAGCGCCGAGTGTCCAGCGCTGGAAACGCTCCGCGCTCGCGCGCCAATCGACGTGATTCACGATGCAGGCTATGTCTTAGATATCGAAGCCGCCGGGTAAGCCACCGCGCGGTGGCCGGTGCTGCGGGATCACAGCCGGTGCTGTCTATGAGTGACGACAGTCCAAAAAGTTGAATGCCCAGGCGGCGCTGACCGATGGCATCGGATCGTGTTCCAGCGTTATGCCAATCCATGACTTCCAGCAAATTGTCGGCAAAGCGAATCAAGTCTCGCAGCAAGCCGTGCAAGTGCCGGCCTTGATCCGTTCTCAGGCCGACCTGATCAAGCCGCAAGCGAAGCAACAACCAGGCGCTACCACTGGGTACGGCAAATCGCGCTTCGGGAAGTACCGCACTGGGTTTTTCCATGGCGCATAGATCACAGGCGGATCTTGATGACCGGGCATACACCAGTTCAACACCCGGTTCTCGATGGGCCAATGCGGTGGCAAATCGCCAAAGCATGGCGCTTTCGTGGGCGCGCGGACCCTGCGGCGGTAACTTGATCTGAAGACGCGGCAAGCCCAAGGCCGCGACCCGGCGCAGCGCGAGCAATGCCGACAAGTCTGGATCGGCACGCATGGCAAACGATAGCGACAAGCGCAGTGGCGCAACGCCAAGCCCGCGTAGGGCCGCGGGTAGCCCGTGCTCCAGATGCGCAGCGAGACGATGGGCACACAGGGCGCGGCGACCCAATGCGTCGTCAAGATCAATGCTCACCGGCCGGCCCGCGCGCAGTAGCGGCGCTATTTGGCGGGCCAAACCAGCCACGGCGGACCCTAGGGATGCTGCTTCGCCAGTCAATACCAGGGCAAGACCATGCAAGGCCGTGGGCACCTCAACGGCCGGATGGCATAACAGCTGGGTGAAGCGCTGTCTCCAAAAGACAGCATCTGCCTCAAGCTCCGCAGCCCGCCTGGCGAGCGACTCGGGTGGCGACTGATCAATGCTCCGCGCGGCCATAAGCTAATCTGCCAAATGGCTATCCATTGCGCTGCCTGACTATTGCCCGCGTTCCTGGAGTTTCGGCACTGCAAACTCGGTACTTCCATCGGCGCAGGCACGGTTTTAAGATGCAGTCTTAGGCGCCACGACGCCGTCCAAGAACCTGGCCATCCTGTATGTCCGCCACTTATCCTCATGACCAAACCGGTCTTCATCCGGCCTCGAGACCGGCCGAGAAGCGTGACGATATCCGTTTCAATGAAAAAGAAACGGGTTTGCGTGAAGACGTACATCACCTGGGCGGCATGGTTGGCGAATTGCTGCGCGAACAAGGCGGCGATGAATTGTTCAATCTTGTCGAGCGCGCCCGCCGCGATGCAATCGCCCGCCGGGAAGGCAACTCTGATGCCGGTGATCAGCTGGTATCCCTACTCAGCAACTTGCCCATCGATGGATCTCGCGATTTCATTCGCGCGTTCTCCACCTATTTTCAAATGGTCAATACGGCGGAACAAGTTCATCGCATACGCCGCCGTCGAGACTACTTGCGAGACTCTGGTATTCATCAGCCCGGAGGGCTGGAAGATTGCGTGCTTAAGCTGCGCGATGCTGGCCTTTCCTTGGAAGACACGCTGCAGTTGTTCCGCGACATGCTAGTGGAACCGGTGTTTACCGCCCACCCCTCCGAACCAACGCGGCGCACGATACTGCGCAAGCAACAAAATATTGTCCGGCGCTTGATCGATATTCAGAACCCAGCTCTGCCGCCCTTGGAACGGCGTACGAATTTGGCCAATATTCGCGATAGCGTTACCACGATCTGGCAAACGGAAGAACACCCCGCCGGCGCGCGAACCAGTTTCGATGAACTCGAACATGTGCTGTTCTTTTTTACCGATGTCATCTATCGGGCCCTACCCGTATTTTACGAATCGCTAAAGGACGCATTAGTGTCGGCCCATGGTCACTCGGCACAAGCGTTACCGCTGCCAAATATTGTACGCTTTGCGTCGGGTATTGGCGGCGATATGGCGGCCAGGCCGGAGACCACGGCGCGTACCATCCGGCAAACCTTAGCTCGGCAGAGATCGTTGATTCTCGATCAGTACTATGGAGAGTGCCGCGCGCTGTCTGGAAAGCTCAGTCAGAGCACTCGACGGATAGCGGTGCATCCGGATATCGACACACGCATTGAAGAGTATGTCGGACATTTTCCCCACGCGCTAAGTGCCGTCCCGCTGCGGCATAGAGAAATGCCCTACCGTGTATTTCTCCGGCTGATCATGCAACGTCTACAGTCAACTTATGACGATGACGTGTTTCCCTATGAATCTCCGGACGAGTTCCTTTCTGATCTTAGGCTCATCGCCCGCAGCTTAGTAGAAAACAAAGGCGTGCATGCCGGGCTGTTTGCCGTGCGCCGGCTAATTCGTCGCGTTGAAACATTCGGCTTTCACTTCTTGACTTTGGATATTCGCCAACATGCCTTAGTGAATCAGGGCGTGGTAGGCCGTTGTCTAGGTGAAGCGGATTGGATGGACAAAACGCCCGCGGAACGAGCCCAACGAATTCACAAAGCGTTAGAAATAAATGAGTCGCCAGCCGGCGGCTTGGACAATGTATCCCGCCGAGATTTATCGATATTTCAGGCGATTGCGTTTTGTCGGCGGAAATACGGCAAACATGCCATTGGTCCCTATGTAATCAGCATGGCGCATGGCGTAGATGACGTGTTGGCCGTGATGTTACTGGCTCGCTGGGGCGACTTGCGAGCCCCCGGCGGCGGTGTGCCTTTGGACATTGTGCCGTATTTTGAAACCGTCCAAGACTTGTCCGCGAGTGCGCAAATTGTTGCCGATCTCTTGGACGATTCAATCTACCGCGAGCACCTTAAGGGCAGAGACGACCGGCAAATTGTGATGGTGAGCTACTCCGACAGCAATCGGCACAGTGGTCTGGCACCGTCGCGTTGGACACTGCAAACAGCGCAAGCTGATTTAGTACGGGTCATCGAGAACGCGGGCGTAAGTCTCACGCTATTTCACGGCCGAGGCGGCACGACCAGCCGCGGTGGCGGCAAAACCCACGCCGCCGTCTTGGGCTCGCCGCCTGGCTCCGTTCGAGGGCGGCTGCGTGCGACCGAACAAGGTGAACTCATCAACGCCAAATACGGTTTGCGCAGTGTTGCCTTGCGCACCCTGGAGCAAGCTGCCGGTTCAGTTGCGCTAGCCACCGCCACCGCTGGGCCGCCGGAGGCAAAAACCAACGAATGGCACCGGATGATGGACTGTATAGTCGATGCGAGCCGGGCACGTTATCAAGCCATGGTGCATAAACAAGAGGGCTTCAACGAGTATTTTCGCAGCGCCACGCCTGTAGACGTGATCGAAATCATGCAAGAACGCGTCGCCGGTGAAAACACAGACGATCACATCGATCCACAACCCAGCCGCGCGGTGCCCTGGGATTTCGCTTGGACCCAGTGCCGCTGCCTACTGCCAGGCTGGTATGGCACAGGTTCCGGATTGACCAAAGCCGTCGACGAATTTGGTTTAAAGGCTTTGCAAGAGGCCGCGACAAAATGGCCGTTTTTTCGCGCCCTGTTGGCCGATCTCGAAATGGTATTAGCCAAATCGGATTTAGCCATTGCGAGGCGCTATTCTGAAATTTCTCCCGAGTTGCATGAGCGCTTTTTTCCACAGATCCGCACAGAATTTAATTTGACCGTGGCCCGTTTACTGGAGATCAAAGACCAGGATGTGCTACTCGAAAAGCAGCCGAATCTGCGACGAGCCATTCGTTTGCGCAATCCCTATGTTGACCCAATGAGCCTGCTACAAGTGGAATTGCTGAAACGCTGGCGAAGTCAGGGTGCGCAAGAAAATGAAGTGCTAGACGGACTAATCGCGAGCGTGAATGGCATTGCGCATGGACTTCAGGACTCCGGCTGAGGCGCCGGCGGCCTAGACAATCGATGCAAGCGGTTTTTCTCGACTACGGAAGTCTAGGGCCCGAAGACATCAACCCCGAACCGTTGCAGCAATTGCTACCGTCCCTAGAACTCTATCCGAACACCGCGGAAAATGAAGTTGCCACACGAATCGCCGAGGCGAAAATTGTCTTGGTTAATAAAGTCAGGTTGAATCATCAATGCTTAGCACAGGCTAAGCATCTAGAGCTGATCTGCCTGGCAGCGACGGGCACAGACAATGTAGATTTACAGGCCGCCGCCGAGCAGGGCATCGCCGTTTGTAACATTCGTGACTATTGCACGCCTTCTGTAGTACAGCATGTCTTTGGTCTAATGCTTGAATTGACATTAGGTCTAAGACGCTACGGCCAAAGCTTGCGCGCGGGTGACTGGTCCCGCAGCCCACATTTTTGCCTACTCAATCAGCGCAGCCGTGAACTCGCGGGCAAGACCCTCGGCATCGTTGGGCTTGGCACACTGGGACGCGCCGTTGCCAAGATCGGTCAAGCTTTCGGCATGCGTGTAGTTGCCGCTCGCCGTCCTTATGTCTTGGACGACATGTTTGATGAACCGGTTATCGCGGCGGATATTCCGCGCATTGGCTGGGGTGCACTAGTCGCTCAGTCGCACTTCATCAGTCTGCACTGTCCTTTAACAACAGAAACGACGAACCTGATCAATCGAAGCAGCTTGGAGAAAATGCGCGAGGATGCGGTGTTGATCAATACGGCCCGCGGCAAACTTATTGATAACGAAGCTCTGATTGCGGCACTCTCGGCAGGACATATTGCCGGCGCGGGTATCGATGTAATCCATCAAGAGCCGCCGGCCCTCAATGACAACTTGGTGACCTCGACCTTGGAAAACCTCCTGCTTACACCACATGTGGCCTGGGCAGCACAGGAAAGCCGGCAACGCGCTGTCGATGAACTCGCGGCAACTGTGGCCGCCTTTATCGGCGGTGAGTATCGCAACCGCGTAGCCTAGTCGTGCACAGGGCGCAACAGCTGTGCCGCCGGCAAATGCGAATCCTGGGCGCCAAAGGATGAACAGGCCAACAAGCACTTGCTGACGGTGCCCCCCATAAGCGCGCCAACCACTAAAATGGGCACTCCACGCTGAGAGGGCTAGTTGGTGGAAGCGACCGTAAAACTAATCAAGCTCAAACCGGGCTCGGAAGGCACAGTCAAGCAATGGGTACAGACCATGGCCGAGCGTAAGGTCGACGCCGTTGAAACCCTTCGCGAAGATGAAATAGCCATCGAATCGTGGTTTTCAATATCCATCAATGAAGAGCCATACTTGCTCTGCTATAGCAGAGGCAATGCCCTCGATGATCCCGGGTCAAAGTTGGCGCAATCTAGGCACTCCATTGACTGGGTCAAGGAACAATTTATGAACGAAGCTTGGTTGAGCGACGAAGGTATCACCGGGCGACTGCTTGTGGATCTCGCGCCTTGAATGCGAGGCCACGTGGTGTATTACCTATCGGTGGACTGTTAAAGGCCAAGTCTTCGGATGATCAAGCCGCTGATGGATATGTCTCTTCGCAAATATTGAATTTAGCCGGATAGTCAGAGCGTTAATTTTCTAGCGCTCGCTTGGGAGATTTTAGCCATGGATCGTCGTCACTTCATTCAGTCATCCTTAGCCCTTGGCAGCACTGCTGGGCTACCCAGCCTAAGTTGGGCGGCAACTAAGCGCGCCAAAATATCGTCTGATGTCGCTGCCATTTCACTGGATGGTAAAGAATTAGTGCTAAGCAAGTCGGCGGTGAAGGAGTTCGCAAACAGTCTCAATGGACGGCTCTTGCTTGCCGGAAACGACGGCTACGAAAGCGCGCGCACCGTGTGGAACGGCATGTTTGATCGCAAGCCCGCCCTCATCGCTCAGTGTTCTGGTGTCACCGATGTCGTTAATGGCGTTAACTTCGCCCGCGAGAATAATCTCTTGTTGTCGGTGCGTGCCGGAGGCCATAGCATCGCCGGTAAGTCCGCCTGTGAAGGCGGTTTGATGATAGATCTCAGTCCGATGAACGGTGTGCATGTTGACCGGCAGCGAAAAACCGCGCGGGTCGAAGGCGGCGCGCTGTTGCGCAACCTAGACCACGAAACGATTCCCCTGGGCCTAGCCACCACCTCGGGTACCGTGTCTCACACGGGCGCCGGCGGGCTGACTTTAGGTGGCGGCATCGGCCGCTTGTGCCGTCAGCACGGTCTGACCAGCGATAATCTCTTGTCGGTTGATGTCGTCACGGCTAATGGGCGTTTTCTGCGCGCCAGTAACGACGAAAATGCCGAGCTATTTTGGGGCTTGCGCGGCGGCGGTGGCAACTTCGGGGTCGCGACATCATTCGAGTATCAGTTACATCCGTTTACAAATGAAGTGCTGGCCGGCGGTATCGTGTACCCCATGGAAAGCGCCAAAGATGTGCTGAGCTTTGTCAATGAATTTTCACAGCGGTCCCATCGGGAGCTTTCTCTAAACGGCAATATGCTGATGATGCCCAACGGCAAGGGCTTTGTAATCATGAGCGCCACTTACTGTGGTGACATTCGCAAAGCGGAAAAGCATTTGGCACCACTGATGAATTTCGGCAAACCGATACGCATGGGCATAAAGAAAACCCTGTACTCGAAACTGCAAGTGTCGAATGACCAGCAGCTAGCTTACGGTCGCAAGTACTATTTGAAATCAGGCTACATACCGGAAATATCCGACGGATTGATAGATGAGCTGGTTGGACGCCTAGAACCCTCGACACAGCGTGAGATGGTCGTGGTCATGTCGCAATTGGGTGGCGCCATCCAGGATTTGCCGGCCGATGCCACAGCTTATGCGCACCGCTACGGCGAATTTGATCTAATGATCGGCGCCGTGTGGGATCAGCCCGAACTTTCAGACACCAATGTGAACTGGGGTCGCGAGTATTTCGGTGCGGCAGCAAAGTATACCGAGGGATTCTACGTCAACAGTCTAATGGACGAAACCGATACGCTGATACACAAAAACTATTTGGGCAATTATCCGCGACTGGTCGCGCTAAAAAATGAGTATGACCCCAAGAATATGTTTCGTCTGAATGCAAACATCGCGCCAACCGTGTAAGGGCATTAGGGGTCGAACCGATTGTTCTTTAGCAGGCGACCATAGCCGCCTGCTAAAGAACAATCGGTTCGACCCCTAATTCTCACCCAGCAAATCCTCAATAAAATGCGCGGCCAATTCATGACGCCCCGCATAACCAGATTTTGCGTAGATAGCAGCTGCCTGCTGCCTGACGGTCTTCTCCTTAACCCTGCGAGCAAGCGAAATCTCCCGCATGGACAAGCCCTTGATCAGCAGTAAGGCCACGTCACTTTCCGATGGTGATAAGTCCCAGTTTTTGAACTGATTGCGCATCACTGCTAACAGCTCACCACTCAGTCGTGCAATTTTTTCCCGCTCGCTGTGAACTGCAAGACGGAGGCGAGCAACCCGACGCAATTCCCCTAGCAAGACTACTGAGATAGCCAAAAAGACCAATAATTCAGCCAGGACGTGAGGCCAGCTCTCACCATCATCGAGAAAATCCGCAACAATGTCATACGCAAAGAATACCGATGCCGACGCTAGAACTATGACCGGATAGTAGTGCTGGAACTGGAACGCAGATGTTCCGTCTCTTCCGGCCGATGCGTCTTTTTGAATGTCCACATTCTTTGCCATATGGGGCGGCCCGCGCAGGAGTGCAATAAAACGGATCCTACGTGGAGTAGTAGATAGAGTGGAATAAGTGCTTCCCCCAACTCGTGCACCTCCTCCACTAGTTCATACAAGGAACTCTCTGCGCCACCACCAATTAGGAAAAGCGCTGTTCCCGTTGCGCCCATCCCGGCAAAAATGATAATTCCGAAAGCCTGGGTAAGACCAGCCAGCCCTTCGTGCATGCCCCGCTCAGGGAGCCTAAGGCTTAGCAAGCTTCGAATGTCCCGGCCCGCCGATCGCCACTGAGCAGCAGATATAGGCGACCAACCGGCAAAGCGCAATGGTCCTGCCGCGAAAAAGCCTCGCCAGATGCGCAACAATATGGTGCCCGCCAAGGACAAACCCAAATAGGCATGGAGCAAATAGCCCAGCGAGTTCTCACCATTCTCCGCCAATTCTCCTGTCAGAAATGCCGCAATACCGAAACCCGCCATCCCAACATGCAAGAATCTTGCGTAACGCGGATAGGAATAATCTTGGTCTACCATAACAGCTCCATCTAGCAACGCGTTTAGGCGCTAAGAAGAAGCATAAGGACTCACGGCCATCCGATGAATCGGGCAAACGCCCTAAGAATGGCCTGATGGTACATATGTACCAGGGGGTTGAACCCTCAACCGCGCAAAACCACCACCGGCGGCGCCGTAACCGCCTTCCGTGTCGCCAAAGTGCCCGTGATGCCGACGATTAATGCGCCTGCAGCCCAGCCCGTGAGCAATAACCAAGGGTTTATTTGATAGTCAAGCTGAAACACTCGAGTAGCTAATAGCCAACTCACGCCCGCGGCCCCTAAAGCAGCCAAAATTCCAGCCAGGCTACCCAAAGCGATAAATTCCACCGCGACACCTTGCATGATCTTTCGACGCGCGGCACCTAAGGTATGCAAAATTGCACTTTCGAAGCGACGTTCGTCCCGGGTGAGCTGCACAGCAGCCAAGAGAACCATTATTCCCGCCAGGACCGTGAACAAAAACACATACTGAACCGACATGGAAGCGCGATCGATGATCATGCGCACCTGGCCCAAAATAACCCCTAGGTCCAGAACCGTCACACCCGGAAAATTCCTGATGAATTGATTCAACAAGCGACGTTGCTCGCGTGGCACATAGACGCTGGCGATATATGTTTGCGGCAGTTGCTCGGCCAGGCCCGGGGACAACATCACATAAAAGTTCGGCGCGAAGGAGTCCCACTCTACGGAGCGAATACTGGTAATCGGCGCAGCGAATTCTTCGCCACCGACGCTAAAGCCTAGGCTATCTCCGATACCCACACCCAAGTTATCGGCCAAGCTGCGCTCCAGGGAGATTTCGATTTCATCACTGCGCGAAGGGTCCCACCACTCGCCCTCTCGCAACTCATTGGTCGTCGGAAACTCCTTCGCCCAAGTCATGTTTGATTCTTGCCGCGCAAAACGCGCGCCTTGAGGGTTCGCAAATTCGAACTCATCCACCGACTGCTTGTTCACACTAGTCAGCCTGCCGCGGATAAAAGGCAACGCATCCAGTTTGCTGCCAGCTTCGGCCGCAAAGAATTTCCTAATACCCGGCCATTGTTCCGGTTCAATATTGATCAGGAAGTAGTTAGGCGCATCATCAGGAATTGAACGGCGCCATTCCGCTAAGATGTCGGTACGCACCAAGGTCAGTAGCAACAAAACCATGAGACTCAGCGCAAAAGCAACAATCTGGACAATGCTTTCACCACCGCGCCGCGAGATGTTGGCTAAGCCGTAGCGCCAAGCCACTCCTGCCGCGCCACGCAGTTGTGAAACAACGCGAATTAACAGCCAGCCACCCGCAACCGCTAGCGCCGCCACGGCGACCAAGCCGCCAGCAATCAACACCAGCAAAGTCAAATCGCGCACGATGGCGTAAATCATCAGCAACAGAGCGGCGATGGCAACGCCGTAGGTAAGCCCCACGCTGAGCGGCGGCGGCGGCAAGTCATGTCGCAGTACCCGGATCGGCGAGGTGTTATTGAGCTGCCACAGATGAGGTAATGCGAAGCCCAAAGTGATGGTTGCGGCGGTCAATAAACCTAAGCTACCGGCGGCCAAGGACGCGGACGGCAAGTCGATATTGATAATGCCCGTGGCCAGGCTAACGAGTGCGCGTTGGCCAAAATAACCAAACAAGGAACCAAGGATTGCCGTACCAAGAATGATCAGGGAGATTTGCGTGAGCATGCTGGTGCGGATAAAGGCTTGCGTGGCGCCCATGCTCTTCATGAGGGCCACATTATCCAGGTGACGAAGCACGTAGCGACGGGTTGCCATGGCCGTGGCAATCGCCGCCAATATCACCGTCACCAAGGATGCCAAGGTCAGGAATCGCTGGGCGCGATCAATGGCCGCGTTAATCTGCTCACCGGCGTCTTCCAGACCGCGTAGACTGACGCCTTTGGTTAAGATCGGTGTAAGTTCTGCTCGCAAACCTGCCACTTGCTCTTCGGTGCCCGCGAACAGCTGCCGGTAAGTGACCCGGCTGCCGGGCTTGAGCACGCGGAATGATTCTAAATCTGCCAAATTGACCATTAACCCGGGGGCCAGTGCGGCCATGCCACCCACGTTCTGACCGGGCGCGTATTCGAGTACCCGCGTGACCGTCACCGTCGATTCGCCAATACTGAGTTGGGTACCGACCTCAATATCCATACGGCCCAACAAACCGGGCTCCGCCCAAGCGGTACCCGGTTCAGGAATACCGACGGCCGGCTCGGTTTCGCCAAATAGTTCTGTGGAGATGAGCAACTCGCCCCGCAAGGGATAGCCTTCGGTCACCGCTCTTACCATGGCCAAAGCATTGGCTTCGCCCGCTAGTACCATGGTGGGGAACGCAATGGCGCCGCCCACACGCAAACCGCGATCGCGGGCGGCCGCTTGATAAGCCGGATCAATGGGAGAACTGGCGCGCAGCTCTAGGTCCGCCGCCAACACCGCTCCGGCCTGAGCGCGAATGGCGCGACCCACACGATCAGTGAAAAAGCCGACGGCCGTCATGGCAGTCACGGCCACCAACACCGCAATCAACAGGACATTCAGCTCGCCGGCGCGCAGATCGCGCCACCAGGCACTTAGGCCAAAGCTAACACCCCTCATGCTTTTAGACGCCCCGCTTCAATTTCAAAAACGCGATCACAACGCTTGGCTAGTTGCCGATCATGGGTGACCAGGACGAGGGTCGTCTTAGATTGCTTGTTCAGTTCAAACAATAGGTCGGCAACGCGTTGGCCGCTGGCCGTATCCAAATTGCCGGTGGGCTCATCGGCAAAGAGTATTTCCGGTTTAGCAACAAATGCCCGCGCGATGGCGACGCGCTGCTTTTCACCGCCGGAGAGTTGTTTCGGATAGTGACCGATGCGTGGTGTCAGACCCACGCTTTCCAGCGCGGCTTTTGCGCGCGCGCGCGCGCCCTCATCGCCCGCGAGTTCCAGCGGCAACATGACATTTTCCAAGGCCGTGAGGGAAGGGATTAAGTGAAATGATTGAAAGACGAAGCCCACGCGCTGGCCGCGCAGTTGCGCGCGCCCGTCTTCATCAAGCGCGGTAAGTTCGTCGCCGCCGAGCCAGACTTTTCCAGACGAAGCCTGGTCCAATCCCGCCAGCAGCGCCAATAGCGTGGTCTTACCGGCACCCGAGGACCCCACCAGTGCCACGGCTTCGCCCACTTTGACACTCAAATTCACACCGCTAAGGATGGTCAGCGATCCCTCCGGGCTGCTAACCTCACGCCCAAGACCCTCGGCGCGCAATGCGATCTGATCATCCATGACTTCGTCCGTTGCCCATAAAATAGTGCTAGCGCTGCTGCTGTTTACCAGTAGTTGTCTGGCTAGCGGCCAAGACCGCAGCATCCTGGTGGTGGGCGATAGCCTCAGCGCGGGTTTTGGCATACCCGTGGAAAAAGGCTGGGTCGCTTTATTACAGGAGCGACTGGAAACGGAAGGTTACGGTTATCGCGTAATCAATGCCAGCATTAGCGGCGATACGACTTCAGGAGGGTTGCGCCGCTTGCCACGCGCCTTAGCGAAGCATCAACCCGATATAGTGGTCATTGAGCTCGGTGGTAACGATGGATTACGCGGCACACCGATAGCAGTGACCCGCGACAATCTAGATGCAATGATCACGCTGAGCCAGGCAGAAGGTGCAGTCGTTGTACTCGCCGGCATGATGATGCCGCCCAATTACGGCGCAAAATATACGCAAGAATTTGCAGATATTTATCCGCAACTTGCCGCCAAATACGACTTACCCTTAATCAAATTCTTCATGGCCGATGTGGCTCTAAACCCCGCGTTGATGCAGGCCGACGGCATTCACCCCAATGTGGACGGCCAACCCCTGTTACTGGGAACCTTATGGCCCATACTCGAACCACAGCTACGCATGGTTGATTAGGGGTCGAACCCATTTTCTCGGGGCAAACAGCGAGATAATTTCTAAGACTCTGGCTCCCGAGAAAATCGGTTTGACCCTTAATTACTCGTGCATAGACAGCAGCGCGATACCCAGAACAATCAAGGCAACACCAAGAGCGCCCGTGACCGTGATGGATTGGCCCTTGAACAAGAAATAGGCACCTAGGGTTATCAGCACGATTTGACCACCTTTGATGGCCGCCGCATAACCGGCATTAGGCGCCAGGCTTAATGCCCGCAGGTCAAAAAAGTTACCGGCGAAGGCAAAAAACGCCGCGAGCAATAACAATAAAAAAAGCGACCCACTGATCCTGTAAACGGTCTCGCCCAGCAGGGAATACAATAAGAATAGCAGCGCCGTCAGCGAAAACAGATACAAAAGTATGATTGCGGGTTCGAGACTTAGCGACAGGCGCTTGAGTAACAGCGCCATACAGGCATAGCAAACCATGCCGATCAGCGCGCTGACAAACCAGTTGCTTGAAATCAGAAGCTGGGCCTCAGTTGGGGGTCATTGCAGGACCGCCGAAATTGATGCTTGAATGGCCTCAGCCGCGGCCCGGGGATTGTTTGCATCGCGTATCGGTCGACCCACGACGATATGATCGGCACCATCGGTAAACGCTTGCTCTACCGTAACCACGCGTTTCTGATCGTCACTGGGACGATTTTCAACCGGGCGAATTCCTGGCGTTACCACGAGCAGGCGGCGGTCTACGGCCGCGCGCATGGCGGGCAGTTCTAGTCCCGAAGCCACCACACCATCGCAACCGGACTCTAGCGCCCGCCGGGCGCGCGATAACACGAGTTGCGGGACATCGCAATCAAAGCCCAGGTCATCCAGGTCACCTCGATCGAGGCTGGTCAGCACCGTGACGGCCAATATCTTCAATTCAGGGCCCTTGGCCGCCGCGGCTGCCTGCATGATGGATTGATTGCCGTGAACCGTGGCAAAGCTGACGCCGCGGCTAGCTAGGCGAGACACGGCGCGGCCCACGGTCGCCGGCACGTCGAAGAACTTAAGATCTGTGAAGACCTGCTTATCTCGAGCCAGCAACCAATCGATGAGTTCGAAATATCCACCCGCCATCATGAGTTCGAGGCCGATTTTGTAGAACGACACGGCATCACCCAATTCTTGCACTAAGGCACGCGCTTGGTCCGCCTCGGGCACATCCAAGGCGAAAATTAGCCGGTCGCGGTCGTTTATTTTATTGGTCATGGAATTCCTGCCGTTATTCTATTGCAGTCTGTAATTCGCGCGTCGTACCGCCGAGTCTTGCATACGCCGATAGTGCGTAGCGATCAGTCATACCGGCCACATAGTCTGCCACAGCGCGGGCGCGCCCGGCCTCGCCCATATTTTCTTCCCACAACTTTGCACGCTTCACATGCCCTCGCGGCATCGCATGCAAATCATTCATGTAAGCGGCGAACAAGCCGCTGACTACTTCGCCGGCTCGGCGCGTCATCGCTCGCACCCGCTCATGGCGATACAAGCTCTGGCGCAGATATTTCTTCAGGGCAAGGTGTCGCTCTCGAGTGGCGGCACTGAAATCGATCAGCGGCTGTGCATGTCGGCGAACCGCCTCTATATCCGCCGGATTGGCACCAGCCAAGGCATCCCGGCTGGTATCAATAAGGTCGGTGACGACTTCATCGATCATGGCGCGGACGATTTCGTGGATTAATGCGCGCTGACCAATTTGTGCGTGCTTGGCTAAGACTTGCGCATAGTGCTCGCCGAACAAATTCACCGAGGCCAATTCGTCTAAAGTCAATAAACCGGCCCGCAAACCGTCATCCACATCATGGTTGTTATAGGCTATTTCATCCGCGAGATTTGCCAACTGCGCCTCCAAACCGGCCTGACGCCGCTCCAAGAAACGCTGCCCCAAGGCGCCCAGCTGGCGGGCATTTTTCTTTGAACAATGCTTCAGAATTCCTTCTCGGGTTTCGAAGCTCAGATTTAGACCCGGGAAATCTGCATATCGCTCTTCCAATTCGTCCACTACCCGCAGCGATTGGAGATTGTGTTCGAAGCCACCCCAGGCCTGCATGCATTCATTAAGCGCATCTTGTCCGGCATGGCCGAAGGGCGTATGACCCAAATCATGGGCCAGACAAATAGCCTCGACGAGCTGCTCGTTAAGACTTAGGCATTGGGCCACCGTCCGGCCGATTTGGGCAACTTCTAATGAGTGCGTTAGACGCGTGCGGTAATGATCGCCCTCGTGATTGACAAAAACTTGTGTTTTGTAGACCAAACGCCGAAATGCAGTGCAGTGAACGATTCGGTCGCGATCACGCTGGTATTCTCCGCGGTAGGGATGGCTGGGTTCCGCATGCAAGCGGCCACGGGTACTCTCCTCAGACGCGGCGTAGGGTGCCAAACGAATCGCTGCGGCTTTGGGCTCGGACCTTAGCTTGCTCATGCGACAGAAAAACTCGCGCTACTTCGCAAAGATCTCATCTAGAAAGTTTGACAGTTTGGCCGAATCATAATCTGCTGTAACCACCGCTTCGCCGAGGGCCTTGAGTAAAACCAAACGAATCTGGCCGGCCACCACCTTCTTGTCCATACCCATGGCCGCCACGAAGGCCTGGGCCGGGATCGCGGGAACATCCACCGGCAATTTGAATTTCTGTAGAAGATCACGAACCGCGCGCGCGTCTTTATTGCCGAGCCAATTTAAACACGCAGAAAAATCGGCAGCCATGACCATGCCTGCTGATACCGCTTCGCCGTGCAGCCATTCGCCGTAGCCAAGACTGTTCTCGATGGCGTGACCAAAGGTATGCCCCAAATTCAACAGCGCTCGCTGCCCATATTCTTTTTCATCAGCAGCGACAAGCTCGGCCTTGGACTCACAAGACACCCGAATCGCCTGCAGTAGGCTGGTCGCATCACGCTGCAGCAATTTTTCCACGTGAGCGTCCAGCCAGGCCAAGAACTCAGCATTCTGAATAAGCCCATACTTAACGACCTCGGCCAAGCCGGCGGATAGTTCGCGGTCAGTCAAGGTAGCCAAGACATCCGTGTCGGTCAGCACGCAGCGCGGCTGATGAAAGGCGCCGATTAGATTTTTGCCGCCCGAATGGTTGACTCCCGTCTTGCCACCCACGGCTGAATCTACCTGGGCTAGTAAGGTCGTCGGCACCTGGATGAAGTCCACACCGCGCTGGTAGATAGCCGCGGCGAAGCCGGCCATGTCACCCACCACGCCCCCGCCCAGGCTGATCACCGTGCAATCCCGGCCATAACCCACATGGACCAGCTGGTCCAAGATCAGTTGTACCGTGGCCAAGGTCTTATGCGCCTCGCCATCGGGCAAGACCACCGTTTCTAAGCGGCGATCGGGCAACAAGCTCTTGAGCGATTCCAGGTAGAGAGGCCCAACGACGTCGTTGGTCACGATCAGCACATCACGACTGCGTAGATAGGCATCCAGAATGCCGGTGTTGGCCAGCAAGCCACTGCCGATAAGAATCGGGTAGCTACGCTCGGCTAGATTGACATTGAGAGTAATCATGGCGAATCGGTCATGGGCGTCAGAAAAATACGCCTTAAGCGGTAGTGACGCCAGTCTCGCACATTTTCCCGCACCAGGAGATGCCCGGTAACGACCGACGCCGCGGCGGCGGCACTGACGCTAATTTGAATCCATCATACGGAATCGAGGCGATCCCGAATCTCTCGAGCGACGGAGCCAACACTTCGCCAATCGGTTTCAACAATCACATCAGCAATTTCTTGATACAGCGGACCGCGAACCTCCATTAAAGCCTCGAGCACCTCCCGCCGTTTACCACGGTTCAACAACGGCCGGGTCGCACCGCCCCGGGTCCGCAGCAACTGCTGGCCAACTGTCGTATACAAATAAATAACCGTCCCCCTTTGGCTCAGCAGTTTTCGATTTTCCTCGCGAATTACCGCACCGCCGCCCGTCGCCAAGACGGTCTCTGGAAGCTCGGTCAACTCCAGCAAGATCTGCGCTTCGCGCTCACGAAATCCCTCTTCGCCCTCTTTCTCAAAAATATAGGCGATATCCACGCCGGTCCGCGCCTCAATCTCATCATCGCTGTCAACGAAGCTCAAGCGAAGATCGCGCGCGAGACGACGCCCCACGGCGGTTTTGCCGGAACCCATGGGGCCAACTAGGAAAAGGTTGCGGCTACTAGGCACTGACTCGCTTGCATAATGAAGAAGACAGATTGTCGCCTAGTTCCATCTCGGCTAAAAGCCGCCGCATCTCGAATACCCTCGATTGAAAGTGTTCGTAGGCTCGGGCCGCATTACCTGTGTTCCGCATGCAGCCGAATAATGCCCCGCCAACGGATAGCCCTATATCGGGCATAAGTTCATGCCAATCAACGCTGTTCTGGAAAATCGGCCAGGTCGTCAGAATATGTGTAATGAAACAGCCGGCGCTCGGCCGGCTGTTGTAGAAGTCTTGGCAAAGATCCTACGGCACCGGATTGCAATCCAAGGTCGTATCTTCACCAAATGGACTCACGACACCCGGTGGTGATGCGGAAGCATTGGAAATGTCTTCAGCTTTCGCATCCAACAAGAAGGACTGATTGCTACCGAACTCAGTGCCCGATACCGTCGCCCGCGCTTCTATATTCGCAACGACCCAAAGGGCATGATCTTGTGGATAGATCACGCAGACCCGCGCGATGCCCTGGCCATTGGTACTCACGGTTACCGACGTGCCACCAGCCCCAGCCGTCGTGCAAGGATCATTGGCCGGAGCCGATGCGGGTACGGCTGCTACCGTCGCAACGTTGCCCGCTTCAATTTGCAAACTTCCATTCGCGTCTTCAGCAGGCTGCAAGATACCGTCTCGATTTACATCCTCATCTAAACATTCCAGCGGGCTAGGGTTGGGCGTTGTACTTGGATCATAACCCCAAGATTCTCCCCCTATGAGAGCCAAGCGACCTTTACGATATTCCTCCGACAACACACTTACCTGAACCGGAGCGTTAGCGACAGCATTACCCACGGCATCCGTCACAATAATGTTCCACTCTTTGGCAAAGCTCGCCGTGGTAGGTTCAAACAAATCATTACCCGTACCGATAACAATAAACAGCTCTTGCTGAGCCACCGTCAGATTCACTGAGTCTTCCGCGAGGGGCGCCGTGGGATCACCCACGTAAGCTCTTACCGTGACACCGTCAACTGAACTCGCGACGTTTCCGCCGGTATAGAAAGTCTGCGCCCGGCCCTGACTGTCGGTCACCGCCGATGCCACCGACAAGAAACCGCCGGTAATATCGGTGAGCTCGAAATTAACCGTTTGATTCTTGACTAGATTGCCCGCCGGATCTCGTGCCAGCGCGGTAATCTCGCTCTGTTCGCCGGTACCAACGGTTGTTGGAGAGGCTTGCACGGCAAGTGTCGCCACGGTCGTTGCGACGAACTCAAAGTTGCGCGTGGTACTGATCGATGTCGGCGTTGTGGCCGTGATCAAGGCGGGCCCGGCGTTGTTCGATGTGACGGTAACCGTGGCGTTGCCCGCGCCGTCGGTGGTGGCACTACCCGCGGACAAGGTGCCACGGGTGGTCGTAAAAGTAATCAATTGACCTGCCTGCGGGACCCCCGCGATGGTCCAATTTGCGATCACGGGCTGGGCAGTGCCCAGATCGACTTCCGCGGCCGGGGCCGGTGAGGTAATCGTAAACGCATCATCCGAAACCGTTACGGTGTGAGTGGCGGAGATGCCCAGGGCGGTCGCCGTTAGCGTGTCAGCTCCGCCATTGTCGGCCGTTAGCGTCACCTGCACGTCGCCGTCGGCACCGGTCGTGAGACTGGTTGATGAAAGCGTGTTTCCATTACTGGAAGACACAGCGACAGTTTCGTCGCTGATGCCCGAGCCACCCGAATCTTCCAGCAAAATTGTATAGTCAGCACTATCATTCTGAGATAAGAAGTCAGGCCCGGTAATGGTCAGCGTGGTGCCTACCACGGCGATATCAATGCTAGCGTTCGCGTTTCCATTGGTCGCTTGGACCGTAATGGTCCTGTTGCTTGGATCATTGCCATTAGTCAGGTCAGCCGTGGCAAAACCGTTGGCGTCGGTCGTACCCTGTGTAACTTGTAATAGCCCCGAACTAGCGCTAAAAGCAACGGCGGCATTGCTAATTACGTTGTTGTTAGTGTCTTTAACGATTGCAGTAATCGTGACTTTGTTTGTGCCCGTCTGATCAGACTGCAGTTGCGGTGATGTCGTAATCAACTCAATGGTTGCAGCACCGGTTGGGCCACCACCACCGCCACCACCGGGATCCGTCGGCGAGCCAACAATCGTATCCCCGCTGCCACCACAGGCCACGAGCAGCGCCGAGGCTAGAATAATTCCTAAAGAAAGCAGTCTCTTCATGTCGATCCCTCTACCGCGCTTGCCGCGCGCATACTCCCTTAATAGATGCTAGAGCCTTCTCTGAGAATCTTGGGCGTCACAAAAACTAACAATTCCGTCTTATCCGTCGATATACGCGAAGAGCGGAATAAAGCACCCAACCAGGGCAAATCGCCCAGGTAGGGAACCTTGGTGTAATTCTCGGTTTCCTCGGTTTCGTAGATACCGCCTAGAACCACCGTCTGCCCGTTATCCACCAAGACCTGGGTTTGTACCGAGCGGGTGTCGATACTGGGCACCGCACCACCGCGTTCGGTGGTGATGGTTTCACCAACGCTGTCCTTGGTGACGAGCAGGTCCATGATGATTCGATCATCCGGGGTGATCTGCGGGGTTACGGTCAAACTCAGCACGGCTTCTTTGAATTCCGTGGTGGTGGCACCGCTGGATGAAGCCTCTTGATACGGAATCTCGACACCTTGCTTGATCACCGCCTCTTTTTGGTTAGCGGTAATCACCCGGGGCGAAGAAATCACTTCGCCACGACCCTCGGCCTGGAGAGCTGAAAGCTCAAGATCCACCAAGTAATCGTCGTTCAAAATAGCAACGGCCAGCCGTCCCGCGGGCGTCACGATGGGCGTGTTCACCGCAAATCGATCATCGAGTACCGGCACGGTAACCGGGAACGGATTACCGGTCGCGCCGATATTGGCGATACCGGATTGGACAATGGTGTCGTTACCTGTCGCGGAACCCGTGACCGAAATCAACCCATCGTTGCCATTCTCGCGAACGGCGGTTAAGCCCCAACGAATACCCAGGTCGCGACTAAAGTTGTCGCGAACGATGACGATTCTCGATTCGATCAACACCTGGCGCACGGGAATATCGAGGGTATTCACCAAGCGGCGAATGTTGCTGATGCGCTCCGCCGTGTCCTGCAGCAACAAAGTGTTGGTTCGCTCGTCAATACCCACACTGCCGCGTTCGGACAACAGCGCATTGCTGCCACCACCCTCGATCAAGGACGCTAAATCTTCAGCCTTGGCATAATTAACTTGCAGATATTCGGCGATCAGGGGTTCGAGCTGCTGAATCTCTTGTCGGGATTCCAAATCGGCCAGTTCTCGTGCGGCGATTTCCTCGGCCGGCGCGACGATGATGACATTGCCATTCTCGCGCATGTCCAGGCCCTTGGTGGCGAGCACAATGTCCAGCGCCTGGTCCCAGGGTACGTTTTGCAAGCGCAGGGTCACATTGCCCTGCACGGTGTCCGACACCACGACATTGCGGCCACTGACATCCGCTAAGAGCTGCAATACCGCCCGCGTCTCGATGTCCTGAAAGTTCAGCGTCAAGCGCTCGCCCACATACTCGCGATTACCGCTGTAAAGCGTGGGCTTGTCACTGCCGTCCTCTTCTTCAACCTTGCGTTGGACTTCAACGGTAAACACATTGTCTGACTGATAAGCCAGCTCTTCGAAGTCACCGTTCGTCGCTATGATCAAACGCGCATCCGCGCCGGTGCGCATCACATCAACAGTGGACACCGGCGTTGCGAAATCAAGCACATCCAATCGCTGGGTCTGATCATCGGAAATGCTGGTCCCGGAGAAATTCACCACGACCCGGCTACCGTCGCGACTGACATCCACCGCGGTTCCAGGCTCACTCATTCTTACAATCACACGACCTGCGCCGGTTTCTGAACGGCGAAAGTCCACGTTTTCGATTCGTCGCACGCCGGGACTGGTGCTGACGGGTCGGGGGGCGCTGGCGACGGCTTGTCGCGTAGCCGGAGAGCCCGAAGATGCGGAATTTTCCAGAGTGACGATGATGTTGTTACCGTCAACGCGCGTTTCGTAGCCCACCATTTGGTCAAGGTTTAATACCACCCGAGTGCGGCCATTCGCTTCGGCGGCCAAGACGGTGTCCAAGACACCAATACCGACGTTCTTGCGACGTGCGGCCAAGCTCAATGCCGTGTTCTGCAAATCCAAGGCAATACGTGCCGGTTGATCAATGGTAAAGGTAAGGGGTGCGGCCGCCGGTGAAGACATGACCAAGCGCAACTCAATGCGATTGCCGGGCAGCCCCTGAACTTGTACATCCTGCAGGCTATTGTTGGTGGTTTGCGCTGTCGCCGTTACCGCTGTCAATAGACCCAACATGATGGCCAGCAAACCCGCCAGGGAATTGCCACGGTGTCCCCATAGCCCATGAGCCCGAATTGGCCTAGCTATACTCATCTTCACGTACTCCCACACGCTCCCCAGAGTGGCGCTGCCCTGCAGTTCCACCACCATTTAGTCCAGACCTATCGCCGCGGTTCGTTTGAAGAATCCGCCAATACCATCGGGAACCAGTTCTTCGAGCTGGATCTCCGATTCTGAAATTGAAGTTATTCGACCGTCGTTCTGGCCCACAAAACTGCCGGGCAAAACTCGATGCACGAGCCCATCCCCGGCTTGAACTAATCCGTAATATCTGCCATCCATCTCCAAGATGCCGACCATCTCAAGCGTGTCCAAGGGAAATTGCTCGAGATACTCTTTGCTACGATTGGCCAAGGGTTTGGGCCCTGCCGCCACGGCGGCCGCGGGCTGCCCGTCGGGCACAAATGGCGACCGCAAATTCTCCGCCTCATAGGCAAAAGTCTGATAGGGCTTAATTTGCGGCAAGGGGTCGATGCGCCCTCCCGGACGTAATTTAACCTCGTCCATATACGCCAACAAATCATCCATATCGCCACCGCAACCGGCAGTTATAGCCGCCAGCAACAAAAGCACTAAACACTGAATTACGCGTGGGCTATTCATTGCGCATCACCCGACTCGTCATTCTGTTCTTCATCAAGATATCGATAAGTTTTGGCCGTCACGTTTAGGACGAGTGAATCGACCGAGTCTTCCTCACCTCGCTGCGGCGCGATTTCAATATCGTGCAAGGTGACGATTCTTGGTAAGGCGGCAATATCACTCACGAAGCGGCCAAATTCGTGATAATCACCTTTCAATCGAATCTTGATGGGTTTCTCTGCGTAGAAATCCTTTTGCAGCTCGTTCATCGGCTGGAATAATTCTTCCTGTAGACCAGCAGCCAAACCCGTCTGAGAAATATCCACCAATAAGTTCGGGATTTCGGTCTTGCCCGGCAACTGCCGCAGCATGGTACCGAACGAACTTTCAATTTCTGCCAGTTGAATCTTGTAGGCATCGAAATTCGCGGCTTTGCGTTGCTTCAGCTCGAACTTATTTCTAAGCTCTACTTCCTCGGCCTGCGCTTTCTCCAGACGCGGCATCTGTTCTTTGTAAACCAGAAAATAAAACCCGGCGCCGACCGCGATCACCAAAAACAAACCTACAAACAAGGCCCGGAAAAGAAATGGCCATCGCCCAATGTCGTTGAAGTCTAGATTGCGAAGTTCGTCGAGGAAGTTCATTCCGCATCCTCCTCATCTTCGCTACCCGAACCAATCTGGTCCGCGAACACGGTGAACTCGCTCGCGCGCGTATTGGTATTGGCGTTTGCGCCCCGCTCGCGCTTAACTTCGACAACTTCTAAGTCAGGGTTCCCCAACCATTCCGAAGCATCAATATTCCGCATTAAGGCCGACACACGAGTATTCGATTCGGCCGCGCCGACTATCTCTAACCGTCGGCCCGTTTGTTTAATAGACTTAAGAAATACGCCGTCGGGTAAAGTGCGGGTTATTTCCTCAAACACGTGAACAATCCCCGGCCGGCTGCGTTGTAGCTGCTCAATGATCTCCATACGAGCCAGTAGGCGATCTTTCTTTTCTTCTAGATCAATAATCTCTTCAATGCGCTTATCGAGCCTCGCGATTTCATCCTTCAAGAGCTGATTGCGGTCTTGCTGATGGTCAATGATCGAGTTAAAGGTGAAATAAGACAGCCCAATGAGTAAGGCGGCCAAGGCCGCGGCAACACCCAATGCCGTGAAAAACTGATTACGGCGTTGCGCACGCTGTTCCTCACGCCAAGCTAGTAGATTAATGCGGGGCATATCAGTCGAAACTCCGCAGTGCTAAGCCACAAGCTGTTAACAAAGCCGTGGCATCCTTGCGCACACCCTGGGACTTTGCCCGCGAGGATACTTTCATTTGACCCAAAGGATCACCAATCTCGGTGGGAATACCGACTTTGCTGGCCACCAGATCAGCAACCCCGGGCACGTTCGCGCAACCACCCAATACCAAAATCTGATCCGGCTGCTCGCGTCCACCGCCCGAGGCGAGAAAAAACTGCAGCGAACGGCTAACTTGTTGAGTCATATCATCAATAAAGGGGTCTAACACCTCGGGCTGATAGTTGCTCGGTAAGCCGCCTTCTTTCTTCGCGCGCCCAGCATCTTCTAAGCTGAGGCCATAGGTGCGCATTATTTCTTCGGTGAGTTGCTGACCACCAAAAGAAAAATCTCGCGTGTAAATAACGCGCATATCCTCCAGCACACTAAAAGTCGTATTGCTAGCACCAAAATCCACCAAGGCGATGGCATGATCGCGGCCGGCATCGGGCATTTGATGCGCTAACAATGTACAGGCATTTTCTAGGGCAAAGGCCTCCACATCAACAACGCGGGCCCGCAACCCGGCTGCCTCAACCGCCGCTTTGCGCTGATCAACGTTCTCTGTACGAGTGGCCACCAGCAGTACGTCATTCATTTCGGGGTCGTTGGCCGATGGGCCTAAGACCTCAAAATCAAAACTGACTTCCTCCATGGGGAAGGGGATGTACTGATCGGCTTGAATCTCAACTTGACCCTCGAGTTCATTCTGGCTCAAGCCTCGAGGCATCTGGATGACTTTGGTGATAGCGGCATCGCCGCTAATGGCGATGGCAACCTCGTCACTAGAGGAGCCCGAGCGCTTCACGGCCCGGCGAATCGCCTCGCCCACCGCGTCGGCGTCAACGATGGTTTTGTCGTTGATCGAGCTTGGCGGGGTTGGCTCGGCCGAATAGCACTCGGCGCGGTAACTACGACCGCTCTTAGCCAACTCCACCAGCTTGATGGACGAAGTCGTTATGTCAAGCCCTACAAGAGGCTTGGAACGTGACCCGAAAAGCACGTGTTTTCCCTTCTAAGTCCGGAGCTTGTGAAACGATTATCGCTTGACACCTTAGCAACCCCATTTAACTATATATTTAGGTAGAGGGGAAGTACTGTAGACTAGGTCTCAGTTCCCCGGCCCAAATATTTGGCGCTCGGTACCGGTCCGAAGCAGCGGCTGTGGCTGTCTAAATGCCTGGAATCTAAGGGTTTCGAAGAGATATGACCCGGATAGGGAGTTACGGACCACCATGGGCATAGGCACCCAGATATAGCCCGGCAGCTCCGCTGTCCTAGGATCTAACTCACAAACCTCCGAATCTCCGTGATCCGTTCGCCCTGTCAGCCCCGTAGACCGGTAGCTTTGCGCCCTCGCCTTTCAACGAGTTTGCCCAAAAACCGCCGCCAATATGCATAATCAACCCTGCCAAGGCAAGGGTATATTCGTGATTTTTCCATGAGATTCTTTAGACCAGCGCTGCTCGTGATACTCGGCATGGCGCTCAGCTTTGCCTTGGTGGGTGTGGCCGCCGTAACCGGTGCCTACTATTACTTCAAACCCGGCCTGCCGTCGGCCGAAACCATGCGCGATGTGCAATTGCAGACGCCCTTGCGAATTTACAGCCGCGACGGCCGCTTACTCGACCAAATTGGGGAAAAAAGGCGTACGCCCGTTGCCTACGAAGAGATTCCCGAGCATGTGATCCAAGCCTTTCTGGCCGCGGAAGATGATCGCTTTTTCGAGCATCCTGGTTTTGACTACCAGGGCATCATTCGCGCCGCCGCGAATTTGGTCCTGACCGGTTCGCGCAGTCAGGGCGGTAGCACCATTACCCAGCAATTGGCCCGGGTCTATTTCTTAACCCGTGAACGGTCCTTCGTGCGTAAAGCCAAAGAGCTGATTCTGGCCATGCAGATCGAACGCGAATTTAGCAAAGAAGAGATTCTGGCCCTTTATTTGAACAAGATATTTCTGGGGCAGCGCGCCTACGGTGTGGGTGCCGCGGCCGAAGTCTATTTCGGCAAGCCGCTGCAGCAGCTAAGTATCGCCGAAGCCGCCACCATCGCGGGTTTGCCCAAGGCGCCTTCGGCCCTGAATCCCGTTAGCGATATCGACCGCGCCACGGAACGACGCGCCTATGTCTTGCGCCGAATGCTGGAACTAAAACATATCTCTGCGGATGACTACGAGCAGGCCCTGCAAACGCCCATGATATCGCGCCTGCATGGTCCACGGGTCGCCCTGCGCGCACGCTATGCCGCGGAAATGGTACGGGCCGATGTGTTCGAACGATTCGGCGATGCCGCCTATACGGCCGGTTACAAAGTCGTGACCACCATCGACAGCCGTTTGCAGAATTCGGCAACGGCCGCCCTGCGCTCAGCCCTCTTGGAATATGACCGGCGTCATGGATACCGGGGACCCATAGCACAAAACGCTCTCGCCGAACTTGACCCCGAACTGGAACCCGAGGCCCGTGAAAGAGTTCTCAGTCGTCTGTTAGCTCAATACCCAAACTATCGGGATTTGCACACCGCCGTTGTTCTTAGCACGGACACCAGCACTAACAATGCTGATGTGTTTATCCGCGGTCGCGGCTACGCAACACTGGCCTGGGAAGCAATAAAGTGGCCACGCTATGTCAGCGACAACACCATCGGTGATGAACCCACAGCAGTAACAGAAGTTGTCAATGCCGGAGACGTTATTCAACTGCTCTACAGCAAAGATAAAGCCTGGCTGCTGGGTCAGTTGCCCCAAGCCCAGGGCGCGTTTGTTTCCGTCGATCCATATGACGGCGCAATAGTTTCTTTGTCAGGCGGCTTCGATTTCGCGGCCAGTAAGTTCAATCGTGCCGTACAGAGTCGCCGGCAACCGGGCTCGTCCTTTAAGCCGTTCATCTATTCCGCCGCCTTGGAGCATGGCTTTACCCCATCGACGGTGATCAATGACGCACCGGTTGTCTTCGACGATGACAAGCTCGAGGAAACCTGGCGCCCGGAAAATTATTCCCGCAGCTTTAATGGGCCCACCCGGCTGCGTGAAGCACTAGTGCGATCGCTAAACCTGGTGTCCGTGCGCATTTTGTTGGGTACCGGAATCGCCAATGCGGCAGATTACATCGGTGGTTTTGGTCTGCCTGAAAGCGCACTGCCACGCGATTCTTCTTTAGCGCTCGGCAGCGGCGGGGCGGCGCCGTTGGACGTCGCCGCTGGCTACGCGACCTTTGCCAGCAGAGGCTTTCGCATTGAACCGTACCTCATCGAACGTATTTTGGACGGCGAAGACGAAATAGTGTTCAGCGCCGATCCCGTCGTGGCCTGCGACGAATGCGCTTATGAGGGCGAAGAGCGCGAGGCGGCACTGCAAGCCGTGCGCGACATGAATCGAGCAAATAACCATTCAGGGCCACCGCGGGCGCAGATCTTGCCAAACGCCGTTCCGGCCGGGCCCGGAGATGAAGTGCCCGACTACCCAGATCTAGACGCAATGATTCGCCACGCCGAATCTTGGCGGCCCAGTGCCGACGACGCGCCGCGCTTCGTGCGCGGCTACGTAAAACCAGCCGAGCGCGTGATCTCCGTAACCAACGCTTACTTGATTTACGACATGATGCGCGATGTGATTCGACGGGGCACAGGTCGTCGGGCACGCGACCTGGGTCGTAATGATATTGCCGGAAAAACCGGCACGTCTAACGATCGCCGCGATGCCTGGTTCAGTGGTTTCAACGGCGATCTCGTCGCCACAGCTTGGGTCGGATTTGACCAAGAGCGTTCGCTAGGCGCCGGCGAAGAAGGCAGCCGGACCGCACTGCCCATGTGGAAATATTTCATGAGCGATGCGCTAAGCCAGGCGCCGGACGCCAGTATCAACCGGCCCCAGGGCATCGTTAGCGTGCGCATTGATCCCGAATCAGGCTTGGTCGCCCCCGCCGGCTATGCCGGCGCGATTTTCGAGATATTCGAGCAGGGCCGGCTACCGGAGCGCATGACCGAGGATAGCGGTCCCCTATTCAGCGGCACAGACGCAGAATCCGCGGAAGAGGAATTTATTTTCTAAGCAGCCGCGTCGCCGTCGACCTCACTAGGTACAAGCAATGACTAGAAAAAAAAGCGGCCATCGCTTCGATCAACAACGCACGGCCATCGCTGATGCCGCGGCCCGTCTGATGCTGGAGGACGGTTTTACAGACTACCGCGCCGCCAAGTCTCGCGCCCTCGACAAGCTCGGCCTGCGCGGGAATACCGCGCTACCCACCAACGCGGAAATCGAGGCGGCCTTGACGTCGCGCCAGAAAATTTTTCGCGGCGATACACAAATATCCCTGCTCCAGGAGCTTCGCAAAGCGGCGCTGGCGATTATGGAGCAGCTAGATATGTTTCAACCGCGCTTGGTAGGGCCAGTACTCGCGGGAAATGCAACGGAACACGCCGCGATCGAAATACATTTATTTGCGGATGCACCCGAATATGTCGCCTGCAAATTTGATTCGCTCGGTATTAAACACAAAAGCGTGCAGCGACGGCATCAATGGCGGCGCGGTGAAACCCTGCTATTACCGGGATATAGGTTTTACTCCGGCAATCATGAATGCGTCGCTTCGGTGATTCCCCAACGCCGTCGCGGCCATCCCCCGCTAAGCCCGGTAACCGGACGCCCGATGGAAAGGGCAGGGGCAGAGAATATACGCGGACTTATTGCCGCGGCACCAGACTGAACGCCAACTACCGTTTACTAATATCCAGATAGTCTCGCTGTGCCGGACCCGTATACAGCTGGCGAGGACGGCCGATGCGGCCTTCTGGGTCGGCGATCATTTCGCGCCAATGAGCTACCCAACCGACGGTTCTCGCAATTGCGAACATCACCGTGAACATGGACGTCGGCAGTCCCAAAGCCCGATAAATGATTCCGGAATAAAAGTCGACGTTGGGATAAAGTTTCTTCTCAATGAAGTAATCGTCCTGCAAAGCAATTTCTTCTAAGCGACGCGCCAAATCGAAGAGCGGGGTATCGACCCGGCCAAGCTGCTCAAGAACCTTATGCGCCGCTTCACGAATAATGGTCGCACGTGGATCAAAATTCTTGTAAACACGATGACCAAATCCCATCAATCGAAACGGGTCATTCTTGTCCTTCGCCTTGTCGATATATTTCTCGATTCGATCAACCGAACCAATTTCTTCAAGCATGCGCAAGACCGCTTCGTTGGCACCGCCATGGGCGGGCCCCCACAAAGCCGCGATACCCGCGGCCACTGCTGAGTAAGGATTTGTTCCGGAACTGCCGGCCAAGCGTACCGTGGAAGTACTGCAATTTTGTTCGTGATCCGCATGCAGGGTAAACAATAAGTCAATGGCCTCAGCGGCAATGGGATCGACCTCGTAAGGCTCAGCGGGCACGGCGAAAAACATCTGCAATAAATTCGCCGCGTAATCGAGATCATTGCGCGGATAGCTAAAGGGTTGACCAACGGTGTGCTTATAGGCGGCTGCCGCTATCGTGGGCAACTTCGCGATGATCCGATGCGCGAAAATATCGCGGTGACGGGGATCATGAATATCCATGGTGTCGTGATAGAAGGCCGACATGGAACCAACCACGCCTGCGACCATGGCCATGGGATGAGCGTCGTGATGAAACCCGTTGAATAAACGCAACATGGTTTCGTTGATCATGGTATGGGTGCGGATGGAGTGCTTAAACGCATCCAGCTCATCGGCGTTCGGCAACTCTCCATACAACAGGATATAGGCCACCTCTAAAAATGAGCTTTTCTGCGCGAGCTGCTCTACAGGATAGCCGCGATACAACAGTATTCCCTTGGAACCATCGATAAAGGTGATTTTGCTTTCGCAAGCGCCGGTTACACCGAAACCCGGGTCATAGGTAAAAACCTGATGATCCGCATGCAGCGATCGAATATCTACGACATCGGGGCCCAAAGTTGGGTGACGCACAGGTAGCTCTGTTTGCTGACCAGTTTCGGGATTTTGGAGTAGGAATTTCGATCCGCTCATTTATTTTTTTCCGGCTTAGACACACGCAAGCACGCTTTGCCCGTGCTCGATGGACCACTTGCAATTTACTCAGGTCCGGACTTTTCAAGTAAGTCCGCCACAAGATTAGGACCAGACCGCCCCATCACACGAACAAAACGAGGTAGGCAAGTCCTGGCGTAGAACCCAACATTATAAGTTAGGCGACGGATTCGTGCACGACGGACCGCGCAAAATCAAGATTCCGCTGGGTTCAAACGAACCGCCAACAATAGGACTTTAACCGCCCATCCCGTACTTTCGGCGAAATTTGTCAACGCGGCCCGCGGTATCGAGGATTTTCTGCTTACCCGTGTAAAACGGATGGCAGGCAGAACAAACCTCAATCTGCAATTCGCCCGAGAGTGTGGAACGCGTGGTAAAAGAATTGCCACAGCTGCAGCTCACCTGGACTTCTTGGTAATCGGGATGAATTTCAGCCTTCATGATTTTATGTTCCGGAGCTTGGGCAACGCCGTCGCAGCGCCAAAAGGGTGGCGAAGGATAGCGGTTCAGAACTGACCAGGCAATGGCCGAATCATGAAGCTGCATCGCAGCAAGATCAAATGACCAATCTGCGGTTGGTTATCCACAGAATCTGTGGATAAGTCTGTGGAGGAATGAGCCATGGCAGCGGCAAGGAACTGTCTCATAAGCAAAAATGGCAAATTGGCCAAGAAATAGCCAATACTTTTAAGCCCTTTCTTTTCAATAATTTAGAACAATTTCCACAGGCGAGAGCTTATCTGTAACCCCTTATCTACATGAATTATCGAGAAACGGGCCCGGCTGTGCATAACAGCCCGCACCCTAAGACGGTCATCCGTCCGTAATCAGCCGCCCGCGCAAGGCTCGAATCGCCTGGCCCCGATGGCTTCTCAGATGTTTTTCCGCCGGGCTAAGCTGCGCGGAATGCAGGCCCGAATCCGGATCGACGAACAGCGGATCATATCCAAAGCCGCCCTGACCCTTCGCCCTGAGAGCGATATGCCCGTCCCACACACCTTCGGCAATGATCGGTGCCGGATCGTCGGCGGATTCCACCCATGCAATCGCGCAACGAAATCGCGCCCTGCGTTGGGCCAGCGGCAGATCGCTCAGCGCGGCCAGTAGTTTCGCGTTGTTGGCTGCGTCGTCGCCCGGTTCACCGGCGTAGCGCGCTGAATAGATTCCCGGTGCGCCATTGAGCGCATCAACTTCTAAACCAGAATCATCGGCAATGGCGGGCAAGCTCGCGCCAGCCGCAGCGTGCCGGGCTTTAAGCAAGGCGTTGGCCATGAAGCTGTCACCGGTTTCATCCACGCTCTCAATGGCGAAGTCACTTTGCGGCAACAGCACCAATGCGTCACCCAACAAGTCCTGAAATTCTCGCAGCTTGCCCAGGTTACCAGTGGCCACGACAACACGGCGGGGATGACTGGGCAAGATCACCCGTTTTGAAAATTTTGCCGCCAACTCTCTAAGGTGGCGGACTGCGTATGCATGATTTGCTGGATGCCGGTGGCAGCTAAATCAAGTAGCTGGTTCAATTCCTGACGATGAAAAGCATGTCCTTCGGCCGTCCCTTGTACTTCGATAAACGCACCGGCATCGTTCATCACGATGTTCATGTCTGTTTCGGCTGATGAGTCTTCCGCATAATCCAGGTCCAATACTGGCGTGCCCGAAAAAATGCCGACAGACACAGCGGCAAGCTGGCCATGCATGGGATTCTGTTTCAGCTGTCGGGTCCGTTGCAGCGATTCTAGAGCCATGGATAACGCGACATAGGCACCGGAGATGGATGCGGTGCGCGTACCCCCGTCGGCTTGCAATACGTCGCAATCCAAGGTCACGGTCCGCTCACCCAAAGCGTTGAGATCGATAACCGCACGTAGAGAACGTCCGATGAGCCGTTGTATCTCCACCGTGCGCCCGCCTTGCTTACCCGCCGTCGCCTCGCGGCGAGATCGCGTGTGTGTGGCCCGCGGCAACATTCCGTATTCCGCGGTAACCCAACCCTTACCCTGGCCACGTAGAAAGGGTGGCACGCCGTTTTCTACGCTCGCGGTGCACAATACGCGCGTATCGCCGAAGGCCGCCAATACTGAACCCTCGGCATGCTGGGTGAAGTCAGGCTCGAAGCTCAGTGGCCGTATTTGATCCGCCCGCCGACCGCTGGGACGTTGCTTAGACATCACGCCGCATCAAGGCAGCGCAGCGCCACAGCAGAGGTATTGTCGGCATAAGGCCCACAAGTTCGCACGGCATGCTCGGCGAGTTTTCGCAAAGCTTCATGCAAACTAATTTCAGCACTGCCGATCTGACCAATGGCCTCATCGGCTAAGCCCGACCAGAGTCCGTCGGTGCACAGCAACAGCGTGTCACCGGGCAGCAAATTCTTTTGGCCCATGATGGTCATGCCCGGCAATCTCGGATCCCCGCCCAAACAACATTCCACGAAGTTGCGCATGGGATGGTCACCGATTTCATCTTCGGTGATCAATCCTTCGCGCAACAGTAACTCTACATGACTGTGGTCGCGTGTGCGCTCGGCAATCTTGAGCTTACGCACCAGGTAGATGCGGCTGTCGCCCACATGGGCCCAATAGGCACCGGAATCTTGAATCAGGCAGACCGCGCAAGTCGCACGCGGTCGGGAATCCATGGAAACCTCGTTTCCCAACGCCACCAAATTGGCATGGGCCTTGCCGATGGCCAAGTGCAAAAAGCCCTGCGGATCGAGTAAGGGTTGCGGCGCGCGACTAAATGCTTGGGCGATGGTCTGACTAGCCACCTCGGCAGCCCGGGCACCATCGGAATGTCCGCCCATGCCGTCAATAACAATCAATAGCTTCGCGCCATCGCCGGCCGCAACGAGCACGCGGTCCTGGTTTTCACCACGATCGCCGATCAGACTGATTTCTGCGTGTTCGCTTTGCAAGTTTTGCTCAACGGCCGCATCGCCTAACGCGACGCGCTCTGTCCTCTCCTGGATCGCTGCGCCGGAAAAAGCCTAGACAAGCTACATCCCGCGGCAACTACAATAGAATCCCCGGTTAACACTAACAGTCTAGGGTCGAATCAACAGTGATGCACTCCAAGCTTTACACCGCAGGTTCACGACGATGACGACGGGTATCTCGAGCATGACCGGCTTCGCGCGGGTTGAGCTTGATGCCGGCGGGGCGCGGCTGCGCTGGGAAATTCGCTCCGTCAATCATCGGTATCTGGACTTGCAATTGCGGCTGCCCGACGGGCTGCGAGGCATCGAGGAAGACTGCCGGAGTATCGTTAAATCCCAGGCAAGTCGCGGTAAAGTCGATGCGAGCCTGAACATCAGCTTAGACGCTGCCGCCCTGCCCCTGCCAGAGTTGGACCTAGAGCGTGCCAAACAAGTGATCAAACAGGCAGAGCAAGTAGCCGGGCAGATGCAAGCCCCCAGTCCGCTAGATCCCTTGAAAATTCTTCGCTGGCCCAGCGTGCTGCGCGAAGCCGAGCAAGAGGAATTGGATTCGCTATTCCCTGCGGCCAAAGAATCCCTCGCCGAGGCTGTCGCCCAATTCTGTGCCGCCCGCAGGCGCGAAGGCAAAAAAATCCAGGCTCTGCTAGACGGCCGCTGCGAAGAAATTCTCACTAGGGTCGCCGCCGTCCGCGAACGACTGCCGTTGGTATTGGAGGAAATCCGCAAACGCCTGCTCGAACGTGTCCAAGCCGTAGCCCAGGGCGCCGACCCAGAACGGTTGGAGCAGGAGATTGCTCTGGTCGCACAAAAACTCGATGTCAGCGAAGAACTCGAGCGATTGGAAGCCCATGTGACGGAAGTCCGCAACGCCTTGGCCAAAGATGAGGCCGTCGGTCGCCGGCTAGATTTCCTAATGCAAGAACTCAATCGAGAAGCCAATACTTTGGCATCGAAATCAGCTGATGCTGAAACAACCCGGCATGCGGTGGATCTAAAAGTCATCATTGAGCAGATGCGCGAGCAGGTACAGAACGTCGAGTGAGCAAAGCTGACAAACATCGTTCGCCTGGACGGCTATTTGTTGTGTCCGCGCCCTCGGGCGCGGGTAAAACGACCCTCGTTAAGAAGCTGCTGGAGACAAAATCCGACTTGCGTTTCTCCGTCTCGCATACGACCCGCCGACGACGCCGGGGCGAAGTCGATGGTCGAGACTACTTTTTTGTCACCGCGGCTGAATTCGCGGCCATGCGCAGCGCAGGCGAATTTCTCGAGCATGCCGAGGTCTTTGGAAATTTCTACGGCACCGGTCGCGAGCAAGTCGAACAATTACGCAAAGCCGGATGCGACGTGTTACTGGAGATTGATTGGCAGGGCGCACGGCAAGTCCGGGAAAACATGCCCGACTGTCAGAGCATTTTCATCCTGCCACCGGGGGTTGCCGAGCTAGAGCGGCGCCTGCGCGGCCGCGGCACCGACAGCGAGGAGGTCATCGCCCATCGGCTCAGCGAAGCCTTGGGCGATCTTTCCCATTGGTCGGAATTCGATTACGCCATTTTTAATGATGATCTCGATGTGGCCGCCAACAAGCTACTCGCGGTGCTGATGGGCGACGGTGGTAGCAGCGCCACGACTAATGCTGCGGTGCAATCACGCATCAAGGAGCTGCTCGCCCAAGCGCCTGACTAGCACCACCCGTTGCCAGCATGAAGCAATGGCGTTAGGCTACGCGGCCCTTAAGAAGGATCCACGACCATGGCCCGCATAACCGTTGAGGACTGCCTCGAACACGTTGACAACCTGTTTGAACTGGTGATGGTTGCTGCCAAGCGCGCCCGCCGGCTGGCAAACGGCGCCGAGGCTATGGTCGAGTGGGAAAACGATAAGCCCACCGTGGTCGCCCTGCGCGAAATTGCCGACGGGCTGGTGGGTTCTGAAATTCTTGACGACGTGGACCCGGCCCCGGATGAGCTTTTGAGTACCGACGAGGCCGAAGAGCTACTGGCCGGCACACCGCTGCCACGCCTGGATCAACTTCGCCCCGAATAAGCGCGGTAGAGGGGCGCTGGCCCTCAAAAGCAGACCCATTCCCCGCTGTTAATCCCGCGGCCTGAGCTAAACTCAGGGTATGGACTATGCCGCCGCCATACTCAGCCGGCTACCGACCGCGCGCCGCGGATCGGGATTTAAGCGCCTGCTGCAGAAACTCGATTATCTGCGCGAAGACCAAATGGGCATTGTGGCCGAGGCCTATGAGACTGCCGCGCGGGGGCATGAGAGCCAACGCCGCTACTCTGGGGAACCCTATATCACGCATCCCGTGGCGGTGGCGGGCATTCTCGCGGATCTACATCTCGATTATCAGAGCATCGCCGCGGGACTGATGCATGACCTGATCGAAGATACCCCCACGGCAAAAAATCAAATCGAAGCGCAATTCGGTCAAGAGATCGCCGACCTCGTGGACGGCGTCAGCAAACTCGACAAGCTGAGCTTCGATAGCCGGTCCGAGGCGCAAGTAGAAAGTTTTCGCAAAATGATGCTCGCCATGGTGGAGGACATCCGTGTCATTTTGCTAAAGCTCGCCGATCGTCTCCATAACATGCAAACCTTGGATTCACTACCCGCGGAAAAGCAAGGACGAGTCGCTCGAGAAACACTGGAAATTTACGCACCCATTGCCAATCGACTGGGCGTTTATGCCCTAAAAACAGAGCTGGAAGAACTGGGGTTTCGCTATGCCTATCCTTATCGCTACCGTGTCATTGATCGAGCCGTCCGCAGGATACAGGGAAACCAGCGCCAGATAATTCGCCGCATATCCGAGCGCTTTGACAAGACCTTAAAAGAATCTGGCATCGGCGCACAGGTACTCGGCCGACGCAAGAATCTATACAGCATTTATCGCAAGATGCAGCGCAAGCAGCGCGCCATGAGCGAAATTGCCGATGTGTTTGGCTTTCGCTTAGTAGTAGATAGGCCGGATAACTGCTACCGCGCGCTGGGACTTGTGCATCAACTCTATAAACCCATGCCGGGTCGGTTCAAAGACTACATCGCCATACCACGAGTCAACGGTTATCAATCTCTACATACCACGCTGTTTGGCCCCAATGGTATTCCCATAGAAGTGCAAATTCGTACCGAGAAAATGGATCGTATCGCCGAGCGAGGAATCGCCTCGCATTGGCAGTACAAGGCGGCTGACGCAGCCGTCGTTCCCCCGCAGGCGCGCGCGCGTGAATGGTTGAGCAGCATCAGCCAGCTGGAATCGGCAGCAAACTCCGAAGAGTTCATGGAGAATGTCAAAGTCGATCTGTTCCCCGATAAGGTTTATGTCTTTACACCTAAAGGAGATATTTTGCGTCTGCCCCGAGGCTCAACTTGTATCGACTTTGCCTATGCCGTGCACACCGACGTGGGCAACCGATGCGTGGCGGCGAAAGTGGATAGGCGCTTGGTCCCGCTGCGCACAGTGATTAAGAACGGTCAGTCGGTGGAAATAATCACCGCGAAAGGCGCCCACCCCAACCCGCGTTGGGTAAGTTTCGTTACCACGGCAAAAGCACGCTATAGCATTCGACAATATTTGAAACAGCTGCGCGGCAATGAAGCCAAAGATCTGGGTCGCCGGCTGCTCAATCAATCGTTGCGCGATGTTGGTAGTTCACTGCGCCGGGTAAAACGTCAACCCATGCGTAAACTATTGGACGAATTTAATCTACAGGATGTCGACGAACTCTATGCGCAACTTGGCTTAGGCGAACGTCTGGCGCCACTGGTTGCCAAAGCCTTGCTACAGGCGAGCGAATCATCCGAGCTTGCCAACGGCGAGCAGGTGCCCATCGTCATTGCGGGCACCGAAGGCATGGTGGTTAGCTATGCCCGTTGCTGCTATCCCATCCCGGGCGACGACATCATGGGCTATTTGAGTGCTGGCCGCGGCGTGGTAATCCATCGCAATAGCTGCGGCAACCTCAGTGAGTTTCGCAAGCAACCGAACAAATGGATCGGCGTAAGCTGGGAAGCCAACATTGCGCGAGAATTTACCACCGAAATTCGGGTTTCCGTCCACAATTTGCCGGGCGTACTCGCGGAAGTGGCTGCCCGAATCGGGGATGCAGACTGCAATATCGAGCAAGTGTCGGTCAACGAGGGCGAGGGCGACGACGCTGAATTGGTGTTCGCCATCCTGGTGCGCAACCGCGTCCATCTCGCGCAAGTCATCAAAGGCATCCGTCGCATGCCGGTGGTGCGTCGTGTCATTCGTACCAGCATTTAGCACAGTTAGCAGTCCGCTCGAATACACGCAGACTTCGCTGACCCGGCCCCGGCAAATCGCCATGGTCTTCGGCGAGTCTAGGGCCGTCGGCGAGCAGTAGTGTTTTTAAGCCGAATATTTTTGGTTTTTTAATATGCCTGCCCTTTAACGCCATATAGCCAAGATTCTCTTGACGAAAAGTGGCCCGTTAAGACTAATATGCTTGACCCTTAGCCACCGCCAAATGATCCGGCCGCTAAGCAGTAAGTCATAGACAAGGAGCACGAATGTCCCGCAGCGCCATACAAACCGATGCAGCCCCCGCCGCCATTGGCACCTATTCCCAGGCTATCAAAGTGCGGGACACGTTATATATATCCGGACAGATTCCCTTGGACCCGAAGAGTTCTGAATTGGTCACCGAGGATATCGAAGCAGAAATCCGGCAAGTATTTGACAACTTGAAGGCCATCGCCGAGGCGGGCGGCGGCCAGCTACAGAATGCAGCAAAGATCACGGTTTTCCTCACCACGCTCACGCACTTCGCCAAGGTCAATGAGATCATGGCGGAATATCTTCAGGCCCCTTATCCGGCCAGAGCCGCCGTGGAAGTCGCGGGCCTGCCCTTGGGCGCGCGGGTGGAAGCCGACGCGATCATTGCCCTTTGAACTTGCGTTTACTGACCGCTGCGCAGCCAAGCGTATGCACAGACGCGTCACGATGAAGTCTGACAAGCCGCATCATAGGACGATGCCAACGCGGCGCGTGTTTAAACGCTTTCATTTCACCCGCGCCGGCTGGCTGCTAATCGACACCCGGGCGTGAAAAAACGCGCAACAAAAGCTGCCGACGAGCCCGCTCAGCTAACGGATCTGCGCGGCGTGGGGCCCGCTCTGCTGGTCAATCTTGCCAAGCTGGGCATAACAAAACCTGAAGATCTGTTATTTCTCTTACCGCAACGCTACGAAGACCGTACACGCGTCACGCCCATTGGCGCCCTGCGTATGGGGCAATCGGCGGTCGTCGAAGCCGACGTTCAGCTCAGTGAGGTGGTGTACCGGCGACGCCGAAGTTTGTTGTGCAGAGTTGGCGATGGCACGGGCCAGCTGACGCTGAGATTTTTCTATTTCTCGCGTAAGCAACAACAAAGTTTTACCCGCGGCCAGCGCATTCGCTGTTACGGCAGCGTTAGACCCGGCCCGGGCGGCCTGGAAATGGTACACCCGGAATATCGTCTGTTGGGTGGCGACTTGCAGCCACCTCTTGAAGATCGATTAACCGCGATCTACCCGACAACCGAAGGCCTGCAGCAAACCCGGCTGCGCAATTTAGTTCAGCAGGCACTGGACCGGTGGCTTGGCGCAGTGCACGACTGGCTGGACCCAGCACTTTTGCCCGATGAGAATTGGCCGAGCTTGTCCGCCGCCATTGAATACCTGCATCGTCCGCCGCCGGGCGCCGAACTGGAAAAACTGGCCGCCGGCCGACACCCCTGTCAGCGACGTTTAGCGCTGGAAGAAATGTTGGCCCAGCATTTAAGTTTGCGGCGCGTGCGCGAGCAAGCACGTCGGTCGGCAGCAATCCCCCTGCCCGGTCATCAAAACCTGCGGGACGAATTTCTGGCGAGCCTTGGCTTCGAGCTGACCAACGGACAAGCTCAAGCCCTGGCGGATATCGACCATGACCTGAATCTAGCGCATCCCATGATGCGCCTCGTGCAAGGCGATGTGGGCTGCGGCAAGACCGTGGTGGCTGCGGCGGCGGCACTCACGGCCGTTGGGCAGGGCCACCAAGTCGCCGTCATGGCGCCCACGGAATTGTTAGCGGAACAACATCGCGAAAGCTTTTTCCGCTGGTGCGATCCGCTGGGTATTCGCGTGGTCTGGCTGGCGAGTAGCCTACGCAAGAAAGCTCGAGAGCGGACCTTAATGGAAGTGGCCAGCGGTGAGGCGCAGATCGTGGTGGGCACCCACGCCTTGTTCCAAGCAGGCGTTGAGTATCAAAGTCTCGCCCTGATCATCGTGGACGAACAACATCGCTTTGGTGTGCATCAACGGCTGCAGCTCATGGAAAAGGGTAGTGCTGGAGATTTGCAGCCCCATCAATTGGTCATGACGGCCACCCCGATTCCGAGAACGCTGGCCATGACCTTGTATGCCGATCTCGACACTTCGGTGATTCGTGAATTGCCACCCGGCCGGCAAGCCATTCAAACCGTTGCCATTGCAGATTCGCGGCGTGCCGAAGTGGTCTCCCGCGTGCGCGCGGCCTGCGCGAAAGGTCGCCGCGTTTACTGGGTGTGTCCGCTGATCGAGGAATCCGAAGTTATTGATTCCCAAGCCGTGGAAACCACCCATGCCATGTTGGTGGAGGCATTGCCAAATGTCGCCGTGGGTTTGGTGCACGGGCGCATGAACGCCAATGAAAAAGACCGCGCCATGAAAGCCTTTGCCGCCGGAAAGTTGCAACTGCTCGTCGCAACCACGGTGATCGAAGTTGGCGTGGATGTGCCAGCGGCGACACTAATGATTATCGAGAACGCAGAACGCCTCGGTTTGTCGCAGCTACACCAGCTAAGAGGCCGCGTGGGCAGAGGCGCGGATGCCAGTGCTTGCGTGCTGCTTTTTAGTCAGCCCCTATCCCCCATGGCCCGAGAACGGCTCGACACCATGCGTCGCACCAGCGACGGCTTTGAAGTCGCCCAGCGTGATCTCGAGCTGCGCGGCCCGGGAGAGGTACTCGGCACCAGACAAACAGGCTTGTTACAAATGCGCGTGGCCGATTTGGTCCGCGACGCCGATTTGGCCGAGCCGGTGCAAGCCATCGCGCGGCAGTTACTGGCACAAGAAAGCCCGGCGGTTGAGCACATTATTCAACGCTGGATTGGTCAGGCGGCTCAATATAGTCAAGTTTGAGCGCTACAGCCCAAAGCCTTGCTATGCTTAGGCGCTGCTGCGCGGTGGTCCTGATGAGCAACGTCCGAAGCAAAGTTCCTAGCTCCAGCGTAGGCGCCGAATTACGTCGCCAACTTCGCGACTATATCCAACTCATGCGCCTCGACCGGCCGGTGGGCATTTGGCTATTGCTTTGGCCGGCGCTATGGGCGCTATGGATTGCCGGTGATGGCAAGCCCGATCCGCAGATCTTCAGCATATTTGTTCTCGGTGTGATCGTCATGCGCAGCGCAGGTTGCGTAATCAACGACTTCGCCGACCGGCGTTTAGACGCCCATGTGCAGCGCACCCGCGACCGGCCCCTGGCGCGTGGCAGCGTTGCGCCAACCGAGGCGCTCATCTTATTCACCGCCCTCGGCCTAATCGCCATCGCCCTGGTCTTATACCTGAATACCCTGACGCGGTGGCTGGCCGTTGGCGCCGCGGTGCTCACCGTGATTTACCCGTTCACAAAGCGTTTTTTCGCGGCACCACAACTGATACTGGGTGCGGCTTTTGGATGGAGCGTACCCATGGCCTTCGCGGCACAATCGGGGGCGGTTCCTCGTCTAGCCTGGCTGCTGTGGTTATGCGTCGTCATTTGGGCAGTGATCTACGACACCATGTACGCCATGGCCGACCGCGACGAGGATTTGCGCATGGGCGTGCGATCCACGGCGATTTTGTTTGGCAAAGCAGATGTTTTTATTGTCAGCTTGCTACAGGTTACGTTGCTGCTTGGTCTTGCGCTGGCTGGCCAAGTTGCGCAACTGGGTAATTGGTACTTGGTGGGACTAGCGGTTGCTGGCGCGCTGCTTCTGTATCAGCGGCAATGCATTAGCGAGCGCAAACCGACTGATTGCTTTCGCGCGTTCTCGAATAGTCATTGGGTGGGGGCCGCCGTGTTCGCCGGAATCGTTCTCGACTACACCTTTCGTTCGGCCTGAACAACAACTCGCGCTGCTGACCAAACCTCGATACGTTCAGCACCTGCTGCGCGCAGGACGTCTGCCAGCGCACTCGCCGTGCAGCCGGTGGTAACGACATCGTCCACAATCGCAAGACTTTGTGCCGCGAAACAACACCGGCAAGCAAATGCCCGGTGTAGATTTTGCCGGCGCGCAGTGCCGCCTAGGCCACTTTGGGCCGGCGTATTTCGCCGACGACGACATGATGTTCTATCCATTGGAATACCCAGTCCACGCGCAATGGGTAGGGCGATTTCCTCCGCCTGATTAAAGCCTCGCTGCACCAAGCGATAAGGATGCAACGGCACCACAATCAATCGATCGGGCCGAGATTCCGCCGGCAGCTCAGCGCCAATATACTCGGTCAACAGATCGCCCAAGGCGCGGGCAAATTCCGGACGACGATTAAACTTTGCGCCTGTTACCAATCGATCGACCGGGTAGTCGTAAACCAAGGCAGCGCGGTAGCGATCGATGGCCGTCAGCGACAAGTCACATTGCGCACAGTACCCGGGCGGCGCGCCCGCGGGCAGTGGGGCTGCGCATCTTCGACAAGCTTGCTGCAGCCAAGGCAAATCGGCGCGGCAGCCGGCGCAAATGCTACGCCGGCCCGCCGGCAAGCCGCACAGCAAACAGCGGCGCGGCAGCCAGTGACAGAGCCATTGGTCAACTTTTTCAAGCACTATTGGTTGACAGCGTTTTTCAGGCTACTAATACTGGCTCGCTGACCAATTGATTGGCCATTGGACAATCGCCACCGCGGAACCGGAAACATGACTCCATCAACGACAGCAGCTATTCGAACCGACTGGACATTGGCCCAGGTCAGCGCGCTGTTTGAATTGCCCTTCAACGAATTGGTATTCCGCGCCCAAGACAGGCATCGGCAGCACTTCGATCCCACCGAAGTGCAAATCAGCACCTTGCTAAGCGTAAAAACCGGCGGCTGTCCCGAGGACTGTGCTTATTGCCCGCAAAGCGCGCACTACGAAACCGGTGTTGACGGCGAACACCTAGTGCCCCTGGAAGCAGTGGTCGAGGCGGCACGTACCGCGCAGGCCAATGGTGCGACCCGATTTTGCATGGGTGCGGCTTTTCGTAGTCCAAAACCCAGGCATCTCAAACGTATTGGTGAAATGATTTCAGCTGTCCATGACTTGGGCATGGAAACTTGTGCGACGCTGGGCATGTTGGACAAGGAGCAAGCCAAGGCGCTACGCGCCGCCGGCCTGGATTACTACAATCACAATCTTGATACTTCGGAAACCTACTACCCAAACATCGTTTCCACGCGCAGCTATCGAGAACGGCTAGACACCTTGCAAACGGTTCGCGATGCCGGTTTACAAGTTTGTTGCGGCGGCATTCTCGGGATGGGCGAGTCGAAAGAAGATTGGGCGGAAATGCTGCACACCCTGGCCACGCAGCCCCAACATCCGGGCAGTGTGCCCATCAATCAACTTGTTCGCGTACCGGGCACGCCCTTGGAAAACGCTAGCGAGGTCGATCCCCTGGATTTCGTTCGGGTAATCGCCGTGGCCCGCATCTTAATGCCGGCATCCCATGTCAGACTATCGGCGGGTCGCACCGAGATGAGCGACGAAATGCAGGCGCTATGTTTTCTAGCCGGCGCGAACTCTATCTTTTACGGCGAGCAGCTCCTGACGACGCCGAATCCCGAAACCAACGACGACTTGGCACTATTGCAGCGACTGGGGATGGGCGTGGAAACGCCCCCAGGCAAACCCCTCGGCCAACAAGCGGCCGGCAGCGGCTAAAGTGCCAGCAGATAAAGGCGAGACCCCACACGACTCGCCCAAGCTCCGCGCGCGACGCCAAAAAGCCCAGACAAGGTCAGCAAAACTCGCGGCGCAACACCGCTTCTTGCATCACCAACTACAGGCTGGGTTGTTGCAACGTTTGGAATGGGTGCGCATGGCACCCAGGCGAATTTTAAGCCTTGGCAGCGATCACGGTGCCGCCGTTGCAGCGCTGCGGCAACGCTTCCCTTCGGCTGGTGTTGTCGCGGTGGACAACACGCCAGACCCGTTACCCGGCACGGGTGCTCAAGTTCTGTGCGCGAACCTTGAGGCATTACCGCTACGCAATGCCAGCGTGGATGTGATTTTCGCCAATTTGAGTTTGGCCTATTCCGCGAATTTGGTGGCCTGTCTAAACGAAGCGCGCCGCACCCTGGCGACACCCGGACTACTCAGCTTCGCGAGTTTGGGACGCGATGCCTTTAAAGAGCTGCGCAAGGCTTGGGCAACCGCAGATACCTTTACCCATGTGACAGCTCAGCCGGATATGCACGATCTGGGTGATTTACTCATTCATAGTGGCTTTGCCGAACCGGTGCTCGACACCGATTTGTTGACCGTGACCTACACCCGCTTCGACGACTTAGTCCGTGACCTTCGTGCCGCGGCGGCAGTGAATAACTCCGCCAATCACAATCCTGGCTTAACCAGCCGTGCCGCCGCGCAACGACTGCAATCCGCCCTCGAAGCCACGCGAGATGCCAGCGGGCGCTTTTCGATCTCTGTGGAAGTGATCTACGGGCAGGCTTGGTCTACCCATACCCCAAACCGAGGCCAATTAGGCGATGTGTTCGAAATTTCACCCGAGGCCATCACCAGGCCGCTGGACAAATCAAACTCGTAACGCAATGAACTGTTTTTATTCAATTATTTATGCGCGCCGAGAAAATTCCACGCACGCCAATTGATGACGTCTTCGAGATCTACCGCGCGGATAAGCTGCGGTTCCGGGGCAAGTCGCGCACAGAACGCGAGGCACTGAGTTCTTCGCGACATTAGGAAATACCACAATTGCGTGACCCCCAGCGATCCAGTAAGATCCGCCGGCTTGCGAATCGGCTGACAATTGGGGAGCTGCGCAAAAAGTGTTTAGCGTCATGCCAACGCTACTAGCTACACTTGGCCTAAAGAGCTGCGTGAATCAGCAACTGCTCGTCGACGCCTAGGCCAACGCCTAGTAAGCCATTTCGCGGTGAGAAATATTTCCGCAAGCAGCGCGGCAAAATTCGCTAGCACTGCCTAGAATTCTGATGGACAACAAAGACCGTCTGTCGTTTTAAGATACAAGCGGTCGGAAGACCAGTAACCACAGCAGGAAACAAAGTTGATGCTGCGCAACCTAAATACTTTGCGAATTCTTCTTGGCCTAGCCGGTATTTTTGCCGCGAGTTCGGCAGCCTACGCGGATTGGGAAGTCAACATGCCCGTTGGCGTTACCGATCTTAGTAAAGAGATTTACGATCTTCATATGCTCATCACCTGGGTATGCGTCGTTATAGCTTGTATCGTTTTCGGCGCGATGATCTATTGCCTTGTCAAGTTCCGAAAAAGTAAAGGCGCCGTACCGGCAAAATGGAGCCACAATACGAACGCGGAAATGATTTGGACAATCATTCCAGTACTCATATTAATCGCTATGGCGATACCCGCGGCACAAACTCTTATCGAGATTGAAGACACCCGCGATACGGATATGACCATCAAAATCACCGGGTATCAATGGAAGTGGCACTATGACTATGTCGGCGAAAATGTGAGCTTCTTCAGCAGTTTAGCCGAGTCGAGCAACGCCGCTCGCCAACTCGGCAGCGATCTCAATCCGGACAACGTAGAAAATTATCTCTTAGACGTCGACCGACCGCTGGTCATTCCGACCGACGTCAAAGTTCGGTTTGTGATTACCTCGAATGATGTCATACACGCCTGGTGGGTGCCGGACCTGGCGATTAAGAAAGACGCGATACCGGGATTTATTAATGAAGGCTGGTTCCAGATCAACGAGCCGGGCATCTACCGCGGCCAATGCGCCGAGCTCTGCGGCAAAGATCATGGCTTTATGCCCGTGGTGGTGGAAGCCTTAAGCCCAACGGACTATCGCGCGTGGCTGGACAAGCAGCAGACTGCCCCAAGTATTGCGGCTCGATGAGCCATCGGTGTAACGGGATATCAAGAACCAACACGGCCTTGCATCTAAGCGGCTGAGACGGAGTTACCAAGAATGAGTGCCAGCACGGTCTACGACGATCATGACCATCACGAAGAACATGCTCCCGCAGGGGGGTTGATGCGTTGGATCACCACCACCAACCATAAAGATATCGGCACACTATATTTAGTGTTTGCCCTCAGCATGCTTTTCGTCGGCGGCTTGATGGCGTTGATCATTCGCGCGGAGCTGTTTGAACCGGGACTACAGTTTGTAAACCCAGACTTCTTTAACCAAATGACCACGCTGCATGCCTTGATCATGGTGTTCGGCATGATCATGCCTGCCTTCGTGGGCTTCGCAAACTGGATGCTACCGATGATGATCGGAGCGCCGGATATGGCCTTACCCAGGCTAAACAATTGGTCTTTTTGGATATTGCCCTTTGCGGGTGTCATGTTGCTCTCTACCTTATTCATGGAAGGCGGCGCGCCGGCATCAGGCTGGACCCTATATCCCCCACTCGTGCTGCAAACGGGTAATGCGCTGCCCTATACGATTTTCGCCGTTCATCTTTTGGGCATCTCATCAATAATGGGAGCCATCAATATCATCGTAACGATATTGAACATGCGCGCCCCAGGCATGACCTTGATGAAAATGCCGCTGTTTGTCTGGACGTGGCTGATTACAGCCTATTTGTTGATAGCCGTGATGCCAGTGCTGGCAGGCGGCGTAACAATGCTTCTGACAGACGCCTTTTTCGGTACGAGCTTTTTTCAGGCAGCCGGTGGCGGCGATCCCGTTTTATTTCAGCATGTGTTTTGGTTTTTCGGCCATCCCGAGGTCTACATCATTATTCTGCCGGCGTTCGGCATTATCTCGCAGATTATTCCCACATTTTCTCGCAAACCCCTATTTGGCTATGACGCCATGGTTTTTGCGACCGGCAGTATCGCGTTCCTGTCTTTCGTGGTGTGGGCTCATCACATGTTTACCGTCGGCATGCCGCTGACGGGCGAAATGTTTTTTATGCTGTCCACGATGTTGATCGCAGTCCCAACCGGCGTAAAAGTTTTTAATTGGACATCGACAATGTGGCAAGGCTCACTAAGTTTTGAAACGCCGATGCTATTTGCTCTCGCCTTTTTGTTTTTATTTACCATCGGTGGATTCTCTGGCTTGATGTTGGCCATAGTCCCGGCGGATTTCCAATATCACGATTCCTATTTTGTGGTGGCACACTTTCACTACGTACTGGTTCCGGGTGCGCTGTTCGCGGCAATCGCCGGCGCCTATTACTGGCTACCGAAATGGACCGGCAACATGTACGACGAAACCCTCGGAAAATGGCATTTTTGGCTTTCTGCCATATTCGTCAACGTGACATTCTTCCCTCAGCATTTTGTTGGTTTGGCAGGCATGCCTCGACGAATTCCCGATTATGCAACCCAATTTACAGATTTTAATGCCATCTCAAGTGTTGGCGCATTTGGATTTGGTTTTGCTCAACTGCTGCTGGTTTACGTCGCTATCAAGTGCGTGCGCGGCGGTGAGAAAGCATCAGCACAAGTCTGGGACGGCGCCGAAGGCTTGGAATGGACCCTGCCGTCTCCAGCCCCATACCATAGTTTTGAAGAAGCACCCACGGTTAAGTAACCGCATACTGACGCGTGTTGCAAATGAAAGAAATAGATAATCAGCAGCGAAAACAAGGAAGGCGAACGGCGTTTCTGTTGGGTCTGATAGCACTTGGGTTTTATTTAAGCTTTATTGTCACCACGGCATTACGGACATGACATCTACTCGGGCCGATAAACGACTACTTGCTGGCAAACTTGTGCTGCTTGCCGCTGGTATGTTCGGATTCGGATATTTACTCGTCCCTTTGTACGACGTGTTTTGTGAGATTACCGGCATAGGCACTCGTACGGGGACCCCCGTGGCCGCAGCGCTGGCTGATGAAACACCGGATGTGAATCGAATTATTACCGTCGAATTCGTAGCCACCTTGAATCAATATGCGCCGTGGGAATTTAGACCCGAACGTGCCAGCATTGAAGTCGTACCAGGCAAGTACTATGACACTACGTATTTTGCCCGCAATCTTGTGGATGGATTCAGAACGGCCCGTGCGGTGCCTAGCATTGCGCCGGGCACTGCAAACAAATACTTCAAAAAAGTTGAATGTTTTTGTTTTACGGCGCAAGAATTCGCTCCCGGGGAGGGACGTGATATGGGCCTTCGGTTCATGGTCGACCCTCAATTGCCCCGACATATCGACCGCGTAACCCTCTCGTATACTTTTTTTGACAACAGCCAAGTTGCCCTTAAGACCGGCGACAACGGTTAATGCAAGGACGAGCATTCATGGAACATAGCCAAAACAAGTACTACATTCCCCACGGTACCAGCTGGCCGATTCTTGTCTCCATCGGCATGTTTTTCTTGTTTATCGGCGTGTCGATTTATCTAAATGGTGGTAGCGCCATCATAGTCTCGCTAGCCGGGATCGCCGTAATCGTAACGATGATGTTTCTCTGGTTTGGAGAAGTTATCGGCGAAAGCGAAAACGGTATCTACAACAGACAAGTGGATGCCTCTTTTCGCCTGGGTATGCTCTGGTTTATCTTTTCCGAAATTATGTTTTTCGCGGTATTTTTCGGCGCGCTATTTTATGCGCGGCAACTATCGCTTCCCTGGCTTGGCGGCGAAGGCGACAAAGTCTATACCAATCTTTATCTTTGGGAAGGATTTAATAATATTTGGCCTAGCAACGGCCCGGGAAATATCGGCGGCGAATTTAGCACCATCGGCGCCTGGGGTATTCCGGCGCTAAATACGGCTATCTTGCTGACAAGTGGTGTCACGATAACCATCGCGCATCATGCATTAAAAGAAAACAACCGAAAAATCTTAAATATTTTTCTGGCGTTAACGGTATTGCTGGGCTTTATTTTTCTAGGCTTTCAAGCCGGCGAATACATTCATGCTTATCAAGATCTTAATCTCACTTTAGGCAGTGGAATTTATGGATCAACGTTCTTCATGTTGACCGGGTTCCATGGGATGCATGTCACCATTGGCGCCATCATGCTGACCGTCATTCTAATTCGCTGCTTGCGGGGGCATTTTACCGAGACGAAGCATTTTGCCTTTGAGGGTGTCGCTTGGTACTGGCATTTTGTCGACGTAGTTTGGTTGATCTTGTTCGTCTTCGTTTACTGGATTTGATGTAAACAGCGAGACCTGCCGCAAAATTAAAATTTCGCCTCGTTGACCCTGGGCGGAATGTGTATTGGGCCACCAAACTTATTCGTAGTGACTTGTATGGTCGCTGCTTAACATTGCATCTATTGCGGTAGCGCATCATGCGGCTGAATCAGACCGCTGTACCAAGCAATAAACAACAAAATAAAGCCCGCTACCGACAACGCGACACGTAGGGTTAGAGCCTTGACCATTCGCTTTGATTCCTGGCCGTCTTTAGCAAGAAAATAGAGGCTGGAACCCATGCTGGCGACAATGGCCATCAAGAAAATAAGAATAGTAATTTTGACAAACACGATTTCAATCTGAGTCAACTTGCTATGAAGATATTCAGCTTAACATTCCACCCGCCCTGGTGGGCCACCGCGCTGGTGATTATTTCGAGCAGCCTGTTCGCAATCGCAGGATATTGGCAATTGGGTAGAGCGGAAGAGAAGCGCAGCTTATTTGAAGACTATGACCGCCGTGAATCCGCACAAGCTATTGACTATCTGCCAACAAATGCTGAGGCCCTGAAGCAACGATACCGCTATATCTCGCTATCTGGCCACTACGATACAGTTCATCAATTCTTACTCGACAGCATAGTTCACGACGGTCAGGCCGGCTATCAGGTGTTAACGCCATTGCTGACCAACCGCGGCGCCGTACTAGTGAACCGAGGCTGGCTACCGGCCGGAAAAGATCGGCGTGCCTTACCGAATATCGATGTCAGTCAGAAACGCCGAACCATCCGTGCCCGTATTGATCGGTTTCAACGACCCGGAATTCGTCTCGTGAGCGAACTGCCAACCCCGCAGTCTTGGCCAAGAGTTCTACTATTTCCCACGACGGAGGACTTGGCAGGCCATCTGGGCTACGCGGTACCAAATTTTCAACTGCTACTAGATAGCCAAGCCGCTGATGGCTATCTTCGCGACTGGCGCCCCAATATTCGCGGCCCTGAAACGAATCTGGGTTACGCGATTCAGTGGTTCAGTTTCTTGGTTGCTGGTGTGGTGATTTACCTGGCCCTAAATACAAAGAAAAAATATGACTAACACAACAGACAGTCGCGCGGATAAGCGGCAACGCAATCGAAATCGCTGGATGCTCGTGTCTATCGCCGGGCTATTTCTCGGGCCATTGCTGCTGGCTTTTATTCTTTACTACGGCAATCTTTGGACGCCAGAGGCACTTTCGGTAAACGGCGAACTTTTCGAACCCGTCAGGCCACTGCCGCTTGAAGCATTCAAAGGGGGCCCAGACACACCATCCCTGCGCGGTACCTGGTCATTGATGATTCTAGTTCCCGATCAGTGCGGCGACCCCTGCGCGACGGCCATTCGAGAAACCGGACAAGTGTGGAAGGCGCTCGGCAAAGATCGTGACCGGGTTCAGCGAATTTGGTTTGCAATGGACAAGCTAGCCCAGCCGCCGAACCCCGTGGGCGAGAAGGCTCTCGAATTGAAAAGTATTACTCAGCAACACCCGGGTCACGGCGCGCTGCTGACTGCAATGGGCGCCCACGCGCCGGGAGACGTTATGCTGGTCGATCCCTTGGGCAATCTACTGCTACGATTTCCCCAGGGTACTGGAATGCGCGAGATGCACACAGATTTACAAAAGCTCTTGCGCGTGTCCCGAATTGGCTAAAGAACAGCAGCTACACGGCCTCGGTCGGTCGGCCCCAGGCGGTGCCGAGGGCAGAATTTGTCCGGCATTTACTTTCGCCTAGCCCGCTGTGCGAACGCCCGATAAGAAAAATAGGCTTTTGCCGATCTAGGCAAAAAGTGGCTAATACTAAGCGGGGTAATCGCGGCACAGCTAGCGGCTAGCGGCGCTTTTCCCGCCGCTCCCACCCTTCACGCGCGCAAAAAGTGCTGGTATGGTAGGAATATCTAAACTGGAAAATAGGTGGATTGTCGTTGAAGTGCCTCTACTACCTTGCTCCGACATTGGACAGCACTCATCAGATCTCTGACGATCTACATGATGTGGGCGTAGAAGATTGGTTGCTCCACGTTATCTCGCAAGACAAGGCGGGATTAAAAAAAGAACAAATTCACTCGAGCAACTACATTGAAACCCGCGATATTGTCCGTGGCGGGCTAATCGGCGCCAATATCGGTTTTATCGTTGGCGTTATCTGTGTCGGCCTATTGATGTGGCTTAAACCCTTTGGCGATGTTGTACCGGCAATTGCGCTGGTCTCAGTTGTTGTATTTTGGACTTTGTTCGGCAGCTGGGAAGGTGGCTTGTATGGGGTCTCTAAACAGAATAAGAAGATAGAGCCATTTGCAGATGCGCTCGATGCCGGTAAATATCTGATATTGATTTACGCAAAAAAAGAATTAGAAGATGTTGTCAAGACCATGATGGGCCAGCGTCATCCTGAAGCCCAGCATGTTGCGACGGATCGACATTTCATTAATCCATTCGGCGTCGTGCGGCGCAGACGAAGACGCGACCAACAGGAAGCGTCTCTGCAAGATTCAAACAGCTAGGGTTTAGCTGCGTGGTTTAAGAAAGCGCGGTTAATTCCGCCCTATGTATTGAGAGGTACGGGTGTATGGCGATAGCAGTCGTAGTTGTCCTATTGATCATTGGATCCGTCGCCTTTCATTTTCTAAGCCCCTGGTACTTCACCCCAATTGCATCTAACTGGGGCAGCATCGACACAACCGTCAATATAACCTTCTGGGTGACGGGCATTGTTTTTATCTTGGTCAATCTATTTCTGGCCTATTGTGTCTGGCGTTTTCGCCATAAGAAGGGCCAAAAAGCTGCCTATGAACCCGAGAACAAAAAACTTGAGATCATACTCACCGCTATTACTACGATCGGCGTCGCTGGGTTATTGGCCCCGGGACTTGTCGTTTGGAACGATGTGGTCACCGTTCCCGATGATGCTGAAATCGTCGAAGTCTTGGGGCAGCAATGGCACTGGAGCTTCCGTTTACCGGGCGAAGATGCCCAATTGGGTAAGGTTGATCCCCGCCTGATTTCACCGGAAAACCCTTTTGGTATAGACCCCGACGACTCCGCGGGCCAGGACGACATTTTAATCTCGAGCCCCGAATTACATCTCAAGAAAGATCAGCCCGTTAAGCTGCTTCTACGCTCGAAAGACGTATTGCACAATTTCGCCGTCGCAGAGTTTCGGGTCAAAATGGATATGGTGCCGGGTACAGTATCTTACATCTGGCTAACACCAACACGCACCGGCGAATTCGAAATTCTTTGTCAAGAACTATGTGGAGTTGCCCATCACGCAATGCGGGCGTGGGTCGTCGTCGATGAGCAAACAGATTACGCTAATTGGTTGGCTTCTAAACCAACTTACGCACAAACGGTCTCGATTCCGGAGCCTAATCTCGTCGCCGGCAAGGGTTTGTATCAAGCCTGCGCCGCCTGTCACGGGTTTGAGGGCGAAGGCATTGAGGCTCTCAAAGCGCCGAAACTTGCGGGCCAAGAATCCTGGTATCTGAAACGACAACTCGCGAACTACAAATCGGGCAACCGCGGCGCGCATCCAGAAGATGTGTACGGGCAGCAAATGGCCGCGATGGCTGCCACTTTGGTCGATGATGCTGCCATCAACAATGTCGTTGCACACATCCAGACATTACCGGACGTCCCCGCTCCGCAAACCATTACGGGCAATGTGCAAGCTGGCGCAAAAACCTATCAGACTTGCGCCGCGTGCCACGGTTCTAATGGCCAAGGAATATGGGCCGTCAACGCGCCCCGGCAGGCGGGGATGAGCGATTGGTATTTAGCTGATCAACTAAGAAATTTCCGTGACGGCTTGCGAGGCTCAGACAGTAAAGATATTTACGGTGTACAAATGGCAGGCATGGCTAAGCGATTGTCGAGCGACGAGGTAATCAACGACTTGATTGCCTATGTAAATTCGCTACCCGCAGCCCGCCCCGAAAGAGTTAGCCAAGCTGAGCGATTAGATACAGCGATGCGGTAGCTAGATCGCGTAACAAACTCCCCTGGAGACAAGCAAATGGCATATGTTGCAATTGCAGACCGTGATGAAGCGATTCATGATCCACAAAGCTTCATTACGAAATACATCTGGAGCCAGGATCACAAAGTCATTGCGATTCAGTATGGCTTGACCGCGGTTTTCGTTGGCCTCATCGCCCTAGTGATGTCCGGGATGATGCGTCTTCAGCTCGCGTTCCCAGACTCGTTCTCGTACATCGCTCCCTATGATTATTACCAGTTCATCACCATGCACGGGATGATCATGGTTATTTATCTACTGACGGCGCTATTTCTGGGCGGCTTCGGCAATTATTTGATTCCGCTGATGTGCGGTGCGCGAGACATGGTGTTTCCGTACATGAACATGCTGAGCTTCTGGTTTTACTTTCTGTCGGTGCTAGTTTTGCTGGCGAGCTTCTTCGTGCCGGGCGGCCCGACCGGGGCGGGCTGGACTTTATATCCGCCCCAGGCCATTACCGACGGAACGCCCGGTGCGGGGCCGGGGATAATCTTGATGCTCGCCTCCTTAGCGATCTTTATCGTCGCATTTACGATGGGCGGCCTTAACTACGTCACCACGGTGCTACAAGCGCGCTGCCGGGGAATGACTCTGATGCGCATGCCCTTGTCTGTGTGGGGTATTTTCGTCGCGACGATTTTGGGTCTGTTGGCGTTTCCGGCGCTTTTTGTGAGTGCGGTGATGATGGCCTTGGATGCAACCATCAACACCAGCTTTTTCATGCCGGCGATATTGGATCGCGGCGTCCAATCATCGCATGAAGGTGGCAGCCCGATTCTTTTCCAACATCTTTTTTGGTTTTTTGGGCATCCCGAAGTTTACATCGTCGCACTGCCGGCATTTGGCATCGTTTCTGATTTGCTAAGCACCCATGCTCGTAAGAATATTTTCGGCTATCGGCAAATGGTTTGGGCCATCGTCGCCATCGGCGGTTTAAGCTTTATCGTATGGGCTCATCACATGTATGTCAGTGGCATGAACCCCTATTTCGGTTTCTTTTTCGCCACCACTACCTTGATTATCGCGGTACCGACAGCGATTAAAGTTTACAACTGGGTATTGACCCTGTGGAAGGGTGATATTCATTTAACCGTGCCCATGTTGTTTTGTATCGGCTTTATCTTCACGTTTGTCCACGGCGGGCTAACAGGCCTTTTCTTGGGTAATGTTGTTGTGGATGTGCCGCTGTCTGATACCTATTTTGTGATTGGTCACTTTCATATGGTGATGGGCATCTCGCCCATTATGGTGTTATTTGGCGCGGTCTATCATTGGTATCCAAAGATGACCGGGAGAATGTTTAACGTCGGCTTGGGCAAGCTGCATTTTTGGCTGACTTTCTTGGGTGCTTACTCGATCTATTTGCCCATGCACTATTTAGGCATTCTGGGAATCCCACGCCGCTACTACGCCATGGGGGATACCGCGTTTATTCCCGATTCCGCGCAAACAATGAATATCGGCATTACCTATTCAGCACTATTGGTCGCCGCGGTGCAGGTGGTGTTTCTGTTCAACATGGCGTGGAGCTTGTGGAAAGGTGAAAAGGCCGATCCCAATCCTTGGCGGGCGACGACCTTGGAATGGCAAACGCCCGACAACCCGCCGCATCATGGTAATTGGGGGCCGAATTTGCCGGTCGTACATCGCTGGGCCTATGACTATAGTGTGCCAGGCGCCGCGGAAGATTTTATTCCGCAGAATGTGCCAACGGGTACTGATCACGCGACGGGCTACGACCCGGAACATCCGGATGAGAGTTAGGAGCGAGACGTGAATCCACTACGCCGACTCGCCGAGAAGTCTTGGGCTACCCATGGCCCGCTAGATGAATTACCCGAACCTTCAGTCGCCGCGGCGTCAGCGGCAAAAACTGGGCTGGGATTTTTTCTTGCCGTTGTCAGCAGTTTATTCTTCTTGTTCGTCATGGCCTATCAAATGCGCATGGCGCAACCCGACTGGCAATCGATGACCTTGCCCCCTGTACTCTGGCTAAACACCGCCTTGCTTATAGCCGCGAGTGTCGCATTTCAGTGGGCCAAATTTGCAGTGACTAACGGATCGCTCAGCAAACTGCGTACGGGTTTAGCCGTAGCGGGGCTATTGAGCGTAGGTTTTCTTTTCGGCCAGCTGTGGGGCTGGCAAAGCCTAAACCGGGCCGGTTTTTTCGCGACAAGCAACCCCGCTAACGCCTTTTTCTACCTACTCACTGGCATTCATGGCCTGCATCTGCTGGGTGGGCTATGGGCTTGGATCCGTTGTGTCCTGCGCGCGTGGTCTTCATCTGCCAGCGAAGATCTTGAAACGGCCCGTAAGCTACGGGTAAGTGTGGGCCTGTGCACGACCTACTGGCACTATTTGCTGCTAGTCTGGTTTGTGATTCTTAGCTTGTTCATCGTGACCTAAAGGGTAAAACGGCATGTCAGAAGCAATTGTGCAGTCAGATGAAGCGAAGGAGCTGGCGCCGGGCCTAGAGGGCGTCGTCGCGGACTGGTCCGACGATAAGCAAACTTTCCACGTGCCTTGGGGCAAGGCCATGATGTGGATTTTCTTGCTCAGCGATACCTTCATTTTCTCCTGCTTCTTGACGTCCTACATGACCGTAAGAATGTCCACGACAGTGCCGTGGCCATTTCCCAGCGAGGTATTCGCCTTACACCTTTTCGGCCAGGATATTCCACTAATACTTATAGCGATCATGACCTTCATCTTGATTACCAGTAGTGGAACCATGGCTTTGGCCGTCAACTACGGCTACCGGCGCGACCGAACCAAAACCGCGCTATTGATGTTAGCGACCGCGCTTTTAGGCGCTTCATTCGTCGGCATGCAGGCGTTCGAGTGGACAAAACTGATTGAAGAAGGCGTGCGACCCTGGGGTAATCCCATGGGAGCCGCTCAGTTTGGCGCCAGCTTTTTCATGATCACTGGATTTCATGGTTTACATGTGTCGGGCGGCGTCATCTACCTATTGGTGGTTGCTTGGCGGGTCTGGTCAGGATTTTATGATCGCAAAGGCACTTACGAAACCGTAGAGGTAGCCGGCTTATATTGGCACTTTGTAGATCTAGTTTGGGTGTTTATTTTCGCGTTTTTCTACCTTTGGTAAGGAAAAATCATGGAACAAACTGAAGGGCAGCAACATCCGCTCGGCTTGTACCTAAAGGTTTGGGTGCTACTTTTTGTACTCAGCTTTTTCTCGTACATGGTCGACTACTTGAATCTTCAAGGAGAACTTCGTTGGTTCTTAATTCTGACGTTCATGTGGCTAAAAGCGGGTATGATCGTTGCTGTCTTCATGCATATGCGCTGGGAACGTATGACCTTGGTAACTGCAATTCTAGTGCCGCCAACCGTACTAGCCGTGCTAGTTGTTTTGATGGCTGCCGAGAGCGGCTATGTATTTTGGAGTCGCGTCGCATCTTTTTCGCCCATCCAATAAGCTTTTGCTCAGAAGAAGCTAATAACTATTAATGCTGCGCGAACTATATTGATTCAATTCGTATTGCGAAGACCGAAACACCTCGTAGAAGAGGATTGACCAAGAAGACCGCCGACGGCGGACAATGACATCCGGCGTGGATCTAGTCTGCAAAAATCACATTGCCATCGCTCGAATTGCTTCAACAAATTCACTTTGACAAGCTATAAATCTAGCCGTCCGTCAACCAAGATGACTAGGCCACGTGCTTCCGGAATACTGGAATTTATAGCCGTAACCCGGCGATAATTGCGAACAGATAAGGGTTCCTCGCAGGGCCGCCAGGCTGCAACCGAAGCTCAGTAACACAAAATCCTAAAACAACACATCGAACTGAAGGCCACCCATGTACAACTGGTATGTTCGCTTGCTCTATATTGCCTGCCTCGTCGCCTTGTGCGTCGTCGTGCTCGGCGCCTATGTCAGGCTCACGGACGCCGGTCTCGGTTGTCCAGACTGGCCGGGCTGCTATGGCGAACTTGTGCTGCCAGCCGACGCCGCGGAACGGGCCGCCGCGCAAGCTGCGTATCCCGACAGGTTATTAGAACCGGGCAAGGCTTGGCGGGAGATGATTCACCGCTATCTAGCGTCCACCTTGGGGTTTCTAATATTGGTCATCGCTTTCTTAGCCTGGCGAAATCGAGACCAGTATCAGCAGCCCGTTGTGCTGCCTTTGATCTTGCTGGGGGTCGTGATTTTCCAAGGCCTCCTGGGCATGTGGACGGTGACCTTGTTGCTGAAACCACTCATCGTCATGGCGCATTTGCTCGGTGGCTTAGCGACTACGGCCTTACTGTTTTGGTTAATACTGGAGCACCGGCGGCGCTCGGTAATTCAAACAATGCCCTTGCGGCGGGTCTATCTACCCGCCGCCCTCGGGCTGCTAGTGCTGATTTGCCAAATCGCATTAGGCGGCTGGACCAGCTCTAATTATGCGGCCCTTGCCTGCCCCGACCTGCCGACTTGCGGCGGCGAATGGTGGCCTGAGCGCGCGGACTTTGCCGAGGGCTTTGTGATGTGGCGAGGCCTGGGCGTGGACTACGAGGGTGGCGTGTTAGAAGCACCGGCGCGGGTCGCAATTCACTACACGCACAGGCTGGGTGCCCTGGTGACTTTTCTACTGCTGGGTGGCATCGCATGGAGTGCGTTTCGACGTGAAGAGTCCGACATGAGGACGGCCGGCTTGCTCGTCATGTTGGCACTCGGTGCACAAGTTTTGCTCGGTCTTGGTGTGGTGTGGTTTGGTCTACCCTTAAGTTTGGCGAGCATGCACAATGGTGTTGCAGCCCTGCTCTTATTGGCTACGATCAATCTCAATCATGCTGCCGCACTAATAAAGCCTTAGGAACGATTCGCTGCTCTGGTGTCCAAGACTAACTGGTATGTTTTGATCGCAACCGCATTGCTGGGCGTGTTATTGCTGTTCGTGCGCCAAATCGGTAGTAACTCCGCTAGCCCGACGCCGCAATTAACACCGAGTGTTGGCACACAAACGCCGAGAAAGAACCCGCCCACAATCGAAGCAAGGGCTAAGCCTACGGTAGAAACGCAATATAGCGACCTGCCACGAATTGGTAGCCGGAGGGATCTTCGCAGGCTCTTGATCGACCGCGGTCTAGACGCGGACAACCTACTAGATGCCAGCGCGGCCTGGTACCGCGCCCGCGGTCAAATCGATCAGAGCCCGCTTTTCAGCAGCGGTCAGGAAACCTCGTCCGGCGCTTATTTCGATTCCTTGAATGAAGCGACACTGCGCGCCATGAGTAGCCAGGGCGATAGCCGCGCGACGCTAGCACTCGGATTACGCCGAACAATGGCTGACTCATTCGCCGCCATGAGGCTATTTGATCAGGCGGCAAATCAGGGTTCGGCTTACGCGCTACTGCAAATCGCGTCTCAACTGGAAACTTTCAGTGACGTGGCCGCGAGCGATTTCGCGGCCGACCCAGAATTTAGCCGGCAACTGGAAAGCCTTTCAAAAAGCGGCAGCGATGGGCTGCTGAATGATGCCTTTGCCTATGCTGCGGCCGCTGTTAGGGACGCCGGTGAACCCATTCTTGACGATGAATTGTCTGACTGGTTGGAAACCTTGGCGGCAAGACTTCCAGATGACGCCCTGAACCAAGCCTGTGAAAAAAGTTTCTCGGTTTATTTAGCGCTGGGACGACAACGTCGCGAACGCGGACTGGCACCGGTTAATTTTACCCCGCCACCGGTTTTTCTCAGTAGCGCGGACTGGAAAGCATCCCAGCCCTGCAGCGAAAGCGCGAGTCCGATTGTTTCCACACTAGACCTGTCAAACTGCTCCCATGAACGCGTACTGAATGCCGACAACCGGGCCAGTCTGCTCTATTTATGCCCATAAACCGCAGGCGCCAACACCCGGCCCTGATAGACTGACCAGCATGGACGTCACCTCCATCATCGACCCCCTCAACGACGCGCAACGCGAGGCCGTCAGTGCGCCAAACGAACCCATGCTGGTGGTTGCTGGCGCGGGCAGCGGCAAGACCCGGGTCCTGGTGCATCGAATCGCGTGGCTGATTCGTGTTGAGAATGTCTCGCCCCTCGGTATCTTGGCCGTGACCTTCACCAACAAAGCCGCGGCGGAAATGCGCCAACGCATCGAAGCGCTACTGGACATGCCCGTGGAAAATCTATGGGTGGGTACCTTCCATGGCCTGGCGCATCGATTGCTGCGCCGCCATTGGCGTGAGGCCAATCTACCCCAGTCTTTTCAAATTATCGATGCCGATGACCAGCAGCGTCTGATTCGCCGATTAATCAGAGATCTAGAGCTGGATGAAACCACCTGGGTACCGCGAGAAATTCAGTATTTCATCAACAACCAGAAAGACGAAGGTCTGCGCCCCGAGCATGTGAACGACGAGGGCGACACCAACCGCAGACAGCTCATTCGATTGTATAGCGAGTACCAAACGGCTTGTGACCAGGCGGGCTTGGTGGATTTTGCGGAGCTACTGCTGCGCGCACATGAACTGTGGCTGCACCAGCCCGAAATACTAGAGCGATACCGCCGCCGCTTTCGGCATGTGATGGTGGATGAGTTTCAAGACACCAATGCCATTCAGTATGCCTGGTTTCGTGTACTCGCCGGCGAGACGGGTACACCCTTCGTCGTGGGTGACGATGATCAGTCCATCTATCGCTGGCGCGGGGCCCGCATGGAACATCTCATGCGGTTTCAAAAGGACTTTCCCGGCACCCGCATGGTTAAGCTGGAGCAAAATTACCGCTCCACGGGTAGCATTCTTAAAGCGGCCAACGCCATCATCACCAACAACAATGGGCGACTCGGCAAAGAGTTGTGGACGGCCGGCGATGAGGGCGAGCCCATCAGGCTCTATAACGCCTACAACGAACGTGACGAGGCGGCGTTCGTGATTGGCCGCATTCAAGATTGGGTCAGCCAGGGCAATCCGCGTGCCGAAACGGCTGTGTTGTACCGCTCCAATGCGCAATCACGAGTTTTTGAAGAAGCCTTACTACAGGCCAATTTACCCTACCGAGTCTATGGTGGACTGCGGTTTTTCGAACGCGCGGAAATCAAAGATGCGCTAGCCTATTTGCGCATCATTGCCAGCCGCGACAACGATGCCGCCTTCGAGCGCGTGGTGAATTTGCCCACTCGCGGCATTGGGGCGCGGAGTGTGGAAGTGATTCGCGGCTACGCCCGCGCCTATGGTAACTCCCTGTGGCAATCAGCCTGTTCCCTGGCGGGTAATCAATTGTCTAGCCGGGCGGCCAATGCCGTGCAAGGCTTCATGCAACTCGTCGAAAACTTAGATCGCGATACCGCGGGTTTAGCTTTACACGAGCAGGTTGATCACGTCATCAAACACTCTGGCTTAATCCCACACTACAAAAAAGAACCGCGTGAGCGTGCCGAGGCGAGACTGGAGAACCTCGACGAACTTGTCAGCGCGGCCATGGGTTTTCAGCCGGAAGATAGCGAAGAAGACATGACACCCTTGGATGCGTTTCTGGCCCATGCCGTTTTGGAATCGGGCGATACCCAAGGAGACAGCTGGGAAGACTGTGTGCAATTGATGACCCTGCATAGCGCGAAAGGACTCGAATTTCCGCTGGTTTTCATGACGGGTATGGAAGACGGGCTGTTTCCACACCGCCGCTCCATAAACGATGCCTCGGGCTTAGAAGAGGAGCGACGACTCTGCTACGTGGGTACGACCCGGGCCATGCAAAACTTGTATCTAACGTACGCGGAGCAGCGTCGCATGCACGGAGTGGACAGCTTTGGCCACCCGTCGCGCTTCATTGGCGAAATTCCGGCCGAGCTGTTGGAAGAAGTACGCCCCGCGATTCGCGTCTCGCAGCCGCTACAACGACGCACGGTGCGCAGCGCCCCGCGGGAAGAGGGCAGTTTGGTCTTGGGCCAGCGAGTTCGGCACGGCAAATTCGGCGAAGGTGTCGTGCTGAACTATGAAGGTGGGGGCGCCCATGCACGGGTACAGGTAAACTTTGAGACAGCCGGCACAAAATGGCTAGTCATGGCTTATGCCGGCCTTGAAGTGATGTAACATACCGCCTGCCCGCGCAGGGAACGCCGCCACTACATGAATATACTCATTCTAGGCGCCGGTCAGGTCGGCTCCACCGCTGCCTACCAACTGGCTCGAGCCGAAACCAACGAAGTCACCGTCGTGGATACCGCTGCATCGACTTTACGGGAACTCCAAGATCGTTTGGACATTCGCACCGTTGTAGGCCATGCGGCTTATCCCGCCGTACTCGAGCGGGCGGGCGCTAAGAACGCTGACATGGTCATCGCCTTAACGAATAGCGACGAGACCAACATGATTGCCTGTCAGGTGGCCTATACCTGTTTTCAAACACCCACGAAGATCGCCAGAATTCGCAATGCCGAGTACATCACCGCGCATGTTAAGGAGAAGGACAAGAATAAGAAATTATTCTCACAGCATGCGATTCCAGTGGATGTATTCATTAGCCCCGAACAATTGGTCACAGAACATATTGAACAGCTCATCCATTTTCCCGGCGCATTCCAGGCCTTGGATTTTGGCGATGGCCGGGTGCGTTTGATCGGCGCGCGGGCGCACCGCGGCGGTCGCTTAGTGGGCGAACAAATCAAATCGATGCACGAACATATTCCCAATGTCGAAACGCGCATCGCAGCCATCTATCGCAACGGTGAAAGCATTGTGCCGGACGGCAATACGCTGATTTGCGACGACGATGAGGTCTTTTTCATCGCCGGGCGGGACGATTCGCGCTTGGTGATGAACGAACTGCGCCGGCCCGAAGACACCGTACGTCGGGTCGTTATTGCCGGTGGCGGCAATATCGGCTTCCGCCTCGCCTCGGCGTTGGAAGATACCAATCAAGTCAAGGTCATCGAACGCAACCGCGATCAAGCCCGGCAGATCTCAGAACGACTCAGCAAAGCCATTGTCTTGCATGGCGATGCAGCGGATGAAGAACTGTTGCTCGAGGAAAACATCGACAGCGCCGATGTCTTCGTCTCCCTAACAAACGCCGAGGAAGCCAACATACTATCCGCCATGCTGGCGAAGCGACTTGGCTGCAATAAAGTCATGGCGCTAATCAATCGGCCGGCCTACGCCGAGCTGGTGGAAAGCGGCACCATCGACGTCGCGATTTCACCGCAGCAGGTCACCATCAGCGCCCTGCTGGCCCACGTTAGGCGAGGAGATGTCGTCAAAGTGCATTCCCTGCGCCGCGGTGAAGCCGAGGCCATCGAGGCCGTGGCTCACGGTACGCCGGACGAGTCCCAGGTCGTGGGCCGAAATGTAGAAGACATCCCCTTGCCGCCCGGCACCAGCATCAGCGCAATCTTGCGTCAAGGGCGAATCATGGAGGCCCATCACGACACGGTGATTGAAGCAGAAGATCATGTGATCCTGTTCATCACCGATCGCCGCCAAACCGATGAAGTCGAGCGACTGTTCCAAGTTAACGTGGCGTTCTAACGGCCCTATCCGCAAGTACAGATTAACTCAGCAGAAGACCACCTAGCATGCGCATTGGAGTTACTCAGCGAATTCTTGGTCTACTCCTGATGCTGTTTAGCGTCACCATGTTGCCGCCGGTGGCCGTATCGTTTTACTACGCCGATAATTCCTATTTTGCTTTTCTCGCCGGCTTTGCCGTAACGCTGCTTACCGGCGCAGTCATTTGGTTCCCCGTGCGCAAGGATGAGCGCGACATGCGGCTGCGGGATGGTTTCTTGGTCGTTGCAGCATTTTGGGTGGTATTGGGCAGCTATGGCGCAGCCCCACTGATGTTCATCGAACAACCCAACATGAGCTTTACCGATGCCGTGTTTGAAGCCGTTTCTGGACTCACCACCACAGGCGCCACCGTGCTGACAGGTTTAGATAGCCTGCCGCCCGCCATTCTCTACTACCGGCAACAACTACAATGGCTCGGCGGCATGGGCATCATCGTGCTAGCTGTCGCCGTACTGCCCATGCTGGGCGTGGGTGGCATGCAGTTGTATCGCGCTGAAACACCGGGGCCGGTCAAAGACAACAAACTGACACCGCGTATCACGGAGACAGCCAAGGCCCTTTGGTATATCTATTTGGGGCTAACCATTGCTTGTGCCCTGGGCTATTGGGCGGCGGGAATGGGCAAGTTTGATGCCATTTGCCATGCCTTCAGCACCGTGGCCATCGGCGGCTTTTCAACCCACGATGCCAGCATGGGCTACTTCGACGGCACTGGTGTGAAGCTCATCGCCGTGGGGTTCATGTTTCTAGCCGGTATTAATTTCTCACTGCACTTTATTGCCTGGCGCAGCACTTCGATAAAACACTATTTTCAGGAGCCCGAGTTCCGGGCTTATTGCACAGTGCTCGGTGGTCTACTCTTTTTTGTGTTAGCGCGCTTATTGATGCAGGATGTCTATGACTCGCCGGGCAGCACGCTGATCAACGGCCTGTTTCAAACTGTATCGGTGGCTACCACCACAGGTTTTACCACAACAAACTTTGCCGCCTGGCCTGGCGCCTTGCCCGTTGTGTTGTTGTTTTCCAGCTTTATCGGCGGCTGTGCGGGCTCGACAGCCGGCGGCATGAAAGTCATGCGCGTGTTGCTATTGTACAAGCAAGGCATGCGCGAAGTGCGTCGTTTGGTGCACCCCAATGCCGAAATGCCCGTTAAGATCGGCAGCGTTGCCGTTTCTCAGCGCGTCGTCGACGCTGTTTGGGGATTCTTCGCCGTCTATGTGGTCTTGTTCGCGCTGATGATGACCGTGTTGTTGGCCACAGGGGTTGATCAAGTCACCGCATTTGCCGCCATTGCCGCCAGTATGAATAACCTGGGCCCCGGTTTGGGTGATGTGGCCGCGGGCTTCGGCACGATCAACGATGTCGCAAAATGGGTCTGTATTCTAGCCATGCTACTGGGCCGATTAGAAATTTTTACGCTGCTGGTGCTGGTTTCACGCACCTTCTGGCGGCCTTGATTCATGAATGCTGTTCTTGGCCGCTTAGAACAACTCAACGTCTGGCTGGGACGTAGCGTTGCCTGGTTAACACTGTGCATGGTCCTAGTCACTTTCACAGTCGTACTACTGCGCTATTTGTTCAACATCGGCTGGATCTGGCTGCAGGAATCCGTAACTTGGATGCATGCCGCCGTGTTCATGCTGGCTGCCGCCTATACCCTCGCCGATGACGAACATGTGCGCGTGGATATTTTCTATCGCGAAGCAGGACCCCGCTATCGGGCTCTGGTGGACGCGGCTGGCAGCCTTTTTTTCCTACTGCCCTTTGCATTGTTCTTGGTCTGGGCAAGTTGGGGCTATGTACAAACCTCCTGGAGCATCCGGGAGGGATCTCGCGAAGCTGGCGGACTTGCGTATCCGGCCGTACCGCTGATGAAGTCATTCATACCGCTAACGGCAGGACTACTTGCACTGCAAGGCTGCGTAATCTTGGGCCGCAGCTTGCTACAGTTGCAATCGACGACTGACAAGTTGCCGGCGGAAACAACCAGCAAGTCGAACTAGCGCTGAATCGGGTTAAAGCCGTCATGTCAATTCTCGCGCTAGTGATGTTCGTGGTGGTGGTAATCCTGCTGCTCGGTGGTTTTCCCGTGGCCTTTACCCTGGGCGGAACCGCCCTATTGTTCGCGCTGGCGGGAGCAGTGGCCGGCGTCTTTGATACCGCATTCCTTGGCACCTTACCGAATCGCGTATTCGGCATCATGGGCAACGAAACTTTGGTGGCCGTGCCCTTGTTCGTCTTCATGGGCGTCACCCTGGAAAGAGTACGCATCGCCGAGGATTTATTGGATACCCTCGGCCTGCTATTCGGTGGCCTGCGCGGTGGCTTGGCCATCGCGGTCACCCTGGTGGGCATGCTACTGGCCGCCAGCACCGGCATCGTGGGTGCCACGGTTGTGACCATGGGGCTTTTGTCCTTACCCACCATGCTCAAGCGCGGTTACGACCCCGCCATTGCCACCGGCGTGATCAGCGCCTCGGGCACCTTGGGCCAAATCATTCCGCCGTCAATCATCTTGGTCTTGCTGGGCGACGTGTTGAGTTCCGCCTACCAGCAGGCCCAGATTAGCCAAGGCATATTCAATCCCGAAACCGTGTCGGTGGGCGACTTGTTCATCGGCGCCCTAGTGCCGGGGCTCTTACTGGTCGTGCTCTATATCGTCTGGGTGTTGATCCTTGCCATCACGCGACCTGCCTCCATGCCACCGGGCAGAACCCAAGACGACGGCGCACCGACCGGTGTTGCCATGCTGCTGCGAGTGGTGATGGTGCTGTTGCCGCCCCTAGGCCTCATTCTTGCCGTACTCGGCTCCATCATTGTCGGCTTCGCCACACCCACCGAAGCCGCCGGCGTCGGTGCCACCGGCGCGCTGCTACTCGCCGCCTTTAAACGTGGCTTGAATCTTGACCGACTGCGGGAAATTGTGCGCAGTACGGCGCGGATCAGCAGCATGGTGTTTTTGATTTTACTCGGCGCGTCACTGTTTTCCTTGGTATTTCGCGGTTTCGGCGGTGATGAATTGGTCCGGGACATACTGGTCAGCCTGCCCGGCGGGGCCATCACCGCGATGCTGGTGGTCATGCTATTGATGTTCTTGTTGGGTTTCGTCCTAGACTTCATCGAGATCACTTTCGTGGTGGTACCCATCGTGGGGCCTGTGTTGTTATCCATGGGCGTGGATCCCATCTGGCTGGGCATCATGATTGCGATCAATCTGCAAACCTCTTTCTTGACGCCGCCGTTCGGCTTTGCCCTGTTTTACCTGCGCGGAGTCGCGCCCGCCCAAGTGCGCACCATGGATATGTATCGCGGGATTATTCCCTTCGTGATGATTCAATTACTGATGCTGCTACTGCTCGCGGCTTGGCCGGATCTGGTTACTTGGCTACCGGATAGGCTTTACGGCTAATAGTTTTGATGATTTGGAATCAGATTTCGAACACATGGAAGTTGAAGCGCTCGAATTCCAAACTACTTGACTGGCCGTATATTGATAAACTAGCGAATCCTTCGCGCCAGCTAGTTTCAAACTAATATCCCCGCACCAAAGCGCAACCGCCCGGTGCTTCGAACGCCGGCGTGCTGACTATCTACGTGATCTTAACGCCGCCGCATACGCATGCTCAGCCCACTCCCGCATGACTTCAGGATCTTCCAGGGCTTCTTCGGGTGCCTGGTGGTAGGACATAGCAATAGGCTTAGCCTTCTTCCCATACGTAAAGGGCTCTAACCCGCGCTCCACAAACAGCGATTTGCTTTGCGCATCAACTTTCAGGTACAGAATATTGTCGGCGACCAAACCAATCATCAATTGATCGTGAAACACGCCATGGCCACCAAACATCCGTCTTACCGTAATAGGCCCAAAATCGGCAAAGGCCTCGTGAAGAAAGTCGGTAAATTCAGTCATGCCTCGCGAGCAAGCAACAAACCGTCGGGCCCGCTTTGCAGCTGCGGGCAGCTTGCCGCAAGGCTTGCTAGGAACTCAGTTTGCCGCTCGGGAGAAACCAAAATTGTCTTTTTGTCTTTACCCCAACGAATCAGCAAGCGCTCTCCGGATAATGCGGGGCCGGCGCTAAGGTCGCGCGACGCGACGACCGCAACTATCTCAGTCAGCGGCAACTTAAATCGAAACGGACCGGCGCGAATGGATAGCGTCCGATCTTGAATTTCATATCCGGTGCTGTAAATCATCCACAGAATCAGACCCGCGCCGCAAGCACACGCACCAAGAACCGCGAATGCCACGATAGAACCGGCCTGTTCTGAGAACGATTGCAAAACCGCACAGGCCATAACCAAGATACAAGCCCACAATAACATGACCAGCCAGGTATCCCGGCGTGAGCGAAAAATTTTGGCATTTGTGTGCTTTGGACCCATGGCATCAAGTTTACCGTCGCGGCGGAAAGCTCTGCGTGCTAGCCACGCTGCGCCAGCAATTCATTGAAGTCGAAATAGTAGCAGTCTATTCAGCCGCAGGCGTTAACGCCGCGGATAATTTGTCCTTATCGAAATATCTGGCGAGGCTTTCCAGCGCGGCCGCAACATCCGGACTCGCAAACAACTCCCGGCCGGCAACTTGCCCGAGAATATTAAAGCTACTCTCAATAGTTGCGGCACCTTCGTACTTAACCGCATCTTGAGCTTGACCCTGGCAGGTTTCCGTCAATAGCTCCATATAAATACCCGCCGCCGTTCGGCTGGTATTTTGTAACTCTTCTTCCGATACAGAAGCCAGTGACGTCACGGCAGGATGCAAAGACATGGCCGAAAACATCCAACGAACGAGTTCATTGCGGGCGCTTTCGTCCGTGGACTCAACCAAACACTTTGCCAAGCTATCGGCGTAGGGTCCTGCCACTGCGGGTGAACACAGCGAAAAAGTGGAAAAGATGATCGTCGCGGCGAGAAGATATTTTGCACGCATGGGGCAACTCCAAGCTTAGATAGCTTCGAGTTTGTAGAACGCGAGGACCCAATGCAGTGATCGACCCAACAGTTTCGCTCAGCGAGCGACGCGTGACCCTAAAAGGCCATAGTCGCTGCATTGCAGCGTTCTCGACTAAGCCATTGAATTTGGTAGGTGAGCAAACACTGCCCGGGACGGCCTTGCTCGCAAACCAACACTTTGGAGCAGACCGACAAGCGAAGGCTCGCGGACGAACCGAGCTAAGAACCGGGATATCTAAGCCGCATGTCGCGAACAGAGCGTTGTACCAGTTGACGCAGTACCTTGCCGTCGACATCCTCAAGTTTCTTAAGATATAGGCAAGATTTTCCGGTCTTGTACTTACCCAAACGCTTCATCAGTGCACCGTACTCACCAAAGCCCGGCATGATGTAGATCACCAAGTTTCGCTTGCGTGCGGAAAACCCCGTGAGCGGCCAATCACCCTCGCGCCCGCTAGCATATTGGTAGTGATAGCGGCCAAAGCCCACCAAACTATCGCCCCACAAACGTGCGCGCTTCCCGGTAATTTGGCCCATCATTCGTTTTAGCTCACGGCATTGCCGACGCTGATCCGGGTCTTCGAGCTGGCGCAGATATTCCGCGACGCCGCCCTTTCCCAGGCGTGTTTTCGGAGCAGACATGCTAACACTCTAAGGAAAATTCAGCGCCAAGGAAAATGCCTAAGATCGGCTGGTGCAATTATCGTCCCCATACACGGGCAGTACTGTTATTCAAACTTTGCCGGTAGGATGGATCGTGTAGCATCTCGCACAAAGGAGCGGCTAACTGGCACTTCCAAGCTATCCTGCAATGTAGGCAGAAGCTGTCCATGCTTGCGGCTAAAACTCGATACTGAGCAGGATTTGTTTGGGGATTACCTGAACATCCATCCTAGGCGAGCCGCAATTCTCGCCGAATTGCCTATGTATCTGTAGAGTTTTTGCCGATGTCCGTGAACTACCCATGTCACGGCGCAAACGGGTTTGCCAAGACGGCACTGACTTAGGCCCTAAACAGTGTCGAGATCGACTACCGTCACGAGAAGCAATTGGGCTCGCCCAAAGACGCGCCACCGGCTGCGCGAGGACTGGGACTACCAGCGCTTCTGCCGCGATTACGCCCGGCATCTGAGTCGGCAACAGGCCCTGCTCGAACAACTCGCGAAAGAACTTAAGGGTAACGTGGCCTTCATGTGCTATGAGAAGGATCCGGACACCTGTCATCGATCATCCGTCGTCGATGTGTTGGCCGAGCTTTTGAACAAGACGCCGATCCACCTGGGGGTTGAGCAACATGCCACGCAGCAAGCACACCAAGCGCCGGATCCGGATCTTGGTGAAAGCTATTCCCCAGCCTAGTCAAAAACACAAAGAGACCGTTTGCTGCGCCGGGGTTACTGAAGACACCCAAGAGTTACTTAGGTTGTTTCCGATTCGTTACCGGCGGTGCGGACTTTCGTTCGCCACCAGCGGTGACGCCGCTTGCGCATTACGGGCGCATTATGTTCGGTGGGTGCTTGTAAGCTCCTTGGGGTTGGGAGCTCAATTTCTAGCAAGCTAAAACCAGCTTCGAACCCGCACATTGAGCGCTAAAATGGTATGGTCAATTGTGTAGCGAGAATTCGAGGACACCACCATGTCATCCGTCAAGGAAGCTGCCCGCAGCATCGTCGACAACCTGCCCGAGCAGGCTACCTGGGACGATCTGATGTACGAGCTGTACGTCAAGCAGAAAATCGAAGCCGGTCTCGAGGCCGCCGCCGCGGGCCGCACCATACCACACGAAGAGGTCAAAGCCAGGCTGCTTGCACGCAAGTCTCAATGAGGGTTGTCTGGACCGAACCGGCCGAGACGGACCTCGACGAGCTGTTCGACTATCTAGCCCGCGACGCGCCCATCTATGCTGAGTAGTACATCGACCGTATCCTCGACGCGGTCGTTAAGCTCGCTGAGCTTCCCCGCGTCGGCCGGAAAGTCCCGGAGGCCGACTCACAAAACATCCGCGAACTCATCGTACAGAGTCAACGCGTGATCTATGCGATCGACGACGACAGGGATACGATCAATATCTTAGCGCTTGTGCATGTGCGCCAGGACCTCGCTGGCAACGATGACCCACCCTGGCGCTGATTGGTCCGTTATTTGTCGTACCCATAAGTATTGAGCCCGCCTTGCAGGCCGATGGGATCGCTCTCCAGATATCTGCCCGTGCTGGAGTCGTAGTCCCGGTAGTAGTTGTATTCTAAACTGTCCAATCGAGGTGTCACCAGCGCCGGCCGTTCACTCCCCTATGCGGTGCAGTTTTCCCGACTCAAATTCGATCGGCATTCCATCGAATAATAGGATATTCTCATCCGTCACTTGTTCGATGACGATACTCTGCTCTGGATTATCTGCCGCGTAGCTTTCGAGCTTGCTCCTGATTGCCGATTCGGACAGTTCATTCCATTCCTCTTGCAAAAGAGACGTGCTCAGCTCATAGAGACGGCTACTGCTTTCATAGTCCGACTGCAGATATGTGAACGATATCGACATATCAATCCACAGATAGGCTAGGATTCCACAAACGAGCAGCGACAAAACCAGCAAAATGCTCAACAAGATATTCGTCTTTTTTGGCTCCATATGTATTTGGCAACAAAATTCGGCGGACGATCAGCTAACGACCCGCGTTAAAAGCGTCCCTTGCAACGGACCTGCAGTGGTTCGGGTTGAATGGATTCCACCGATATGGTGGTCGATCAGCGTCGTTCGCTAGACCTTCGATGTAGTCGTAGACTTTGTTCTCGTCCGCATCAGCGTCGCAGGACAACTCGACTTCCGTATTCTTTCCGGCTCGTTCAGACAGTGCTTCAATAAGCTTTTGCAGGGATTCTGGAGTCGGCTGTCCGTCTTCGCCAATCTCCAAGTCTGGCACAAAAACCCGGCGAACATTTCCGTCGCTAGAAGCGTAGAGCTCGCCTAATAGTCGTCCGTAGAGCCCCGCACTTCCGTAACGACCGTACTCGTAGTATCTAGTTCGGCCTTGCTCGTCGTACCCTAAGACGCCTGCATGCCCGCCTAACAAAGTCGAGCTTCTGCCCGGACTATAAGTTATTGGATAGTCGGGAAATAAGGCGTAGCACGCGTCCAACCCATAGGGGTCGGTCGCAGAAAGCGGATTGCCACCCACGTAAGTATGTGTATTTGGTCCCGCAGCCAACCCAGTCGGATCACTCTCCAGGTAACGCCCGGTATTACTGTCATAGTCTCTAAAGTAGTTGTAATGCGAGAGTAGAGTCAGTTGCTTAGGTTTGCCGGCATGATGTAGTTGCTGCACAAGTCGCTGTATTCTCTTTTTTCCTCATACGCAAGACATATTACCTCCAGTAACGAACCAACTACCACTACGGTATAATGCTCTTCATTTTGACCAGGAGAGCTAAAATAGAGATCTCGTGATTCGGCAAAAGATCCGTTCACCGCATTGTTTCGTATCCATCTGTTTAAGTCTAGTAGAAGATTTAATTCTTTTTTACTACCCGGTATTATTTTTTCGCCACTAACTTCTAGCACCGGTGATTTTCTATCGAGTTCCTCGTCTAAGGATTGATCGAGCAAAACTCGTACTGACTCGCCAGTGTCTGTTTTCGCATCTATGGTTATAGACCCCCCGTCGAGAAGAATACTTGCGTCGCTAATAGCTACAATTTCCACTCTGTGTTCTTTTTCGGAGCAAGCTACAGATGCCGCCAAAATAACAAATAAAATTGGAACCGCCAGGCGATTTAGATTCTTATTCGGGGCCATTAAAAGTTACCCCACCCGGCGGGAGAGTTGGAGAAAGCATCGGAACCTTGTATGGAAAGCCCGTTACCTCCCTATCAATTATTTCACTTAGCTGTTCCGCAAAAGAATCTTCTCCCTGGGCAGTCTCACAAGATAAGAGAGTAACTGGCTGATCAGGCTTGCATTCACGTTCAATCAATTCCGAGAGTTCGCTGGCGGTTAATAGTTTCCGTCGGAATCGACCGTTTCGGTCATTGGCGACAGCTCGCGGGTTGCCGTGCGCAAAAACAAGACATCGGTCTGGATCGTCAGGAAATTGTGACGCATAAAGCATAGATATTCGATCTTGTGTTAACCATGGTTTTGGGTTGAACAAAACCAGTTTATCAAGTCCCAACGGATCCATAAAATTCAGCGGATTCCCATCAACGTACCCGTACGTATTCAGCCCACCTGCTAACCCAATCGGATCACTCTCCAGATACCTACCGGTATTGGAGTCATAATCTCTAAAGTAGTTGTAATAAATTCCCGCCAAGCCATAGTCAATCTGCCCGGGCAATCTTAAGCGCACGGTCGCAGAGCCGGTCAACAACGCTTGGCCGAACGCATCGGCGTAATTCCGCCAGGTAATGACTTGGCTGGGGCTGGTGCCCACTCTGGGTGCGCCCAGCTGATCGGTATGCAGGTAAGTGATTTCCGTGCCCACATGATTACCCTGACTGTCGTAGCTCTCCTGGATTTGCACCACCGGAATATTGTCCAACCACACCCAGTCCCACTCGATCCGATTCCCGTTATTACTTTCTTGCACCAGGCCCAAGGCCCGGCCGTCCTCGGCAAAGTGGAAGTATTCCTGCCAGGTGGCACAACCCCCACAGGGACAACTGGGCTGAGTGTCGCTGCGCGCCAGCTCGCCCAGACCGTTGTAGAGCATCGACACCGAGTCGCCTGAGCTGGTGATTGAGGCCAACCGGCCGGCGGCATTGAAAGTATTCGCTACACCCGCCCCATTGTTGGTGAGATTGCCCGCGCCATCATAGGTCACCGGTTGGCCATTGAAGGTGGCAATGCGGTTGGGCTGATTGTTGGCGGTGTCATACAGCAGCGTTTGGCTGGTGAAATTCGGCTGATCGGCATGGCGGGCGGTACGATTGCCGTTGCCGTCATAGGTGTAGGTATCCAAGGCCGCATTCGCATCCACCATGGTGTCATCGGTGAGACGATGCAATTGATCGTAGTCGTAATCACGGCTATTGCTGGCATCCAAGGCATCGGTATCGACCTCGATATTGCCGGCTTCATCGTAGCTGTAGCTGTGATAGTCCCAGGCTCCGCTGGCATTCCCCAAGAGACTTTGAATGGGTCGATAGGCGGTGTCGTGTACCTTCACACTGGTTAAGCCGTTCGCCAAGAAGATCTGCTTTGGGGGTCCGAAGGGTTCATATTTCACATTGGTGACCAGTGTGGTCACCGCCTGGTCGATGGGCGAGGTCATCTTGATCTGGATGATTTCACCGGTGGCGTTGCGCAGGTACTCAACTTCCCGACCCGAGGGGTAAGTGATGGTCTTAAGCGCATCATTCTTCGCATACGTGTAACCGGTGGCATAGGCACTGGGTGCGACCGGGCTGCCCGGCACATATTGGCGTTGGTCGGTCACATTACCGAACAGGTTGTAGTCAAACTGGGTGTCAACGATGGTCCCGGCTGCATCTTCATAGGAGACCATATCCAGCCGACCCAGCTCACCGGCGGCGTCATAGTCAAAGATCACATCCGGGGCGGCAGTCGTCGCGGTGTAATCGATGCTCGCAACCCGATTGAGGGCATCATAGGTATACACCCAGCGCCCGGTCACCGCAGCGCAATACGTTGCCCCGGTGGTATAGCGCCCATCCGCCTTGCAGGTCATGTTGCCCGCCGCATCATATATGTTTAAAAACGCCCGCGCGCAACACAAAAAAACTCGCTAAACGCTACGAGATAAGCACGCCGTATACCTGAAAGCCTTCTGTCTAGCCATTGGTACTTTATTTACCGGCCTTGGTTAGGTCTCGCAGAGTTGGTAGCGCCTTGTGGGATCGCGTTAACTTACCGCTAGATCATCTTGATCGCAAATTCCCAATGCAGTAATCACTCTGTTTACTCAGAAATACGCATTGACTACGCATCCTCACTCCTCTAGGGTCAAGAGGATTCGGGGAACTGCGTTTGTCCTCGAAGCAATAGGGGAATCGACAAGGACGCTGCTTCCCATCACGACTAATCCCTCGGTCGAGGTTGAGTACTTCGGCCTGAGAATCATCGTAGGGAGCATCCATCGTGAATGTCCGCATCCCATTTTCTCTCGGCACGGCTTTGTTGTGCCTATTCGTTAACGCAGCTAACGGCCAAGACTTCGATGCCGTCCCGAAGACGCCATCACCGGAATACCTCGCCAGCCAAAATCTTGAGCGCAAGCTCGATGATGTGGCTGAGGTCATGCCGCTTTATGAAGTGGCGGTTATTTCACGGCTGTGTTCAGACCGAGAACTTCAATTGGCGACCGGGAAATCGCGCGATGCCTGTGTCAAGCAGGTGTATTCATTGCGGCAAGCGTGTTCTGAGTTCTATCAACGTAAGTTTCCCCGTGCGGATAACGCCAAAGTCGATGGTCGTCTAGATCATGCCGGCTTTGCCCGCGGATTCGCCCAGTGTCTGCAAGGGGAGTTGTTACAAGCTGCCGAATCGCTCGCGGCTGACTAGTTGTCTATTGATGCCACAGTGGGCGAGAAGCTTGATGGCAAATGTTTAGCTGGCTTCCAGTTCATTGAACCACGTTATCCAGCGGTTCAGTCGAGTTTGGAAAAGCGAAGCATTAGGAACCCTCAAGGTATGCATTTAAGCCGGTTTCGATACATGTTGCAATTCGATAATTCGACATTGCTCATTACTGTCTAGGAGAGATCAACGAATGCAAGCTGCCAATCACAATGATTACCACCTATATGACCAGACTGACAGCTGCGCCAGTTTCGAGCATTTGAAAAGGGTGCTGCGCATGCAGACGTTGAGCGTGAATCACAATAGCGGATTAATCAGCCGCCTTTTTGCCATCTTATTCACGTTGGTATTAATGGGTTGCATGACGGTCGCGATGGCGACGGATGCGCGCCAAGAAGTGGAGTTGGTCAGTCCGCCGATGCCGCCGAATGTTGAAGAATGGGCATACTTCGACAGCGCGAGCGGTTGCGGGATGCCGATTGGTTCCGAAGATCAAGAAGCCGCCATTATCGGTTGCCTGATCACCCAATATCAAAACACACACACAGTTTGCTCTTCCATTAGCTATAGCCACGCTGGCGAGTGGTTTGACGACGCTGGGAACGGTTTGATGGGATACAGCCGAGATGAAAGGAGAGACTACACAGTTCAAACGCAATATCCTGAATACGATCATAGCGTTTCACCGCCAGTCCTCATCGGCTGTGAAGATAATGAACCGTCTGGATATCATATCAGACGTCGACGCGCGGTCGATTGCACCCCGTACTATCTCTACTCTCCCGGTGCGACGATGTGCGAAAGCACAGCCACCGAGAAACTCCTCGGCACGCCGCCGATTGAGAACGCCTGCGCACTGGAGGGTAACCCCTGTAACGCGGCAACTGGCGATAAATATGAAACGGCAGTCGACTATTCCGGTCCTGGGTTCAGCTTCCAGCGCACCTATCACTCCCAAATGCCGCGGGGCGATGCTGGTTTGGGTATCGGTTGGACGCATGACTACTCGGCCAAGCTCGTCTTAACTGGTAGTCCGGCCGTCCCCAATACGCTCGTCACGGCGGCTGGCTTTGCCATACCGCTGGAAGAATCTGCCGCTGGCAGCGGCATTTATTTATCGATCACCGGTTCTGGCACGCAGATTGTGGCGGGCACCGGGGGTGAGTGGGTGCACCACACCAATGCCGGTGGTCAAGAATACTTCAGTGCAACCGGGCAACTGTTGCGAATGGCAAGCCCCGCTGGCCAGATCACGACCCTGCAGTACGGCACACAAGGCGAGTTAGAAAAAGTCATTGGCCCATTTGGCCATGAACTCCAGTTCTTTTACGGTGGCGAGGACTACCTGGAATACATTGATTTCATAACCGATCCAGCTGGCAACGTCATTCAATATGATTACGACGCTGACCGAAATCTTGAGCAAGTCACCTATCAAGACAATACTTTCCGAACCTATCTGTATACAAAACCGGGCTTCCCACATTTATTGACCGGCATTCAAGATGAAAACGGTGTGCAATATGCGACGTTTGACTATGACAGCAGTGGCCGAGCGATTCTCAGTGAACACAGCGGTGGGATTGGCAGAATCGATTTAAATTATGACGCCGCGAATGATTTGACCACAGTCACCGATGCGGATAGCAACGTCACCACTTATACCTTTACTCCGGGCAATGACGAGTGGGTGTGGACGATTGCAGGAAGCTCGAACCCTTACACCTCTTTAGAGCAAGCGGTGCAGGCGGCACGAGACAGTGATCCTCAATATTGGAATCTCGTAATCGGCCGTTTCGACCGCTATTTGCCGCCCTCGGGTGCGGACGAAGACTATCGCAAGCTGTTGTCAATCGAGTTAGATGGCGATACACGCTTGTTCAACTATGATCCAAACGATTACGCTCGCCGCCTAGAAACGCTGACCGACGAAAACGGTAACGTAACCCGCTACGGTTATGATCAATACCATCGCACCTCGATGACCGAAGCTGATCAAGATACCAGCGGTCAGTTCAAGCGCACCACCAGTTACAGTAATTTCTTAGAAGATAGCAGTGAACTGCCGCAGCTGGTAACCAGTCCCAGTGTGGCCGGTGGTGGTGCGGTAAGATCAGTAGCGACGACTTACCATCCCGGCACACGGCTGCCGCAGACGGTGACGATTGCCGGCTATGCGCCCAGTGGCGCGGGGACTTGGCGCACGACGACGTTCGAGACCTACAACAGCGATGGCCAAGTGACGCGCATCAACGGTCCGCGTACTGATTTGCCAGCCGGTCAGGACGATGTAGTGGACATTGACTACTACGACACCGACGCATTGGGTGCGGCCTGTAGTGCAGGCGGTGGTGGCCGCTGTGGCCAACTCAAAACGATCACTAATGCCTTGGGCCATGTCACGACCTTCAACGAGTACTACGCGGATGGTCGGCTGAAGAAGATCACCGACCCCAATGGCTTGGTGACGGACTACACTTACGAGCTACGCGGTTGGGTAAACACCATCACCGTGACTGATGGCAGCGAAGTCCGGGTCACTGACTACGACTATGATGCAGCCGGGCGAATTGATTTGGTGACTCTGCCCAACGGGGTCGTTCTCGACTACGCGTGGACAGACGCCCATTTGCTCGACTCCATCACCGACAATAACGGCGATAAGATTGATTACAGCTACGATTTACGCGGCAACCGCACTGGCGAGGATCTCAAGGCCCCCAATGGCACGATCAAGAAAGCCGTGACCATGGCCTATGATGCCCGCAATCGCTTGGAATCATTGCAACAGGGCAACTCTGTGGCCGCCAGCCTGAATTTCGATGCGGTGGGCAATCTTGAGGATGCAACGGACCCGAATAGCCACTTCACAGATTATGCTTACGATGCATTGAATCGATTGACAACGGTGATTGATCCAGTGAACGGTATGCCCGATCCGACCGACTACGGCTATGATGTCCACGACAATCTGACGTCGGTTACGGCGCCGAATGACGCCAACACGACTTACGTTTACGATGATCTGGGCAACCTACTAGAGGAGAATAGCCCCGACCGAGGCAAGACGCTGTACGCCTACGATGCAGCGGGCAACATGACCTGCAAGGCCGACGGGCGCTATACCGCTGGGGCAACGTATTGCGCTGCGGTGACCGGGCGCTGGGTGTATACCTATGATGCCCTCAATCGCGTAGCAACCATCGATTACACCGCGACAACCGCCGTCCCGGATGTGACCTTCGACTATGATGCGGCCGGTGAGTTGGGTCGGCTGGATATGGTCTCCTATGAGGATGCAGCCGGGACCATCGTCGACACCCAGTATGACTACAACCTGTTCGGTAATGTGACCGACCAACGCCAGTATGTGCCGGGCAGCCCGGTCGCACCCAGTGCCTATGCCACCGGTTACACGTATGAGAAGAATGACGCGCTGCAGACCATCACTTATCCGTCGGGTCGCGTGGTGGAGTATGTGCGTAACACGACCGGTGAAATCTTCCAGATCAAGATGACCTCGCCCATCGACCAGGCGGTGACCACGCTGGTAAGCGGCGTCCTGTATGAACCGTTTGGGCCCGCCAAGAACATCTTCCTGGGCAATGGCTTAGCGAGTTTTAGAACACACGACACGGCCTATCGGCCGGACCAAATCGGCCTGGGTAACATCAATGGCGCGTGGGATTATCACGGTTACAGCTACGATGAGGCCGGCAATATCGAGGTGGATACCGATGCCCTGGATGCCAGCAACAGCCGTGATTACGACTACGATCAATTGCATCGTCTCACCGATGACACCCGGGTGGATGCGAATGCCGGGCTAGCTACCTATACGTATGACGGCAATGGCAACCGCACCGCCCGCCATGCCGATCAGCCGGGCTTTGCCAGTCAAACGCTGCTGTATGACACCGCCAACAATCAGCCCAACCGCATTGCCACCTTCAATGGCCAACCGGTGACCTATGATGGCGCGGGCAATCTCACCAACAATGGGGCGGGCGTCACTAGCACCTACAATGCGGCCAGTCGCCTGGCTTCGATCAACAGCGCCGGCAGTACCGTCACCATGCTGTACAACGGCCTGGGCGAATTAGCGCGCACCGATACCTCGCCGAGTTGCCCGTGCGGCGGTTGTGCAACCTGGCAAGAGTATTTCCACTTTGCCAGCGATGGTCGGGCGCTGGGCATGGTGCAGCAAAGTAGCAGCAATATCACCATTGAGTGGGATTGGATTTGGCTGGACAATATTCCTGTGGCACAAATCCAGGAGAGCTACGACAGTCAGGGCGTGCATGTGGGCACAGAAATCACTTACCTGCACACCGATCAGCTGGGCACCCCGCGGGTGGGTACCAGTCCCGCAGGAGCAATTACCTGGCGGAATGCATCGGATGCCTTTGGTAAGGCGATACTGTCGGGAACAGCGACGGTGCGCTTGCGGTTTCCGGGGCAAATTGATTATGGCTTGGCGGGGGTTTATTACAACTACTTCAGAGACTATGACAGCAACACCGGCAGGTACCTGGAATCCGATCCGATTGGGTTAGAGGGAGGACTCAACACGTACGGGTATGTCGGTGCGAATCCACTCACGAATATCGATCCACTGGGACTAATTAAAGACTCGGTTGAAAGTGCGATTGAGTCGGCAGTCGTAAGGGGTGACGTAAAGGCGCTGCGCACTCTATCAGAAATTGTTACGGATCCTAGGAAAAGAAAACTTCTTGAAGAAGGAATTAAGAAATTAACTACACGGGCAGATGACTTCATCGCACAGAACTGTAAGGCGTCGGTGAACAGGCAGTTCCCAGGGCAGTTCAGGGATAAGACGCTAGAGCAAATTTTTGAAGCTGCTCGGTCTGGCGACAGAGCAGCAAGAACGGCGAAAAAACTTCTCACGGACTCGAGGTTTCTGAAATGACAATGTTTGGAGTGAATTTTTTCATGAGAAGCACAGGCGAAGCGGCTGGCGACCTGCTTTGGGAGGAGCGAATAATTCTGGTAGAGGCGCGGTCAGAAGTTGAAGCAAAAGAAATCGCAACGACTTGTGCTCAGTCAGAGGAACATTCGTATTCTGCTGAAGGAAAGCGCATCGAAGTAGAGCTTTACCAGGTGGATCGCGCTTGTGCGATAGAGGGTTCTCTAAAATCGGGTACTGAGTTGTTCTCTCGATTTTTGAGACAGTCTGAGGTCGAAAGCCTGCAGACGGCGTTTGACGACTAAGAATCCTGCGCGCATGGTGTCGGCCAGTTACCATGCGCAGCATGTCTCTGTTATTCGAAAAGTCGCATCTGGGTCAAAAAGTCGTTGTGGGGCCCACGCGTCGGCGCAGAAACAACTTAAGCCGCGGAATGCGTTGGGAAAATCGCCAACGTAGTCGGCGATCGTCGTACAATCGAGTTGTTTACAACTACTTTAGGGACTATGACAGCAATACCGGTAGATACCTGGAGAGTGATCCGATTGGGTTGGCGGGCGGACTAAATACCTATGGGTATGTGGGGCAGAACCCGGTACGATTCAGCGATCCCCTTGGCCTGGATAGGATCTGTGGACCTGGATTCAATTTTGTTGGAAACCAGCCTAACCCAGCGGACAATTGCGTTCCGAACAACAACCCAAATGAGAGTGCATGTTTCGACGCAGATTGCGCGGCTTTTCCGCCTTCGACCAATTCTCAGTGTGCAATTCAGTGCATGCAGGACAATCTTCCGGCGATTTGTGGACCAGCGCCAGGCGATGTTCGACGGCCTGGTCCGCAAACTGTCCTCGCTGCAAGCTGCGTAACCGTGGTAAGCATGATGTGTGCCACAAGATGTGATCAAGATAGCCTACCCGAAAATAGTTGCACGATAGATGAGGCCCAATAACTTGTGAATTATGTGCGGACATTCTTTATTGCTGTTTTATTGCTTTTCCAAAGCAGCTGTCTTCGAGCAAGTGACACGATACCGGCGCCAAAGTTCTCCATTGATCAATCGAATTATGAGGAGACCATGACCTTCATCTCCGGCGTTGCTTATGCGCTGAGTTATTCCGAGACGGCACTTAGGGCAAGCGGCCTCAGCAGCTTTTACTGCTTGCCCGAAGGGATGCGCATGAATTCGGGCTTGCTCATTCGATTGCTAAATGAGAATTTAGCGGGAGACGTTACAGCCGATTTGGTCGCCAACATGGTTTTTCTGAAGTTAGCTGAGCAGTATGCTTGCGAAAATTAGCATTCAAAATACAACTACAAAAGAGATTACGACTCCAACACCGGGCGCTATCTCGAGAGTGATCCGATTGGCTTAGATGGGGGTCTCAACACATACAGCATACCGATCCAAGTGGGCAGGGGCCAATAGCAATCACCGTTTGCGCGGCTGCCTTAGCAGCAAACGGATATTCGACGATTGCGAACCTCAGTGAATTCGAAAAGCAGATAAAAACAGTCAGACGTGAAATAGATCGCGTACAAAGTTGTGAAGCGCAAAATGATGCTGAGCGAGCTGACCAGACACAGGAACTGCTGAGTTTGCTGGAATTATCCGGTCAGCTTACGGAGCAACAAGCCAAGGCACAGCTTAAAGGTGTTGCATTGGAAACTGCTATAGCGTTGGTTTGCCTACCTATAGCGATATTCTTAATTCCGTTCTGATTTCTATTTCAGACTGAATTTATCGAGGTACTGGAAAAGCTTTAGACAATGGCCGCAGAGAATCTTTTACTTGCTGCCTTCGGCGTTTGGTTTGCGTGTCAGATTGCTGGCGTTATTTGGCTTTCTCGCGGAGGAGAGTGGAAGCATCTAAGGGTAAAGTATAGTGGTAAGGATCTATTCTGGTTTTGTATTTCTGGAACCCTGCGCGATCAGGATTTAGCCTCACAAAAACTCCACACATTTAAAAAAAGGTTGTGGATTTATCTGGCTGTGATCTGTCTAGTTCCGTTAACGCTGATATGGATAGCGATGTGGTACATTTATATCGTCCGGTGACTAGACAATGCGTACCGCGCGGCGGCTAAAATGACTGCCACATCGGCGGCACTGAAGCTGGTTCCACAAAATGACGCGTTAAGCGAAAAGTCGCGTCTGGGCCAAAAACCGAAAAAACTTCAACTGGTCTGGAGCAATCCGCACTTAACTGCTCAAGCGCACAAAGAAAAATCAACCGCTAAGCCGAACTCGTCGTATGGCCGAGTTGTTTACAACTACTTTAGGGACTATGACAGCAGTACGGGTAGGTATCTGGAGAGTGATCCGATTGGGCTCGAAGGGGGGCTGAATACCTATGGGTACGTCGGACAGAATCCACTTTCTAGGGTGGATCCCCGAGGTCTTGTTGAGTGGACCGGTGATTTCAGTATTAAAACCGCGTCATACTATTTAGGCGTGGTGTGGGGTAATTTCGATCTTGTTTCGGAATGCGATGCAGACGGACAAAGAAAGCGGGCAAGAATTAATGTTTTCGGTGGAATTGGGGACCTTGGATTTCCACCGGGTAGCGACATTTCGGGGCGTATTACCCTTGAAGATGGGAAACTTCGTGCAGATCCACAAAATCTGACCGGGCTATTTTCGATACTTACGCTGGGGCCAACCGTGGGCAAGCTCAGTGGCCTGACTAGAATTGGTCTCGGTGACGCGGGCGCTCAAGATGTCGAAGTATCGGGGCTAGACGTTTCTGCAATCTCTATGGGCTTCGGTCACGCCAGCCTTAATAATGGAAGTGTGATGCCGTTGAATGCGGAGCTAGAAGACTGTGGTTGTAGCCAATAAGCCAAGCAGCAATGATGGTGTCGTAGGCAACAGTCTTAGTGGCCTTATCATTGGAGTAATTCTGCTTGCCGCGGCAATATTGCCTCAGCTCTACTGGCTCTTTATTGGGTACGAAAATGTCACCCGTCTTGAAACGGCATTCTGGGGATTTGGGATGTCCGCAATATTGGTGGCTAGTTATTTTTTCCCGACAAGATCATTTCTATTTCGTTGGCTAATTTGGGCTTTTGAAAATATTCATCTTCCTCCTCTAGGAAGGCCGCTGGCGCTAGTTTATGCTGGTCTTTTCGCGTTGATTAGCGTTGTGACATTGATGCGCTCGCCATAACTATCATAAAGCAAGATTGGAGAATTAAGCGTAGTTGGCCGGGTTAACTCGCCTGCTGCAATACCGTATCGAGCATCTCCATGACGAATCGCTGTTTGGTTCTAGGCAGCTTCTGAATCCGTTCAATTTGCCGTTGCAGCTTCGGCGTGGGCCCGCGCTTGTTCTTGGGCGTGGGCATCCCCACCAGTTCTTCCAGCGACACGCCAAATAACTGCGCCAGGGTTGGCAGCATGGAGGACGGCACTTTGCGCCGGCCGGCTTCGAAGGCCTGCACGTACTGCTGCGAGATCCCCAGGATCTCAGCCAGCTGCAGCTGGGTAAGCTGCTGTGCGTTGCGCAGGGTGGCGATCTGCCGACCCAACCGTTTGAAGAACGTGATGTCGTTCTTGCTCGCCATGTGCTGATACGCAGCCGGCAAGCCGGCTTCCGCCGCGCCCTCGGCAGCCACCCCCATTTAGCGGCTAAAATGACAACCATGGCCGCCGCATTGAAACTCGCTCCGCCAACCGATGCGTTAAGCGCAAAGTCGCGTCTGGGCCAAAAACCAAAAAAACTTAAACTCGTCTGGAGCAATCCGCAGTTAACTGCAGAACCGCATAAAGAAAAATCCACCGCTAAGTCGAAGGCGTCGTACCGCCGAGTTGTTTACAACTACTTTAGGGACTATGACAGTCAGACTGGTAGGTACCTGGAGAGTGATCCGATTGGCTTAGGTGGGGGATTAAATACGTATGGGTACGTCAGACAGAACCCACTTCGTTTTTTAGACCGTCTGGGTCTAGATAAAGAAGAGAATCTGCGTAGAGCCAATAGAATGCGCGGACGGCACAATATCCCGATCAGAGTTGGTGAGTTTGGTTGCTTGGTAGGCTGTTTGAGTTTTCTACAGGGTGATTCGGAAGCACAGGCTAGTATGGCGCCTACGATTGGTGGCGGCATTTCGTTCTGCGGACCACCAGAGCCGCTGGAGCAAGTTGAATCCTGTGAAGCACCGGTGGCAGAAAGGAATTGCGGATTTTACGATCCAAATTGCGACAACGCGGTCGGACTAGGTTTCTCGCCAGTAGGTAAAGGTCGTGCAGCCCCCATCGGGCGAGCTGGAATGATTTTGAGTTTCCAGTCGAATCCAGATGGCTCGTTTTGTGTCAATGTAGGACCTCATATCAGTTTGCCGGTGCCATTCTTTATACATCTTGGCGGTGTATCTGAATAAAATGGCCTCATTCATTGTGTTAATTGTTTTTTTTGCAGGCTTAGCTTACGTAGGTCTTGGAATCGCTGCCTATTCGCATATTCTGGATGAGGGCAGTAAAGATAAGATACTTGCGGCATCGCCTTCTTGGGCGCTCAATACGTCAATATATGACAATGCAGGAAAGAAGTTGTGTCGTTATGGGAAGCTACTAATCTTTATTGATGTTGTTGGGGTCGTAATTTGGTTAACGCTGCGTTAATTGGCTGGTATACAACTACTTCAGAGACTATGACTCCAATACCGGTAGGTACCTGGAGAGTGATCCGATTGGGCTAGAGGGCGGGTTGAGCACCTATGTGGAGAATTTGGTGCCGGTCATTAGTTTATAAGTTTTTCATTCTTAGCCCGAACACTTCATCGCGCGACTCGTCGTGCTGGCGCCCAAACCCCGCGCGCATCTGGCTCGATACCACGGTGCCTTAGAAAAAACTAATAAACTAATGACCGGCACCAAATGCCGAACGAGTACTACGCGGATGGTCGGCTGAAGAAGATCACCGACCCCAATGGCTTGGTGACGGACTACACTTACGAGCTACGCGGTTGGGTAAACACCATCACCGTGACTGATGGCAGCGAAGTCCGGGTTACCGACTACGACTATGACGCAGCCGGGCAAATTGATTTGGTAACCCTGCCCAACGGGGTCATTCTCGACTACGCGTGGACAGACGCCCATTTGCTCGACTCCATCACCGACAACAACGGCGATAAGATCGATTACAGCTACGATTTACGCGGCAACCGCACTGGCGAGGATCTCAAGGCCCCCAATGGCACGATCAAGAAATCCCTCACCATGGCCTTTGATGCCCGCAATCGCTTGGCATCATTGCAACAAGGCAGCTCTGTGGCCGCCAGCCTGAATTTCGATGCGGTGGGTAATCTGGAAGATGCAACGGACCCGAATAGCCACTTCACAGATTATGCTTACGATGCATTGAATCGATTGACAACGGTGATTGATCCACTGAACGGTATGCCCGATCCGACCGACTACGGCTATGACGTCCACGACAATCTGACGTCGGTTACGGCGCCGAACGACGCCAACACGACTTACGTTTACGATGATCTGGGCAACCTACTAGAGGAGAATAGCCCTGATCGAGGCAAAACCCTGTATGCCTATGATGCGGCGGGCAACATGACCTGCAAGGCGGATGGGCGCTATACCACCGGGGCAACGTATTGCGCTGCGGTGACCGGGCGCTGGGTGTATACCTATGATGCCCTCAATCGGGTTGCGAGCATCGATTACACCGCGACGACTGCCGCCCCGGATGTGATCTTTGACTATGACGCCGCCGGTGAGCTGGGTCGGCTGGATATGGTCTCCTATGAGGATGCAGCCGGGACCATCGTTGACACCCAGTTTGACTACAACCTGTTCGGTAATGTGACCGACCAACGCCAATATGTGCCGGGCAGCCCGGTCGCACCCAGTGCCTATGCCACCGGTTACACGTATGCGAAGAATGATGCGCTTAAGACCATCACTTACCCCTCGGGTCGGGAAGTTGAGTACCTGCGCAACGCCACCGGTGAAATCATCCAGATCAAGATGACCTCGCCCATCGACCAGGCGGTGACCACACTGGTCACCAATGTGAAATATGAACCCTTCGGACCCCCAAAGCAGATCTTCTTGGCGAACGGCTTAACCAGTGTGAAGGTACACGACACCGCCTATCGACCCATTCAAAGTCTCTTGGGGAATGCCAGCGGAGCCTGGGACTATCACAGCTACAGCTACGATGAAGCCGGCAATATCGAGGTCGATACCGATGCCTTGGATGCCAGCAATAGCCGTGATTACGACTACGATCAATTGCATCGTCTCACCGATGACACCATGGTGGATGCGAATGCGGCCTTGGATACCTACACCTATGACGGCAACGGCAATCGTACCGCCCGCCATGCCGATCAGCCGAATTTCACCAGCCAAACGCTGCTGTATGACACCGCCAACAATCAGCCCAACCGCATTGCCACCTTCAATGGCCAACCGGTGACCTATGATGGCGCGGGCAATCTCACCAACAATGGGGCGGGTGTAGCGAATACTTTCAATGCCGCCGGCCGGTTGGCCTCAATCACCAGCTCAGGCGACTCGGTGTCGATGCTCTACAACGGTCTGGGCGAGCTGGCGCGCAGCGACACTCAGCCCAGTTGTCCCTGTGGGGGTTGTGCCACCTGGCAGGAATACTTCCACTTTGCCGAGGACGGCCGGGCCTTGGGCCTGGTGCAAGAAAGTAATAACGGGAATCGGATCGAGTGGGACTGGGTGTGGTTGGACAATATTCCGGTGGTGCAAATCCAGGAGAGCTACGACAGTCAGGGTAATCATGTGGGCACGGAAATCACTTACCTGCATACCGATCAGCTGGGCGCACCCAGAGTGGGCACCAGCCCCAGCCAAGTCATTACCTGGCGGAATTACGCCGATGCGTTCGGCCAAGCGTTGTTGACCGGCTCTGCGACCGTGCGCTTAAGATTGCCCGGGCAGATTGACTATGGCTTGGCGGGAATTTATTACAACTACAAAAGAGATTACGACAGTAATACAGGCAGATATCTTCAGTCAGACCCTATCGGCTTAGATGGAGGCCTCAACACTTACGGCTATGCGCTGCAGAATCCGCTCCGCTACATCGATCCTAGCGGTGAATCTGCTGTATATTTTATACCTGCAATTGCGATCGGTGCTGGAGCGTGTGCGATTCTGGCGTGCGAGTTAGCTGGCATCGACATTTGTAAGGCTCAAAATCCCGGCTGGGAAAGTTCTACGACTATTGAGCGCAAATACTGGAAGTGCGTGAGTGAAACGACCAAGTTTTGCGTTTCTTTGGGGGCATACGGAGTATCGCCAATCGGTTCTTCATTCACGACGCTGCTGGGAAAATACTTCGAAGATGATGGCGCTAGTAGTTGCGAGGGGAACTGCCCTTAAGCATTACTTTACTGAATCTAGTCGTTTAGGATTGGGAATGAAAAAATATAGATCTTCAGCAGGAGGTTTTTTTTCACTCGCCCTGGCGTTTGCCTACTGCGCACTATTTATTTGGATTGTATTTTTCCGCAATTCCTCCGAGCCGGATACTCTCTCAACTTTCTCGTATCTATTGTCTCGACTGCAGGCTGAATTGAATGAGCCTCCTAGATACGTTTGGTCACTTCTTGTAGTAACTGCTATTGTTGGATTGGTATCCATATTATCGATGGTATTGGCTTCAGTCACGTATTTGAGTAACTTCAAAACGATGGTGGTGAATATTGCTTTGGCAGCCGCGTTGAGCATTCTTCTATTGGCTAGTCTTTTATTGGGCGCGGGCTTTCCCGCAGCGCCAATTCCAGCCATCTTACTGTTGGGCTCAGCCAGGTGGTGTTGGCACGCAATTCGTTGATACATTGCGACCATCTGAGGCACTGGGGCTCCCCCACTGCGATATACCCCTATATCTAGAGACTTCGGCCCGACTATGGGATCAGCAACTATACCGTTAACGTTAAGCCACGTATGACGGCAACGGCAACCGTACCGCCCGCCATGCCGATCAGCCGAATTTCACCAGCCAAACGCTGCTGTATGACACCGCCAACAATCAGCCCAACCGCATTGCCACCTTCAATGGCCAACCGGTGACCTATGATGGCGCGGGCAATCTCACCAACAATGGGGCGGGTGTAGCGAATACTTTCAATGCCGCCGGCCGGTTGGCCTCAATCACCAGCTCAGGCGACTCGGTGTCGATGCTCTACAACGGTCTGGGCGAGCTGGCGCGCAGCGACACTCAGCCCAGTTGTCCCTGTGGGGGTTGTGCCACCTGGCAGGAATACTTCCACTTTGCCGAGGACGGCCGGGCCTTGGGCCTGGTGCAAGAAAGTAATAACGGGAATCGGATCGAGTGGGACTGGGTGTGGTTGGACAATATTCCGGTGGTGCAAATCCAGGAGAGCTACGACAACCAGAACAATCATGTGGGCACGGAAATCACTTACCTGCATACCGACCAGTTGGGTGCACCCAGAGTGGGCACCAGCCCCAGCCAAGTCATTACTTGGCGGAATTACGCCGATGCGTTCGGCCAAGCGTTGTTGACCGGCTCTGCGACCGTGCGCTTGCGATTGCCCGGGCAGATTGACTATGGGATTGCGGGGATTTATTACAACTACTTTAGGGACTATGACTCCAATACCGGTAGGTACCTGGAGAGTGATCCGATTGGTTTAGCAGGTGGGCCTAACCCATATTCCTATGTTCGCAACAATCCGACGGGATTGATTGACCGGCTTGGTCTGACGCCGGATTGTATTATTCGCAGACTTGGAAGCCGGGTAGCGGTTCGCGACATAGAACTAAATCAGCGCACTAGGTTTGTGAATCTGCCGCGAGTGCGAGATATTGGTGGACTAGAGCTTAGTCCGAATTTGGATCCTCGATTTCCTAGGAGAATTCCGATTGCTCCCACTGTGGGCATTGAGTGGTGGATGGCTCAGCACAGAATCGGTCTTGTCGATGTTTACGAACGTACGCAGAAATTTATTCTCGAAAATATTTTTTGCACTGACACATTTGAAGATGAGTGCGGGAAGCAGCAGAAGACAATTACTTTGGACGAGCAAAGAGAGCGGCCACTGCATCCTATAGATAGGCTTAAAGAAAAAGATCGTATTATCTTTGAGTTATTCAGTTGGCGTTACCCTTTGTAGAGGTTCGTCATCGAGGTTCGCTGCATGAAACGTAAGTGTTCAATTTTTTGTTTGCTCATTTTGGTCGTTAGCCAGATCTTAATAAATGGCTGTGATAATCCGGCGCCAGCGTCTGCTACGGCTGCAGAGGATATAAATGTCTCTGGTATAAAAGCAGCGGTTAACTCAGGTAGCACTGGTCAGGTCGTTAATGCTCTTAACAAAGTTAAGAGTATGCGTTATCAGGATGAAGTGATTCTGTTACTCCAAGATCTTTGGAGTGATCGACGCGTTGAACATCCGGATCTAAATTGGGATCTAGTGAGCCGTGATGTTGTTCGAATAGAAATAGCAAACGTGTTGGCGCAGGCAGCTCAGAACGGCAGGTCTGATATAGATGTTGATGCTTTACGCAATTTCGCAATAACTATGCTGGAGTCAGACGATCCGGATGCTCGTATTGCAGCAATCGGTACAATTAGAATCTTCGATATGGCTTCTGATGTACCACGATTGTTGGATGCTGGAATACAAGAAGATCATTCTACTTATAGGGCGGTAGTGCTTGCTTTAACAGGTATGTGTACGCCTGAAGCTGAAGCGGCTCTCGACACTCTTTATGCGTCTGTAGAGTCCTCTAGCGCAAAAGAGATCATCCAAGAAAATAGAAAAGAGATGTCGGCGTATAAAGCGAGAACAGGGCTGTGTGACGATCTGTAGTCGCGGTAGACTAGAAAAGCTTTCCCTACTTATCGTTTTTCGGGATCCAGCATCTCGATGACGAATCGTTGTCTGGATCTGGGCAGCTAGCGTTGCCGCTGCTGCCGCTTCATAGGTAATTTGGTGTCGGTCATTAGTTTATAAGTTTTTCTTTCTTAACCCGGACACTTCATCGCGCGACTCGTCGCGCTGGCGGGCCAACCCCGCGCCTGGGCGGAATCGCTAAGTTCGAGCGGCGAAGTTTGGGCGTGTTGGGGACGGTGACCTCAACCGTAAGGTAGTCACCCAATTGCGTTCCGGGCGCGCTCCTTTATGTTTAAAAACGCCCGCGCGCAACACAAAAAAACTCGCTAAACGCTACGAGATAAGCACGCCTTATACCTGAAAGCCTTCTATCTAGCCAAGCGCCTCCGATTGGGCTACAAGGTGGGCTGAATACCTATGCTTATGCGTTGAATAGTCCGCTCAATTGGATTGATCCGTATGGCTTGGATACATTACGTTGCGCTAGAGGTTTGGGGGATAAGAATAAACCCGCGATGAGTCCATCGGGGAATCCGCTACGACACGATTTCCTAGTTGTGAACGGGGAAATATTCAGTTTTCAGGCGGGCGACAGCATGATCTGGAGTCAAGGTTTCATCGATGACGATGAGAAGCAAGGCAACAACAAATGCGAGGTGGTCTCGGAGGATCCTAAGTTCGATGAGGCTGTGAAGACGGCTGTAAGCGAGATTGGTGCGCCGAAATATAATGCTTGGGCATATCCTACTACCACGACACATTTTTTTGGGGCTCGGAATTGCCAAACATGGATCGATGATGTTTTGAATAGGGCCAGTGAGTTGCAGAGCGCACCTTAGAAGTCAATGATAGATTTCTTCCTCATACTATTCTTCTCCAAAACAGTCTTGTTAACTCCGAATTTCGTTGACATCAGCGGAAATATGGGGGAGTACGAACTATATCTAGATGAGCCCATAAGCGCCATAACGCAAGGTGCCAGCATTCAAGTCGATGTGTGGGAAATGCTCTCAGTCAATGACGATAAAGATGTAATACAAATTCGTGATGCTATATCAAATAGATTTCCCGACGGATCTATCGAGGGAACGCTTTTCGGAGATGACAAGGAGGTCCGGGTTCTGTTTCGGGGCGGAGTCTTAGTAAGCAAGGATTCTGCGAGACTGGTCCTATCGAGCGATAAGATGCCGACATCGGTCGACTTTAGTAAGGTATTTGTTCGGTCAAGTATTGAACTCGAACGAGTCAGAATCTATTGGAAAAACTATAAGAAATAGCTGGAACCAGATAGACACTACTTCTTAATCTGCTACAACTACAAGAGAGATTACGACAGCAACACTGGACGCTACCTGCAGAGCGACCCGATCGGCCTGGACGGTGGCTTAAACACCTACGGGTATGTGGGGCAAAATCCGTTGTCGCGGATTGATCCTGGCGCACATGCCCAAGCGCTAAGCTAAGATAAGATATTGATCGTATCCCGGTCGTCGTCGATCGCAAAAGACTTTCTAAAGCAACTGACTTATTCCTTGCTGTAAATTTTGTTTAGAAGCAATCCGCTTCCACGTTGAGTTGTTCTTAAACAGATTCCGCATTCAAGATAGCTGTGTGCCCAGTTTGATTTTTTCGGCGCTCTCATCCATATTCGAACAGTATCTACTTCGGTCGTAGTGCACAAATATCAACTCGCCAGAATTCTGCAATCGATCCATATGCAGCTAAGGGGGCTTTAAGTGAGCAAGCATCAATCCGTCAAAAGTAAGGTCTGTTTTGTAGTGTGCTGGATTTTTTCATTACTGAGCTCTCCAGTTTCGGCTAACTTGTCCAGTTACCATCAAGATCTATTAGCTAAGTACTCTTTTAATAACGGCTCAACCGTGAATTCAAGCGATCATTCAACCTGGAGTCGCGATCTCACTCTTAATGGCGACGCAGCCGAAATCGCAGATGGCAAATTTGGATACTCCCTGGCGTTTGATGGGACGGGTGACTACGCAGCAGTGACGGCTGCCGAAATAGGTGCGTTCAATACGGATCACTACAGCTATTCTTTGTGGATTAAGCCAACAGCTCTGGGGACCGCGCAGGCTGTGATTGGTAATCACCGCAGTTGTTCCGGATGTGGCACGCCTGGCGGTTATGGTTTGTTTATCAACGCGAATAAACGGTTAGGCGTGCACACATGGCGCGCTAGCGATCAAACTTTGCAAATAATGCAGAGCTCAGCCGAGTTGGTGCAAGGGGAGTGGGCGCATATTGCTGTCACATTTGATGGCACCACTGTGCAGCTTTATGTTGACGGTACTCCAGATAGTTCATCCACAGCTTTGGCGGGCGATACGGTAGCGCCGTCACCATATCCCATGACCATCGGGACGTTGGCTTTCCAAGCACCTACTTGGTCCCCATATAGCGGTGAAGTAGACGAAGTGAGAATTTACGGGCGCGGATTAACTGCGGCAGAGGTTGGTGCGTTGAATATTGGGGCGGGTGGCGAACCTGGTGGCACATTGTATGAATCGTTTGATGACGAAACTGATGCGCAAAACGAAAACGGGTACGTGAATAATGGCCGTAATGCGAATTTCGTTGCCGGAGCGAAATTTGCGGGCGGGCTGCAAATCGACGACATAAATGGCGTTTGGTTAGATGTGCAGAACAAGCTTGATATGGGCAAGGGTACGATATCTTTCTACTATCGGCCCGACTGGAATGCGCCCGGCGGCATCAATAATACATTACTTCAGACTGACAACTTTTGCGACAGTAATGCCGCGCTCTTTCGATTAAACACAACGTCTTCGGGGAGCGCCCTTGCTTTTCAATACCATGGAAACGGGACTTGGGAAGACTCAAAGTCGGTTAGCACTTCATCCATGGAGCCTGATGGTGTTGGCACGTTTGCATCCGGCAAATGGCACAAGATTGAAGTCATGTGGGATACAAACGGTACAGAGCTCGGCTATATGATTGTGCTTGTTGATGGCATCGTGGGTAATATTCAATACACGAGTGCTGTCACGACCGGCAGCACAAATCAGCCTGATTTTCTTTCTTTCGGGAGATACGGTTCGTGTGGCGTGCAATGGAATTTCAAAGGTACGATAGATGAGCTGAAGATACTTAATGATGTTGACTACGACTTGTCTGATCCAGTCGGCGAATACGTTCGCCGCGCGCGCGACGATGGTAAATTGCAAGCGCACGAAACCCGAGCGAATTCCCCAAGCGATTGGAATGAGCACGAAACCACCCTGGGGTCGTCGACCTTCTATACGCTAGAACAATTTGAATTTACTGGCGACGGGCACGTCCCGGATAACGGCGAAAACACGGCCGAACCATTCGAATACGAGGTGGCCGCTAAGCAAACCGAATCGCTGTTCTTTAACTATTACAGCGATACCGATCATGGCGATGTGACGGCCTCTGTTGTCAACGGAGAGTTTGTTAAGGGCACTGACATCTTAACGTTGGTCAACATTCGAACTGTCAAGAACTGGTTCCAGTCCGGAATTCCGCAGGCCGAAACAGCGCGATTAATTCCGATCTATATGCCTGAGCTGTTGCTGCACGATTCAACAGTCGATATCGGCGCGCAAGACTGGCGTGCAGTAGACGACGATGGCAATGGTAATCTCTCGGCCAATTTACCTTCATTTACATTGAATAATACCAATCTAACGAAGGCTAACATTACCGCAGATACAACGACTCAGTTTGTCGTGAATGTTAATGTTCCGGAGGATACGCCAGCCGGCACCTATACGGCACAAGTAGAGCTGCTGGACGATTCCAGTGCCGTGATCGACACCTTGGATATTAATCTGGAGGTGCTTGGTTTCAATCTCGAAGACCCGGACAAGGAGATCATAATGAGTCACCTGTCGGTCTACGAGGAATTCAGCTGCGATAACCCAAGTAATAACGTAGCCAAAGAAGATGACTGTAGAGCGTTTATGGCCGATGGAGGCAACGTTAGCGGGAAGGACCGATATTTGGCCGAGATAAGCGATATTGCTGCGCATGGCTTTAACGGGGTTTGGACTAATAACGACCCCGATAATCGAGCCAAAGCAGATCAAATCGTAAGCAATTACGTATTTCGCGGAGTTAATGGGCGGGTAGTCTTTTCCGATGCGTATCCCAACACGGCGTGGTCAGTATATTCGCAAGATGCTTATGACGCGATGAATGGCGCGTATACGCTGGGCTTTTTAGATAAGCCCCCTTCGTTTACGACTCGTGATGAGCCGGGGTATCTAGACCTTTTGACAAGCCATTTACAAAATATTTATGACCACAATATTATGGGGGCGGATTCCTTCTCGCTGCTGTTTTACGATACCGAATTGTGTTTGCGTGACAATAGCCCGGTAGGGAATCCTGGCGATGGCTGCGAGACTCCAGAAGTCTTGGCTCATTTAGAAGCGGTATATCCAGCTAACAACAGAACGACCGAAGCTCCGGATTGTCCATCCCATCCATCCAATCCCAATAATATCTGCGAGCCGGCCTACTATCCGCAACTCGATTTCGCTGTTCTTAACTTGGAGAGTACCGACCCTGATTCATCATCACCTGCCATGTTTGATAACTTACTTGCAGGCGGTACGAACCCAGCCAATCCGAAACTACCTTCGCAACAAGAGCTGTATTATTGGCAAATTAATGTGGAAGATCCGCGTATTAATCGTTACAACGCCGGTTATTTTTTATTCTTAACAGGATTGGATGGCTTCTTCCCCTTTCCGTACAACCAGACAATTAGCAATTCGGATCCATTCAACGATTTCGATGGCTTCGGTGGAACTCCGATCGGTTACCCGGGTTCTTCGCGGGAGAAAATGACCTCTTATCCGAGTTCCGACGGGCCGGTATCAACGGTGCAATGGGAGGCCTTGCGAGAGGGCATTGACGACTATCGTTACCTACAAACGTGGATGAATCTACAAGCCGCTATGGTTGATGAGAATTCTAATTATGCGACAGCTTCCTATGAAGCTTTACTTGGTGAGGATGGCGCTCTGGATGACTTTCGTGCCAATCTTGACGGGGTGCTCGCGAATAACACTATCGCTGATTTCGAAGTCGCGCGCGCTGCTGTAATCGACGAAATCGAAACGCTGCAACAGGGCTTGGCCGATGACGATGGTGACGGCCTTTCGAATGCTGCGGAGGCTTTAGCCAACACGGATCCTAATCATCCTGACAGCGATCGAGACGGCATCTCGGATGGTTCGGATATTGCTCCGACTGATCGATTTTCGCCGAACGCTTCGGGTACGAACTTAAGTCTGGTGGCTGACTTTAGCGACCCGGACGTGGATGACTCCAATCTAACCGTATCGAGTAACGACACGATTTATGTCGAAGTATGGGATTCACAGCTGAACGGTACCAGGTTAAATGTGGGCCCGAGTTACATCAAGATTGCGACTGGCGGGATTGATAACGATTGGGACAGCTGCACGAATACAACTAGCAACACGGTTTGTGACGGATCAACCGGTGCTCTGAGTCTGTCAACGGGGCCACATTTGCTTGAGTTGAGAGTTAAGACGAAAGGTAATGGCAATGGTCAGTACAATGATTCCATTTCCATTACTGCCCAGTAGTCGAGGAATTTTGGGGACAGTTTACTCAACTAATTTATCGGTAAACTGTCCCCGTGCGTCGCAGGGTTGTAAACAACTCACCCATACCAGGATTATGGTGCCAGTCAACGCAACTATTTTTTGCGAAGCAAACTCGTTACGACTAGCTAGCTTGCCGACGTAATAATTAGCCCAGCAGTGCCAACGCAGAACCAAATAACCAAGCGGCGGCAGGGACAGTGTAGCCCCCCCTATTTCCCACATCCAACGTGGCTCACTTTCAGGGATACGGTCAAGCTTCGGCACCATTACTTTTCACCGCTAGGCATAAAGATGGCAACTCACTTGATGGCCATCGCTCCCATCCTCGAGAGCCTGCAGTTTGGGTACGATCTGTTTGCACATAGCCATTGCCTCGGGACAGCGGGTATGAAATGGGCAACCCGGCGGCGGATTCATGGGTGACGGCACTTCGCCGTCCAAAACAATACGTTTGCGCTTCGTCTTGGGGTCCGGAACCGGTATGGCTGAAAGCAGGGCGCGGGTGTACGGGTGCTTAGGTTCCGCATAGAGTTTCTGGGCGCTGGCCACTTCCACCAACTTGCCCAAATACATGACCCCAATCACCTCACTCACATGTTGAATCACCGCCAGGTCGTGGGCGATGAACAAAAACGCGATACCGTGCTGGGCCTGTAAATCGTCGATCAAGTTGAGAATCTGACTCTGCACCGACACATCCAAAGCCGAGACCGGTTCATCGGCGACGATAAGGGCGGGGTTTAAGGCCAGCGCGCGCGCGATTCCCACTCGCTGGCGTTGGCCGCCAGAAAACTCATGCGGATAACGATCCAGGGCGCGCTGGCTCATGCCCACCACATCCAGAAGTTGTTTTACTTTTTCCACACGCTCCTTGGGTGTGCCTACCCGATGAATGTCCAAGGGTTCGCGAATGGTTTGCGCCACGGTACGCCGGGGACTCAATGACGCATAGGGATCTTGAAAAATCATTTGCAGGCGTTGGCGGTAAGGTAGCAACTCACGGCGATCTAGCTGAGTGATGTCCTCGCCATCCAGCAGTATTTTGCCGGCAGTCGGCTTGTTGAGCCGCACGATGGCACGGCCTAAGGTGCTCTTACCACAGCCACTCTCGCCCACTAGGCCAAAAGTTTGGCTGCGACCCAAGGTAAAACTCACGCCGTCCACGGCGCGTACTTTCGCCACGACCCGCCTGAACAGTCCGCCCCGCACGGGGAAGTGCTTCTGCAGGTCTACCAGCTGTAACAAGTCTGGCTTGCGCTCTGCCTTCATGCCACAGCTACTCGCGGGTGGTAACAGGCATAAGCACCTTGTTTATCGCTGCTGAGGGGCGGCTCGCCCTGGACACACGCATCCGTAGCACTGTTGCAACGCTCGGCAAATCGACAACCGGGCGGCAGATGCAATAGGTCGGGAACGCGACCCTCAATGGTGGGTAGCCGATGCAATTTATCTGCGCGAATACGCGGTATCGACGCTAACAGTCCCGCAGTATAAGGATGCCGCGGCTGCTGAAATAGAGAGTCTATAGTCGCCGTTTCGACTAACTTGCCACAATACATCACCATGGCGCGTTGACAGGTTTCGGCCACCACACCCAAGTCGTGGGTAATCAAAATCACGGCCATGCGGAACTCATCTTGCAAATCATTAATGAGGTCCAGCACCTGCGCCTGCGTCGTCACATCCAAGGCCGTGGTGGGCTCATCCGCCACCAGTAATTTCGGTCCGCAGGACAAGGCCATGGCAATCATCACGCGCTGGCGCATGCCGCCTGACAATTGATGGGGATAATCATCCACGCGTTTACCCGGCGCGGGAATGCCCACCTTGCCCAACATATCCAAGGCTTCACGCCGGGCTTGGGCACCGGTTAGGCCCTTGTGGCGCTTAAGCACGTCACCCATCTGGCTCGCCACCGTGAATACCGGGTTCAGGGCGGTCATGGGTTCTTGGAAGATCATGGAAATCTCACTGCCCCGAATACCACGCATGGCTTCGTCATCAAGACCCACCAATTCCTGGCCCGCGAATTTTATGCTGCCGCCGGCGATGCGGCCGGGCGGACTAGGAATCAATCCCAGCAAGGATAAACCCGTAACGGTTTTGCCACAGCCTGATTCCCCGACAATCCCCAGGGTTTCGTTTTCATCGACCGCGAAGCTCAAACCGTCGACGGCCCGCACCACACCCTGCGGTGTGGTGAACTCGATGACCAAATCTTTCACGCGCAGCAAAGCTTGCTGGTCCGCCATGCTTAAGACTCGTCCGCCACGGTGCGCGGGTCCAAGGCGTCCTGCAAGGCATCACTGAACATATTGAAAGCCATGACTAAGCCAAACAGCAGTGCCGATGCGGCCAGAAAGTTGTTAAAGAATCCCGCCAGAACTTCTTGCGTGCTCTCGGCAATCATCAAACCCCAGCTCATGCCATCTTTAACGCCGATTCCCAGGAAACTGAGAATCACTTCGCTCTTGATCGCCGCGACAAAGGTCAAGGTTGCTTGCACCAATAGAATATGACTGGTGTTGGGCAGAATGTGCCGAAAAATAATCGTGAGTTCGGGCACGCCAATGGCATGGGCGGCTTCGACGTATTCCTGACCGCGCAGCTTGATCACTTCACCCCGAATCAATCGGCCGGCGGTAATCCAAAACGTCGCAATCATGGCCACATGCATGGCGTAGGGTGTGTCGGCCAAGGTATAAGCGATGGCTGCCACGAATAGAATAAAGGGAATGGAGTCGAGCACGCCCATGAGCCAAAGAATGACTTCATCGATCCAACTACCACTAAAAAACCCCGCCAAGGCCCCGAGTACCGCACCCAGTGCGGTTGCTAGCACGGCAACCACCAAACCGACCTCAAAGGAGGTGCGCGTGCTATAGATGGCGCGGGAGAAAATATCTTGGCCGATGATGTTGGTACCGAACCAGTGCTTGGCCGACACGCCTTCCCACTTGCCGCCCACCAGTTCAGACCAGTCGGTGGCCCACCAGCCAAAGACCACGCCCATGGCCACCAGCATGTATAGCAAGACGACCCCGAACGCCCACATGCCGGTGGAATCCCGGCGGAACTTATAAATGGCCTTGCTCCAGAGGGACTCACCTCTGTCCGGTTTGTCCATGGCTGGATCCACGGTTGCCTCGTGCGTTGTCATTTCAATGACACCCGCGGATCAACAGCGCGATATAAAATGTCTGTGAGTAGCTGCACCACCACCAACATGATGGCAGTCAGCGCCACCACGGCTTTCAGAATGGGCTGGTCGCCGGTAACAATGGCATCGTAGGTCACCTTGCCGACGCCGGGTATGCCGAAGTACTGCTCTAACAACAGACTGCCGCTGATAATAATCACCGGAATCGAAAACATGATGCGCGTGATAATCGGGATCAGCGCATTTTTCAAAATGAGTTTGTAAAACAAAGGCGCCGGCGGCACACCAAAAGCACGTGCGGTACGCACATGGTCACGGTTCATTTCTTCCACGATGACCGAACGATAAAAGCGCGTGTTGTAACCCAAAGCAACGAAGACGGTCGCCAAGGTCGGCACCGTCACATACCGCAAATAGTCGCCGAAACTATGCACATTCCAACCACGCACAGGCAGCAAATTCAAACCAAAACTGGAAGAAAAGATGATTTGAAAGGCAATGATCACAATCAAGAAACTGATGCTCATGCCAATGGCCGCCGCCGCCATGATGAACTTGTCCGGCGCGCGGCCGCGATTGAAGGCCGCCAATAAGCCCAGCAATACACCAAGCAAATTGCCCAAGATAAATCCAGGCAGGGCCAAGGCGATGGAGACCGGGATGGTGCGCGCCAGCAGACTGGTCACCTTCTCGCCGTTGGAATCGGAACTACCGAAATCAAAGGTCACCAGTTCGCGCAAATAGTCAAGATAGCGGATGATGAAAGGCTGGTTGTAGCCCAATTGCTCGCGCACTTCCGCAATTTGTTCGGCGGTGGGATTTTTGCCTAGCAAGTCAAACGTCTTGTCGGGCCCAAAGTAAACCATCAACAAGAAACTAATCAGGGTGACACCAATAATTAGCGGTATCCCGGCGATCAGCTTGCGGACGGAATACTGCAGCAGCTCCATCAGCGTGGCACCTGAGAATTTGCCGCTTGGCGAATGCCACCAGCACCATCGGATAAGGCCACATAGGGCAAGACGAATCCACCGACAATATTGCTGCTGGGAAATATGATTACGTCACGGTGCCAAACCGGTAGGCGTGTGCGGGAAATACCGGCGATGGTGACGCAATCGTCAATGATCATCCGGTTCATGCGGCGATAAATTTCGGTGCGTTCGGGTGATGGCTGCATGGTGGATGCTTGCTCGTAAAGAGCATTGTATTCTGGATTGTTGTAGTTGGAATTATTAGAGCCTGGTGACCGGTTAGGCCCGTAAAACAATTGCAGCGTGTTCTCAGCATCCGGATAGTCCAAGCCCCAACCCGCGGCAATATAGGGCAAACGGCTCTCTCGCCATTGCTTATTCAAATCACCAAAGGTGGCATATTGCTTAAGAATGAGCTTTTCTTTCGGGTAGCCCATCTCCGCCATCCACGCTCGGAATTGCTCGTAAAACTGCCGGGAGCGCACGCCACCGCTGGCACCATACACAAAGCGGGGTAGGTTTTCGGCCGTCCAACCGTTTTCCTTTAACAATTGCTTGGCGCCCGCAACATCTCGAGTCACGCTTGCGCGTGATAGCTTGGGATCGAACTCGGGTACGGCGGGCGGAATAATCCCCGGGAAAATCACCCCCAATCCAAAGTAAAAGCTCTCGTTTCTGGCCTCCCAATCAAAGGCCTTGGTCATGGCACAACGAAGCGCGTGATTTTTTTTCTCCTGCTGCGGATCAGGGTTGTAGCCAAGCTTTGGAAAATCCATGTTGAGGCTGGCATAGACGAAGCCGGCCTCGACTTCGGACATGATCTGGTATTTTTCCGCGTACTCCTTATTCAAGGACACCGGATGCTTTGAGGCCAGCAGGCTATCAGCCAACTCCACGGGTAGACCGCCATACTGGATCTCATTGCTCTTGGTAAAGGAATTCCAACGCGCGGACGCATCATTGATGATTGCGATTTCTAAGCGATCGACAAAAGGTGGTTGTTGTCCGTCTATCGCTTCCAGTCCGGCAAAGGACTGAGTCTTCGGGTCATAGCCCTCGGCAGCAAGATCAATCGCTTGCCAGCGATAGTCGGCATTGGGCACCATCACAATGCGCGTGGTATCCCAGGATGCCAGCCTGAAAGGACCTGAACCGATCGGACGTAACGCGAACTCGCGGCCATAGCGCTCCACCGCTTCGCGCGGCACGACGGCCGAGTATCCCTGAGCCAAGGTATAGGCAAGCTGCGGAAACGGTCGGAATAGCTTGATTTGCAGGGTATGGGAATCTAGCGCTTGCAAGCCTTCGATGACTTCATCGTAGTCAGAGCCCCGCTCCTTCCACCCCTCTAGACCCACGATCTTGCCCTGCCATAACCAGGCGCCCTGGGGGCGATTGGCGGGATCAAAATGACGCTGCAAAGAATAAACAACATCCTGAGCCACCAACTCTCGACCTCGGCCGCCGGGAAACACCGGGTCATCAATAAAATGCACGCCCTTGCGCAACTTAATCGTGTAAGTCAGGCCGTCTTCAGATACCTCCGGCAAGGCCGTGGCCAGATTCGGTTTCAGCTCATAGGGACGCGCCAAGTACCGGTACGAATAAAGCGTGTCATAAACATTGACGATCACGATGTTGGAATAGGCCGTAGCGGCCTGCGCAGGATCTAGGCTAACGGGCGCGCCTTCCATGGAGTGCCGGTACACACGCAAGTTTTGCAATTCAGCATCCGTGGAGCCATCGTCGCCGCAGGCCGCGGCCAATAAAAACCAGCCATAGACTGGCAACCGGAACCACTTTCCACGGCGCAAGATGCGTTTAAACATTAATCGCGCCGCGTATTCAACATTGCGCGTTCAGATATTCGGCTCCAGGTAGACACGGTGTCGCGGTAGGCCGAAAAGGACTCGTATATCTTCGCCGCCGCCGGATCTCGCGCCACCAATGCCTGAACCACTTCGTCGGTAATGCGCTGCAATTGATCCAAAACGTCGGTGGGAAATGCGCGAATATCAACCTCGCCTTCAGTTTGCAATTGCTGCAAAGACTGCGCATTGCGCGCAACAAACTCCGCCGTCATTTGATCATTGGTGGCACTGCAGGCTAAGCGAACGATGTTTTGCAAATCTTCCGGTAAAGATTCAAACGCGGCTTTGTTAACAATACACTCGAGAACCGGACCGGGCTCCTGCCAGCCGGGATAGTAATAATACTTTGCCGCCTTGTGCAGGCCAAAAGCGACGTCATTGTAGGGTCCGATCCATTCCGTCGCATCAATGCTGCCGGTTTGCAAAGACGTGAAAATATCCGCGCCGGGTAGATTCACCGGCGTACCGCCGGCACGCTTGAGCACTTCACCGCCCAAGCCAGGAATCCGCATCTTCAAACCCTGCAGATCATCCAGGCTATTGATCTCGCGATTGAACCAGCCGCCCATTTGCACACCGGTATTGCCGGCGGGAAACGGGACGAGATTAAACGGGGCATAGAGCTCGCGATAAAGATCTAAAGCACCGCCGTGGTACATCCAACCATTCATTTCCATGGCCGTCATGCCGAAGGGGATAGATGTAAAAAACTGCGCCGCCTCGGTTTTGCCTTTCCAATAATAGGCCGAACCATGACCCATTTCGGCCGCGCCGCTGGAAACCGTATCGAACACTTCAAATGCCGGCACCAACTCTCCGGCCGCATACACTTTAACTTTAAGCCGACCGCCGGATGCCGCATTGATCATCTCGGCCATGCGATTGACGCCGGTGCCCAAACCGGGAAAGTTGGGCGGCCAGGTTGTCACTAACTTCCAAGAATATTGTTGGCCTGCATTGCCCGGCCCGCAATCCACCTGCTCGCCCGCGCAGGCCGTGGTCAACGCCGTGGCGCCGGCCACCGTCAGTAGCTCTCTACGCTTCATAACTATCCCTTAGCGCTTAGCAACCGCGTGATAGTAGTCGCGCATTCGTTTTTGATCCATGGGCAGGCAAACTCGCGACGAACCGCGGCGGTGGATGGCTAAATCATGGGGAACTAGCGCACCGGTTTGGCGCCAATGGGCGAGGCTCAGCGGTGTGAGCGGCTCACCGCAAAACACGACCGCGCTAAACAGTCATGATATCCACAATATCGCTATTTTTGTCGAATATTTGTGTTTTTTCCCCACCGAATGACAAATATGCTCGATAAACTAGAACATACTCTTAATATTTACCGAAAATAATAGCCATCATCCTTCGATTCGCTACTGTATGGCAAAATGTGGGGTGAATTGCATGCTTACATGCACATTTCTGGTCTTTTGTGGGATCTATCTTCATAAACCGATCAAAAGGCGGGCTGCTAAACTGGAATGCCGGCCCTGAAGGAAGCCCGATGATCGGTTTGTTGCAACGCGTCAGCAGCGCCAGCGTCAAGGTAAACGATGAGCTGGTTGGAGAAATTAGCCGGGGCCTGGCCGTACTCATCGGCGTGCAATGCGGCGACGGCTCAGCCCAAGCGCGGCGCCTGGCAGAACGCCTGGTGAATTACCGGGTATTTCCGGATGAGGCTGACCGAATGAACCTCAACCTCAAACAGGTCGCGGGCGGTCTGCTGCTAGTACCACAATTCACCCTGGCCGCGGATACTCAGCGCGGCAACCGCCCCAGCTTCACCCGAGCCGCCGAGCCGCAGGTCGGCGAAAAACTGTTCAACGAACTGGTTGACGCCGCAGCACGGCAAGGCGTTCAGGTGGCCACCGGGCGTTTCGGGGCCGATATGCAGCTCAGCTTGGTCAATGACGGCCCGGTGACTTTCCGGCTGGAAGTCGCGCCGGAGGGCCACTGAGTTCACGTTTGCAACAAGCCAATCCGGCGAGGGGCTCGTTTTAACGTATCATTACCAGCCGAATCGCGATCCTGGGATCGCTGTTGAATGGAGTGAGAACTATGGGTTTAGGCGGTATCAGCATGTGGCAGCTCTTGATCGTGCTGCTGATCGTGGTGCTGCTATTCGGCACCAAGAAACTGGGCAGTATCGGCTCGGACTTAGGCGGGGCGGTGAAAGGTTTCCGCAAAGCCATGGGCGATGCTGAAAATGACGATCAAAAGAAAATCAAAGAGCCGGACGCTGAATTCAGCGAAACCAGCGAACAGCGAGACGCCGAGCATAACAAGGCGTCGTAAACGGTCATGTTTGACGTCGGCTTTTGGGAATTGATCATCCTATTTGGCCTAGGGCTGATTGTGCTCGGACCCGAGCGCTTGCCCAAAGTTGCCATGCAAGTCGGCAACTGGGCAGGCCAAGCGCGGCGCATGGCACGCACCCTCACCACGCAAATGCGCAATGAACTCGACTTGGATGTCAGTCAACCCTTTGCCGGTAGCTATTCACCCAAACCGGCCAGCAGCTATCAGCGTCCGGGCGTCGACGAGTTGAAAACCTCAACGACTGCCAGCGAAGCTGACGACGCTGCAACCAACGGCAAAAAGGACGAGCCCACCCCCTCTGACGCGACCCCCAAGGTCGAATAAGCGGCTCGGGCAGCCAGGCGAGTCATCCCATGGCCGACGATCAGGTCGCAAGCGGCGCGGACGAAGATGAAGAGGTTCTGGAAGAGGCCACTTTAGTTTCGCATTTGATCGAACTGCGCAGCAGGCTCATGAAAGCCGCCGGCGCCGTACTCCTAGTCTTTATATGCCTGGCGCCCTTCGCGGAAGAAGTGTTTACCCTGGTGGCGCAACCACTAATGGCCGCCCTGCCTGAAAACTCCACCATGATCGCCACGCAAGTGGCCTCGCCCTTCCTCACACCTTTTAAGACCGCGCTATTCGTGGCGCTGTTTTTGGCCATGCCGGTGGTCATTTACCAAACCTGGGCCTTTGTCGCGCCGGGCCTTTATCGCAAGGAAAAAAAGTTCGCCGTTCCCTTGGTGATCTCCAGCATCTTGCTGTTTTATTGCGGCGTGGCCTTCGCCTACTTCGTGGTATTTCCCCTGATGTTCGCCTTCTTCAGCGCTGTCGCGCCCGAAGGTGTGGCGGTAATGACCGACATCGCCAGCTATCTAGATTTCATTTTGGTAATTTTCTTCGCCTTTGGACTGGCCTTCGAAGTACCCATAGCAACCGTCATGCTAGTGGGCTCGGGCTTAACCACGCCTGAAAATCTAGCGACTAAACGGCCCTATGTATTCCTGGGCGCCTTCGTCATGGGGATGTTGCTAACACCACCGGATGTCATTAGCCAAACCTTGTTGGCCGTGCCAGTCTATCTGTTGTTTGAGGCCGGCATTATCATGTCGCGCTTCATGCTAGACCGCTCCAACACAAGTACCGAGCAACAAACAAACGATGAAACCATTTAGCCCATGACCGAAGGCAACCCAGCGGTAGATAAAAGCCAAGAGTGGGTCGGTCATCCGGCAGGTCTGCGCACCTTATTCTTCACCGAGATGTGGGAGCGATTTAGCTACTACGGCATGCGCGCGCTACTCGTCCTATTCATGGTCGAACAAGTGCAAAGCGGTGGTTTAGGTTTTGACGACAAAACCGCCACGGCGATTTATGGCCTGTATACCGCCGCCGTTTATTTCGTCGCGCTGCCCGGCGGCTGGATTGCGGACCGCCTACTGGGCGCGCAACGTGCCATTTGGTATGGCGGCATCGTGATCATGCTCGGCCATTTCACCTTGGCCATACCCTCGGTCTACGCGTTCTTTCTCGGCCTCATGCTCGTGGCCTTGGGCACCGGACTATTAAAACCCAACATTAGCGCCGTGGTGGGCGAATTGTATGCGCCCGGTGACCCTCGGCGAGATGCTGGTTTTACGCTCTTTTATATGGGTATCAATATCGGTGGCGCCCTGGGCCCTTTGGTGTGCAGCACACTGGGCGAAAGTGACATCTTCGGTTGGCACTATGGCTTCGCCGCCGCGGGCGTCGGCATGATCTTCGGTTTGTGGCAGTTCCATCGCGCCAAACCGCTATTGGGAGATGCCGGGCAGCATCCGGTGCTGGACGACGCCAATCCGGCGCTGGCCCGTCAGCGACGCAACAGTTGGTTGGGTGTAGGCTTGGGGCTGGCGATCATTTTCGGTTTCGTGCTGGCCTTAGTCACCGGCGCCTTGACCGTAGACCCCGTTGCCCTCGCGCGCGGCACCACCGCCTCCATTGCCGGTTTGGCCGTGCTCTACTTCGCCTATCTATTCACGCTGGGCGGCTTAGATAGCACCGAAAAAAAGCGCGTGGTCGTCATCATTGTGCTGTTCCTAGCCTCGGCAATGTTCTGGGCGGGTTTTGAACAGGCGGGTTCATCCCTGAATCTGTTTGCCGAACGCTTTACCGATCGAATGATCGGCAACTTCGAAATTCCCGCCGGTTGGTTTCAAACCTTAAACCCCACCTTCATTATTTTACTGGCGCCGCTGTTTGCCATGTTGTGGCTGAGGCTGGCGCAACGCAATCTAGACCCCTCGACACCCGCCAAATTCGCCGTCGGCCTAATTCTGTTAGGTGTCGGCTTCGCCGTGATGTATTTCGCTGCGCAACTGGTCGTGCAAGGCAACACGGTGCTACCGACCTGGCTAATCTTCACTTATCTATTCCACACCATGGGCGAACTGACCCTAAGCCCCGTGGGCCTGTCCGCCACCACCAAACTCGCACCGCGGCGCTACACCGGCCAAATGATGGGCATCTGGTTCTTGGGGGCCTCCATGGGTAACGTTATCGCCGGACTAATCGCCGGTGAATTTAACGCCGACGCGGTGAATCAAATGCCGGCTCTATACCTGCAGATTATTCTGACCACCGCGGGCTGCGGCCTGTTTCTGCTATTACTCACGCCACCACTGAAAAAGCTCATGGGCGGAGTGCGCTAATTTCCAAGCCGCCCTGGTTCGTCTATTTACTGCACTGTGCCGATGGCAGCTATTACGCCGGCATCGCTAAAGACCTGCAGGCCCGCATCGCACAACACAATGCAGGCGAGGGCGCGAAATACACCCGCGGTCGCGGCCCCGTACAGTTGGTCTACCAAGAACCCGCCGACGATCGAAGCACCGCCCAACGCCGGGAGTGGGAGCTCAAGCGAATGTCCGCCGCTGAAAAACGCGAACTTTGCTCGACTTGGAAAGGAAAATTAGGCAACTAAACTCGCAAACATGCCGGCAAAGTATCAGTCTCCCTCGCAAGAACTCAGTCCCTTCGACCCGGGTCGGCGACGAAATTCAATACATTTCAGCAAGCAGCTGCCAAGCTAAAAAAACAAGTCGCCGGCGCGGGCCTTGAGCTGCGGTTTAGGGGTTCCGGGATGGCTCCCTGCGGTCCGCTTTATTCCCGCCACCCCTAAACCGCAGCTCAAGGCCGAAACCTTTATCCAGATTCCAGCAAAGGCAGTAGGGAAGGTGCTGCAAGACCAGCCGGAGACCACCTAATAACTCTCGTCGTCTTCTCGATAAACACCAGATAGTTTTCATTCAAATATCCATGCTGCTAATTCGTGAACCTGTCCAACAATCAAAACACACCATAGAGAGCCGCCGACCCGATAACCGATCAATAAATCACCAACTCAGGTCTGGAGTCGCGGTTAATGGGTGGAGGGAATAAAGCGGACCGCAGGGAGCCATCCCGTAACCCATTAACCGCGGCTCCAGGCCGTAATCTCGGGAAAACGAAGCAAGGCTTACGCGTCACAAGCCTTGCAGCCTCCAAAGGCTGCAACGATAATACCCGCCCGCTGCGCACGAGAACCTGAGGAGAAAAATATGGCGGCCTACGTTGTGGCACTGTGCAAGGTTACAAATCCCCACGATAATTTTAAGAAATATTCGGCCCTAGCCGCGGAGTTGGTAAAAAAGCATGGCGGCAAGTACATCGTGCGCGGCCCGACAAAACGTTCAATTCATGGTGATTTGCTCGACGATCAATCTGTGATCATTATCGAGTTCCCGACCATGACCGAGCTGAATAACTTTGTTGACGACCCCGAGTACGTCAATGAAGTCGCGCCGCTACGAGACGGTTCAGGCGTTTATCATTTCGCGGCCTACGAATCGTCGCCCTAGCAAGACACCGCGCTTAATCAGCGTCGGGCACCACCATGAAGGTGGCCTCGGATTCGGCGACTAGAACGTCGTCGCTGGCGCGACGCGCCGCCCCCTTTAGCACCGCAAGACGGCCCTTGCGCTTGAGTAAATGTCCTTCGAGCTTAAGGACGGTGCCCAAGGTCACGGGTTGACGATAGCGAATCTCGCACTTGGCCGTGTGGGCACGATGGCCTTGCAGAAAAAGCCAATTAGCCATGACATCGTCCAGTACGCTAAAAATGATGCCGCCGTGGGATTGATTGTCGTAACCTGCATGCCAAGTACCGGGGGTGAACTCTGCCCGGCAAATCTCCCCGTCCATGCGATAGCTTATCTGTAGGCCTTCCGGGTTATCCGGACCGCAAACAAAGCAGGCATTTGCATCGGGGCGGCCGCGTTCATCAGTCATCGAAAATCTCCAGGATTGCGCCTTGGCGGGTCATGCCGCATTCTATGCTAGACGGACCGGTTGGCGTGTCACGCCCGGCGCCCGCTTGTATCTGGAGAACATCCATGGCCTACGATGAGAACAACATTTTCGCCCAAATACTGCGCGGCGAAGCGCCCGCTCATATTGTTTATGAAGACACAGAAACCATGGCCATACTCGATGTCATGCCGCAAGCCGACGGCCATACCCTAGTATTGCCTCGCCGCGCTGCGGAGAACGTGTTTGACCTAGACGAGGGAAGCATGACAGCCATTATGCGCACCGGTCAGCGCATTGCGGTCGCCGTCAAACAAGCATTCTCGGCCGATGGTATTCGATTCGCGCAGTTTAACGGCGCGGCAGCCGGACAAACCGTGTTTCACTATCATTTGCACATTATTCCCTGCCATGAAAACCGGCCACTAAAAAGACATAGCGGCGGGATGGCCGATCCGAAGCATTTGGAAAAACACGCCACGGCATTGCGCGCGGCGTTGTCATCAGCCTAAGCGAAGGCCTGTTATTGCTGGTGACTTTTGGGCTAAGAGCCCTCAGCGGCGCCGTCCGCCATCGAACGAATTTGCACTTGATCAAGAGTCACCAGACCCTGCGGCATGGCGGCATCTACTCGCGGTAAAAATGCCTCGATCTTTGCCCGGGTATCGATCATTTCGACCACCAGCGGCAAATCAGTAGACAAACGCAAGACCCTCGCTGTGTGTAACTGGCTGTCGGCGCCAAATCCCTCGATGCCTCGAAGCACCGTCGCACCTGCCAAACCCGCGGCGTGAGCCTGATCGACCAACCACTTCGACAGCGGTTCTCCCTCATACCGGTCCAATTCTCCGATGAAGGCCCGCAAAACCAATCCGTCCTCAAAGTTCATCAGATCACCCACCCATGCAGAAAAGTCTCAGGCCGTCAATCAATAAAATTTTCATGCCGACATCAATGCCATGTCTAGGCGGCAAAAGATATTGTTGTTGGAGTCCAGGCATGTTTTCTCCTCTTGATCCGTTCTGCCGCGGACTCCGAACCATAGTCAACGGAAGCTGCAGGCAGACCACGCAAGCTCGTCAAACGCATATTGACAGTTGACCACAATTTGCTGCCTTCTTTTAGCACGGCCGCCAGATAGACGCCGCAATTCTTGCAAATCAAAAACTCAGCCGTTTCAAGCGCAAATTTGTAGGCCTGCAGCTCAGCCGCATTGCGAACAAAAATTTCCGTCTGTCCGTCGGGATCAGACCAGGCCTTAGCACCGTGCGCTCGGCAAAAACCGCAGTTACAAGCCCTCAGACGAATACTCGATTCGCCGATGGATGTTTGGATAGAAAACTTAAGCTTACCGCAGTGACACTGGCCGCGAATGTTCATGCAAAAACACACTCGGCATGCGCTGCAGGATAGCGCGTCCCGGTCACTCGCCCCAACGGCTTATATGCCGACTTCATCCTTGAGAACCTTGACGCAATATGAATTAAGACTCTCATTTTTCTTCAGTGATTCAATAGCAAGGCGTTCGTGCAAGGCCTCGCCCAATCGAATATTAAAGCGCCCAGAGTATTTTTTGCCAGCGGTACCGGCGGGCAGCGGCGCGCCATCGGTGTCGTGGATCTCGATCCATTCATCAATAATGCTGCCAAGCTTTGCATAAACCTTGGCTTCGTCTTTTCCGTGCACCCCGCCTAAGGCTAGGCCAGGTACACGACCAATAAAGCATTGGTCTTCTTCAGACCATTCAACAACTCGCAAATATTTATTACGCTTCTTCATCTTTAACTAGCTCAATAGCTCTGGCAACGTCTTTGACTTGATATCGCTTAGCATCCTGGCTGGGCTTACCGCTGAGAGTAATGTTCACGCCCTGAGGATGACGAAAATTGCGATGACTACCTTTGCCGCCACGATTTACAAAGCCCGCGGACTCAAGATCTCGGATTAACTCGCGAACTTTGGGCGGCATACTAAGATGGTACCATTATAGTACCATTTATGCAATCTTTGATATGGAGCCGCATAGCGTGCGCAACATCCACGCTTGCTTGCGGTTAGCTTCAATCTTCGGTGCTTGGTGCCGCTCCGCTGTTTGCATCAACGATACTTCGCCGCGATAGCCATTTTTCAATGTGCGTCGTATGCCTAGCTGAATAATCAACCGACTACACAAAACGCGCCCCAAGATAGCCTGCCAATGCCGCGCACAAACCCAGAACCGTCTGCAGCAAGATATTCAATACCGCCGGAAAAACTTGTCCGTCTTGGGCCAACTCCAGCGTTTCCAGGGCAAAAGACGAAAAGGTGGTGAAACCACCCAGCACACCCACCATCAAAAACAAGCGTTGCCCGGCATCCAATAACTGTCTTTGATCGGCCAAACCACCTAGAAAGCCAATGGCTAAACAGCCCAACACATTGACCGCCAAGGTGCCCACCGGAAAACTGCCCCAGGGCGTAAGGCGATGGGCCCAACCGCCGACCAAGAAACGCAGCACAGACCCCAGGCAGCCACCTAAGCCCACCCATACCAGCTGCTGCATGGCCATCACGGTGACGGTTTAGACGTCATAACAGCGGGCGCGCTAACCAGCTCGCTGATGCTGACCAATTCAATGCCCTCTTGGGTCAGTTTCGGAATTTCTGCCTCTAATAAGCTGAGGGTCGATGCGTAGGGATGACCGATGGCCACGGCGGCGCCGTGTTTGTGGGCGTATTTTTTTAAGCGTTGAAACTCCCTGGCGATATGTTCAGCGTTAATCTCGTTGTCGAGAAATACATTTCTGCGTACCGCCGGTATCCCGCGTTCATGGGCTAAACGCAGTGCCACGCTATCGGGTGTGGTATAGCTGTCCACAAACAACAAATTGCCACGCTCGCGCAGTTCATCCATTAGCCAGGCCATATGACCGGGATGCTGGGTGAGTAAACTGCCCATGTGGGTACTGACGCCGATGACGTAGGGTACCGAAGCCAGGTTGCTACTGAGAATATTCGCTAGCTGGCGATGGGTGGTGTCAATATCGATGACATCGCCGCCCAAGGGCGCGACCTGCTCGATGGCTTGCAAGGGCAAATGCAGCAGCACCTCTTTGTTTAGACTTCGCGCTCGCTTGGCCAGCGACTCGCCATGCGGCGTATTGGGTAATATGGCGTAGGCCACCGGGCCGTCGAGTTCAACGGCGCGCCGTCCCGCATCCTTTAGGTAACCCAAATCATCAATGATGATGGCAACACGGGGACGGGCGGAGTCCGCCCAGGCAGGCAGCCCCAACAAACACAGGAATAAAACTTGATGGAGAGAAACAAGGCTAGCGGCTAAGAGTCGCTTACGCACCCTGAGAATCTTATTCGGCTTTGCTGTGCATTACGCGGCGGCTCTGCAGCACAGTGAGCGCTTGACGCAATTGGCCATCGGTTTTCAGTAACGCAGCGCCAACTTCCGTGTGGCTTTCGTTGGCAACGGCCAAGGCATCCTCAATGGAAGTGTCGCCTAGGGGCAGATCGGGCGTGATGCCTTCGCCGTGAATGGAGTCGCCGGACGGCGTGAAATAGTGCGAGGTCGTGAGCTTGATGGCCCGGCCGTTGGACAAGGGCATCACTGTTTGCACAGAACCCTTGCCGAAGGTCGTCTCGCCCATCACCGTCGCGCGCCCCTGGTCTTGCAATGCACCCGCGACGATTTCTGAAGCGGAAGCCGAGCCCGCATTCACCATCACAATCAATGGGGCACCATCTATCAGGTCGCCGGGTCGTGCTTCATGTCTGAAATTCGCTTCCCGGCCGCGGCCGCTAGCCGTGACGATCAAGCCACCGTCTAAGAATCCATCGGCAACTTCCACCGCGGAATCCAGCACGCCGCCGGGGTTATTACGCAGATCGAGAATAAGACCATTCAAGCCTGCGGGACTGCTTCGCTGCAATTGATCAACCGCTTTACGCAAATCGCGATAGGTCGTTTCACTAAAGTGGGTCAGCCGAATGTAACCCGTACCCGGCTCCAGTAATTCCTGCCGCACACTGCGGACCTGCACGTGGCTACGCAACAAATCGAAATCTAGTGGCTCACCGTGGCGCGCGACGGTAATGCTGACCTGGCTACCGGGCTTACCGCGCATACGCGCGATGGTGTCATCAACATTGCGTTGGTCAACATCGACACCGTCGATACTAAGAATGATGTCGCCCGGTTGAATGCCCGCTAGATCCGCGGGTGTGCCATGAATGGGCGAAACCACCGTGACCCGGCCATCCGTCAAACTAACTTCTAGGCCGACGCCGGAATAATTGCCGGTGGTGCTGATGCGAATTTCTTCGTACTCGTCATCGTCGAGAAATTGGGAATGAGGATCTAGGTTGGTAACCATGCCCCGCACCGCCGCTTCAATCAGCGTGCGGTCGTCCACCGGTTCGACGTATTCCTGGCGAACCCGCTCCAGGACCTCGGCCAGCAGTCTCGCTTCATCCCAAGGTAAATTCTCGGCCTCAGCCGCCGGCGCCGGGCGCTGCGCCAACACGCCGCCTCCCAGCGACAGGCTAAGCCCCAAGACGGTGCCCACAAGCAGCACCAAAATGCTTCTAAAGCGGAATGACATCTAAACCCGATTCGGTTGGAAGTCCTTGATTACCATAGCATAGCAGCCTAGCCCCGGCAGTGACGGGTGCATCGAAAGGCGACGGACGGAAAATTTATTTCACTTTTAAAAACAAATACTTACTTTTTCATCCACGGCCCCGGATCAATGGGCTGGCCACGCCGCCGGATCTCAAAATAGAGCCCGGCCTCGGCCTGGCCACCGCTGTCACCCGCCAGCGCCAGCACTTCTCCGGCCGTTACCCAGGAACCCACGGTTTTCAGCAGCTCTTGATTATGGCCGTACAGGGTCAAATAACCCTCACCGTGATCCACCACGGTCAGCAAGCCCAGGCCTTGTAACCAGTTGGCAAAAACCACGCGCCCCTGGTGTACCGCGCGAACCTCGCTGCCTGATGATGTTGCCAATAGCGCACCCTGCCAACGCAGTTGTCCATCGGCCCGCCGCTGGCCAAAGCGATGCCGCAGACGCCCCTGCACAGGCCATTCCATGGCGCCCCGGCGCGCGGCAAATTCTCCTTGATCATTGACGGGCAAATCGGCTAAAGCTTGCATCAGTTCAGCCACGAGTTCGGTCAGCCTGTTGGCTTCGCCCTCGGCTGCCGCAATGCGGTCTTGATCACCTGCAATTTTCTTGTTCAAACTTGCCAGTAGCTGCGCACGCTCGTGACGCGCATCGGCAAGATGCTCGGCACGCTTCGCTTGACGGCTTTGTAAGACTTTTAGCTGCTCGGCTTGTTTTGCCGCCGCCACGCGCGCTCTTTGCAAGGCCAATAGACTACTGCGCACACTGGCAAGCAAGTCACTGCGGGCGCGACTGATATAGCTGTAGTAGATCATTTGCCGGCCGCTGGTAACGGGATCCTGGTTGCTCAGCAACAATCGCAGCCATTCATCACGGCCGGTGACATAGGCGTAACGAAGTTGGCGCTCAAGTTCAGCCTGCGCCGCGCTTAGTTCGCTGGCCCGTTCGGTAGCTGCCGCCTCTAGCGATTGCAACTTTTCGCGCGCCGTCGCCAACTGCGCTTTTAGCGACGCAAGTTCTTTGCGCGCTTGCCGCTCAGCCTGTTCGGCGTCACGCAGCCTAGTTTCCAGATCGCCACGAGCGGCAAGCTTCTCATCGAGCTGGGACTCAAGGTCTTGTATACGCCGCTGCAGCTTTTTCAATTCGCGCTGCGCCAGCGCCGGATCCTCTGGCTGCGCTTGAGCCAAGGCACCCGAAAATATGACCAGCAGGCCAGCAATACCGCCTATCCAGGGCTTCATCCGCGCAAGTGTACTGCAGGGAATTTCGGAGAGGTATAATTCGTGCTTAGTTTAGGAGAGTCAGGTATGGACCAGCTCTTAGAATTTACCAACAATAATGCGCTGCTCGTTACCGGCACTTTGTTAATGGCCTTGGCGGTTATTTTCTATGAGATACGCCAACGAGGCCGAACCGTGTTTGAGCTCAGTCCGTCACGGGTGGTGCAATTGATGAACCAGGGAGCCGTGGTTCTGGATGTTCGTGATACCGACAAATACGAAAGCGGTCATATCGTTGGGGCCATTAGCTTACCAAAGGGCGATCTGAGCGCTAAAGCCACTAAACAGATCAAGAAAAATAAGCAACTGGTTTTAGTTTGCGATAACGGCATTACCAGCGCACGGTGCCTGGATGCGGTACGCAAAGCTGGCTACGAAACGGCCTTTAGCTTGGCAGGCGGCCTAGCCGCTTGGCAACGAGAAAATCTGCCGACGGTGACTGGCGCTAAACCTCAATAGCTTCGCATGGCAGAACAAGCAAAAGTCGTCATGTATTCACGGATGTTCTGCGCCTATTGTGCAGCGGCGCGCAAATTGCTGGAAGCAAAGTCCATCGACTACGAAGACATCGATATGTCCATGAACAGTGCACTGCGACGGGAAATTCGCGATCAGACCGGGCGTCACACGGTGCCGCAGATATTCATCGGTGAACGGCATGTCGGCGGCTACGATGATCTGGCCGCTTTGGATGAAAGCGGCGATTTAGATATCTGGCTAGCCGGCGGCGGCGATGATGCCCACTAAGAACGGCACTGTATGAGTACAGGCCGAAAAAACCGGCCTAGTCAGCGAGATTAGTTATTCACCGCGCATAATCAGCACCCGAAACCACAGGAACGCAACAAACCAGATGAGCGAGACAAACGGCAGCAGCCCAAACGGAAATGGCAGTGGTGCAGCGACGACAGAACGTCAGTTTCTGCTGCAGCAACTGTACATTAAAGATTTTTCCTTCGAGGCGCCCAATGCGCCCGCCCTAATCGGCGAACACGGCGAGGGCCCGGACATACAGCTTAATCTGAAGAATTCTCACAAATCCTTGGATGAACATCACCACGAAGTCGTGCTGCATCTTAGTATTCACGCCAAGCTAAACGATCAAACCATGTTCTTGGTAGAACTGGACCAAGCCGGTCTGTTCTATGTGCAGGGCTATGCGGACGATGAAACGCGAAAACTGCTCGGCATTTATTGCCCTAACACATTATTCCCCTATGCTCGGGAGACCGTCTCTTCCATGGTGACCAAAGGTGGTTTTCCGCCCTTGGTGCTGCAGCCAATAAATTTCGATGCGCTCTACGAACAAGCAGCTCAGCAATCCGCCGATTCAGCTTGAGATGGCCGCCAGCTAAGCATGGAAAAACCGGCTGACATTGCGGTTCTAGGCGCCGGCTCATGGGGCACAGCCTTGGCGGTGCAATTGGCCCGTGGCGGGCGCGCCACGAGCCTTTGGGGTCGCGAAGAAGACGAACCGGAAAAAATGGCGCGGGCGCGTTGCAATGCGCGCTATTTGCCAGACGTCGAATTCCCAGACGCCCTACGTATCGAAGCCGATCTGGTGCGCGCCGTCGCCAATCATCGCGATCTATTGATCGTGGTTCCCAGCCATGCCTTTAGATCGGTGCTCAATGACATTGCCCAACACTTGCGTGCCGATCACCGCATTTCTTGGGCCACTAAAGGCTTCGAACAGAAAACTGGCAAGCTACCGCATCAAGTAGCCCGCGAAGTCTTAGGTCCAAAACCACCCTTGGGCGTCTTGTCTGGTCCAACCTTCGCCCGCGAAGTCGGCGCCGGTCTGCCCAGCGCCATGACGGTCGCGGCCACCAGCCCCGGTTTTGCGGATGTATTGGCTGAGCGCATTTCAGATACCAGCTTTCGCGCCTACACGTCTAACGATTTAACCGGTGTGGAGGTGGGTGGCGCGGTCAAGAATGTATTGGCCATCGGTGCCGGCTTATCCGACGGCTTAGGTTACGGCGCCAACACGCGCATTGCGCTAATCAGCCGGGGCCTCGTTGAAATGATGCGCCTGGGGGTCAAACTGGGCGCGGTAGCGCAAACTTTCATGGGGTTATCCGGCATGGGCGATCTAGTACTGACCTGTACCGATAATCAATCCAGAAACCGTCGGATGGGTCTAGGCTTGGCGGCCGGAAAATCCGCCGCGGCGATGGCCAAAGAAATCGGCCAGGTCGTTGAAGGCGTGTATGCGGCCGGTGCCGTGCACGATGTGGCGCAAAGAGAGCACGTGGAAATGCCTATTTGTGAACACGTACACAAGATCTTGACCGGCGAAATGTCCGTCAACGACGCGGTGCATAGTTTGATGACAAGATCCCTGAAGCCGGAAGTGGAAATTCCGCTATAGATACCGCGCGATCCGGCGGTTGTGTTTAGCGTTTGCAGCCCTTAGCGACTCGCCCTAGTCACCATCGGCAAAGTCATTCTGGCGCCACGCCTCGTACAAGATAACCGCGGCGGTGTTGGCTAGGTTTAGGCTGCGATTGCCGGGCCTTAGGGGCAGCCGCAAGACCTGCCCCACGGGCAGCTTCGCCAAAAACTCCGCGGGCAGACCCCGGGTTTCCGGGCCGAGAATAAAAGCATCGCCGGCGCAAAAATCAGTCGCCGCATACTGCTGCGTCCCGCGGGTTGATAAGGCGAACACGCGGGATGAATCAAACTGTTCCAAGCAGGCCTCAACATTTTCGTAAACGGACAAGTCGGCGTATTCATGATAATCAAGCCCGGCGCGGCGTAATTCTCGATCGCTCAAAGAAAAGCCCAGCGGCTTAATCAGATGTAAGCCAGCCCCGGTATTGGCGCAAAGGCGTATGATATTGCCGGTATTCGGTGGAATCTCCGGTTGATAAAGAATTACGTGAAACATCAGCAATGAATTCGAAAAACAAGCAATTGAAAACTGAATTCTGTGGCCTACAACTCGACTCGCCCATTGTGCTGCTGTCGGGCTGCGTTGGCTTTGGTGAAGAGTACACGCGCGTGGCCGGCTTCTCGAATACCGATGTGGGCGCTGTGGTCTTGAAGGGCACCACGCTTGAACCGCGACTCGGCAACCCGGCGCACCGGGTGTACGAAACACCCATGGGCATGCTCAATGCCATTGGCCTACAAAATCCCGGCGCGGATCACGTCGTCGACAACATACTGCCGTCGCTGGATTTCTCAGAAACACGCTTCATTGCCAACGTCTGCGGCTCAACGGTGGAAGAATATGCCGAAGTCTGCCGGCGTTTTGATCATTCACCCATCGACGCCATCGAGATTAATATTTCCTGCCCGAACGTCAAAGAGGGCGGCGTTTCTTTTGGTAACTATCCGGAGTCTTCCGCACAGGTGGTCGGCGCCTGCAGAGCCGCGACCACCAAGCCCATCATCGCGAAGCTTTCCCCCAATCAAACGGACATTAGGGAGAATGCGCGCCGCTGTATCGAAGCAGGCGCCGACGGATTGGCGGTCATCAATACCATCATGGGCATGGCCATCGATGCCGAGACGCGACAGCCCATCATCGCCAATGTGCAAGGCGGCTTATCAGGGCCTGCCATCAAGCCCATTGCATTGCTCAAGGTAAAACAAGTCTTTGAAGTCGCCGGGCCCTTAGGCATTCCCATCATCGGCCAGGGCGGCATCAACAGTGCCAGTGATGCCATCGAATTCATGATCGCCGGCGCCACGACGGTGGGTGTCGGCACAGCCTTGTTTTATGATCCGCTGATATGCAAAGCCATCAATGACGGCATCGTTGATTACTTGGACCGTCATGCGATGCAATCCATTGACGCACTCATTGGCAGTCTGGAGTTGAGTGAATAAGCGGTTCGCAATCGTCGTACCAAACGTGAACGGCCAGTAAAGACTAGGCCTCGAGGCCCAATTCGCGGATCTTTCGGGTTAGCGTATTGCGTCCCCACCCCAATAGCCGCGCGGCTTCTTGCCGGTGACCAGCGGCGCGATTCAGGGCGGCTCGAATCAGGGTTTTTTCGAACTCCGGCAAGGCAGTTTCCAACAGCGGCGGCTGTGTGCCTGAAACCAACTGAATCTCGGCCCAAAGGGCCAGATCCGCCACCCAATCCGCCGAAATCTCACCATTGGCAAGACCCCCAAATTCCAATGGCAAATCTTCGATTTGAACCACCGGGCCTGGTGCACTAACCGTAAGCCGCCGGCAAACATTGACCAACTGTCGCACATTGCCCGGCCAGCGAAATCCTCGCAGTCTATCCATGGCTTCGGGGCTCAGGCTCTTGGTTTCACCACCCAGCTCCTGCGCGGCTTCGCGCAGATAGTGTTGCAACAGTAAGGGGATATCTTCGCGCCGGTCGCGTAAGGGTGGCGCATGAATTTGGATTACATTAAGTCGATGAAATAAGTCTTCGCGAAAATTTCCATCGTCAACGGCCGTCTGTAAATCCCGATGAGTGGCAGCGATGACCCGAACATCCACATGGATCGGCGCTTGGCCACCCACACGATAAAACTCTCCTTCGGCTAGTACGCGCAACAAACGCGTCTGCAGCGCTAATGACATATCGCCAATTTCATCCAGGAACAAAGTGCCCTTGTCAGCCTGTTCAAAACGACCAATGCGGCGACTATCGGCACCCGTGAACGCGCCGCGCTCATGACCGAATAATTCCGACTCCAACAATTCCGGAGATATGGCCGTGGTGTTGAGGGCCACCAGCGCGTGCCTTGCCCGCGGACTGTGCTCATGCAACGCCCGCGCGATTAACTCTTTTCCAGTACCCGACTCGCCCGTGATGAGGACGTTCATACTGGCTCGCGACAAGCGGCCAATGGTGCGAAAAACTTCCTGCATGGCCGGCGCCTGACCAATCATGGCGGGCAAGGGAGACGGACTGGGAGAGTCGGTCTCGCCCGGCGCGGATTCCTGTCGCAGGGCTTTCCAAACCAGCACCATGGCGTCGTCGATATCGAAGGGCTTGGGCAGATACTCAAAAGCGCCGCTTTGATAGGCGGCCACGGCGGCATCGAGATCGGCATGCGCGGTCATTACAATGATCGGAAAGTCATAGCCACCTTGCTGTAGCCTCTCCATCAACTCCAAACCACTCATACCCGGCATGCGCACATCGGTGATGAGTAGATCGGGCTGATCCTCTTCAAGCTGTGCGATCAGTTCGGCCGCGGATGAAAACTGCCGGCTGCGAATGTTTTCAGCGCGCAAGGCCCGGTCAATAACCCAACGTACCGACTCATCGTCATCGAGAATCCAAACACGGTGGCTAGGGCTCGCCATGCTAGTTGACCCAGGACAATTGTTGCGGTGATTGACCACCGCTGTGCATCACACTGTCATTCATGACCCGGCTCCACCGGCAGGCGCAGCATAAATACCGTGCGCCCCGGTGCGGATTCAAACTCAACCAGACCACCGTGACGGCTGGCAAGATCCTGGGCCAAGGGCAAACCCAGGCCAGTGCCATCGTCGCGACCCGTTACCAGCGGGTAAAACAATGAATCGCGAATTTCATCGGGAACGCCAGGACCGTCATCCTCGATTTCGATGCTCAAGACCAGACGATGCCGGACATCCCCAATCACATAGCCAATCAAAGCACGGGTGCGAAAAATGAGTTGTCCGGATTCCCCCAGGGCTTGAATCGCATTTCGCCCTAGATTGAGTGCCGCTTGAATGAGTTGATCGGCGTCCCCAGTCAAAGCCGGAAGACTGGGATCGTAATCTCGAAAAATAGCGATCTCCCGCGGTGCGGAATTTTCTAACAAGAGAATGACGCGCTCTAAGAGTTCGTGGACATTCAGCCGCTCGCTACAGGCCTGGCGAATGGGCCCGAGCAAATCATCCGTCAATGCCGCGAGTCTATCGGCCTCGCGAATAATGACCTGGGTATATTCTTTGAGATCGGGATCATCCAGTTCACGATCCAGCAACTGCGCAGCACCGCGCAGACCACCCAGGGGATTGCGGACTTCATGGGCCAATTGGCTGATCATTTTTCGGCTGGCACCATGCTGACTGATCAAGGCTTTCTCCCGATCAAGCTGACGCCACTGACTGGCATCAAGCAGCTCAATGACAAAAGCAGCCGGGCTTACCCCCTGCAGAGCCGACACGCGACAGGCCATGAGCGGCAGCTGGTTGTCTAGATGCGGAAGATGCAGCTCGAGGTTCTGACCGTAGGCTTGGCCATTGGCGATGGCTCGTTGAATCAGCTCATCCAAAGCCTGTAAACCCGGCCCGAGGTCGTTGATGCCGCGGCCCAGGGCCGTGCGCTCGCTGACTCCAAAAAAACTTTCGGCCGCTGGATTTAGGGCCGTGATCCGGGCACTTGCATCGACCACCGCGATGGCGGTGGCGAGGTTATCGAGGATGCTGGCGGGCGCTAACCGCCCGGTCGGTTCAGCAGGGAGCTCTGCTGCACGGTGAATCTCACCGGCGCGCTCTCGATGATGATCGCGCGCTTGCGGTCTACCACTGTCGCTGTCAGGACGTGAACGCCGCGGTACACCTCCGACAATTCGGCTCGCAGACTCGGCAGCGATGAGACGACCTGGCCGTCCAGGGACAACTCGATGCTGTGACCGCGCATCAGCGACGGTTCCAGCTGCAGGGCGACGTCGAGTTGGCCCCCGATGTTCCACAGCACCTCCTCCTGGGCTGGACTATTAATCGCCAACAACCGATAAGGGCCGTTGGGCTCTGGCTCGTCGGTTGAGCTTGCCGGCGCCGCTACCGAACTGCCCGACGCTGCGCTAGCACGCGGCGCCGGCCTTTGCTGCACGACTTTCGACTGCTTGATCTCAACGACTTCAGCCCCTGCTTGGGGACGGTCCGAAAAATGAACTTGGCCGTTTCGATCAACCCAACGATAGACCTCGCTAGCCATGGCCGTGCCAAAGACTAGCCCAATTAACATAATCAGTAAGCTGCGCATGCTGTAACTGTAGCGCAAGCTACCTTGTCGAACTAGCAGGGTTTTGGCATTTTTCACCAAAACCCTGCCCTAGTAGTTCGCCCCTAGAGGCTGTAATACATATCGAACTCGACCGGATGCGTGGTCATCCGCAGCAGGGTGGTCTCCTCGCGCTTCAGATCTACGTAACCGCTGATTAGGTCATCGCTGAACACATCCCCGACCTGCAAGAACTCTCGATCGGCATCTAGCGCATCGAGGGCCTCATCAAGGTCAAACGCGACGGTTCGTAGCTGCGCTTCTTCTTCTGGCGGCAGATCGTAAAGATCCTTATCCATCGCATCGCCAGGATGAATTTTCTTATTGATGCCATCCAAGCCCGCCATGAGCATGGCCGTAAACGCGAAGTAGGGGTTGGCAGTGCTATCTGGAAAACGTACTTCGATACGCCGCCCTTTTGGATTCGGAATAAACGGAATCCGCACAGAAGCAGAACGATTGCGTGCTGAATAGGCGAGCAAGGTCGGCGCTTCAAAACCTTTGACCAAGCGCTTGTAGCTGTTAGTACTAGCATTGGTAAATGCATTCAAAGCTTTTGCATGCTTAAGTATGCCGCCGATGTAAAACAATGCGGTTTCCGATAAGCCGCCATAAGCATCGCCAGTAAAAATATTTTTGCCGCCCTTCGACAAGGACTGATGCACGTGCATGCCGCTGCCGTTGTCGCCAACTAGGGGTTTGGGCATGAAGGTGGCCGTCTTGCCGTAGGCATGGGCGACGTTGTGTACGACGTATTTGAGAATTTGGACTTCGTCTGCTTTACGAACCAAAGACCCAAATTGCACGCCGATTTCACCTTGGCCAGCCGTGGCCACTTCGTGGTGGTGAACTTCTGTTACCAGCCCCATATCTTCCAAGGCCAAGCACATGGCTGAGCGAAGATCATGTTGGGAATCTACCGGGGGTACCGGAAAGTAGCCGCCTTTGATACCAGGTCTATGGCCGTGGTTCCCGTCGTCATGAATCGTGCCTGAATTCCAGGCACCTTCGGAGGAGTCAATGGCGTACGCGGCGCCTTGAACGTCGGCATGGTAGCGAACGTCATCGAACACGAAAAATTCATTCTCGGGTCCAAAGTACGCGTCGTCGGCAATGCCCGTGGATTTCAAATATTCCAGGGCACGTCGCGCGGTACCGCGCGGACAACGACCATAGGGCTGCATCGTGGATGGTTCGATCACATCACAGCGAATGTTGACCGTTGCGTCCTCGGTAAAGACATCCAGCACCGCGCTTTCGGGATCGGGCATCAAAATCATGTCCGATTCGTTAATGCCCTTCCAGCCCGAAATGGACGAACCGTCAAACATCTTGCCGTCTTCGAAGAAACCTTCATCGACGGTATGGGTCGGCACCGTCACGTGCTGTTCTTTGCCCTTGGTATCGGTGAAGCGTAGATCGACGAATTTGGCTTCTTTTTCTTTTAGCAGGCTGAGTACATCAGCAGATGTCATGATTTTCCTCCAATGGGCTCTGAATTTTATGATTAGCCGACCGGTCGCTTGGATGCCGATCGATCGCTTTTTTCCTTACTACGCCGCAAGCAGGCCGGTGGCGGTAGCCTCCCAGTGATGCACGAAGCATGCCATCAAAGGCCGAGTACTAAGTATTTGTTTTATAAAAATTTATTTTTGCCGGACCTGCCCGGGGCGCACTATTGTAGTGCATCGCGAGACTAATCGGCACCCTTATTGGGCAATCGTCGCTGGCCGGCCCCGGCTGCCGCCCGGCACCCCAACCCGGCTATACTTTCGCGTTTGTTTCGGAGCGATCTGTTGACCTCCTCCATTCCGGCAACTTTTCAAGATTTGATCCAGGCGTTGCAAAGCTATTGGGCCGAGCAGGGTTGCGCCGTGTTGCAGCCCTTCGACATGCCCATGGGTGCCGGCACATTCCATCCGGCGACCTTCTTGCGCGCCATCGGCCCAGAACCCTGGAGCGCGGCCTATGTACAACCCAGCCGCCGGCCCACGGATGGTCGCTATGGGGACAATCCCTTCAGACTCCAACACTACTATCAATTTCAGGTGGTGATAAAGCCCTCGCCCGACAATATTCAAGACTTGTACCTCGGTAGCTTGCGCAGCTTGGGTTTTGATCCCTTGGTCCACGACATTCGATTTGTTGAAGACAACTGGGAGTCGCCTACCCTGGGCGCTTGGGGATTAGGCTGGGAGGTGTGGCTGAACGGTATGGAGGTGACCCAGTTCACTTATTTCCAGCAAGTTGGTGGGCTGGACTGCCGGCCGGTGACCGGGGAAATTACCTATGGGCTCGAACGCATTGCGATGTATCTACAGGGTGTGGACAGTGTCTTCGATTTGCTTTGGGCGGATGGTGAATTTGGCCGCGTGACTTACCACGATATTTTTCATCAGAACGAACTAGAAATGTCGCGCTTTAACTTTGAGCTGGCTGACACGCCGGTTTTGTTCCAAAGCTTTGACGAAGCAGAACGGCAATGTAAACGCCTCGTTGAGGCCGATCTGAGCTTACCGGCTTATGAACAAGTCTTGGAAGCCTCACATCGCTTTAATTTATTGGATGCGCGCAAGGCCATCTCCGTCACCGAGCGCCAAGCTTACATACTGCGCGTGCGTGAACTCGCCCGCAGTGTTGGCCAAGCGTATCTAGACGGCCGTGAAAATCTTGGGTTTCCGCTACTTCGCAAGACCGCCGACGCGGCTTGAATAGAAAGGTCAAAAGTTCAGTCATGTCTGGTCATGCGGATTGCCTCATTGAGATTGGTACCGAGGAGCTGCCCCCAAAGGCGCTGCGGCGGCTATCCGAAGCCTTCGCGCAGGAGGTGACCAAAGGCATTATCGATGCCAAGCTTGAAAGCGGCAGCACGGAATGTTTTGCGACACCGCGTCGACTGGCCCTGCTGATTCATGATCTACAGTTAGAGCAAGCTGAGCAGCAAATTGAAAAGCGTGGACCGCCCGTTCGTATCGCCTTTGACGAGCAGGGGCAGCCAAGCCGAGCGGCCAAAGCCTTCGCCGATGGATTTAAGCTAAGAGTCGAAGATCTAGACAGGCTTACGACAGACAAAGGCGAGTGGCTCATGTATCGCGGCACGCAGGCTGGGCAACCCGCGCAAGATCTGTTGCCCGATATCGTCGCCACGGCCCTGGCAAAACTGCCGATTCCTAAACGCATGCGCTGGGGGTCTGGGGACGCTGAATTCGTGCGCCCGGTGCATTGGGTCGCACTCATGCTGGGTACGGACGTCGTAGCCGCGGAAATCATGAGCCACCAAAGCGGCAATCTAACCCATGGACATCGCTATCACGCGCCACAGGCAATTGCCCTGCAGACTGCTTCCGATTACGTGAACAGTTTAACCAGCACCGGTCATGTTTTGCCCCACTTCGCCACCCGGCAAGCGCGCATCGAAGAACTCGTGCATGCCGCCGCCGCGGAGCTCGGCGGCAAAGCCGTGGTGGAAACTGCTGTGCTGGAAGAAGTCACGGGATTGGTGGAATGGCCGGTTCCCATTTGTGGCCGTTTCGATCAAGAATTCTTGCGGCTGCCCGAGGAAGTATTGATCGCCACGCTACAAGAGCATCAGCGCTATTTTCCCGTGCGCGGTGATAACGGAAAACTGATGGCGCATTTCATCACCATCAGCAATTTAGACAGCCTTGAACCCGAGCAAGTATCCCGCGGTAACGAGCGGGTCGTGCGACCGCGATTAGCCGATGCCGCTTTTTTCTGGCAACAGGATTTACAACAAAGCCTTGCCGAAAGACGGGAAAAACTGCGGCAAGTGGTTTTTCAGAAAGACCTGGGATCTTTGTTTGACAAATCCGCGCGCGTTGCCGACTTGGGCCGCGGGCTGTCAACAAATCCCAGTTTCGCGGCACAAGAACAGGATGCGGAAAAACTCTGCGAAGCAGTCGGGCGCGCCGCTGAACTTGCCAAGGCAGACCTACTCACGCAGATGGTGGGCGAATACCCGGAACTGCAGGGCCGGGTCGGCTACTACTATGCCTTGGAAGACGGCGAAGATCAGAGCGTTGCGGAGGCCATCGAGCAGCATTACCTGCCGCGTTATGCGGGGGACCGATTACCGGATACGGTGGCCGGCCAAGTATTGGGCATCGCTGACCGCTTGGATACCTTGACGGGCATTTTCGCGACTGGCAACAGACCCACCGGTAACAAAGATCCCTTTGGTTTACGCAGAAGCGCCTTGGGTTTAGTGCGCATTCTGGTGGAGTCGGGCATTGAGCTGGATTTGCCCAAGTACCTACGCGCCGCTTTAGCGACCCAGCCCCTATCCACCACGAAAAACCCCGAACTTGCAGACGAGGTGTTCGAGTTCATCAATGACCGTCTGCGCGCCTACTATCTCGACGGCCAAGCGCCGGGCTCTGCGTCCGGACGTATTAGCCGAGAAATGTTCGCAGCCGTCCGCGCACGCTCACCCGCATCACCCTTTGACTTCCATCGACGGCTCCTGGCGGTACAGAAATTTTTAGCCTTGCCGGACGCGGCGAGCTTGGCCCAGGCGAATAAACGAATTGCCAACATCTTGCGCGACGCCACCGAAGATCAGACCGCGAAAATCGATAGTGATCTGTTTGTGGAAACTGCGGAAACCGATCTCCATCAAGCCTTGATGACCATTGCCGATGATCACCAGCAGCGAAAATCCGCCGGAGACTATGCGGGCATCCTGTCGACACTGGCAGGCTTGCGCGAGCCCGTTGATGCGTTTTTTGATGATGTGATGGTGATGTCCGATGATCCGAGGCAACGCGCCAATCGGCTCGCCCTACTCAGTGCGCTACAGGCTCTCTTTCTAGACGTGGCTGATTTGTCCGTGCTGCCTAGTCCATGACGGGCAAAGGGCGCATAGTCGTACTCGATCGCGATGGTGTTATTAATCGCGACAGCGACGAGTTTGTTAAATCTCCCGCCGAATGGTTACCGCTGCCGGGCAGCCTGGAAGCCATTGCACGCTTGACGGACAAGGGTTTTCGGGTTGTGGTTGCAACGAATCAATCGGGTGTCGGGCGCGGCTTGTTCAGTCTCAAGACCCTAGCGGCCATTCACGCGCGCATGCATTCGGAGTTAAACCAACTTGGCGCGGAACTTGCCGGTGTGTTCTTTTGCCCCCATCATCCGGATGACGGCTGTGCCTGCCGCAAACCCGCGCCGGGTTTGCTGCGCGAAATTGAACAAGATCTTGGCGAATCGCTGCGCGGGCAAGCTATCGTTGGTGACTCCGGTCGTGATTTGGATGCCGCACTGGCGGTAGGCGGACGGGCGATATTGGTACGCTCTGGCAACGGCGCGGCGACAGAACATCTATACGCCGATCATGATTCCATTGAAGTGTTTAGCGATCTGGCCGCTGTTAGTGAAGCGCTAATTGCCGAATTGACATAGCCATGTCGCTGTTCGGCTCCATCGTTTTCACCTCTATCATGTTCTTGTCGGTGCCACCTTGCGCGCTGATTGTGATTTGCTTGCGTATTTTCGGTAGAAAAACAAGTTACCGCGCGTCGCAGTACTGGTGTATCGCGATGTTATGGCTCGTAAAAAAACTCTGCGGTCTAAGCTACCGCGTCGAGGGCCAGGAAAATCTACCGGCCGAACCCTGCGTGGTCCTAATTAAGCATTCTTCCGCGTACGAAACGTTTGTGCAACTGATGTTTATTCCAAACCAAACCTGGGTACTTAAACGAGAATTGATGTGGGCACCCTTTCTGGGTTGGGCCTTGGCAACCCTTTCGCCCATCGCCATTAATAGAAAGGCCGGCAAATCCGCGGTGGACCAAGTTATCGAACAAGGCACTATAAAACTCGAGCAAGGCTTGTACATCAATATCTTCCCCGAAGGCACACGTATGGCGCCCGGGGAAACCCGCCGTTACGGACTAAGCGGCGCACTGCTGGCACAAAGTGCAGGTCGTCCGCTGCTACCCGTTGCTCACAATGCCGCGGATTATTGGCCCCGGCGAGGCTTGCTGAAAAGACCCGGTGTGGTGCGTTTTGTCATTGGACCACCGGTTGATCCCAAGGATCGAGATCCACGCGAGGTGAATAGGGACCTGCAGCATTGGATCGAAAGTACCGTCGCGGATTTACGGCGTGCTGCCGGCGATCAGCCGGCAAGCTAGTTCGTGACATTGACCGGACCACCGTAACGCAAGTGTCGCTAAAATTCGACGGGCCCTAGCGTAGCCGCCAATACCCCACTAAATATCGATATTTTCTGCCGCCAAAGCATTCCTTTCGATGAACTCACGACGGGGTTCTACATGATCCCCCATCAAAGTCGTAAACACCTCATCTGCCGCCACGGCATCTTCGATACGCACCTGCATCAGCCGCCGAGATTCTGGATTGATGGTGGTATCCCATAGTTGTTCGGGATTCATTTCACCCAGACCTTTGTAGCGTTGAATTCCCTGGCCCTTACGAGCTTCGGCCATTAACCAGGTCATGGCTTCTTTAAAGCTGTGCACGTCTTGGCGTTGTTCACCGCGGGATATATACGCGCCGTCGCCGATGAGTTCCTGAACCTCTTGACCGAGGGCGGCAATACGGCGGTACTCGGCAGATTGAAAAAAGCTCAGGGGAATATCGAGTACTTCTTCGGTCCCGTGTTTGCCGCGCGTCACGGCAACGCCCGGCTGCTCGGACGACGACACTGCCACGCTATAGCGCAGTCCAGATCCGTTCACCGTGTGCCGCAGACCTGTTTCTAAAGCCTTGCACCAATTAGCTAACTGGTCTGGGTTTGCGGAAATCTCTTCGTCTAGCGTGGGTGTGTAAATCAACTGTTGCAGAACCAACGGGTCATAGCGACGGGCTAGACGATCAGTAATCGCCATCACCGCGAAGTAGTCTTTCGCCAAGGCTTCTAATGCGGTGCCCTTAATGGCGGGTGCATCGGCATTGACGAACAGCTCCGCTTTTTCCAAGGCAACACTCAAAAGATACGCATTGAGTTCCGCATCATCCTTCACATAGTGTTCCTGTTTGCCGCGCTTTACTTTGTACAAGGGCGGTTGCGCAATGTACACATAGCCCCGGTCAATTAATTCCGGCATTTGCCGGTAAAAAAACGTCAGCAACAAAGTGCGGATGTGTGAACCATCCACGTCGGCGTCGGTCATGATGATAATGCGGTGATAGCGCAGCTTATCCGGATCAAAGTCATCCCGGCCAATTCCGCAGCCCAGCGCAGTAATCAAGGTGCCGACTTCTTGCGACGACAACATCTTATCGAAGCGCGCTTTCTCGACATTTAAAATTTTACCTTTCAGGGGCAAGATCGCTTGGGTTCGACGGTCTCGACCTTGTTTTGCCGAACCGCCGGCCGAATCACCCTCAACCAGGAATAGTTCTGACAGGGCTGGATCTTTCTCCTGACAATCGGCCAGTTTGCCCGGTAGACCCGCTATATCCAGCGCGCCTTTTCGGCGCGTCATTTCGCGCGCTTTGCGAGCCGCTTCGCGCGCGCGCGCGGCATCCACGATTTTCGCGACGATGGCTTTAGCGTCCTGCGGACTCTCCATTAAAAAGTCCGCCAACTTAGCCGCTAATGTGGACTCCACGACACCCTTCACTTCCGAGGAAACTAATTTGTCTTTGGTTTGTGAAGAGAATTTCGGATCGGGAACTTTCACCGATAAAACCGCGGTTAAGCCCTCCCGCGCATCGTCGCCGGTGGTACCCACTTTATCTTTGCGGCCACCCAGCTCACGCTCCATGTAGTTGTTCAATGTACGCGTCAGCGCCGCTCTAAATCCCGCGAGGTGGGTGCCGCCATCTTTTTGCGGAATATTGTTCGTAAAACAGAACATGCTCTCTTGATAGCCATCGTTCCATTGCAGGGAAGTTTCCACGACTATGCCGTCCTGCTCGGCGCTGAAATGCAGGACATTGGGGTGGATGGGCGTTTTATTACGATTCAAATGCTCAACAAAGGCCCGAATGCCGCCTTCAAATTCGAACAGGTCTTCCTTGCCATCACGCTCATCCTGCAAATGAATCTTGACACCGGAATTCAGAAAGGACAGTTCCCGCAAGCGCTTGGCGAGCACGTCGTAGTGAAATTCGATATTGCTGAAAATCTTCGCGCTGGGCCGAAAATGCACCGTGGTACCCGTGCGATCACTGTCCCCGGTTACCGCCAGGGGTGCAACGGGTTCGCCCAGAACGTATTCCTGCTCATGAACCTTGCCGTCACGGAAAACCGTGAGTCGCAGCTGCTCGGAAAGGGCATTGACCACGGACACGCCTACCCCGTGTAACCCCCCGGAAACCTTATAAGAATTGTCATCGAACTTACCGCCGGCATGGAGTACGGTCATGATGACTTCGGCGGCGGACCTGCCCTCTTCCGCATGGGTTTCTACCGGAATTCCGCGACCATCATCGCTGACGGTAACCGACTCGTCGGAGTGGATCGTCACGGTGATGACGCTGCAATAGCCGGCGAGGGCCTCGTCGATGGAGTTGTCCACCACTTCAAAAACCATGTGGTGAAGACCGGTGCCGTCATCGGTGTCGCCGATATACATACCGGGCCGTTTGCGCACCGCGTCAAGGCCTTTTAAGACCTTGATATTACTGGAATCGTAGCGATCGTCGCCGGCCATAACAGTCCCCGCAAAATAACCGACAAATTATATCAGAATACGCACTCCACCATGTTCCACGTGAAACACTCGCCGATCGCCAGAAATACCCAGGGCATCGGGCTCCAGGGCCGTAATAAACACCTGTGCCCCGCTCGCGCGCACACCCGCTATTAGACGCTGCAGATGGACATCGTCCAACTCGGCTGCCGGCTCATCGACCAGCAAGGTCATGCCCTGCTGGGATTGATCCATGACGAATCGGCTTTGGGCCAAAATCAAGGCCGCCGCACAGAGTTTTTGTTGGCCTCGCGACAGGCGGTGACGCGCTGGATGCCCATCGACGCGGATCACCAGCTCCGCGCGATGGGGACCCTGCTGGGTGCTCCCCAGGGCATGGTCACGGGCGTAGCCCTGATCCAACGCCTCCGCCAAATCCACGCCGTCGGGCCAACCACGACGAAAACCGAAGTCTGCGGGTAAATCCAGAAAACCTTCGATATTCGCCGCCAAATACGGTGTCAAGGTTTCCAGGTACTCTCGCCGACAGCTGTCCACCGACAGAGCCGCCGAGACCAAGTCCTGATCCCACGCTGCGACGGCGGAACGGCTTTGGTTTTGCTTTAAGGCGGCATTGCGCTGCTGCAGGGCCCGCCGGTAGGTCCGCCATGCCCGGCGAAAATCATGTTTCACGTGAAACACTCCCCAATCCAGGAAGCGCCGCCGTTCACCGGGCCCGCCTTGAATCAGGTCATGAACTGCCGAATCCATCAATAACACCGGAAGACCGGCTACCAGATCCGCCAGGCTGCCGCCCGCCTTGCCGTCAATATGAATTTGCGCTTTTTTGCGGCCGATGGAAATCCCGTGGCGGGCATCAGACTCACCATTTCCCAAGATACGGCAGAATAGTGTGGCGGCCTCCGCCCCGGTCTGAACCACGGCGGAAGGTCTGGGGGCTCGAAAACTCCGGCCGCGGCCCAGCAAATAGATGGCTTCTAGGAGAGTGGTCTTACCGGCACCATTGTCGCCGGCGATGATATTGAGTTCTGCGTGAGGCTCAATCTTGACCTGATCCAAACATCGTAGCCGTTCGATTTGGAGCTCTGCGATGGGCACCCGCTCACCCTGGCTGGCTTAGAGCCGCATGGGCATGACGACGTAGCGATTCTTTATCTCTTTAGGGGCTGCAATCAGGCAACTGCTGTTGGAATCTACAAAGCCGATTTCCACCGATTCGCTCTCTACGGCAGCCAGCGCATCCATTAAATAGTTCACGTTGAAGCCGATCTCTAATTCATCACCGCTGTAGTCAACTTCGATCTCGTCCTGCGCTTCTTCTTGATCAGGGTTGTTAGCTTGTAGCTTCAAGCTGTTCTTGGCCACCTCCAGGCGCACACCGCGATATTTTTCATTCGCCAAAATAGCCGCGCGTTGCAAAGCATGGCGAAGGGCATCTCGATCGGCGGACAATAGATTCTTGGTGGGCTTGGGTATGACGCGCTCGTAGTCCGGAAAACGCCCATCAATCAATTTCGAGGTGAGCTGAATATCGCCAAGATTCGCCCGAATATGATTGCTGCCGATGATCAGTTCCAAATCGTCCCCCTGGCCGATCAAGCGCTGTAGTTCCAGAACACCCTTGCGGGGAATAATCACTTGCTGACCACCTTTAGCCCCACCGGATGCCGCCACTTCATTCATCGCTAAACGATGTCCATCCGTAGCCACGGCGCGCACATAGTCACTGCCGGTTTCGAAAAGTAGGCCATTCAAATAATACCGAACGTCCTGCTGGGCCATGGCGAAATGCGTCTTGTCCAGTAAGCTGGCGAGATCCTTCTGCGACAACTTCATCTCTCGGCCATCGTGAATATCATCAATGACGGGAAAATCCGCGGCCGGCAAGGTAGACAAGACGAATCGACTGCGGCCCGAACGAACCGTAAGCCGGTCTCCATCCAGCGCAAATTTAACCACCGAGCCATCGGGTAGGGCTTTGTAAATATCCAGCAGCTTGCGCCCGGGTACCGTGATTTCACCCGGCACTTCAATTTCATCCACGCGGCTGCGGGCAACCAACTCGACTTCTAAGTCCGTCGCGGTAATCGCGATCTCACCGTCGCCCGCCACTAACAAAATGTTGGCCAGTATGGGCATGGTTTGGCGTCGTTCAACTACGCCCATAACTGCTTGCAGGGGTCGCAGCAAGGATTCCCGAGAGGTGCTGAATTTCATTCCGTCTGCCTATTTAGATAAATAATTAGCTAGGTATATATAAATAGTTACTATTATTAGCCTTGTACATGAGGCTGAATAACTCTTAAAAACCATTTTAAAACAATAACTTAAATATATTCTAGCAGTGTATGAGCCAGTATCTTTACCCTGCCAAATCGCGTGGATAAGTTGTGGGCGAAAGTCACCGAAAATTTACTCACAAGCTGTTCACAAATTAGTGCTGCGTCTATTCACCGTGCTTTCATCGCCGCATCATGTCGACAGCGTCCGCAACAAATTCTTATAGTCCTCGCTAACGCGGGTCTCTGTTTCCCGCAACAATTTAACGCGCTTGCAGGCGTGTAAAACCGTGGTGTGATCGCGGCCGCCAAACGCATCGCCGATTTCCGGAAGACTGTGATTTGTGAGTTCCTTGGCTAAACTCATCGCGATTTGCCGGGGCCGAGTGATCGAGCGGCTACGGCGTTTGGACAACAAATCGGCGACGCGGATCTTGAAATATTCAGCAGCGGTTTTTTGAATATTATCAATGGTGATCAGCTTGTCTTGCAGCGCCAGTAAATCCCGCAGCGCTTCTTTGGCAAAGTCTACTGTGACGGGCTCGCCGGTAAAGGCCGATGTCGCCATGATTCTGCGCAGGGCGCCTTCAAGTTCGCGAACGTTTGAGCGGAGGCGTTTCGCCACGAAAAAAGCGACTTCTTCAGGAAAATCATAACCTTCCGAACTCGCCTTGCTCATTAAGATGGCCACGCTGGTTTCTAATTCGGGCGGTTCGACCGCCACGGTTAAGCCCCAGCCGAAGCGCGACTTTAAGCGTTCCTCGAGCCCATCGACTTCCTTAGGGTAGCGGTCGCAGGTCAAGATGATTTGTTTTTGTCCCTCCAGCAGCGCATTAAAAGTGTGGAAGAATTCTTCCTGAGAGCGCTCCTTTTTCGCAAAAAATTGAATATCGTCAATGAGCAGGGCGTCCAGGGATCGATAAACCCGCTTGAACTCAGCAATGGTGTTGTGTTGTAGACCTTTAACCATATCGCCGACAAATTGCTCGGAATGGATATAGGCCACGCGCGCGTCGGGTTGACGGGCCAGGATTTCGTTGCCTACGCTCTGCATCAGATGGGTTTTGCCCAGTCCGACACCCCCGTAAATAAACAAGGGGTTATAAGCGCCGCCAGGATTTTCAGCCACTTGAACCGCGGCGGCGCGGGCGATTTGGTTGCTTTTTCCCTCGACGAAGTTGTCGAAGCAATACATGCGGTTTAAGCGGCCACCATAAAAGGTTTCCGGTTTATGGCTTGCCGCCAGATTGGCCTTGACCACCGACGGTGCTGTTGGCTGATCCCTAGAACCGACTTCCACCACAACCTTGCAGTGCGCATCGGCTTGTCCGGCGATTTCGCGAATTTGGTCTAAGCAGTGGCTACTGATCCAATCGACCACAAAGCGATTGGGTGCCAGTAAACGCAGGGAATTGGTGGCTTCCACGGCCTGTACCGGCCGGATCCAGGTATTAAACTGCTGTTCCGACAAGTCAGAGCGCAGCTGGCGAACGCAGTGGTTCCAAACGGAGGCCTGCACGGTGAGGTATTCGACTTAAATTATTGTTGTGGATGAAGCGAACCAAGAAGTCTAACCTTGTCCTGGAGACTTATCCACAGGCCCGTGACTATTGACATGGACCGCCTGCCTGCGTAACCTTCCGGCCTCTTTTTTCAGCGCCATCCTATTGTTTTTCTGTAGGTTTTTCTTGTCATGAAACGCACCTATCAACCCAGCCGGACGAAACGGCAACGCACCCACGGATTTCGCGCGCGCATGGCGACACGGGGTGGACGACAAATACTTAAAAGACGCCGATCAAAAGGCCGCGCCCGGTTGGCAGTCTGAGCCAGAACGTCGCGCTAGTTTCGCCAATAGTTTCTATCAACGGCGACGCCGAATCGCGAAAACGGCGGATGCCGTGACCAGTATTCAACAGGAGACGGGTTTTCCCCGCAGCGTCAGACTGCTGCAGGCTGCCGATTTTGATTCTGTATTTCGTAATGGTCACCGTTCCGCCGACCAATGGTTCACGATATTGTTCGGTGCCAACGGGCAAGACCGGGCTCGGCTCGGACTCGCCATTGCAAAGAAGCGCGTGCGCTTGGCTCACGAACGCAACCGCCTCAAACGTTTGGTGCGCGAGAGTTTTCGCCAGCATCGATCTGTCTTGCCAGCGGTTGATATCGTGGTCATGACCAAAATAGCCGCGGCAAAGGCGACAAATTTCGAACTAATGGCTAGTCTGCAGCGTCATTGGACGCGTGTTGCTAGTCGCGGGTAAAGAGGAAACCATGGATAACTTGCGGTTGTTTCTCTGGATGGGTCTGGGCATGTTGTTGTTCTTAACCTATCAAGCTTGGCAGCGCGACTATCCGCCGCCTATGCCCGTGGCGGAACTGCCTGCTGAACAGACTGCAGCAGGCGTGGCTACCACCGGCGATGCTGAACAAGACTTGCCGGCTTTGCCCGAAGCGCCGGGTACCGAGTTGCCAAGCACCGCTGCATTACCCAGCCCAGATGAAGCACCCGCCGGCCGAAGTATTCGCATTCGCACAGACGTGCTTGAAGTGGAAATTGGCTTACGGGGCGGCGATATCCGTGCCGCGGTTTTGCCCGCTTATCCCATCGCCAAGGATCGTCCGAACGAACCTGTGGAGTTGTTGACCAGCAATCTCGATGCGCCGTTTTTCTTTCGCACGGGTATCCGCGCGGCTGATGGTTCGCCCGAAGCGACGCATCTTGCCGAATTTACCGCACCTCAATCGGACTATGAACTTGCTGCCGGTCAAGAGCAGTTAGAAGTCGTCCTAAACTGGGTTGGAGCCGGTGACATCGGTACAGAAAAAATTTACCGGTTTAAGCGAGGCCGCTACGACATCGAGTTGGAACAGCGCGTAACCAACAGCGGTGATGCGCCCTATCGCGCCGTTGCTTATCAGCAAATCTATCGCCGGCATTTGCCGCCCGAGCGTTCCATGTTTGATGTGGATTCGTATTCTTTTGTTGGGCCGGTGATTTACAACGGCGAGAAATACGAAAAACTTGATCCCGATGATTTACTCGACGAGCCGGTGAAACAATCGGTGACGAACGGTTGGTTAGCCACCATTCAACATCATTTTCTCGCCGCGGTGGTGCCGCCCGCGCAAGAGCCTGCGGAATATCAAGTGACCTATGACGGTAAGGCCTATACAGAAAGTGTAATCGGCTCCGCCTTGAAGACTGTTGAACCGGGCAGTAGCGAATCATTTCCGGCGCGTCTTTTTATCGGTCCAAAACTTCAGTCGCAATTGGAAGAAACCGCGCCCGGCCTGCCTTTAACGGTTGACTACGGCGTATTGACCTTGCTGGCGCAACCTTTGTTTTGGGTGTTGAAGACGGTCCATAAATTTGTGGGTAATTGGGGTTGGACGATTGTTATCGTCACCTTTTTGATCAAGCTGGTGTTCTATAAATTGACCGAGACCAGCGGCCGCTCCATGGCAAAAATGCGCAAGATGCAACCGCGCATGAAAGCCTTACAGGAGCGTTATAAAGATGATCGCGAGGGCATGAGCAAGGCCCTGATGGAATTGTACAAGCGTGAAAAGGTAAACCCTGCGGCGGGTTGTTTGCCCATGCTGGTACAAATCCCGTTTTTTATCGCCTTCTACTGGGTGTTACTGGAAAGCGTTGAAATGCGCCAGGCACCCTTCATGTTGTGGATTACTGATTTGTCCTCACGCGATCCTTTTTTCATTCTGCCCTTGCTGATGGGCGCCGCCATGTGGTTCCAACAGAAACTAAACCCCGCACCGCCCGATCCCATGCAGGCAAAAGTCATGCAGTTTCTGCCCGTGGTGTTTACGGGCATGTTTGCATTCTTCCCGGCGGGTTTGGTTCTTTATTGGCTAACAAACTCCGTTTTGTCCATGGCGCAACAGTGGCGGATTAACAAGGTTGTTGGTGCCGATTAGTTGAAGTACAGGTGGCCGAGGTTATAACGTCCAGGCCAACGTGCTCTTCTGTGGTAGCTGTAAGCAAACTTCGAAAAATTTTTCGGCAGCTTTTGATACGTTTTTCATTACAAAAACCATAGAGCTATTGATCCCAGTAGACGGCATATGGCTTTAGTAAACGGAGCTTGAGCCAAGGGCTGTATGAACAATACTGCAATCGCATTTAGGCTAAATGATAAAGTAATGTGAGTCGCGGAAATCGAGCTAGGGACCGAAGTCAAACGAGCTTCCTATTCCGATAGCAACCATTTCTATGTAACGCTCGCGAAAAAGCCCCGGACGAGTCCGGGGCTTTGCACGCTATTTTGAACAAATGATCTCAATAGCTATATGCGACGTTCGCTATTAGTCGCTACATTCACGAAATGTTCCGAACTGGAATGGACCGGGCACAAAAACGGGCTCGCAGCTAATGTTGTCATTACGAACCCAAAAAGGTGTACCCGCCACGATGTAAGTGAAAACCGACGGCGCCATGCTTGGTCCCGGAACACCAAGCTGAGCGGCCGTTGGCAATACCGGCAACGAGTTAATCAGTACATCTGAATCGCCATCAAGCAATCTCTGATAGCACTCCGCGATGTCTTCACCACGGCTGGTAAACACTTCGTTATCGGGAAAGTACTGACTGGCGGATTGCGTCGATAGGTTACCTGTGCAGATTCTTACGCTGGCATCGGCCCGCAGGTCATCGATGCTTTGAATGCTCGCGACCAAGGGTGAATCGGCCGGCATATGAATGTATTGCCCACTACTGGAGAACGTGCAAGTAGACCTGCGGGACGTTAGCCGCCGCATGCCCTCTGTTTCACCGCCTTTTGCATTGAATTGATCGAGAAAATCCACCGTGACGCCCGGCAGGTTCACAAACTCAAAGGGCGCATAGTTCGGGCTACTGAAATTTAGATTCGTTCCGAAAATTCCGTCTTGTAGCGCCGAGGTGGTATTGAAAGGAAAGGGAATTTCTATCGATGTCACAGCGATCGGACCAGTACCGTAGTGTGCGGCAATTTCTGCCAACATTGCCGCGAGCATCTCAGCACTCATGTCGGAATTACCCGGCCCATTCGGATTGCCCGCGGAAAACCAATCTGCTGTGGTCGCGCCAGGATGTGGCCCAGCGCTGCCCAAGACTTCGCCACGAATGATTTCTTCGTTCGCGAGAATTTCAGCGAATCTGCCCTTCGGGTTACCAGGAAAAGGTGTCACATCAGGATTCGGCAGACAGTCCGCCTGGTTAATGATGTATTCCGTTGCATCGATGACACCGGGAATGGGTTCGTCAAAGTTGTTGATAATGTCGCGGTAGGTGCCACTTCGCACGATGCGGGTCCACGCTGCATCGAAGGCCGCAATCAGTTGTTCACGGCCGGCAGATTCGCCATCGGGTTTAGCGGCGGACGGCCCGGCACTTAGCATTAGTGCCAGTACCAGGCCTAAGATTGATAGTTTCTTAGTCATTTTTCTCCCCTTGCAACAGCAATGTTTTGATGTTGCTCTTGACTCGTTAATTAATGGTCACAAACATTTTTTATCACAGTCCATCGGGTGTAACTGTGCCGGTACCGTGAATTGCCCGAGGATTGGGCAGGCGAGTAATGATCTCCAAACTGACGTAATGAACTTTCTTACGCAAGCCATTCGCCAGGAGTGCCAAAACTTGTTAGACAAATTTTATAAGTCGATGTCAATTGATTGATTTAATATGGGCAACCTAAGAAATTGCTTGGGCGCTTGCTGTCTAGGCCGTCCTTAACCGGGTGCGTACCTTAATTTCAGCGTGCAAACTCCGATGCACCGGGCATCGATCGGCAATTTCCAACAGGCGATCACGCTGTTCGTCAGAAAATTCGCCCCCGAGCGATATTTCCCGGTTAAATTGATCGATGCGGCCCGTCTTGGTCTGGCAGGCCTCACAGTCTTCAGCGTGAATCTTTTCGTGGACGACGGTGACCGTCGCACTACTCAGCGCGATCTTCTTGCGGCGTGCATACATCTGTAGTGTCATGCTGGTGCAGGCGGCTAATGCCGCGCTGAGATAGCCGTAGGGGGATGGGCCCGCGTCCTCGCCACCTAGGTTGGCGGGTTCATCAGCGATGAGTTGATGATTGCCGGCCTGAATTCTAGTAGTAAATCCGTGACTGCCGGTAACGGCCGTAACATGATCACCGGTTGTATCTACCGCCGCTGCAGCGGCCATTGGTAGGTATTGTTCAGCCCAGGCGGCGATCACGGTTGCGACATAGCGCGAATCGGTTGGTTTGCTAAGCAAGTGATCGGCCTTGTTGAGACTAATAAAGCTTTTTGGGTGCCGTGCCGATGCGAATATTTTGCTGGCTTCATCCACACCCACGATGGTATCCACGGGGGAGTGGAGGACGAGTAGGGCGCGGCCAAGGTTCTTCAGCCCGGGCTCTATAGGCTGCGCTTCTAAATCGTCAATAAATTCGCGGCGCAATTGAAAGGGCCGACCGCCAATGTTGACCGTCGCCACACCCTGTTCGCGAATCTCCGCGAGGTCTTGTTCGAAATGCTTCTCCACATGCGTCGCCTGCGCCGGTGCACCGATGGTCGCGACGGCGACGCAAGAGTCGATACGTGCCGCTGCCATCAGGGCGGCCGTGCCACCCAAGGAATGACCAATGAGTAAGGCGGGGCCGGTGCCGTGCTCGTCGCGCAGAAAATCAGCCGCCCTGACGAGATCATCCACGTTGGATGAAAAGCCGCTGACACTAAAATCGCCCTCGCTTTCTCCCAGCCCGGTAAAATCGAACCGCATCACGGCAATACCGGCGTCTACCAAGGCCTTGCTGATATTTTTTGCAGCACGAATATTCTTGGTGCAGGTAAAGCAGTGGGCAAAGAGGGCCACGGCCCGGGCTGGCTGGGTGTCGGGCATTTCGAGTCTACCGATGATTTTTTCGTCGAATTGATTGAGAAAACTGACGGTTTGTTGCATCACGAAATCCTCTGGGTGACTTTAATGACAAGACGGCAAAAACTCATGTACGCAGTCTTTGAGGGCCTTGCGTGGGCGCGGATTCAAGCCTAGCCGACGGGCGCACCATCGTCGCGCGCGCAACCCCGCCGGGTCGCGCGGGTATCGCCATCTTGCGTTTATCCGGGCCCGCTTGTCGAGACATAGCGCATTCAATGCTTGGGCGCCTTCCGTCGCCCCGGGTGGCTGAGTATCGAGAGATTCATACCGGCGACGGCAGCCTTTTGGACCGCGGGATAGTGATTTTATTCCCCGGTCCGCACTCTTACACCGGTGAAGATGTCTTGGAATTTCACTGCCATGGTGGCGCTGTGGTTTGCGACATGGTGATGGCCGCGACCCTTGAACTGGGCGCGGTGCTTGCCGAACCGGGTGAATTTTCAAAGCGCGCCTTTCTGAACGATAAGCTAGATCTCAATCAGGCGGAGGCCATCGCCGATGTCATCGACAGCGCATCGCAAGCCGCTGTGCGCGCCGCGCAACGCTCATTGCGCGGCAATTTCTCCGAGGCCGTTATGGCATTGAATGATGCGGTGACCCAGTTACGGGTTTTTGTGGAAGCCGCCATCGATTTTCCGGAGGAAGAAATTGATTTTCTTGATGATGCTCAGTTACAAGACAAACTAGATTCTGTGGCCCAACATTTTGCCGATCTAGAGCATAGGATTCAGCAAGGCGTGTTGTTGCGCGACGGTATCCAAGTGGTAATTGCCGGCCCGCCCAACGCGGGCAAGTCCAGCTTACTCAACATATTGACCGGTCAAGACACCGCCATCGTGACCGAGCGGCCCGGCACCACACGTGATCTTATCCGTGAGCATCTTGATCTGGACGGTCTGCCGCTGCATATCGTGGATACCGCCGGCTTGAGAGACAACCCAGATGAAATAGAGGCGGAAGGTATCCGGCGCGCCCGGCGCGAATTACAAGATGCCGACCACGCCTTACTCGTGTTGGACTCCAGCCAGCCGGTAGATTTGCCGCTCAGTGTCATGCGCGGGGAATTGCCCGCGGGAATCAGCCACACCGTGGTGCTCAACAAGATTGACCTGAGCGGGCTGCAACCCGGCCCCGTCACGGGAGCAGCAAATTGCATCGCGGTATCGGCCAAGACCGGACTGGGTATCGATGCACTCAAAGCCCATCTCAAGGCGCGTGTGGGCTTCCAGGAACCCGGCGAGGGTTCATTGATTGCGCGGCGGCGGCACTTGGTTTTATTGCGCAAAGCACAAGAGTTTTTCGCAGCGGGGCGAGTGCAATTGGAGCAAGCGCGGGCCGGTGAGTTGATGGCGGAAGAGCTGCTGAGTGCCCAAAATACATTGGCCGAGATTACCGGCGAATTCACCAGCGATGACCTGCTGAGCGAAGTGTTTTCCCGATTTTGCATCGGCAAGTAAGGCGGCACCACACCGGTAGCCGGTTATTCTAAACCAGGTATGGCTGTCCATATTTTGCGCAAATCGCCGGACTTTGTTACGAGATTATGTCTGCTGAGTTGCAATGTATAAATAGCATTCATTGTGCGAAAGCTAGGCCAGGCAAGGCTTTCAGAGGAAGCGCATCACTCCCGCAGCGGTGAATTTTTGTTATCGGACAGTTACTACCGCTCGTCGAAACCCGATAAACGGTTCCCACAGAGATATTTTCGACATGGCTGGCACGGCCGGATATTTGGCCAGCCTGTGCTGATCTTCCTTTGAGCGGCAGAACTGCCTAATAAACAGGTAGTTACGCCGTGCCTCACGGGTCCCCCGCGAAAGTTTAAAAGAAGACCCAGTAGGCGATTCAACAATAAGCAGAACACCAAATTTGTGATGCGCATCACATGAAATTTCGGCCAAAAAATGCATGTGACGCAAGTCAAAGATTCGCAAAAGTCATCTCGCTAGATTGCTCATCACGCCCATTGGGCAAAGCAAGGCGGATACGACATGCGCTTGAAAAAATTGATGCAAACAGGTTTTACGGTCGTCGAACTGATGACCGGTATTGCTGTGGTTGCGGTGGCAGCCAGCGTGGCAGTGCCTAGTTTCAACACGGTCATCAATAACAATCGGCGCGTCACGGCCGTCAATCAAATGGTTTCGACCATGCACGCTGCGCGCAGCGAAGCAATTACGCGTAACAGCCAAGTCACCATTTGCCCCAGTACCGATGGTGCCAGTTGCAGCGGCGGCAGTTGGAAAGATGGTTGGATATTTTTTCCGGATCTCAATGGTGATCGCACGGTACAAGCCGATGAGCCCGTGCTTGGCGCATCCGGCGAGCATCCCCACATGGACATCGACAGTCGTGAATTCCCAAACCTCATCGTTTTCCGTCCCAACGGCCGTGTGCTAACGGCGGCTGCCGGAACGGTGGCGGGCAGCATCACATTTTGTGATCCCCGCGGCGCTGACCACGCGCGCGCGGTCATTGTGAGTTCAAGTGGTGGTTCTCGACTCGAGCATGACCATGCCGGCGGCCTCGCGCTGTCGTGCCCATAGCTGGTCTACCCGCATTTTTTTAAGGCCGATAACGAATGTACCAAGCGCATAACAAACAGTCTGGATTCACGATTCTGGAAGTGTTGATCACCATGGTGATCACTAGCATCGCGCTATTGTCGTCCGTTGGCTTGCAGGTGTTCTCAAAACGGTCGAACTATGACGCGGCACAAAGAACCACGGCGGCGCACTTAGCCGAAGATCTGCTCGAGCGCATGCGCAGTAACCCCAATGCCCTGCTGGACTACATCTCCGCTGGGGTCATCGGCAACGGCAGTCAAGGCGCCGCGCCCGCGATGGATTGCAGCCTTGCTGGCAGCGATTGCAGCGCGGAGGAAATCGCCGCCTATGACCTGTGGCACTGGGAACAGGAAATTGACGGCAATTTCGAACTGCGTGCCGGCCAAGGCACCGGCGGATTGGCATCACCGGCTGTCTGCATTAACGGTCCTGGGTTTGGTGCGAACGGTGTTTACAGCGTTGCCGTGGCCTGGCGCGGAATGAATCCCATTTCCAGTCCCGCCATCAGCAATTGTGGTGCGGGCAGCGGCAATTACGGTGACGCCGATGAGTATCGCCGGGTGCTGGTTATCACAACATACATCAATGCTAGTTAGAACGACTGAGAATCATGCGTAAACAAGTAACAGGTTTTACCTTGGTCGAACTCATGATTGCCATGACGCTGGGCCTGGTTGTGGCCGGCGGCATTATCGCGGTGTTCGTGCAAAACCAGCAAAGCTTTCGTATTGACGAGCAAGTCGCGCGCATGCAGGACGAAGCGCGATTTGCCGTCACGGAACTCAGTCGCGACTTACAGATGGCCAGTTTTGTCGGCGAAACCTTGGCGCCCGATGCGGTGGGTTTGGATATCACACTGAATATGGGCGTTGATTGCGGACCGGCAGCCCAAGCTGATTGGATGTATCGGTTCACCGATGCGGTTACCAATGAAATCAACACGCTCACGGCCGTAGACAATGCGACGGGCGCGACGGCCGTGGCTAGCTATTCATGCATCAATGGCGGCGAAATTCGGCAGAATACCGATGTCGTCGCCATCAAGCGCGTCGCCGGCGCCACCGCGAGTGCCACGAACCCCTTGGTTGCGGGTAACAGTTATACCCGGTCCAATGGGTCCATCACCACGTTGTACACGCATCCCATTGCGGGCGTGGTTGCCGCTCCATTTAACGACCGGGCCTACCGACCGCACATCTACTACATTCGCAATTTCAGTGACGCACCAGGCGACGGTCTGCCCGCCTTGTGTCGCAAAGTCTTATTACCCGGTACGCCGAGCAACATGGGTACCGAGTGCATTGCCCGCGGTATTGATGATTTTCAAATCGAATTCGGTATCGACACCGACGGCGATGGAACCCCCAACCAGTTTCTTGCCGATCCAACGCTGACGGAAATTCAACAAGTCGTTTCCGCGCGCTTCTATATCTTGGCGCGTACCGAAGCTATCGACACGAAACACCAGGATGATCGTGTTTATCGGGTCAGCAACGCACCGGATTACACGCCAGGGGATCAATTTCATCGTCGTCTCTATTCGGCAACCGTCAACATCATTAATCGCCGCAACGCGCAGAGGTTGAGACTGTGATCACGCCAAGGCCACTAACAAAATCGCGTCAATCCGGCAGCATTCTGCTGGTCTCGCTGATTTTTCTGATGGTGCTGGGATTTCTCGGTATGTCGGCTATGCAAACCAGCCGCTTAGAACTGCGCATGGCGACCAACGAAGAAATTCGTTTAAGCGCCTTTCAGCAGGCCAAAGCCTTAGCTGACGCGGTAGTGGCCATCCCGGCCATGACGCCTGTTAAAGGCAATCAGGGCTTCAAAACTTGTACGAATGGTCAAGCCGGCTGCAACGATCACACGCTATTCATGCCAGATCCGTTAATGGCACCAGAAGTGGCCAACGGTCATCTGACCGGGGAGGCGACCTTGACGTCAGCGGGTAACCGTCCACCGCCGCGCGGCCTGATCACATCCGCGGACAAATTTGCTGCGGCGAGTTTCGAGGTGGTGACCACCTACGATCGGGCGGATGAGGGCCTAGGCCGGGCGCAAACAACCTTGGGTTTATTAGTTCTAACGCCGCAGTACTGAGGCGGCAATCGAGAAGTCTATGTTTATCAAGAAAACAGAATGGTTACAGCTAGTCGGCGGATTATTGCTTGTTGCAGTCCTAAACACGGCCGTGGCCGATGACATTGACATCTACTACGGCGGTGGCGGGGTTAGTGCGCCGGGTAGCGAGCCGATTGTGATGTTCAGCTTGGACTATCGACCAAATTTGGGTTCGACGGTTGGTTGTACCAGCCCCGGTTGTCTGGCATTGATTGCCGAAGGTCATCTGCAGCCTAGCTACTCCTATACGTTCTTCGACATTCTTCGCGCGGTACTGCGTCAAGTGATGGAGCCCTTGGAAGGCGTCCGGGTTGGCCTGATGATTAACCACGACAATAAGAACAACTGCGAAAACAAGCCTGTTAGTGGTTGCAGCAATGGCGGTTACATTGCTCTTGGTGCGAAATCTTTCATGGCTAAGGATCAGAATAAGGCTAAGCGAGATTTTCACGCCTTTCTCGATGCCATGCCGACACCGCATGGTAATCAGAGCCATGCCTACCAGGGTAATGAGCTCTTCTTCGAGCTGTATCGTTATCTGACCGGGCAAGGAATCTACAATGGGCACGTTGGCTTCTTAGACTTTGCCACGAACAGTAAGAAAAACATGGATGTCGACACACCCGACATCATGTGGGATCAATCGGTCGAAGCGGGAAATAACTATATTTCTCCACTGCAAACTTTGGGGCTGTGTTCGAAGATCTACACGGTCAATATTCTTTTTCAAGTTTCTCAACAAGAATCCGATTCAGATAACGAGATCAGGAAATCTGTGGGTCAAGGTGGTATGGCACTAAACAAGCCGACCTTCCCCCAAGTCATCTCTTGGTTACATGACTCGGACCTCGCTGATGGTGGGCATGGCAGCGTACCTAACCATGATGGTGTACAGAATATTACTTCGTATTTCATAGTCGATCCGACCAAGATCAACACGAAAACCCGAGCCTATGCCCAAGCGGGCGGTACGGGTCAGCCGCTGCCCCTCTCGGAAAATCCCGACGAGCTGATCGCGGTACTCTCGGAAATCTTCAAACAAATTCTCAGTACCAGCACGACTTTTGTGGCGCCCTCAATTCCGGTGAATGTCTTCAACCGCGCCGAGGTGGTGGACAATGTCTTCTTAGCGCTGTTTCAGCCCGATGCGGATGTAAAACCCTTCTGGTTTGGTAACGTTAAAAAGCTGAAGTTCGCAGGCCTTGCCGAAGGCAACCCCTCGCTGGTCGATATGGATGGCAAGAATGCGGTCGCCGCGGATGGTCGCTTGCGCTATGACGTACTGAGCTTTTGGACCGATGGCCCCGCGTTGCCGCCGGCTGATCCAGACAACAATGAAGTCGACGGTAAAGATGGCCGAGCCGTGAACCGTGGCGGTGCGGGTCAAAAGATACCGGGATATTTATTTGGTACTCCCGGACTCTCAAACTTTAGCTTCAGTGGCCGCCGACTGTTTTACGACCTTGGTCGATCACAATTGGCAGCCTTCAATGCTGACCTGGCGACGTCCACCGATTTACAAGCGGATCTTGGCGCGGCAAGTGTTAACGAGGCCGCTGAACTGATCGCTTGGGCGCGTGGCATCGATCGCCTGGACGAGGACCAAGACGGGGATGTTTTCGATGTTCGACCTTGGCTCATGGGCGATCTGCTGCATTCCCGGCCCCTGCCCATCAACTTTGGTGCGACTTCGGGCTACAGTGAAAGCAATCCGGCAATTTTTCTTGCCGTGGCTTCCAACGACGGCTTTCTGCGTTTGTTCAGAAACACAAATCCCAGCGGCCAAGAAAGTGGAGCCGAAATTTGGGGATTCATGCCCCGTTCGGTAATGAAAGAAGTGGCGACTTTGCGCGATAACGCAGTGAGCACCCCTCATCCCTACATGTTTGACGGTTCGCCGGCTGCTTATTTGGGTGACCTCAACGGCAACGGCAGCATTGAAACCGGCGAAAAAGCCTGGCTGTTTAATGGCTTGCGCCGTGGCGGCAAGGCTTACTATGCCCTGGATATTTCCAACCCCTACTTCCCGAAGCTAAAGTGGACCCTTGACAAGTCGGGCAATTTTTCAGAGCTAGGCATGTCTTTTTCCACGCCGCGCGTCATCATGAATAACTTAAGCGGCACCATGAAGCCAGCGTTGATATTCGGTGGCGGCTATGATCAAAACAAGGATCTGCGCGGCGGTCTAGGTACCGATGACAGCGAGGGTAATGCGCTGTATATCGTGGATGCAGAAACGGGAGCGCTGATCTGGAAAGCAGTGGGCGGTGCTGGCACTTCGAATAGCAATACTTTCTACCACGCCGAATTCCTGGACAGCGTTCCGACTGATATCTCCACCCTGGACAGCGACGGTGACGGCGTCCACGATCGCGCCTATTTTGGTGATACGGGCGGTAACGTGTGGCGCGCGGACTTCGGTGGCACTGACACCAGTCTTTGGAAGCTCACGCTGCTGGCCCAACTTGGTCGTCATGGCAGCTTGAGCCCAAGCAAGGCGGATGATCGACGATTCTTCCATCGCCCCGACATTGTGCAGGCCAGTGATGAAGATGGACTTTACGATGCTGTGGTTATCGTTAGCGGCGATCGCCCGGATCCAAAAGACGCGGGCGGCCTAGTCAACAACGCTGCCTTCATGATCAAGGATCGTATGGTTGCCCCTAACACCGGCGCGGACAGTCGTTTGACCGAGGTTGATTTAGGTAATATCACCAATACTTGCATTACTCCTGACGGACCTTGCACCGCTGATCTCAGATACGGCTGGATGCTGGATCTTGAGGCAACCGGTGAAAAAGGCCTGGCTACGCCCTTAACGGTTTTCAATACGGTCTACTTCACGACCTACATACCCGCGGGTGGCACCGCCGAAGGATCTTGTAGTCCGGATGAAGGTTCTGGTCGTTTGTATGCTGTTGCTTTGACCAACGGTTCGGCGCGCAATAACTATGATACCGCCACGGACGATGATAACCCTGTGGACGAACTGGATCGATTCGTAGATCTCGACTCGGACGGTATTCCTGCCGAGGTGGTGGCCTTACCGCCAAACTCAATACTGCGGCCTGATCTAAAAATCGAACGGATCAACGCCCCAACACGTTTCAGCACCTATTGGTTTAAGGAAGAGGATACGGATCTTTGATCCCCACCAGAGTAATTTTTATGAATAACAGCATTCAATTTACACAGCAGTGGCAACGCGGCGTTACCTTGGTAGAACTCATGGTTGTCATGGTGGTGGTTGCGATTCTCGCCGCGGTTGCCTACCCGTCTTATACGCAGTCCGTAGTGCGCAGTAAGCGACAGGCAGCCAAGAACTTGTTGTATACCATTGCCGATCGCCAGGAACAGTTCTACCAGGACAACAAACGCTACGCCGCAAATCTGAGTACCCTGGGTTACGACGCTGACAGCATCGGCGTGGATAGCAACGGCCAATTGGCCGATGCTTCGGCTGCCGAACGCAGCTATGTGCTTGACCTTGTCAACGCAACGGCGACCAGCTACACGGTGCAGGCGGTACCGCAGCTTACGCAAGCACTCCACGACACCAAGTGCATGACGCTAACCTTGGATAACCTGGGGCAGCGCGATCAATCGGGCGCCGGTAATAATTGTTGGTAGCAGTTCGGGCGCTTGGCGAGGTAAGGCTCAACCGGCGATATCACGGATCGCGTCCAGCGTTGCCCGCGTCACCAGATCGTGCTGTTCTTGCTGGGTGATGCCGGGCTCCCACTCTTCTTCGTAGCCGCCACCGTCAAAACTGCCGAAGTTCATGTGGATCCCGCCAGGGATGGGCACCCAGCGACTATCCGCGGGGAACAATGTACGCATGGCGGAAAACTTTTCCGGTGGGCTACCGTCGGCCCTGGCGCGATGTATATGCCAGACATTCAGGCCGGATTGCGATAAATCATTTGGAGTAGGGGGATAGGAATCCCAAAGAATGACCCCCGCTAAAGATTCGGTGTGGTGATCCGCGAAGGTACTCGCCATGGCGCCGCCCATGGAATGGCCCATGATGATCCACTGTTTGATATCCGGATAACTCTCCATGACTTTGCGCGCCTTGTCTGGCCCAAAGATGGCGAAGTTAAATGGCATGGGCACATCAACGACTAGATAACCGGCTTTGGCTATGCGGGTAAATACCGGGGCGTAACCGCGCGGGTCACAGTTCGCACCTGGATAGAAAATGACGCCGGTCCGCGGCGATGCATGCTTGGGTTTGAATACGACCCAGGTTTCATCATTCACGCTGACCGCGGGTTCCGCATTCAATGCGGCCAGTGCCGCGGGTGAAGCAGCCGCGAGATTGACCTGCCCCCAAATCCAGAAACCGCCCAAGCCTAGCAACAACAGCAACAGCGTCGCGGCCAGGCTGAACTTGAAAAACTTAAGCATGCGAAATTCCCGAAACCTTGCAGGGGACAGCAGATTAGCATTCCCTGGGGTATTGCGGGATCAGAATCAGGATTATGAAGATTGCGAGTTACGGAAGCTCATCACCTTCGCATCGAAGGATTCGGTGCGGCCGCTAATTTCCACGCGATTACGTCCCTTATCCTTGGCGACATACAACGCGTCATCCGCCCGGGCCAACAGTTCGGGGACTGTTTCGCCACGGCGGTACTGAGCCACGCCGGCGGATACGGTTACCTTAGAGACGGTGTCGAAGGGGCGCCTGGAGATGGCCTGGCGAATTCGCTCGGCACAGTGGGTAGCACCAGCAAGGCCGGTGCCCGGGAGAATCACGATAAACTCTTCACCCCCGAAGCGACCGAAGGATCGGCCATGCTCGCTGGGGTTGGACGCATCCATGGCGCGCAGAGCGGCCCGCACGCGTTTGGCAAATCCTTTCAGGATTAGATCGCCAACCAGGTGACCGAACTGATCATTAATTGTTTTGAAATGATCGAGATCGAAGATGCATACTGAAACCGGCGTGTTGGAGCGGTCAGCTCGTCCCTTTTCCCGGGCCAGGGTTTCCATGATGTAGTGTCGATTAAAAGACCGGGTGAGGTAGTCGCGTTCGGCAACCCGCGATACTTTGCGCAACATATTGCGCAGCTCGAGATTCCGGTCCCGCAGTTGTCGTCGCAACGCATGCAGGTGCTCGGCGAATACCAACAGCCAACAGGTTATGCCCAAAAATACCAGCAAGTTTAAGACTTCCGGCCCAAATGTCGGTTCCCCCGGTATGATGGCGATACGGCTGCCAACCACGGCCGAGTAACCCAGTGCGGCAATCAAACTGAGTCGCAGGAAACTGTGCTGCCCCACTTGAAATAGCGCGAATAGCACGGCGCACAAATACATGCCGAGAGAAAACTCCGCGCCGCCTGTTCGCACGGCTGTAAACAGCGTAATCCAGAGTAATCCCGCCAGACATTGCAGCGCGGCGGCAATCGGCACCGGCAACTGATTTTCCGATGGCGCCCGGGAAAGCACGAAGAACAGCGCGTTGGTGGCGCCGATTCCAGCTAGAAAAATATTGGACCAGCGGTCATCCAGCTGCAGCGAGCCCAATTGAGTGCCCAGCCAAACCAGTCCCGCCCACAATAGATAGAGACCACAGGCCATGGCGAAGCGCTGCGTCGGATTACGCGCGATTTCAGGCTGTGGAGATTTTACGAGTCGGCTTGTTTGGTCAGCGGTCATTTCTCGTTGTTTTTGCCGCATTGCGTGGGCGCTTTAGGCACCTCGATTTCTTTGTTGGCATAGCATCGCAATATTCTCGACGGGTGTCCGTGATTCAGTTCCCGCAAAAGTGGTCCTTTGACGATTACGTCAAATGCGCCGCGGCGGTCTTGCCGGGTAGAATGCGCACTGGATCTTGGAGGGCTGATGACAAGCCAGCGAAATTTCGATGTCATCGTCGTGGGTGGTGGCCATGCGGGTACAGAAGCCGCGTCGGCGGCCGCACGTATGGGCGCGCGTACTTTATTGCTAACCCAGAACCTTGAGACCATCGGCCAGATGAGTTGCAACCCGGCCATCGGTGGCATCGGCAAGGGGCATCTAACACGCGAGATCGATGCGCTGGGCGGTGTGATGGCGCGCGCCATCGATCGCGCGGGCATTCATTTTCGGACCCTGAATTCCAGCAAGGGCGCAGCTGTTCGCGCCACGCGTGCCCAAGCCGACCGCGCCCTTTATCGGCGTGCCGTGCAGGAGCAACTAGTTGCCGAGCCCTTGCTCACGCTGTTTCAACAAGGCGTTGATGATCTTGTTTTGAACAGCGGTCAGGTGACCGGCGTGGTGACTGAACTCGGCTTGGAATTTCGCGCACCCTGTGTTGTTTTGACTGTGGGAACCTTTCTTGCCGGTCGAATCCACGTGGGTTCAGAAAACTATGCGGGCGGGCGCGCGGGCGATCCCGCCGCCGTTGGCTTGGCCGCGCGCTTGCGCGAGCTAAACCTGCGGGTGGGACGGTTAAAAACGGGAACCCCGCCGCGCCTGGATGCACGCAGCATCGACTTTAGTGTTTTGCAAGCGCAGCCCGGAGATATACCGGTACCCGTATTTTCGTTTTTGGGACGCCGCGAAGAACATCCACCGCAGACTCTTTGCCACATCACCCGTACCACAGAAGAGACCCATGGCATTATTCGCGGCGCACTGGATCGATCGCCGATGTATTCGGGCGCCATCGACGGGACGGGGCCACGCTATTGTCCATCGATTGAAGACAAGATCGTACGTTTCGCCGAGCGTGATGGCCACCAGATTTTTCTCGAACCCGAGGGCTTGCACAGTCACGAAATTTACCCGAATGGTATTTCAACCAGCCTGCCCTATGACGTGCAGGAGGCCTTCGTGGCCAGCATTCCGGGTTGTGAGCAGGCGCGCATTACCCGGCCGGGCTACGCCATTGAATATGATTATTTCGATCCACGTGATCTGCGGCCGAGTCTAGAAACGCGGGATATTCCAGGCTTGTTTTTTGCCGGGCAAATTAACGGCACCACGGGTTATGAAGAAGCGGGCGCGCAAGGGTTGCTCGCGGGTGTTAACGCGGTCCTTAAGGCACGGGGCGATTCCGCATGGTGGCCGGGTCGCGATCTCGCCTACATGGGGGTGTTGGTGGATGATCTCATTACCCGCGGAACCGCCGAGCCCTACCGCATGTTTACCAGCCGCGCTGAATATCGATTGGCCCTACGCGAAGACAATGCCGATTTGCGTTTGACGGAGCGGGGTCGCGAACTGGGTTTGGTCAATGATGAACGCTGGGAAATTTTTTCGCGAAAGCGCGTTGCAGTGGATAGCGAAACCGAGCGTTTGGACCAGTGTTTGCTGCGGCCCGAGGAACTAGACGAGGCCGCTGAAGCCAAACTGGGTGGACCTTTAAGCCGAGAACAGTACGCGCTGGACTTGCTCAAGCGTCCGAACATGGATTACAAGACGTTGACGGATATCCCCAAGCTGGGGAAGCGTGCCGCGGTGACTGATGAATACCCTGAGCTGGGCGAACAGATCGATGCGCAGGTTGCCATTCGCGCGCGCTACCAAGGTTACCTGCAGCGGCAGCAAGCCGAGATCGAACGCCAACGGCACTACCAAGAATTGTCCATGCCGGAAGACCTCGACTATGGCGCCGTGCGCGGCTTGTCCCACGAGGTGACCCAAAAACTTAGCGAGCAACGTCCGGCAACGCTCGGCCAAGCGGGCAGAATTCCGGGCGTGACACCCGCGGCGGTATCGCTGCTACTGGTGCACCTGAAGAAACGCCAACGGAAAATCGCTTGAGTATCCGCTGTCTGATACCGGCTTGCGTTGCCGTTGTTCTAGCGGCTTGCGCACCGGAGTCATCGGGGCCATCTACGTCTCCGAAGGCTATTGTCGGCTCGGCGCTCGCGGCGGTGCAGGTTCTACATCGAGGTAACGGCGCAGAACCCCAAACCTTGGATCCGCACCGTGCCGAGGGGCTGCCGGCTTCGAATATCTTGCGCGACTTGTTCGAAGGATTAGTGCTCGAGGCGCCCGACGGCAGTCTGATTCCCGGCGTGGCCGAGTCCTGGACCATCAGCGAAGACGGTTTGAGCTATCGATTTAAACTGCGTGCCGACGCACGCTGGAGCAATGGCGATCCGGTTACGGCCAAGGATTTTGTGTTTGGCCTACGGCGCAGTGTCGACCCGCAAACCTTGTCTGCGTATTCCAGCGTGTTATTCCCCATTGTGAATGCGCGCGCCATCGTGGAAGGGACCCTGCCGCCGGAGCAACTGGGCGTCTTGGCAGTGGATGCCCAGCAGCTAGAAATTCGCTTAAACCATCCCACCGCTTATCTGCTGGGCCTGCTTACTCATGCCACAACCTACCCCGTGCACGAGCCTAGCCTTGCGCAGGCCGATGGGCGCTTTGCGCGTCCCGGCAAACTCATCAGCAACGGCGCTTATCGGCTGGTCGATTGGGTAGTGCAATCGCATATCCGTTTAGAACGCAATACCGAGTATTGGGATGATGCCAATACCACCATCAATGAAGTTTGGTATTACCCTATTGAAAATCAAGATGCGGAATTGAAACGTTATCGTGCCGATGAACTCGATTTCACTGAAGTGATTCCCTATAAGCAATTATCGTGGCTGCGCGAAAACTTAAACGACGAACTAAAAATTTCGCCCTACCTGGCTAGCTACTACTACGGTTTCAATCTAACCCGTCCACCCTTTAAGGATCGGCCGGGCCTGCGGCAAGCTTTAGCCATGGCCATCGACCGGGACATCATTACCGAAAAGGTTACCGGTGCCGGGGAATTACCGGCCTATGGCTGGATACCCCCGGTGGAATCCTATGCGCAACAAAAACCAGAATGGGCGAATTGGACGCAAGAAAAACGTAACGCGGAAGCCCGCCGTTTACTGGCGGAGGCCGGTTACTCGACGGACAATCCACTGCGGGTCGAGTTGCTCTACAACACCCATGAGAATCACAAGCGAATCGCGGGCGCCATCGCCGCCATGTGGAAACAAAACCTGGGCGTTAAGACCAGTTTAATGAATCAAGAATGGAAGGTATTCCTCGCCAGCCGCCGCGCTAAAGAGACGGAAGTGTTTCGCGCGGGCTGGATCGGTGATTTTAACGACGCCTATAGTTTTGCCGAATTGTTGCACTCGGCTAATCAATTAAATGATTCGGGTTATTACAGCGACGCCTATGATGATTTATTGGCGCAAGCATCGGCCGAAGTCGATGCCCAGGCGCGACAGGCTTTGCTGGAAGAGGCCGAGCGCTTGATGCTCAATGACTTGCCCATTATTCCGCTGTATTTCTATGTGTCCAAACATTTGGTGAAACCTTGGGTGGACGGCTTTGTCCCCAATGTCATGGACCATCACTACAGCAAGAATTTGTCTATTCTCGCGCACTGATTAATCTAATGCTGCGGTTTGCGATTCAGCGACTATTCAGTGCCATTCCGACGCTGCTGTTGCTCATCGTGCTGGCCTTCGCGCTCATTCGCGTGGCGCCGGGCGGGCCCTTCGATACAGAAAAGCGCTTACCGCCGGAGATCGAGGCCAATCTGCGCGCGGCCTATCGGCTGGACGACCCGCTGCCGGTGCAATTGGGGCACTACCTATGGAACATTGCCCACGGCGATTTTGGGCCTTCGTTTCAGTACCGCGACTACAGCGTGACGGAGCTCATTGCCACGGGCTTTCCGGTGTCCTTGCGTTTGGGGTCGCTCGCCATGGTTTTGGCATTGTTGTTTGGCGTCAGTGCGGGTGTGTTCGCAGCGCTGCGACAAAATCGTCTATCCGACCACCTGACGATGACGGTCAGCATGACGGGTATTTCTATTCCAAATTTCGTCTTGGCCCCTTTGCTGGTGCTGTTGTTTGCGGTTTACTTGGGCTGGTTGCCCGCCGGTGGTTTAGGCGATGGTTCCCTCAAATATCTGGTGCTGCCGGTGATTGCCCTGGCGTTGCCCCAGGTCGCGTACATCGCCCGCCTTACGCGCGGCAGCATGATCGAAGTACTGCGCAGCCCGTTCATTCGGACGGCACGCGCCCAGGGCTTATCCACCGCGCAAGTGCTTATCCGGCATGCGCTGAAACCTGCTCTGCTACCGGTGATCTCCTATTTGGGGCCGGCTCTGGCCGCCATCATCACCGGGTCGGTGGTGGTGGAACAGATTTTCGGCGTGCCCGGCTTGGGCCGTTTTTTTGTGCAAGGCGCTTTGAATCGCGATTACACCTTAGTCATGGGTGTGGTGGTGTTTTATGGCTGCCTAATCATCGCTTTAAATTTCTTGGTGGATCTGATGTACGGCTGGCTCGATCCCCGCCTGCGGCAGCAAGCATGAGCGAAGGCGCAAACAGCCCGGTTGCCACCAGCTTGTGGGCCGATGCCTGGCTTGCCTTGCGTCGCAATCGGGCCGCCATGCGGGCACTGTGGATTCTCGTGGCCGTAACGAGTTTGGTTTTGGTGGGTCCCTGGTTGAGTCCCTATGCCTACGATTTCACCGACTGGGAACGTATTTCCATCGGCCCGTCCCTGGCTTCATTCCATCCCTTTGGCACCGATGCCTTGGGGCGAGATTTATTCGTGCGGACTTTATACGGCGGACGCATCTCCTTATTAGTAGGCTTAGTGGCCACCGCGGTGTCGCTCATTATTGGTATCAGCTATGGCGCCGTGGCGGGGTATTTGGGTGGTCGCGTCGACCAAATCATGATGCGCTTTGTCGATATTCTTTATGCCTTGCCGTTCATGTTCTTGGTGATCTTGTTGATGGTCTTTTTTGGCCGCAACATTTTGCTGATTTTCGTGGCCATCGGCGCTATCAATTGGTTGGATATGGCCCGCATCGTTCGCGGCCAAGCTTTGAGTTTGCGCGAACGTGAATTCGTCGATGCGGCGCGTGCCGGCGGTGTCAGTACCGCGAAAATCATTCGCCGGCATATCGTGCCGAATCTTTTGGGGGTGGTGATCGTGTACGCGACCTTGACTATACCCCAGGTTATTTTAGTGGAATCGTTTCTCAGCTTTTTGGGTCTCGGCGTGCAAGAACCCATGACTTCCTGGGGAGCTTTGGTAAATGAAGGCGCACAGGAATTAGAAAATGCGCCGTGGATGCTGTTATTTCCCGGCTTGTTTTTGGTGGCGACGCTATTTTGTTTCAACTTTTTAGGTGATGGTTTGCGCGATGCCTTAGATCCACGCGATCGTAGTGCCTGACATGGGCGAAACAGCACTACTGGACGTCGCGAACCTGAACGTCAATTTTAAAACCGCCACGGGTTCCGTGGCCGCGGTGAAGGATCTAAGTTTTTCTTTGCAGCCCGGCGAGACCTTGGGCATCGTCGGCGAATCGGGCTCCGGTAAAAGCCAAGCCATGCTGGCGCTGCTGGGGTTGCTGGCGGACAACGGCATTGCCATGGGCAGCGCCCGTTACGAAGGCAAAGAACTTCTGGGCCTGTCGCCAGAGCAACTGCGCAACATTCGCGGCGCCGACATTGCCATGGTATTCCAAGATCCGATGACGGCCTTGAATCCGTATTTGCGCATCGGCACGCAGATGACCATGGTACTGCGGGCCCATCAAACTCTCAGCCGCCAAAAGGCGCGGGCTAGAGCTATGGAATTGCTTGAAGCGGTGCACCTCAGCGAGGCCGAGCGTCGTTTGGACATGTATCCCCATGAGTTATCGGGCGGCATGCGTCAACGCGTTATGATCGCCACCGCCCTGCTGTGCGAACCGCGCGTACTCATTGCCGATGAACCTACCACGGCGCTGGATGTGACCGTGCAGGCCCAGATTTTGGATCTGATGGCGGAGTTGCGGCATCGATTTCAAACGGCGACGATTCTGATTAGCCACGATCTAGGCGTTGTCGCTGGCCAATGCGATCGTTTGTTGGTGATGCAAGACGGTCATACTCGCGAGGTCGGCAGCATTGATACTGTCTTCAACGAGCCCGCCCACGACTATACGCGCGCACTATTGGCGGCGGTGCCGCGTCTGGATGCGCCGACAGAAAGATCGCAATCTACCGGCGACGAAGTCTTAGCAGTCGATGATTTGTCGGTGGAATTTCGACTGCCTGCGGCAGACTGGTTTGCCAAGGCGCCCGTGCTGCGGGCCGTTGACCATGTCAGCCTGCAATTGTCTGCCGGTGAAACCTTGGGCGTGGTCGGCGAATCTGGTTGTGGCAAATCTACCCTGGCCCGCGCGATCTTGCGCCTGGTGCATATCACCGATGGACGTGTGGCGTTACTAGGTAATGAACTCTCGTCCTTGGTTGGCACTTCACTGCGCGATGCTCGACGTCATTTGCAGGTGGTGTTTCAAGATCCCTTGGCGTCATTAAATCCCCGCATGACGGTACGCGATATCGTGGCCGAACCACTAGAAACTTTCTATCCCAAATTAAGCAAGCCGCAAATGAATGAACGCGTGGCGGAAATTTTGCGGCGGGTTGGTTTGGAAACGGAGCACATGCAGCGCTATGCTCACGAATTTTCGGGCGGCCAATGTCAACGCATTGGCATCGCCCGCGCGCTGGTTATAAAACCAAAAGTGATTATTTGCGACGAGCCTGTCAGTGCCTTGGATGTCTCGGTACAAGCGCAAATCATTCGCTTACTAATTTCGCTGCAAGATCAACTCGGCTTGGCCATCATTTTTGTCGCCCACGATTTAGCCGTCGTTCGGCAAATCAGCCATCGTGTGCTGGTGATGTACCTGGGCCGCTTGGTTGAAATTGCGCCGGCGAATACGCTCTACGAAAGCCCCCAACATCCTTACACACAGGCCTTGCTCGCCGCTGTACCGGTACCCGATCCAATGCTTCAGCGCCAGCGCCCGGCCCCGGCCCTGAGCGGCGATTTACCCTCGCCCATCAATCCGCCGTCGGGCTGTAGCTTTCGAACGCGTTGCCGTTATGCCAAAGAAGACTGCGCGGTGACGCGGCCCGTCCTGCGCGCCGTCGCGCACAGTCAGGTCGCTTGCCTGCGCGCGGGCGAGTTCGCTACCGAGCGCGCAGAGGATAGTTAAGATCTGCGGTTAATAAATGTGATCCCTGCGCTACAGAACTACTCTTCGAGATCAAACACCACATTCACGCGCGCATTAAAGCTAATGTCGCCCGCCTGATAAGTATCGGCCGCGCCACCATCGGCTTCCATAGCCATGGCGCGACCACGCATGGGCACGGGTCCGCCGTAGTTTTCCACCGCGTCGAGTTGGCGGACGGCGCCCAGCTTGATGCCCATGGTGTCGGCCAAGACTTTGGCGCTAGCGCGCGCGTCCTTGGCGGCTTCGGCCAGAGCCTCGCGCTGCAAGGCTTTGCGGCGGCTGCTATTGAGTGTTGGCGGTGAAACTTGATTAACGCCCGAGTCCACCGCGCCTTCGATGAGTTTGCCCAGCAAGTCCAGATCTTGAACTTCCACGACCAGTTGCCGCTGGACGAAGTAACCAACAAAGCGCTGCTCGCGCGTATTTTGTTCCCAGCGGTATTCGGGGTTGATACTGAGTCCCGTGGTCTGAATATGCTTGTCTTCAATCCCCAATTTTTTGCACAAGGCAAGAAAATTACCGGCGACTTTAGCGACTTTGTCGCGGGCTGCGCTCATGCTGGGATTGCGGTCTTGAATGCCCATGGTAATCATGGCCCGGTCCGGTGCCGCATTGACCGTCGCGCTGCCGGATACCGTGAGTCGGCGGTGATCTTCTTCTGCCATGGTGGGCAAGCTTAGCAGTGCGGCGGCAAGTAGCGTAACCAGGCGGACAATGGGGGTGCTTCGCTTCATGACAGGATCCTCGAATTCCACTAGAAAATAGGCGGTGCGGGCACTAACATAGCTTTCCGCGTTACGGTCCGCAAAGGGACAGGCGAGAAATCCATGTTTAGACAGATTAGCCGCAAATCAATCCAACTGATTCTTTGTCTAGCTCTGGCCTTGCCCGGGTTGAGCCTCGCCGAGGGTGATCCCGAACGAGGCGCAGTCTTGGCGGATACTTGTATGGGCTGTCATGGTGTTCCTGGCTATCGCAATGCTTATCCCTCTTATCGCGTGCCCAAGTTAGGTGGCCAGCAAGACGAGTACATTGTTCAGGCTTTGCAGGGCTATAAGAATAAGACTCGTGAGCATCCCACGATGTACGCTCAGGGGGCGACTTTAAGCGATCAAGACATGTGGGATTTGGCCGCCTATTTTGCCGGCCAAGGCGAAATTCAAGCGGGCGAAACCGTGACGGGTGGCCGGGCGGCGGCAGGTAAGGAAAAAGCCGTGGTTTGCGCTGCCTGCCACGGTGAATCTGGTGTAAGTCCGGCGGCCAATTGGCCAAGTTTGGCGGGTCAGCACCAAGATTATCTCGGCCGAGCCATCAGTGAGTATCAAAGCGGTGGCCGGAAGGATCCGGTCATGGCCGGGCTTGTATCCAGTCTGAGTCCGGAAGATATTGAAGACATCGCCGCGTATTATGCCGCTCAAAGCGGTTTATTCACGGTCCAATATTAGCACTGACCCGACTCGCTGCCGGGGCGCATCGTCGCCTAGACGATGCCAGGTTTGGGCGTGAGCGCTATGGAATCATTTAAAGCCTTCCGTATTCACTCCGCCAAGGGGCGCGAAGACGCGCGAGTGGAAACCATCACGCTGGACGACCTGAGCGATGGCGATGTGGTGATTCGCGGCGACTATTCCAGCATTAACTATAAAGATGCTTTAGCGGCCACTGGCACGGGGAAAATCCTGCGACGTTTTCCGTTGGTGGGCGGTGTGGATATCGCCGGTGTCGTCGAACGATCCGCAGATCCCCGCGTGCCGGTGGGGGCCGCAGTGGCTGTTTGTGGCTGCGGCCAAAGCGAGACCCACGACGGCGGCTTTAGCCAATACGCGCGCGTGCCTGGCGACTGGGTCAACCTCTTACCGGACGGCATGGATACACGTTCGGCCATGCAACTGGGCACCGCGGGCTTCACCGCTGCCATGGCCATTCATGCCATGGAGCGCAATGGTCAACAGCCTGAGCAAGGTCCGATTTTGGTTAATGGTGCGACGGGCGGCGTGGGTAGTTTGGCCGTGGACATGCTCAGCAAGCGGGGATATTCCGTCACGGCCATGACCAGTAAGGCGGATGCCCATGACTACTTGCGCAGCCTGGGGGCCACAGAAATCATCAATTTTCGCGAACTTGAGCTCGGCCAAAGACCATTGGAAAAAGCGCTCTGGGCCGGCGCCATCGATAATCTGGGTGGTGATGTTCTGGCTTGGCTGACCCGCACCACACTGGGCTACGGAAATATTGCCAGCATTGGTTTGGCGGCCGGGTTTGCGCTCAATACCACGGTGATGCCGTTTATCTTACGGGGCGTCAATTTACTGGGTATTAACTCGGTGGAAGCGCCGTTGGCTTTGCGCGCGGAAGTCTGGCAACGCATGGCGCAAGATCTAGCACCCAGGCATCTGGATGCCATCGCGACGCGCGAAGTCAGTTTGGATGAGTTGCCTGAGCAATTTCAGGCCTACGTGGACGGCGCGGTTGTGGGACGCACCATTGTACGTTTGAATTAGACTGGCCTTTATTGCCCGGGGTGGATGGGCGCAGTCGTTTTTTCTCCCGCATTGGTTTGCGCAGACACCTCTCCTGTTCGCGCCGAGACGCGGGTTGCTAAAGACTCCCGATTTTCTAGTCTGAATGTTTAGAACGTATTTTCCCATGGCCTGGCAAATCCAAGTATGAGTCCACGCGACGCAGAACTGGGTGATCTATTGCGCAGGGGTTTGCAGGATCTGGATGTGGACACATCGCCGGGTCTGATTGAACGCTATGTGCGGTTCCTGCGCTTGCTAGAAAAGTGGAATCGCGCCTTCAACCTGACGGCGGTACGTAACCCTTTGGAAATGGTTCCGCTGCATATCCTAGACTCACTGACGGCCCGGCCATTTTTGTATGGTCGGCGGATCGCCGATGTAGGCACGGGTGCCGGATTACCGGGTATTCCACTGGCCATGATTGAGCCGGAGAGAGATTTTGTGCTGATCGATTCCGGCAGCAAGAAGATTCGTTTTGTACAGCATGTCATTGGCGAATTGGCCTTGGGCAAGGTGTGTGCAATCCACAGTCGTGTGCAGGATTATCAACCTGAGCAGTGCTTCGATACGGTGATCTGCCGGGCCTTTAGCGCATTGTCAGATTTCATCGCGGGTTCCGCGCAACTGCTTGCCCCGGGCGGGCGACTGCTGGCCATGAAAGGCCGGCTCCCGGAGACAGAGTTAGGCAGCTTGCCGCCGGGCTGGCAGGTAACCGAAACAGCGCCGGTGGATTTGCCCGGCCTGGATGCGCATCGCAACATTCTCGTTCTTGAGCCCCGATCCGTGGTAATGCCGACGCACAACAACTAGCCGATGCCTGCAGTCATCAGCCATGCTTGCCCAAGCGGTCGCTTGGTATTTCCGCGGTAATGCTGGGTCGGCCGAATGGCGTAGACTAGCTGCCACAGATCAAGTACCGGCCCGACACACGAAACAGTGATCCAGTTTTGCGGGCAATGATGGGCTAGAGCAGGCATTTCAACCTCATGGGACAAATCATTGCCATTGCGAATCAAAAGGGCGGGGTGGGCAAAACCACCACCAGTGTCAATCTGTCGGCGGCCCTGGCGGACTTGGATCGACGGGTTTTGCTCGTCGACCTAGACCCCCAGGCAAATAGCACCACGGGTTGCGGCGTGGCCAAGCAAGAACTGACGGCAACGGTTTGCGATGTCTTGCTGGGAGAGCTGCCCGCGCAAGATGTGATCACGGCGGTGGCCACTGGGAATTTTTCCTTACTGCCCGCCAATGCCGAGCTCACCGTCGCCGAAGTTCGATTGCTACAAGAGATTGGCCGGGAGCTGCGGTTGCGAACCGCCTTGGAAGCGGTGCAGGGTGTCTACGATTACATCTTTGTCGACTGCCCGCCGACCATCAACATGTTGACCCTGAATGCGCTCACGGCCGCCGATGGCGTGTTGATTCCCATCCAGTGCGAGTATTACGCCTTAGAAGGCCTATCCGCACTTTTGGAAACCATCAAGCAAGTGCGCAACACGGTGAATCAAAAGCTACAGGTGACGGGACTCTTACGCACCATGTATGACTCGCGGAACAAACTTGCTGAAGAAGTTTCCGCACAGTTAATCCAACATTTCCGCGATAAAGTTTTCGCGACTGTCATTCCGCGAAATGTTCGGCTCGCCGAGGCGCCCAGTTTCGGATTACCGGCCATGTATCACGATCGGGCGTCGCGGGGTGCCAAGGCTTACCAACGCCTGGCGGAGGAAATCATCGAACGTGAAACGCCTCAGTTCGAAGGCGATGCTGGTGGTTAGCTAGCGCGAAGGCGCAGGCCGCTGGCCTTCCGCGCCATGCAAGCTAGAATGTCCCCAGGGTGTGCCGAAATTCGGCGGGTTGGTTGGAGATGAGCGAAATGGCAGCCAAGAAAACGGGCTTGGGGCGCGGCCTGGACGCGCTATTGGGTGATGTGCCGGTACTCACAGAACCCCTGACAGAAGCCGTGCAGGCGGAAGAGGGTTTGCGCGAGATCCCGGTGGATTTGCTCCGGCGCGGTGCGTACCAGCCGCGCCAAAACATGGACCAGGATGCGTTGGAAGATTTGGCGCGTTCCATTGAGTCCCAGGGCTTGGTTCAGCCCATCGTCGTGCGGCCCTTGGCCAAGGGCTCAGACGGTGTGCTGCGCTACGAGATCATCGCCGGCGAGCGGCGCTGGCGAGCGGCCCAGCTCGCCGGCCTGGACCAAGTTCCTGCGGTGATCCGCGATATTCCTGACGAATCCGCCATCGCCGTGGCCCTGATCGAGAATATCCAGCGCGAGAACCTGAATCCCCTGGACGAGGCTCTGGCCGTTCGTCGCCTGATTGACGAATTCAAGCTCACCCACCAAGCGGCGGCCGATGCCATTGGCCGTTCACGCACGGTCATCACTAACCTATTGCGCCTCCTGGACCTTTGTCCCGAGGCCAAGACCCAGTTGGAAAAGGGCCAAATCCAAATGGGTCACGCCCGCGCGCTGCTGGGGCTGGTCAGCAGTCGTACCCAGGCTGAAGTGGCCGCGTTGGTCGTGAAAAAATCCTTGTCCGTCCGCGAAACCGAAGCCTTGGTCAAGCGCATGATGGCGAGCAAAAAGACGCAGTCGAGCCCATCACCCTCCCTAGACCCTGACGTTCGGCGCCTGCAAGACGATCTCGCCGAGCGTCTAGGCGCCCGGGTGACCATCCAGCATCAGGCTACCGGCAAGGGCAAACTGACCATTGTCTACAACAGTCTTGATGAGTTAGACGGCATTCTCGAGCACATTAAGTAAATGCCTATGCCATTAGGCTTTTTCCCCGCGCCGCTGGGACCGATTCAGGCTTGAACGCTTGAGGCGATCCCCCTAGAATACGCGGGCTTTGCGGCCTGGGTCGCCGCTAGTGGCCACCCGCCCGCGCCAGCGGGGCGAGCTGTGGCTCTTTTTTTGTGGCCCAAGCAAGCCCACATGTAGATGGGTAACGAACAATTATTCCTTAGTCTGCGCCGTGCGGTTTGGCGACTCGCCAGTTGGCAGTTGTTAGTGACCTTGTGCGTCGCGGCCGCCGCCGCGTTGATTGGCGGCCGGCTATGGTTTTTGTCGGCATTGACGGGTGGGGGTATCGGCCTTTTGGCTGGGCTTTACCAAGCTCTGAGAATGCTAAGCGTGGATGCGAGTGAACATCCACAACGGTATTTGAGTAGCGTCTATGTAAGTGAGGCGCTGAAGATCGTGTTAACGGTGGCTTTGTTCATCGGGGCGATCAAGGTTTTGAGAGTGGAGTTGGTCCCGGTAATCGTCGCCTATGCGGCAAGCTATGGCGTTTACTGGGCGGCACTGAGTACAAACTTTCCCTGGCTAGACGCCTCGCCGGCGAAGGCGGCGGATCTAGACCAAAGTAGTCGCTAAGAAATATGGCTTCTGAAGGTACCGAGAAAACTGCCAGCGAATATATCCAGCATCATTTGCAGAACTTGCAAGTGTGTAAGACGGATGCAGGCTGGGTTTGGAATGACTGCGCCGGAAATTTCATGGCGATCAATGTCGATTCCATGTTCTTCACCGTATTGCTCGGCTCTATCTTCGCTTTTCTGTTTTGGCGCGTGGCGAAAAACGCCACCTTGGATAATCCTAGCCGTCTACAGTCCATGGTCGAAACCATCGTGGATTTTGTCGACACCAGCGTCCGGGATACCTTTCACGGTAAGAGCAAACTCATCGCGCCCTTGGCTTTGACCATCGTGTGTTGGGTTTTCTTGATGAATCTGATGGATTTAATTCCCGTGGATTGGCTGCCAACGGCCGCCCACGCCGTCGGCATTGAATACCTCAAGGTCGTGCCGTCGACGGATTTGAACATTACTTTCGGTATGTCCATTTCCGTGTTTGTTTTGATTCTGTTCTATAGCATTAAGAATAAGGGCTTTGGCGGTTTTTTCATCGGCGAGCTGATGATGAACCCACTGAATCCCAAAGATCTGGGCGTGCCCAAGTTGTTGTGGCCCTTGGTCATGATCTTCAACTTTATTCTCGAAAGCGTGGCGCTACTGGCCAAGCCCTTGTCATTGTCTTTACGTTTGTTCGGCAACATGTATGCCGGCGAGCTGATGTTTATTTTGATAGCCCTGCTTGGTCTTTGGCAGCTACCGCTGCATTTTAGTTGGGCGGTGTTTCATATTTTGGTGGTAACTCTGCAGGCTTACATTTTCATGATGTTGACCATTGTGTATTTGAGTCAGGCCCACGAGACCCACTGATTTTTTCTAGCGACGCATCTTGTTTAGGAGCAAGTGATGGAAACTGTAATTGGCTTTACCGCAATCGCCGTGGCGATCCTGATCGGTTTGGGCGCCTTGGGCGTTGGCATCGGCATGGGCTTGCTGGGTGGTCGCTTTCTTGAGGGTTGCGCACGTCAGCCAGAACTGGCCCCGATGTTGCAAACGAAAATGTTCTTGGTCGTCGCCTTGCTCGACGCCGTGGCCATGATCGGTGTGGGTATCGCGTTGTTCTTCGCTTTCGCGAATCCCTTTGTCGGTCAGCTGCAAACAGCGCTAGGCGGCTAATGAACATGCTAGCTGCGATTCTGCAAATCGCAGGCTGTTTTAGTGAGCAGCCGCTTTTTTTGCAGAGTAGGTAACGCGGCTAGCGAGAACGGAGAAGCACGGTGGATATAAATCTCACCCTGATTGGCCAAACCATTTCGATGATCGTGTTCGTGTGGTTCTGCATGAAATTCGTGTGGCCGCTGATCCTCAAAATCATCGAGGATCGGCAAACGAAAATCGCTGATGGCTTAGCGGCTGCGGAAAAGGGCGCACGCTCCTTGGAAGAAGCGCAGGTCACCATCGCGGGTTTGACGGATGAGGCGCGCACTCAAGCGCGGCAAATTATTGACCAGGCAAACCAGCGGGCCAACGGTATTGTGGACGAAGCCCGCGCGGGGGCGACCCAAGAACGCGACCGCATTCTGGCCTCGGCCCAAGCCGAGGTCGAGCAGGAAGTGAATCGAGCGCGCGACGAGCTGCGTAGCCAGGTCGCATCCATCGCGGTGTCGGGAGCCGAAAGAATTCTCGCCCGGGAAATCGATGCCAATGCGCATCGTGATTTGCTCGACAAGCTGGCCACGGAAATCTAAGGCTCCCACGAAACCATGGCTCAAAACGAAGCAATCGCCCGTCCCTACGCCCAAGCCGTTTTCGAATTGGCTCAGGAAAGCGGCAATTTTCGTGCCTGGTCGGCTTTGCTGAATACGGCGGGTGCTGCAGTTGCCACTGATCAGCTGGCGGATTTGCTAGACATTCCCGGATTGGAAACGGCGCGCATCGTGGATGTGTTGACCAGCGTATGCCGCGAAGATTCGCAGGCGGCCATCGTGGCTGCGGCCAATGAAGGGCGGAATTTTATTCGCCTACTGGCGGAAAATGGTCGTTTCTCTGCTTTGCCCGATATCGCGACGGCGTTCGAAAAGTTGCGCGCCGAAGTCGAGAACACCGTAGACGTCACCTTAACGGCCGCCACGCCCGTGGACGAGGCGCAACAAGCCCGGATGGCCACCGCGCTCAAGCAGCGCTTTGGCCGCGATGTTCGTCTAAATTTTGTACTGGATGAAAACCTGCTCGGCGGTGCACGCCTGCAGGCAGAAGATCATGTGATTGACGGATCGGTGCGTACTCGGCTGGAAAAACTAGCCAGCGCATTGGTTCACTAAGAGGAAATAGACATGGCACTCAAGGCGTCTGAAATCAGTGAGCTGCTGAAAGACCGCATCAAGAACTTCGAAAGTGCGGCGGAAGCTCGCGATGTGGGTACCGTCATCGCGGTAACCGACGGCATCACGCGTATTCACGGCTTAAACGCCGCGCAATACGGTGAAATGCTCGAGTTCCCCGGTAATTCTTTCGGCCTGGCGCTGAACCTCGAGCAAGACTCCGTGGGTGCCGTGGTTCTGGGTGACTACAAGCACATCTCTGAAGGCGATACCGTGAAGACCACGGGCCGCATTCTTGAGGTACCCGTGGGTGAGGCTTTGCTAGGCCGCGTTGTGGATTCTTTGGGTGCGCCCATCGACGGCAAGGGCCCCATTGATACCAATGAATCTTCGCCCATTGAAAAAGTTGCCCCCGGCGTTATCACGCGTAAGTCGGTGGATCAGCCCGTGCAAACCGGTCTAAAAGCCATCGACGCCATGGTGCCCATTGGCCGCGGCCAGCGCGAATTGATTATCGGTGACCGGCAAACGGGTAAGACCGCCGTGGCCATCGATACCATCATCAATCAAAAGGGCACTGGCGTTAAATGTATCTACGTTGCCGTGGGCCAGAAAAACTCATCCATAGCCAACGTGGTGCGTAAGCTAGAAGAACACGGCGCCATGGAACACACCATTGTGGTTGCCGCTGCTGCTGCTGAATCCGCGGCCATGCAATACATCGCGCCTTATTCGGGTTGCGCCATGGGCGAGTACTTCCGCGACAAAGGCGAAGATGCGCTCATCATTTACGATGACCTCACCAAGCAGGCCTGGGCCTATCGCCAAGTCTCGCTATTGCTGCGCCGCCCACCGGGCCGCGAAGCCTACCCCGGTGACGTGTTCTACTTGCATTCACGTTTGCTGGAACGCGCCGCGCGGGTGAACGAGGAATACATCGAGAAAATCACCAACGGTCAGGTCAAAGGTAAGACCGGTTCATTAACCGCCTTGCCTATTATTGAGACCCAAGCGGGTGACGTGTCGGCCTTCGTGCCCACCAACGTGATTTCCATTACCGATGGACAAATCTTTCTCGAAACGGATTTGTTTAATGCGGGTATTCGACCGGCTATTAACGCGGGCCTTTCGGTATCACGCGTGGGTGGTGCCGCCCAAACCAAGATCATTAAAAAACTCGGCGGCGGTGTCCGCCTGGCCCTGGCTCAATATCGTGAGCTCGCAGCCTTTGCTCAGTTCGCTTCCGACTTGGATGAGGCTACACGTAAGCAGCTCGAACGGGGTCAGCGCGTGACAGAGTTGATGAAGCAGAAACAGTATGCGCCACTGTCCGTGGGCATGATGGCTTTGTCGCTGCATGCGGCCAATGAAGGTTTCCTGGACGATGTGCCGGTGGAAAAGGTTGTTGATTTCGAAGCCGCCCTGCATTCCCATGCGACCGACAAGTTTGGTGATGTGATTGATCAGATCAGTGACTCAGGCGATTTCAACGATGATATTGCCGCCAGCTTGACCAAGATTGCCGAAGACTTTAAGAGCACCGGCGCTTACTAATCTGTAGTCAACGCTTAAGGAATTAATTCATGGCCGGCGCCAAAGAAATTCGCACCAAGATCGGTAGTGTAAAGAACACGCAAAAGATTACGGCTGCCATGGAGATGGTGGCGGCCAGCAAGATGCGTCGTACCAAAGAACGCATGGCGGCCGCGCAGCCTTATGCGGACAAGATTCGTACAGTGATTAGTCACTTGTTCCAAGCGAATCCAGACTATAAGCATCCGTTCTTGGTCGAGCGCCCGGTGAAGCGGGTCGGCTATATCGTCATTACCACGGATCGCGGATTGTGCGGCGGTCTAAACGTCAATTTGTTCCGGCGTTTAATTGCCGATCTGCGCGAGTGGAAAGATAAAGACGTTGAAGCCGATATTTGTTTGATCGGTGCGAAGGGCGTGCAATTCTTTCGCCGTCTAGATGTGAACGTGGTGGGCGCGACCACGCACTTGGGTGAAGATCCCCGCGTGGCCGATTTGTTGGGCGCTATCAACATCATGTTAGATGCCTATAGAGAGGGTCGCATCGACCGCGTGTTCTTGGTGCATAACGAGTTTGTCAACACCATGACCCAGTCTCCACACACCAACACGCTGTTACCAGTGGAGCCCATGGACAAGGAAGAATTGTCTGAGCACTGGGATTATCTATACGAGCCCGATGCTTCGGAACTCCTAGACAGCGTATTGATGCGCTACATCGAGTCGCAGGTTTATCGCGGCGCGGTTGAGAACGTGGCCAGTGAAATGGCCGCCAAGATGGTGGCCATGAAGGCCGCCACGGATAACGCAGGCAAGATGATCGATCGTCTGCAGTTGGACTACAACAAAGCACGCCAGGCAGCCATTACCCAAGAGCTGTCGGAGATTGTTAGCGGTGCCGCGGCCGTTTCCTAGGCTGCCGAGCACCAGAGAGTTTAAGTAGGGGCGGCAAAGACCGCGAAACCGAACAGAGGTTGAAGAGCAATGAGTGGTGGCAAAGTCGTACAAGTAATCGGCGCGGTGGTGGACGTTGAGTTTCCCCGCGAGTCCATCCCCAATGTCTACGATGCGCTGCGCATTGAATCCCAGGACTTGACCCTAGAGGTCCAGCAGCAGCTGGGCGACGGCGTGGTGCGAGCCATTGCCATGGGTTCCAGCGAAGGTCTAAAGCGCGGCTTGCCCGTGGCCAATACTGGCGACCCCATCAAAGTGCCCGTCGGCACGGAAACCTTGGGCCGCATCATGGATGTCTTGGGAAATCCCATCGATGAAGCCGGCGAAATCGGCGAACAGCAGCGCATGCCTATTCACCGCGAAGCTCCCAACTACGAAGACCAAGCCGCGAGCACCGAGTTGTTTGAAACCGGCATCAAGGTAATCGACATGATCATGCCCATTGCGAAGGGCGGTAAAATTGGTTTGTTCGGCGGTGCGGGTGTGGGCAAGACCGTGACGCTGATGGAACTCATTAACAACATTGCAAAAGAGCACGGCGGTTACTCTGTGTTTGCGGGTGTTGGCGAACGAACTCGTGAAGGTAACGACTTCTTTCACGAGATGACGGACAGTGGCGTTATCGACAAGGTGGCGCTGGTCTACGGCCAAATGAATGAGCCGCCGGGTAACCGTCTGCGTGTGGCGCTAACCGGCCTAACCATCGCGGAAAATTTTCGTGACGAAGGCCGCGACGTGTTGATGTTTATCGATAACATTTATCGTTATACCTTGGCGGGAACCGAGGTATCGGCATTGCTGGGTCGTATGCCATCGGCTGTGGGTTATCAGCCCACTCTGGCGGAAGAAATGGGTGTGCTGCAAGAACGCATTACCTCCACCAAGACCGGCTCTATTACCTCTTTCCAAGCGGTTTACGTGCCAGCGGATGACTTGACCGACCCCTCGCCGGCCACCACTTTTGCGCACTTGGATGCAACGCTGGTGTTGTCACGACAAATCGCCGAGCTGGGGATTTATCCCGCGGTGGATCCTTTGGATTCCACCAGTCGATTGCTCGATCCTAATGTCATCGGCGCGGATCACTACGAAACTGCCCGCGCCGTGCAGTCTGTTCTACAACGTTATAAAGAGCTGCAAGACATCATCGCGATTCTCGGTATGGATGAATTGTCCGAAGACGACAAGTTGGCCGTGCAGCGCGCGCGAAAAATTCAACGCTTTTTGTCCCAACCTTTCACGGTGGCGGAAACCTTTACCGGTGCACCGGGCAAATATGTTTCCCTGGCGGAAACCATTCGTGGCTTTAAAGGCATAGTGGCGGGCGAGTACGACAATTTGCCCGAGCAAGCCTTTTACATGGTTGGCGGCATCGACGAAGCCGTCGAAAAAGCCAAGACACTTTAGTCAGCTGACTATCGCGCAATAAACGGTAACGCCCATGAGCACCATCCAGGTCGACATCGTTAGCGCCGAGGGCGCCATCTTCTCCGGCACGGCGGAGATGGTCATTGCGCCCGCGAAGATGGGCGATGTGGGTATCGCGCCGCGCCATGCACCCTTGTTGACGGATCTCCGTCCCGGTGAAGTGCGGGTGAAAGTGCCTGATGAAAGCGATGAGGTTTTCATCTACGTCACCGGCGGCATACTGGAAGTTCAGCCGCATTTGATTACGATTTTGGCGGATTCGGCTCTGCATGCCGACCAGCTCGACGAAGATGCGGCCATGAAGGCGCGCCAAGAAGCCGAAGAGGCCATGAAGCACGCCGAGGGCAAGGAAGATTTGGCCCATGCCCAGCAGCAGCTGGTGGAAGCCGCGGCTCGCTACCAGGCCGCCCAAAAGCTCAAGGGTCGGCGCTAGCGCTGACCGGTTCCAGCGCCGCCACAGACGGCGATATGGATGGAGAGTAGCTTGCTCGAATGCCTTGGTTTTCAAGGCCCTCAGGGCTTCCGATCGTCGTGGATTGCGGGACAGTCCCGCCCTGTGCACCGATTCGCAGACATGATCCCCGCCAGCGGCTAAAGTAGCGCCTCAGGAAACGGAGCGACCGCCCCGCATGAATTTTAGCGTCATCATTTTGGCTGCCGGTGAAGGCAAGCGCATGCGCTCGGACCTGCCGAAAGTTCTGCAGCCGCTGGCCGGCAGTACGCTACTTGAGCGCGTTCTAGACACAGCAGCCGAACTGCAACCAGAATCCATCCACGTGGTTTATGGTCACGGTGGCGAAGCGGTGCAAGCGCACTGCGCAGACCGGCCGGTTCAATGGGCCCTGCAAGCCGAACGCTTGGGCACGGGTCATGCGGTACAACAAGCACTGCCCGCCGTGCCCGCCGATCAAACCGTGCTGATCCTTTGTGGTGACGTGCCCTTAGTCCGCGCGCCCTTGCTGCGCGATTTGCTTGCCGCCACCCAGGGAAAACATCTAGCGGTGCTCACCGCGACCGTGGATGACCCCACGGGCTATGGCCGAATTCTGCGTGACGAGGGCGGTGCCATGATTGGCATTGTCGAACAACGCGACGCTACTGTCGAGCAACAAGCCATTGACGAAATTAATACCGGACTAATCGCCTGTCCCGCGGGTTTGTTGTCGCAGTGGTTAGAGCAAGTCAAAGCAGACAATGCGCAAGGCGAGTTTTATCTCACGGATGTTGTGGGGCTGGCGGCAAAAGACGGGCAAAGTATTGGCAGTTTATGCGCGCCGGAGGCGGAAGAAGTTTTGGGTATCAACGACAAGCGTCAGTTGGCGCGCACCGAAACACTTTATCGGCAACGCATGGCAAACGAATTGCTGGAGTCTGGTGTCACCCTCATCGACCCGGCGCGGATCGATGTACGCGGCAGTTTGCAATGTGGCCGCGATGTTGTGATCGACGTCAATGCGATTTTCGAAGGCGAGGTCGAGCTGGGTGATGGTGTGCGTATTGGTCCCAACACAGTTATTCGCGATTCGGTGATCGGTGCCGGCACTCAAATCCATCCCAATTGCGTCATCGAGCTGGCCAACATGGGCCAAAATTGCGAAGTCGGTCCCTATGCCCGGCTGCGCCCTGGTGTTGAGTTAGCCGAGCGGGCCAAGCTGGGCAATTTTGTGGAACTGAAAAAAACCCAGGTGGGTAAGGGCAGCAAGGTTAACCACCTAAGCTACGTCGGTGATACCACCATCGGCGAATTGGTTAACGTGGGCGCCGGCACCATTACTTGTAACTACGACGGCGCGAACAAGCACCCAACCATTATCGGCGATCGTGCTTTCATCGGTTCCGGCGTAGAGCTGGTCGCACCCATCGAAGTGGGTCCAGGTGCCACGATTGGCGCGGGCTCCACCGTCAGCAAGAGCGTGCCAGCGGAGGAGCTCACGGTGGCGCGCAGCAAACAACAGACTATCCGGGGCTGGCAGCGGCCCGTGAAAAAAACATAGTAGGATAGCCGCGGAAAGTGGGATGTCGTTCCCGCCGATCTAGCGGTGCTTAAGTCAAAATAGAAAGAATACCGCCGGCGCGAAATAGGCGCCCGGGATCAAACAGAGTAGTAAGCCATGTGTGGAATCGTAGGTGCCGTAGCTGAGCGAAACGTCGTACCCATTCTCGTCGAGGGTCTCCGGCGCTTGGAATATCGCGGCTATGATTCGGCCGGCGTTGCCACCGTCAATGACGGACAACTAGATAGGCGTCGTCGCCTCGGTAAAGTCGCCCAATTACAAGCTGCCTTGGAAGATGCGCCCTTACGCGGACGAATTGGTATTGCGCACACGCGTTGGGCTACCCATGGTGTGCCTAGCGAAGACAATGCTCACCCCCATGTGTCGGGTGATCATCTGGCCATCGTGCACAATGGCATTATCGAAAATCATGAAAGCTTGCGCGCGGAACTTGTGGCCGACGGTTATCAGTTCGATACCGAAACGGACACCGAAGTCATCGTTCACCGTATTCATCACTACCAAAGATCAGGACAAGACCTCAGTGAAGCTGTACGCAGCACGGTGGCGGATCTCGAGGGGGCTTATGCCTTGGTGGTCATGTCCGCCGATGAACCCGACAAATTAATTCTTGCTCGTGCCGGCTGCCCGGTAGTCATTGGTGTTGGTATCGGCGAAAATTTTGTAGGCTCTGATGTCGCCGCCCTGTTGCCGGTAACCCGCGAATTTATTTTTCTGGAAGAGGGCGATTTTGCCGAAGTCAGCACCACGGACATTCGCGTTATCGATGCCGATGGCAAGGCCGTCAATCGACCCGTTCAAGAAAGTGAACTTTCCGCCGATGCGGCGGACAAAGGCCAGTATCGTCACTTCATGCTCAAAGAAATTCATGAGCAAGCGCGCTCTGTGGCGCAGACCCTAGAAGAGCGTGTGGCTAACGGCAAGTTACTAGACGCAGCCTTCGGTCCCGAAGCTTCGCAAATATTCAAACAGACTCGTGCCGTGCAAATCGTTGCTTGCGGCACTAGTTTCCATGCGGGCACGGTGGCCAGTTACTTCGTCGAGCAGATCTGCCGGGTGCCCTGCAGTGTCGATATCGCCAGCGAATACCGTTACCGTGATCCGGTGGTTCAAGACAACACCCTGTTCGTCACCATTTCTCAATCCGGCGAAACGGCCGACACCTTGGCCGCGCTGCGCCTGGCCAAGGAGACCGGCTATCTCTCGACTTTAGCCATCTGTAACGTGCCCGAAAGTTCGCTGGTACGTGAATCCGATCTGGTGATGCTGACCCGCGCCGGCCCAGAAATCGGTGTTGCATCAACCAAGGCATTCACGACGCAGCTGGCTGCCTTATCCATGCTGGTCATTGCCCTAGGCAAACATCACCACATGGATGAAGAGCGAGAACGCGGCCTGGTCCAGCGTTTAATCGAAATTCCCGGCCTCGTTGAAAGCACCTTGCAACTAGACGCAGCCATGCGCGATCTCGCCGAACGCTTTGCCGAAAAACACCACGCGCTGTTCCTGGGCCGCGGCGTGTTACACCCGGTCGCCATGGAGGGCGCGCTAAAGCTCAAAGAAATTTCCTACATCCACGCCGAAGCCTACGCGGCTGGCGAACTAAAACACGGTCCACTCGCATTAGTCGATGCTGATATGCCCGTCATCGCCGTCGCTCCCAACAACGACCTATTAGAAAAACTAAAGTCCAACCTCATGGAAGTCCGCGCCCGCGGCGGCGAACTCATCGTATTCGCCGATCCGGACGCCGGCATGGAATCCAGCGAAGGCGTGACGGTCATTCACATGCCGCGGCACATCAGCTATTTTCAAGCGCCTGTGGTTTATACGATTCCGTTACAGCTTCTTTCGTACCATGTGGCTGTTTTGAAAGGTACGGATGTTGATCAGCCGAGAAACTTAGCTAAATCGGTAACCGTGGAATAGGTTAAGATTTTCGGGAGCAATAATTGAACACGGAGGTTGGGAACTGCCCTATTGGCTCTATCGGTTTTTTCGCCACGGTGACCGACCCGATCCGCTCCCGGAGTTTGTCGATCATTGGCAGTTAGCAAAACGGGGTTTCACGGCGCTGATCTCTGGTCACGCCCGCGATGCGCGGCGACTCTCCACCCCGCCGCGATAATTGGGGTCAGAGTAAAAATTCCGCTGAGAGTCGGTGAGATCAGTTTGACTTCACCGACTCTCAGCGGAATTTTTACTCTGACCCCAATTATCGTTGCCGTCGCCGTGCAGCACGCGGCATAACCCTCTAGGGTCATGTGCAAAGCGCTGGATTTTGCAAAAATTAATAAAAGACCCGAAAGCAGATCAAGCCGATATCACCTGCAAAGCGATCATATCGGACAACTACCTCGGATTTGGGGTGAAACGACTGTGATATTCGAAAATACCGACCAACTACTGCCAATTCGAGTCGGAAATCAGGCGGCGTCGGAGTATTCTTTTTCCTCGACGCTACCATTAAGAAGCTAAAAAACTAAAGAAATCATCAATAATAATTGACCTGCCTGCGAGGGTAAGCGATGGATTTAGCGTTTATTAAGAGTATGGTTACGAATCGCCCTCTTGTGAGCTTAGTCGAATGGAACTTCACTGCTGATCGCAGTTAACAAGCGTTAGTTAGGAGTTGATAATGTGTTCTAGATTGTTCCTGGCGACTCTCATTTTTCTGACTTCAACGTCCCTGTCGGCAAACTTGCTACGGAACCCCGGGTTCGAGGAGATACCCGGAGTTGCAGGTGGTCAAGGTTTAATGCCAAGTGAGTGGCTGTCCTTCAATGTAACGCCCGATACCTACAGCAACGATGGGATGTATGGCATTAACCCCGGCGATTTTGGCAATTTTCCAGGCGTTACGGCTTTTTCCGGGGCTCGCTGGGTTGCGGGCTGGAGTGCCGCGAATGAACAATTTGCACAAGTGCTTACGATGCCTCTGCAACCGGGGCAGACGTATAGCCTATCCGGCTGGATGTTGCAGGCGCTGCGTAGCGATTTAGATAATCCAGGCGGCTATGAAATTTATCTGGTAGCCGACGAGCTCTCTAGCACAGACTCCGGCGAGCTGCTCGGATACTTGGGTTCGACTGCGGATCTTGATGATTGGGCATTTTTCACGTTGGACTTTGTTGCTCCCGCCAATTCGAATACGCTACCGATTTTAGTGTTTTCATCCACGGCACTTGACCCAGCAACAGGGAGTTACGCAGGATTAGATAATGTGTCACTAACTGCCATTCCGGTGCCAGCCGCACTGGTTAACTTTCTTACACTGCTGGCGACACTAGGGTTTCTTCGAAGACACGCAACTTGAGCCTCTGAGCAGCCACTAATTCACCACGCATCGGATGTCGACACCTAAATAGGATATTTTTCCTAGGTGTTAGTCTTCCGATCGCCAAAGTCAGGCTAAATCACTTCTTGATGGTCGCATCAATTGGTCTACAACTCATAATTAGACGCTAACATCCTTTAGCTGAGAATCGTACAGCCAATTATTGATATCGGTGGCAATTGATTTCGCTCACGCGCTAAAGTCATGCTTGAATCGAGTTATCTATTTACCGGGGGTATCTGGGTTTGGTGAAAATACAATCCCACTTAGGCGGCACCATCGCTTGCCTTTTATGTGCCAATGCAAGCGCGTCTTTGCTGCAAAGCGATGAGAACTCAATAGTAGTCAAGCACGCTGTACTCGATGAAGTAGTGGTCACCGCCCGTCGTCGGACGGAGCGCATTGAAAAAATACCGGTTTCAGTTGTGGTCATCGACAAGGAGCAACTGAGTAACAACGACGTCATCAGTCTCGAAAAACTTGACCAGTTAACGGCCAATCTTTCGATCGATGATTCGGCGCCGATTAGCGGCAGTAGCAATGCCGCCTCTATCTATATGCGGGGCATTGGGCAAAGTGATTTTATTTTCACCAAAGATCCCGGCGTCGGGGTTTTTCTGGATGGAGCCTATGTCGGTCGCAGCCCCGGCGGGGTGTTAGATCTGCTTGACGTGGCCCGCGTGGAGGTTTTGCGGGGGCCCCAAGGCGCGACCTTCGGTAAGAACACGATCGGTGGTGTAATCAATGTCGTCAGTAACGAACCGACCGACAACTTTTCTGGCCACGCTGCGCTCACCTTAGGAGATGACCGCCGTCGCGACATTAGTGCAGTTCTAAATTTACCGATTACCGAGTCCGCCGCCAGTCGAATAGCTGTTGCCCGGCGTCAGAGAGACGGTTACGCACAGCGGATTTTGGCGGGCGACAGTCTGGGTGATATCGATAACTTATCGCTGCGGGCCCGATTACGTTGGCAACCGACTAGCCGATGGATGTTCGATTGGTCAACTGACTACTATCGGGCGAACGAATCGTCTGCACCAACGACTCTAGCCAACGAAAACCCGAGCGACATTGGCGGCCCGATGACGCTGTTCGGTGGTACCTACAATGTAACCGTGGCATCGCAGGGCAGTGCAGCCTGGGATGCACGCTGGCTGACAAACGATGTTTATACCACCAACGGTACCGGACCTAACCGCTCAGACACCGAAGTACTGGGCGCATCGCTGAGCACACACTACACAATAAACACCGATCTTAGACTGCATTCGATTTCTGCATGGCGGCAAGTCGATGCTGAATTCGGGCGCGATGCCGATGGTTCCCCTCTGGTCATCGCCCACACGACCAATATGATGAGGCATCAACAATTCACCCAGGAACTGAGTCTCGCAGGCGAATTCGATCGATTGCCGATGGATTGGCGGCTCGGCGCGTTCTATCTGTCTGAAACCGGGAAAGATCAACTGCAGGTTTCCATCATCCCCGCCGCCGTTGGTCTGCCGGCAGGCGGCACTTACTTTGCGACACTGGGCTTGAGCTCGGTTCCGCCGCTTAGTCTCGGCGGGCCGTCTGCAAAAGTCGACAATGAGACAATTTCTCTGTTCGGCGACGCAGAATTCGACGTCACACAAAATACGCGGTTGTTGGTGGGGTTGCGTTACAGTCGAGATGACAAAAACGCGTGGATTCCATTGCTTTTGCAGCCGGGTGACTTACCGTTGATCCAAAACCCGAGAGCTACCGAAACCTTCAGCGACTGGTTGACGCGCGCGAGCATCACCCACGATGTAAACGACAATTGGATAGTTTACGGCAGCTACGCTGACGGCTTTAAAAGCGGCGGCTTCAACCAACGCTACGGTGCGCCGCTTGCCGAGCCAACTCGTTTCGAACCCGAGAAACTGCGGAGTTTTGAAATTGGTATCAAAGGCCTATTGTTGAATCGGCGCCTGCGGATGACCGGGGCCGTGTTCACAGCCGATTACGATAACGTTCAGGTGGTCGTGTTGGACGCGGGTATTCCGCGTACCATCAATGCAGCACAGGGTCGCGTTGACGGTGTGGAACTCGACCTGAGTTTACGCTCGGCGGGCCCGTGGTCGATCTCGGCCAGTTACGGGTATTTGGATGCGCGCTACCAAAGGGTTGATCGTGCGGTGATCGGGTCTTTCGGTATTCCGATTCTCAACCCCTTGCCAGGTGATGCTCGATTCGTCGATAGCCCTGAGCATAGCCTCGCAACGACTGCTACTTATGACCTGGTTTGGCAGAATTTTGCCCGTCTGCGGTTTTCCTTGCAGGCGAGTTATCGCTCGGAGTGGGCGAACGATGCGGTGAATACCCCTGAATTGATGCAGGATGATGTCACGCTATGGAATGCACGAGTGCATCTCAGCCCATTCGCATCTCGCTGGGGATTTGCGCTATTTGTCACGAATCTAACGGACGAAAGCTACATCACGTCCGGTGTGGCCGAGAAAATCGGTTTCGGCGCAGTCGAAATTACCGCTGCTCGTCCTCGGCAATGGGGTGCGGAATTGAGCTATCGCTTCTGAACGAATATCGTAGGCAGTCTTGCTTAGCGAAGTACCACAGGACTCGCAATCTGAGTCACGGAGCTTGCTTGTCACGTCTTCCCAGCGGCGCCAGCGTATTGCCCCAACTCCTCACGGTGTGTAGCTACGGTTTGGGTCTCCTCTTGCGCGAATGAAATTCGCTTACCAACAGCACTGTTAAAAAGACGCAACCCCTGACTGCAACGGCAGACAGGGGTTGCTTTAGTCTTTGCTAAAACTTGTACGGCGCCGCTTAATACCCAGAAAATCTTCATGTTATTACAAGTGGTCCCGATTCTTCCGACACGCTGTAGCTGATCTATAAGTGATGCTGCAGGTAGTCGTGCTGCTGCCAACTGTGGCAGTTGCTCGTCGTATCGATAATCCGGCGGCGCACGAAGAATAGACGTGTCTTAACAACCAGCACCACTTCTTTGTTTCCGAGTAGCCAGTGATACGCGATCAGCTAAACTGCCGGCGTACACCCGCGAGCAAACCCAAAGCTGAACCAAACAGCCAAACCGCTGCGGGTACTGGAATCGGCTGGATATCAAGTTCGGCGCCGTTCAAGGCAACGGCCTGTGGATCTAAAGTCACTGCGCTAAAAAATCCTTCGAACGAGCTGTTGATACTGATGCCAACGGTGGCCATGCCCAAGCTATCCAAACTGAGTAAGACATCACCGAGTTTGTTGCGCCCGTCGAGACCGACGAAATCGCCGAAATGGATCTCAAAGTCACCGTCGGCCAGATCTGTGCCGAAACCGGTAAAAGCATCGTCCAGACCGTTAAAGTAAGTGCTCGGTACGAATTCGATGAATGATGCAGCCCCTGAGACCAGTAAATCGATGCCGCCACCCAAAGTCGCTTCATCGGTGAAATCCATGAATAGCTCGAGCGTCGCTGTACTATCCGAGATAACCGGGTTAGAGACGGCCGGCAACAAATTGATAGACGCCGAGTTTGCCGACGCCAACAGGCCGCTGAGAAAAAATATCACCAATCCGCGTGTAATAACGCGCTGAAAAGCCTTCATGCTTGTTCCCCTTAATGTTCTTGTTGTTCACAGCCGAGAAGTGTCGGCCACCCAAGTGCGTCATCGGGGAATCCGGAAAATATACTAGCAATACCTTGAGCTGGACGCATGACCCTAGAGGGTCATGCGTCACCAAAAGTACAAATGCTATTGTCGACTAACGAATGCGCGACCTTGGTTAATTAGTATGCGCTGCCTAACCCTAGAAACGGGCTTCAAGCTTGCTGCCCATGCGTCTTGGAGCCCGGACTTTATGTCCAGTTCTTGACGCAACGCTATCCAACGGAGGGCTACGCTAAGGGCAGGGCATAAGCCCATAACAACAGGAGATCATGGCAATGACTGAGCACCGTTGTAGCAACCGAGCCGCTGCTGGATCAACTGCCGGTCTTTCGCAGTGGCGGCCATTCGGTGCTAACCGCATGAGCTATTTCTGTCTACTGTTGCTCTTTGGCTTAGGTCACGTGGTATGGGCGGCGGATGCCTATACAGATAGAGCCTTGTTTACGGCGGCGCAGACCGGCACCAGAACCGTTGTTGACTTCGATGATCGGGCCGATGGTTTCGTCATTTCCAGCGGCCGCAAACTGGACGGTATTACTTTTACCTATTCACTTGCTGGCACTGAGTTACAGATAACTGATGCGTTCCCGGCACCCTCGCCGCAAAACTCCCTCGGTAGCACCGCTGCCGATATTTTGCGAGGTGGTGATAAAGTCCTCTTTAGCTTTACTGACCGGCAGTCCTTCGGGCTTTTGGTCATCACGGCAGCTCCGGCGCAGCCAGGCGATTTTACATTGAACGCGGGTGGTGCGGAGGCTATGTTGAATCCTGACGATCTTGTGATGACATTGTCCGATGGTGCAACTGTATATTTTCTGGGCATCACATCGACTGTTGATGTTCCGCTAAACCAAGCAACCCTAATCAGCGTAGACGACGCTTCCATCTTTTATAACCTTGACGATCTTGAATCGACGCTGATAAGCGATAGTGACAACGACGGTGTGCTCGACGCGACGGACAACTGCACTGAAGTACACAACCCGGAACAGCGCGATACTGATGACGATGGATACGGTAACTACTGTGATGCGGATTTCGATAACAGCGAATTCGTGAACTTTGCGGACTTGGCCATCTTCAAATCTAAGTTTGGCACAAATGACGAGGATGGCGATCTGGACAGTAGCGGTTTTGTGAACTTTGCCGATCTCGCAATTTTTAAATCGCTTTTTGGCCAACCACCGGGGCCGGCAGGCAACTTTATGTGTGAAGTTGACGAGGAGTGTCCAAGGACTGGTGCCTGCGTTGACGGCTTCATATGCGGGGCCGCATTAAGCGGGAGAATTTTCATTGATAACGACGCCGACGGCGTATTTTCGGGTGGTGATTTGGGTACGGGTTTGGCAGTCGTATGGCTTGAAGTGCGCATTGCCGGAACTTGGATTCGATCCAATGGGACAATTCCGTCTACGGATGGTTTCTATTTTTTTGGCGATTTAAACCCGTTATATCCCTACCGAATTGTTGTTGAGCCATTAGAGGGAATGCCGCCTTTTGCATTCACCGCAAGCAATTTGGGCGGCGACGATACTATCGACAGTGACGTTGATTCCTCTGGCGTATCCCCCATTATTGACCTCGATCCTGAAGGCTTTGACCCCACGATCTGGGCCGGCATTCTCCCGTAAACACATTAATGGGGTCAGAGTAAAAACTCCTTGGAACGGAGTGATTAGCGGGTAGCCAGGGGTTGCCACCATCGGTCAGGCTGACGGGTATGTTTCATCCGTCGGAGTATCCGTAGCGTGGCTCGTAAACGTCGCATCTGTCCGCCGGGGTTGCCGGTGCATGTGGTTCAACGGGGCAACAATCGCCAGGTGTGTTTTGCCGATGAGGCAGATCTCAGAGCTTACGCTAACTGGTTGCGAGAGGCGGCAGATAAATATGCGATAGAGGTCCATGCCTGGGTCTTTATGACTAACCATGTGCATTTGCTGATGACACCTAAATCGTCGGACAGTATTTCGTGCTGCATGCAATTTTTGGGTCGCTACTACGTTAGGCGTTTTAACCATCGCTACCGGCGCACTGGCACGTTGTTCGAGGGCCGGTTTAAATCCGGTATCGTAGAAAGCAGCGAGTATCTACTCGCCTGTCAGCGTTACATCGAACTCAACCCGGTTCGAGCGGGTGTGGTCGCGGAACCAGGCAACTACAGCTGGTCGAGTTATCAAGCGCATGCATTGGGCAAGTCACCTGGGTTATGGACGCCACATCCGGAGTATTTAGCGCTTGGTAAAACAATCCTTGTAAGGCAAGCAGCGTATCGCCAGCTATTTCAAGAGCAGTTGTCCACCCAGCTCGTCACCAATATCCGTGATACCTTGAATCAGGGTTTAACATTGGGCAACAATCAATTTAAGTTGCAAGTAGAGCGACTAACAGGGCAGCCGCAGCGGCTTCGCAAGCGAGGTCCAAAGCCGCTAAGTGATTTGTCCTAAGATAATTTTACTCTGACCCCAAAAATTTGCGGGACGCATGACCCTTTGGGGTCATGCGTCAGTGACACCACAAATGCTAACCTCGGTTGAAACGAATTCACGATCTTGGTCGTTCGGCCCGCGACAGTAATTACAAATAAGCACCCTCGGCAGTAATTCGTTCGGCCAGGTGGGGCGTTAATTCCAGGCCTTACGTCAAGTTCTTGACACCACCCTTTCTAAAAGGGAACTACGCTACGGATAGGGTCTTAGTCCATAACAAGGGGAGATCACGGAAATGAACGAGCGCCGAAGTACCCGTCGAGCCGATCGGTCGACTACTGGAATCTCGCTCTTGCGACCGTTCGGCTTCAACCGCGCGCGCAGTTTTTCTATACTGTTACTGCTCAGTATCGGTCGCTTGGCTTGGGCGGCCGATGCATACACTGACCAAAGCTCATTCAGCGCTGCTGCCCCAGGCGGGCTGAGCACCTTAAATTTCGATAGTGTCGCGGCGGGCACACTGATCCCCGATGGTGGCAGTCTGGCTGGGATCAGCTTCGGCTATAGCATCGGTAGCGAACAACTGAAGGTCACTGGTTTATATCCCGCACCTTCTGGCACTAACTCCCTGGGTAGCACCGATGCGGATATTCTGCAAGACGGCGATAATCTTGATTTTAGCTTTGCGCCAACCAACGCGTTCGGCTTGCTCATCATTACCCGCGATCCCTTGCAAGCAGCTGATCTAAATCTGACGGCCGATGGTGCAACCGCGGTCCTCAACCCAGCGGCAGTGCAAACGACTCTATCCGACGGCGCCAACGTATATTTTCTTGGCGTGGTCTCCAGCAGCACATTCAGCAGCGCCAGTCTCACCACCGTCGGGGGTGGCTTCTTTTTTTACAACATCGATGATCTACAAACCTCGACGGGTGCTGACAGTGATGGGGATGGTATCCCCGACGGCAGCGACAACTGCATCGAGGTAGCCAACCCGGCGCAACGGGATACCGATGTCGACGGCTACGGTAACTATTGTGATGCGGATTTAGACAACAGCGGTTTCGTGAACTTTGCGGACTTAGCGGCTTTTAAAGCGGCGTTCGGCACAGCCGATGCGGATAGCGATTTTAATGGCAGTGGTTTTGTGAACTTTGCCGATTTAGCTATATTCAAGTCACTGTTTGGCAAGGCGCCTGGGCCTTCCGGTGTGGCGCCATAGCTTGCCTGACTATAGATCAATCATGTAGGCATCGGATGGCGATCTTACAAGGTCCGATGCAAGGAGAAGACCATGCGATTTGACACAAATAATACTGACCGGACGATTCACTTGCCACACGTCTTGCGCGGCGAATGGATTGGCGTTCTAAGTTTGGCGTTCCTGAGCCTCGGCGCCCAGGCGCAGACGCGGCCATCAATTGCTGATTTGCAGACGGAGATCATTAGTCAGGAACAACGAATCGCGTCGCTCGAAGCAAATACGGTACTCGGGCTCGATGGCTATTTGGCACTGGATACCACTACCGACCCGGGCCGACCGATCGTGGCATTCGAAGGGGTGAATGTTCGAGTCGGGAATGGACTTGGTAGTACGGGGACAACCAACGGATTAGGCAACTTGCTGATCGGATATAACGAAGCGCGAATCCCAGGAGATAGAGACGAGTGCTCAAACCCAGGCTACAATGATTCTACCGATTGTTTGGCGGCGGGCGGCACCTGGGGTCCGGTGCATCGTGGTGGGTCACATAATCTGGTGGTGGGTGAAGGACATAACTACGATCGGAATGGTGGCCTTGTTGCTGGTTTTTTAAATTCGATTCGGGCTAATTTTGCCACCGTCAGCGGGGGACTCTATAACACCGCCAGAGCACCTTATGCCAGCGTCAGCGGCGGAGTCGATAACGTCGCCAGTGCATCCTATGCCAGCGTCAGCGGCGGGACAGCCAATACCGCCAGTGGCACGGCTGCCAGCGTCAGCGGGGGGCCATCCAATACCGCCAGCGGTTTTGGTGCCAGCGTCAGCGGCGGGACAGACAATACCGCCAGTAGCACGGCTGCCAGCGTCAGCGGCGGACTCAATAACGTCGCCAGTGCATCCTATGCCAGCGTCAGCGGCGGACGGAATAGAACGGCCTCCGGATCCGACGATTGGGTGGCAGGTGGTTTGTTCCAAGACAATTAAGCATTAATGGGGTCAGAGTAAAAACTGTTTGAAGTGGTGTGACTAGCGGATCGTAACCGTTTAGTTGCTACGAAGAGATTTAGAGTAAACATAGAGATGTCAAATCAAACGACGCTGGGCGCCGGGAAAATAGGTCCGCAGTTTTACAATCAGATCCTGTGTCCCGGATATCCCTGCGCACCGGGATAATCCGTCGCCGAACGCAGAGGGGCCTGGTACCTCGGGCCGTGAGCGCAAGGTCGCCGGCAAAGACAAACTCGCAATGGAGAAAATCACATGGGCAAGCGCAAAAGGACACAAGACGAGATCAAAGTCGGTCGATGTTTGACTGACAAGTACGCTGAGCGATTCATTGCAACTACAATCAGTCGAACGATGGTCGAGTACCGGTCTCGCGTGGTTTATTTGGCGGTGCTGGCTTTGCTGAGTCTCGGGGTGCAAGCACAGACTCGCCCTTCGATTGCTGATTTGCAGACGGAAATTGCGACCCTACAAACCGAAGTCGCAGGCTTACAGTCCAACACCGTACTTCAGCTAGACGGATATCTGAGCCTAGACGATACCGATCTAGCTAAGCCAATTGCGGCTTTTGACGGTGTGAATGTGCAAATTGTGAATGGGACCGGCACAACAAACGGTCCAACCAATGGTGTTGGAAACTTGATTGTCGGCTATAACGAACCACGCAGTATAAACGGGGAATGCTCCAATCCTTTCTATTATGATCAGCTGAGCTGCATATCCTTGGGTTTCTTCTGGGCGTTGGAATTTCGCGAAGGTTCGCACAATCTAGTCGTCGGCAAAGAGCACAACTTCAGTAGTTATGGCGGCCTTGTTGCCGGTTTCAGAAATTCGATCCGTCAATGGTCTGCAAGCGTCAGCGGCGGCGCAGATAACAGGGCCAATTCCGGTGCAGCTAGCGTGAGCGGTGGACAATTCAACAACGCCCTGTCCGATTATTCCAGCATAGGTGGGGGCGGCTTTAACCAAGCTCGGGGCCAGGTTTCCAGTGTGAGCGGTGGACGATCCAACATTACCTATGGCGATTTTTCATCTGTCAGCGGTGGCCAAGGAAACGATGCGTGGGGAGAGTATTCAACAGTAGGCGGCGGGTATCTTCGCGAAGTATTAGGCGAATGGGACTGGTCAGCGGGTGCTTTGTTTCAAGATCAGTAGTCGGGATATGGACGCCGCACGACTTATGATCCGGTCTAATGGACGGCGTCATGTTTGGCTGCTGCGCACAATCAACTTCAGGCCGGTTTCGGAGATAAGACCCGCAGTCATGCAAATCACAAGTAGTGTGGTTGCAGTTTCTGCCGCCTAAGGACGGATGGGATAAACAACGCGCAAGGAGATGGAAATGTTTAAGCTCAATACAACCAGTGACCAAGTCAAGTTCGCTACCTGCATTTACCAACGCTTGGTCGCGCTATTTGTCTTAGCGCTGAGTATCGGCGCACAAGCACAGACTCGCCCTTCGATTGCTGATTTGCAGGCACGAATCACGCAATTGGAAGGCAACTCTGTCATCGGGCTCGATGGCTATCTTGCGCTGGATACCGCCACCGATCCGGGCCGACCGATTGTGGCATTCGAAGGGGTGAATGTTCGAGTCGGGAATGGGCTTGGTAGTACGGCGGCAACCAACGGATTAGGTAACTTGCTGATCGGATATAACGAAGCGCGATTCCCAGGAGATAGAGACGAGTGCTCAGACCCAGCCCACAATAATTCTACCGACTGCTTGTCGGCCGGCGGCACCTGGGGCCCGGTGCATCGTGGTGGGTCACATAATCTGGTGGTGGGTGTTGGACACAACTACGATCAGGCTGGAGGCTTTGTGGCTGGATTCTGGAATTCTATTCGGGCAAATTCTGCCAGCGTCAGCGGGGGACTCGATAACATCGCCAGTGCACCTTATGCCAGCGTCAGCGGCGGGTCAGCCAATACCGCCAGTGGTTCGCGTGCCAGCGTTAGCGGCGGGCAATCCAATACCGCCAGTGGCGCGGATGCCAGCGTCAGCGGGGGATTCAAGAACGCCGCCAGTGGTTTGAGTGCCAGTGTCAGCGGCGGGCAATCCAATACCGCCAGTGGTGTGGATGCCAGCGTCAGCGGCGGATTAAATAACGCCGCCAGTGGTTTTGGTGCCAGCGTCAGCGGCGGGCGATCCAATACCGCCAGTAACCCGGCTGCCAGCGTCAGCGGCGGACGGAATAGAACGGCCTCCGATTCCGACGATTGGGTGGCAGGCGGCTTGTTCCAAGACAATTAAGCAAAAGCGGATAGAAAATGTATCGGCCACATGGTAGACGAACAGCGCTGCGGCGCGCCGGCATAGCGCGATGACTCCAGCAAACGGACACGGCTGGCTGAGACTAGCGGACACGTAGGCGCAGTCGACATCAAAGCAACTCGTCGACTGCACTGGGGTGCAGGATTGAGCTATCGTTTCTGAAAGCTGTCGTCGATCAACTGTGTGATCGCAAAACGGCGAGTTAGTTCGTTGTTGCTGCTCAAGCGCAACTTCGCATAGATGTTCTTGCGATGATTCTCGACTGTTGACGGTTTTAGGGACAGTTGTACTGCAATATCGGCGGTGGTTGCACCTTGTGCATACAAGGCAGCGATCTGATACTGCCGGTCGGTCAATTGGCCAATCCTGCCGAGTTGCGTCACGACCAGTATGTAGTGAAATCCGTAGGCGAGTATCCGAAACAGTAGTCCGCCTTTGCGATATTCTTGGGCGCCTTGGGGTTGCTTTAGGAGCGCTAATAACTCGTCGGGCAGATGCGGCCCGTCCCAACTCGGCCAGGTTGTCTGCATCGCGCGGATGCAGGCATCCTCCATGTCGATGACGACCCCGCGGCTCGTTATTGAACACACAAGATTCCGGGCCTTCCACTGACTAAATAGAAAGTTCTTGATCTGCAGTTCTCGGCCACGACGCAGACCTTGATATAGCAGCGGCGCAAGTTGCTCAAATACCGCTTTGTCCTGATCATCAAATACTCGCATCGTGTTCGAACGATATAAGGCGATGCCATTAACGGCTTTGGAAGCCGGGTGGGTCCAACCTAAGGCCAGTGATTGATGGAGATTGTTGTCAATCGCCCATTCGCGAAATCGACTATCGATTGTTTCATCAGTTCGCGCATCCGAGTGAAATGCTTGCGAAGGATTGTCAGCTAGCAACGGTGGAATCGGGTCAAGCTCGGCGACTGGCTGGTACGCTGCTAGAAATGGTTCGCGGTCGATGTTATGAGCCGCCAGAAACTCGCCTTCACCATCATGGTGCAGCAGCGCCCAGAGCGCGCTGGAACAGTCGATATGCTCGGCAAGCTTCTTAAGCCCCCAATTGCAAAAGGATTCGGGGTCCAGCAGCTCCGACTGCTGCTCAATCTCAGATGTTGTCGCTTCAAGCATGTTGTAACAATATCGTCCGTGATCGTCGATTCGCCGGGAATGCCTCGGTTCGCAATTCAGTTGCTAGCTTGGCGCATTATCCTGCCGAGATCTGACCAGCAGTAGACAGATGCGGTGTGACAAAAGGGTGTCGATCGGCAACGGAGCCTGGATAGGAGGTCACACAGCTATGCGAAGTAAAAATTCGAACTCACAGCCGTTACCTGCTTAACTCGAACCAAAAATTCGCACCCATCGCCAACCCGGTATAAATTATTTCTAAAAACGATTTGACAATAGCATAGCAAAAGGACGCGTTTCCTGGCGAGTTCCGATTATCTGCGCGATAATACGGCTATTAGTACAAAACCAGAATTGATGCACAGCACTGTTGCCGACATTGCGCTGAGCGCGCGAGGCATAACCAAGGTTTATCATACGGGCGACGTAGAAGTGCTTGCCTTGCGTGGCGTTGACATTGACCTCTACGCGGGCGAATTTATGGTTCTGCTGGGTGCATCTGGCAGCGGCAAGTCGACTTTACTGAACATTGTCGGCGGCTTAGATGTTCCAACCGCCGGCAGCCTGAATTTTCGAGATCATGATCTAACGCGGGCGACTGTTGGCGAGCTCACGCGGTTTCGGCGTGCTCATGTTGGATTTGTTTTTCAATTCTATAATCTAGTTCCAAGTCTCACGGCGCGTGAAAACGTTTCATTGGTCACGGAAATTGCCGAGCATCCGATGGACCCCGTCGCTGCGCTCGGGTTGGTTGGGCTGGAGGATCGCTTAGATCATTTTCCGGCGCAGCTCTCTGGCGGCGAGCAACAGCGGGTTGCCATTGCCCGTGCTATTGCGAAGCAACCAGACGTATTGCTTTGCGATGAGCCCACCGGCGCTTTGGACAGTCGTACCGGAATAGTCGTCTTGGAAGCCTTGGAGGCAGTGAACCGCGATCTCGGTACGACCACAGCGGTTATTACCCACAACGCAGTGATCGCTGAGATGGCAGACCGGGTTATTCGGATGGCGGATGGTCAAATTGCCGAGGTGTTTAGCAATGAGCGGCGCGTCGATCCGCGGGACCTAAGTTGGTAGCGGCTGATGCTCCGGGCCATTAATCGCAAATTGTTTCGTGATCTGAACAAGATGCGCGGGCAGGTTGTGGCGATCGGCTTGGTCGTGGCCTCGGGCGTTGGCGTATTGGTGATGTCTTTGTCGGTCCTGGATTCTTTGCAGATCACCGCTAATGCCTACTATGACCGTTATAACTTTGCCGAGGTTTTCGGCACAGTGAAACGAGCGCCGGAACGTCTGGTAGAAAGGATCGGGCAAATACCAGGCGTGCAAACTGTGCAAACGCGGATTACGCGGCTAGCCATATTGGATGTCAACGGGTTCGAAGAGCCCGTGATTGGAAAACTCTTATCGATTCCGGAAAATGGCGAGCCGCTTTTGAACAAACTTGCGCTGCGTAGCGGCCGCTTCGTTCAGTCTGGGTATTCGGATGAAGTGGTTCTCAATGAGCCTTTCGCCGAGGCTCATGACTTGCAACCAGGTGACGAGCTTCAGGCACTGATGAACGGAAAGAAGCGACTACTTCGAGTGGTCGGTATCGCCTTGTCGCCGGAGCATGTTTATGCCATCGGGCCGGGGGCGTTGATGCCAGATGATCAACGTTTCGGCATTTTGTGGATGGGCCGTGAAGCATTGGCGGCGGCCTACGATTTGGATGGCGCATTTAACGATATCTCCCTGACGCTGTTGCGAGGTGTATCGCCAGAGTCCGTGATTCAGCGACTAGATGCCTTGCTCGAGCGCTACGGCGGAGTGGGTGCCATTGCACGCGAAGATCAAATCTCGAATTGGTTCTTAATGAACGAGATCAGGCAGATAGAGACGATGGCCAAAATTATGCCGGCAATTTTTTTAGCCGTCGCGGCATTCTTGGCCAACATGGTATTAGGTCGCCTAGTGTCGACCGAACGCAGTGAAATTGGACTGATGAAAGCATTTGGCTACACGGATGCGGAAGTCATGATTCACTATTGCAAGCTGGTTGCCGCCATGACTCTATTTGGCATTGTGCTCGGTTGGGCGGTGGGCGCATTTTTTGGACGTATTGCTACCGAGCTTTACACCAACTTTTATCGGTTCCCATTGCTGATCTATCAGCCGAAAATTGCCGTGTTTTTACTCGCGGCCGGCATCAGTTTAGCGGCCGCCATTGCCGGTACACTCAGTGTCGCGCGGCGGGCGGCGAAACTCCCGCCGGCCGAAGCAATGCGTCCCCCAGCGCCCCCAATTTATCGTCGCTCCACCATCGGCGGCTCACGCTTGACTGATTTCTTGGACCAGCCAACCCGCATCGTCATGCGGCATCTTGTGCGGACGCCGATTCGTTCGGGCTTAACGATTTTGGCTGTCGCATTGTCGGTTGGCGTTGTGATCATGTCGATGCAATGGATTGACTCGATTAACCATTTGGTGCGTGTCTATTTCGTCGAAGGCCAGCGTCAAGATCTGATGGTCGGGTTGCTCGAACCGCAGTCTGATAGCGCAATTCACGAATTCGCGCGCCTACCGGGCGTGTTGTCGGTTGAGTCATCGCGCATCCTTAGCGCGGATTTGTATGCCGGGCCACGCCGGCATCGCGGCGCAGTGCAGGGCGTGCGGCCGGATGACCGATTACAACTCGTCTACGACGTCAGCGGGCATGTACTTAAAGTGCCCGCCGACGGCTTGGTGATCTCAACCAAGCTTGCTGAGAAGCTTGCGGTTGGTATCGGCGACATGGTCGACATTGAAGTATTGGAAGGACGCCGGCCAAGCGTATCAGTACCCGTGGTGCAGACTTACGAAACCTATATCGGTATGCCGGCCTATATGCATTTCGATACTTTAAATCGCCTCATGCTCGACCGGCCGAGTTTGGAGTATGCGAATCTGCTTGTCGATCCGCTGCAAGAAGCTGAGCTCTACAAGGCGCTCAAGAGCATGCCTAAAGTCTCCGCCGTCATGGTTAAGCAGGCCGCAATTGATACCTTTTATGAAACCATGGCAGAGACATTGTTGATATTCGTTTCCTTTTTTTCCGTTTTCGCCTTTGCGCTTGGTTTTGGTGTTATTTACAACAGCGCACGTATTTCTTTGTCGGAGCGTGGTAGAGATTTGGCGACACTGCGCGTCTTGGGCCTGACCCGATTGGAGATCGCCTATATTTTGCTGTCCGAGGTAACATTTTTAGTCATACTCGCATTGCCGGTCGGTTGCCTTGTCGGTCTCGGGCTTGCCGCTGTGATGACCGCTGGATTTGAGACCGAGCTATTTCGTGTGCCTCTGGTGATCGAATCTTCAACCTATGGTATAGCGATGCTTTTAGCTTTGGCGTTGACCGCTGTATCCGCGGCGTTTATTCGCCGGCGCTTGGATGAGCTTGATTTGATTGCCGTGTTGAAAACCCGAGAGTAATTTGGAATGAAAGCTAGTCAACGCCGGCTATTGCTGTGGGCGATTCTTGGTGGTGCGGTCATACTTGGTTTGATCGCTGCATTTCGGCCGCAAAGTGTGCCGGTCGATTTGTTGTCGGTCAGTCGCGGTAATTTACTAGTGACCGTTGATGATGAAGGCGAGACGCGAGTCCGCGACGTATTCATGTTGTCAGCCCCGGTGGCGGGACGGATGCTACGGATTGAGTCGGAAGCTGGCGACGAGGTCATCGCGGGCGAAACAGTGGTTGCCGAAATCGAACCGGTTGATCCGACATTTCTTGATTTGCGCAGTGAGGCACAAGCACAAGCCGCGGTACGGGCGGCAGAATCGGCAAGAATTCTGGCGCAGGCGGAAGTTGATCAAGCCAACGCCGAGTTGGAATTTGCCCGCGCTGAATTGGACCGGGCGCGCGAACTGATCATTGATAACACCATTTCGCGACAGGCTTTGGATGAGGCCGAGCGCAAGCACAAGACGACCAAAGCCGCCTATGCGACGAAACTCGCCGGTTTGCAAGTCCGCAATTTCGAATTGGAGCGCGCTCGAGCAGAGCTTTTATCACCCGCGGAGCAGGATCGCCCAACACGGCAGGACTGTGAATGCGTGCCGATCACAGCACCGATTGATGGCGTAATTCTGCGCGTAATTAATGAGAACGAAGGCGTGGTTATCGCCGGCCAGCCGCTGATTGAGATTGGTGATGCGCGTGACTTGGAAATCGTCGTTGATCTTTTGTCTGTCGACGCCGTGAAAGTAACGCCTGGGCAACGCGTGATTATTGAAGGTTGGGGCGGGAGCGAAGCTGTTGCGGGGCGCGTTCGCCGGGTTGAGCCGTTTGGCTTTACCAAGATTTCTGCCTTGGGGATTGAAGAACAGCGTGTCAACGTCATTGTGGATCTGGTCAGTCCACGTGAGACTTGGGCGCGCTTGGGTCACGGTTATCAGGTTGATATTCGGATTGTCCTGTGGGAAGGCGTTGATGTGATCAAACTGCCGTTGACTGCGATGTTTCGTGACGGTCAGCAGTGGGCAGTATTTGTCGAGTCGAACGGGCGCGCCGAAAAGCGTTTGCTCAAGATCGGTCGCCGCAATGGACTGGAGGCCGAGATTCTCGATGGTATCGCAGTCGGTGATCGGATCGTGCTGCATCCGGGTGATCGGGTCGATAATGGCGTGCGAATCGCAACACGGGGTTAGTTGCAATCAAGCGAGGATCGATGCCGATTGCGGTGAAATGCTCGGCGAGTTTGGCATCGCATGCGATCGCAAATGAGAGGGCGCAGTCCACTAAAGCGATCGAGCCATAATATTGGCCAGCCATTCTGAAAGAACTCCGCAATTTCTCAGTTCAGATTGCTGCAGATGATAGAATTGATAATAAAATTCCAGGTAAAAATTTCTGGGCCAATGTTAAGCGGCGATAGCTTCGATTAGTTAGCGTGATTCTTGAGTCGACTAAGGCTTGCGCAAAATTCACGCTCATGATTGGCACGGTAGCAGTGAGAAAATTTTCTTGGCTGAGCTTATTCAGCCCAAAGACTCATTTTAAGCTCCTGCAGTTTGGCGGCGTTTACTGGCTCGTCCGTACGCAATTCGATAACGTCCTCAGCGGGTCCGAACGTTTCGAATTTCGCAAGTTGCTTGTAAGCGACCGGGACTTTCCTGCTCTACATCGATTCGCTGGGGCAGGGAAAAATCTACTGGGACGCATGCCTTGGCCAAGGCCTTAGTTGGCTGTTACTGGCACCACAGCAAAATCGATCAAATAGACAGTCTCAATCCCAAGTATCCTGGTGACCAAGATCGAGTTGGTTGAAACTCAATGGGCCCGGTAGAAAAAGCGATCTGGTACATCGAAAGCCATTACGAACAGGCAGTGTCTCTGGATGAGGTGGCGCGGGTTGCGGGCGTCTCGCGCTTTTATTTGAGCCGCGCTTTTGCCGAGGTAACCGGCCTGCCGCTGACGCGATATCTTCGCTATAGGCGTCTATCCCAGGCCGCTCGGGCCCTTGCCGCGGGGAAAACCGACATTTTGGATTTGGCCTTGTCCTTGGGTTATAGCTCTCACGAGGCGTTTTCGCGTGCGTTTAAGGAATTGTTTGGCGTTACGCCGGAGTCCGTTCGGCGTCAGGGTGATGTGGACAATCTAAGCCTGTTAAGGGCGCAAAAAACGGGCTTGCGGCTTGCCGAGAATTTGTCTGAGCCGGAAGTCGTGCGGAGTGATGCACTCTGTCTTGCGGGTTTGTCGAAAGAATATTCCGCCGCAGAAAATGCGGAAATACCTGGGCAGTGGCAAGAGTTTGCGCCGAAACTCCAGCAACTTGCCGATGAAACCGGGGTGATTCACGGTACCGAGACCTTTGGGGTATACAGCCATACCGACGATGGCAGCAACTACTCCTACTTGTGCGCAGTTCAGGTCTCTGACCTTGAATCAATTAGCGATGACTTAACGCAATTGCGCATACCGCCGCGGAGCTACGCTGTATTTTCACACAGCGCGCATATCTCTCAGGTTAGAGCAACACACGCGGCCATTTGGTCACATGGTTTGCCAACCCTCGGGCGACGAGCCCTCAATGCACCGTTTTTCGAACGCTACTCCAGCTCATTTAATCCGCGTACCGGTGACGGCGGATTGGAAATCTGGATACCCATTGAATGAACGACAGAAACCTCACCTTGCTTGCGTCGGCTATGCAACTGCTTACTCGCAATGCTTTACCGTTCTTGATACTAGTTCTCATGGCAGCGTCTATTGGTTGTGACGCAAACGTCTCGACCCTTGTTGATGCTGAAAGAGATCGAAAGATCGACTTCAAGATCTGGTTGCCGAAGACGCGGCAGAATGCACCGTTAATATTGATCAGCCATGGTGCCAAGGGCCACTATAGTGATCATCGTTGGCTAGTCGAAAAGCTCGTTGCAGCCGGTTATGCGGTAGCCGCTCTCAACCACCCGGCAGATACTAGAAGGGACCAATCACCTGAAGGTGTTCTGCGAGTCTGGGACCGGCCACCGGATGTTAGTTCACTGATCACGCATATATTGGCAAGTCCGCGGTGGCACTCGTCAATCGACCCAAGCCGAATTGCAGTCGTCGGGTTTTCATCGGGTGGGCACACGGCCATCTCTCTAGCCGGTGGTATTTACGATCCACAGCTGATGTACGAGTATTGCCTGAGTGATCAAAGAGGGCCGGATTGTGATTTGGCAGAGGATGTCAACGTGGACTTTTCGAATGCCGGACTCAATTTTCAAGATAAGCGCATATCAGCGGTTATCGCCTTGGCGCCGGCCCTGGGCCCCGGGATGAGCAAACAAGGCCTGGCTCGCATCAGTGTTCCAGTTCTAGTTATGGCCGCCGAAGACGACGAGTTGGTCACTCCCGAACATCATGCTCGTCATTATGGTCACAGCATACCCGACGCTCAGTTACTCATGATTCCGCGAGGCGGCCATTTCGTATTTCTCAGCTGCGGACTCGCTGGCAGGGTAGCCGACTACTTCATTGACGAGTTCGACTTATGCGGCCGCGATGCCGACATCGATCGTGAGTCGGTTCAAACAACTCTGGCCCAGGTTGTGGTTGAATTCTTAGATGGTCAGTTGCCTGACAAATAGGGGCCGAACTGCATTTATCTGCATAGCGCGTTATCTCGGTGTTGCCAAGGCCTAGGCGATGCCGCTAAAGCCGCGACATTGTTTTCCTGCTATGTTTGCGCGCCGGGTCAGCAGCTAACGGCAAATGAGCCAACCCAAACAACTCGGCATAATGCCCCGAAAAATCGGTTCGACCCCTATAATTGCCGGGTAGAACAATCATCACAACAGGGAATCAGAGCATGGCAGATCAGTCTATTAACGAAGGCGCGGTAATCGCCCAGCTGAACAAAATTCTCGAGCAGGAACTGGCAGGGGTAGTACGCTATACCCAGTACTCTTTTATGGTGCATGGGTTTGGACGAATTCCGATCGTCTCCTGGTTGCGCAGCCAAGCTGATGAATCGATGCTGCACGCGCATGAAGCGGGAGAATTAATCACCCAACTGGGTGGTGAGCCCTCCTTGGAAATTGGTGAACTGCTCGATTCGGTGACACATGACACTGGTAAAATTCTGGAAGAATCGCTGCGGCACGAAAAAACGGCAATTACGGTCTACGAGGAATTGCTCGATCTGGTAAAGGATAAGTCGGTCATGCTAGAAGAATATGCGAGCCGCATGGTGGCCGATGAAACTCGGCATGTTGGAGATGTCCAAAAAATGCTGCGTATGCCGGGTGACTAACTATCACCAGCTGAGGGTGCTGGGTAGTTTTGGAATAAATGACCGAGGCTGGCGAAGTATGGCCTCGATCTTTAGGTCGCGCTCAAAAATTGCGGTGGAAGCCGCAGTTCGGTGAACTCGTTGCATACGCGCGCGAACCTCGATACGGGGCATATTTCTGATTTATTGTTACGACCCACCTGAGCTTGTGCCATGGGATGGCCCAGCTTTGAATATCTGCTTATGTTTGGACGCGATTAAATTTCGCAGAACCGTGAGTTGTAATTAGCGCGCAGCAATCGCTGGGCGGCTGCCTGAAGAGGTCCTTTACGCTGCTTCCCAGCAGAGCAGCAGCACGCCAAAGAAGAAATATCGCCGCCGGCGGGCCCATCTGCCAGCCTAGCCAAAACGCGGATTCGAGCAGGCACTGCCCTGCTTTCTGCCTACTTGGCGAAAAAACTCAGCTGCTGTTGAGAAATTCACTTTACAATTTGGGTCTACCCTCTTCTCGCACTTTCTTCAGTAAGTGTCAGGCGTGGAATGCGCGATATGACGGATATGCAACAGGCAATTGCCGCCCGAAAATTTCATGATGAAGCGGAACTCATTCAAAAGCTTTTGAGCCGTCCGCCTTATGATCATTCTACGGCCGAAGATATTCAGCTTAACGCCGCGGCGATCATTACGGCGGCAAGGTCTAACACGGCAGACAAATCGCTGCTTGATACTTTTCTAGGTGAATATGGCTTGTCAAACAACGAAGGTGTCATCTTGATGTGTTTGGCAGAGAGTCTGCTGCGCATTCCCGATCAGCTAACCGCCGAGAGACTAATTGCTGACAAGATGGAGCTGGGCAATTGGGCCGCGCACGCGGGCCAGGCGGATTCTATGCTGGTTAATGCATCGACCTGGGCATTGATGCTAAGTGGCAAATTGGTCGCGGTTGATCGAGAGTTCACCGACGCGCCGGGCAACTGGCTACGCCGGCTTACCAGCCGTCTGGGTGAGCCCGTCATTGAGTCGGCTATGCGTGGGGCCATGCGTATCTTGGGTGGTGAGTTCGTGCTGGGCACCACCATCGATCGTGCCATTGATAATGCCGATAACGATCAACTGTACTCCTTCGATATGCTGGGTGAGGCTGCCCGCGAGGCCAACACGGCCGAGCGATACTTCCAGTCTTATCAAAACGCAATTCATGCCGTTGGGAAACAGTCTGGCCCCAATGAGCATGGTCGACAATCAGTTTCCATCAAGCTTTCCGCATTGCATCCCCGCTATGAGCCGACGCAACGCGCTCGCGTAATGACCGAATTGCTACCCAAGCTCAAAGCGCTTTGTTTGGACGCGGCACAACGCGATATAGATCTCACCATTGATGCCGAAGAAGCTGATCGCCTAAGCTTGTCCTTAGAGATTTTTGCAAAAGTCGCCGAGGATCCTGATCTTGATGCCTTGCGAGGCCTGGGTTTAGCTGTTCAGGCCTATGGCAAGCGTGCTGTACCCATTCTCGATTGGTTAGTGGCGCTGGCCAGGAAGACCGGCCGCCACATACCGGTGCGCCTGGTAAAAGGTGCCTACTGGGATGCGGAAATAAAACATGCACAGGTGTTAGGACTGCCAGGGTTTCCCGTCTTCACGCGTAAGCCATCGACGGATCTTTCATTCTTGGTTTGTGCCAGGAAGATCCTCGATCATCCCGACGAGCTGCACGGAAAATTCGCGACACACAATGCCCATTCTTTGGCCGCCATCGTGGCCATGGCGAAGCGCAATCAAAATTACGAGTTTCAAAGACTGCATGGCATGGGTGATTCGCTATACCGTGCGGCCCGTGCCCACTACCCCAGTTTGCCGCCCGTGCGGACCTATGCCCCCGTCGGCATGCATCGCGATTTGTTGGCCTATTTAGTCCGTCGTTTGCTGGAAAACGGTGCTAATAGCTCCTTCGCCAATCGCTTCCTTGATGAAAGAATGACGCCCGAAGAGCTTGCTCGAGACCCCGTCGAGCTTGTTCGCCAAACCAGCCCCGCCGCGCACCCGAAAATACGCTTACCTAAAGATTTATTCGGCTCAGCGCGCCGCAACTCCGCAGGCTTGGACTTGGCTGATCAACAAGTCGTGAATGCGCTGGTTAGCGTGGTAGAGGCCAGTGAATCTCAGCGGTTTGAAATTCACAATGCCGCGCAGGCCGGGGACAATGCTCGTGAAACGATCAACATCGTGAATCCGGCAAAGGTCGATGAACGGCTAGGCCGTTATTGTCCTAGCTCAAGGGGCGACATCGATGCTGCTTTCGCAGCCGCATCCCGGGCTCAGCCAGCATGGGACGCCGGCGGCGGCGGGGCTCGCGCGCAGGTACTGGAAGCTTTCGCGGATCAACTGGAATTGGCACGCGAGCGGTTCATTGTCTACCTATGCCGCGAGGCGGGTAAAACCTATCCAGACGCCATCGCGGAAGTCCGCGAAGCGGTGGATTTTTGTCGCTACTACGCGTTGCAAGCCCGCGAAAAATTCGAGTCTCCAATCCACCTGCCCGGTCCAACGGGTGAATCCAACGAACTGTCTCTGCACGGCCGTGGTGTGTTCGTTTGTATCAGCCCTTGGAATTTTCCCCTGGCGATTTTCATCGGCCAAATCGTGGCAGCCCTGGCGGCTGGCAATGCGGTGGTCGCCAAGCCGGCTGAGGAAACCCCGTTCATCGCTGATCAAGCGATGCAGTTGCTGTATAAATGCGGTCTGCCAGAAAACCTTTGCCATCTAGTGCTGGGCGCCGGGGAAGTTGGCGCAGGCGTGGTGCGGCATCCGCTGACCGCCGGCGTCGCTTTTACCGGCGGTACTTCGACCGCACAAGCCATCAACTCGGCACTGGCCGCAAGGCCAGGCCCCATCACGCCGCTGATCGCCGAGACAGGCGGCCAAAACGCCATGATTGCTGATTCCACGGCGCTGTTAGAGCAAGTCACCGACGATGTTATGCAGTCAGCATTCTTAAGTGCTGGCCAACGTTGTTCCGCGTTGCGCGTATTGTTCCTGCAAGAAGAAATCGCCGACGCGGCCATCGCGATGATCAAAGGGGCAATGAATGAGCTGCGAGTCGGCGATCCGGCCAGGCCAGAAACCGACGTAGGTCCGATCATCTCCGCGTCTGCTTTAAAAACTTTGAGAGCACACATAGCCGAGCTGAAGGCCCGTGGTTGTCCTGTACACCAGAGTCCACTCACAGCGGAATGCGCGAATGGACATTTTCTAGCGCCTAGCTTGACGGAAATTGATGATATTGCTCAACTCAAGCAGGAACACTTTGGTCCGATACTTCATGTGATTCGGTTTGTGGGCGACAATTTCGAATCAGTGCTGCAGGAAATTGCAGGCACCGGTTTCGGCTTGACCTTCGGTATCCATAGCCGCATCGGGTCTCGGGTTGAAAAGGCATTCCAAACTTTGCCCGTGGGCAATATCTACGCGAATCGCAATATCACTGGCGCGGTGGTCGGTTCCCAACCCTTCGGCGGTCAGCGACTATCCGGCACTGGCCCGAAGGCGGGGGGGCCAAATTATTTACTGCGTTTTGCCACCGAAAAAGCCCTGACCGTGAATACCGTGGCGACTGGCGGGAATACAGAATTGCTAGGCTTAGAGTAAATGGGGGGGCAGTGCTTGTCTGCTATATAAAAAGTTGCCTCGATTCCCCCGTCAATTCTTGTCATCGGTCGCAGGCTACGCCGATAACGACATGGGCCTGGTAGTCCTTATATAGAAAATCCTTGCGCGCGGTGCATATTGCCGCGAGGTTCATTTGGCGAATGCACAAGCGAAAAGCAATCTGAGGCTACTTGTTTGCATCGCAGTCGATGGCTTAGAAAATCCGGGCAAGTACCCGGTTCAAGTACAAAACCCGATAGAATCGATGCTATTGATAGCTCGCGCCAAATCCCAATATGCCTAGGTATCTCACAGTTGCCATCGGATTCAACCGCCCCGAAGCTTTGCAGGGATTGGTCAATAGCCTGAGCAGCGTTCAGCCGGTCAAGTCGTCGGTAGATTTACTCATCAGTATTGATGGCGATGGGGATACTAGATGCGTTGAAGTAGCGTCATCAGTTCATTGGCCGCATGGAAGCTCTCGGGTGCGCGTCCAGCCGAGTCACCTTGGTCTAAGACAGCATATAGAACATTGCACGGACGCTGTGCAGGACTATGATGGAATCATAGTCCTAGAAGACGACCTCGCAGTGTCTCCATGGTTTCTACACTACGCGGAACAGGCCTATGAATTCTATTCACCAATTACCGATGTTGCGCAGGTTTCCCTTTACTCACCGCGAATTAACGAGTTTTGCGGATTACCTTTTCGACCTGCCAATGACGGCTCCGATGTCTACTTTCTGAAAGTGCCCTCGTCGTGGGGGCAGCTATTTACACGTCAGCAGTGGCAAAATTATCGTGAGTTTCAGTCGTCTAACGTCAGAGGTAGCAATAATCATTTGTTACCAAAGGAAGCCCGGCTGTGGGGTGAAAAATCATGGAAAGCCGGATTCTATGAATACGTCGTCTGCACGAACCAATGGGTCGCATATCCGCAAATCTCGTTGACCACCAACCACGGCTATCCGGGGGAACACTACAAGTATCATGCGCGAGACTTGGAGGTTCCGCTAGAGCTGGTCCAGCGAGAATATCAATTTAGAACGCCAGCAGAGTCCTTGGCAAAATACGATGCTTGGCTAGAGCCGCTACCGGATACCCTTGGTCTTGATGCGAAAACTGCGGATACGGTTACCATCGATCTCTATGGGTCTAAACCTTTAGACGAGCTTGACACGCCGCTGCTACTTTCGAGCAGGGCTTGCAGCAAGCCAATACGTCGATACGGTCACGTGCTCGACCCGTTGGAAATCAACGTTCGTTTGAATACAGCTGCCAGTGATCGCGCAGTCTGCCTATCCCTGGGAGCCTTGGAGAATTTCGCAACGCAATCAAGCACGATTCCTTTAATGGCGGAACGCATTCCCCGAAAGTTGTTTCATCATCTCTACGCCGCGGGAGTTTGCCGCCAAATTGGCCGGCTAGCTACGAACACGGGTCTTTGGCTAGCTCGACTGTTTCGAGTCGCAGCCAAAAATTGAGCATCGTTTATGCGACCTTGAGCGCGTACAAAGGTCGTTATCTTCTCGCTTGATTTACTCAATAATCAGGTTGCTATATCCGCACTTCTGGGTAAGAGCAATCTAGGGTTGTTATCCGGCTTTTCTAGACTTCGTGGGGCATACCGCTTGCATATACTCATAAGCGCCGGTCATTATGTCTCGTCCCGTGCGCGTCAGTTGTGCCTTGGCATTGACGATAGAATGTCCATCATAGAAAGCGCGACTGCTTTGTTCCATTAAACTCTGGCATTCAATCGCTTGATCTCGGTTTAGTTTTCCAGATCGGCTAGCCTCGCGCATCGCATAGTGCATGCGTGCAGATACGAAAGTCGCATGATAGATGCCGTCCATTGGACGAGCGTCAGGCCTCAAGGGCGAGTCAAAGAGTTCATCATCAGGATTGCTCACTAGCGGTTCGTCTATTGTTAAGCCGAACAAGAAACTGTGTGAAGCTTCGTGCGCTAGCGTTTCTACCATTTCTAGATCTGATTTTTCCTCGGCTACGCTCAGCGCCAATGCGCCCCATAGTTGATAGGATGAAACGCCATCGAAGCGCAAGGCATCTGGTTGCGAAAAAGGCGCGGCCAGCAAAATCTCACAAACTAGCGCGCGGAATTCGCCCGCCATTTCCGGTACTAGCTTTTCCTGCAACGCGAGTCCGCGCTTAATTCTAGTTTTGGCTGCCGCCGCAATTTCCTTGTTGGGTGCCAGAAACCCGAATTGCATCTGTTCATCCGTATCCAGCGCGGTGCGGTAAAGTTTTTCCAACTGTTCACTACCTAGATCTTCCGCGTGGAGTGATTTGATGTTTAAGCCTGGCCGAGTCTGAGCCTGTTCTTTGATAATCTCTGCAAACTCGTTGAAGCCCTGGACTTCACCCAGTGCCGCGAGGACTAACTGATAATAGGCGGCAAATAGCGCGGGACTTACATGCTCAGCACCCGAAAGCACGTCGATCGCAGGCGTCAGGCATTGACGTAAATGATGGAAATCTTGGCTTTCAAGTTGTGATTCTGTTTGCTGAAGCAGCGAACTAAGGCTCATAGCAAGCTCGCTGCGCATACGAGAAGCTAATTGAACGGCCCGCTTTTCTTCAGGGAAAAATGACAAACTGATCACAATCTTGCCCAATAAAAAAAGCGGATAGCATAGCTATCCGCTCCAATATAATTTTTACATTCAGGCTAATTACTTAACACCGACTTTTCCACCGGTTTTAGCGCCAATTTTCTGTATGACTTTGCCGCCAGATTTTGCGCCCATGGCATGTCGACCAGCCACCAATCTGAAACCAAGTAGCTTACGACTATCTAGTTGAAGTGCTAATTTTTTCAAAATACTCTCCTACAAGTCCTATACAAAGAAACGCAAGTCTAATTGGCTATTAGACTGGTAGGTACGATACTACAATGCTGTTGTATTTCAAGTTACAGGCGATTCCAGCAGATATCAGCGCTTGGGGTCGAACGCGATGATTATTTTCCTTCACCACGGGCTGCAGACACGTACGCACGAATCTATTCATGGCCAGGAGCAGCTGTGCGAAACGCACAGCTGCTCCTATGACTGGCTGCTCAGCGCCCGCAAACTACCCCAGGCGACCTATGTGTTTACTGATCGAGAGCGCATGGACAATTGGGAGGTGCGAGTACTTGCGGACTACTACCGGCATTTAAAGGCAGCCGGTTCAGGTTATCGCGTGGTTAATGATCCGAGCCGGATGCTCGACCGACCCGCGCTACTTCGTCAACTCTATCGAGAAGGCATTAATTCGTTCAACGCGTATCGAGTCACCGAATGCTTGCAACCAGAGCGGTTCCCCGTTTTTATACGCAGGGAGTTTGATCATGCCAAGCCGCTGACTGATTTGTTGTATACGACGGAAGAGCTTGATGAGGCGCTGCGCGCGTTGCGCGAAAATGGTGAGCCTTTAGGAGGCTTGCTGGTCACCGAATTTGCCGCCGAACCGGTTGATGATCAGGGCTTGTATCGCAAGATGTCCGCCTTTCGAATCGGCGACGACTGCTTTTTTTTCAACACGGTTCACGAACGTTCTTGGTTAGTAAAATATGGCGAGGAAAACATTGCGGATCAGGATTTGTATGAAGAAGAACGTAAGATGATTCGAGATAATGCCTATGCTAATCAGGTCGCGTTGGCGTTTGAGCTATCCGGGATTGAATATGGGCGTATGGATTTCGGGGTTATCGATGGACAAATACAGGTGTACGAGATCAATACAAACCCCACCGTCAAGCCAGGTATGCCGCACCCCAATGCGACGCGGGAAAAAAATGGCCAGCGCGGCTGGGAACTGTATTGTGAGGCACTGAACAAATTGGATACGACAACGCCCGGTGCTAGCTGCGCATCAAGATTTAGTCACGCCTTGCTTCGCCGGCGCCGACCGCCGATTTGGCGTCGAATGGGCCGAATTAATCGCTAGCTTTTCGGCTGTCTGTTGCGGATAGAATTAAGTGCTTTGCCAATATTAAGGCTGAAATTCCGGTCTAGCGTAGATTTTGTGAGGCCTGACCTACAAGGTAGGCAGCGGTAGCGTAATCTCGCCCCATGGCCACCGCGTCTCCAACAACACGATATTCAGTGGCACCGGCGGCGACGCCCGGCAGCAAAGCGGCATTTCTCGGACTGCTCCTGGCTAATATTGCTTTTCTTATCACGTTTCTGGTCTACGATTTCAGTCTTTTTCAGTTGTTGTTAGTTTACTGGAGCGAGTGTTTCGCGCTGGGGATATTCAATGCGCTGAAATTGTTTATCGCCACGTTATTTGGCCGACCCTACGATACTCGCAATTTGGGCGTTTCTTGGGGTGCCGCCATGCTACTTTCTTTGCTGGCGATAGCATTTTTTGTCGGCAAGTACCTGACATTCATGATCATGTTGGGCGGCGGAATCGTGTTGGTGGCACAGGAAGTGACCCGGGTGGATTTTTTCGATCTAGTTCGTCAGGCAGGCGATGCGCTTGCATTGTCCGCGCTAATATTGACAACTGGGCATGGACTATCGTTTCTGGTCAATTTCCTTATCCTTGGTGAATATAGGAATGCCCGACCAGGACAGCTGATTTTTTGGCCCTACCGACGCGCGCTGGCTTTGCTGGGCGCCATCGCGGTGGGTGTTGTGGCCGTGATTCTTCGACCGGAGTTAGCCAATACCACCGGGTTCATGCTCATCCTTGCCCTGTGCAAATTGCTTGCGGATATGGGCTTGCATGTAACGGAACGGCGCAAGTTCGGAGGTCACTAAGGGATCGAACCGATTTGTTAAGGCGTGTTGCGAGTCGTCTACAGCCATACCAAGTCGATGCGCTTCAATAAGTCGGCTCGACTCTTTACACCGGGGCCGCTTCCTCCGCGATACGCCGGCTGACCAAGGCACCCACCGATTGCATGGCATCTTGCATCACGGTATAGATTGGCGGTTGACGTCGCAGCGCTTGCCATTCGTTCTGCTGAATGACGAATTTCAAATAGCGAAGATTGCCGCGAATAAACTCCAGATACGGATTACGGCCGTCAAAAAGGGGCTCGACATAGCGATACGCTTTATTGAACTTTCCGTTAAGTCGGTCGTCCACCGCGCTCCGTGCGAAAGTCGGTGTTTGTTGAAGCAGATCGATGCCTGAGCCATAGCGCGTGCTGGATGCACCCAGTTGTGACTTGCCTGCCGCCACACCACAAATGACGAATTCGGCATAGAGTCGATCCCGGCATTTCTCTAGATAGCAGCGGTCGGCCATTTGCGCCATCAAATCCGCTGTGCCTAACAAATGTCCCACGGAGGTATCGCGTGGGTTGTCCAATTCGATCTCATCGAGATTTAGCTCATAGCCGGTAAAGTGAACGACTTGGCAGGCGAGGTCACTGCGATTGGTTAGACCAAGCCGCGGCAGGTAATCCCGTAAAAAATCAGCACTACGGGATACATGCCAAGCGGTGAATTCCGCGCCGTTTTTCCAGCGCGTTTCATCGGCTCGTCGTATATAGCCCGCATCATGAAAAAGCGCGGCCACCAAACCCATTACCGCCCGTTCCGCACCAAGCTTGTCATCGTCGCTGACGCTAAGCTCATAGCCGGCCAGCAAGCGCGCCATGGCCAGGGTCATGTCTAAACTGTGTTGCTTATCGTGATAAACCGTATCGCAGCCCAAGTAATCTTCGAACTGACCATCGAATAGCCGGTCAAAGTCATGGAAGGCGATCCAGATCGCATCGAAGGGTGCATTGGGAAAAACTTGCTGAAACAAGGCCTGCACGGCCAACCGGACCTGCTGCGTTGAACTGACCCGCACACAATTGGTGACGTCGTAGTTGCTGCGCCGGTCCTGCATGCTGCCATTGCTACGTGGCAAATTGATGGCCTGGCTAAGCAACTTGCTGCGATGGTTTATGGCTTGGCTAGTAGCTACGGGCATATCTTTATAGGGGTTTAATGAATTTTTGGAGGCCAACATCGCATTGACTGGATACGACGCTGGCCTCCAAGAAAACCGGTTCGACCCCTAAACACCAAATTTAATGTATACCGGCGCATGGTCCGATGGACGTTCCAGTGCCCTCGGTTCCATATCAATTTCACTGGCAGTGCAGCGCTCGGCGACATCTTTCGATACTAGCAGCAGATCGATTCGTAAGCCTAGCTTGCGGCGAAACGCTGCAGCGCGATAATCCCACCAGCTAAAACTCCCCGCCGCTTGATCGAACAAGCGAAAGCTGTCTTGCAAACCCAAATCCAATAGCGCTTTTAGCTGGGCCCGTTCGGGCGCGCTGCAAAGTACTTTGTTTCGCCAAACCTCAGGGTCGTGAACATCGCGGTCATCCGGTGCGATATTGAAGTCGCCCATGACCACCAGGCGCGGATGCTGTTGTAGTTCGTCTTCGAGGTAACCGGCCAAAGCCTCAAGCCAAGCAAGCTTGTACGCATATTTATCGGAATCTACAGATTGCCCATTGGGGACATACAGATTAATCACGCGCAAATCATTGTAGCTGGCGGCGATTACCCGGCGTTGTTCGTCTTCGAAACCTTCGATCCCGCGGCTGACGTTTGTGGGCGGAGTTTTCGACAGCAAGGCAACGCCGTTGTAGGTAGGTTGTCCATAGCTAACGGCTTGGTATCCGGCCGCGTCAATTTCCTCGGCCGGGAAATTCTCATCGGTGAGCTTCAGTTCTTGTAAGCCCAAGACATCAGGCTGATGATGCGCCAGCCAGTCCAGCACATGCGGGAGACGAACCCGCAGCGAATTGACGTTCCAACTGGCGACCAACACCTTTTAGCCGCTCCCCGGTGCCGCGATGCCGGCTTGAACAAGCAAGGGCTCTATACTCGCGGCGCGTCCGCGAAACGCTTGGAATGCATGGGCAATATCCACCGAACCGCCGACTTCGAGAATTTCTTGGCGAAACCGGCCGGCAAGCTCGTGGTCAAAAATATCGCCTTCCTGAAAAGCTGACCAGGCATCTGCCGCCAAGACCTCCGCCCACTTATAACTGTAATACCCGGCTGCGTAGCCACCGCCGAAGATATGCGAAAAGGCGTGAGGAAAACGATTGTATTCTGGATACCTAACGACGGCGACGCGCTGACGGACGCTTTCAAGAATCGGCAGCAAGCGGCTGCCGCGCTTGGGATCGTATTCCGCATGCAGGCGCAGGTCGAACAGCGCGAATTCCAATTGCCGGGCGATTTGCAGGGCCGCTTGAAAGCCGCGTGAATTTTCTAGTCGGTCTAGCAATTCAGCGGGCAGCGGGTCGCCAGTCTGATAGTGCCCGGAGATCATGGCGATGACTTCAGATTCCCAGGCGAAATTTTCCATGAATTGACTGGGTAATTCGACCGCATCCCAAGGCACACCATTGATACCGGCAATGCTGGGATAGCGAACCGTGGTCAGTACATGATGCAGCGTGTGACCAAATTCGTGAAATAGGGTCAGTACTTCGTCGTGGTTGAGCAGACTCGGCCGACTTTGAGTAGGCGCGGCGAAGTTGCAGACCAAATGCGCGACCGGGTGTTGAACATCACCGCCGATGCCTTTTCGGTTGATGCACTCATCCATCCAGGCGCCACTGCGTTTGTTCTTGCGTGCGAAGAAATCTGTAAAGAAGCCCCCCAGGATGTCGCCCTGGGCGTTACAGAGCTGGTAATAAGCGACTTCTTGGTCCCAGGTTTCCACGCCCTCAATGGCCTTTATCTTAAGGCCATAGATTCTCTCCGCTAAGCGGAACAAGCCATCAATGACGCGGGTCAGGGGAAAAAACGGGCGCAGTTCTTCATCGGATACGGCGTAACGTTCTTCCCGCAATTTTTCTGAGTAGTAGGCAATATCCCAGGCGGCCAATCCCTTGCCGGCAAAGCGTTCTAGTTCATTCAGTTCACGGCGTGCCGCGGCGTGGGAGCGCAGCGACAATTCATCCAGAAAACTCGCGACCTCTGCCACCGTGCCGGCCATTTTGGTGGCCAAGGAGTATTCGGCATAGTTTTCGAAACCCACAAGCTGTGCGGTTTCGTGCCGCAGTCGAAGAATTTGCTCGATGGTATCGCTATTGTCGAACTGCTTGTGTTCCGATTGCTCCGAGGCGCGAGTCGCCCAGGCACGATAAAAGCGCTGCCGCAATTCTCGATTATCGGCATGGGTGGTAATGGCGATGTAAGTCGGCTGATCGAGCCCAAACAGCCAGCCTTGCTTGTTCGCTGCTGCAGCTTGTGCCGACGCTTGCTCTAGGGTGCTAGCCGGCACGCCCGCGAGTTTTGCGATATCTTCCTCATGGTGAGTCCAGGCAGCCATGGCGTCGAGAACATTTTGTTCAAAGCGGGCCTGTGCCTCGGATAGTTTTTCCGCGCGCTGCTTGAAAGCTCGTTTCTCGGCCGCGGGTAAATCCACACCGGCTAGACGAAAGTCGCGTAACGCCAATTCGAGCATGCGTTGGGCGCCGCCATCGGGTTCACTGGCGCTTTCTAGCTCATCGGCAACCCGTTGATAAAGGGCATAGAGTCGATCGTCCTGTGCCAATTCCGTGGCATAGCCGGCAAGCACCGGCAGACATTCATTGTAAGCGGCCCGTAGTTCTTCGGAGTTCACCACGCCATGCAGATGGCTTACCGGAGACCAGGCTTGATTTAATCGATCGCCGAGCTGCTCCAAGGCAAGAATATCTCGCTCGAAAGACGGCTGATTGTCTGCTGAAGAAAGAATTTCTTCTAGCTGGGCACGATTTTCAGCCAGCACATGTTGGATGGCTGGAACAACATGCTGTGCTTGGATCTGGCTAAACGCTGGCAGGCCGTTTTCGGCTAATAAGGGGTTGGACACGGATCACCGGGGGCTAGAAAAACGCGATGCTATCACAGGCGAACTACCTGCCTTAAACTCAGTTTCTTTAGTTCTCAGCAGGGATAAGAATGGCCGACAACTATGACTTGGTGGTGATTGGCGGGGGCAGTGGCGGACTCGCTGCCGCGCAACGAGCCGCCGAATATGGAGCTCGCGCGTTGGTCATCGAGCGCGGGCGATTGGGGGGCACTTGTGTCAACGTGGGCTGCGTGCCGAAAAAGCTGATGTGGCATGCGGCCAGCTTTGCGCACGCGTTTGGTGATGCCCGCGAATATGGCTTTGATATCCCGCCGGAGATAGGGCACGACTGGAACAGTCTCAAGGTCAAAAGAGATGCCTATGTAACACGCCTCAACGGTATCTATGCGCGTAATCTAGAAAACAAAAAAGTTGACTACCTGGCTGCCGATGCCAGCCTATCGGCCAAGGGCAGCGTCATCGCCGACGGTCGCGAATTTAGTGCTGCGCATATTGTTATCGCCATCGGCGGTCGTCCGCTTCTACCATCGATACCGGGTGCCGAGTTGGGGACCACGTCCAACGGTTTTTTCGAGTTGGAACATCTACCCCAGCGCGTCGCCGTGGCCGGGGCGGGCTACATTGCCGTTGAATTGTCTGGCATGCTGCGTGCTCTGGGCGCTGATGTGACGCTGTTTTTTCGTTACGAAGGGGTGCTGCGTGATTTCGATGAAATGATCCAGCGCGGCTTGCTCGAGGCGCTGGCTAACAGCGGTATCCATCTGCGGCCAAATTCTAGGGTGGAAAAATTAACGTGCCTTAACCAATCAATTGAAGCGAGCCTTGCCAATGGAAAAACCGAAGGCGGCTTTGACACCTGGTTGTGGGCCATTGGCCGCGTGCCGGAGACCGCAGGAATGGGGCTTGAGGCTGCCGGTGTAAATCTTGATCAGCGAGGTTTCATTCCCACGGACAAGTATCAGGCGACCAATGTGGCAGGCATCTATGCCATTGGCGATGTGACGGGCCGGGTGGCTTTGACGCCCGTGGCCATAGCCGCTGGACGCCGCTTAAGCGACCGATTATTCGGCGATATGCCGGGCCGCCATCTTGACTACCGGAATATTCCATCCGTTGTGTTCAGTCATCCGCCCATCGGCAGCTGCGGGATGACCGAGGCTGAAGCCCGCGAAGTGCATGGTGACGCCGTACAAGTTTTCTCATCGGAATTTGTCCCGTTAGCCAATGGTGTGACCGAACATAAGCCAAAAACCCGTATGAAGCTGGTCACTGCGGGTGAGGCGCAAAAAGTTTTGGGTGTGCATCTCATCGGTCCCGGTGCGGATGAAATGTTGCAAGGGTTTGCCGTCGCGATTCGGATGGGCGCCAGCAAGCAAGACTTTGACGATACGGTTGCGATTCATCCGACTAGTGCTGAAGAGCTAGTCACACTTCGTTAAAGGGGTCAAACCAGACTTTCTGGCAGGCTGGTGTCGTATCCCAGCCTGTCAGAAAATCGGTTCGACCCTTAATTCACTAAACTCCGTCCCAGCAGCAATACGGCAGCCAACGCGGAGATGACCAATATCGGCCCACGCGATCCGAAGCGTGCAAGTTTTCCTCGGAAAGAAATAACCAGCCAATAGCCGAGCAAGAAACCCGGAATCATCATGGCGCCATCGCGCGCTTGTGCAGGGCCAAATTTACCGAATATCGCCAGCATGATCAGAATGAGTATCGACGCCCCGGTATACAAGAATGCCAGGGTGGCTCGTACGCGTGCCCCGGAACTGTGCTGGTAGAGGATCGCCAGCATGGGTGCGCCAATTCCGCTGCTAGCGCCCATGGCGCCGGAAATCGCGCCGCACAATAGCGCGCTGTTTTGGTTCAAGGGAACGTCTAATCCAGAAGCGGTCACCAATACAGCTAATAGAATAGTGACGCCAAACACGATGCCCAGCGCGGTGCTCGGCACCACGCTGAGAATCCAAGCGCCAAGGAAAGCGCCGCCGATCAGGCCAAGAAAAATGGCCGGCAAGTTTTCCCGGTCAATAGCCGCGCGCTCTTTCCAGGCCATTAGAGCCGATAGGAATATGCTGCCGAAAATCACTGGCCCGGGAACTAATTCCAAATTGATCCAAGCCAACAGGGGTACCATCAAAAATCCAGCGCCCACTCCGCTGGCCGCCTGAATGACGGAACCTAGGGCGACGGTAGCTGTTACCGCAATTAGTTCACTGAGCGTCATATGGTTTTTTGGGTCGAACCGATTTAATGGGAACAAGTTAGATCGTCGATAGCGATACGATCTAACTTGTTCCCATTAAATCGGTTCGACCCCTGTTGGCCAAGGAAAGATAACATGCCGCCGCGAGACCCGAAGCGCTAAATAGCATACACATGACGACGATTTGATAGCGAGCCGCTGTTAACGGATCGACACCGGATAAGATTTGCCCTGTCATCATGCCCGGCAGTGATACAAGCCCTACGGCGAACAAGGAATTTAGCAGCGGAATTAGCGCGGCTCGCAAGGCCGTTCCCCGCGCCTGTTGCATTGAATGATCTAGTTGCAGCTCGGAAACCCAGCGTTCGGCAGCTAAGCTCACCGCATTCATGGCACCGGCGAAAATCATCCCGGCGAGGGGAATCAGATAACGCGGGTTGTACCAGGGTTCTATGCCGATAACCGCCTGGGTAACCAGGATCAACACCGGTATGCCGCCCAGGGTGATAGATATCAAAGCACGCAGAAAAACTTTGGAGTCCTTAGCTTGTAGCGGCTGCAATGCAATCCAGCTCGCGATCATCAACATCAAAGTGAGCACCAATACAATGATCCAGGCCTGTTCGGTGGTGAACAAAAAGTTCAACACGAAACCAATGAGCAAAAGCTGAAGCAGCATGCGGGCGACGGCGTAGGCGGCTTTGCCGGTCTCCAGCGACCAGCGATGCAGAACCAGTAGCAGCAGAACCACGGGCAGCGCGGCGATTGCTAGGCTTGACAGCGAAATCTCAAGCACGCCGTCGTTCATACGCGAACCCTATTCCCCGATGGCCGTTTCAGTGGAAACCCGCGGTCCATCCGGCAGCCAGAACGGCGGAAACCGCATGGCCACGGCCGATGCCGACATGGCCAGCGCATAGAGCAGGACAAACAGCGCAAGATTGCCGAACAGCGCTAAATGCAGCAGGGTGACGATTAAAAACGGATTGTGCGCGCCCAAGACCTTCTTGTTGTTCCAGGCGCGAATATTGTGGGGCGGTGATACATGAATATCCCACCAGCCCAACTGGTAGTTCATATTGTAGACGGCCATGATGGGTAAAGTGACCAAGGCCGCCCCCCAGGCCGGCAAACCAAAGCCCAAAAGAACGGCATAGATGGACAGCAGCAGCAGTCCACTGGCGCTACCCCATATCAGGCCGAACAATGCCGCAGGAATAAAAAACAGCTCCCGGCCATGGGTCAAAGTGCCACGCGGCCACCAAAACAAATAGCCCCAGGCGAATATCGCAAAGCAAAGTGCTGTCAGCGCCAACCAAGAACCATTGCTCAGCTGCTCCGGAGTCGCCAGCGGCTGCGTTGCAATGGCGGGGAGCACACCTGCCAACCAACTGATGATATAGACGCCGCAGCAATACAGGCCGGCCCTAAGCCAAGCCATCTTCGGGCTGTGTACATTCGGTTCATGTTTAGGGCGCTCGATAAATAGCAAAACGCCCAATACCACGGACAAAAGAATAATGCCCATGAAGATAATATCGAGGGCATCCGTCGATGCGCCGCGAACACTGAGTAAATAGCTGGAGGAGTTCATAGCTCGACTATCCTAGATAAATCGATACCTGATTAATTTAATCAGAACCATCTGCTTCACGCCCGCTGGGTCCAAATGTCGTATATACACTGACCCAATCGACAGACAGTGCGGGACCGAGCAAACTCGCCAAATCATTGCGCGCGGACTCCTCGCGAAACCTCTTGGTAATTGCATCAGCCAGAGGCTCGCCGGTTTCCGTAGAGATTCCTGACGTATGAAAAACGATGGCGGGATAGACCTTACCCTTTTTCTCGTAGTGGGTAAGATCCACCCGATGGCTTGCCACGGCTTGGCCGAGAAATTCTTCTAAAATTTCATCTATGCGGCTCTTTTGCTCACCGTCGCTGTGATTCAGTCGTGAAAAACGTTCGGCGACAACCGCAAAGTGTTCTTCGAGAACTGCATCGCCCGGTAGCGCATCGCGCAGCTCGCCGGTTTCCTCCACGGCGGGAATGGCGAGTATGGCTGTGATGCAATCGATTTGGCTCATATAGAAAAATATTTTTAGATGGCGCGTGGGCCGAAACAAACTTGTTCAAGTTATCGCCAGCCCCGCCGCCTCAAAAATTCGCCGCGCGGGCTCCAGCTCTCGTTCGTAGTTTTTCCAGCGATGCACGGCCCTTGTATACAGCGACTCTCGAACTTGGACCGCGCTAGCCGTGGCCACGGCACTTGTATTTCTAGTGAAGTCTAAACAAGCTTCCTCCCACCCAAGTCCGCAATGACTCAACAGTCTCTCGGTTTCCCCGACCTGGTTTGCCACCAAGTCTTCGTAATTTACTCGCAAGATTAGCTCGGGTAAAACCTTGTCCCAATGATCTAGCAGATCGCGGAACATCAGGTGGTAGCGGGCTATGTCCTCAAGCGTATAGGCGTAGTCATAATAAGACACTTGCAGAGAGAACAATTGCCGAAAATTGCTTAGTACGGTATCCATCGGATGGCGCAGCAAGCAGACCATGCGCGCATTGGGCAGTGCCCGCCGAATGAAACCAGCGTAGAGAAAATTCAGCGGCATCTTGTCAACGAATACACCGCTGGTGTTCGCTGCGCGTCTGCCGGCCTGAACATAAGCGTTCCCGAGACCTTGTAAATTCAGTTGCTGACTACGTGCAATAGTTTCTGGATCTAGCATTCCCGGCGATTTTGTTTCGGCTAATCTTTTTAACAGCAGCCCAAAGGTTTGCAGTTCACCTGCGCTCGAAACCTTGGAATGGCTAGACAAAATACGCTCGACTAAAGTTGTTCCCGTTCTTGGCATGCCGACCACAAAAAGAGCCGGGGCGTTCTCGGAGGTATCGAATTGGCATGCTTGTTCCGCGGTGGGAAATGCGCGTGTTAATGCATCGAACATGGCCCGGTCGCGGGCGCTTTCGTAGCCTAGTTCGGTTGACCTTCTTTGCTTGCCCAGCCGCAGATGCTCGAAAGATCTACTGTATTCACCCAGATCCTCAAGTTCCTTGGCTAGTGCGTGCCGCAAATGTACTTCGCCTGCCACATTGTCGCCCACGTTGCGTAACAAGCCTTCTAAGCGCCTGATGTGATTCTTCTTCGGCGTTTGTCGGCGTAATTGTGATAAAGCTGAATGGGCCTTATAAAATCTTGGGTTTTTGTTCAGAGCTGCCTCGTAGGCCCTTTCCGCCTCTTCAAATTGGCCCAGAAATTTCAATGATGAGGCCAAGTTAAAGTAGTAACTGGGCGTTTCCGAGTCCTCGCGAACTGCCTGCCTAAACATCTCTACGGCTTCCTCATGCTTACCCAGGCGACTGAGTACGACGCCCAAGGTATCCAGCGTCAACGCGGTCTTAGGTTCCTGCGCTAGCGCCTGTTCAGCGACCTCGGCCGCTTCAACATCTAGCCTTAACATTGCTAGGCAACGCGCCAGCTGCGTGGTGTATTCGACGCGGCTCGGATCCAGTTCGCGCGCTTTCTCGATGAACTCACGCGCGTTGCTAAAGCGTTGCAAGGCAACGGAAACCATGCCCAACAGGAAATACCCGTCGGCGTGTTGCTTGTCTAAGTGCAATATTTTTAGGCAAGCCTGCTGCGCTGGGGCCACGTCGCCCCGGGCTAGGCATTGTTCGGCGTGACGCTGAAGAGCCGGGATGTCTTCAGTGGATGCCGGAGTATCTCGAGTCGCGGAAGGCATGCTGAGAACTTAACCCAGCTGGTGGGCCCATGCCACTAGGCAAAGAAAAAGCCTGGCCAGCGCGTGCCGGCCAGGCCTTGGAACGGTTTAGCTAGAACGAGAAGTTATAGCGAAAATCGATGCCGATGGTTCTCGGCCTCAGCGTATTGTGGTAGTAGCGGCGCAGGGTAAAGTTCGGTGCACCTAGACTGTCGATGAAGTCGGTGTCCGCGCGCACACCAGTTCTGGCGAACTTGTTGGTTAAGTTGTCAGAGTACAAGGTGGCCGTCCAAACATCGTTCGACAGGCTAATCGACGCGTTGTGCACAGTAAATCCACCAAGCGCTTCACCGCTACCGCGCATTCCAATCTTCGTATAGACATCGCTGATACTGGTTAAACCGTAGTTGGCTTCCAGCGACAGTCCGTTGAAGACGCTGGTTGAGTAGTTGAAGTTTAGGCTGCCTGAATGCTCCGGCGTGCCGGGTAGACGATCGCCGTCGAACGCGTCTGCATTGGGCGGTGCGCTGCGAATTCCCACAATGTTGGGTGAATCTTCGGACAGTTCGGCCTTGGTGTAGGAATAGCTGCCAAAGACGGCCCAGTTGTCATTAATTTGCCAGCGGGTTTGCAACTCAACGCCGGTACTAACGGCTTCCGCGGCATTCACCGTAATTGGGACATCGCCGAAGAAACTTGTTGAATCAACCTGCACGTCGTCCCACTCAACGTAGAACAAGGCTAGGTTTACCATCATGCTGTCGTCTAGCCAATTTGTTTTTGCGCCGATTTCGTAGTTGACGGTTTCGTCGAAGTCAAAGGCCAGCTCATCCGGTGTTAGGCAAACGTTTTGTCCCGGTGGCGGCGGAACCGTTGCACAAGGCTGGAAGACGTTGACACCGCCGAGCCGATATCCGGTACTGATGGTTGCATAGATATTGCCGGTGTCCATGCCGGGCAAGAGGTTTTCGACGTCCAGGGATGTATTGATCTTCCAAGTCACCCCGTCATCATCGGTTGATGCGGTTTCAAACGGTGAATTGACGACTCCAATCAGTGGTAGATCAACGGCAAGTTGTACATCATCGTCGTAGGTAAACCAGCGTAGCCCGCCCGTCACTTGCCAGGCTTCCGTGATTCGGTAGCCGACTTCGCCGAAAACAGCCTTCTCCTCGATTTGCTCCTTGGTCAACTGCTGGTATTCCAGGTCTCCGGTGGGCAGTGGTGGTGGCGCGATACCGAAAAACTCGTCGATACCGGGGGTAAACTCCTGACTAATGGCATCCAAGTCTTGGTCGCGATAGAAGGCACCGATGATCCAACTCACCGGCGCGTCTCCATCAGAGACAAGGCGCAGCTCTTGCACTATGCCTTCTTCTTCGGATTCTTCCCGCGTGAAAGCGGCGAAGGCCGGAAAATCTTCGTAGCCATACTCAAAATTCAGCAGCAAATCCGTTTGGTCGCGCTGGCCTTCTTCATCATATCTGGAAAAACCTGTTGCGGACGTCAGCTTCACCGGGCCGAAGACGCCCATGTCAAATCCCGCGGTAACTTCCAGACTTACGAGTTGGTTTTGCCGTTCGCTGGGTTCTAGATAGCGATGACCGGATTCGTACTCTCCGGTACCAAAGGCGCCTTGATGATTAATACTGCGCCCGCCCACATCTTGATTTTGAAAGTGATAACTGAGTGTGGCACTAGCGTCATCACTGATGTCCCAAAGAAGGCTTGCACGGGCGGACAGGGTTTCTTCTTTATCCGCGTCTTCCTCCAATCTCAAGTTGGCGGCTACGTCGGCGGGATTACTAAAATCGGGTTCGGGATTCGAAACTCCTGGTTCGCGCACTAGGAACGGATAATCCGTGTAACCCGACTCTTCCACATAACCCAAGGTGCCGCGGAAACCTAATTTGTCGCTGATCAACGGCACGTTAAGCGTAAAGTCTCCGCCCCAGCCGATGTCATCACTTTCGGCGAGATCATAAGCTTTGGCATGGACGTCTAGGCTGGATTCGCTAAGGTCTGGTCGATTGGGAATATAGCGAACAGCGCCCGCCAAAGTACCCGCACCATAAAGTGTGCCTTGCGGGCCAATGAGAACCTCAACGCGTTCCATATCGATTATTTTCAAATCGATGTATAGAGGAATTTCGCCGACATAGACACCTACCGTGTCGCCCCCGGTGTTATCTAGAAACTCAGAGGCTTGAATTGAACTCGCGTTCAAACCGCGCACGGTCAAAATATCCGCGCCTCTCGGCCCTTGATCGGTCAGACTCAGCCCGGGAACCCAACGGGCAAATTCACCCAAACTCGTGATTCTTTGATTTTCGAGGGTCTCACCGCTAAACGCCGCGATGTTATACGGTACGTCCTGAATATCTGTCGCGCGGCGAGTTGCCGTCACGACGATTTCGTCGAAAAACCCGTCTTGCGCGGCGACTGGCGTAACAACCGTCGAGCCCATCGCCACCGCGATGGCCCCAGCCACAGGATTCATTCGCGCAACCATCCGCTTGCCTGCCAATTTACGAGATTTCATAGCAATTCCCCGGTGTCCACTGACAACCCTGGTGGACTAGATATCGGACCAAAAACTTTCGATATGTGGTTGGTCCGCAACAACAAAAACCATAACCCAGCCGGATAATTCGGCAATTCTTGGATAATGTCAAATGGGCCTTGCTGGTTTTGTTGCGTCAGCGCAACAATACAATCGAATTCTAGGGCAGGCGGCGTCGCACGGGCCGGGTGTCGGGCCGCACACCCCGCCAAATCTTGAAGGATTCGGCGGCTTGTTCCACCAGCATGCCCCAGCCTTGATACGATGCTTTGGGCTTTAGCGGCCTGGTCCAGGCGACAAAAGGCGTTTCTCCCATGGCGTAGGACAGGTCGTAGCAGACGGTTTCTGGGCCACAATGGATTTGGGAAACGGCGGCACGTCGCCTTGCAGGCCGGCTGAGGTGGCGTTGATGACCAAATCGAAGCTACGGCCACCTAGCTCGTCGAAGCTGCAGGCATGGACCTCACCTAAGTCGCTGAATCTTAGAGCCACACCCTCGGCTCTCTCGACCGTCCGGTTGGCGATGCGCAGCTTGCTGGGCTTGGCCTCCAGCAGCGCCGGCACGATACCGCAGGTCGCGCCACCGGCGCCTAAAATCAGAATTCTGATCCCCGCCAGGCGCATATGTAAATTCAGGGTTAAGTCGTTCACCAGGCCCAAGCCGTCGGTGTTGTCGCCTTGTAGCTTCCCGTCGGGTAGCACCGAGATGGTATTGACCGCGCCGGCCTGCTCCGCCTGATCCTCCAGCACATTGACCAGTTGCGCGACCGACTCCTTATGGGGCACGGTCACATTGAAGCCGCGCAGGCCGGCGTCAATCAACGCGTCCAGCTCGCTCTCTAGTTGGGCAGGTGCCATATCGAAGGCTTCGTAGCTAATGTCCTGGCCCGTTTGCTTGGCAAACTGGTAGTGGATGATGGGTGACTTACTATGGGCAATCGGGTGACCGATGACCCCGTAGCGGTCCGTCATTAAAAATGCTCCCCTGGCAATTTCCCGGCCGGTCGCACGGGATCTATAGTTTCTGCAAGTATCGCGGCTCTTCGCTTTTTACCATAATCCTTAGCCGGCAGCATGTCTTACCGGGGTTCCATGGGGAAAAATCAACAATGACGACGGCGAACAAGCGAAATGCCTGCCCATGGTCCCAAGGGGTCAGTGAGGTTTATCAGCGGTATCACGACACCGAATGGGGCGTACCGGTACGCGATGATCAGCGTCAGTTCGAATTTCTGATTCTGGAGGGTGCACAAGCCGGACTCAGTTGGGCCACAGTACTGCACAAACGCGACGGTTATCGCGAAGCCTTCGCGGATTTCGATGCGGAGCTTGTGGCCCGGTTCACCCCGGCGCAGCAGCGCCAGCTAGCGAAGAATCCCGCCATTATTCGGAATCGCTTGAAGATTGCCGCTGCTGTTTCCAATGCCCGCGCATTCCTAGACCTGCAGTCCGAACTGGGTAGTTTCAGTGACTACATTTGGCGTTTCGTCAACCATCGTCCGCTGCAAAACCGCTGGCGTAAGCCGTCGGAGGTCCCGGCTACTTCAACGATCTCCGATGCCCTCAGTAAAGATTTGAAGCAGCGCGGATTCAAGTTTGTCGGTAGCACGATCATGTATGCGCACATGCAGGCAACGGGATTGGTGAACGACCATTTGCTGAGTTGTTATCGTCATGTCGAGTGCGCGGCCTTGGCAACTTAGCGCGGACCATCAACTACTTTGTTCGTAATGAGGAGATTGCCATGATGATCACCGGTTTTTACGCGGGCCTTGGTGCTCTGCTACTGCTGGCCCTCAGCGCCCGTATTGTGGGTTTGCGGCGCAAGCATCAAGTAGGTATTGGTGGCGGCGGTCAGGAAGAACTTGAACGCGCGATTCGCGTGCAGGCCAATTGCGTGGAGTACATGCCGCTGGCCCTAATCCTGCTGGCTCTGGCCGAAAGCCAAGCTGCGAACCATTTGCTTCTGCACGTAGCCGGCGCGGTACTAATCATCGGCCGGCTATTGCATGCCGCCGGCTTGAGTCAATCCAAAGGCCGGTCGTCCGGGCGTTTCTACGGGACGCTGATGACTTGGTTGACGCTGCTACTGCTTGCGCTGGTGAATATTACCTCGCCACTGTGGCGCGGTGGCTAGCGAACTGGGCGATGTTTTTTACATCTCACGGCGGCAACTCGACCGACGCCAGTCATCTTGCGGTTATCATACGGCTCGTTTATCGACGTGCTTGCCATGCACAGCGATAATGTCCCGCCAAACCCAGTAGCCCTAAGCGGTAGGCACTGCGGTCTAATCCGAACAATCAATGTGTGCCAGGCGACAAGGCGACGCCCCGGCGCTCCTTAAAAATATAGGCCTGCAGGGCAATCATGTCGGGATCATCGGCCGCGAGATTCTCGCCCTCCAAAGGATTGCGGATACACCAATTGATCATCTCCCAAATCTGCGCCACACGGCCGAGCTGTTTTTGGAATTTGGGATAAGTTTCTGGGTGCGTGTTGGCCGCGTTGGGGTGGCACTGCGCGCAGGCCACGCCGTTGCTGCCGACCTCGCCGCTAGTCCATAGATCACGGCCCTGCTGAGCAACCATTTCGTATTGCGCCATCCAGCGGTCGGTATCGGATTCAGAAAACTCATCGGCCGAGGCCGTAAAGCTTGCGCAGAGGGCCAATATCAGGGTCAATAAAGTTTTCATTCTGCGGCTCCTGTCTTAATAGTGTTTTTGCGCCGGAATACGGGCATCTTCGGGCTGATACTGTCGGTCTTCAGGGCGTTGACGCTCGGCATTGAAAGCAACAACCCGATTGCTGTTGTTATAAAGATTAAAGTGTAGATCAGCGCGCCCCGAGTTTATGTTCATGAACTGCCAACCCGTTGCGTCTCGTTCGTCGAATGGGTCGGCCCGATTCATGGGGACGGTCAGCACCGGCAGATAACTCTCGGCCTGGGCATAGCTTTCAGGGTAAGGCCAAGGCCAGGCCGTCGACATCACCGAGGTAAAGGCAATGCTATCGATTTGATTGTATTGAATTTGATGCACATGACCGTAGATCACATTGGCTTTCTTAAAGCGCTTAAGAATTTTCTGGATTTCATCTGCCTCTTCGGTCCAAAAGTTCCAGCCTTTGTAGATTTTTTGCAGCGGTGAATGCGAGAAGACCACCACCGGGGTATCGGCCGATAGATCTTCCAGGTCTTTTTCTAGCCATTTGAGTTGCTGAGTACCCACCATAAATGGCGAGCCGTTGGGGTTATCCAGGCCGGCCATTTCGTTCATGCGCTGTTCCGCTGTGGGCCAACGATCGAAGGTCCACTCGTCATAGGTCAGAATGCTATTGATTACGACGAAATGAACACCCTTGTGATCGAAGCTGTAGTAATGCTTACCGAACAGTTCGCTCCAGTATTCCCCTAAGTCTAAGTAGTAATCATGTTCGCCCATGACCATGTGCGTCTTGTAGCGCAAGGCCGAGAGAATTTCCGCGCCGTGGTCTAGCTCTGGCTGCGTGCCCAGCTGGGCCAGGTCGCCGCCGAATACAACAAAGTCGGGCTTGGGCTCAAGTAGGTTGGCCTCGGCTACGGCGCGAATGAGCCCTTGGTCCCAGTTGCGCACAAATTGATTACCCGAAATATGTTGGATGTGCGCATCAGAAATATAGGCAAAGCTAAAATCCTGGCTCGCATCATCGGCAAAGGCCAGCTTGACCATACTCACAGGCAGCATGCTGGCGGCAATGCCGGCCCCAGCGTGGCGAAGAAATTTTCGGCGCTGATTACTCATGATTAGTTACTCCCGAACTTGGGCGTGGTGGCGCTGACCGATTTTGACCTGTCGTATTCTGGACTGGTTAAAGCTTCCATAAACTCAACCAAGTCATCGATCTGTTGCTCGGTCAGGTCAAGGGGCCGAATGCCCCCACTGATGAACGGATTGACGGGATCCCCTTCGTTAGTCGCACCGCCGTTGTTGTAGTGCGTGACCACGTCGCGCAGGGTCTCGATGCTGCCGTCATGCATATAGGGGGCTGTTAGGGCGATATTGCGCAAGCTGGGGGTTTTGAACCCTCCCATGTCGCTGAGTTCATCGGTGATGGCTAAACGCCCTAACTCGGAAACATTGGCGTCGGTTAAGGCGGCAACATCTACATCCAAATTTTCATCGGCCAGCTTCTGCCGCTGAAAGGCGCGAGCGGTTTCCACAATGGTTTGTTGCAGTTCGTTAATGCCCACACCGATATTGTGAAATCGATGATCGGTAAACAAGGCTTGGTCTTGCTCAATGACATGGCAAGACACGCAGCGGCCGTCATTTAGAAACACATCCAAACCACGCTGGGCTGCTGCGTTCATTGCGTCGCCTTCACCACCGAAATAAAACCGATCGAAAGCTGAATTGCCACTAATCTTAGTACGCTCAAACGCGGCGATCGCTTGGGTGACTTCCTGCATGCTGAGCTCGCTGCTGTCTATGCCGAAAACAGTGTTGAACTGTTGCAAATAGTCAGCATCATTGCGGATGACGGCCAGCAAAGCTTCGTGGTCGGGTAGGGCCATTTCCACCGGATTCACAAATGGGTGTAGCGCTTGGTCTTCTAAATCTGGCGAGCGGCCGTCCCAAAACTGGGTTCGGTTGTAGGCCGCATTCAGCACCGTGGGCGCGTTGCGGGTGCCGGTGAGTTTGTTGATGCCTTCGGATGTCCTCAGGGGGCTGTCGGTAAAGCCTTTATCGGCATCGTGGCAGCTTGCGCAACTGACCTCACCGGTGGAACTGAAGCGCTGGTCATGAAAAAGCTTGTCGCCCAGCGCAATCTTTGCGGGTGTTTGTGGATTGTTCGCGGGTATGTCCAGCTCGGGCAAGCCCAGCGGTGCGGCGGCTAGTAGGCTAGCGCTGGTTAATAGCGCAAAAACAGTGGCGATGCTTTTCATATTGACTCCTAGTCGCCGGCAACAGCCGTTATCGGGCTGGCGTTCGGCGTCGCTGGGGTTTCCACGCCGCAATTGAACACCATGACCTCGTCGTTCCAGAATATTTGCTCACGGGGTAACACTTGCACGTCGCTGTAGCCCAAAGATGCCAGGTCCGCGCGCAACGCCTCGGCGCGTTGACCGCTGCGGCAGTAAACAACAATGGGTGATGCGTAATCTTCGGGTAGCAACGCGCGGTTTTGATCGAGCTGATCAAAAGGCAGATTGATGGCTCCGGGGATATGTTGGGCGGCAAACTCTTCGGGGCTGCGCGCATCAATGAGGGTTAGGCTGTTGTTGTCGGCCAGAAAACCCAGCAGTTTTTGCTTATCGACCAGCTGGCTAGGCGTTTCTGGGCCGACATCGGCGCGCGGTCCAGGGCCGAGAATCAGCCCGCCCACCAGCAGCCATAACGCGCCGTAGATTGCTCCGCGACCGGCCTTGCTCCACATGATGGGCTCCCTGACTGCTAATTTAGACTCAGTCTAAATTACCTTGGCGCCTAGGCGCTTGTCAATTGCCAAGGTTTTGCGGGCTGATGACCCGGCTTGGAGCACAATGCTAAGGCCGCAAAAAGTAGGCCTTATCGGCAAGCCCTTACTGCTATTGCACGTGTTCACCTGCCCGTGGGTCATTAGGCGGCGATGGATCGCTGGGCTTGTAAAGAGGGCGCGAATACTCGCCAGCGCTTACGACCAAATAACAAAGCCAAGGCCCATACTTTCTGTATGCCGGACTCTCGATGTTTCCACTGAAGGTCGCGTTTATTGATCTAGACTGGCGTTAAGCACCATGACTTCGTCGTTCCAAAAGATTTGCTCGCGTGGTAGCACGTGAACATTGGAGTAGCCCAGCGTTTGTAGCTCTTCGCCAAGAATGCCCGCACGCTTGCCGCTACGGCAATAAATGACAATGGGCTTGTCTTTTTCACGGGGCAATAGTGTTTGGTGTTGGTCCAATTCATCATAGGGTAAGTTAACCGCGCCGGGAATGTGTTGCGCGGAAAATTCCTTCGGGCTGCGCGCATCAATCAAGGCCACCCTGCTGTTGTCGGCGAGATAGTCCAGCAATAGTTGCTCGTCAACTTGATTGTTAGACGAGGATGCGCCGCCGTCGGCTTGGGGGCCGCCACACCCGGTTACTAAGCTCACGGCGCAAATACACAGGGTGGTCCAAAAAATACGCGGATTAATCTTGCCAAGCATGGTTCTGTGCTCCATGGCGCCATTAGACAGGGTCAATATCAACTTAGTGCTCACTCTATGCGTCCTGGTCTACGGGACGATGCTAATCACCGTAAACGCCAAAGCTTGGGCACCATCGTCGTGGGTAATACCGCCTAGGTAGCGCCTCGGCTCCAAGTCTGCCCACTGTAAGCTAATGCTGCCCGTTTGACCGAGGTTGGCATCCGCGGGTGCGGTGATATTTAAGTTGCCGCGGTTATCGTTAACACCAAATGTCCAAACAGACAGGTCGAAATTCGCGCCCGGGCCGCCGGCGACCTCATCGGTCCGGAAGCCGTGCACATCCACATAATATTCTCCCGGGCTAGGGAACTCTATGCTCACCGACTCATTGGAGTCGTCAGCGCCACTATTGAGCAACTCGCTGCAGGGCTGCGTTAGATCCAGTGGGCAAAAGTACAAATATAGGTCTAGATCATCCTCGCCGTCGGTGTCTTCATTGAACAGTGCAACTCGCAAAAACGCCGCATCCTCAGCCACGTCGAATACAAACCGCGCGACACTCTCGGGTAAGCGGCGGTTATCCGGTTCAAAGAAGTAATTCTTTAAGGGGTCATTGGCCACACTGCCGGGTTCGACATCAGCGGGGGCGAGGCCATGTACAGTGGCGGCGTATTCACCGCTGTAACCAAATTGCACGTCGAAATCCAAGTTTCCCGTCGTGCCCGCCCCGCTAAGCTCGGCGGGTGCGACAAAGGCGACGGGTCGCACCGCGATAGGGCTGCGCACACGGCGGTTGCCGTCGGCCCAGACTAAATCGCCGAACCGCCATTCATCGGCACCCGCAACATTTTTCGAGAAATCCAAACTAAATTCAGCGGTTTCATTACGGCCAAGGGTGAGGGAGTCGGGCGATACCGTGACGGTGATGCCCTGGGGCTCGGTAATTTGCGCTTGGTAAGTAGCCGGTTGTCCAACATTGGTGACGGTTCGGCGAATCGTTCGCTGATGCGCTAAAGATCCAAGGCTAATCGTGGCCAAATTCAGATCGGCGGCTGCCGTGGGCAAGCCCGCCGCGCGCAAGGCGTCGCATTCGGTTTGATTGGCCCGCGGCCTTTGTGTGCCACAAAGAAACGCGTCGTAGTCGGCTTTGCCGGCCTCATAAACAAGGCCGGGGAAAATGGCTTTGTTCGGTACCACGTGTCCGCCGCCCATGTCGAAGGGATCCGCGGGAGTTTCCGCATCGCCGTCTTGTATGTTCTGCCTTGCACTGGTCACCAAGGACGAGGCCAATGCCGCCGGACTGCGATTAGGATACTGCTGTTTGATCAATGCCGCGATGCCGGCCACGTGGGGAACCGCCATGGACGTGCCTGATAGATACTGAAAATTTCGGCCGCGAATACCATTGGCCACATTCGGTGTGTGCGCCGCTAAAATATCCACACCCGGGGCCGTCACATCGGGCTTGAGAATATCCAAGGCAGCTTGATTCGGCCCCCGCGATGAAAACGCGGCCATGATATTGCCCGCGGCCGCTTGCTCTAGTACCAGACCGTCATCGAGGGTGACTTCGATGCTGTCGCCGGCATTTAACCGGTCCAGCAACAGTTCGCCGTCGGCTTGACTAATCATAACGGCCGGAATCGTGATGATATTGCGCGGACCCAGCATGGCAATCGGTGGGCCCTCGTCGCTAAATACCACCGCGGCATCGGCGCCGGCCAGCTGCACGTTGCGTAACTTCTCTTCGAAATTGCAGCCGTTTTGCGTGCGTTGCAAGAAGGCAATTTGGTCGCGAATTTGGTCATCGTTTCTAATGCTTTCACAAGCGTCGTAGGTTGTTCCCGCCGCGCCGCCGCCAAAAATTGCGATGCCGTCGTCAACGAGAATCAGTGGCTTGGTAATGGCGCCCGTTTGTCTCAGCGGTGGTGTGAATGTGGCTTCGATCTGCGCATAGTTACGGGCGAGGTTGGCGGGGGAATCAACCCGCAGGGCTTCGGCAAACTTCTTGCCGCTCCGGCTCGATGCCGCCACCGTCAGTACCCAGGGTGCCCCGGCGGGCGACAAGATATTGCCCAAGGGATTGTCCGGACCGTCGTTGCCGGCTGCCACAACACTCAGCACGCCGGCATCCGAAGCCGCCAACAGGGCAAGATCATCGGGGTCGTCAATGCTGATGTCCGTGTTGCCCACGGAATAGTTGATGATGTCTACACCATCGGCGACCGCATCTTCAATGGCACGCTGCAAGTCGGCTGTGCTGCAGGTCCCGCGTGTTTGACCCGGCTCCAGCCAGCAGGCTTTGTAGACGGCAATGCGCGCGCGCGGTGCCACGCCGCTAATGCGCGCAACCTCATTGCCGCCGATGGCAGCGCCGACTTCGTTCCCTGCCGCGGTGGATGCAATATGTGTGCCGTGACCGTCAGCATCTCTTGGCGAGATAAATTCATTGGCATCCAATTGATTGCTGGCTAGAAACCCGTCAATGTAAAAACGTGCCCCGATTATTTTGTTGTTGCAGTCCCTACTGCTAAACCGGTCAGCGCTGGTATCGCCTGCTTCACACCGGCCCTTCCAGCCGGGTACGCCGGAAAAGATAACTTCATCATCCGCATCTCTAAAACGAAAGCACAACCACAAACCCAGCAGGCTACTTTCTGCCCAGCTGCTGCGGCACAGGCGGGGCACCCGCGAATTTTTCTCTACTGTGTCTCTAAAACTGGGGTGTTCCGGTGCAATGCCGCTATCGATGACACCAATGACTACATTTTCGCCAGTTAGGCCGAGACTGGTACGTAGGCCGTTCTCATTGTTAAACAAGCCCAAAAAAGAAGAACTATTGTTGGTGTATAGATAGCGAGCTTGATCCTCCCAAACATTCAGAACATGGCGTTGAGTGCGAAGTTTTTGCGCCTGTTGCTCCGTCATGCGGGCCGCAAAGCCGTTGAAGGTGTAGCGATAGCTATAGACCTTTTCGTAGTAAGCGCCCACGGAGCGCAGGGCGGCATCATGCTGGCGCACGAGATGCTCGCCATAGCGCTGCACATTGGGATGGTCGGGATCGAAGCGTTCGCCTTCTGCCGGCTTCGTTGCGGCCAGCCCTTTGCCGCCGCGGTAGGTCAATGCGGGCGCATCGGCCAGCTGCACGATATAAAGTCGCTCATCCTGCGATTGAACGCCCAGCGTACTCAGCCGTCCATCGGTAGGCGCCGGACGCAGATTACCCGCGGTCGCCGGTACTAGCGCGGCGACGACTAACATCAAGAGCAATTGTCGTAGTAGTTTCATGCGCCCCGTTCTTATCGCATGGCTCGCCTGATTGTTGGTCTGACCCCTTTTCTTATCAGAAGCAAGCAGTTAGGGGTTATTGTTAATGGCCGCCTAGGATACTTTACCCAATCTACTTAGACCAGAGGCTCAAACGCTGCGCAGGCACTCGCCGCTACGCGCATCGCGAATTTCAGAGGGTTTACTGCGCCCGCCGGTGGCGCCATTCAGAACGTAGTCCAATTCTGGGCCAAACCAGCGCCGCGTTTGTAGCGCCGTTACCGCGGGCCGACGGCCGCGACGATTGGCGCTGGTTGAAACGATCGGACCATCGACGGCTAGGCACAGCTCGCTGGCTAAGGCATGTTGACTGATTCGCACCGCGACCCGGGCGCGGCCTCCAGTCACCCAATCCCCCGCCATAGGTCCGCGACTCACCACCCAAGTTACCGGGTGGTTCAACGCGGCCCTCAATTGAATTAGCTCACCTGGATCGGGTTGAATCCAACCGGCGAGTTGTTCGACGGTGGCCGCCAGCAAAATGAGCCCGGCTTGCCATGGTCTGTGCTTAATTTTGCACAGCCGCAGAACGGCGTCGCGATCCGCCGGATCACAGCCAAACCCGAACACGGCCTCGGTGGGGTAGCCGATGATGCCGCCCGCTCTTACCACCGCTGACGCGGCTGCGAGTTGGGCCGTTGCCAGCACCATCGAGAAAGTTCAGTCCGCGCTAGGCGGATTAGTTGCGGCTGCGGATTCCGATGTGGCTTTAGTCTTCTTCGCCGCTTTCTTTTTGCCGGCCTTTTTTTTGGCTTTCTTACGCTTGGCCTTTTTCTTCTTCTTTTTCTTTTTCGCCGGGGTTTTCTTTTTGCTGACTTTTTTCTTCGCGACTTTCTTTTTCTTCGCGCCACGCCGGCCACGCACCGGTGCTTTGGCCAGTAATTCTTCGCATTCCTCCAGGGTCAAGCTCTTGGGTTCGCGATCTTTGGGCACGCGGGCGTTTTTTTCTTTATTGGTGATGTAAGGGCCATAACGGCCGTTGAGCACCTGAATGCCGGCGTCGGGAAAGTCCAGTATCAAACGGTTGGCATCGGCGATTTTTTTCTCGGCGATGAGCTCTAAAGCGCGGGGCAGTTCGATGGTGTAAGGATCTTCACCGCGAATGGACACGAACTTGTCGGCGTAGCGCACGTAGGGGCCGAAGCGGCCGATGCTAGCCGAAACCGGCTCGCCTTCGGGCGTTTCACCCAGCTTGCGGGGCAGCTTAAAGAGTTCCAGCGCGGCGGCGAGATCGATATTCGCCATTTTTTGGCCAGGCTTTAGGCCGGCGAACTTCGGCTTTTCTTCGTCTTCTCGCGTGCCAATTTGCACGAAGGGTCCATATCGGCCCATGCGCACGCTGACCGGCTTGCCTGATTTGGGGTCGATGCCCAGCTCGCGCGATTGGCCCGCGTCTTCGCGGCTAACTGTCTCTTCTTTGTTAGCGACGAGTTTTTCGAACGGCACCCAGAAGGCGTCCAACAGCGGCACCCACTCCCGTTCGCCGCGCGAGACTTCATCGAGTTCATCTTCCAAAGCCGCGGTAAAACCGTAGTCCACGTATTGGGTGAAATGCTTGGTTAAGAACCCGTTGACGATGCGGCCGACATCCGTGGGAATGAAACGCTTGCCGTCCATTTCCACATATTCGCGGTTTTGCAAAGTAGAAATAATACTGGCGTAGGTCGATGGGCGACCGATTCCATACTCTTCCAAGGCTTTAACCAAACTGGCTTCAGAAAAACGCGGTGGTGGCTCCGTGAAATGCTGGTTGGCCAGTACATCCACGAGTTCCAACACATCGCCTTCCTCGACTTTTGGTAATGCCGAGTCCGCCTCATCGTCCTTTACATCGTCCTGACCTTCCTGATAAACGGCGATGAAGCCCGGTTTCACCAGGGTCGAGCCGGTGGCCCGGAAGCGTCCCACGCTGGGATCATTCACGGGCAGCAGGTCTAGAGCCACCATGTCGAAGACTGCATGAATCATTTGACAGGCAACCGTGCGTTTCCAAATCAAGCTATACAGCTTGTATTGATCAGCATCCAAATGGGCCTTCAATTCATCGGGTGTGCGCAGCACACTGGTGGGCCGAATGCCTTCGTGAGCTTCCTGAGCGTTCTTCGCTTTGGTCTTGTACGTGCGTGGTTCGTCCGGAAGATTTTCCTTGCCGTAGCGTTGTTCGATGAACCCGCGAATTTCGGTAATTGCCTCGGCGCCCAAATTCACCGAGTCTGTGCGCATGTAAGTAATCAGGCCCACGGCCCCCTCGCCGGTGTCGATGCCTTCGTACAGCTTTTGCGCCGTCATCATCGTGCGCCGCGCGGTAAACCCGAGTTTACGCGCCGCCTCTTGCTGCATCGTCGAAGTCGTAAAGGGGGCAGTCGGATTGCGGCGACGCTGTTTGCGTTCGATGGCATTAACGCGAAGTTTCGCGCCCACGGGTGCGTCGCTGTCTATATTGCTGCCACCCGCCGCGGTTAATAGGCTGCGGCGCACGTCGGTGGCTTGTTCTGCATTGGTGAAGCTGAACTGTTCGACTTTTTCGCTGCGGTACTCTGCCAGCCGGGCGCCAAACGGGTTCTTTGCCTGGCCGATTTGGGCTTCGATGCTCCAGTACTCGCGCGGCTTGAAGGCTTCAATTTCAAGCTCTCGTTCGACGATCATGCGCAGGGCCGGACTTTGCACGCGACCGGCCGATAGACCTTGGCGCACCTTCTTCCACAACAAGGGCGACAAGTTAAAGCCCACCAGGTAGTCCAGCGCGCGCCGTGCCTGTTGTGCATTGACCAAGTCGCTGGAAAGCCCGCGCGGTTCATCGATGGCTCCTTGAATGGCGCGTTTGGTGATTTCGTAGAACACCACCCGGTGCACTTGTTTATCCGAAAGCTTGCCACGTTCCTTGAGCAATTCGAGCAAATGCCAAGAAATGGCTTCGCCCTCGCGGTCCGGGTCAGTGGCCAGGTATAGGGCGTCGGCTTTCTTCAGGGCTTTCTCAATGGCCTGAACGTGCTTCTCGTTGCGCTCGATGGTCTGATACTTCATGGCATAGCCATGCTCAGGATCAACCGCCCCCTCCTTGGGGACCAAATCGCGCACGTGGCCATAGGAAGCCAGTACCTTGAAGTCTTTACCCAGGTACTTCTCAATGGTCTTCGCCTTGGCCGGCGATTCAACAATGACGATATTTGTGCCCATCGATTCTTATGCCTAAAAAGCAAAACCGCGGCAGGGCCGCGGTCGAGAGCATACTAGATCATGGGGACGGGGTGTCAGCCCCTTTTCAGTTGACCATGCCCGTGTTTTCTTCAAACACGAGATCTTCCATGCGGGCAAAGGCTTTTTCCTGGCCGGGCTGGCTGAAAAGCACCATCAGCACGACCCATTTGACTTGGTCTACATCGATATCACCGGGGCCTAGGGCGACCAGGCGGTCGATGACCAATTCGCGCTGGGTGGTTGTGAGTATCCCGATCTGCTCGAGATACAAGATGTACCCACGGCATTCCGCATCTAAGCGGGATAGCTCAAAGGGGTTGAACAAGCGGACTGACCGGTCGGCGGGCGAAGCCGCAAAGGGCTCTTCCTGGCGCGCGCCTAAACCTTCCAGCCAATCTAAGGCATGGTCGACTTCCGGTTCACCAAAACCAGCCTGCAACAACTCTTCTCGTAAGAAACTTTGGTCGGGTTCAGGTTCTTGTTCGAAGTCCTGTTCCGAATAGGTTTCGAACAGATACATCAGCACATCAAGCACTGTTTCGCTCATTAAAGGTGGCCTTCTTCCCTCTGCTGGTATCGACCGCCGGGCAGCGGCACGACACGCCCTTCCAGCTCTAAGATTAAGAGCATGGAGGAAACCTCTGCCGTCGTCAATCCACTTCGCGCGACTAATTGATCTGCGGATACCGGGTCCCAAGCCATGCAACTTAAGAGCTTGGAATATTGCGGATCTTCGCGTATTGGGCTTGGTTTTTTAGTCGCCGGATTTTGTTCAATACTTGCCGCGAGATTACCCAGTAATCCACCGAGTTCTTCCACAAGATCTTGCGTTGTCTCAACGAGTTTTGCGCCATTGCGAATAAGTTGGTGACAACCCCGTGCGACGGGATTATGAATAGAACCCGGTACGGCAAAAACTTCGCGACCCTGCTCCGCAGCAAGTCGAGCAGTGATCAGTGCGCCGCTACGCACACCCGCTTCCACCACCAACGTACCGGTGGCCAGTCCGCTGATAATTCGGTTGCGGCGTGGAAATCGATAGGCTTGTGGCCCGGTACCCGGCAGGTATTCGGTGACCACCGCGCCGCCTGTGGCGATGTCATCGGCAAGTTTTCGGTGCACGGCTGGGTAAGTTCGATCGGGTCCCGTCGCGCAGACGGCGAGGGTAGTGCCGCCAGCCGCCAGGGCGCCGCGATGAGCGGCCGCGTCAATCCCGCGGGCCAATCCGCTGGTGATGCAAAAGCCCGCGCGAGCCAGCTGTGCCGATAAGCGCCCGGCCATCTCCACACCGCCCGGGGTCGCCTGCCGACTGCCAACGATGGCAATTTGCGGCAGGTTCAAGCGCCTGGCATCACCGCGTACAAACAACGCCACCGGCGGGTCAGCGATCTCGCGTAGCAAAGCCGGATAGCGGTCCTCGGCCCAGGTCACCAGGCCATGCCGAGGCTGCGCCAGCCAACGGTGAGCTTTGTTTAGTCGCTCTTTATTGGGAGATCGAAGCGCTTGCGCGCCGGTTGGGCTTAGCGCTTGTGCAATGACTGTTTGTTCGGCCGCCGCGACAATTTTTTTCGCCGAGCCGAGCTGTGCGCGCAAAGCATCGAATTTGTGTCCGTGCAGTCCGGGTGTTGCGGCTAGGATTAGCCAATCGTTCTGGGCCACGGCAAAGTCCGGTCAAGTTGATGCTGACCGGACATCGCCCTATGTTTGGGAAAAACGCTGGCTGCATGCAACCAGCGTCGAGAATCATTCTGGTGTGCGCACTTTGTCCAGCACGTCGATCTCGTTCGTGGCTCGCATGACCAGCGCGTAGCTGATCCGGTCGTAGGTTTTAAAGACCATTACATCGCCAGCCATTTCATCGGGCAATTGGACTTTCTCGCCCATTAGCCGGGAAGAGAAACGATCTGTGACTTTGGAACCCCGTTGCCAAACCGTGAGCACATGCCCAGGCTCCAAACCATCGCGCGCGCCGCGATTGATCACCACGGTTTGGTATTGGCCGATTTTCGCGATGCCGTCAACGACATGGATGATGCTGCCGTCAATCGCATTTTCAGGTGCGCGGGGATAGAAATTTAGTGGCAGATCGAAGTCCAAATTAATCAGCCGGTCGCCCGCCAAAGCTTCGCGTCGACTTTCAATCAACTTCAAGGTGGCCGGATCGCCACCGCGGCGAATGCTGCCTTCGCCCACGAACACACCTTCGTAGCCCACCAGCGCGTTGTCATCCGGATCAACCAGCTTATCGCCAATATGGATTACGCTGTAGCCCTGGTTTTCCACGACATCGCCACGGACATAGACATCGTTATCCGCGGCGCCGATCAAATGATCGTCGCGAATAGACACGATATACGGCAGTCGCTCAATCTCGTCCTTATCCAGTACCGCGCCCTTGCGTAGGAATGCGGCAATGATTTCATAGGGAATGGTGGTGATGGCCTCGTCAAGATCCGAGCGGCGGATGCGGGGCGATAGTCTGCCCGACCCCATGCCGCCTCGCTCCAGCTGCAGGCGCGGTTGCCCGTTTACATAAACCAAATTCAGGATATCCCCGGGATATATAAGGTGGGGATTTTCCACCTGGGGATTCACATACCAGATCTCCGGCCAATACCAGGGATCGCGTAGAAACATGGCGGAGATGTCCCACAGGGTATCGCCGCGTTGCACCACATAGCGATCGGGGTGCGACGCATTCAGAACCGGGCCCGACTGTCCGGAAAGAGCTGTACTCACCGCACTGCCCGTGGCGGCGCTGACAGCGCCCATTAGCAGGACCAGGAGGGCGACGGCGAGGCAAAGACCCACTGAGCGCAGGGCTCGGGGTGTGGCCGGCAAGCTGTTCATGGATGTTCCATCCCTATGTATAAATCGCCTCGGGCGGGAAATAGCCGCTGCTATAATCTTCCCCAGACCCCCGATGCGTGCAACAACAACACGGCCCAAAGTTGGCGTAACCCTGAAACCCGCCAAAAAAAGGGCTGTCTATGTTCGATATATCATAAATATACGGGCGATTCATAGCGCATTACCGGAAACTGTGAAGGAAGCGACATGGCGCTGCTGACCATTTTGGAATATCCCGACCCGCGGTTGCGTACCCGGGCCGCCCCTGTGGAACAGGTGGACGCCTCGATCCGCAAGCTGGCCGATGACCTGCTGGAAACCATGTATGCCGCGCCAGGCATTGGTTTGGCGGCGACCCAGGTGGACGTGCACCGGCGTGTGCTGGTACTGGATATCTCAGAAGAACGGGATAGTCCGCTGTGCCTGATCAATCCCGAATTGGTGTCTACCGACGGTCAAATGGCCAGCGAAGAAGGCTGTCTTTCGGTGCCCGAATTCGTCGATTACGTGGAACGGGCGGAGCGAATCCGCGTGCGCGCTCTGGACCGCGAGGGCCAGCCCATGGAGTTTGATGCCGAAGGCCTATTGGCCATCTGCATTCAACATGAGATGGATCATCTTGAGGGCAAATTGTTCGTCGACTATGTATCCGAACTCAAGCGTCAGCGGCTGCGCAAAAAACTAAGCAAGTCGCGGCGCCGCGATCCCGCGCCGGCCGCGGCACCGCCGCCGGCGTCGCTTTAGTTCGGGCCTGGTTGTCACGCTTGCCATGACCCGGCCGCCCGGGCGCATCATTTTCGCAGGCTCTCCCGCCTTCGCGGTACCGGGCTTGCGCGCTTTACTGGCGAGTGATCACGAGGTCATCGCCGTGCTCACACAGCCCGACCGCCCGGCGGGTCGCGGCCGGCGCATGCGCAGCGGGCCAGTGAAAGATCTGGCCGTGGCGCAGGGCATTGAAGTGCTGCAGCCGGCAACTTTGAAATCGGCGGCTATTCAAGACCAGCTGCGTGAATTGGCACCCGATCTCATCGTGGTCATTGCCTTTGGCCAGCTTTTTCCCGCCAGCGTGCTGGCCTTGCCCGCGCGGGCTTGCGTCAATGTCCACGCTTCCCTATTGCCACGTTGGCGGGGCGCGTCGCCAATTCAATCGGCTATTGTGGCGGGTGATGCGCGAACGGGAATCAGCCTGATGCGCATGGCGGAAAGCTTGGATACCGGGCCGGTTTACGCCACCGCGATAACGCCGATTGGTGTTTCCGAAACCGCCGGTGAATTGCACGATCGCTTGGCTGAACTGGGCGCCGAGTTACTGAGTGAGCATCTCGATGCGCTGCTAAACAACGAAATTCAAGCCCAAGAACAGGCCGAAGACGGTATTACCTATGCCGGCCGTATCGCCAAGGCTGATGCTCAAATTGATTGGTCACAGTCTGCTGCAGCCATTGATCGCCAAGTCCGTGCTTATAACCCTTGGCCCGTGGCGGAGACGCGTTGGCAGGGTTCACGGTTGCGTGTCTGGTCTACGCGCCCTGATGAAAAGACGGGGTCGCAGGATTTACCCGGCAGCGTGTTGGCGGTGGCATCTCAAGGCTTACGCGTGGCAACGGGTGATGGCTGCCTGTGGCTAACAGAAGTGCAACTGGCGGGCCGGCAACGCTTGCCGGCAGAGGAGTTTGCGCGTGGTCACGCGGTCGTGGGCGAGCGACTGGGGTCGTGAACAATGATTTAGGCGTCGCCGTCCGAGTGCAGGCGGCGCTGGCGGTGCACGGCGTATTGGTTGAGTCTCGCAACCTGGATCAGGTTTTGTCGGCAGCGCCATTGGCGGATTCACGCGCTCAGGCCCAAGTGCAAGCCTTGGCTTACGGTGCCCTGCGGTGGCACTGTCGTTATGAAGTCATATTGGCCGAACTATTAGCGCGACCTTTGCGCAAAAGGGATGCGATCATTCGGTCGCTGTTATCCGTCGGCTTGTTCGAAATTTTCCAGGGGCACGCGCCAGGCTATGCCAGCGTATCGGCGGCAGTCTCCGCAACGCGAGGATTAGATAGACCCGGCGCATCCGGTCTCGTTAACGCTGTGCTCCGTCGCGCCATTCGCGAACGAACAGAACTGTTGTCGCATGCCAGGAATGTTGAAACGGCCCGCTTCGCGCATCCGGCTTGGTTAATTGACGCCATTCGCAAAGACTGGCCTTCGCGGTGCGAAGACATCTTGCAAGAAAATCAACAGCAAGCACCATTGTGGTTACGCGTTAACCCCTTGCGCGGTTCGCGGGCCGGCTGTCGTCAGCGCTTGGCGGATGACGATATCGCCAGTGACGCGCCGGCTCAGTTTCCCGATGCTTTGCGATTGGCCGAAGCGCAGCCGGTAACGCGCATTCCCGGCTTCGATAGCGGTGATTGGTCCGTGCAAGATGCGGCCGCGCAATTGGCTGGGCGCTTGCTTAGCCCGGCGGCAGGTATGCGCGTGTTGGATGCTTGTGCCGCACCCGGTGGCAAGACGACTCATTTGCTTGAAATGGCGAACGGCGACCTGGATTTGTTGGCCTTAGATATTGACGCCAGCAGACTCGAACGCGTGCGGGAAAATTTAAGCCGCTTAGATCTTCAAGCTCAGTTATGCGTCGGCGATGCGGCTCAACCGACGGATTGGTGGGATGGCCGATTTTTTGAACGCATCTTAGTCGATGCGCCTTGTTCAGCAACTGGCGTTATTCGCCGGCATCCTGATATTCGATTCTTACGCAGGCCGGACGATATTGAGAAATTTTCTAAGCAACAATCGGCAATGCTTGCCAGTTTGTGGCCCTTGCTCGCACCCGGTGGAAAATTGTTGTATGCGACTTGCTCGATACTCAAGGCAGAGAATCACGCAGTGATTGCCGAGTTTCTAGACCGGCATGCAGATGCATATCTATGCGAACTCCCGAATGAAATAAGGGCTTTGGGTGCCGCAAGTCCGGGGCCGGGGTTACAGTTGCTGCCCGGCTCCGCCGGAACCGATGGTTTTTATTATGCTTTAATGAGCAAGCAATCGACTTGACCAGTAGCGGAGTCATGCGCAGCAACACAACAAAGTCGGGGTACACAGATAACATGCGCTCTGTTACTCAGAGTCCTGTGAACAGCCGTCGTGCGGCGGCTACCGAGATCTGCCTGTGCCATCGTCTGCTACGGCTTTTGCTATTGGCCGTCTTGCCAGCGATATCTGTTTCAGCGAACGAGCGCTTCGATGTCCGTAGTGCCGCAACTCAGCTCCAAAACGGTGTGTACTATTTGACCGCGCGCGTCGACTTGCCGCTTAGCGAAGAAGCCTTAGAGGCCTTGGAGAGTGGGCTTGAGCTGACGATACAAATGCAAATGGAGGTATTTCGGCAACGAAATTTTCTACCCGATCCTGAAATTGCCAATTTACGGCAAGACTATGTCTTGAGTTACCAGCCGCTTAGCGAACGCTATTTGGTAAATAACAAAAACAGTGGTGAGCAATCTTCCCACGCAACGCTTTTTGCCGCGTTAAACAACTTAGGCCGTATTAGCGCCTTGCCCGTTATTGACGCAGCGTTGTTAGAAGCAGACAGTCGTTACGAGATTCGTATGCGTGTTGTCTTGGATCAAAATACCTTGCCCGGGCCGCTGCGTCTCTTGGCCTTTTGGGGTAACAGTTTTCGACTGCAGAGTGAGTGGTATGCGTGGATGCTAAAAGACTAACTCGTAGTCTGGCCACAATACTTATCCTGCTTGCCTTGGCATTCGGGATCACCGCCCTTGCTCTATTGAGTCGCACAGCGCAAGACTCCGAACAGTTTGGGCGCCTAAACGATCTATTGCTGTTAGTAAACGCGGTGGCGGCCATAGCGCTGCTGGTGCTGATCGCTGGCAACCTGATTCGCTTATTGCGCGACTATCGTCAAGGCGTGCCAGGCGCAAGACTGAAAGCCAGAATGTTAACGGCCTTTGTGGTGCTTGCCATTGGGCCATTGGTTATTGTCTGGTTTTTCGCCGTGCAGTTTCTCAATCAAGGCATTGAGAGCTGGTTTGATGTCGAGATCGAAGGCGGCTTACGCGATTCTTTGGAGTTGAGCCGGTCGTCCCTGGATGTCAGCCTGCGTGAGAATTTGGAAAAGACCCAAGATATTGGACGTGCCTTGGCCGGCTTGCCCGAGGGTGCGGTAATTGCCTCGCTGGGCAGCTTGCGCCGGCGTGCCGAGGCCTCTGAAATCACGGTTTATGGCGACGCTTATCGCATTGTAGCCACTAGCGTCAGTGATACGAACGCGCGCTTTCCGGTGTATCCGCCGGAAGATGTGGCCCTACAAGTGCGTCGCGTGGGTAGCTACGTGGGTCTCGATCCTGCGTCGAACGGGCCGCTACAGATACTAACGGCGGTTTCTGTTTTGCCCGGCACCGGAGGCGACTCCACCTGGGTTGTGAAAGTCGTTTACCCCGTTGGCGAAAGAATTAGTGCCTTGGCTGACTCGGTAGAGCGTAGCTATACGCGCTACGGCGAGTTGGTGTTCTTAAGAGAGCCGCTGCGTTATAGCTTTACCGTTACCTTGAGCCTGGTGGTGCTCTTGTCTTTTTTGGCGGCGCTATATGGTGCGTTCTTTTTTGCGCGCCGATTGGTCGCGCCCATCGAATCTCTCGCCGCAGGCACGCGAGCGGTTGCCGGTGGCGATTTGGATACGCGCTTACCCATGGCGGCCCATGATGAAATCGGTTCGCTCATCAATTCTTTCAACGAGATGACACAGCGTTTGCGCGACGCGCGTTCCGCCGCCGATTTTAGCGCGCAGCAGGTTGAAGATGAACGCGGGCGCTTGGCGGCAATTTTGGCGCGACTGTCCACGGGCGTGATTGCGCTGGAAGCCGATGGCTCGATTCGTATCGCGAATGCGGCGGCTGGTGCGATTTTGCAAACAGATTTGGCGTTGTGTCAGGGCCAACGCTTAACAGAATTGGCGGCCGACAATTCTCGGTTGGCGCAATTTTCGGCTGTATTGCAGGAACATTTAGACTCGGATGAACAAGAGTGGCGCGAACAATTAGTGCTGCGCGGAGAAAAGGGCCGCTGCATTGTCAGTTGTGCCTGTACCGCGCTGCCACAGGAGGGCTTGGAGCCCGGCGGACGGGTCGTGGTGTTCGACGACATCACCACGCTGCTGCAGGCCCAACGCGATGCTGCCTGGGGGGAGGTGGCCAGGCGCCTGGCCCACGAGATCAAGAATCCGCTGACGCCCATTCGCCTATCGGCCGAACGTATACGGCGTCGCTATCTGGACGGCATGAAAGAAATGGAAGCCGAGGTCTTAGATCGAGCAACCCACACCATCGTGCAACAAGTTGAGGTGATGCGGGATATGGTCAATGCGTTTAGCGAATACGCGCGGGCGCCGGAATTGCAGATTTCCAGCGTGAACCTCAACGAGCTGGTGCGAGAAGTGGCGTACTTGTATCAGACCAAAGAGAGCCAGCCCCAGTTGGTGCTTGAGCTCGAAGAAGGTTTGGGGGACATGGATGCCGATGCGCTGCGTATGCGTCAGCTTTTACATAATCTCATCCGCAACGCCCTGGAAGCTTTGGAGACCGCGGATGAGGAGGGTGAATTGAAAATCCAGACCCAGGGTGCTCCCGCGGCGGGCCTGGTGCGCTTGACGATTGCGGACAATGGTCCCGGATTCGATCCTGATTCCATTGATCAAGTTTTCGAGCCCTATGTGACAACCAAGACAAAGGGCACTGGCTTGGGTCTCGCGATTGTTAAGAAATTGGTCGAAGAACATGGCGGTAGTGTCGTGGCTGAAAATCTGCCGACGGGTGGTGCACAGGTCATCGTTGAAATGCCCTTGCATAAGAATCAGCGGGAAGTTGCACCCACGACACAAGGCAGGCATGGTGAAGCTCGGAGGGAACGCGCATGACGTCGCCAAACATATTAGTTGTCGATGATGAAGCTGACATCCGTATTCTGATTGAAGAAATTCTGTCCGAAGAAGGTTATGCGGTGGCCACCGCGGCTGATGGTGCGCAAGCACGCCAGCGCATGGATCAGGGTCATCCAGACTTGGTGCTCTTAGATATTTGGATGCCCGATGTTGACGGCATTACGTTGCTGGGCGAATGGACGCGCGACGGTCGTCCCCCTTGTCCCGTCGTGGTGATGTCCGGTCATGGCACCGTGGAGACCGCCGTTGAAGCCACCCGTCTCGGGGCGACGGATTTTGTCGAGAAACCACTGTCACTCAAGAAACTACTACGCACCGTCGAACGTGCCTTGGTGCCCGCGACGGCGACCGGCAAGGTCAGCCACCGGCAACTATTTCCGCAAATGCCAGGGCCCATCGGCAAGAGTGCCTTGATTCGTGAACTGCGTGAACGGGCCCGCGAAATGGCAGCTCATCCTGCGTCGATTTTGCTCACGGGTGAATCTGGTAGCGGTCGTGAAGCAACCGCCAGATTCATCCATGCCCTAGGCGATCGTGCTCAGTCTGAATTCGTGCGCATCGTTTCCGCGGCAGTTCCGGCCGAAAATGCGGCTCGGGAAATTCTCGGTGTCGAAACCGCAGCAGGCGTTGAGCCCGGCTTTTTGGAGCGCGCGGACGGCGGCACTTTGTTTATCGATGATATGCATCTGCTGTGTGCCCAAGCCCAGCAATTGCTGCTAGGTGTGCTGGAGCAAGCCAGCTTCACGCGGCTGGGGCAAACGAAGAAGGTGCCGTTGAATTGTCGAGTCGTGGCATCGGTGACGCCTAAGGCGCTGGCTGATCTTGAGAGCTCGGGTTTGAATTCGTCCCTGTTGGCAGAAATCGCCACCTTGCAGCTGGAGGTTCCGCCGGTTCGTGACTACTCCGAAGATGTATCGGAACTGCTGAGGCAATACGTTGACCGCATCGTCGAAGCTGAAGGCTTAAGCTACCGGCGCTTTGGCATGGCGGCGCAAAATCGCCTGCGCAACTATCCGTGGCCAGGGAATATCGAAGAGCTGGCTCAATTGGTGCGCCGAATGTTATTGCACGACGGCGACGAAGAAATATCCTTAGCGGAAGTTGAAGCAGCGTTGAATCCGGCGATTTCTGGGGGGAGTGAACCATTGGTGAAACAGGATTTGCTGTCGTTGCCGCTGCGAGAAGCGCGCGAGCAATTCGAACGTGCCTATCTCATCGAGCAACTCAAGCTATCTGACGGTAAAGTCGGTCAACTGGCCAAACGAGTTGGCATGGAGCGAACCCATCTTTACCGAAAACTGCGTTCCCTGGGCGTGGATTTTCGTCACCTGGGTGATGATTGATCTTCGGTTACTCGCATAGTACTCAGCGAAGTTGTTCATGAGCGCCGCGCCCAAGGCAAGCTCGAAAAAATCTAGCCCAGACCCAGCGTCCGGGCATGTTGCACTGAAGACTTGGAATCGATTAGAAAACACAGCATTGGGTCGCTGGCTATTTTCGCGCTTTGTTTGCTACAAGGCGCCGTACTTTGGCAGTATCCGGCCGCTCATTGTTGCCTTACGACCCGGTTACTGTGAGGTAAAGATCGCCAAGCGCGGTGCCGTACTCAATCACATCGGCACGGTACACGCCATCGCCATGTGCAACATGGCCGAACTGGCCGCCGGCGTCATGACCGATATCAGCATTCCGTCTACCCACCGCTGGATACCCAAGGGCATGACCGTGGAGTATTTGCGCAAGGCCCCGACGGATGTGCGTGCCGTCGCACGGATCGAGCCGATGCCGGAATTTGGCGAAGCCGAGGATCTTATTATTCCCGTGGAAGTTTTCGACACCAGCCAGGCGGTGGTCTTTAAGGCCGCTATCACGATGTGGGTGACGGCACGCAAGAAGAGACATTAATGTGAAGACCTGCGTTAAAGATATTTTTAGTTCAGTTCCGAGTCTCCACGGTCTCTCGACAGCGCCATATCGGGAGTCATATCGTTTTGTTTTATATGGTTTGCACGAACTCGCACGATTGAGCCGTGGCAAGCCAATGGGGAGTAATAGCAATGAGAATCTTGAGCGAGACATCCCGCTGCTTGGTCCGCGCATACCAGCGGAAACCTTACGCCATTTCTGGCGCATGTTAGCGCACGCGCAAGGGGGTTTATTGAACGCCGCTGCGTTGGCACGTGGTCTTGGTGTCGACGGAAAAACCATTGCAAGGTATTTAGATCTACTGGTGGATCTACTGCTAGTCAGGCGTTTACAGCCGTGGCAAAAAACATTGGCAAGCGCTTGGTCAAGTCTCCTAGGGTTTATATCCGCGACAGCGGCGTAACACATGCATTGCTCGGATTAGGCAGCAAAGAGGATATATTGGGGCATCCGGTAGCAGGCCAAAGCTGGGAGGGATTTGTAGTAGAAAATCTTACGTCAATTGCGTCGGTGCGCACGGAAGTAGGTTTTTATCGAGCATCGGGTGGCGCTGAAATTGATTTGATCTTACAGCTTCCTGGCCGAAACTTGTGGGCTATTGAAATAGAACTAAGTCTCAACCCAAAACCAACAAAAGGGTTTTATAGCGCTTGTATCGACCTGCAACCAGAAGCAAGTTTTGTTGTTTATCCGGGAACGGAACGATATCGCCTCAAGGGAGGCGTTGAAGCGATCAGCCTGTTTGGCTTGGCAGAGGAAATCAAAAAACTAAGCGCTTAGTTCGCGCTCTCAAAAGGGGTCGAGTCGAGACTTCGTTTTGGATGCCGGACTTAGCTTTTTATCAAGGAGTTTTCTATACGACTTCTCGACCGCTTGTTTCTGACTGTAAGCTGGGCAACACTTGTGCATCCGCCGTTTAGAATGTGGGCATATCCGCCGCTAGGGAGATTGGTATCGTGAACTATCTGAAATTATTAGGAATGGCCGCGCTAGTGTTGGTGCTGGCGGCGTGCACCGCCAAAACCAGCTTTCATACGGCTGACGAGGGATTAACGTTGCAAATCAATGAGGACGAACCCTTTACCGTAGGATCGGCGACGGAGAGAACTTATGCCACTACGTCATTTGGGAACTACAAGTTCAAGGCAAGCAAGGATGGCATGGACCCCCTATATGGTCTAATACCGTTGAAGTTTAACGGCGGATACTTAGCGGCAGATATCCTGTTTTTCGCACCCGCTATGTTTTTCAATTTACGCGGCGTTTTTCCTGAGTATGAGTTCGACATGGACCAGCGTGTTGTGCGGTATCGTTTGAAGCCCGAAGATGGTTGGACCAGCTATCAGCCTTCGCCGGCGGAGGCTGATAATGCTAGGAATTACTTCGGCGACTAACACTTTATCCACGCGTACTTTCGGGGGCACGGCTGAATATTGAAAAACTCATCGCCAGCAATTCTGATGTCGCGACCCAGATACATGGTTTATCGGTGCTTGCTTACCAGGCCGAGGCGCAGTTAATTCGGGCGGTTGATTTCCCGCCTTTGCGCCGCACCAGGGAGGATATTCGGCAAGCAACAAGCTTGTTCTACGGCGCATTGACCGACGGCAAATTGGTTGCCGCTTGTGAGTTAGAACTAGACGGGAAGAATCTCGAAATCCATAGCCTCATCGTCCATCCGGATTATTGGCGACAAGGTTACGGCAGCGCCTTACTTGGCTTTGTCTTGGCCAGGCATGAATTCGAAGAGGTAAGCGTCTCTACTGCGCAGCTCAATGCGCCCGCGCGGAGTTTGTTCGCAAAGCATGGGTTCTCGATTATTGGTCGCTGGATGAGTCCAGAGAACATTGCCTGTGTGGACCTCACCAGAAGCGATCCACGGCGAGCATTCCGTAAAGATTTCTGATAAGTTTCGGACCCGGGTTGTTGAGATTCTTAGGTTCAGCCAATATTTGGGCTTTTCGGGAGTGTTGCGATGAACAAAGTTGTACTCATTATCCTGGCAATTTTCCTGCCACCCGTCGCGGTTTTCTTAAACAACGGCGCGGGCAAAGATCTGCTGATCAATATTCTGCTTTGTATCGTATTTTTTGTTCCGGGTGTGATTCACGCCTTATGGTTGGTGACTAGATAGTCAGCAATCTCCAACAGGCGCGCGGGGATTTCCTTGCGCTTATACCGGAGGCCCGCTGTTAAACAGCAGCGTGAATAGGAGTGCTACCTATTTCTAAGCGCATCCGAAATTTTCGTTCGCTCATCAAATCGACGGATATGACTATGAAGTTGCCACCAATTCTTGGCCTTGTACTTATTGGTTTTGTGGCTGTGCTGCTGTTTAGCAGCTGGTATGTCATCGAAACTGGACATGTCGCTGTCAAAAAGACTCTGGGTACCGTCGACATGGATGAGGTGTCCGCGGGGCTTAATTGGAAATTGCCAATTGTAACAACAGCGTATGAGTTCTCCGCGAAAGAAATCGCCATCGATTTTAATGATCTCACGCCGAAGGCCCGCGATAATTTGCGTTTGAAGGATCTGGATATCAGCATCTTTTATCGCGTGGCACCCGACACCATTGCTGAAATGATGGTGAAATACGCCGCGTCTTACGCGCAAGGCGATGCGGCTTTATTGCCGGCCTATGCCATCGTCTTTCGCGAAGGCCGGGATGTTATTTACGAGGAAGTGACAAAGATCGATTCCCTGGAACTCCACAGAAATCGTGACGCGCTAAGGGACGGAATTACTGAGGGCCTGCAGACAAAATTGGATGATAAAGACCCTGGTGTGTTTACCATCACGCGGGTGGCAGTCCGCGCTTTAAACACCGATCCCACCATCGAAGAGGCCATTCAAAAAGCGGTGCAGGCGCAGAAGACTTTAGAGGCTAAGAAGATCGAAGTAAACATTGCGGCTAAGGATGCGGAAATCGAAATTGCGCGTGCTCGCGGTATCGCGGAAGCCAATGCAATTATCAATTCTTCACTGACGCCGGAATATTTGCAGCATGAACTCAATGAAGCCTTGAAAATGTTTGCTCAAAATGACGGTGGTGTTGTAGTCATTCCCGCCAACATGCAGGGTATGAGCATGATATTGGACGGCAATACGCTGAAGCGCTAAACACCAAGCGCTGTAAACGCGCATGAAAAACGTCGCCTACTGATCTGTGGCGTGCTTGGGTAAAAAAATCTGCAACAAGATCCAAGCAGCAAGGGCCGAGGCAATGGATCCGATCAATATGCCTAGGCGATCGCCGCGAAAATATTCGCCGCTGCCGTGTTCAAACGCCAGTCCGGCAATGAACAAACTCATGGTGAAGCCGATGCCACAGGCGAAGGATACGCCCAGGATCTGAGGCCAAGTCACACCGCGGGGCAACTTTGCCATGCCTAAGGCGATACCCACGCCGACGAAGAGCATGATGCCCGCGGGTTTACCGATCGTCAGCCCCGATATGACTCCCAGCGTAACCGGATTGCTTACATCTTGCAGGGATAGTCCCGCTAAGGACAAGCCCGCGTTGGCGAGGGCGAAAATTGGCAAGATCACAAAGGCGACGGGCGTGTGTAGATCATGTTCAATATTTCTGAGGGGCGAATTGCCAGCCTTATCTTGCATCGGAATGCAAAACGCGATCAGCACGCCAGCCAGGGTCGCATGCACCCCGGATTTCAACACCGCAATCCAAAGTACGATGCCTAATAAGAGGTAGCTTGACGTGCGCGTGACGCCCAGTCGGTTCATGGTGATAGCTACCAGCAGAGTTGCCAGGCCAATGGACAGCGAGAGTAGCGATAGATCGCCAGAGTAGAACAAAGCGATAATAATAATGGCGGCCAAGTCATCGAAGATGGCCAGGGTCAGTAAGAATATCTTTAGTGGAATCGGCACGCGTCGGCCGAAAACTCCCAACAAGGCTAGCGCAAAAGCGATATCTGTCGCCACGGCAATGGCCCAACCATCCAGGGCCACCGAATTACCCCAGTTTAGTGCCGCATAGATGCCGGCCGGAACAAGCATGCCGCCAAGAGCGCCGAGTCCGGGGAGTACAATTTGCGCAAAGGATGAAAGTTCTCCTTCCATGACTTCGCGCTTTATTTCCAGGCCAATCAAAAAGAAAAAGACCGCCATCAATCCATCGTTGATCCACAGCAATAGTGGTTTGCTAATTTTTAGAGCGCCAATTTGCACCGCAAGGGTCGTATCCAACAGCGCGGCATACAAGTTCGCTAGTGGCGAATTGGCCATGACCATGGCGACGATGGCCGCCGCAAGCAGCAAGATGCCCGCAGCCGATTCGAGCCTCATGAAGTCTCGGACCGTATTCGTAACGGGCGCGAGCTTTTCCGGATAGTTCACTTTGTTTCCCGTGTTAAGCGCCCGAATAAGTCGGGTGCAAGGCGCTGGTTTCGTTCATCACTAAGTATATTCGTTAGAAAGCTGAAACTAGACTCGTAAGCCCGGCGCCATCTACCTTGATTCGACAAAATACTCGTCTAGCGATGCCGGCAAAGCGTCAGTTGAGCAATCCGCCACCGGCCCAGGGTAGTCGCGCGAGTTATAGGTATTCCAAAACAATACTTTTTTGCCGGCTAGTTGTCCGGTCCGTTCATCATGCACGAGCGCTGCCAGCGCTTTGCCCGTATAAGTGGTTTCCAAGTCTAGGCCCAGCATGCTTTTCCCGAGTTCCACCGCCTCTAGTGTACTGTCGGTTGGGATGGCATAGCCCTCACCAAAAAACTCGTCGCGAGCGGCAACATTAGCACTGGGGTCATCGATCAGCGGGAACGATGCATCGCGCGCATGCAGCTCGGTATTGGTTTCGCGATAAAGCCGTTCGAAATACGCCGGCGTCATGACTGGTTGCGGGACAACGCGCACGGCAACCAGTCTGGTTGGCCAAGCCAGCAATCGCAAGCCCATGGCCAGCCCGATGCTGGTACCCATGGTGCCTGTTGCCACGTAGATTAGATCCGGGACCGCGTTGCCCAACTGCTGTGCCAGCTCCAATGCAGCATTGATAAAACCGACGGTGCCGCGCCAGGAGGATCCGCCCCAGGGCAATTGATAAATCCTTTTCCGGCCACCCGGATGTTGGTCGAGAACCCATTCAGTTTGCTCACGAACGCTACTCATATCCTTTGCGGGATAAAGCTTGGTTTGCAAATGGGCGTGATAGCGCAAAGTTCTCGCCACTTTCTCGCTCGGCGGTTGCGGCGTTAGGACCGCGTGACATTCCAGACCCAACTGTTGAGCGAAAATTGAAGTGGCGAGCACGTGGTTGGAGCCCACGGCACCGAAGGTGAGCACAGCATCACAGCCGTTGTCGCGGGCATGGGCCAGGGCGAATTCAAGCTTGCGAATTTTATTGCCACCATAAAGCGTCGATGAAAGATCGTCGCGCTTAATTAGCAGTGAGTCTAGATTCCAACTGGTACTTGCTTGCGTTGCGGTTTCTAGTGGGGTGGGCAGTTCCGCCAGTCTTGTGTGCGCCAATTGATCTTCAAGACCTGGGAATTTTTCGAATAGCGGCAGTATCGCTGACATTAGCTCATTGTGCAGAGTGACTGTCTATGCGAATAGCCCACGAGAATGTCGCGGATTCACAGACGACCATGCATTCACTCCGCGATCCGAATCACCATGATTTCAACTTTGGCATCGCGAAGTTGTCCACGGAGTTCATTTAGACGTGTTAGATCTTTGACGGGGCCAATGCGCACACGATGAAATGCTTTGTCATCGATGCTGACCTTTTGGATGCGCGAGACAATGCCAAGTAGTGCCAATTTGGCTTTCATTCGATCGGCATCGGCGTGGGCTGAAAATGAACCGGCCTGCAGCACATAGGCACCGGGTGAGGTGACGGCTTCGGCTTGTACATCGGGCCGCGCTTCCAAGTCTTCTTCGGGAATGACCACCTCGAAAGACGGTAACAATTCGTAAAACTGAAAAGATTCCTTAACGGGCTTTGGTTCGGTCTCGGCGTTATCAGCCGGCGGCGGCCGGGCGGGTGGAGCCGATGGTGCAACCAGGGCGGCATCTTCCGGCCGTTGAGGGCTGCGGTCATTCACATAGATCGCCGCCGCTACGGCTAGGCCCACCGTCAGGCCGAATAACATCCATATCCAACCCGGTAAGGGTGGGCTTTGCTTACGCCTTTGTGCCTTTTTACGTTTGCGGGTCGTTTTGCGCTTCTTTTTGGCCATCTACATGGAATCGGGCGCCGACACGCCGACCATGGATAAGCCATTGCGCAAGACCTGGCGTGTGGCCAAAATCAATAACAGCCTGGCACTGCGCAATTTTTCGTCATCGACGATAAAACGATGGGCGTTGTAATAAGTATGCAGATGTTGGGCCACTTCCCGCAGATAGTGCACCAAATGTTGCGGTGCCCGTTGCCGCGCACTCAAAGCGATGATTTCGGGATACCTGCAGAGCACTTGAATAAGGTTTTGTTCCTGGGTTTGGGTTAACTGATCCAAAGCTGTCACGGCCAGCTCACGATCCCAGGTCAACTCGCGTTCTTTGAGTTCACGTAGCACGCTGCAAATCCGGGCGTGGGCATATTGAATGTAATAGACGGGGTTTTCATTGGAGCGTGACTTGGCCAGCTCGAGGTCAAAATCCAAGTGCTGGTCGTTCGATCGCGACACAAAAAACAGTCGCGCGGCGTCGTTGCCGACTTCTTCGCGTAGCTTGCGCAGGGTGACGAATTCGCCGGAGCGCGTGGACATCTGCACTTTTTCTTTGCCCCGGTACAGCACCACGAACTGCATCAGTTTCACTTCTAGACACTCGGCAGGCTCATCCATGGCCGAGAGTCCCGCGCGCACGCGGGCAACATAGCCGTGATGGTCCGAACCCAGAATGTCTATGAGACGGGCAAAGCCGCGTTCGCGTTTTTGCAAGTGATAGGCGATGTCCGAGGCAAAGTAGGTCGTCCGGCCATTTTCGCGGATTACCACGCGGTCTTTTTCATCATCGAAGGCCGTGGCCTTAAACCAAGTGGCGCCGTCTTTCAAATAAGTGTGCCCGCTATTTTTAACCCGCTTAAGCGCACGGTCTATCGCGCCGCTGTCCATCAGACTGCGTTCTGAAAACCATTCGTCATAAATTACGCCAAACTCTGCCAGGTCATCGCGAATGTCTTCGACAATGGCCTCCGCCGCGATGTTAAGCACGCGCTGAAACCCTGCTTCGCCTAGATTCTGTCGCGCGCGCGCAATTAATTCATCCAGCCGCGCATCGGCGGTATCCTGTTCGTCCGCTGGCAAATCATCAAATAGCCCGGCCTGTACGGGCAGCAGTGCCTCATCGATGTTGGCTAGGGCCCTTTTCGCGATCTCAAGCACATAGTCGCCCCGGTAGGCACCGCTCGGAAAGGGAATATTCTCTCCGCGCAGCTCGTACATCCTGAGCCAAAGACTGAGTGCCAGAATATCCATCTGCCGCCCAGCGTCGTTCACATAGTACTCACGATGCACCTGGTGACCCGTGGCCGCGAGTAGATTCGAAACACTGGCGCCGTAGGCTGCATGTCTACCGTGGCCCACGTGCAGCGGACCGGTGGGATTTGCCGACACGAACTCCACCAGTACTTTCTCGCCCTGGCCCATATCGCTATGACCATAGGCCTCACCTCGATCAACAATACGGAACAATTCGGCGCCAAAAGCCGCTGAACTTAGGCGAAAATTGATGAAGCCCGGGCCAGCGATATTGACTTCCGTGACCAGATCCGAGGGCGCCAGGCCGGCGACGAGAGCGGTGGCGATATCGCGTGGTTTCTGTCGCAGTGTGCGGGCTAACTGCATGGCAACATTGCTGGAAAAATCCCCATGCTGCGGGTCGCGGGTGCGCTCAATCTCTACCCGGATCGCAGCCGCGGCGGCCGCATCGGCGGCACCGGGGAGTTGCGCTAGGGCATTGGTGAGCAGTGTTTCGAGTTGTTGTTTCACGGCGGGCGGGTTTTTTGAAACGATGCATTCTAGCAGCCGGCGCGACTAAAAAAGTTCCACGGGATCGATGTCCAAAGACCAGCGCACCCGACGTTTGTGCGGCAAGGTCTCCAAATCCAAACGCCAGGGCTGGAGCAGTTGTTGCAAGCTACTGCGCAGCGAGGCGCGAATCAACAACTGTCCGCGGTAGCGACCGGCACGACGTTCCATGGGAGCCGGCGCGGGCCCCAACAATTGAATGTCTGCTTTGGTGTTCGGCATGGCCAATTCCCGCGCTTGCGTAAGAAACTCGAACACGGCGTCACGCTGCGCCGCTTCGGCGCGTAACAGGGCCAGATAGCCAAACGGCGGCCAGCCCGCTTCCCGCCGCTTACTGAGGGCATCTTGCGCAAACGCCGCGTAACCCTCGCGCAGCAGGCGTTGCAACAAGGGATGTTGCGGGAACAAGCTCTGAATCAACACTTCGCCGGGACGATCCGCGCGTCCAGCGCGGCCGGCAACTTGCACAAAGGATTGGGCTAATCGTTCACTGCTACGAAAGTCCGTGCCGAACAAGCCTTGATCCGCATCGATGACGCCGACCAAGGTGACGTTTGGAAAATCGTGACCCTTGGTCAACATCTGCGTACCCAAAACTAAGCGAGCTTCGCCCGAACGCACTAATTCCAAGCGACGTGCGATTTCTCCCTTACGGCGGGTGGTATCACGATCGATACGAACTAGGGGAAAGTCGGGGAACAACTCGCCTAGGGCTGTTTCCAGCCGCTCCGTGCCTTGGCCGATGGGAAAAAGGGACGTTTTGCAATCTTTGCAGCTGCCCGCGGCCGGACGTTCCGCGCCACAGTGATGACAGATCAGTCGCCCGCGGTGCCGGTGATAAACCATCCGGGCATCGCAACGCTGGCACTCGGCGACCTGTCCGCAAGTCGTACACATCAGGCTGGGCGAGTAGCCTCGCCGGTTTAAGTAAATAAGTACTTGGCCGTCATCTTGCAGATGCCGTTGAACGGCAGCCAATAGAGGCTCGCTCAGCCCGTCCCGCGCCGGATGCTTTTGCAAGTCAATAATCTGCACCTGGGGTTGCCGCGCATCGCCAGGGCGCTGCTGTAACTGCAGTTGCTGATAGCGGCCATTGTCAGCATTGTCCAGGGACTCAAACGACGGTGTCGCTGAGCCGAGAATGATTGGAATACCCAGCTGCTTTGCCCGCCATACTCCAAGATCGCGCGCGGAATAGCGCAAGCCATCCTGTTGTTTAAGCGAGGCGTCGTGCTCTTCGTCAACGACTAGCAAACCCGGCCTGGCTAAGGGTGTAAACACGGCGGAGCGTGTGCCGACGACTACTAAGGCTGATCCCCGTTGCGCTGCACACCAGGCTTGTAGCCTTTCGCTCGGGTTCAGGCCGGAATGCAGCACGGCAATGGCAACACCCAGGCGCCGCCTAAAACGGCTGACCAGCTGTGGCGTGAGTCCAATTTCGGGTACCAGCACCAAAGACTGTTTACCGGCCGCGATTTGCGCCGCGATACACTCGAGATATACCTCGGTTTTCCCGCTGCCCGTCACGCCCGCTAGCAAGAAAGCCGCGAAGTTCTGAGATTCGCGAATTGACGCCGCGGCGGCCGTTTGCTCGTTCGTGAGTTGGGGCGCGGCGGCGGGGCTTACCGCTTGCTCGTGGGTATCCACCACACGGCGTTCTATCAAGCCCTTTGCCGTGAGGCCGCGAACCGCACCCCGCCATTGCGCCGCGTTTAGATCCAGCGCTGCATGCCTGATGCTCCCGGAATTTTCATGCATGGCCGACAACACCCTCGCTTGTAAGGGCGCGCGGCGTCGCAAAGCCTCCAGTTCGGTGCGCAGACCTTCGGGGGTCAGAAACCAGCGCGTGGCCGGACCGGCCGGATCTTTACCTTGGCGCAGCAATACCGGCAGCGCGGTTGCGTAAACCTCACCGATGGGATGCTGATAGTAAGCGGCGGTCCAATTCAGCAACTCCAGCAAGGCAGTATCCAGTAGCGGTTCCGGATCAATGATCTTTTCGGCCCGGCGCAATTTGCCACGTGGTATTGGTGAGTCCTTGGCTAAGTTCGCAATCACAGCTGTCCGTTTGCTCTTGCCGAACGGCACTTGCACGCGCTGGCCGGCGCGGGGTTCCGAGTCGCAATTTTCGGGTGCCAGGTAGTCGAATAGCCGCATTAAGGGCGCGTCTATGGCGACTCTCAATATTTTGGTTTGGCCGCTCACGGATTGACAACAAACCGTGGCCGTAAGAATTCCGGTTTTCCACAAAATCTGTGGATAACTCTGTGGATAGCGTGGGCCAAACGCGCCAAAGAGCGCATACCGCTAGTATTTATGACAAACTGGTTAATTATTGACCGAAGCATAAATATTTATATTTTATAAGGAGTTATACGTTTTTGCTTCATTGCAAGAAGCGAATGCCAGCTAAGCCACGGATGATATTCGAGGCCGTGTGTATAACCGGCCCTAATTTTGCGCACTAGCGGCGTCAACCGTGAGACCTCCAGCCCGTTATAGTGCCTGAATGGGCATCATCTGGGCGGCTGTTGGCCACTCACGCCCGAGACCGCGAGTATTTTATGGCTGAGTGTGTGATTAAATTCCCGCGAAAGGATTCGCTGCCGGTGTCCCGATTGGAAGAGTCGAACCAAGCAACGCGCCAGGCCATGGATCGTTTCCTCGCGGGAATCGAAGGGCAGGCCTTTCGTGTGGCGAAAATCGCAGTGCGTAACGAGGCTGATGCGCTGGATATTGTGCAAGACACGATGATTCGATTAGTAAAAAGCTATTCGCATCGTCCGGTTAGCGAGTGGCGACCGCTGTTTTACCGGATTTTGCACAATCGAACTCGCGATCATCAGCGGCATCAGACGGTGCGCCGGCGGGTGCTCGCCTGGTTGAGTCCCAGAGACCATCAAGATGTACCCGATGCCGGGTCGCTGGCCCCGGGTGCTCAGCAGCTGGAGCCAGATCGCCAAGTTGCCATGGGCGATACCTTGGCGGCCCTAGAGCAGGCGGTGGGTGAGTTGCCCAGGCGGCAACAGCAGGCATTCTTGCTGCGCCGTTTAGAAGGTTTGGATGTTGCTGAAACCGCTGCCGCCATGGGTTGTTCTGCAGGCAGCGTTAAAACACATTACTCGCGCGCGGTCCATCGTTTGCGTGACGCCCTTGGAGATCATTGGGAATGAGCGAAGAAGAGAAAATTGCTCGGTTTGAAAAACGTGCCACGGAGCTATTGCGTGACGGCACGGACTCCTTGGATGCGTCAACGCGCTCGCGGTTGAATAGAGCCCGCCAGGCCGCCTTGGATGCACTGCCGGTGCAGCCGAATCGCGGACTCCGGCCGGCTTGGGCCCTTGCCAGCGCGGCCGCATTAGCGTTGATCGTCGTTGGCATTTGGCGCAACTTGCCAGAGCCTGCGGACATCGCTTCGCAGTTGCCGGCCATGGCGGATGCCGGAACCTTGCCCGCTGGCGATTTAGAGCTTCTGTTGGCCGAGGAAAACCTCGACATGCTGGAAGATCTCGAGTTTTTCAGCTGGCTGGCGGCTGAGGATTTTCTTGACGCGGAGGCTGCGGCCGGATGAAGGCCGTCGTGATCGTCGCGGGCGGACTATTGCTGGGACCGTGGCCTGGCTATACGGAAGAGCTGCCTGATATTGAGTTCTTGGAGTTTCTAGGCAGCGTGGATCAGCAAGAAAATTGGGATAGTTTTTTCGATGCTTTGCCCGCAAGCATGGTCGATGAGCAACCGGAGCCCGAGACGGCGGAACCGGAGAGTAGAGATGAAGATGCAGACTAAATTTTTTGTTATCGGCTTAGTACTAGTGTTGCTCGCGCCGTTCAAGCTTAGCGCGGAAGAAGATGAGAGTTGGGATGCCCTGAGCGCTGAGCAACAACAGCTACTTTCGCCCGTGGCTGAAAAATGGGCGGATCTTTCGCCGGCACAACAGGAACGCTTGGCTAACGGCTCCACCCGCTGGCTTGCCATGGATGCCCAGCAGCGGGAGCAGGCCCGCAATCGCTTCCAGCGCTGGCAGAAACTCAATCCGGAACAACGCGCCAGACTGCGTGATCAATTCGACCGCTATCGCCAACTGTCTCCCGATCAGCAGCAGCGCGTGCGAGAAAACTTTCGCCGCTTCCGTGGACTATCCCCGGAAAGACGCCAGCAATTGCGTGACAATTGGCGGCGAATGACGCCGGATCAGCGGCAACGCTTAAGGGAACAGCGCCAGCGGCGCCGGGATACTCGTGGCAGAGACTAGGCACGAGCTAGAGTCACTGTTCCCATCAATCAGAGTTCCTTGACTGCTTGAATCAACTCCGCGGCCATGGCTTGTCCATCACCGTAGAGCATTCGCGTGTTGTCCAAAAAGAACAGGGCGTTTTCAATGCCCGAAAAGCCCGCGCCTTGCCCACGTTTTACGACGATACAGTTTTTGGCTTTGTCGGCATCAAGTATCGGCATGCCAAAAATAGGGCTAGAGGGGTCGGTCCTTGCGACCGGGTTCACCACGTCGTTCGCGCCAATGACTAAAGCCACATCTGTGTTTTCAAATTCTGCATTGATTTCATCGGCGTCATAGATCAAGTCGTAGGGCACGCCAGCCTCGGCCAGCAGCACATTCATGTGTCCGGGCATGCGTCCGGCCACGGGGTGAATAGCAAACTTAACGGCCACGCCCCGATCAATGAGTCGTTGGGACAGTTCCCAAACTTTATGCTGCGCTTGGGCCACGGCCATGCCGTAACCTGGAACGATGATGACTTTGTTGGCAAAGGCCATCATCACGCCCACATCGGTTGCTTCGATAGGTTTCATGCTGCCTTGGACTTCCCCGCCCGCGGCGGCTGTATCACCAAAGCCGCTGAACAAGACATTCGCCAGCGAGCGGTTCATGGCTTTAGCCATCAACTGGGTTAGCAGTGTGCCGGCGGAGCCCACCACGGTGCCGGCGATGATCATGGCCGCGTTGTTGAGTACGAAGCCTTCGAAGGCCACGGCCAAGCCCGTTAGCGCGTTGTATAAGGAAATCACCACCGGCATGTCGGCGCCGCCAATGGGCAAAGTCATCGTCACGCCGATGAGCAAGGCCAACAAAAAGAACAAAGTGATACCGCTGATTTCGCCGGACTGCACAATGATGCCAATGCCCAACAACACCGTGACGGCAAGCAAGGCGCCGTTGACCCAGTTTTGGCCACGGAACCGGAAGGAGCCCTTGATCAAACCCTGCAATTTGCCGAAGGCGATCAAGCTACCCGAGAAAGATACCGACCCAATTAGACCGCCTAGTACCGCCAGCGTCATGATCACCAGGCCATGCACTTCGGGTTTTGATAATTCCACCGCCGAGATGGCCGCGGCCGCACCGCCGCCCATGCCGTTGTAAAGCGCAATCATCTGCGGCATGTCGGTCATGGCCACACGTTTGCCGGTCCACCAGGCAAGCACACCACCGATGAAAATGCCCACGGTCATCAAGCCGTAAGCATGCATGCCGGGATAGGTGAACGTGATGAGGGTTGCCACCACCATGCCCAGGCCGGCCCATTTGATGCCGCTGGCCGCCGTTACGGGCGAGCTCATGCGTTTCAGCCCCATGATGAACAAAAAGGCAGCGATGAAGTAGCTGACCTGAATGATCAAGTCCATGGAAAAGAAGTTGCCCACTACTTCTTCTCCCCGCTAGAACGGAACATCTCCAGCATTCGCTCGGTAACCACATAGCCGCCCACCGCGTTGCCGGCCGCCAAGATCACGCCGATGAAACCGATAATTTGGGCGCCGGTGGTTTCTGCTTGGCCGAGGGCAACCATAGCGCCCACCAGCACGATGCCATGCACGAAGTTAGAACCTGACATTAGCGGCGTGTGCAAGATGGCCGGCACTTTGGCAATAACCTCATAGCCGGTAAAGGCGGCCAGCATGAATATATAAAGAGCTGCAAAGCCACTGAGTTCGATCATGCTCCGTCTCCCAAAACCGCCGCCCGAGTGGGTTCGTGCTTGATTTCACCCGCGTGGGTGAGCACCGCGCCGGCGAATACTTCATCCGTCCAATCAAGCTTGAGTTCGCCGTCTACAATCGCCGGCTGCAAAAAGTTATACAGATTGCGGGCATACATTTCGCTCGCGTGGCGGGCGATGGACGCCGGCAAATTCACCGGACCAACAATGGTCACACCGCGGTGAATGACAGTCTCACCGGCTTGAGTTAGCTCGCAGTTCCCACCACTTTCTGCCCCCAGGTCAACAATCACGGCACCGGGCTGCATACGCTCTACCGTGACTTGGCTAATGAGACGCGGTGCCGGCTTACCGGGAACGGCCGCCGTGGTGATGACCAAGTCGGCCTTCGCGACGTGGTCATCCAGCGCTGCTTGTTGCGCTCGCTGTTCGTCCTGCGTTAACTCACGCGCGTATCCGCCTTCACCTTCGGCCGACACACCCGTGTCTATAAATTTTGCCCCCAGGGATTCGATTTGTTCTTTGGTGGCGCTGCGTACATCAAACGCTTCGACAATGGCGCCCAATCTTTTGGCTGTGGCGATGGCTTGCAAGCCGGCAACGCCAGCACCCATGACCAGCGATTGGGCTGGTCTTATGGTGCCGGCGGCCGTGGTCAACATGGGCAAGAACTTATCTAGGGCATTGGCACCCAGCAGCACGGCTTTGTAGCCGGCCACGGCCGCTTGTGATGACAGCGCGTCCATGGATTGTGCCCGGGAAATACGGGGTACAAACTCCATGGCGAAACTGGTGATATTTTTTTCGCAGAATTGCTTAATCAAATCTGCTTGGCGATGGGCTTGCATAAAACCGATCACCACCGATCCCGGACGCAACTGCTCGGCTTGTTCGAGGCTGATGGGTTGCACGCAAAGTAGGACGTCAGACACCGGCGAAACGGCGGAAAAATTACCAACGAACTGCGCGTCTTCAAATGCCTGGTTGGGTATGCCCGCGGCCAAGGCCGCGCCGGTCTCAATAACAACCTGCACTCTTGCGGCGATTAGTTTGCGAAGAACTTCGGGCACAATGGCCACGCGATTCTCGCCAGGCGTGGTTTCTTTGGCCACACCAATTGTCAGCGGCATGATGAACTCCGGGTCGATTGCGGGTGCGGGTTTACGAGCTGTTGTTAGGGAAATTGCCGACGCTACCCCTGTTCGGGAACGCATCATGACATAAGACAGATAAGCGGTAAATTTGATTTTTTCCCGCGAGTTTGGATGATAATGCGCTAGGCCAATGAATCAACAGCATGGATTCGCTAAGCACAAGCGCTGACCTTTCGCAGCAGGTCTTGCGGACCGATGTGTCCGGCATGCCGCTGGAGTGGATCGACTACCGCGACGCGGTGCGCCTGTATCATTCCGAACAGGTTGCCTATGCCTGCGGTTCGGCTTTGTATCGCGTATATGGCGGGATTTGCGCGCGCACCGGGCGGCGCAGTTCCGTGGAAGTTAGTTCCATTATTGCAACGGTGGGGCGCACCCACGGCATCGCGGAACTGCGCGATCGTTATACACCGCCGCTGAATAACAACACCCTGTTTAGACGCGATGGCCAGCTCTGCATGTACTGTGGCCAGCGCTTCATGTCGCGCGACCTGACTCGCGATCATATTCGTCCGCTGAGCCAAGGCGGCGAGGATAGCTGGCAAAACGTTATTACCGCCTGCCGGCGGTGCAATAATCACAAGGGTGGCCGTACGCCCGATCAAGCCGGCATGGAATTGCTTGCCGTACCATTTACCCCGAACTACGCCGAGTACATTTATTTAAAGGGTCGCCGCGTTTTGGTTGATCAGATGGAATTCTTGCTGGCGCATATTCCCCGGTCGAGTCCGCTACATGAACGGCTATCTAGCAGCCTTAAACAGGGTCGTTTGAAGCTCTGATCGCTTTGAGCAGCGGCGGCTAACTTGTCTGTCGCCGGGCAGCTACGCAGCAGCTCCGTACTGTTTCAAATGTGCGTTTCATAGGGAAAGGCAAAGAAATATAACTAGCGAGATCAATAAAACTCAAGCCACTTTAACCCCGTTTCGCCGATTCCAGCGTTTATAGCCTCTGTACATCAACGGAGACTAATACGTCATGTGTCTACTCAACATAATCGGGCGCCTTGCCCGAACTAGCTTACTTTTATGCCTGCTGATTTTTCTGTTAGCCGCTTGTGCGACGCAGGAAGATGGGTCCGATCCGCGGCTTGCGACCGTTGATCCCATCGGCGAACCGGGTCGCGACGTCAATCAGCCACCCCAAGAAGAAGAGATTGCATCAAACGAGTTGCCCGCGACCGATCTAGAATCGCCCGAAACCGTCGATTCGATGGCCGCGGTTGTCAATCAAGCTCCAGCCAGCGTGGCGGTCGGCAAACAAGCCCACCGTGGTCTGGCCCGCCATGAAAGCCTGATGGGCAGTGCCGATATGGCCTACGCCGCACCTTGTTGCGGCCGCAACATCTACCACCCCGTCGAACCCTTGGACCGCGAGAACTATGGTCAAATCGTTCCGAATCCGCTGCGTCTAGTCGCCGAGAATCCGGTTTCGACCTTCAGCATTGATGTGGATACGGGGGCCTACAGCAACGTACGCCGTATTCTCAACGAAGGCCGTCTACCGCCGCAGGATGCAGTCCGCGTTGAAGAACTCATCAACTACTTTAACTATGACTACCCGGTGCCAGAAAGTCGTGACCGGCCCTTCGCCGTGCAAACGGAAGTGGCCACCGCGCCTTGGAATCCCGATCGTTTGCTGCTGCAAGTGGGCATCAAAGGCTACGAAGTGCCGGCCGCCGAGCGCAAGCCGGCTAACCTGGTTTTCTTAATCGATGTATCCGGCTCCATGCAGGACGATCGTAAGCTGCCTTTGCTGAAACAATCCATGAAACTCTTGACGCGCCAGCTGAACGAAGAAGATCGCGTGTCGCTAGTGGTTTATGCAGGCGCGGCAGGTGTTGTCTTAGAGCCCACGCCGGGCAATGAACACGCGAAGATCAATGCAGCACTGGGACGTCTGGCTGCCGGTGGTTCCACCAATGGTGCCGGCGGTATTCGCGCCGCCTATGCAATGGCCCAGCAGGGCTTTGTGCGCGGCGGCATCAATCGGATCATGTTGGCCACCGACGGTGACTTTAACGTCGGTACCGTGGACTTCGATACTTTGATCGATATTGTGGAACGCGAGCGTGAAGTCGGCGTTTCACTGACCACCCTGGGTTTCGGCGGCGGCAACTACAACGACCATCTTATGGAGCAGTTGGCGGATGCCGGCAATGGGAATCACGCATACATCGATAACCTGAATGAAGGTCGCAAGGTATTGGTGGATCAGTTGTCGTCAACCCTGCAAACCATCGCTAAGGACGTGAAGATCCAAGTGGAGTTCAATCCCGATGTAGTGGCCGAGTATCGCTTGATTGGTTACGAAAATCGCATGTTGCGCCGTGAGGATTTCAATAACGACAAGATTGATGCCGGCGAAATCGGCGCGGGTCATACCGTAACAGCGCTTTACGAGCTGGCCTTGGTGGGTAGCTCAGGCCAACTGATTGATCCTCTACGCTACGGTGAGGCGAAACAAAAACGCCGCAGCAACAATGAGGAGGCTGCGTTTGTCCGGCTTCGTTACAAAGCACCAGAAGGCAAAGTCAGCAAATTGATCGAACAGCCCGTGCGCTTACCCAGCAGAAATCGTGGTTACGAGCCTTCGGAAGAATTGCGTTTTGCAGCCGCCGTGGCCGGCTTTGGTCAGATCCTGCGCGGCGGTGAGTATCTGCGGGACTTTGGCTACGCCGATGTCGTTGATCTCGCCCGCGATGCGCGCGGCGCTGATCACGATGGCTATCGCGGCGAATTTCTCAATTTGGTGCGGCTGGCCGACAGCTTGGCCACTGTGGGGTCCCAGGAACCCCAGGCCCGGCGCTGAGCGGCGTCATGTGTCTGACGGTTTTCCCGCCCGGCTGGCTGGCTTATGCTGCCAGTCATGGCGGGAGAGCCCGACGACAATGCACTAATGCTGCGCTACCGGGCGGGCGACACCGTGGCTTTCGAGCGTCTCTACGCACGGCACAAGGGTCCTGTCTATCGCTATTTTCTTAGACAATGCGGTGATGCCGAGTTGGCCGGTGATTTACTACAGGAACTGTGGGCTAAGATCATCGCGGCGCGACATCGTTACGAAGCCCGCGCTAAGTTCACCACTTATATGTATACCCTTGCGCACAATTGCTGGATAGATAATCGTCGACGCGAATCGCGACGGCCGCTGGTCTCCGTAGGGGAGGATTTTGAACCCGAATCCATGACGCTTGATCCGGCCGCTACGGCTGAGCGCGGCGCGATCAATCTAGAAAGGGTCGGCCAATTGGAAACCGCCATTGCCGCTTTGCCCGATGAGCAACGCGAAGCTTTCTTGCTGCGCGAAGAGGCAGGTCTGAGTCTCGCCGATATCGCGGCGGTTACCGATGTCGCTGAAGAAACAGCCAAGAGCCGTCTACGCTACGCCGTTAAGAAACTGAAACGAGCATTGCTTGAACAAGGTGCCTGGCCATGAGCGACGCTTCAAAAAAAGACGGCGACTTTGAAACTTACCTCAAGGGTGAGTCGCCTCTGTCAAAACAGTATGTGGCATTAAGTACGCAACAGCCGCCGGCGGATATTGATGCGAAGATTTTGGCCGAGGCGGAACAGGCCTCAAAAGTCGTCCGCTTGAAGCGACCCATGGGCCGCTGGATTCCTGCGCTGGCCGTGGCAGCGACTTTAATGCTCTGCGTTTCTTTGGTTTTGAACTTGAGCATACAGCCTACGGGACCGCTTACCGATGCAAACGTTGGCGTTGCCGAATACACAGAGCAGGCATCAGATACTTTTTCCACCGGCGGCGAACGAGCCGACTCCATGCTTGTTGCACCGGCCGACGACATCATCGCACTAAGACGTGATCGGCCAGAGTCGCTACCATCCGCGCCCGGCATGGCGCGCGAAGAGCTGCGTCTTGACGAGCAAGCACTCAATGATGCCGATTTTTCTGCACCGGCCATGGCCGCGGAAAATGCGGTGACGGTAGAGCCAGCGAGGCCGGCGCTACCAGCGGGCAGAGTAAAGGAAGAAACAAAGGCGAGCGCCGGTATCATAGAATCCGCGGGCGTTGCCGGGAATACAATGCCAGCTCAGGCGGCAGAGTCGCCGGTTATTGCGGGCGCGGAAATCCGCCGTGATGGCACGGTCGGTAGTGATTCGGTATCTACTCCCGAGGCGGATACTGGCACATTTTCCATGGAGCCGGCAGTCTCGCCAGGCGACGAGAATCTATTACAGATTCCGCGCAATGACGAAGTACTGCTAAGGGCCGTGGCCATGCTGCGCGAAGAGTTCTCTGCCGCTGATCTTGGCGCTGCTCCGCTTCGCAAGCAGGCAGTGCCAAAGCGACAAGCAGCCGGTTCAGCGTTTGTCAATGAGTCAGAACATCAAGTAGACCGTTTAACCGAGATTCTCAGCGCCTACGACGCCGACGATCCCGATACCGCCTGGAAACTACTCATGGCCTTCAAGTCAGACTATCCCGATCATCCAGCAAGCGCGCGTATTAAAGAGATGCAACAAGAAGAATGAAAACCTATTTGATCGACTCCAGCATTTTTGTCTTTCGTGCCTGGTACACCATACCGGACAGCATGACGGATGATCAGCGCAATCCCGTCAACGCGGTCTACGGCTTTACACGCTTTCTCGGTGATTTTCTGGAATCAGTGGAGCCCGAGTTTGTCGCGGCGGCATTTGATGTGAGTTTGAAAACTTCATTTCGCAACGACATGTATCCGGACTACAAAGCCAATCGCGAACCCGCGCCACCCGAACTCAAGCGCCAGTTTGCCCAATGCCGCGAGATTACCCGGGCTATGGGTATTCGTGAGTGTGCCGATACCGCATACGAAGCGGATGATCTCATCGGCACCCTGGCCGTCGGTGTGCGGCGCGCGGGCCATGCCGTGACGATCGTTTCCCGGGACAAAGATTTGCTACAGCTGTTGGAGCACGGTGATACGTTCTGGGACTTCGCCGGTCAAAAAACCATCAAACATCATCAAGTGGGCGATGCTTTTGGGGTGCGTGCTGAGCAGATGCCCGACTTTCTAGGCTTAGCCGGGGATAGCGTCGACAATATTCCCGGTGTGCCGGGTGTTGGTAAAAAAACCGCGGCGGCTTTGCTGGAGCAATTTGATGATTTGGAAGATCTCTACGCTAAGCTTGACGAAGTCGCCGGCTTGAACATTCGAGGCTCCGGCAAACTGGGCGCTAAGCTGGCCGAACACCAGGAAATGGCCGAGCTGTGTCGCGAGCTGGCGAGAATCCGATGCGACGCGCCCATGGATACCAGCGAGGCTAGTCTGCGCCGTCAGCCACCCGAGCTGGATGAACTATGGCGGCTCTATGATGAAGTGGGGTTTGGTAGCTCGCTGCGGCGCCAGGCCGAGCGAATTGCCGAAAAATTCTAGCAGCGAGTGACGGCTTGCCCCGCGCAGTGTTCAAAGCTGAACTCATCGCTGCCCTCGAATTGCATTGTGGACCGTTGCTGCCCGAAGGGACTCAGCGTGTAAGCGGCGGTAGCATTAATCAGTGTTTTTCGATTCAAGGCCGCCATGGGTCTCGCTACTTTGTAAAAACGCATAACGCCGACCAGCTTGAAATGTTTGTGGACGAGGCCGATGGTCTCGGCGAACTAGCCAGTGCTCGCGCCGTAAAAGTTCCCGCCGTCGTGGCCACGGGTATAGCCGGATCGCAGGCTTATCTTTTGCTGGAGAATCTGAATCTTGGTGAAAAGACTAAGATTGCTGCCGAGCGACTCGGCCAACAATTAGCCGAGCAGCACCGGCATGTGGCTGAGCGATTCGGATGGCAGCGTGATAACAGAATCGGTTTAACACGGCAGCCAAATACGCAAAATTTGGATTGGATGGCCTTCTGGCGCGACCAGCGACTGGGCTATCAACTGCGGCTAGCCGAGAAGAACAGCCACGGCGATGAAATCCAGCGTCAAGGCCATGCATTGCTGCGCCGGCTGCCGGACATTCTGACCCATGCGCCGCCGGCATCTCTATTGCACGGCGATCTGTGGGGCGGCAACTGGGGCGTATCCGCCGATAAGCAGCCGGTGATTTTTGATCCGGCCGTCTACTACGGCGACCGCGAAGCCGAACTGGCTATGACTCGGCTGTTCGGCGGCTTTCCTGCGAGTTTCTATGCCGCTTACGAGAATACTTGGCCGTTGCCCCCGGGCCATGAAAAACGTGGCCAGCTCTATCAGCTCTACCATGTTCTGAATCATCTGAATCTCTTCGGTCGCTCGTACGCGCCTCAGGCGCTGGCAATTTTCGCTTCGCTTTTAGCCTAGTGCGTGGCTAAACGCTAGAATAGTTGCCGACATCTACGGCACCGGACCTGGGGATCTGCATGAACGACAAGAGCATCGAATCCATTCTTAAAGAGCACCGGGAATTTCCGCCAGCGGCTGAATTCTCTGCCCGTGCGAGCTTCAAGGCCGAAGATTTAGATGCGCTATACGCGTCGGCAAAGGGTGACTATGAAGCCTACTGGTCAAAACTAGCCAGCGATCTACTCGTTTGGGACAAGCCCTTTAGCCAAGTACTGGATCGTTCCGCAGCGCCCAATTTTTCTTGGTTTATCGACGGCCATCTCAATGTGTCGCGCAACTGCCTGGACGTGCATCTAGCCGAACGTGGCGACAAGCCTGCCGTTATTTTTGAAGGCGAGGGTGGTGATCGCCGCACCTTGACCTATCGGCAACTAACCCAGGATGTTTGCCAGTTTGCCAATGCTTTGCGCAGCCAAGGTATTCAGGCCGGCGATCGAGTGATTATTTACATGCCGATGGTGCCCGAAGCAGTCGTCGCCATGCAGGCGTGTGCGCGCATCGGTGCGGTACATTCGGTGGTATTCGGCGGCTTTTCGGCCAATTCACTGCGCGACCGAATTCGCGATGCCGGCGCGAAAATGGTGATCACGGCGGATGGTGGCCATCGTGGTGGCAATATCGTCGAGCTGAAGGCCGCCACGGATAAAGCCCTGGACGATGGCTGCGATAGCATCGAAACTGTCGTTGTCCTCAAACGTTCGGATTGCGGTTGTGCCATGCAGCCAGGCCGCGATATCTGGTGGTCTGATGCCATCGCGGGCCAAGCCGCCGAATGTGAAGCGCAAGCCTTCAACGCCGAACATCCGCTGTTCTTGCTTTACACCTCGGGCTCAACCGGAAAACCCAAGGGCATTCAACACGCCAGCGCGGGCTATTTGTTGCATGCCAAACTCACCAACCAAATGGTTTTCGATCTTAAGGAAGACGATGTGTTTTGGTGTACGGCTGATGTGGGGTGGATCACCGGCCATACCTATGTGGCCTATGGGCCGCTTGCCGCGGGCGCCACCATTGTCATCTACGAGGGGGCGCCCACCTATCCGGATGCCGGGCGCTTCTGGAGCATTTGCCAACGGCATGGCGTGACGGTTTTTTACACCGCGCCCACAGCCATCCGCGCCTTAATGAAATTTGGCGATGAGGTGCCGGCGCAATTTGATTTGTCGAAAATTCGATTGCTGGGCACCGTTGGCGAGCCCATTAATCCGGAAGCATGGATCTGGTACCACAAGGTCATAGGCAAAGAGCGTTGTCCCATCGTCGATACCTGGTGGCAGACGGAAACCGGCGGCATCATGATTTCCCCCGTGCCCGGCGTGACGGCAACCAAACCGGGTTCTTGCACCAGGCCTTTGCCCGGCATTGACGTGGACATCGTGGATGAAGCGGGTGAGCCCGTGACCTCGCCGGAAGAAGGTGGCTATTTGGTGATTAAGCAGCCTTGGCCATCCATGTTGCGCACTATCTGGGGCGACAATGATCGTTACCTAGAAACCTACTGGGAAAAATTTGATCAGCGTTATTACGTTGCCGGTGACAGCGCTCATCGCGATGCTGATGGCTATTTTTGGATCATGGGGCGTATCGACGATGTGCTCAACGTCGCGGGGCATCGCTTGGGCACCATGGAAGTGGAATCTGCATTGGTGGCCCATGAACTTGTGGTTGAAGCGGCTGTCGTGGGCCGGCCGCACGAAGTGAAAGGCGAAGCGATTTTCGCTTACGTGGTACTGCGCGGCGAACGGCCAACGGGTGACAAGGCCGATCAGCTAGTTCAGGTGCTGCGCAATTGGGTGGGCGAGGAGTTGGGTCCCATTGCCAAGCCGGATGAGATTCGTTTCGCAGATAACCTGCCCAAGACGCGCTCGGGCAAAATCATGCGCCGTTTACTCAGAGTTATTGCTCGTGGAGAGGAAATCACTCAAGACACATCGACCTTGGAGAATCCCGCAATTCTCGATCAATTGCGCGGTAAGGCTTAAGTAGTGGTGACGCTTAGGCGCGTACCTTCAGGTGCGGTGATGATTTTCCTACCGCGGATTTGCTTTTCCTGCAGACCATAACGTTCTATGACAAGAGCGAGTGCTGCGTGATCCGGTTCGTAAAAATGCAATGTTGGATTCGACGACTGGCCAAGGGACAAGAAGAGCCGCAAAGCGGGTGCGGCTAGTTCGACATTGGTATCACCGTTCGCGTCCTCATCACTAACGCATTCCAGTCCAGCGAGTCGCCAAAATTCTCTGGCTTCGGCGACATCGGCACAGCCAAATTCAATAGCCGCCGACGGCCCGGTGACAGGCGATGGCGATTCTTGTGCACTCATACGAGAAAAGCTGGGGGCCTCCATCACGACGGCTAGGTTGCCGGACGGATCTTGCAGTGCAAACTCATGAAAATCATCGCTGCCGAGTCGTGCGAAGCTCAAGTCGTAGCCAGCTGCCTCCAACTGCCGCGCCCAGCGAGCCACATCGCTTTGTACAAAACATAATCCCGGACAGTCCAGTTTTTCAGCGTGTAAACCAATGGCGATTCGGCCATCACTGATCACGGCGTAGGGATAGCGGCGGATATCTGCCGTGGTGATTTCCGAAAACCCCAGGCAGCGATAAAAATCCAGGGAAGCTGCTATGTCTTGCGTAGGTAGACTGAGTTCATGAAAGCGCCAGTGACTAGTCATAATCAAGACGAATTTGAGAAACGAATGCGGTCATGACCCATTTCATGTGCGTTCATCGGCTAAGGCTACCGTGGCCACTACTTGTCGTCTAAAATAACCAGCATAATAAAAAGAGATGCAGATCAATACTGCTCCGCCGCGTATCTGTGAGACCAAAACCATGAACGCCGTTCCCGAAACCTCGTGCCGAGTCGTGTCCTTGCGCGGACATCGCGCCTGGCGTCTATATCGTCGTTATCGGCAGCTCCCAGAGTCGTTGCGCTCGCCCACGCGCACGCGCATCGTGGCTCAGTATATCTTGGACTATGCCTATGAATCCGCGCCGACTGATCGATTCGATTGGGAGGCCAGCCGTCAGGTGTGTCATCGACTGCAAGAGTTTTTGCCCGGTCAGCACGACCAAGATGCTGATAATCTGATGGCTTGGATGCATGAAAATTTGTTGCCTGAAGCCATGCAGAAACCCGCGGACCTCGAAGAATTTGTTGTTGACTACCTGCGCTGGTAAGTTTTTTGCTCACAAGAAGCCAGGCAGAAAAAGCGCGAGACCGGGGAAGAGCATTAAGACGATGAGCAGCAGCGCATCGCAACTCAAATACGGTAGTGCTGCAAAGACCACTTGCTGCAGCGTCGTGCCGCGTGGTGCGGCACCCAGCATCAGGAAAAGCAGCAAGCCGAAGGGTGGTGTCGTTAAGCTCATCTGCAAGGCCAGCAGCATGACAATGCCGAACCAAATCTTGTCAAAACCCAAGCTGCTTGCAAGCGGAAAGAATACCGGTATGGTCAACAGCATGATGGAAATTTGATCCATGAACATACCCAGCAATAGCAGCAGGCCAAACATCATGATCAGTTTTGCCACTGGTCCAGCTTCCAAGGCCAAGCCCCAGTCCACCAGGCTGCTACTGGTTCCCGAAAAAGCCATCAGTTGACTGAACACTGACGAACTAATAATCAGTAAAAACACCGTGCCGGTTACGTTGACTGTGCTAAGCAGCGCTTTGCGCCACGCGTTGAAACTCAGGCAGCGAAAAGCTGCCGCTAGGCTCGCTACGGCTAGCACGCCAAAGGCTGCTGCTTCCGAAGGCGTGGCGATACCCAGCAAGATAAAACCTACGACTGCAAAAATGACCAGGCCCAAGGGCAAGATATTTTTTATAAACAATTCTGCCTTGCGACGACGAGATATTTGCACCACGTCATAAGCGGGCGCGGATTCTGGCCGCAGGCGTGCCTGCAGGTAAATGACGCTGCAATAGAGAAATGCCAGCACCAAGCCCGGCAACAAACCGGCGATGAGCAAGGCGCCGATATCCACACGCGCTAAGCTGCCCAAGAGCACGCCCAAAGATGATGGTGGGATCAGCATGGCCAGACCGCCGGTGCCGACAATGGGACCGATGGACATATGCGATGCATAGCCGCGCCGATTCATTTCCGGCACCATCAGTGAGCCCAGCATGGCAGTGTTCGCCATGGTCGAACCCGTCAGTGTCGAGAAAGTTGCGCCGCCCGCCACCGTTAAGTAACTCAGCCGAGCGGGAATTCGGCCGAAGAGCGCATCCAAGGCATCGAACACGCGCAGTGCAAGACCGCTATGAAACAGTAAGGCGCCCATCAATACGAATAGGGGTACGGCCACCAAGGTAAAACTGGTAATGAGCGCGGTGGAGTTATCTACTAGTTGCAGCATGCCGACTCCGCCGCCCATCAATAAAAAGGCACCGATGAGATTGGCACCCAGAAAGGCGAAGGCCACTGGAATGCCGGTGGCCATCAGCATCAGCACCAGAAAAAAAATGAGTGTGCCGATTTCCAAAGGGCTCATAATCATCCTTGCCTGTTAGGTACTGGCATCAGAATGTTTCCCGCTGTTCGCCATCAGAGTCCATGGCGGACTCGCCACCTATCAGCAGCCGCAAGTACTCCATGGCCATTAGGCCGAAGCCCAAACTTAGTGGCAGAAATAACGCCCACCGGGGCGCATCCAGGGAGCGAATTTCTACTTCGCTCCGCTGAAAGGCTTCTGAGGTCAACAAGCCGGCTAAAGCAGAAACCGTCAGGCAAATCAGCGCACAGGCCGTCAGAATAAAGCGATCTAGGCGGTGCTTATGGGGCGCGGACACTCGTCGGTACAAAATTTCCACCGCAATATGCCCGCGCTGCCGGACCAGCCAAGGTGCTGCCGCCATGGTGAAATACAGTAGGCCATATTCCGTCAAGGCGACGGTGGATGCGGGTGGCTGCAGGCCGAAATTTCTAGCAGCCACATCCCAGATGATCAACAGGCAGATGGCCGCGATAATCGCTCCGGACAATCCGGCGAGCCCACGAATCAAGGCATCGTAGACTCGGATCAAGGTTGCCCCTCCGCCGATGTGCCGGCTGGGTAGAACAACGGTTTAAGACGGGCTGCGGAATCGGGCGCCCGCCGAGCTAAACGATTCCATACCGTATTGTGGGCGAGGGCTTTATAGCTTGCAGCATGTTCCGCAGCCACCGGTGCGGACTGCAGGCCGCGATCATCCAAGAGCTGCAGTTCGGTTTCCTGCAAGGCAAAAAAATCGGCGCGTCCCTTCGGCTCATAACGAATCGCTTCGTTCTCAAGAATTTTCTGTGCGTCGGGGCTGAGACTTGCCCAGCTGTCCAGGTTAATTTGCAGGCAAATAGACAGTTGTAAGAACGCGGGATCGATTCGATAGTGTAAATATCGCTCCAAGCCCAAGTCTGGGATTCCCGTGGTAGTAAACGCCAAACCGTCCACCGTGCCACGCTGGAAAGCCGTATAGATCTCTTTGACGGGAATTTGTATTGCTCGGCCGCCGAGTGCTGTTAGCAATTCGCGATTCGAGGGCGAGGTGCGGATTCTTAAGCCGGCTAAATCCGGCATGCCGTTGGTTTGAAAATTTGGAGCCTGGGTCAAATAGATATTCACACCGACGCCGGACTGTACCCAACCCAGCAGTCGCGCGTTGATCCGTCTGCGCCAATAGGGTTGTAGTGCATCCAAGGCTCCCGAATGGCGTGCTTGCATGGGCGTAATGCTGGACGCAAAAATTGCGTCGCCTTCTGGTAGCACACCGCGGTAGTAGGTAATAGCACCAAATGCCAGGTCGATGACGCCGCGGCGTAGTGCGTAGAGGAGATTTCGTTGCGGAATGACTTCCGGTCCGCCAAGAAATTCTATTTGCACGATACCTTGGCCCGCGGTATTGACCGCCTCAACGTAATCCATGAACCTCTGTGTAAAGTTCTGCTGTTCATTCCAGCTACTGACCAGGCTTAGGCGTTGCTCCGCGGCACCCGCTGGCACCGGGATAAGAATCACCAACAATAAGGTCGCAAAAAAACGCATCAACGGCCTGAATATGTCTGCGAAGAACGACGCTGAACGTTAGCACGTCGCGAGGCCAGCACTCGCCCGCCGCGGTAATCAGGCCGTTTGCAATGCCTTTTCTTCAGCGACGGTCTTACCAAAGGCATACCGAAACCACACAAAGCCCAGGCTCCCGGATACGAAATTGGCCAGGCAAGCGGCCACGAATACCCCAACAAGACCGAACAGTTTGGCCAGGATGAAAGCCATGGGCGCGTAAATCAATATTGTTCGCGACAGTGATATCCACATGGCGGGCATGGGTTTACCGATGGCATTGAATGCACCATTGGCCGTCATGGCGGCACCCAGGGCGAGATAGCTGAGTGGCACGATACGCATGTGTAGTGTTGTGGTGGCTATGGCTTTCGGATCGTCGGTAAATAGGCCTGCGATAAATGTGCAGGCCAATGCCATGAATGCCGCCACGGCAATTCCATAAATTAGAGAAAATTTATAGCACCAATTGACGCCGGCTTGAACGCGCTGGTGATTTCCCGCACCGAAGTTTTGACCCACAAACGGGGTAACTGCGGCGCTGAGCGCCATTAAGGCCAGCAAGGATAAGCCCTCGACGCGGGACGCAACGCCGAACCCGGCCACGGCTTCCTGGCCAAATTGTGCAACCTGGTAGGTAATGAAGGCCGTCGTAATTGGTGCAATGAGACTACTGGTCAGTGAGGGCAAGCCCACGTGTAATATTCGTTTCCAAGAATCGATGATGAGTTTTAAATTAAAACCGCTGAAGGAAATCAACTTGTCACGAAAATAAACCACGCCCACTGATGCGATCATGGTCCCTGCGTTGGACAAGACCGTCGCGATGGCCGCACCCTCTACGCCCATGGCAGGAAAGCCAAATAGGCCGAATATGAGTATCGGATCCAACACGATATTCAGGATGGCCGCGACGGACATGAGCTTTGCCGGCGTTTTCGCATCGCCCGATGCGCGCAAGACGGAGTTTGTGATCATCGGGACTACTAGAAATATGCCGCCCCAATAGTAAATCCGCATGTAGCGGTCGATGATGGGCAGCGTAGTTTCATCGGCACCCAGCAAACGGAACAGGGGGTCGATGGTGGCGACGCCGACTAGAACAACGATAATGCCCGTCACCACACCCAGCAAGATGGCATGCAAGGTGACTCGTTCGGCCTCTTCCCGCTTATTTGCGCCAAATAAACGCGCCGCCACGGATGAAGTGCCGATACCAAAACCCATGGTAATGGCACCGACAATGAAGCTAACGGGAAAGGTGAAGCTAATAGCCGCCAATTCCAAGGTGCCAATTTGCGCCACAAAGTAAGTATCGGCGACGTTATAGGAGATGAGCGCGATCATCCCAACCAACATGGGCAACATTAGCGAACGTATGGACTGGCCGATGGGTCCTTGAGTTAGACGCGGACCATTACTGCTGGGTTTCATTATCGCCTTGGTGCTGGGCAGATCTAGGGGAAAGGCATTCTAAGCATGGATAGACGGAATGCACAGACCTTTGTTCGGGCGCGACCAGAGTTTCCTCTGATAGCTGTCGATGGTTGACGCAAAACTTTTTGATTGGCTCTTATGATTGTTCGGACATTTAATGCCTAGGGCCTCGCAAAGCAGCTTATGGTAAAGGGATAATACGGGCGAGAACCGGCTGTGCATCAATAGGATAGGATAAACGCTCAACACAGCACGTTTGAATTAAATTGAAGGGATAAGCCGTGCGGCTGATTAGTTTTTATCGCAATGGCAGAGAGTCCTACGGTCGTGCGACCGATTCTGGTCTGCAAGCCGTTAGCGAATCTTGGCAGGAAAAGTATCCGTCCTTGGCAGATGTATTGCGCGCGAATGCCCTGACGCAGGTGTTTGGCCAAACCGAATCTCCCATCGGTTTAGATGAGATCCTGTACCGGCCACCCATTACCCAGCCCGGCAGAATTCTCTGCGTGGGTATGAACTACATGGCTCATATACGCGAGATGGGCCGTGAGCCGCCGCAGTATCCCGCATTGTTCGTGCGCTTTGCCGATAGCTTGGTTGGCCACGCGGCCAATCTGGTGAAACCAAGGGTTTCGGATTGCTACGATTTTGAAGGGGAGTTAGCCGTGGTCATGGGCCGTTCTTGCCGTCACGTCAGTAGCGAGACGGCCTTGGACTATGTTGCCGGGTATAGCTGTTTCATGGACGGCAGTGTGCGCGATTTCCAGCGACATACGTCCCAGTTCATTCCCGGTAAAAATTTTTCCGCCAGTGGTGCCATGGGACCCTGCTTGGTGACCGCCGATGAGATTCCTGATCCCCAGGTGCTCAAATTGCAAACGCGCGTGAATGGCGAGGTCATGCAGACCGGAGAGCTGGCCGATCTATGCATCGATATTCCGGCAATCATCGCTTACTTATCCCAAATACTTGAGCTGCAAGCCGGTGACGTGATTGCCACCGGCACGCCGTCTGGTGTGGGTGCTGCCCGTGATCCGCAACGCTGGTTAACAGCCGGCGATCAAGTCACGGTAGAGATTGATGGTGTAGGCCGTTTGGAAAACACCGTTGCCGACGAGTTTTAATCGAGAATTCGCGCAAAGAATTCCAAGCTGCGCTCTAAGGCCAAGGCCGCGCTTGCGGCGCTAAAGTCCGCTCGGTCGTCGCAATTAAATCCGTGCCCCGCACCTGCGTAGACATGTACGATGCCGTTTGGTCGTCCTTGCCGAATTTTTTCCACGGCTTCTGGCGGAATAGAGGCGTCTTGATCACCAAAGTGGTAAATCACCGGACAATTGGGTTTCTCATCGAGCCAATTCACCGTGCGAGCCCCGTAGTATGCAGCGGCCGCGCCTAAATCCAAACGACAGCTCGCCAAGTCCGCCATGGAGCCACCCCAACAATAGCCTACCGCGCCAACTTTGCCGGCAACGCGTAAGGCCTTGATCGTCGCCTGGATATCCAGCAATGATTGTTCAATATCGAGCTTTTGCATATTGGCCACGCCGCCTTGGATGTCGCTGTAATCCAAGTTTATGCCGGGGGCAATGCGGTCGAACATCGCCGGTGCCATGGCCAGATAACCTTCAGACGCGAAGCCATCGGTCACGCGTTCGATGTGATCCGTGATACCAAAGATTTCCTGTAACACAACCAATCCCGCCCTGGGCGTTCCGCTGGGTTCGGCTTGATAAACGCTAAACCTGTGACCATCGGCGGCTTCTAATTGAATTCGGGTGCCCATTCTTTTCCTTTTTCGGCTCAGTGATCGTTGCGCAAACAATAGCAGAGCAATTGCGCTTCTACATCAGCTTATTCTTGAGCCCTAAATAGCACGTCAACGTGGATGACCACCTCTGCGCCTACCATTCGATCATCCGCCCACATACCTTGACCGACGCCAAATTCGCGCCGATCGATGCTCGCTTTACCAGTCAAACGCCGGCCGTCAAAGTCAAATTCCAGGGATAAGGGGCGTTCCACCCCCCGCAAACTGAGTAGCCCATCCGCGGAATACCTGTTGTCGGCATGAGCTGTGAACCCACTGGCGCTAAATTTTGCCCTGGGCCACCTGGCGACATCGAACCATTCTTCGCCCACTAGATAGTCGTCGCGCTCAGCGTAGTCGGTATTCACAGAGGCCATATCGATCTGCGCTTCAAGGCGATTTTTTTCTGCTTGCTTGGAATCAATGATCAAGCTGGCGCTAAAGTTCTCAAATCGGCCCCGAAAAGCCGCACCCTGTTGCTCGGCGGAAAATTCAAGCCGGCTGTCAGCTTGATCCATCAAATATTCCGTTGCCATAGCTTGCGGCGTAAGCATCGAAAGCAGCCACAAAAAGTAACCGAGGATCACAAGCGAGTTCTTTAAAGTCTGCATGTGAAAAATAGTCCGCAACACATTCATGCGAGAATAGCTAAGTCGACAGAGTAAAAAGGCCGAAGGTGTACGAGCAGCTTATCCCAATTATCGCTCCAGTAGCCATTTGCGCTGCAGCGGGGTTTATTTGGGCTCGTCTTGGTTTGCCCTTTGAACGCGAGTTTGTTACGCGCATGATCATGAATCTTGGCACGCCGTGCTTAATCTTGCGTGGCATGGCCAGTCTCGAAGTCGATCGCCAAGCGTTTTTTATCATCGCCGGTATAGCCAGCGGCATCATGTTGGTCACTGCGTTAATTGGGGCTTTGGCATTGTCGATACTTAGAAAGCCACAACGCAGTTTTTTACCATCTTTGGTGTTCGGCAACGCGGGTAATTTGGGGTTGCCCTTGTGCCTGTTCGCCTTTGGTGAACCAGGCCTGGTTTTGGGTGTGGGTTTTTATCTAGTTGGTTCCGTATCCCAGTTTATTCTAGGTCCGTTGTTTCAGGGCCATGAGTCAGCGTGGCGCATTCTGTTCACAACACCCATCATTTACGCTGCCTGCCTTGGTCTATTGCTACTAATGACCAACACATCCATGCCGCTGTGGGCTGACAATACCGTCGCCTTGTTTGCCGGTCTTGCCATTCCTCTGATGCTGATCGCCTTGGGCCATTCCCTTGCTAGTTTCAGCGTGCAGCGCGTGAGTTTGGCCTGCGTACTTGCGGGTTTGCGCTTAGGCTTGGGCTTTGGGCTAGCTGTGGCAATCGTGAGCCTGATGGACCTCCAAGGAACGCTGCGTGGAGTGGTAATCATTCAAAGCAGTATGCCCATCGCGGTGTTTTGCTATTTGTTGGCCGCCCGGTATGGCCGCGATCCCGAGGATGTCGCCGGTGGTGTCTTGGTATCCACGCTCATCGCGTTCATGTTACTGCCGGCATTACTGTTGTTTGCCTTGTCCGGCTGAGCGGGCGCACAGGTCTGTTATAGTTAGTATGCGCAGCAGTTTGCAGGAACTTTGTTTTCGATAGCGGGCTGGCTGGCTGCCAAGCGGGAGGAGAATGGCAATGCGATTGGTTCAAGACATCTTGGCGTCCAAGGGCAATGATATTTGGTCTGTCGAACCGGACACGACAATTTTTTCAGCACTGGAAATTATGGCCGACAAGCGAATTGGCGCTTTGCTAGTAATGAGCGACGATAAGCCGGTCGGAATGTTTACGGAGCGGGATTACGCCCGTAAAGTAGTTCTAGAGAATTTATCGTCACGAGAATCCTTAGTGCGCGATATCATGACGACACGGGTGGTTTGTGTGGCACCTAATCGCAGTGTTGATGACTGCATGGCCCTGATGACGGAGAAGCGGGCGCGTCATTTGCCGGTGATAGATCACAAGCAAGTTGTGGGCATGATTTCAATCGGTGACTTGGTCAAGGCTGTGATCGCGGAACAGCAATTTGTCATTGATCAGTTGCATGATTACATCACGGGACCGTCGCATCTAGGCTAATTTCAACATGACGGATTCCGTCGAATGCGTTGTTATCGGCGCTGGCGTGGTGGGCTTGGCTGTTGCTCGCGCCTTGGCCCTAGCTGGCCGCGAACTTGTTGTTATCGAAGCCGCCGAGGCCATCGGCACCGCGACGAGTAGTCGCAACTCCGAGGTTATTCACGCGGGTATCTACTACCCCAGTAATTCCGTCAAGGCTAACTTGTGCCTCAGCGGTAAGCAGGCACTCTATGGCTACTGCCAGGCAAAAGGCATTCCACATCGTCGCATCGGTAAGATAATCGTGGCGACGCAAAAAGCTGAAATCGATAGCCTTGAAAAATACGCGGCCCAAGCAGCGGCCAATGGGGTGGATGATCTGCGTTGGTTGTCGCAGTCAGAGCTAGAGCAGCGCGAGCCGGCTCTGAGAGCGGTGAGAGGCTTGTTATCACCGTCTACCGGGATCATCGATAGTCATGCTTTTATGCTAGCCTTGCAGGGCGATCTTGAGGCTGGTGGCGGTGTGCTTGCCCTTAACAGTGAAGTTGAGGCCGTCCGCGTCACCGATAAGGGATTTATATTATCTGTTGGTGAAGAGCGACTAGCTTGTCGCTACCTGATCAATTCAGCGGGCTTGCTCGCGCCGCGGTTAGCAAGGCGAATAGAAGGCTTGGCCGAAGATCTCATTCCGCAAGCTTTTTTCGCCAAGGGCCATTACTACAGCCTTTCCGGGCCCTCACCGTTTAATCAATTGATTTATCCACAAGCCGGTGGCGGTGGCTTGGGGGTGCACGTTACGTTAGATATGGGTGGCCAAGCTCGCTTTGGTCCAGACGTTCGCTGGATCGATGGCATTAACTATGATTTCGATGACAGTCATCGTGAAGACTTTATTGCCGCAATCCGGCGATATTATCCGGGTCTTGAGGAATCACGCCTGCAGCCGTCTTATACCGGCATTCGACCTAAGATATCAGGGCCTGGTGAGCCGGCCGCCGATTTCCATATTCAAGGGCCAGACGAGCATGGCATCGCTGGCTTGGTCAATCTGTTCGGCATCGAGTCTCCAGGACTAACAGCTTCCTTAGCAGTCGGCGATGAGTTGCGAAAAATCTTAAGCATTTAGATCCGCCGACAGCTAGAATGATTCCCAAGTACTATTGGGGGGTAGTAATGAAGTTACGACAAGCATTTGTGTGCCTATGCGCAGTGCCCATCTATCTGCTGTCTAGCAGCGCTTGGTCACAGATGGAAGAGGTCGTTGTCACCACCCGTAAGCGAGCGGAAAATCTGCAAGACGTGCCCATCGCGGTGTCCGCCCTTACAGCTGAGCAGATTAGCCGGCAAGGTATTGTTGATCTAACCGGCGTCACCAAGTTGGACCCTAGCGTCTTATTCGACACTTCCTTCGGTAATCAGGACACGCGTATCACCATTCGCGGATTATCAAACACACGTGGCCGTTCCAACGTGGCATTTCTGGTCGACGGCATTGACGTTACCACGGAAAACTCCATCAGTGCTGGCTCCGGCTTATTGGCCAATAAGCGTTTGCTCAATGACGTTGAACGGATCGAATTGGTCAAAGGCCCGCAAAGCGCGCTCTACGGACGGGCGGCGTTTTCGGGTGCGATCAGCTACATCACTAAAGAGCCCGGCGATGAGCTGGAAGGAAATCTGCGTTTAGATGTAGGCGATTATGGTCGCCGACAGATTGATGCCTCGGTTGGCGGGCCACTGATTGATGATGTGCTGGGCGTGCGTGTTACCGGCGTTTATTGGAATGAGGACGGTTACTATCAGAATAGTACTTCCGGTACGGATGTGGGTGCTGGTGATGGATTTGGCACCGCCCTAACGTCGGTTTTCACACCCAACGATACCTTTAAGGTCAAGGCGAGAGTTGAATACAGCGAGGATGAGTTTTCCCCGGCGCCGACAGTTCGCATCACAGGTAGCGAGCCAACCCTCTATCCACAAAGTGCTTTCGACGCCCAAGTTGGTGTCAGTAGCGCCTTTAGTGGGACGGCTACCAATCTCTTTGATTTTGGCGTGTATTGCCCGGGCGTCTTACCCATTGGACCCTCCACCAGTGAAGTTTTAGCCGCTTTTCCCAATCACCCATTGATCGATGATCCGAACAATCCGGGCCAGCAGATTCCAGCACCGGGTTTCTGTTCGCCTTCAACCTATGGGAACGCAACAAAAAAACAGGTGACGCATAGCGAAAACCCCATTACGGGCGAAGACTATCCGGGTGATACGGTCGATCTTCTCCGCGGTTCTATTCTGGTGGATTGGGAAGTGGGCAAATTCAATCTATCTTCCTATACCGGTTTTACGGATTCCAGCAATACCCAGCACTACGATCAGGACTACCAGGCTGTCGGCCGGCCTGACCAGCTCATCTCGGTAATTTTTACCAACACCGAGCAAGATACCCGCCAATTCAGTCAGGAGTTACGCTTTAGCAGCAACTGGGACTTCCCAGTAAATTTCACCCTGGGCGGACTGTATTGGGAGGAGGATCGTGATTTAGTCGATAACAATGGCATTTATTCTTGTTTGCCCTTTACGACCAATACAGCCGGCGATTTATTGCCAGCCACAGCGGGCGTATGTGATGGGACCGCGGCGCTGGGTGGCCTGGTTTCCGTCCGCAATTGGCAAGAATACGCGCAGCAAAACCTGCGACCCGAGCTGCCGGGTTTCCGGGGTGCCGTTTGGGAAACGGATACCGAACACTGGTCGGTCTACTTAAGTATTGAATGGGATATTACCGAAAGTCTAAAGCTGACTTTGGAAAATCGAACGATTTGGGAAGATCTCGACCTGCTGAGGCCCAATCAGTCCGCTTGCGGACAACTTGGGTTCTCGACCGCTGGCGGGTTTTTGGTCGTGCCCTTGGTTTCCGAGGCCGCGAATCCCGGTACGGCCGTGCATTGCGTAGCCTGGGATAATGCGGTGAAGAAAATTAGGGCAGGCTTGGATCCAAACTTCGATATCTTGTCGCCTGGGGTTCAAAATAACGACTGGGCCTTGATCCAGGGCCGCGAGAGCACGGATTTCCATACGCCAAAAATTACCGTCGAGTGGTCCGTTACCGATGACGCATTAATCTATGGCTATTGGGCACGGGCACAGAAGCCTGGTGGTATCAATCAATTGGAAGCAGGCGCTGCTGCCACGACCATTGAGAACGAACGTTTCTTACCCGAAGTCATGGACGCCTATGAATTGGGACTCAAGAGCAGTTGGGAAGTGAAAGGCTTTCTGCAGGCCAACGCGTCCTTGTTTTTTCAGGACTACACCGACAAGCAAATAACCACGCAGATCATCGTCAACGATTTGTTGACACCGCGAGTCACGAATGCCTCGGCGGCGGAGGTTTTCGGCTTGGAACTCAACCTCAGTTGGCAGCCGGAATTTTTTGAAGGGCTGAGCTTGAGTGCCGCCTATACTTGGCTGGACGCGACCTACGAGAAATTCGATGACGACACCACTATTTTGGTGCGTGCGGCCGCGGCGAATGCCTGTGACGTCGTCTACAAGGGCGCTGGAGGCCCCAATCCGAGTGACCTAAGCGATCCCGCGAACGGTGGACCGACCTGCCGAATTGACCAGTCGGGTAAGCAGCTGGAACGAACACCAGAACATTCTTTCTCGAGCGCGGTGAGCCTGCAGCGAAACTTGCCCAGTTCGCAATTCGACTGGCTGCTGGAGCTTAACGCAACGTATCAGGATGAGCGCTTCGTCGATCCCGATAACTACACCCGCTGGGATGACTACTGGCTGGTGGATTTTCGTGCGGGCTTGTTAGGCGAGAAGATGGATTTCATCGTCTATGTGGATAATTTGTTGGATGATGACACGCTGAAGACGGGCGGATCCGGCCCTGACTTTGGCGAAGGCGCAACGAATCTCGGCTTTGTCGCCGGGCTTGGGGTGCAGCAATACTTCGGCAGTTTGCCAGCTCCGCGGGTATTGGGCGCCCGGTTGAACTACCGTTTCTAGCTAGATGCCTTGGGCATAAGCCCTATTTGCTACTGCCAAGCAAATCTTCCAGCCTGGGAGGTTCGCTTCCCGGGCCTACTTGTCCGCTTTTTAAGCGTTGAATGTAGTTCTTATAGGCGCGCATGGACTGATGCCCCAAGAACCACAATATGGGCAGATTAGCGAACAGCATGATTCCCGTGCCGATACCAGTCAGATTATCGAGCTCGGTATCGGTTTTTAAAAAGCCGGAAGTCGCTACGATAGCCAGCAGGCAGTAGGCGAACTTGTAGGGTATTGCGGATTTTTCACCGGCCAGAAAAACTGCACCTTGTTCACCGTAGTAGCTCCAAGAAATCATCGTAGAAAAAGCGAATAACCAAGATGCCAGGGTAACTAACCACTTACCTAGGCCGGGATTAACGCGGTCGAAGGCCCTTGCGGTTAGGTTTGCTCCCACTAGCGTTTCGTAGACGCCGGTATCCAATACCCGCGGTTTAACTGGCGCCGCGAAACTTCTCCATTCGATGACATGCTCATTCGAACCGGCGCGGACAATCGTGCCGTCGATTCTGTGTAGTTGATTGGCAGATTGCGTATTGTCATGCGCATTGATGATCAGGAACACTTTGCTGCCTTCGCTCAGCGAACCGGCTTTATCCAAATCGACGCTAGTGGGTGGCAGCTGCCAGGCTTGACCCGCTGTGGTGAACTCGGGCACCTGCTCTAATTCAAACGCGGCGCCCCGGTTCCAGATTCCCGTGGTTAAAATGACCATGGCCGTGAGGGTGCAGACCACGATCGTATCGATGAAGGGTTCGAGACCCGCCACGACGCCTTCGCGCACGGGTTCTTTGGTTTTTGCCGCCGAGTGCGCGATGGGTGATGAGCCTTGGCCGGCCTCATTAGAAAACAAGGCCCGTTTCATGCCGAACAAAAAGGCATAACCCATGGTGCCGCCGATAAATGCGCCGCTAGCTTCGGTGGGAGAAAATGCAGCTTTGAATATCAATGCAAACATTGCCGGTACTTGGTCAATGTTGAGAATTAACACATAAGCCGCGGCCAGCAAGTACAGCGCAATCATCGCGGGCACGATGCGTCCGGCCACCGCGCCGATCCTACGAATACCGCCGATGATGACCATGCCAACCAATACGGCCAACACGATGCCGCTGGCCACACTCGGGATACCGAAATAGCTTTCAGTTAGCTCACCAACATTCCAGGCTTGAAACATATTGCCGGTAATAAAGGCAGAAACAATTACACTGACGCAAAAAATCCCGCCAAGAAAGCGGCCGACTTTTGCCCAGCCGGGACCCTTGCTGGCCATGTGCTTGCTAATAACCCACATGGGGCCCCCATGAGGGTTATCCGGGTCATCAACATTTCTATACAGCATGGAAAGCGTGACTTCGGTCAGTTTCAACGCCATGCCAACAAAGCCAACCACCCACATCCAAAAAACAGCGCCGGGTCCGCCAAGAGAAATGGCCAAGGCCACGCCGCCGATATTGCCCAGGCCCACGGTCGCTGATAGCGCTGCGGACAAAGCTTGAAAGTGATTGATGGCACCGGGATCCGCGGGATCATCATAGCGGCCGCGCAACACGCTGACGCCATGGGTTAGGGCGCGGTATTGGGAAAAGCCACTCCACAGGGTAAACAACAAACCAGTGCCGAGAATGATGAACAACACCGAGTCATGCCACATGACGGCATTAATCTTGGCCATCCATGCATTGACCTCACCCATACCCTTGTCTCCCCTTGACTAGCGTTCGAGGATCGCGGTGACGCCCATGCCCCCGGCAGTGCAAACCGATATCAAACCGCGTCCTTGGCCACGTTCTTCGAGCATGTGCGCCAAGCCGCCGATAATGCGCGCGCCGGTTGCGGCAAAAGGGTGTCCGATGGCGAGACTGCCGCCGCGAACATTGAGCTTCTCCCGGTCAACGGCTCCTAGCGGCGTACTGCGGCCGAGTCGATCACGACAAAAGTCAGCCGATTCCCAAGCCGCCAGCGTGGCTAAAGTTTGTGCGGCGAAAGCTTCATGAATCTCAAAAAAATCGAAATCGGCAAAGCTTAAGTCCGCATCTTGAAGCATCTCCGAAACAGCGAAGGCGGGTGCCATCAACAATCCATCACGATTAATAAAGTCTACGGCCGCCACTTTGCCGTAGCGCAAGTAGGCTTGTACCGGCAAGCCGCGCTCGGCTGCCCAGTCTTCACTGGCTAACAGCACCGCGGCGGAACCATCAGTTAACGGGGTGCTGTTGCCGGCGGTCATGGTACCAGCGGAAGTTTTATCGAAGGCGGGACGCAGTTTGCCCAGTTTCTCAATAGAGGTGTCGCGTCGCACATTGTTATCTTGGGTCAAGCCATTAAAGGCAAACACAAGGTCGTTGAAAAAACCGTCATCCCAAGCTGCCGCCGCGCGATGGTGGCTGGTGTAGGCCAGTTCATCTTGTGCGGCGCGTGTAATGCCCCACTCTTTCGCTGTGAGTTCGGTACTTTCACCCATACTCAAACCAGTGCGGGGCTCAACGACGCCCGGCAGATCCGGGGCGAGATATTTGGGCCGCAAACCCAGCCACGGCTTGAGCTTTTCGCCAACGCTTCGACCGCGTGCACTGCGTAGCAAGATTTTCCGAAAGGCGTCCTTGAACACGATGGGTGCGTCGCTAATGCTGTCGGTACCCGCCGCAATACCGGAATCAATCTGACCAAGGGCAATCTTGTTGCCAATCAGCACGGCCGCTTCCAAACTCGTGCCGCAGGCCCTTTGCAGATCGAAGGCCGCGCTGGTGGGTGAAAGATCTGTGCCGAGAACGCACTCACGCGCGAGGTTCCAATCACGCGAATGCTTGATCACCGCGCCTAGAGAAACATCATCGATTCTTGCACCCTGCAGTTTGTATTTGCTCGTAAGATTCTGCAGCACGGCCGTCATCATTTCCTGATTGCTGGACTCGGCATAGGCGGTGTGCGCGCGAGCGAACGGAATTCGGCTGGAGCCGATAATCGCGACCCGGCGCGGCTGCGTATAGTTCATGATTTGATCTCCATGGCAGAATCTTGGCCGAAAGTGGGGACATCCCCCGATAAGTATTCTTCCTCGGCTGGCGTGCTTTCTCGACCTAATACTTTATTACGGTGTGGGAATCGTCCGAATTCTTCAATGATGTCACGGTGTAGTTCCGCAAACTGAGCCGTGGTGTTGAAGGTTTCGCGTAAGGTGTCGGAAACGCGCTGGGCCAGCGCCTTGTATACGCTCACGGATTTTTCCTGAACTTTCAGCGATTCTGCATGTTGCAAGGGCATGAAAAAGAATAGCTGTTCTTCGGGCGTTAATGATTTGTAGGCGCCATTTACCGTGCCGTCAACGCAGATACGTAGCGCGTCCTTATCATGCGCATAGGCTTCTGCTTGGCCGCGAAAAATATTGCGCGGAAATTGATCGAGCAAAATGATAAGCGCCAGCCGGCCCTTGGGCGTAGCCACCCAGTTCTCCAGTTCGCCTTTGCCCGCGCGCTTTACCAAGGCGGCGAATTTAGCCGCGATCTCGGCATCTAGATCGGGCCCGCTGCCAAACCAGCGATCCATGCGCGAATCGATATTGGGCGAGCTGCGTTGGCAATCGGTAAACCAGTATTCCAAGACCTGTTGGATTTCTTGCTCATTCATCTTGCAATCATCGCATGAACACTTGCCACGGTCAGTTCTCCCGGTGGGCTGGCCGCCTAGCACGGCCGGTTAGCGAGGCATTGAGCCCATTAGCTCCGCTAGCCTATAATGGAGGGTTCGAGGTCGCGGGTATGGACCTCAAATTGGTTGCTCAAAACCGAGAATAAACAAACGTTTAAGTGAGGTTCGCCGGCCAGCTGGTGGCCTCCACAAGGCGCATTCACAGCGGGTTTTCGCCTTCGAGCGGCTGCCAGGACGTAGAGATCTGTACTTTGACAGCGGGATCATTCCGGGCTGTCCGCGGGATCGGCTGCGGTGAAACAAGGGCAGGGAATTGGCGATCGGGCATGCCGATTCAAACTGCGTGGGCTGTAGGTAAGAGAATATGAGACTAGACGGGCAAGGCTTCCCAGTGGCGCAGGGTCTATATGATCCAGCGCAAGAGCGCGACAATTGTGGCGTTGGCTTCGTCGCGAATATTAAGGGCAAGCGCAGCCACCAGATCATATTGGACGTGGATCACCTGGGTTGCCGCATGGACCATCGTGGCGCGCGGGGGTCGGAAAAAAATACCGGTGACGGCGCCGGGATGTTGACGGCCCTGCCTTACGAATTTCTCGCCCGCGTGGCTCGTGAAGAGCTTGATGTCGAACTGCCCGAGCCGGGCCGTTTTGCCGCCGGTGTGATTTTCCTGCCCCAAGATGATGCAGAGCGTGAGCGTTGCAAAGCTGCGGTCGCGGAAATCTGTGCCGAAGAAGGTCAGCAATTGGTTGCCTGGCGCCAAGTTCCCACGGATCCCGAGGGCGCCGATGTGGGGCCCACCGCCATGGCGGCCGCGCCGGCCATCGAGCAGTTATTCATCGCCGCCGCTGAGGATATCGCAGCGGAAGAATTCGAGCGCAAGCTTTATCTCATTCGCAAGCGCGCCAGCCATCGCCTGCGCAAAGACCCTAAACTCAAGCAGGCTTTGCAGTTCTATGTCTGCAGCTTGTCCACGAAGGTCATTATCTACAAGGGGATGTTGACGCCAGGCCAGCTACTGCCGTTCTACTGCGACTTGCGCGACCCGGACTATGTGTCGCATTTGGCGATGGTGCATTCGCGTTTTTCCACCAACACCTTCCCCAGTTGGGATCGCGCGCAACCTCTGCGTTTCATGTCCCACAACGGCGAGATCAATACAGTCCGCGGCAATGCCAATTGGATGGCGGCGCGCGAGGGTGTGGTCGAAACCGAGGTGTTTGGTGATGATGCCGCGCGCTTGTTTCCCGTGGTGGAACCCGAGACCTCGGATTCCGGGGCCTTCGATAACGTGCTCGAGTTCTTGTTGATGACGGGCCGCACATTGCAAGAAGCCGTGATGATGATGGTGCCCGAGGCATGGCAGAAAAATGAGTTAATGCCGGCCGAGAAGCGCGCGTTTTACGAATATCATTCCTGCAAGATGGAGCCTTGGGATGGGCCGGCGTCCATCGCGTTTACCGATGGCCGTTACATCGGCGCGGTACTGGATCGTAACGGTTTGCGGCCCAGCCGCTACTACCTAACCAAGGGCGATCGCGTGATCATGGCCAGCGAGGTGGGCGTGGTGCCTGTTGACCCCGCCAACGTCGTGGCTAAGGGTCGCTTAGAACCGGGCCGCATGTTTCTCATCGACTTTGAACAGGGCCGGCTTATTCCGGATGCCGAGTTGAAAGCAGAATTCGCTGCTCGACGTCCCTATGCAGACTGGCTGGGCGAACATCGCATCACACTTAAAGACCTAGACCCCGTCGCGCCTTTGCCTGAACTGAAGCGCGCTGAGTTGCTGGCGCAGATGCAAGCCTTTGGTTATACCACCGAGACCATGCAGTTTATGTTGCTGCCCTTGGTGCGTGAGTTGCGCGACCCCGTGGGATCCATGGGGAATGATTCTGTCTTGGCTTGTCTTAGCGACCAGCCGCGCATGATCTACGATTACTTCAAACAACTCTTCGCACAGGTCACCAATCCCCCCATCGACTCGATCCGCGAAGAGATCATCATGTCCTTGGAGTGCTACATCGGACCGGAAGCAAACTTGCTGGAGACCGAGGCGGAACATGCCCATCGCCTGCAGCTGAAACATCCGATCTTGACCAATGCCGAAATGGCGGCTATTCGCAAGATGGACCATCGGGGCTGGAAGACCCAGACCATCGACATTACCTATGAGCTGACCGATGGCAAGGGAGGGCTTGAATCAGCGCTAGAGCGCATTTGCCGCGCCGCCGATCAAGCCATAGCGGCCGGTTACAGTCTGCTGGTCTTGTCCGATCGAAATATTTCCGCGTCTCGCGTGCCTGTCAGTGCGCTATTGGCCACTGGCGCTGTGCACCACCATTTAGTACGCGGCGCTAAGCGCACTCGCATCGGTATTTTGCTAGAGACCGGTGAGGCCAGAGAAGTTCATCATCATTGCTTGCTGGTGGGTTATGGCGCCGATGGCATTAATCCCTATCTCGCCTTTGAGTCCTTACAGCGAGCCCGCGAAGATGGCTTGCTAGAAGCTGAGAAATTTGCAAACGATGAGGCCGTGGTCGCTGCCTACCGCAAGGGCGTGGCCAAAGGCATGCTCAAAGTCATGGCCAAAATGGGCATTTCTACACTGCAGTCTTATAAAGGTGCGCAAATATTCGAAGCCTTAGGTTTGGCTGATCCGGTGATTGCGCGCTGTTTCGCCGGTACCGCGAGCCGCCTGCAAGGTGTTGGTTTTGAGGTTATCGAACAAGAAGCATTGCGGCGTCATGAGTTGGGTTTCGCAGCTGATAATCCGGAAAATGTCGTGAGCTTACCTAACCCGGGTGAATTCCACTGGCGCAGCGCGGGCGAACGGCACGCTTGGACACCCAATGGCATCGCCGATCTTCAGCTCGCTGCGCGTAGCAACAATGATGAAGCCTATCGGCGATTTGCCGAGCAAATCAACGGTGATGCACGGCGCGCAAATACCTTGCGAGGCCTAATGCGTCTGCGTTCAGTCGACAAGCCCATACCCCTAGACGAAGTGGAGCCCGCCAGCGAAATCGTCAAACGTTTCTGCACCGGTGCCATGAGTTTCGGTTCGATTTCCGCAGAGTCTCATGAAGCTTTGGCCGTGGCCATGAATCGGTTGGGCGGCAAGAGCAACACCGGCGAAGGCGGCGAAGATCCGAAGCGTTTTGAACCCTTGCCCAATGGTGATTCCAAGCGTTCGGCGATTAAGCAAATTGCGTCGGGCCGTTTTGGTGTGACCGCTTGGTATCTGGCCAACGCCGATGAATTGCAAATCAAGATGGCGCAGGGCGCTAAACCCGGCGAGGGCGGTGAGCTACCTGGTCGCAAGGTCGATGAAATTATCGCGCGCACGCGGTACTCCACGCCTGGCGTGGGGCTCATCAGCCCACCGCCCCATCATGATATTTATTCCATCGAAGATTTAGCGCAGCTGATCCACGACCTAAAGAACGCGAATCCGCAAGCCAGGGTTAGCGTCAAGCTCGTCTCCGAAGTGGGTGTCGGCACCATCGCCGCCGGCGTAGCGAAAGCCCATGCCGATCATATTCTAGTGTCCGGACATAACGGCGGCACGGGCGCATCGCCGTTGACCAGCATCAAGCATGCTGGCTTGCCGTGGGAGTTAGGCATTGCGGAAACTCACCAGACTTTGGTGATGAACGATCTGCGCAGTCGCGTTGTTTTGCAAACCGATGGCGGTCTACGCACGGGGCGCGACGTGGTGATTGCCGCTCTGTTAGGTGCCGGCGAGATGGGTTTTTCCACCGCGCCGTTGATCGCCATGGGCTGCATCATGATGCGCAAATGCCATTTGAATACCTGCCCCGTTGGTATTGCCACCCAAGACCCGGTGTTACGCAAGAAATTTACAGGGCAGCCGGAACATGTGGTGAACTATTTATTCATGGTGGCTGAGGATGCGCGTCGCATCATGGCCGAGCTGGGTTTTCGACGCGTCGCTGACATGATTGGTCGGAGTGATGTGTTGGATACCAATGATGCTATTAAACATTGGAAGGCCGACGGCTTGGATCTGCGTGCTATTTTGATGCCGGCGAAAAAACCGCATCCCAATGTGGGCGTGCGTTGTACCACCGAGCAAGATCATGGCTTGGAACTTGCCCTGGACAATCGCCTGATTCAGTTGGCACGACCCGCTTTGGAAAAAGGCGAGAAGGTTGATATCGAGCTGCCCATTGTGAATACCAATCGCACCGTGGGCACCATGCTTAGCAATCGCGTGGTGAATAGCTGGGGTGAGCGCGGGTTACCGGTGGATACCATCCACATCAAGTTACGCGGTTCGGCGGGTCAGAGTTTAGGCGCCTTCATGTGCCGCGGCATTACCCTTGATCTTGAGGGTGACAGCAATGACTACGTGGGCAAGGGATTATCCGGCGGGCGCATCATTGTCTATCCCGATCGCGACGGTAGTTTTGTCGCTGAAGACCAAGTCATCATCGGTAACGTCGCCTTGTATGGGGCCACGGGCGGACGTGCGTTCATTCGCGGCAAAGCGGCTGAACGTTTTTGCGTGCGCAACAGTGGTGCCAGAGCCGTCGTTGAAGGCGTGGGTGATCACGGTTGCGAATATATGACGGGCGGACGCGCCGTTATTCTCGGTCCTACGGGGCTTAACTTTGCCGCCGGCATGTCCGGCGGCGTGGCCTATGTCTGGGACGTCGATAACGACTTTGCCGCAAAGTGTAATCAAGGCATGGTGGATTTAGACCCCGTCGAAGATGAAGACGATATTTCTGAGTTGCGCGAGCTCATAGAGCAGCACCGGGAACTGACCGGGTCGGCGGTGGCTGATCGCGTACTAGATGCCTGGCCCGACGTCTTGTCGCAATTCGTTAAGGTGATGCCCACCGATTACAAGCGCGTGTTGGCTGAGCGTCGCCGGCACGATGAGGAAATGGAAGCCACCATTCACGATAACCAAACGGGTACGTTCTTAGTCGGGGGCCGCCAGCATGGGTAAGCCAACCGGTTTCATGGAGTATCGCCGCAAGCCCGTGCCCTATCGGGATATCCAAGCGCGCGTCGCCGATTTCGCCGAGATTTATACGCCGCCGAAAGAAGCCGCCCTGCGCAGGCAGGCCGCGCGGTGTATGGATTGTGGTGTGCCGTTTTGTCAGTCTGATGACGGTTGTCCGGTGGACAATTTGATTCCCGAGTGGAATGACCTGGTTTACCAGGGCCGCTGGCGCGAAGCCTTAGATCGCTTGCACAAGACCAATAACTTTCCCGAGTTCACGGGCCGGACTTGTCCCGCGCCTTGTGAGGGTGCTTGTGTATTGGGTATTACCGACCCGGCCGTGACCATCAAGAACATTGAGAATGCCATCATCGATCGCGGTTTCGCCGAGGGTTGGGTCAGTCACAGAGCGCCGGCACAACGGTCTGGAAAGACCGTCGCCATCGTAGGCTCGGGTCCGGCCGGACTGGCCGCCGCGGACCAACTCAACAAAGCAGGCCACCAAGTCACGGTCTATGAACGGGCTGATCGCATCGGTGGCTTATTGATGTATGGCATTCCCAATATGAAGTTGGACAAGGCCCTAGTGGATCGCCGCGTGGACATGATGCTAGATACCGGCATAGAGTTCTTAACCGGTGTTGAGATCGGCGGCGATTTATCGGCGACAGATTTACAAAGCCAACACGATGCCATCTTGCTGGCCACGGGCGCGACGCGCCCCCGCGATCTGCCCATCCCGGGACGTGAGCTTGCGGGTGTACATTTTGCCATGGACTTTCTCACCGCCAACACTCGCAGTTTGCTCGACAGCAAACTAGCCGACGGTCAATACATCAACGCGCAAGACAAGCATGTGATCGTGATTGGCGGCGGCGATACCGGCACCGACTGTATCGCGACCTCTTTGCGTCATGGCTGCGCCAGCATGGTCAATTTAGAGTTGCTCGACAAACCCCCCGCCGACCGCGCGCCTGATAATCCCTGGCCCCTATGGCCAAAAATCTCGCGCACCGACTATGGTCACGAAGAATCCATAGCGCGCTTCGGTGCTGATCCCCGCAGCTATAGCGTGGTATCTAAAGAGTTTGTCGATGATGGGAAGGGTAATCTCGCTGCGTTAAAAACCATCAATGTTGAATGGCAACAGCGGGATGGTAAATTCAGCATGTCGGAAATTCCCGGCACGGAAAAAACCTGGCAGGCTGACTTGGTTTTTCTCGCCATGGGATTTCTCGGTCCCGAATCGCCGGTGGCTGAGTCGCTGGGTGTGGAACTCGATGCGCGAAGTAACTACGCAGCTGAGCACGGCGACTTCCAAACCAATGTTACTGGCGTTTTCGCCGCGGGTGATTGCCGCAGGGGGCAGTCTTTAGTGGTGTGGGGAATCAACGAAGGCCGCGGTGCTGCGCGCGCCATCGACCAGTTCCTAAGCGGCGCAAGTCAATTGCCGGCGCCGGGTTTGAGTTTGGGTGGAAGGTAAGCGCCCAGGCTGGGTGTTTTCCGCAGGACTTGCATCAGGACACCACATTCCCATCAGTTTGAAAATCCAGCGGCGCGTCTCGTAACTCCAATGCTGACATTAAGTTTTGCTTATACGACAGGCTGACGGGAACGATAAGCTCATCATGTATTAGCTGCAGCTCAAGCTTGCGCCCGCTGGTTTTAACTTGATCGATTGATGACAGGTGCACCCACCATGATCTGTGTACTTGCAGGCCGTCGGCATTGCGTAACTCGTTAACGGCGTCTTTGAAACGATACCGCAATAAATCGGATCCTTTTTCGGTCCAGATGCGAATGTAATGTTCCTCTGCCTTGAGCGCGCGTATCTGAGTTGCATCGGACAGGCGACTCTGGGATAGAAAGGCCGGCATGCTGTCGTCGGGCAGCGGCGCCTGTGGCCCAGCAGAGCGCGATTTTTCAGTGCCGTTTTTTCGCTTTACGGTGGCCGGCGCGTAACTGAACAATTCGACATTCAGCGCCCGCTGATAACCAAAGGCTGATAAAAACCACAAAACAAGCGCGGGGATAGCGTAACTGGCGACCGTCACCAGGTAATCGATGTTCCAGCCCATATTTTCATGACCGATGGATGCCGCGATACTCGGATTTTTGACGCGTGAGGTCTGTTGCGCCACGAAAACGAACAGATAAATCACCGCGCCAGCGAGTACAAAGCCGCTGGAAAAAATTGCCCAGAGTGGCAACCGGTAGCGAGCCAGTGAGTGGCCGACGCATCGGCAAGCGAGATCGATAATGACCCAGAAGGCGAGCGCACGAAAACAAACGTATACAATGACGGCAAGATCGACACTGCCCTGCGGCGGTACGGCAAACGAAGATGCGATCAGGCCGTACAGCAACGGTATACCAACGTAAAACGCTAGATAGTCATGGCCGCTGGGTTTTCTTGGTGTTGTGACCGGCACTGCCCCAGTTTCTTATTAGATTTGCCTGCTTAGATCATCTCAAACCTGTCGGTTCATGTCACATGGTGCGTGTTTCGCGCCAAATACTGATGCCACAAGGCCTGACTGACGAAAAGACCGGCATTTTCGCGACATATCGCTTGCGGAGGGTGCCGTCTAGCGCGCTCAATAGTGGGGTGCAATTGGTCAAAAACCCGTCAGGGTAGGCATGCAGGCCTACCAACCAGTGCCAATTCCGGGCCTACGAGCCTGAGTTGCGCGTGATGGGCCATCGCCGTTTGCACGGCTCTATTTAACGTAATCTGACGGGGGTATTTTCTATGAAAGCAAGAGACGTGCTGGTTGCCAGCATATTGCTTGGCCTGTTGATGTTTGTCGTCATGCCGGCCAACGCCAGCGGCTCGAACGAGAGAATCGGTGTCTTATACGCTGTTCACGGCGGTGCGGATACCTGGGGTCCGCAGGCCAATTTTGATTCGGCCATCCAGATTTTCTCCTATGATCCTAACTCATTTGTCTATAACAATCTCATTTGGAATCCTGCCTTCTGGCCATTTCTATCCTTTGACGAAGGCGGTATTCGGCAATCAAGAAAGTTCGATTTCGAATACGAGCGAATTGGTGGGACGGATCCATTTGATGAGATAACCGACCAGCAGCTCGAGGATATGACTGATACGCTCGAAGGCCTAGTTGCCGCGCATAACAACGCGACCGGCGATGAGATCGAAGTCTTCACAGATCTGATGAGCTGGATCAGTCACGACCCGGCCGACATGCCGGATCCGAAAAGCATCTACAATCCGCAGGTGGCCGGTGGCGCAGCGATGAACTACTGCGGTAGCTTCATCGACGGTGGCGTGCCGCCATTTGGCACCTGGCCTGGCTGCGATCCCGAACGCTACAACGTCGACGGCGCAGTTGAGCGCATGCTGGCCAACGACGTGGATAGAATCATCATCGTCGATACCACAACGACCGGTGTGCGCTTTTTCAAGACATTCGACCAGCTGACTGCAACGCGTCGCGTGGTCGACGCTTACAACGCGGCGAACGGCGCGACAGTTTCGGTTGAATGGGTCAACGACCCGTCGGATCTGATGACAGAATCCTACCCAATCGCACCAGCTGGTTGGACCGCGACTCTTGGCGCGCCAACACTCGATTCTGCCGTGCCGCTGGACAACCGGACGAATCCATTTGTCAAGGATGAAGGCTTGGCCGAACTGTTTGTCACCGGCACAGCTTCACAGCTGCGCACCGATATTCCCTACAGCAAGCAGGCGGTGATTCTCTTAAACCATCATGTTCGCGCACACAATCAGTACTTCGATCCAAAGATCGACGATACCTTGGTGTTAAACAAGAATATCCGTAAATTGCTGAGACAGGAATTCAACGGTTTGAAGGGCAAGAACATCCTCGGTGCCTGGATGGGGCGCCGGGAAATAAATCCCAACATTGTTCCTGCGCCGCCGAGCTTTTCGCAGAAAGAACGCACGCGGAACATGCGCGCAGAATCACTGGGTGAAGCTTACCTATACGAAACCCCGGAAATCCTGCCCGACGGAAAGGATGGCTATCTATACTGGGACGCACTGGAGCAACTGAAGGAAGCAGGTATCGAGCATATCGTTATCGTGTTCCCGCAAATTTTCGCCGACTCGGTGCTGGATATGGTCGAGGTACCCAATCAAATCGCGGTACAAATCGGCTACAAGACTTGGCGGTACTGGGGTGAAGGTAATTTTGACGACTATCCTGTTGTCGGTCACCCCTTCTCCGACATGTGGCAGTTTCCCGACACGCAATGTCGTTTGCCCGGCAGCAACGACGACTCGGTCTTGGAGGATTGCTGTTTTGACCTGGGAGGCTGCCCAACCGGGCAACCCTACCCGCCGGAGCGCCAGTCGCCGATCACCGAGGCGATAAGCGACTTGGACCCGCATCTTGGCTTTGACGTTCCAGCTTATGGTCATCTCGGCTATGACCCGGCAGCGGGTGCGCCTGATGACGATGCACCCGTGCAAGATCAGTACACGGGCACATGGGCCATGTGGGATCCGCCCAACGACGACCCCGCCGCCGGCGCCTACATCGCCTTGAAGGTCTGGCAGCACATCGACAACTGATCGGTCGCTTTGAGCGGCGATAAACTGCACCGGGCGTCATTGTGCGACGTCCGGTGCTTTTTTTTGCCGCGAAAACAAATCCACAACAGAACAGTTAGCGTCACTGTCCCCACTATAATCGTCGCATGAGTTCGCTGATCAACCGTCTGAAAATTGCCCTGAAAACCTCCGATGCTGATCGTGATGCGCTGCGATTTCTCGATACCGATAAAGGCGTGCGCGTCAGCGCCGGTAAAACCATCGAGTATTGGCCGCTGCGGGAGCCGGTCAAAGCCGGCCTTGTTTTCTATCAGGGCGGGCGCTGTGACCCGCTGGCCTACGGCCCGTTGCTGCGGCCACTGGCGGCGGCGGGCTACCCGGTGCTCGTGCCGCGTATGCCCCTGCGCATGGCCGTATTCGGCGCGAGCAAGGCCGCGAGCGTGATGGCCTCCCATCCGCAAATCAGCCAATGGGTCATAGGCGGTCATTCCATGGGCGGCGCCATGGCCGCGGGTTTCGCGTCGAAGCATCCGGAAAATCTGTCCGGCCTATTTCTGCTGGGTGCATATGCGGCCCGCATGCATGCGATGCCGGATTCACGGTTGCCTGTGCTGTTTGTCCATGGTACAGAAGATGACCAAGTACGTGCAGAGGAAATCGCGGCCCAGCCGCAGCGTCTGCCTCCGCACACTCGATTCGTCGAAATCCTCGGCGGCGATCATTACCAGTTTGGAAGTTTCGCCGATGAATGGGTGACCGCAACAATATCCCGCGACGAGCAGCAGCGGCGGACAGTCGCCGTGGCGCTGGATTTCCTGGAGGCCATTTGTGGCGGCGGCGCTTTGTAACTCCGATAGTCGACCCGAGGATCGAGCCGCTTGGTTCTACTATATTGTACGCGGCGTGATTGCCACAGGTATGCCCGCAGGAAAAAGGCTTCGCGGCGTTGTCACCGTTGCGCCTGACAATCACTATTAATCAATGGGTTACATTCTAATTAGTCATAATTGTTGGGCGCCGCGTTTTTCAATGCACTAGATATTCGGTTACCCTGTGAACGTCCCGATAGAAATAACAATAATCAGGGGACCTGAATGATTGCACGATCGGCCCAAGCTGGCGCTTTGCTGTTAACGTTGTTATGTATCGTAACGTTCAGTACGGCCTGCGCTAAGCAGACACCGCATGAACTTGCGGCAGCCTTTGGGCACTTGCCAGAAATGTGGGGCGCTAGGTTATCGCCAGATGGGTCGTATGTCTCTTTTCTGAGCATGCCGGATGAAATCGATGTGCCAATTGCTAGCGTTATTTCCTTGGATGGTACGACGATACCCATTCTAGCTAGTAAGGCAGATGCCTTTGATATTTACTGGTGCGACTGGGCCAATAACGAAAGGCTTCTCTGCGGATTCTACGGTATTGATACCAATGGCCGTCAAAAGTGGGTAGCCACGCGCTTAGTATCAGTTGATCGTGACGGCGAAAATTTCAAAGTATTGTTGCAGAATCGTCTTGCGAGGACGACATTTTTTACCCAGTTTCAAGATCAAATCGTTGACTGGTTACCAGAGGATGCCGAGCATGTTTTGGTGCAAATGCCTGACGAAAAGGGGTCTGGCGTTAGTAGGCTGAACATTTATTCGGGTTCGGTGCGGGTTGAGAAGCGCAGTCGCGAAGGTGTCCGTAGATGGTTATCAGATGGCCGTGGCAATATCCGTACGCGTCTCTATTTTACGACGGATAAAATTCGTTGGGATTATCGTATGCCCGGCGAATCCAAATGGCATGTTCTGCATGAGCGCAAGACGACGGCGCTGAAGAACTATTTTAGTCCCATTGGTTTTGGGCAGGATCCCAATGATCTGCTGTTCTTCCGGCCCCATGACGGCCGCAGAGCGCTTTTCAGGAGAAATCTCGAAACACAGCAGGACCAGCTAGTGTATGCACACGATCAAGTCGATATCGGCCAAGCTTACGGGCTCGGCAAACATAAGCGCCTGGTTGCTGCGCAATACTCCACCGACTACCCGCACTATCACTACTTTGACGAAGACATTGCTAAAGTAGTTGCCCAAGTCGCGCCAGCGCTCGGCGGTTTAACACCCGAGGTGATTGACGAGAGTTGGAACAAGGGCGTATATCTATTGCACGCCAGTAGCGACACCGATGCTGGCCGCTACTTTCGTTTTGATATAAACGCAAGAAAGCTCCAGAGCTTTCCGCCTAAGCACCCGCGCCTAGCAAATCGCGGCTTGGCTCCGATGCAGCCCGTTAGCTTCAGTGCGGAGGACGGAACACAAATTCCTGCCTATCTAACGCTGCCAGAGCGCCACGGCGGACACATGAAAGTGCCTACGGTGGTCTTGCCCCATGGGGGACCGGCGAGTCGTGATGAGTGGGGATTCGATTGGCTCGTGCAATTCTTCGCAGCGCAAGGCTATGCGGTACTGCAAGTCAATTTTCGTGGTTCTGGCGGCTACGGTGATGCCTGGGAGGGTGAGGGCGGCTTTCGAGCATGGCGGCAGACCGTAAGTGATGTAACCGACGGTGCTGCTTGGCTTATTGCAGAAAACATCGCCGATCCAGATAGTTTGTGCATCGTTGGTTGGAGTTATGGTGGTTACGCGGCACTACTCAGTGTTATTGAGAACCCAACGCTATATAAGTGCGTGGTTAGCATCGCTGGCGTTACTGATCCCAAGACCCTGGTCAATGACTATCGCAATTTCTTAAATCGGAAAGCCGCGCTCGAGCTGATTAGCGATGAAAACGAGGTGATTAAAGAAGGTTCACCCTTATATCGCGCAAAAGAATTTTCCGTACCCGTGCTGCTATTTCATGGCGATGACGACGTTAACGTTTCCGTAAAACATAGCAAGAAGCTCAACAAGGCGCTGCGCAAAGCCAAGAAGGCAACCGAGTTAGTTCTATACGACAACGCGGAGCATAGCCTTTGGCGTAACCAGCATCGCGTTGACATGCTGTCCCGCATTGGTAGTTTCTTAGCCGAACATATAGGCGATAAGTAAAACACCGGATCAACATCCAAGAATCGATAAGCTGCAAAAGTGGCCTAACCGGTCCCACTGATGGTTTAAGGGGAAACCATCAGCGTGGAGGATCAAAGATCGGACCGGTCAGGCCAAAAAATAGACCAACAGTTACCGCTCAGTTGCCTCCGTAAGAAAGGTATCGAGCCTGCCAGCTTTGATGGCGGCAAGTCGATTCTGGGCGCGTTCTAGGTTGCGGCGCGCTGTGCGTTTAGCGCCTTTGGATTCAACTGCGCGTTCGAAGTCACGAATAGCTGCCTCATAATTGCCTTTTGCAATACTGAGCACACCTCGATTGTTAAGCGCTAAGCTAGAATACCAACCGCTTTCAACAGCCGCGTCGCAGGCTGCGGAAGCTGAGCTAAAGTCTTCAAGCATGGTGTAGCCCGCGCAAAGGTCAATTAGTACGGGAACGCGTTGTGTGTAAGCTTGTCGTTTGCTGCCTAAGCGTTGCTTTAATCGTTTAATGCCAGCGGCATATTCACCGGCAGCGAATTTTTCCACGCCATGAATATTCTTAGGATGGGTTACGAGCTCAAAGACCGGGTCTGCTTGGGCGGCTAGCACATAGCAGCCAACGACCGCGGCTACTAGCGCGCGGCGAAGCAACTGAATAGAACAAGGGGTCTTATCAGATATGTATTTCATTGCCTATCTCCTCTAGGGGCGCCTTCATTTAATCGGCAAGGGATAGCATCGAGGTTTCGTAGTCAGACTTCAGTCGCCTGCTTTACACAAGGACTCAAAATTGACTAAAAGTTCGATGACGGTAGAGGCAGAGATAGAGCATGCTGGTAAACCCAACTTCAATGCTCGCCTATGGCATCTATCTGTCAACTTGTTGACAGAAGTTTTTCAGTTGAAGGTTTAGTATCTTTGCAAAGGCACGAAAGCCGGATAGTACGCAATTTGTAGTACCAGGAAGAATTCATTATGGGAAGAAGAACCACGATCGTCGCTGGGGGAATATTGGCGGTAGGCACGGCTGGCGTAGTTTTGAACAACATGAATAACGGCAGAGGGCCTGACGTTATTGACGTCGGGCCACAGATAAAACCACTGATCTTAGAAGGCACGCCGGTAGATTGGAATGACCACCGATGGCAAGTTGGCTTGCTATATGCGGATGTAGAAGACAATGAATCGGCGCAGTTTTGCGGTGGCGCGTTAATCGCTGATGAATGGGCATTGACGGCGGCACATTGCTTTTTTGAAGATCCAGAAGATGGTGGTGAGCGATTCGTCGTTGAAAATGGCGCAATCGATGTCCTTAGTGGCACCGCGAGTCTTGATGGCGACGATGGTCTGCGAGTTGGAATCGAATCTTTTTTTCTACATCCCGACTACAACGACAGTACAGCTGATAACGATATAGCCCTTATTCGTTTGGCGGAAACACCGTTGGGGGAACCGATTGACCTAGTAACCTCCGCTGAGGAACCGAGCTTTTTAGATACTGGTGTAGAAGTTCATGTCACGGGCTGGGGCCTAAAGGAAAACGGAGAATTCTCGTCCAAATTGCTAGGCGTTAAGGTGCCGATGGTAGACAGGGAAAAATGTAATCAACCAGTGAGTTACAACGGCAAAGTGACTGACAATATGTTTTGTGCGGGCTACGACGAAGGCATCAAAGATGCCTGCAAGGCCGACAGCGGAGGCCCTGCCGTTGTCAATGGCACACTAGTTGGTTTGATTAGTTGGGGTGGGCAAGAGTGCGGTGCGCCATACAAGTACGGTGTATACACGCGTTTGGCGAATTATGAGGACTGGATTGCAAATACCATGCAATCAAATTGACCAATAAACCTAACTTAAATCTACGATATCTATAGTTAAGCCTTAACAAAAAACTCAACAAATACACGAGGAGAATACTATGCCCGACGGTGCTGGAACTCCAACTTGGAAAGATCACATTGAAAGCTTGTTTACGCCAGGCGATATCGGTTGCATGAAGCAACTGGGCAAGGACTTGGGAGATTACGCTTATGTGAAGGCGAATGCGCAGGATATATATCAACGAGTAAGCACCCACAACATGCCGCCGGGCAATCCCTGGGAAGCCGCAAAAATCGAATTGTTCAAAGCCTGGCTCGATGCGGGTTGCCCGGAAGGAAACAAGGTTTTCTGGCATAAAACACAGGCGCCAATCGTGGAGGAGCGATACGACGATATTTGGTTTGTATCACCAGAGCGAGGGTGGGCCATCAATAGCGATGGCCAGATTCTCCACACAATTGATGGCGGCGATCACTGGGACATACAATTTGAGGCGCCGCCAAATGGCAGCGAACCGACTTGGTTACGCTGTATTGCCTTCGCGAACGAAAATAGGGGCTGGGTTGGAACCGTTAATCCAAGTCATAGACTCTATACGACCACTGATGGCGGCCAAAATTGGGAGCTGGTAGACAATCTTCCGGAAGATGCGCCTCGATTTATTTGTGGTATTTCTGTTGTCAACGAAAACGTAATTTATGCTTCTGGCACAAATATGCCAGCATTTCCCACGGCTGTGCTCAAAACAACTGACGGCGGCGTGACATGGTCAGCCATTCCTATGGGTGAGTACGCAAAGTGTTTGATCGACATTCGGTTTACTGACGAACAGCACGGCATTGTCGTTGGCGGTAATGCATCTGCAGAAGGGGCAACTCGAGCTGATATGGTTCCGGTTATCCTCGCTACCAACGATGGTGGAGCAAGTTGGGAAAATCGTGTAACCCCAAGTCTTGCGCCGGGAGAATGGGGATGGAAGATTCACTTCGTCAATGAGCACACTGGTTTTGTGGCTTTGGACAGCGCCGATCATGCTGCCGTATTGCGAACAGATGACGGCGGCCACACCTGGAGTCGCTTGGCTGTGAACGACCCTCAAGATAACCGCGAAATTGAGGGTGTTGGCTTTATTGATGAAAATATTGGTTGGGTCGGCGGTTATGGCGGCGAGAATTTTGAAGGCTATTCTAGCGGTACCATTGACGGCGGTAAAAATTGGCATAGTGCCAATCAGATCGGCAAGATGATTAATCGTTTTCGCTTTGTTGGCAATCCAATTACTGTGGGCTATGCAGCCGGCGAGACGATATATAAATTTGACCCGAACGGCTTCGATGAAATTATTAGAAGAACTGGTGGCCGCGATAGAGTCAGATCAATCGATTCATCAAAAAATTTACCTGGTAACATTCGTTGGCGGGCAAGCCATAAAACCTTCGAAATTTATATTTATGAAAGAGCCGCGCACGCATGGCTTACGATATACGATCGATTTGGCATACCCATTCGTGAACTTATGAATGAACCAAACCCCGGCCTCAATGTACGCACAGTTGTTTGGGATGGTAGAGATTACAATGGCGAGCCGGTGTCGAATGGTGCTTATGTAGCCAAATTAGTTGTTGATAAAAAGGTTTCTAGTCAAGTTATTAAGGTCCGGTAGATTTTCCAACGATCTGGCAGATTAAAATGACTAGGGTTCTACGATAATGGCTTCGAAGTCAATCGGCGTGCAAAATAGGTGCCGTTGCTCACTAGAGCGGATCTCCTTGAGTTCTCCATTTATTTGAGTCGTTATATCTTCGCGCATTCTTTGATACTCGGGAATATTTCTGAGTGATGCAAGAACTGGATCGTGGTCGAAAAAATACCACCATCTAAATCGCCAGCCGGAATCTAAAGCCTCGTCCAAAGCCTTTATTGCGTCTTTTGGTTGATTTTTGAGTGCATACAATCGTGCGTCGTCAACCCAGTATCCGTAAAATCCAAGTCGCGGGATGGCGTCGATTACAGATTCCACACCATCAATTAGTTTGTTGGCCCGTGCGCTATCTCCAGATATTTTTAGCCGATGTGCAAGATCAATCGCAATCCCGAAATTCGATCGATCTACAATGGGTTTCTCTTCTTCTAGCAAGCCGCGAATACGATCGTCAGCATCATCGTTAATCGATGCTCGCCACCATAGCGGATAGTATTTTAGACTTTCTGCCGCATATATTTCCGCTGCGGATGCGTCGCCGCGAAATAGGCTTAAATTCTGCATGGCGTAGTTTGTATAGAAGCTTTCAGGATTTTTAGCCCAGGCCTGTCGCGCCCAACAATCGGCACGAACAACATCACCCAAGTCTAAATAAAACATTGCGAGAAGCGCCGCATTCTCAGAAAGCGGTTCACGTGTTAATCCAAAGCTTTCGTTAATTGGTCTAAAAGCCTTCGCAAATTTGCCGTCAACTGTCCAGTGTAAAAACCCTTTAGTCCAATAACCGTGCCAAGATCGCGGTGCAATGCTGATGGTATTTTCTGCAACGTTTAAGGCATTTTTAAACTGCCCTGTCATCGCCAGTGCATCAGATAGGTTTAAGCCAGCAATCGAAGACAAAGGATCAAGGCGGTATGCAGATTCGAATTGTTCTAGCGCCGCTTTGCCTTGGCCCAGTTCAAGCAGCAAGATACCGTAGCGGCGATGCGCATCGACACTACTTGGATTCAGCGCCAGAGCCCGCTGAAAATCCGCTGTTGCAGCCGAATAATTGCCACTTTCATGATGAAAAAAACCACGTGAGCTATATGCATCAGCGGATTCTGATTTTCCGGATACCCCGCCAACCGACGCCAATACCTCGTCAATCAAACCTTTTGCGGTCCGATACAAATTTGCTCTAGGGGTTCCCGTGTAGCTGCCTTGCAATAAATAAGTATCTGCCAACGCAGTCTTGGCTTCAAGAAAATTCGGATCCAAAGCGAGCGCGTCTTGAAGATGCATTACCGCTTCATCGAGACCTTCAACTGTTCGCTTATCTATGTTATCGCGTGCAATCCAATAGCTTCTTAGCGCGTCGAAGTTGTTTGTCGGTAGTACTGCAAGCCGTTCTCGATCTTCGGCGGTTAAATCCGACTTCAACGCCCGTGCTATGTTATTGGCGATTTCAGCTTGCTTTAGAAAAAATCGTTGCGCATCGAGTTCTTGCGGAAAGCTATCACTCCATAAATTCAGCTGACTCTTACCATCTATTAATTCAATACGAACCCGAATCTGTTGTTCGAGCCTCTGAATAGTCCCATCCAATATTGATGAGACATTCAGCTCGCGAGCGACAGCTCTTATATCTTTTTCAGGTCCAGAAAATTGAGCGCTTGAGTTTCGGGATGTCACCCGTATGTCCGCGATTTTGCCCAGCTGCGAGTGCAGCTCCTCACGCAAGCCGCTGGCAAACAACGCAATTTCCTCATCGTCCGAGTCATGAATATCAAAGGGCAGTATGGCAACCGTTTTGATTGCAGAATTAGGTTTGCCGAGAGTCCCGGCGTCGCGAACTCTAAATGCAAAGTGATAAACCGAAAACGCAATGAGAATTGCGACTAGGTAGGCTGCAGGAACAAAAATCTTACGAAGATTGAGCGCAGTAAATCGAGCCCGCCAGCCAAAAAATCCTGCTGATCCATCGCTTACGATATACGTTGCGATGGGTTCAGAAATATTTTTGACCGAACGATTTCCGGAATACACCAAATTGATATTGGCATTTTTTTTTACTTGTTCGCGAACTGCTGCGGAAATCAAGATGCCGCCTGCCGGCGCAATTTCCTGGAGTCGCGCCGCTATATTTACCGTGTTTCCATACAGCGCTCCTCGCTTTTCCTGGACATCACCGAGGTTGATGCCAATTCTTAACTGCATTCGGTTTTGGGGCAGCGCAGGGTTATTTACATCTTGGAACTCCTGCTGCAGTTCAATTGAACAACGCACAGCATCGAGTGCGCTCGGCAACTCCGCCATCATGCTGTCACCCACGCTGCCAAATTCTCGACCACCATATTTTTCGACAAGCCGAGAAAAGATACTTCGCCTTACCATTAAAGCGTCTAAGGTCGATTGCTCGTCGGACTCCATCTGACGACTGAATTCGACAACATCAACCGCAATTACTGAGGCAATTCGACGTTGATAGCCGCTCATTCGCTTGGTTTCGTGGGAGTCAGCGAAGATTGAAGTCCTTCCATATCTAAGATAGTAATTGACCCACGCGTTAGCGAAACTACGCCTGACTTTCTCCAATCCTGGAGATGTTGATTGACAACTTGGCGAGACACGCTCAAGAATTGCGCAAGTTCGCCTTGTGATATACGTAGTCTATAACCCTCTTCAACCTGCTCACCGTTGGTTGATACGAGCTGAAGTAGTCTTTTGCCAAGCCGGTGGGGAACATTCAAAAACACGGAATCTTCTACCAGCCCGCTAGTCCATCGAATACGTTCACAAAATACCTGAAGTAAATGAACAGATAGCTCCGGGTCCTCATGCAGTAGTCGCAAAAATTCAGTTCGTTCGATTGCCCACAACACGGAGTCTTCAATGGCGATGGCTCCGGCGGTTCGGGACTTGCCATCGATTACTGCTACTTCACCAAAAACTGCACCGGAATTAAGAATATTCAGAAAAACTTCTCTGCCGTCTTCGGCATTCGCCACGATACGAACTTTTCCGGCAATAATGCCGTAAAGGGCATCGCCGACATCGCCCACCGAAAAGATAGTTTGCTTGCGGGAAAATTTTCGAGTTTTCGCTAATGCTGCAACTCGCGCCAAAGACTCTTTTGGTAAATCACGAAATAGAAAGCAACTACTAAGTGATACCGTTGCAGGCGCATGAACGTCCATCGCTTTCGTGGCAATCTCGGTTAATTATCCAGGGTTCTTGAAAGTGACTTATATACTCACACTAAATCGCTTGGATTGCTACTCTGACCAGAGTCTCCTAAGATTCTACAACTTTCCACAAGTTTTTGATGAAAAATGAATCTTCGCTTCCAGCTTATTGACGCTAGGTAGTCGGATGGCGTGCAAACATAGGTAGTCACTGTCCCCAATAATTCAAATGCCGAAAAAGATTGTACTGACAGCGCTTTTCATTTGCCTAGTCGCATTCCTTAGCATCGGTATCGTCGGCCGCTATGCCTACCAGCTATTTCTGAACTCGATCAATCCTTCACCCTACGAGTACGACGCGGCCAGCCTGGCCATTCACAAGGATTTGATCGTGGCAGATTTGCATGCCGACACGCTTAACTTTGGCATTGATCCAACCGCCAATCACCAGCACGCGCATATCAGCGGCGATCGCATTGAAGCCGGTGGCGTATCTGTGCTGACTTTCGCCTTGGCCACTGAAGTGCCCTTGCTGCTTAAGGTTTTTGATCGCGGTGCCATACGCGGTTTTAACAATTTGGTACCGAGCTCCGTGGTCATGGGGCGGCCCATGCGAACTTGGTTCTCGAATTTCGAACGCGGGATGTATTTGCTGGAGTCGATGCACGCCATCGTTAAACGCAACGCGGATTATATGTTCGTGATCACCTCGCAAGCCGACGTAGAGCGTCTTCGTAAAATGAAGAGCGATGGTCGGAAAGTGCTGGGCATCGTTGCTGCTGTGGAAGGCATGCATATTTTGGACGGCAAGATCGAAAACTTTGTGCCGCTAATAGAAGCTGGCGTCCGAATGATCAGCTTGACGCATCATTTTGACAACGAGGTCGGTGGCGGTTCAGGTGGTTGGAATCGCTATGGTATTACACCCTTGGGCCGGCAAATCCTTGCGCAGGCGAGCCAACGGGATGTGGTGATTGATCTCGCCCACGCATCGGAACCGCTGATAGACGACGTGCTTTCGCTATCGAGAGCACCCATGGTGGTCTCGCATGGCGGCGCTAAGGGCGCCTGTGCAAGGAATCGGAATTTGTCCGATGAGCATATTCGTAGGATTGCTGAGAACGGCGGTGTGGTAGGCGTCGGTTTTTGGCCCGGCGTGCTGTGCGGCGAAGAGATTGCAGATTTCCTGAGAACCGTTGACTACATCGCCGGGCTGGTTGGGACTGATCATATCGCCTTAGGTTCCGATTTCGACGGTACCTCGCGAGTCATCGTTGACGTGGCCGGCATGCCGCTCATTACGCACGCGCTCTTGGCCCATGGTTACAGCCGCAAAGACGTTACCAAGATTATGGGTGCGAACTATCTGCGAATTTTGGAGAATGTTTTACCCAAGGAAACCTAAAGCCGTTCAATCACCGCATCCGCGAAACTATCCGTATCCAAAGACCCTCCTAGATCGCGGGTTTTTTGATTATCCCGCAAGGCCTGGTCATAAGCTGATTTTATTCGCTGGGCGGCTTGGCGCTGCATTTCATCACCGCGAGTATCCGCCAAGTAATTCAACATCATCACGGCCGACATCATCAACGCCAAGGGATTCGCGACATTCTTACCGGCGATATCCGGTGCCGAGCCATGTACGGCTTCGAAAATTGCGCCATCGTCTCCAAAGTTAGCACCTGGTACCACGCCCAGACCCCCGACTAGGCCGGCGCAGAGGTCGGATACCACGTCACCATAGAGATTTTCCAGCAGCAGCATGTCGAATTGCCCCGGATTTTGCACCATGCGCATGCAGGCCGCATCGATGATGACGGTATCGAATTCAATGTCCGAATAATCCGCGTCATGCACTTCCCGGGCGCGGCGAATAAACATGCCGTCCGTGAGCTTCATGATGTTTGCTTTATGAAACACGCTAACCTTTTTTCGCTCACGTTGACGCGCATAGTTAAAAGCCCAGCGCGCAATTCTCGTGCAGCCTTTCTCGGTGGCGACCTTCATGCTCATCACAACCCCGGGCGTGATTTCGTTTTCCACGCCGCTATACAAGCTCTCGGTGTTCTCGCGAATAACCACAATGTCTACATTGTCAAAGCGCGTCTCGATCCCGGGCAGGTTGCGTACCGGGCGTACGGCGGCGTAAAGATCGAAGGTCTTGCGTAGCTGAACATTCACCGATTGAAAACCCTGGCCAACCGGTGTTGTGCAAGGTCCTTTCAAGGCGACCTTGTGTTCGCGGAAAGCACTCAGCGTGCTTGCGGGTAACACCTCGTCGCCGGCTTCCATGGCGGCAACGCCCGCGTGACGCTCTATCCAGTCGATTTGGGCACCGGCGGCGTCCAACACACGTAAAGTGGCAGCAGTGATCTCGGGTCCGATCCCATCGCCAGGGATCAATACGGCTTTAGTACTCATGGGTGGCGGATTATACCGGCAGCTGCTGCCATGCGTACGCTTTAGTTGCGTAACTCAGGTCGCAGACTCGCTAACTTCAGTAGGCCGGTCATGCTCAACAAGTCGCTAATCTCGCCGCTCATGGCCATGGCCAAAGCTTGATGAAAGGGTAGGCGGCGAATTCGCAAATCTTCGCTGTCATCAAAATCGGTGTCGCCCTCGGTGAGATCTTCGGCCACAAACACGCAACCGGCCTCGTCGGTGATTGAATTGCTGACGTGGCAATCCAAAATCTTTTCCCAGCGCTGGGCCGTCAAACCAGTTTCTTCCTTGAGTTCGCGTTGTGCGCCGGCCAAGGCGGCCTCGCCAGGGTCAACACCACCCATAGGAATTTCCCAGGAGTACAGATTCAGTGTGTAGCGATATTGCCCGACCAGCCAGGTGTCGCCGTTGGCTGCAATGGGAACAATGCCGCAGGCAAGATTCTTAAAACTGACCTTGCCGTAAACTCCGGGGTTGCCCGAGGGCCGGATCACTTCTTCTGCCGTCACGGTGATCCAATCGTTATCGTAAACCTCGCGTATCGCGAGGGTCTGCCACGGGTTTTTTTCTTCGTGCATCAATTCGGCTCCTGCGCGAGGGAGGGCAGTCGACCATTTGCCAGCAATTGACGAAACCAAACGTGCATGCCGACACCGCGCCCCGCCATAAATAAGGTGAATGCCAGCCACAGCGCGTGGTTGCCCAGCGAACTGGAAAAATACCAGGCCGGTAAAAATAAGCCCAGAGCCGAGCCCACCATGATGAGCATCATCGCCCGCGTTTGCGTAATACCCACGTAAACGCCGTCATAAAGAAAACTCCAGACAGAAATCAAAGGCGAAATAATGAGCCAGGGCAAGTAGACAGCCGCTAAGTCACGTAGACTGTCAATGCTGGTCAGCAAGGCAATTAAATTTTGCCCGAAGACAGCGTAAGCCAGCGTGAAACAGAATGCGAAGCCCAGCGACCATTTCAGCGTTCTGCGCACGGCCAGCAGCAAACCCGCCCGGTCGTTCGCACCGGCCGCTCGCCCGACCAGCGCCTCCGCGGCATGAGCAACCCCGTCCAAGGCATACGACATCAAGTACTGAAAGTTAATCAGAATGGCATTGGCCGCCAATACGGCATCGCCTAATCGGGCGCCCTGCGCGGTAATGAAGGCGAATACCAGCATCAGGGTGATGGTGCGCAGGAACAAGTCGCTGTTGATTCGAAACAGTCGCAGATATGCTCGCGCATCCAGCAAACCGATACTGCGCCAGTTACCCGGGTGGTCGCGCAATAGGCGGCTGACAAAGAACAGTGCCACTAACAAGCCCACCACCTCGGCGATCAAGCTGGCCAGTGCAACACCCTGCACCCGCCAGCCCAAACCCATCACGAACCAAAAATCTAGGACAATGTTGGTGCCATTGGCCGCCAACACGACCATGAGCGTGGCACGGGCCTTTTGCAGGCCCAACAACCAGCCAATGAGCACAAAATTCAGCAACCAAGCCGGTGCGCTCCAAATGCGAATGTCATAGTAGAGGCCGGCTTCGCGGGCAACGTCCTGACTGGGTCTGATCAATCGGAGGGCGATATCCAGTAGTGGCGTTTGTAGCAGCAACAAGCAAAGGGCTAACAGCAGAGCCGTAATACAGCCTTGTCCCAGTGTGGCCCGCAGGCCCGTTGTCGATTGCGCGCCATAGGCCTGGGCCGTCAGACCCGTAGTTCCCATGCGCAAGAAATTTAGACTCATAAATAAGGTGCTGAAAACCGTCGCCCCCACGGCCACCGCACCCAAGTAATAGGCTTCCTCCAGTTGGCCGACCACGGCCATGTCCACCATGCCTAGCAAGGGGGTGGTCAAGGCCGACAAAATCATGGGCACGGCAATACGGCCGATGGCCTGATGGCTATAGTGCTCTGGGCTGGTATTCAAAGGGTTCAGTAACTAAAGCCCAAGCGCCGGTACAGGCCCGCCAAGATCCAGAGTGGACCGATCATTAGAAATTGCAGATCGCGAAAGAACGCCGGCCGTTTTCCCTCAAGCAGGTGGCCATAGAACTGGCCAATCCAAGCCACAACGAACAGTAGCGCAGATGTTGCCCACAGCGGCCAAGCCAGTCCATCCAGCCAATTCACAATGACGACGGTGAGCAACATCAGCGGCGCCATGCCCAAGGCCAGTGGCCAGGACATGATCAAGTAGTACACGCTGGCAGCCAGCAAGAAAGCCGTGCCCCAATTCAGTGCCGGTGATATGGCGGTGAATTCCTTCGGCACCGGGATCGCCCAGAGTAGCCCGATTAGGCTGACGACTATGACGGGCACGCACAGCTTGTGAATACGCTGATTGGTGGGGTTTTGGTGGTCCTGAGCGTATTCGTCTAGCCAGTGATGAACAGAGCTGATATCGCGCATTTGCTGACCCTAAGGGCTTGAAAAGCCCCACGCAAGCCCGCTAATTATGGAAAACGGAACTGGGTCATTGAATCCGGTCCAAGCCTGTGTAATAACGCCCCCACGCTATGTTTGGCGCAAGGAGAGACTTAAACATGGATAGCCAAATCTCAAGGAAATGGACAGTTTTAGTGACTATCGCAGCCGTCATGTTGTCGGCTTGCACGACTTTGGACCCCTACACGGGGGAGCAAAAGACCAGCAACACCGTTAAAGGTGCCGCCATTGGTGCCGCCGCTGGTGCCGTGGTTGGTCTGATCTCAGGTGACGATTCGGCCGAGCGCAAGAAGCGCGCCTTGATTGGTGCGGGCGTGGGTGCACTGGCGGGCGGCGGTGTGGGTTACTACATGGATCGCCAAGAAATGAAGCTGCGTCAGCGCCTTGAAGGCACCGGCGTTAGCGTGACTCGCATTGGCGACAACATCACCCTGAATATGCCGGGCAATGTGACCTTCGCCGTGGACAGTGCGGATGTTTCATCCAGCTTCTATCCCGTGTTGGATTCCGTGGGCCTGGTGTTGGATGAATTTGAACAATCCATCGTCGAAGTGGCCGGGCACACGGACAGCAGCGGCAGCGACTCTTACAACCAAGTGTTGTCTGAGCGGCGCGCCAACAGTGTGGTGCAATACCTGGTTTCGCGCCAGATTCGCGGCGATCGCTTCATCCCAGTTGGCGCCGGTGAGCGTCATCCGGTAGCCGATAACAGCAGCTCCCAAGGCCGGACACTGAATCGCCGCGTGGAAATCACCATCGTGCCCTTGACGGCCTAAATTTCGCTAGAGCGCGAGCTGGTAAAAAGCTCTGCTCGAATCGAAATAGAAAAGGCCCACGCTATCGCGCGGGCCTTTTTTTATTCTGCCTTGGCAAGCAGCGGTTTAACTAAGCAAGCTGTGCGCGCAATTTGCGCATGGCCTGTTGCTCGAGCTGGCGAATGCGTTCGGCGGAAACGCCATGACGTTTGCCCAAGTCTTGCAAGGTTTCTTTCTTCTCCGCTAGCCAACGCGCGGCCAAGATGTCGCGACTCCTATCGTCCAAATCAGCTAGCGCTTCAGCTAATTGCTCGTTGGCGTGGCTGGCGGTGTTAGCGGACTCTACGGCCTGCGCGGGATCAATTTCCGGACTCGGTAAATAATTGGCCGGCGAATAAGTTTCCTCTTCATCGGCACCCGGCGCCGGGTCGAAAGACATGTCCCGGCCGGCCAGCCTTAACTCCATTTCATTTACTTCGCGCGCCGACACGCCCAAATCCTTGGCCACAGCCTCAGTTTCATCGGCACTGAGCCAGCCCAAGTTCTTTTTGGCTTTGCGAAGGTTGAAAAATAGTTTGCGCTGGGCTTTCGTCGTCGCCACTTTGACCAGCCGCCAGTTACGCAGTACAAACTCGTGAATCTCGGCACGAATCCAGTGCACGGCGAAGGACACTAGGCGAACATCCATTTCTGGATCAAAGCGTTTGACGGCTTTCATTAACCCGACATTGCCTTCCTGAATCAAATCTCCCAGGGGCAAGCCATAACCCAAATAGCCACGCGCGATATGCACCACGAAACGCAGTTGCGATAAAACCATTTCGCGAGCCGCGCCTAAGTCGTTTTCATCTCGAAAGCGCCGGGCCAAGGCTTTTTCTTCCTCAGCACTGAGTACCGGCACGCCATTCACGGCCTGAATGTAGCTATCCAGGCTGCCAACGGGTCCGGCTAGGATCATGTCTCGGTTGGTGGCGGCAAGCGCGGTACTCATCAACGGTTCCTCCTGGGGGTCGGCAATTCTAGCACTCTGGATCTTAGAGTGCTAAACGAACCGGTAGTTCCCGCCGAGAAACAACAATAACGCTATATATATCAGTGAGTTATACCCTAGGCTGGATGGCGGTTAGATGGCGCGCCACCGCGACCCAGGCCCCGCTCAGGCCCGCGAACAGCCCGCCGAACAGGATGGCTAGGCTGGTGGTGCCATCCGCTCCCAAGGGCTGGAAGGCGCCACCATACAGTTCGCTGAGCCGGGCCAGCGGGCCGCCCAATAGCAGTAATCCGAGCAACAGCACCATGAGTGCCAGCAAACCGCCGCCCAATCCATACCAAAAGCCCAGATACAAAAAGGGCCGGCGCACAAAGGCATCCGTGGCGCCCAATAACTTCGCCACCTCGATTTCCGCCCGGCGATTTTGAATGTCCAGACGAATGGTGTTGCCGATGATGACCACCACCGCACTGATTAATACCACGGCGGCCAGCCAAATACTGCGCCGGGCGAGATCCAACAGGGCGTTTAGCCGGGCCACCCATTCGGTGTCCAGACGAACGAGGTCCACGTCATCGCGGGCGGCGAGTACCTCTTTCAGTTTGCGCATGCTTTCAGCAGTACTCGCCTCGGTTGGGCGAACGACCAAGGTATGGGGCAAGGGATTTTTGTCCAGAGCACCCAACACATCGCCAAAGCCGGGGCTATCGCGAAATTCTTCCAGGGCTGCATCGGCGCTGACCAGTTGGGCCGATTCAATATCATCACGCTGCACCAGATTGTCTTGCAGAGATTTCGCGATATCGAGGGTGGCACCCGGCTTCAGGTAAACGGAGAAATCACGCACGCTTTCCCAGCCCCCGGCCACAGCCTCGCCATTGCGTACAAGCACATGCAAGGCTGCCGGCAGGGCTAGAGCCAAACCGATCACCGCGATGCTGAGTAAACTGCCAACAGGTTCGCGGCTGATACGTCCCAAGGCACCCACACAATTTTGTGCGTGACTGACTAGCCAATTTATCAGTGCGTTTAGCATTTAGCGGCCATCGCTCTCAATGCGGCCTCCCTGCAATGCGATGCGCCGACCGCCCACTTCTTCAAGCAACACCAGATCATGGGTGGCCACTAACATGGTCACGCCCACTTCGTTCAGGCCTTGGAAAAGTTGCATGATCTCTAGCGACAATTCGGGATCTAGGTTACCGGTGGGCTCATCGGCGATGAGCAAAGCGGGCCGGCTCACAATGGCTCTGGCAATACCCACACGTTGTTGTTCGCCGGCGGATAGGGATTGGGGCCGGTTATAGTCACGACCGAGTAAACCGACTTGGTCAAGGGCCGCACGTGCCCGCCGCTGAATCTCACGGCGGCGCTGTCCGTCAATGATCAGCGGTAGCGAAACATTGTCGAGAATCGATCGATCAGGCAGTAACTTATGGTCCTGAAATACCATGCCAATACCGCGGCGATGCTTGGGCACGTCGGCATCAGGTAGGCGCCCGATGTTGCGGCCGTCAATAAAAATCTGCCCGCGCGTTGGGCGTTCGATTAGCGCGATCAATTTGAGTAGCGTGCTTTTACCGGCGCCCGAATGGCCGGTTAAGAAAATTAGTTCGCCAGCCTGAATCTGCAGCGAGACTTCCGTTAGCCCGTCGTGACCACCGGCATAACGTTTGGTGACGTTTTCAAAGCGAATCACGCCGGTGGGCCACCCACCAGCGCGGCAGCGAATTGCTCGGCGTTAAACACATCCATGTCGTCGATACCTTCGCCGATACCGATGAAGCGAAAGGGCACATCGAGTTGGGCCGCCAAGGCCAGCAACACGCCCCCTTTACCGCCGCCGTCAAGCTTGGTCATGGTGATGCCGGTGAGGCCGACGGCTTGATTGAACTCCACAGCTTGGTTTAAGGCGTTTTGTCCCAAGCTGGCGTCCAGCACCAGCATGATTTCATGGGGCGCACTCGGATCGGTTTTACCGGCGATGCGGACAATTTTTGCCAACTCATCCATGAGGCCGGCCTTATTTTGTAGGCGCCCGGCGGTATCCGCCAGCACCACATCGATGTGACGCGCGCGTGCCGATTCCAGGGCGTCGAAAACAACCGCCGCGGGATCCGCGCCGGGCTGTTGCGCCACCACCGGTACGGCATTGCGCTCACCCCAGGCTTGCAGTTGCTCGATGGCCGCGGCGCGATAAGTGTCGCCGGCGGCCAACAAGATACTCAGCCCTTGGGCTTGCAGTTCGCGTGCGAGCTTGCCAATCGTGGTTGTCTTGCCCGACCCGTTCACGCCCACCACCAGAATAACGAAGGGTCGTGGTGCATCCGGAATTTCCAGGGGCTGCGCATGTTCTTGCAGCATCGCGGCCAAGCTGGCCTGCAAGGCTTTCATCACCGCCTGCTCCTCGTCCGGTATGCCCTTACGCAATCGCTTGCGCAAGTCGGCAATGATCTTCTCGCTGGCGTCCAGGCCGACATCGGCCATGAGCAACTGCGTTTCCAGTTCTTCCTCCAACTCGGCATCGAGCTTGCGGCTAATTAGCGGCAAGCTAATGCCCAGGCCATTCCCCTTGTTCAGGCGTTGTTTGAGGCGGGCGAAGAAGCCACCCCGCGGTTTTTGACTTTGGTCCTTGCTTGGCATGGCGCGCATCTTATCAATACAAGCCAGTTTGTTGGCGGACTACAATGCGGCCATGAAGCAATCTAAGCCTGCTCGGCCAGGTAAGGTCCGCATTGTCGCCGGACAATGGCGCGGCAGCCGCATTTCTTTGCCGCCCGGTTTAGCCGCGCGGCCCACGCCCGACCGTGTGCGTGAGACGCTGTTTAACTGGTTGGCACCGATCATCGCGGGCGCGCGTTGCCTGGACTTGTTCGCCGGCACCGGTGTGTTGGGTCTAGAGGCCCTGTCGCGCGGCGCGGCAAGCGCTTGCTTTGTGGACCATGATGCCACCGCCATCGGACTGATCGACGAACAGCTTAAACGGTTCGCCCTTCGCGATGGGGCTGGGCAGTTGGTACTGGGCGACGTGCGTCGTTTCCTAAGGGGGGAAGCCAAACCCCACGATGTTGTTTTCCTCGATCCACCCTACGCGGACAACAGCCTGGGAGATTTGTGTAAACTGCTTGAGCGTGGCTGGTTGTCGCCGGCGGCGCGCGTTTATTTGGAGTTGAGCCGCAGCGACCCTTTGCCGTCTTTGCCCGAAAACTGGCAACTACTCCGCGAAAAAACCGCCAGCCAAGTAAGATTTGCGTTGGCTCAACGGAACTAAAGTCATGCCCAGCGGTGCCATGTATCCCGGGACTTTTGATCCCATCACCAACGGTCACTTGGAAATCGTGCGCCGGGCCGCACGCGTGTTTGACCGGGTCGTGATCGCCGTTGCCGCGAGTCCGCACAAAGAACCGCTGTTTGATTTAGCGCAGCGCACCCGGTTGGCGGAGCAGGTGCTGGCTGATATCCCCAATGCCAGCGTCGATAGTTATAGCGGCCTGACCGTGGACTTTGCGGCTGCTCATGATCTGGCCGTGGTCATACGCGGCCTGCGTGCGGTATCGGATTTTGAGTACGAATTTCAACTCTCGAGTATGAACAGACATTTGCGTGACGATGTGGAAACCGTTTTTCTGTGTCCCGAACCGGAATACACTTTTGTATCCTCGACCCTGGTGCGCGAAGTCGCTGCCCTGGGCGGTGATATCAGTCGTTTCGTGCATCCGGCGGTAGAACAGGCCCTGCGCGAAAAATTCGGCGGATGAAAACCATGATCGAAGGTTTTAGCTTGCAACGGCAGCTGATGATTCATGTATTGTCTTTTCGGACTATTGTTAGCGTCGCAGTCTGCTATTTGTGTTTTAGCGTCGGCGCTTTGGCCATGTCATCCGGACCGGACCGGCCTGGCCAAGCTGGCATCGCCAGTGCGCATCCCCTGGCGACTGCCGCCGGTCATGAAATTCTTGCCCAAGGCGGCAATGCCTTTGATGCCGCGGTGGCCGTGGCGGGTGCATTGGCCGTGGTTGAGCCCTATGCGTCGGGTTTGGGCGGCGGCGGGTTTTTTCTGCTCTATATCGCGAAAGAAGATCGCTACGTCTTTGTCGATGCCCGTGAAGTCGCGCCGGCGGCCGCCACCGCGGATATGTATTTAGATGATGCCGGCAAACCAATAAAGGGCGACTCATTAAATGGTCCGCTGTCCGCCGGTATCCCGGGTGAACCCGCGGGCTTGGTTCATCTTGTGGAGCGTTACGGCAAACTCGATTTAGCCAGTTGCTTAGCGCCAGCCATCAAGTACGCGGACGAAGGTTTCGAGGCGCATCGTCGCTTCACCCTGGGCTTGCGTTTTCGCCGTAAGACCGCCGATCGCTGGCCGGGTTTTGCTGAAGTCTTTTATCCCGATGGTGAGTTGCCCAAGGAGGGCGCAGCCATCGTGCAACCCTTGCTGGCAAAGACCTTGCGACGTTTTGCGGCGGCCGGGCGAGATGGCTTCTACGCGGGCGAGACAGCCCAGCTGCTCGTTGACGGTACCCGCGCGGCTGGCGGTATTTGGACCCACGAAGATCTAGCCGGCTATCGTGTGATCGAACGTGAGCCCATCACAACCACCTATCAAGGTGTACGCATCGTATCCGCGCCACCGCCGTCCTCGGGTGGTGTGGCCATCGCCAACATGCTGAACATGCTCTCGAAATTTGATCTAGCGAAACTAGACGCGGCGGAAAAAAATCACTTGCTCATCGAAAGTATGCGGCGCGCTTATCGAGATCGCGCCTTGTATCTGGGCGACCCGGACTTCGTCGCCGTTCCGGTGGAACAACTGACCCATCCTTACTACGCAGCAGGTCAAGCGTCGACCATTAGCCTAGACCGCGCGACGCGCTCGATTGATTTACCCGGCTTATGGCCCGCGGGTGCCGAGGGTACGCAAACCACTCACTTTTCGGTGCTCGACGCCCAGGGCAATCGTGTTGCCGCGACCATTACGATCAATGGTTGGTTCGGGTCCGGTTTCATGCCGCCCGGTACGGGTGTGATCTTGAACAACGAAATGGATGACTTCGCCAGCGCACCGGGCGTACCCAATGGATTCGATTTGATTGGTACCGAAGTGAATGCGGTGGGACCTGGGCGGCGGCCGCTCTCAAGCATGTCGCCGAGCTTCTTAGAATCTGACCGGGGCATCGCCATCCTCGGCACCCCGGGCGGCAGTCGTATTATTACTATGGTTTTGCGTAGCGCGCTGGCCTGGATAAACGGCGCCGATGCACAAGAGATGGTTTCCTTAAAGCGTTTCCATCATCAATATTATCCGGACGTGGTGGACTACGAGGAGTCGGCCTTTACAGCCGAAGAGCTGGCCGGATTGGCAGCCCGGGGCCATAAGCTACGCCAGAATCGACGTGCCTTCGGCAACATGAACGTGGTGACTTGGGATTTTGGTAGCGGGAAAGTAGCGGCCGCTTCGGATCCGAGGGGTTCTGGTGAAGGTCGAGTGTATTAACGGGCAAGGAGTAAGCAATGACCAAAACAACAAAATCAACCGGCAGCTGCCTATGTGGTGCGGTCAAACTAACAGCCAAGGCCATGAGTCACGAAGTCGGAGCTTGCCATTGCAGCATGTGCCGGCAATGGGGCGGCGGTCCGCTCTTGGTCGTGGATTGTGGTACCGATGTCGAAATCGACGGCGAAGCAAATGTTTCGGCCTTTGTTTCATCGGCATGGGCCGAGCGAGGGTTTTGCGTGAAGTGCGGCACGCACTTGTTCTATAAACTGACGGAATCTCAGCAATACATCGTTCCCGTCGGGTTATTTACCGAAGCCAGCGACTTGGAATTTGCGAATCAAATATTTATTGAATCCAAGCCAAGTTACTACGCTTTCGCCAACGAGACCAAGAATATGACGGGCGAGGAAGTATTCGCGCAATTCGCGCCCAGCGGTGATTAGCCCAGGAGGGGTAAGCATCCTGAGCGTACTTTGTAATCATCCATGATTTGTCGCAAAATTTGCCTGCTCACCAGGTATCACTTTTAAAAAGAACAACCTGGACTTGGTGCCGGACAGCAGTCCAAGAAGAACTAGCTAACGCAGCTCGTCAAAAGAAGGAGAGGCCTCCATGGCTCAAATATCTGCAATGAAATACCTCGACCGTGCCCTTGGTCAACTTCGTGACTTGGGCTTGGTGCCCGACAAGACGGAAGAAGCGCCCATCGTCGCGTTGTTGAACCGGCTGACAGACTTGGATGAAGACAAAGTCGTGGCCATCGCTCGTACGTTGAGCCAGGCTTCGCTATTCAATGAAGTCGTGCGCGAACAAGTGAGCCTGATGAATCTCGGTGAGCGATACGAAGAGATTACTGGCCGCTTCAATAGTATTCGCGATGACGCGAAGAAAATGGTCAACCAAATTGAAGACGGTAAGCTAGATACCTTTGAACGCATCAGCAATGTATGGATGAAGGTGACCCGTGGCGATATTGCTAGCCGTTTCGATGAAATCAAGGATACTTATCTAGAGGTCGCAGCCGATACGCGCGATCAAGTTGAACGCGAACTGACGATCTTGGAGGCTTATCAAGATTTTCGTGGTGCCATGAAGCAAGCCGAGATCGACGCTCTAGATGTGCTGAAGAAAGCAGAATTTCAGTGGGAAGCCGCGAAAGACCGTTTGGCAACGGAAATGGACAAGGTTGCCGCTTATAGTGGTGAGGATTTTGCCGAACGCGCGCGTTTGGAAATGGCGCGGGATGAAAAAACCCGCGAGCTTCAATCGGCTGAAGATCGTTATCAAATTGCGAAGGATTTGTCCGATAACTTATCCGTGAGTTACCACACTTCCGAGGTGGTCATGACCCGTCTACTACAAACAACCAGCGCCAAAGAACGGGTCTACAAACAAGCCATTACTTTTTTCGGCACCAATGAGACAGTGCTCACCGCCTTATCGGCGTCGTTCACCGGCTTGTTCGGTCTACACGAGAGCACCAAAACCCTAGAAGAAATGAAGGAAGGCGTAGCGAAAAGCCTGGAAGATCTCGCCGACATCGGGGGCAAGGTGCAAGAAGCCGCGGTGAAGGCCGGCTACGGTCCGACCATTCGTGCCGATGCGGTTAAGAAGCTGGTTGAATCCGTGGTCAACTTCCAAGAACGATCGAAGGAAATTATTCAGGAGATGCGTATCCTGTCCACGCAAAATGCCGAAGAAATTCGCGTGGCCGTGGAAGATGGCAAGCAACGCCTAGCCCGCCTGATTCAGCAAGGTGGCAGCTTACCGCCGCCTACTGGCGTCTAGATCGCGGCGATAGAAGCCAGGCTCATACTGAATGGTTGCTGCCGTGAAATCGCCCGAGCGTGCACCGCTGGAAGACTTGATGCTGTCCATGGATGTCGTGGACACCCTGCGGCATCAGCAAGAGCTCGTGGATCGTGAGCTTGATGCGGAAGGGCGCCGCGAGCGCCTCATTGCGCGTCTGCGAGAAATCTATGCAGCCCAAGGTATCGAGGTTACCGATGCGGTCTTGGCCGAGGGCGTAAGGGCTCTCGAAGAAGACCGGTTTCGCTATGACCCACCCGTCGATAGTTGGTCAGTAAAGCTAGCCCGCCTCTACGTATCCCGGGAGCGCTGGATCAAACCGGTGATGTTCTTCTTGAGTCTGGCCATCGTTGCGGCCTTGAGCTACTTTTTTCTGATTGCCCGACCGCAAATGCAGCAGGCGGCATCATTGCCCGGCCGTGTCGCGCAAGTGCAACAAGACATAGCGCGTATTGCCAGCGCGCCCGCTGCGCGCGATGAGGCGGCGCAGTTGCGCCGGCAAGCGGAACGCGCGCTGCATGATGGCGATAACGCGACCGCCGGTAAGTTGCTTGCAGACCTAAGATCGCTGCGCGATCAGCTTGAGCAAGTTTACGAAATCAAGATCGTGTCGCGGCCTAATACCCTGTCGGGGGTTTGGCGTGTACCCGAGTTGAATCCCGATACGCGCAACTATTACTTGATCGTTGAAGCGGTGGACTCCGCCGGCAAGATCCTGTCTGTGCCCATCGCCAACGAAGAAGATGGCTCCAAGCAGTGGGTCACAAGCTGGGGCTTGCGCGTGTCCGAAGAAACCTTCGAAGCCGTTGCCGCTGATAAAAAAGACGACGGCATTATTCAAGCCAACCTGATCGGCCGTAAAATCGCCGGCAAGCTCGAACCAGATTATCTATTGCCTGCAACCGGCGCCTCGATTACTAAGTGGTAGCGCATGCGTAGCGGACGTGAAACCCTGGGTACCATCGATCACGGCTTGCAATCCGCCCAGCGTGAACTCGATCGCCTGGACCGTGCACTGCAAAGCGCGTCGAGCGAGATCACCGAGAATCGCCGCTTACAGGCGCGAAGTTTGCGTGAGTTGGCCGCGCTGCGCTTGGGCGCGTTGGCAACGGGCACAGTCACAGCCCTGGATAGTGCTGATCAAAGGGCGCAAGACGCCCTGCGTGAGCGGTCCCGAGCTTTGGCTGAACTCGATACCGCGACGAATCAGGCGCAGGCTCAGTTGCAGAAACTGGAGGCGTCGAGAAACGCCATTCACGCTCGTGTCGACGAGGCGGCTCAGGAGTTGGCCGAGCTTGAGGCTCAAGTGCAGGCCGAGCTAGATACTGATGCAAACTATCAGGCACAACTCCAATTAGCCCGCGAGGCCGATGCCACCGCGGCGGCCGCCGAGGAAAAGACTGAACTTTCCCAGGCCGATAGCGACAACAAGGGCAAGCCTTACGAGTCCGATCCGTTATTCATGTATTTGTGGCGCCGCCATTACGGCACATCGGAGTATCGGGCCAACCCCTTGGCGCGCATGCTTGACGCTTGGGTTGCCCGTTTAGTGGGTTACCGGGACGCCCGCGCGAACTATTGGACGCTGTTAGAAATTCCGCAACGATTGGTCCAGCACGCCCAACGGCTGCGCGATCATGCCGCAGCTCAAGTCGATGCCCTGAAGGCCCTGGAAACTGCCGCCGCAGAACAAATTGGTGTAACCGCCGCTCAAGGGGAGTTGGCGGCCCGCGAAGCAGAGCAAGATGCAACCGATGAAAAAATTGAGCAGCTCGAAGCAGATATAGCTCAACTGCAGAAACGACGAGCGGACTTCGCGGCGGGCGAAGATGAATATACCCAACGGGGGTTAACCGTATTGGCCGAAGCGATGCAACAACGTCAATTGCGCGAGCTGCAAAGCCTAGCCTTTGCCACGCCGAATCGACAAGACGATGCCTTGGTGGATGAACTGGAATCCTTGCGCCGGCGTGATCGTCAGTTGAAAGATGAGCTGACCGAGCGGCGCCGCGTTTACGACGCGCATTTACATCGCGTTAAAGAACTGCAAGACGTGCGCAGCAAGTTCAAACGCCATCGCTATGATGATCTGCGCAGCGTATTTAACGACAACGGGATGATCGAGCAAATGCTGGCGGAATTTCTCCGGGGCACCATGCGGGGTGGCGGCCTATGGGATGTAATTCGCCGTCAGCAACGTTATCGCGATGTGGGCGGTGCCTGGCCAGATTTTGGCAGCGGTGGTATGCGCCGGCGCCGGCAATCGGGTCCCTGGCATTGGCCCGGCGGCCGGGGCGGAGGTTTTCGCATGCCCCGCGGTGGTGGTTCACGATCGCGCTCGCGGCCACGAGGTGGTTTTAGAACCGGTGGCGGGTTTTAGGGTTCGATCCCTATGATTGGCACGCAACGCAATAATAAGTCGATCGTTGCCCCAGCACCTTTTGCCGGATCGCCCCGCCACATTTAGGACAAGCCTTACCTGCCCGGTCATAAACTTGCAGCTTGCGCGCGTAGTAACCGGGCTTGCCGTCACCACCGTGAAAATCACGCAGGGTTGTGCCACCGGCATTAATGGACGCCGTCAGTACCGCTTTGATCTGCTCTGCAAGAACTTCCATGCGCGGCAAGGCGATGCGGCCCGCTGCGCGTTGGGGATGAATCCCAGCGGCAAACAAGGCCTCGCTGGCGTAGATATTGCCCACGCCTACAACCACACGCGCATTCATGATGTGGGGTTTGATCGCCACCCGGCGGCCCCGGCTGAGCCGATGCAAATAGCGGCCAGTAAACGCCGCAGCGAACGGCTCCGGACCGAGGGAGGCTAGCAGGGGGTGTTTTTCCGGTTGCCGACCGGCCCACAGCAAAGCGCCAAAGCGCCGAGGATCGTTAAAACGCAGGATTGCGCGATTTTCGAGGACGATGTCGTAGTGATCGTGAATTTTCGCCGCAGACTCGTCGAATACGAGGCGCATGGAACCGCTCATACCCAAGTGCATCAAGGCCGTACCGCGCTGTGTGTTGAGCAACAAATACTTCGCGCGGCGCTCAATGCTCAGAATTTCAGTGCCTTTAAGGCGTTGTTCTAGCCGCGGCGGAATGGGCCAGCGCAAGCGTCGATCACGCACCACCAAGCGCTGAATTCGCTGATTCGTCAATTGCGGCGCGATACCCCGGCGCGTGGTCTCAACCTCTGGCAGCTCAGGCATGGCTTAAGAATGTGCGGATTGTGAATTTGTCATAACGTCCATAGGCCCAATTTTTCAGAACCGATAGCGGGTCCTTGGCCGAAAAAAATCCTTGGGCTATAGTCCTCACCGCGTTCGCCTACACGGAGTCATGGGTCCGATGACCGATTATCTTTACGGCCTGCTCAATTTGTCCTTCTGGGGCTATGTGATCAGCGTTTTCGTCATGGTGCAAATCTCCATGATGGCGGTCACCCTTTATTTGCATCGCGATCAAGCCCACCGGGCCATTAGCTTGCATCCGGTTTTGCGGCATTTCTTCCGCCTGTGGATTTGGTTGACGTCGGGCATGGTGACCCGCGACTGGGTCGCTATTCATCGTAAGCACCATGCTCTGTGCGAGCGTGAAGGTGATCCGCACAGTCCGGTGGTGTTTGGCTTGAAGAAGGTACTGCTGGAAGGCTCCGAGTTGTATCGCGCAGAAGCTAAGAACACCGAGACCCTAGAAAAATATGGCCGCGGGACCCCCGATGATTGGTTAGAACGCAATCTGTATTCCCCCCATAGTCTTGCCGGCATTTACACCACGCTGGTGTTGGATATTGTGTTATTCGGTTTGCCAGGCATTACGGTTTTCGCCGTGCAGATGCTGACTATGCCGGTATGCGCGGCCGGCGTGATCAACGGTTTGGGTCATGCGCTGGGCTACCGGAATTTTGAATCCGATGATGCCTCCACCAACGTAACGCCCATTGCCGTTTTGATTGGCGGTGAAGAGCTGCACAATAACCACCACGCCTTTCCAACCTCGGCCAAATTCTCGGTGCAAGCCTGGGAGTTTGATATTGGCTGGTTGTATATCTCGGTGCTGAGAACCTTGGGTCTCTGCGAAGTGCGTCGCGTGGCTCGCAAACCGCAACTAGCCTCCAAGCCCCGCGCCGTGGACCTGGATACCGTGCGGGCCGTGTTACAAAATCGCATGCACGTTTTTCGGGACTACACGCGCATGGTGACTTTGCCGGTACTGCAGGGCGAACGCAGGGCAAATCAAGGATCAGAATTGTTGCGTCGGGCCCGCAAACTTTTGGTTCGGCGACCGCAACTCTTGGATGATTCGGCCCGCGCCCGCTTGTCGGTGTTACTGGCGGACAATTCGAGTTTGCGCACCGTGCACGAATTTCATCAGCGCTTACAAGCGCTCTGGGATCAAGCTAACGTCAGTAATGAAAACTTGGTCAAGCAGCTCAAGGAATGGTGTGCGCAAGCCGAAGCCAGTGGGATTAGAGCACTACAGGATTTCTCGGCGCGCTTACGTGAGTATTTACCGCCGACGTCTATGCAGCCGGTGGCCGCATAGCGAGGCCTGCTTTATTTGATCTTGGCTTCCTTGTAAGCCACGTGCTTACGAACTCGCGGATCGTATTTGCGGACTTCGAGTTTTTCGGGATGCAGTTTCTTGTTTTTCGTGGTGGTGTAGTAGTGTCCGGTCTCAGCCGATGACACCAACTTAATCTTTTCGCGGTTACCCTTTTTTGCCATGTCTGCGTGCTCCGCGCGTGCCTAAATTTTTTCGCCCTTGGCGCGAAGTTTCGCGACGACCTTCTCAATACCCAGCTTGTCGATAATTCGCAGACCCTTGCTGGACACTCTCAGCCGCACGTAACGCTGCTCGTCTTCTAGCCAAAAACGATGCCGATGTAAGTTCGGCAGAAAGCGACGCCGCGTTTTGTTGTTGGCGTGCGATACATTGTTGCCGGCGGTGGGTCGTTTGCCGGTGACCTGACAGACGCGGGACATGATGAACCTTTTCTAAATCAGCAGTTTGGCCGAAGCCAGGGCCCCCAAGAGGGGGCGCTTTTATACCAGTCCCTATAGCTGTGTACAAGCTGCCTATGGGGTCGAACCGATTTTTTTGAGCGACCCGCCCCCACTCTCGGCTAGACCAAACCCCGGCTGGCCAAGGAAACGCAGGCGCCATCCCCCACGATGAAGTGGTCCAGCAGCCGGATATCCACCAAGTCCAGGGCATCCCGAATGCGCCGGGTAATGAGTTCATCGGCGTCGCTGGGCTCGGCGACGCCCGAGGGGTGGTTATGCGCCACAATCACGGCAGCGGCGTTGTGGCCCAAGGCTTGGATCACTACCTCGCGTGGATAAACCGTGGTGCTATCCAGGGTCCCCCGAAATAGCTCTTCGAAGGCCAGCACCCGGTGGCGGTTATCCAGAAATAGGCAGCAGAAAACTTCGTGCGGGCGATCGCGCAGGCGAGCCAGCAAGAACTGACGGCTGTCGCCTGGCGAGCCGATGGACTGCCCCGGCGCCAGCTTGGCTTCAAAATAGCGCCGGCTGCACTCGCGTGTGGCCAAGAGCCGGGCGGCGCGCCCCGGCCCGATGCCGCGCACCTTCGCCAAGGCGGTTTGGCTGGCATTCAGCACGCCGCGGATACCACCAAATTGCCCCAATAGCGTCCTGGCCAAATCAACGGCGGAAACGCCCGCCAAGCCGTGGCCCAGAATAATGGCCAAAACTTCGGCATCGGACAGTCCGCCAGGTCCCTGCCGCCGCAAACGTTCTCGCGGCCGCTCGCCGGCGGGCCAATCCTTGATGGGCGGGGGTGGCATGGCCCCATTCTCGGTGGCTAGCGCCCGCCGGCCAAGGGAAGAATCTATCCGCCCCCGCGACAAATCACAGCGGCGGCTTAGTCACTTGCGGTAATCTAAGGCTGGCAAACGACACTAGGTCTCTATGGCGGAGCAGCAAACAAAGCGGGTCATATTGGGCGTGACGGGTGGCATCGCCGCTTACAAGAGCCCCGATATCGTCAGGCGCCTGCGCGCGGCGGGTGTGCAAGTGCGGGTGGTGGTAACGCCCAGTGCGGCACGCCTGGTGGCCGCTGAGGTTTTTCAAGCCGTCTCCGGTCAGCCCGTGCGCGGCGAATTGTGGGATGAAGAGGCCGAGGCGGCCATGGGCCATATCGAGTTGGCGCGCTGGGCAGATGCGGTGCTCATCGCCCCGGCGACGGCGAATATCATGGCTGAACTGGCCGCGGGTTCCGCGGGCAGCCTCCTGACCACGCTCTGTTTGGCCACCGATGCACCGCTGGCCTTAGCACCCGCCATGAATCAGGCCATGTGGCGCAATGCCGCGACCCAAGAAAACTTGGCCACTCTGGTGAACCGGGGCGTACGAGTGATCGGTCCCGCGCACGGCGAGCAAGCCTGCGGTGACAGCGGGCCCGGTCGCATGTCGGAACCGGCGGAGATCGTCGCACAGCTAATGACTAGCACGCCGTTTGGCACCGGATCTTTGCAAGATCTTCAGGTGCTGATCACCGCAGGACCCACGCGTGAACCCATTGATCCGGTGCGCTTTGTGAGCAATCGTAGCTCCGGCAAGATGGGTTTCGCTGTCGCGCGGGCGGCCGCCGCCGCCGGTGCCAAGGTCACCTTGATCGCAGGACCGGTGAATCAAGTCACACCGCCGGGCGTGGAACGCGTCGATGTAGAAACAGCCGAGCAAATGTACACCGCAACACTCGCCCGCGCAGGCGCGGCGCATATCTATATAGGCGCGGCGGCCATTTCCGATTATCGTCCCAGCGCCGTCGCGGAACAGAAAATTAAAAAGCAGGCAGCAAGCTTAAGCCTAAACATGGTGAAGTCAGCTGATGTATTAGCTGCGGTGGCCGCGCTGGAAGATGGCCCGTTTACGGTAGGATTCGCCGCGGAAACCCAAAAGCTCGAAGAACATGCGCGGCAGAAACTGGTCAAGAAAGATCTACAAATGATTGTGGCAAACCTTGTGGGTGAGGAGCTCGGCTTCGATTGCGATGACAACAGCGCCCTAGTGCTATGGCAAGGCGGGCAACAAGCGTTTCCCGCCCAAGCTAAAACGCAGCTGGCCGACGAACTCGTTGCATTGATTGCCGCCCGCTATCGTCAAACGCTAGCTGCGCCAAGACTCGTGCGTCAGCCCTCGGCTTCTTAGTCATGCCGGGCCAAACCAGCAAGATCCAGCTAAAAGTTCTCGACCCGCGTCTGGGCGGTGAATTTCCGTTGCCCGAATACGCAACGCCGGGCTCCGCCGGGGTCGATCTTTGTGCCTGTATCCACGAGACCCTAAGCCTGAAACCCGGCCAAACCGAACTCATTCCCACGGGCATTGCGATTCACATGAAAGATCCGGGCATGGCTGCGACCCTATTGCCGCGCTCGGGACTCGGCCATAAGCACGGTGTCGTTTTGGGTAATCTCGTAGGACTGATTGATTCCGACTATCAGGGCCAGATTTTTGTATCTTGTTGGAATCGCGGCGACAAAACTTTTGCCATTGAGCCGGGACTGCGCTTGGCGCAAATGGTTTTTGTGCCGGTCATCCAGGCGGACTTTGAAATTGTGGAAGAATTTTCCGCCAGCCAGCGAGGTGCCGGCGGCTTTGGGCATACGGGAACTTAAGTGCCGCGCTATTCGATTTCTTGTAAGGTGCGAAAGCGATCGATGTCGGCATCGAATTTGGCAACCAACTCGTTCTTGTTTTGTTGTACGCGTTCCAAGCTCTTTTCGTAGGACATGATCGAATCCAAGGTGTCCGACAATTCACGCGTTAGATTTTCGTGGATCGGCGGAGCATTGGGATCGGTATTGTAGGGCCGAAAACGTGCCGCATCGGCTTGTAGCTTATTCAGTTTTACCCGCAGATTGTCCAAATAAAGTTCGGTTAGTCTGATTTGGCCGTCCAGCAACTCACGCCGCTGATCACGTAAACGTTCAATTTCTTGAACTGACAAATAGGTGTTCAGTAGGGTAGCGTCGCGGGCCTGCCGTTCTGCTTCCTCTTGACGTATACGCTCGGCCTCGGCGGCCGCAGCGGCGGCTGCAGCTTGTTCCTCTTTGGTTAACTGGCCTTCTTCTGAATCGACGGCAATACCCTGGCTATTCAGAACATCGCGATCTCGAGTGGCATATTCAGAAGGCACACGATCGCCATAGTGCACATTGCCTTGCTCGTCTACCCAACGATAAACCTTACGGGAGCTCTCGGCGCTTAGCCCCGCTTGTACAACAACCAGGCATAGCAGTATCGCCATGGTTAATTGTTGTGCAAAGTTTCTCATCAGTACGGCGCTCCTGGCCCAGATTCGCAGACGGTCATTATCGCATTTGATGGTCAATATAACTGTGAACTGGTTATATGGACTTAGATACCATATTGCTCGCGATAGTTCTCCATGGACGATAAAAATCTTTTATATTCAGTAACTTGTGAAATATGAGCAATCAGCTCGTCCAGCCGAATAATGCTGATAACCGGAACTTGGTAGGTCTCGGCCACCTCCTGCATGGCAGACTTTTTGCCCTGGCCCCGCTCTTGTCGGTCCATGGCCACCAGCACGCCGGCCGCCTGCGCCGCGGCCTGATCGAGCAAGTCCATGCTCTCCCGGATGGCAGTGCCAGCGGTGATCACATCATCGATGATCAACACGCGGCCTTGCAACTTGGCGCCCACAATATTTCCGCCTTCACCATGAGCCTTCACTTCCTTGCGATTAAAGCAATATGGCAAATCCCGTTGATGATGATCAGCCAAAGCCGCCGCTGTTAGCGCCGCCAAGGGAATGCCCTTATAAGCCGGGCCGAACAACAAATCGATCTCAAGTTTTGCGTCTTGGATTGCTGCGGCATAGGCGCGACCTAAAGCCGCGGCCGAACGCCCGGAGTTAAACAAGCCGCAGTTGAAAAAGTACGGACTGATGCGCCCCGACTTCAAGCGAAATTCGCCAAAACGCAAGGCGCCCACATCCAGGGCTAATTCAATAAAATCTCGCTTGTAGTCCGACATGCTCTAGGCTGACCGAAGCTGTCCAGTGATTGCCTGATGTTCTGGTAGAGTATCGCACACCCACCTGGCCGCCGGCAGCTGCAGTTATTCATGCGTATCGTTACCGTCAATACCAACGGCATTCGCGCCGCGGCTCGCAAAGGCTTTTTTCAGTGGTTGCCCCGCCAATCGGCGGACGTTTTTTGTATTCAGGAAACCAAAGCGCAAGTTCACCAACTTGAAGATCCTTGCTTCTTCCCGAGAAATTGGCATTGCTTTTACGAGGATGCGAAACGCAAGGGTTATAGTGGCACGGCGCTTTACAGCCGTCGTGAACCCGACGAAATAAAACGCGGCTTCGGGCTTGCCGAGTTCGATGACGAAGGGCGTTATCTAGAAGCGCGTTTTGGCAGATTGAGCGTCATTTCTCTCTACGCGCCCTCGGGTTCTTCCAACGAAGCTCGCCAAGCCTCTAAGTTCCGCTTTCTTGATGCCTTTATGCCCTACCTGCGAGGTTTACGGGCTCAAGACCGCGATTGGGTGATTTGCGGTGATTGGAATATCGCTCACAAAAAAATTGATCTAAAAAACTGGCGGTCGAATCAAAAAAACTCGGGTTTTCTGCCCCAAGAGCGCGCCTGGATGGATGAACTCTTTGGCTCCGCGGGCTTTACCGACGCCTTTCGCGAAGTCAATCAACAGCCCGATCAATACACCTGGTGGTCAAACCGTGGTCAAGCCTGGGACAAGAATGTGGGCTGGCGCATCGACTATCAAGTCGTATCGAGCAATCTGGCCGGCGCGGCACGCAAGGCTCGCATCTATAAGGCCAAGCGTTTCTCAGATCACGCGCCGCTGATCATGGACTATGACTTCTAACATGCCCACGGCCCCCGGCGGCTGGCTAGCGGGCGCGCGCATCTACCTGCATCCACGGGTAATCGCGATGTTGTTCCTAGGCTTCTCCGCCGGGCTGCCGTTTTTGCTGCTGGCATCCACACTATCGGCTTGGCTTGCCATCGCCGATGTCAGTATTGCTGATATTGGTAGGTTTGCCTGGATCGGTATGGCCTACTCCCTGAAGTTTTTATGGGCACCCTTGGTTGATCGATTTCCGCTACCGCTGCTCAAGGGATGGTTAGGCCGGCGACGAAGTTGGCTGATCCTATCGCAGTTGGGGGTGATCATTGGGTTGCTAGGCATGGCCAGTGCCGACCCCACCCAAAGTCTTTCACGCATCGCGTGGTTCGCAGTGCTAACGGCCTTTGCGTCGGCAACTCAGGACATCGTCATCGATGCCTATCGTATTGAAGCGGTGGAAAGCCGCCTGCAGGGCGCGATGGCCGCGACCTACCAGGCCGGGTATCGCCTGGCGGTATTGGTGGCCGGCGCCGGTGCTCTGCTGTTGGCGCAGCAGTTCAACTGGGAAGCGTCTTATCAACTGATGGCCGCGCTCATGGGTGTCGGCCTGATCACCGCCATGCTGATCAGCGAGCCACAAGCCGCGCCACCATCAGTATCGCAAGACCGAACGCCAGTTGCTCGCTTGTTGCACTGGTTTTCCGACGCAGTAGTCGGACCATTCGCTGAATTTTTTCGTCGCAACGGCCGGTGGGCGCTGGTCTTATTGCTGTTTATCGGTGTCTATCGCATCAGCGACATGGTGCTTGGTGTGACTGCCAATCCCTTCTATATAGAGTTGGGGTTTTCCCTGGCCGAAATCGCGACCGTTACGAAGGTATTTGGTGTCTTTGTGACTATATTCGGTGCCGCTTTGGGCGGCGTGGCGGTCGCGCGCTATGGCTTGTATGGCCCCTTAGTCGCCGGAGCCATTCTGTTGGCGACGACGAATTTATTTTTCGTCGTGATGGCTGCCAGTGGTGCCAAACTGTGGTTATTGGTGCTGACGATTAGCGCGGATAACTTGGCGGCGGGTTTTTCGGGCACCGTATTCATCGCCTATCTGTCGGGCCTGACAAATGTTAGCTATACCGCCACGCAGTACGCCTTGTTTTCGTCCCTCATGACCTTGCCGGGGAAATTCATTAGTGGTTTCTCTGGTCAAATTGTCGCAGCTACCGATTGGTTTAATTTTTTCCTGTACGCAGCGCTAATGGGCGTACCGGCGATCGTATTGGCGATGGTTGTCAGTCGCCGGGAGCGCGCGTCCTGAATAATTGGCGAGAATGGCCTGTGGCCCAGCTGGCAGATCTCGCTGATCCTGGCACCCAGGGCTTTTTGGTCGGTGATGGAGAATGGCCCTTTCGGGGTTTCGTGGTGCGCCAGGGCGATGCAGTCTATGCGTACGCCAACATTTGTCCGCACCTTCGGCACCCGCTAGATTTCCCACCCGACCGATTTCTAACGCCCAATGGTGACATGCTGCGTTGCTCGAGCCACGGTGCCCTGTTTACTCCAGCCACGGGCGACTGCGTATTTGGGCCTTGCCTGGGCCGTTCTTTAATGGCGCTAGAATTGCGTGTTGTTGAAGACGAGATATGGGTAAAAGCGCCCAGTTCACTGCGCGAGATCGGATCATTCAGCGGCGATGAGTCCGGCCAAACCTAGCCGCCGGCGCAACCAACTAGCGCCTTTGCTCAGAAAAGCGGGCCTTTATCAATCGAGTTGATCGACTAATATCAACGGATCTTGCCAGGCTCGTCGCGCTGTGTCGCGAAGTTCGGCATTGTCCATTGGATCCATGTCCACTGAACCTGACCAATCTTCCGGCGGCGCCGCGGTGCAAAGTTCCAACTGATGCCAAGCTTCAAAATCAAGCTCAGCGATGGTGCCGTCGAAATATTGCAGCTCAACCGTGCCTTCGTCAGCGTCAATGGCCACGACCTCGAACAGTCGCTTATCGACCCGTCTATACCAGCTTCCCACCTGTGGAAAAATCATCCCATTTCGGGTGTCACTCCAAGGTAACCAATTGCCAAATTTTATTCGGCTCAGCTAAGTTATAAACCTATTTGCATCCCTCGTCACGTCTTATTGCGAAATATTTTTACGCAAACTAGTGAGCGTTGGATTAGCGTCGCCGATAGATAAGATCTTCAATCACATGCCCCAGTCTTTGGCCGCGTTGCTCGAACTTCGTGACCGGACGCTTGAATTCATCTGTGGTAGATACAAAATTGGAGTTTGCGTCGATTACTTCACGCATATGTTCAGCATAAGGCTGCCAGTCTGTGGCTAGCCTGAAGATTCCGCCCTTGCAAAGGCGGTCCGCCACCAATGCGACGAACTCCGCCTGCACGATGCGCCGCTTGTGGTGACGTTTTTTTGGCCAGGGATCCGGAAAAAAAACATGTACGCGCGTCAAGCTGCCGGACACTAATAAGTCGCGCAAGACATCCATGGCATCTTCGCGGAAAACCCTAATATTGTTGAGCTGCGCGGCTTCCACGGCCAGCAAACAATGCCCGACGCCAGGTTGATGAACTTCGATGCCCAAACAATTCCAGTTAGATAGCCGCTGGGCGGTCTTGACTAGCGCTTCACCGTTGCCAAACCCAACTTCCAGCAGGGTTGGCGCGTCACGCCCAAAAGCCTTGGTCATGTCTAGGCTCTGCCGGCCAGGTTCAAGCCCCCACCGCGGCCAAAGCTCCGCAAGGGCGCGTGCCTGGCCCGCCGTGAGCCGGCCGGCACGCCGCACGAAGCTGCGGATTTTTCGGTGCGCGTTGTTTGTGTCTGCGGAGCTATTGGCCATGGGCAATACGACTATCGCATCTACTGGTTGGTCAAAGCCCAAATGTCGATCAATACGCCGCCCGAACACCGTAGGATATTCATAAAGAATGCACCGGGAATAGAAGTCATGCGTATGTCCATCAAAGCCGCCAGCGTTGCCGCGTTCCTTATTGTAGCGGGGCTGCTAATCCATAACCTAAACGCACTTTATTTAGAGCCCTATACTTTGGGTTTTGAAGACAAAGCGGCTGATTATGCCGACATGAGCAAGATCGCCAATGCGCGCTGGTCATTCTCGTTTACCTCCAGCGGTATTGCCCATATCGTGGTCGGGTTCTCCATGATGTTTTTGGGACTGGGTGTGGCCGATGTCTTTCGCAACGCGCAACCCGGTGCGGCGCGCCTCATCGAACTGGCCGCGAAATTGTCTGGTTTGGGTTTTTTGATGACCGGAATTTCTGATATTCCCGGCGTTGTCTATAGCCAATTGATCGAAGCGCAGAATCCAGAATATCAGACAAATCTACTGCTGATGTCCACCATGATTAGAAGCTTCGTCAATATTCTTGCCATTGTGGGTTTGAGTTGGTTTGCGGGTCAGGTGGCTTGGTGTACTCTAAAGACCGGAATATTCCCAAAATGGTTTGGCTGGTACGGATGGTTAAACGTTTTGCCCGGCATTGCCAGCTTCATTTTTCCGCCCATTGGTTTTGCCTATATTCAGTTATTTCCAATTTGGATGGCTGCGCTGGGTGTTTTTCTTAGGCGTCATGCCAAATAGCCTGGCTAAAGCTCGGTGATCCCGTCCCAGTTTCGCGCCGCGATCTTGTGAATCTGATTGCTACCCACGCTGGGTGTTAAGAATCGTCTAGCGCGTTCATAGAGTTTCCATGGTGGTCGCAGCAGGGCCATCAACTGTATTCGCTCAGCATCGCGCCCGAGCATGTTTGAATCAGCGGAATGCGGGCCTTCGCAAATAATGGGCGGAGTAATGACGAACATTGCTTGTCGGTGAATCCATGTTTTCTGCAGCATGCAATCCACCGGAGCGACGAAGCGGGGAAAGGCGTCTAGCAAGGCCTGGGCTGTACGCGGATGCAGGGCATAACCCACCAGCGCCAAGCGCGGCCGTTTCATCCGGCTAATAATCCATTCACCCACCTGGGTTACCGGCATTAAACCACTTGTGCGGATTTTCCAAGATCGTGTTGCTCTGCCCACACCTTGTAGGCGAATAAAGCCCATCTCGTTAATGCACTTGTCAAGCACAGCTAAAGCTGTGTTAAACCCCGTCATTAAGTGTGCGTCGGACTCGAGGATCAAAATCGGTTCATGCAAAGAAACACAGCGTCGCCACATTTCGCGATGGCTCTGGTAACAGCCCAGTTCGCCGGGCGTAGGCTTGCGGCCGGTGTTAAGAGCGAACTTAAATTTATCGATTAATGGTATTTTTTCTAGCGCATTTACCGCGCAGCGCTCGGCGTTGGCAAAACGATAGTTGAGCTCTACGGTCTCGAATTGCCTCGAAATAGACTCACGTCTCGCAGTTTCGTCGGATAGGCTTATAACGAAGATTTTCATTGTGGCGTTTTAGGCCTGGTGTCTCCGCCGTAGGGCTATGCGTATGGTGTCTTTATACGACGGATAGCGCAACTGTTAGCGTCAGCATGGCTTATAAGTTTAATATCTTATCCGTGGCCCGACATTGTGTACATTGGATTACCATCAATTCATGAGCCCTGATTTCGCTGTTTTATGTATCCAATGTGTGGCCGGAGCCGGGGTCGTATATGAACCTGATTCGCCAGCTCGATCGCGAGCTGGACTTTCAGTGGCTATTCCGCTTACTACCAAACTGCAACAATGACCTCCAACGTGCTTTGTCCGCTTGTGCCTTTCAGAGCCGACCTGACGTGCCGATATCTCGAGTCAACGGCTGTGCATCGCGTTTCCGAAGCTAGTGGCCGGTATTAGCTAAGACGGGTGTGAGACATTGGTGTTATCTCAGCTTCTCAATACTCACGGGGACCGCGATCATCTGTTTCCCGGCAATATGAAACTTCAGTATAAATATGGAAATGCACACACCTATTTTCGATATACCTGAGAAGTTCTGGTCTGACTATCTTGAACTTTTTCGCAACGGGAAGCCGGGCGTAATCCGGCAGCCATTTCCGACACCGCTGGCGACTGCCGATGATATTTTTGCCGGTATCAAGGAGTTTACTCGCCGAGCAAAAATCAACCGGAATGACAGTCGCGTTGATATGCGGCGCTATGTGGACGGTCAACCGGTGACAGGCGAGCTGGCAAGTGTTTTTCTGGCGAATAGCGCTGACCAGAACCTGGAAAGCTACATCCAACGGTTGGACCGCGATATTCCCGGTGAGTTTGGCTATATCTTGAACAACTACCAAGCGCTTGACCCAGTTTCCTATAAGCACTTTTGCTTCTTTTTGTCGGGCACATACAAACGCCAAGGTTTTCCGCTAAAAAAAGTTCTCACGGATATTCTTGTTTGTAACTACAAAGAAAGCTTTCTCGGTTTGCATAAGGACCGACAGGATGTCATCACGTATGTGGTTTCGGGGACAAAGAGATTTTTGGTATGGCCCATTGAAACATTCAGCGATGTGCCCGGCGTGCCTCCAAATGCCAGATACGTAGATGTCAAGCTTAACCACGTCGACTATAAAACTAGAATTGATCAGGCAATCGTCTTGGAAGGCCGGCCGGGTGATGTCATGTTTTGGCCGCGGGATTATTGGCACATTGGAGTAGCAGAAGCGGGCGATGATCCGACGGTAACCGTGGCGCTGGGATTCCTGCGCGTAGAGAATCCACTGGACGTTCCGTATCAGCTCGTGGAATGGGCATTGGATAACAATCAGATCAAACTGCCAGAGACGATCGGCTATCAAGGCTCAGCCGCGCCGATTGTTGATCACCTAATGGGCTTGCAGGACGAGCTCATGAAAAATCCAGGCATGCGAAGCGGTTCACGCGCCTACTATTTGGAGTGGATTTCTCGCTTTGGTTACTACGTATCCCCTTATCGGCTGGAAGGAGAAAGTCTTGCGGACAGCGACGAAATTCAATCCAGCTCGCTCATGCCGATTCGTTATCTCGACAGTGGATCCGATCTGCTGTACGCCGTCAACGGCGCAAAGTTTACTTGCCCGAAGCACCCTGGTCTTATCGGCCTGATCGAACGAATCAATACAGGCATCAGACTTTCCGTTGCGGAATTGGTAGAAGAATTTAGCGGGGGATCGAGTGCCGTGGATGCCGATCAGATACGCTCTCTGCTGCACAATTCGTTCGTTCATCATGGCGTGTGGAAGACAACGGGATGAGGTTTCTAATTACGCAATCGTAGCGATCTGTTCGTCTGCAGGCATTAACGATCTGGTGGAGCTATTTTGTGGCCGCCAAAGCCGCGCTGAATCAAAACGATGTATTCATATCCACGGCCGAGAATAGCCAGGATGATTTTTTTCGCACAGGGCACTGAGGTCAACACTACTGCTCTACCATCTGATCATAACTCATCAAAACCAAGCTAACCTATCGGACCCAAATCACGCGATCCCGCTTTGATTGCGGTGCTACCGTATCGAATGTCCGCCTTCGTTCGAAGGCCGAAATAGTCGCCCATCAGGCTTTCTGCTCATTTTGTTAAACCTATGCTCCGTGTTGATACGCCTCGTTTCCGCTTCTGGCACAATTGTGATTAAGGGGGATATTCAGGGAGAACTGAGATGCAGCGAACCCGCGTGAACTCGGCACTTAGTGACGTCGCCTTCCTTGGCTGGATGCGTCACAGACGGAGTTGATTCGATCCCGATCCCTAATCCGGGGTCGGTGGGAGGACGACCCCGCTTGGGTGCGATAGTCGGCAAGCTAAAATCATCAGGAGTATCATCATTCATATCGCCATTCTTTTTCCGACGGACACCCTCCGCATTTCGTACGGAAGGCCGGGTCAGATGTGGGGTCGCGCCGTTGCCAATCATTCGTTCATCAAAGGACTAATTGAGTCGGCTCAGGAGCATCAGATCACATTGTTCGTGCAAACCAAGGCGGACATAGAGCAACTCAAAAAGACCGTACTGGCGGACAACGACACCGAGATTTCTGTGGTGTCCATGCTTGAGGTTCCAAATTTCCTCCGCCGGACCCCGATTGATGTACTCCATAATCTTGACCCCAAACTTGGGATTCCCGCTCACATTCGTAACACGATGTCGGAGAAGACATTTGTGATTACCGGGGTGACACATTCGCTCGCCAATGAACATTTCCTGGGTTGGGCGTTGCTAGGCAGCGCAAACGGCATCAAAAAAACCGACTGCCTGATTTGCACCACACCAACTGCGAAAACCGTGGTTGATTCGGCGTTTTCGCGCTTGCAGCGTTCGCAACCCGGTTTTTCATCACCCCAGACCGCCGTCATTCCTCTTGGAATATCTGTCGACGCCTATCGAGGTAACAGCAAATCCGAACGATCTCGGTTTGGATTGCAGGATGACGAGTTTGTGATTCTGTCATTGGCCAGGTTCAATCCACAATTCAAACTGGACTACTTACCGCTGCTCAATCTCTTGCAGCTATTGCTTGCGGCATCCAACCGACCCATTCGGCTTGTTCTCGCCGGTGCATCTGACGACGGTAGCTATTGCAACATCGTCAAGGAGTGGGTTGCTCGCCTTGAATTGCAGGAATCCGTTCGTTTCATACTCGATCCCGAAGATTCGGTAAAGATTGATCTGTACAAGACAGCAGACGTATTTCTGACCCTAAGTGACAATATTCAGGAAACGTTTGGATTGACGGTCATTGAGTCATTGGCAGCCGGGTTGCCTGTCGTTGCAAGTGATTGGAATGGCTACAAAGCGCTGATCGAAGACGGCGTCAACGGGTTCCTGGTGCCGACTATGACGCTTGCCCCCGACGCTCAATGGGAGGCTACGCTAAGCTTGTTAGAGGATTCGGCGATGCACATGTATTGTGCGCAAACAACCGCCGTGGATCTTCCCGCAGCCTGCGCTGCGCTGCTGAAGATCGCCGACGACGGCGATCTAGCAATCCGTATGAGACAAGCAGCCGCCGAGAGCGCCACTCGATATGACTGGAGCATTGTCGCAGGCGAATACGTCAAGCTATGGTTGCAGCTGGTTGCTGAGCAAAAGGCCGAATCCGAGCTTGATTCGAGCGCGTCGGTTAAAAGCAGCCACTTACGTGTGCTGCAAGACTTCACGCACTATCCTACATCGCAGTTATCCAACGATGACCGCTTTGCAACGAGCGCGCTGGGTAAACTTGTACTGCGTCGTAAACGTCAACTCTTTCTCTATGGGCAGCTTGCGGAAGTAATGGATCTGAGAGTTCTGAACGGCTTGCTAAGCTTATGCACAGAACCGCGCGACACCAGCTTCCTATTCGATGAGGCCCATAAAAATCTGGGAATCTCCGACTTGGAAGTCGCGCGGAACCTAATGTGGCTATATAAATACGGGTTGATTGAAATAGCCCAATGAACGAGTTTGCGATGTATTCGTATGAAAATCGCCGATGCTCGGCAAACGGCGACTGAGTCATTGTAGCGCTACAATTACCAACGACCCCACATGGCCAACGGCGGAAGCGTTTAAAAACGGGGATCACAGCAGTAAAGCTTTTTATGTTCATATTCGAATTTACGTGAGTCCGTGAGATAACAGCCGACATGACACGTATCGCAGCGATTACTGCCTCTAACCCCCGTTTTGCCAATCCTGGCATGGTAACCGTGGACTTGGCTTGCCATGGTCTACTCAGTCGCGTTTGCCCAGGAACTCCCATAGATTGGTTTACCTTTGCGCCGCCAGAGCGATGTCGGCCATACCTAAACGCGGCATCGCTACCATTTAACTTCAAGCGTACAAGCGAACATCTCGAAGAGATTTACGATCACGATCTGATCGTTGTGTGGGGCGATTGGATGCAGCAGCGCAGTTATCTTTATGAAGACGTGCTGGGGCCTCTCGGTTTTGATTTGAGTGAGCTTTCTGAAAACGATGCGGTAATGCGGGAATTACGGCGGTCACTATTTCTCAGCGATGCGCCGAAAAGTGTTCTTAGCAAGACTATCGTTTTTGGTGGAAGCATCTTGCACAATGCAGAGTCCGATTACACCGACGCCCACTACGCGAAGGACTTAACTCGCTTGGTGCAAGGCTGCCGTCGCATCTGGACAAGAGACCCGCTGTCTGCGGTAAAAATTGCGCATCTTCGAGGAGACTACCGAAGTAATTTTCTTGGTACGGACGCGGCTTTTCTTCTGCAGGATGAAGATATTCGTAGCTTGCGGTCAGATTCAGGCATTTCGCATCTCGCAACTGAAAAAAAGGTCGGTTACTTCTTCGGCCAACGCACCTTCGCCCCGGGCCCTTTCTATACTTTTTGCAACGAGACGGCGAAGAAACTGGGCGTGGAAGCGGAATGGATTCCTTGGTTTCCTCATGCTTGGAACTGGATGGCGCAAGACCAAGCCGAGAATGAGCATTTAGCATTCATCGAGAAACACAAGAAAAACGAATCTCGTCTTATGTTTTCTGATCTAATCGAGTCTCTCAATTCATATCAGCTAATAGTTACCGATACCTATCACCTATGTATAAACGCTTTCCGCGTCGGTACACCCGTGCTCTGCGTTGGTCAACCCCAACCTTCGATCTCCGGGGGGGCAAAAACACTTAATGATCTAAAAAAACACGTATTGTATCTAATGTACGATGCGATGGACTTCTATCTCAACCACGAGCTATTCGCAAACCCCTCAGCCGTCAGCTCATTAGCTTCCAAATTTGCGCAGCTTGTGAAGCACCAGCAATTGGCTGACAATATTCATGACAAAATCATCAAGCATGCGAATGTCGTTGAAACGCAGTTGACTGAGACAATTGGTGAAATCCTGGCCAGTCGCAATCAGTAAGTGGCGCGCCTCGACGCATCCCCAGCAAAGTAGCGAGGCATTCTGTATTCCTCGCGTGACAATCTTTGCCTAGGAATAACCCGTAAATTGCGTGGATTGATGAAAGGCACCCATGATTCGTTCTCTTTGCTGGAGGGAAACTTCACTAGGGTCAATAATATCTAAGGTTCGATACCCGCTTTTCGCTTTCGAATTGAGCCCATTCCAAGGCACAGCTAACTCATCGAAAAGTGATGCAAGCTCAGACTCCAGCTGCTCATATTTCAGGATACGGTCGACTACCAATTTTGTACCTTTCGAGTACTTTTCGTGATCCATAGGAAAATGGCCGGCGACCACGTAATCTGCCCACGACAAATCACCATCGTGTCGGCTTGGAAAGACGTTTTTCATGAAAAGCTTATTGTGTTGTTCGGAATTCCTGACCATCGCGAAGTGAGAAATACATTTTTCGATTGGGTGACGCTCAACGCAAAACTTAAAGTAGTCAGCAAATATCTCCGTTCCGCAAAGCACTGAAATTTCGTCAGCTCGCATGTGGTTGTAATATGTTCGACCATTAGCAAGCTTGAAGTTCCTGGGTTGATGTTTCGGTTCTTGTGGAAACACAGGCGTGACTACGTCAAGCGGGCCACAAATGCCGGATAGCTCGACCTCCAAGCTGGTTCCGGCGGTTTTCTGGGTTTTGATAAAAACGAATTTGTATTTGTGTGAGACGATTGTCATAGCGGTGGCGTGACGGTTGCCTTGTGAGAGGCTATCACACCCGCAGTTTGGATCTCATGACGTATTCCGGGCACTTAACAAGATCAAATCTCAGCTCACGAGGATCGACCAGAACTTCGATGAGCGGACATCCGAACACGGTTTCTGTGCTTCACGAACTGCTTCCCCGGGCTTGGGGACGGTGACAACGACTCCCCCAATCGCGACCAACACCATTCCTCTACCACCCGACCGTGACTCGCCACACCGCCAGACTGTAGAATCTTCGGAAACCAAGCATCTTGCGGGTGTAGTTCAATGGTAGAACCTCAGCTTCCCAAGCTGATGACGCGGGTTCGATTCCCGTCGCCCGCTCCACTAACAATCAAGCGGCGTGGTTGGTAAGTTGTTTGGCCCCCGAAGGGAGCTCCACCACCTGCCAATATTGATTCAGCAGTTCTACCGCCTTGATAAAGGTCTGGCCCAATTCAGATTTGAGCATGTAGCCGGCCACATTGAGCTCGTAGGCGCCGGTGATATCTTGTTGATCATCTGATGTTGTCAGCATAAAGACCACCAAATCATTCAATTCTTCATCTTTACGAATTTTTCTCAGTAGCTCGATGCCTGTCATGCGCGGCATGTTCACATCTAGCACCACAATGTTGGGCCGCGGGAACTTCTCGTTTTCGCCCTTACCCTTCAGCAGTTCCCAGGCTTCAACGCCATCCCGAACCACGGTTACGGGATTGTCAAATCCAACGGATTTTATGGCGCGCAAGAATGCCTTGGCGTCTACCCGATCGTCTTCAACTAGCAATATGTTGACGGGCGTCATTTTTACTCCATTCATCGACTTCCGAGCGCGTGATGCTTACTGTGCGATCTGCCGGTAGCTCTTCAAGTTTTTCCCAGGTGAACTTGAACACCGTTCCCTTGCCGTCCGCGCCGGAATGGAACCAGATTTTCCCGCCTTGCCAATCGATAATACGCTTAACGATGGCTAGGCCCATGCCGCTACCTTCGCGGTCGTCGCGCGGTTGCAGTGTTTGGAACATTTGAAAAACTTTTTCCGCATATTCATCGGGTATACCGGCGCCGTCATCGGTGACGGTAAATAGGTATTGATTGCCTTGGTCCTCTGCGGAAACATGCACCTTGCCCCACTCATAAGGATGATGTTTGATGGCGTTGTTGATGAGATTCCGCAGTACTTGTTCTAGCGGCGCCTCGTGCGCAATCATCGTGGGCAAACTGTCATCGGCGACGATCTTCATCTTCGGTGGTGGAGAGAGAAGCAGTGCAATGTCGTTAACCAGCACCTTGGTGTCGACTTCCCGGCATTCGCCCATGAGGCGACCCGCGCGGGAATAGGCCAGCAGGTCATCCAGCAACTTATTGAGTCGCTTGGTTCTCTGGGCGAGCAGCGCCAAATTTTCTTGCACCTCGCCTTCAGTATTGTCTTTTAAATCTTCGCTAAGCCACTGAACTAAGACTTCGATGGCGCGCAAAGGTGCTTTGAGATCGTGAGACGCAACGTAGGCAAATTGCTCCAAATCGTGATTCGAGCGCGCAAGTTCCGCAGATTTAGCCTCCAGCGCAACTTGAAATTCACGTCTTTCGGTGATGTCGATAGCCAACGACAAGACACCGCAAATGTTGCCGTCTTTATCACGATGGGGTTGATGATTAACGGTGTAATAGGTAATCGACCCGTCGGGTGCGACCCGCTGCGCTTCATGGCTTATTGAGTCACCCGCGAACGCCTCGTCATAACGAGCCTTACGTTGTTCAAACTGTTCTGTGCCAATGATTTCGCTAATATGTTTCCCGATGTATTCGTCGCTGTCATTGGCGACCAGCTCGCGGTATTTCGCATTCAAAAATTGCACGCGATATTCCGTGTCGAGATAAGAAAATAGACCGGGCACATTGTCTGCAATATGCTGTGTACGAGACTCCACGGCATGCAATTGTTGCTCTAATTGCCGGCGGTCACTAACGTCAATACAAACGCCTTTGGTCATGATCGGCGTCTCTGGCGTCGGCTTATAGGCTCGGCCACGACCGATAATAAATTTGGTTGATCCATCTCGGCACAACACTCGGTAGCTGGTCTCGAATATTCCGATCTTTATGGACTCTTGAACGGCTGCCCAGTAAGGTCCGATATCGTCGGGGTGGATAACTTTTTGCATCCACTCCATGCTCAGTTCTTGGCCCTCGCCCAGATCAAACATCTCGCGGCAGGTTTGATCGAGGGTGAATGCATTGGTCGCGCTATCATAGGACCACATGCCGACCCCGGTGGTTTCAAGCAGCAATTGCATATCCGAGATTTGCTGATTACTAGCGGTAGTGTGTTTGAGTTCTGCCATGCTAAGTTCCTAGGCGGTCTGTGAAGCCTCCAACCGTGATGTGGCAAAGCCGGCGCTATCTTCGATGAGATCCGCCAAGAACGGCAGCACTTCTTTTTCCATCAGCGGCTGGCCGAACAAGAATCCCTGGGCGACCAAGCAACCGCGCTCGACCAAGAAATTTAGCTGCTGCCGGTTTTCCACGCCTTCCGCCACGGTTTCAAGATGCAAACTTCTCGCTAGAGAGATGATGGCTTCGATAATAATTGCGCTATCTTCGGTGCCATCAACATCGTCAATAAACGTTTTGTCAATCTTCAGTACATCAATGGGGAAGCGTCTCAGATAGTTCAGGCAAGAATGGCCAGTGCCAAAGTCATCGATGGATACGCGCACACCAATGTTCTTTAGCTGTTGCAGAATTCTTTGCGCATTGTCGATATCGCTCATCAACATGCCTTCGGTGAGCTCTATTTCCACCAGACCAGGCTCAATGGCATGGCGGCGAAGAATCTCCGATACGCGCTTAAAGAATTCGGGCTTTTCGAACTGTCGCGCCGAGACGTTCACAGATACCGGCACCACCGGCATGCCCGCGGCCAGCCAGCGGTTAATCGTGCGGCAGACCTCGTTAAAGACCCAGTAGCCCAGGGGCACGATGTGACCGCTCTGTTCCGCGATGGGTATGAACTCTGCCGGCGAAACATTGCCGCGATTCGGGCAATGCCAGCGCAAGAGTGCTTCCAGGCCTTCAAGTTTCCTGCTCACCAAATTGACTTTCGGTTGATACACTAGACTGAATGCTTCACGGCTGATCGCATCGCGAATATCCTGTTCGAGCTTGTGGTACTCCATGAGCTCTTGGTGCATGTCTTCGGTGAAGAATTTGAAGTTGTTGCGGCCTTGCTCCTTTGCCTGGTACATGGCGATATCGGCATTTTTCACCAGCGTTTCAACATCGCTGTTGTCGTTTGGGTAAACCGTAATCCCAATGCTCGTGGTGACTTGAATTTCGCGTCCATCGACGATGAACGGTTCGGCAACGACATTCAGTATGCCCTTGGCCACGACCTCTGCTTCCAGCGCCCCACCCAGGCCCTCAAGCAGCACGGCGAATTCGTCGCCGCCAAGGCGGGCTACCACATCGCCGCCACGTATACATTTGCGCAGCCGTTTGGCCATCTCACGCAGCAGATCATCGCCGGCCTTGTGACCTAAGGTGTCATTGACCACTTTAAATTGGTCAAGATCCAGAAACATCAGCGCGATTTTATTGGCTTCTCGATGCGCACGTGCCGTGGCGCGTTCTAACTGATCCTGAAAGTACTGCCGGTTAGGAATTTCCGTGAGGGGATCGTATTGGGCGAGATAGTTGAGTCGTAGCTCGCTGCGTTTTCGCTCCACCGCATAACGGATCGTTCGCAGCATGCTGCGAGTCTCACTTTCCCACTTAACGAGATAATCCTGCACCCCCATGGTCAGGATACTCAGGGCAAATTCTTCATCCTTTTGGCCGCTGAGGACAACGATGGGCGTGCTGGGATCGGCCGACTGTATCGTGTCGACGCATTCCAAACCGGAGCCGTCGGGCAGATGCAAGTCGAGCAGAATGACATCGAAGCGGTGCTTTTCGATGGCCTGTACCGCGTCACCCAAGCTTGCAACATGGGTCATCTCCAGGTCTGTCACCCGCTGACGACGCATGGATGCGGCAAGAAATTCCGCATCGTCAAAATTGTCTTCGACCAACAACAGTTTCATTAACACGCACAATGTATCGCGACCGTTTCCCGGTTCTTCGGGCGCGAAGACATGCCACATGGCATCGGAGCAGCGTACTTGATGGATGCCCATAACATTGAGACTGTATTCACAGTTGACAAAATAATGGTGCTCAATGCGGTATTGCGGCGGCAGCCTGTGGGCAAATCTCTCGCCTAAGGGCGGTTTTGTGACTGGCTTCACAGGCTGCCCCTTGTTGTGCTTACCCCATGGGAATGTTGCGAAACTGGCGTCGTGGATGGGGCTTGCTGACTCTCAATCGCCCGGTGCGCGGTATGGGCCGATTTTCCGCCGGGGTTCGTTTGGGCCTGCGCTGTTGTGCCCTGCTACGACTGGTCACAGATACCACCAGCCGGCTGTTGCTTTGGGTCACTGTTCTGCTGATCTTGATATCGCGCAGCTTCAATTGGCATTTTGATTTGCAAGGCCCCGTGCAATACCTTGTGCTTGTCGCGCCGTTCATCTTGCTGGCGCCGTATTTCGCCTTGGCGCAGTTTCGTCAGCTCGGCATCATTATCAGCGCTAGGGTTCATTCCTCGCCCGGAGTGAGAACGACGTCACAGACAGCCACCGGCCCCAGGGACCAGAGTTGTGCGCCTAGTTCGAGCTGTCATAAGTCCGGTGCCGAAAAGTAAATTAATAATGTGTCAAGCAGCGCGGAAACAACGCGGCATCAGCGGTGTCGATGTGGCCGTGATCGTTGCTTGCTTCAGCGTTGTGGCGATGCTGGCGGTGCCACGGCACCTGAACATCTCCGCCGAGGCGCGCCGCGTAGAGGTGCAATCTTTGGCCGCCAATGTCGAGAGTGCCACCCAGGCCGCCCACGCGATTTGGAAGGCGCGCGGACGTCCGCCAGTGTTGCGACTTGGCTCAGGCGATGTGGCCATGGTGCATGGCTTTCCTTCCGCCGCGACCATTGAGTCGGCGCTGGGTGCGCCGGAAACTCATGCGTTTATTTTTGACGGCGGACGCTGGCGGCATCGCGACACCCGGCGCGATGGCTGCAGTGTCAGTTACCAGCCCCCCGACCAGATGGGCGATAACCCCGTTCTAACCGTTACCCAAAGCAGCTGCTAAGCAGCAAATCCCCCGCTTTTTCGGTTGGCCGCTCTTCGCGGGAATGCTCTAATGGTTCCCATGAAAATGCTGTTCAAACTCGGGCTTGGCCTGCTGGTCGTGATCGTTGTCGGCCTGGCCTTGTTGGTTGGTGGCCTGCTATTTTTTGTCGAACCCAACGACTACCGGGATGAAATCGCCCAAGCCGTTGAAGATCAAACGGGCCGCCAGCTAACGATCGATGGCGACTTGTCGTTGAACGTGGTGCCCTGCTGCGCCATTTCCCTCGGGCGAACCACGCTGAGCAATCCCCCGGGTTTTGAGACGCCCAACTTTGCCAGTGTCGACTCGGCGCGGTTAGGACTGCAATTGTGGCCCTTGATCACGCGCCGCGAGTTGCGCATCGCCGAACTCAAACTCGAGGGCTTAGACGTTGAGATTGTGCGCTTAGCCGACGGTTCGGAGAATTGGCGGCTCATCGGCGATGATGAGAACGATCCAGAGTCGGGGCGAGGCCCGGACGATACAAAAGACGCTAACGAGGATTTCCAAGCACTGGCCATCGAAGAAATTGATATCGTCAATGCCAATGTCACTTTACGCGATGAACTCGATAAGTTGGACTACCGTATTGAAAATTTCAATTTGCAGACCGGCGACTTAGAACCCGGCGAACAATTCGATTTAGAAACATCCTTTGGTTTAGTAGATCGCATCGCGGATTCCCGCGCTGATGTTCAATTAACCGCCGATGCCCTGCTTGATCCAGAGCTTGTGGGCCTACGTCTCGAAGCACTCAGCGGTAAAGTCGGGCTACTCAGCGCTGAATGGGGTGATGTCGATCTAGACATCAGCGCACCGAAGTTGAGCGTTGCATTCAACGAGTCGGTACTGACCGAGGGTGAAAATTTAAGTTTTACTCTCAGCAGCAAGAACGGCCCCTTGGGCCTGGGCGGTCAGCTAGATGCCGACATTGAAGTCCCGGCACTGACTTTGTCGGCGGCGGAAGCCATGCAGATAACCGCCACGTCACCGAAATTCAACGTCCAAGCCAGCGGCGGTGATCTCCCCGCCGGTCAATCCACCGGCCAGGGTACGCTGAACAGTCTGAACTACACCGTGGATACCGGCGCCGTTAGCCTCAGTGCATTAAAGGCAAAAGCGAGCATTGCCGGTGCCCCGGTGGATTTGCTCGGGAGTGGTCGTTGGGAAGCAGGCAAGACCGGCATCGCCGGTAGCTTCAAGTTGGGCCAAGTCTCCCCCCGGGATTTGTTCGCCGCCTTCGGTGAAGCACCGCCGGAAACCGCCGATGCCCAGGTGCTTAAGAAGTTCAGCGGCACGGGCGACTGGCAGCTAGGCGATGATCGTATCGACTTGAGCAAACTGCAGCTCAGTCTCGATGACACAGCAATTAGTGGTTCCCTGGCGGCCAGTCATTTCGCCCAGCTGAAATTGAATTTCGATTTGGCGGCTGACCAACTCGATCTAGACCGCTACTTGGCCCCCGATGAGCCAGGCGGCAATGCCCAAAGCGAAGCGAAAACGGCCGGTACCAATACAACCCAGGGCAATGACTTCGGCGCGCTTCGTGATATCAAAGTGAATGGCCAGGTCAAAGTCAATGCCTTGCAAGTTGCTGGTACGCAACTACAAGACTTCGCGGCCCAGGTAAAAGCCCAAGACGGCGTGTTTGTTTTTGAACCTGCCACGGCAAATCTCTACGGCGGCAATTATCGCGGTGGCGTTACCATCAACTTAACCGGCGACAAGCCCCGCGTTAAATTAGATCAATCTTTAGCAGCGGTGCAGTCCAACGGACTACTCATGGACTTCGCTGAGTTGGATCAAATCACCGGCTTAATGGCCGCGCGCATTCAAGCCAGTGGCACCGGCCTGGACCAGGACGAACTATTGCCCACCCTCAAAGGCGATTTATCCATTGACCTTGCAGACGGTGTTTATAAAGGCATGGATATTTGGCAAGAAATCCGCGTGGCCCGCGCACGCATTCGCCGTAAGCCCCTGCCAGCGGCAACCGGTCCCAATGAAACGGCGATCAAGGCACTAAAAATTGCTGGCCGCTTGCAGGACGGCAATTTGCGCAGCGACAATATTTTCGCCGAAATTCCCTTCCTGCGCCTAAACGGCCGCGGCAACCTCGATGTGGTCAAGCAAACCTTGGACTATCGTTTAGAAGCCAAGGTATTCGAAATACCCACCTTCGCCGACGGCGAAACCTACGACGACCTGCTGGGCCTGCGCATTCCCTTAACCATTCGTGGCACGCTGGAGTCTCCCATGATCGGCGTGGACCTTGCTGATTTGGCGAAGAACCTCGCCGTGGAGAAAGCCAAGCAGCGCTTGCTAGACCGGCTCGGCCTGGGCCGCGAGGATGCTGAGCCCGAAGCCCCGTCGCAGCCTGCAGAGGAAACCCAAACGCAACCGGAAGCAACTCCTGCGCCGGATGCCCCCGCGGAAGTTGCGCCCGAAGCCGAAGAAGAATCGCCCCGCGACATCATCAAACGGGGCATCCGCGATCTACTCGGCGGTTAGCACAACACATTAATAATATGTCCGCCGATCCGCGCCACCGCGAACTTGCGCCCTTGTTGCTGGCGTGGTGGCAGCGCCACGGTCGCAAGGATCTACCCTGGCAGCAAGACCCAACACCCTATCGCGTGTGGGTGTCGGAGATCATGCTGCAGCAAACCCAAGTCGCCACCGTGGCTCGCTACTATGATCGCTTCATGGCGCGCTTCCCGAGTGTGATCGAATTGGCGGCGGCGCCCTTGGACGAGGTCCTGCACCAATGGTCGGGTCTGGGTTACTACGCGCGCGCAAGAAACATGCATCGCGCAGCTTGTCTGGTGGCCAAAACTACCGCGCAAAGCTTTCCGAAAAATTTCGACGAACTAGTCGCCTTACCGGGCATCGGCCGTTCAACGGCCGGCGCCATATTGGCCCTAGCCTGCGACCAAGCTCACGCCATACTCGACGGTAACGTCAAGCGTGTTTTAGCTCGCGTATTTAATGTCCAGGGTTGGCCCGGTAAATCAACCGTGGCCCGAGAACTGTGGGCGCATGCTGAGTCTTGTACGCCCGCGAAACAAGCCGCCAACTACACCCAAGCCATCATGGACCTGGGTGCTAGCCTATGCCGCCGCAGCAAGCCGGCCTGCGCGGACTGCCCCTTGCAAACAATTTGTACCGCCTACGCACGGGGTTGCCAAGAAGAACTGCCCGGCCGGGCACCAAAACGCCAACGGCCCCAACGCAGCACCGCGGTTTTTGTCGTCTTGCGCAACGACGGCCGTGTGCTGTTGCACAAACGCCCCAGCGAGGGCATTTGGGGTGGTCTGTGGGGCTTACCCGAAGCGGGTAAGCCCGAAGAAGCCGCAGAGTTTTGCACTCAACAACTCGGCATGTCCCCGGTAAAACTGGACGTGCGCCCGGCTATCGCGCACGGCTTCACGCACTTCGATTTATCCATGACGCCGGTTGTGGTGCGCGTTGACTCAGCACCCAATCGAGTCATGGAGACGGATCAATGGCTTTGGTATAACCTTCGCGACCCGGACAAAGTAGGCCTCGCCGCGCCGGTCTCGCGTCTACTGAAAGAAATTGGAGCCGAACTATGAGTCGCCAAGTCAAATGCGCATTGTTGAATATTGAAACCGAAGGCCTCGATTACCCACCTTATCCCGGCGAAATCGGCCAGCGAATATTCAAGGAAATATCCAAAGAAGCCTGGCAACAATGGCTGGCGCATCAAACCATGCTAATTAATGAGTACCGGCTAACACCCATCGAGCCCAAAGCGCGTGAGTTTCTTGAAACAGAAATGGAAAAATTCTTATTCTCAGGCGGGGCGGAAAAGCCCGCGGACTATGTGCCGGAATAGTATCTAAGCAGTTTCCAAGAACTGCACGCTAAACAGTTCTTCGGCATCGGTCCAAACGCCGCGCACCGTAAATCCCGACTCTTTTGCCATGGCCGCGAAGCCGGCGCGTGAGTACTTGTGTGAGTGCTCCGTGACAATGTATTCCCCGGCTTTTAAGTTCAGAATCTCGCCTTGGATCTCGACAGCTTGATCTTGTTGGCTGATCAAACGCATTTCAATGCGTTGATTGACTGCATCATAAATGGCTTCATGTTCGAAGGCTTGTAAATCAAAATCACAATCGAACTCGCGGTTTAAATGCCGCAGCAAGTTAAGATTGAATTTAGCCGTCACGCCGGCAGCATCGTTATACGCTTGCTCCAAGTCCTGATCATCCTTAATCAAGTCGACACCAATCAGCAGGCCGCCATTGGCACCAGCCTCGCCACGTATCTTTTTCAGCAACTTGAGTGCCTGCGGTCGCGAAAAATTACCAATAGTAGAGCCCGGGAAGTACACCACCCGGCGAGCCGTTCTTCCCTGGGGCTTCGGCAATGCAATGCTTTGCGTAAAGTCGGCACAAACGGGTAGCACTTCAATATTCGCGTAACGTTCCGCCAATCTCTTTGCGACCAACTGCAAATGCTCGCCCGAGATATCCACGGGAATATAGGCGGTTGGCTGATCTAAAGCGTCAAGCAAATCTTTAGTCTTAACGCTAGAGCCCGAACCATATTCAACCAGTGTGACGCGTGGACCGATAACGCGAGCGATCTCTGGCAAGTGTGCCCGCATAATGCCCAGCTCGGTGCGCGTGAGGTAATACTCGGGCTGCTCACAGATTTCATCGAACAAGCGCGAACCGCGCTCGTCGTAAAAATACTTGGCCGAGATGGTCTTAGGTTGTTTGTTCAGGCCAGCAAGAATCTCCGCAGCTTCATTTTGCTGCGTTAAGTTTTCGCCCAGGGATTTGGCGCTAGAGGCTTTCACCCGTCGGCGTGGTCCGTCCCGCTATCCTTCGCTAGACGAATACCAAAAAACTGCCAACGCTCCTGCGGGTAGAAAAAATTCCGGTAGCTCGCACGGATATGATCCTGCGGTGTCACGCAGGAGCCGCCGCGGCAAACCATTTGGTTGCACATAAACTTGCCGTTGTATTCCCCCAACGAGCCGGCGAGGGGCTTGAATCCCGGATAGGCCGCATAGCTCGAGGCGGTCCATTCCCAAACATCACCAAACAACTGTGCCACCGGATGTTCGCGCCGCTTTAGGGCCTGGGGATGTAATTTCCCGCGATTAATCAAGTTGCCTTCCAGCGGCGCCTGCGCGGCGGCAAACTCCCATTCCGCTTCCGTCGGCAGACGCGCGCCTGCCCAACGCGCATAAGCATCGGCTTCATAAAAGCTCACATGACAAACCGGCGCATCTGCATCCAATTGACGCACACCGCTTAAAGTGAACTCGCGTTTTAGATCCTGCGACCAATACAAGGGCCGGTCGATCTGCTGTTCCTGCACCCAGGCCCAGCCGTCCGACAACCAAAGCTGGCTGTCGGCATAGGCGCCCGAACGAATGAAAGCGCGATATTCGCCGTTCGTCACTAAGCGATTGCCGAGTTGATACGGCCGCAACAGCGTGCGGTGCCGGGGCGTTTCGTTGTCGAAAGCAAAGCCGTCTTGGGCGTCGGTACCAATTTCAACAATCCCGCCAGCAAACGTCTCATAGCCCAAATCCGGAATCGGCGTTAGCCGATGACCAAATTGCGCATCCACCAACGCCGGCCGCAATGGATTGACCGAAAACACATGCTTGATATCTGTCAGCATCAGCTCTTGATGCTGCTGCTCATGCTGCAGACCCAGTCCAATGAGCCGGATCACCTCGGCTGAGGGTTCATGCTCCAGCATCGACAAAATCGCCTCATCCACATGCTCCCGATAGGCCTCGATCTCCCGAACCGTCGGCCGCGACAGCAAGCCACGCTCGGCCCGCGGATGCATCTGACCCATACTTTGATAATAAGAGTTAAATAGATAAGCGTATTGCTCGTTCAAGACGCTGTAGCCCGTGGCATGCTCCGCCAGCACGAATTGCTCGAAAAACCAGGTGGTGTGGGCCAAATGCCACTTAGCCGGACTCACGCTGGGCATAGACTGCACCACGAAATCCTCTGGCTCCAAGGTGCGGCACAAAGCCATGCTCGTCTCACGAACAGCGCTATAGCGCCGATCCAGGTCAAATACGGAATCGTCGGCGGACAAGTCTTCGGAACGAACAGCCATAAGTAAAAACGCGGAAATTGTCGGCAGCAACGGCCCCAAGCCGCACCGCAAAGATAGTGGCGAGAGTAGAGAGCCACGCGCCCGCTGTCAAAACTTCTTAGAAAATCAGCCAATCAGCGGCATATTATTAGACTCATTATACCTTGACGCGCACAAGCCCCAGCGGCTTTAATACCCCGCTCCGTCGGCCCCACACCCGACCCGCGGCACAACACCGCGATAGCCCAAAAAATGGCCAGGTAGCTCAGTTGGTAGAGCAGCGGACTGAAAATCCGCGTGTCGGTGGTTCGATTCCGCCCCTGGCCACCAAATTTTCACAGGGGTGTTAACCGGACACATAGTTAACACTTTGTCCGGCGTGAGCGGTGAGGGACCGGGTTCTCCCCCAATGCCGTAATGTGTAACCCATTTATCCAGAACGTTTTTTAAGCTAATTATCGAGCACTACATAACCGACCCCGTGAGTTCGACAAGCGCATGCCAACGTACTAAGCCATTCGGCCGCCAACATGTTCCAATTTAATTCACCTTGCTCTTACCAATAAGTTCTTTCAGTCTCGAGCATCGAATCGCGAAGTCTTCCTCCAGTTTTTGTAGCTCATCGAGTATCGCATTCGTATGATTCGGCGCGCTCTTTTTCGCGCCTATTATTTGCTGCAATTCGCCGACAGCATCCCGAAACGCGGTACTGCTTTCTAAGACGATATTCTCCTGCCTGGATCCGGCTAATTTCGCCGTCTTCTGCTTGCGAGGAAACTTGTAAGTATGACTATAGGCCAAGGACGAACCCTTTGGTCGTTCATAGGTAATTCGCAGATAATCGCTGTAGTCGATGCTGTTGATCGAAAAGTCCGAGATTTGCTCAGGGTTTTTTACACCCATTTCAGATAAACGTGGATAGGTTTTCATAGCTTTGTCACGCTGCGTCTCGGCGTTCCTCCAATTGCATGCGAATATCGTGGGCCGTTTCCTCAGTCAGTGAGTAGGATGCGATCGCCCATATTGCTAGGCCTGAGGCGGCGCAAGGTAAAAATGCATCGAAGAACCGCATCAACTGAATTGTCTGTTCGCTTTGATCACCGCCGAGATCAACGTTGAAGCCCGTTGCATTGAGTAAGAAACCACCAGCGGCAATCGCTACTGCCTGACCGAGCTTAACTACCCACCAGAATATTGAGCCAAACATGCCTTCCCGGCGTTCATGGGTTTCCAGCTCGTCCATGTCCACAACGTCGCAAATCATCGAGGGCGCGAGCGTAAACAGTCCTGCTAGGCCAAATGCCATCAGAGGCGCAGGAATAAGTAACAGGTAGTGATTGTCCGGTGTGTAGGCAAACCATTTGAGCGCGTAGCCCACCATAGACACGCCCGTTGATACAAAAAATGCACGGCGCTTGCCGATCTTTGTTGCCAGCCAGGTGACGAAGACAATCACCAGTAACGCAGAGACGGCCTGCAATAGACCTGAATGACCCACCCAGTCTGCGCCGGTGCTCGCGTCGCCTTCGAATACATAATAGATGATGACGTAGGACTGGAAGGCAGCAATTAGGATGAAGCCGTTAAACACGAGAAATGTGGCGAGGCATAGCTTGACGAACGGCTTTGAGCGCAGCGATGTTGCAAAACCAGAAAAGAATCGACCCAAGGTAACCCTGATACCCTGAAGTAGATTGTTCTTCGCGGCGACATCATCAGGGTCATCTGCGCTAGTGGCTTCCTTAAACCGCTCGCGCAGGAAGATCGCCGGCATGACACCCAAGACAATAACCACCAGCCCAATTATGGCCGCCAGTCCGGCAGCGCCCTCTACCTCATCTACAAAGAGCTGTTCGCTGTACATGATGGCGAGGAAGTAGGGTGAAACCATGTAGGCAAGATTGCCAATAAAGTTTTGCACCCCCATTAATCGTGTGCGTTCGTGATAGTCCGGTGTCAGTTCATAACCCAGAGCGACCCACGGTGTTGCATAGATCGTATAGGCCAAATAAAAGATCAGCGAACCGCTCAGAAAATACCAGAAGTAATATTCGTCGCTCTTGTTTTCTGGCAGCTGCCAGAGCAATGCATAGATGATGCCCGCAGCGATCGCGCCGATGAAAATATACGGGCGCCGCCGCCCAAAACGCGACCGCGTATTGTCAGAAATAAAGCCCATCAGCGGATCGGTGATCGCATCGGTGATGCGCGGTAGGGCCCCAAGTAGCCCAACCAGTGCGGGGTTAATGCCCAGCCCGAGATTCAAGACGATGACCATGCCACCGATCGCGGCCGCCAGGGTGTTGTTGACGAAAGCACCGAGCCCGTAAACCAGCTTTTTAACAAACGGTATACGATCTTCCGGTGCGGTTTCGTAATGCGTGGCATCACTCATGGCGCTGTGTTCCCCCGGTTTTTATTCTGTTTTACCCCTAACCTGATCCTCACCTAAATTGACAGCGCTGTCAAATATTGGTATTTACTGACCCGCCAGTATTACGAGTAAGAAAGCTTGTGCAAAACAGGTCGCTACCGGTTTCCCCTATCGATGTTTTCGCCGCAGTGTGAGGCCTGTTCGTGGTGTCAGCCGTGAATGCCGCAATCGCAGGTCCCCCGACGAGTTCCATTGAAGAACGCATACACGCGCTGCTATCAACAATGACGCTTGCGGAGAAAGTCGGCCAGATGCGCCAGGCCAATGTCGGTGAGGACTGCGATCACCATGCTCTCGCCGAGAAAATTCGTGCCGGTCGCGTCGGCTCGCTCCTTAATATTGTGGATGTTGATGCAGTCAACGAAGTACAGCGAATCGCAGTTGAGGAAAGCCGACTCGGCATTCCGCTACTGATCGGACGCGATGTGATTCACGGTTTCAACACCGTGATGCCTATACCGCTCGGACAGGCCGCATCGTTCAATCCCGACCTTGTTAAAGCCGGCGCAGGTGTCGCCGCAAAAGAAGCCGCGCGCGTTGGTATCAACTGGACGTTCGCACCAATGATCGACGTGTCGCGTGATCCTCGCTGGGGCCGAATCGCCGAGAGCTTCGGCGAAGATCCTTATCTCACCAGTACTCTAGGTGTGGCAATGGTGCACGGCTTCCAAGGGGATGATCTATCGGCCAAGGGGATGATTGCCGCCTGTGCGAAACACTTCGCGGGTTATGGTGCCGCTGAGAGTGGCCGTGACTACGCGACAACGAATATTCCGGAAAATGAACTTCGCAACGTCTATCTCCAGCCGTTCAAAGCCGTAGCTGATGCTTCAGTCGCCACGATGATGACTTCGTTTTGCGAAATTGACGGCGTTCCAGCCTCGGCCAATGAGTTCCTGTTGCGTCAGATTCTGCGCGATGAGTGGCAATTCGATGGACTTGTCGTCAGCGACTGGGACTCGATTCGCCAACTACAGACTCACGGGTTGGCAGCTAACGCACGCGATTGTGCGGTAGAGGCAGCAACAGCTGGTGTGGATATGGAAATGTTTGGCGACGCGTACTTGAATCACCTCGAGGAGCTCGTTGATACGGGCGTCTTGGATATCCGGTTAATCGACTCCTCCGTTGCAAACATTCTGCGTACCAAGTTCAGGCTCGGTCTTTTCGATGAACCGTTTACAAACCCTGACAAGTTGCCTCAGATAAGTAACGACGACGCGCTTGCCGTCGCAATGCAAGCGGCTCTCCAAAGTATGGTGCTGTTAGAGAACGACGGCGCGACGCTGCCGTTGAATACCGACGCAATCAGCACAATCGCGATTATCGGGCCTTTAGCAGACGCGCCTCACCAGCAAATGGGCACGTGGGTATTCGACGGTAATGCACAGCTCAGCGTCACGCCGTTGCAAGCGATACGCACAATGGTCGGTGACGAGGTCGACGTCCGTCATCTTTCGGCCTTGGAGTACTCACGTAGTCGTTCCACGCAATTATTCGACGCGGCTGTAGCCTTAGCCGGTGATGCCGATGTGACGGTTTTATTCCTGGGCGAAGAAGCGATTCTTTCCGGCGAGGCTCACTCGCGTGCGGACATCAGTCTCCCCGGCGCACAGGAGGAGCTTGTGGCGCGAATACGCAAGGCGGGTAAACCAGTCGTTGCAGTCGTCATGGCGGGGCGTCCGTTGACGTTGACTAATATCATCGACCATGTCGACGCTATCCTGTTTGCCTGGCATCCGGGGTCCATGGGCGGTCCCGCGATTGCTGATTTATTGTTCGGCCTTGTATCACCGTCTGGAAAGTTGCCGGCAAGTTTTCCACGCATGGTCGGACAGATCCCGATTCATTACAACCGCAAGAACACCGGCAAGCCGCCGTCGCCTGATACCGTTGTTTTGATAGACGACTTTGATGTCCATGCATCCCAGTGGTCTGACGGCATGACGTCGTATCACCTAGATGCCGGCTACGAGCCCTTGTATCCATTTGGCCACGGTCTGTCCTATGGGGACTTCGACTATTCGAACATCAAGGTCAGCGCTGCCCAGATACGCGAAGGGGAGGCCATTGTGATCAGCGTCGATCTGGTGAATAACGGCGAAATGGCCGCCGAGGAAGTAGCACAATTGTATGTGCGTGACCTCATTGGCAATGTCACTCGACCCGTGCGTGAGCTAAAAGGCTTTCAGCGAGTTTGGCTCGCGCCCGGCGAATCACGCGTCATTGAATTCGAGCTACAGGCTGACGATCTGGCCTTCTACGGGCGCAACATGCAATTGCTTACGGAGCCTGGCGAATTCCACGCCTGGATAGGCGGCAGCTCTACCACACAACTACGCACCGAGTTTCGAATTGTCGCCGCTGAACGAGTCGCCCAATCATGAAGTCACAACAAGCAGCCGAGGGGAGGTACGCGATGAGGTCGCTAGCTTACGGGTTTTTGTTTCTAACCTTGCTAGTCGGCGCTTGCGCCGAAACAAGCCAACAAAGCAGCGTCGATTCCAATGGAGAAGAGTTGTTTGCGTCCGTTGTTGCGAATGTAGTCATTCAACAGTCGCCGCAAGACTTGTTGGCCGGCGAAGTGATGGCCGTGGCCTACTCCGGATTTCGCGAAGGTCAGCACCCCGATCGTGGGGCCGGTGCAGTCAATCCCAGCGATGCGGAGATTCTTGAGGATCTCCGCATCATGGCGGCATACGATTTCGGTCTCATTCGTTTGTACGACACCGGCGAGAACACCGTCACCACGCTCAGGCTAATTCGGGAAAACAATATTGCGATTAAGGTGTTGCTTGGTATCTGGCTGCGGGCAGAGATCAGCAATCACGAAGCTTGCCCGTGGCTCGACGAGCCAATACCTGAGGATGAACTGGCTGCTAATCAGCTAGCAAACCAGGCAGAGGTCGAGCGCGGTATCGCGCTGGCCAATGAGTTCAGCGATATCGTTGTCGCGGCAAACGTGGGTAATGAAGCCCTTGTCGAGTGGAACGATCATATGGTGTCGCTCGAAGCTGTTATTGGCTATGTGCGTCAGGTCAAAGCAGCGATCAATCAACCCGTGACCGTTGCTGAAAATTACGAGTGGTGGATTAAAGACGGTGCGCCACTGGCGGCACACCTCGACTTTCTCGGCATCCATACTTATCCGGCCTGGGAAAATAAGCCGATCGATGAGGCTTTGGCCTACACGATTGAAAACTTGCAGCGCGTCAGCGCGGCCTTGCCCGGTAAGTCCATGGCGATTCTTGAGGCGGGCTGGGCATCGGAGGCTGTAGAGTTCGGCGACCGGGCTAGCGAGGCCCACCAGAAACGCTACTTTGACGAGTTGCAAGATTGGGCGACCAGAACCAATGTGACGGTATTCTTTTTCGAGGCTTTCGATGAGCCCTGGAAAGGCAACCCGGACAATCCTGGTGGCGCCGAAAAACACTGGGGCCTATTGAACGTAGACCGCACGCCAAAAGCGGCGCTCGATGCTGCGGAACAGTGAATTGGCCGGCGGCTGCCCTCGGCCTCAGCATCGCTTTGGCGGTATTGTTGACAGCGCTGTCAACTGTCAGTAATACTATCAATTGATAAAAACAGCAGATCCAAAAACTGCGTCAAAATCCGTTACCGGGGAACACGAATGCTTTGTTCAAGAAGAACGCTGCGGCGCGCAGCTCCCTTGGCGATTGCCGTCCTGCTGGCAGCTTGTAGCGACAACGGTCGCGAACCAGTCTTGTCTCGGGTTACGCCGATAGAAATACCAGCAGCGGACACCACCACAAAAACCAATTTCAATACGCCTAATCCCAGCTTGCAGGTGCTGTCCACTTTCCCCGTTGCCGACGGCGACTTACTGACTTTGGTTTGGAGTGATGAATTCGACGGCGCTGCGCTGGATCCCGACGTTTGGTTTTTCGAAACGGGGGATGGGAGCCAATACGGCATTCCGGGCTGGGGAAACAACGAAGAGCAATACTACCTGCCGGATAGTGCGCGGCTTGAGGACGGCAAACTCAAGATCACAGCACGACGCGAAACCGTCGGCGAGTTCGGCTTCACGTCGGCGCGAATCTCCACCCAAGATCGAATTGCCGTCAAGTACGGACGCATCGAAGCAAGCATGAAACTTCCGGCCGGACAGGGTGTATGGCCGGCGTTCTGGATGCTGCCCCAAGCTGATCAACAGGGTGCGCCACCGGCGCAAGGCGTTTATGGCGGATTCTCCCAAAGCGGCGAAATTGACATTATGGAGGCAGTGAATCTCGGTGGCAGTCCCGGTCCGGCTGGCATCGGTGGTGGTAACGAGATTTTTGGCACCATTCATTTCGGTGGCGAATTTCCTGCCAATCAGTTTTCGTCCATCGAACTTTCCGCCTCTGAAAGTCTGACGGAACAATTCAATACCTTCGCCGTTGAATGGGATGAATTTGAGATTCGCTGGTATTTCAACGGCAATCTTTATGCGGTGCAGAACTCTTGGTTTTCGAATGCCGCGCCGTTCCCCGCGCCCTTCGACCAACCCTTCGAAATTATCTTAAATCTGGCGGTCGGCGGAAACCTACCCGGACCGCCCGACGGCTCGACCCAGTTGCCGGCAACAATGGAAGTCGAATATGTGCGGGTTTATTCGGGCGAGGCACCGGCCGTTATGCCAGCAGATCCCGGCACCATCCCCGACGCGGTGGTTTACGCATCGGATCCAGCGGTAATAGAAGATCTGGCATTCCCGGGCCTGGATACGTTTGGTTCGGGGGCTAGCTTCGATGCCGATTTCAATGCAGATGCAGATTTTAGTCCGGCGTTCCGTGTTACCAGCGGCAATGCTTTCGGTGGCGAGGATGTCGGATTCGTGGCCTTCGTGGGCTACGGCAGCGGTTTTGCCTCTGGATTCGAAACCCTGCAGTTCAAGGTTAAAGACTTGCCGAATGATGAGATCGAAGTGAAGTTTTTCGCTCCCGATAGCGGTAATGTCTACAACGTGACCAGCTATTCCGGATCGACCGAACTGGGCAACGGTTGGTACGAGCTATCCATTCCGATGAGTGATTTTGGGGATGCAGCTGCCATATCGGGCTTCACGGGTTTCCTTCTGGGTCCGCAGGGAGATCAGGGTGCACCGTTTTCCTTCTTGTTAACGGACATCGGCTTGAGCGGCATGACCGCAGGTCCCCCGCCCTTTGATTCGGGTTTATTGAGTAATGGAGATTTTGAGTCAGGCGCGACGCCGTGGCTTGCTGGGGTGACCAATCCAATTGATCCAGCGAACGTGATCGATGATGCGGGCAACCAGGTGTTTTTCGTTGATGTCACCGCGGCAGGGAATCCGTTTGATGTGAACCTGAGTCAGAAGCTGGCGATCACGCCGGATGAGACCTATACGCTGAGCTTCATGGCGCGGTCGAATGTCGCGCGTTCGATCGTGGCAGGCATTGGCTTATCGGGTGGTTCGTTTGCCAACACGGTGCAGACGGTGGACCTGACCACGGACTGGCAGATGTTCAGTCTGGAACTGACGGCGACGGGATTTGGCGACGCAGACAGTCGGGTGTTGTTTGACCTGGGTGCTGAGGTTGGTGAGGTTTATATCGATGAGGTGTCACTGGTGGTGTCGACCGGCGGTGGCGGTGGTGGCGGTGTTGCCGGTGACCTGGCGGTGAATGGCGATTTTGAAGCGGGTGATTTCAGCGGTTGGCAACAATTCGTCAATTCAGGGGTGCAGATGATTTCGACGGACACATCGCCCACCGGCGGTATGTTCTCTGGCGCCATCAGTGCGAATGTGGCCCCCGGCAGCGGAGGCACGACGGAGATCAAGCAAGCCAACCTGGGCGCGGGCACGCTGGCCTTGGGGGATGTGCTCACCATCACCTTCGATGTGAAGGGCAGTTTTGGTCCGGGTGGTCAGTTGAACGTACTGAGCTTTACGGAGATCAGTGGTGGTGGAGCCGACCTGAGCGATCAGACGGTTATTGCTGGGGGCGTTGATGACTGGACCACGCAGACTTATGACGTGACCTTAAGTGGCGCGGACGCGGGCGGTGGTTTCTCCTTGGCATTCAACGCGGTGTGCGGTGCGGTGCCGGATTGTATCGCCAATGTTTTCATCGACAACGTTTCCATCGTGACCAACTAGGGTCTGACGATGCATTCAATCGATATTCCTCAAGAATACAAACACGCAAAAAGAGTGGTCGCTATGGCGAATTCAAACTTCTCGAAGGTCACTAAAATGCTCGGGGCTGGTCTGGGCGCGGTACTGCTGGCGTTGGGCCTAGGTGGATGCGGTCAGGGTGATGGCCCGGACGGAATTGCCAATTCGCCGGCAACGCCACTGCCGGATATTCCGGCGGGTTTCTGCGATCCGACTAACTTCGAGACCTTGTGTCCGCTGCCGGAAATCATCAATTTCAATGGTGGTGCGACGGTGATCGTCGACAATCCGAATCCCGATACGGTCAATGACACGCAGCGCGTTGCCCGAATGCAGAAGTTCGGCGACCAGCCCTTCGGCGGAACCCGGATTAATCCGATTGAAACCCCGGTCGATTTTTCTGCCGGTGAGGTTTATAAGATTAAAGTTTGGTCGGAGCGAGCTGTTCCGGTCACCTTCAAACTAGAAGAAACCACGGACGGAACCCTGGGTGTCGAAAGGGTCGCGACGCACTCCGGGGGCAGTGTTTGGGAAGAACTATGTTTTGATTTCACCGGTTCAACCGTAAACACCATCGGGTTGACGATCATCTTTGATAACGGTGTGCTGGGTGCAGCGATTGATGGCGTTTTTTCCGGCGACTGGACGTTTTATTACGACGAAATTACGCAGGTAGAAAGTTGTGATGGCGGTTCCCCATCCGCCATTGACCCGGAAGCGTCTTTGTTCGTGACTAGCGGTGACCCTAACCTGCTTATCCCGGACGACTATGCGGAAATCACGCCGTTTGGCTCGGGCTCAGTCATCGATCAGTTTTACGCGGATGACACATCTTTTAGCCCGGTCATTTCTGTGTTCAGCGGTACCGGATACGGGGCAAACATTTCACAAATCGGCTTCGTCGGATTTCAGGCTGGCTTTTTAGGCGCTTACGAGACCATTAATTTCAAGGTAAAAGGCTTACCGAATCAAGTTGTGTTTGTGAAGCTGTTCGACGGTGTTGATGTGTTGCGCATCAATCTGACCAGTAGTGCGTATTCAACGGCGTTGTTCGATGGTTGGTTCCAAGTGTCGATTCCCGTTTCAGCCTATAGCGGTGTAGAAAATGCGACGGGCATCGTTCTTGAAAGTGACGATACCGCCTTGATGCAGTTCCGGATGTTGCTCACGGACGTTGGGTTCAGTGGCAGCGGTTCTAATCCACCGCCTCCGCCATTTGATTCGGGCTTGTTAAGCAATGGAGATTTTGAGTCAGGCGCGACGCCGTGGCTTGCTGGGGTGACCAATCCAATTGATCCAGCGAACGTGATCGATGATGCGGGTAACCAAGTGTTTTTCGTTGATGTCACAGCAGCCGGGAATCCGTTTGATGTGAACCTGAGTCAGAAGCTGGCGATCACGCCAGATGAGACCTACACGCTGAGCTTTATGGCGCGGTCGAATGTCGCGCGTTCGATCGTGGCAGGCATTGGCCTATCGGGCGGATCATTTGCGAACACAGTGGAGTCGGTGGATCTGACCACGGATTGGCAGATGTTCAGCTTGGAACTGACGGCGACGGGATTTGGCGACGCAGACAGCCGGGTGTTGTTTGATCTGGGTGCCGAGGTGGGTGAGGTTTATATCGATGATGTGTCACTGGTGGTGTCGACGAGTCCACCGCCTCCGCCATTTGATTCAGGTTTATTGAGCAATGGAGATTTTGAGTCAGGCGCGACGCCGTGGCTTGCGGGTGTGGCCAATCCAATTGATCCAGCGAACGTGATCGATGATGCGGGCAACCAGGTGTTTTTCGTTGATGTCACCGCGGCAGGGAATCCGTTTGATGTGAACCTGAGTCAGAAGCTGGCGATCACGCCGGATGAGACCTATACGCTGAGCTTCATGGCGCGCTCGAATGTCGCGCGTTCGATCGTGGCAGGCATTGGCTTATCGGGTGGTTCGTTTGCCAACACGGTGCAGACGGTGGACCTGACCACGGACTGGCAGATGTTCAGTCTGGAACTGACGGCGACGGGATTTGGCGACGCGGACAGTCGGGTGTTGTTTGATCTGGGTGCTGAGGTTGGTGAGGTTTATATCGATGAGGTGTCACTGGTGGTGTCGACCGGCGGTGGCGGTGGTGCCGGTGGTGCCGGTGACCTGGCGGTGAATGGCGATTTTGAAGCGGGTGATTTCAGCGGTTGGCAACAATTCGTCAATTCAGGGGTGCAGATGATTTCGACGGACACATCGCCCACCGGCGGTATGTTCTCTGGCGCCATCAGTGCGAATGTGGCCCCCGGCAGCGGAGGCACGACCGAGATCAAGCAGGCCAACCTGGGGGCTGGCACGCTGGCCTTGGGAGATGTGCTCACCATCACCTTCGATGTGAAGGGCAGTTTTGGTCCGGGCGGTCAGTTGAACGTCTTGAGCTTTACCGAGATCAGTGGTGGTGGTGCAGACCTGAGCGATCAGACGGTTATTGCCGGGGGCGTTGATGACTGGACCACGCAGACTTATGACGTGACCTTAAGTGGTGCGGACGCGGGCGGTGGTTTCTCCTTGGCATTCAACGCGGTGTGCGGTGCGGTGCCGGATTGTATCGCCAATGTTTTCATCGACAACGTTTCCATCGTGACCAACTAGGGTCTGACGATGCATTCAATCGATATTCCTCAAGAATACAAACACGCAAAAAGAGTGGTCGCTATGGCGAATTCAAACTTCTCGAAATGGATCAAGATTGTCGCAAGTCATCTTGCGCTCATCCTGGTATTTTGTTTGCCGCAAGTCAGTTACGCGCAGGTCGACAAAGTAACCACCGTGCGCGACAGTAATGGCTGGAAGCTGCAGGTCAACGGCGAGGACTACTACATCAAGGGCGTCGTCTGGGGGTATACGCCGCGTGCTGAAAACTTCACCTATAATTTGTTCGGTCAGTCCGATGATCAGATAAGAAAAATTCTCGACTACGATTTCGGCCTAATGGCGGAAATGGGCGTCAACACCATCCGCAGTTTCACGATGATTCCGCCCGAATGGGTAAGCTATATCTATCGTGAGCACGGCATCATGAGTGTGATTAACCCTTTGATGGGGCGCTACGGTTACAACGTCGATGGCAAGTGGATTCCTTTTACGGATTACTCCGATCCCCGCACGCGTGAGGTGCTGAGGCGCGACATGAAGGAGTTTGTGCAGCGATACAAAGACGTTCCTGGCGTTCTGATGTTTGCATTTGGTAACGAAAGTAACTATGGACTGTCATGGTCGAGCTTTGAGATTGAAGACCTTCCCGTTGGTGAGCAAAACGAGGCGAAGGCTCGGTTTCTGTACAGTCTGTTCAACGAGGTTATCGAAGACGGTAAGGCCATTGCTCCAGAACACTTGTTCACGATCGTTAATGGTGATATTCAGTACATCGATTTGATCGCCGAGCTCATGCCTTCCCTCGACATTCTGGGTAGCAATGCCTACCGGGGGCCGACTTTTACCGGCCTGTGGAAAGATGTTGAAGAAAAGCTCGACTTGCCCGTCGTATTTTTCGAGTTTGGTAGCGACGCTTTTAATGCGAGAGAGTTTAGGGAAGATCAAGTTTCGCAAGCCTTGATACTCAAGAGTCAATGGCAAGAGATGTACAACAAGGCCTACGGCAACGGTGAGGAGGGCAACTCGATCGGCGCCTTTATCTTTGAGTGGCGTGATGAGTGGTGGAAGTATCTGCAAATCGAAAACCTCGAGATCCAGGACAACAACGCATCATGGTCAAATCAGGCTTACCTTTTCGACTGGGCTGAAGGCAAGAACAACATGAACGAGGAGTGGTTCGGCATTACCGCTCTGGGGCCCTCCAATAGCGACGGCGTCTCGACAGCCAGGCCGAGGATGGCATATGACGTCATGCAGGAAGTCTTTGCAATGGACCCCTATGTAGCCAGCAAAGCGGAAATAAACAATATGTTTACCAGTATGGACGTGGGTCGCTACCAGTTACAGGGGGACGTCCGGGCGTTGCGAGCTGACAACGAGGAATCTAAAAGAAAGTTCCAGTTCACAGGTGGTCGTTTGCAGGCGGAAATGGTCGTACGTGGCGATGAAAAAGGAATCGATGAAGACGGGGAGAATGACCTTGAATTCTCCGATGGAGAAATGGTTTTCCTCGACTTCGGATTTCAGCCCACGCAACAGGTAAGCGGGCAGATGACGCTAAACGTTCTGGCTAACGTTGCGGAAAAGCAACCGCTGGAGTTTACCTACGGGGATCGCGGTTTGCCGTTGACGGTGCTGACCGAACAAGCGATTGAAGTTCCCGGTCTTGGCAACGATTTTGCAGAACGTCGGATCACATTTGGCGATCGTGACCGCGTTGAAGTCTATGATTTCAACGCGAAGTATGAGGGCGAATATCTCGATGTCGAGGCCTTTTATCACACGCCGCGATTCCATTGGGGTTTTGAAGGCGATCATTTTGGTCTGATCCGCGAGGCAACGGATATCTACGGAATGGATATCTGGAATGCCAAAGCGCCACAGGGTGTCGAGATAAAGGGTAAGGGCGACTGGAAAAATTTCACAGTCGTTTTTGGACCGGAAATTTATTGGGGAGCTAACCCGAAAGCGGTATTCAAGTATGACTTTAAGTTCGCTGACTTTGACTGGTCGCTAATTCATGCAGAAGATCTGGCCCGCCGATCAGACGGTGATGACCCGACGGATGTGACGGATAGGCAGTCGCGGCAAACCACACTCACCGCAGAGCGAAATTTTGGTAATGGCTGGAAGCTCGAGCTTGGTGGAATCTGGGCGGCAAACGAGAAAGTCGATGAGACTTTCGACCGCGTGGATGCCGCCGGGAATATCTATCTCGACGAGATTGAAGACACGGATACGCTTGGGTTTCGTGCCAAGCTGACGTTCCCATTCTTCGGCACCGAGACCTACATTTTGGCTCATCACGCAGGCTTGGTAGCCGATGGCGGGCAGGTGCATCGGACATTTGGCGTAACGGATCCCAGTCGTTTGCCCTCTTCGGGGATGGGCAACAAGCAGGAGTACGAAGCTGGCATGATTCTGCGTTGGGGGAATGTGATGCTATATCCCAGGGTTATGTACCGCGACAATCTGGTACACGCTAACCCGTTCATAGCGCCATCTATCAACAACGGCCTGCTACAGCCCGGCACAAATCCGCGTGATACGGATACAGACCCGTTTGCTGTATTGGGCAATCGTGAAGCACGCTCGGCAGAGCTATACCTTACTTACGATCCGACGGGTGAGACGCAGTTTTATGACTGGGACAACGATTGGCGAGAAGACGCAAAATTAGCTTTCAACATTGGCGGGACGTACACCGAGTATCCCACCGCTACAGATTCCTACTTGTTTTTCTTCGAGCCCACGGGCGTCAACGCACCGTTTGGGCAGGGCTTACCGGCGGAGGATGTGTGGGGTTTATCGAGTCGAATTGTGATGAACCCAAATCAAAACTCCAAATACATCTTCCGCTTGATACGCGCCTTTGAGCAGTCAACGGGTAATCCCAATGGTGGCTCTCGCGATCACTATCAGTTTCATTGGAAGGCAGAATTCAATCGCAAGCATGTATTCGAGGGCTACTACATGAAGGATGCCTTTGGTCCTTATGATTTCTTCCGACAGTTCAATATCACGTTTCCCGAGCAGGTCAAGCTCGACTATTCGTACCTACTCGGCACTTCTGGGCAATTGGGCTCGGTCGAGGATGAACGCAAGGCGACGCGGATTGGAATCCGTGCGCTGTATAGATCTCGTGACGAAGCTAACGAAAACTTTGCCAGCGAAGGCGATTACAGTTTCCTGACCGCCGTCTACTTGACCTACCAGTTCTAGGTCGGAACTTGCCAAGCCAAGGAATAATTAACATGAAGAACCTGAATCGATACAAGATCCAGCCGGCTGTTGTCAGGCTGCTGTTCCTGATCCTGCTGGGCGCGGGCGCACTTGCAACTGGCGGCTGCGATGGCGAGCGTGACAGTGATGACGGCACTATTAACAACGCGATTCTGTTGCCGACTGACGTCGTACTGAATCTTCACTGCGAAAACGTGGGAATTGTAGGCGAGACTTGTGTCCTCGAAGATCCGGAAAACCCTTTCGCAACCACGACCATCGTCGAGTTCGATGTCAATAACCCGGGTGCAGATAATAAGTTTGATTTGTTCAATGAAATTCAGCCAGGTCCGAATGGTGCGAAGGCGCGCTTCTACCTCTGGGCCACGGCGCTGGCAAGGCGGCCCTCCGGAGAAAATCAATTTTTCACAGCGCTCGCATTACACGAGTTGTTTGATGCCAATAGTAACGAGCTGTCGAAAGATGAAATCGTGCGGGCACAGGCTCTCAAGGCTTATCGTGCCGTGCTGGATAATTTCCTTGGTTCGGTTACGGTTTTTTCTTGTTGCCCGGGTGCCAGCCCCGATGGTGAGCCAGTGTCATTTGCGGTTCCGCTCGCCGAACTGACGGCGGACAACCTCTATCGAACAGATGCAACGGGATTGCGCCGGCTCGTTGAAGGTGACCCGATACTCGTTCTGGAGCTCTTCGTTGACTGGGGATACACCTATCAACCTGCGAACCCGCCGAACTTTGACGATGGCGTTATTATGGTTGGCGAATTCTAACTGAGTGCGGTATTAGCTTTTTATTGCTAGCTGTTCGTTCTTGAGTAGCGGTGCTACCGGGCCCCGGCTACGTCGGCGCAGGGCCCGTCGAATCCCGAATGACCGGAGTTGCAGCTAGCACTTTCCCGCCACCTGTGAGCAGGTTCTTTTGAGATTTGTCCGTTAGGGCAGTTGCTGCGTATTCGGCCATTGCCGAAAGCGGTTGGCGAATCGTTGTCAGTGTGGGATAAATCTGACGTGATAACGAAATATCGTCCCATCCGGCGACCGATAGTTCCTCCGGAATCTTCAAACCCAATTGCATGGCGACGCGAATTACTCCCGCGGCCATGTCGTCGTTTGAAGCGAACAGAGCAGTCGGCCTGGCTTTTAGTTGTAGCAATTCACGCGCGCAGATCTCGCCCGACCCGATTGAGTTGTCACCTTCGACAACGAGCTTCTCGTTGAAATCGAGCCCGCTGTCGGCCAGCCCATCCTTGTAACCAAGAAACCGATTAAGCACCGCCTTGTGCAGACGATGGCCCTTAATGAAAGCAATTTTCCGGTGGCCCAGCGAAGCTAGGTAACGAGTCATTTCTGCACTGGCTTCGCGATCGTTTGTTGACACGCTACACGCGTGGCGATTGGTTGTGCCCGGTGATATCGGTACAAAGGGCGTTTCGGTTTCCTTAATCGCCTTTACGATTCTGGGCATATTGGAAAGTGGTGCAGCTAGAACGAGTCCCGCGGGCCGGACTTTTTCGATTAACGTCCTCAATTCTTTTCGCACCTGGCGATCGCGATAATTGCAAGGGTGAATCAATAGTTCGAAGCCGGCGTCATGACAGACACGTAACACACCATGTTGCATGCGCATTACGTAGCCTGAGCTCGGTGTTTCGTAGGCGCTGGGGTCGTCATATACGAGTCCGATTAATCGTGCACGGTTGCTGGCAAGATTGCGGGCGGATACATTCGGTCGGTAGTTGAGCTGCTTGATGGCCCGTTCGACTTTATCTTTGGTTGACTCGCGCACATTGGGCTCGCGATTGACGACACGGGACACTGTCTTGATGGATACGCCCGCGAGTTTCGCAACGTCGTTTATCGTGGCATTTTTTGTTGGCTTCATGCTTGCATGTGCTTCTTTATTGAGACTCAATCAACGGATTAGAAATAGAATTGACAACACTGTCAATTGTTCTCCGAAGTCTCCCCAGCCCGGCCCAGTCCTGAATTTTCAGCAAGCAGATCAGCATAGCTATCGCGCATTACCAGTTTAGGCGTTCGGTCCAAATTGAATAGCCCCCAATGTTTTTCAGGTTCGAGTGGGTCGGGCGATCCTTTCCATGGTTCGTCGAATGCTTCGAAAACAAACGTTAGTATTTTCTCGTTTGTCGTCCATTCAATCAGCTCTTGGTAGTAATGGGCCTGGAGTTCCTCGGAAGCATTGTGAACTTCTATCCCACGACCATTCGCTGCGGTTGTCCAACCGGCTTCGGTAATAATCACTGGTTTGCCTGGGTAGTGGTTCACTACTGACCAATAGTTCTGCTTCGTGTACTCCAGAGCGTCGTGCACCGAGCAATATTCCCAAACCGGATAGGTATGAATCGAAATGACGTCGAGCACATTTGCCAATTGTTCGAGCTTGTGTGTCCAGGGAACGTAGTTTTCGCAAAACGTTGTCGGCTGAACAACAGACTGCTTTATTCTAAGCGCGTAGGCGACCAGGCTTTCGACTGGCACCATGTGATCCGTCCATTCGACACTTGCTTCATTGCCAATCGATACGCAGAAGACGATGTCAGGATATCCATTAGCTAGCAAAATCGCCTTTTCAATTTTTTCGGCATTTGCTTGTCGATTTTTCTCCAGCGTTTCGTCGCTGAATTCAGCGCCCCAGGGACAATGCGGATTGCTGATTTCCGCGGCAATGTCCACACCTAGCATGACCTTAAAATACAACGCTTCTTTGGAAATGACTTCCAGTACCGTTTCCGCGTGTGGTGAACAGTCATAGAGTCTGAGGTACTGCCAGTTTTTGGCGAGAATTCGCAAATCTTCCCGGACTTCTTCATAAGTGGGATAGCGACTACCGGGACGCTGCCCTTCCCGATACCCTGAGTAGCATATCGCGTTGCCGTACTCCAGCCGCATATCGAGTTGTTCAAACATACTTTGGGTTTCCGTCCTTGTCCCACAGCCCCCAGTAAGCGCCTACGTCACCCTCGGCATCGACCTTCCAAGATTCGTCAAAGGATGAAAACCAAAACACTTCGATTTCATCTTCTTCTGCCCAAAGGTAGGTATCGACGAAATACTTAATCGCATTCTCGAATGAAGGCACCGCGCCGCGCTCGGCGGCACCGATGTTTGGCCAGCCGGTCTCGCTGACAATGACCTTTTTGCCGTTGGCCGCTTGCTGCGCGCGGCGGTACATCTCCTTCATATAAAGCAGTGCGTGATCCGCGGGACAGCCTTCCCAAAAAGGGTAGCAATTGGCAAGGATGACGTCACAAGCTTCACTAATTCGAGGGTGCTCCTGAAACTTGAAATAGGCATCGACATACCCTACGGGAACATCATGAACGGCATCCTTCGCGCGTTGAATGTAGGCCAGCAATTCGTCTTCGCCCATATCGCCGCGCAACAACACCTCGTTGCCGACACCCAGGATGTCCGCGTGGCCGGCCCTTGCAATCTCAATAGCGTTAGAAAGTTCGATCTCATTGTGTTGCGCATTGTCGTCGAGCCAGACACCAACCATTGTTTTAAGTCCGGCTTCCTTGGCGATGGCTGGAATCAGTTCGTTGCCTTCGCTGCAGGAAAAAGTTCGAACGGCGGTCGTGTAGCTCTGAATAAATTCTAGCCTTTGGCGTATCTGTGCCTCGTCAATCTGCGTTCCCGGGCCCTGGCCTTCGACGTACGGACTGAAGGAAATTCCGTGGATTTTCTCTGCCAGTATCTCGCGGACGAGACTGCGTAGCTCTTGAGCAGACAGTTTGGTGGCGTTGATCCCAGCCAAACTCGTCTGGCGCCTGTGTAGCACTCCCATCGTATTCCCCCGATTAATTGTTCGGAAAATGCTTACTCGGAAAACAGGTCGTTCGCATCGATCGTCAGGCGTACTTGCCGGATCCGACCGGTACGCCGGAATAGCTCTACGCTATCTGTGCTCGATAAAGTGAAGCCGGGCAGAGCCTGTTGCTTGCCGTCGGCGTAAGTAACGCTTAAGCCAGTCGATTCAGTTTCATCAATGCGGTAGAGGATCGGCACTTGGCACCAAGTAAACGCGATCCCGTTTTTTGGCACCGGCATTTCCTGCCAATTTTTATCGACATCCAGAAATCTAAATGCCCGTGATTCTCTAAGAAATTCCCGGCGGCGTAGCAGGGCTGGTAGGAAGAAAGCAGAGCCCTGATTGACGCGGGCCCCGAGTTCGCCAAAGCGAGAAATAATTTCTTCCTTGACCACACCGGTCATTCCGGGTTGCTGAGCTCCGCTATGAGTCGGCGTATGTGAATACGGGTCCGTAGGAAACGCGCCGTACTCAGCGGGGCTTTTATTGAAACCTAGGCCGGCTCGAATGCGGTAATACAAATCGCCGAGCCGCTGGCAAGTTTCTCGGTCCATCTTGGCGTCCAGCGCTTCAAAAAAGTTCTCCTGCACGGCCAGTAGTAATTTGGCGACCATGTGCCAATAAACGCAGCCTAGGCCCTCGAAACCGAACATGCCCCCCGAGCGTCCGGTGAATGCTTGATGGTTGAATACCGATTCATAGAGCTTGATGACATTTTGCTGTGCAATACAAACCTGGTTGCCATATTCATCACTTATGGCTTGCAATCGATTCTTAAGTTTCCGTGCATTGGTAATGTCCGCGTTAAAGCGATAGGCCCCTTCGGCGTCGCGAATCAGGATTCGTGTGTCGCCCTTCTCGAGCATTGCAGAAAGCAGAGGTATCGATTCCACCTGCGCCTCGGGCACACGGTTTTTCTCCAGAAATTTGGATAGCGGTCGATCTGGATAGAGCATGAACGACTTCTGGTCGTCGCGGTAGATGTCACTATCGAACAAAGCATCGAGGACGTTAATGCACTCTGAGGGCGCAATCGCGCCTGAACTTAAAGCGGCAACTTGGCCTTCGAGCATCGGATACAGATTCCCGACTTCAATGTCGTCGTCGTGGATACCCAGCGTGTTGTAGGCATGGTACAAGCCGTCTGTTCGACGGTTGTTGTGGATGCTGTGATCGACTGCCGCGAGTGCATTTTCGAGCAGTGACGAGACCGCCTTGATCGGCAGCGATGTTTTTCCGCGCGATGCCTTTTTTCGGTAAACTGCGTCACGATAACGACTGGCACTGCGGCCTAATTCCGCAAAGAATTCAAAGCGTTGCGTCGCATCCAACCGACCCTTACTTAGATACGGTTTGGCGCCTGCCAAAGCCACCGCCGTCTCTTTAAGCCAAACGTTTACCTCCTTAGAAACGTCAATAGAATCGCGTTCCGACTCAAGTAGCTGTCTAAGGAAGACCACGTAGCGACGCAAGTAGTACAAGGTGACCATTGAAAGTCCTTGGCCGACGAGCGCGTTGTTGGCGTCATTCCACTCCGGGCGCTGTGTGTTGAGCCAGATGCCGCCGTCAATTACCAGGTTTCCAAGCTTAGCTAGCAAAGGCACGAGAAGTTTTTCGAGCAAATTGACCTGGTAGACTTCGCCGTCTTCTTCGAGAATGAGCTTGCCGTCCGCGCCCATTTTCTGCACGCGCTTTTCAATTAGCTCGGCCAGCGTTTGGTCGTAGTCTACGGTTTCTTTCGCATTGTCGAGCAGGGCCTCGAATGGTCTGATTCGATAGGGAACGTTTGCGTAGCAAAATAATTCTAGTCGCAGCAGCTTGCTGAGCCGATCCGGATGAAAGCTGCTCGAAATCTCTAACAACTTTTGCAGGTAGATTATCTGATGATCACCCCAGTAGCCGATGTAACTCCATGGGTCGTCGGGTTCTTCAACCTCCCAGTCGAATCCGTCTTTGGTAACCCGGTACGGGTTGTAGCCATCAATCGTTGACGCATTGACAAACTTCGCGATCATGTTTTCTACAAACTCGGGGTAGCTCAGCGCCAGCGCTTCCCAATTCTGAAATAGGTCGCGCCAGTTGCCCTCATACGACAGCGAGCGATGCCCGTCTTCGTCCGTTAACCGGATGGCGAATTTGTTCCAGGGTCGGCTAGGGTCGCCGTGCCGCCGGCCGAAGGTGATGGGCAAATACTCATGGCATATTCGCATTAGCTGTTGGTCGCCGCTTTTCCGAACGGTCCCAAGCAAGGTCTGATACTCCAGTATGTCTGGTAGTTTGCCTAGCAGCTCGCGGTTGCGATGCAAGACATCGCGATTGAAGGTGCTCAGAGTGGTGACGAAGTCGTGTTTGGAGACGTTGTACTGATCGTAAAAAATCCCGCCGCGCAATACGTTGAAAAGTACGTTGGCGTAGTGATGCACACTGATGTTTTCTTCAGCAATGAGCTGAAATGCGTCGGCGCTGGCCATAATCCTGGCGAGCCCGTTCGTGCCCAGTTGTACCGACTCATGAATTGCCTGCGCGACGAGATTGGGTTCACGCAAATCCCGCTGTAGTTGAATCACGTCATGCTGCGATTGTTCGATATTGGCGACAATTTGCCATCGCCGCTGGTCATTCGCTTTTAGTAAGAATGTCGAGTTGACTAGGTAGGCCCCGCGGATCCCCCTCGTGTGCAACTTTCCATGTATTTCGGCACCGGCTCGATAAGCTTCAAGTTGCTCCGACGAGATCAGCACTGTCTTCTCGTCGAGTCCTAAACAAAATGCGGTATTCGCCCGCAGCGATTCGTTGGGTTCTGGGCGGTCCGAAATCCCCGAGAACAGCGTATACAGTGCCAGACCGGTATCAGCGAGCAGCTCAGTCCACTTATAGGCATCAACGAGATTGCTGGAATTCGTTTGCGTAAAGCTCGGGGTACCGGCTGGCAGAATGTTTTGCAATCCGTCGATCATGTCGACCCGAATCGACCGGTGACCGATATTCTCCAGTTCGCAGCGACGCACAAAACCGAATTGATCACTGCTTGCCCAGGAATACCGAAACGTTAGTTCTAGATCAAGATTGATCTCTTCGAAACAAAGCTTATCGCCCAGCACGTTCTTGTAGAGTTGCCGCTGGATACGATAACGGCCGTTGTGTTCGATATTGAATGGTTCCCAATCCAAACGTTCGCCGTTAGCGTGCAAGTGCAGAATAGTTTTGCAGCCAGTGTGAGTGATGCTGTCGTAAATCTTGTCGACGGATACGTAAGGAAACAGGGGCGTTTCCGGAGATCCGCGGCCCGCAGAAAGTCCGCCGGTTGACGAAACGAATAACCAGTGATCGACGTCAGATATGATGCTAATGAAAAACGGCGGCATCTTTTGCACGTTGCGAATCGCATAGTAGCGTTCGCCTTGCATGTCGATGAATTCTCCGCTGACTATTGCGTCGTCAATTGCCCCGATGTTCAAGCTCCTGGTCCCTGGTTTTGCTTACTTTTTTCTTACTCGGCGAGTACGAGCTGGCCGAAAAGACCCGCATCGATCCAACCGCGATCCTTGGGCCCAGTAGGTACGGACTCCGAGCCGATAAAATTCTCGCGTAGCTCGCTGCCGTCATTGTCGCAGTAGGCCACCATGAGGCCCAGATATTTCCCTGCGGTAAGCTTAATAGGCACATTATTACCTGCGTCGTCGTCGTAGTCGTCGGTGTAAATATTGATTGCCACTTCCCACGTAATCTGACCATCTGATTGCCGCCACCGGCTGTGCAAGTGGTCGTTGTATTTTCTGGCCTGCTTGTCGGTGCCGATATCAATGGCCTGATTGTCGAGCGAAAGATGATAGGCGAAAGCATTGTGGTTGTACTGATGATCGCCCCCAGAGTGGTCCTCGTCGATAAAAATCTCGAGACAGTCGTCATCCCAGTACTGCACGAGCGGATCGCGATAGCGGTCGATCAGAATATCGTCGGTGAGTTCGGCCAGCAGATATATGCGTTCCTCGGTCCATGCCACTTTAAATCGACCGCTAAAGTCATCCGACGAGTACTCGGGGCCCAGCCAACGGTGTTGCAACTCCACCCAATCTGAATCTGCCCAGGCTTCGTCCGAGGCATGTCCGTCAATCACCGGTGCGAGTGCCGCACGCGCTGCAGTGATTTGGTTGCGTCCTGGTAGGTGGGTAGTCTCTGCCTGTGAGGTTGCCGGCAAGATTGCGCCAAACCAGGCGACAATCAAAACCACGTCAAACCGCACGGCGCGACGGAGAGCCGGATCAATGGGTATGGTCTGCACTTTGCTTCCCCTCATGACTCCGGCTCTTGAGGTCCGGTTCCTTGATTGCCTATTGTAAGCAATATTGACAGCGCTGTCAGTATTCAATATAAGTTGAGTCGTAAACTTTTCGATGCGCGCGCAGTGGCTTGACCATAAGCGAGGCAAAATACGGATGGATTCTCGAAACAACCACCGGCAAGGCACGATTTTCCTAAGCCTAAGCCTAAGCCGCAGTCTGCTGGCGGCGGCCATCTTATGTATAGGCATGCCAATCAGTGCTTGTGCTGTAAACGCGGCATCGACGGATTTGATCTGGGCGGCCAACGTTGGCGGACCGGCCCTAAGCGCGAAAGACGGCACACCTTATGATGCGGAAGACTTCGTATCCGGCGGCACGATTGGTCAAATGCGAACCGTTAAGGGCTCACAAGACTCGTTTCTTTACCGCACTTATCGACGTGGCGACATTCGAATTACCCGGCCGCTGGCTGACGGCATCTATGACTTGACGTTTCATTTTTCGGAGCCGGACGAATTGGCCGGCGGGGAACGAGTATTTGACGTGCATGTCGAACAGCGGCGCGTTATTGAAGACCTCGATATCATGGCGAGCAGGGATGGAAAGATCGAGTCGGCACTTACTGTTACTGTTCCAAATGTCAGGGTCGATGATGGCGAACTGAACGTCGAGTTCGAAGCTTCCGTCGGCCAGCCTGTACTGAGTGCAATCGTCGTGCGCAGTAAGCATCGTGAAACACAAAATTGGGAGCTCATCTGGCACGATGAATTCAATGGTGACTCACTCGATACCCGCAAGTGGAGTCCCGACATCTGGCCGGCTAGAAAAGTAAACGATGAGGATCAGGCGTATACCGATAGGCAGAAAAACCTCCGTGTTGAGGATGGAGTCTTGGTCATCGAGTCCCACAGAGAAGACTTCGACGGTGCGAAGTACACGTCCGCCCGAGTGCACTCGGCGGGCAAAGGCGACTTCCTGTATGGTCGCTTTGAAGTTCGCGCGAAGCTGCCATCCGGCAAAGGGTCGTGGGCTGCAATCTGGTTGCTGCCCAGCGATCCGTTTAGATATTCAACGAGCTGTGAAGCAGGCGAAGACTGGCAGGGGAGTGCGACCTGCGATGCCTGGCCAAATTCCGGCGAAATCGACATCATGGAACATGTCGGCTATCAGATGGGCCATGTGCATGGAACGGTGCATAACAAAGCTTATTACTGGTTAACTTGGGAGCAGCGTAAAGGACGAATTCTTCTCGGTGATGTCGATGCGGTCTTCCACGTCTACGCAATGGAATGGACGCCAGAACGTATCGACATTTTTGTTGATGACACGCATTATTTCACCTACGTCAACGAGGGCGAAGGCTGGCGGGCCTGGCCGTATGACCACCCATTCCACATGATTCTCAATGTCGCCGTTGGCGGTGCTTGGGGGCGCGCCGGCGGTGGTATCGACGACTCAATTTTTCCGCAGCAGATGTTGGTTGATTACGTGCGCGTTTATCGGAGCGCGCATTAGTTCCGATCGTTACACATGAATTGTGCAGACTTAGTACCTGCGAGCAATGTTGGTACGACGTTATGGCCTGCTGTCGAGGATTCGCGTCTTGACTCGCTGGAATTCTTCTTCAGTTAAATAACCGGCGTCGCGCAGTTCGCCGAGTGTACGAAGCTGCTCGAGCTCACGCGATAAATCTACGCTATCTGTACAACTTTGTTTATAGTTTATGATTTCAGCGCTATCGATGCTCACGGTTTCCGCCTCGGGCGTGGACCCTGCCTTTGCTCCAAGCGCGAGCTTCTCAGCAACTCGTTCTCTGGCCGCGGCCAATTCCGCCTCCGCCCGCACGCGGGCCTCGGCTTCCGCCTGCTCTTTGAGATTTTGTTCTTCGCGGACGCGGCGCTCTACCTCGGTTTGAATTCGCTGGTTCCCGAGCCTGGCTCGCTCTGCAGCAAGATCTTCCGATTGCGCGTGCGGCAAATCGGGGAAAACAGTCAGCAGGCAAGCCAGAAATGCCAAATATATAGCTTTCATCCAGTAATCTTACCGTGTTACGCAAGCCTGGCCCACGCCCCCGCAAATAGTTTTTACGCTGACCCCAAAAATTCCGTCGGCCGCCTTCATCGGCAGTATCGCGGCAAGCAAGAAGTGCGTGTCTACGACTATGTCGACCAGAACCTACCGGTCCTCCGCAAGATGTATGAGCGAAGACTGAGGGGATATAGGGCGCTGGGCTACGATGTTTCCGCCAACGCGTAGCGCCGTGAAAGCACCCATCAAAACCGGCAATTCCTTGCGTGAATTTTGCGTGGAACAGCTGTGCATCGTAGTGAAAAGTACTGTAAATCATGCAACGGACGCCCCGGTAATTCGTTGAAAAAAATTAACCGAATCAAACACTTATAATTCTGAAAATCCGCGTGTCGGTGGTTCGATTCCAGTCACCCCGACCACCGCCTAGTCAGATGCGACCGTAGCGGCTGACCAGTTTACTCTGGTCATGATAGGGGTATTCGCGTTCTGGTGGTAGCGCAAAATCTAATCGGTCACTCGGCAACTACCGATCTGTCCAATAGCTCCAGCAAACAGATAAGTTCGAAGGTAGCCCTGCAGTTTCGCGAGCTAGGCACGTTACAAGGCTATCTCCAAACCCGACATTCAATAAATATTGCTAATCGGCGTTAGCGCCGAGCCGACACGGAATCACAAGCTTCCCGCTGCTGCATCAAGCCATCAATTGCCCAGTCATAATCCATTGGCTCGCCGCGCCAAGCTGTTACGGCCGTTTGCGCATCAATCTGCAAGCCCTTGTCTACATGTGCGGCAACTAATGCGGCAATATTTTCGCCTTCGAATAGGCGTGTATCGCTGGTATGACCATGAGTGGAAATGAGCTGTTCATCACGATCTCTAAATACTAGACGGGCTGCCTCACGCCGCAGGCTAAATCCACCCTCGTGAATCAGTCGATGATGTCGGCGACATAACAGCACTAAATTGCTTAGCTTCGTCTCACCGCCTTGAGCCCAATGCTGAATATGATGTCCATCCACATAGCGCGTATGGGTACAACCCGGGAAGCGACAGCCCCGATCCCTGGCCACTAAGGCGCGCCGCATCGCTGTCGGAATGCTGCGGGTCTTGCGGCCCACATCTAGCGCTTCACCCAGTGAGTTCTTGAAAAGCCCCACCAAGCTTGCATCGCAAGCCAAGCGTCGCGCAGTTTCGGGTGTTAGTCCTGGGCCGTGTTCCAGTTCGCAGCAATCTTCGCGGCCCTTAACGCTAGCATCATCCCGCAGCGTTTCCGCACTGACGTGCACCACGACTTGATAAGCATTGCCGTCTCTAGAGGTATCGGATTTGCCGGCCAAGTAACTTTCGGCCAGCAAGCCCAAGGCGTCCGCGCGCCGATTCTCCGCCAAGCGGGTCGTGTCATCGCTATGTTCCAGATCCAAGGCAGACGTTTCCGCGGAAACGTCCTCGGGTGACGCGGATGAATTTTCCGCAGCCCGTAATGCCTCTACCAACAGTGCGCCTACTTCCGGCGGTAGGCTCGCGCGTAGTTGTAGTTGGCCGGTGTCGTCATAATGCCAACTCACCGAACGCGCAGCATCACGTTTATTGGCTTGTTGCAATTGCTCGGCACGTTCGCAATAGCGCATACGCCGCACCAAAGTTTCCATATGGTGCGCTGTGCCATGCAAGGCAATATTCAGCAAGTCGTCTTCATTGGCCGGTGTCGCAATGCGCGTCATGGCCCGTACTTTTGAATAGCTGATCTTGCCTGCCGAGAAAGCGACGGAAGTCTTCGGTAACTCAGGCAGAGCCCGTGCTACCCGAACTTTTTCCCGGGCCGCGCCCATGTCTAAACCGATTTTCCAATTCAACCAATGGGCACACGAGGTGATGCCTTGATGAGCCCATCCACCACGGCGATCAAATTCGCCAATCAGAGTGACCAGACGGTAGGCGCCGGCATTTAAATGGCCGGCAAGTTCAGCTATGTCTTGTTCTAGGTCCTGGAGGGAGGTCGTCGCTGCATCTATTGGGGCAATTTGGGCTGACATGGGGTGTGCCTGGAGACTGTTAATATATACAGTATTCTACCGAAAAGAATATTAATATCAAGTGGTTAATATCAGGCAATTAATGGGGTCAGAGTAAAAACGCGCGGGAGTGGTCTGATTTGCGCGTAGCGGTGTGATGGCTGGATTGGCGCTGCCGTGCCGTCCGGTATGGCAATTCCTATTCAGCTAAAATGCTTCGACGAGCAGGGTATTCCGAGCCTAGTTTTTACTCTGACCCCATAAATTGCAAACGGTGCACGTCGCTTCGACGTCGGCATGCTCAGGTGCCATTTCGTGCGCAATGACCCCCACATAGGCCAGCAACAGCAGCCAACATGCGGACGCGCGGGGACGCGGTAGACGCATCCGGACATCAAAATCACGGAGCATGCCAAGAATCATGGCTGAATTTAGGAGGCCGTGCGATGCCGCATAGTGGCGCTATTCCGGGAGAATTCCAGCCTGCGCACGGGCTTTTTTCGGTAACAACATCGGTGCTTATCGGGTCGATATACGGAACTAGCAGTGGTCGCCAACGGCGATCCTATCTCGCCTCTAGAGGCATCTGTCATTCCTAAATTTCGGACCATGCCTGTGACACGACTTTGTGCAGCGAAGCAAAAAAGCCGGCGTGATCGACAAGGTGATTTACGGTTCTGACGGGACGAACTATCGGGACGAACTATCGGGACATCCAAAACAACTCTGCCCATATCGAAGTGATTAGGCCAGAAAAGCGCTGCGTCCAAGATGGCTGTCCGCCCCTCAATCAAGATTGCGCTCGCCCTTCGCATTTTCCAACAGGTTCTGCAGCCAAAAAAAACCCCGCTAGGGAGGCGGGGTATACGGGTTATTGTTGTTGTCGCGAATTCGGTTTATGCGTCAGCGGCAGGGCTATGGATTATTGTTGTTGTTATCCGGTCGCTGTTTCTGCTTTTTCTTATATATTCTTATTATTCTTAAGCGTCTTCTGGCTTCGATGTCTGTGTTTCAGGCTTCGAGCTTCACCACCACCTGCATAAACCTTTTTTTGTGCGCACTAGGTATTATGCAAACCTCGTGCCAACTCCGATAATATCGTTTTATATTAGTAAGTTACGCGCCCAAGGTTGGGTGACTTCGCTGGCCCCTGGCCAATTGTGTAATGAATTTCGACATTTCAGTTAGCGCCTTGTCAGCGGAATTTCAGTCAAAAAGCCGCCCTAAGGACTTGTGCGCCAGACAGGTTTTCTGTCCTTAGGGCTCGCATCGGTCCACGCCGCTTGACACTCCTAGACCGACGGAAAAATGACTTTTGAGGGGCCTAGTGAGTCAGGGATTGGATTGGCGGCCTTGTGCTGTAAAGATTCTCAACACTCAGCCCGGGGGCGAGGCTGGCTGCGGGGTACAGGCGGCCGTCGACTATCGTGGCGACGACATTGATGCTGTCTTCGATCTTGCGTAGCGGGTCACCGGCCACCAGGATCAAATCGGCGCGGTACCCCGGCGCAACTCTGCCCAGTTGGTTTTCCAGGCCCACGGCCCGCGCCGCGTCTAGGGTGGCCATGCGCAGCACCTGAAACGGCTGTAGTCCGCTGCGACTCAAGAGGCGTAATTCTCCTTGCAGTCCCAGCCCCCATGGGGTGGCTGGGGCATTGCTGCCGGTGACCACTTGCGCGCCTTTGCCCACGGCGCGGAACAAGCTTTGCCCGGCCGCCAGGCCGCCGCCCGCGATTCTAGGCGCAGCCAGTTGTATGCGGCGATAGGCGCTGCGCTCCGCGGCCGCGGCCAGGATTTCGTAGCGTCTAGATGTGACTAGGGCATCACCGCGACGAAACAGGTCGGCCATGAGCGCGGGTGACAATCGCGACACGGTGGTCAGCCGGGCAGCACCGGCGATTTGGATGAGATCACCGTAGGCGATATTGCGACTGGCGTCGGTGCTTGTGCTTTGCAGGCTTATTTCGTCGACGCCAAGCAGTAGGCCCGGAAAGGCAGCGGTTGTTGCAACCCCCAGGTTTTGCTGACGAGCCAAGTTAATTAGCTCGGCTTGTGCGTTTCCACGCATGTTGGCGCAGAGTTCTATGTCGCCCGCACCGAGACGACGGGCGCGATCGACTGCCCGTCGCGCGTGCCAGGCACCACCGGGGCAAAGCTGCAAGCCCAGCAAGCTTCTAGGGCCGGGCCGATACCCGCCGTCCCAGCTTTCTTGGCGTTCGATTACCGCGGGTGATCCCGTACTCCACTCGCGGACCGTCGTTACGCCGTGGGCAAGCCAAGCTCGTCCCGCGCGCGCATCAACGGGCCAACGCGCGCGCATGGATAAATCGATGAAGCCGGGTAGGAGGGTTAACTCGGAGGCATCCAGCAGTTCGGCCTCGGGCGGCACGTCAGCACTAGGTCCAACCGCCTCGATCAGTCCATCGCGCAGCAACACGTCCTGATTTTGCTGGTAGTGCGGGCCGATTCCGTCGAAGAGTTTGCCAACGCGGATAAGCAAGGTTTGTGGCCGCTTACGTGGCCGCCAACTCAGCCTAACCGGCACCGCGCGCGATTCTTGGCTGGCGATGGATTGTTCTTGCCATGCGCCCTGCTGATCGAGATAGAGTAGATGATCCGGTTGAGATCCCCAGCGCGGCAGGCTGGCATCTTCCGCGTCAATGAGCTGGGGTGGCTGCAGCTTGCCGTCGCTAAACTGCATGCTTAGCAATTGCCCGTTGACCACTAAAGCCAATTGCCGGCCATCCGGTGACCAGCGCGCGTCGCCGACCTGGCTGTCGGGCAGTAAATCTAGGCTGAGGGTTGCGGGGTTCGCGCCCGAGTCACCAAAGACTTTTAGTACCGGCGGGGTACTTGCCAACAAAACCGCCACTCGGCCGTCTGCCAGCCAGCCGGTGGCGATGGGCTCGCGCAAGTCCCCGGCCAGGGTGCGGGTCGCCGGCTTTCCCAGCTCCAGGCGTTTAAGCTGCGCGCTTGGCGCGGCTGGGTGGGAAACGCTCAAATAGACCAAGGCTTTACCGTCGCTCCGCCAAGCCGGGGCGAAGGCCGTCGCGCCGTCGGTGGTCAATTGCGTGGATTTTTTCGTCGTTGGATTTAGCGACCAGATTTCAAGTGTGCCGGAGCGGTCGCTGGCGAAGACCAGTGTGCCATCGGCTGGGTTCGCGGCCAGGTCGGTCACGAAATATGCGTTGTTGGTGTGTTGGTGGATGGCAATACCTGCCTCGTTCAACTCCCAGAGACTGCCTAAGGCAGTCACGAATAAACGATCTTCTCCTTGGGCAATGCCGGTAAATCCTTTAACGGAGATTGACTCAGCGGAATCTCGCAGAGTGTGACTTCGTGGCTGGGGATTTCTATCCGGCAGCTCTACCACGGCGGTGAACGGAATATCCCAGGCTGAAAAATTGTCGAACAGTCTGCGGCGAATACGGCCATCGGCCGCATAGATAAACGTACTGCGATCCAGCCATTGTGCCGGGTAGGGAAAAACGTTCTCGCCGCGGGTAAGGGGCTTGGCTAGGGGCGGGTCCGACAGGATCGCCATGCGCAATTCACTAATGCCGGAACCGGCATAGGTGTAGGTGATTAAACTGTCGTCTGGTCGCCAAGCCGGCGCATGAATTCGCCCGGTCTCCGTCAACACCAAGCGGATGTCGCCGTTACGCTCGCGAATATACAAACTGTCGCTCTGTTTTGATCGGCTGACAAAGGCGAGACGGCTGCCGTCGTGATTGTAAGCCGGATCGTGTTCATCGCTGCTACCGAAAGTCAGCGGGCGTAGATCTAAACTGTTTAGATCGATTTCCCATAGGCTGTAATTGCCACCGCGGTTAGAGGACATGACCAGTCGAGGTGCCTCCGGGTGCCAACTGGGTGCCTGGTGGTCGAAATCTCCGAAGCTGATCTGTCGCCCGGTATCGTTGGACATACTCATCAAAAAGATTTGCTGTTGAGATGCTGGCCCCGCCTCATAGGCTATTTGCAGGCCATCGGGCGATAAGGCGGAACGGCCCGCTTGAACCGCGACCGGTGTTAGCGCTTGTGCACGGCCGTCGGCGGTTTTTGCCGTCCAGATCCGGCCCGCTAAGCTAAAGCTCAAACGTTCGCCACTACGATCCACCGACACCGCGAGTTTGCTGCCTTCATGCAAATTCACCGCGGCCGCTTGGGCCACCGATGGCAACGCACAGATCAGTGCTGCGCTCAACAATAGCCGCAGACTTTTTGAGCGATGCGAGTACGATTTATGCCATGGGTCTCTACGCGAGGTGGCGGATGGGCAGGGCGTACTGGCGGCTTGGCAGGCAACTATTGAATTTGCGCGCGTCGCAGTTTCTCGAGTCAGAAGCAGGCTAAGTTCTGTATTCATAACGACCGCGACTTGGTTTTCAATAGAACGAGCGGCTTGACAAAAACGGGCCCACCGCAAGCGGCACAACTGCTGTCGGCTTCATTGCAAAAAGTTGCTTTCTGACCCACGGTCATGGGGGCCGCGACCTAGCTCGTCCATGCAGACAATGCTTGCTCAGAAATACACAACCGAGCGGATGCTCTTACCCGCATGCATTAAATCAAAGGCTTCGTTGATTTTCTCCAAGGGCATGGTGTGCGTGATCATATCGTCGATACGAATTTGCCCAGCCAGATACTGATCGACGTATCCGGGAAGCTCACTTCGTCCGCGCACGCCACCGAATGCGGAGCCGCGCCAAACCCGGCCTGTGACTAGCTGAAACGGTCGCGTGCTGATTTCCCGACCGCTACCGGCCACGCCGATAATCACGGATTCGCCCCAGCCTTTGTGACAACATTCAAGAGCCGCACGCATCAAGTTGGTATTGCCGACACATTCAAAGGAATAGTCCACGCCACCTTTGGTGAGTTCGACGATCACGTCCTGGATGGGTTGATCGTAGTCCTGGGGATTGACGCAGTCCGTGGCGCCGAGTTGTTGGGCCAGGGTGAATTTTTCCGGGTTAATGTCGATGGCGATAATGCGTTCTGCCTTCGCCATGACCGCGCCTTGCACGACACTCAGGCCGATGCCGCCCAAACCAAAAACCGCCACGGTGGCGCCTGCTTCGACTTTGGCGGTATTCAAAACAGCGCCAATACCCGTGGTGATGCCGCAGCCGAGTAAACAGACTTTGTCCAAGGGCGCGGCCGGGTTGATCTTAGCCACTGCGATTTCGGGCACTACGGTGAACTCGGCGAAGGTGGATGTGCCCATATAGTGATGCAGCAACTTTCCATCGAGGGAAAACCGGCTCGTGCCATCGGGCATCAGCCCCTGGCCTTGGGTGCCGCGAATGGCTTGGCAAAGATTGGTCTTGCCGCTGGTGCAAAATTCGCACACCCGGCATTCCGGTGTATACAGTGGAATGACGTGATCGCCGACGGCGAGGTTTTTCACGCCCGCACCGATTTCTTCAACCACGCCGCCGCCTTCATGGCCCAATACCACAGGAAACAAACCTTCCGGGTCTTCGCCGGACAGCGTAAATGCGTCGGTATGACAAACACCGCTGGCCACAATCCGAACCAACACTTCGCCGTCGCGGGGGCCGGTCACGTCGATGTTTTCTATACTTAAAGCCTGGCCGGCTTCCCAAGCCACGGCGGCGCGTGATTTCATTGGTTTCCTTGACGGGATTTTTAATCGTTCCGCTGAGCTGCGATTGTAGGGTATCTGCCGAAGCCGACCTAGGCCCCCTTAGCATTTCGTCTGCTACTCGTGGGGCGGTCGGAGTAAAACTGCGTTACCTTATGCCACCACGATGAATCTAAAAGAATTGCGCGAACGGTTGTCAGCCATCGACCGCCAGATCATTGATCTGACCGCGGAACGGCAGTCTGTGGTTGACGAAATCGGTTTGGTAAAGCGCGAATCGGCCCGCGCCACCCGCGATTATGCGCGCGAAAAGCAGGTCCTGGACGCGGCTCGCGAACAGGCGCTGGCACTGGGTTTGCCGCCCCGCATGGCCGAATCTTTGATGCGGCTGTTGATTGAATCCTCGCTGACGAAACAAGAACGCGCGCGGGTGCGCGCCGAAGGCAAGGGCCAAGGACAACAGGCCCTGGTTATCGGCGGAGGCGGCAAGATGGGTCGCTGGTTCGCCGAATTTCTAGATTCCCAGGGCTTCGAAGTGACCATCGCCGATCCGGGCGATTTGCCACCGGCTTTCCAGGGGGTGGCAGATTGGCGGGATACGCCTGATCACTATCAAGTGACTGTGGTCGCGACGCCCATAGCTGCCACCGCGGATGTCTTAGACGCCTTGGCGACTCAGCAGCGGCAGGGCTTGTTGTTTGATATCGGTTCTCTAAAGGCCCCCTTGCGCCCGGCTCTTGCTCGCTTGGCTGCCCAAGGCGCGCAAATCACCTCACTGCATCCCATGTTCGGCCCCGACACGGAATTGCTGTCGGGTCGTCACGTACTTTTTTGCGAGGTGGGTGCCCCCGAGGCGACGCGACAAGCGCAAGCCCTGTTCGATTCCACCATGGCGATACAGATTGCGATGCCATTAGAGGATCACGATCGTTTGATTGCCTTCGTTTTGGGTTTATCCCACGCGCTGAACATCGCATTTTTCACTGCCTTGGCGCAGAGTGGTGAAAGTTTGCCGCGTTTGATTGAGCTGTCTAGTACGACCTTCGATGCCCAGGTGGCGGTAGCCTCCAGTGTGGCCCAGGAAAGCCCCGAACTCTATTTTGAGATTCAGTCGGGTAACCCGCACGGTTTAGAGGCCTTGGAAACCTTGAGTGCGGCCACGGCGCGAGTCGAAGCCGTCGTTAGGGCGGGTGACAAAGCGGCGTTTGTTGAGCTGATGGAGCGCGGGCGGACTTACTTGGCCAAGCGGCAATAATTACTCGCTGGTCGTCTTGCGACCTCGCGTCAGCAGGATCAAAAATAGCGGCACGCCGACCAGCGCCGTAATGGCGCCTACGGGTAGCTGGCGCGGTGCCAGCATCGTTCGAGCCAGCGTGTCGGCGGCCACCAGTAACGCGCCGCCGGCCAGTGCGGCGCCGGGTATCAGGCTGCGATGGTCTGCCGGGCCCAGCAATCGCACTAGATGCGGAACGACTAAGCCAACAAAGCCGACGGTGCCGGCAGTGGTTACCGCCACTGCGGTCAGCAATGCACTCAGAAAATAAGCGATGGCACGCGTGGGCCCCACGCGCAGGCCCAGCAGTGCGGCTTGTTGATCGCCCGTCGTTAGCAGGTTCAGTGACGGACCGATCACGACACCCGCTATGACGCCCAACAGAGCAATCTGCAGCACGCCCCAGGGACTATCGGCGAAAGCGAAGTCACCCATGAGCCAAAACAGTATCCCGCGCAGGTTTGCATCGGGGCTGGTTGCCAACAGCAGGCTAATGACCGCACCCCAACCAGCGGCTATGACCACCCCGGTTAACAACAGTCTTCCGGGGGAAAACTTTCCGCCGCCGCGCACCAGCCCAAAAACCAGCAGTGTGCTGAGTAAAGCACCCGCGAAGGCGGCCCCGTCCAAGGCTAAACCGGTGAGGCCCAGCATCATGCCGAGAACGGCGGCCACGGCCGCCCCGCCAGAGGTACCTAAGATGTAAGGATCGGCGAGTGGATTGCGCAAAAGGACCTGCATTAAAACGCCCGCCACGGCTAAACAACTGCCGGTTCCAAAGGCCGCCAACACCCGCGGCAATCTCAGTTTGAGGAGTATTTCCTGTGCGGCCGGGGTCGCGTCGCCGCGCAGCAAAGCCAGCAGATCTGGCCAGGCCGTGCTGCCGCTACCGGTAGCCAGGCCCAACACCACAGCGCAAAGTGACAGCAGTAGCAGACCGATTAGCAAGGGGCCGGCGGCAATGCGCATGGTGGTTTATGTCCGGTCGGTGAAGGGGAGCGGCAGAAGTTTACCTAAGCTGTTGTCCGTCCGCTGAGCCAAAATTCCCGACAAGTTCCGTGACAGTTCAAAGACGGTTGTGAAAGAATCTTGTTCGTGGCCGATCAAATTGACAGCGACGGGTTTCGCGCGAATGTGGGCATTATCGTCAGTGATCAGCGCGGCGGTGTATTGCTCGGCGGGCGCATTGGTCAGTCGGGTTGGCAGTTTCCGCAAGGTGGCATCCTGCGACATGAAAATCCGCAAGACGCCATGTATCGCGAGTTGGAAGAAGAAATCGGCCTGCTGGCCGAGGATGTAGAGGTGCTGAGTTGCACCAGTCGTTGGCTGCGCTATCGGCTGCCGGATCGTTATGTTCGCCGCAATTCGCAACCCATTTGCCGCGGGCAGAAACAGCGCTGGTTCATGCTGAGATTGCTGGCACCCGATGAGAAGCTCAACCTCAGTACTTCATCGACGCCGGAATTCGATCGCTGGCGCTGGGTTGATTTTTGGCAGCCCGTAAAAGAGGTCATCTATTTCAAGCGGCAGGTATATAACCAGGCCCTGGCGGATTTGGCGCCCGTTATTTTCCCCGCGGGACCACCACCCAGACCCGCTTGGTTATCTGAAGAATGGCTCAACGTCGATCAAGATTGAAAGGTGATCGGCGGCGTGGCCAGCGGCGCTCAAAATCCAAGTCGGCCCAGTGGTTCGGCAAGGGTATTGTCATTGCGTCGGTAATCTGTGGTCTTGGCATTGTCGGGGCCAGCTACGAGCTGGGTCAGCGGCGGGCCGGATACGACCGCCTTGCAGCCTTCGAACAGGAGAGAATGTTGCGCGGTGAAGCCGTTGAGCAGCGCAATCTTATTGATGAGTTGCGGCAACAGGTCGCGATGTTGGAGACCGATGCCAAGATCAAAGCCGAGGCTTATCGCTTGGTCGAAACCAGGCTTGGCGAGTTGCAAGGAAAGATTCAAGCGCAGTCGGAGGATCTGGCCTTTTATCAAGGCATTGTTTCCGTCGATGAACGGCAGGGCCCGCGTGTCCAGGACGTGCTGCTTTCGCCCGGCAAGGCTGAGGGTGCCGTCGTGCTGCGTATGGTTTTGGCCCAAGCGCTGCGCAATGGTCAACGCGTGACGGGAAAACTAGAAGTGGCGGTGGCCGGCCAGCGCGACGGCGAGCCGGCCGTTATCGGTCTTAAGGAACTGGCGGGCGAAAGCGACGGTCAGCTAGATTTTTCATTTCGCTATTTTCAAAATCTCAAGTCCGAACTGCGGGTGCCAGCGGATTTTTCGCCGGAAAACGTAAAAATTACCCTGCGCCCCAAAGGCGGTAGAGCAAAAACCGTGGAACAGGCCTTTGCCTGGGAGGTCCAGTCCAGCTAGGCCTTGGGTGGTCTGTGAAGCCCATCGCGTTTTTGCCCGCCGCGGGGGTTAGACTATGCCAAGACTAAGTCCCCAGGGGCCACGGGAGAATTCGACATGTTTGGCAAGAAAAAACGCAAAAGTACTGTTATTCACACCTTCGTTGGCGAAGGGTCTCGCATCGAGGGTGATTTGCGTTTCGAAGGCGGCTGCCATATCGACGGTGTCGTGCAAGGCAGTGTTGTTGCCGACGTTGATTCAGACGCTTTTTTGAGCATTAGCGAAGATGGTCGCGTCGAGGGCAGCGTCAAGGTGCCTCGCCTGGCATTAAACGGCGATGTGCGTGGCGATGTGTATGTCAGTGATCTCGTTGAGCTGGGCGCAACGGCTCGTGTCGTTGGCAATGTCCACTACGAACTCATTGAAATGGCAGCGGGTGCGGAGGTAAATGGGCAATTGATTCACGATCCGGCAAAAGCACGGCAAGTACAAAGTGCCAAAGCGGCTGACTCTACACAGCCTTTGCGTGCGGCGACGGTTAAAACCCAGACTTCTTAGATCACCCGCATTGATCCGGGCAAAAAATAATTCTGAATTCATGAAATAATCGTCCCATTCTTGGGGAATTCTTGCCACTTGGATTGTGTCGATTTCTGCCATTCCGGCTGGGCCTGAGGGCGCTGCGGGCAGCTTGGCCGCCGAACCCGAAATTCTTGCCGCCGTTGATCTAGGCTCTAATAGCTTTCACATGGTCGTGGCGAGGTTTCACCACGGGCAGCTCACCGTTGTTGATCGTCTGCGTGAAATGGTGCGACTGGCCGCCGGTCTCGATGAAAACGATCAGCTGAATGCCGATAGCCGTGAACGGGCCTTGGCATGCCTATCGCGATTTGGTGAACGACTGCGGTCGATGCAAGCGCATCGCGTGCGCGTGGTGGGCACAAACACTTGCCGCAAGATCAGCGAGTCCAGTGATTTCCTGGATGCAGCGGAATCACTACTGGGACACCCGGTAGAGGTCATTTCGGGCATTGAAGAAGCGCGTCTCATTTATCACGGCGCAGCCAATAGCTTGCCCGCGGTGGAAGCCGCTCAGTTGATCGTGGATATCGGTGGCGGCAGTACAGAGATTATTCGTGGGCAGGGATTTGTCCCTGAGTATCTTGAAAGTCTGCCGATGGGTTGCGTGGTGATTAGTGATCGATTTTTTGCGAATGAAAAATTGACGGCGCGCCGTTTCGAGAAGGCGCGCATGGCCGCCAAGCTCGAACTTGCCCCCATTAAGTCGCGCATGGGCAAGCTTAAATCAGTCCGCTGTGTAGGAACCTCCGGCACAATCCGTGCCGCACAAAATGTATTGCGAGCGATAGAAGGTGAAAATACTCAGCTCAGTCTTACTGGTCTGGAGGGGCTGATCGCGAAAATGATAGCGGCGGGAAAGACCAGTCGCTTGAAATTGCCGGGGCTTTCCGACTTGCGCAAGCCGGTGTTTCCTGGCGGGGTGGCTATTTTGGCCGAGGTCATGTCTAGCCTAGGTATCAAAAAGATGATCGTGGCGGATGGCGCGTTGCGCGAAGGTATTTTGCATGATCTGGTGGGCCGGCTCAGCGATGAGGACGCGCGCTTACGCACAGTGCGCGCCATGGAGGCGCGCTTCAACGTCGATGTTGGGCAGGCCGATCGCGTCGAGGCCACGGCCATGAGTTTTTGGGAACAGGTCGCCAAACCCTGGGAATTGAGTACGTCGGATAGTCGAGCGCTGTTAGGCTGGGCAGCGCGCCTGCATGAAATGGGCTTGGATATCGCTCATTCTCAGTATCATCGTCACGGCGCCTATTTGCTGGAGCATGCGGATATGCCCGGTTTTCCGCGCAGCGAGCAACGTATATTGGCCCGTTTAGTGGGTGCCCAGCGGCGGGCGTTTAGCCGCAAGTTTTTTTGTGATATCGCGAAGAAGCGGCAATTGGAAGTGATGCGCTTGGCTGTGTTGCTACGCCTTGCCGTGCTTTGCAACCGCAGTCGAACAACGATTGAGTTACGCCGCCTGAAGCTAAAAGCCGGCGATCAACAATTGACCATTCGCTTGCCGACCGATTGGCAGGAAGAGAACCCCTTAACGATTGCTGATTTACAAGCGGAACAACAGCGATTGAGGGGTACCGATGTGCGGCTGAATCTTAAGATTGTTGATGCTTGAATTTCTGGGGGTCTTGGCGGCGCGCTAGCTATGATCGGCAAGCTGCGTCAACAGCTGTTGCTGTGCTGCCTTTGCTTCATCGCCCTCATTGGCTTCGATGCGAGAGTAGCTGCCATCGGAATTGAGTTCCCAAGCGTTGTAGTTATCAGTTAGAAAAGTATCTAAGTCCGCGATGATGCGTTGCTTGATGCTTGGCGACCGGATTGGAAATGCGGTTTCAACTCGGCGGAAAAAGTTGCGGTCCATCCAGTCTGCGCTGGCACAGTAAAGATTCTCATCGCCGTTGGCATGAAAATAATAGATTCTTGAATGCTCAAGAAACCGGCCGACTATAGATCGCACCCGGATATTCTCTGATACGCCCGGAATACCAGGCCGCAAGCAGCAAATACCGCGGACGATCAAATCAATAAACACCCCGGCGCAGGAAGCGCGATAGAGTGCCTGGATGACGCGCGGCTCTACCAGGGCATTGATCTTGGCAATGATATGGCCTGTTTTTCCCTGCTTGACATTGTCAATTTCCTGGTCGATAGCTGCTAGAACAAATTCCAGTAAGCCGAAGGGCGCTTGCGCTATTCGCTGCAGCGGGGGCGTTTGCATCATGCTGGTGAGTTGCAGAAATATATGGTGGGCGTCTTCGCCGAGCTTTTCATCGGCCGTGAATAGGCCGTAGTCGGTGTAGGCGCGCGCGGTACCCGTGTGGTAGTTACCCGTACTCAGGTGCAAATAGCGTTTTAGTGTTCCATCTTCGCGGCGCACTACCATGGCCATCTTGCAATGGGTCTTGAAGCCGCGAACGCCGTAGACCACGTGGGCACCGGCGGCTTGGAGTCGATTTGCCAGCTCGATATTGGCTGCTTCATCGAAGCGCGCGCGCAGTTCGATGCTGACGGTGACTTCCTTGCCGGCTTGCGCGGCCGCAATCAGCGATTTCACGATGGGTGAGTCCGGTCCCGTTCGATACAGCGTGATCTTGATGGCGAGCACGTCGGGATCATGGGCCGCGTGGCTAATGAACTCGAGGATCGGTGCAAAGGACTCATAGGGGTGATGGACCAAAATATCGTCGGCGGCAATAGCCGCGAATATGTTGTCCTTGCCCCTAAGTTCCGCGGGGATGCTTGGCATGAACGGGGCATCTTTTAGGTTTTCCCCGGGCACCAAATCGTGCACGGCCATCAGGCGATTGAGGTTAACGGGCCCGGCCACCGGATAAAGGTCGCTAGAATCCAACCGAAACATGTCTAGCAGGAATTCGGTCAAGTGGGTCGGACAGTTGTCGGCGATTTCCAGTCTTACAGCGCCGCCATAGCGACTGGCAATCAGCTCGCCTTCCAAGGCGCGCATCAAGTCGTCCACTTCCTCTTCATCCACGTACAAATCGCTATTGCGGGTGACCCGAAACTGATAGCAGCCGGTGATTTCCATGCCGGTGAATAAATCATCGACAAAGGCATGAATGATCGATGACAAGAAAACGAAGTCATTGGGCCCGGTATCGGGCAGCTCGGGTGCTAAGCGTATTAGCCGGGGCAGCGATCGTGGCGCTTGCACAATGGCGCGGCTGCAGGGCCTGCCAAAAGCGTGTATGCCTTCAAGACCAACGATAAAATTCAGGCTCTTGTTGAGAATCTGGGGGAAGGGTCGCGCCGGGTCCAAAGTAATCGGACTAAGCACGGGTTCAACTTCGTTTTCGAAATACTCCCTTAGCCATTCCAGTTGTGCAGGCGTCCATTCACTACGCCGCAGAAATCGAATCCCTTGGGTATTTAGGGCGGGTATCAATTCGTCGTTCAGTAGCCGGTACTGTTCGGCCACCAAGGCATGGGCGTTTTCGCTGATCTGGTCCAGTACTTGGCGCGGCGACAGCATGTCTTGACCAGCACCGGCGGAACCCAATTCCAAACGCTGTTTTAGGCTGCTAACCCGAATTTCGAAAAATTCATCGAGATTGCGTGAAACGATACAAAGAAACTTCAGTCGCTCTAACAACGGGGTCGAATCGTAAGTTGCCTGACTAAGAACCCGGCTATTGAATTCCAGCGCGCTCAGTTCGCGATTGATGAAGTAGTCGGCCAGTTGAAAGTTCGGGGTGTCCATTATGGGGCTAAGCTAGCTGCGCCAAGACGAATATAGCAGGCGCAGACGCGACCAATGTTACGGCGGTCACAGTTGTCAGGATTGTTCGGGCGGGGCATGGATTGCCCCTAAGCTCACGCGTTTTCGCGCGCCGGTGACGCTGGGTTCGTTGCTGGTAAGTCCGGCCAGGCGGCGCGCCGCCAGCCACGCAAATGCCACCGCCTCGACCCAGTCCGCAGGTATGCCCCAGTCGGCCGTTGTGGTGACAGAGCAACCGGGCAACAGTGCCGCCAGCCGTTGCAACAAATGCGTATTACTGGCGCCACCGCCGCAAATCGCGATACGGTTTGCCTTGCTGTATTTTCTTAACTCGTTCGCGACGGTGGTCGCGGTAAATTCCGCCAGGGTTGCTTGTACGTCGGCGGGTGCATACTTTGGCAGTGCGGCGAGCTTTTCAGCTAGCCAGGCTGCAGAAAAATAGTCGACGCCCGTACTCTTTGGTGGTGGTTTCGCCAGCCAAGGATCAGCCAGCAAAATCGCGAGTAAGTTTTCTTGCACGCAACCTGTAGAGGCCCAGTGCCCCTCGCGATCAAAGGCTTCACCCTGGTGTGTTTGGCACCAATGGTCTAGCAAGGTATTGGCGGGGCCGGTATCGAAACCGATAACGGGCGCGGACGGATTCAAGCGCGTGATATTGGCAATGCCACCTAGATTTACCACGGCGCGTTCTTCCACGGAATCGCTAAAGGCCCAATGATGGAATGCCGGTGCTAAAGGCGCACCCTGTCCACCCACGGCGATATCGGCAGCACGAAAATCGGCGACGGTGGTGATGCCAGTCCTGCTGGCGATGACATCTGGATTGCCGATTTGCAAGCTGAACGGGTGTTTGCCGTCGGGCGCGTGTAACAAGGTTTGGCCATGGCTGCCAACGGCCCGCACTTGGTCATGGCGAATTCCCGCGGCCTTGATTAAATCGATGGCGGCTTGGCTAAAGACGTGTCCCGTTTGATGATCGAGTTCCCCAAGATGCTGTAGCCCGATTTGATCGGGTTTTCCGGCCGCCGTTTTTAGTTGCGCGCGCAAGGCCGCGGGATAGGCGGTGTAACCGGTTGCGCACAGTATGCAAGTATGGTCGTCAAACTGAACCAGGACGGCATCGATACCATCGACACTTGTGCCCGACATCAGGCCCAGGTAGTAGTCTGAGGAGTTCACGAAAAATTAACGGCCAAGGGCCGCGGGATGCTAAAGATCCGCGTCCGGCGTTTCGGTGGTCGCCAGTCGATGATCACCGTCTAGTTTCTGCAGCAAATCTGCGGTCGCGGCCTGAAACTCGGGCAAGTATTCCGCGTTTAGTGGCTCGGCATCCGGAAGTTTTACGGTGCGCGGATTTCGATGCACGCCGTTGGCCCGGTATTCATAGTGCAAATGCGGTCCGGTGGCTAGACCCGTGGCCCCCACGTAGCCGATCACGTCACCTTGTCGCACGCGAGCGCCGTGTCTAACGCGCGAATAGTTGGACAAGTGAGCGTACAAGGTGGTGATGTTGCCACCATGCTGAAGAATGACTGTTTTGCCGTAACCGCCTTTCCGGCCGCGATGAATCACTTTGCCGTCGCCGGCGGCCTTAACAGGCGTGCCTCGAGGCGCGGCGTAGTCGACACCCTGGTGGGCGCGAATGGTGTTGAGTTTTGGATGCCGGCGTCGCGGGTTGAAGTTTGAACTAATGCGTGAAAACGATAGGGGTGCGCGGACGAAGGCTTTTCTTACGCTGCGGCCTTCTGGTGTGAAATAATCGGTGCGGTCATCGGGTGTGGTGTAACGCACGGCCCGAAAAATTTCACCTTGATTCACGAATTCCGCGGCCAGTATTTCGCCCTCGCTTAATCGTTCACCATCGCGCCAAAGTTCTTCGTAGACGATGTTGAATTCGTCTCCTTGACGAATGTCCAGGACAAAGTCTACGTCCCACGCAAAGATGCCGGCCAAGTTCATGATGGTTCGATCAGACACGCCCGCCTCGGCCGCGGCTTCAAATAATGATGATTGAATGCGGCCGCTGGTGGTTGTAATTCGACGCTCTAAGTCTTGGGCCACCATTGCGGCCGTAAACTCTTCGTCTTCGCGCGCGATGACCAAAGACTCCGCCATATTCACTTCGCGGACCATGCTCAGCAGCTTGCCATCCTCGTGCCGGAGTTGAATTTCATCGCCGGGCTTGATGAGCCTTAGGTGCTCGCGGGCCAGACCCAGCGACATGATTTCTGCCAGGTCGCCCCGGTCTAATTCATGACGGCTGAACAATCGATCTAAGCTGTCGCCGGCCTTCACCTTTAGCGTCAACAGTTGGCCCAAGGTGAACGGCTGCTCGGCTACCGGCGGGGCCGATGAATCGGCTTGCTCTAGTGCCAGGGCCGGATTGACGGTGGTCGCAGGGCGTAGCGGTGGCGTACCGCCAGGCCCGGCAAGGCTGGCAGCGTTAGCCGTGGTGAGCGGCTGGGCGGCGTTCGGTGCGTACTCGGCGGAGGAGTTTTGATTGATCAGACCGACGGCGATCAACGGGATGCCCACCCCCGCCAGAAACCAAGGCGCCCGCGAAACCTGGGGTTTTCGCGCTTGGGGGCTAGGTTTATAGTCCCGAAAGGTCTGGTGTGGCGCGCCCAACAAGTAGTCTCCCTAAGGCTGCCGCAATGCCGCAGCCCGCTCTAATAGCTAGTCACCGTATTGACCCGATGGTCTGAGATGACTCCGGATCGCATTACCCCTCGGAGTCAAGCTGCTGAATTATCAGCAATCTCAATTCCCTGGGTCAATAAGTAAAATGCATTTCTGAGGGCTGGATCGGCAAACCTGCGTCACATTAGTGAAAATTGTCGCCCTACGCCTGCCGCCGATAATTCGTTATCCTCGGCGCCGCCTTGGCCTTGAGTCCAAGAAAGGTAATGTCATGACGGCCGTGTCGGATCAACTGCGCGAAATCAGCCGAGGAGCTGAGGAAATACTCGTCGAGGACGAGCTCGCCAAGCGCCTGCGGGCGGGCGAGCAGTTGCGCGTGAAGGCGGGTTTTGACCCCACCGCCCCGGATTTACACCTGGGCCACACCGTGCTCCTTAATAAGATGCGCCAGTTTCAGCGGCTGGGGCATCAGGTCCTGTTTTTGATCGGCGATTTTACCGGCCTGATCGGCGACCCCACCGGGCGCAACGCGACCCGGCCGGCCCTGACCCCTGAAGAGATCCAGGAGAATGCCAAGACCTACCAGGAGCAGATTTTCAAGATCTTGGATCCCGACAAAACGCAGATCATGTTCAATTCGAGCTGGATGGGGGACATGTCCGCGGCAGACCTGATTCAGTTGGCCTCCCGCCATACCGTGGCGCGGATGCTGGAACGGGACGATTTCAGTAAACGCTATGCGGCCGGCAAGCCCATCGCGATTCATGAGTTCTTGTATCCACTGGTGCAGGGCTATGACTCCGTGGCCATGCGGGCCGATGTTGAGCTGGGCGGAACGGATCAGAAATTCAACCTGTTGGTGGGCCGCCAGTTACAGCAAAGCTGGGGTCAGAAGCCGCAGGTGGTGTTGACCATGCCCTTGCTCGAGGGGCTGGATGGCGTGCAAAAAATGTCCAAATCCTTGGATAACTATGTGGGCATTACCGAATCACCAGCGGACATGTTCGGCAAGCTCATGTCCATTTCCGACGAACTCATGTGGCGGTATTTTGAGTTGCTGAGCTTTCGGCCCGTGGCTGAGATTGATGCCCTGCGAGCCCAGGTGGCCGACGGTGCTAATCCGCGTGATATCAAATTCGATTTGGCCAGGGAGATCGTTGCGCGCTTCCACGATGCCGCGGCGGCCCAAGCAGCCCAGGAAGCCTTCGTCAAACAGTTCCAACAGGGGGCGGTACCCGACAAGCTGGAGGAGATCACGGTGCAAAGCCGCGAGGGCGGCCGCCTCGGCTTGGCCCATCTATTGCGCGAGGCGCAAATGGTGCCCAGTACCTCCGAGGCCTTCCGGATGATCAAGCAAGGCGCGGTGAGGATTGATGGGGAGCGCGTGGGTGATCGCGGCCATGAGATTGCGGCCGGGACGACCCAGATTTACCAGGTTGGCAAGCGCCGATTTGCTAGAATCACCGTCGTTTAAGGCGCTGCCTATCTCGCCCAAAAACAAGGGCTAAAAACCGCTAAAAATATTCGTCTGGACTATTGCCCAAGGGTGATTCTTCTGTACAATTGCGGACTGCCTGCGATTTACGTGGGCTTGTTCTTTAACAATCAGGAAATAGGTAATTTGTGTGGGCGCTCGCGTCACCATGGCATTTTGTCGTGGCCCGATGTGAGTGACCAAAATACTCGTTTTTATATGAAACAGTAGTTTGGGATCTCGCTTTTTTGTTCATACCAATGAACTGAAGAGTTTGATCCTGGCTCAGATTGAACGCTGGCGGCATGCCTAACACATGCAAGTCGAACGGTAACGCGAGGAGCTTGCTCCTTGGCGACGAGTGGCGGACGGGTGAGTAATGCTTGGGAATCTGCCCAGTAGTGGGGGACAACACGGGGAAACTCGTGCTAATACCGCATACGTCCTACGGGAGAAAGTGGAGGATCTTCGGACTTCACGCTATTGGATGAGCCCAAGTCGGATTAGCTTGTTGGTGGGGTAAAAGCCTACCAAGGCGACGATCCGTAGCTGGTCTGAGAGGACGATCAGCCACACTGGGACTGAGACACGGCCCAGACTCCTACGGGAGGCAGCAGTGGGGAATATTGGACAATGGGGGCAACCCTGATCCAGCAATGCCGCGTGTGTGAAGAAGGCCTGAGGGTTGTAAAGCACTTTCAGTAGAGAAGAAAAGCTTAGGGTTAATACCCCTAAGTCTTGACGTTACCTACAGAAGAAGCACCGGCTAACTCCGTGCCAGCAGCCGCGGTAATACGGAGGGTGCGAGCGTTAATCGGAATTACTGGGCGTAAAGCGCGCGTAGGCGGCGCGGTCAGTCGGATGTGAAAGCCCCGGGCTTAACCTGGGAATTGCATTCGATACTGCCGGGCTAGAGTATGGGAGAGGAGAGCGGAATTTCCGGTGTAGCGGTGAAATGCGTAGATATCGGAAGGAACATCAGTGGCGAAGGCGGCTCTCTGGACCAATACTGACGCTCAGGTGCGAAAGCGTGGGTAGCGAACAGGATTAGATACCCTGGTAGTCCACGCCGTAAACGATGAGAACTAGATGTTGGGAGGATTTGCCTCTCGGTGTCGTAGCTAACGCGTTAAGTTCTCCGCCTGGGGAGTACGACCGCAAGGTTGAAACTCAAAGGAATTGACGGGGACCCGCACAAGCGGTGGAGCATGTGGTTTAATTCGATGCAACGCGAAGAACCTTACCTGGCCTTGACATCCTCAGAACTTGTAAGAGATTACTTGGTGCCTTCGGGAATTGAGTGACAGGTGCTGCATGGCTGTCGTCAGCTCGTGTCGTGAGATGTTGGGTTAAGTCCCGCAACGAGCGCAACCCTTGTCCCTAGTTGCCAGCACTTCGGGTGGGAACTCTAGGGAGACCGCCGGTGATAAACCGGAGGAAGGTGGGGATGACGTCAAGTCATCATGGCCCTTATGGCCAGGGCTACACACGTGCTACAATGGGCAGTACAGAGGGTTGCCAACCCGCAAGGGGGAGCTAATCCCAGAAAGCTGTTCGTAGTCCGGATCGGAGTCTGCAACTCGACTCCGTGAAGTCGGAATCGCTAGTAATCGCGAATCAGCATTGTCGCGGTGAATACGTTCCCGGGTCTTGTACACACCGCCCGTCACACCATGGAAGTAGGTTGCACCAGAAGTAGGTAGTCTAACCCTCGGGAGGACGCTTACCACGGTGTGGCTTATGACTGGGGTGAAGTCGTAACAAGGTAGCCGTACGGGAACGTGCGGCTGGATCACCTCCTTTCAGAGTAAATAAACCCGGGCCTTAAATAAGGTGCCGGCGCGAGCTCCCTCACAAGTTACCTGTTTCCTTTTTAACTGACTGTTTGGCCCGCATGGCTTCATGGGGCTTGCTGAAAAATTGAGCACGAGCATGGGTCTGTAGCTCAGTTGGTTAGAGCGCACCCCTGATAAGGGTGAGGTCGGAAGTTCAAATCTTCCCAGACCCACCAAGGCTTCGCATCTCGCCCGATCCTCGCGACTTGCGTACTGATGTACGCGGCGCCGCGACGATCGAACGACCTGCAAACCCTTGGAAGGATTCACCTGGATTGAGCTATTTCATCCGATCCTCTCAAGCTTGCGTGTGCTGATGTATGCGGCGCGGCGACGATCGAACGACCTGCAAAATCCTGGAACGTCGTCCAAGACGATGGCGGGGGTCAGAGTAAGAACTCTGACACGACGCGTGCAATTCCGGGGTAAAGTCATAGGAGTTTTTACTCTGACCCCCGAACGTTTTTAGTGGCACTCTCTCAATAAGCATCGTTTATACGAAGTGCCTCGCGCAGGATTTTTTTCGGCTGGCAAGGCGCGCGCCGGAGTGAGAGAAGGAGCGTACATCAGTACGTGACTGAACGAGCGACAAGCGCAACGCGGCCAAGCGACCGAATCAAGTGATGATTGCGCAGGATATTTTTTGGCTGGCAAGGCGCGGATTTTGAGAATGAGGGAGCATAGCTATTGCTATGTGACCGAAGTGAACAAAATGCGCAACGCCGCCAGGCGTAAAATAGACTAGCAAGGGGGCCATAGCTCAGCTGGGAGAGCACCTGCTTTGCAAGCAGGGGGTCGGCGGTTCGATCCCGCCTGGCTCCACCAACTTTTTAAGGTTAGTTAGCAAAGGTTTAACTTTTTCTAACTGACTTTTAGTCAGTCGATCTTTAACAATCTGGAAAATTTTGTTTTGACGTCTAGCATCGAGCTTCGGCTCGATGATGTAAGACTGCATTCGTACAAGTTGCTTGACTTTATATGGTCAAGCTATGAAGCGCGCGCGGTGGATGCCTAGGCGGTAGGAGGCGATGAAGGACGTAGTAGCCTGCGATAAGCCTCGGGGAGCTGGCAAACTAGCTTTGATCCGGGGATTTCCGAATGGGGCAACCCGGCCACTTCGGTGGTCATTGCACACTGAATACATAGGTGTGTAAAGCAAACCCAGGGAACTGAAACATCTAAGTACCTGGAGGAAAAGAAATCAACCGAGATTCCCTAAGTAGCGGCGAGCGAACGGGGAATAGCCCAGTCACAAGCAAATCTTGAAGCTTAGTAAAACGGTCTGGAAAGTCCGGCCATAGAAGGTGATAGCCCTGTATGCGAAAGGTGGATTGATGGAGTGACAAAGAGTAGGACGGGGCACGTGAAACCTTGTCTGAACATGGGGGGACCATCCTCCAAGGCTAAATACTCCCTACCGACCGATAGTGAACTAGTACCGTGAGGGAAAGGCGAAAAGAACCCCGGAGAGGGGAGTGAAATAGAACCTGAAACCGCGTGCGTACAAGCAGTGGGAGCCTGACTTCGGTCGGGTGACTGCGTACCTTTTGTATAATGGGTCAGCGAGTTATTTTTTGCGGCAAGCTTAACCGTATAGGGGAGGCGTAGGGAAACCGAGTCTGAATAGGGCGATTTAGTCGTAAGGAGTAGACCCGAAACCGAGCGAGCTAGCCATGGCCAGGGTGAAGGCAGGGTAAAACCTACTGGAGGCCCGAACCGGGTAATGTTGAAAAATTATCGGATGAGCTGTGGCTAGGAGTGAAAGGCTAAACAAGCTCGGAGATAGCTGGTTCTCCTCGAAAGCTATTTAGGTAGCGCCTCGTGTATCACTGTTGGGGGTAGAGCACTGTTTCGGCTAGGGGGTCATCCCGACTTACCAAACCGATGCAAACTCCGAATACCAGCAAGTGCAATCACGGGAGACACACGGCGGGTGCTAACGTCCGTCGTGGAAAGGGAAACAACCCAGACCGCCAGCTAAGGTCCCTAAATCACAACTAAGTGGGAAACGATGTGGGAAGGCACAGACAGCCAGGAGGTTGGCTTAGAAGCAGCCACCCTTTAAAGAAAGCGTAACAGCTCACTGGTCTAGTCGGCCTGCGCGGAAGATTTAACGGGGCTCAAGTTGTGTACCGAAGCTGCGGATGCGTACCTTGTGTACGCATGGTAGAGGAGCGTTCTGTAAGCCTGTGAAGGCATGTTGCGAGACATGCTGGAGGTATCAGAAGTGCGAATGCTGACATGAGTAACGATAATGCGGGTGAAAAACCCGCACGCCGAAAACCCAAGGTTTCCTGCGCTACGCTAATCGGCGCAGGGTGAGTCGGCCCCTAAGGCGAGACCGAAAGGTGTAGTCGATGGGAAACAGGTCAACATTCCTGTACCGCGGACTATTGCGATGGGGGGACGGAGAAGGCTAGATCTACCGGGCGTTGGTTGTCCCGGGGAAAGTATGTAGGCAGAGGACTTAGGTAAATCCGGGTTCTTAATGTCGAGATACGAGACCATCGGTCTTTGTACCGAGAAGTGGTTGATGCCATGCTTCCAGGAAAATCCTCTAAGCTTCAGATAGTTTGTGACCGTACCGAAAACCGACACAGGTGGGTGAGGAGAGAATCCTAAGGCGCTTGAGAGAACTCGGGTGAAGGAACTAGGCAAATTGGTACCGTAACTTCGGGAGAAGGTACGCCCCTGTTGGTGATGAAACGTGTTTTTTAAACTGCTTTCTAAGCTGGTGGGGGTTGCAGTGACCAGGTGGCTGCGACTGTTTACTAAAAACACAGCACTCTGCAAACACGTAAGTGGAAGTATAGGGTGTGACGCCTGCCCGGTGCCGGAAGGTTAATTGATGGGGTTAGTCCTCGGACGAAGCTCTTGATCGAAGCCCCGGTAAACGGCGGCCGTAACTATAGAGATAATGACCGATTGTAGTTACGCAAATAAACTTGGCTATATGCTGGAAACTCCGGTGTATCCGCTGGTACTTGATTTTTGGGGTCAGAGTAAAAACTCTTCCCAAACATTCCAAGTGACAATCCATGCGGTGCGGACAATCAGCAGGAAAGACTGACTGCGGTCAGAATCCTCAGAGACTACACGCCAAGCATGATTTAGACATTTACCGGATGTCGTCAGTTTGAATCATGATGATATAGTCCGAACTTCGTAGCGATACGAAGGGGTTAAGTTTTTTGACAACTTAGCTCGCGACAATTTTTAATTGTTGTTAACACAATGAACGGTCCTAAGGTTAACTAACGCTAGCCTTAGTAAAACCGAGCCATATGCGGGAAACTCCTCCAAAACGTTTCAGTACTCGTTGATCGTCAGATCAGCAGTAAAAATCTGAACGACATGGGGACAATCCGCAGGGAAGACTTAGACGCACTAAGAACCCTCAGAGACTTTACGCTTGGGAGCTATCAATGAAACTTGACGCTCAATGGATAACAGGCTTCGTGGACGGCGAAGGTTGTTTCCACGTTGGCATCAATGCCAATAAGGAAATGGCCACAGGATTTCAGGTTTTACCGGAATTCACCGTTGTGCAACACGAGCGCGATGTGCAGATCCTTCATGCTTTGAAGGCCTATTTCGAATGTGGTGTCGTTCGCGTCAACCACGAAGATCGAATGGCCTACAGAGTAAGAAGCAAGAAACATCTTCTTGAACGCATCGTTCCATTTTTTGTTAAGCATCCTTTGAAAACGAAGAAGAATGTGGATTTTAAGAAGTTCCGCCGCATTCTTTTGAAGATGGAAAAGGAAGTTCATTTGACCGACGATGGTATAGAAGAAATTCGAACCATTGCGAAACAGATGAACAGAGGTAGTTCAAGATAAAGTCCGACTTTTCTGGAAACAGATAAGAGCAATCGAGCGAAATTCCTTGTCGGGTAAGTAAAATTGCCCCGGTCGGAAGTGATTCTGGCCAGCAAACCGGCTCAAATCGGTGAAACCCTAGTAATGCGTGCAGGCATTAAGGGCAATACCGAGGGTAAGATCACGAAAGTGATCCCTGTAACGACTCAGGGGATGAGATCCCTGGATGGATTTACATTTGATGAATCCATAATACGCCGGCCCTGATCTTTGCTTCGGCAAACGATCACAAGCCTTCTCAGCTTGTGGCGATCAGGTGAAGGTATAGTCTACGCCCTGTGGAAACGCGGGGGTTAACGTGAAGTTCCGACCTGCACGAATGGCGTAACGATGGCCACACTGTCTCCACCCGGGACTCAGTGAAATTGAAATCGCTGTGAAGATGCAGCGTACCCGCGGCTAGACGGAAAGACCCCGTGCACCTTTACTACAACTTTGCACTGGACTTTGAATATGTTTGTGTAGGATAGCTGGGAGGCTTTGAAGCGTGATCGCCAGATTGCGTGGAGCCAATCTTGAAATACCAGCCTGATATGTTTGAGGTTCTAACCTAGGTCCCTTATCGGGATTGGGGACAGTGTATGGTGGGTAGTTTGACTGGGGCGGTCTCCTCCCAAAGAGTAACGGAGGAGCACAAAGGTACTCTCGGCGCGGTCGGACATCGCGCGTTGCGTGCAAAGGCATAAGAGTGCTTGACTGCGAGATAGACACATCGAGCAGGGTCGAAAGACGGTCTTAGTGATCCGGTGGTTCTGTATGGAAGGGCCATCGCTAAACGGATAAAAGGTACGCCGGGGATAACAGGCTGATTCCTCCCAAGAGTCCACATCGACGGAGGAGTTTGGCACCTCGATGTCGGCTCATCACATCCTGGGGCTGTAGCAGGTCCCAAGGGTATGGCTGTTCGCCATTTAAAGTGGTACGCGAGCTGGGTTTAGAACGTCGTGAGACAGTTAGACAATAAAGAGCTGTCTATAAATTTGGCTATATGCTGGAAAGCCTGGTTGTATTCCATGCTACTCGCATGATTTGCTGTTTTTACAGTAAATCACGCAGTGACAATGCAGTGGATGCAGGTAACCAGCAGGGAAGGCTAGATTCGAATCTCGCTCATTACATCGCGGGGTTTGTTGACGGTGAGGGTAGTTTTCACGTGGCGGTTCAGCGCAATCGAACCGCGAAAACTAACTGGCAGATCGTGCCAGAGTTTCATGTATCTCAACATGTAGCCAGTGTGGAGGTCTTATACCTTCTGCAAAAAACACTGGGTTGTGGATATGTAAAACCAAATCACTTCAATAATCCTCAAGATGCAACATGGGTATTTGTCGTTAAAGCCAGAGATGACTTGGCGACAAAAGTGATTCCATTTTTTCGAGAATTTCGTCTTCGAACATCGAAGAAAAACGATTTTGAGATTTTTTCCAAGATTGTTTTCGCGATGCGCGATGGCGAACATAGAACCATAAACGGTTTTGCGGAACTGCTTAGGGTTGCTTACTCGATGAATAAGTCGGGCAAGTATCGACGAATATCACTTGCGGAGATTCTTAATGATCTAGAGCCCTCAGAGACTGTACGCCGAACATCTTTTCCATAGAAAGATGAAGATACAGTCCGATCTATATGGCGACATGTAGAGGCAAATTGAAAGATTTGCCCGCCTTGGTTTTATTGGCCAAGGTCAGTAGGCTGATTTTTCCAGTCAGTCGAAAGTAACAGATTGTCGGTCCCTATCTGCCGTGGGCGTTTGGAAATTTGAAGGGAGCTGCTCCTAGTACGAGAGGACCGGAGTGGACGTATCTCTGGTGTTCCGGTTGTCACGCCAGTGGCACTGCCGGGTAGCTATATACGGACGGGATAACCGCTGAAAGCATCTAAGCGGGAAGCCCCCCCTAAGATTAGATTTCCCTGGGGACTTGATCCCCCTGAAGGGCCCTTGAAGACTACAAGGTTGATAGGCTGGGTGTGGAAGTTCAGTAATGGATGAAGCTAACCAGTACTAATTGCCCGTGCGGCTTGGCCATATAAACTCAAGCAACTTGAAAGAATGCAGTCTTTCTGCGTCAAAACAAAATTCCAGATTGGTAAAAGGGAAAAGGAAAGGGGTCGAACCGAGGTTTTCGTTTTCGGTTAGAGCGGCTCCAAGTCCACTGGGCGAAAACCTCGGTTCGACCCCTTTCCTTTTACAATCAGTTAGCTTTGCCTGACGACCATAGCGAGTAGGAACCACCCGATCCCATTCCGAACTCGGAAGTGAAAATGCTCAGCGCCGATGGTAGTGTGGGGTCTCCCCATGTGAGAGTAGGACATCGCCAGGCTTCTATTCCAAAGCCCTCGCTAGAAATAGCGAGGGCTTTTTTGTTGGCGCATACCTCGGTGATGAGTAAGCGGTAAGCGCTCCGTAAAGGGCGTTGTTCCCAGCTAAGTTTTTCTCGGTCATGCTTCGGTGATGTTTTTGGCGGAGGCAGTTAAATGTAACCGCTCGATTAACGGCGCCCTCGAGTTACATCTCGAGTGACCTGGCAGACTGGCTCGAGGACAATGGCATGAGCCACGTTCGCGGTGCACCGTATCATCCGCAAACACAGGGCAAGATCGAGCGCTGGCACCAGACCTTGAAGCACCGCATCTTGCTGGAGAACTACTTCTTACCCGGCGATCTTGAAAAGCAGATCGAGGCGTTCGTCGAACATTACAACCACCAGCGATACCATGAAAGCTTGAACAACCTGACGCCGGCCGATGTTTACTTCGGACGTGGACAATCAATACTGGCAAAACGAGAAAGGATTAAGAAAAGGACCCTCGCAAAACGTCGTTTGCACTTTCAGCGGCACGCCGCGTAACATGACCATGAGGAACAAAATTCTCCATTAGCAAATCGCTACGCCGGTTCCATTCGTTTGACGACGGACAGTCAGACCGAGACCGCCGCTTTATCAAATGTGAGCTAACCAAAATTCTGGTTGAAAGGTGGAGGAAAGAGGGTATGCCTGAATTAGATTGTAGCCCAATGGATGGGGTTTAAATTAGGGTATTAAGAGACAAATGGCCGGAGTTCTTCTTAAGAAGGCTTATGTTGCATAATGTTCGTTATGCGCACCCGAGGTAACGATTTTTAACTAAAAGGAGAAGTAAAATGGTTACTATAAGTGCGAAGGAAGCAAGTTCGACTAGGCTTCGCCAGAAAGAGAAAGAGAAGGAGGAATTGATTCTTAAGGCAATTTCTTTGATGTATGAGTTAAGCTATGAACCTGATCGCAGCGATAATTTCAAAACATCTAAAGAAGCTGTTGAAAAAATTATTGATTACCTCCCTTCTGAATATGGAGAAGCTAAAAGAGAAATGCTTGATGCTTATCTCGAAAGCCTCCAGGTCGAGCCATACATTGATCAGTTCCCTTCAAAGTCAAATGTCAACGTTTTGCCAGCGCTAGCAGCTTTGCTATCTGTCAAAGAAGCAAGAAGAGTCATATCAAAAAATTATATAGGTGAATTGGTGGGAGAACCTTTTGATTACTTTCTTTTTCTAGGGATAGAAAGACACTTGTATAGTGCAGATGATAAGGGTTTTGCCTTATCGGAAGATCCGTATATCATTGAGATGTTGGTAAAAGCTCTTAATGGTGACACTCCTGAAATGAAAGCAATAACTGTTCAAATATTTGCGAGAATAGTTGAACGAGATGAATACCAAAGCCAGAAAGGGAAAGCCGAAAAAGCCTTGGTTAGGGTATTGTTTGAAAACAAGGGTCTATTTACCTCCAGAGCTAAAACAAGCGCTCTTGGAGTGCTTCTGGAGGTAGAGGCAATTGATGAAGTCTGTTTAGAAGCATGTATTGCTCTCCGAACAGATTTCCTTGAAGAGGAACTTCGCGATCGAGGCTTTTTACCCGGAGGATGGGATAGAGGCACATGAGTTTACCGGCGCAGCTAGATTCTTTTACAGTCTCCTCTGACCCTAAAAATTTGGTCCGTATAGCGCGGTGACCAATCAATAACTTTCAGTCCGCGCTTCTCCAGTTCTATCTCAATCTTTTTCTGTAAATCTTCCGCGTCCTTATCTCGCCCCTGTTGCTGGAGATTCCAGACATAGCGTTTGAAGGTTTCAACCGGAACCGGCTGGTCGGGCTGGTAAAACATGGATTCAAGCATGAGCCATAGGCCGTAGAAACGCTCGGCTTCTTTGAATCGTTTGCGTGCGTCCAGGCGGCTGGTTAGCGCGTTGTACACGGGTATCATGATGTTGGATAAATTGTCGGGTGGATCTATCAGTCGTTCCGTCAAGCGCAATGCTTCATCGAGATAATAATTGGCATCGCTGCTGCGATTCTGCTTGTCGAGGTTGTGCGTATGGCTGATTAGTTCCAGCGTAATTCTGTCGTACCGATCGCTCCGATCGTAAAACACTTGCATAGACTTTTTGAGTATCTCGCTGGCCTGATCAGGTTTAGATTGAGCTGTCAGGTTGTTAGCAAGGCGCTGGTATAAATCTGCCAGATCGAAAAAGGGCGGCAGACCTTCTTGTGCATCTATTGCTAGTCTTGATTCTATGGCGGCGATGTAGTACTGCTCAGCTTCTGCAAACCTGGCACTTTCCGCTAGAAGTTTCGCCAATAACTCATAATCACTCAGTGTTATCGTGCTTAGCGTGCCGTACGTTCCTTCAGAAAGCCTGAGTGCCCGACGGGCGTATGAAATTGCTGTCTGCGGTTGCTCACGTTGCTCTGCGTAGTAAACAACCTCGCGTAAGACCGCATGGCAATTGAACGCATCTGCACCAGAATCGGTGGCGTCGCAATCTGCGGCTTCCGCAACCGTTAAGCGAAAAGCCTCCTCAATATCACCGCGTTGTTCCGCAGCCTTGCCAACATCAGAGGACGGGTTCCTAATTCGAGTCGACTCTTCTCGTAGGATGGGAGTGGATGTGACGGCACCAACGGCAACGGTTGTGACAGTCAGGGCTGCGAGTAGTAGAAGCGTTTTAGGAATTGTCCTAGTTGCGGAACATTGCGTCATCGGTAATTCCAGCTGGCTCGCATGAAACTAATTTTTTCAGTTACTGAGGTATTTGTTCTGTAACCGCAATGCATCGCGATGCTTACCCTGCAGGTTCAAGTTGTTAACTAAGTGTTGGTGGGTATGGGTGGGCGCAGGGAAATCGATACCTCGTTGACGTTGTTGGTACTGGAGTTGTAGCTGACCAGTAATAACCAGGCGATAGAGTTGTTCAGCTTGTTTATGTCTGCGATGTGCATCCAACTGCAGGGCAGTTTGTTCAAGTAGCTCCAGTGTGGTGGATGTAAAGTCTGGAAAATCGCCCAGCAGGTTGTAGGCAATGCTGTAGGCTTCATCCAGATAGCTTTTAGCTGCTTGCCTGTTATTCTGCTGCGCCGCTTGTCTGGCCTGCTCGAGTGCGAGTGCGGCGTAGTTTTCTGCCAGTTGCTGTCCACCATGGTTGCGATAGGCTTGCATGGCCACTTGTGCTTTACCTGCAGCAGTGAAATCTCGAGCGGCGCGGTGGTGAGTTGCCAGCAGACCATAGAGCCTAGTCAGGTCGGCTGCGTAGCCAAGCGGATGAGCAAACGGTCCCACCTGATGTACATAGCGAATCGCGTATTCAAGCATGGCGACGCAGGCGACCGTTCGGTGCGCGGCAGCAGGGGGTAATAGTGAACTGGCGTCGATCTTCGTGTTGCTAGTGGAGCTAGTTGAACCAGGGGAATGGGAACCGCAGTGTAAGCCACCGTCAAGCACCTGGCGGTAGGCTGCATCGTTGTAGTGGCGGGTTGGCGCAGGGGAGACCGTTGGCTCACTGGCTATTGTGGCAAGCTCATCAGCAGCAGAAATTGAAGCATTGGCAGAAGGAATCGCGCGGATGAATACACAAGATATTGCAACAAAAAGGGTAATAACAGCCAACAGCCAGATCAATGAGTCCCGCCATCCGGCAACAATGGCGTTGTAAATACCAATGGAGAGTGGGTTATTCAACCTTCTGTTCACTGAGGTTTTATTCTCGTGCCGCAAATTCCGGGAAATAAAAAATAGAGAGATCATCTCGAGTCGTGACATGCCGGTCGGTATAGGGCTGGCACTGCAAGCAGTCCTTAAAGGCGTTCCAAAACTCCATAAAAAGTCATTCAGCCGGCGAGCACGGGCTTCTATAGGCCGCATCCTACCGGCCGCCTGTACGTTGATTAGGCAGCGGCAAAAATCGGGCTTTCTGAGTTACAGCAACCTCAATCTGAACGGGTTTGTCAGACTCTGGTTGGGCGCTACTGATTGTTATCACTTTGCTATCGGCCAGAAATTCCACTCTGTATTTACCCAAACGCTTTTAATGGTCGAAATGTCAAAAAACAGCACAAATCTAGCCTACGTAGCACCGACTAGCCAAATTTTTGGAAAAAACTGTTTTCGAAAGAAATCCTGACATTACCGCCCGAAATACCCTTTATGTTATTAGTGGTATCGAAACAGCATGCCTGATATTTCGCGTCGTATCCGGCCAATCGGTTTAAAAAAATATGAGAACGGAATTTGATGAATTCTTGGTTGTGATGCTGGCTGCGATGTCGCCAGCAGGATGCTTAGACGTGATTTGTGTCTATATTTTGGCATCCGTGCAATCTGCAACCCGCTTTTCGAGCAATGCCTCGCAATGAGTTTTTTACACCATACGTCGGGATGTTGGTGTCAATGTCAGTATGTTAAGGCTGTTTCTCAAAGAGTTTTTGACATTGCGCTACGAAAAGCCGTTTAGGTAGTTAAGGGTGGCGAATCGATTGAAAAAATATGAAAACAAAATTTGAAGAATTCTTGGGCGCGATGTTGGTCGCGATGTCATTAGCGGGTTGTGTAGACGTAGTATGTGTGTACGTTTTCGGCGTCCCAGCGATCTACAGCCCGCTTCTCGAGCAACACTTCGCAACGAGTGTATTCACGCCATACGTCGGTATGTTGTTATCAATGGCAGTCTGTTTGTCGCCCGCGCAATGCATTTTGGAGGCAGCGTACGGGCGTTTCGCAATTTTTTACGACCCTGATGTGCTGCAACGGGCACACACTGCACGAAAATACACGCGCGCTGCAACACTCATCGGCATTTGTTTCGTTCTGGTTTGCGTGGTTTTTTCCACTGCCAGCATAACGGAATGGCCTGCCAAGCCTTTCGTGCTTTTTTCTTGGCTGACCGCCTTAGGGTTCGGCTATCTGCAGCCATGGCCTGAACCCATGCGAATACTCCGAGAAAATCTGCCGGTAATATTGCGATTTGAAGATGACAGCCCGGTTAGTTATTCACCAGAACAGGTTGTGTATGAAGTTAATTCACGTGGCGCAGTAGATCGCGTAGTTCAAAACGAAGAAGAGCCCTGGTCCCCGAATCCAAAATTTCGTTATTTAACTTTTCGGGAGGGTGTGAACTCAGGCTGGCAGCCAATGCAGCCAATAAAAGTAAACATGCTCGATGTTTATGTAAGCTGGAGCGTTCAATTTAGTGAGTTCACCTGGTCGCCAATCAAAAGCGGGAAAATAGATAGTGATTTGCTGGCCAATTTGATTGAATTCCGATCAGAGCAAATCACCCAAGATGTTGTTTCTTTTTTTAATTCAGGCGGTGACCACTCCTCCTGTTACATTGAGATTAGCCAGCTTCGCACATTGCAGCTCATGCTGGATCAAATCCGCGAGCCTCGCTACATTGCAGAGGCGCACGCGCTGCGCGTCCAGCTACAGCGATACATCTATGACCAGTCTGCCGAGGTCATTGATAAATACCGACACCTTCACCCGATTCCGGGCTCAGGGAACCTGGCCAGTCTGTTGGTAAAGGTCGACCATATCGATCCGCGAGTTGATCTAAAAATAGACACACAGCTTGTTGAACGCGGCGAGCGTTCTATTCAGGACTATCTCTATTTGGACGGGGAGGGGCTGGATGAAAATATCGTCGATATGCTAGTGTGCGCCAAAGAAAAGGATTTGTTGCAGCACGCAACCGAACAAATCAACCTGTATAAAATTCGTGCAGGCCTGATGGACCCTCAGTCATCAATTCAGTCTGAGTACGCGCCTATTCGCTTGGCAAATTAACAATAACAAATAAGCTAGTCTGCGCAATCAACTGACAGGAATGAGCGTATGAAAAAACAGCAGCAAGACAGGCAAGACTTTGAGAGCATTGGCGAACTTAGTTCTGAAGTGGAAGTCCGCCGTGAGGAAAGGCTGGCTGCGCTTGAGGACTATGCAGATATGACCCACCGTGCTTTAGAGGAGAGTGGCGCAGAGAAGCTTTTTTCTGCTTTTTCAGATCACGCCGAGCATCCCGGAGTATCGGGCTATCCTATAGTGGACCCACAGGCAATGGAGACCTATAGCCAGGAACCTAAAATCAGTGAAACTGTTGAATCTCAAAGGTCTCAAAACGAAACTCCATCACTTGATGGGGTGTCTGATGCTGTGGGGAGCGCATCAGTCACAATAGCGCTTGCAGCGGCGCTAGGAGTCGACGGAGTACGATCGTTGATGGACAGGCAAGACGACAATGCGCCTACCACTGATGCAGTTGAGTCGCAGTCGGAACGCGGTTCCACTGATTTAGATTGGTCGTATCCGTCTTCCCCGGTAGAGCATGGCCCTGATTCCAATCTAGATTGGGCTATTCCCTCTCCATCAGCTGAGCCGGGTCATGATCCTGAGCAGGACGGGTCGTTTAATCCTGATTCTGTGTTCTCAGCATCGTCGGCTGAGCATGGTCTTAACTCTCAACTGGATTGGTCTTTCTCGTCTCCTTTAGCCGAGCCGGGTCATGACCCGGAGCAAGACTGGTCGGTTCCGGGCAACGAGTATATGAGTGTCGAAGGTGGTGATGCTTATCTGTCGGAGATAGCTCCTGAGCAGATAGAAAATGAATGGGGTGATGACATTGCTATAGAATCGGAGTCTGGCGGCATCGACAGCGCAATCAATGAAGATTCTGATCCAGTGATCGATTCCGGTCATTCCGAAAGTAGCGTTGAAGCAAGTGGAGACGGCGGAGGCGGGGGTGAATAGAAGCCATCCAACATATTGGCTAAACCTGGCCACTGTAAAAATTCTGGTGTTGTGCGGTTTGTCTGTGACTGGTTGCGCAACCGTTGGCAAATCTGCTGCAAGCTCAAATTCAATCTTGCCGGATGCTTGCCTTACGCCGGCAATGGCTGATTTCAAGGCTATCAGTTTTGATGCTTCGCCACGCACAAAATCGCGATATATCGATCGAATGTTAGCTGATGTTGCGGCCTGGCGAAGTAAGCATGCAAATCGAGTTCCCCGTGAAGCAGGCTGGGAGGAAACAGTAGAAAAACGTTCAATGGAATGGCTTGCAGCTCGGCATTTAGATGGAGCTACACAAGTGCTACTTGCAATGGCTGACAGTGCCCTTGAAAAGCAAGATCTGAAGTCAGCACGTGAAGCAATCGAATCTGCGCTGTCAGGATACCGTAACACGGGCGGGAGTGAATTCGGAGAAGCATTGCTGTTGCGCGCTTATGGCAATGTGTATCGGGCGCAGGGTGATTTTGAGAACGCAGAGTTTTCTTATGATTTAGCACTTGACAACGTTAATAAATTTAGAGACGTCGAAGGAACAGACGTAGCTGACGTTAGTATCAGGCTATTAATTGACATGGCGAGCATGGCTAGAGATCGAGATCGTTATGAAACGTCCTATTCATACATGCAAAACGCATTAGAGATCCATTGTGCTGCATATCCTTGGCAACACGATGAGTTGTCGAAATTGCTTGGTAAAATGTCCAAATCTGATAAAGAGTCTTTCCAAGCATCGCAATTTCAGGTTTGGTCCGCTTTGCGGCGCAGTGACAGAAAGGCACTAGAACACTCGCTGTATTTCTTAGCAAGAAACAGCCTGATTGAATTTGATCAGGCTGCGACTGTTCGTGTGCTGTTGGAAGCGATCGTTGTCAAGTATGAGCTCCTGACGGAAGGAAAGAACTATATAAGTCGAGAAGTATTGCCTTCACTAAAGCTACCTGAGCTTGGCAATGAGATTGACGTTCAACGATTGTTTGGTGAAACTGAAACTCTTGTTGTCAGACAGTACTTTCCTAATTACAAAAAGAAACTAGCAGACGCTATGCTAGACCTGTACCTCTTTACACCGAATACGTCCCCAGAAGAAGGTGTTGAACTTCTGCGGCAAGTATTGGCGACCTATCAGGAGGTCTATCAAGAACAGGATCACATCGATATAGCGAATGCAATGAATTATCTTGCGGTCGCCTTAGCCAGGGCCGATAAGTCAGAAGAGGCGCTAGTGTTGTACAAGCAATCATTGGAAATGCTTCGTCGGCTATATCCCTTCAATCATCCCGCCATGTTCAATAGGATGAGCAATATCGCTAATGAATACCTAAAGCAAGATCAGCTCGAGGCTGCGAGAGCGCAGTTGGCAATTGCGTTCGAGGGCGGTGGGCCACTCATGGCTGTAGGTCATCACCAGATTCTGCGGTTAGTTGAGCTGGAACAAGAACTCTGTGTCCGTCTCGAAGACCGTGCTTGTCAGCTTGAAAATATGAACACAAGAATCCAGGGTGTGCTCGAGAAATATGGCGAGGAGCATCCCAGATACGGGTTGGCGATACTGGAGGCTTATCAACTTGAAAAGTCAGAAGTGCGCGAAGAGACGAGTAATGGTGCTGATTGGCAGCTCGCTAAAAAGGTGGCTGATAAGACCTGGGGAAGGATTTTCCGCTGTTCCTATTCTGGCGCGTTAGAATTTATCAGCCAGTTGGCTGACGTGCTGGAAGCGGAGGAAGACTTTGAAGGGCAGGCAGAAACACTAGAGAGGCAGATTATTTGTCTGGAGGCTACGGGAGCCAAAACAATTGAGGTAGTGCAGGCTAACTACCGCCTAGGATCTCTTTTAAATGAGATGGATCGATATCAAGCAGCAAAAGAAAGGTTGGAAAAAGCACTAGAGCTGTCATATAGAGTTAATCCTTCGCCCCACCGAGTTCAGTCGGAAATATTGCAGATTTTACCATTGGTTGCGGTAGGCGTTGCGCAGGACGAACACCAGCATATAGACGAAAACGTGGAAAGGCAGGTAATTGCGTATACGGAAGAATTAGAAAGAGTATCTAAGCAAGTAGATGTGGATAGTCGCTACTTTTCTCTTGCGGTGAAAGACCTGGTCTTAGGCTTACTAAGGGTTTTTCGTGGCGATATCGATAGCGGTAAGCGATACCTGGATAGTGCCCTCAGTTTGTATTCGAGGGAATCGCTGTTAAATAATCTTCCTCATATTGACTTAGAACGCGAGCATGATAGCTGGGTTTATATCAATGCGATACTTAACTCAACCATCGGGCGTGTGTTGGCAAATTTTGACAATTTAGCAGACGCTATTGACTATCAAAGCTTAGCCACAGAGCTTGTTGCTGCGGATAAGTTAGGCAACGCTATTGAGCCTGCTGAAAAGATTGATATCCAGTGTTCGTACGCGGAGTCACTGGCTGCTACTGGGCAGCATAGTCTGGCGATCACCGTTTCGGAAAACGCTCTAAGTCATTATGTCTCCACAAGCGGTGCGGACATTCTGGACAGTTACGTCTGTTATCGAGTATTAGCAAACTCGAAGCTTATCCAAGGGGAGTTTTACGACGCTAAATCAACATTGGAACGGCTGCTTGTGGAATTCAATAAGTACGAGGCAACCGAAGAAGTATCAGAGTCTCGGGCGGAAATACTAAATACACTGGCGACGCTGGAGCATTCAGTTGGCAACCGGAAAGGTGCGATAGAGTATCTTTCAAGTGCGGCAGAGGCCCTAGATGCTGTTGATGGTTTAAGCGCAACGCTTGGCGCCAGTCTCCTAAGAGATGCAGGTATTGTTAGCTTAGAAATTAGGGATTTTAAGAAAGCAAAAAAATTTATACAGGGATCCATCGATATCATGGATAGTCTCTTCGTGGGCGACAGCACTCGGAGTCAGGCTTCAAAAATGTTCCTTATGGGGCAACTGAATACTGGGCTGAGGCGATTTAAGGCTGCGCTATATAATTTCGAAACTTCAATCGAGCTCAATGAATCACTGCAAATTCCGGACCTGGCGCAACTGGCAGAAGCCTATACCGCGCTGGGCAAGTTACAGGCGACTAAGGGGTTAAGCGCAGAGGCAGACAGCAGCTTTGTTTCTGCATTGGGTCTGGGTTACGAGGGAAATGAAGGCCAAAAGGCCAGTACAGAGTTTAGCTACGCTAGGTTTCTTTATAACAGGAATTTGGGTTCAGACAGAGAATTCGCGATTGCTTTAGCCAAAAAGGCAGTTGACCGAGTTCATAGTATGAAGCGTCAAGTGGCCGAACTCGGCAAGTCATCAATAGACATGTATCAGGAAGACACGCGTACTTACTATGAGAATTTGGCGGCCTGGTTGCTAAAGGCAAAAAGGTTCTATGAGGCAGAGCAAATCATGGATCTCTTGAAAGAGCGGGAGGTGTCAGACTACCAACTGAGATCCGTCAGTCAGAATAGAAATCTTGAATATTCGCCGACAGAAAAAGAGGTGCTCGATGCTTTTAATGAGCACTCGGCAGAAGTCTATAAAATTCAATCAGAGTTGCGCAAATTAACCAGAGCGCGCGATACCTCGACACCGGGCCAGCAGAAAATAGCTGATAAAGTGAGAAAGCTTGAGCAATTAAGAAAAGACGGTGACGCATTTAGAGCGTCTTTTCAGGCATCTGTAAAGAGTCAATCGCTTAACAGAATTGGTAACACCAAAACCTTTGTCGATTTATTGCTTGCAACCAAGGGGAAAACAGCTCTGGGTGTACGTTTCGCTTTCCAGGACGATGAGGTTGTGATCTTTGCGGTTGGGCCCAATAGTCCAAACGCTGGGACCAGCTTTCTGAGTCGCGTAAAAAGGGAAGTGCTGGAGGCAAAAATTTTCGAGTATCGGCGGCTCTTAAAAAACAGGTCGCGCGCTGTGCAGGCATTGCCCCAGGAGCGCGAACAACTAAAAAGACTTGCCAACGAATTGTACGACAGCTTATTGGCTCCGCTGGAACCTTTGTTTGAGTATGAAAACCCAGAATACTTGGTGTTTGTGCTCAATAACCCACTGCAAATGATACCTATGAGCACACTTTTCGATGGAGACAGCTATTTAGGTGATCGTTTTAAAGTCGTTCGGATCCCGAAATACCACGTAAATAGCCCGGTTGTCGCCAGAAACGACGCTCCCTGCGACTCAATAGTTTTCGATGCGAAAGAAGGTAAAGAAGATTGCATAGTTGCATTAGGGCTGAGTGAGGTGGTTAACCCGAAACGTAAAGCCGCGCGACTAGAGCCTTTGCGCTGGGTTGAGAATGAGATTGATGTCATTGTGCGCGATAGAACACAGGAAAATGACGAAGGCATATTGCCTGGTGTCGCAATTATGAACCGTGACTTGACGAGGACATCGTTTAAGGGCGCTATAAATTCCGGCAGCCCCTATCTACATGTTGCGTCGCATTTCGTAAATCGAATGAATATCAATGCTTCAACTCTGTACCTGGGCGGGCCCAATGACGACGAGGAGCTTACTGTGGGCCAGATCGCAGATGGGTTTAATAGTGGTGTGTACGTGGGCGAGGACATTCGCTTGGCATTTCTCGCTGCGTGCGATACCGCTACCCCCGGCAGTCAATCGGAATCGGTAGGAATTAACACTGCTAGCATCGATGGCCTTGCCGATACCTTTATTGGAATGGGTCGGGTGGGCTCTGTAATCGCAACGCTTTGGGCGGTTAGTGATCGCTCAACTTCAGTATTCTCGGCACGCTTTTATCAATATCTGGCGGAGGGGTTGTCTGCTGGAGCGGCGCTTCAAGCTGCAAAGTCGGATTTTATTTCAAAAATGGTTGATTGCAAACAGTATGAGGGCGCAACAAAAACTTGTGATTGGAGCGACCCGTATCACTGGGCGCCTTTTGTTTTACTTGGACAGATATAATTGAGCCGACGATGTTTACGACAGCCTGTTTGCGGCCAAATATTCGATTAGACTTTATGTCACCTGTACCGGTTGGAACCGAGCCGCATTTTTGTCTGGATAGCATCAGAGGAGTGGTTTTCAATAGTGGAGGTGAGATCGATGATAGACGTCTGAATATTGAAAATTTAAAGGCTGACAATGACAGACAATCGCTTGACTATAGTATGGATGATATAGCGCTGTGCTTGTCAGGCTTAAGAAGGTGCGATTTCTATCGGGCATATACATATCCGAATAGTTCAGGGCGAGGACAGCGCGAACTGAAATATGACGCATACGTTACGCAATATAAGCATCCTGCGCAGAATTCGCCTGATAGGCTGTACATAAAATTTCGTCTTACAGCCGGTCCGAACCTGTTTTTAGCCTCCTTTCATCTTGAGTCATGGCCTTAAATATGGAGGCGAAAAACAAAGGTACCGACTTGCAATGCCCTATCTGCGAGAGCAGAGAGCTGGCTAGAAATGTGTCTGATCAGCTCATTCGGCAAAGAGATGGGAGTAGCTACCTTATTAGGGGGTACGAATATACCGATTGCTTAAGCTGTGGCCAAAAATTTGTGTTGTCCAGTCAGGCTAACAAGAACGATGATCGTCTGCAGCAGGAAAAAGCCGATAGAGTTTTAGATTCGAAACGTGGGGTTTTTTGGAGGATATTAATTACCGCCTCTGAGCGCCTACCGAGATGGACTTCATTGGGAACAGCACCTTACCTTGCGAGTGTGGTAGGGGTTTTAGGGGTTGCTGTGATACTGCTATCGCAGCAGTCAACGTCGCAAATATGTGAATTGTCGAACTATAAGAGTGTTTACTCCTGTGGCGGTAATATTTCCAGCCTAAGGTCCGCAGTAGAGCAGCCAAAGGAAAACTCTTCCAAGAATGGCGGACGCGCAAGTGGTTATATTTTGCCCCTAGTTGAGCCGCAAGGTTCAGTGTTTGAAAAAAGCGGCCCGGCAACCTTGGCGCTGAATAGCCGGGAATTAGAAGATCTCGAAGATCTATTTCATGATCTGGACATCGCCTGGATAATTTTTTCACCGCAGCTACCGGATGCAGAGCTTATTTACTTGGTGGCCGAACTGTCCGGCGCCAAAACTGCAACGCACATAGAAAAAATGCAAAGTACATCGGAAGAGCTAGGCTTACTTCTGGAAGGCAATGGTCTCTTTGACCCGAATTCCGAATTTACTGCATTTTCTGTATTGCTTGATTTGCAATAGGCATTGGATTCGTCGCTGCCAGGTAAGTAATGCCAAGTGATATGGTCAAAAAACCTAGCCGGCTTGACAAAAGATACCTAAAAGACCGTATTTGCCAAAATGCAGCGCCCCTTGATTGATATTGATATTGCATTGCTATGCCTCGCTAAAACACTTTGTGGCAACGGGCTTGGTGAACTGATTGATGTTTCTGCTACTGGCGAATGCGAAGAAGTGGCTATGGAGTGCCTGGGGTTCAAGTTTGTTTCTTTGCGCTAGATGAAGATGTAACTGAACATTTTTGATAGCGGGATCGCTATCCTGGAGGATTGCCGACGCTATTCCCTCAATGAAGGCAATGATATCAATGCATTTGTTTCTATATGTCTCTGGGGCGCTTTACGACGCTGCGCCCAACCGCTGGTGTGAATCAATGCTTGATTTGTAAGAAATAGGGCGAAACCAAATGCTGTATTGGCTAGCTAAGTTTTGATCAATTGTTTTTGACTAAGAATAGTAAAGGTTTGCAAGTATGAACGATATCAACGCAGGACTATTAGTAACCGGTGGTGTGCGCCCATCTTACCTGCGCGTATGCGATCGCCCGATCACATTTAGCCCAAGCGGTTCAGATATTTTTGTGGAAGGCTTGCTTAGCACAATTAAATTCTATTCTCGTGATGGACTCATCTATCTAGAGCGACATGAAGACCCACCTATGGTTCTCAGAGATGGGCATATAGAGTTTATCGGTGAATTAGAAGTATTGGTCAGACTGTGGCCATATCCCATGTCAACACTGAATTCAGGCTGTGGAGAGGTTGCAGGAATTAGCCATTTGTCGGAAGACAAATTCGTTGTGACTCATCAAGGCGGACAGGTTTCGTTCTGGTCGGGCACAGAATGGGCAGGGCAAACAAAGGAATACCAGCCTAACTACCCTGAAAAATTGCCCCATAAGGGCTTCCCTCGAGTGTTGCACCTAAATCGGGATGTGATGCTGACTGCGGATGATGATGACATAGGTGCCGTAAAGTTATGGTCAATTCCTAATTTTAATTTGTCAAGCAAAAAATACAGTCCTGAGCGATTTAAGATTCCTGCCAAAGCAATTATCCCCATCTCCGATGGGTTATTTACAAGGCGATATCTTATATACCATGAGTATGGTTTGGACCTAACTTTCTCCGTATTTGATTATTTCTTTGTAGTTTATGAAGAAGAATTTGTTTCACATCTATCGATGTGGTTGGATGACGACAGGCTTGCATTCGCCGCCTCAGATACTATCTATTTATTTTCCATTAGAGAATGGCGTAGGAAAAAGCGTAGATACAAACCGGAAAATATTACATTTATTGGCGGGTGGAACCATAAGTTAGAGCGAAATAGGTTCTTAGGGTGCCAATTTAGATATTGGGTAGAGGCAGGTGAAAGTATTGCAATGTTTTGTACGCATGGCGATGCTCTACTAGTAAATCTCAGTAGTCACGAAGAGACCAGGTCTGGTTGGCCCGCTGAGTTGGCTGACAAAACTAAGAAATATTCTATGTGCCAAGGTGCGGTACTGGAAAGCAATGTATTTATCTTATATCGGTCCAAATTACCGAAGTATTCGGGCGAAGATTTTCCTCTCGAGGTGCGGTATATGCTTTATTGTTGGTCGCTGGATGAGTGGGTTCAGTTTGGCGAAAAATATGAACCGCTTAAAATTACTTTGCCGGAAGGAGAATGGGTTGAAAAGATTAGTGCAGTTGGTGGTAAGCTTTGGGTCTCATTCTTATCCTTCAGTTTACTGCTCGATGGCCAAGGCCGTATTCTAAGCAGTGACCTTCCTCCTGGAGAACGATGCTTTAATATTCCGGAAAGCAACTCGATAGGAGTTATCTATAGCCATAGTGGCTGTGGAAGTTATAATACATCTTTATCTAAAGAGAAATTTGAAGAACTGGAATTGAACCTCATCCCCATTGCAAACTGCGGGGCATAACTATTTATTAAGCCAGTTAACAGCACGCAGTGTTCTGCATTTTATTTGACGTGGCTGGCAGGAATCACCCTGGTTCCTAGCATTCTGTTGGTGTAGTTTTGCCACTCTCGGAGAACGTCTCAGAGTCGTGAGCAAGCCATTAATTTGTTCAGCAATATATGGTGTTAGCTGCTACGAGGGTGATCTACTAGATGAATATCCCTGACCATCGAGTCCGGACCGTTTCTTGACGCCGCCAGAAATTCGCTATTCCACGCTAAATTCCTGATTAAGCACACGGTTACACTAAAATCCTGCGAGGCGAGATGGTAACGCCTCGGTCTTTAGCTGCATAGCAGCGCGAATTAGCTACATGTTGCAGGTCGTCGACGATCGAGTTTAGTCGGTTTCTCGGTGCCATAAGCAATCCGCATTCAGTACCAATTTCCAAAGAAATTCGAAAAATATTGATATTCCGCGTTTGCAAGCCGTTTAGGTCAGTAGACGAACGGAAATGGGAAAGGACATCGAATATGCGATTACTGGAAGTCTCCGACCATGCTGTGCTGCGTTACATCGAGCGAGTGCTTGGATATGAAACTGAAGTTCTTCGTGAGGTTCTAGCTGATGCTGTTGGTTCTCGCCTGGCTGGAACGCTCGACACTAGAGGGGCTAATTCCGAAGTTCGGTCGATCATCTTTGGAGGTGTGCAATATCGTATTGAAGAGAATCGAGTGCTTGCTGATTGCCGACCTTTCGGAGTAGAGCCAAGAGTTAAGGGAAACTCTTGACAATTGTAAAAAAAATACCGTTTAAGGAAATATGGAGCACGAAATGTGCAGGAGGATATAGAATGACGCTACAGAAAGCTACCTGTTCGCAAATGACCGTTCTGGATCAAGCGGTGCTTGCTTTTCTTGACCAGTTTAGCCCAATCGATACCGAAGAAATCAGAACTGAACTGAATTTGCTTATTGCTCCGATGATCTCTGCTGAATTCCAAGGTCGGCTAGTTCTGGACAATTGTGTCTATGTTGTCGAAGACCAAACGCTAGTTAGCCTTTGGCCGCTTCGTACGACGGGTACACAATTGTGATCGACCGACGATTCTCTGATAGTTTGCAACTTACACCTCGGCAGGTGGGTGAAGCAGACGGCAGGGCGAACCGCCCGCCGCCAAACCAAACTGAGCTGTCAGATTACGAAAGAATGATAGTGGCGCAGGGTCAGGCAGCTTTTGATGAAGAATGCCAGGTGATCGTTGCGGCCCGAACTGATGCGCTGCGGGAGCATGAGGTGCAAAAAACTGCCATGAATCAATTTGTCGCCGCTCTCGACAAGACCGCACTGAAGATGGAGTCAGCAATCTCACAAGCTAAGACTAAGGTATTGAATGAGCTGACCGCATGGCAGGATAGCTCACATATTTTTGGGCAAGAAAGTATTAATCCAGCGCGCGTAACAAAACATACACCGGTTGCATTTAAATTGATCTTAGTTTGCTTATTTGAAGTGTCTGTTTCAGCCTTTAGCTTTGCTGGGGTTACTCCTGGTGGGATAATCTCTGCGGCCATGTTCGCTATCGCTCTGGGATTTTGCAATTCTTGTCTCCCGTTCGGGGTCGGCTGGTTGATAGGGAAACGGAGATTTAGCAATCCAGTATCTTGGCTACTGCTTGGAAGCGCATTGGTGTTCGTTAATGTTTTTGCTCTGCAAAAACGAACACTTGATACGTTGGCAGCGGGACTAAGCGTCGGCATGGTATTTGGTATCCCTATTGACCAAATTGGCGCACTACTGGCTGTTGGATTTTTGGTATTGGCTGGAGTCGCAAGTGACTTTGGTTACACCATCGGCAAAAGGTACAACGAAAATCACAGTATTTACAAAAGGCATCAAAAAACTACAAATAAGTATAAGCGTGTTTACAGGCGCGTCCGAGAGGTGTTTTGCAAGCAGGCGGAGTCCAATCTTACTGAACTCAATAGTATGTTGGAAAACATCCAAACGATATTTTCTGCAAGCAAGTCTCGCCAGCAAATTCTAAAAGAGAGTTCTGCTGCGATCGATGAGGCACGATTGAAGCATACAGAAGATATAAGCAAAGCTATTCAGGAGTACAGGCAGGGAGTAATTTCCCTGCGTAAAACGCCGAAGCCACGTTACTTTGAAGCTGAAGCACCCTCGCTACAAGTGCAATCGGATCTATTGTCAGCGATGGAAATTGAAGATACGGAGTCAGAGCAGTCTGAGGAATATCTTAGACAGCGCATAAACGAATTCCAAAATGCTCTATGGGGAAAAAAATGGATAGAAAAATTTGATGACGAAGTTCCTCAGCCAAGTATGTATGACATCGGAAAAGCTAATGCGTAACAGGCTTTGTTTACAACTGTTTGTATTGCTTTCGCTTTTTTCTTGTGGTCAGTATGAGCCCGATCACGCCACGCTAGTTGAGTCGAAGCCCTGCGAAATTAGGTCCAATAGTATCGATGTGATTATCGATCACACCGAACCTCTGGAGTCGGAGGAAATTGGGGCGATATCGGCTCACCTTCGCGCGAAGCTTCTGAACGCGCAATCGAATACAACAGTGCGGCTGCATTCGATAGGTGAGCAGTTGGTGCACGTTGCTCGACCTGTTGTTTCTCTCTGCCTAGAGACTTCGCCCAATCAAATAAATGAGTTCACAACCGGCAAACAGTATGCTCAGGCCCGCTGGAATACCCAGATAGGCAAAGTGATAGCAGCGGTTGAGGATACATCCCTTGGGAGCCCAAGCGACACTTCTCCCATACTCGAGAACCTGGTACGGATTGCGCAGTCTTCTGACTCGAGTGAGAGATCTGTAATTCTTTACAGTGATGCGTTACAAAATACCGATCTATTTAGTGTTTATTCAAACACTCGACCTAACATCAATACCATATTAGATCAGATTTCAGTGAATAACCTTACAAATACTCAGCTGACTCTTGTTATGTATGTGCGGAATCCCGCGATAGCGCACTTGCAAGACCGGGCAGAGCGCCTATTTTGGGCTCCGGTACTGAAGAAAGCAGGCCTCGCGACTCGCTTTACTCGGATCTAGCATTTTGAATGCAACCAGCATAGTTGATTTAGCAGGCGCCACCAGATGTCAGGTTGGAGGGCAAGCCTACCGCGATGAGTTTGTTGCGCATGCGAAAGAAGAGTGGCTGAATCAGTGCAATTGGTTGCTTGCGCAGCATGCCAGACGATCCATTGAGGACGTCCCTTTGTTTACCCTGCGATTGATTAAATCGCAAAATACAGTTCGCTTCACCATTGCTAGTGAGGTAACAGATCTAGAATACCTCACGAATAGCGGGAATCAGATTTTTCGCTGGAAGCCTTCCGGAAGTATCACTCTTCATTCGACAAAGACTGCTATTGGGCGCCGATGCGACTTCGTTGATCTTTCAATGGGTGAGCGACTTACACTAAAAACGGCACAACAGCGTGCATTGCGGGGGAAATTACCGAGCTCGCTTGTGGTTGACCATATTCTGCCGTTATCTGGCTTTCGTTTTGGTGAAGGAGCACGATGGCAAAGTGTTTTAGCCTTATTGAGCAGCTCATGTGATGGCACAGCATTAGAATTTCAGATCTGGTCTGGAATTCATAACCAAATTGATCGAGTTAGACTGGAGTCTTCTGTCCGCCACTATTCCAAAGCATCGCTTGATTTCGTGCGCCCTGGAGACAATGATCCATCTCTAGACCACATACGCACACTGTTGATCGAAGAAAATAAATGCTATCGCGTCGACGCACGTGTGTATGGTGACGAGCCTGGCAATATTCTCACTGCTCTTAATGCGGATAGTGGATTGGATATTTGGCTAGAAGACTCGGTCGGGGAAGATCAATTTGCCGAGCAATTGTCCAAAGCGTGGCTTAGGGATGAATTGACAGACATGCTATTGCCGCCTTATTCGACGAAGGCGATTATCCCGGGTATTAGTGAAAGTATTTTTTCGCCAATCGAATCACAGACGTGTCCAGTTTATGCGGATCCAGTAATTGAGTTAGGAACCGATATTAGCAGTGGTGATTCGGTCGGTTTCATTGAAAAACGATTGACGGAAGGTCTAGGTGTTTTCGGATCTCCTGGCTCCGGAAAAAGCACCACTGTCAGGACGATACTAGAACAAGCCGTCAATCTTAAAAAGCAAATCATGATTTGCGATCCGGCTGGGGACGACTATGGCCCCTTTGTAAAAGCTATCGGTGGTGTCGTATTCAACGCCGATAATCCAATTAAGTTCAATGCCTTCTTGCCTGAACGCAATACGTGTATATATGAGCACTGCAAATTGCTTGGTCGAGCATTGGCAGCGGCTCGCCCAACTTCTGAATTTGGTGTTTCGGCTCTAGAGCATCTATTTTGCGAAACCTACTATGGGCACATTGCCAAAATAGTTCATGGGGAAAATGGTCAATATCCTTCAAGAGAGTATGTCTATCGAGAAATGTCAGGATGCGAATTTCATGAACGGCCTGCGCTTCTGCCTACTTTGACCGAGCTTTTTTCGGCTTACAGGCCTGTTTTGTTTTGCTGGCTTACAGGCCGACCTGCCGATTCAAAGAATCGAGCTTTGTCGGTGACACAAGAAGAAACTATGGCTTCAGTTTGGAGACGGCTTGAAGACCTTCTTCATTCGAGTTTTGGCAGCGTATTTAGACAAGGACAAGAGTTAGCCAGCTTAGAAGGTCTACTAAAACAAAACTGTGTGATTGAGACACGTCACTTGAGTAGCCAAAACGAGGCCGCGGCACTATTTTCATTGTTGATTTTTATGCTGCATCAGCATCGCAAATCACAAGGTTCGTCAGGTGATCTCAAGCACATTTTGGTTTTAGAAGAAGCGCACAACTTGATGCCAAAAACAGATTATGGTAACATGAACGACGCTGCACAAGGACAACAAGCGCTTGGTGAAAATATAACCAAGACGATCCTTGAATGTCGTAAGTACGGTCAGTCAAGCGTTGTCGTTGATCAGTCGACGTCTCTGTTGCGTAACGACGCACTCGCTGGCCTAAACCATATCATCGCTCATCGCAGCGTTTCAGGCACAGAGAAACGTGTAATCGCTGATTCTCTCGCGCTATCAGCCGAGCAACAAGATTACCTAGGTTATCTCAAGCCAGGCCAAGCAATTGTCGGCATAGATGGTTTGCTATTTGATACAGAGATCGGTTGCTAAATCGTATGGCCAGTTGCAGCCTTAAACAAGGGGAAAGAGTTCCAGGCAGGGGTGAATGTCAGAAAGCTATTTGCGAAAAAAGAAGAGAAGGCAGTCTGAGCTTGAAAAACTTATTGCTGAGAATGGGTTGAGTAATGAAATGCTGAACCGATATCGCGAAGATTGGGAGTTAGCTGACCAGGGCTTTGAAAAACGTAACTTGCTCTTCAAGTATTGGGTATGTTTCGCGGCCCTGCGTGTTACGGGTAAAGTTGTCGATTCAGAAAGCAATAAACTGAGTTACAACAAAGCTGCTATAGCAATTCATGAGGTTCTCAATAATTTTTTCAAGCGTATAATAGAAACAAAGTTTAGTTCCTTTGTAAGCGAGTGGGAAGATCTATATCAAACATATTTTCACGAGGAGGTCTTGCTCCCCAAAAAGAGCTGGCTAAAGGCAGCTTTGACGGAGGGTATTAATAGTAGTTACATGAGACGCGGTATCCGGTACTTTCTACTTAGTGAGGTAGAGAAACGCACCGCTAAGAAACGTGCTGGTGAGAAACGTGCTGGTGAGATAGTTTTAGTATCTATGGATTCTTTAGAAAGCCATGAAATGGATTGTATTAGCTTGAATCAATCCGCTCTATCAGATCCTGTGCTCGGCCCAGCATTATCGGGGCGTTTATCGTTCACCGAAGAAGATTTTCTTAGTTATGTAAGTGCGGCGCCTGAGAAAACAAGAAGTGTAATACATGATGTTTTTAGATATGCGAAAAGAATTTCAGCAGAAATAGGCCTCGACGAGCTGGATGGCATTATCCCAATTATTTGGTTTGCTAAAAAACATCCTGAGTTAGACCCGAAGATTGCAGCCTTCTGTTTGCGTTATTTGCCGACCGGTAAGCCTCTAACATGGGAAGAAATTGGCGATTTATTACAAGTTTCGAAAAATACCGCGGCAAACTGGTGTGAAGAGATTGAAAAATATCTCAGGGACGCAATCGGTCAATCGATAGGTTCCAGCGAGACTCTTTAATGCTTGAGCGTGGTAGCGACGCTTAAAATGAATCAAAATAACGATAATCGCATTTTTTCTCTTGAGGATTTGAAAAATCTTCTGGAAGACCCTGCGGAAATATCCGGTGAGTCAGATATTTCTGAAGAGCAAGTTCATCAGTTTCAGGGAACAAAATTGGGTAGGTTGGTGAACGAGTCATGGCAAGAGCATTCTTTTACTGGCGATACCGCTTCAACTACAACCGTATCTGCCCCAGAGCTAGATAGTTCGAATAATGAACGTAGCCTGAAATCGTTGTTTGCCAGGTTCTGGTCCAATCCGGCGCTTCTGGCTGTGCCAGCATGTTTTGTTTTCGCATTGGCCTTTGCGCTGTTCGGTCTGTCAAATAAAGATCTACGTTGTGCTTCGACGAATGAATATGAGGTGTTAGGTTGCGGAGGGGATAACTACACTGCATTCCTTGTCGATTCTTATCCTCGAGATAATGTTGAAAGAAGCGTCTCAATTAGGCCTCTAGTACGCCCTGCATCGTCAATTTTTGAGCGTGGTGGAATAGCAGAAATTGTTCTCACTCCTGATATACAGCAAGAACTTGCTTCGGTTTTTAATAGTGTTGATGCTACTTGGGTTGTGTACTCATATCTCAATGATGCGCCCTTGAAAGAAGCTCCTGATACTTTTTTGGTGGTTGAGGTTACAGAGAAAAATAGTTTAGAACTAATGAGAAAATTAGAATCAGCCTCCCCGCAGTTACTTAGTCTCATTGACGCAAATGGCCTTGAGTTCTCAGAGTCAGGTATTGCTAGGTTCGTGGTGCTTGTGGATAGATTAGAATGAGTACCGGTTGCGCTAGCAGAGAATTAGTTAACTAAAACAGTTACCTGAAAGACTTTATATTTTGTCTTGCAAAGCCTTCAGGAAAAAGCACGTCGGTATTTTGGAAGTTTTTATAACGAGCAACAGTTTTTGAAGAACTAACTAGACCTCGCTTTTAAGGTATATGTTTTAACGTTAGCTATAAGGGGGGTACTGTATGACAACTCTCGCACAAATTCAGTCAATTGGTGACCTTGACTCACGAGTAATCAATGCCGGGGCGTTGCTCGAAGCTGAACTTCGATCTAAGTACTCCGAAGCAGCTGAAGCCGGACTTGGCGAACTAGCCCAAATGGAACCCCTTTTTCGCAATGATGCTTTTATCCGCGACGTAAACTTTGCAATTGGGATTCGAAACGGAATCGCCCACATTAATGATGGGAATAGACCAAGGGACGATGAAAAGGAGCGTAGCGCCAAATACATGATCAAGGCTATTAGGATGGTTCGTGGTGAAAATCCTAATGGGCTTGATGATGCAGACCGATTTGATGCAAGTGAAACTGATGCTGCGTTAAAAAGGATATTTCGAAGTAGGAGAAAAAAATGTTTTTTATGGGCAGCATTGATTTTCGTCATTACTATAAATGCGGCATTCATTTTCCTGCCTGAGTGGCAGCTAAGTATAATGATCTTTGGTGTGATCTATACAATTGGTACAGTTTACTACGGGCTCAGACGCCACTTATTTCATAGTCACTACTACGAGCTTCCCGGTTCCAAATTTAAGAGCGGTGATCATCGATGTATCCACTGTGGGCACCGTGGACGAAATGGTCGTGGTATCTACACGCATGGCGAATACAGATCAAATAGAAAGTTTCACGAATGTTCTAAATGTGGTGAGCTATTGTTTGTGTCTTAGGAGTAAACAGAAGTAAGCGCTCCGTAAAGGGCGTTGTTCCCAGCTAAGTTTTTCTCGGTCGTGCTTCGGTGATGTTTTTGGCGGAGGCAATTAAATGGCCAGGTCCCACGAACCGATTACTGAACGGCAGCAATACTGGCTGGATCACATTCTGGCAGCAGACGGATTCAACGGCACGCTGGTTGAGACTTGATCCCCCTGAAGGGCCCTTGAAGACTACAAGGTTGATAGGCTGGGTGTGGAAGTTCAGTAATGGATGAAGCTAACCAGTACTAATTGCCCGTGCGGCTTGGCCATATAAACTCAAGCAACTAGTAAGAATGCAGTCTTTCTGCGTCAAAACAAAACTCCAGATTGTGCGTTAACAACGATGTTGTTGACGCAAACCAGTTAGCTTTGCCTGACGACCATAGCGAGTAGGAACCACCCGATCCCTTTCCGAACTCGGAAGTGAAAATGCTCAGCGCCGATGGTAGTGTGGGGCCTCCCCATGTGAGAGTAGGACATCGCCAGGCTTCTATACCAAAGCCCCGTTGCTCGGCAGAGCGACGGGGCTTTTTTTGCCTATGGGTTCGCTGCTGAAATGCGGCGATGATGATGGCTAGCGATATAACGAAGAACTGAGCATTGGGATTTTGAAGTGCGCGCCTCCGAAAAATCCAATTACGTTTTCATTTTGCGCCGAATCCAACCCATCGTGAGTAGAGCCGAGCCGAATAACCAGCCGGCTGCCGGGACTGGCACCACCGGACCAGAGGACGACAAGAAACCTAATGTCACTCGCAGTCGCTGGTCGGATCCGCTCGTATTGCCCATGACGGTGTGGGTTAACAAATCCCCATCAATGGCGCGTTCAACGATCGATGGAAATGCGTTGTCGCCCAAAGCGACGAAGCTTGCGACGAAATTGCCAAATTCAGTCGGCTCAATGGAAAAATTCAAACCAATCTCAGCCAGATTGAGTCCACCACCAGCGGGTAGTGATTGCAGATAGACTCCTTCTATTGATAGGTATTCGCCATCGATATTGAACGAACCATCTGCATCGGAGTAGTACACGTCATAGTACTCTGATGTGGCTCCCGGGATGTCGTGATTTCCGGCGCCTAACGGATCTGATAGTCGATTGGTTAGTTCACTGCCATCCACGGAGAATACATACTCCGTTGGGCCGGTTCCGCCGGTGCGCTCCCAGAAGCTAATCGAGTCAAGACCGTCAATGGCTCGCACTGCAACAGCATTGGCCGTGCCGGCCACTAGGGCACCAATAAACAAGCACAATATTGAGATCGGCAAAGACAATCCGCGCTGCAAAACTGAACCGCGCGAGGATGGGCGACAATTGATTGCGTTCATTCCGCACTCCACAAATTCCCATGAAAGGCAACAGGGTGTTGCCGGAGTGCGTCATCGGTTGGAACAACTTATCACTTGGACGAGGCTGGGGCAAGCTGCATTTGTTGTAGTACAGCATTCTTCACGGAGACAGAGTCGAAGGGAAAATAGGGACAGTGACCCTAATTCAAAGTTATGGTCACTGTACCCAAACTTCGTCGATGACTTGCCGAGTTAGTTCATGACCTCTTCGACGACGCCGTTTTCGTCGAAAATCACAATGAATCTGTTAAAGCGATTCGCCCAATAGGTCCAGCGATCTGAGTCCAGTGACGGGGTGACGTGCTCGGGCGGGTAGCCGATGGCGAGAATGACTGCGTCACGGGTCATGCCGGGGTTTACCGTGCCACGACGCACGGCCTTCTGTTCGTCTTCGGTCAGATTCGCAGTCAAGGCTTCCTTGTCGCAACTGGTGCCGAACCACTTCAGCAGATGTACATTGAGCGGATCAGGTGTGTGCTTTTGATATAGATACTGGTATTCGCGACCACTATCGGCCAGCTGCAGAACAACCTTTTTCTTGGAGCCCTTAATGAATTTCACTTCTGTGCACAGCGGAATCAATCCAGGCTGCTGATAGTTGATCGAATACATGCGGCCGCGCTCTTCGTCTGGGTGAAGATTAACCAGCGTGTAGACCTTGTCGGCCTTCATCAGGTCTACGCCGTTTTCATCGATGACTTTGTAGGCGGCGTATGCGGTTGTCGACATCAGAGCGGTGAGGCACAGTGCGATAATTCTAAATTTCATGGAGAATCCCCCCCTTAATGCAATCCTGTAGTCTATCTGGAATTTTCGATTCGAGGAAATTTGGGACAGTGACCCCAATTTTGGCAGCATGGTTTCAATTCCGACATCTGCCTAGATTTCGGTCACTGTATCCCAGCATTCACTCTATTTGACAGTGCGTGCAGTATTATCTAAGTCAGCTGGCAGATACGCTCGGCTTTCCAAATTGATTGATCTCCCTTCGACGGATATGGTCTTGAACCGCTAGGCAGCGCTCATCACCTTGGTCTTGGTTTCTTCGGGGGTGGCCACGCCGGTCAACTCTGGGTAGTTTGTTCATGCTTAGTGCATACCGGTAGTCGCGATGCAATCTTGGGATATCCCAATACTGCTTAGATTTTCCTCCGGTTATCCTGAACTGTGTAAATATGTAGCGTAGCAACCATGCTCGCACCAAAAGGATCATCACGAAATTGAAAAAGTCCTTGCTAGCGTTCGCCGCTGATGCGCTGGGTAGCTTGCGTGACCTGCTGCCGATCATCGTCGTGATCAGTATTTTTCAAGTTTTCGTATTTCGCCAACCCGCCGTTGAGTTACTGCCCTTGCTTACTGGTGCCGGGCTGGTCGTCGCGGGGCTGACCTGTTTTATTTTCGGGCTAAAACTTGCCTTGTTTCCCATCGGCGAGAGTCTAGCCCACGCGTTGGCGCGCAAGGGCAGTGTAACGTGGCTGGTCATATTTGCCGTCACCTTGGGGTTTGGCACAACAATTGCCGAACCCGCCCTGATTGCCATCGCGGATGAGGCGGCCGATGTTGCCGCTGGCGCCAATGCCATCGCAATGTCGGCGGAGGCGAAGGCAAACTATGCGCTGGGTCTTAGACTCACGGTCGCCGTGGCCGTCGGTGTCGCGATAGTTGTTGGTGTGGTCCGAATTCTGGTCGACTGGTCCTTGCCCGTCATGATCATTGGCGGCTACTGCCTGGTTCTCTTGTTGACAACACTGGCGCCCGAAGAAATCGTCGGTGTCGCTTATGACTCTGGCGGCGTCACCACCTCTACCGTCACCGTGCCGCTGGTTACCGCCTTAGGGGTTGGCCTCGCGAGTGCGCTGCGCGGACGCAATCCCATGACTGACGGATTCGGTTTGATCGCTTTTGCGTCTTTGCTTCCCATTCTGTTCGTTCTCGTCTATGGGATTGTTTTGTGATGGATTTGCTCGTTTATACGCTCAGGTTTATTCTCGATAGTGCTGTTGACGTGCTGCCCATTGCAATTTTCCTGGTGGCATTTCAGTTGCTGGTCATTCGCAGGGCACCGGCCAATTGGCCACAAATGGTCATCGGATTTCTGTTTGTGGTGGTGGGGCTGGGGCTGTTTCTTGAAGGCCTAGAACAGTCATTGTTTCCGTTGGGCCGGCTAATGGCAGAGCAACTGACGGCCCCAGGCTTCCTGCACGAAACCTCAGGATCTGTCGCCGATAGCCTGCTCTGGCATGACTACTACTGGGTCTATTTATTCGCCGCTGCCATTGGTTTCAGCACGACCCTCGCCGAGCCGGCTCTGTTGGCCGTCGCCATGAAGGCAAACACGGTGTCCGGTGGCGCCATTGGCGTGTGGGGCTTACGCGTGGCCGTGGCCATTGGCGTTGGGGTGGGCGTCAGCCTTGGCTGCTTCCGCATTGTCACCGGGCAACCACTGTACATATTCATTGCGGTGGGCTACGTGATCGTCATTTTGCAGACGGCCATTGCGCCGAAACTCATCGTGCCCTTGGCCTACGACTCGGGGGGTGTTACCACCTCCACCGTCACGGTCCCCTTGATTACCGCGCTCGGCCTGGGCTTATCCGAGGCCGTGCCAGGGCGCAGCCCTTTGTTGGACGGATTTGGTCTGGTGGCATTCGCGAGTCTGTTTCCGATTATCGCAGTGCTGGCTTACGGCCAGCTCTCCGTGTTGAGAGAACGTGTTGGGCTATCCACAGAGGATACGCGACACTCCGAAGAGGAAGAGTAAAATGCATTTCAAATTGATAGTGGCTTTTGTGGAAGATAGCAAGACAGATGAAATCATGGATGCGGCACGAGAGGCCGGGGCCACCGGTTGTACCGTAATCAATAATGCTCGCGGCGAAGGTATCAAAGAAAACAAAACATTTTTTGGTCTGACCCTCGCATCGCAGAGAGACGTTATTCTCTTGCTTGTTGAAGAGCATCTAAGCCGCGAAATTCTTGAACATATTGGCGAAGTTGGGGAATTCGATGAGAAGCCCGGCTCGGGAATCGCCGTTGTGATCGATGTCGAAGACGCCGTCGGCGTTATGCATCAGAGCCAAGAGCTAGGCGAGGTTGTGGAGGAAAAACTATGAGCACGGGAAACTGGGGGCAAGTGCGCGACTGCATGCGCAAAGACGTGACGGAAGTTGACGGTAAACTGGATGTTTTGTCGGCTTTGAAGACGATGAAGAAAGCTAAGACGACGAGCCTAATCGTCAAGCGCCGTAACGAAAATGATGAATTCGGCCTGCTACTTTTTTCCGATATCGCCAAGAAAGTTATTACCAAAGACCGGGCGCCGGAGCGTGTCAACGTCTACGAAATCATGGCCAAGCCAGTATTGACGGTGCGCCCGGACATGGAAATTCGTTACTGTGCAAGACTCTTCGATAACTTTGGGATCAGTCATGCGCCCGTGGTTGATAACGGCAAGATCGTTGGAATTGTTAGCCTTTATCTACTTGTGCTGCATGCTATTTTGCCGGAGCTTGACTAGCGAAAGAACAGACAGAATCGTTTTGGCGTGGTCGTTAAGGAGTTAAGCTACGGGTCAGTAGCCATAACAGTGGCCGGCTGGCAACTTGGAATACTGTGCGCCGTCAGCGTTATTCGGGCCCAATTGCATATTTGAATAATTGAGACATTTGATGAATCCTTGTCCTAAAGAGGAGCCGTGATGGCTAAGAAGAAAGACAAGGCTGCGTTCGTCGATTGCTGCAGCACCAAGCGCTACCAAGAGAGCCCCCACTATCCGACGCTGGCGGATGTGTACACTGATTGCGGTCAAGCGGTCTTAGACTGAAGGAGGAAAAGCAAATAGAAAACGAGTGAAGAGCGGTGTCGGCTATACTGCCGATAGCAAGTCGCCTGAAAACGAACCTGGTGAGTCGAAATGCTTTCTTGAATCAGACCGCCTGAAGTCTTCAATTTCCTGAGGACATACGGGCGACATCCGCTGATGCGCTATTCGACTGCTTTGCAATCTAGAGCAAACGCGAAATCCGCATAGTCTTTTCGGCAGGACCATTGACTGATGATTTTGTCATCAACATCTTTGCAAACAAATGGACTGTTCAGGCTTGCACGCTGACAGTTGATGTCATAGCCACTGATTCCCAACAATGCGCGACTGCTGACTGGTTTTCCGTCTGTGCAGTGCAGCTCAACATGGTACTCAATGGATCCCACACCGCCTTCGGCATAGCTGATATCGCTTGATTCACGGCGTGTGTAGATCAATCCGTCGGCCGAGCTTTCGCAGTTGGGTTTTTGCATCATGGCGACATCCCGGGAAGCCGGATTCCAATAAAAGAAAAAATCGTATAACAGTTGTTCCGCGACACCCGGCTCTAGTTCCGGGGTTTTGCTTGTCTGGCTAGATTGGAGGGGGTCAAGGGCTGTGCAAGCAACCGTAAAAATGCCGACTACATTGAGAATTAATAGCCTGATCATGCCGTTCACATCCATATCCTCGGGCCGCACTTGCTTCATTTGTAACGCCTGGCGAGTAGAAATTCTGAGAACTTGTATGCAGATTCCGCAGTAACTTCAGAGTAAGGCGGGATATACCCCGGCTTTTGTAGCCTGATCTATTGTCCGAACTGATAGTTTAGGCTTGCACCAACACGCTTTCCGCGACGTGGTTGCAGCGGAAAGCTATTAGTCAGTTGGTTCAATGGGGCGGTGAAATTCGGGAAACTAGAAACGAGGGTGGGCGCATCTTCGTTGGTTAGATTGTCGATGAATATGCTGGCGCGCCACGAATCATTAGTGAGGCCCAGGCGAAAATTGATGGTATTTGTTGCGCCAATGAAAGCGGCGTTTATTGGTGTTACCCACTGGCGGTCTTCGTAAATGTAGTCGATACGAGCGAACCAGTCCGCACCATTGCTGCCCAAGGCGCGCGTGTAAGTTCCCGACAAATTGAAGCTGTGTTTGGGCACCCGTGGCGCCTCATGCCCGCTGACGTTGCCGCCGTTGATTAAATCGGGGTCGCTAATACCTGTCAGGTCGGCAAAATCCAGAGAATTAAATTCTTCGAGCTTCGTATCGGCTAGACCATAGGCGGCTGAAACGTAGATGTTGTCAGTGACCTGGTAGTCGAGTTGAACTTCAGCGCCGATGACCCGGGATCCGCCCGCGTTGGTTAATATGTTGTTTGGTTCGCTTAGAGTTTGTCCGCCGCATTGGGTGGTGATGAAATCAGTTTCGTTAATACCCTGATTGGTCCAATCGATATAGAACACCGAGGTGTTGAATATCAAACGATTGTCTAGCCATGCCGTTTTGGCGCCGAGTTCGTAAGTCCAGGCTTTTTCTTCATCGAATAGGGCCCGACCATCCGCCAAAGCAGCTTCGGTTTCTGTGCTTGGTACATCAACATCGAAATAGGCGAAGAAGAGGCCGCCAGGCTTAGTGCCCTTTGCGACGATGCCGGACAAGGTGATGTCTTCCGTCGGTCTATAGGTCAAGGTATAGCGCGGCGTGAAGCTATAGAAGCTCTCGCTGGCTGCAATGCCGCGCGCCGATTTTCGCGATAGCTCATCTTTCGCGTAACGGGTTTCATAGGCGAAAGTCAGATTGTCCGCAATGTCCCACTCGATGGTGCCAAAGACCGCCGTATTCTTAATGGTACCCTCGGCGATGGGCGATTCGGGTGTGGATTCGTAGCCCGGATCGCCTTGATATAGCTCAGTAAAGGTTCCGTCGCCGTTGTTCCGCAAGTGAGGGTCGCCAAAATTAAATCGGCAAATGCCCGTGAAATCTCGCTGGAAGGCAATTTCATCCGCTTTGTAATAGTAGGCCCCCGCCGTGGCCCGTACCGGCGCGTCAGCTTGCGAAGAAATGCGTATTTCCACAGAGTCGTCTTCAAATTCGTTGATTTCACCGGCGTTAAATACATTGATTCCTAAAGGACCGATCCCTGGGCCGCGGTCAAGATCCCGGTACGACTCTACTTCTTGAACATTGTGGCTGTAACGGCCAAGCAGCCCCCATTGCCCCAGACTATAGATGGCCTCCACTAGATATCTTTCTGTTTGTGTTTGTATGCCGACAAACGGTGCCGGCGCCGCTGTACCAAAATCGCTGGTTGCACCATCCGTCAGATCGGCGATGTTAAGTGTATTGCGCAGTCCGTCAACGGTCAGTTCGCCGCAATACCAGCCCGGCGTGAAATTTCCATTGGCAAGAGTTCCTGGCCCATAGCAATTCAGTTCGTCCTGAAAGAATGCGGCATAGTGATCATCGTCGGTTTCGCTGTAGCTAGCCTTAAAATTGACTTGTAAGTTTTGCGTAACATCCCAGGTGAGCCGACCTGTGACATCCCAAGTTTCTTCGCCTCCCAGCTGCGTATAGTCAGCACGATTTGCCGACGGAGGTTGTCCGTCAATGGGCCAGTTAAACGCCAAGGGTGTAATAAATGTGCAGTCTTCTCTGCCGGTGTCTGGCCCAGGTGGGCAGGGCAGTAGCTCGTTGCGCCACTCACCGCCATAGGTTGCAAAACTGCCCGAGACTAAAAATAGTAGCTTGTCTTTGACGATGGGGCCACCGATCCAGGCCGATGTTTTGTAGTCCTCGTCTTCGCCAATTCGCGCATCGATTTCACCGGCAAAATCATTGGTCGGCGCTTTGGTAATGAAATTGACGGCACCTGCAAAGGTCGCTCGGCCGAACTGCGCTGCCTGCGGGCCCCGTAAAATTTCCACGCGTTCTAGATTGGCAATGGCTTGAGATCCGCCGGTGCCACTGACAAATACGCCATCAACGAAAAACGCGGCGTTAGCGCCGCCCTGCGCTGGAGAGCCGCCGAGCAAGGCGCTGAATTGACCACGCACATTGGGTGCGTCTAAACGCCTGCCGACGATATTGCGGTTGAACTGAAAATTGGGCGTGAAGTTTGCGAGATCATAGGCGCTGTCGATATTTCGTTGCTGCAGGCCTTCAGCCGTAAAAGCCGACACAGACAGCGGCGTGTCTTGCAATGATTCTTCTTTTTTGCGGGCCGTGATAATTATTTCTTCGAGGCCCTGTGCCCAGCTACCGCTAAACGTTAGACAAAGTGCTAGAGTGGTCGCGAAAATTCCGCAGGACAACGAGCAGCGGGCCCCTGATTCATCCATCGTACTACTACCTCTGCCGGGTATTTTTCTTTGTCGGTCATTAGGAGAATGTTTCTACCGCTATTTGTCAAGCCGGGCCTAATCTGCTACTGGACTGTGGTGGAATATGGCTATTCTGACTTGCGGAAAGGCGCTTTACCGGTTTATTTAAGAGCGATGACGCACATCCAAATGACCAGCATTGCTGACTAATGCTGCATCCACGTACACGCAGGACTGACGATAGCCCTATTCGGAAGTTGCCAGCTCAAATACATACAAAGCATGCCCGTTGGTCGGCTGATAGATATCCGGGCTGATCACTGCCGTCAGTGCTCTGAAGACGCCGATGCCCGTGGGTACCGCAAGGTATTGTTTGCCGTTTACGCCATAGCTAATGGGGAATCCTTGCAGCGGCGCGCCAAGCTTGGTTTGCCAGAGTAGTTCCCCCGTGCCGGTATCAAATGCATTGAAGTTGCGGTCCAGGTCCCCGACGAAAGACAGTCCCCCACCGGTAGTTAAGACTGAAGTCATAAAGATAGCGCGTTGTTCGTGACTCCAACGTTCTTTCATTGTATCGACATCAAAGGCGACGAGCTTGCCAAGCATGCCTTTGCTGCCGGGCATTTCGTATGTGCGGGAATCGCCACCGTAGCCGCCAGAGCCCACTTTCAGTTCTACTTCTCGGCCGACCATGTCCGAGCACATCTGATGCAGCGGTATGACTAAGGTTTCCGTGGGCGGGTTGTAGCCGACCGCTTGCCAATTATGTCCACCATAGATGCCTGGGCAGGCCGCTAGGGTGTCACCCAGTTTGGCATCGATAATATCTTGTCGATAGCGGACTCGGCCCGTGTTCTTGTCCAGAGACGCGAAGATATTTTGATAAATCGTCTCGGCGAAATCGACAAAGGCACCGGTTTCTCGATTGAGCTTCCATAGAATTCCGTCTTTGCCGATGGTGAACAAATACTTATTGTTCGCCAAATCAATCAATACGCGTTCGAACCCAACTTCCATGTCGATGGTTTCGCCAGCAACATGCTGAAAATACCAAACGAGCTTGCCGGTCTTGGGATGTAGGGCGAGGCTTGAGTTGGTGTATAGCGCTGCGTCTTGTGGTGACATGCCGCGGCTGGCCGCAACCCAAGGTTTAGCTTGGGAGGTCCCTATATAGAAGAGCTCAAGCGCCGGGTCATAGCTGCCCGGAATCCAGGTGTCGCTGCCGCCACGAAGTTCCACGGGCAGGTCGCCCCAAGAGTCGAAATTGGGGTCGCCGGGCAGCGCAATGGTTGATGTGCGCCACAATTCCTCGCCGGTTTCCGGGTCATGGCCGGTGACAAAACAGCCGTCCTTTTTGAACCGTTCACAGCCGTTTATGCCGCTGATTACAACACCGGCACCCACAATGGGGCCGCTGGTATGCGTGAAGCCTTTCTTATAGTCGGCTTTTACGCTGCGCCATACTTGCTTACCCGTGCGGGCATCCACTGCAACCAAGGCGGCGTCGTAGGTTGCCATGAACAGTTTGTCGTTATACAGGGCGATGTTGCGCGTTGGGCCATCCAAGGTTTTTGACTCGGGCGGAAAGTCATAAGCGTATTCCCAGATCAAATCGCCAGTGGCCGCGTCAAGGGCTTGAATGACATTGCCCGGATGAGTCAGAAACATCACGCCGTCGTGAACCAAAGGTGTCCCTTGATTGCTGCCCTCTTTCATGGCCACCACCCAGGACAGCTTGATATCGGCCACGTTCTCCGGCGTAATGTTAGCTAAAGGGCTGTAGCCTTGTCCGTCCAACGTCCGCCGCCAGCTCAGCCAATCTGCCGCGGGTGGGTTTTGCAACATCTCGTCTGTGACTGTTCGAAAATTTTCAAGCTCCTTGTTGGTGAAGCCAGATCTTCTCTTTGCTTCGCCGGCAATTGTTCCGGCTTCTGACCATGAGGCCCATTCGGCTTGGGCACTATCCGCCACCTCGCCAGTGCCGATCACGAGGTTTGCGTCAGCGGTAAGTTCTTGTTTGCCGGCGGCGAGGCCATTCATCTTGAGGATATACGCGATAACACTCAGATGATCGTTGCTGCTCAGCGATGCGCTCAAGCCGGGCGGCATGTTTGCGCTGTTGTAACTCAGCAGCTCCGAAGTGGTTCTGGCCGCCCATTTGCTTGTGAAGCTGGCGCCGATCAACTCCGACCCATGTGCCGAACCGCGCAAGCTTAGCTGGTGACAGCTAGCGCAGGCATCGGCATAGATGGTCTTCCCGCGTGCGGCTTGCTCCTCTGTATAAGCGCCTGCGCTATAAGCGAACTGTCCAACTAAGACTAAACTGGCGCTGAGCCACGATAGTTTTCGGTACATGGCGATGCAACTCCGTTCCGTTGTTTCGGTTCCTTTCCCGGCCGCAACCCAAATGCCGTTGGCCGTGTGAATCTTTGCTGTTTGCGTCAATAGCCCTAGGGCGAAATTTGGCGGGCGTTATTGTATCGCGAGGCTCAAGACGTCGCCGAAGCAAGCTTGCCTGCGTGTGGCCGCGGCGAGTATGGCGTGCGATGTGTACTCGCGAGCTTGTGCAATAGATGTCTGGGGCTAGTCTGCAATGCGCTGGGATCAGATTTAAAAAGTTTGTGGACGCGGCAACTGCCTTGGTTTGGCACGAGTTGAGCTGGCATTAAGTGGCTAGATTTCCTGTCTTCTCCGATGTGACCTTGGGCTACGACACAAAGTGGGGGCTACTACCCGCCGCAATCATAAGAAGGCCCGAGTCGCTGCTAGCCAAGCTGGCTAACCCCGCCTCGGGCCAAACAAGTATCAATAGTTTGTATGTAGATTGACTCGTTAAGCTGTGCGCGTTCTAGAAGCCAAACTTCGTGCCAAGCTCCAGGCCAAACCAGCGCGGCGGTCCGTAGGCCGACATGACCCAGAAGTTGCCCACCGATAGACTGCCCACACGATAGCGTTCGTCTGTTAGGTTTTTGCCGAATAGCTTGGCGTAGAAGCGTTCTTCGGGGCTGGTGTAGGTGATGCTGGCATCCCACAGGGTTTTACTGTTCAGCGTCGTGTCGAATTCACGGCCCACAGCTGAATAAGTAGCCACGGAGTCGTCCTCATAGGCGACCCGAAGGTTCCAATCCAACAGACCGCCCCAATTCGGCATTTCATGACTGATTGTCGCGTTCAAAGTCGCCATAAATTCAGGCACACGCTGCACGGGGTTGCCGCTCAAGTCCTGGTCAATCATGCCGTCAAAGTCTGTATCTGCCTCAAACCTCTTAAACTCGGCATCTGTCCACGCGAAGTTGCCGGCGAATGTTAGCCAGTCGGTTGCCGACCAGGCTCCCTCGGCTTCGATGCCCTTAACCTCCAAATCAGCGGCGTTAAAGAACAGCGTTTCTTGACCGGTCGGGAAAGTGGCATTCAGGGTGCGTTGCGCATCTTCGTATTCCACAAAATATGCCGTCACGCCGACTTGTGCCTCGCCACCAAGCAGCGTCGCGCGGATGCCGGTTTCCCAAGAATCAGCAATTTCGGGTTCAGTTGGACGCGCCGCCCGTGGTGTGATCGGATTGAGCTGGGTGCCAACTTGATCGTTGTATCCGCCGCTTTTGAAACCGCGCGCATAGCTGACGTAACCGAACAAATCATCGTTGAAATCATAAGACAAGTTGAGACGGTAAGTGGGCTCGGTCCAATCCTCTTCATCCCGGACAACGCCTGACGGAAAGCGACCAAAATCAGCCAAATCCAGTGGCTCACCCAACTGGTCTATGGTGGGGGCGCCGGTTATCCCGGCTAGCGGCAGGCGCGGTCGACCCGCCCATTTTTTTTCTTCTTTGGTGAATCGCAGGCCGGTCGTCAGATGAAAACTGTCGGTGATGTCATAGGTACCGTCCACGAAAATCGCGGCGGCCTCCGCTTCCTGACTGTTACAGAGAAATACCGGCGTATTGTTGAAAAATTCCGAGGGCGTACCGGTAAAGAAGTTGTCCACGAATCCAACGAGTTGTACTACGCAAAACTCTGTGTCGTCTTCTTGAAAAAATAGGCCGCCGACTAAATTTAGTGGGCCGTCAAAATTAGTCGTGAGCCGCGCTTCTAGCTGCGTGGTTTCTCGATCGTCGTCGCGCGTTGCATCGAAGAGTGATACCGGCCCAACATGGCCAGTGTAGGTATTTGGCAATCGAGACTCCTGCTCCCGATAACCGGTGTTGGTGAACAGCGACAATTTGTCGTTGATGTCCCATTGAATGTTTAGATAGAAGCCGTCGACATCGATGCGATGGCCTTCGGAATTTTTGATCGGTAAATTCGCAATAAATTGCGGGTCCCCGGGTGCCAATTCATCGCGAAAAAAGACGCCCGCGGATTTTAGAGGGTCGCCTTGGGCGGCTGGATAGCCCCAAACTGGAAAAAGATAATTCGAGGGGGACTCATTCACCAGGGGCGGTGTATCACCTTCATCGCGAATAATTTCATACTGCAGCAAGGCATTAAAGTTATCGCTGGGTTCCCACAGCAATTTTGCACGCGCGGAAATGACATCGTCCCCGCCCAAGTCGCGGCCATCGCCGCGGCCGCTAATGCCGGTAAATGCGGGATCAACCGGCGCGGCGCCTAGCCCCAGAGGGCCAAATGACGCATTGTTCTCATAGTAGCCATCTGACTCGAGATACATACCGGCAAACCGGAAAGCCAGCGTGTTATCAATCAGCGGAAGATTGAGAGCAGTATTAATTTTCTTGGTATCGAAGTCCCCGTAGGAAGCGGCGGCTTCGATAGTTCGTTCATCCAGGCGCGGACGTTTGGTGCGTACGTTAATCACACCACCCGTGGTGTTCTTACCAAAGAGGGTGCCCTGAGGGCCGCGTAGCACTTCCACCGATTCAATATCGAACATTTCGAGGTTCGCGGTTTGAATATGTGGCACGACGAATTCGTCAAGGGTCACGCCGATGGGCGACTCTTTGTATACGATGATGGTGGTTTCGGAGACGCCTCTTAACGCGAACTGTGCCGATTTAAAGGCCGATACGTTACCGGAGGAAAGACCGGGCACAGACAAGGCAATGTCGTTCAGATCGCGCACGGGATATCTTTCAACGTCTTCGGTGGTTAGGGCGGTGACGGCCACCGGCGTGCTCAGCAGGTCCGTTTCGCCGCGCCGGGTGGCGGAGACCATGATTTCTTCAAGCGCGATGGCTGCGTTTGGCGCCACCGCGAGAAAGCCGATCAAGGCGAAAGTGAATCGAGTGGTCAGCACTTTATTAAGCTGAAGCTGCATACCCATGTTCGTCCCCCGTTTGGCGGGCTCGGCGCTGGCTGTTGTCTATATCAGACTGGGCGGCGTTTGCCGGAGCCTCGAGATTGGATGTCTACCGGTTATTTAGGCCGTTGCAATTTACCAGAATGCCGAATGTAACATGGAGTCAAAAAAAAGCAATCCTGCCTGTTTTTTTCCCGGGGATTCGAGGATGCGGGGCTTTTGTGTTGTAAATTAGCAACTTACGCCTGGAGATCCCGCGGCTGTCCGCTTATTGAAGGTTGGCCAGGCGATCGGTGAATAGAAATACACCGTATCCGCATAGAACCGCGGCAAGCACATCACCAGGACGCGACTCACGCCAGTGCCGGCGACCGACGAGATGGCCGATGGCGGCCAGTATGGCGATGACTGCCAGCTGACCTAACTCAACGCCAAGATTAAACGTGAATAGCGATGGTAGGAGGATTTCCACGGGCAGGCCACGCATGGAGAATGCGTTGGCGAAACCAAACCCATGAATGAGTCCGAAGATCGTTGTGATCAGTATCCTGAACCAACCCGAGCTTTGTACGTCGTGGGCTAGTACGAGATAGCAGGCGACAAATATGCTTAGGCCGAGCAAAATTTGGATACCAATATCAGAAACAGTATTTGGTATGACAAGCATCACCACCAATATAGATAAGCTGCTGAGCGCGGCAATAAAATACGGATTACTTGCCTGACTTATTGCCCGCTCTACCGCAAGTAATGCGATGCTTGCCCCAATCGTTGCTTCAATAATTGGCAGATTAACTTCTACCAGTCCCAGGGCTGATAGCGCCAGGGTTAGGCTGTGTCCCAGGGTAAAGCCGGAGATTGCAAGCACGCTGTCTTTTACTGATCGGCAGGCAAGGAGAATCAGAGTAATAAAGGCGATGTGGTCAAAGCCGGTCGCGATATGAATGACGCCAAGCTTTATGTAGGTGCCAGTCTCGGTGGCATTGCTTGCGTGTTGCGCGGCTTGCCCAGTGGGTAGATCCCAAGCCTGCCTTGCTCCGCTAAGCACGACCTGTTGCAGGTTGCCATTGAGCGCAATGGTCGCAAAATGCACGTGTTCGGGCGCGAGATTAAAAAAGGCATGAATTGCTAGAGCGTCTGGTGGAGTAGCGCAATGCCATGCGGCCGACATTTTTAGGTAACCCCGGCGCGCCACTTGTGCCTGCCAGGACTGCTTGATGGGGCAGAGCTCGCCTGCAGCCTTCACGGCAATCTCATTCGCTAGATAGCTTCGCAAGACTTCGGTGGCAGGTCGGAACGAGCCGGGTGCGGCAATGCGTGTGACCTCTCTAGCGCTAATGGTGTAGCTCAGCGACACCATTTCAGATTCAATCTTCCAGCGGCTATAGGATTCGCTACGGACATGCGCGTTCGAGTCGCCGCAGTAAACTAGGCCGAAAAACCAAAACAGCAAGATTCTCGCCAACATGCTTGCGCTTATAGTTTCTCGCTGACTACGGTTATTTCAATTCGCTCACGCAGCCAAGCTAGATATTCGCGCAAAGCGTCTTGTCCCGCGCGACGCAAATATTCGGCTTCAAGATTACCGCGAATTTCCGCAAAATTCGGTTGTCGGCCTGCTTGGTGCTCCAGCAGGCACAAGATGTCGTAGTTATCGATGGATTCGATGGGTTCTGAGCATTCACCGGCTTGCAAACTTGCCAGCTCACGCACTAAACCAGGGCCCAAGTAATTGGCCAGCTTTGCCATGGGCAACGGGCGGTCAGGGAGCTCTTGCATCCAGTTCGCTCCAGTCATTCTGGCGACGGTCTGTGGGTCCGCACCGCCGGTTAAGTTGCTGCCCACCCTGACGGCATTGCGGTGTGCTGTGGGAGAGGACCGACTTATGCGCATCCATAGTGCGGCATAGCGATCCGGCACGGCAAAAAACTCGGCGTCTTCGCGCAGCAAGCGTCGCAGGTCCTGTTCACTAGGAACAGTCGCTTCCGCCTCTGCCGCAATCTGCGCTATTACCGTTGCCGAGATGGCCTTGCGCAAGCTTGGAACAGACTCAGTCAGACCCATTTCAATCCCACGCAGCACCAGCAGCTCTTCGTCGATCAAACGATTCAACACGAATTCCCTATCTTCCCTGCGCAGCTCCTGCTGGGAGTCTCCCTGCAAATCGCTGAGCAACTCGTAGTAACGTTCTATCGGCACGAATCGATTGCCAATCTTGGCGATCGCATCGCTTGGTATTTGCGTGGGGCTAAAGGAGACTTTCTGTACTAATCCAGAGGCAGCTAGAAAGAAGCCTATCGCCGCGCCGCTAGCCAATAGTGTTAATCGGGTACGCATTCGCTGCTATATCTATAACGCTTCAGCAGGCGGAATTTAGTCACCGCCAAAGTCGACAAAGATGGGAGAGGACCAGGCCCGGTGGTATTCCTCCTCGAGACACAAATCCGTGAGTTCAGTCCGATCATCTCCGTAGCAGGGATTGACGGTGAGACATTGTCCTTGCTCATCAACTTCGCAACGTAGCCCACCGGCGTTGATAATGGGCTGAGGTGCTTGAATGGCACGTGCGTAATACACCGTGTCTCGCTGCGCACGACTAAACTCTGGGTCGCTAAATTCTACGCGGCAAAGATCGTCGCTGCCTTCACAGCTAAAAGTTTTCCAAGGATCCTGAATCAGCGGCGCAACGTTCTGTCCCGCGTTGGCTTGCGGGCGAATGCGAACGATTTCTATGCGGACTATCTTCTTGCGGATATCGCCCGGGTTGTAACATTCGCCGCGACAAAGCAATTCAAGCCTGTTCGGCGATAGAGCATTCAAGCTTTCTGACGGGCAACCCGGCTTTTGTTCGAACGCGCCCATGGCCTTGGCGCGGAAACTCGGGGTCCTCGTCATTTTGACTTCCGCGCCCATGGGCGCGGTTTGCTTGTTATCCTTTGGTGACGGATTGAGTAAATCAAACCAGAGCAACATTCGCTCACCCGAGGTGGCGAATACTTCTTTACGATTGAGGGCCGCCCAGATTTCCGCGCGGCTACGCCCGGTTGAGTGCACGGCCGCCAAACCGCCGGTGACAAAAAAGCTGGCCTGCCGTTCCAGCTCGAGAATATTGAAGGTGTCAATCTTGCTGGGATCCACGCTGACGGAATTCGGTGCCGGCGCCCCCCGGTTGGTGGAATAGAGTTCGCGGTCCGATTCATTTTGATATCCCCACCAATCCACCATGGGATTGCGGGCATATTCTTTATATCCAGTGCCCGGCCGTGCGGTATGGTTGTCACTTGAACCAACGAAGCCAAACCGAAAGCCTATCGGATTTTCTGGGTTCTCAAAATTCCGAATGGCCAGTCCATACTGCGCGCTAACTTTCGGGCGATGATTGAAGGTCGGCAAAAAGCAATCACGACATTGTCCGGCGTCCAACCAGTCGGGCAATTCCGTGCCGGGTATGCTGTGCCAGCCGACATTGCCGTAACGTAGGTATTCGTCACGGGCCTGTTGCGCACGTTGCTCGCAATCCTCGGCTGGAAAACCGGCATCGATACAGCGCTTGAGAACAATCTCGCCCGCTCGCCAGCAGGATGGCAAGTAATCAGCGCTGGGTTCCGGGCACACCAGATTGCCTTGACTATCCGTCTCAACGGCTGACCAGGTACGAAATTCTTCCGAATTGCCGTGACCGGAAAATATCTCGATCAGCTTTTGCCGTTGCGGGTCGTGCATATTGCCCAGCAGTTGTTTGTCGAAAGATGCGCCTGCCGGCGTATACACGCCCCAGCTGGTTCCGTGGGGAATGACTAAACTCGCAAAGCCCCATTCATCGAGTTTGCTAAACAGCTCCGCCGGCGTCGTCGCCGTTTCTGCGCAGTCGGCGGGGAGTTCGCGTACCGGCACGTTGGGGGGGCAGGCGGGGACCTCGGCAATGGCGCTGATGAGATGACTAAAGTCGTAATAGGCTTGTCGCTGGGTGAAATCCCGCAGCGGGGGTAAGATTCGGAGCTTGAGTGGAATGCTGCCGAATGCTGTCCGGAAGCTTGATCCAATGGGTCGTGTGGGTAGCTGGTCGGCGGATGTGTCCCGAAAGATGACGTTTTTGTGGCCATAGTGTTCTTCGGGGACAGCACCCGACTGCGTCCACTCAAAGCCCATGAACGTGACCATGTCGGGATCGTCCGGGTCGCCCGCTAGCGCGTTACATTGCTGGACACTGGCAATAGATTCTTGCCACCGAGCCGGCGTATGACTCTCCGCGTGATCGGTCAGGGCCCAGAAATCTAGCGCTGAACAGGCCCGGGCAAAATCACAAGCATCGGCCGGGGGATGCGCACCATCGCCCTGCACCATGGGCAATGACATGCGAAACGCATCAGATGAGAATGTCGTGTGGACATGCAAGTCGCCAAACAAGATTTGTTTTGACGGTCTGTCGGTGGTGACCAATGCTCTTTTACTGGTCGCGAGATTCCCTTGAGTTACGGTCGGAGACGCGCGCCAATGGATATCTCCGGCAGGTTCTAGTTTGCCGTACCAATCAAAGGCAATGCCGGCAGTATAGATTCCAGCGGCCACCAGGGGCGCTAGAATAACCATCAGCGTTAGCATCCTGCGCATGGCTACACCCGTAGACCCCGTCTCCAATTTGCAGATTAGCATGCGAAGCCAGTAGCCGCAGTTTCCAAGCTAATGGCTATCCGGAACTTTTGCGGCTGCTACATGAGTTTGTAAGGCCTAGTTCCGGTAAATCGCTGATCAATTCTCCGTAGTCTTGTCGTCAAAATTGATCGTCCACTATTCGATGTCTTGGCTCATCCGACTATTTCACTCTAGTTGCTGTGATCGGCATTGTTTCTCAATCAAGACCAAGCTGTTTTCGCTCTCACCCCGGCGCTTCTAGCTTGTCGATATATATGCTTCGGCCTTGTCGGTGCGGAAACAATTACCAAGACTTTAGCAACGGGGGTGTTCAAATTACGCCTGCGTCGAGCGTCGCTGCCGGTGCCACGCAAACCGTCGAACCAGTTATCTCGCGCCTGCTCTATTCAGGCAGCCCAAAAGCAAGTAAGACATTGCCCGGCATATGCATGTAAATCCCGTAGCCGGAATTGATGTACAGCATGCCATTGCTAACGGCTGGGCCGCCGCCGCTCATGGATCCGCCCTGGGCCGTTTCGCCGGATATTGTTGCAAATTCGCGTAGCGTATCGAACTGCCAAACCACTTTGCCGTCGTGCGCTGAGTAAATACGTAGCTTGCCGTCGAGATGTCCGGCAATAACGGCGCCGGGAATGGCGGTAATCGCGGCTGAAATTCCCGGATCGCAGAAAATATTGTCTTCAGGGCAGGTATTGTTGGCTTCATTGGCCCAGATTTCTTTGCCGGTTTTTGCATCCAAGGCGAATAGTCCGGGCCTTGGATCCTGCGTGAACTGATAACGGGTCACATCTTCGGGGTAGGTCATGTCGTTGATGGGGACATAGACGCGCTGACCTTCCGCGGCCATGCCGAAGTGTACGCCGCCTTGAACACCACCGCGGCCGACTTTGCTCCGCCAAATAAATTCGCCGCTATCTGGATCGATGGCCATGGCATCACCCGACTTCTGGCCGGCGACTAGAATTTCACGGCGGTCATCTAGCTTCACCAATATCGGCGGCGAGGCAAAATCGAAATCCGGGCCGTTTTCCTCGGGGCAGTTCGCGGGGTTAGGTGCGTAGTCTGATAAACAGCCTACATTCCAGGCATCGCCTTGCGTGGCCTGCGCTATCCACTTGATCTCGCCATCGTCCATGTCGAAGGCGATGATCGCATCGCTGCTGTCGTTCGCGGGGGATGAGAAATTCTCGCCAGTACCCGAATAAAGTTGCCGCCGTTTTAAATCCACCGTCGGGCTGTTCCAGATGGGTGCTCCGGACGGTGCGAGGATGGAGGTATCAGCGGACGTGCGCCCGACATGGGTAGGCTCCTGGGTAATGGTGTGGGTTTTCCAAACTAGCGTTCCGGTGGCTGCTTCCAGCGCGACTAACGCGCCTCGAAAAGTGCAGCAGGCATAGCTTGGATCGATTGCCAGCATGACCTCCAGGGATGATACCGGCACGTAGAGGCGGTTCTCGGCCAATACGGGTGCGCCCGTGATGGTGGCGTTGGGATGATCGTCGACTTTCTTTATCCAAATAAGTTCGCCGGTTCTCGCATCCAAGGCGTAGGCTCTTGCCAAGATGTCGCCAAAATAGGCGCGGGCTTGAGGGTCTTCATCGCTTGCTTGCCAATCACTGATTACTATTGGTGTGCGAACTTCAGCGGACGCGCGGAAGGTCCAGCGCACGCAGCCCGACTTGGCATCCAAGGCATAGACCGTTCCATTCTGGCTGCCGACAAAAACGGTGCCCCCGGCGGTGGTGGGCTGTGATCGGGCTTGGATCGCGTTGGGGTAGGCGAAGGCCCATTTCAATGCCAAGTTTTCCGCTTGCTTCACTGACAGTCCGCCACTGTCAGCAGCTTGAAAGCGCCGATTGGATAGATCGATTCCCCAGCCCTTTTGACTGGGCGGCTGGCGCATATCGATGTCGGTTTGTTCGCAGGCTGGCGGGGCGTACTCCGTGACCGTCGAAGCCAAGCTGCTGCCCGCAAGATATTCAGACACGGCTTGTTTTTCATTGTCTGACAGCTTTGCGGCTTGCACAGCCATGGTCCCGTTAAGAGAATCCAAGATGGCATCGGGTGCCATCATGCCCAGAAAACTGCGATGGGGTGCTTTGTAGGCGCCACCTTCATGACAGTTGGCACAGTTGGCGAAATAAACCACTTCGCCGGGATGCGTCGTGGATTCTTCAGCCGGTGGCGCCGAGCTGGCCATAGACGGTGTTTCAGACTCTGGGCTGCACGCGCTTAGCGCGATTAGCAGTGCTGTCAGTCGTGCGCATAGGCTGAATAAGTTCATCGCTAGCCGCTCCCGTTCTCGCTTTGCAACTATTGAATGCTAAGCGCGTTGTCGATCAATATTTCTGTCCCGTTAACAAATCTCGATTCATCCGAGGCGAGAAACAAAACGGCGTTGGCCACATCTTCGGGCGCGCCCAGGCCCACAACCGGACTGACGTCGGCCTTGTTTTCAAGGCCTAAGTCCGAGGTGGTTTTGTCGATCATGGGCGTGTCAATGGCGCCCGGGTGAATCGAATTAACTCGAATGTTGTAGCCGTTCATTTGGCAGTGTACCGCCAAGGCCTTGCTCAAAGATCGCACCGCGCCCTTGGCGGCCGAATAGGCATAAAAAACTGGATAGCCGAGATGAGAGGCAATGGATGACATGTTGATAATTGATCCGCCGCCGGAGTCTTTCATTAATGGCAGCGCAGCCTTGCAACCGAGAAAAACCCCTTCGTTCATGATGGCATTATGTTTTCGATACGATTCCAGCGAACACTGCTCGGGCGTTTCGGCCACCGCAATCCCCGCGTTATTGACCAGAATCTGTAAGCTGCCGTGGCGGCCTCGCACTTCATCGACGACTCGTTGCCAATTGTCCGGATCGGACACATCCAAGCGAAAAAAACTTGCCCGCCCGCCGGTATCTTGAATTTCTCTTGCTGTCTGTTCGCCGCTTGCTTCGTTTATATCGGTAAGAATGACCGTGGCGCCCTCGCGGGCCAGTAATAGACCATCAGCCCGCCCTAGGCCCGATGCGCCGCCGGTAATGAGTGCAATTTTGCCCGCGACTCTGCCCATGGTGTATTGACTCCTTATTTGTGCGTGGTGACCAGTCTAATCAGTCACTCTGTCCGGTTTCAAACATCTTTGACTTTTTATGTGGGAGCCAGCATGCTGAAAACGCGATCGCAGGGGAGGATCGGCATGAAGCAAAAGGCGCAACCAGCGGCCACCCAAGCTAGCGGGGGACCACCGGATACGACCTGGCAAGCGCAAAAAAGTGCTGCAACACGCAGTCAAATCATCGAGGCGGCCATTGAATGCCTGGTCACGAAGGGTTATGCGCGCACCACTACGACGGGCATCGCCACCGCGGCGGGTCTCTCCCGCGGTGCGATGCTGCATCACTTTCCGACCAAGCTGGATATCGTCAAAGCGGCAGTTGACGAACTGCATTCAAAACGCCTGAAGGCGTTTCGTAAGTCTATCGGTGAAGCGCCGCCGGCAGGCAAAGGCCGAGTTCACCAAGCAGTTCAGGCTTACTGGCGCCACGTGCGGCACCATCTCTTTGTCGCATTTTTCGAGTTGAGCGTTGCGGCGCGAACGGATCCTGAACTAGAGGCGATTCTCAGACCGGCTCAGGCAGCCTTCGACGATGCATGGATCAACACGGCCAAAGAAGCCTTTCCCGAGTGGCAGAGTGATCACGAGGCCTTTGATCTCGCATTGCATTTATCGCGCTACTTGCTCGAAGGCATGTCGGTGAGTTTTTTAACTCACGAAGACACCGAGCGCGGCGATCATTTGTTGGAATACCTTGAAGATTTGCTGCGCAATCTGCGACCGCGACGCGCGGGCGTAGAGACGCTTAAAAATTAAAGGTTTTTAATGACCTTTAAACTCGGCCTTGTCCTTCGCCAGGAATGCCGAGATTCCATGGCGCGCATCCTCGCTGTGGTTTGCTAAATCGGCAATGGCTTGTGTTTCCATTTCGAGCTGTCTATCTAGGGAATGCCCGAGGCTGTCGTTGACCAATCGCTTGACCGCGCCATAGGCGAGCGTCGGCCCCGTGGCGAGCTTTTTCGCTAGCTTGCTGGCGGAAGCGGCGAGTTCATCATCCGCGACCACTTCACTGACCAGCCCCATTTCTTTGGCGTCGGCCGCCGACAGCACGGGGTTGCTGATCATTAGCTGCTTGGCCTTCATCGGGCCGACCAACCTGGGCAGGAAAAACGTGCTGCTGCCATCGGGCGACAAACCAATGCGCGTATAAGCCATGGTGAAACTGGCGGATTCAGCCGCCAACACAAAATCGCCGCTCATTGCGATACTCATACCGGCGCCCGCGGCGACGCCATTCACGGCGATGACTAACGGTGCATCCATGCGCTGAAATCTTTGAATTGCCGCATGTAATCCAGTGGTGATGGCGCGCAACAGTTCGCCAGGATTATCGGCTTTAGCGAATCCGCCGACGTCGCCACCGGCGCAAAACATACGACCTTGCGCTGTGAGCACAACCGCGCGAATGGAACGCTCGGATGCACAGCGATTGGCCGCAGCCAACAGGTCATTGCCCATTTGCAAATTCAGTGAGTTTGCTGCATCGGGGCGGTGCAGACTGATGGTGGCGACGGCGCCATCCACGCTAAGTTTTAGGGTTTCATAAGACATGAGTTTTGTCTCCGTATTCTCGTTCTCGCTGATGAAAAATTATGTACTAGGTCAATGCTTGTTTTTGCGCAAAGTCTTGCAAGTATTTGATGCCATCAATTGCCCGGCTCCCATACCAGGACACCATATCACCGGAGATGAGTTGTACCGAGGTTTTGGGCCCGAGAGATTTCTGCACCTTACTGAGGTGCTTTTGCCGAAACGGGTAGGGCTCGCTGCTTAGTAGTGCCAGGTCTACCTGGCCACAAAAATTATTGAGTTTGATTTCCGGATATCGCGAGTGACTGACACGTGGTTCGGTGTGCCAATTGACCAGCGACAACATACGAGAAATATAGGTGTTCGGGCTGATAGTCATCCAGGGCCGCCGCCAGATCAGGTACAGCACCGATCTTGGCTTACGAGTCGTCGCCCCCCGAATTTCCGTGAGCGCGGCGTGCAGCCGACTGGCAAGATTTTCAGCCTGTGGCTTGCGATCAAATAATTCGCCGAGCAGCGCATAGAGCGACAGATTATCTTCTGGTGACCGAGGGTGCGTCACGACGATGGACGGGACAAACTCGGCCAAGGCCTGGGCCGTCTCTTTGCGGTTTTCATCCATATTCAAAATGATGTGGGTTGGTGCCAGCGCACGGATTTTCTCCAGATCGACATCTTTTGTGCCGCCCACCTTTGGAATACGCCGAAGTGTTGCCCGGGGATGAATGCAAAACCCGGTTCTGCCAACAAGTTGTGACTGCAAATCCATATCGCACAAGCATTCAGTGATGCTTGGGACGAGACTGACGATGCGCACCGGACCGGTTGCTGCTTGATGCGCCGTACCCGCGGCATCAATTAATGGTTGAGACACGCGCTCGTGGCTCTACATATTGCGGCGGTATTCGCCACCCACGGCGTACAAAGCGTCCGATATCTGCCCTAAGGAGGCGACTTTAACGGTCTCCATGAGTTCTGCGAACAGATTGCCGCGCGCTCGGGCGACGGCTTGCAGCTTACGCAACGCAGCGTCGGTTTGTTGGCTGTGCAACTGCTCGAATTGGCGAACATTAGTGATTTGGTCTTGCTTCTCTGCGTCGCTTGAGCGCATCAGTTCCAGTTCTGTGATTTCGTCTTCCTGTCCTTTTTCTGGTAAGAAAGTATTCACGCCAATTAGCGGTAAGCTGCCATCGTGCTTTTTGTGTTCGTAGTACATGCTTTCTTCTTGGATCTTACTGCGTTGATACATCGTATCCATGGCGCCGAGTACACCACCGCGTTCACTGATACGCTCAAATTCTGTATAAACGGCCTCTTCTACCAAATCCGTGAGCTCATTGATGACGAAAGAACCTTGCCACGGGTTTTCGCAAAAATTTAGCCCGAGTTCTCGGTTGATAATGAGCTGAATTGCAATGGCCCGGCGTACCGAGGATTCCGTGGGTGTTGTAATCGCCTCGTCAAAAGCATTTGTATGTAAGCTGTTGCAGTTGTCAAACAAGGCATACAAGGCTTGTAAGCTGGTACGAATGTCGTTAAAGCTGATTTCCTGTGCGTGCAGGCTGCGGCCCGATGTTTGAATGTGATATTTCAGCATCTGGCTACGCGCACTGGCGCCGTAGCGTTCGCGCATTGCGCGGGCCCATATTCGTCGCGCCACACGCCCGATCACAGAATACTCAGGGTCCATGCCGTTACTAAAAAAGAAGCTGAGATTGGGTGCGAAGTCATCGATATCCATGCCCCGTGCGAGATAGTACTCAACGATGGTGAACCCATTTGAGAGCGTAAACGCCAACTGCGAGATGGGGTTGGCGCCAGCTTCAGCGATGTGATACCCGCTAATGGATACGCTATAGAAATTACGAATATTGTTGGCAACAAAATACTCTTGCACATCGCCCATGGCGCGCATGGCGAATTCGGTGGAAAAAATACAGGTATTTTGCGCCTGGTCTTCTTTCAGAATATCCGCTTGTACGGTACCTCTCACCGAGCTTAATGTTGCTTTCTTGATCCGCGCATAGGTCTCAGCGTCAACGAGATCGCTACCCGATACGCCGAGCAGTCCGAGGCCTAGTCCCTCGTTGCCCTGGGGTAGTTTCCCCTGATACCCAGGTTGCGCGTGCGGACTTAGAAGATCTTTGATGTTTTGTTTCGTCCTTGTCCAGTCGCCAGTTTCCCTGAGAAACTTCTCAACTTGTTGATCGATGGCGGCGTTCATGTAGAACGCTAAGATGATGGGGGCCGGTCCATTGATCGTCATGGAGACCGATGTATTAGCCGCACACAGATCGAAACCCGAATAGAGCTTTTTCGCGTCGTCCACAGTCGCTATCGACACACCCGAATTGCCGACTTTGCCGTAAATGTCGGGTCGTTCATCCGGGTTTTCACCATATAAAGTGACCGAGTCAAAGGCGGTGGATAGCCGCGCGGCATCGTGACCTTGCGAAAGGTAATGAAAGCGCTGATTGGTTCTTTCTGGTGTGCCCTCGCCAGCGAACATGCGAATCGGGTCTTCATTGACTCGCCGATAGGGGTAGACACCGCCGGTATAGGGATAGCTGCCAGGCAGGTTTTCTTTCATTAAGAAGCGCAATTGATCCGACCAACTATCGAAACGCGGTGGCGCAATTTTGGGAATGCGTTGCTGACTTAGGCTTTGCCGGTAGTTGTCGCCCTGCATAGTCTGTCCGCGTACGCTGTATTGGTAGTGATCGGCGGTCACTGCTGCTAGTCGTTCTGGCCATTCGGTGAGTAAGCGCCGTGCCTCAGGGCTGAGATCTTCCAGCGCGTCGTTATAGGATTGCCGCAGCTGCAAGATCGTGGTGTCCGTGCCCTCTTTTAGCAACTTGCTGTCGTAAGCTCGTAGTTCTTCAGGCCGGTGTTGCCCATCGACTTCGCCGAGTACGCCATGCAGTTGCTGGAGCCGTTCGGCGAGCTTGCACTGCGCTTCCAGCATTAAGTTACAGTCGCGCCCATGCTCCGCGATTTCGGCGAGGTAACGCACTCGCTTACCTGGAATGAGCATCGTGCCTTGGGGCCGGCGTTCGGCAATCTCCAAGTCGGGTGACCATGCAGATTTGTCGACACCCGGTCGCTCGGCGATGGCGGCACAAAGATTCGTAAATAACCAGGTCATGCCTGGATCATTGAATTGACTCGCGATGGTGGGGTACACGGGGATTTCTTCATCCGGAGTATCAAAGGCCAGGTGGTTTCGTTTCCATTGTTTGCGAATGTCTCGTAAGGCATCGTCTGCACCACGCTTGTCAAACTTGTTCACCACCACCAGCTTGGCCAAGTCGAGCATATCGATTTTTTCGAGTTGACTTGCCGCACCGTACTCACTGGTCATGACATACAAGGGCAGGTCGACGAGATCAACGATTTCGCTGTCGCTTTGGCCGATTCCCGCAGTTTCAACAATGACCAAATCAAAGCCTAGGGATTTTAGGAATAGCACCGCATCGGAAAGAATAGCGCTGGTGGCCAAATGTTGTCGTCGCGTGGCGATGGAACGCATGAAGATATTTTCATTGCGCAAACTATTCATGCGAATACGATCGCCCAATAAAGCCCCGCCCGTTCGTCGCCGGGTGGGATCCACGGCTAAAACCGCGATTTGTAAATTCGGGAAGAACTGCATGAATCGAGATAACAACTCGTCGGTCACGCTGCTTTTACCCGCACCGCCGGTGCCGGTTATGCCGATGACCGGCCGGGTTTGGCCAGCCATTTGCCATGCCTTGCGCAATGAGTTCAGTTCGGCCTTTGGCAACCGGTCATCTTCAACGGCTGACAAAGCGGCCGCGATACTGAGTGGGTCCTTCAGATCGATCTTGCCGGGCATGGCACTGGATTTTCTTACCGCTTTGGTACGCTCGACGAGATCCTCAATCATCCCCGGCAGGCCCATTTCCAGACCGTCGTGTGGGTGGTAGATGCGTTCGATGCCGTACTCCTGAAGGGCGCTGATCTCTTCAGGGGTGATGGTTCCGCCGCCGCCGCCGAACACGCGGATATGTTCGGCACCGTAGTCGCGGAGCATATCCACCATGTAACGGAAATATTCGTTGTGACCGCCTTGGTAGGAGCTCATGGCGATGCCGTCGGCATCTTCCTGTACTGCCGCTCGCACCACGTCCGCAACGCTTCGATTGTGGCCTAGATGAATGACCTCCGCGCCCTGATCTTGAATTAAGCGACGCATCAAGTTAATCGCCGCATCATGTCCATCGAACAGTGAAGCGGCCGTTACAAAACGCAGGGGCACATCGTCGGAGCGACTGATAGTGACTGATTGAATATCGTCGGCGTTACGGTTCATTTCAATGAGGCTCCTCTTTACGCGTGCCGACTATTTCGGCCTCGCCAGGGCAATGGTCATCTGTTGCTTCAAGTCGTTATGCATATCGCTAATGCGTGCCTGATTGTCAGGGGCGACTAGCCACTGATAAACAATACCGATAATCGCCGCACAAAAATGTCTGGCGCTTGCAACGACATTGACCTCGGTGTGAATTTCTCCGGCGCTCACGCCAGCTTTGATCCACGCTTCGACATCCTGTTGTCGACGTTCATGAATGCGCGCAATTACTTTTTTGAGCTCTGGATCTGGCCCAATGGAGTTGAACCATAAAACGTAAAAAGCTCGTATGCGTTCGGACCCGTGGGTAACGAAGCGCTCATGCGCATCCGTGGCTGCATGAATTGCCGATAAGCCGTGTTTACTGCCAACGGCATTGCCGAGTTCGGCCAACCACTGTTCGCCAATGGAGCGCACGATGAAGCGATACAAACCGGGTTTGTTGCCGAAGCGATAGCTCGCCAAGCCGCGGCTATAGCCCGCGCGTTCGCCGACTTCTTTTAGCGTTGCGCCATCGGCGCCTTTTTCGCAGATCAGCTCCACGGCGGCTGCTAGCATGCGGGCATCGGACTCGGCCGTGCGGTCTGCTTGGGTTCGACTGCCGCGGGGCAGGTGTTGGGGCTGCATCTGTACAGCCTACGCAGTTTACTTGTTTGATACAAGCAAGTTACAAGTGCTTGAATAATATATCTAATATGCGATGTTCTGCCTTGACCTAAGCCTGTTCGCTAACAGGAGTCCGGCCCGTGATGCGCGGATTGAACGTCTGGAATGCCGACCAATAATCGCCAGCCGGGCCAGCTGCCAGTGCATCGTCAAGCGGGACTTTTACCCGCACTCACTGCGCTGCTTTGGTTAACTCGACCGAGACCTGAGCCCCACCTCCCGTGCGCCCAATGAATCTAAAGCGGGCGTAGGCCAAAAATGCTCGAATTGCATTGGGTTTGTGCGCAACACGAGCACCGGTGTCGGTTTTGAAATCAGATTGAACCGGGGATGCGGCAGGCTGTTTATAGAAGGCCTCGGCTGCGGGCCTGATGTCGGCTGGTATGGGAAAGAGTTTCAGTTGGCGCAATCCTTTAGCGTTCGCCGCCAATATAACGATCAAGCTCGGTGTGAAAGTGTCGCAGTCTTTGCTCCTGTTCGCTCCACAATGGGCCGTTAAATCCTCTCGATCGCGTACCTTTTTGCACCACGGGTAATAGCTCTGAGTCTTGATCGAGGACCATGCCCAGATTCGGTGGCTCACCAACGCCGCTACGCTCAATGTCGGGTCTTGTGTCACCCGACACGTCGGTGCCTTCGGGTAAACCCATCCAGCCGGGGACGGTGTAAGTAGGGTCGTCACAAGGACGCCATAAGGTCATGGTGTTGTAAAAGAAACGCTCCGGATCGGTGGGGTGCGGCAAAAAGCGCATCAGAAAGGCGCCTTCGGCATGCAGGCCAATTTGCACATTGGGAAATATTCCTGTAGCCCAGCTATCGCTCAATTGCCCGTCGACCAAGTCGGAATAGTCGAGGCCACAACGCTTGGACCGCTCACGCTTAGCAACTTGAATGGCCGTGCGCAGTTCCCGCGCAGAACCCGAAAATTCTTCGGGGCGCATGCCGGCATCACGCATCATCATGACCAAGCCCTCGTCCAGCGATTCCTGATCGCGAACGCGGGCGCTCTTGGCGGCAAGCGGAACAATCATGCGGCTGAAGCCGTTCGGATACAGGTCGCATTGGACCTGCATGTCGTTCATCACTGTCTGTGTTTCGGGATGTACGGCATGCAAATGATAGGTTTCGTAGAAAGCATCTACGCCCGTTTTCCAGTTCGCAGCCCATTCGCTGATGTTGTGGCGTACCACGAACATTTCGTCGATGTGATAATTTTCTAGATATCCGTCGGGCAGACCAATGAAGTCGTCCAAGGGTCCTGCCTGGTCGTCCATGTTGATGAAAATAAGTCCCGCGTGTACTTCACAACGTACCTCTTTCAAGCAGGGGCGTTGGGCTACAACCTCAGGGCGAAAAGTTTCTATATCGGTGAGGTGCTGGAGTTGACCATCGAGATTAAATTGCCAGGAATGAAACGAGCAGGTGAACAATGGCAACGAGCCGAAGTCGTTATGCACTAAGCGGTTACCGCGGTGAGGACAGACGTTATAGAACGCCTTAATATCTCCTGCTTCATTTTTTGTGACGAGAATATTTTCGCGGCCAACATCGAAGGTCAAGTAGTCGCCCGATTCACGCAAATCGGTAACGACGCCAGCGATAAGCCAGGTGCGTGTCCAAATGCGCTCCCATTCCTGCTCCATGCGTGCAGGCGAGTAGTAGCGTGCTGCGTCAAGCTGTCGGGTGCCGTTGTCGATATAGGGAACTTTAGCTTCCAATGAGTGGGGCGATGCCGTCTCGTTGACTACCCAGCCCCCTTGATCGATGTTATAGGCCATGGCTGAACCCTCAATATCCGCGATTGACTGAGCCGGCGTCTGGCCATCCTCAGCCGAGAAATATCAGGCTAGGACAGATAATAGAAAAAAACAAGCACAGCTGATTGTTTTAGCAGGCCGCGACCCGGCTGCACGGCCCGCCCTTGGGCGACTCGCTTCACGCTGAGTTATCGAAATGCTTAAGAAATCATCACATTGTGAGCCTGCAAACCCTGGCGTGAATGGCTTGTTGTGCGCGGCAAGATATCGGTTTTGTCGGCGCGAGCGCAGTTATGTTCAATCTCGGTAACGGTGCCTTTTCCGGTCGTGACGGCGGCTGCGTTTGACCCGCACTTATTCCGACGCGGGCTTGCAACCCGGGCCGCTGGAAAAGGCCGGGCTAAAGTTAATAATCGTGATGTCTAGTCGCTTAATGCGCCATTCACCACGAATTTTTTCTATGACCAAAGAATAAGTACCATTGGCAACATCCACGCAATGCGCCGCGGCGCCGGGCGCCGGCCCGGAAATCATGTGGGTTGCAATGAGATAAGCGGTTAGTTTCGCGCTGCGGCCATTTACTTCGACTTGTAGGTTACTGATGGCATGTTGCGTGTAGTCGTATCCATTGCCGCGAAATACTGAATTGACGAAGTCGGCCCAATTTTTCGGCCCGACTACTGGCGATGGCGCGCTTGGGGGCGCGACGTCGGAATCGGGAAATTGTTGAGAGTTAAACGGCTGATGCGGGAACCAAACGTTGAATTCTGCATCGTCGCTAAAGCAGTCTTCATAGAATTCCAAGCCGGCTGCGGTCGGGTCCGTATGGCTGTGGGTATCGCCGATGGCGTCGGTACCGGCAGCATAGCAGTGCATCAAGCTCTCGATGGTCGCGATATCGGCGGACTGGTTTGGTGCTGCAACTAGCGTACTGGGCATTGATGTGGCAAGTGTTGCGAGCACGAAGCCTAAAATTATCTGGCCGCGAACGATTATCTTGCTGATCATAGATCTATTTCCTCTGTAGATAAGCTGTAGCTTGAGGTCTATTTCGCTTGGCGTTCTGCCCACCTGAGGAACGGCTAATGGATTGCTACGCTGCGCCGCCAAATGGGCAGTAGTCTTCGCGTTCCACCAAATGCAATACAAAAGAAAGTTTTGCTAATCCGGCGATGACGGCCATCACCGTACCGAGCTCGCAAATCTCGCCCACGCTAAAATGTTTAGCCAGGCGCTCGTGTAGCTTTGCATCCATGTCTCCCTGCATATTGGTCAATGCCATCTGTTCGGCAAATTGCAGCACGGCTCTTTGGGCGTCTGTGAACGGACCATTTTCGAAATCGTTCATGGCATCAATTTGAGCTTGACTAATGCCCGCCTCCAATGCGCCAGGCACATTTTGCTTGTTGCAGGTACGGCAGCCGTGAACAAGTGACAACTTTAGTCGTGCCAGTTGCTTGTAGCATTGGTCGACTTGTCCACCGAAAAACATCTTGGCGTAGAAATCGTCCATTACAAAGCGCAGTGTTTGCGGGGCTTGGGCGAATACTTCAACGAAGCTCGGTTCGCCGGTGAGCTCGTTCAAGGTATCCCAAGCCATCGCAAATTCCGCCGGCAAGTTTTTGCGGGAAATCTTAGCGAGTGCGGTGGCGGACAAGATCAGCCTCCTTTGTCTTAGTCGGCTAGCCCGTACACGGCGACGCTGGCGATGTTGTTAATCGGGATGCCGCCCAAGTTGTGGGTTAAGCCGAGTGTAGGTTTTCCGAGTTGACGTTCTCCGGCTCGACCCTGCAGTTGTAGGTAAATTTCGTAGGCCATGCGCAAGCCTGACGCGCCGATGGGGTGGCCAAAACATTTCAGGCCACCGTCGACCTGGCAGGGGATGCTTCCGTCGCGATCGAATATACCGTCCATGATGTCTGCCGATGCGCGACCTGAATCCGATAGGCCTAGATCTTCCATGAGAATCAGTTCAGTGATGGAGAAGCAATCGTGGACCTCCAGCAAGTCGACTTCCTTGCGCGGGTTACGAATGCCGGCCTCTTGGTAAGCGCGTTCGGCCGCCTTGCGTGATGTCAGTGTGTAACTACCGTCCCAGGAGTGATGCCCTGCCTCAACGCCGTTGCTTGCGGCCAATTGCATGGCTTTCACCGTGACCAGTGGGCCTTTGCGTAAGCTGCGCGCGATCTCGGGAGTGGTCACGATGGCGCAAGCTGCACCGTCACTGACGCCACAACAGTCATATAGCCCTAGAGGCTCGGCAACCATGGGCGCGTTTAAAGCCTGTTCAATGGTAATGGCTCGTTGTAAATGTGCTTTCGGATTTAGCGCGCCGTTCTGATGGCTCTTCCAAGATACATGGGCCATGGCGTTTTTTAAGTCACCCATGTCGATTTTCGTACGGGCCGCGTAGGCCAGGGCGAGTTGGGCAAAGGCACCGGGTGCTGAATAGGACGGCATCCACAAGTCTTCGAAGCTGCCTTTGGTGCGTTCCGGCAATCCCGGATAACCGGTGTCTTTTAGTTTTTCCATGCCCATGGCAAGGGCGATATCGCAAGCTCCCGAGGCAACGGCATAGACCGCCCCGCGCATCGCCTCGGAACCCGTGGCGCAGAGGTTTTCCACGCGCGTGACGGCGATGTTGGGCAAGCGTAATGCAGTTGATAAGGGAATCGCCGATTTGCCGACACTTTGTTCGTCATAAAAAACGCCCAGCCAGCCGGCATCGATTTGATCGCGTTCTATACCGGCATCCTCCAGCGCCTCGGTGAAGGCTTCCAGCATTAAATCGTCGGGGCCGGCATCCCAGCGTTCGCCGAAGCGGGCGCAACCCATTCCCGCGATTGCTACTTTGTCGCTAATGCCCGTTGCCATCCCGTTACTCCTCTACCGGCGTGGGTTTCCAGAAATAGCGGGTAAACCCGCGCCGGCCATCCACGTCCTTGATTCGGAAACACATTTCCATTGTTTGCCCGACGGCCAAGCTGCCGGGTGAACAATCAGTGAATTCCATGAAAATATTACCGCCTCCTTCCAATTCAACATTGCCGTATTGCAAGGGCGGGTTCACGCTGCTAGCTAGCCAATCTTCGGTGAAGGATTTGATGCGCCCGCGTACATCGGCTAGGGGAATCGAGACTTGAGTGTCGACCTTGCGACATTCAGGATTCACGCAAATTCTTGAGCGAGGAAATTGTACTGTGTCGCAGTCTTCGCACTGGCCACCATTGAAGCTCGTGACGCTGTCGCGATTGCGGTGAAAGGCCGTAAGAGCTGTGCGATTGTCGAACTCCGCGCGATTTCCCCAGTCAATCGGGATCAAGTTCTGCTGGGCCAGATACCGCACATAACTGGGTTCGTCTACACCGTCTTCGAGTTGCGCATCAATGGAGCGTCGCGCTTGGTACTCACCGAGATGTTTGCTGGTTTCAAACAATAGGGCGTCAGCGCCCTGGCCAAAGCCAACCAGTAAGATTTTTTCTCCCGGCTGGGCGGACTCTAGTGTTCTGACGAGCATCAACAAGGGATGCGGTGTACCAGTGAATCCGCAACTCGCCGCTAGATCGTCGACAAGAGCGCCCTCGGTGAGCCCGAGTACTTTACCTAGACGCTGCGCCACGCGAGCCGGACAAGGGAAAATCACATGCTGAATATCACCGCCCTTGACGCGAGTTTCTTTTAGCAATGCGTCGACGGTTTCCGGAATCACTTTAAAGAATCCTTCGTCCCGCACCCAACGGTCTTCGACGCTGTAATCGAAGCGTTCCCCGCGGGCACGAAAATGGTCCACCATGTCCTGGCTTACCGCGCGGTGCCCCAAAAAATTAACCGGGGCGGCATCGCTGCTGCCGACTGTTAGGGCGGCGGCGCCGTGGCCTAATTTCATTTCTAATGGGCTGGCCGGTTTAGCGGCACGACAGTCACTGGCGACCACCAATGATGTGCTGTCGCCGGCTTTCAAAGCGCTGGCCAGTGCCGCGGTGCCGGCGCGTTGCGAGGCGGACAAGTCGAGGGTGTCGAGCTTTGGATTAATGCCCAGCGCTTCCACCAGAATTGCGGCGTTATCGCGGTCGGCATAGGGCAGCGTTGTTGACGCCAGCCACACGGTATCCAGGTCCGGATGCTCAGTGCGTCTGACGTTGCGTGCGGCTTCCACCGCCATGGTTAAGGCGTCTTCGTCCCAAGCACCGATGGCCCGTTCGCCTCTGCCCTGGGCTTTTAGCGCGGGGCTAAACCAGCCCATGGCTTGGGCAATGGTTTTGCGTGCCAAGCGGCGCTTTGGGATGTAGCCACCAAAGGCCAAAATGCCGCGTTTACTCATACCCAATTCTCCGTGACCCAGGAATCTAGCACTGGCTTGATTCGCATGACCTCTGGAATATGTTGTGCACCAATGCGTCGATCCAGTTCTTCGTGCCAGTGATAAATGCGTCGTTCCTGATAGCTTAAGGGTATATCCCGAAAGCCGGGTGAACGCACCGAAGTTTGTAGTTGTTCCACCAGTCCCATGTCCTCACTAATAATACGATTGTAGTTGGCAATTCTCTTTTCCCAGCCCGCCGGTTTGGCGTCGGCTCCCCAATCCGGCGCGAACCAAACGACCTCAAGCAGCGATGTGTCATCCGTTAGTGGCCAGATCAAGTTGAATGGCAGACCGGTAGACGATACGGGCGTTACCAGGTTGGGAAAAATATGCAAGCTAGGATTGTTGTGGAGTTCAAGTTCCGTGGCGCCTGCAATTTTACCCATGCCTTTCGCTCCCGGATCTTGCCAGTCTTTGTGCCGGTTTGCCGTTAACATACAGGAGTGACCGTGCCGCCACATTTGAATATGATTTTTTCGGTAGTCTAAAAATCGATCCACCGTATTTTTGTGCAAGCTGTTGAGATGGTAGACCTCGAGAAAACCCTCCAGCAAGATTTTGAGATTGCAGTTCACGGTGAAGCTGTCTTGGTGCACCAGGCGTAACTGATCGATATCAAGCCGGCGAAAGTATTCACTGATGGGCCCGAGGTCTGCGGCCAAGGGCCGGGCTGCCGGATCTTGGTTTATGAAAATCCAATTGCCCAGGCGTTCACAGCGCAGGGAGATCAATGCGCGGGATTGCCTATCCAGTCCGGAAAAATCCTGCCCATCGCGCAGACCGCAGAGTTTTCCGTCCAGGGAATAATTCCAGCCATGGTAGGGGCAGACCAAACTGCCATCGAGCCGCCCGCTGGCGTCGCGGACTAAGGGAGCGCCGCGATGCCGGCAGCTGTTATAAAACGCACGCACACTACCCTGTTGATCTCGCAGCAAAACTACGGGGTTGCCGCTGCGATCCCAAAGTTTATAGCTGCCCGGCGTTGGCAACTCGTCGATATGACCGGCGTATAGCCAGGTTTGCGTCCATAGGTTTTGGCGTTCCAACGACAAAAATCCGGGGTCCCGGTATCGGGCGGCGGGAATATCTGGCAGCTTTGGAAACGCCGCCGGCCGCGTCCGCGTTTCTTGCTCAGAATCTATGCGGCTCAATAGCTTGTCGCTGAGAGGGTCATTCATGGGAAGCAGTATAAGTAGGCGGTCTGCATGAAGAAACAAGCATGACTGTTTTTTTTACCCCTGGCCAAGCATACTCGCTAGGTGACTGGCCCCGGGAAGCCCATGGCGGCGATCATCCTGCACCACTTTGATGCTTCTCCCTTCGCGGAGAAGATCCGTCTGGTACTCGGATTCAAAGGCCTACATTGGCGCTCGGTACAGATTCCCATGGTCATGCCCAAGCCGGAGCTGACGGCTTTAACGGGGGGCTATCGAAAAACCCCGGTCATGCAAATCGGCGCGGATATCTATTGTGATACGCGCCGCATCGCGTTGGAGTTGGAGCGTCGCCATCCCCAGCCTAGTTTGTTTCCCGCCGGCAACGAAGGTTTGGCCTTGGCTTTAGGGTCCTGGAGCGATACGACATTCTTCGAACCCGGCGCCGGATTATCCATGGGCAGCAATGAGGCAATCCCCGAAACCGTTCTGAGTGACCGCCGAGAATTTTTCAACTTTATGGATTTCGCTGAATTACCGGTGCAGCTACCTCATTTGTCTGGCCAACTAATTAGCCAAGTATCCTTGGTGGACCGGCAGTTGGCCGATGGGCGTCCGTTTTTATTGGGGGACGCCGCCGGTTGGGTCGATATCTTGGCCTATTTCCCGATCTGGATGGCGTTGGAAAATATTGCCGGGATTGAAGCGATGTTTAGTCGCTTTACGCACATAGATAGTTGGGTGCAAAGAGTTGCCGCATTTGGTCACGGAAATTTTACTGAGATGGCTGCCGCCGAGGCGTTGGAGATCGCGGCACAGTCTTCGCCTGATCTTCAGTTGCATGTCGACGCGGATGATCCGCTAGGTTTGAGTTTTGGCGACGACGTGACGGTGTCACCAGAGGACTATGGCATCGTTCCCGTGGCCGGCACATTGCTATGCCTAAATTTAGATGACCTGGCAATCCGGCGACAGGATCCGAGACTTGGCGAAATCGTGGTGCACTTTCCGCGCACGGGGTATCGAGTGGCAGCGGTGGCTTAGTGCCCGCCATGGGTAGTCATCATGTCTTTAACGACACCTTGGATAGGCGCTGCCGCGGCGAAACTGAGTGTTCGCCGGACAGGCCAGCTACTAACCTGCTAGGGGCTGGTTTATGATTCCTTCCCCTCGTCTGAAGAATTTGACCGCGTAATACCGCAAGATCTAAGCATGGATTTTCGACTAACTGACGAACAGCTGCAGTTGCAAGAAGCCGCGCGACGATACGCCCGAGAGCGTTTGCCTGATTTAGCCGTTCGTCTGGAGAAATCCAATGAAGCCGTGCCGCGCGATGTTGTGCGCGAGTACGCTGAGCTGGGATTCCTCGGCATCAACGTGCCTGAGTCCTTGGGCGGTTTAGGCCAAGGCAACCTTGAAGCGCTCGTCGTCCTGGAAGAATTCGCAAGAATATCTTCTGCTGTCGCGTTCCCGGTGTTCGAATCTTGCGTGGGACCGGTTCGGGCCATCGAACGCTTTGCCGATCCGCAATTGGCAACGGAAATCGTGCCGGCGGTTTGCCGGGGCGAAAAACTCGTGGCCGTATCTATGTCCGAGCCCCAGGCAGGTTCGGCGCTGACAGACTTAAGTACTAGAGCTGAGATCCAAGGCGATCAGGTCGTGATTAGCGGTACCAAACGCTGGTGTTCTGGCGGTGGTCACGCCGATGGTTACGTCGTTTATTGTCGCATGTCCGATGCGCCCGGGGCGCGCGGTATTGGTGCCGTCTATGTGCCTAAAGACACGCCGGGTTTGAGTTTTGGTCCGCCGGAAAAATTAATGGGGTTTCGTGGCATTCCGTCTTCGGATGTTTTTTTGGACCAAGTGACGGTGCCAGCTCATCATGTAATTGTTCCCGCCGGTGGATTTGGCCAACTGATGGAGGCTTTTGACCTTGAGCGCTGTGGTAATGCCACCATGTCCATGTCTCAGGCCGCCGGGGCCTTGGAGGATGTGCTGGTCTACGTCCAGGAACGTGAACAGTTCGGTAAACCCATTGTCGATTTTCAAGCGGTGCAATTGAAATTGGCCGAGATGCAGATGCAAGTAGAAAGTGCCCGGCTGTTAATTTATCGAGCGGCGAGCAACGCGCAGGACGGGTTACCTAGCATTCTCGATTCATCGCTCGCCAAATGTTACGCGAACGAAATTGCCCGCGTGGTCACCGGTAATGCGCTGCAATTAATGGGTGGTTACGGTTACTCCCAGGAGTATCCCATGGAGCGACGCTTACGCGATGCCTGGGGTTGGGGGATTGCCGGCGGTGCCATCGATATTCAGAAGGTCAATATCGCAGCCGCCATGGTGGGCCGACGATTCGATCAGCGCAAATAGCCATTTACTTTTCGATTAGAACCTAAGACCGTAAGTATTCACGGCCGTATCGTGAAAAAGATCCTGTTGTTCTTCGGCGCTGAAGTCCTGAGTGATACGCTTGAAGGCATTCCAGAGTGTGGTGTAGGAACAGGAAACCTTATCCACGGGAAAGTTGCTTTCGAACATGCAACGCTTTGGGCCAAACAAGTCAATGCAAGTTAGATAGTAGGGGCTCAAGGCGGCGGCGATTTCTGCCGAGCCGGGCGGGGCGTCGCGTTTGTGCCAATCGAAGCCGGCCAGCGACATGGTCATGCCGCCGAGTTTGACCAAGGCATTGGGGCTGCGGGATAAGTCACGCATGTGTTGCTCCCAAATTCCGAAAATTTCCGCGCGCCGGCCCGCGTATGGCCCGATTCCAAGCGGGCCGCCAACATGATTAAGAACGATCGTTAGATCGGGAAAGGCCCGCGCGAGATCGGTCAATTCTGGAATTTGTGGATGATAGAGCCAGGCATCGAAAACCAGCTTTAGTTCCTGCACGCAGCGCAGACCGGCGCGAAACGAGCCCTCACCCAACAGCCGCGGTCGCGGATCCGTATGTGCGTTGCGAATCTCCTCGCTCGCATCCCAGGCCGTCATGTAGCGAATGCCGCAGACACGGTCGCTACATTGAAGTTGGGCCTCGAGTACAGCTCGAACCTGAGCGCCCAGGTTCAGGTCGGCAAAAGCCACGATGCCCGCGGCAACTTGCGTGGGTCCTGGCGCTTCGGCCCGACAGCCCAATACAAATTCCGTCTCTCCCACCGGCCGCAGGGCCTCGGCACCGTCGGATCGCCAGCCATGCCGGCACTCCACATGCACCGTGGAGGCTATTCGATGTCCGCCCGACAAATCGGCCAGTAATTGCTCCGTTAGATACGGACTCTGTGCATAAGACCACAGGTGATGATGTGCATCGCAAATCTTCAGCTCGGGATTTAAGGCCGGTTCGTTCGTTTCTTTCGCGGATTGGTTTTTGTTGGCCATAGGTATTAACGTTGGATTTTCAGCATCGCTTGTCAAGTGTTTTCTTTGCGCCGACCACTCAGGGCTATTATCAATGAACGACAAAGCGAACCAACGACTGGCCGGAAAAGTCGCCGTAATTACCGGCGCCAGCCGCGGCATTGGCGAGGCCGTTGCGAGCCTGTTTGCGTTGCAGGGCGCGAAACTCGTATTGGGCGCGCGCAACGAAAAAGATCTCAATCGCGTGCTTAATGAAGTAACGGCCGTTGGAGCCGTGGCCACGAGCCAGGTGACCGATGTCGGCGACGCAACGGCTGGCCGCGCACTCGTCGAGCACGCGCTGCTCGACTACGGACAACTCGATATCCTGGTGCACAATGCCGGTATCTTTCCCTACGATCCCCTGGAAGCTATGACGGAAGAATCTTGGCAGCAGGTTTTGAACGTGAATCTCAGCAGCGGTTTTCGATTAACGCAAGCCTGCATACCCCATATGAAAGCTCGCGGCGGCAGAATCTTGTTTACCTCGTCGGTACAAGGTAATCGCGCGGCTGTACCCGGCTGCGCCCACTATGCCGCATCAAAGGCAGGTATCAATGGGTTTATTCGCGCCGCCGCTCTTGAGTTGGCCACTTATGGCATTACCGTCAATGGGGTGGAGCCTGGCTTGGTCCTAACGCCCGGCACGCAGACAGCGATTTCTGAAAAACAGCAGGCGCGCATGGCGGAGCTCGTACCGCTGAAACGTTGGGGTCAAGCCGAGGAAATTGCTCATGCCATGCTCTATCTTGCCAGTGATGAAGCTGCCTATGTGACAGGTCAGACTTTGGTGGTCGATGGTGGTGCTCTATTGCCGTTGAACGACGCCTTAGCCGTTTAAACGCTCAGAGTTTCGAATGCAGCCAAAACTCACCAGCCTGCATGATGCCATTGCCTTGGTGCGTGATGGCGATATCGTTGCTTTGCAAAACATGGCTACCCAACTAGCACCCATGGCAGCGGTCCGGGAATTGATTCGTCAGGGCAGATGCAACTTATCGCTGGTGGTGTTAGTGGGTGGAATCGGTGTCGATTGGTTGGCCGCTACCGGCGTGATCAACCGACTAATAGGTGCTGCTGTCAGCATGGAGCAATTTGGTTTATGTCAGCAGTATCGGCGGGCTTGCGAACAAGGGCGAATTCGCGTGGAGGAAATTTCCGAGTCCGTACTGAACGCAAGACTCGGGGCCGGGGCTCGTAATATGCCTTTCTTGCCGACGCGCGGCGCGATTGGCACCGATCTCATTGCGCAACTGCCCGAGGATTTGAAATTCATTGAGGACCCGTTTGGCGGCAAACCAGTGCTGGCTTGTCGTGCACTCGTTCCGGATGTTGCGCTCATCCATGCGCATCGCGCCGATGAATTCGGCAACGTTCAGTATGAGCCAACGGCCATGTGGCCCGATCTCGCCATCATGCCTAAGGCCGCTAAGCAGGTGATCGTGACGGCCGAAGAAATTGTGCCGACCCGTGTACTGCGCGAGCATCCGGAAAAGACCTTGATTCCGGGTTTTACCGTTGATGCCGTGGTCCAGGTTCCCTATGGCGCTCATCCGACATCGCTGTTTCCCAATTACGGCTACGACGCGCAATTTCATCAGCGGTGGGCGCAAGCAGCCCGCGATGATCGGCAGGCCGCGGCGTTTATTGAACGCCACGTTCGCTTGCCTGCGACTCAACAGGACTATATCCAGGGGGTAGGTGGTTCCGCGGCCATTGATCGAATTAGCCATTGGGACGAGGAACGATGAATCTAGATTGGCGCAGCAGTTCGCCAGCGGCGGATTACACCGTCGATGAATTGATGATCACGGTACTAGCTGATCAATTTTGTGATGGTGACCAGGCAACCAACGGCATGGCCTCATTCTTGCCCGTAGCGGCCTTCATGCTGGCGCGCCTGACCCACGCGCCGGAGCTAGTCTGGTTAGCTAGTTCTGTGGGCTTGGAATCCGAACCCGAGCGTATTCCCGCTTCGACACTAGAAGCACCGCTGTGGAAAAACGCCATCATGTACTTGGATCAATACGAAGGCTTTTGGAGCTATGTGCTGAATGGCCGCTGGATCAACAAATTCTGCGTGGGCGCCGCACAGCTTGATCAATTCGGTAACGCGAATAATTCTGTAATTGGCAGCGACTACCACAGGCCGAATGTGCGTTTGCCCGGTACCGCCGGTCTTGCCGACATGTGTGCCATTGGCAAGCAGCTGTACTACTGGAACCCTCAGCATTCACCCCGCAGTTTGGTAGAGCGCGTGGACTTTATCAGTGGCGCTGGTTATCTAGGCGGTGGTGACGAACGCGCGCAACTCGGGTTAGGCGCTGGGCCTGAGCTGGTGGTGACGGATCTGGCGGTGATGGATTTTCATCCCGATAGCAAACGCATGCGCCTGCGTTCGGTGCATCCGGGAGTAAGCCTGAAACAAGTTCAACAGGCCACCGGCTTTGAATTGTTGTTACCCGATGCACAATTACCAAATACCAAGCCGCCCTCCGAAGAACAATGCCGCTTAATTCGTGAAGTGATCGACCCTAATGGTACGAGGAAGCGCGAATTTCATGGGTGAGTCTAGGCATGCAAGAAAAATCCGGCGAAGCTCGTTCAAGCGGTGCTTTTTTTACTTAGGTTTTTAAGTCGACGGGCGCGAATACCGGCACGCTGATTTCATCCGAATACCTGCGAAACTGAACTTGCAGGTCCATGCCGATTGCCAAAGCCTCCAGATCACAGTTCACAACATTCGTCATCATTGTTGGGCCTTCGTCTAGGCTTACCAGCGCGATTACGTAAGGTATATCAGATTCGTAGGCCGGCGAAATGGCCATGCGCATAATCGTAAAACTTTTGATGGTTGCACTTCCGCAAGCCTCGACCCAGTCGACGTCACGGCTACTACATTCGCTGCATATTAGCCGTGGATAAAACTGCCGATGACCGCAGTCGCTACAGCTTTGAATCAGCAAACGCTGTTCCCGACACGCATCCCAAAAGGCTTTTGTTTCTGGGTTGGGCACGGGCATATTGCGTGAAATGTCGTTCATAGCGTGGACTCGCCGCCGAGGATGAGCGTCGTGTGACTCGACATGATGCCGCCCTGGGCATGCGTCAACACCAGCTCGGCGCCGGCGACCTGGTTAGTGCTGGTGCCGCGCAACTGCTTTACGGATTCCGTCAGTGCAAACATGGATCCGGGATTACCAGGATGGCAGTGGGACAACAATCCGCCATGGGTATTCGTTGGCAGACTGCCGGTGGGGCCCAATTCTCCGGCCAATACAAAATCACCGGCTTCGCCCTTTTTGCAAAAGCCTAAATCCTCCAGTTCGATGAGCAAGACTGGGGTGAAACAGTCGTAGAGTTCCGCTACATCGACGTCCTGCGGTTTCACGCCCGCCATGGCGTAGGCTGCAGCGCCTGCTTGTACCGCGGCGGAACTCGTTAGCTTGTGGGCCTGGCTTATGTGTTCGTGGCTATGGCCTTCGCCGACACCCAACAGGTAGGCAGGGTTATGGGGAAAGTTCTTTGCTCGTTCGGCGGCGGTCACGACGATGGCCGCACCCCCGTCGGAAACGACGGAGCAATCTAACAAATGCAAGGGATCGGCGATCATCCGCGAATTTAGTACATCATCAATGGTAATCGGCTCGCGTTTTTGGGCGGCCGGATTATTTGCAGCGTATTGGCGAGCGTTCACCGCGACACTAGCCAGCTGTTCGGCCGTGGTGCCATGCTCGTGACGCTGCGCCTGGGCAATAAGGGCATAAAAAGCCGGAATGCTTGGCCCAAATGGACTTTCAAACTGCGGGTGGCCCGCCGATGACATCAAGGCAAAAGCTTGTTCTTTTGAAAGTCCCGTGCGCATGCTGTCTGCCGTCGCGATCAACACGGTTTCGCACAGACCCGTGGCAATAGCCGAAGCGGCATGGTGGACTAAGGAGAAGGTCGTGCCGCCGCCCGCACCGACACTCATGCAGTAGCGAGGAAAAATTTGTAAGTATTCGGCAATCATTTCCGAGTGATACATATAGGGTTCGGCCATGGCATTGCAGGTGAGCAAGCCATCGACTTTGTCTTTGCGAATTCCCGCATCGTCGAGGGCACGACAGGCAGCATCCACACAGAGTTGCGTGGGACTCATATGGGGCACGGCGCCGACTTCGGTGTCGGCGGCTGCAATGATGGCGACTTTGCCGCGCAAACTGTCCATGAGCCGCTGTTCTAGTCCTGTGCGAACTCGATGCAGGCCGCACCGGGCGCAATGATTTCGTCGGCTTCGTTCATCACGTATAAGTCTAACTGAACCCGCTGCGTGGCCAGATTAACCGCCTTCACCGTTCCGCCAGCCGTGAGAATTTCGCCGACGTAGGCGGCACGGCGGTTGGAATACTCTACTGAAACTAAATGCCCCTCGCCGGCGGCCCAGTCCAAGGCACATTGCGTTAACCAGTCGCCAATTAAGGGACCTGCGATCACCAGACCAGAATAGCCTTCGACTTTCGTGGCGTAAGGATGGTCGAAATGAATGCGGTGCGCATTCCAAAGTGCGGCGTTATACAAGAACAGCTGTACGTTGTCGCACTCATGACTGATGCTGGGCAAGCTGTCTCCCACGGCGATTTGCGCAATTCGTTTGCCGCTCATTAGCGCATGATCCGGGTTGCTGTTTCAGTCAGCACGGCTTGGCCTCCCGCAGTGCTTACTTGCATCACAACATCATAAAAAATTAGTGGGCCACTGGAACCCTGCTTCTCATAAAGCTTTGTTAGCGTCCGCGTGGCGATAACCACATCACCCGGAACCATATCGCGAAAATATTCGACTTTAACGCCGCCCGCCATGGCGCGCTTAAGGGGTAACTCAGGAATGAGTTTGTCGACAAACACGCCATCGGGTGATAACTCATCCATGGCCACAATTTCCCAGAACAGCGCGATGTAATACAGCGGCGGCGCAACATCGCCCTGCAAAAAGCGGTTTTGTTTCTGGCCCGTGGCAACGGCGTACTTGCGAATATCACGACGCGTGACCACCTCCGTCTTCGGTGAGCTGGTCCGGCCAATATGTTCGAGGAGATCAGGGGTCAGCAGATCGCTCATGGCGGGCTCGTTGCAGGTCCAACCCGGAGAATCGCTAATCAGCGGCTCCTGCGCAACCGTTGAGCAGTTTAGATCCCAGCGAGACTCTCAATTTCCGTGCGAAATAGCCGCAATGCCTCGGGAAGATCGAGTCGGTCGTCAAAGTAGGCTGCGGTGCGCAGGCCAATTAGCAGAGAATAGGCAATCTCGGCACAATCATCGGCGCGGTCCGCACTGGTAGAACGACGAAAAAGATCTTGTAGGTAGGCCTTGCAGGCGCGGTCCAAGCTCGCCTTTTGATCATGCAACTGTTCATCGTGCACCGCGACGCCGAAGCATTCGAGCATGAAGCCGATTTCGAAGCGGGTGATGCCTTTACCGGCAAAAAATAGATCAGACAGCAATTTGATCTGACGGGCGGGAGTCTCTGTTGTGAACTCGCTAAGGCGTATCAGAATGCGATCAGCCACAGTTTGAAAATAGGCACTGAGCATCGCGTTTTTGCCGTCGAAGTAATACAGCAGATGACTCGGTGACATGTCCGCTTTGCGCGCGACATCGGCCAGCGTGGTTTGCGAGTAGCCTTGCTCGATGATGCAATCATGCAAGGCGGTCAGAATAGCGCGCCGACGACCCGCTCCGCGTTGGTTCAAGCGTCGGGGCGTCGGCACGGAACTGGAGGCGGGGCTGATGACGCTAATCTCTATAACTTGCAGGATTCGCCACCATCAATGACGAACACGCTGCCGGTTACAAAATCCGCCAGCGGCGAACTCAAATAACAAACCAAGGGACCAATCTCGTCAATGTCACCCATGCGACGCGCCGGAATCTTGCCTAGCCGTCGCTTCAAGATGTCCGGCGAGTCCAGCACCGCCCGTTGCGCGTCAGTCTCAAAGGCACCCGGCGCGATGGCATTGACTTGAATATTTAGTTTGGCCCATTCTGCCGCCAAAGCCTTGGTAAATTGCAGTACCGCTCCCTTAGAGGATGAGTAAGCTACCAAGCTGGCTTTGCCTAAGAGGCCCGAGGTAGAGGCGATATTGATAATTTTTCCGCCGCCATTTCGGGCCATGTGTTGCCCCGCTGCTCGAGCCAGGACGGCGGGCGCCGCCACATTGATCTTCATGACGCGGTCCCATTCGGATTGCTCTTGATCTAAGAATTTAGCCGCCGGGGCGATGCCGGCATTGTTGACCACGACGTCAATACCGCCGAACCGTTCGACGGCGATGTCGGATAAGTTCGCCACTGCGTCCAGATCGCTAAGGTCACAGGTCGCGATGGCGATACGCTCAGGCGCCCTCGCTGCAAGTTCCTGAAGTTCTTTTTCAGATCGAGCCACGGCTAATACATTCGCACTCTGTTCGGCGAGGGCTAGTGAGATGGCCTTGCCCAGGCCGCGGCTAGCACCCGTGACAATCGCCGTGCGGTTTTTCAGTTGTAAATCGATCATGGAACCTGCTTCGTTAATTCCTTCGCAATACCCAAGCGCAAAATTTCTGATGCGCCCTCGTAAATGCGCATGGGCCTAGCCTGACGATAGAGCCGCTCAATTTTCGAATCACGAATCAAGCCGAAGCGACCCATCATTTGCACGCAGCGGTCGACGACGCGAGAGGCCATTTCTGTCGCGGCTAACTTGGCCATGGACGAGTTGTGCAGACTGGCAGCGGAATCTCGGCGCGCCATGAACGCGGCCCGGTAGGCAAGTAGTCGCGCCATTTCAATTTCTGTCCAGCTGTCTGCGAGCATTTGCGCAACGGGACCCAGTTTGGCTAGGGGTCGGCCGAATTGTTCGCGACTGCGGGTGTGCCGAACGGCCTCTTCTAAAGCGGCCTGTGCCAGTCCAACGGCCGCGCCGGCAACAGAAACTCGGAAAATTCCTAGAGTTGCCATCACCAAATTTAGGCCCTGTCCAGCGGTGCCCAAGCGGGCGTCGCCGGGCAAGGCGACGTCGCGAAATTCGATTTCTCCTAGCACGTGCGGCGCCATCAATACCGGTGTGGGCGTCACGCTTACGCCGTGGGCATCGGCTGGCACGAGCACCATGGTAAAGCCTTCGTCTTCGCGCGCAAGCGTGACGTAGAAAGCGGCAGCACCAGCATTGGAGATAAAAGATTTTGCACCGCTGAGTGTTAATCTCCCGCCGGGCGCAGCCACCAATTTTGTCGACAGCCCTTTTAAATCGGAGCCAATATGCGGTTCGGTTAAGGCCAGGGCGGCCAACTTTTCAGCCCTGGCCACCGCGGGTAGCCATTCAGCTTTTTGTTCTTCTGTTCCGCCAGCGGTAATTGCGAAACTGCCAATGCCTTGCAGGGCGAATAGCGAATCCAGATGTGCCGACGTGGCCATCAGTGCTTCACGCACAACACAGATTGCCAGCGGGTCTAGTTGTTCTGACCGGCCGCCATGAGCAGCAGGCACCATTAAATTGCTTAGTCGACTATTGCGTAGTGCGTCGAGAACGCGGGGGTGAACTTCGCTGCATTCATCCGCCTCGGCGGCAAAGGGCGCCACCGCGGCCGCCAAGGATCGCGCTTCGGACTGTATCGCTATCAGTTCAGCGTCGAGTTCCCAGCTCATAACACCCAGCCAATGGCAGATGATGCGGCGTCAATCATCGCGCGGTGCTCGGCCTTCGAATTGCGGCCGGCGCTTCTCCATGAAGGCGCTCGCGCCCTCAATCATGTCGTGGGAACCGATGGCCTGCACGAGCATGCCCAGCCCGCTTAGGTAGCTGTCACGCGCATGGTTCCACCAAAGATTTGAACTGACCTTGGCAATTTCCAGATATCGCGGGCTCATGTACAGAAGCTCCTCAGCCCAGCGCGTGACTTCATCTTCTAGCTCGTCCTCAGGTACGACGGCATTGATGAGCCCCATTTCCAGAGCTTTGTCCGCCTTGTAGCGGCGACACATGAAAGCGATTTCCTTACCGCGTTTTTCGCCAACACTCATGGTTAGGAAATTTGTTCCACCCAAGACGGGCGCGCTACCGACCCGAACACCTGTTTGTCCGAAGCTCGCGCGCTCAGATGCGATTGCCAGATCGCAGGCCACCACCAATTCATTGCCGCCACCGGCGGCCGCGCCGTTAACGGCGGCAATGACCGGTCGTGGACTCGTGCGGATCGCTTCGTAAACCTTTAGCGAACCGTAGAACATACTCCGCAATTCAGCGGGATCGGGGTCGCTGAGATTGGCGAGATAGCCGCCGGCGCAAAATGCGCGGCCGGTGCCAGTGAGCACAATCACGCCGCTGCTAGCGGCCCCTTCCATAGCGGCGATCAACTCTTGCGCCATGGCTGCATCGTAGGCATTCATGCGCTCGGGCCGGTTCAAGCGAATCCAGCATACTTCGCCGCGTTGTTCGACTTCTATATCTGCCATGTTGACCTCATCCAGTGATGGCCCGCGGGCCAGTGTATCGCCCAAAATTTGGCGCTAATGCAAGCGTCACAGGAGAATTTGACGCGCTGCAGTATATCTTGACAATATACCCATTCTGTGAAAGGTTTGAACAAAGTTCAAGTTTCCTTTGTAGCGATGATTAGTCTTACATGGGCTAATTGCGCTTTTTTCTAGTCAAAGTGTGGGGTCACGGCGATGAAAAAATCTTTATCTGAGGTGCTTCTTGCAGGGGTCGCAATCAGTCTTTTTGCCACCAGCTGGCCAGTCTTTGCGCAGGGCGCGCTGGAAGAAATCATGGTGACAGCGCGTAAGCGCGACGAAAATTTGCAGGATGTTGCACTATCAGTCAGCGCGCTGAGTCAGAGTGAAATCGAGGCTAAATTTGCGACGGATTTGCGAGATCTCGTTGATGTCTCGCCTAACGTCGTTCTGGACGATACGAATCAAGGTCCGGGCGGTGTTGCGGCTGCCTATATCCGCGGGATCGGCGTATCCGAAGTTGAAAAGAATTTTGATCCGGCGGTGGGCGTTGTGGTCGATGGACTATTTTTGGGGAGCATGTCCGGCAGCATTACGCGGGCTATTGACCTTGAAAGCATGGAGGTTCTGCGTGGACCACAGGGCACACTATTCGGGCGGAACACTATCGGCGGTGTGATCAAGCTCGAACGGAGCAAGCCCACGATGAATTTGGGGGGCAGATTACGCGCCGCCTATGGTGACTACGATACCTCGATGCTCGACGGCGTGCTCAATTTGGGTAACGGAGAAAATTTCGGCCTTAAGCTGACCGGCAGTTACCGCAACCAAGATGAAGGCTATTTTACCAATGCGAACACCGGTCGTAAGGATGGTCAATCCGAATACACATCCGTGGGAGCCAACCTGCTATTCATGCCGACCGACGGGCTGGAACTGGAGTGGACCAGCGTGATCGAGCGTACCGAACAGGATGCCATCCCCTTGTTGAATGCTGGCCAGCCGGGCCAAGCGTTCTGTGACGTCTACGGCTGGTGCTCGCCGAGTACGTCTACCCCGGTCTCGGGCGACCGGTATGTGACGCTGCAGGAGTTCGAAAATTGGACTTGGCCGTTTGGGACGCCAGCACCTAATTTCAATCACAATGGCCTGTCACCTCAGGACACGACTTTCGATGCCGATACGCACAAGCTGGATGTCCGCTGGGCCATCAACGATGCATATAGCCTAGATTTTATCGGTGGCCGCTGGGAGACAGATGAAGATTTCATCATGGATTGGGACGGTGTTACTGATTTATTGTTTCATACGGACCGGCCGGCGGAGTATGAACAAACCACCGCCGAACTTCGCTTGACCTATGATGCTGGCGACAATCTTTCCTACACCGTCGGTGGTTACTATTGGGACTCAGAATACGAAATTCGACTCATCAGTTGGATTAGTTTTTTCGTTCCCGGGTCGTTCTTTGCGGTACCGCAAACAACCAATCAGGACAGCGAATCGTTGGCGCTATTTTTCGAGGGGGACTACGAATTTAATGATCGTTGGACGCTGACTTTAGGTGCTCGTTGGACCGATGACGAAAAGACATCGGTTCAGTCGGGTAACGTGAATACGACGGCATCAGAAAGTTGGAGCGAGATCACGCCGAAAGTTGCCCTTAAATATGCAATCAATGATGCTTCCATGGTTTATGGTCTCTACTCCGCGGGTTATCGCGCGGGCGGATTCAACGGCCGCGTTGACGGTGCGGAGACGGCGGTGACTCCCTACGACCCCGAGACGGTGGACAATTTTGAGATCGGCTACCGGTCAGAATGGTTTGATCGCCGTTTGATATTCAACGCGACGGCGTTCTATATGGACTATCAAGATAAGCAAGAAGAAATTCAACAGCCTTCGCTGACGAGCGGCACAGGACAAGTGACTCGTGTTGTCAATGCATCAACGGCGGAAATATCAGGGCTAGAACTAGAAAGCACTTGGTTGGCCACCGACGGATTGACGCTGCGTGCCAACTTAGGATTGCTCGATGCAGAATACGATGAGTTTCTGGTTAATACGGGCACGCAGGCTGCTCCGGTGTTCTCCGATTTCTCCAACCTTGAGATTCGACGAGCCCCGGAAATCACTTTGGGCCTGTCTGGCGATTATGAGTGGGAATTGGGTCAGGGCACTGCGCTATTCCACGCCGGTTTGCGATTCCTCGATGATCATGAGGTAGATTTCGCCAACAAACCTGAATTGCACAACGATTCACAGACGTTGATTGATGCCTCGTTTACTTACAACTATGAGCAGTGGTACGGCAGCATCTTCGGCCGCAACCTCAGCGATGAGGACGGCTATCAAATCGGCTTTGATGTCGCGGGTTTGTGGTCGTACGCCGCGCCGCGTGCACCAAGAACCTGGGGTGTTGAGATCGGTTATCGATTCGGCGAGGAGTGATGTATGGAAACGCGTCTTATCCTTGCCTAGTTTTTGGATAGGGCGCGTTACTTAAAAATTAGAAACCTTTTTTATGGAGACATAAGAATGTCTGACGCACCAAAACCAAAATTTGATCCGGTAAAGCTTGAGCAGTTAAATGTTGCAACGGACTATCCGCTGGATCAAGAAGAGTTCGAGATTCTGTATCGACACAACTGCTATTGTGAGATGGCCCATGTGAACAGCAAGGGGTTCCCAATTGTTACGCCGATGTTCTATGTGATTATCGACGACGTAATTCACATGAGCAGTATCCAGAAATACCGGCATAAGGTGCATCATTTAGAGAAGGATCCGCGCATCTCAGTGAGCATTCATAACGATGGCTCCAACGTTCGCCATCAAAAGGCCATCTTGGTTATTGGTAAAGCTGAAGTCTCGAATGAAGAAGAATTAATGAAAAAGGTTCACTGGGACATTATCGATAAATACTTTTTCGAGCTAAAAACAGAAGAAGAGAGGCAAACAGCGTTCACCGCAGTGCATACGCCATTGCGCGTAATCATTAAGGTGCAGGCAGAGAAAATTATCACCTGGGATTTCGGTAAGATGCTCGAAGCTCACGATGACGGTGTGTGGTTTGGTGAATCCAATTGGCAGCAAAACCCGCACGACATTCGGGCATTGAATCTGAACCCACCCGGTAGCTAATTCTCGGCGGAGGATAAAACCATGGGTCGTTGGGACGACAAGTTCGAGAAGCACGCGAAAAAGTGGGCCTCTTGGAACATGCAGGAGTATGCGCAGCAGGATCGTATCCTAACCAAGATCATCGAAGACAAGGCGCGCCAGTATCCGGACCATGTAGTTTGGCAATTTCGTGATGATCCCATCACTCTCGGCGAGTTTAACGACGAAATTAACAAAGCCGCACATGGTTTTCTTAAGTTGGGGGTAAAACATGGCGACAAAGTTGCCATCATGTTGCCCAACTGCCCGGAGTTTTTGTTTGCTTGGTTCGGTCTGAACAAAATCGGCGCGGTGGAGGTCCCGATAAATGTCGCCCTCAAAGGTAAAGGCCTGCACTATCAGATTGATCAGTCTGATTGCGTGGCCATGGTGGCCGATACGCAATATTTGGATCGATTGAATGAAGTTTCGGATGATTTAAAGAAACTGAATCACTCGGCATTTATTGCCACAGGTGAAGATCCGCCGGGTATTCCAAAGTGGCAGAACATTGAAACGCTGTCCTATGCAGATTTAGCGGATCAACCGGTTAGTGCGCCCGATGTATCGGTGCACTATAGTGATATGGCGTCGATTCTCTATACCTCGGGCACCACCGGTGTCTCTAAAGGTGTGGAGATGAGTCATCACTATTGGTATGCCGTTTGGTCGGAATCGGTAAAGTATTCACGTTATACCGAAGATGATGTGCTCTACACGGGCTTGCCGTTTTTTCATGGCAATGCTCAAGGCATCACCGTGGGCCCAGCAATTTTGGCCGATGCCAAGGCGGTTATTGTTGATCGTTTTTCGGCTAGCCGGCTCTGGGACGATTGTCGCCGCTGGGAATGCACCGAAGCGAATTATATCGGTGGCATCATTCCCATTTTGCTAAAGCAGGAAGAGCGGGAGGAAGACGGCGATAATCCGGTGCGTCTAATGGTAGGGGCAGCTGCGCCTCAGGACGAATGGAATGCCTTCCAAAAGCGCTTTAACACTAAGATTCTTGAAGTCTACGGCATGACCGAGTGCTACGTGTGTTTGGCCAGTCCTTACGACGAGCCGCGCGCGGGTGCCTGCGGTAAGCCCATAACCGGTTGGGACGTGCGCATTGTTGATGATGACGACAACGAATGCGAGCCCGGTAAATTGGGTGAATTTATCTGTCGTTCCGATCGCATGTGGGTGGGCACCACCGGTTATTACAAAAAGCCGGAGGCCACACTAGAACTATTTCACAACAATTGGATTCACACTGGCGATCTGGGGCGCATGGACGAGGATGGCTATTTTTACTTTGTAGATCGTAAGAAGCAGGCTATTCGTCGTCGTGGCGAAAATATTTCCTCCTTCGAAGTCGAAGGCGTGTTGAGTTCCCATGAAGCTGTGTTGGAATCTTGCGTCGTGGGTGTGCCGTCAGATGTGGGCGAAGAAGACGTTAAAGCTGTCGTTGTGTTAAAGCCTGGTCAAAGTGCGTCAGAAGAAGAATTGATTCGCTGGTGTGAGCCACGGATGGCCTATTTCGCGATTCCTCGTTACATCGCTATTCGCGACAGTTTGCCCAAGACGCCGAGCGAGCGCGTTGAAAAATTCAAGCTAAAGAATGAGGGTATTACCGCGGATTGTTGGGATCGGGAAGCCGAGGGTATTGAACTGCAGCGTTGATTGCGCGGGCTAGCGCGCACTGCCGGTTCTTTAGTTAGTTTCAATGTTCAAGCAGCCGCAGCGGTTTGCGGGGGGATTGATACCCAGATTCGACCAACGGCGCTAAAGCGGAGAGCAAAGATGAGCGCGACATCCAAAAGCGTAACTCGACGAGATCTATTGGCTGGCGCTGTTACCGCATCCCTGGGTAGCGTCGCGCTGAGCGGCTGCAAAGCTAGTCAAGACGGCGGCTGGGATCATGTGGCCGAAGTGATTGTAGTCGGCAGCGGTGTCGGTGCTTGCACGGCGGCGCTAACAGCGCATCACAACGGTCACTCCGTGTTGTTGCTAGAAAAAGCCGATGAGTTGGGGGGGACCTCGGCGAAGTCGGCGGGCGTGTTGTGGGTTCCGAATAACTTCAGCCTCAAGGAAAAAGGAATTGCGGATTCCCGTGATGATTGCCTGCGCTATATGGCGCGTTTTTCTTTTCCCGAGCGCTATAACCCCGAGGTCGAAAACTATGGTTTAGCCCGGGACGAGCTAGACTTATTGGCTGCTTTTTATGACAACGCTGCGCCGGCGACAGAAGTTTTGGGAGAATTGGGCGCGCTGAATGTCGCTGAGTGGCGAATGTTTCATTTGGATCGGCCAGCCACTGACTATCTAGATAACGTACCCGAGAACAAAGTTCCGGCGGGACGCGCTTTAGGCCCGGTTAACGCCGATGGACAAATGGGTTTGGGCGATGAACTCATGCGCCAGCTCATCGCGGCCATCCGGCAACGTGAAATTGATACTTATGTGGGTCATCGCGTGGCTAGAGTGGTGCAAGATGATGCCGGCCGCGTCGTGGGCGTGGAAGTGGAAACCGTGGCAGGCAGTGTTACGTTTCAGGCAACACAGGCGGTGATTTTTGCCGCCGGTGGCTATGCGCATAGTGCCGAGCTGGTACGTCGGCATCAGTCCAACTATCTCTACGGTTCATGCGCGAAGCCGGCATCGACCGGCGATTTTATTGCCATTGCCGCTGCGGCCGGCGCGGCCATGGGCGACTTGTCGGGTGCGTGGCGCACCCAAATTGTATTGGATGAAGCTTTGGTGAGCCGTTATCTCGCCCAAGGTGTTTTTTATCCGCCCGGTGACTCTATGATCCAGGTAAACAAGTATGGGCGCCGAGTGGTCGACGAGAATCGAAACTACAACGATCGCACTGAGGTGCACGGCTTATACGATGCGACACGTGCTGAGTATCCTAATCAATTGATGCTCATGATTTACGATCAACGCAGTGCCGAAGCTTTCGCGGGGGTATATCCGTTACCGGAAACACCGGCGGATGGCGTCCATGTCGTTACGGGCAATTCTATCGGTGCGCTTACGCAAGCTTTAGAAACCAAACTGGCTGAGATGGCCGGGCAGACGGGCGGCTTTACTTTGCACGCAGACTTTGCACGCAATCTGCAGGCGGAGATTGCGCGCTACAATGCCTTCGCCATGGCTGGTCGCGATGAAGATTTTGGCCGTGGCGCGGCTGCTTACGACAGTGAGTGGTTTCAAGTTTTTTCCCCGCAACGGTCTGATAGTGTCTGGTCGGAAAATCCCTATCCGAGTATCAGCATGCATCCGTTACGCGACGACGGGCCTTACTTCGCCATCGTGCTGGCGGCGGGTGCGCTTGATACCAATGGCGGTCCGCTAATTGACGCAAGTGCGCGCGTATTAGATGCGCACGGCCAGCCGATTCCCGGCTTGTACGGTGCCGGTAACTGTATCGCCAGTCCCTCGCGTGATGCTTACTACGGAGCGGGTCATACCTTGGGCATGGCCATGACCTTTGGTTTCATCGCCGCCAACAGTGTTGCAGCGGATAGTCGCGACAGTACGGGACAAAGATAGTGGGGCAACACTATGGCTCAAAATGACGATACTAAGGCGCTCGTCGAAGATTTATTGCGGCGGGTTGATGAACTCGAAAGCCGTGCGGCATTACGAGATCTGGTGACCAACTACTGCCACGGTTTTGATCAACATGATTGGGAGCGTTTTATCGGTATTTGGCACCCCGACGCGGTCTGGGATATCGGTCCTCCCTTCGGCAGTTTTTCCGGCCACGACGGTATCTACAAAGCCGTGCACGAAGTGCTCTATCCGGTATGGCGTGAAACACATCACTTAACGTCAAACCTGCGCTTGGAATTTGCTGATGCAGATCATGCCCGCGGTGTATGTGATGTGGATTGTATGGGGGCCACCAAGGATGACGTGGTGCAAATGATAAGCGCCACCTACACGGATGACTTCCAGCGCCGCGATGGAACCTGGAAAATTGCCCGTCGTGAGGTGGCCCTACATTACTTTAATCCTATTCCCCGCGCCGAGATGAGCCCACCCGCGAGCGAGTAGCCCAGGAAGCTCAAATAGCTTGGCAGACTACGGAGACAATTAGTGACTGATCAGCAAATTCTCGATGGCAAGGTGATTGTCGTCACGGGTGCCGGCCGAGGTATCGGGCGCGCCATTGCGATGACCTTGGCGCGGGAGGGCGCCAGTGTGGTGGTTAATGATCTTGGCGCGTCGGCGACGGGCGAGGGTCGCGATACGGGACCTGCGGACGAGGTGGTTGCCGAGATACGTGATGCCGGTGGGCAGGCTGTGGCCAATGGCTTGAGCGTGGCCGACTGGGACAGTGCCCATGCCATTGTGCAAACGGCTATTGATTCGTTTGGGCGGATCGACGGCGTGGTGAACAACGCAGGCATTCTGCGCGACACCATTTTTCACAAAATGACAGAAGAACAATTCGATATCGTCTTGAATGTGCATCTGAAGGGTTCCTTTAATATGAGCCGTGCTTGCGCGCCTCATTTTAGAGAGCAAAGCACGGGTTGTTTGGTGCATATGACATCGACTTCCGGGCTAATTGGCAATCTTGGTCAGGCCAACTATATGGCGGCAAAAATGGGTATCGTGGGCTTGTCCAAGTCCATCGCCTTGGATATGGCGCGCTACAAGGTTCGCTCAAATTGCATCTCACCCTTCGCGTGGAGCCGCCTATTCGGCAAGGTGCCCACGGATACGCCGGAACAGCAGGCCCGGGTCGAGAAAATCAAACAAATGACGCCGGAAAAGATTGCACCACTGGTGGCGGCCTTATTCAGTGATGCCGCCGCCGATGTGAGCGGGCAAATTTTTGCCGTCCGTAATAACGAAATTTTTCTGATGAGCCAGTCGCGTCCTTTGCGAGTGGCTCATACCGCTGATGGCTGGGATGCGCAAAGTGTTATCGATCGTGTCTTCCCGGCTTTTAAACCCTCCATGTATGATTTGGACGTTACCGCCAGCGTATTTACTTGGGAACCGGTTTAGCGCTTAAGACTAGTGTCGGCATGGCGTTTACCTACGAACAATTGATCAATTGGACTATCCCCGATGTGCAGCAAGATTATGAGCCACGGGACACCATGCTGTATGCGCTGGGCATCGGCTTTGGTTTTGAACCTACTAATGAAGATGAACTACGCTTTGTTTATGAAAAGAATTTAGAGACTTTTCCAACCATGGCAGTAGTACTCGGCCACCCGGGTGCATGGATGGCTGATCCCCAAGTCGGTATCGACATGGTGAAAGTCTTACATGGTGAGCAACACTTAGAGATTCATCGATCCTTGCCGCCAAAGGCCAGTATCAAAGGCGTTAATCGGGTGGTTGATGTCATCGACAAGGGTGAAGGCAAGGGCGCGTTAATTACCGTGGAACGGCGCTTATTCGATGTGCAAAGCGGCGAACACTACTCGACACAATCGGCGGTGATTTTCGCGCGTGGCAATGGAGGCTTTGGTGGACCAAAAACCCAGAGTCCGAAACCCGAGGCTTTGCCGGTTCGAGAGCCAGATCTGCATGTGGATATCGCCACCACGACTCAAGCAGCTTTGCTGTATCGCCTCAGCGGAGATTACAACCCATTGCATGCGGATCCCACAGTGTCTGCTAAGGCGGGTTTTCGCGCACCGATATTGCATGGTCTGGCAAGCTTCGGAATTGCGGCGCGTGCGGTTTTGCGAGGCTTAGGCGGGACCAAGATGGTTAAATTGCGCAAGCTGGGCTTGCGGTTTTCTTCGCCGGTGTTTCCCGGTGAAACGATTCGTACCGAGATTTGGCAAGAAGCTGACGATGTGCGGTTTCGTGCAAGCGTATTAGAACGGGACCAGCTCGTGCTAAATAACGGCTATGCAACGGTGGAAAAACTATAACTTGGTGACCTTAAGAATCAGTCAGCAGAACTTCGATGCGCCCATCGGCGACCCGCAGGGGATAGCAGCGGATCGGCAGAGATGCCGGCTTGCCTTTCACGCTGCCGTCACGAACATCAAAGGAGGCACCATGCAAGGGACAAATGATTCGGCAGCCGCGCAAGCGTCCGCCACCCAAAGTGGCTTTCGCATGGGAGCAAAGATCCTCGACGGCGTAGAAGCCTTCTTTGGTGTGACAAACCAAGATGCTGCGGCCGTCGATCTCGAAGCTTTCGCTTGTCCCCGAATCAATGGCTTTTGCCTCGCAAACGAACCGATAGTGACTAGTGTCCAAACTGACTTTCTCCATAGAGGGGCGATGTTAGCATTGGATTCCACGGAGTTTAGATATGGCTAGAGTTAGCTTTCTCGCGAAAATGACGGTTAAAGAAGGCAGGGAAGCCGACTTCATTGATTGTTGTAAACGGCTTGCTGAGAAAGTGCATGCCCATGAGCCCGATACACTCATTTATGAGTTCTTCCGTCTACGCGAGCCACGGCGTTTCGCCGTCATGGAGTCTTTCGCAGACGACGCGGCGGAAGAACGGCATATGAAGTCGGCGTGGTTGGCGGAAATCTCACCCGCGTTGCTAGACTGCTTGGAAGGCGAACCCCTCTACGTACGCGAATATCTGGATCCTCTGGAATAGTTCCGGATGTTCGCATGACTCGTCAATTAAGAAATCCGATTCGCGCTACGACCCTCGGCGATTTGTTGTTGTTGGCGGCCGACGACCGGTCCGATGGTGATGCTGTGGTATTCCCCGATCAGCGGCAAAGCTTTAGCGAACTGGCAGATCAAGCCTACTTCCGGGCCAGGGGGTTACAAGCCCTGGGCGTGCGTCCTGGTGATCATGTGGGTTTGCTGTTGCCAAGCTGTATTGAGTTTCCGGAGTTTCTGTTCGCCATTGCCTTGTGTGGCGCCGTGACGGTACCTATTAACGCACGATTTCGTGCCGGTGAATTGCGGTATGTGATCGAGAATGCAGATGTTTCGACCTTGATAACCACGGATCAGATTGCCGAGCATGTGAATTTTGTTGAACGTTTGAGTGAAGGCTTGCCAGGCCTGGTTGACGCTCATGATCCCTTGCACTTGAATATTCCTTCGGCACCGAAGTTGCAAAATGCTGTCTTGTTGGGTGATTCAAGGCCTGGCGGCTTTATTCCCGAAGCAAAGTTTACGGAGCTTGCGACGAATGCACCCGAGGCAGAGGTTGAAACTACGCGCATGCGTGTGCGCGTCCGCGACCCAGCCATCATGCTCTACACATCAGGTACGACCGCAAACCCTAAAGGTTGTCCCTTAAGCCACGAAGCCATCGTGCGCAATAGTATTGCCTTGGGGCGTTACCGCTATCAGCTAACTCGCGAAGATCGTTTTTGGTCGCCCTTACCGATGTTTCATATCGCGGCCATCTTGCCCATGGTGGCTATTTTCGATGTAGCCGGCGCCTATTTGACGATGAGTTACTTTGAGGCGGGCTCGGCGCTGCGAATGTTGGAACAAGAGCGCGCCACGGCGACCTATCCTTGTTTCGTGACCATCATGTCAGACCTGATACATCATAAGGACTTCGAAAAAACGGATTTGAGTCGGGTCAGATTGATGAATGCCAATTTTGCTGTGCAGCCCCCGGGCATCAAAGACGCCATGCTCAAGGCCATGCCCGATACGATATACGTGGGTACGTATGGCATGACGGAAACGGGTGGCACCGTCTGTACTAGCCAGCTTACGGATAGCTTGGAGACGCGTTGTACCCGCCTTGGGCCGCCACTACCAGGCTTGGACGTTCGTATTGTCGATCCGGAAACCGCGCAAGCAGTACCCACCGGCGAGCGCGGTGAAATTTTGGTGCGCGGCTACTGCTTATTCGAGGGATATTACAAGGACCCTGAGAAAACTGCCGAGGCGATTGACGCTGACGGCTTTTTTCACACCGGGGATAATGGTTCCTTTGATGAACAGGGCCAGATCATGTTTCATGGCCGGATCAAGGATATGCTGAAAGTAGGCGGCGAGAATGTTGCCGCTGTCGAAATTGAAACCTATCTTGCGCAGCATCCCGCGGTAAAGTTGGCGCAGGTCGTCGGTATTCCTGATCCTCGTTTACAAGAAATACCCGCGGCTTTTGTAGAGTTGGAGGATGGTGCCGCTACTACGGAACAGGAACTGATCGAATTCTGCAAAGGTGATATCGCATCATTCAAAGTACCTCGGCATGTGCGATTTGTGACCGAGTGGCCTATGTCCACGAGCAAGATTCAAAAATTTCGCTTGCAAGATCAATTGATCGAAGAACTGGGCCTTTAATTTCTTACGCTGTTTAGCACTTAGTACCTGAGGAAGAAACCCATGCAAACCGCATTTATAGCAACCCTGGTTGTCAAGCCGGAAAAACTTGCGGAGTTTGAAGCCCTACAAAAAGAATTGTCAGATATCACTGCTAATACCGAGCCTGACACTTTGGTTTACGATTTCTTGCGCCACCAGGTAAAGCCAAACACTTACGTGGTGTATTCCCGATTTCGCGACGAGGCGGCGTTTCAGCTCCATCAAGAAGCGCCCGATCATGAGCGGCTAGTACCACCTATTTTGGCAGCTTTAGCCGAAGACATGGATTTGCAATTCTACAATCTCGTTAGCTAGCGCGGCCTGACTGGGTATCACCATGAACGATGATTACCAAGCAATTACCCGATTGATGAATGAGTACTGCTATCGAATCGATCGCGGCGATTTACAGGGCTTTGCGAATCTGTTTGAGCATGCTCGCTGGCAAGTACTTGGCGATCCGACGGGTGGTGACTATGGCAGCGATGCTGTACTAAAAACTTTAAATAGCATCATTTTGTATAAGGGTAAGCCATTAACAAAGCATGTGATGAGCAATTTACAGATTGATGTCAGTACGGATGCGCCGAAGGCGTCTGCGCAGTGCTATATCGTGGTATTTCAGGCTGTGCCGCCGGATTTTCCACTGCAGGCGATCTTCGCCGGTCACTACTATGATCGCTTCGAAAAAATCGATGATGCCTGGCGGTTTACGGCTAGAGATATTTCGCCTGACTTGCTTGGCGACTTGAGTCGGCATCGTAGCGATATGAGCTAGTTGCCATTGTATTGGCGCCCATTCTGTAGGCCAATCGCGATCGAAGAATGCCCTGCTGTTAGTTGGAATGCGCAAATCACGCGATCACCGTCACCGCGTAGGTGGACGCGGATCGATCTAAGCTGTCCGCTGCCGCAGTTCAGAGTACACCGCTAGAATTCGTTGCACATAGCGCACGGTTTCCGGGTAAGCGGGCAAGTCGCCATACTCGTACAGCACAGATTTGTTGTTCGACACTTTCACCGCGTTGGGCCCAGCATTATAGGCGGCAGCGGCGCTGGTGGTCATGCCGCCGTTTTCTTTCAGTCGTTGGGCAATATACGCGACCGCAGCGCTTACCGCTCGATAGCTGGTGCGCGCGTCGAGTCGTTCCATACTTTGGCGGCCGTTGGCAAAATAGTCGTACTCTGCAAGTTCTGCACGGAGGCTAGCGATGTATTCATCGAGCAGCGATTTTTCGGCTTTTGCAGCTCGACTGAACTTTTGAAAAGCAGCGATAGCCGCAAGGTCGTTCTTTTTCAATGCATGGTCGATTACCGCGTCTAGGGTAAAGCGTTTCAGTCCGAATTGTTTTCGAAGCGCCTGTTTTCTCGCTCCCCGGCGTTTGCGTTCTGATATTTTCGCCGCTCGATAGCGCTGCCAAAGATCAGAACGAAGCAAGGGTTGAAGTCCATATTCTTCGGCCGTATCCGGCATGAACTGGGCAATGCCTAAGGCGCCCGCGTTTGACAGTGCCAAGGGTGAATAGCGTGATTCATTGTAGAGCAGCGCGGCGACTAGCAGTGGATCGGCGGGGTATGTGGAGAGGTTTTCTTCGACGCCACGATAGATTGACCGAACGATTTCATGAATATGTTCTTCTAGGAAGGGCATCTCTCGCGGGTTGGTCTCCCAAATGGACAGTGTCATCCCGGGCGGATGGGAGGTTTCCATAAATTCAAGAATTGCGCGAACAGTTTTCTTCTGCTCGCGTTTCGAACTGTTTGGCCGGTGATTAGGCTCGATCAGAAACTGTAAATGGCCATTCGAGGTGGTTCGCGCACTCGCAATTTTCGGTCCAGTTAGAGCGGCGGAACCAGCGGCTAGGCCGAGGCTCAAAATGCCTCGTCTTGTTTCCAGAACAGTCTTATTGGGCTGTGACACGATCAATATCCGTTGCTACTCAGTTTTCTCATTATCAATGGCCAGCAGCCGGTGAAAATTCTGCTATTGGACCTACTTAGCCTATATAAATCAATAGGCTATGGGCAATCGGCGCTAAACCAATGGGTTCTCGGTCGCTACTTTGACATAAAACCTTGTGACTGGCTTCACAGTGATGTAGGTGGCTCAACCGCATACTTTTTACCGCTGGTTATTGAGTGTGCGCATGGGCGCGCAGCCCTGCTAGCGAGCGAGTTTTGGCCAGAATGAGGAAGTCGATTCGGTGACTTCAGTCACGTATTGCTGTGCGTCAATGTTCGGTACCGAGCGTAATGATGAGCGAGATTCGCGCATGCCCTTGGTCCGTGCGGCACGCGTAATTGCCTGTCTGGCACTTATAGTCATCGCCGCAGTACCCAGGCAGAGTTCCGCGCAGGATATCAAGGCCCATCAAGTCAAAGCGGTCTATCTCTACAATTTCGCAAGCTTCGTAAGCTGGCCAAGATCTGTATTTCGCGATCCAAATGCGCCGCTGGTCTATTGCGTGATAGATGAGACCGATACAAGTCTCGCACTGAGGCAGGTCCTCGATGGAGAGAAAATTAATGGCCGCCCGTTTGAAGTCAGGCCCCTCTCGCAAAATACATCGCCTGCCGGTTGCCACATTCTATACATCGACAAAGAACAGGCGTCGGATTTGCCTGAAATTCTTCGCGGGCTTGATTCGAAGGGAATATTGGTTGTAACGGATTTCGATGTTGAGAGCTCATTCCGAGTGACTATCAACTTGCTTGAAAAGCGCGACCGAATAAATCCCGTAATTAATCTTGGCGTTGCTCGTTCTCAATCTCTGTCTATTAGCTCAAAGCTGTTGAGAATAGCCACCGTCGTCGACAGCCGAGCGGGAGTTTCGCCATGACAGCTAGCCGGTCGACGCTATCATTGAAGCAGCGAGTCGTGGCGGTAACTCTGGCTACCAGCGCAGTGGTTGCTGTCCTCATTACTATTTCAGTGACCTATCTCGAACTTAGCTCGGCTCGTCGGGCCATGATTAGCTCATTATCTGCGAGCGCCAGAATGGTTGGTCTTAATAGTTCCGCCGCCATTGCGTTCAACGACGCCGCAGCCGCCGAGGAAGTCCTTAGTGCCCTGGGCACCGAGGCCAACATTATTTCGGCAGATATTTATGATGCCGTGGGCCGCCCTTTTGCGCGCTGGCACAGCACAAAAACCGAACATATTGAGATCATGCGAAGGTTTCCCATGGCTTCCGAGGTTCCGGAAGTCACTGCGCCAACTTTTCACCCCGACTTTCTCGAATTGACGGAAGCAATACAAGAGGGAGGGCGCGACATTGGCAGTATCCGAGTGCGGGCCGATCTTAAGCGTCTTGACAGGATCGTGTTGGGTCAGTTGCTAGCGAGCGCCGCGATCCTTTTGGCCGCACTCGTTATTGCGTTCTTGGCCGCAACGAGATTAAAGCACTGGATATCTCAGCCGATTGACGAATTGGCGGGGACCATGCAGCGGGTCTCGCGCGACAAAGACTACAGTATCCGTGCACGGCAAGAAACAGATGATGAAATGGGCATGTTGATTGATGGTTTCAACCACATGCTAGCTCAGGTGCAGCGGCGCGATGAGGAACTAAGCCTGGCGAAACACGCCGCTGAAGTCGCCAATAAGACCAAATCTCAGTTCATGGCCACCATGAGTCACGAGATTCGGACGCCAATGAATGGTGTATTGGGAATGACGGAATTGCTTCAGTCTACGGTCTTGGAGGATCGTCAAAGACACTTTGTCGACACAATCAGCCGGTCGGGGCAGGCGCTGCTGGCAATCATCAACGACATTCTAGATTTTTCCAAAGTCGAGGCTGGGAAAGTTGAGCTAGAGATCATTGAATTCAACCTGATTGAACTGGTCCAGGAAGTTCGCTACCTGTTAGTCGAGGCGGCGAACTCCAAAGGTATTGACCTAATTGTCCAATTGGATGATTCCGTGCCGCAAGTGCCCTGTGGTGACCCTTCTCGAATCCGTCAAATTTTGACCAACCTAGTTGGCAACGCAATCAAGTTCACTGAACAAGGCAGTGTGACGATCAGCGTTTCTGCCGAATCCGTCGATCTGGATTCAGTTCGACTTCACACGGAAGTCGCAGACACTGGTATTGGCATTTCTCCTGAAGCTCAATCCCAGATTTTCGATGCATTTTCTCAGGCGGATGGTTCTACCACCCGCAAGTTTGGCGGAACAGGCCTAGGTCTTGCGATTTCTAAGCGTCTGGTTGAGTTGATGGACGGCGAAATGGGTGTGCGCAGTCAATCGGGCAAAGGCTCCGTCTTTTGGTTTAGCACGCGCTTGCAGCTACCAAAAGCAGTCGGTATGGAGACCGAAGCTTGGGATCTCGGGTTTGAGGGCAGAACCGTCATGGTTGTAGATGCCGATCCGGAGCTCGGTCCGATGATGAAGTCACAGCTGGAGTCTTGGGGTTTAATGCCCTCACTGGCGACAAACCGGCAGCAAGCGCACGAATATGCGAAACAGCATGGCGTGCTTGGAAAAATCTATGACCTGTTGCTGGTCGATGCGGGTGCGGACTTATTCTGCGACACAAATTCTCCCGAGCCGCAGGGAGTCAGCCTATTGCGTGATCTGAGATTTGAACCGGCCTGCAAGAGTGCATGTGCTGTGCTGCTTCATCCAAAGCCGAAGTCGGTACCCAAATCGGTCAGAGATGAACTGCGGATTGATCTCGTTCTAATTCCGCCAGTGCAGAATTCTTCGCTATTCAATTTGGTGATGGAAACCCTGGGCCGCAAAGCACGCATGAAAATTGTCGATCAGGTATCCGATTTCCAGTTGTCATCCGCGCGCAATGCCAGAATTCTTCTAGCGGAAGACAATCCTGTGAATCAAATCGTCGCTAGAGAAATGCTGACGGCATTGGGATTCACCACTGACATAGCGGTGAATGGAGTTGAAGCTCTGCAAAAAGTGCAGGAAGCAAAAGAGCCCTACGACATCATTTTGATGGATGTCCAAATGCCGGAGTTGGACGGCATATCGGCGACACAAGAAATTCGGCGGCGTGAAAATGGGACCGCCCAACACACCCCCATCGTTGCGGTTACCGCAAATGCCCTTAGCGGCGATCGGGAAAAATATTTGGAACAAGGTGTGGATGACTATCTTAGCAAGCCATTCACGAAGCAGGGGTTAGAGGAAATTTTGAAGAAATGGTTACAAAAAGATAGGGAGTCAACTTCCAATGTCTAGTAGACCTGGAAGGAAATGCAAGGAGCATAGCGTGGATATCTTAAGTCGTATTAATCCGGTAATCGGCAGGCGGGCTTGCAAAATGGCAACCCCAGGCAGCCCTGCGCGTGATCGTCTTAAGAAAAGATTTGTCACTTGTCTGCTGATTTGCGCAAGTATGGCTGTGCATTCCTGGGTGCAAGCTGACTCGGTCGATCCGCTCGTGCGCTTGAAGCAGTTGAGCTTGGAAGATTTGGCGAACATCCAAGTTTCGACGGTATCCAAGAAGTTGCAACCTCGCTCTGAAGCCGCCGCCGCCATATTTGTTGTTACCGCCGATGATATTCGTCGAACCGGCGTCAACACCATCGCCGATGCCTTAATGTTAGCTCCGGGCATGCAGGTTGGTCAGATATCGACTGACACTTGGGCGGTGAGCAGCCGAGGCTTCAATGGGCAATTCACCAACAAATTGCTGGTGCAGGTTGATGGGCGTTCGGTTTATAGCCCGCTGTTCTCAGGTGTCTTTTGGGATACCGTTGATGTGCCTCTGGCCGATATTGACAGAATCGAAATCGTACGTGGGCCGGGCGGTACTCTATGGGGTGCGAACGCTGTGAACGGCGTTGTCAATATTATTACCAAGAGCACCGCCGATACTTTAGGTACACGGCTGATTGCCAGCGCGGGCTCTCCTGAGGATAGCAACCTGTTCCTGCGTCACGGCGCTGCGCTTGGCGATGCTGTGAATTTGCGGGTGTTTGGCAAATATCTAAATCGCGACTCAATCATCGAAGTGAATTCCGTCAGCGATGATAAAGAGTGGGAATCTTGGCAGGCCGGGGCTCGCATGGACTGGCAGCTAGACGAATACAATGCCCTCACGGTTCAGGGCGAAACTCTCCAGAGCGATACGATGAGCAATGCCGCTGGTGAAAAGACGCGCGTAGCTTCGGCATCGAACCTTCTGCTGAGATGGTCACACAGCGCTAGAGATAATTCTTCATGGACACTGCAAAGCTACGTTAGCCGGTATGAACACGATGAGGGCTTTCTAAAGCAGGACTCCGGCGACCAGTTCGAGCTGGATTGGCAGCATAGATTTCGCCTTGATAGTCGCAATGAGATTATTTGGGGTCTTGGTTATCGTTACGACGACATGGGCAAGCTAACCATTAGGCATGTCTCGGGTGATACGAACGGGCGAATCGAACACTTGCCGAAGGACAATAAGAGCCTAATAAGCGCATTCGTTCAAGATGAAATTAGACTATTCGCTGATCAGCTCCGCCTATTTTTGGGCACAAAGATTGAACACAATGATTACACGGGAACCGAAGTGCAGCCCAATATTCGCGGCCTGTGGCAGATTTCCGAAGCACGGACCTTCTGGGGCGCGTGGTCTCGCGCCGTGCGAACGCCGTCCTACGCAGAAACCGTGGCTGCGGTGGATGTCCAGTATTTTCCCGCCGGCGCGGCCATTCCCGACAGTGTCGATTTACCCGCCGGAGTCCCACTGACGACATTGCCACTGCCAGCGGTTGTCCAACTGCAAGGCAGTGATAACTTTGAATCGGAGGATGTGAACGCCTTCGAAGTAGGCTATCGACAGCTCTGGGGCGATGCTTTGTCATTGGATTTGGTGGCGTTCTTTAACCGATACGACTCACTGAGGACCATTGAACCGGGTGTTGTCGTATGCGATCCGCCAAATCTGACCCTGGTGCAATGTGTGCTGCCTTTGGGGGCGCCGGCCGGAGATGGTTTTGTTGTTCCCCTGCGCGGTGACAACAAGATGGAAGGGGAAAGTTATGGGCTGGAAGTCGCGGGCATTTGGTCAATCAGCGACCGTTGGCGTATGCAGTTTGCCTACACTTTCCTTCAGCTAGATTTGGATCCAGATTCTGACTCCTTAGATCCAGATGCACTACTGGCGGAAGGTCAAAGTCCTGAGCATCAAGTGTCCTTGAGGATTTCAGCGGATCTCACCGCCGACATCAATGGTGACATCTGGCTGCGTTACGCGGATGAACTGCCTACTTTATCTGCCCAGCTAAAGATACCAAGCTACACGACAATGGATGCCAGAATTGGCTGGCGTCCGCGGCCCGGCTTTGAACTGTCACTAATTGGACGGAATTTGTTGGGCGATCATGCGGAATTTCAACGTGAGTTGGTCGGCTCCGACCTGCTTCCAAAAATTCAACCCAGTGCGCATCTGCAGCTTGATTGGAGCTTCTAGTCCTTTGAGTAGCTAGTGCACGGTTTTGTAGCGGCTGACAAGCTGACTAGGATCGGGTGCAGGTTGATGACTTAGCGCGGCGGTGGAAAAACCCGTCACTGTTTGCGCACTCGTTTCGTATCCGGCGCTAGCCTGGGCTGCCACGCGGGCAGATATCGCTATCTGTTGAGTACAACTGCTACAAGCGTTTATCGTACTCGCGTCCGGTGCAGCCATTACCGGCTTGTCCGAGCAGATTGCTAAAGCTATAGCGGCGAGAGTCTTAGTTCATTCATAGCACGGGCACTATTAGGCCGGCAGCGGTGGGTGCTGTGGACAGCTTTTTTTTGGCCTTGTCTAAGCACGGAATACTTCGGCATTATGCAAGCCTGACTCACGCTTCGCTGGACCAACAAATGCCGTATTTTTTTCTTGGCCCAGTGCCAGATTCAGACAGGCTGCGCACCGCTTGCATTGGATGCCTTGCATTGCTATCGATTTTTATGTGTTCATCGTCTAGTGCGGGCAGTTTACGCGTGGCAGCCGCAAGCAATTTCTCAAGAACATTAGAACTGATTGCTGAGAAATTTACTCGCGCAACATCAAACGAGCTGCGTTCGAGCACCGCATCCACCGCGGCTTTGTATGCACAAATCATCAATGGCGCACCCTTCGACGTATTCCTAGCCGCCGATATTGATCGGCCACGCCGTTTGGAATCTGCTGGACTGGTTGTGGAAGACTCCCGCTTTACCTATGCCATTGGTCGTTTGTTGCTTTGGTCACGTGAATCTCAACGGCAGGATCGTGACTGTTTGGCTTTTTTAAAATCAGCGGATTTTACTCATTTGGCCATTGCCAATCCGGCAACAGCTCCCTACGGAGCGGCGGCTGTGGAGTTTTTGTCGGCGCTTGATGGCTGGCCGAAAATACAAAACAAACTGGTTATTGGCATGAACATCTCCCAGGTAATGCACTTCGCCGCCACAGGCAATGCCGACCTCGGGCTTGTGGCGTTTTCGCAGTCCCTGGATTCGCGCTTACCCAAGGCAAGCTGTGCGTGGCCGGTACCAGCGTCCACGCACGCGCCCATCGAGCAGCAGGCTGTACTGCTGAAACGGGCTGAGAAAAACAAGGCCGCCCGCGAGTTCTTGCAATTTCTGCGCGGCCCCGTCGGCTTGGAACTGGTCGAGCAGGCGGGCTATCTCGTGCCCGGCCTATAATGAACTGCGATAGCGATCCACCACGATGAATTTCCCGGGTAGTGGTCCACTTTGGTTGTCGATACAGTTGGCTGGCATAACAGCCTGCTTGCTAATTGTAATGGCCATGCCGCTAGCCTGGTGGCTGGCCAGTACGCATTCGCGATTCAGATCCGCTGTCGAGGCCGCCGTGGCTCTGCCCATCGTATTGCCGCCAACCGTGATGGGATTTTACTTGCTTGTCTTGTTGGGTCGGCATGGTGTCATCGGGCAATGGTGGTTTGAGAGAACCGACGACACGCTGACATTTTCCTTTTTAGGCTTAGTGATCGCATCATGTGTCTACAGCTTACCCTTCGCCGTGCAACCGCTGCAAAATGCTTTTGAGGCCGTTAACCGCGGTGATCTGGAGGCGGCCTGGACCTTGGGCGCATCAAAAATTGATGCCTTTTTTTCCGTCGTCGTGCCGCAATCAATGCGGGGTTTCGTCAACGCCCTGGTACTGACATTCGCGCATACCCTGGGCGAGTTTGGTGTGGTTTTGATGGTAGGCGGGAATATTCCCGAAGAAACTCGGGTGATTTCCATAGCGATTTATGATCACGTAGATGCCATGAACTATGTCGAGGCCCACCGCTTATCGGCAATTTTATTGGTGTTCGCTTTTTTGGCTTTGTTGGTGATGTTTGTGATTAATCATCGGTGGCAGCGGCGATGAGTATCGCCGCCAGTTACCGGCTGCGGCGGGAAGAATTTGCCTTGGAGGCCGATTTCAGCATCCCGGCACGTGGGATTACCGGCTTGTTCGGTCCGTCGGGGTCGGGCAAGACGACCCTGCTGCGGTGTTTGGCTGGACTAGAGCAGCCGACGGTTGGGCGTCTGGAGCTTGACTCGGAAGTCTGGCAAGACACAGCCGCCTCGGTTAATCGTAAGGTGAATCACCGCCGCGTTGCTTATGTGTTTCAAGATGCTCGTCTATTTCGGCACCTAAATGTGCGGCGCAATTTGGCCTACGGTCAACAACGCGCAGCCGCGCAAAGTAAATTGGCATTCGATCAAGTGACTAGTTTGCTTGGAATCGGAGACTTGCTTGATCGCTCAACGGCTCAACTATCAGGCGGTGAAGCGCAACGCGTTGCCATTGCGCGAGCCTTGTTGAGCAATCCGCGCCTGTTACTAATGGATGAGCCCTTAGCGTCTCTAGACAAAGCCCACCGCGAAGAAATTTTGCCGTTTCTTGATCGGCTACACGCGCAACTTTCGCTGCCCATCATTTATGTCAGCCATAGTATGGAAGAGACTTGCCGTTTATGCGATTACCTGGTGGTGATGCAGCGGGGTAAAATCGCAGCCACGGGCGACATACAAGAATTGCTGGTGCGTATGGATGTTGACGCACTGTCAAGTGAAGAGTCCGGTGCTGTTATCAAGGTTCAAGTTAAAAACTATGATGCGCAGGACCAGATTACGCAGCTCAATAATGGGGCCGTGGATTTTTTCCTTGCCGGCCAAGTCGGGCAAGCCGGTGAAGAGTTACGGCTGCGAATTAAGGCCAAGGATGTCAGCCTGAGTCTGCAAGCCGCCGAAGATTCGACGATCCTAAATATTGCCGCCGCGACCATCGACGATATACAGGATACCGATGGGCCTCAGGTTTTGGTGCGATTGCTGTTGGGGGAAGACAAGTTGCTTGCTCGTATCTCTCGTCGCTCACTGCGTAAACTCAATCTTCAGGCCGGACAACGAGTCTATTGTCAGATAAAAGCAGTATCGGTCAGGGCCGCGGCTACCGGAGAAACACCCGTTAACGTGACGGCAGGCGCGAGCAGTTAATGATTGCTTCCAGCAGCGCGACGATTTTTATTCGGTCAAGGATAAGCCTCGCGGCCAACGACCGGAGCATTGGCCGCGCTCATTTGAAGCTTGAAGATCAGCGCGTGCGTGACCAGATAGGCCGGAACCGCTAGCACTGGAATAAAATAGGCAGCGCCCAAGTGTCCGTCCGGTGTGTAGCTAAGTCCCAGTGACACCGCAATAATGAGGTCTGCTGTGCCGAAAACGTTAAACAACCAAACTTGCGCTGGCGCGATTGCCCAATTTCTTCGCACACCCATTAGGGCAAGCAAAGCCAGTAGTGCAGCCGATAAGTCGCCATAAGCAGCCGGATTGGCAAAGCGTAGATCCAAGACTTGATCGGTAACACCCGGAATCAGAAACGCCAGGCCGATGTAGCGTAAGCCGTGGAATAGCAACAATGGCGTGAGAGCGTCTTTGAGTGAGCGGCGGCGCAAGTAGGGCCAGACATACCAACGTGCCGCGAGGCCAAACACAAGGAGGCCAAGCGTCAGGCTTAGGGGTAGAAAAAAATTAGCCATGGTGATGGACTCGCTGAAATTTTGAGGCTTCGTTCTGGCGCTGTGTCTCGCCACGCGTGACTGCATGGCCGTTGCCGGAAAGGGCAATGGCGAGGGCGACGGCGGATAGAAACAGCGGATATTCCCAGCCACCGTTGGCGTTGCTGAACAGCCAACCCGCAGGCCAGTGCGCCCAAGTTGCGCCCAGAAGTATCGGTAATACGCTCGCGGCGGCGAGTTGTGGTCGATAGCCAAGCAGCAAGGCGACCCCCGCGACGGCTTCAATGGCAAAGACGCCGTAGGCGAGGGCTCCCGGCAGGCCAATGGCATCGAAGTAGGCGGCGGTGCCGGGCAAACTGAAGATGGCGAGCTTTAGATAGACGCTGTGCGCGAGCAGCACCACGCCCAGACTAATCCGCAGGACCCAGGGCCCAAGATCTCGGTTAAATCGTTGTTTCATCGTGGTTCTCCGTGGCTTACCAAGGTGGTAGCGGTCAGCTTAGTGGTTGCGACAGTGCAAGTAAATCAGCAAAATTAGCAAATGAATTTTGCAAAATTGCAATTTGATTGGAATGATCTGCGGTTCTTCTTGGCCGTGGCGCGCGGCCGCTCGCTCAATGCGGCGGCGCGTCTGCTGGGGGTGAATCACTCGACGGTGTTTCGCCGCATCAACCGATTTGAAACCGCCGTGGGCGTGCGATTATTCGAGCGCTTGGTGGATGGCTATCACCTGACCCAGGCGGGTGAAGAATTGCAGCGACACGCGCAACGGGTGAATGAAGAAATTGATGCGCTGCAATTAAAGTTACTGGGACGAGATTTCCAACCCAGCGGGACGATTCGACTCACCGCGCCGGATAACATTGCCTATGCCTATCTGCCGCAATACCTGCGGGACTTTTCCAACGACTATCCTGATATTCAGATCGAGCTCTTGGTGGGCGCGGAGTCCCTGGATCTCACGCGGCGCGAAGCGGATGTTGCTATACGGGCAACGCCAAAGCCGCCGCCGCATCTAATCGGTCGAAAAGCTTGTAGCTTACCTTGGTCGTTCTATGCCTCGCGAGATTATCTACAGCGGATAGGGGCGCCGGCTTCAGCGCTAAAACTGCGTGGCCACAAACTTATCGGCGCGGATGATCCCTTGCTTCGACTACCCGTCTTCCGGCGTCTGGCCGAGCAACATGGCAGCCAAATTGTCATGACCTGCTCGACCTTGAACGCGATGTCAGCCATGTGCGAGGCCGGTATCGGGATTGCCTTGCTGCCTGCCGATCAGGAGAAATCAAGCTTGGAACGCTTGTTCGCGTGCAAGCCGGCCTTTGCGAGCGAATTGTGGTTGCTGACACATCCAGAACTGCGCCAAACTGAACGCATTCGATTGCTGATGGCGCAGCTTCATCGTGCTTTTCGTAAAGATCCTCGCCTGCTTAAGCGATCCGCAGCGCCATAGCGCGTCCCATTAATCAACAGCAGCCGAATCACCGCCGTAGGCAATTTGCGCTAGTTGCGCCGTATCTTTTTTCCAGCTGGTCAAGTCGCTGTGCTGGAACTTAGATAGCTGATCATGACCACAAGCGCGCGCCATGACCTGCATTAACTCAGTGGATGATTGCAAGAATCTTGCCAGACGTTCAGCAGAGACTTGCACATCTAGCCGTTTTCTAAGCTGCGGCTTTTGGGTCGCGATACCGGCGGGACAGTTGTTCGTGTTACAGATGCGCGCCGCGACACAGCCGATGGCTTGCATGGCGGAATTCGCCACGGCGATACCGTCCGCGCCCATACAAAGTGCTTTAATAAAATCGCTGGGAACGCGGAGGCCACCGGTAATAATCAGGGTCACATCGCTGCGTTTCGACGCATCGAGAAACTTTCGCGCCCGGGCCAAGGCGGGGATCGTCGGCACAGATATGTTGTCGCGAAATAGCAAGGGTGCCGCGCCCGTGCCGCCGCCGCGGCCATCCAATATGATGTAGTCGGCACTGGCCTCAAGCGCAAAAGCGATATCTGCTTCGATATGATTGGCTGAGAGTTTGAAACCGATGGGAATGCCGCCGGTGATTTCACGGACTCGGTCCGCGAATTTTCGGAAATCCGCGGGTGTCTTCAAGTTCTTAAAGCTCGGGGGTGATATGGCATCGGTGCCCTGGTTAAGCCGGCGAACTTTCGCAATTTTCTCCGTGACTTTGCTACCCGGCAGATGTCCACCCGTGCCGGTTTTTGCCCCTTGACCACCCTTAAAGTGAAACGCCTGCACACGTTCCAACAAGGACTCGTCATAGCCAAACATGGCTGATGCTAGTTCATAGAAGTACCGGCTGTTTTCCATCTGCTCTTCAGGCAGCATGCCGCCTTCGCCTGAACATATGCCCGTACCCGCAAGTTCCGCCCCGCGGGCCAATGCCGTCTTGGCTTCTTCGGAGAGCGCACCAAAGCTCATGTCCGAGACAAATAGTGGAATATCCAGGCGCAGTGGCTTTTTCGCCTGGGGTCCGATGACTAATTCGGTACCCACCCGCGCGCTATCCGGCAAGGGCTGGCGTGCGAGTTGTGCTGTGAGGATTTGAATATCATCCCATTGTGGTAGCTGCTGACGTGGCACGCCCATGGCCGCCATTTCACCGTGATGACCGGACTTGCTGAGCCCGTCACGGGCCAGGTCATGAATGTAGGCAACGGTGGGTTCTTCGGGCGTTGGTTTGGCTGCTAGAGCGTCGCTGTTTGCCGGCGCGAACTCCTGTGCTTCGGCCTCGCTAATTTTCTTGTGAGAACCATCGCAATACGGGGAGTTGGCAGAACGCTTGCATTGGCAAAGATAGGCCTCTGCGGATTCGGTGGCGGTAAATGTCAGCGGAGTGAATTCGGTACCGCGGTGAGAACCATCGCAGAAAGGCTGACTGCGTGATAGGCCGCAACTGCACCAGTGATAGTCCTTGCCAGATTCCAGCTCTACGCGGACGGGTCGTGTATCGGCGATGGCAGCCTTTGTCATCAGTCGCTCCAGGTGGTTTACGCTAACAATGATAGATTTTTTGGTTGCGTACAAGCGGTTTCATGCGGTGGCCGACGTCATTGGCTGTCTTGTTTTGACGTTCAATGTTCAAACCGACGATCCTTCCAAATCAGCCCAACTGGCGCCCGCGCCCGCTACAAACAAAGCCAAATGCTTCCTTTATGAGCACCAGCCCACAGTAAGTGCCGAGGTTTCGTGATTTGCATCACGCTGCGGCTTGGCCCCATCCGTTTAGACTTAACGTCTTGGTCTAATTGGAAAATTAGCCTTAGTTTGCCCGGAGTCATCGTATGGAATCCGAGCTCATGCCGCCGCTTAAGCCGTGGCGAAAAAACTAATGGCTATTGCATACCAACCAGCGTGCAACGGTACGTAGGAGGGCAAATGAGTAACGAACAGTCTTTATCGATAAAGCGGGGTGCGTCCGTTGCAGTGGATGCGACGCGTGCTGCGCAAGAGCTCTATGATGCTCTCTATCAACCGGATATCTCCATCGCGATTTTCTATTGTTCGCCGGAGTACGACTTGGCTGTGCTCGGCTCGGAGTTAGGTCGCCTTTTCCAAGGGGTCAACCTAATCGGCTGTACAACGGCGGGTGAAATTACGCCGACGGGCTATCTGAGTGGTGCATTAACCGGCGTCAGCATCGCGGGTAAGGAGTTCATAAGCTATTCAAAACTCGTGGAGCTCGATAGTTTTGATACGGCCTCCGCACAATCTTTTGCGATGGATGCCATGCACGGAATCGAAGCGGCCGGTGTGACCCCTGTTCCTGACAATAGTTTCGCATTCCTGTTAGTCGATGGTTTGTCGATGAAAGAGGAGATACTCGTCAGCTGCATTTATGAAAACTTGCGTGGTATACAGCTCTTTGGCGGCTCTGCCGGGGACGAGACACACTTTCGGCACACGCACCTGTTCTTCGAAGGAAAATTTCACACCAATGTTGCGATTCTGAACATCATCCAGACTTCGACGCCTTTTTCAGTCTTCCGTACCCAGCATTTTGTGGAATCGGACACGAAAATGGTCGTCACCGGCGCGGATCCGGCTCGTCGTATCGTTCACGAAATCAATGGAGCGCCGGCGGGTCGGGAATTTGCAAATCTCGTGGGCCTTGAGGTCGAAGAGTTGACGCCACTGATTTTTGCCGCCCATCCCGTGGTCGTGCGCATCGGCGGTGACTACTTTGTACGCTCAATTCAGAAGGTCAATGATGATGGCAGCTTGACGTTCTTTTGCGCCATCGATGAAGGTATCGTCCTCACGGTAGCGAAGGGCGTGGACCTAGTCGAGAACCTGCGTGAGGCCTTCGAAGATGTGCGGACCAAAGTCGGGCCACCAAGTTTAGTGCTCGGCTGCGATTGTATTCTGCGTCGGCTTGAATCTGAGCAACGCGATGTTAAGGAACAAGTTGGCGAAATAATGGCCGAGAACAATGTCATTGGATTTGCAACCTACGGCGAACAGTTCAATGCGCTGCATCTCAACCAAACTTTTACCGGCGTGGCTATAGGCGGATAGATCTTGAGCACGTCGGCCAACGGCTCCAGTGGCGATAATAAGGCGCGCGCTCGCCGAATTGCTGAACTGGAACAAGAAAATGCGCAATTAAAAAAGATTCAACAAGCGCTCATGACGCGCGTTGAACGTAGCATGGATTTACAGGGTAACGCGTTCTCGGTATTTCAGGCCGCGACCGCCCTAGAGCACCAAGTGCAAGAACGAACCGCTGCGCTAAACCAAGCCTTGAAAAGGCTAGAAAAATCTAATCGCGAACTCATGATCTCCAAGGAGGCCGCCGATGCTGCCAATCGCGCGAAGTCGGAGTTTCTCGCCACCATGAGCCACGAAATCCGAACGCCGATGAACGGTGTACTAGGCATGACTGAGCTGTTGCTGAATTCATCGCTGTCGTCTGAACAGCGACGCAAAGCCGATATGATTCGGCGGTCGGCCGATAGTTTGCTCAAAATCATCAACGCAATTCTGGACTTCTCCAAGATCGAAGCTGGGCAGCTCGAACTGGAGCGTATCGAGTTCAACCTGCGAGAAGAGATTGAGGATGCCGTCCGAATGCTGGTGGGCAGACTGCATAGTCGGGATCTCGATGTGATCGTCGATCTGCCGCTTGATCTTCCGGTTATGGTTTACGGAGACTCTGGCCGCTTACGGCAGATTCTCGTCAATCTCTTGGGCAACGCCCTGAAGTTCACTGCTCGCGGAGAAATACTCGTTAGCGTTTGCCTGGTCGAGACAGCTGACGAGACTAATCTGTACAAGATTAGTGTAAAGGACACGGGTATAGGCGTTCGGCCCGAAGCGATGAAACACATTTTCAGTGCCTTTAGCCAGGCCGATAGCTCAACAACACGAGAATACGGCGGCACGGGATTGGGTCTGGCGATCGTTAGTCAGCTGGCGACCAAAATGGGTGGCGAAGCCGGCGTCGAAAGCGTCTATGGGCAGGGCTCGGAATTTTGGTTTACCGTTCGGCTAGCGTCTGATTTGGAACAAGAATCAGTTGTGGTGCAAGAACCAGCAAAGCCTGGAACAATATTACTGGCGCATAGCAACGAAACCTTGCAGGCTCTGCTCAGCCAGCGTTTAGGTCCGCTGGGCCTGGGTGTCGTGAGTGTTAATGATGATGGCGCCGTACTCAAAAATCTCACCGGCCCGGCTACTGCCGCCAATGATTTCGTGCTACTGATAATCGATGAGTCAATTTGCAGCAGTGATTCGGCTTTGGCCGAAAAGATAACAGCAGCAGCCGCCTCCAAGGAGATTCCGATTTTGGTGCTGCAGGATGCGGAAAGCCAGGATGATACTCTTGGCCTGCGGGCTGCGAGCGTGGGTTCAATCAGATCTTGGCCTATTAGCATCACGAATATGGCCATTAAAATCGATCAGGTTTTGAATGGATCGGCACAAATTGGCTCCCTGGCGAAGGGTCCACCCACCGTAGAGAGCCAAAAGCCGGACCGATTATCCGGGAATATTCTTCTGGTTGAAGACAACATGGTCAATCAAGAAGTGGCCAAAGCCATGCTGTCGATGCTGGGCTGTGAATACAGTCTGGCAAAGACGGGCGTGGAAGCCCTGCAAGCTCTGGAAGAAGATCACAATTTCGACCTAATCTTGATGGATTGCCAGATGCCAGAAATGGACGGCTATGCCGCCACGCGAGAAATTCGGGCTCGGGAAGCGGCAACGGGCAGCCATATTCCAATTATTGCTTTAACCGCCAACGCCATGCATGGCGACGAGGAACGCTGTCTGGATGCTGGAATGGATGGATTTTTGAGTAAGCCGTTTACCCTAAAGTCCCTAAGCGTGCAAATAAAAAAATGGTTGCCTGAAGCAAAACTCGAGATTACCTCGGTAACCACGTCGCAGATGTAAGGCGAGTTTTGGCCGGATTCTATTACCACGGTCGCAAGCAGCCGGGGTGATTCTGGTTCTTGTTACTTCAGCCTTAGCGTTTTTTCGCCAGCCCGATCGTATTGACGTGTAAGGTCTATCTAGTTCGCCATGTCCGGACAAAGACCAATCCGCCGCCAACAGCCAAGCTGAGCAGGGCGAACCAAATTTCAAAAACTATGCCGTTACTGGCGTTGCCGTTTGCCGACAGAAAGTTTCGTAGCAATAGAAGGCCGAAATTCGCGGCACCGATCATCAATAGGATTGTAGCTAGCCAAGTTCCATGACGAGCCACATTGCCGAAATGCTCGCGTGCCACCGGGCCCAGCAGAACCCTAATGCGCACGCAAACGTAAAATATCAATCCCACCCCGATGCCGGCAACAGTGCTAACTAGCCAACTCATCACGTTGCCAGTCGCTACTTAGCATCAATCGCGATCGGTGATTAGCTTTCCTTGTCCTGGTTTTTCTTGTTGTCTTTTCTGCTGCTCATGGCGATGGCAACAAAGCAGCCCAAAGCGACCAAGACGGCAAACACCGATACTACTATTTCCATGTCAAATTGCTCCGTTACTCGCGGCTAGTACCCTAGCATAGGGAGTTTAGTTGAGTAACCGGCGATAGTTAAGGCTGCTATGATTGGCGAGGCCCGTCTAGGGTTTAAACAGCCGTCTCAATTGGCAGGCTAGCCTAATCTTTGTCGGGTCTCGATAGGTAGATTGCCCGTTGCGTGCTGATCCTAGATGCAGCGCCTGGCTACTACGATCACTGTTCTTGCTGCCGTCAAAGGTAATTGAATTGGGAGGGCCAATCATGCGCGTGTTTGTGGGTTCAATTTGTGTTGCGGTTGTAGTGTGGTTATGGAGCGTGTTGTTTTATGTGCTGCTACCGGTTCCCTACTACACCATGTCCCAAACCAACGACGATCTCGCGGCGGGTGAAGCTCTGAAAGAGCATTTCCCCAAATCGGGCACCTATATCCTGCCCGGCCGTTTCAGTGGTCCAGAGCTGCGCAAGCGTATGCGGTCTGAAGGACCCGTGGCGACTGTTTACATCCAACGCGACGGCAAGCCAGAAATTTCTGCCCTAAAGTTTTTTATTGGGACATTCAATAGCATTGTTATCGGCTTACTGATTGGCATGTCCATGCTGTTGTTGAAACGACATACGCAAAGCTACTGGTCACATGTCGCCATCGGCTCTAGCTTCGGTATTGCCTATACAGCCTATCCGCGCTTTGCCGATATGATTTGGTCGGATTTTCCACCGGGCTATCAATTAATGATGATTTTTTCCGACGGTTTTAGCTGGATTTTAATGGTTCTGGTCATGGCCTATTTTGTTTTGCCGAGCAAGTCTCGGGACCCAGCAAATTGAGTAGCTTTGCCCGCTAGCTTTCTTGTTGGCTGGCACTGGTACGGAAGTGTCCGAGGCCGCTCGCCAGAAACACCGCGCTAACAATCGCAGATACGACTCCCACCGTGACCAGAGAGTAGGGAAGCGCGGCATCATCCTGAAAGACGTAATCTGTGACCAAAGCTGTCAACACGGGTCCGCAGCCAATGCCCGCGAGGTTAACAATAAACAAATAGCAGGCGGAGACTTGGGCGCGCATGCGTGGCGGGGAGAGGATTTGCAGCGCGGCGGCCGCGGCGGCCCAGGGAAAGCTAATAAAAAACATCAAGGGGCAGTAAACTGCTAGCGTGAGCGGCAAGCTGGGCATCAGTGGGGCGGCGGTGATGAGTGGGATAAGAGCTAGCGCGGCGACTAAGCCTGTGCGTATGGGTGCATCGGTTTTGCCGCGGCGGGCCTGCCAATCGGTATACCAGCCGCCGGCGAGTATGCCCGTGGTGGCGAACAGCAAGACGATGCTACCCAAATACAGTCCTGTATCGCCGCCACTCACGCCAAAACGTCGACTGAGCAGTGCTGGAGACCATGCGAACACTGCATTGTAAAGCAAAGCTAATGCACTGAATCCCAGAAAGTGCATCGCGAAGGTTCTACGATTTTGCGCAAGAAATCCTAAGACTCGGCGTAGTGGAATACTTGCCGATTCCTCCGGTTTCTTGGCGGCGGGCCGGGGTGGTTCTCTAAGGGTTAAGGTCAGTAGGGCAACCAATATGCCGGGCAGGCCAACGACTATGAAGGTCAATTGCCAGCCCCGCAGTTCTCCCAATAGTGGCAAGGAATACAGTGTTGCTTCGCCGACGGCGGCGACCACAATCCCGCCTATTATTAGTGCCAGTCCGCCGCCCAAAAATACGCCGACGTTATAAACGCTAAGGGCGCGTCCTAACATTTCCTTAGGGAACATGTCGGCGATCATTGAGTAAGCCGCGGGAGATAAGCTTGCTTCACCAATGCCCACGCCAATGCGCGCGGCAAACAGTTGGCCGAAGTTTTTGGCCAAGCCACATAAGGCCGTGGCCAGACTCCATACAAACACGCCGATGGCAATGAGCCAGCGGCGGCTGTACCGGTCTGCCAGGCGTGCAATGGGTATGCCCAATGCCGTATAGAAGATCGCGAAGGCTAGACCGTGTAATAAGCCAAACTGGGTATCGGTGATGTTCAGGTCCCGACGTACCGGTGCCACCATGAGCGACAAAATAGACCGGTCAATGAATGAAAAGGTATAGGCGATCATGAGTACGCCCACGGCATACCAAGCTTGCTTGCTGCTCAGTCGCTGGTTCCGCGTTGCTATTGGATCGCTCATGCCGTGAAATTCCCCGCTTGCATGGGTTTATCGCTAGAGACTTCCCGAAATAACAGAATCGCGTTGGCTGGTTCTGTTAGATGCAAGCCCAGTGTAGTCGAAGTTTGTTCGAATACTTGCCAGCCTGCATCCACGACCAATTTCTCGACAAGCTGCAAATTTGCACCGTTACTTCAAGTCCGGCAAGACAGGGTGCCTGAGGTAAATCAAGATTCTCATAACGAGAAAATCGCAGTTGCGCATTGGGCAGTTCAATACAATTTTTCTCATGCGGTGCGGAGTTCGTCGTGATCGGTAGCCAGTGCTGGATTGATTGTGCAGGGTCCGCGGCGCGAATAAGCACGGCTGACACATCCAGTGCTCCATTAGGATGTTCTTGCACGGCGGCCTGATAGACTAGCTCCGGTTTTTGGTTGTCCACATAACACAGTAGAGCGCTAGGCATGTCACTCGCGGGCAACATCCACCAGCGAAATCTTGCGCTGCCCTGTTGATCGCCGTAGTTGATCTGCCGCGTCGCATTCTGCAGCCTGCTGGGGTTCTTTTGAGCATCGCGTGCCCGTCGGTGGGCCGCCGCAATGTCTTCCGCGCGAAGCGCCAGGATGTGCAGGCCTTCGTGGCGTGCCAAGAACGGCTCCAAGTGATTGCCGGTGGTGGGGTCGGGCACGGCGCTCAGCTCTATATAAGTGTTGCCCAAAACGACATGAGCACTGATTTGCCCGAGAGAAAATGGCCTACCCCTGCGATCTACGCCTTGGAGCCTTTCGGCTTGAGTGGGCGCGAAACCTAGGCTGAAAAAGGTCTTCAGCAGGGGTTCCAAATCACGGCAGGCGAAGCCCAAATGATCGAGTTCTGGTGATTTCATTCTACTAGACCGCCTAGTGGACGCCTCCATCGGGCTGCTGTGGTAATTTCACAGCGCTCACCATTAAACATAACAGGGGTAAGGCCGTGTGTATTCGTAAATTCACAACAATAGCTGCCGCTAGCGCTTTAGCTTTTTCGGGTCTGGCCCAGAGCCAGATCGAAGACATCGTCGTAACGGCGGAAAAGCGCGAAGCCAATTTGCAGGATACCGCCATTGCCATTGCGGCGTTTTCTGGTGACTCCTTGCGTGATCTGCAATTGGAGGAAATTCAAGATGTGATCTTGCGAACTCCGAGCATGGCGTTTAGCCGCGCCGGCGGTGAAGGGCAAATCTATATCCGCGGCATCGGCAGCAATCTGTTGGGTATCGGTCAAGACTCCAGCGTGGCTATCCATCAAGATGGTGTCTACCTCGGACGGCCCAATCTGACCCTGACACAATTTTTGGACGTGGAGCGCGTGGAAATTTTGCGGGGCCCCCAGGGTACGCTGTATGGGCGAAATGCCACGGCCGGTGTGGTCAATGTTATCTCCAAGAAATCAGGTGACGAACTCGAGGGTTATGCGTCGGCCTATTACGGTAATTTCGATCGCATTGAGCTAGAAAGTGCGGTCGGTGGTCCATTGTCCAGTAACACAGGATTTCGCATCGCGGGCCGTTGGGCCGAAGACGACGGCTACACCGATGACCTTGATCCCCGCGGCGGCGATACCGTGGATGACATGGGTGTTTGGTCCGTGCGTGGCATTTTCGACTTTCAGGCAGACGCTATAGGTGGCGAGTTGATTGCCGAATATGGTGAATCCGAAAACGGTAATCGAAGTGTTCAACGGCGAGATCGTCAACATTTGTCGCAGCTGGGCGATGGTCAGCCGGATGCGGTTGGCAGCGGCGCTGCCTTTGCTTGTCCCGGTTGTCCTGCGCAACAAAATCCGGATTTCGATGAAACACGCAATGAACTGCCGACCTTTCACGATTGGGATGTGCTGGGGCTCACGGCCACATTTAGCATCGATGTGGGCAACGATATGGAACTGGTCTCTATTACAGGCTACCGTGAGTTCGAAGATGAATTCAGCTTCAATACCGATGGTGTCGAAGCCACCGTTACCGAAACGCAGTACCGGCGAGAAGCTGAACAATTCACGCAGGAACTGCGCCTATCCGGCAGCAACGGGAGCGTTGACTGGCTGATCGGCGGATACTTCATGCAAGAAGATAAAGAAGAAAATCTAGGTTTGCCGGCAAGAAAGTTTGGCGGCTCATTCAATATTTTCGCCACCAATGAAACCAAGGCCTATGCTTTGTTTGGCCAAAGTACTTTTCCGGTGATGGATCGGCTAGATCTGACCGTGGGCATGCGTTTGAACAAAGAGGAAAAAGACGATTGCTCTGCGCCACAATTCTTAGGTGGACAATTCGATGGATTGAACAATCCAATGGCCGGTGTTGCGGATGTGTGTGCCGGCGGCGATCGAGATGATGATTGGCGCGAATGGACACCCAAGATTGGCCTTGATTATCGTCTCAATGACGACATCTTGTTGTACGCCTCGGCAACCACGGGCTTCAAGTCAGGCGGTACCAACTCCTTGGCGCCGGGGTCTCTGCCCTTGATCAGGAAGAGCTAGACAGCTACGAAATCGGTATGAAGTCGGATATCGCCGATGGTCGTGTGCGTCTCAACTTGGCCGCCTTCTTCTACGACTACTCGGATTTGCAGGTGTCAACCTTCGATGCCACCACGGGCACCACGCGCATCGAAAATGCCGCCAGCGCCGAGGTGCTCGGTGCGGAGGCCGATCTTTCGGTCAATTTCCTCGACAATCTAGTCTGGAACCTGGGTGTGTCTTGGCTTGATACCGAGTACCAAGGTTTTGTGACCACCAATGGCAGCAATCCTAATCCCGCGCCGCCGCCGGCTACATTGCCGATCGTGGTTGATCTATCCGGCAACAATCTAACCAATGCGCCAGATCTAAAATTCGTGACGAATTTGCGCTGGGATCTTGATCTGTTTTACTTGTTTGCCCAGTACAGTTGGCAGGATGATGTATTCCATTCGCAATTCAACGAAGCTGTTATTGGCCAAGATAGTTATGGCTTGCTGGATCTACGCGCCGGTTTCTCATTCGGCCAAGACGACGCGTGGGAAGTGGCCGCCATTGTGAAAAATGCGACGGACGAAGAGTATTACCAAAACTCGGTACGCTTCACGTCCCTAAGCAACGGCACCACTGATCCGACGCAGGTGGGCGCCGCCTTGGGTTATCCGGGCGAGGGTCGCAGCTACGGGGCGCAGATTCGTTACAGCTTCTAGCGTGATGCCATCAGTCAAGCAGCCGGGCCTCGCCTGATGGCCCGGCCGCACTGCATGTTCATTCAGGCCCAGTGTTTGCCGTGGCGCAAGGGTTTGTATGCGCCCGGGCGCGACGACGTCGAGAGCAAGATTCTCAGTATCGATGAGGCCGGCACGGACTCAAGCTGTATTGTTCGTTACCCCGCCGGTTGGCAGCGCAATGCGCATTGGGTTTCGGCCCACGAAGAATTCCTGGTTTTGGACGGCAGCATTGAAATCAATGACCAATGCTATGCCAAGCACACTTACGGTTTTTTGCCTGCGGGCTATGCGCGGCACTCAGCACAGAGTGCCGAGGGCGCTGTGCTGCTGACCCTGTTCTACGATCGGCCGGAGACCCGCCTCGGTGATCCGCCGGCCGACCTCTGCGATGAAAAGTTATTGGTCGCGCACATTGATCCGCTGAGCATGGACTGGGACCCGGGCTTGGTAGACCCGCAACTGGCCGCGGGCGTGGCCATCAAACCCTTGCGGGAAGACCCTTATACCCAGGAAGTGTCATTTCTGTATTGCTCTCCGCCGCATCGGGTGCCGCCGAATATGTCCAAGCCCCAGTGGACGCACCCCATGGTGGAGGAAATATATTGTCTGGAAGGAGAGTACGTTTGGGGGGATTGCGGGCGCATGGGGCCCGGCGGTTATGTTTGGTGGCGCGAAAATATATATCATGGTCCTTCTGGGACGGATACCGGCTATCATCTATTCGTTAGAACGGTCAACGGTCCGCTGGTCAATACTTTTGACAAAGTCGCCAAACCTTTCACCTGGAAACCCGAGTACCGGCCACAATTGCCACCTGAACAAGCCAAGTATGCGAAGCCGTACCAGCATCCGAAGAATTACTAAGTACCGTGGCTGATAAGTACGCGGAATCTGGCTACTCCACCGAGCGCACCGGGTTCGGTACGAATCTCGCGATATTGGTCGTGGATTTGCAGGTCGCGTTTACTGATTCCAAGTATCCCCTGGGCCGATTGCCCATGGTGCACCAAGCCACCGACAATACGGCCCGGTTGTTGAAGCTTGGCCGACGCAAGGGCTTACCCGTCGCTAAGTGCTATACGGCCTACGGTAGCGAGGCCGACATGCCGCGTTGGAAAGTCGCGGATGTGCATGATCATTTTTTTTATGGTGACCCGTCTAACGCGCTAGATCCGCGTGTACACGACCAGGAATATGATTTCACTTTTTGTAAATCGGCGCCATCGATCTTTTTTTTGACGCCGCTCATCACATTCTTGGCGAAACATAAAATCGATACCACGATTATTACGGGCTGCACGACCAGTGGCTGCGTACGCGCTTCGGTCGTTGATGCATTTTCCTACGGTTTTCGGGTCGTCGTGCCCGAAGAGTGCGTTGGCGACGCCGACGAAGGGCCGCATCGTCAGAACTTGATCGATGTCGGCCGGCGATATGCAGATGTCATGCCCATGGCCGAGGTTATGGCGCATTTGACTAACTTGCCCGATACGTAGTCGCCACCTATTGCCGGTTCATGGCGCTCCCAGGTGGGCGGATATTGCGATACCGCTTGAACGTATTGCCAAATAATATCCATTGCAAACGGTGGAGTTGCTGCTGGGCCGTATCACCCGACAGCCAGAGATTACAGAACATGCGTCGGCTCCTAAAACGGCGGCCTAGAAAATCAGGGCAAACGGTTTGGCCGGCGCGGGCGTTTACTGTGTAACGACAGTTTTATAATGCCCAGACCATCGCCTCTTCAAAATTACGCGAAAAATGATTTGCACCATCGCAGCGGATGGTCTGTTCCAGTGAGGCCGCCGTATTAAAAAAGAGGGGCGCCGAAATTAGCGGTGTAGACGAGGTTATTCTTGCAACTATGCTTGTTGCGTCATTCGATGTTTGGCGAGGCAGCCCATCTGCAAAGTTTAATTTTCGGTTGGCGTTGTATTAGGCGTTTCACGAGTATCCATATTCCTGGAAATCTTTTTTGCATATCCTGCGAATCACCTTGATCGCCTTGTGTGAAAGTTCCGGTTTGTCGCCCGGCGAAACCTCTATACGCTCAAAATTCAATGAAAGCTGCGGAAATTTTAACCTCAGCGCGTCAAAACAATCGGAAAGGCGTTCATAATGAAATATGTCATCCAGTGGTTCATTAAGATAATTGCCATATACTTGGTTTGGGGAAAATTTATCTCGTTTGCGAATAAATCTGGAATGTAATCCATTTTCCGAAAGATTTAATTGCTGTTCCACAACAACACGCTTCCCAAACGCTCTTAAATAGCGGTCAAGTTCGATTTGTCCTCTTCGATTTTTTCGCAAGCAGTATTCTTGATAATGCTTCCACAAGGACCGGTATCGGTCATATGGGTTGCGCACAATTGAAAATTTATAATACTCATCCCAGGCATCGTCGTAGAAGGCTTTGTAAACGCTTGCCGGCGCGTGCTTTAGAACTGGGTTAAGCATCCAGTAATCGAGTCCGGTGAAGGCTTTTTCAACCGAGGTTCCCGCACATCTGGGAATGTGTATAAAGATGACCTTGTTAGCATGATCAATCATTGGAGCTGATACGGCCTGAGAACCCTATACACATTTCATAGTAGAAATGATATCAAATCATGAGAGCTGCTAGATGAGCTGAGGGATTAGGTACAGGGATGAGTGCAATTAAGGTGGAGATGCGAAGAAAGCAACAACCAACGTGGGAAGATGCGCGCCAAGCTGTCTTCCGATACATTGAGCAGTTCTACAATCCGAAACGACGCCGCAGGCCCAACAGTCGCTTAACTCCAACGATTTATGAACAACAATATTTTATGCAAACAGGAAGTGTCTAGAAAACTCTGGCCGTATCAGCCATCCTTGCGCCGAAAGAGGAAGTTCTGACGCCGAGTTTTTCGGCTGGGCGATAGAGCTTTCAAAGTCGAGAAGATCATTAAGTTGGAAACGACTCAACAGAAAAATAGCCAGCTTCTACCCATCGGCGTTGTCGTTCCGACCCTCAATGCCATGTCCATGTTGCCCGAGCATCTGGAATCCATGCACACATGGCTGGACCTGGTCGACGAAGTCGTGGTTGTTGACAGCAAGTCCACCGATGGAAGCTTAGAGTTACTGAAGAGCGAGCTTAGCCAGTCAAATTGCCGTTTCTTTACTCGCCCAAAGGGGCTTTATCAGTCTTGGAATTATGGTATTTCACAAATCAAGTCACGCTATACCTATATATCAACCATTGGCGACGCGATGACGCGAGAGGGGCTACAGCATTTGTATACTGTAGCGAGTTCGAAACAAGCCGACGTGGTGATCAGCCCGCCGAGGTTTATCGATGAAGCAGGTCAGCACATGGCCCAGTGGCAGTGGCCGATTAACGAGTTGATAGAGCTGCTTGAAATTGATTCTCCGAGCATTGTTGATCGCTGGACCTTGTTCATTTTTGGTTTTCTAGCAATTCCCAATGCCATTTTGGGCAGCTCGGCGAGCAATTTGTATCGTTCGGCCGTATTACAGGATTCACCATTTCCGACGGAACACGGCACGGGCGGTGACGGTGCTTGGTTTTTGGAACGTTGCCTAGATATCCGCGTTGCAATTACGCCTAGGGAAGTGAGTACCTTCCGCCAACATGAAAAGGCCTACAACCCATCGCAGTATGCGGTTGCCGATCGCGACGAACGCTTACGCCAGCTGGTTTTTTCCAGCTTAGAGACAGCATCCACGGGCGACAAAGAACTGGCGCGAGAGCTGCGGTCGCGGGGCATTGTTGACATCCTACGTGAAGCCCAAGCCAGTGCTCGCTGTAGGCAAGCGCTAAACAATATAAGGAAAACTTCTAGTTGGCCGTGGTATTTCCACCCGCAGGCTTGGCGTTTGCGCTGGGGGCGTGATCGGTTTCGCCGCAATGAACAGAAAATGCTAGCCGATATCGCCAGCGAATATGCGGCCCTTAAGGACGCTCGCTAAGTTGTCGGTGATCCGGCTTACTGTAATAATTGTAGGCTAGTCAAACCGGCTCGATGGGCAAGCCCCAGGCCGAGCGAATCTTCCTGCTCAGCGCTTGCTTAGCATGTCGTTTGGCATAAGCAGCCAGCGCGTCTTGGTAGTCTTCGGTGTTCAGACGAGTGGCTTGCGTTATGGCTTGCTTGAGACCTTCGATAGAAAGATGCTCAAAGCATAAACCCAATGTTTCTGCTTGCGTGCGCCGGCCGATCACGCCGTAGTCAGACGCGATTACCGGCCGACCAGCCGCAGCGGCCGCGGCTAAAAGTCCTGATGAGCCTTCATGAAAACGGTACGGTAACAACACCCAATCGCAGGCGCGAAAGTACCAGTCAATTTTCTCTTCAGCGATACGCTCGTTGTGCAATATTGCGTGGCCGTTGTTCATCAGAGATCTGAATACTTCCAGCTCGGCTGCGCTGGTGAGCCCAGCGCGTAATAAGATCATATTTTTCTTGTCTGGCAGGCGATCCCAGGCCTGGCAGACATCGGCTAAGCCTTTGCGTGGATTGGCGACCCCGAAGTGTAAGAAGATTTGCCCTTCCGCCGGCAGGCTGAGGCGCTCACGCGCCTGCAGCTTTGGGATGGTGGGGTCGCTGGGCCAGGGGTCTGGCAGCACCTCTATATTGAGATTGTCGCGGGTGGTGATTCGTTGTTTTAGGCTGTCATCCAGCACAAATGCACCCGCTAACCAGGTTGGCACCCTGCGCAGGATTTGTTGATCCCGATAGTGTCCCCTAGCTTGGCCGCTGACTAAGCGTCGGGGATTCCAAAACGTGGCGGGTCGTCGGGGGTTGGGTAAGTACCACATTCCCCATATGGGTTCGTGCAATTTTTTTCGCAGGTCGCCGCGAAATTTTTTCAAGACGATGTCAGCGTAGGTCAGCAGACTTAGATCCGCGTCTAGGGATTCGGCACCTGATAGGGTGTCTCGCCAAGATAGCTTATCCGTTTGCCAGTTCACGGGCCGTAGGGTCAATTGCCCAGTTTTTGCAGCCTCGGAATTTTGCAGAACTTCGTAAGCCGGAAAATCTGGATAAGTGATAGTTATCTTTTCAACATCTGGGAGTACGGCATCAATAAAAAAATTCAGCCACAAAGGACCGTGCCCAAGGGGCAGGGGTTCGATGAAGTGAACGTGGCGCATGGTGTTAAGCTGTCTTTCTTGTCCAGAAGCTATGCCAGGCGCTCTGCAGGGCGGCGGCGAAATGCTCAAAATCATGCGCCTGGGCATAGTCGCGCAGACCGCTGGCGAAGTTCGTGATTGGTGTATCTAGCGCTTGGTGTACCGCATCTCTAAGGCCGGCTACCGACAGGTGCGGATACACAAATCCCAACTTCGACTCCTTTACCCGCCGGCCGACTACGCCATAGTCCGAGGCGATCACAGGCCGCTGCGCGCAGGCAGCGCCGGCGAGCAGGCCGGATGAGCCATCGTGTTCGCGATATGGCAACAGGATCCAGTCACAGGCACGAAGATACAGATCGATTTCCGCATCGCTTATGCGTTTGTTGCGCACGATGGCCCGGCCTTGCGCTTTGAGTGGGCCAAGGGCATCCAAATGTTCTTGACTGGTTGGGCCGACCCGTATCAAAGTTGCGCGGTTTGCATCCGGCAGCCCCTGCCAGGCTGCGATGGCATCACTCAAGCCTTTGCGATGGGCGGCCACGCCGAAATGCAGAAATAGACAGCGGTCGTCTGGTAAGTCGAGCTGCTGTCGAGCTTGTCGTGCATCCTGTCTGGGTGTCGTGGGCCAGGGGTCAGGCAGGACCTTGAGTTTGAGATCAGGGCCGGCGGCGATTCTTGCTGCCTCGGAGTCGTCCAGGAGCCAAATCGTGTCTAGCCAGATCGGGGGCTTGCGCAAGGCTTGCTGTTCCCGATGCCGGTTCCGGGCGCTGCGGCTAAGCAGTCGGTTAGGGTCCCAGCTACCTAATTCACGTCGCTGGGGTGGGCTGAACCAAATAGACCAAATTGGGCTGCCCGTATCGCGCCGCAGATCATGGCGTGCTCGCTTTAATAGCAAGCCCATATCGCTAAACATGGTGAGGTCGGCACCCGTCTGCTTGGCCGTGTGCAGGCTTGCCCGCCACGCCTGCTTGCCCTTTCGCCAGGCGTAGGGACGTCTGTTCAGCCGACGGCTGACGGCCGCTTTGCGCTCGACCATGGGCGTGTAGTCGGCGGTGTCGGGGTAGGACACTGTGAGTTGATCGGTCACTGGCAAGAATGCATCCATTAGGTATGCAAGCCAGTTGGGCCCGTGGCCTAAATTGGGTGCCGGCTCTATCAAATGCAGGTGGCCACGGGGTGCTGGGGTTCTATCGCGGGCGTTCATTGAGTCGCTAAGCCGAGGGCGAAATTTTGCCCAAGAAAGGATTTAAGACCACCTTGATGATATTGGTTGTCACCGGCTTGCCCTGTTCGTTTTTGCGCCGGCGATATTAATGTTCACAAGTACAACATGCGTTGGAGCGCGGCTATTCTCGCCGCCGGTGCAGGGCGAGAGCATAACGCAATCGCGGGAAACGGACGCAGATTTCGGCGCGCATTGGTTTGGCCAAAACCGCGCCTGCCAAAGCGGTGCGGGTCATGGCACTATTGCGAATGCCTCGGGCGTGACCGGAGATCACCATGCCTTTGCAGAACATTGCTGCCGCCATCATTACAAAGAATGCCGCGGGTACCCTGGCTACTACCTTAGATAGCTTACGCGACTTGCCAGAGGTGGTTGTCTACGACAATGGTTCAACGGATGAGACCCTGGCGATTGCGGAAAGCTACGACAATGTGCGTCTGTCAACCGGCGAATTCCTTGGTTTTGGTAAGACCTTTAATCATGCCGCTGATCTAGCGACCAAGGACTGGGTTTTCACCATCGACGCGGATGAGGCCATCAGCGCTGAGTTGTTGAACGCCATCGATGCTGCTGATCTATCGGATCCCAATCTTGCCTATGAGGTTCTGCGGGATAACTACCTCATGGGCAAGCACGTGAAACACTCGGGCTGGGCGCGCGACTGGCTGTTGAGATTGTATAACCGTCACGTCTATCGGCATTCGGAGGACGACGTCCATCCGCGGATCTATGTTCCGGCGGGCGGCCGCGTACAACGTCTTAAGGGGCCGCTGCGCCACGACGCTGTGCAGGAACTGAGCCAGTTTTTGGACAAGGCCAATCACTACACTGAATTGCGTCGGCACAGCATGAGCAAAACCTATCCGCCGATTGTCATTTTTTTTCGGGCCTTCTGGGCCTTCATCAAAGCCTATTTCATCCAGGGCGGTTTCCTCGACGGTTGGCGGGGTTTGGTGATTGGTGTTTCTAATTTCAATGGAACGTTTTTTAAGTACATGAAGATCTATGCCGATAAGGCCTGCGGCCGGGTATCCGGCAAATAGCCTCATCTGCGATGACTAACAGCGGCGGGCGTTCGGCTAGACGTTTTCGAACCTCTACTGGGGTTCTCGCAATACTGTCTTACCAACCCCGGCCGGTTAATTCATTCGCCGTGCCGGCTGATCAAAGTCCATGAACGTGATTATCGGCGTCCGCCGGTTAAAGGGGATGTCCGGCATGTCCACCCTTCTGTTGAGCCAAATTCGCGCCATTGCGAGTGCTGGCTCGCGCGTGACCGTTTGTGGCGAAAAACTCGATAGCGATGGGATTCGTGAAGCGGGTGGCCAAGCTCGTCGTCTAAAACGCTGGCCCGGGCCGCGGCTTTGGTCTCGGCGCTTGTTCTCTAGACGAGTCGCAGCCTTTGCGAGTCACCGGGATTGCAGCTATGTCATTGGTCACGGCGATCTGTTGATGCAAGATGCTTTGTTTATTCATAATTTGGTGGAGCGCGAAGCGGAATTGCTCGACGCTCGGGTTGCCGCTAAGGACACAGCGACTATCGAGTTTCACCGTGAACTTTTCCGGAGGGGTGAATTTCAAGTTTTAGTCACGCCATCGAAATTGGCGCGCAATGATTTGCTGCGGCGATACGATTTGGCACCCGAAAACGTATTCGTCGCCTATCCGGGCTTCGATCCTGCAAAGTTCAACCGAGAACATAGAGCGGCGAAGAGACAGTCGATTCGCGATGAGCTCGGTTTGTCAAACGACTTTGTTGCCGCCTTTGTGACGTCGGGCAATTTCCCCTTGCGGGGCGCAGATATTCTTCGCGATACGCTGCTTAAGTTGCCCGAGTCAGTGCGTGAGAACTTGAAAATATTGGTGGTGGGAGCGCAGCACAATATCCAACTATTGCAGACGGATTTCGCGTCGGTCGGGTTGGCACAGCTACTCGTCGTTCGACCGAAGACGTCCGCGGTTGAAAATTACTACCATGCGGCTGACTTGCTATTTCATCCTGCGCGCTTGGAGACTTTCGGCTTGGTGGTAGTAGAGGCCGCGGCCTGCGGCACGCCGGTTCTGACTTCGCGAGCCGTGGGCGCGGCGGAACTACTTCGCGATGCCGGTACGTCCTTGCCCGTACCGGATGCAGAGTCATTCGCCGCGCGGATACAAGATCTGATGCAGAGCCCCAAGGCTTTGCGGGACCTGGGCGCCAGCCAGTTGGAAGATGTGCGAGCTCATGATTGGTCGGCATACAATGAGCAATGGCAGGCGATTCTGCATCGCCATGGTTTGGCTTTACCAGGCTAGGATTATTTCAACCGCTACAGATTTTATTTGTCCTGACAAAATCTTGAATTTGATGTTGACGAAACCGTGAAGTCCAAAAGCGTCCAATCGCCATGCGTGAATATCTGCACCTTAGACGAAGACACGGGTTATTGTCGGGGCTGCTTTCGAACACTAGATGAGATTGCCAACTGGTTAACCATCGATCCACGGGACAGACTCGTCCTGCTCGATGAGCTTGAGCGACGCCGTGCCGACGCTGCGCTCTAGCGTCATCCCGTGCAGAACCTAGTTTGCCGCATCATTCCCAGCGTGAGATTGCCTTAAGTCCCCGACATGAGGTCATTGAAAACCTCAAGGTGATTGTCGACGGATGTTTGTAAATTAAATTTGTTGATCAGACGTTGCTTGGAGGCTTCGCCCATTTTCTTCGCACGTTGCGGATCGGCTGCCAGCTCTTGCATGGCCCTTGCCAGAGCCGTCGCGTCACCAGTGTCCACGATAAGACCCGTTTTATTCGCTGCAACGAGTTCCGGGCTGCCACCGGTGCGCGTCACAATGGGCGGCAGCCCCAGCGCCATGGCTTCGATCACCGTTTTTGGCAATCCTTCTCTACGAATGGCGGGTAGCACAGCGGCTTGGGCAGACGCCACCAAGTTCAAAACATCGTCCCGGTGCCCAAAGCGATGAATTCGTTCGCGCAGCGGGTTGCCGGCGAGCAGCTGGCCGACTTCCTCGCTGTCCATGCCGCCGCCGATGAGCAATAAGCGAATGGTCGTATCCCGCGGCAACTGGGACATGGCGCGGAGCAATACCGGCACACCTTTCCGCGGCCGATTATTGGCCACACAAGCAATCACAAAATCATTAGCGGGTATGCCGAGGTCTTGTAGCTTGGTCGGGGTGGTGTTTGCATACCATTGGATATCGTGCCCCTTATAGATGGTCACCGCCTTGTGGGGCTGCCACAGTTGCTTGCGTAAACTCTCGCATACCGCATTGGCAACGCAGATGATCCGGTCCACCCTTGGGTGCATGTGGGTCAGGTACGCCGTGGGATCATAGCGCGACACATTGCCGACTTGACCGCGGTAGGTGACGTTTTTCGTGGCCAGGCCGCGTGAGGCACGCAGTCCGGTGGCAATGGCCGGGTTGTTGAACAGGTATTGCAAATCATGGCCACCCTGGCGCAAAACCTCGCGGATAACTTTGCTGGCCTCACCGGAAAATTTTGTTGCTGGTAAGTAATCATGGATCGGAATACCGGCTGCGGCCATGCGTTCGGCATAGCTGCAGGCGCGCGGGGTCATGACCTCGACATCCACGCCGCGTAGCTTTAGCCCGATGACCATTTCTGCCTCGGGCCGCACGTTATGCGGCGTGATGTCGTAGTTGCTGATGACCAGGATTTTCACAGTCTTAAATAGCGCTCCTGCAAACCCTTAGCCACTATATACGATAGATTCGGGACGGCGGATAATACGCAGGCTTAAGCTTGGGAATCTGGTTTGGAAACCTTGGAAAAAACAAAGTCGAAGCATCATCCGCAGACGGCCTCAAGGGTGCTGATGATCGAACCCGCGCATTTTCTGGTAAATCCGCAAACAGCCCAAAGCAATACCTTTCAACAAGCCACATTATCTAATACGGGTAGTAGTCAAGCGCGACGTGAATGTCGGGAGATGGCCGATGGCTTACGAGCCGCCGGCGTCGAAGTCCTGTTGTTCGAAGATACTAAAGAGCCCATAAAACCGGATGCAGTGTTTCCCAACAATTGGTTTACCACCCATGCCGATGGACAAGTCTTGCTGTATCCCATGGCGGCTCGCAATCGTCGGCCGGAGCGGCGTGTCGATATCATCCGTGCCTTGTCAGATGACCAGGGATTGTTCGTTAAAGAGGTCATCGATTTTTCTTACTGGGAGTCGCAGGGGGAGTTTGTTGAAGGCACGGGTAGTTTGGTTTTTGACCATATTGGCCGGACGGCCTACGCAGCTTGGTCGCCACGCACGACATCCGCGGCGACACAAGCGGTGCTAAACCAACTGGGTTATCGTCTCGTTGCATTCGATACTTCGGGTCCTGGTGGGCAAGCCGTTTATCACAGCAATGTCATGCTCAGTATTGGCCGGGAATTTGTGGTGATTTGTGCCCAGGCTATCGTGGCCGCGCAACGCCGCAGGGTCCTCGATGAATTGGCGGCCACGGGGCGGCAGATTGTCGAGATAAGCGCGGCGCAAATGCAGGGCTTTGCCGGTAACTTGCTGGAGTTAGATTCGCCCGACGGGCCCATCATTGCCTTGTCCAAGACCGCGCTGGATGTACTCGAGCAGCCGCAGATCAAAAGCTTGTCTGGCCATGGTCGACTACTGCCCCTAATGGTTACAGATATAGAGCGCGGCGGCGGCAGCGTGCGTTGCATGTTGGCGGAGATATTCCTGCCGGCGGCACCCGCCCCCGAACAGTCGGCAATTTCTTGACATCGGTTGCGTTTTCTCTAGGCCAGCGAAGCTAGAATTCTGAGCATGGATATTTCAATGACCGACGCGGCTGTGATCTATCACGTGAGTCCTAGTGACCTAAACGGGCATATCTATACCGTCACTTGCCGAATTGCCGAACCCGATCCTGACGGACAGCGACTCGGCCTGCCCGTCTGGGCGCCCGGCAGTTATCTGGTGCGCGAATTCTCCCGCCACGTGCTGTCGCTATCCGCGACGGACGATGACGGTGAGCTTGTGCTGCGCAAGATAGACAAAGCCAGGTGGCAAGCTCCGCCGGCTCGTGGTCCTTTGGTGTTGCGAGCAAAAATATATGCGAACGATTTGTCGGTGCGCGGCGCGTTTTTGGATCCTGGTCATGGTTTTATAAACGGCGTTTGCTTGTTCTTGTGCGTTGAGGGCTTAACCGACCGGCCTTGCGCTGTGCAGCTGGATGCGCCGGTCGGCGTTGATGATTGGCGTGTGGCCACTGCTATGCATCGCACTAGTGGTTTAGCACACCAGTTCGGCGCGTTCGAGGCGGCGAACTATGATGAGCTCGTTGATCAGCCGATTTTGATGGGGCCACTGATTAGCGAAACCTTCGAAGTGTTGGGGGTGCCCCACGAGTTTGCGTTGGTAGGCTGCAATGATGTCGATGTAAATCGCATCACGAGAGATCTGCGCAGGATATGTGCCGGCCATGCCGAAATATTCGGTGGTGAACTACCAATGAAGCGCTATGTGTTCCTCACGACGGCCCTAAACAAGGGCTATGGAGGACTAGAGCATTGTGATTCGACGGCGCTAATGTGTTCCCGGTCAGACCTACCCCGAATTGGTGAAACCAACCAAGAGCCCGGCTACCGAAAGTTTTTGGGTTTGTGTAGCCATGAATATTTTCATTTATGGAATGTCAAACGGATTCGGCCGGCGGAATTGCAGCCTTACCAGTTCGACCAGGAAAACTACACGCGGCAACTGTGGCTATTTGAGGGTATTACTGCTTACTACGATGATTTGATGCTGGTGCGCAGTGGCTTGATTTCGCCCACGAGCTATCTAGAGCTATTGGGCCGTTCATTCACGCGTGTCTATCGCAGTGTCGGTAGACGTGGCCAGTCCCTTGAGGATGCAAGTTTCGATGCCTGGATCAAATTTTATCGACCGGATGAAAATGCGCCTAACGCGTTAGTAAGTTATTACACCAAGGGCGCGATGGTAGCCTTGGCCTTGGATCTCGAACTGCGCCTGCGCACCGACGGCGAAATTAGTTTAGATGATGTGATGCTCGCGTTTTGGAAGGAGTACGGCGAAGAGCATACCGGCGTTCCACAAGGTGGGTTTGAACGACTGGCAGAAGAGGTTTCTGGTCTGCGTTTAGAGGAGTTCTTTGAGCAGAATTTACGCGGTACGGTGGATCCCCCGGTCGGTATTTTGCTTGCTCAGTTCGGTGTGCGGCTAAGCTTGAGAGCCGCCGAAACCCTAACGGACAAGGGGGGTAAGGCCGGCGTTCGCGAAGATCGCCCATTGCCTTGGCTTGGGATAAGGACGCGCTCTAATTTAGACCGGGTAATCGTTGCCAATGTCTTGGCCGATTCTCCCGCCGCACAAGCAGGTGTTTCGGCCGCGGATGAATTGCTTGCCCTCGATGGCTCGCGGATCACCCCGACGAATCTCAAAAGTCTAATGGACGCGCTGACGCTTGGTAGCACCGTGACACTGGACGTGTTTCGCCGTGACGATCTGCAGCGCTTAAATATCACACCTGCGCGCCCACCCAGAGACACCGCCTATTTGAGTTTAGAGCCCGAGAGTGATGCGGACAGTCTGGCCCGGCAAGCGGCTTGGCTCGGTATTTGAAAACTTCGGCCCGCCGCCTAGCGTTTGATTACCGCCGCCGCCGGCTTGACTGATGCGCACGTTTTCGGCGTGCTTGCGCTGGCCTCTATCTCGGCCAGGTTTCTTGCGGTGCTAGAATGCGAACCTTGCTTTTGTCGGTTGTGCCATGTTGGAGCTTGGTCTAAAGGTTCTAATTAGCTACTTGCTCGGCTCCATAAATGGCAGCTTGGTGCTGGGTCGTTTTCGCGGAATTGATATCCGTACACAGGGCAGCGGCAATGCGGGGGGTACCAACGCCTTACGAACCCAAGGATGGCCGTTTGCCTTGGGCGTCATGTTGATTGATGTGGGTAAAGGGTTTTTGCCCTGCTGGTTTTTGCCCGATGCCGAAATCTTGGGTCTGGGTCTAGATCCGCAAATTGCGCGGTCGTGGTTGGCCGTGGCTTGCGCCGCCGCGGCGGTGCATGGGCACTGTTATCCGGTTTGGTTCGGTTTTAAGGGCGGCAAAGGTGCGGCGACCTTGATCGGGACGCTGCTTGCGCTGGCACCCATGCTGCTAGCTCCATTGTTGATGGTCTGGATTGCCGTGCTGATCATGACCGGTATGGTGGGGCTTGCGACCATGCTCGCGACGCTGTCGCTGCCTGTCTATTTGCTCGCGATGGGATCAGCTTGGTACAGGCCCATGGTGCTTTTTACCCTGTTGGCCGCCGCCTATATTGCCTATACACACCGCGAAAATATTCAAAGGATGCGCCTCGGCCAGGAAAATCAAATGCGCAAGGCCATGCTATTTCGCCGCCGATGACAAATAATGAGTAAGCGAGATGCCTTGATTCGCTTATTGGCGGATGGCGAGTTGCACTCGGGTCCGGACCTCGCGGCTTCCCTGGGCTGCTCCCGAGCCGCAGTATGGAAGATGTTGCAAGCCATGCCTCAGCTTGGTCTGCAGATTGAAGCGCTGCCCGCCCGTGGTTACCGCTTAGAACGGACCTTGGATTTATTGGACTCGCAAAAAATTCGTTTGCGCTTATCGCCAAACGCGAGCGCGAAGTTAGCGGATTTCAGGGTGCTGACGCAGGTCGATTCCACCAGTGGCGTCTTGCGGGCAGAATCTCCTCCGTCGGCCGGCAAAGCTCGTTTATTGTTTGCCGAATATCAAACCGCCGGCCGTGGCCGCCGAGGCCGGCAATGGCAATCGCCTTTTGCCAGCGGCCTTTGTTTTTCCTTGAGTTGGTGTTTTGACCATCCGCCGGCGAGTATGTCCGCCCTGGGTTTGGCCATGGGGATTGCGGTGCGCGATGTCTTGGCCGGTCTACAGCCGTTGGCCCGACTGAAGTGGCCGAATGACATTGTGACGCCCGAGGGCAAGTTGGCCGGTTTGCTGGTGGAAGCTGATGGTGAGGCCACCGGGCCCATCCACGTGGTCGTGGGTGTGGGTATAAACGTTTTGGATTGTCCCCGCTTGATGCAGGCGGATGAGGGGCCGTTCAACCTGGCGCCGGTTAGCTTGGCCCGTGGACAGAGGCTGCCAGCGAGAAATGAGCTGGCCGCTCGGCTTCTTGAGTCGCTGCTGGATGCCTTTGAGACGTTCGATCAACAGGGCTTCGCGCCGTTTATCGATCGTTGGCGGCAAGCCGACGCTTATCACGGACAGCCCGTGGTGGTGGTTGCTGGCCAGCAACGCCGCGAGGGCATTGCCCGCGGTATTCGCGCTGATGGCGCTTTGCTGTTGGATATCGGTGGCCAAGTACAGCCGGTGTTGTCGGGCGAAGTGTCCTTGCGGCCTTTGTCATGATGCTCTTGATCGACATGGGCAATAGCCGGATCAAATGGGCGTGTTGTACGGTCGACGAATGGATTGGTGGGGGCTCGGTGCCGAGTCCGACGGGGTACGACGCGCTACAGTTCGGTTTTTTGGATAATCTGGCGGTGGTTCCAGATCGCGTAGCCGCCGTGAACGTGGTGGGCGATGAGCGGGCCGATAGCCTCGCCTTGGCCGTTCGTCAACGTTGGAACTTATCTGTTGAGTTCGCCCGCAGTCGGCAAAAATCTGGCGTCTTGGTCAACGCCTACGCCGAGCCGCGGCAGCTTGGCGCAGACCGGTGGTTGGCAATGGTCGCCGCACGCCACTATTTTCGTGGGCCACTGTGTGTGGTTGACGCCGGTACGGCCATGACGGTGGATCTGATTGAAAGTGATGGTGGGCATTTGGGCGGATTTATCGTGCCGGGACTCACCCTCATGCGCGCGGCGCTGGAGCGCGAAACCCGGGAGATTCTCAGTCGCAGCCGCCTGCTACCCGAGGAAACAAACCAGATGACGGCCACGCCTGCCAAGACTACCGCCGAGGCTTTGAGCCGCGGCGCGCTCCTGGCCGCGACGGGGCTCGTAGATCGTGGCCGGGCCATGACGGCCAGACCCGCCCGGGTGATCGTAACGGGCGGCGATGCGGAGCAACTGTTGCCGCTGCTGCCGCGCGGCTACCGGCATCGACCCCAGCTGGTTCTGGAGGGTTTAGCCCTGGATGTTGCCGGGATGGAATTGCCCATGGGGCTCACCGATGCGTAATCTGGTTTTGGGCTTACTACTGGCCAACATCCTGGTGCTGATCTGGCAGCGTTGGGTATTACCGCCGGCGGCCGAGGATCCCTATGCATTGCCGGGTGGGCGCGTACCAAGCTTGTTGTTGATGAATCCGGCGCCAGCAAAGTCCGAGCCGGCTCGCGCGGCCAGCACCGGTTTGCCGCCGGCGCCGAGATGCCGTCGGATTGGGCCATTTAGCCAGGCGGAAACTTCGAGGATTGCCGCGGACCGTCTAACGGCAAAGAAGTTGAAGGTTTTCCGTTACAGCCAGGCAGGTAAGATTTGGACTGGGCACTGGGTGCAAGTGCCTGGCCTGGCATCACGCGCCGCGGCGGATCAAGTTCTGCGATCCCTGGCAGCGGTGGGCCTGAACGATGCGTATTTGATCAACGAGGATGGCGGCTATTTGGTCTCCTTGGGTGTCTTTCGCAGTGCAGCAGGCGCAAAGAAGGTGTCCGCGCTGGCGCGCAAAGCCAAAATTGACGCCCTGACGATTGATCGCTATCGCACGGGCACCGAGTATTGGCTGGTCGTCGATGACCCCGCTGGGGTGGGGGTCAATATGGGTGAACTGGGCAGCCTGGCCAATGATATTTTGCGCTCGGAAGCGGCCCCCTGCAGCGTGCCCCTGGATGGCGGCCAAGCCGCCGATTCTCTAGAATAGCGCCGCTTTTCGCTGCCGGAATAGCTCAATTGGTAGAGCAACCGCTTTGTAAGCGGTAGGTTGGGGGTTCGATTCCCTCTTCCGGCATATTTCCGGCATCGCAACTAGCGTCTGCAAGCGCCGGATTGTGTTGACATCATCCGCCCCCAGCCAGACAATAGCCGGCTTGCATCCGCGGAGGGGTACCCAAGCGGTCAACGGGGGCAGACTGTAAATCTGCTGGCTATGCCTTCGTAGGTTCGAATCCTACCCCCTCCACCAGACTGCATAGTTTAGGTGGGGCGGGAAAGCGGTAACGGCAGCTAGTTTTGTGTTCGGCAAACCAGGGCGAAGATCCAATAAAAAGAGATCGGGTATTCACGCGGATAAATGCGTGTGTGCCACTTGGCAGTACCGGTCAGTTTTGTGGTGGCAATAGGTTTATTTTTTAGGTGGGCACCGGCGCGAAATCGAATCGGGGTCGTAAGCTTGTTAGGACGGTAGACGGTTTTTTTTGGCGGGTGTAGTTCAATGGACGTCCGTTGGCAGGATGAGATTTTTAGTTAGGCGCCAGCGCGGAATCGAATCGGGGTCGTAAGCTTGTTAGGACGGTAGACGGTTTTTTTGGCGGGTGTAGTTCAATGGTAGAACCTCAGCCTTCCAAGCTGATGATGTGGGTTCGATTCCCATCACCCGCTCCAGAAGCAGGGGTTTTGCCCACATAGCTCAGGCGGTAGAGCACTTCCTTGGTAAGGAAGAGGTCACCGGTTCGACTCCGGTTGTGGGCTCCAACAATGAGCTGTTGTGGATCTGCGGAATAGGCCTGCTGCCGAAAAAGATTATGAGGCGATCGGTATAAACCGATTAGTGAAAAAATAGCAAAAACGCAAAGGTCTGGAGAGACTGATGTCAAAGGAAAAGTTTGAGCGCACCAAGCCACATGTGAATGTGGGTACGATTGGTCACGTGGATCATGGCAAGACGACGCTAACGGCGGCGTTAACGACGGTGATGGCGAACAAACACGGTGGTGAGACGAAGGCGTTTGACCAGATTGATAACGCCCCGGAAGAACGCGAGCGTGGGATCACGATCGCCACCGCGCATGTGGAGTATGAGTCGGATACGCGTCACTACGCACATGTGGACTGTCCTGGGCATGCTGACTACGTGAAGAACATGATCACGGGTGCGGCACAGATGGACGGTGCGATTTTGGTGTGTTCGGCGGCGGACGGGCCGATGCCGCAAACCCGCGAGCACATATTGCTGGCGCGCCAAGTGGGGGTGCCCTACATCGTGGTGTTTTTGAACAAAGCCGACATGGTGGACGATGCGGAGCTGTTGGAGCTGGTGGAGCTGGAAGTGCGCGATTTGCTGAGCACCTATGAGTTTCCTGGCGATGACACGCCGATTATCACCGGCAGTGCCTTAAAGGCGCTGGAAGGCGACAGCAGCGAGATTGGTGCGCCGGCGGTGGAGAAGCTGGTGGAGGCTTTAGACAGCTGGATTCCGGAACCGGAGCGGGCCATAGATGGGGCGTTTTTGATGCCGGTGGAAGATGTATTTTCGATTTCCGGTCGCGGCACGGTGGTGACCGGGCGGATCGAGCGCGGGATCGTGACGGTGGGTGATGAGGTGGAGATTGTGGGTATCAAGGATACCGAGAAGACTACCTGCACCGGCGTGGAGATGTTCCGCAAGCTGCTGGACCAAGGTCAGGCGGGTGATAACGTGGGTGTGCTGTTACGCGGCACCAAGCGCGAGGAAGTGGAGCGTGGTCAGGTGTTGGCCAAGCCGGGGAGTATCACGCCGCATACCAAGTTTGAGGCGGAGGTGTATATCTTGACCAAGGAAGAAGGGGGTCGCCACACGCCGTTCTTTAAGGGCTACCGGCCGCAGTTTTACTTTCGGACCACGGATGTGACGGGTGCTTGTGAGTTGCCCGAGGGCACGGAGATGGTGATGCCGGGAGATAACGTGCAAATGAGCGTTGAGCTGATTGCGCCGATTGCGATGGAAGAGGGCTTGCGCTTTGCGATTCGCGAGGGTGGTCGCACCGTGGGTGCCGGCGTGGTCTCCAAAATTATCCAGTAAGGCGAATTTATTGATAGGCCAGTAGCTCAATTGGCAGAGCGGCGGTCTCCAAAACCGCAGGTTGGGGGTTCGATTCCCTCCTGGCCTGCCAGCTTCGGCTTGCAGACTGACAAGAAAGTCACAGATTGATGAATAGCAAGACAGATACCGGACCAAGCGTTGTCGATACGATCAAATTGATCATCGCAGGCGCTGTGCTGTTAGCGGGCATTACCGCCTACTATTACTTCGATACTGAATCTTTGCTGCTGCGCGTGGTGGGCGTGCTGGCTGCATTGGCCGTGGCGATCGTCATTGCTTATCAATCAACGCAGGGAAAGGATCTTTGGCGCTTTATTCAAAGTTCTCGCGGCGAGCTTCGCAAGGTCATTTGGCCGAACCGCCAAGAAACCATGCAAACGACGCTGACGGTGTTTGTTTTTGTGTTGATCATGGGCATTTTCTTTTTTTTCCTGGATAAGGGCTTGATCTTGCTGACCGGTCTGCTCACGGGTCAGGGGTAGCAGCATGGCACTGAAATGGTATGTCGTGCACGCCTACTCCAACTTCGAGAACAAGGTGAAGACATCTTTAGAAGATCGCATCAAGCTCAAAGGACTTGAGGACAAATTCGGCAAGATCATCGTGCCCACCGAAGAAGTGGTGGAAATGAAGGAAGGCCAGAAGCGTCGTAGCGAGCGAAAATTCTTTCCGGGTTACGTGCTGGTGCAAATGGAGCTTGACGACGAAACATGGCATTTGGTGAAGGAAGTGCCCAAAGTGCTGGGCTTTATCGGCGGGTCTAGCGATCGGCCGGCACCGATTACCGATAAGGAAGCGGATTTCATTTTAAACCGCGTTGAGGAGGGTACCGACAAGCCCAGGCCCAAGGTCTTGTTTGAACCCGGTGAGGTTGTGCGCGTAGTTGATGGGCCCTTCAACGACTTCAATGGTGTCGTCGAGAGCGTTAATTACGACAAGAGTAAGTTGCGGGTCGCGGTGCAGATTTTGGGCCGCTCGACACCCGTTGAACTTGATTTCGGGCAAGTCGAAAAGGGCTAGCTAATACAAATTCAGTTCGCAACCTAGGCTGGGTTGTGGACGGTGAGGGGAGCCGCGAGGCGCTGGTACCCAAAGAGGTGGATCATGGCCAAAAAAGTAACGACTTATATCAAGCTGCAAGTGCCTGCGGGGCAGGCCAATCCGAGTCCGCCAGTGGGCCCGGCTTTGGGCCAGCATGGCGTCAACATCATGGAATTCTGCAAGGCTTTTAATGCGCAGACGCAAAGCCTTGAGCCTGGATTGGCGACTCCCGTCGTTATCACGGTTTACAACGATCGCAGTTTTACGTTTATCACCAAGACGCCGCCGGCTGCGGTGTTGTTGAAGAAAGCCGCGGGCTTGAAGAAAGGCAGCGGCACGCCCAATACGAACAAGGTCGGCAAAGTGACTCGCGCCCAGCTCGAAGAGATAGCGAAGACGAAAGACCCTGATCTAACAGCGGCTGATATGGACGCTGCGGTGCGCACCATTGCAGGCAGTGCACGCAGCATGGGCCTAGAAGTGGAGGGTTTGTAGCCATGGCCGCATCGAGTAAGCGCACGGCCGCTTTTGCCGATAAAGTTTCGCGTACACAGGCTTATGCCATTAATGACGCCATGGAATTGGTCAAGAGCATGGCCAATGCGAAATTTCGCGAGTCGGTGGATGTTGCGGTCAATCTAGGTGTCGATCCCCGCAAGTCCGATCAGGTCGTGCGCGGTTCAAGCTTGCTGCCCCACGGTACCGGTAAGACTGTGCGAGTGGCGGTGTTTGCCCAGGGTGAGAATGCTGAGAAGGCCAAGGCGGCCGGCGCTGATGCCGTCGGCTTGGATGATCTCGCCGAACAAATGAAGGGCGGCGATATGGAATACGACACCGTTATTGCCACGCCCGATACCATGCGTGTGGTTGGCCAACTGGGCCGGGTCCTCGGTCCCCGGGGTCTGATGCCGAATCCCAAGGTGGGTACGGTCACGCAGGATGTCGAAACGGCGGTGAAAAATGCGAAGGCCGGACAGGTCCGGTTTCGTGCGGACAAGGGCGGCATTATTCATTGCAGCATTGGCAAGGCTGACTTCGAAGCCAGTGCCCTGCGGGACAACCTGGTCGCTTTGCTTGCCGATTTGAACAAGGCCAAGCCCGCGTCCGCCAAAGGCCAGTTTCTTAAGCGTTTGACGGTTTCGTCCACCATGGGACCAGGCGTACTGGTGGATCACAGCACGATAGAAATATAAGTCGTGGCGGTTTGAAAATTGACAGCAGAGTTATAGGGAAGATGTTTGGTCGCGATGGCTTGGTCCATCGCGGTGTATACGAAGGATCGTAATTCATCAAAGACCGTAGGTGGCAGTTTTTAGGACTGTCTTAATGGTTCGTTTCGAGCCGGCCTGCGCAGATGGTGTTACCCGAGTCAGGTCTCCTGGTGAAGGTCACCCATCACTGAGGAGGAGATATGGCACTCAGACTCGAAGACAAGCAAAGCCTTGTCGCCGAGGTGAACGAGGTGGCGCAAAGCGCGCATTCGGCAATTGCTGCCGAATACCGCGGGTTGAGCGTAGAACAGATGACCGAATTTCGCGCCAAAGCGCGGGCGGAGGATGTCTACGTGCGCGTGGCTAAGAACACCCTGGCGAAGCGGGCTATCGAAGGCACTGACTTTGAATGTCTTAGCGAGGCTCTACATGGGCCGCTAGTCTTGGCTTTTTCTCGTCAGGATCCAGGCGCAGCCGCCCGGGTCGTGAAGAGTTTTGCTAAGGAAAACGAGCTGTTGGTGACCAAGGCGGTCGCCATCGGTGGCCAACTTTATGGGGCTGAAGATTTAGGCCGGCTGGCCAGCCTGCCTAATCTCGATCAGGCCCGGGCCATGTTGCTGGGCGTGTTGCAGGCACCAGGGTCGAAGTTGGTTCGCAGCTTGGCGGAGGCACCTTCTATGTTGGCGCGTGTGTTGAATGCACGCGCACAACAGGAAGAGGCGGCTTAGTTCATTCGCTGCTGACTATCGAACACTAATCGGGTATCGAATTAAATACAGGAGATCAGAAAATGGCATTGTCCAATGAAGAGCTACTTAAAGAGCTCAGCGCTAAACCCATCATGGAAATCGTCGAGTTGGTTAAATCCCTCGAAGAGGAGTGGGGTGTTTCTGCCGCTGCCCCGGTGGCAGTCGCAGCAGCCGGCGGCGCAGCCGGTGACGCGGGTGGCGCGGCCGCGGAAGAGAAGACTGAATTTGACGTCGTAATGAGCAGCTTTGGTGATAACAAAGTTGCTGTCATTAAGGCGGTCCGCACGATCACCGGTCTTGGCCTGAAAGAAGCCAAGGACATGGTTGAAGGTGTGCCGGCCACTGTGAAGGAAGGAGTTAGCAAAGAAGATGCGGACGGCATCCTCAAGCAGCTCGAAGAGGCAGGGGCTAAGGCCGAAGTTAAGTGATTGCTAGGAACAGCCGGTAACCGCGCTTGCGCACTTACTGCATGGACCTGCATTTGACGGTCTCTCCCGTGATACCGCCTGGCGGCTTGTTGCCGCTGGGCGGATTTCGCCGTTCGTGCTTTAAATGCACGACAACTGTTGTAACTTAGAGGTAGTACCTCATGGCGTACTCTTTCACCGAAAAGAAAAGAATCCGTAAAGATTTTGGCAAGCGGCCCAGTATTCTGGACGTGCCTTACCTGTTGTCGATTCAGCTCGATTCTTATCGAAAATTTTTGCAAGAACACGCAGATCCCTCCTCACGTGAGGAGCAAGGATTGCATGCGGCCTTCAAAAGCGTATTTCCCATAGTTAGCTATTCCGGAAATGCCGCGTTGGAGTACATCAGTTATCGCCTGGGCGAGCCCGTATTTGATGTCAAAGAATGTCAGCTGCGGGGCATGACCTTTGCCGCGCCGCTGCGGGTGCAAGTTCGTCTGGTCATTTATGACAAAGACGCAGCGCCTTCAAAGAAAGTGGTTAAGGAAGTCCGTGAGCAGGAGGTCTATTTAGGTGAAATGCCGCTGATGACCGACCACGGCACCTTCGTTATTAATGGTACTGAAAGGGTCATCGTATCGCAGTTGCATCGCTCCCCCGGCGTGTTTTTCGATCACGACAAGGGTAAGTCGCACTCGTCAGGAAAACTGCTGTTCTCCGCGCGCGTGATCCCTTATCGCGGGTCCTGGTTGGACTTTGAGTTCGATCCCAAGGACTGTGTTTTCGCGCGCATCGATCGCCGCCGCAAGTTGCCCGTGAGCATCATTCTGCGTGCGCTGGAGTACAGCAACGAAGAAATTCTGGATATGTTCTTCGAGAAGGTCGACTTCTACCTATCGGAGAAAGAAATCCAGCTTGGCCTGGTACCCGCTAGATTACGTGGTGATACCGCAACATTTGACATCAAGCTTGGCCGCAAACTGCTGGTGGAGAAAGATAAGCGCATCACCGTGCGCCATATCCGAGAGCTGGAAAAAGCCGGTGTGGACACTTTGGTGGTACCGGCTGAGTACTTGGAACAGAAAATTCTTGCGCATGACGTCGTCGACACGGAAACCGGCGAACTCATCGCCAGCGCTAACGACGAGATAACCGCCGAGATGGTTGAAACCATGATCGAGAAGGGTATCGAGCATATTCAGACTCTTTATGTTAATGATCTGGATCAAGGGCCCTATATTTCGAGCACCCTGCGCATCGATCCCAGTACGACTAAGTTAGAGGCGCTGGTTGAGATTTATCGCATGATGCGCCCGGGCGAGCCGCCGACTAAAGATGCCGCCGAGAACTTGTTTAACAATTTGTTTTTTAATCCCGAGCGTTATGACCTTTCGGCGGTAGGCCGGATGAAGTTCAATCGCCGTGTTGGACGTGGGGAAAGCGAAGGTTCAGGCGTTTTGAGTCGCGAGGATGTCATCGACGTACTCAAGGTGTTGATCGATATTCGCAACGGCCGCGGTACCGTGGATGATATTGATCATCTCGGTAATCGGCGCATTCGTAGCGTGGGTGAAATGGCCGAAAATGCTTTCCGCGTCGGCCTAGTGCGCGTTGAGCGCGCGGTGAAAGAGCGCCTCACGCTAGCGGAGTCCGAGGGCTTGATGCCGCAGGAAATGATCAACGCCAAACCCGTTGCGGCGGCCGTTAAAGAATTCTTCGGCTCGAGTCAGCTGTCACAGTTCATGGATCAGAACAATCCGCTGTCCGAGGTCACTCATAAACGTCGTGTTTCGGCTTTGGGGCCCGGTGGTCTAACGCGCGAGCGCGCTGGCTTTGAGGTGCGCGATGTTCATCCGACGCATTATGGCCGGGTGTGTCCCATTGAAACGCCCGAGGGCCCGAATATTGGCTTGATTAACTCTTTATCGGTCTATGCGCGAACTAACGCTTATGGCTTTCTTGAGACGCCCTATCGATTGGTGAACAAGGGCAAGGTGACGGACGAAATTCACTATTTGTCAGCCATCGAAGAGGGCCAGTATGTCATCGCCCAGGCCAACGCCGAGCTTGACGCCAAGGGCAATTTCCTCGAGGAACTCGTTTCTGTGCGCCATCAAAACGAGTTTTCCTTGGTGCCCAGCGAGCAAATCAACTACATGGACGTGTCGCCCAAGCAGACCGTTTCGGTGGCTGCTTCGCTGATCCCGTTCCTGGAGCACGACGATGCAAACCGGGCTCTCATGGGCTCGAACATGCAGCGCCAAGCCGTCCCAACCTTGCGGTCGGATACGCCCTTGGTAGGCACGGGGATGGAACGAGCGGTCGCCGTGGACTCGGGCGTGACGGTGGTGGCTCGTCGTGGCGGGCTGGTAGATTCCGTGGATGCTTCACGCATTGTCGTTCGTGTGAACGATGATGAAACCAGTGCGGCGGAGCCAGGCGTGGATATTTACAACCTTACGAAGTATGTACGCTCCAATCAAAATACCTGTATCAATCAGCGGCCCCTAGTCAACGCGGGGGATAGCATCGCGCGCGGGGACGTGCTGGCAGATGGTGCATCCACGAGCATGGGCGAGTTGGCCTTGGGTCAGAATTTGCTCGTCGCGTTCATGCCTTGGAATGGCTACAACTTCGAGGATTCGATTCTTATCTCTGAGCGTCTGGTTCACGAAGATCGCTTTACGACGATTCATGTTGAGGAACTGACCTGCGTCGCCCGGGATACCAAGCTTGGGTCGGAAGAAGTAACCGCCGATATTCCGAATGTCGGCGACCAAGCCCTGGGTAAATTGGACGAAGCCGGTATTGCATTCATCGGCGCGGAGGTCTGTGCTGGCGACATTCTAGTCGGCAAGGTAACGCCCAAGGGGGAGACTCAGTTAACACCGGAAGAGAAGCTACTGCGCGCAATTTTTGGCGAGAAAGCTTCGGATGTTAAGGACACATCCTTACGGGTGCCACCGGGTATGGACGGCACGGTCATCGACGTACGCGTGTTCACGCGCGATGGCGTAGACAAAGATAGCCGCGCATTAGCCATCGAAGACGCCGAGCTAGAAAGCGTGCGCAAGGATCTAGATGATCAGCGCCGCATTTTGGAAGACGATATTTTTGAGCGCGTGGAGCGCATGCTGCTTAACAAGCAAGCGCAAGGTGGTCCGAATCAGCTCAAGTCCGGTAACAAAATCACGAAGGGCTATTTAGACGATCTACCCCGCGAACAATGGTTCGAGATTCGCTTAACCAACGACGATGCCAATAGTCAGCTAGAGAAAGCCGCCGAACGTTTGCGCGCCCAGCGTGAAGAATTCGTGCAACGCTACGATGAGAAGCGCGGCAAGATTACCGCTGGTGATGATTTAGCGCCTGGCGTGCTGAAGATGGTTAAAGTTTACTTGGCCGTTAAGCGCCGCATTCAACCCGGCGACAAGATGGCTGGCCGTCATGGCAACAAGGGTGTTATCTCTACCATTGTGCCGGTGGAAGATATGCCCTACTTGGACGATGGCACACCCGTGGACATCGTCCTCAATCCCTTAGGCGTACCCTCGCGTATGAATGTGGGGCAGGTACTCGAGACCCATTTGGGCTGGGCGGCAAAGGGTTTGGGCTTGCGCATCGGCGAGATGATGGAACAACAGGCGGCTGTCAAAGACCTGCGCGGGTTCCTGGGTAAGATCTACAACGATACCGGTGGTCGCAAAGAAGACATCAAGAGCTTAAGCGATGCTGAGGTCGTCGAACTGGCGGGCAATTTGTCCAATGGTGTGCCCATCGCAACCCCCGTTTTTGACGGCGCCACCGAGGCGGAAATCAAGCAGCTCTTGGAAATCGCGGGCTTGCCCGAATCTGGGCAGGCACGCTTGACCGATGGCCGCACCGGCGAAACTTTCGATCGGCCGACCACGGTGGGCTACATGTACATGCTCAAGCTGAACCATCTGGTCGACGACAAGATGCATGCGCGGTCCACTGGCCCGTATAGCCTGGTGACTCAGCAGCCCCTGGGCGGTAAAGCCCAGTTTGGCGGCCAACGTTTCGGCGAGATGGAAGTCTGGGCGCTGGAAGCTTATGGCGCTTCTTATACCTTGCAAGAAATGCTGACGGTGAAGTCAGACGATGTGCAGGGACGTACCAAGATGTACAAGAACATCGTCGATGGTACTCACGAAATGGACGCGGGCATGCCCGAGTCGTTCAATGTTCTGGTCAAGGAAATCCGCTCCCTTGGCATCAATATCGAATTGGAACAGGACTAATCAGCGGCATGACGCGACAAACTTTTGCTCAGGTGGGTGACAAATGAAAGACTTACTGAAGCTCTTTAAGCAGCAGAGTACCGTTGAGGATTTCGATGCAATCCGTATCGGCTTGGCATCGCCGGAAATGATTCGGAGTTGGTCCTTCGGTGAAGTAAAGAAACCAGAAACCATCAACTACCGGACTTTTAAACCGGAGCGTGATGGCTTGTTCTGCGCCAAGATTTTTGGGCCGATCAAAGACTACGAATGTCTCTGCGGTAAGTACAAGCGGCTTAAGCATCGCGGTGTCATTTGCGAAAAGTGTGGCGTGGAAGTCACGCAAACCAAAGTTCGTCGCGAACGCATGGCACATATCGAGCTGGCTAGCCCCACCGCGCATATTTGGTTTTTGAAATCACTGCCGTCGCGCATCGGTTTAATGCTGGACATGACTTTGCGCGAAATAGAGCGGGTGCTCTATTTCGAGGCCTTCGTGGTGGTCGAACCTGGCATGACAACGCTAGAACGCGGTCAGCTGCTGACCGACGACCAGTATCTAGAGGCCATGGAAGAGCACGGTGATGAGTTCGATGCCCGCATGGGTGCCGAAGCCGTGCACGAGATGCTCAAGACCATGGACCTGACCCAGCAGGTGGTTCAGGTTCGCGAAGACATGGCGGCCACCAACTCGGAAACCAAGATTAAGCGCTTATCAAAGCGCTTGAAACTTTTAGAAGCGTTTCTTGAATCAGGCAACCGGCCCGAGTGGATGGTGCTGACCGTATTGCCGGTGCTACCGCCCGATCTGCGTCCCTTGGTGCCGCTGGATGGCGGAAGATTTGCAACCTCAGATCTCAATGATCTTTACCGGCGCGTGATCAATCGCAATAACCGGCTGCGCCGTCTACTCGAGCTGAATGCGCCCGACATCATTGTGCGTAACGAAAAGCGGATGCTCCAGGAATCCGTCGATGCGCTGCTCGACAACGGGCGGCGTGGTCGCGCGATCACGGGCACCAATAGACGACCATTGAAATCCTTGGCAGACATGATCAAGGGCAAGCAAGGTCGTTTCCGTCAGAATCTGCTGGGTAAGCGTGTTGATTACTCTGGACGATCGGTGATCGTCGTTGGCCCAACCTTGAAGCTGCATCAATGCGGCCTACCGAAGAAGATGGCCTTGGAACTGTTCAAGCCGTTCATTTTCGGCAAACTACAACTGCGCGGCGAAGCGACCACCATCAAGGCCGCAAAACGCCTGGTTGAGCGGGAAGGTCCGGAAGTTTGGGACATTCTCGAAGATGTCATTCGCGAGCATCCGGTGATGCTGAACCGCGCCCCGACCTTGCATCGTCTGGGCATTCAAGCCTTTGAGCCCGTGCTCATCGAAGGCAAGGCAATTCAACTGCATCCCTTGGTTTGCACCGCCTTTAACGCGGACTTCGATGGTGACCAAATGGCCGTGCATGTGCCATTGTCCATCGAAGCGCAACTGGAAGCGCGCGCCTTAATGATGGCGTCGAATAATATTCTATCGCCCGCTAACGGTGAGCCCATCATCGTGCCTTCTCAAGACGTGGTGCTGGGCCTTTATTACATGACGCGAGAGCGCATCAATGCCCGCGGTGAGGGCATGGTGTTCTCGAACGTGGCAGAAGTGCACCGGGCCTATGAGGGCCGGGCTGTGGAATTGCAGGCCAAGGTAAAGGTCCGCATTGAAGAAACACATGCCGATGAAGAAGGCGAATCGACCGTTAGGCGGCGTTTGGTCGATACCACCGTCGGCCGCGCTTTGTTGTCCGAAGTGCTTCCGGACGGACTAAGTTTCGACCTCGTCAATCAGGCGATGACGAAAAAGGTGATTTCCAACTGTATCAACTCATGCTATCGCCGGGTGGGTCTGAAGCAAACCGTCGTGTTTGCCGATCGGCTCATGTATACCGGTTTCAGCTATGCAACTCGCGCAGGTGTCTCCATCGGTGTTAATGACATGGCGGTCCCCGTTGAAAAAACGGGCATCTTGGAGTCCGCCGAGGAAGAGGTTAAGGAGATACAAGACCAATACGCCAGTGGTTTGGTCACCAATGGCGAGCGCTACAACAAGGTTGTGGATATTTGGTCGCGGACCAACGAGCAAGTGGCCAAGGCCATGATGGAAAAACTCGGCAAAGAAACCGTTATCGATGCCGAGCAACAGTCCGTCACCCAGGATTCGTTTAACTCCATCTTCATGATGGCAGACTCGGGCGCGCGAGGTTCGGCTGCTCAAATCCGGCAGCTAGCCGGCATGCGCGGATTGATGGCCAAGCCGGATGGTTCCATCATTGAAACGCCCATTACCGCGAATTTCCGCGAAGGTTTGGACGTACTCCAGTACTTCATCTCCACCCACGGCGCTCGCAAGGGTCTTGCCGATACGGCGCTGAAGACCGCGAACTCCGGGTACCTGACGCGTCGGCTGGTCGATGTCGCTCAAGACCTGGTGGTCACCGAGGTCGATTGTGGGACCGAGCGTGGACTCATCATGTCGCCGCTGGTGGAAGGCGGCGATGTCGTTGAGCCCTTGCGCGAACGGGTCCTCGGTCGTGTCGTCGCGCGGGATGTTTTCGCGCCTGGCAATGATAAGGATGTGGTCATCGCGGCCGGCGATTTGCTTGACGAGGCCGGTGTGCAGCGACTTGAAGACGCGGGTGTAGACCAGGTCTGGGTGCGCTCTGCCATTACTTGTGAAACACGCTATGGCGTTTGCGCCAATTGCTATGGACGCGACTTGGCGCGTGGTCACCGCATCAACATCGGTGAAGCGGTCGGCGTGATCGCGGCGCAGTCAATCGGCGAGCCAGGAACGCAGCTCACCATGCGTACCTTCCACATTGGTGGCGCGGCGTCTCGTGCCGCGGCGGCCAATAGTGTCGAAGTCAAACACGGCGGTAGTCTGCGACTGCATAACCTGAAGACGGTACAGAATGAGCAAGGCATGTTGATTGCGGTCAGCCGTTCTGGCGAATTGGGGGTTATCGATGATCACGGCCGCGAGCGTGAGCGTTACAAACTGCCTTATGGGGCCATGATCTCAGTCAAAGACAATGACCAAGTTCAGTCCGGGCAGGTTGTTGCGACCTGGGATCCTCACACTCACCCCGTCGTGGCCGAAGTCGCCGGTGTGCTGAAGTTTGAAGACTTCTTGGATGGTGTAACCGTGACCGAGCAGGTCGACGACATCACCGGTCTGTCCAGTATTGTCGTCATGGATCCGAAGCGACGCGGCAGTGCCGGCAAGGATCTCAGACCCATCGCACGGCTGGAGGACGGCAAAGGTCAAGAAGTTTGCTTCCCGAATACTGATATTCCAGCCGTTTACGCGTTGCCCCCCGGGGCCGTGGTCGTGATGACGGACGGTGCGAAGGTTACCGTCGGTGATGTGATCGCACGCATTCCTCAGGAAAGTTCGAAGACCCGCGATATAACGGGTGGCTTACCGCGCGTTGCCGACTTGTTCGAAGCCCGCAAGCCCAAGGAACCGGCCATTTTGGCCGAGCACAGCGGTACCGTGAGTTTCGGTAAAGAGACCAAGGGCAAGCGCCGGCTGGTCATTACCGATGAGCACGGTGAGAAGCATGAGTCTCTCATTCCGAAGTGGCGCCACTTGAGCGTCTTCGAAGGCGAGCAAGTGGCACGAGGTGAGGTCATTGCAGATGGTGAGCCTGGCCCCCACGATATTCTGCGGCTGCGCGGTGTCGAGCCATTGGCTGACTATTTGGTCCGCGAAATCCAAGATGTTTATCGCCTTCAGGGTGTGAAAATCAACGACAAGCATATCGAGGTCATCATTCGGCAGATGCTGCGCAAGGTTGAGATCTCCGTGCCGGGTGAAACCAACTTGTTACGCGGTGAGCAGCTGGAAAAGGCGCGCTTGTTGGAGATCAATGAACAGGCCGCCGCGCAGGGCAAGGAAGGCGCCGAGCATGAACCTCTGTTGCTGGGTATTACCAAGGCGTCGTTGGCGACCGAATCCTTCATTTCGGCGGCATCGTTCCAAGAAACCACACGCGTTCTAACCGAGGCGGCGGTGAAAGGCCTGCGCGACGACCTGCGTGGCTTGAAGGAAAATGTCATCGTGGGTCGCCTGATTCCGGCGGGCACGGGATACAGCTACCACGCCGAGCAACGCCGTACCCGAGAGCAGGAGCTTGCCGAGGAGCTGCGCAGCTTGGAGGCGGCGGCCGAGGCCAGTGCCGCGGCGGCTGAAATCGCCGCAGTGGAAAGTGAGGCAGCGCCGGCGGCACCCGAGGGTGAAGCCGCGGCCACAGAAGAGTAGTTGGGCGGGCGATTGCGCACGGCAGCTCACAGTCCGCGCGCGGTCGCCATGCTTGACACTGCTTCAGTTCGGGTCCTAAAATTCGCGGTTCGGTGCATTGGCACCTCCGGCGAAAGTGCCGAGAAAACAACGATTTCGGGGCCTTTGCCCACACACGGTCAGCCCGTATGCGCCAGATCAGCCTCGCTGATGCCGCATTCGGGCTAACGTTTATCTGCACAGCAATAAAGCGTTCGAGAATACAGTATGTCAACGGTTAATCAGCTGGTTCGCAAAAGTCGCAAGACCAAGCCGGTAAAAAGCACGGTCCCGGCCCTGGCAAGCAGTCCGCAGAAGCGCGGCGTTTGCACGCGCGTTTACACCACGACGCCTAAGAAGCCGAACTCTGCGCTGCGAAAAGTTGCGCGTGTGCGCTTAACCAATGGCTTTGAAGTGACAAGCTATATCGGCGGCGAAGGCCATAATCTACAAGAGCATTCCGTGGTTCTTATTCGCGGCGGGCGGGTCAAGGATTTGCCCGGTGTGCGCTATCACACGGTGCGCGGCACATTGGACTGCGCCGGCGTTTCTGATCGTCGCAAGGGTCGTTCAAAGTACGGCGCTAAACGGCCTAAGTAATCATCTATAACAACGATTCATTCGACGGCGAGCCCGCATATGTCTAGACGATCGCAAGCACCTAAACGCAGTATTCTTCCGACCCCAAGCATGGTAGCGGCATGTTGGCTAAGTTCATCAACATGATCATGAAGGACGGTAAGAAATCCACGGCCGAGTCCATTGTTTACGGCGCATTGGACGCCATTTGCACTCGTGCCGGCCAATCGGAGGTGCAAGCCTTAGAGACCCTTGAGTTGGCCCTGGATAACGTGAAGCCCGTGGTTGAAGTCAAGTCTCGACGGGTAGGTGGTGCCACCTATCAGGTGCCCATTGAAGTGCGTCCGTCCCGACGCCAGACTTTGGCCATGCGCTGGCTAATTGATGCCGCCCGAAAACGCAATGAAAAATCCATGGCGCAGCGGCTCGCCAATGAGCTATTAGATGCAGCGGAGAATCGCGGTGCGGCGGTGAAAAAGCGTGAAGATACGCATCGTATGGCGGAAGCCAACAAAGCCTTCTCGCACTATCGCTGGTAGTCCACTGACCCGCAGACTGTATTCACAAGGACGAACATCGTGCCACGCACAACCCCCATCGAGCGATATCGCAACATCGGTATCATGGCCCACATCGACGCCGGTAAGACCACGACCACGGAACGCATTCTTTTCTATACGGGTGTTTCTCACAAGATCGGCGAAGTGCATGATGGCGCGGCCGTCATGGACTGGATGGAGCAAGAGCAAGAGCGCGGGATTACCATTACCTCTGCAGCAACGACCTGCTTCTGGAAGGGCATGGACAGCCAGTTTCCGGAACATCGCATCAACATTATTGATACGCCGGGGCACGTTGACTTCACCATTGAGGTTGAGCGCTCACTCCGCGTTTTGGACAGTGCGGTAGCCGTATTCTGTTCGGTGGGCGGTGTCGAACCGCAGTCGGAAACCGTTTGGCGCCAAGCGAATAAGTACGCAGTCCCGCGCATGGCCTTCATCAACAAGATGGACCGGGCAGGCGCTGACTACTTGCGCGTGGTGGGCCAGATTCGCGAACGTTTAGGCGGCAATCCCGTGCCGATTCAGCTGCCCATTGGCGCTGAAGAAAATTTCCAGGGTGTCATCGATCTGATTCGCATGAAGGCCATCTTTTGGGATGAAGCGTCTCAAGGCACCAAACACGAACTAAAAGATATCCCTGATGACCTCAAATCCTTAGCCGATGAATGGCGCGAGAAGATGGTCGAAGCAGCTGCCGAGGGTGACGAGGAGCTACTGGACAAATATCTGGAAAGCGGTGATTTGGACGAAGCGGAGATCCGCAAAGGTCTTCGCGCCCGGACCATGGCCAATGAAGTCGTGTTGGTCATGTGCGGTTCCGCATTCAAGAACAAGGGCGTGCAGGCCATGCTCGATGCGGTCATTGAATTCATGCCTTCGCCCATCGATGTGCCGCCCATTAAAGGCTTGCTTGAAGATGACAGCGAAGCGCAACGTGGATCAAACGACGACGAACCCTTTGCTGCCCTGGCGTTCAAGATTGCGACGGATCCGTTCGTCGGGAACCTGACATTTTTCCGGGTGTACTCGGGCGTGCTGAAATCGGGTGATACGGTTTATAACTCTGTTAAGGGTAAGCGCGAGCGCATCGGCCGCTTACTGCAAATGCATTCGAACGATCGCCAAGAAATTAAAGAAGTGCGAGCGGGTGATATCGCAGCGGCCGTGGGTCTAAAAGATGTGACCACGGGTGATAGCCTGGTCGATCAAAGCAACATTATTATCTTGGAGCGAATGGAATTTCCCGAGCCCGTTATTTCTGTCGCCGTCGAGCCCAAGACCAAGAGCGACCAAGAAAAAATGGGTATCGCTTTACAAAAGCTTGCTAAGGAAGATCCGTCCTTTCGGGTCAGTAGTGATGAAGAGTCTGGGCAAACCATCATTGCCGGCATGGGCGAGTTGCATCTGGACATCATCGTGGATCGCATGCGGCGCGAATTCAGTGTCGATGCGAACGTCGGTGCGCCGCGGGTCGCGTATCGCGAGACCATTCGTACCGCTGTTGAGCAAGAGGGTAAGTTTGTTCGGCAGTCTGGTGGCCGGGGCCAATATGGCCATGTTTGGATTCGTATCGAGCCCTTGGATGCGGGTGGCGGATATGAATTCGAAAACAAGATTGTCGGTGGTGTTGTGCCACGGGAGTACATTCCGGCTGTGGATAAAGGCATTCAAGAGCAGATGCAAAATGGTGTCTTGGCGGGTTACCCCGTGGTGGACGTCAAAGTGAGCTTGTACGACGGCTCATACCATGATGTGGATTCCAACGAGATGGCCTTCAAGATAGCGGGTTCCATGGCCTTCAAGGAAGGCGCTCGTAGCGCCAAGCCGGTGCTCTTAGAGCCCGTCATGAAGGTCGAGGTCGTGACACCGGACGATTACATGGGCGATGTGAATGGTGATTTGAACCGCCGTCGTGGTTTGCTGCAAGGCATGGATGAATCAGCCGCGGGAAAAATTATCCGCGCCGAAGTCCCTTTGTCTGAGATGTTTGGCTATGCCACAGATTTGCGCTCCATGAGTCAGGGTCGAGCGACCTATACCATGGAGTTCTCGCGATATTCCGAGGTGCCGCCTAGCGTCGCCGAAGACGTAATTAAGAAAGACTAATTTTTCGGGGGTTGACCTGATGTCAAAGGAAAAGTTTGAGCGCACCAAGCCACATGTGAATGTGGGGACGATTGGTCACGTGGATCATGGCAAGACGACGCTAACGGCGGCGTTAACGACGGTGATGGCGAACAAACACGGTGGTGAGACGAAGGCGTTTGACCAGATTGATAACGCCCCGGAAGAACGCGAGCGTGGGATCACGATCGCCACCGCGCATGTGGAATATGAGTCGGATACGCGTCACTACGCGCATGTGGACTGTCCTGGGCATGCTGACTACGTGAAGAACATGATCACGGGTGCGGCACAGATGGACGGTGCGATTTTGGTGTGTTCGGCGGCGGACGGTCCGATGCCGCAAACCCGCGAGCACATATTGCTGGCGCGCCAAGTGGGGGTGCCCTACATCGTGGTGTTTTTGAACAAAGCCGACATGGTGGACGATGCCGAGCTGTTGGAGCTGGTGGAGCTGGAAGTGCGCGATTTGCTGAGCACCTATGAGTTTCCCGGCGATGACACGCCGATTATCACTGGCAGTGCCTTAAAGGCGCTGGAAGGCGACAGCAGCGAGATTGGTGCGCCGGCGGTGGAGAAGCTGGTGGAAGCTTTAGACAGCTGGATTCCGGAACCGGAGCGGGCCATAGATGGGGCGTTTTTGATGCCGGTGGAAGATGTATTTTCGATTTCCGGTCGCGGCACGGTGGTGACCGGGCGGATCGAGCGCGGGATCGTGACGGTGGGTGATGAGGTGGAGATTGTGGGTATCAAGGCTACCGAGAAGACTACCTGCACCGGCGTGGAGATGTTCCGCAAGCTGCTGGACCAAGGTCAGGCGGGTGATAACGTGGGTGTGCTGTTACGCGGCACCAAGCGCGAGGAAGTGGAGCGTGGTCAGGTGTTGGCCAAGCCGGGGAGTATCACGCCGCATACCAAGTTTGAGGCGGAGGTGTATATCTTGACCAAGGAAGAAGGGGGTCGCCACACGCCGTTCTTTAAGGGTTACCGGCCGCAGTTTTACTTTCGGACCACGGATGTGACGGGTGCTTGTGAGTTGCCCGAGGGCACGGAGATGGTGATGCCGGGAGATAACGTGCAAATGAGCGTTGAGCTGATTGCGCCGATCGCGATGGAAGAGGGCTTGCGCTTTGCGATTCGCGAGGGTGGTCGCACCGTGGGTGCCGGCGTGGTCTCCAAAATTATCCAGTAAGGCGCGGCTTTGGGGCCGGCAAAACAGGGCAATAGAGCGAAAAAATGTCGACAAATCAAAATATTAGAATCAGGCTTAAGGCCTTCGATCATCGGCTGATCGATAGCTCTGCCCGCGAGATTGTGGAAACCGCCAAACGGACCGGGGCCCAGGTTAAAGGGCCAGTGCCTCTGCCCACCAAAAAAGAGCGGTTTACGGTGCTGATTTCGCCGCATGTGAACAAAGATGCGCGGGACCAGTATGAGCTGCGAACGCACAAGCGGCTCATGGATATTCTGGACCCCACGGATAAGACCGTGGACGCCCTGATGAAGCTGGAATTGCCAGCGGGGGTGGATGTGCAGATTAAATTGAACTAGGCAAAATACTTGCTATAATTCCCGGCTCGCTGTGGCCCGGTGCGGATTTTCCGTGTCGGGCTTCGTGCTACCAGAGGCGAGTTTTGGGCTTGTAGCGCCCATTGCCAGGGGGTTGGGAAGCGTAGGCAGTTGCAGCTGCCGGCAATTCGTGACGGCTAACAAATGCCTGAATAATCAGGCGTTTGTCTCCGAGTTTAGCCGTTCGGAGTCTCGTACTTTATCGAATAAACAAGACGTCGCTCGCACCGCGGCGACTTGGGTTGGAAGCGTCAAAGGAATTCGACATGGCCATCGGTCTTATCGGTCGAAAATCTGGCATGACAAGAGTCTTCACGGAGGACGGCTCGTCTGTGCCCGTCACGGTGATTCAGGCGTTGCCGAACCGGATCACGCGTGTAAAGAACGCCGAGGTAGATGGCTATGCGGCCTTGCAAGTGACCACCGGCACGGTCAAGTCGTCGCGGCTCAACAAGCCCGATGCGGGTCAATTTGCTGCGGCTTCGGTTGAACCGGGTGAAGGGCTCTGGGAGTTTCGCCTGCCCGCAGATCAAGCCGAGGAGTTTGCCGCGGGTACGGAATTAACCGTCGAACGATTTGCGGCCGGCCAAGTTGTTGATGTCGTCGGCACGAGCATCGGTAAGGGCTACGCGGGCGCGGTTAAGCGCCACAATTTTCGCACGCAAGATGCAACGCACGGTAACTCCTTGGCGCATCGCGCGCCCGGATCCATCGGACAAAACCAGACGCCGGGTCGGGTTTTTAAAGGCAAGAAAATGTCGGGGCATCTCGGCAACGTACAGCGAACGGCGCAAAATTTGGAAGTTGTCCAAGTCGATACCGAAAGAAACCTAATTTTAGTAAAGGGCGCGGTGCCGGGTCATAAAGGCGGTCGGTTGTTGATCAGGCCGGCCTCTAAGGCGCGCAGCTAGAGCACGAGATAGTGACCATGAAGCTTGCAATACAGGGTGGTAGCGGCAGCGTCGATGTCTCGGAGCAGAATTTTGACGCCGGTTTCAATGAAGCATTGATTCATCAGGTGGTAACGGCACACCGGGCTGCCAAGCGCCGCGGTAGTAAGCGCCAAAAAAACCGTTCGGATGTGCGTGGGGGCGGTACCAAACCCTGGCGCCAGAAAGGCACGGGGCGCGCGCGAGCCGGCACCATACGCAGTCCTATCTGGGTCGGCGGTGGCCGGGCGTTTGCCGCACGGCCTCGTGACTATTCCCAGAAAGTTAACCGCAAAATGCATCGCGCGGCCATGCGCTCGATCTTATCCGAGCTGATTCGCAGCGATCGATTGCTGGTGGTTGAGAATTTGACCCTTGAGCGGCCGAAGACGCGTGATTTGCTAGACATTCTTCGCCCGCTAAATCTCAGCGCGGTTTTGATGCTGGTGGCCGACTACGAAGAAAACCTCTGTCTTGCGGCACGCAATTTACCCGATGTCGATGTGCTGGATGTACGCGAGATTAACGTCGTGAGCCTGATTAAGTTTCCCAAGGTGCTCGCGACCGCCGGTGCGATTAAAGCTTTAGAAGAGCGACTGTCATGACTGCCGCGGTCAATCAAGAACGTCTAATGGGGGTTTTGCTTGGACCGCATGTTTCCGAAAAGAGTACCCGCCTGGGTGACAGTGCGAACCAAGTGGTCTTTAAGGTGCGACCTGATTCGACGAAGGCCGAAGTTCGTAAAGCTGTTGAATTGATGTTTGAAGTACAGGTCACCGGCGTACGGATGGTCAATGTCCGGGGCAAGGTCAAGCGTTTTGGTAGCACCATTGGCCGCCGTCGCCACTGGAAAAAAGCCTATGTGAGTCTCGCGGCGGGCCAAGACATCGATTTCCTTGGCAACGACTAGGCGGAGTCTACGAATATGCCATTGCAAAAGATCAAACCGACCTCGCCCGGCCGCCGATTTACGGTAAAGGTCACCTCTCCCGAATTACACAAGGGCGCCCCCCATGCGCCCTTATTGCGCAAGAGTTCTCGCAATGGCGGGCGCAACAACCAGGGCCGCATTACCACGCGTCACCGCGGCGGTGGTCATAAACGCCATTACAGAGTCGTCGATTTCAAGCGGAATAAAGATGGCATTCCGGCGCGCGTGGAACGCTTGGAATACGACCCGAATCGCAGTGCGCATCTGGCTTTACTACTTTATGCCGATGGCGAGCGCCGCTACATTCTCGCGCCAAAAGGACTCAGAGCGGGCGATCCTTTGATGTCTGGACGTGAAGCGCCCATTAAGCCGGGCAACGCATTGCCACTGCGCAACGTGCCGCTGGGCTCGGTGGTCCATGCGGTGGAGTTGAAACCAGGCAAGGGTGCTCAAATGGTCCGGGCGGCGGGCGGTAGCGCCCAGTTGGTGGCTCGCGAAGGACTTTATGCAACCCTGCGGCTACGCTCCGGTGAAATGCGCAAGGTGCATGTGGATTGCCGGGCCACCATCGGTGAAGTGGGCCACGGCGAACACAACCTGCGCAAGTTAGGAAAAGCGGGTGCCGCTCGCTGGCGTGGTGTGCGTCCGACGGTGCGCGGTGTCGCCATGAATCCCGTTGACCACCCCCACGGCGGCGGTGAGGGGCGGACTTCCGGTGGCCGGCACCCGGTAACGCCTTGGGGGGTGCCGACGAAAGGCTATAAGACCCGCAGTAATAAACGTACGGACGGCATGATCGTTCGACGCAGGGGCCGCAAGTAAGCGCGGGCTGACGTAACGAGGAATTTCAGTAGTGCCACGTTCAGTAAAAAAAGGTCCTTTTGTGGACGAGCATTTGGCCAAGAAAGTGCGCGAAGCCGCGCAATCGAATAATCGGCGTCCGATTAAGACGTGGTCAAGGCGCTCGATGATTTTGCCCGATATGGTGGGTTTAACCATCGCCGTGCATAACGGGCGCGATCACGTGCCTGTGCTGATTTCAGAAAACATGGTTGGCCATAAGTTGGGCGAATTCGCGGTTACGCGAACGTTTAAAGGCCATTCCGGCGACCGCAAGGCCAAGTAGGAGTCGCGGCGATGCATGTAGCAGCCAAATTAAGACACGCGAGAATCTCGCCGCAAAAGTGCCGGCTAGTTGCAGATGAAGTCAGAGGCAAGTCCGTGGCTAATGCGCTGCAAACTCTTAGCTACATGCCTAAGAAAGGCGCCCGGATTGTGAAGAAAGTTTTAGAGTCGGCGGTGGCTAATGCCGAACACAATCACGGTGCCGATATTGACGAGCTGAAAGTGGCGGTTATCCATGTGGACGAAGCGCCGACCTTCAAGCGCTTTCGTGCCCGAGCCAAGGGTCGGGGTGCGCGAATAATAAAGCGCAATAGCCACATTACCGTTCAAGTGGCGGACGAATAGGATTATCCATGGGTCAGAAAGTAAATCCAATTGGCATTCGTCTCGGGATCACCCGAGATTGGTCCTCACGTTGGTACGCCGATAGCAAGCAGTATTCGAAGCTTGTGGCGTCGGATTTTCGCGTGCGCCAATTCTTGAAGAAGAAGCTCAAGGATGCATCGGTTAGCCGCATCCAAATCGAGCGTCCTAAGGATAAGGCGCAAATCACGATTCACACGGCGCGACCGGGTATCGTGATCGGCAAGAAGGGCGAGGATATCGAGCGCTTGAGGTTAGAAGCGGCCCAATTGCTCAATCTGCCGCGCGCCGATGTCCGCATCAATATTGCGGAGGTCCGTAAGCCGGAATTGGATGCGCAGCTTGTGGCTGAAGGTATCGCCCAACAGTTAGAACGTCGTGTCATGTTTCGACGGGCAATGAAGCGCGCCGTAACCAACACCATGCGTATCGGCGCGGGTGGTATCAAAGTAAAAGTTTCCGGACGTTTGAATGGTGCGGAAATTGCGCGGACAGAATGGTATCGCGAAGGTCGCGTGCCCTTGCATACGTTTCGGGCCGAAATTGATTATGGCTTTACCGAAGCGAGTACGACTTACGGTGTGATTGGCGTCAAGGTGTGGATCTTTAAGGGCGAAGTTTTCGATACCCAAGAAGCGGCTCCCGAAGCCGCGGAAACGACGAGTCGAGCTGGGGCCTAAGCAATGTTACAGCCAAAGCGTACAAAGTTTCGTAAGCAGTTTAAGGGCCGTAACCGTGGTCTCGCTTTGCGCGGATCTACTGTCGCCTTCGGTGAATTCGGTTTGAAAGCAACCGGCCGCGGCCGCTTGACGGCCCGGCAAATCGAAGCCGCTCGTCGTGCGATGACCCGTCACGTTAAGCGTGGTGGCAAGATTTGGATTCGCGTTTTTCCCGATAAACCCATTACCAAGAAGCCGCTGGAGGTACGTCAAGGTAAGGGTAAGGGCAATGTCGAGTACTGGGTCGCGCAAATTCAGCCTGGCCGCATGCTTTACGAAATGGAAGGCGTGAGCGAGGACGTGGCACGCGAAGCTTTCCACTTAGCGGCAGCCAAACTGCCGTTTAGTACGGCCTTTGTTACGCGCCAGGTGATCTGATGAAGATTAGCGAGATTCGGCAAAAAAGCGCTGAAGAGTTGGAGCAAGAACTACTCAGCTTGCGGCGCGAGCAATTTAATTTGCGTATGCAGCAGGCAACGGGCCAGCTCGTGCGTTTCGATCAGTATGGCAAAGTGCGTAAAGACGTTGCCCGGATTAAGACGGTACTGCGCGAACGCGCAGCTAAGAACTGAGGATCGAGATTCTAATGACCGAGGTATCGAATAGCGAAGCGGCAACGGATAAGCCTCAGCGAACGCTGACGGGCCGGGTTGTTAGCAACAAAATGGACAAGAGTGTCACCGTCGTCATTGAGCGGGTCGTGAAGCATCCGGTGTATGGCAAGTATCTTAAACGTTCGACCAAGCTGCTCGCCCACGACGAGGCTAACGAGTGCAAAGACGGCGATGTCGTTTCGATTACGGAATGCCGGCCTTACTCAAAACGCAAAGCTTGGCGTTTGGTAGAAATTTTGGAGAGCGCTGAAGCACGTTAAGTGCCTATCGGTGACGGCGACGGAAGTTGAATCATGATTCAGATGCAGACAGCCTTAAATGCCGCCGACAACAGTGGGGCGCGCCGTCTAATGTGCATCAAGGTGCTGGGTGGTTCCAAACGCCGGTATGCCGGTATCGGCGACATCATTAAGGTCAGCGTGAAAGATGCGATTCCGCGCGGTCGGGTCAAGAAGGGCGAGATCTACAACGCGGTTGTTGTGCGAACCCGCAAAGGCGTGCGTCGCCCAGACGGTTCTCTGATCCGCTTCGATGGAAATGCTGCTGTGTTGCTGAATAACCGCTTTGAGCCCATTGGTACCCGTATTTTTGGCCCCGTGACTCGCGAGCTGCGTACCAGCCGATTCATGAAGATTATTTCGCTGGCGCCAGAAGTGCTCTGAGCTGGCATTTGGAAAGATTGAGATGAGTATCAAACGCATTAAGAAGGGCGATGAAGTGGTGGTAATCGCCGGCCGTGACAAGGGCCGTCGCGGTAACGTCTTGCGCGTACTTGATGATGACCGCGTGCTGATCGAAAACATCAATATGGTTAAGAAGCATCAAAAACCAAACCCAAATGCAGGCATTCAGGGTGGGATTATTGAAAAAGAAATGCCGTTGCACGAATCCAATGTGATGTTGTTTAACCCGACTACGGAGAAACCCGACCGAGTTGGGATTAAGTCCCTGGAAGACGGTCGCCGTGTGCGTTTCTTTAAATCGAATAAAGAGGTCCTTGACGCCTAGTGGCGTTAATTGGAGCAGGAACTATGGCCAGGTTGCAGGAATTTTATTCGCAAACTGTTGTGCCCCAGCTTAAAGAGAGTCTGGGTCTTGATAACGTGATGGAAGTTCCAAGGATTAGCAAAATCACCCTGAATATGGGTATTGGCGAGGCCGTGGCTGATAAGAAGCTGGTAGAGAAAGCAGTTAGCGATATGCAGAGAATCGCTGGTCAAAAGCCGCTGATCTGTAAAGCTCGTAAATCCGTTGCCGCTTTTAAGGTGCGTGATGGTATGCCGATTGGCTGCAAGGTGACTTTGCGCCGCGAGCGTATGTATGAGTTCCTGGATCGCCTAATCAGTATTGCTATTCCGCGGATTCGAGATTTTCGTGGCCTTAATCCTAAATCCTTCGACGGCCGTGGAAATTACTCCATGGGTGTGCAGGAACAGATTATTTTTCCGGAAATCGACTACGACAGCATCGATTCGATTCGCGGAATGGATATCACCATCACAACGAATGCACGGAATGACGTGGAAGGGCGAGCACTGCTTGACGCTTTCAGTTTCCCGTTTAAGAAATAGCGGCGGTAAGAACTATGGCAAAGAAATCAATGACGCAACGGGAGCTCAAGCGCGCCAAGGTTGTGGCTCGCTATGCCGCAAAGCGTGCTGAAATAAAGCGTGTCATTGCCAGTTCACAGAGTACAGATGAGGAGCGTCAGGCGGCATTTGCGGCATTACAACGGTTGCCCCGCAATGCCAGTCCGAGTCGGCTGCGTAATCGTTGCGCCATTACTGGCCGGCCTAAAGGGTACTACCGAAAATTTGGTCTCGGACGCAACAAACTCCGGGAAGAAACCATGGCTGGCAACTTGCCTGGCCTACGCAAGGCTAGCTGGTAGCGCTAGCAAGAGAGACTGATAGTCATGAGTATGTCCGACCCCATCGCCGATATGCTGACGCGCATTCGCAATGGCCAAAATGTTGGCTTGGAGCGTGTCAGCATGCCTTCTTCGACGAAGAAAGTAGCCATTGCCAAGGTGCTTTTGGATGAGGGCTATATCAACGGTTATGACGTAGAAGACCAGGCTGGTAACAAGCGGGAGCTAAAGGTAGAGCTACGCTATTTCGAAGGTAAGCCCGTCATCGATGATTTGCGTCGGGTCAGTAAGCCTGGTCTGAGGGTTTTTAAGAAGAAGGATGAGTTGCCCAGCGTGTTGGGTGGCTTAGGTGTTGCCATCGTTTCCACCTCCGAGGGTGTGATGACTGATCGTGCGGCGCGTAGTAAAGGTTTTGGTGGTGAGGTGCTCTGCGTAGTTTCCTAGTGGGGAATTGCCAGGGATACAGCGGAACGCGAACCATGTCGAGAGTAGCGAATAATCCAGTTGCATTGCCCAAGGGCGTCGAGCTCAAACAGTCTGGCTCGCAGCTGACGGTCAAGGGGCCAAAGGGCGAACTCAGCATGCCCTTGCATGGCGAAGTGGAGCTTTCCTTGGCCGACGATAACGCTTCAGTCGCGGCCCGGTCTGGCTCAAAGCTGGCGAATGCAATGGCCGGAACGACCCGCTCCCTGATCAACAACATGGTGCAGGGTGTGACGGATGGCTTTGAACGCAAACTCGAGTTGGTCGGGGTTGGCTACCGTGCCAAAGCGCAGGGCAAGACTTTGAATCTTACCCTGGGTTTTTCACACCCGGTGGACTATCCGATTCCCGAAGGCATCTCGATTGAGACGCCGAGCCAAACAGAAGTGGTGGTGAAGGGCATGGATAAACAAAAGGTCGGCCAAGTGGCTGCAGAGATTCGGCGCTATCGGCCGCCCGAACCCTATAAGGGTAAGGGTGTGCGCTATAGCGATGAGCGTGTCGTTATAAAGGAAGCCAAGAAAAAGTAGATTTCTTGGGGCTGCTACAAACGGTTAAAGCGAAAATGACGATCAGACATAGACGAATGCGGCGGTTGCGCAAAACGCGGGCAAAGATTCGAGAACTGGGCGTGCCCCGTCTCTCGGTGCACCGCACTCCCCGCCATATATACGCGCAGCTAACCAGTGCTGACGGATCGCAGGTGCTCGCGGCCGCATCAACGTTGCAAAAGTCAGTACGCGATGGGCTAGATGGTAAGACCGGTAATGTGGATGCTGCGGTGGCGGTTGGTACCGCGATCGCTGAAAAAGCTTCTGCGGCGGGTGTGAAGAAAGTTGCTTTCGATCGTTCTGGGTTTCGTTATCACGGACGTTTGAAGGCCTTGGCAGAAGCCGCGCGCGAAGGCGGATTGGAATTCTAAGCAGGATCTAGGTATGGCGAGAGTTGATCAAGCGGGCGGTTCCGAAGACCTGCTGGAAAAATTGGTTACGGTGAATCGTGTCGCCAAGGTAGTTAAGGGCGGCCGGCAATTCGGCTTTACCGCGCTGACCGTTGTGGGTGACGGCGATGGCCGGGTTGGCTTCGGCTATGGCAAAGCACGTGAGGTGCCCATTGCGATTCAAAAAGCCATGCAGTCTGCGCGTAAGAACTTGCGTAAGGTCTCGTTGCGCAATGACACCCTGCATTGCTCAATGGTAGGCCGCCACGGCGCAACGAAGGTTTACATGCAACCGGCATCGGAAGGTACCGGCATCATTGCGGGTGGTGCCATGCGCGCGGTTTTCGAATGTGCCGGCGTGCGCAACGTATTGGCGAAAAGTTATGGATCGCGCAACCCGATCAACGTAGTACGCGCGACAATTAGTGCGCTCTATGGCATGCACTCGCCGGAAAGAATCGCTGCCAAACGCGGCAAGACCGTTGCAGAGATATTGGGGTAGTACTCATGGCGAAGGCGAATAAATTAAAGCTAACGCTGATTAAAAGCCGTCATGGGCGCTTACGGTCGCATAAGGCTTGCGTGGCCGGACTTGGCTTGCGACGCATGCACCAAACCGTTGAGGTCATCGATACCCCGGAGAATCGCGGCATGGTCAATAAGATCTCCTATTTGTTGCGGGTGGAAGAAGTCTGATGAAACTCAACGATCTAAAGCCGGGAAGCCGCAAGGCGCCCAAGCGATTTGGTCGCGGTCATTCAGCCGGCCAGGGCAAGACTTGTGGTCGTGGGGTCAAGGGGCAGCACGCGCGCTCGGGCGGATTCCATAAAGTCGGTTTTGAGGGCGGTCAAATGCCATTGCAGCGCCGCTTACCGAAGATTGGTTTTGTCTCGCCAAAGCGCGGCAGTACGGCGGAAGTGCGTTTACACGAACTCGCCGCCGTGCCCGATGATGTTGTGGATTTGGCGAGTCTCAAACGCGCCGGATTGATTGCGATGCAAAGCAAGCAGGCCAAGGTTTTTGCTTCAGGAAAATTGGATAAGGCAGTTAAGACCAAGGGTTTGCTGGTGACGCCTGGCGCCCGGCAGGCCATCGAAGCCGCCGGCGGTTCCATTGAGGACTAGTCGCGCGGTAACGAGTTGGTAGCAGCGTAAACAACATGGCAAAAAGCAAGATGGTCAATCCGGCAGCAGCCCTAAGCGAAGCAAGTCGCTTCGCTGATCTGCGCGCGCGCCTGTTGTTTTTGGTCGGCGCTTTAGTGGTCTACCGGATCGGTACTTTTATTCCGGTACCCGGTATTGACCCGCAGGCGCTAGAGCAATTCTTCCAGGATCAATCCGGCACGATCCTCAGCATGTTTAACATGTTTTCAGGCGGTGCCCTGGAGCGGCTAAGTATTTTTGCCCTGGGCATCATGCCCTACATCTCGTCCTCCATCATTATGCAGATGGCCAGTGTGGTGGTGCCGAGCTTGGCGCAGATCAAGAAGGAAGGCGAGGCCGGGCGCCGCAAGATCACGCAGTACACGCGTTACGGTACGGTGCTCTTGGCGAGCTTTCAATCGGTAGGTGCGTCCGTAGCCTTGCAAAACCAAGGCCTTGTTATTGCGCCGGGGTTTAACTTTGTATTTACCGCGGCGGTAACTTTGGTGACCGGAACCGTGTTCCTGATGTGGCTAGGCGAACAAATCACCGAACGCGGCATCGGCAATGGTATCTCGATGATTATTTTGGCGAGCATCATTTCTGGCTTGCCCTCGGCCATTGGCGGAACCTTGCAGCTGGTGGAAACCGGCGAAATGCCTTCAGCCTTGGCGCTGATTCTGATTATTCTTGTGCTCGTGGTGACCGCCATTGTGGTGTTTATCGAGCGCGGGCAGCGGCGTATCACCGTGAACTATGCAAAACGCCAGCAAGGCCGGCGCATGTATGCCGGGCAATCCAGCCACCTGCCTTTCAAGATCAACATGGCGGGTGTGATTCCGCCAATTTTTGCGTCAAGCATTATCTTGTTCCCAGGCACCATAGCGGGTTGGTTTGGGACCATGGAGGGACTTGGTTGGTTGCAAACCGTGGCCGCGAAGCTGCAGCCGGGCCAGCCTATCTATATCTTGATCTACGCCTCCATGATCATGTTTTTCTGCTTCTTCTATACCGCATTGGTATTCAATTCGCGGGAGACGGCAGATAACTTGAAAAAGTCCGGCGCTTTTATTCCGGGTATTAGGCCCGGGCATCAAACGGCCGACTATATTGATGGCGTGCTGACCAAGCTGACTTTTTGGGGCGGTCTGTACATTACCTTGGTGTGTTTGCTGCCTGAGTTCATGATTTTGTATTGGCGTGTTCCGTTCTATTTTGGCGGTACTTCCCTGCTGATTATCGTTGTGGTGACCATGGATTTCATGGCGCAACTGCAGGCGCACATGATGTCGCATCAATATGATGGCCTATTGAAGAAGGCTAACCTCAAAGGCTACGGACGCACTGGGCAGGTGCGCTGAGTAGTTAGGTAGGAGTGTGATATGAAAGTAAGAGCCTCGGTAAAGCGAATCTGCAGAAACTGCAAAATTGTTCGCCGTAAACGCGTTATCCGCGTTATTTGTACCGACCCCCGTCACAAGCAGCGGCAGGGCTGATTGCATCGCCCCTTTGTTGGAGAAGATTTAGATGGCGCGTATTGCTGGAATAAACATCCCCTTGCAGAAGCATGTGGTGATTGCCTTGACGAGTATTTATGGGATCGGCAATTCTCGGGCGCGAGACATTTGTTCGACGGCTGGTGTATCGCCGGAAATTAAGGTCAAAGATTTGAGTGAGCCGGAGGTCGAAGCCTTGCGAGGCGCCTTGGCTAAGTATCCGGTGGAAGGCGATTTGCGTCGCGAAGTCACGATGAATGTAAAGCGATTAATGGATCTCGGTGCCTATCGTGGTATCCGTCATCGCCGCGGCTTGCCGCTACGGGGCCAGCGCACGCGCACTAATGCGCGGACTCGTAAAGGTCCGCGTCGCCCCATTCGTAAGTAATTTGTACTAGGTAGTAGTTTATGGCCCAGGAGAAAGTAAAAAAGAAGGTAAAGAAGCAATTACCGGAAGGGATTGCTCATGTATACGCTTCTTTTAACAACACGATTATTACCATTACCGATCGCCAAGGTAATGCGGTGTCTTGGGCGACTGCCGGCGGTTGCGGTTTTCGGGGCTCGAGAAAAAGTACGCCCTTCGCCGCGCAGGTGGCGGCCGAGAAGGCCGGCCGCGCCGCGCAAGACATCGCCGGGATGAAGAATCTGGAAGTTCGTGTGCAGGGGCCGGGGCCGGGCCGGGAGTCTGCCGTTCGTTCGTTGAACGCTTGTGGCTTTCGCATCACCAATATCGAAGATGTAACACCCATTCCCCACAACGGCTGCCGTCCGCCCAAGAAGCGCCGAGTCTGAGGTTTTAGAACATGGCCAGGTATTTAGGACCGAAATGTAAGCTGTCTCGCCGCGAAGGCACCGATCTCTTCTTAAAGAGTGGTGTGAAGCCTTTAGACGCGAAGTGCAAGCTGGAAACGCCCCCGGGACAATCGCAAAGCAAGCGGCGTCCGCGTATGTCGGACTATGGTTTGCAGTTGCGTGAAAAGCAGAAGCTGCGCCGTATGTATGGCGTGCTGGAGCGGCAGTTCCGGGGTTATTATAAGCGGGCCGCTCAGCAGAAAGGCTCCACCGGCGAAAATTTGCTGCGCTTACTCGAGGGTCGCTTGGATAATACGGTATACCGAATGGGTTTTGCCGTTACACGTTCCGAGGCGCGGCAATTGGTCTCGCATAAAGCCATCACCGTTAACGACAAAGTCGTTAGTATTCCGTCGTACCAGGTAACAGCCGGTGACAAGATCGAAGTTCGTGAGCGCTCGCGCAGCCAACTTCGCATCAAAAATGCCCTAAGCATCGCGGGCCAAGTCGGTTGGCCCGAGTGGGTGCAGGTCGATGAACCCAGCATGAGCGGCGTGCTAAAAGCATTGCCCGAACGTGAAGATATTCTGCCCGACATCAACGAAAACCTTGTCGTCGAGCTTTACTCGAAGTAAGCAGGAGAGGACTCCCCCAATGCAGGAATCCATCAGCGATTTTTTAAAGCCCCGTAGCGTCCGCGTACAACCAGAGAGCGCAACCCGAGCTCGAATTATTATCGAGCCCTTTGAGCGTGGTTTTGGCCACACTCTGGGTAATGCCCTGCGCCGGGTTCTGTTGTCCAGCATGCCCGGTGCGGCAATCGTGGAGGCCGAGATTGACGGCGTGCTTCATGAGTACACCAGCATAGAGGGCGTTCAAGAGGATGTGGTCGAAATTCTATTGAACCTCAAAGATGTGGCGCTGCGGATGCATTCACGCGATCGTGCCGAGCTGACTTTGTCGAAGAAAGGTCCCGGTCCGGTCACGGCCGGCGATATCAGCCGAGATCATGACGTGGAAGTGGTTAATCCTGATCTGGTCATTGCTAATTTGACCAGTGCGGGGGATCTCAGAATGGTGCTCACGGTTGAGCGAGGCCGTGGCTATCGCCCAGCCACGCAGCCGCAAAATACAGAAGACCAGAGCCCGACCATCGGCCGCCTGCGTTTGGACGCGTCCTTTAGCCCCATTCGACGTGTGACTTACAACGTCGAGGCGGCCCGCGTAGAGCAACGCACGGATTTGGACAAGCTGAATCTCGATGTTGAGACCAACGGCACGATAGATCCCGAAGAAGCGATTCGCCGCGCCGGGGCGATTCTTAAAGATCAACTTGAAGTCTTTGTCGATCTACAGGGCGAAGATCAAACCAGTGCTGGCGCTAGCGATACGCAGGTCGATCCGTTGTTGTTACGGCCAGTTGACGAATTGGAACTTACCGTGCGTTCGGCCAACTGCCTGAAGGCGGAAAACATCAACTACATTGGCGATCTGATTCAGCGCACCGAAGTCGAGTTACTTAGGACACCCAATCTTGGCAAGAAATCTTTGACTGAGATCAAGGAAGTCTTGGAAAGTCACGGCCTTGCTCTGGGAATGCGGGTGGAAAATTGGCCGCCACCGAGCCTGGCGGTCCACGATGGTGATCAGGCCGCCTAGGGGCTTGGAAATTGGACTGCGCTGGCGCGGGAGCCGGTGCATATAGGATAGCTAGACATGCGACACCAAAAATCAGGCCGTAGCCTTGGCCGCAAGAGCAGTCATCGCAAAGCCATGTACCGGAACATGGCCGCGTCACTGATTCGTCATGAGACGATTCGGACGACCCTGCCGAAAGCTAAAGAGCTGCGGCGAGTTGTCGAGCCACTGATCACTTTGGCCAAACTGGATGGCGTGGCTCACCGCCGCCAGGCATTTGACCGGCTACGCGACAAAGAAGTCGTCGGCAAGCTGTTTGCAGAATTGGGCCCCCGTTTTAAGGAGCGCCCGGGTGGTTACCTGCGCATCTTGAAAAATGGTTTCCGGCCCGGTGATTCCGCTCCCATGGCCATAGTGCAATTGCTGGATCAACCTGAAGCTGAGCCTGCTAAGGATTAGGAGTTAGGACACTCAAACTAGTAGGAATCAGGACACGCATAATAGTGCTTGCCGTTTACCACGCGACGTAATTCAAAACGATTGCAACGGCGAGGAAAAAGTGGCGCTAAATTTGGCTCGTTGCGTGTGGTGTCGAGGACTAGGAATTGGGACACTCAAAATAGTACCGAATGCTAGCCACTCGTAGGCCGCGAGCGCTAGAACGATGTCAACGGTGCGAAAAAGGCATGAAGTTTCGCTAATTTAGCCCTGCTGAACCGAGTTAAATAGCAACACACCAAGCGCCGTGCACAGGCGCCCGCCGGTCAGTCATCATGCTTGGGCAACACCCCGTAAACGCTGCTGGCCAAGTGCATCCCGGTAGGCCGCTAATGCAACGCGGTTGCCAATCGCCCGACAGTAACGGCTGGCCAAGTGACGCAACTCGTCCAACCACCCACCCGCCGGTGCTAAGCGTTGCCAGATTAGCGGCAGTTCGTTATCGATCTGGCCACATTTGCCATGCTGTAACTGCCGACCCAGGGTGTCGACGAAAACACCGTAATCGTGCGTCGTGATCGGGAGCTGAAAACTGCCAGACCCGTCTGCTGGCTCGGCGCGGGTTGGTGCATCGGCCATCGGTGCCAAGCGGCAAGCACGGCGCTGCAGGCGCGCCTGAATCGAGGTGTGGTCGGACTGCTCCGGGGTCGGTGCTAACTGTGCCCGGATCGGATTCAAGTCCACATAGGCCATCACCTTGAGCACGGCGGCGTCATCCAGTAGCGCCTGGGACTTAAATCGGCCTTCCCAGAACCGGCCCTTGCAGCCGTCCTCAGCATTGGCCATGCGCGCCAGGGGTTCATTGATGCATTTCATGTACCAGCTGATACTGCCCAAGCGTTCACGCCACAGCGACAACAGCGCACGGCGGCGGGGATCATCGGCGTTTGCCTGTGCCAACCAGTCGGGGATTCGGTACAGCTGTTGCCAGCGCGCTATGACCTGCGTATCCGACCAACTTTGCTGCTGGGGGGTATTGATGTGTAGGACCACGTGATAGTGGTTGCTCATCACCGCGTAGGCGCACAAATCGATGGCGAAGATTGTCGCCAAGCGCTGCAGGCGCGCCTCGATCCAGCCGCGGCGGTGGTTGAAGTTCTTACCCGTAAGTCGATCTTCGCCGCATAGAAAGGCGCGCCGGACACAGCGGCTCACACAGTGGTAATACGGCGTTTGCTGTGGGTCGATGAGCACGCGGCGAGGCAGGGTCATGCAGGCAGGATAATCTGCCTGCAACTTGCAAGGCAGGGGGTAATTTTTGTCTGTTCGCCTGGTTATTGCGCCCAGTTATTGTGGGTGTCCGGATAGTCCTGCACCTGGTTATTGCGCCCAGTTATTGTGGGTGTCCGGATAGTCCTGCACTAAGGCGCTGGGCACGACAACGCACCGTCCGACGGACAGCGGACGCGATCGGCGCTGTTGCCTGGCCGCAGCGTCAGCACATGTATCTCACGGCCCTCGAATACCGGTATATAGATTTCTGGGAACGCGAACATTGATGGCGAGTCGTATCGAACGGCCGGGAAGCCGATAGTCGATATCGATACGCCGGAAGCGATGTCCGTTGGCGGAAGCAACGTCTGCGTGGTGTTATCGCCGTATGTGTCGTTAATGTCGAAAATCACCGCAGATAGATATTCCCAATTGCCCGGTTTGCGCGACTTCGGCACCAGTAGCCAAACTTTCGAGGCTTCATCGCCGCCGACTACGATCCATGGTTTGGTGTAACCCTTATATGCGCGTAACGGCCAGAACGGCAGTGCGAGCCCCGGCGCCAGTCGTCCCGGAAACGCATCAGGCTCCGGATACGTCGGATTCGGTCGAATGTCATCTTTCAGTATATGACCGGTCCAGGGGCCGGAGAACACACCCTCGTCGGGGTATTCAAAAGCCTGCACTTGTCCGGGAATAGGGTCCTGGGTCACATCGAAACAGTTGTCAGGCTGATGGTTGGTCGCGAGGACGTCCGCTTTTCCATCCTTGTTCAGGTCGACGATCTTGACGTGAAACGGCAGTCCGTATATTGCGGCGCTGGCGATGCGAAGTTGTCTCGGGAAGATGCCATTATCCGGATCTACCCCACTCCAGAGCTGACCCTCCGGTGCGCCGAAAATGCGGATACCCGCTCGATTGCTGGGACCAAAAAATCTGGTTGCGACAATCTCAGGAATGCCGTCGCCTTCAAAGTCATAGGAATCCAGGCCGATGTCTGGGCCGGTATTACCCTTATACGGGTTGCCCCAGAGTACTTTCTCTTCCCATTCAGTGTTTGGATCTAGATTCGCACCCGGATTTTTGAAATAGACCAGATCACCGGTAAAGAAACAAGTGCTGCCTTCACCTACAGCCTTAAACGATGAACGCACCGTCACAATATCTTTTAGCGCGTCGCCGTCCATGTCGATGAATTGCACTTCATGATAAAAGCGCGGACTGCTGGGTGCTGTCGGATCGAAATCACAGCCGTCACCGGCTGGGCCGCCGGTACTTTGGTGTACGATATATTCGGGGTAGGTCGGATCATCAAGATTGAGGATGCTCAGGCGTCCAACTTTTTCCGCTACATGAAAGCCCTGTGAAATAACCATACCTTCGAATGGCAGCATACCATTCGGTGCGCGTACGCCATCATTCGGCCAGACGGTTACATTTGGTGGCCCACTGAGATCCGTCAATTCCTCTACATCGGCATTCGGGTCGTAGGTATTGAAGTCCAGGTTTTCCAGATCACGGATACGCGCGACGAGATCGCGTTCGAAAAATCCAGTTACGCTTGTACCAGTTGGATCTTTCTGCGAATTGAAGAAACTGGTGAACACCAAATCTTCCTGCCCGCCGCCACCCGGGCGGTTGTAGTTTTCGATCTTCATAAACGCGGGATTGAAGTTCTGCGGCAGCGTGCCGGCTTTCCAGACAGGCGGGCAGAAATTGGCGGCTGCGGCAGCCGTCGCGAACAGCACTAAGGTGGCGCCGAATGTGACGCATCCAACTGCAATGCGACTCAAAGTCGACCTATCCGTGACGACGATTGGCATACCTTCCCCCTTATGTAAAATTCTCTTGCGCTGAGGCGCAGCAACAAACACGCAACGGAACTTTTTTGCAATTACGTTGGTTGCTGAAATTCAGTTTAACGCGACGCCGATCCAGATTCTATTCTAGCTGTTACTTGTAGGATCAATTTAGCTGAAGTAGGCTAGCGCAACAAAATTCAAAAACCAAATCAGGCTAGGGGAATCCGATGACGCAATTCGGATCTCGCACCCGGTGGAATCCGCGCTTCCATTTCGTGGTGCTTGGTTGCTTCGCTTTACTTTCTTGGACACCGGTATCTGCGAATCCGGTGTTATCCATCGCGGTTGACGGTGCGCCGGCAGAGTCGCTCGATACGTTCCAGGTCTGTGACGGCGGCACGCCGGAAACCTGTTTTGGCTTCGGCGACAGTGTCGGCGATCTGTTCGTCAGTTCGTTTGAGATTAGCGCTGACACCAGTGCATTCACGGCTGGTTCTATCGATTTCTATAATACTTCGCTGACAAACACTTTATCGGTGGATGCGACTATATTGTTCCCGATGGTGGCGAGTATTCCCGCAGCTGAATTAACCTTGGGCACCGGTGTTGTCACCAGCGTGATCGGTGGCGGTATGCTGAACATCAATGCGACTGCATTTATCGATGACCCGTTGACAGCGGTTTTGTCGATCGACGAAATTTCTCCGGGCGTGGCATTTAGCGTATGCGATGATTTGCTTACCGATCCTAGTTGTCAGGATTCTGTCCTCAGTCTTACGACTACTGGCGCTTGGATCTGTAGATATTCTTTCGGCGATCGGATTACATCTGAGCTTTGACCTGACGCCAGATACCTCTGCAACAATCGGACTGGATGTCGGCGAGCCTTATAGTGGCGGTGCGTTTTTCACCGTCACGCCAGCCGTTGTTCCGGTGCCGCCGGCATTGCTGCTGTTCGGTTCGGCTTTGGGTTTGATTGGATTCCTGCATCGCCGTGGGTCATCGACAGCGTCGAGCGGAGAATAGTGGTGCCGGTCATTAGTCTATTGGTTTTTCTTAACTGCAGGTGCTGGGTGGGCTGCTTAGCGTCGATAGGGAATCTATTTTAAAAACTGAGAGCTATACAATACTACTAACCGCAACCGATACTCATGGCTTAGGCGGGCCTATTTGGACAGTCATAATGGGTTAGCGCATTTCTTGGCGAATCGGTTTGATACGGGCAGAGTTATCTTGGATGTCCCGATAGTCCCTGCCGATAGTCCCCGCTCCTGGGGTTGGGCTGGCTCCATAACGCCCCGCGACCGAAGGGAGCACATTACCCTGCCTTGTTAGGTGGCATCACTATCGCCCTCAGAGTTTCTAACTACCAGACAGCGAGCGATCATATCGTGCAACCCTTGTTTCCGCTCGGTCCAACCGATCATAAACAAACCAATGCCGAGAGGCAGTGCCGCCGCTACGCCTAGCAGAAAACGAATTGCCGCTTTCCCAAACGTCAATCGCTGGCCGTCAGCATCAATCACGTAAATGCCAACCAGTCGTTTGCCGAATGTGGCTTGTCGCTCAGAGCTTTCTGTTACCCCGTAGTAGAGTGCCCATATAAGGGTTAGTTGAGCGAAGTCTAGGATTTCCAGCATAAGGCCACTAATCACATCGCCAATCAGCCATCTAAATGCCGAACCTGGAACCCATAGAATAAGAGTGTCGACAATTGCGGCTAGAAATCGTAGCCAGAAACCAGCGTATTGATACGCGACAGTGCTTTCATTGTCTGCGGCCATACTCAATACGCGACCTAACGCCCACAGCAGGCGCGTTTGAAACGCGAGGATTTTTGCGGTAGCAAAAACCGCAGCGGGTCAAACGTCCGGCGACCAACGGGAGCGTACTGCCCACACTGGTTAGGTGCCTGTTTCATTCATTATCTTGTTTATGATTGTCATTGCTGCTTCGTTGTCCTGCGTTTTCCAAATAAAAAGATTGCCGACCTCCGAACTATGTTGCTGGAATGGAATCTCGGCTTTAGATAGAGCAGCTGAGAGAGGTTCGACTATGTCGTCGCTTACTTTTACGCCAGTTTTCTCGCGATTAGTTGGGCCAAATAGTTTTTCACTCGCTGCCTCCACTTCGTCGCGATACGAAACTGGATAGTAAATTTGTCTATGCTCGTTTAGGCTGTAGGGAATACTTTGAGCATCAAGCTCTTTCAAGAATCGATCCTGATCCTCTTGCTTTTGGAAAGTGGTCATCTGTTTTGGTTCTGGTGAGCAGCCAGCTAGAATCACAATGATCAGCCATACGAGTAACAGTCGATAGTTCATGGGGCACCTTGTATCTTCAAATGAACCGTCGATAAGTGAGCATAGCGAAGGCGCCGGCGAGTAAAGCATCCGTTGCCCACACTTGTTATGCGCCCCAATCATTGCTCGAACGGCCCCAATACCATGAACGGCCGGTCTGGTTTACATGTAGGTTGGCAGGTATAGCCCCAAACAGAATCACGTCCTACCCCAAATAGAAATACCTTCTGAGTTACATCGAGCTGATTGGTAGCCTGAATCTCCATGACCTGACCAGGTTCAGAAGACCTCTCATCAAAACCTTCTAGAAATCCCGCATAGGCCTCTGCAGCTTCCTTCTCGGTAAGGATCCGAGCCGAAACGGATGTGAAGTGGTATTCGTGTCTTACGACTTTAGGCTCCGTTTGTACCATCTGAGCCGGAATGATCACGGGCGAGAAAGCACCTGGATTGTTCCAAAGTAATCCATCTGCCCCAGTAATAAGGTGGCCGTAGACAGTGCACTTAATCGCAGCCAGGTCAGAAACTAGTGAAGGAACTTCGGTCACAGCCTCGGTGCCCGCATTAGCGCAGGGTATTTCGAATTCCTCTGGCTCCTGCGCATTAGCGACCGAGCCGGCCAGAACAACCACAAATGCCAAAATTAGTCGCATAGTCTCACTTGGGCGCATAACGCCTGCAATAAACGGCCGTGCAAAGTGGCGCGGCTTTTGCCTTTGCAAAAGGCGTGACACTTTGAACGGTCCGTTTCATTGCCTGGTTAGGTCTGCAGATCTTCAGAATTATTGACAATTCCGACCTCCGTGGGAGAAATATTAATCCCTTGGACCTGTACCTTATCGTCTTTTTCAATAATGGAGATTCGAACAACTGCGTCGGTATTTTCGAATGTTGCTTTGAAAGTAAACGTCCCGAACTTACCCCCCGTTCCCGACGTGTAGTTTTCGATTTCTATATCATTGATCGCTTGGATCTCACCATAGTGACTAAATTGCTGCATCACACGTCGACCTTCCGCTGATGTGATTTGCGCCAAAGCTTCATTTGTCAGTCGATATTGAACATCGCTTGATTGCCAGTTTCTCGACAAATCAGTCATGAATTCGGCGATAAATTGGGAATGAGCGTCTTTAAAGTCACCCGAACCAAGACTCAGCAGTGTGAAGGCGATGATCAGTAGAACGAAGATCGCTCCGAGCCAAGTAAGTATCTTCTTGAGTATTCGCACGATGTTGAACTGCAGACCTAACAGCTGATTAATGGGAAGAGTTTTGTTCTCTTCTTTTGTTTTCGGTTCATATAGAATGTTTTAGTCCTTAAACCCCCTAGAGTCAATGAGTTAGCTGTTCCGTTGTTTTCGGAACAGCCGAAATAGTGAGCGGGCCTTATGTAGCGGCTTATGTTCTCTGCTAGCACTCTTCTTGCAAAAGGTATTGCAAGCGACGGAATTATGGATCCGAAATTTAGGGCAGCCCGGCATGCTTTGCATCAAGACTTATGCCTGCTGGCGGAAGTACCGGGCGCTAAGTAAGTCGCTGCCGCAGCTCGGCGGGAAATCTCTAGCTCGTTGTTTCGCGCAGCCGCGCGACATCTCGGCTGACATGCTCGGGCGATTTGGTGCCGCGTGCTAGCAAGGCGTAGACGGCGGGAATCAAAAATAGCGTTAGCAATACCGAGACGCTGACCCCAAAGAAGACGACGGCACCGATGGTTCGCCGTGATTCCGCGCCGGCGCCGAAGGCCGTGATCAGGGGTATGGCGCCGCCGGCCGTGCACAAACTGGTCATGATGACCGGGCGTAATCTTACCGCTGCCGCTTCAATAATGGCCGAGTAAAATTCTTGGCCTCGATCGCGTAGTTGATTGGCGAATTCAACGATAAGAATGCCGTTCTTAGCGGCCAAACCAATCAGCATAATGGCACCGATTTGGCTAAATACATTGATGCTGGAGTTGAACAGATGCAAACCGATGAGACCACCGAACAGTGCCATGGGCACCGTCAACATAATGATAAATGGGTGTCTAAAGCTTTCAAATTGCGCCGCCAGCACCAAGAAAGACACCAGCAAGGCAAGACCGAAGGTGAAATATATGGAATTGCCCGATTGGCGAAAGTCTCTAGATTCGCCGTCGTAATTGATGCGAACGCCCTCGGGAATCTCCTCACCAATGATGCGTTCCATATAGTCCAGGGCTTCGCCCAGTGAGTAACCGGGCTTTAGCGCAGACGTTAAGCTAATCGATCGCAGTCGATCAAAGCGTTTGAGTTCTACCGGGCCTGAGGTTTCTGTTAGACGCACCAGGCTAGCCAGCGGAATGAGTTCACCGGTGCGTTCTGAGCGCACGTATATATTTTCTAAGTCTGACGGGGTTGCGCGATCCTCGGGTTCAGCCTGCAGCAGCACATTGTATTCTTCACCGCGATCTTGAAAGGTGGTTACCACGCGCGATCCGAGCATGCTTTCTAAAGTGCGCCCGACCACAGATAGCGACACGCCCAGATCCGATGCGCGATCACGGTCCACTGCCACCTGAATTTTCGGTTTTCTTTCAAAATAGTCAGAGCGCAGGCCAAGCAGATTGTCGTTTTCACGCGCTCGTTCAATGATTCGCTCGGACCATTCAGCGAGATCGTCATAGCTTGTGCCACCCAACACGACCACCAAGGGTTGTCCTGAACTGCGCACGTTCAGACTCGGTGGGAGCATGACCATGGTGAGGGTGCCCGGAATAGCAGTCAGTTTGCCGCGTAATTCGTTGGCTATATCCGTGGAGCTCTTGTCGCGGTCTTTCCACGGCATTAATGGAATATAGGCAAAACCCGTGTTGACGTCCCCGCCGCCGTTACCCATGCCGGAGCGTACAACCACGCGGCGCGCGTAGCCCGCATCAACATAGGGGATGGCAATTCGCTCAAACTTTCGTACCTGGCGGTCCATGTATTCTGGCGAGGCACCTTCGGGTCCCCGCATCCAAACCATGAGCATGCCGCGATCCTCAACGGGTGCGTACTCATCAGGTAGCGCGCGAAACATGGCAAAACTGCTGGCAGAAACAATGGCAATCACGACGAGGGCAAGCCACGGACTCTTTAACACGAAACCAAGTCCGTTGCGGTAGCGCTGAGTAATCCAAGCGAAACCACCATCCACAAATTTTGTCATTGCACTGCGCTGCATGCCGCCCGCAAACAATTTTGAACAGAGCATGGGCACCAAGGTCAGGGCGATCAAGCTGGAAAATGCCACGGCGGCAGCTAAGGAGATCCCGAATTCGCCGAACAATCGTCCAACTTTCCCTTCCATGAAAGAGATCGGAATGAATACAGAGACGAGGACCACGGTGGTTGCTACCACGGCAAAACCGATTTCGCGACTGCCATCGATGGCTGCTAGCAGAGGGGCTTGACCTTGTTCGATTCGCCTTACAATGTTTTCCAAGACCACGATGGCATCATCCACAACCAGCCCGATGGCTAAGACCAGGCCCAGCAGTGTTAGGGTATTCACCGAATAACCAAGCGTCGCCATCACGATGAAGGTGGAGATGATGGCAACGGGTATCGTTAACGCCGGAATCAGCGTAGCGCGGAGTGAACCCAGGAATAGAAAAATGACCGTGAGCACCATCACCAAGGCCGCCGCCAGCGCCTTTAAGACCTCTTTCATGGATTCCCGGATAAAGACCGAGAAATCAATGTTCACCGCGATCTTAATATCATCGGGTAATACCGAACGCAGCTCTTCAAGTTCGGCGGTCACCGCACTGTTGACGGCGAGAATGTTTGCCTTGGATTGGGGCACAACGCCAAGACTGGTGCCCGGCACCCCATCGGAGCGGGCCAGCCGGCGGTCACTCTCCGGGCCGATTAGGACCTGTGCCACATCGCCCAGACGAACTACATAGTCGCCTTCGCGCAAGAGTACTAAGCTGGCGAAGTCCTCCGGCGTATTCAAACCAGTGTTCGTGCGCAGGGTGAATTCGCGTGACGAGGATTCGATACGCCCAGCGGGTAGCTCGACATTCTCACGTCTGAGCGTATCTTCGACATCCTGCACGGTGAGTCCGCGGGCTGCCAGTGCTTCGCGATCTAGCCATATGCGCATGGAAGGTATACGCGCGGCACTATTGCGAATGGTCGCCACGCCGGGAATGGTCGACAGTCGATCGACGATGTTGCGTTCGGCAAAGTCCGTGAGCTCCATGACAGAGCGGCTTTGACTGGAGATGTCCACGTACATGGTGGAATCCATGCCGGCGTCTTGCTTGGTGATCTGCGGAGGATCAGATTCCTCGGGCAGGCGACCGAGAATTCGCGATATGCGTTCGCGAATATCATTGGCCGCGCCGTCGGGATCCCGGTTGAGATCAAACTCCACGGTAATCTGAGATCTTTCGTCCTGACTGGTGGAGGTGAGTTTGGTCACGCCGGCAATGCCGGCGATTTCGTCTTCGATGACCTGCGTGATGCGCCGCTCAACCACGCTGGCGGAGGCGCCTCGATACGCTGTGCCCACGGACACGATGGGCGGGTCTACGTCGGGATATTCGCGCACGGCGAGGCGGTCCAGGGCCAACAGTCCCACGATCACCAGGACCAGACTAATTACCGCGGCGAAAACCGGACGGCGAACGGAGATTTCGGATAGGATCATGCCGTGACCCGTGCTAGGTATTGGAGATCACGTTCACGGGCATGCCGTGGCGCACTTTCTGCGCACCCTCGGTGATGACGATGGCACCCGAAGCGAGTCCCTCGCGGATCTCCGCGAGTCCGGGCGTGCGCACGCCCAGGGCGACTTCGCGCTCGATGGCTTTGCCGTCTTCGACGACATAAACGAATTGTCGGCCCTGACGGGGCATTAGCGCTTCTTCGGGGATCAAGATTACCGAATCACGATCACGCCGAATATCCACGGTCAAGAACATGCCCGGTTTGATAATGCGGTCCGGATTGGGCAATTCGGCAACCACTCGAACGGCTCGGGTGACTGGGTCGATTCGCGAGTCAATCTGCGTGACAGTGCCGGCGAAAACCTGGTCGGGGTAGATGGAGGTGGTGGCACCGATGGGTAGTCCCGTTCGCAGGGCGTCGAGATAGGCTTCCGGTACCGTGAACTCGAGTTTGATCGTCGCGGTGTCATCCAAAGTCGTGATCACCGTATCCGGCCCCACTAGATCGCCCAGGCTCACTCTACGCAAACCCACGGTGCCAGCGAAGGGCGCTTTGATAAAAGCGTTTTTTAGCCGGGCTTCGGCCGCACGAACCTGCGCCTTGGCGATATCCACCTCGGCCGCCAGCTCCTCCATTTCGGCTTCTGAGATCACGCGGGTGGCGGCCAGGCTTTCTCGCCGGGCGAACTGGCTCTGGACCTTCTTTAAAGAGGCTTGTGCCACGGCCAGGTCGGCGGCGATTTCCACATGATCCAGCTCAACGAGTAGCGCTCCTTTTTTAACGTCCTGGCCTTCATCGAAGGCGATGCGCGTGACGATTTCCGCTACCCGTGACGTGACATCGATGGATTCATTGGCCCGCGCCGTCCCCAAGGCGGCAATTTGATCAGCAAAGCGCTGGGCCTGGACCGTGGCCGTGACCACGCTGATGGGCTTGCCGCCGCCCAGCATGGGTCCGCCGCCCATGCCGGCACCTTTTTCGCCGGCGTCTAACGCGGTGTCACAGCCGGCACACAGCAGGCTTAGCGCCAGCAGCAGCATGCCTAGCGAGGTCTTGTGGGTCGGCGAGTGAGCTCTGTTATGGTGTTGTTCAGCCACGCGCAAGTCATGCCTTTGGATGCATAGAGGCCCAAGCTAGCAGATTGGCCTCGGTTGAATGGTAAGCAATTGTAACCGCTGCGGATGAGAACTGCCGCTGGCCCACACCTTATCTTATGGTGACTATGGAGACCTAGGAGCTTATCGACATGAGTGCAGGTATTCACCACATCAATTTTGTGGTCGCGGACCTCAATCTCGCGCTGCCCGTCTGGGAGGCACTGTTGCAACGTCCGCCGGATTCCTTGGATCATTTGGCAGAACGCGGCGTTGATATCGCGCGTTTTCAGTTGGGAGACACTTGGCTAGTACTGGTGCAGCCGGTTCGCGAGAACACGGTGGTGGCACGGCATCTCGAAACCCATGGTGAAGGGTTTTTGCTCATGTCCCTGGGCGTCGGAAATTTGGATGAACAAGTCGAACGACTAGGCGAGGATTTTTTTTCCGGACCTGCCCGCCATGGACTTGATGATTGGCAGGTGCGTGACATCGACCCCGCTCAGCTTTGCGGCGCGCGATTGCAGCTGGTTGCACAGCAAACAAAAGAATGAAAGCCTAGCGGGCTGCAGCGAAAGCGGCACGGGTTAGATTCTCGGCACCGTCTTCGGTGACTAAGACATCGTCCTCAATTCGAATACCGCCATAGGGGCGCAAGGCTTCAACGCGGTCCCAGTTGACTGCTTTGGCCAAGGGTCCCGCCTTAAGATCCCGCAGTAGCGAATCAATAAAATACAGTCCCGGTTCGATAGTCAGCACTTGACCGGCTTGTAGCCTGCGCAAGAAACGTAGTTTCGGGTGGCGGGCAGGCGGTGATAGCAACTCTCCCGGCTTTTCACCCAGGTTACCGCCGACATCGTGGACCTGTAAGCCCAGCAGGTGTCCTAGGCCGTGGGGGAAGAACACCGCGCTCGCGCCGTTGTCCAAAATGGCTTCAAGGCTTGCGTCGATGATGTCGCAGTCAACTAACAAATTGGCAATTTTTTGGTGGGCTAGCTCTTGCAAATCGCCGAATGCTCTACCGGGGCGTACTTCGTCACACAGGCTCAGTTGCAGTGTGTTCATCGCCTCGATCATGGCTGCAAACTCCCCGTGTCCTTTGGCGGCGTGGCAGCGCGTGATATCCGCGGCGTAGCCGAATTTGGCGCAGCCGGCATCAATCAACAAGCTGGCGGCTACGGGTGTCTCACGCTGGTAGTTTTGATAGTGCAGTACCGCGGCATGCGTGTCTCCCGCCACAATGGCTGGATAGGGCAATTCGTTGGCTGTCTGCTTCGTGGCGGCAAGAAATGCCATCAAGATTTCAAACTCCGTGGCTCGATCGCGGAACTTTTCGACCGCGGCGCGATGACCGGCCACAGACAAGCGAGTTGCCGCGCGAATGGCGGCAAGCTCATACGGCGTTTTGACTGCCCGCTGATAGTGCAGCGCGTGCAGCATCGCACTGGGGTTTATATGCTCTTGGAGTCCCAAACACCGCCAATGACTTTCCGGCCCCATTAGCGCCAGTTGATTCGGCAGCGTGCCGAGTGCGCTTAACGCCGACCGGGGGTCTGCTGCGCGGCGAACGTCCAGTTCGCCATCCCAGGGCGGTCCCGGCAGCGCGGGCGGCAGGCGCCAATAGTCTTCCGCCTGCACGATGACCACGATGGGTTTTCTGTTTGGACAATACAGCAGCAGTGTTCCCGGGTGCGCTGGTAGAGGCAGCCATTGCAGCAGTTGTGGATTGCTGCGATAGGGGATGGGCTGGTCGTCAAGAAAGTAGTCTGCTTCCAAGCCGGCGCCAAGTAGCACCCCTGAATAGCCTGTCTTACTTAGCGCGTCGTCGTAGCGCTTGGATAGGCTTAGTAGGTGGTTTGCGTATAACTCATCTTGCAAGCGTCGTGTTCCTTACTCATCTTTCGAGGCACTAATATAGCAGTGAGTATTCCACGCGCGGCTGTTCCGCCCAGTACCAACCAGCCAGCAGATCGGGCATCATTGCTGCATTTCCGGCCGGCCGTCGTCGTCATTGACCCGACTTTCTAAGATGCAAAAACAAACTGTACTGACGGGCATAACCACCACCGGCACGCCGCACCTAGGGAACTACGCCGGTGCCATTCGGCCAGCTATCGCGGCCAGTCACGATGCGGCGACCGACAATTACTATTTTCTGGCGGACTACCACGCCTTGGTCAAGAACACCGATCCGGCCGCTGTTCATCAATCGAGTCTGGAGGTGGCCGCGTCTTGGCTGGCCATGGGTTTGGATACGAACCAAGCGGTGTTCTACCGGCAGTCGGATATTCCGGAAATCCTCGAGTTGGCGTGGATATTGAGCTCGGTCACGGCCAAAGGTTTGATGAACCGCGCCCATGCTTACAAAGCCGCTGTACAGGCCAACGAAGCGAGCGGTAGTCGCGATCCCGACAAAGGCGTCAGCATGGCGCTGTTTTCCTATCCGGTGCTGATGTCAGCCGATATCCTCATGTTCAACGCAAACCGCGTGCCGGTGGGAAAAGATCAAAAGCAGCACGTGGAAATGGCGCGCGATATTGCGCAGCGGTTCAACCACCTATTCGAAGACTTGTTCGTACTTCCCGAGGCGGAGATTGGCGCCGATACGGCCATTCTTACCGGTCTGGACGGGCGAAAAATGAGTAAGAGTTATGGGAACACCATTCCCTTGTTTGTGCCGGAGAAAAAACTGCGCAAGCTGATCATGAAGATCAAGACCAATTCTTTGGAGCCTGGCGAACCTAAGGAAACGGCGGGCAGCACGCTTTTTGATATCTATCGGGCGTTTGCAAAACCGCAGGAAACCGCTGTCATGGCAGAGCGTTTTGCCGACGGGATCGCGTGGGGTGAGCTGAAGCAGGAGTTGTTCGAATATCTAAATAATCACTTGGCCGCGGCTCGGGACGAATACAATCGTTTGATTGCGGCGCCGGATCATGTCGAATCGATATTGGCCGCCGGGGCGTCACGGGCACGTGAATATGCAACGCCCTTCATGGCGAAAATTCGTCACGCCGTTGGTATCCGTGGTCTGACTCAATGAATCTACCCAGCGGCCTCGACGCAGAGTTAAGCATAGCTTCACTGCGCGACGAAATCATTGGGGCCGATGCGTTATTTGAGACGCCCTACGGCGAACGCATTATGGTTTATTGCGATTACACCGCATCGGGCCGTTGTTTGTTATTCATCGAAAACTTTATTCAGACCATCCAGCGCCACTACGCCAATACTCACACCGAGGATGACATCACCGGCCGCAGCATGACGAGTTTGCTGCATCAAGCGGAAACCGCCATCAAAGACGGTGTCAATGCGGGCCCGGACGGTCGTATCGTGGCCGTTGGCAATGGCGCCAGCGGCGCCATCGACAAGCTGCAGCAGATTCTTGGTGTGGCCTGGCCGCCGGCAACCCGGGCTTTTGTCGACGCCGCCTTAGATCGTTGCATGACGCAGGAGCAGCGCGAGACCCTGCACCAGTATCTGAATCGACATCAACCGGTGGTGTTTGTCGGTCCCTATGAGCATCATTCAAACGAAGTGTCATGGCGGCAGGGCTTGGCCACGGTGGTGGCAGTGAATCTCAATGCTGATGGCGGTATTGATCTGGCGCATCTGGAAAAATTGCTGCAGGCGCCTGAGTATCAAGGCCGCCTGCGGATTGGTTCCTTCTCCGCAGCCTCCAATGTGACGGGCATTGTAACGCCCGTCGCTGAAATTGCGTGTCTACTGCACGAGCATGACGCCCTGGCTTGCTTCGATTACGCGGCGAGTGCGCCCTATGTCAATATCGATATGAACCCGCCGCCTCGCGAAGACGGCCGCGACGCGTCGCTGGACGCGGTGTTTGTTTCACCCCATAAATTCATCGGTGGACCGGGCTCAAGCGGTGTGCTGGTATTTAAGCAGCGTCTTTATGATGAAACTTTGCCACCTACCGTGGCAGCGGGTGGCACCGTGGATTACGTGAGCCCCGCGGGACAAGACTATATTCGCGATGTCGAAGAACGCGAAAAGGCGGGTACGCCGGGCGTGCTGCAAACCATCAAGGCCGCCATGGCCTTTCTGGTGAAGGCACAGTTTGGCTCCGAGGCTATCCATGCGCGTGAAGCGGAATTGTTGCAGCGAGCCATGACCGAATGGGCGGCGCACCCGGGTATCGAGATCTTGGGTAACCCCGACCCGGCCCGGCGAATCGGCATCGTGTCTTTCAATGTTAAGTCTAAAAACGATCGCTACCTGCATCCTAAGTTTCTGACTGCCTTGCTAAACGATTTGTTCGGTATTCAGTCACGGGCGGGTTGTTCTTGCGCGGGCCCTTATGGCCACCGTTTGCTAGGCATTGATCTTGATGAGTCGCAACGTTTTCGCGAGTGGATTTTAAAAGGTTATGCGGGCATCAAGCCGGGCTGGTGTCGTATTGGATTTCATTTCAGCATGGATGATGTTGAGGCCGACTATGTAATTTCGGCCGTCAAGTTCGTGGCCGATCAGGGTGACAAATTTATCGCTGAGTACGACTTCGACTTAAGTTCCGGCGCATGGAGCCATCGCCGCGAAGCATCCCTGGCCGATGATTTGTCCCTGAAAGCCGCCTTGGCTTCATCCGGGTGTCAAAGAACTGCCCTCTCCACGAGCTATCGTCGTGAACTCTATGCCAACTACTTGAAGCAAGCCCAGGACTTGGCGGACCGGCTCGGGGAGCGGCCGAGCGCAGACCAAACGCTGCCGGGTGAGCTAGGTGACTTACAGTTTTTCGATTACGTGAAGCAGTCTTAATCAGGCCCGGCGGCGAGCCCCGCGTTCCGCCTGAGTATTCAGCAAAGGGGCCAGGTATTTTCCCGTGTAGGACGCCGCAACACTCGCGACATCATTTGGTGTACCCCAGGCGACCAGTTCCCCACCCCCGTCGCCGCCTTCCGGGCCCAAGTCAATAATCCAATCCGCTGTTTTGATGACATCCAGATTGTGCTCAATCACCACCACGGTATTACCCTGATCGCGGAGCCGATGCAGCACGTCCAGGAGCCGAGCAATGTCGTGAAAATGTAGCCCGGTGGTGGGTTCGTCCAAGATATAGAGCGTTTGGCCCGTCGCGCGTTTCGAGAGTTCTTTGGCTAATTTGATGCGCTGGGCTTCACCGCCTGACAAGGTTGTCGCGTTTTGGCCAAGCTTGATGTAGGACAAGCCCACATCCATTAGGGTCTGTAATTTTTTCTGTAGCACCGGCACATTGGCGAAGAAATCCAGAGCGTCTTCAACGGTCAGATCTAGAACCTCGTTGATACTTCGGCCCTTGTAGCGTATTTCCAAGGTCTCGCGGTTGTAACGTCGCCCGTGACAAACATCGCAAGCAACGTACACATCGGGTAGAAAATGCATTTCTACCCGGATCACGCCATCGCCTTGACAAGCTTCGCAACGACCGCCCTTCACATTGAAACTAAACCGGCCGGCCTTGTAGCCTCGGGATCTTGCTTCTTGGGTGCCCGCATACAGTTCGCGGATGGGTGTGAATAGCCCCGTATAGGTTGCCGGATTTGAGCGAGGTGTTCTGCCGATGGGGCTTTGGCTGATCTCAATAATTCGGTCGATGTGCTCCAGTCCCTCGATACGGTCGTGGGATGCGGGAGTATGGTTGCTTTTGTTGATTTTTGCCGCTGCTGCTCGATACAGCGTGTCATTGATCAGGGTAGATTTTCCTGATCCGGATACACCCGTAACGCAGGTCATCAGCCCAATGGGTATTTCGACTGCTATGTCTTTGAGATTGTTGCCCTTGGCACCGCATATTTTTAGCAATAATTGTGAGTCGAAATTCCTACGCTCCTTGGGCAGCGGAATCTCCAGGCTACCCCGCAAGTAACGACCCGTTAAGGATTTTTCGTTAGCCAGTATTTCAGCGGGGCTGCCTTGGGCGATCACTTGACCGCCATGGACACCTGCGCCCGGTCCCAGATCAAGGACATGGTCGCTGCTGAGGATGGCTTCCTCGTCGTGCTCGACCACGATCACCGTATTGCCCAAATCCCGCAGATGCGAAAGGGTTGCGAGTAAACGCTGGTTGTCGCGTTGATGTAGTCCGATGGACGGTTCATCCAAGATGTACATGACGCCCACCAAGCCGGAGCCAATTTGGCTGGCTAAACGTATGCGTTGAGATTCACCTCCCGATAGTGTGTCGGCGCTACGATCCAGGCTTAGATATTCCAGGCCGACATCAGCCAGAAATCGCAGCCGGTCATGAATTTCCTTGACGATTTTGGTGGCGATTTCGCCTCGCCAGCCATCCAAGGAAAGTTGCGAAAAGAACTCCAGAGCAGCCCCCACGGCCATGCCGGTGATTTGTGGAATGGTTTTTTCCATCACGAAAACGTTACGCGCGGCTTTGTTTAGTCGTGTGCCTTGGCAACTGGGGCAGGGCTGCACACTTAAATACTTCGCCAGTTCTTCGCGAACCATGCCCGATTCCGTTTCTTTATAGCGGCGTTCTAGGTTAGGCAAGATGCCTTCGAAACTATGCGTTCGTCTAACCGTTGCGCCGCGGCCCGTCAGATATTCGAAGTTAATTTCTTCATCGCCGCTGCCGTAAAGCAGGACCTGTTGCGTTGTTTCCGAGAGTGCCTCCCAAGACACTTCAATATCGAAGTCGTAATGCGCGGCCAGGCATTGGATGAGTTGAAAATAGTAAGCATTGCGCCGGTCCCAGCCTCGAATGGCGCCGCCGGCCAGGCTAAGCTTTGGCTGACGCACGACGCGCTGGGGATCAAAAAACTGACGGACGCCCAAACCATCGCAGCTTGCGCAGGCACCGGCCGGGTTGTTGAAGGAAAACAGGCGAGGTTCCGGCTCGGCCATGCTGTAACCGCAAATGGGACAAGCAAAACGATCGGAAAACAGCAGTTCGGCTTTTTCTGGCTTGTCCATCCAGGCAATACTGGCCGTGCCGTCGGCCAGCTTTAGCGCGGTTTCAAAAGACTCCGCCAGGCGCAGGGCGATGTTATCGCGCACCTTAAACCGGTCGACCACCACATCGATACTGTGCTTACGTCGCAAATCCAGTTTGGGTGGATCATCCAGTTCGTATATTTCACCGTCGATGCGTGCACGGACAAACCCCTGGGCGAGTAAATCCTTCAATAGTTGCTGGTGTTCACCTTTGCGATTCTGTACCACCGGCGCAAGCAGCATTAGGCGACTGCCAGCCCGCAATGCCAGGGTTTGATCCACCATTTGGCTGACGGTTTGCGCCTCGAGATCTTCTCGGTGATCCGGGCAGCGTGGCCGGCCCGCGCGGGCGTAGAGCAGGCGCAGGTAGTCGTATATCTCCGTCACGGTACCCACGGTGGAGCGTGGATTATGCGAGGTTGATTTTTGTTCGATGGAAATTGCCGGTGACAGCCCCTCGATATGGTCAACATCGGGCTTTTCCATCATGGACAAGAATTGCCGGGCATAGGCCGACAGAGATTCGACATAGCGGCGCTGACCTTCGGCGTAAATGGTGTCGAAAGCCAGGGACGACTTGCCTGACCCGGACAGGCCGGTGATCACAATCAGCTTATCTCTGGGCAGGTCGAGATCGATGTTCCGCAGGTTATGGGTGCGGGCCCCGCGGATGCTGATGGATTGCATAATGAATCGAGCCCGGGCGGCGGCAAACCTGTAAATATACGAGATATCATCGCCGCAGGCGCGGTTTGAAGAAGCCGCTCACCACAAAAGTCTAAGCTTATGACGCATTTGTGAGTGCCATTTAGTCTCGCGCGGCATACAATAGCGGGTCTGCTTGCGGAAATCTGCGGCAGATTCATAAAATCACTATAAATAACAAGTACTTATATCCAGGGGCTAGTCATGGCACGCGGCATTAACAAAGTAATCTTGATTGGCAACCTGGGCGCGGACCCGGATACCCGGTATATGCCCAGCGGTGGTGCGGTGGCCAATGTGCGCATCGCCACCAGCGAGAGCTGGAAAGATAAGGAAACTGGTGAGCAGACCGAGCGTACCGAGTGGCACAATGTGGTGTTTTTCAATCGGCTGGCCGAGATTGTGTCGGAGTATCTTCGCAAAGGCTCGCAGGTTTATGTGGAGGGGCGGCTGCGCACACGTAAATGGCAAGATCGTGATGGCAATGACCGGTATACCACCGAAATTGTGGCTGATCAGATGCAAATGCTGGGCGGCCGCGGCGGTGGCGGCATGCCGGCGCAGGATCGGGGCAGTTCCGGTTCACGCGGGGCAGCTGCGCCACAGACACAGAGCGCACCGGCGGAGGCCTTTGAGGACGACGATATTCCGTTCTAGCTCAGTTGCCCTACATTAAGCGTAATACTCTTTCGGTCGGCGCGCCTGTTTCGGTGCGCCGCTTTCATTTGTACGAAAACATTTTGACAAAACCCAGGGAACGGTGAGGACATAAGAATGGGCGCATATAAGGAACCCCACGGTGGGACATTAAAAGAGCTTTATATCGGTGAATCGGCGGCCGAGCAGGAGCAACAGAAGGCTCGGGATTACGTCTCCTGGGACCTCACGGCCCGGCAGTTGTGCGATATCGAGTTATTGCTCAATGGTGCGTTTTCGCCCCTGGAGGGGTTTTTGACCGAGGCCGAGTACAACGGCGTATTGAAAGATATGCGCCTGCCCGACGGAACCTTGTGGCCCATGCCCATCACCTTGGATGTGAGTAAGGATTTCGCCGAAAAAATTGAGCTTGGACAATCCATTGCATTGCGCGATCCAGAAGGTGTGCTGGTTGCGACCATGGAGGTCAGCGATCTTTGGACACCGGATAAGCCGACCGAGGCGCAGGCCGCTTTTGGTTCTCAGGATGAAAAACACCCGGCCGTGCACTACTTGATGCACGAGGCTGGTGAAGTCTATCTAGGCGGCAAGTTGCGCGGCATCGAGCCGCCCATGCACTACGATTTCAAGCTGCTGCGGGATACACCGGCTGAATTGCGCGGCCGGTTTCGCAAGTTGGGCTGGCGCAAAGTGGTGGCCTTTCAGACGCGAAATCCTCTGCATCGCGCACACCAAGAGTTAACCTTCAGAGCTGCGCGCGATAACGAGGCGAATCTGTTGATTCAACCGGTGGTGGGCATGACCAAACCGGGCGACGTCGATCACTACACTCGCGTGCGCTGTTACGAACATGTGCTGGAGCAATATCCCGAACAAACGACCACGCTCAGCTTACTGCCGCTGGCCATGCGCATGGCGGGTCCTCGCGAAGCACTGTGGCACGCCATTATTCGCAAAAATTATGGCTGCACCCATTTCATAGTCGGCCGCGATCACGCCGGCCCGGGCAACGATTCCAAGGGTGAGCCTTTCTATGGGCCCTACGATGCGCAGGAACTTTTCAAAGAGTACGAAGCTGAACTCGACATCACCATGGTGCCGTTCCAGTTGATGGTCTATGTCGAGGATCGCGCGGAGTACGTGTCCATCGATGAAACCAAACCCAATGAAAAAGTGCTAAATATTTCGGGCACAGAATTTCGGCGGCGTTTGGCCGAAGGCTTGGACATCCCGGAATGGTTTTCTTATCCGAAGGTTGTCGAGGAGTTGCGGCGTTCTTATCCGCCCCGGCATAAACAAGGATTCACGGTGTTTTTCACCGGGCTGTCGGGTTCGGGTAAGTCCACCATTGCCAACGCCTTGCTGGTGAAATTATTAGAGAACGGTGGTCGCCAGGTGACTCTGCTCGATGGAGATTTGGTGCGCAAGAACTTGTCGAGTGAACTGGGCTTTTCAAAAGAGCATCGTGACCTCAATATTTTGCGTATCGGCTATGTGGCCTCGGAAATTACCAAGAACGGCGGTGTGGCAATCTGCGCGCCCATTGCTCCGTATACCGCAACGCGGCGACAAGTGCGTGAGGGCATCGAAGCCCATGGCGGTTTCGTGGAAGTGCACGTCGCCACGCCCATCGAAGTTTGCGAAGAGCGTGATCGTAAGGGCCTTTATGCGAAGGCGCGCGCGGGAATCATTAAGGAGTTCACCGGCATTTCCGATCCCTATGAAGAACCTCAGAAGCCTGAGTTGCGCATCGATACCGTGGGTTTGCATCCCGACCTAGCCGCGCACCGGATCTTCGTGAAGCTGGAAAGTATGGGCTTCATACGCTAATTTTATTGTTCGGCTTGGCGAACGAGCCACGCTGTTATTAGGTCTAAGGAGGAGGCGCAAAGCCACCTGGCATGCCAGGCAAAATATACGTCAAGACCTTCGGTTGCCAGATGAATGAGTACGACAGCGGCAAGATGCTGGACGTGCTGCGCGAAAGCCATGGTTTGGAGGCGACCACGGATCCGGAAGCGGCCGATGTGCTGTTGTTAAACACTTGTTCCGTGCGGGAAAAAGCGCAGGAAAAGGTGTTTTCGCAGCTGGGGCGCTGGCGCGCGCTAAAAGCGCAGCGACCCGATATAGTGATTGGTGTGGGCGGTTGTGTGGCCAGCCAAGAAGGCGATGATTTGGCGCGGCGCGCGCCCGCGGTCGATATGGTGTTTGGACCGCAAACCCTGCACAGATTGCCGGCCATGTTGGACCGCGTACGCCATGCCGGTGATCGCGTCGTCGATGTTAGTTTTCCCGAAATCGAAAAATTTGACTGCCTGCCGCAGCCCCGTGCCCAAGGTCCAACGGCCTTTGTTTCCGCCATGGAGGGGTGCAGCAAGTATTGTAGTTTTTGCGTGGTGCCCTATACCCGTGGTGAGGAGGTCAGTCGCCCGCTAGATGATGTCGTGGCGGAAGTCGCGGGTCTGGCCGAGCAGGGCGTGAGCGAAGTTACCCTACTGGGCCAGAACGTTAATGCGTATCGCGGCAAGACCCATGAAGGTGGGGTCGCGGATTTATCCACCCTGATTCGATACGTGGCGACGATTCCAGCTATACGCCGGATTCGCTTTATTACCTCGCACCCGGTGGAATTCAATGACCGGCTCATACAGGCCTTTGCCGAGGTTCCTAAACTCGCCAACTACTTGCACCTGCCGGTGCAGAGCGGTTCCGACCGAATTCTTGCGGCCATGAAACGTGGTCATACCGTCTTGGAGTACAAGGACAAAATTCGGCGGCTGCGAATGGTCAGGCCCGATATCTCCTTGTCCACTGACATTATTATTGGTTTTCCGGGTGAATCTTCCACTGATTTTGCGGCGACCATGCAGCTTGTCGATGAAATCGGTTTCGACCAGTCGTTTAGTTTTATCTACAGTGCGCGGCCGGGCACGCCGGCGGCAGGCTTGCCAGATCCGGTAGCAAGGAAAGAGAAGCAGGAACGCTTGGCTGTCTTACAGGCGAAGATCTCAGAAAATGCTGCCCGCATCAGCCAGGCCATGGTGGGTAGCCGGCAGTCCGTGCTCATCGAGCGGGTATCGCGCAAGAATGATCGTCAACTTGCCGGACGAACCGAGAATAACCGCTGGGTAAATTTTGATGCGGACGCAGAAATGATCGGCGAATTCGCTGAAATACTGATCACCGAGGCCTTGCCAAATTCGTTGCGGGGTCGACTCGTGGCCAGTGCCGAAGCCGCTTGAACAAACCCATAGAAACTCAAGAGTTGCTGCTGGAGCCGGCTGACAATGCCGCTCTGGCCAATCTATGCGGGCAATTCGACGAGCATTTAAGGCAAATAGAACAACGGCTTGGCATCCAAATTAGCAATCGAGGCAATCGCTTTCGGGTGATGGGGGCCAGCGGCCTGTGTGGTTTAGCCGCGGGTGTATTGCGTGAGTTGTTTGCGGTGGCCAGTACCGAGGTTATAGATCCCGAGCGTGTGCATCTTTGTTTGCAAGCGGCCGCAGCGGCCGCTGAAGAACCCGCTGACCTGGAAGTATCTGGCCACCCTGCTCAACACGACCATGCTGGTGCGGTCATCACTACGCATCGAATCTCGGTGCGGCCAAGGGGTATTAATCAGCGAAACTATGTAGAAAGTATTCGTCGCCATGATCTCAGTTTCGGTATAGGACCGGCTGGTACCGGCAAGACCTACCTGGCGGTGGCCAGTGCTGTGGAGGCCCTGGAGCAGGAGAAAGTGCGTCGTATTGTTCTAGTGCGACCGGCGGTTGAGGCGGGGGAAAGGTTGGGCTTCTTACCCGGCGACATGTCGCAGAAAGTGGATCCCTATTTGCGACCCATGTATGACGCGCTTTATGAGATGTTGGGTTTCGATCGTGTTGCTCGCTTGGTAGAGCGCAATATTATTGAAGTGGCACCGCTGGCCTTCATGCGTGGCCGGTCTTTAAACGAGAGCTTTATCATTCTCGATGAGGCGCAGAATACCACCTTGGAGCAAATGAAAATGTTCCTAACCCGAATGGGCTTTGGTTCCCATTCCGTGGTTACCGGAGATGTAACGCAAATAGACTTACCGAAGAACCAGAATTCTGGTTTACGTCATGTAATCGACGTATTGGAAAAGGTACCCGGGGTTAGTTTTACGTTTTTTTTACCGCGCGATGTCGTGCGTCACGAGCTAGTGCAGGAAATTGTTGAGGCCTACGATAGCTTTGAAGCAAGATCAGACAACGACGGTAGTCGCAAAGCGTGAAGCGTTTTTTAGCGATGGCCGAGCTTGACCTGGTGGTTGAAGAAGAATGCGCTGAGGGTATTCAAGCGCCAGAGGGTTTGAACGCCCGCGCGGTTATCACCGCGGCGATGGAAAAGCTCGGCAATTCCGGCGGGAAACGGCTGAGCCTGCGCTGGATTGGCGCTGCAGACAGCGCTAAGCTAAATTCAGTTCATCGACAAAAACCTGTGCCTACTAATGTTTTGGCTTTCCCCGCCGCGCCGATGCCAGGCTTACCCGCCCATGAGCTGGTGGCCCTTGGCGATTTGGCGCTGTGTGTGCCGATCTTGGAGAGCGAGGCGCAACAGCAGGGCAAGACCCAGCAGGCCCACGCCACGCACTTGCTGATTCACGGCCTGCTGCATTTGTTGGGATACGATCATCAAACACCGGCCGACGCGCTAAGGATGGAAGGACTGGAAACCAATATCATTTCAGACTTAGGGTTTCCGGACCCTTATGGGAATGAATGGGACATCTCGAACCATGAGTGAAGTAGGCGATAGCCCCGATACGCCAACGGGTACCACCTGGATTGGCCGGCTCAAAGACTTGGTTCGTGGTGAACCGTCGACGCGTGGAGAACTGTTGGAATTCCTGCGCAATGAGCGCTGGGAGTCGGTGCTTGATCCCGACGAACTCGAAATGTTGCGCGATGTATTGGAGGTCTCAGAAACCCAGGTCCGGGATGTAATGGTGCCACGCTCCCATATGGTGGTTTTGGAGCGAGGTGCTCCGCGTGACGAAATACTGCGGACCATCATCCATTGCGGCCATTCGCGCTTCCCTGTGTTGGGTGAGGAACGCGACGAGGTTATTGGCATACTCCTGGCAAAAGACTTGCTGCGCTATTTCATGGAGACGAAGAACAAGGACAACGGCGGTGAATTCGATATCAGTCGGTTCTTGCGAACGCCGGTGTTTATACCCGAGAGCAAGCGTCTGAACACGCTGCTTAAACAATTTCGGAAGAGTCGTAATCACATGGCCATAGTGGTGGATGAATACGGCGGTATTGCCGGCTTGTTAACTATTGAAGACGTGCTGGAAGAAATTGTTGGAGAGATCGACGACGAGCATGACCCGCGTGCGGCCGAGCCTATTCAGCGCCTTGATGATTCACGTTTTCATGTTCAGGCGCTAACCCGAGTAGAAGATTTTAGCGAATTCTTCGGCGTGGAAGTTAGCGACGAAGAGTATGACACGATCGGTGGCCTGGTGATTCATCAACTGGGGCGATTGCCTAGACGCGGCGATGTGGTCAACTGCCACGGCTTTAGTTTCACGGTCGTGCAAGCCGATAGACGCCGGGTGCACGGTATACAGGTTACCCGCGACGCAGCCAGCGCGGATTAGTTGTGCGTGATTTGCCACGGCTAGTATTGCCGGCGTATCTAGCGGATGAGTGACTTGATGGCTCTGCGAGGCCGCTGGCTTGCGACGGCCGCCGGTGCTGCGTTTCCTTTGGGGTTTTCGCCCTTTGCCTATTACTGGTTGACGCCATTGTTGCTGGCTTGCTTGTTGCTGGCCTGTTTGGATCAGTCACCCAAGGAAGCGGCACGGCGGGGCTTTCTGTTCGGCGCGGCCGCATTTGTCCTGGGTACCTACTGGCTGTACATCAGCATCCGAATTTTCGGCGGATCGCCCCTGTGGCTCGCTTTGGTATTGATGGTGGGCTTGTCGTTCATTATGGCCCTGTATTTCGCGTTGCTTGGCTGGGTAATAACCAGCCTTCCCCAGTCTGCAGCCTGGGCGCGTATTTTGGTGGTATTTCCCGCTGCCTGGGCACTGATTGAGTGGCTGCGAGGCTGGTTATTGACCGGTTTTCCCTGGCTAAGTGTCGGTTACGGACAGATCGAAGGTCCTCTGGCGGCCTGGGCGCCCTTGTTGGGTGTTTATGGCGTTTCATTGCTTACCGCCACGCTGGCAGCTTCGCTGGTCCTATTCATCGTTGGTGGTTTGCGTCAGCGTGTGGGGGCTGTCGCGGTGCTGCTAGTCGTGGGACTGACGACCCTCGGTCTGCAGAATAGAATTTGGACCCAGCCTGATGGTGCGGCCATTCGTGTTGCGCTGGTTCAGGGTGCGATTGCGCAAGATAGAAAATGGCTGCCGTCCCAGCGCCGGCCAACCATGGCTTTATATCGTGATTTGACCGTCGCCCAGCAAGGTGTCGATTTGGTGGTTTGGCCCGAGGTGGCAATTCCCGCCATGGCACAACAAGTCAGAGCTTATCTCGATGAGTTGGATGCGCTCGCCAAAGCAGGTAATTTTGCGCTGTTGCTGGGTATTCTAAATTATGAGCCCGGTAGCAAGCAGTTCTACAATTCGCTGATTAGCCTCGGCCAGGCAAGGGGCGTTTATCACAAGCGGCACCTGGTTCCTTTTGGAGAGTTTTTTCCGGTCCCCGATTTCGTTCGCGAATGGATGCGGCTCATGACATTGCCCTATCGCGATGCCTTACGTGGTGACGATGATCAGCAACCCATACGGGCTGTTGGCATTAACTTAGCACCGAGTATTTGCTATGAGGATGCTTATGGCGGGGAACAGCGTCATTTCCTGCCCACCGCCGGATTGTTGGTCAATGTCAGTAACGATGCTTGGTTCGGCGATTCAATCGCCCCCCATCAGCATTTGCAGATTGCCCGCATGCGCGCCTTGGAGGCGGGGCGCTACATGCTGAGGACGACGAATACGGGAATAACTGCCATCATCGACCCGCAAGGCGGTGTGGTTCAGGGCTCTCCGCAGTTTGCCGCGCATGTGCTGCGCGGTGAGGTTCTGCCGTTTACCGGCGCCACCCCCTATGTGCGCTGGGGGAATCTGCCGGTGATCTTCTATAGCTGCCTGGCATTGGCTGCTGTCTGGCTATTTCGCAAACTTCGCTAGGGCAGCCCCTGCCGGTTGGCTGTTGTATCCTTGCCTGCCATTATCCCAATCACTAGTTAGCATCGTGAGCGAAGTGCCCTATGAATTTGCGGCCGTAGAGGCCGAAGCCCAAGCCCATTGGGCCGAGTCGGATAGTTTCCGCGCATCGGAAGATATAGATCGCGAAAAGTTCTATTGCCTGTGCATGTTTCCGTATCCCAGCGGCCGGCTGCACATGGGCCATGTACGCAACTACACCATTGGCGATGTGGTTTCGCGCTATCAACGCATGCTGGGCAAGAACGTCTTACAACCCATGGGTTGGGATGCTTTTGGCTTGCCTGCCGAGGGAGCGGCCATTAAGCATGGCATGCCACCGGCAAAATGGACTCGCGAAAACATCGATTACATGCGCGGCCAACTGCAGCGCCTGGGTTTCGGTTACGACTGGAATCGGGAATTGGCCACTTGCGATGCCGATTACTATCGATGGGAACAGTGGTTGTTTACCCGGCTGCTTGAAAAGGGTCTGGCCTACAAAAAAAAGGCCGTGGTGAATTGGGATCCGGTGGACCAAACTGTCCTGGCCAACGAACAGGTTATTGATGGTAAAGGCTGGCGATCCGGCGCCTTGGTTGAGCGTCGGGAAATTCCTCAGTGGTTTCTAAAAATCACCGACTATGCCGAGGAGCTATTGGCGGAATTAGATGATTTGGACTGGCCCGAACCAGTCAAGATCATGCAGCGGAACTGGATCGGACGCTCCGAAGGCGTTGAGATTCGGTTCGATATCGTCGCTGGCGATGAACAACTGTTGGTGTATACCACTCGTCCCGATACCTTGTTGGGTGTCAGTTACATGGCCGTGGCCGCGGAACATCCGCTGGCCCGTCGGGCGGCTAAAGACAATCCAGAACTCGCCGCCTTTTTAGAGGACTGTCAGCAAAATGCGGTATCAGAAGCTGCGATGGAGGCGATGGAAAAGCGGGGTATGCCCCTGGGCATCGATGCTATTCATCCGCTCACAGGCGATACCGTACCCATTTGGGTGGCGAACTTTGTCTTGATCGGCTACGGCACCGGTGCCGTGATGGCAGTTCCCGGTCATGATCAACGCGACTGGGAGTTTGCCCAGCACTACGGTTTGACGGTCCGGCAAGTGATTGCGCCGGCGGACGACGGGCAAATATGTGATTTGCAGGCGGGCGCCTTTGAATCGCCGGGGGTCTTGGTAAATTCGGGTCAATACGACGGCTTGAGTTCCGCTGACGCGTTCGTTGCTATCGCCGAGGATTTGGAGTCATCCGGCCAGGGTCAGCGGCAAGTCAATTACCGTTTACGTGACTGGCTGGTGTCGCGCCAACGCTATTGGGGCGCGCCAATTCCAGTGATCAACACCGACGATGGCCAGGCACTGCCGGTCCCGGCGGCGCAGCTGCCGGTTGCGTTACCGGAGAACGTGGCCTTATCCGAAGCCGGTTCGCCCTTGAAACAGCTGCCCGAGTTTTATTCGGTCCGGCATCCGGATACCGGTGCGGCCGCTACGCGTGAAACCGACACTTTCGACACCTTCATGGAGTCTTCTTGGTACTACGCTAGGTTTTGTTGCCCTGACAGCCAAGCGGCGATGCTGGACCACAGGGCAGCTTATTGGCTGCCCGTGGACTTGTACATCGGTGGTATCGAACACGCGATTTTGCATCTGCTGTATGCCCGCTTTTTTCACAAGCTGATGCGCGACGAGGGCCTTGTGCAATCCGACGAACCCTTTAAGAAATTGCTCACGCAGGGCATGGTGCTAAAAGACGGCGCGAAGATGTCCAAGTCCAAGGGCAATACCGTCGACCCGCAAGAGCTTATTGATCGTTACGGTGCGGATACTGTACGCCTGTTTGTCATGTTTGCAGCGCCACCGGAGCAAGCTTTGGAGTGGTCTGATGAAGGTGTTCAGGGTGCATTTCGTTTCTTGGGCCGGCTATGGCGATTGGTTCAGGAACATGTCGACGCCGGTCCCGTCGAGGCAGTCGGCTTTGAAAATCTAGATTCCGCGCAGCAAGAATTGCGGCGGGCCCTGCATCAAACCATTGCAAAAGTCAGTGATGATGTGGGCCGCCGCTACACATTTAATACCGCCATCGCGGCCATGATGGAATTACTCAATCGGCTGAAGAAACACAAATCCGCGGGCGCGCTTGATCGAGCGATTATGGATGAGGCTTTGAACAGTGTCGTCCTGATGCTATCGCCCATCGTGCCGCATATCTGCCATCGGCTGTGGCGGGATTTGGGCCATGAGTCGGATTTGATTACGCAGCCTTGGCCCGTCTACGATCCCGACGCACTGCAAGCCGCCACAGTCAATATCGTTATACAAGTCAACGGTAAGTTACGGGCGAAGCTGGATGTTGCGGCGGATATTTCCTCGGCAGACTTGGAGGCGGCCGTCATGGCGCATGAGAATGTGTGTCGTTTCATGAACGGCAAACCCGCGCGCAAGGTCATCGTCGTACCGGGAAAATTAGTTAATGTCGTCGTTTAGGCATCTGGTGCTGATTCTTGTACTGGCAAGCACCGCCGCTTGCGGCTTTCAGGCGCGTGGCCGGGCGGAATTTTCACCCGGGCTGGGAGCAACCTACATTCAAACCAGTGACCGTCATTCCCCGTTCTACCGTGAGCTTGTCAAGACCTTGCGAAGCAGTGAAATTGCGCTGGTGGATAGTGCCGCGGCGGCTGATACTGTTGTCCTTGTGAATAGAGATAGCACCGGTCAGCGAGTCTTATCCGTGTCTTTACGAAACGTACCGGACGCCTACGAGGTGTTTTACACAATTGCTTATGAAGTGATTGTGAATGGGCAGCGTGTTCTGGAACCTCAGCTATTGACGAGAACACGTGAATACACCTATGACGAAACGGAAGTTTTGGGCAAGGCCCTTGAAGAATCCATGCTGCGTAAATCTTTGGCGGAGGATTTGGTTGGACTCGTCATTCGGCGCATAAGCACGGTAAAGTAATGGCGGGTAAAGTCACCACCCTGCAGGGTATTGGGCGCTTCTTGCTGTACGCATTGCTGGTGGCGCTGGTTGCCGGCCTGGTGGTTTGGTCGGCGGAGCATTCCGCCGATGGACTGGGCCTAGTGAAACAGGTTCCCGGCAGTCAGTCCCGGTCTACGACCGAATTTTCCCTCGTGGAGAATATCCAGCATTTGCTACTGCTTGTTTGTAGTGTGATTTTCTTTTGGATTTCCTTGCGTGATCGTTTGCGACGGCCGCTGGCCATTGCGCTCGCCAGCCTTTTTTTGATCGGCCTCGTGAGGGAAATCGATTTCTTTCTTGATCACTATGCCGTGGACAATTTATGGCAGGTGCTAGCGGCGCTGCTGACGGTGATTTCTGGTGTCTACTTGTATAGGCACCGGCGGCGCTTGGAGGCTGGGTGGCAGCGCTCGTGGCCTTCGGCCGGTTTGGCGATGATCATTGCGGGCGTCATATTGCTGGCAATCTTCGCTCAGTTGCTCGCTCGTCAGACCGTCTGGCTGCCGACATTGGGCGACGGTTATCTGCGCGTCGCCGTCCTCGCCTTTGAAGAACTCATGGAGCTGGGTGCCTATCTGGTCATTACCATCGGTAGCATCGAGTTTCTATATACCTGGTCTCGCTTGCCCGAAACGCGCGCGGTGGGTCGATCACCTCGTCGTTGGACGCGCCGAAAATAGGGCCATGGATTTACACGCGGTACTGCTGTTTTTGCATCTGTTGCTATTTGTATTCTGGCTAGGTACTGATGTTGGTGTATTCACCCTAGCCTTGGCGCTTAAGAATCCGCGCTATTCTGTTGCGCAGCGTCTCCTGCTGATGCGTATTTCCTTGGCCATCGATTTATTGCCAAGAGTTGCGTTTGCATTGATCGCGGTGATCGGCTTGCACTTGGCGACGAGTTTGGGCCTGGTATCACCACCGGCTTGGTTGCTCCCCCTCGCGTGGCTGATCGGCATTGCTTGGATTTGTGCCGAGTTTTTTGCCTTTAAGCACATGGGCAAACCCGTCGCCACTCGCCTATACATATTCACCGGCTCGATTATGCTCGGCGAGTGCTTGGTATTTTTGGGCTTCGGTTTGAGCTCTTTGCTGCGCGGCTGGCCCGTGGATACGCCGTGGTTGGCCTGGAAACTGTTCTTGTTTGGTTTGGTGTTCTTAGTCTCGGTAATGATGGCTGTTTTTTACGCGCCGCTGGAAGGAATTTTTAATCGTATGAAACACGAAGGCTCCACCCCGGCCATGGAATCGCGCGTTCGGACGCAAGTGAATCGAGGCGCCGTGTTTACGGTCATGTTGTTCATGCTGCTCGCCGCCATGGCCTGGTTGGGCCAGGCGAAACCAGGCTAATCATTTACCGTATCTCGTCTTACAGTTTCGTGGGATTGGGTACGCCCGGGTAGACCACTTCAGGATCAAAGAGCTTTTCCGTTTCTGTATAGCGCAACGCTAGGGGCGCGCTAGTATCTTCAGGCGCGATGGACACTTGCCGGTAGAAGCAGGACCGGTAACCCACGTGACAGCTCGCCCCGCTGCCGCCGACATCCACGCGCAGCCATACGCAATCCTGATCATCATCGATCAGCAATTCGCGGACTGTTTGAACCAGGCCGCTGGTGGCGCCCTTGTGCCAGAGCGCCCGGCGGCTGCGACTGTAGTAATGCGCCTCGCCGCTTTGGATGGTTTTGGCCAAGGCCTCGGCATTCATATAGCCATGCATTAGCAGTAGGCCCGACTCATAATCGGTGGTTACGGCCGGAATCAAGCCATCACTATCAAATTTTGGGGCCAGTTCGTGGCCCTCTTCGACCTGCTCAACCGTCCGGCGCTGGGCGAAAATCGCTGTGGGATCCAAGTAAATGCTCCTATTACGGGGTGATCGCGGTGCGAGTCGGCCCGCTGTGCTTGGCTAAAGATTGCTATTATAGCCGGCTTGCTGTGCGCCGCCGCGCTACCTTGATCATGAGCATCAGTCTATATAACACCCTGAGTCGTAAGAAAGAGGCCTTTAGTCCCTTGGTAGAGGGGCAGGTGAGTCTCTACGTTTGTGGGCCCACGGTTTACAGTTTTCCCCACATTGGCAACGCGCGGCCGGCTGTTGTTTTCGATGTCTTGGCGCGTTTGTTGCGGACTCGCTATGAGCTGACCTATGCCCGCAACATTACCGATATCGATGACAAGATTAACCAAGCTGCTCAAGACGAAGGTGTTTCCATCGATGTGATCGCCACGCGATTCACTCAGGCCTATCTTGAAGACATGCAGGCCCTGGGCGTTCAAGCACCCGATGTCACGCCTCGCGCCACCGAGCATGTGGATAGCATCATTCGCATGATTGGCCAGTTAATTGAGGGTGGTCATGCCTATGTTGGCGAGGGGCATGTGCTGTTCAGGGTTCGGTCCTTTTCAGACTACGGTGCCTTATCGCGTCGCGACCAGCGCGAATTGCTCGCGGGTGCCAGGGTCGAGGTGGCGCCTTATAAAGAAGACGCGGGCGACTTCGTGCTTTGGAAGCCATCCACACCCGAGCTGCCAGGGTGGGATAGCCCATGGGGCCGCGGCCGTCCAGGCTGGCACATTGAGTGTTCAGTGATGGCAGCGGAGCATTTGGGGCGCAGTATTGATATCCATGGGGGTGGCAACGACCTCATTTTTCCGCATCACGAAAACGAGATTGCGCAAAGTACTTGCGCGCATGATGGACAACTCTTCAGCCGCTATTGGTTACACAATGGTTTCGTCAATGTTGACCACACGAAAATGTCGAAATCCCTGGGCAATGTCGTTTTGGTTCGCGACCTTTTGCAGCAAGCGCCCGGAGAGGCCGTGCGCCTGGCGCTGCTGAGTGCGCACTATCGCCAGCCATTGGATTGGACCGATCGAGTTCTGTTGGAGGCCCGGCGGAAGCTGGATCGACTCTATGGTGCCTTGCGCGCCGCCGACGGTTGGCAAGATATATGGACGCACACGGCTCCCGATTCACGTTTCATCGCGGCCTTGGAAGATGACCTCAATACGCCGCGCGCGATGGCTGCCTTGTTTGATTTGGCTCGCGAGTTGCAACGTGCAAGTGCCGCCGAGAAGACACAACATGCGGCTTGTTTGCGCGCGAGTGCGGAGTTTATGGGGTTACTCTCCCAAGACCCGGAAAAATGGTTTCAAGCCGGGGGAACCGAGGGCTTGGACTCGTCAACAATTGAGGATTTACTGGCCCAGCGTATTGCCGCGCGGGCCGACCGAAATTTTTCCCTGGCGGATAAAATTCGGGACGATTTGGCGGCTGCCGGCGTGCTGATCGAAGATGGTCCCGACGGTACGCGCTGGCGTCGCGGTGAGCCGGTCAGTGACTCATGAATGAAATTGCTGATGCACAGCAAGAGCTGATTAATGAATTTCAGTTCTTGGATAACTGGATGGATCGCTATCAGTACATTATTGATATGGGTCGGCGATTGCCTGAGTTTCCTCAAGCTTGGCGCCGCGAAGAATTTCGTCTGCAGGGTTGTCAATCGCAAGTTTGGTTGAAGGCCGAGCAACAGGACGATCGTTTACATTTTGCCGCCATTAGCGACTCGGCCATTGTGTCAGGACTCATTGCCATGCTGCTGCGCGTTTACAGTGATCGTGAGCCGGCCCAGATCGTGGCAACCCCTCCGGATTTCGTGGCGGCCATTGGCCTGGATGAACATCTCAGCCCAACCCGCAGCAATGGTCTCAATGCCATGATTCAAGCCATGAAGCTTGCCGCCACCGATGCCCTCGCGACCTAGGAGGGAAGCCTGTGAAAGGGCTGGGACGAGTTATGCGGCTGCCGCGGCCGGTCGCTTTATTGGTGTTTACCAGCGCTTCGTATCGCCACTGTTGGGTCCCCGCTGTCGTTTTTATCCCAGCTGTTCCGACTACGCTCGCCAGGCTATCGACCGATTTGGCCTCGCTCGCGGTGCTTGGCTAAGTATTCGCCGCTTACTTCGTTGTCAGCCCTTTTCGGCCGGCGGCTACGATCCGGTCCCCGGTGCTGATAAGCGGCCGGTCGCCGAGGCGGTGAATTCGGCTGAGTCCCACGGTGAGTAAGCTGTTGAAAGTGGCCGCTGTGCTATATTCTGCGCATTGGGCGCTGCATAGAAATGGATAAAAAACTGCTTGACATAATTTGTTGCCCCGTCACTCGGCTGCCACTGGAAATTCTGGGCCCGGATCGCCTGGGTTCTCTCAACGCCGCAATTGATCAGGGTGAATTACGCAACAACGCCGACGAAATCGTCAAGCAAGGCCTTGCAGAAGCGCTAATTAGTCGTGATGGACGCTTGGTCTACCCTGTCCGCGATGGCATTCCTATCTTGCTGGAAGAAGAGAGTATCAGTTGGAGCCAGGTGGCCCGCTGATCCGTGAAAATTTCTGCACGGCAACTGACCGCTCACCTGTCCGCTGGTCCACGCGTACTCTATCTAGTTTCGGGTGATGAACCCTTGTTGGTGGACGAGGTCGCGGATGCCATCCGCGGTTCCGCGCGCGAGTCGGGCTGTGATGAACGCGAAGTGCACTCCGCTGAGCGTGGCTTCGATTGGGAACAGCTACGCGCCAGCCTTAACAATCTCTCTTTGTTTTCTAGCCGCCAGCTGGTGGAGCTGCGCCTGCCCACCGGTAAGCCTGGCGATCAGGGATCTAAGCAGCTAGTCGCCATCGCCGAGAATCCGCCGGCCGATAAAATTTTGATGATCATTACGCCGAAGCTCAGTGCAGCGGCGGCGAGGTCCAAATGGGTTACCCGTCTAGAAAAAGCGGGCGTTTGGATAAACGTGCGGGCACCGGACCGTGATGCCTTGCCAGCCTGGCTATCGGCGCGGCTAAAAAAGGCCGGTTTGGCCTGCGAGCCGGAAGCTTTGCAGCTGCTTGCGGGACGTGTCGAAGGTAATTTATTGGCCGCCAAACAGGAAATTGACAAGCTTGTCTTGTTGGCCGAGAACTCGCGTGTCGACGTGTCTACGGTGCAGGCCGCGGTTGCCGATGGTGCACGTTTTGACGTTTTTCAACTGGCCGATGCCGCTTTGGCGGGTGACCCCGCGCGCACGGCACGTATCTTGGAGCATCTAGAGCAGGAGGCCGTGGCCGCACCCTTGGTACTTTGGAGTTTGGTGCGCGAAATCACTGTTATCGCGGAGCTTGCTCAAAGACTGGAACGCGGTGAAGCGCCGGGCCGGGCCATGTCGGCCGCCGGCGTGTGGCGTTCGCGAGAAGCCTTGGTCGGCCGCGCCGTTAAGCGGGTGGGTAGTGAAGGCGCGCGAAAACTGCTGGTGCAAGCGGCTTGTGTGGATCGCATCGTTAAGGGCGCCAGGCCCGGCCGCCCCTGGCCGGCGTTGCTTGAACTCGGCTTGGCGCTGGCCGCCGGCGCAGTTGCGGTGGAGACTGCCGCCTGAATATGCAAGCGGATAGGCAGCGGGACACCATGGGCGTCTACGGCGGGGTTTTCGATCCGGTGCATATTGGACATCTCCGGGTTGCACTGGAGCTTCAGCAGGCGCTCGCTTTGTCTGAAGTTCGCTTCATACCCGTGGGCGACCCGCCCCATCGCGCAGCACCCCACGCGCCGGCTCAACTGCGCGTGACAATGTTGCGGACGGCCATTGCGGGCCAAGATGGTTTTGCCGTTGACGAGCGAGAACTTGCGCGTGCAGGGCGCTCCTACACCGTGGATACTTTGGCCGAACTTCACGAGGAATTTCCCCAGCGTGATTTGGCCCTAATTATGGGGATGGATGCATTTCGCAAATTTACGCGCTGGCATCGCTGGGAATCGATCTTGGACATTGCCGATTTGGTGGTCGCCAATCGACCGGGTTCGACATTGCCCGATACCGGGCCTGAGGCTGAATTGCTCGCGGAGCGCCAAAGGCCAGCTCGTGGTCCTGGCCGCATTATTGTCCAAACCGTTACGGCCTTGAATATCGCTTCTAGCGAAATTCGCAAGCTGAGAGCCCAAGACCAGGATATTCGCTATCTGGTTCCCGATGTTGTGCGGCAATTGATTTTGCAAAATGATTGTTATCGTGAGTCATTGATCAACCAATGAATGCAGCCGGAGAGTCGCAAGGTGCAAACTGAGGAAATACTAGAGCTGGCAGTCGTGGCTTTGGAGGACTTAAAGGCCCGGGAACTAACCGTAATGAACGTTGGTGAGCTGACCTCTGTGACGGATTATATGGTCGTGGCTAGTGGTACCTCCGATCGGCACGTTAAGGCCATGGCCAGCAGCGTGGTGGGGACGCTAAAGGAAGCCGGACACGCACCCTATGGGGTGGAGGGCGCGGAGAGCGGGCAGTGGGTGCTGGTGGATTTGCAGGATGTCGTCGTGCACATCATGCAGCCGAAAGTGCGTGAGTTTTATAAACTCGAAAAGCTTTGGGATATGAGCGCGAGTGACGCTGATACCGAGTCCGGCAGTATTTGATCGTCGCGGTTTTCGGTGCAAATCACTCTTCTTGCGGTTGGGACGCGTTTGCCCCCTTGGGCGGTGGATGGCGTGGACAACTATCGACGGCGCTTGCCGGCACAGCTGAACTTTCAAATTGAAGAAATTCCCTTGGGTAGTCGCAAAGCGCGCGATAACATCAAACAATCCGTTCGTATCGAGGGCGAAGCTTTGCTGCGACGAACCGATGCCGCTGACTTAGTGATTGCTTTGGATGAGCGCGGACAGCAATGGTCCAGTACCGAAACCGCCGAGCACTTAGCGGCTTGGCAGTCGAATAGTGCCCGGGTAGCGCTTATGGTGGGCGGTCCGGACGGTCTGGCGCAGGGCTGTCTAGACCGGGCCAGCGATATCTGGTCTTTGTCGCGCCTGACTCTGCCCCATGCCTTGGTTCGCATCATGGTGGTTGAGCAAATCTATCGTGCCTGGACCTTGCTGCAGGGCCATCCTTACCACCGTTCCTAATGCAAGATTTTATCTACCTAGCTTCCGCGTCACCGCGCCGGCGGGAGCTGCTGGCGCAAATCGGTGTGAAACATCAAGTGATGCCTGCCGATATCAACGAAGCACGCCGGCCGGATGAGTCGCCCGAAGACTACGTTCGTCGCATGGCGTTCGAGAAGGCGCAAGCGACTCGTGCACGCTTGGGCAATCCGCCTCAACTGGTGCTGGCCGCCGACACCGTTGTCGTTATAGACGATGCAATCTTGGGCAAGCCAAAAAACCAGCAGGATGCCGCGGCCATGTTGAACAGATTGTCGAACCGCTGTCATCAAGTATTCACTGGGGTCGCCCTGTTATCCAGAACCGATTCGGGTTTCGCCTCGGGGAGCGCTGAACTACGATTTCGTCCCATTCAGGCCGACGAATCGGCCGCCTATTGGGCCAGCGGTGAGCCGCATGACAAGGCGGGCGGCTATGGTATCCAGGGCTTGGGCGCGGTATTCGTAGAATCGCTGCGCGGCAGCTATTCCGCCGTGGTGGGCTTGCCCTTGTTTGAAACTGCGCGATTGTTGACGTCATTCGGGTATCGTTTACTACCCCACAGCGATTGACTCCCATGGGCGAAGAAATACTCATTAATGTAACGCCGCGCGAAGTTCGGGCCGCCGTCGTTGAGAACGGCGTGCTGCAGGAGTTGTTTCTTGAGCGTGCGTCGCGTCTAGGTTTGGCCGGTAACATTTACAAGGGCCGCGTCTCTCGCGTGCTTCCAGGCATGCAAGCCGCCTTCGTTGACGTGGGGCTGGCACGTGCGGGATTTTTGCATGCGGGCGACGTTTATCGACCCCGGGAAGACACTGAAAATGGTGATTCCGGGGAGTCGACGCCTGATGTCCGTCAATTGTTGCGTGAAGGCGATGAACTCTTGGTGCAGGTTCTAAAAGATCCCTTAGGCACCAAAGGCGCCCGACTGACCACTTATTTGACGATTCCTTCTCGCTACTTGGTGCTCATTCCGCGCGGCGAGGGTGTGGGCGTCTCGTCCCGCATCGAAGACGAAGTGGAGCGGGAACGGCTGCGCGGTTTAGTGGGCGAGATCACAGCGGAAGATACTCAGGCCGCTGGTTACATATTGCGCACAGCCGCGGAAGCTGCGGAGATTGATGCCCTACGCGCGGACTTGCAGTTTTTGCACAAGCTCTGGACCGGTGTTCGCGAGCAGGCCAGCAAGTCCTTGGCGGGTCAGCTGGTGCACGAGGACTTGCCCTTGTCAGTTCGCGTCGTGCGTGATTTCGCAAGTTCGGGTATTGAGCGGGTGCGCGTCGACTCCGAATCTGCCCGCGAGCGCCTACAAGAATTTGTCAGTCGCTTTATGCCGAATAGTTCGACTGCCATCGAATTTTATGAAGGCAGCCGCCCGATCTTCGACTTGTTCGCCGTTGAGGATGAAATTCAGCGCGCACTGCAACGGCATGTGCCACTGAAATCCGGGGGCCATATCGTTCTGGACCAGACCGAGGCCATGACCACCGTGGACGTGAATACCGGCGCCTATGTGGGACACCGAAATTTGGAAGAAACTATTTTTCGGACCAACCTTGAGGCGGCTTTAGCCATCGCCAGGCAGCTGCGCCTGCGAAATCTGGGCGGCATTATCATTATCGATTTTATTGATATGAGTTCAGATTCTCATCGCGAGCAAGTCATCGGCGCACTAGAAGCCGCCTTGGCGGGCGATCATGCCCGCACACAAATAACCCAGGTCTCACCCTTGGGCCTAGTGGAAATGACTCGCAAGCGCACGAGAGAAAGCTTGGAACACATCATGTGTGAGCCTTGCTCGGTCTGTCATGGCACGGGATATCACAAGACGGCGGAAACCGTGTGCTATGAGATTTTTCGTGAGATATTGCGTCAGCATAGACAGTTCCAGGTTGAAGAATTGGTCGTTTTAGCGCATCAAGATATTGTCGAAACACTGCTCGACGAGGAATCATCCAGCCTGGCTGAGCTTGAAGAGACAATCGGCAAACCCATCCGCTTACAGTCCGAGTCGCTCTACGAGCAAGATAGATTTGATGTGGTGTTGATGTAGGCGGCGTAATGGCGGGTGTCGTACGAAAAATTTTCCGCAGCCTGGCCTACGTTCTAGCGACCGTCGTTATCCTGATGGCGCTGATGGTGGGCCTGGTTCGCCTGCTCTTGCCCTTGGTGCCGGATTATCAGGAAGAAGTGCGGCAAATCGCCGCCCAAAGCACCGGATTTGACGTTGAATTTGAGCGGATCAGCGCGAGTTGGCCGCTGCGCGGTCCCGCGCTGAGCCTTTTTCAAGTGCGCTTGCTAGAGCCCGAAACGGGCCAGCAGGTTCTCGCAGCCGAAGAAGTTTCATTGGGTTTGAGCATACTCAGGCTATTCAGCGACGGTTTATTGGTGCCAAGCCGGCTGGCCGTGCTTGGCGCTGCCGTGGATATACAGCGAGCGACGGAGAATAGTCCGTGGCGCGTTCAGGGCTTGCCGGTGGATCAGCTCTTACCCGCCATGACGGCCACACCACGGCAAATTACCGAGATTGATCTGCGCTTCGAAGACATACATGTGAATTATCGGGATGCGGAAGCGCCAGCAGGCAGTTTGTCGGTGGAAGTGCCGCGGGTTCGACTCAGCTTGGCGGATGACGAATTGCAGGTAGACGGGCGCGTCGAGGTTTTGGGGGAGGAGAAGGGAAGACTGAATTTCAGCGCCGTGATTGATGCCGCGCTACTGGATTCCGGATCGCGATTCAGTGAAACGGGTTGGTCCATGAATCTCGAAGGTGATGACGTGGATATTCCGAGATTGCTAAATCTGGCATTGCGGGATACTACGCCACTGGTCTTTGCGCAAGGAAATTTATCTATCGATGCCCGCATGCGGGGCACTAAGGCGAAGAAAGTCGCGGCCCGTATGCAATTATATGACTTGCAGCTTAGTACCGGTCGCGCTGCGGACACCAGCTACGATGAATTCGGCGGGGGCTTCGAATGGGAAAGCAGTGACGCGGGCTGGTTGCTGGCCTTAAGTGATTTGCAGATTTCCAGACAGGGTTCGTCTTGGCCCAGCAGCAGTTTAATCGTCCGCTCTGAAAAAATGCCGGGGGACGAGCAGCGTTTTTCGCTGCGAACGGCCTATTTGCGTCTTCAGGACCTATATCCGCTAGTACTGGCCAGCGCGACTTCACAGGCGCGAAGTGACCTGCTACCCGCTGATGTTGCCGGCGAATTGAGCGATGTGGATATTTCCGTGGTGACCGCGCCCGGTGCAGCGCCGCGCTACCGCGTTGCCGGCCAAGCCGACGGTTTCGCTTTAATCGATGGTCCGGGTGGTATCGCGGGCACTGGAATCAGCGCTGCCGTGGAGGCTGATCAAGATGGTGGGCGCTTGGAAGTTAATACCCTTGCGGCTGAGTTTACTGTCCCCCAGCTGTTCGCCGACCGAGTGACTGCCGATGAGTTGTCCGGCTTTTTGGTGTGGCGCGTTGCTGATGATGCTGTGCGGATTCTTTCGGATAGTTTTTCAATTCGTGCGCCGCAATTGGTGTCCACCGCTCGCTTTGAGATTACTCTGCCGCGCGACGGCAGCAGTCCCCGTCTAGATCTAGACGCTGATGCTCAGGTTGGCGGCACCCAGGCATTGGCTTTTCTCCCCATCGGAAAGTTGCCACCAAAGGTGGGTCAGTGGTTAAGACGCGCTTTGGTGGACGGCAAGGTTAGCGATGCGAAGCTCCGATATGACGGTGCTTTGCGTGACTGGCCGTTTACTGACGACGAGGGGACCTTTCGCGTCGATGTCGCGGTACAAGACGCGATTTTTGACTATGCGCCAGACTGGCCGCGGGTGGAAAATCTATCGGGGCAATTCGTTTTTGACGGTGTGAGTTTGTCAACCGTTCGCAATTCCGGGCGGCTGGCGGGTATGCCGGTTAAGGATATCGCTGCGCGTATTTCTGACTTGCGTAAAGGCGTCATTGATATCGCGGGTGAGCAGCGTCTTGATTTGAACGCCTTGCTGCGCGTCTTGCAAGCATTGCCCCCGACGCGGGAGATTCGGTCCAGCTTGCGGCGATTGCGCGCGACGGGCGAAGTCGATGCGCGTTTCGATTTGCGTATACCGGCTTTAAGACCAAAAAATTATCGGCTGATTGCGCAAGTGGCCGCCAGAGACAATGAGTTGGCGGTCAACGGTATCGAACAGCCCTTAACCAACATCAAGGGAATATTGCGGGTACGCAACACGCGTTTAGATGCAGACCGGCTCGATGCGCGACTCTTGGGTGAGCCGGTAAAAATTAAGTTGCGTTCAACGCGCCAAGACCGCGGTGCCTATGGGCATCATGCACTGCTCAGCAGCCAGATTCCGGCGACACTGTGGATGGATACGCTGAAATTGCCTTATTCAAACCGCGTCACCGGTGCCCCCGATTTGCAGGCGGTTTTATTGGTGCCGGCGCCTAAGTCAGAGCGAAAATTGCGCCTCCTGGTGCATTCCGATTTGGTCGGTGTAGCCAGCAGCCTCCCGGAACCGCTCAGTAAGTCTGCGGCAAGTGCCATGCCGCTATATCTAGACATCGATTTTCCAGACACCGGCGTCACCGATATCAAAGGTAATTTTCAACGATCCTTGCATTGGGCATTGCGTATGCAGTCGCAACAGAATGTGTGGCGTCTGGATCGCTTGGCAGTGCATTCTGGTGCTGAAGATGCGGTGATGCCGCAGACACCGGGTATCGATATATCGGGGCGCTTGCCGCGGTTGCATGTCGCTGACTGGCTGTCCGTGTCGACCGGTCAGGGCCGTCGCGACATTGCCGGCTACCGACCTCAGCCAATAATGATCGATGAACTGTCGGCCTTCGGCTATTTGTTCCGTGACACGAGTCTTCTGGCAACACGTTTGGACGATAGTTGGCAGATTGAGGTGGATGGGGAGCGAGCTCGTGGGCGCATCACTGTTCCAGACAATCCATCGCTTGAGCGACGACTGGACTTAAACATGCGGCGGCTGCAGTTGGTGGAATCCGAATCCGGCGAAGCTGGCTTGGCGGATCCCCGGTCCGTGCCGCCGACCCGCGTACGTATCGAGAATTTTCGCATTCAAGATTGGCGGTTTGGTCAGCTACTGGCCAGCATCGACCCCATACCGGCGGGCGTAGTGGCGAGCCGCATCGATATCAATGGCGGTACATTCATTATCGACGGTGATGCCGATTGGCGTTTGTTGAATGACGATGTAACGCTGCAGCGCAGTAGTTTGCGTTTAAATCTTCGCAGCAGCGATGTAGCGGAAACTCTCAAACGCTTTGGTTATGGACCCATCATGGAAGGGCCTATGGCCAATGCGAGTGGTGCCCTGAGTTGGTCGGGGCCACCCTCGGCAGATTTTTTAGATACCGCGTCGGGGACCATGCGCTTCAAATTGGAAGAAGGCACGCTGAAAGAAGTCGATCCGGGGGGGGGTCGGTTACTGGGGATCTTGAGCGTTTCCGCATTACCCCGACGTTTGTCTTTAGATTTTAGCGACGTGACCGACGAGGGTCTAAGCTTTGATGAATTGCAGGGTGACTTTAACGTGGAAGGGGGCAATGCTTATACCTGCAACCTTGGATTGGTGGGCTCGGTTGCAGACTTGGGCGTTGTCGGCCGTATCGGCATGCGCGCTAAAGACTATGACCAACTTGCAGTCGTTCGTCCCCATGTATCCAATGTAATGCCCATCGGCGGCGCCATTGTCGGCGGCCCCGGCCTCGGTGCGGCCGTGTTACTTATTCAGCAAATTTTTAGAAAACCCTTAAGCAAGCTGGGCGAAACCTACTATCAAATCCTCGGTCCTTGGGATAGCTATCGAGTAAAAAAGGTCCAGCGTAGCGACGTTGACGTGACACGCTTTAAGGATTGCGAGCGCTACCTCGCCGAAGTCTTACCCAAACCCTTGGACGGGGCAGACATGAATACCGAGCCGGGTTCCGAGCTGCCGCAAGAGATCATTCCGTGACTCGCAGCTTGACCGTCGCGGCCCTGCAAATGAATTCTGGGGCGCTGGTTGACGAGAATTTAGCGACGGCTTCGAAACTCATTCGCCGCGCTGCCTCGCAGGGGGCTAACTTGGTCGTGCTGCCGGAGAATTTTGCCGCAATGAGCGGTGATCAAAACCTGCGTTTGCAAATTGCCGAGACTGATCGCAGCGGGCCTATTCAGGATGCCATGTCTCAACTGGCCAAAGATACTCGGCTTTGGTTGGTGGCCGGGACCATTCCCTTATTGGCCGGCGATGACGTGCCGCCCGTGGCTGCTTGCCTCGTCTATGGCCCTGACGGCCGCCGCGTGGCGCGCTACGACAAAATTCACTTGTTTGATGTCAGCTTACCCGATGCCGGTGAGCGCTATCTCGAATCTTCAAACACTGCCGCGGGACAAACGCCGGTGCTTGCGCAAACACCATGGGGTGGCCTCGGTCTAAGCGTATGCTACGATCTTCGTTTCCCCGAGTTGTACCGTGATCTGGTCGCTGACGGTGCAGAAATATTAGTGGTTCCCGCTGCCTTTACCGTGGCGACGGGCAGAGCTCACTGGGAAACTTTGTTGCGCGCTCGCGCGATAGAGAATTTGGCTTTCGTCGTGGCGGCGGGGCAAACGGGTGAGCATCCCTACGGCCGGCGTAGCTGGGGTCATTCCATGGTGCTTGGTCCGTGGGGAGAGTTGCTGGCAAGCGCGGATACCGCCGAAGATTTAATTCTTGCGCAATTGGATCTGGACGGTTTGACGCGGCTGCGGAATAAATTTCCGGTGCTGACACATCGTCGCTTGGGCGTTGGCAGACAACATTCACCGGTAGATCCACAGGACAGACTGAATTGAATAATCGTGGCAAGACTTCCTTGGAATTAGCTCGCAGCAATTTGCTGGCGGCGTCGGGTTTAGAAGAGCGGCATTTGGAGCAAGCCTTAGGTACCCTGATGCGGGGTGATGTCGATACGGCGGAGCTCTACTTCCAAGTCATTCGGCAAGAATCTTGGTCCCTGGAAGACGGCATTGTTCGGGAAGGTAGCTATAGCATTGATCGCGGTGTCGGTGTGCGCGCCGTGGCCGGCGAAAAAACTGGTTTTGCGTACTCTGACGAAATTCTGGCGCCTGCACTGATGCAAGTTTCCGAGGCGGCCAGTGCCATTGCCAGGCGGGGTCAGCAAGCCGCGATAAAGGTTTCTAGCCCTAGCATCGGTCACCAGTTGTATCCGGCCATAGATCCACTCAGTAGTATCACTGACGCTCGCAAAGTTGAGCTATTACAAGAAGTGGATAGCGCCACGCGTGGGTTGGATCCGCGCGTACAGCAAGTCACGGCTAGCCTCGCCGGTGTGCAAGAGCTAGTGCTGGTCTGCTCCAGCGACGGGGTTTATGCGGCGGACGTGCGTCCCTTGGTGCGCATGAATGTGTCGGTCATCGTCGCCGATGGTGACAAGCGCGAGCAGGGTTACAGCGGCGGCGGCGGCCGATTCGCTTACGACTATTTTTTCTCTGAGAACCGGCCAATGGAATACGCGCAGGAAGCGCTGCGACAGGCATTGGTTAATCTCGAGGCGGTTCCCGCTCCGGCGGGTGAAATGGTGGTCGTCTTGGGGTCGGGTTGGCCCGGAATCCTACTGCATGAAGCCATCGGTCACGGCCTGGAGGGAGATTTCAATCGTAAGGGTACCTCGGCCTTCGCCGGACGCATGGGCGAGAAAGTGGCTTCGGAGCTTTGCACCGTGGTTGATGACGGCACATTGGCCGGGCGTCGTGGCTCACTGAACATTGATGATGAAGGCACGCCAACCCAGCAAACGACCTTGATCGACCAGGGTCGATTGAGCGGCTATTTGCATGATCGGCTTAACGCTCGTTTGATGGGTACTGAATCGACGGGTAATGGCCGTCGTCAATCATTCGCCCATCTACCGCTACCGCGAATGACCAACACGTATATGTTGCCCGGTCCCCACGACCCGGATGAAATACTGGCGTCGGTTGAGCGCGGTATCTATGCACGCAATTTTGGTGGCGGTCAGGTTGATATCACGTCCGGTAAATTCGTCTTTTCCGCCAGTGAAGCCTATTTGATAGAAGCTGGGCGGCTCGGGGCCCCGATTAAAGATGCAACGCTGGTGGGCGATGGTCCGTCGGTATTGCAACGCGTCTCTATGGTCGGCAATGACTTGGAGTTAGATGCGGGCGTTGGGGTCTGCGGGAAAGATGGCCAGTCCGTGCCGGTCGGCGTGGGGCAGCCGACCATGCGCGTGGACGCGCTGACCGTTGGAGGCACCGCGGCCGGTTAGTGTGACCACCCGCACGGATCGGGCCTTTTGGCTGCGGTAAGTTTAGTGAGCCTTCAGGTCGTCACTAACATGAACACTACCGCTGAAAAAACACCCGCTCGTCGAACGCCGGATGCAGACGAAGAACGCGCCTCCAGGCCCCGGAAACCGACACCTGGCCCGGCTGATTTCGAGGTTGATGCCTGGGAGCCATCCCTGCTAAGGCGCCTGCGTTCGGTTAAACCCAAGCCGGTGGACTAAGCGCTGCGTGCTAATCTAGACAGCCATTTGATTGAGCTGTCCGGTATGCATATCTGGCTGTCAAAACCAGTCTACGAACTTCTGCCTTACTTTTATCTGGCCGCAGGCTTGGGATCATTGATCGCGTCTTTGTACCTAAACTATTGGTACTGGCCCACGATTGGTGTAGTCGTGGGCGGTTTGTTGATCACTGCCGGCTTGGTGCTCTGGTTGAAGCGTCGCGATTTCCGTCAGAATCGCCGGCCGCCGGATGTCGACGAGCTGGACTAATTTGCGGCCAGTTTACGCGTCGCGCGGGTCGGGTAAGCTGACCACGGCTTGAGTTTGCGCGGCCCGGAAATCATCCAGTCGATCCGCGATGTCGGCATGATTCAAACCCAGGATGGATGCCGCGAGCACCGCGGCATTAACCGCACCCGCACGCCCAATGGCCAGTGTACCCACCGGAATCCCGCCGGGCATTTGTGCCATGGAAAGTAAGGCATCCATACCCCCCGTGGCTTTTGAATACATGGGCACGCCTAGTACTGGCAGCGGCGTGACGGCGGCCGTGGCGCCAGGTAGGGCCGCGGCTAAACCGGCGGCGCAAATGAGTACCTGGATACCCCGGTCCTTCGCCGTGCTGGCATACTCATGGAGCTTTTGCGGTGCACGATGCGCAGAGATAATGTTGACTTCGTGTTCAATGCCCAGTTTCTCCAAGGTATTGGAACAATGGGTCATGATTTCCCAATCCGATTGGGAGCCTAGAATTACGCCGACCAGAGTTTTCATGCGCCGATTCTAGCGGATGCTTGGTGTCTTGCGTACCCATGTGGCCCACACGGGGTAGACTAGATTTCCACGTAGAACGTAAAACAAAACCACGGTGTTTAGGGAATAGTCATGAGCCGAACAGCCGAACCCAGCGAGGCGAGTCTTAAAGCCAGCATCCAAAGCGTGTTGCAGCATGCGGCCAAGCTCGGTGCCACCCAGGCCGAAGCCAACCTCAGCGCCGGTTCTGGCCTGTCGGTGACGGTGCGGATGCGCGCAGTCGAAACCCTCGAATACCATCGCGATCAGGGGTTGGGGGTGACGGTCTACCTGGGCCAAAAAAAAGGCAGTGCCAGCAGTTCTGACCTCAGCCCCGCGGCTTTGGAAGAAACCGTCAGCAAGGCCTGTGCCCTGGCTCGTTACGCGGCGGAGGACCCCTGCGCGGGATTGGCAGACGCCGATCGGCTGGCCACGGCGCTGCCCGATTTGGACCTTTATCACCCCTGGGCGCTGGAACCTGGCGCAGCGATTGATTTGGCCACCGCCTGTGAGGCAGAGGCTTTAGACCACGATGCGCGCATCGGTAATTCCGAAGGCGCCACCGTATCTACCCATCAGGGGATTCGCGCCTATGGCAATAGCCACGACTTTCTGATCAGTTATCGCAGCAGTTCTCACAGCTTGTCTTGCGCGGTGCTGGCGGAAGATGCCGGGCAGAAGGAGCGCGACTACGAATACAGCGTCGCGCGACACCCCGATGAGCTGCTGGGTCCGGGAATCGTTGGCCGTGAGGCGGCTGTCCGGGCCATTCGGCGGCTAGGGGCGAGAAAGCTGAAAACAACCACAGCGGCCGTGCTCTATCCGGCCCGGCTGGCCCGCGGCTTGTTTGGCCACCTATTGGCAGCCATCAGCGGGGGCAGTCTGTATCGCAAGGCCAGTTTTCTATTGGATGCAAAGGGTGAGAAGATATTTTCCGAGCAGGTAAATCTAACTGAGCAGCCGCATATACCTCGCGGTTTGGCCAGCGCTCCCTGTGACGACGAGGGCGTGGCAACCCGCGATCGCGAACTCGTGACGGGGGGTGTTTTACAGGACTATGTGCTGGGTAGCTATTACGCTCGCAAGCTGGGTTTGCAAAGTACCGGTAACGCCGGCGGCGTGCGCAACTTGGTGGCGGATAGTACGGGCGAGAGCTTCGCGGATCTGCTCAAATCCATGTCACGGGGTTTGTTGCTGACCGAGCTCATGGGTCAGGGCATCAACATCGTCACCGGCGACTATTCCCGTGGTGCGGCGGGTTTCTGGGTTGAGAACGGTGAGATTCAGTACCCGGTCAACGAGATCACCGTCGCGGGAAACTTGCGCGACATGTACGCTCGTATCCAAGGCATTGCCGATGATGTTGATCGGCGCGGCGGCGTGCGCACTGGATCGGTGCTCATTGACGGTATGACGCTTGCCGGGGACTAGGGCGGCGCGGTTTCAATAAGATCGTAGACCGTGCGTTGGCCGAGCTTGTCCGCGAGGGCCTTTTCAGCCTGATCGCTGAGCTTTTCTACCGCGGGTGGCCACCGGCCTGCGGGGAACAGATCGGTGTTCAGAGGTTCGCGTACAGCACTGAGTACTTGCGTGATTTCAATGCTGTGTGGATCGCGGCCGGGTAGTAGCTCATCTTTTTCGGTGCGCACCAGCAGCCCGCCAGCTTCTAAGCGTTGTAGGGTAGTGCCCATGGCGATACTGGGCATTTTTAGCTGTGCGGAAACATCTTCAGTCTTCGGTGCGCGTTTGCCATTGCGAAAGGCATCTGCCACCAAGCTCATGACGCTCAAGGCAATTTGTTCTCTTTGCCGGCTGCCGATGTTCAGCGGGCGGTAGCCTAGGCGCAAATGTTCTGGATGCTGGAAGTAGTATGCCACCTGGGCACCCAGCAGCAGAATGAGCCAGCACAAGTACAGCCAGATCATGGCTATGAGCACAATGGCAAAGCTCGCGTAAATACTCAGGGCACGGGCAGACTCGGTGACGAAGCTGGTAACGATGAGCCCAGCTGTGGCCCACAACAAGCCGCCCACTGTGCCGCCTATCAGTGCGGCGAGAAGTCGCACGCGGGTATTGGGGAGAAACCAGTAAGCGAAACTAAATCCCAGGATGACCAAGATATAGGGTGATAGCTTGCCCATGAATAGCAGTGTGGTACTCACGGCCCGTATGTCGAAGACTGACTGCAAAACCGCGGCGTTGCGAATGCTGGCGAGTAGCGCCAGGGCGGTTACCATGATCACTGGGCCCACGAGGATAACGCTCAGATATTGGGAGAAGCGCTGCGCGATATTTCGGGAACGTTCGACGCGCCACACGAAATTAAAGCTATCTTCAATCCTATTCGCCATGGAGATGGTGGTGAGAAACAGCAGGCTGAGGCCGACGCCGGCCAGGACATCACCCTGAACGTTGTCCACGAAGCCGATGACCTGATTCGTTAGCTCAATGCCCCGTTCGCCCAGCGGTGAAAGGAACTGATACAAGACCGGTTCTAACTGACGGTGAAAGCCAAAGCCCTTGAGCACCGAAAAACTGATGGCCAGGAGCGGCACGATGGAGAGTATCGTGACGTAGACTAAGCCCATCGCACGCATGGGTAGATTGCCGACGATGGCATCCCGCAGCACGGCATAGATAAAGCGCGTCAGTCTGACCAGCCAGTTAATGCCGCGAGATAGACCGGTGACTCGGGGCGACCACAAGAGAGCCTCTAGCTTGTCGGTCAGTGCGTTGATGGCGATGCCTCCGGCCCATGAAGCGCGGGCTTGATTTTAACCCGGCGCACTGATTCCTAGTCGGCCGTTAACAATTCCAGGGCTTGGCGGTACTTCTCGCTGGTTTTTTGGACTACTTCAGCCGGCAGTTTGGGACCCGGGGCACGCTTGTCCCAATCCAGCGTTTCCAGATAGTCGCGAACATACTGTTTGTCGAAACTGGGTGGACTGATACCCGTGGCGTAGTCCTGGACGGGCCAAAAGCGTGACGAGTCCGGCGTCAGGACTTCATCGATTAGGTACAAGCGGTCATCCTGGTCTAGTCCGAACTCAAATTTGGTATCCGCGATCATGATGCCGCGGGTCGCGGCGTATTCCGCGCCACGTTGGTAAATGCCAATGGCGAGTTCTCGGACTCTCTCTGCTAAGTCCGTACCGATCAACTTCGCGGCCTGTTCAAAACTAATGTTTTCGTCATGGTCCCCTAACTCCGCCTTCGTTGCGGGCGTGAATAGGGGTTCCGGCAGCTTGGCGGCCTGTGGCAGTCCTTCGGGCAGGGGTATGCCGCAAACTTCGCCACTGGCTTGATAATCTTTCCAGCCCGAACCAATGAGATAGCCCCGCACCACCGCCTCGATGGGTAGCGGGCGCAAGCGCTTGGCCAGGGTCGCACGACCTTCGATGGCCTCGCGTTCTTCACGATTCGTTACGATATCGGCTAAGCGCAGATCCGTTAGCTGGTTTGGGACGATGTCTTCGGTGCGTTTAAACCAGAAATTGGACAGCTCGGTGAGGACTTGTCCTTTGCCGGGAATGGGATCGGGCAAGACCACATCGAAGGCTGATAATCGGTCGCTGGTTATAATCAGCAAATAGTCATCGTCCACGGCGTAGATATCGCGGACTTTGCCCTGACTAATGCGTTGTAGCGAATTGACTTGGGATTCAAATAGCGCGGTGTTCACGTTCAATATCGGTCTTTTGGCCCGAGGAAAAAAACGGCTATTGTAGCGGTGATGAGGCAACAACGCATCGGCCCCGATGGCCATGAATAACACGGGCAAGTGGGTGGGCGCGTTGCTTGGCCTGATGCTGGGAGGACGGTTTGGCTGGTTTACCGGCCTGATTTTCGGGGCCATCGGTGCTGCCCTTGGCCATCAATTTGACCTCGGCCGCGCCTCGGTACGTGGCTCCTCCGGCCAGGGGCCAGAAATTTCCGGCACGGCGCGCCAAGCCTTGTTCTTTGCCACCACGTTTCGGGTCATGGGGCATCTGGCCAAAGCCGACGGTCGGGTATCCGAAGAAGAAATTCAGGCCGCGCGGGCGGTCATGCACCGGATGCGTTTGCACCCTGAAGCCGTGCGGCGCGCCATTGCCGAGTTTACTACCGGCAAACAGGCCGACTTCAATCTAGAGGCGCAACTGGCGGAGTTTCGGCGAGCCTGCGGCGGCGACCGGGGTTTGGTGCGCGCGTTTTTGGAAATCCAAATGGATTTGGTGTTCAGCAAAGGCGGCATTCACGCCAACGAGCGAAAACTGCTCTGGCAAATTGCGGGGCAACTCGGTGTCAGTCAGGTCGAGCTGGCTCAGCTCGAGGCCCTATTGCGCGCGCAGCGCAGCTTTGGCGGGGAGCGGGCTGCACCCGCTGGCGGCCAAGAATTATCCCAGGCCTACCGGGCGTTGGGTATCGAAGCCTCAGCCACAGACGCCGACGTCAAAACGGCTTACCGCCGCTTGATGAATCAATATCACCCCGACAAATTGATTTCCCGAGGCTTGCCCGATGCCATGCTCGAATCGGCCAAGAAGCGCACGCGCGAGATTCGCGCGGCTTACGACCTGATTAAGGAGCGCCGGGGTCTTTAGGCCGGCCTTCGTTAGCAATTTGCTCGATCATTCTACGCACCAGCCTTAGATCTAGTGATAGGCTACGGGCTGCTTGGACCCGGGCGGAGCCTGTAGCGTGTCTAGATTTCTCATTGCCCCCTCAATCTTGTCGGCTGACTTCGCGCGCTTGGGCGAGGAGGTCGATGCTGTGCTGTCAGCCGGTGCCGATGTCATTCACTTTGATGTGATGGACAATCACTACGTGCCCAATCTGACCATCGGGCCCTTGGTTTGTGAGGCCTTGCGCAAACACGGTGTGACCGCGCCCATCGATGTGCATTTGATGACTCAGCCCGTCGATCGGCTGGTGCAGGATTTTGCGGCCGCCGGGGCGAGCTACATTAGTTTTCACCCCGAGGCCAGCGACCATGTTGATCGCACCCTGGGCTTGATTCGCGAACTGGGTTGTTCGCCCGGCTTGGCTTTGAACCCGGCGACGCCCTTGGAAGTCTTGGACTATACCCTGGACCAACTAGAGTTGGTTTTGGTCATGTCGGTTAATCCCGGCTTTGGGGGCCAGGCCTTCATTCCGCAAAGCATCGAAAAGATCAAAGCAATCCGGCGACGCATCGACACCAAGGGTCTGACGACACGATTGGCGGTGGATGGCGGTATAAAGCCGAACAATATTGCCGCCGTGGCGAAGGCCGGTGCTGATTTATTCGTGGCGGGGTCGGCGATTTTCGGCACCACGGACTACGCGGCCACAATCAAAACCATGCGCAAAGAAATAGCGGCCGTGGTGCCGAACACCACGGCCGCTGCAGAGTAACTCTATAGACTTACGCGGTTGCGCTGATAACCGGCTTCGGTCGCGCGTTGTAAACCACGATGGTCTTGCCGCTGGCGGACACCAAGCCTTGTTCTTCAAGGACTTTTAGCACGCGACCGGCCATTTCCCGCGAACAACCCACCAGTCGGCTGAGTTCTTGCCGGCTGACTTTGATTTGCATGCCGTCGGGATGTGTCATCGCATCCGGTTCATTGCACAGGTCCATAATGGCATGTGCGACGCGGCCGGTGACATCAACGAATGCCAGGTCGCCGAGCTTGCGATTGGTGCGATCCAAACGCGTGGCGAGCTGCGTGGCTAATTCGAAGACCAGGCCCGGGCTTTCGCTGGCGATCTGCCTAAAGCGCGGGTAGGTCATTTCAGCGATTTCCGACGCGACGCGGGTGCGGACCCAGGCGCTGCGAGCGGGCTGATCATGAAACAGGCCCATTTCGCCGAAGAACTGACCCTTGTTCAGGTAGGCCAGTACCATTTCGTTCCCGTCTTCGTCTTCAATCATGACTTCGACGGAACCTTCAGTGATGTAGTACAGACTGTCTGGCGTATCGCCAGCGTGAATCATCACAGTTTTAGCTGGAACGGTGCGCACGCGGCAGTACGTTAAGAACCGATTGATGGCTGGTATGTCGCTTAGCGCTTTGGCGTTGGTTGCCATGTTTGTAACTCCCCGATAACCCAGAGCCGATTTAAACCCCGTTCAACATAACATTCAACGTGTTAAGACGATTTTGTGACAAACGTCTCAAAAAAGGGGCATTTTCGGCCTGATTTTGCGCGGATGAAATTTGTGATGCGCGTCAAATGCGATGGGCGATGGTGGTCATGATCCTTGCGCAGCCCCGCATCATTTGCCGGATTGGCCCCGGCAGCGCTGCCGCGCCACGTTTTTTTGCCGCTGCACTGTGGGTTATTTCCTCGGCGCGCATGCGCTCGACGATGGCACGACTGACTTGGTCTTGTGCGGGCAGACGTTGCAAATGGCCATCGAGATGGGCGGCGACCTGGTCTTCAGTTTCTTCTAGAAAGCCCAAACTTAGCTGGTCGCTCGCGAGTCCGGCGAGGCTGCCAATGGCAAATGCCCCGGCGTACCAAACCGGTGCCAGCCGACTGGTATGGCTGCCCAGCTCGTGGACGCGTTCCTCGCACCAAGCCAAATGGTCATGTTCTTCATCGGCTGCCTGCAGCAATGCCAGGCGCAGTTCTTCGTCGCGAGCTACGGCCGCTTGCCCGCGATACAGGGCTTGTGCGGCAATTTCTCCGGCATGGTTTACTCGCATCAAACAGGCTGATTGCTCAGCATCTCGATCGCGGAGTTCGTGATCTGGGAGTTCTGCCGCCGGACTGGGCCGGCGCGGCTTAGCCGGCGCGGCGCTTACGCGCAGCGCACTGTCGATTTCTAGCAGGCATCGATCGACCCAGGTCAGCTGCCGTGGGGTCGAATTTCTCGGCTTGTTGGGGGTTGTGACTGTCATCAGGTTTTCGATTATTATCCTGGCCCCCGCGCGGTAGCAACTCCGCGCAGCCAATTAGAAGAACAAGATGATCACTCAGGTTTCTCGACCCGGAGACTGCTTTATGCCTAGGTTTGCCGTCATGATGCTCGTGGTGCTCGGCATGTTGGTCGCCAGTGCGGCCAATGCTCAGGACCCAATGACCATGTCCGCCGTTACGCCGGATGAAGAAAAGGAAGGTCCTTGGTCTGGATTTGTCTCGGCCGGATATACCGAAACCTCCGGCAATTCAGAAAGCTCGGCCGCCAATGCGGCCGTGGGGCTGCGGCATGACAAAGATCGGTGGCATCACATCTTTGGCGCCACCGCCGTGGCGTCCAAGGCCGCGGCGGATCGTGATTCCGATGTGGAGGTCAGTGCGGAATCCTATTGGGCTGGCGTTAAGAGCCAATACGATCTGACGGCGCGCTATTACGCCTTCGGGTCGGTTGATTGGTACAAGGATCGTTTCAGTGCCTACGATCGACAGGTTTACGAGGCCATCGGTCTGGGCTGGCGGGTCTTGCTGGGGCCCACACACTTGCTGGATGTTGAGGCGGGTGTCGGCCTCCGCCAGTCCAAACTGCAAAGTAGCGGCGAAAACCAGCGCGATGTCATCGGCCTGCTGCGTGGTCTTTACACCTGGAATATCAGCGAAAACGCGGCTTTTGTACAAAAACTGGGAATTTTAGCGGGCTCGGACAACACTTATGTCGAATCCACCACCGAACTCAAAGCCAATGTCGTGGGAAATCTAGCCCTGGCCTTGGCTTACACAGTTAAACACAACACCGATGTGGAAATTGATACCACCGTGACCCCGGAACGGCCCTACGAGAAGACCGATCGATATACCACCTTGTCGTTGGAGTACAGTTTTTAAGCCGGGCGGCCAAGGCTTTGCCCGAAAAACCACCCCTTCACAGGCCTAGGAATTGAAAACCGCGGGCTCTGGCACTACACTTCTCGCCCTTTTCGGCCAGTGGCCCCAGCGTGGCTCCTCGGGCAGGTTCAACAATGAGCACATTTTCAGCAAAGCCCCATGAAATCAAGCGCGAATGGCATCTGGTGGATGCCAGCGGCAGAACCTTGGGACGGCTGGCAACCCAGCTGGCGGCGCGGCTGCGCGGCAAGCATAAGCCCGACTACACACCCCATGTGGACACGGGGGACTATATCGTGGTCGTCAATGCGGCCCAAATACGGGTCACTGGCAACAAGCTAAAAGACAAGATGTACCACCGGCATACCGGTTACATTGGCAATCTTAAGTCCGTGAATTTGGAAACTTTGATGGCCCGAGCCCCGGAGCGTGCTTTGACTGAGGCCGTTAAGGGTATGCTCCCCAAGAACAAACTGGGTGCGGCTATGCTGAAGAAATTGCGCGTCTACGCGGGTGCCGAGCACGATCACGCTGCACAGCAGCCACAACCCTTGGAAATCTAAGCGAGGCGACCCATGAGCACAGCGGCAAATATCGGCACCGGCCGGCGTAAGACTTCAACGGCCCGGGTCTATCTGCGTCCTGGCAGCGGTAAAATCACCGTTAACTCCGTGGACCTGGATAAATTCTTCGGCCGTAAAACCGCGCGCATGATTGTGCGCCAGCCGCTGGAACTGGTCGAAATGCAAGATCGTTTCGACGTCGTGGTGAATGTTCAAGGTGGTGGTACGACCGGTCAAGCAGGCGCCATACGCCATGGTTTGACCCGCGCCTTGATGAAATACGATGAATCGCTGCGTCCAAGCTTGCGCAAAGCCGGCTACGTGACCCGCGACGCACGTGAGGTCGAGCGCAAGAAAGTCGGTCTTAGAAAAGCCCGCCGCGCGACACAATACTCCAAGCGTTAATTCATCGAATATCGCGGCTGTCGTCATCCCGCCGGTGAATTGGGGGATCGTCTAGCGGTAGGACTGCGGACTCTGACTCCGCCAACCCAGGTTCGAATCCTGGTCCCCCAGCCATATACTCAGACGGCCCGCATAGCGGGCCGTCTGAGTATATGGCTGGGGGACCATATGGATGAGAACCTTAGTTCGACTCGGTTCTAATTTATGGATCGTAGATCCATAAATTAGGGAGAGAACGCGCAGGGAGCGCAGCGACTGAGCGGCCCCCTTGAGGGGTGAGCCGCCTTAGGCGGCGAATAATCCTGGTGGTCAGTTCGGCAGACCCAGCTCGCGAAGCCGCCCTGCTATGCGGGCCGTCTGAGTATATGGCTGGGGGACCATATGGATGAGAACCTTAGTTCGACTCGGTGCTAATTTATGGATCGTAGATCCATAAATTAGGGAGAGAACGCGCAGGGAGCGCAGCGACTGAGCGGCCCCCTTGAGGGGTGAGCCGCCCTAGGCGGCGAATAATCCTGGTGGTCAGTTTGGTTGATCCAGCTAGCGAAGCCGCCTAGCGTAGCGGGCTGTCCGGGTGTATGGCTGGGAGCCTTGTGGATGAAAACCCTAGTTTGACCCGGTTCGCATTTTTGGGCAAAAAATTGAAATCTGACAAAAAACGCGCCCGGAACGCCAAAAATACGATCTAGCCGGTTCGTGAAATTCCCCGGATTGACCCGGTCAAATGCGCACTATTACGACGCAGCCGTTAGCACAAATTCTTAGGCCACTAGCGAACGATTTGACGGACCTCATCATCATCTGCAATCAGCAGCACATCGGCGGGCCGCTGGGCAAAAATACCCACGGTAACAACGCCTTCTATCTGGGAAAAACGCTGCTCCATTTTCACCGGATCGGTGATTTGCAATTCATGGATATCAAGTATGGGATTGCCATTGTCGCTGAGAAAGTTTTTTCGCAACACGGGGCGGCCCCGTAGTTTGGAGAACTGTTTTGCGACATAGGCTTCCGCGCCCGGAACAATCTCTACCGGCAAAGGGAATTTTCCCAATTGAGTAACCCACTTAGAATCATCGATGATACAGATAAATTTGTCAGCGGCGCCCGCTAGAATTTTTTCTCGGGTCAATGCACCGCCGCCGCCTTTAATGAGATGAAAGTTTTCATTCGCTTCGTCCGCGCCATCGATATACAAATCAACTTCACTGACTTTGGCAATATCCGTGACCGCAAAACCACATTTTGCTAAGCGATTCGCCGTGGCCTCGGAGCTAGCAACGCATCCTTTGATCCGCGAATGGATATCTCCCAAGGCGTCAATCAGGTAGTTGACCGTAGAGCCCGTTCCAACACCCAGAAAGCTTCCCGCGGGGACAAATCCCAGGGCCGCCGCGGCCGCCCGTGCCTTTTTTTCGTTTTGGTCCATGCTGGTCTCGAATTGGCTGAATCGCTTGATATTGCTTGATTATAGCTAGCTGGCGGCTCTGCTGAGGCGAAAAAAAACGTGCCCGCCTGGGGCGGGCACGTTCTCTAGACCGGCGCAGCCCAGCCGGGCCGCACGGGTATCCCTAGCGCCTTCTAGAAGCTCTCTTACGGGATGCCTTTTTTCTGGTCTTACGCTTGGCCTTTTTCTTAGCCTTGCGCTTTGTCTTACGCTTCGTCTTACGCTTGGCCTTTTTCTTAGCCTTGCGCTTTGTCTTACGCTTCGTCTTACGCTTGGCCTTTTTCTTAGCCTTGCGCTTTGTCTTACGCTTCGTCTTACGCTTGGCTTTTTTCTTAGCCTTGCGCTTTGTCTTACGTTTCGTCTTACGCTTGGCCTTTTTCTTAGCCTTGCGCTTTGTCTTACGTTTCGTCTTACGCTTGGCCTTTTTCTTAGCCTTGCGCTTTGTCTTACGTTTCGTCTTACGCTTGGCCTTTTTCTTAGCCTTGCGCTTTGTCTTACGTTTCGTCTTACGCTTGGCCTTTTTCTTAGCCTTGCGCTTTGTCTTACGTTTCGTCTTACGCTTGGCTTTTTTCTTAGCCTTGCGCTTTGTTTTTTTCTTGGTCTTACGCTTAGCGACTTTACGCTTAGCGGTCTTGCGCTTAGCGACCTTTCTCTTGGTCTTGCGCTTAGCGACCTTCCGTTTCGCTACCTTCTTTCTGGTAGCTTTTTTACGTGTAGTCTTCTTCCTACTAGCCATTCTCAGTCTCCGTGTCGGGGATAACCGGCGTTGAGTATATATAAACGCAACTAAAATACCAGTAATTCAAGGGTGACGCCGTTATCAGTTTCTGCTACCGGTACAGGGGGTTGCGAAGGAAAAACTCGCAAAATTGATCAGCAAATGCACCGAATTAGAATTTGTAGACCTGCTTTTCGGTAACGACTGCATGCAAAGGAATATCCCAAACACGAGCGTCAATGGCGGGAATTTTCTGAAATTCGTGGGCTAAACCGATTAGAAGAGGGCGTCGCCAAGCCTTGCTATACCTAAGGAAAGCAAGGCTGCGATCATAGAAACCACCGCCCATGCCCAGTCGATTACCTAAAGAATCAAAGGCGACTAGTGGCGTCAGTACAACATCTAGGTTTCGCGCGCCGAGCGTATCTGCTTTGCTCATGACTGGTTCCGGGATATCGAATCGGTTGGCCTTCAATTCACAATCAGGCGTATAGATCGCAAAACGTAATTTTTTGCCCATTATCACCGGTACGTAGGTGTCACGTCCTCGGGCCCAGGCCTCGGCAAAAACTGCTGCACAATTGATTTCGCCGTTCACGCTTAAATAGCCGGCGATGCGCCGGCAGCGCGCCATTGCGCCCAGGCGCCATAAGCGCCGCGCAATTCGCTTGCTGGCAGCTTCAATACATGTAGGGTCTAGTGCGCGACGTTGGCTGAGCATTTTTGCGCGCACGGTTCGCAACTTCATCGCGCACCCTTATATATAGAGTGGATTCCTCCCGCCTGTGCCGTGACCAGCCATCACTCTCGAACCAGAGCGGTAGGTGGGGTCAGCCGAGACAGCGCAGGCTACCCGCCGTAACGGTACTGCTCAAAGCTATCGTCAGACGACGACCCCTAGATAGAAAGTTAGGGTCGAAAGACTACCAGGTAGGCCTCGAACACCGCAGGAGGAACCCTATTCATATTATATCCCAGCCCAGGAAGCGGAACCGTGAAGTAGCCGGGAATCCCGAATATGCGTTCGGATCTAGAGTTCGAGTTGCCGACCCTGCTGCAGGGCGGATTCTACGCGTTCCCGCATGGCGATAATTTTGCCCTTGGCATCGGTCTCCAAGGCTTCGCCGCTGCTGTGGGCTGCGATCAAATCGTTGGCCATGTTCAATGCCGCCATCACGGCAATACGGTCCAGACCGACTACTTTGCCGCTATCGCGAATTTCCCGCATCTTGGAATTCAGCAGTTCTGCCGAGTCCAGTAGGGATTTCCTCGCTTCGGCTGGGCAGGAAATTTGATATTCCTTTTCGAGTATCTTCACGCTGACGTGGGCGAACATTTCCGTCATGAGTTGTTTTCCATGGCTTTCAACCGGCCAATCATTGCTTCGACGCGAGCGCGAACCTGCTCGTTCTTCTGCAGTAAAGTAGCACGCTCGCCAATCAGGTTGTCTTGCCGTTGCTTCAAGGACCGGTTTTCGTCTTTGAGCTGACTGGTAATAACCACCAGTTCATCGAGACGTCTTTCCAGCCTTTGGAGTTCCTTAGAGAATGTTTGTTCTAGAGAGTCAGCCATTGGGAAAATATAGGTGTGTAGAGGGTTAGCGTCAAATATCCCAGCGAGGTCCAGAATGCTAGGATACGCCGCGTCCCACGCGGCTGGCCCCAATTACCATAACGAACGGCAGATTTTAGTCTATGTCCAAGCCCAGTTTCGATGCCCTGGCCGCCACCCTGGCCAGTATCGGCGCGCTCGGCGAGCCCGCGGAATTACATGGCGAGTTGTGCGCCATGGCTTGCGTCTTGGGTTCCGCGGCCGGCTCTCCCTGGGTCAATCAGCTGGTCGCGGGCGCAAAATCCGCCCAAAGCGACAAACTAGCTGCGACGGGTGAGCTCGATGATTTCGCTAATTTTACCCTGAGCGCGCTGGAGGAGGGTGATATGAGTTTAGCGCTGATGTTGCCGGATGATGAAGAATCCCTCGAGATGCGGGCTGATGCTCTGGGGCACTGGTGTCAAGGATTCATGCATGGCCTGGGCGCCAGCGCGCCATCGGAGTCGGTGCTCGAGCGGGGTAACCTCAGCGAGATCATTGCTGACTTCAGTGAAATTACTCGGGCCGGTTTTGCCCCTGATGAGACACAAGAGGAGGCGGAAGCCGCCTACGCGGAGCTGGTGGAGTTTGTGAGGGTGAGCACCCAACTCGTTTATGAGGAACTCGCCGAGCTTCGAACACCATTGCTAAGCAAGCATAAACATTGATTGACCATGAGCCCGCGTGAATTCCAGCGCCGCCGCCGCCAGCTCATGCGCATGATGGGCAAGGGTTCCGTGGCGATTCTGCCGGCTGCTACAGCCAAAACGAGGAATCGCGATGTCAACTATCTATACCGTCAGGAAAGTGACTTTTACTACCTTAGCGGCTTTGAAGAACCAGAGGCCGTGCTGGTGTTGGCGCCCGGGCGGCAAAACGGCGAATTCTTGCTGTTTTGTCGCGAGCGTGATTCCGAGCGAGAGACTTGGGATGGCGCGCGCGCTGGCCCGGCGGGTGCGGTTGAGAATTATTCCGCCGATGATGCCTTCCCCATAGGTGATATCGACGACATCTTGCCTGGCATCATCGAGAACTGTGAGCGGGTGTTCTACAACTTGGGGATGGACCCGGAATTTGACCAGCGTCTCATCGGTTGGGTAACAGCGCTTAGAAAAGCCGGCGGCTCACACACGCCTGATGAGTTCATTGCCTTAGATCATTCTTTGCACGATCTTCGTTTGTTTAAGAGTCGGCCCGAGATCAGCGCGCTGCGCAAGGCGGGCAAGATTGCTGTGCGCGCGCATCGGCGGGCCATGTCCAAGGTGCGGCCCGGCTTGTTCGAGTACCAGGTAGAGGCAGAGTTCGTGCATGAATTTCGCAGCCACGGCGCGCGTCTGTCTTATCTGCCGATTGTGGGATCGGGTCCCAATAGCTGCGTGCTTCACTACCATGCCAACAATAGGCAGATGGTGGACGGCGACTTATTGTTGGTGGATGCTGGCTGCGAATATGATTATTACGCCTCGGATGTAACGCGGACCTATCCGGTCGGCGGTCGATTTTCTAGCGAGCAACGTGCCGTTTATGACATCGTGTTGGCGGCTCAAGAAGCGGCCTTCGCGGCCATTGTGCCCGGTGCACATTGGAACGATCCGCACGTTGCCGCACGGCGGGTGGTGACTAAGGGCTTGCGCGAACTCAAACTGCTCAAAGGTGATCTAAAAACTTTATTGCGTAAGAACGCCTGTCAACCGTTTTTCATGCACCGAACGGGGCACTGGTTGGGTATGGATGTGCATGACGTTGGGGAATATAAGATTAGTGATCAATGGCGGTTGCTAGAGCCGGGAATGGTTTTAACCGTCGAGCCGGGCATCTACATTCCATCGAAAATGCGCGGTGTACCGAAGCGCTGGTGGGGAATCGGGATACGCATTGAAGATGACATCCTGGTGACCCGCGACGGTTACCAGTTACTTACGCCGGGTTTGCCGCGTACGGCGGACGAAGTCGAAGCCTTGGTTGGCAGTGCCTTGGAGGACTAAAGCTTAGTCGTGGTCGATGTCTGATCAGCAATTCGAAGTTGTCATTGCCGGCGGCGGTATGGTTGGGGCTAGTCTCGGCTGTGCGCTAGCCCGGTTGCCCTTGCGCGTGGCTGTGGTGGAACCTTTTCCCTTTGCCAGCGACCAGCAGCCTAGTTTCGATTTGCGCACCACGGCATTGTCGCGTAGCAGTCATCGGATCTTGTCTACCTTGGGGGTATGGCCGGATGTGCAGGCCAAGGCCGCGCCGATTCGCCGTATTCACGTTTCGGAGCGGGGGCGCTTCGGCACAGCTGTTATCGACGCGCATGAACAAGGAATAGATAGTCTCGGTTATGTGTTGGAAAACCGTCAGCTGGGCGCAGCCCTTTGGGGTCGTCTAGCGGCGGCGAAAAATGTCACCCTCATGAGTCCGGCCAGTATCGATGAGGCCTTCCCGGACTCACAGCAGCTCGAGGTCCTAGTTTCAGCCGATGGGGCCCAGCATCGTTTGCGCAGCCAGCTGTTGGTGGTTGCCGACGGTGCTCGTTCGAAGCTCCGAGCAAATCTTGGTATCGCAGCGGATGAGCAGCCCTATGCACAAAGCGCCATCGTGGGCACCGTTGCTGCCGACCAGCCGGGCGACGGTGTCACAGCCTACGAACGGTTCATGGCCGATGGGCCCATGGCCTTACTGCCGGCGGGTGATGATCGCTATGTGTTTGTCCTGACCCGGCACGAGGATCAGGTGCAAAAAGTCCTCGAATTGGAAGACGGCGCGTTTACCGCCTTGCTGCAAGAAAGTTTCGGTTTTCGTTTAGGCCGGTTTACCCGCATCGGGCAACGCAGTGCTTATCCCTTGTCCTTGGTCTGCGCTGAGTGTGTCGTGGCTGAGCGCGCTGCCATCATTGGTAATGCCGCCCACGGGCTGCATCCCGTTGCTGGTCAGGGATATAACTTGGGTCTGCGCGATGTGGCTGCTTTGGCGGAGTGCATTGCGGATGAATTAAGCGCGGGGCGCACCGACTGTGGCAGTCCGGTGCTACTTGACCGTTACCGACAGTGGCGAAACACTGATCAGGCCAATGTTGTCGCGTTTACCGATGGTTTGGTGCGTCTGTTCGACGTGGACATCGCCGCGGCCGGGGCGATGCGCGGATTGAGTTTGGCGCTATTCGACGTGTTGCCACCGGCCAAGCGGGCTTTGGCGCGTCATACCATGGGCCTGGGTGGAAAAGTCACCCGCCTGGCACGCGGATTGCCACTATGAGGTCGACGGATTGTGATGTGATTGTCGTGGGCGGTGGGCTGGTCGGTCTTAGTTTCGCTTGCCTACTGACCGCGTCGGTTGCGCCGCGCGAATTGCGTATTGCGGTCATTGATCATGCGGCACCATCTGCTCCCGGTGATCAAATTGGTCTGCGTGTTTCGGCGCTATCGCCGGCATCGCGCGCGGTCTTGGTCGCCTGTGACGCTTGGGATGCGATGCCGGCATCGCGCATTGGGCCTTATCGCCGCATGGAGATTTGGCGGGGGTCCGCGGCGGATTCAGCCCAGCGGATCAGCTTTGATGCTGCCGAACATGCGCTTGCCGCCTTGGGCTTCATCGTCGAAAACGATTTGCTGCGCCATAGTCTTTGGCAGTCTGCGGCCAAGCGCGGTGTCGATTTTTTGGTTGGTGGCGAACTCGTGGCCATCCATGAACAGCCTGAACACCTGGAACTGGAGTTGGCGGATCAATCGATTTCGACGCGCTTGCTGGTCGGCGCCGATGGCGCATCGTCCTGGGTTCGTGGTGCCATGGGCATGACGCAGCAGCGCCGCAGTTATGGCCAGATGGGACTGGTGACCCATGTTTCAACCCAGCGGCCACATCAGCAAACAGCTTGGCAACGTTTCTTGCCCGGCGGGCCGGTGGCCTTGCTACCGTTGGCTGATGGGCGATGTTCTGTCGTCTGGTCTTGTCCCCAAGAGCAAGCGAAAGATCTTTTGCAGCTTGGCCGCGGACCGCTGAGCGATGCTTTGAGCGACGCAACCGAAGCCGTGCTGGGCGATTTACAGTCAACCGAGACACCGCGGGCATTTCCGCTGGCCGCGGCGCATGCCCAGCGCTATGTCGAGCAACGCTGCGCTTTAATTGGCGACGCTGCCCATCAAGTGCACCCCTTAGCGGGCCAGGGCGTTAATCTTGGTCTGCGCGATGCAGCCGTTCTCGCTGAAGAACTCGGGCGCCACTCGTCCAGTCTGGGTGCGGATCTGGGCGATTTACGCGTACTGAATCGCTATCAACGGCGACGTAAGGGCGACAATCTGGCCACGCTGGTGACGATGGATTTGCTTCAGCGCGTCTTTGGCGACGGGCATACCGTGGTCGCGGCCCTGGGTGGCCGTGGCCTGGGATTGGTTCAAAAGCTGTCGCCGCTAAAAAGGCGCTTGGCGAACCATGCCTTGGGCTATGCTGGCCCCTCTTTACCGCAGTGATCGCGTAGTTATGGGTGGCCGACAAACAAAGGTGCTTTTGCTGGCTTTGCTGCTGATCGCAGCGGGTGGTTCGCTCATTTTCTACAAATGGAAAACCCTAGGGTTTCCGCTGGTGCCCGATAGTCGCGCGGAAACCTGGACCGTCGAGGCCGCCCTGAGTTTTGAGGCCGGTCCGGGCCCAATTAAAGTCTCTATGTATATCCCGGGCCTCACCCCGGGATTTGCAATTCTCGATGAGAATTTCGTGTCGCGTGGCTTCGGCACTAAGCCTCGCTATGTAGACGGCGGCCGCGAGGTACAGTGGGCAAAGCGAAGGGCGCGCGGACCGCAAACGCTTTACTACCGAGCCATCATTTACAAAGACCCGGGGCGGCTTGAAGATGACACCACGCCCCCGTTTCCCAGTTCGCCCATACTTGCCGAACCTTTCGCCACGGCCGCGGAAATGTTGGTGGAGGATGTGGGTAGAAAGTCCGCCGATCCGGCCACCTTTGCCCAGGAGTTGCTGAGTCGTTTGGGCGCTGGGAGAAAGCGCGATGAAAACGTCGACCTGCTCCTTGGGCCGGACCCCGATACGCTAGAAATCGCGCGCACGGCGACGACCTTGCTGGCGGCGGGCTTAATTCCTTCGCGACTAGTTCACGGCGTCTTGTTGACCGATCAGCAACGTCGGGCTGAGATCATGCCTTGGCTGATGGTGAACGACGGCACACGGTGGCTATATTTCAATCCCCGCACGGGGGAACAGGGCCTACCGGACAACTTCCTATTCTGGTGGAGCGGAACGGACGAAATTGCCACCGTGGACGGCGGCACGGATCTTGAGTTGCGCCTATCGGTTAGCAAGAGCCTGACAGATCCGGTGACATTAGCCCAAAGGCGATCCGAAGCGCGCCAAGGTCGCCTCGCTGATCTGTCTCTATTTTCATTGCCCATTCAAACTCAAGCAGTCTATACCGTCCTGTTGTTGGTGCCGCTAGGCGCACTCCTCGTTGCCATCTTACGAAATATTGTGGGTGTGCAAACTTTCGGTACCTTCATGCCGGTGCTCATTGCTCTGGCCTTTCGCGAAACCAGATTACTGTGGGGTATCTTGTTGTTTTCGACGCTGGTCGCCTTGGGCTTAGCTTTTCGTTTCTATTTGGAGCGGCTCCGGCTACTGGCCGTACCCCGGCTGAGTGCGGTACTCATTATCGTCGTATTGCTCATGTTGGCGGTCAGTATCATCAGCAATCAACTGGGTTTGGATTCTGGCTTGTCCGTGGCGCTCTTTCCCATGGTCATACTTGCCATGACCGTGGAGCGCATGTCCACGGTCTGGGAAGAACGTGGTGCTCGCGATGCCATTCAGCAAGGCTTGGGGTCGCTGGCTGTGGCCGCCATCGTGTTTGCCGCCATGGACTTGGAAATCGCGAAGCATTTGTTGTTCGTCTTTCCCGAGACCCTATTGATTCTTTTGGCGCTTACTCTGTTGGTGGGTCGCTATACGGGCTATCGCTTAACGGAGCTGATGCGCTTTAAGGATCTCAGCAATCCCAAGGAGCTGTCTTAGTGTTTGCTCGTGCGCGGCGTCTACGCGCCAATGGCATATTGGGGATGAACGAGCGCAATGCCGATTTCGTCATGCGCTTTAATCCACGGCACCGCTACCCCCTGGTTGACGACAAGCTACAAACCAAGCGTTTAGCCCTTGCCGAAGGCATCGCCGTGCCAAAGCTCTATGGCGTGATGTCGACACCTCACGATGCTGGCCGCTTGCCAGAAATTGTCGCCGGCCATCGCGACTTCGTCATCAAACCCACCCATGGTTCGGGTGGCGATGGCATCTTGGTGATTGCCGGCCAAAATCCTCGCCGTAAGGGCGTTTACCAGCTCGCGGACGGCATGCTAATTAGCGAATCTGAAATTCGTTATCACGTGACGAACATTATCAGTGGCCGCTATAGCCTGGGCGGCAATCGAGACGAGGCCATGGTCGAGTATTGCGTGCAGGCGGATCCGGTGTTTGCGGCGGTGAGTTACCGCGGTGTTCCGGATGTCAGAGTGCTGGTTTTTTGTGGCTATCCAGTCATGGCCATGGTCCGGCTGCCTACGCGCGCTTCCAATGGCAAGGCCAATCTTCATCAAGGCGCGGTGGGTACCGGGATCAACTTGGCAACGGGCAAAACCCGCTTTGCAGTGCAGGACAATCGTACCGTGGAGGAGCATCCCGATACCGGCGAGCTGGTATCCGGCATACAGGTCCCGCAATGGGATTTGTTATTGGATCTCGCCGCACGCTGCTACGAACTCACCGGCTTAGGTTATCTTGGCGTTGACTTGGTGCTTGATCGCGACCTGGGGCCTCTGATTCTTGAGCTCAATGCTCGGCCCGGTCTGGCGATTCAGATTGCAAATCATCAGGGGCTGATCGATCGCTTTGCCGCTGTGGAGAATGAAACTGCCAAACGTAGCCCGGCGGAGCGCGTGGCCTACGTGCAAAGCGAGTTCCATCATTAAGCAGGCTTTCCCGCGGCCGCCGTCATGGGCTAACATGCGGTTTCAATCCTACGGATCTGCAGGAGAGAGCCACTAGCAAAGTGGCCGCCGAAGGCGCAACTCGCCCGGAAACGCTCAGGCACAGGGACTGCAGGCCCGGATTGGCTCTGGAGAGCGGCCCATTAGGGTCCACCGAAGGGGTGTGGCGTAAGCATTACGACCCAATCTCTCAGGTATCAGGACAGAGGGGCGGCGAGCAGTCGGTCAGCCGCCATTTCTCGTTGGAGCAGAGCCTTGGGTAACAAAACAGTTTTGTACGCTAGCCATGTCAAGGCCGGCGCCAAGCTAGTCGATTTCGGTGGCTGGGATATGCCGCTGCACTATGGTTCCCAGCTCGATGAACATCATGCCGTGCGCGGTGCTGCCGGTGTGTTCGACGTGTCCCATATGACCGTTGTCGATATCAGAGGCGTTGATGCTGAACCTTGGCTGCGTCATGTGTTGGCCAATGACATTGCCAAGATAGAGCAGCCCGGGAAAGGTATTTATAGCTGCATGCTCAATGAGCAAGGCGGTGTGATTGATGATCTCATCGCTTACCGGCGAGATGACGGCCAATTTCGTCTGGTGATGAATGCCGGGACCCGCGAAAAAGATCTCGCCTGGCTGGCCCAATCTAGCCAGAGTTTCAAGGTCGAGATCCATGAGCAAGCCGCGGCCGCTATGCTCGCGGTTCAGGGCCCCTCGGCCCGGCGGGTTGCCGGGGAACGACTGCCAAATATTTTGCAGTCTAGGGCCGCTGAGCTGGAGCCCTTCGCCTTCTGCGAGGCCGACGGATTATTCGTCGCACGCACCGGTTATACCGGCGAAGATGGTTGGGAGCTCATTTTTGACAATGCCGCGCAGGCCGTGGCCTTTTGGGACCGGCTCGTGGATGCTGGTATCACGCCTTGCGGTTTAGGGGCGCGGGATACTCTAAGGCTAGAGGCCGGCTTGGCTCTGTATGGCCAGGACTTGGATGAGGACACTAGCCCCCTGGTTTCCGGTCTAGCCTGGACCGTGGCCTTCGACCCCGAGCAGCGTGAGTTTATAGGCCGCGGGGCCCTGGAAGCTGAGCGCGAGCGCGGCCCCGGCCAGCAGTTTGTAGGCTTGCTCATGGAGGATCGCGGCATAATGCGCAGTGGCCAGCGAGTTGTCACGAAAAACGGTGATGGCGTCATCACTAGCGGCGGCTTTGGGCCGACCCTGGAACGCTCCCTTGCTTTGGCGCGTGTGCCACTGAACATTGGCGAACGCTGTGCGGTGGATATTCGTAATAGCTTGCGCCAGGTCAAGGTCGTTAAACCGCGTTTTGTCCGTCACGGCTCGGTGCTTGTGGCGCTCTAATAATAAGATTATGGAGACCGGAGAAAGTAATGAGTGATATCCCCGCCAATCTTAAGTACACCCGCGACCATGAATGGCTGCGTCTTGAAGACGATGGTTTGGTCAGCCTAGGTATTACTGATCATGCGCAACAGGCATTGGGCGAACTGGTGTTTGTAGAGTTGCCGGAAGTAGATCAAGAATTGGTCGCGGGGGATGCCTGCGCCGTGGTTGAATCTGTTAAAGCAGCCTCGGATGTCTATGCGCCCATTACCGGTTCCATCGCCGCCGTGAACCCGGCTTTGGAAGATGCGCCTGAACAGGTTAACAGCAGTCCTTACGAAGAAGGTTGGTTGTTGCGTTTGTCACCGACGGTTCCAGGCGAACTCGATGAACTACTGGATGCCGAAGCCTACGAGCAGATTGTTGCCGCTGAAGCAGAATAAGCCGAAGTTTTTTCATGCCCTTTATTCCACATACCGATGCAGAGTGTCGCGCCATGCTCGCGGACATCGGTGTCGAGACTTGTGATGATCTATTTGACGAGATCCCGGCTGCGCTAAGAATCGATGGCTTGACCGGCGTACCCGCGGGAATGACCGAAGCCGAATTGAGTCGCTTAATGATGGCGCGTGCCGATAAGGATTTGGGCGTTACTTGTTTCATTGGTGCCGGGGCTTACGATCACTACATTCCCGCGGCCGTTTGGGACCTTGCCACCCGGGGGGAATTTTATAGCGCTTACACGCCTTACCAAGCGGAGGCTAGCCAAGGTAGCCTGCAACTCATTTATGAGTATCAATCCAGCATGGCTGCGTTAACGGCCATGGATGTGTCCAATGCGTCCTTGTATGACGGCGCCACCGCCTTTGCGGAAGCTTGCCTAATGGCCGTGCGCGCCAACCGCGGCGCAAAATCACGCCGGATATTGACCACCCGGGGTATGAGCCCCGCCTATCGAGCTGTGGCGGCGTCGTTGGTTGCGGGGCAGGATATCGAGTTACTCGAGCTGCCCCTGCGCGATGGCTGCGCCGATTTGGATGCCTTGGACGATTTCGCCGCGGATTCTTTCGCCGCCTTGGCGGTGCAACAGCCGAGCTTTTTGGGCACGCTCGAGAATATCGATGCATTGACGGACTGGGCCCATGCGCGCGGCATCCTGGTTATTGCGGTTTGTAATCCCGTGAGCCTGGCGCTATTGAAACCGCCGGGTGAATGGGGTGAGCAAGGCGCGGATATCGCCTGCGGTGAAGGGCAGGCCCTGGGTGTACCTCTGTCGTCGGGCGGGCCCTATTTCGGCTATATGGTTTGCCGGCAAAAATATGTGCGCCAAATGCCAGGACGTATCGTGGGCCGCACGGTAGATCTTGATGGCGAGCCTGGATTTACCTTGACGCTGCAGGCACGCGAGCAACACATTCGACGCTCCAAGGCGACTTCGAATATTTGTACCAATCAAGGTCTGATGGTGACGGCCGCGACCATTCATTTGGCATTACTCGGGGCGGAAGGTTTGCGGCGTACCGCGGCCGCTTGTCATGCGAATACGCGCGCATTGGCGGATCGTTTAGCAAGCCTGCCCGGCGTGCAATTGGTTTTTCCGGACTATTTTCATGAGGTCGTTTTGCAATTTGACCGTCCTTTGCCGCCGGTGCTTGCGGGCCTCGCAGAGCGCGGTATCTTGGGTGGCTATGACTTAAGCGCCGACTATCCCGAGTTAACCAATGCCTTGCTGGTCTGCGCGACGGAAATGCGTACGGAGACCGAGATGGATCAATACCAATCGACCTTGTCAGAAATCCTCCAGACCTCCAACGCGGCTTGAATACAGCATGGCCGAAGCACTAATTTTTGAACAGTCCAAACCGGGACGCCGGGGATCGTCTCACGCGCCCGCGAATGTTCCAGAAATCGAGATTGCGGAGCAATTCCTTCGGCGTAAGCCGCCCGCGCTGCCGGAGGTTTCTGAATTGCAGGCCGTGCGTCATTACACCCGCTTGTCCCAGAAAAATTTTTCCATCGACACGCATTTTTATCCTTTGGGCTCTTGTACCATGAAGTACAACCCCAAGGTCTGCAATCGGCTGGCGATGCTGCCCGGCTTTGTTAGTCGTCATCCCTTGTCTGGTGCCGAGCAAGGCCAAGGATTCATGTTCTGCATGTTCGAATTGCAGGAGATGCTGAAAGCCGTGACGGGTATGCATGCTATTTCGCTAACGCCCATGGCGGGCGCCCAAGGCGAGTTTGCCGGCGTTGCCATGATCATGGCCTATCATCGGGCCCGCGGCGACGATCAGCGTTGCGAGATTATCGTGCCGGATGCAGCGCACGGTACGAATCCCGCGACCGCCACCATGTGCGGTTGTATCGTGCGCGAGATTCCCACCGCCGCTAATGGCGATGTGGACCTTGCTGCCTTGCGCGCGGTCTTGGGTCCAAAGACCGCTGGCATCATGCTGACCAACCCGTCAACCCTGGGTGTGTTTGAACGCGGGATTTCAGAATTGGCGACCTTGGTGCACGAGGCCGGTGGCTTGTTGTATTACGACGGCGCAAACCTGAACGCGATTTTGGGCCGCGCCTTGCCCGGTGACATGGGTTTTGATGCCATACACATCAACTTGCACAAGACTTTTTCCACGCCCCATGGTGGCGGCGGTCCGGGCTCCGGCGTGGTAGGGGTGAGTAAAAAATTAGAGCCCTACCTGCCCGTACCGATAGTTGCCGAAGACGCCGGTAAATTTTCTTGGGCAGGATTGGACGAACGACCGGACAGCATTGGCCGCTTGTCAGCCTTCATGGGCAACGCGGGCATTCTCTTGCGAGCCTATGCTTACATGCGTTTGTTGGGGGCCGAGGGCATGCGCCGTGTGGCGGATCATGCGACCCTGAATGCGAACTATCTGATGCAGCGACTGCGTATGGCAGGCTTTCGTCTTGCCTACCCGCAACGCCGGGCAAGCCACGAGTTCATCGTGTCTGTGAAGGATATTGCCAGAGAAACTGGTGTGACCGCGATGGATTTTGCCAAGGCGCTGCTCGACAAAGGATTTCATGCGCCCACTACGTACTTTCCTTTGCTGGTACCTGAGTGCCTGTTAATTGAACCCACCGAAACCGAAACACGCGAAGACTTAGACGCATTCGCGACTGCCATGGCCGAGATTCGCGAGACCGCGCGCAACAAGCCCGATGAGGTGAAACAAGCGCCGGTCAGTATGCCGGTCAGACGCTTAGATGATGTGCGGGCCGCCAAGCAACTGGACGTTGCCTGGCGACCACCAGACTAATTTTTAGAAAGGGGATACTTCCTTGCCAGTGATGATTTGTGGTTCCATTGCCTATGACACCATTATGGTTTTTGATGGCAAGTTTAAAGAACATATCTTGCCCGACCAGATTCATATCTTGAATGTGGCTTTTTTGGTACCCGAGCTGCGGCGTGAATTCGGCGGTTGCGCCGGCAATATTGCCTATAACCTGAGCCTGTTGGGCGAGTCGCCTTTTATCATGGCCACCGTGGGTCGCGACATCGACGCATACCGCGACAAACTACGTGAATACGGACTCAGTGACCGCTATATCACCGAGGTGAATGACACGCTCACCGCCCAAGCCTACATCACCACCGACCTGGACGATAATCAGCTGACGGCGTTTCATCCGGGCGCCATGGATCACGCTCACGTCAATCAAGTGCCCGTTGATGCCGGTATCGAACTGGGCATTGTTTCGCCCGACGGTCGTCAGGCTATGCTAGATCACGCTGATCAATTCAAGGCGGCTGATATACCGTTCATTTTTGATCCCGGACAAGGTTTGCCCATGTTTGACGGGCCGGAATTACGGCGATTTGTTGATCAGGCAAGCTGGGTCACCGTTAATGACTACGAGGCCAAACTCTTGGAGGAGCGCACCGGATGGTCCCTTGGCGAGTTGGCTCAGCGCGTCCGGGCCTTGGTTGTGACACGCGGTGGCGAAGGTTCCAAGGTCTACCTTGACGGCGAGGATCTCGATATTCCGGCGGTTAAACCCCAGGTGGTATTGGATCCAACAGGCTGTGGCGATGCGTATCGCGCCGGCTTGTTGTTCGGCTTGCAGCATCAATTGGCGTGGGAGCAAACAGCCAGGCTGGCGTCATTGCTAGGTGCGCGTAAGATCGAAAAACGGGGCACGCAAAATCATCGCCTTAGTTTGGATTCGATCAAGGCAGAGTATCAGGCTGAGTTTGGACATGCTTTGTCCGTTTGATCGAAGGATAAGGCACAGCCTTGTTGCCGGCTTGTCATGCCTGTTGGTGTCGACGCTGGCCTTCGCTCAAGCCGGCGAGCGCGCGGCTTGGCGGGAGACTCTCCAGCGGGTTGCCTCTGGCGTGGTGGCCATACGCGTGGATAGCACGCGCGCCTTTGATACCGAGTGGAATCAGTCGGGTCAGGCAACAGGTTTTGTAGTCGATGCCCAGCGTGGCTTTATTCTTACGAATCGTCACGTGGTCACACCGGGTCCCGTGCGCGCCGAGGCACTTTTTCTGAATCAAGAGGAAGTCGATCTGGTGCCGGTTTATCGTGATCCCGTTCACGACTTTGGTTTCTATCGCTACGATCCCGCAGCGCTTCGCTATATCAAACCGACCGAATTACCGTTGGCGCCCGAGGCTGCTCGAGTGGGTCGCGAAATTCGCGTTCTGGGTAACGATGCCGGTGAGCAGCTGTCGATTCTGTCCGGAACCATCGCCCGTCTGCGCCGCGACGCGCCCAACTATGGACCTGGTAAATACAACGACTTCAATACTTTTTACCTGCAAGCTGCTTCGGGGACATCCGGCGGATCTTCAGGCTCGCCGGTGATTGATGTTCGCGGTCGCGTACTGGGCTTGAATGCGGGGGGAGCCGCAAAGGCCGCATCTAGCTTCTTTCTTCCCCTAGACAGGGTGAAAAGAGCCTTGCGCTTATTGCAATCTGGTCAACCGGTGGCGCGGGGTAGCTTGGGCGTGACCTTTGTTTATCGCGCCTTCGATGAGTTGCGGCGTTTAGGCTTGCGGCCGGAAACAGAGGCCGCGATTCGCGGTGATTTCCCGGACCAAACCGGCATGTTGGTGGTGGCCCAAGTAATGCCCGGCAGCGTCGCGGACCAGGCGCTTAAAGTGGGCGATATTTTGACTCGGCTTAACGGTGAGCTACTCACTGAATTCGTACCGCTGGCGGAAGTTCTGGATGCCTCATCGGACGAAATGGTGGCTTTGACGGTGGAACGCAATGGGCAATCCCTGAATCTAGATCTTCAGGTGACGAATTTGCATGCCATGACGCCCGACGAGTTTCTACAGTTCGGTGATGCGGTGGTGCACAAATTGTCTTACCAGCAAGCACGGCATCTCAATCGAGAGATTGCCGGTGTTTATGTGGCAAATCCGGGCTACGTCTTGGCCGCGGCCGGCATACCGCGTGGCAGTGTGATTGTCGCGGTGGATGATCAGCCAGTGGCGGATCTAGACGATTTTGACACCGTATTGAGTAACTTGGCGGACGGCGAACGTGCTGCTGTCCGCTTTTATACTTTTGAAGATCCCGCTTCGAGTAAATTGCGCCTCATGCGGATGGACAGGCGCTGGTTTCCATCGGAACGTTGTCGCCGCGATGACAGTTTAGGCCTGTGGCCTTGCCAGGCTTTGGCGACCGGTCCAGAACCCAAAGCGAGCAAGCCCGCCCGGGCGAGATTTAGCCCACGCAAGGATCGGCGCGTCCGTAAGGTCGCACCATCATTGGTACTGGTTAATTTCGACATGCCCTATACCATTTCGGGCGTTTCGGATCGGCACTACTATGGGACGGGTGTGATTGTCGATGCTGAGTTGGGTTATGTCGTCGCGGATCGCAACACCGTACCGGAGGCCATGGGCGATGTTTTTCTGACCTTCGCCGGGGAATTGGAAATTCCCGCGCGAGTGGTCTTTATTCATCCAACACACAATCTTGCGATGCTCGCCTATGACCCCGCCTTGATCGGCGATACGCCCGCAAAATCTGTGCGCTTCGATACCCGGATACCGGCACCCGGTGAAAATCTTTGGGTGATTGGCCGGCGTGGCGACAATAAGCTGATCTATCAAGCCACGAAACTCGCATCCATCGAACCGGTGTTGTTTCCCTTGTCTCGAACCATGCGTTTTCGCGACACCAATTTGGAAACACTCTCGCTGGTAAACGGGCCAGAGGATATTGACGGCGTCATTGTTAACCGGCGGGGGGACGTCATTTCTTTGTGGTCTAGTTTTGCCTATCAAGGTGGGGGCGAGCTGAATCAAGAAAACAAGGGTGTGCCGGCCGAGGTGGTGCAAGAGCTGCTCGACGTGGTTCGTGAGGGTCGGCCGCTGCGTTCGCTGGAAGTCGAATGGCGGCAAATGCCCTTGTCCGCGGCACGAAAATTCGGCTTGGACGATGCCGCCGTGCGCAGGCTGGCGGACCACGACCCGCAGCGCCGTCAGGCCTTAGCGGTGGTGCGCAGCGTGGCAGGCACGCCCGCGGCCGAATTACTCAAGCCCGGCGATATATTATTGGATATCGACGACGCGCCGATTACGCGCTTTCGGGAAGTGGAACGCGCGACGCAAAAGTCCAGGATCAATCTAAAAATACTGCGTAACGAGCGAGAACTTGAACTGCCCGTTGATACCGTGGCGCTGCACGGGCAGGGTGTGCGGCGAGCTGTGATGTGGGCCGGGGCATTGTTGCAGGCACCCTACCGCGATATGGCGGCGCAACGTGGCGTACCGCCAAATGGCGTTTACGTTGCCTATTTTGCCTATGGCTCGCCGGCTTCGCGCTATGGGCTATTGGCTGGCCGCCGTATTGTCGAGATTAACGGTCGTTCGATCGCCGATTTGGACGATTTCTTGGCAGTGGTTCGCGGTCGCACCAACGGCGATGCCCTACGCTTGACCACCGTGACCTGGAACGAAACCGTTGAGGTGCTCACACTCAAGCTTGATGCCACCTATTGGCCCGCCTATGAGATCGTGTACGGCAAAAATGGCTGGCAGCGATTACCTTTGCAGTAGGCCAAGAGCCGAAATCGTCTGTCTGATAATGGCCAGCGTTTTGGCCGGGCCCGTGTCGGCGGATGTCTACAGCTATAAAGACGAGTCAGGTCAACGGGTTTTCACGGATCGTCAACCCAGCGATGCCACGGTCTATGATCGTACCCCCGTCGAGACGAGCCGTTCCACGGAGGAGGCGCTGACAGTTTGGAATCGCGACGATGATGCCGGGGCCTCCATAATGGCGCGCAATGAGTCGATCTTGCCCATCGAAGTGGGTGTCCAGCTGCAGTCAAAAACCAACGTAGGTACTGCTACTGGGCGAGACTTTGCCAGGGCCGTGTTGCAAGCGGGGGAAACAGCACGGCTGATGGTCATAAGACCGGTACGTGCTGATCTGCCTTGGTCCTACCAATATCAATCAGGCTATGTGCCGGGCGATCCCGAGGCTTTACATGATGATCGCCTGCTATACAGACCGCCGTTTGCGCCGGCACGTGAATACGCCGTTACACAGGCGCCACCGGATCGCAGTACCCATGTGACTCCGGACAGCGAATTCGCCATCGATATCGCCATGCCCGAAGGCGCCGGAGTTTTTGCCGCTCGCGGCGGCGTGGTGGTTGCCGTTGCTTATAGTAGTTTTCGCGGCGGCTTGGATAGGGCGCGCTATGCCGACCAGGCGAATATCGTACGCATCATGCATGACGATGGGAGTTTTGCGGTCTACGCGCACTTGAGCTGGGAATCGATTCGCGTGCGTGTTGGCCAGCGGGTGGCAGCGGGTGAGTTCATTGCAGCAGCCGGCAACACCGGCTACAGCTCAGGTCCGCATTTGCATTTCGTGGTGCAACGAAATGCCGGTATGGAAATCGTATCGGTACCAGTGCGGTTTAACGACGGTTACGGTAAGCCGATCGTGCCCCGTACCGGCAGCCTGTTGCGCAATCCTTGAAATCTAAGACTTCGGGTCCGCGCTCAGCGCCTTGAAGCTACCGGCCCAATCATTCACCTTCGGTCCGTCAACCCGGTAAGTTTCCAGCGTCTTGAATCTTGCCTCGGGGTTGCCCAAGGCTTGCACGCAAATCGTGGAGACATCCGCGCGAGGAATTTGATGCTGGCCGGGTTTGTCGCCCTGCTCGAGTACGATGCGGCCTTGGCCCGCGGGCTCATTGACCAAACCGGCAGGGCGGACGATGGTGTAGGCCAAGCCGCTATCGCGCACAGTCTGTTCGCCTTTGGCTTTCCAGATGAGTACATTGCCGAACATCTTGTTTAACGGATGATCTTCGTGGGTGACGCCCATGGAACTCACTAACACGAAATGCTTGAGTTCCGCTGCGACGGCCGCATCACTCAGATTTTTTACACCCATATAGTCAATCATTTCTGGCCGGTCGGGACCTTTAGCGCCGCGTGCGCCAATGGCTGAAATTACGGCATCGCTGCCTTGCATGGCGGGCTCGATGGTGGCTGGATCTTTCACATCACCAACGAACAATTCGATGTCTTCGCCCAACAAGTTTCGGGCCCGTTCAGCATCACGAACGAAAGCGCGGACGGCGTACCCGGCAGCTTGCAGATCCGCAACCAGCAGGCGCCCGGTTTGTCCCGTGGCGCCAACCACCAGCACGCGGCTAACTTCGGCCTGCGGTCCGGTACTGGCGCAACTTGCAAGAATTGTCAGCAGTATGGCGAATATTCGCTTACGCCCTGTGGTCATCTTATGCTCCGTGATTCGACCCGCTGGATCGATAAGCTTACTGTAAAGCACCGGCGCAGCTGCAAGGGCGGCCTAGCTTTTTGCCCGCCAGACGCCCAGTGCGACCGCGATCCAGCCCAACATAAAGGCCGTACCGCCCGTGGGAACGATCTGGCCCCAGGCTTGGGGGGCACCGAGGCTGGTGGCATAGATGAGGCCGGAGAAAATCAGCATGCCCGCCAGCATCAATAGACCGCCCAACCTAAGACTCCAAGATGTGCCAAGCTGATGGCTGAGCAGGCCCACGATGATCAAACCCAGGGAGTGGTAGAACTGCATTTCCACCGCCCATGACCAGGACGCTTGTTTCGCCGGACTGAGGACATCGGCCAAACCGTGAAAACCGTAGGCGCTTAGGAGCGCGGCGGCAGTCAGTGACAGCGCGCCAATGATCATGAATCCTCGTTCCATTCCTTGCATGCTGACAACTCCTTAATGCTCTTCGCCGCGCGAAAACCTTCGCTTGCGCCGATACGAACCAGGCCCTTTTCGCGGCCGTACCACGCGACTGCGAAATCTTGGCTGCATGACGGCGGATTTTGCCGGCGTCGGGCGTTTCTTCCGGGGCATGGTTTTGGGCCGTTGATGATTTGCTTTGCTATTCTAGCTGGCGTCATCAAGGAGAGCACCCACAGTGGATATGCGTGAGCTAGGCAATACTGGGACCGCCCTGCCTGCTTTAGGTCTGGGCTGTATGGGACTGGTGGGTTGGTACGGTGAGCGAGATGATGATGAAGCGCGTGCCACCGTCGCCCGTGCCCTGGATAGCGGAATGAACCATCTGGATACCGCGGCGGTGTATCAAGACGGCGAAAACGAGCGCTTTGTGGGCGACTGTATTCGTGGTCGCCGTAACGAAGTTTTTCTAGCCACGAAATGCGGCTTGGCACGGTCGGCCGACGGCAAGATTGTCGTCGATAATCGTCCTGAAACCATTCGTCAGTCTTGCGATGCCAGCCTGCAGCGCCTCGGGGTTGAGCATATCGATTTGTTTTATTTGCATCGCCTTGATACCGACGTGCCCCTGGAGGACTCCCTGGGGGCCATGGCGGACCTTGTGACCGCAGGGAAGTTGCGTTATGTGGGTGTTTCGGAAGTTGGACCAGAAAGCTTACGTCAGGCGCGCGCTATTTACCCGATTGCAGCCTTGCAGAGCGAATTGTCGATCTGGTCGCGTGGCGATGCCGAACCTTGTTTGGCAGTCTGCCGCGAGCTAGGAATTGGGTTTGTGGCCTATAGTCCCTTGGGCCGAGGATTCTTAACGGGCGGACTCGCGCAGCTTGAAGATCTGCCCAGCGGCGATACGCGGCGTCTATTTCCGCGCTTCGATCAAAAAAATCTTGCCGCCAATAAGCCCGTGGCTGAACGCATGCGCCTGCTCGCCCGCGACTATCACTGCACGCCGGCACAGCTGGCCTTGGCCTGGGTCTTGGGTCAATGGGAGGGCGTTTTGCCGATTCCGGGCACCAAGCATCGACGTTACCTAGACGACAACCTTGGCGCCTTGCAGCTCGAATTGTCTAGCGCCGATTTAGCGCGCATCACGAACGAGTTTCCTGAGCACGAGGTGCAGGGCAACCGGTACCCAGAAAACATGTCTGATTTCATTAATGTTTAGTCAACTCAGAATCGCGTTATATGTCCCGCTGATAGTGCTCAGCGCCTGTGGTCTGATGGAACGGCCCCAGTATCCTCCCGACATCGAATTGCGCGGCTTGCGACTTGAGCAGCTTGCGGCGAATCGGCAGGTTTTTACGGCTCGCTTAGCGCTGAAGAACCCCAACGATATTCCGCTGCGATTGCATGACGGCCGAATAGGCTTGGCCTTAGAGGGCATTGATGTGGGCGAAGGCAGTCTGCTAACGGGGTTTTCTATTCCGGCCTTGGGTAGCGAGGAAGTGGACATTCAGGTGGCGACCAATCTTTTACAAGACGGGCCGAAATTGCTGCAATGGTTGTTTTCTGGGGATCAAGCCTTGGATTTTCAATTAAAAGGTCATGTGGACCTGGCGCGCGGTTGGCTAGGCCGGCTACGCATTAATGAAAGTGGCAACATTACGCGCAGCGAGCTCAATCAGCTGTTTTTCTCGCCCCAACAGGGACGCACATTGTAAGCTGGGGATGCTAGGCAGCGGAGGCTGAAAATGACTGAACTACGAGAACGTATCGCGGGAGAACGCCGTCGCTTAAGAACGGTTCGCCAGAAACTATCGGCAGCCGTGGCACAAGGCGCCCAGGGCAATGATCAGTGGTTGCCATTCTATATTGCCGTGGGCGACTACATGGAAGCCGCCATGGGGCGGCTACATGCCCAAGATGAAAAAATGGGCGACATGATTCGGGAAAAAGTCGAGCGAATGGATGAATCCGTGACGACCGCCTTAGGTGAGCTGCATGACCGCTTGTCGGGGAATCAAGTCAGGCTTGATGCCTTGTTACAAGCGCGCGATGGTTTGCAGCAGAAAGCGACCCAAGGATTGGATGCTTTCGAAGCGGCAGCCAAAGAGTTTACTGATTTTATCGTCGCCAATATGGGTCATCATGGGGCTACTACCGACATTTCAGCCAAACTATTCTCTCCGGCTGATTGGGAATACATGGCCGGCATTACCCCGGCGGAGATGGCGCGCGAGGTTGAGCTTTTCGAACGCGTTGAGGCGGTTACTCCCGACAATCTCAAATTGCCGGCGGAATAAATCCTAGGCTGTTTCGCTCAGCAATAGGTCTACAAAGGCGCGAAATTCGCGTTTGTAGTCTTCATGGGCCTGACCGGTCGCCGGGCCGGGGAAGGCGGTATGTATGCGTCTTACGTTACCGCGCCGGTCGACAAAGAGAGTCGTTGGAAAGGCGATGATCTTGTTGAGCATCGGTAGCTTCTCGCTGCGTGTCTCACGGCTAGAATCGCCAGCAAACAATATAGGGTGTTTGATGTCATAGCGTGCTTGAAATGCCCTTAATTGCGGTTCGACTTCCGCAAAGACATCGGAATACTCGAACATGATATAGATCACTTCGAGGCCCCGGTCCTGGTGGTTTTCGTAAAAGGGCACCATGAATTGTGCTTCGTCATGGCAGGTGGAACACCATGATCCGCCGAGCACCACGAGCACGACTTTGTTTTCAAAGCGGGCGTCGTTCATGGTGACGACCTGTCCGTCAAGATCCCTAAAACTGAATTGCAGGCGCTCTTCGCCCTCTTTCATGTAGGTCAAAGTGTTGGGGTCAGGAAGTTGGAAATCGGGGTTGCGGCGGGCCGTCCAATTGGCGGCTCCATAGGTCACCGAGTCGAAACTGCCCTGTAGACTGCCGTCTTCTTGCTGCTGGGCTAGCCACAATTGCGTGCCGCCACCATCAAAGGTGGACAAATAGAGTTCGTTGCCCCGAACTTCGCCATGCAAAAAGCGGTAGTCGCCGACTTGCGTTTGCACCGTGCCGGATAAGGTAGAACCCCGCTGTGTAAAGAGCGCTAATGCTGGTTCGGTAAAATCAAAGGCCGGCACCTGGATGCTGACTTCCCAACGACCATTGAAGTCTTTGTATTCGGCCGCCGGTTCTGGAAAAAACCGATGGGCTTGGCCATGCCGGGCGCTAAATGGCAGCCGGTGAACCTTGTTGCGGCGCGCTAAGCTAATTTCTCCGCTCATGTGATCGCCGTCGATCTGCGCGCTTAGTCCCGAGGAATACGACGGAAAGTTCAATTCCAAATATCCGTCGTCTTCCAGCCGCACAGTTTCCACTGGCATGCGTTCCGGACCATTGAGATAGGTCACCGCGTAACCGGTATCGGTCAAGGTTACTTCGAAGTTGAAGGGCAGTTGCCGGCCGAGTTGTTCAACCTCAGCGCGCCAGACGCCTGTCAAGAGCAATTGATTCGATGTCTCATCCGCAGGCTCCGGGGCCGGCGGGGAGCAGGCCAATAGTAGGGTGGCAGCTAGCAGGGCGGCGGATCGTGACATGAGACCATATTAACCCCTTGGCCGCCGAATTAGGGGTTTCGGTAATTCTCTATAGGGCAACAGGCTTTGGAGCGCCACTATAGCCCCATGACCAAGATCTCGACACTAAAGTCTTTCGCGCCCGGTGACATTTTTTTGGGCTGTACCTACCTGTGCGATCCTGATGACGATCATGCAGGCGAGGGGCGAATTCTGCAGTTTGATCGCAACTTGGTGCCAAAGGGCACGCTGTACACGGCAAATACCACGCATTTGGTGGTTAATCTGCGTTTCGCTCCAGATGGCGTGCTCTGGGCTTTTGACGCCTTTGCGCATGCCGTCGTCAGAGTCAGTCCAGACGGTAAAGAGCTGCCGCCTCCACAGCTTGAGGATCGTGCCTGGGGCAGCGTGGCGTTTAGTGGTGAGCGAATTTATCTCTGCGAATATCTTTGTGGTGACAAGCCCTACGCCGGTGGCGTCATGCGCTTGCTGCCCGGGACGGATGTCGTTGGCTACGGACGCATTGCCGAGTTTGATTCGCAGTTCAATAAGCTGCGCGAATTCGACAATGATCTGTCTCCTTCACTGACCGGTTTCCACGGCGTTACGCATTGCGCGATGCATCCGGACAATAAAACGCTGGCCTACATGACCGATTTAGGCATGCGGGTCATGCGCTATGATGTCAAAGCGGGCCAACAATTGCCGGATTTGGTGACCTATCCCGGCGGGGAAGAATATACGCGCCGGTGGACCACTGGCGTGGACTATCTAGCCGATGGCACGCTAGTGCTTCTGCGCGGTAGCTTTATGGATTTTTTGGATCAGAATGGTCAGCGTGCACGACGTATTGAGCTGGATGAATACGGGTACGCCATGGTGACGGTAACTCCGGATGAGTCCGCCATCCTTGCGACCAATATTTTTACTGGTGTCATGTCGCGTATTGATACTGTCAGCGGTGAGATTGTCGGTCAAATCGACACGGGGATGGCTAAGCCGCACCGGAGCCTTGCGGGCGTTGCGCAATTTTCGGGTTGAAGACAATCAGCGTCAGTAGGGCGGCCAGCGGCAGCAAGGCTAAGAGATTCATCCCCCGCCAGCCCAAACTAGTGATCATCACACCCGCCAGCAATGATGCCAGTGCCATTACGCCGAACATGGTGAACTCATTGCTGGCCTGTGCGCGGAAGCGCTCGTTGGGTTCGTAGCAACGCGTCAATAGCGTGGTGCCCGCTACAAACATGAGGTTCCAGCCGATACCCAGCGATACCATGGCTGCTCCGTAGTGCAGAACAGCGTTGCCGGATATGGCGAAAACCACGCAGATCGCTTCGCAAATTGTGCCAACAACTAGCATTCTTGCGACGCCCAGCTTGGCCACCAGCCAGCCGCTAATCAGCGAAGGCAGATACATGGCGAGTACGTGCCCTTGGACCACCGCCGCCGTTGCTTCCACGCTGTGTCCCATCAGCACATGCATGCTCAAGGGCGTTGCCGTCATGATCAGCGCCATGACGCCATAGCCGATGGCTGCCGCCAACACGGCAATACGAAAATTACTCTGCCTGGCAATCTCACGCAGACTTCGTCCGCCCACATTAGCTTCGGCGGATATGACCGGTGGGTTGCGCAAGAACGCCAGCGTGATGGCGCTGCATAAATAGGCCAAACTCATCAGGGCAAAAGAGGCGGCGTAGTCGGTATCAGTCAAATGGCGAGCGGCCACGATCAGTCGCGGCGCGAAGCTAGCGGCGAAGACGGTGCCCAGCATCACCCAGGCCACAACCCGGCTCACCAGTTCCGGCGCGACGCTTTCGGCGGCCGCGAAGCGGAATTGGGCTGTGAAGGCGAGATTTGCGCCCATCAGAAGGTTCGCCGCGCAGTAGAGCCAGAAGCTAGCAACTTGCATAGCAAGAATGGCCAGTCCGGCACCGGCGGCTGCCATGAGGGCGCCGAGGATAAATACGCGTCGGCGGCCAAGGCGTGGCATGGCGAGCGCTGCGGGTGCGGTGGTAATAGCGATACCAATGACGCCGAAGCTTACCGGCAGGGTCGCCAAACGAGGATCACCGGCCAACTGCGCGCCGATAATGCCGGCAAGGACTACCAGGCTGACATGCCCGCAGGCCGCGAAGAACTGAGCGATGCATAGGATGATGACGTTAAACATGGTGGTCCTGTGCGATGGGGGTAGCCCTTGGACAATTGCCATCAACGTTAGACAATAGGGCTATGCAATCTTTAGCCTCGTTGCTGGAACGGCTACTGCTCAGCCGTCCCGGCCTCACTTTGTTCGCTCTGCTGCTGCTAACGGCCCTGGCGGGCTATTTTGCCACCGATTTCCGTCTGGACGCGTCCGCTGACTCATTATTGCTAGAGAATGATCAAGACTTACGCTATTACCGCGGTATCCGTGCGCGCTATGGTTCCGATGACTACTTGATCGTTACTTACTCGGTGCCGGATGATTTGTTGGTTGATTCGGTGCTGGCGGACTTAAAAAGTTTGCGTGATTCAATTCGCAGCCTGCCGGGGGTGGCTGCCGTAACGACGCTGCTGGATGTGCCATTGGTGGCGAGCCCCGTAGTCAGCTTGGATTCATTACAGTCTGAGGTTCCGAATCTGCTGAGTCCGGGCACCGACCGAACGCTTGCCCGGCGAGAGTTGGCAGAAAGCCCTCTCTATAAACAGTTGATCATGAGCGCCGATGGCCGCACCACGGCCTTGTTGGTTCAGCTTCGCCTAGACGAGGACTATCACGCGCTACTAAGAGCGCGAGATGAGTTGCGGGGACGTTCTATTGACCGTGCTCTAACGGCCGCGGAAGAGGCGCAGATCGCCAGCTTGAGCGACGACATCCTTGATCGCCGCGAAATTGTGACGGCCGCGCAACACACGACCCTGGCAAACGTTAGAGGAATAATCGAGAAGTATAGCGATGTCGCCGAGATTCGTGTCGGCGGCGTGCCAATGATCGTCGACGATATGCTGACCTATATTTTGCGCGATGTGATCGTGTTTGGTACCGGCATCTTATTGTTCTTGACGGCCTTGCTGTTTGTGATTTTCGTGCGCTTGCGCTGGGTTGTCCTGTCCATCGGTTGTTGCTTAGTGGCTGTCGTGCTGATGCTGGGCTTGCTGAGCGGCTTGCGTTGGCCGGTTACCGTTGTCTCCGCGAATTTCGTTGCGCTACTGCTTATTTTTTCATTGTCTTTGACCGTGCACTTGATCGTGCGCTATCGAGAGTTGCATGCAGAAAATCCAGATGCGCAACAGTATTGGCTGGTAACGAATACTTTGCGTGATAAGTTTCAGCCCTGTTTTTACACTGCCGCCACGACCATGGTGGCTTTCGCGTCCCTATTGGTTAGCGGCATTCGCCCGGTCATCGATTTCGGCTGGATGATGGTCATCGGCATGGCCGTGGTACTGATAATCGCGTTTAGTTTCTTTCCGGCTGCCTTGTTATTGCGACCCGCGGGCGAGCCCCAAGTGCAGCGAGACTTTACCGGTGCAATCACGGCTTTGCTGGCCCGTTTGGTGCATGAGCATCCCGCGGCGACTGCGGTGTTCTACGTACTGGTCGCCGTGGGCGGGGTTACCGGTTTGATGTTATTGGAGGTGGAAAACCGCTTTATTGATAATTTTAAGGACAGCACTGAGATTTATCAGGGTTTGGCAACCATCGATCGCGAGTTAGGGGGTACCACACCCTTTGATGTTATTTTGGATGCTGATCCGGAGTTTTATCAGCAGGCGCAAGCGACTTTTGCCGCCGATGATACCGGCGCGGATGAATTTTCCGATGACGAATTTGCGGATGAGTTCGGCGAAGATGAATTCGATGAACTGGGTGAGCCGGGGAGCAGCGACACGCCGGACTTAGGCGCGACGAGCTATTGGTATAACACGTATCAATTGTCGCGCTTAGGCGAGGCTCATCGCTACTTAGAAAGTTTGCAGGAAACGGGCAAAGTCCTTTCCTTGCATACTGGGATGGAAACTCTCAAGGTAGTGAATGACGGTAAGACGCCTGGCACTTTCTTCTTGTCGATACTCTACAAGCGCTTACCCGAAGCTGTAAAAACCACTTTATTTGATCCCTATATGTCTCCCGACGGCAATCAGTTAAGGCTGTCGGTGCGCGTGTTTGAGTCCGACCCCACGCTACGTCGGGGCGAACTCTTGGCCAAGGTACGCCAGGACTTTACCGAGAAACTCGGGTTTAAGCCGGAGCAAGTCCATGTCACCGGCATGCTGGTGCTCTATAACAATGTGCTGCAAAGCTTGTATCGATCGCAGATTTTAACCATGGGCTTCGTTTTTCTGGCGGTACTGCTCATGTTTATTTTGTTGTTCCGGTCAATTCCGGTTTCATTGGTCGCGCTGGTACCCAATGTGCTGGCGGCCTCTACCGTGCTCGGCGCCATGGGTTGGCTGGGGATTCCGCTGGATATCATGACGATTACCATCGCCGCCATCGCCGTGGGCATAGGCGTGGATGACTCCATTCACTACCTGCATCGTTTTCGCGAAGAGTTCGCGCGGGATGGCGACTATGTCGCGGCGGTTCGGCGTTCCCATGGCAGTATCGGACGGGCCATGTACTACACGTCAATCATCATTACAGCGGGGTTTGCCATACTGGCCTTATCGAATTTTATTCCGACCATCTATTTTGGGTTGTTTACAGGCTTCGCGATGATTTTCGCCATGCTGGCGAATCTCACCTTACTGCCCCTGTTGTTGATTGTTCTTCGCCCGTTTGGGCCGGGTGCGCGCGGCGATGCTCAATCGGCCTGATGTCGCGCTCGAGCTGCCCAGGGTCGGCTATCCGCCGCGGGTTGATACCAAACCTTGAAAGCGCCCATGGCCTGCTTGAAGGTTCCTAAGGGGTCTTCGCCGGGGATATCAAAGGCATCGAAACCTACCCGTTCCATAAAGTGCAACTGATCCAGCAGCACGTCGCCAACCGCGCGTATTTCGCCCTTAAATCCAAAGCGTTCTCTGAGCAGGCGAGCATAGGAATAGGCTCTGCCGTCGCGAAAGCTTGGAAACTCTAGCGCAATCATGTCGAAGTGATGCACATCATCACCCAGGGCCTCCGGGTGCTCGTCACTATTTAAGCGCAGGCCAATGGCTGGCGTTCGCCGCAGCAAATTTTCGCGGTTCGTTTGCCATTGTTGCAGACTGATCAGCACAGGCCCATCTTCGGCAATGGTTTCCGCGTCCGACACATCCACGAATACATCCGTAATCAGTGCGCCATTGCGGACGATGGCCATCAGGCGACTCTCCGAGCCTTGGGGCCATCGCCGTAGACTGCCAGTCGAAACGCTTCGAGTCCGACGCGACGATAGGTCTCTAGAAATGTTTCATCCGCGTTGCGTAGCTCTAGATAGGTAGCGACGATTGCTTCTATCGCGCCCGGCACGTCTTGCTGCGCCAATGCCGGTCCCAAACGGTCGCCCAGGGCCGCGTGCTGATCCGAAGCCCCACCCAGCGTCAGTTGAAAGAACTCTTTGCCACGCTTATCCACGCCCAATATGCCGATATTGCCCACGTGATGATGGCCGCAGGCGTTCATACAACCGGAAATATTGAGCGTGAGACCGCCGATGGCCTGCAATTGATCGACGGCCGCAAAATGCCGGCTAATATCTTGGGCGATGGGAATCGAACGAGCATTTGCCAAGCTGCAATAGTCGAGTCCCGGGCAGGCAATCATGTCCGTGAGCATACCCACGTTGGGCGTCGCCAGTTCCAAGCCGTCTAGCAATTGCCAAAGTTCGTACAAGTCAGTCTGACGGACATCGGCGAGTACTAAATTTTGTCGATGACTCACGCGCAGCTCGCCTAGACTGAATTTATCCGCCAAGTCAGCCACAGCGTCCATGCGGTCCGCTGATAAATCCCCCGGCTCGGCGCCTGGCGCTTTCAGTGACAAGTTAACAATGGCATAGCCGGGTATTTTATGGGCGGCGATATTGCTGCGCAGCCACGCGTCGAAATTATCATCCGCATCCCGCCGTGCGGCTAATTCTTGGTCTGTATCTTCCAATTCTTCATAAGTGGGGGGCTCGAAGTATGCGCGAATACGGGCAATCTCCTGCTCAGAGATCTCTAATTCACCCCCGCGTATTGCCTGCCATTCTGCGTCAACCAGATCGCGAAATTTATCGATGCCCAGCGCGTTCACCAGTATTTTTATACGCGCTTTGTAAATGTTGTCGCGCCGGCCATAGAGGTTATAGACGCGCAAGATTGCTTCGCAATAAGACAAAATCTCTTCCGGCGCGATCCAATCACGAATGGTTTTTCCAATGACCGGTGTGCGCCCCTGCCCGCCGCCGACGATGACTTCGAAGCCTGCTTTGCCTTGCCCGTTGTGATGCATGCGCAAACCAATGTCATGCACTGCCACCGCCGCTCGATCGTTGGGTGAGCCGGTTATCGCGATTTTGAATTTTCTCGGCAGGTAAGCGAATTCTGGATGCAGAATTGAATACTGACGGATTATTTCGCACCAAACCCGAGGGTCTTCAATTTCGTCTGCCGCCCGCCCGGCATAGTGATCAGCGGTAATATTGCGGACACAATTACCGGAGGATTGCATGCTATTCATTTCAACTTCGGCAAGTTCGCTGAGGATGTCGGCTGTGTCCTCTAAGCTGATCCAGTTGTATTGAATATTCTGACGCGTTGTAAAGTGGCCGTAGTCGCGGTCATAGCGTCGCGCGATATCCGCTAGCTTGCGCAATTGCCGGGAGGATAAGACGCCATAGGGCACATTAACTCGCAGCATGTAGGCGTGCAGCTGCAGGTATAGCCCGTTCATTAGTCGCAGGGGTTTGAATTGATCCTCGGTGAGTTCGCCGGCTAAGCGCCGCCGCACTTGGTCACGAAACTGAGCAACCCGTTCAGTAACCAATTGGTGGTCGAATTCGTCGTAGCGATACATGGCTTAGGTTCAGTTATTTTCTGTTTGCACCGTCGGTCCGAAAGCACGTATCCGTTCTTTAAGTGAGGACGGTTTGACCAGGCCGGGACTTTGCAGCTCGACATCAATGAGGTAGCTGGCGATGACAAGACCATCAGCCTCAGCTTGAACGCCTGCTTTGGTCAGTTCCTCAGCCTCCGAATCACCGCTGGCGAGCTGCGCTTTGTCTAGCTCAGTCACCCAGCGCTGGTCATGGCTGAGGAAGACAACGCGGCCGTCGCGCAGACTGTTGGCGGTCAATACTTGGTGCATGGTTCTCGGTTTGATTTTCCTTGGCGCAGCGCAAAACGGAGGTCAAACTGACCTCCGAATGTAGAAGCTTAGGCGCCATGGGCTGAATAGCCAAACATGGATTGCTTAGAAGCTGATTACACCAGGTTATATCAGCCCTGCGGCACTGGATTCTCAGCTTGCCCGTGGGCGGCCCCGTTTGCGCCGCATTTTGAATTCTTCCGGCGGGTTCACGGCCACCGAGACCATGCGGTCGAGTTCCTTGCCACCGTCGATGGCCTCAGGGTCGGCGCCGTGGACTTGGTCCCAGGCACGCACGTCCTGAAGAATTTGCTGCATCTGGGCGATTTGCCAGGCCCGTTCTTGTTTTCCTGCTTCGGTGGGTAGCAACATACGGCGGCGGCGGTCTTTTGGATCAATGGCTTCGCGGACGATTCCCTGTTCCATTTGCGCGGATATGTAGCGGGAAATAGAGGACTTTGGCAGGCCGGTGGCGGCGCAGAGTTCGCTCACCGTGGGCGCATGTCCCATTTCATTCAGGATGGTGGCGGTCATGCCGGTCAGGGCTTGGCCCATGGGCGTACTGCCGTATCGCGCCATGAGCAGGTGTAATATCCGCCAGAAGATGAGTTGTTGAGCGGCGGGACTGGGTGTCCAGCCAGACAAGGCTTCGGTGATTAAATTCGGTGTTGTTGTGCCCACGGGTTATATGCGCATCCTATAGGGCCACTAAGCCTAGCAAATTTGTTCCGCAACCGCGGCCATTCCCTAAAACTCCATTGTAATCGGTCCAATTTTGTGGGTGATGGCTATATGGATCAGTCACTTATCCCATCGGTAACGCTTTTGTGGCCGGGGACGACGGCCGCGCGGCGCAGTTGGGCGCGCATTTTTTGTGCCGCGCGCAGCCGGGAATGTGGGATCATTCTTAAGAATGCCTCCGCACGCAGACAAAATTGATCGTCCCAAGGGCCGCTCTTTGCGGCCTTTGCGTTCCCTATGGCCCTTCATTTGGCCCTATCGAGGGACTTTATTACTGGCCATGATTGCGCTATTGGCCGCGTCCGGCGCATTTCTGGCGCTGCCCATTGCTGTGCGTTACGTGATCGATTTTGGGTTCACCGCCGAGAACGCTGCCTTGGTGGATCGATACTTCGGCATTCTATTGGCCGTGGCCTTGCTCTTTGGGCTATTCGCCGCGGCGCGGGCTTATTTCGTGAATTGGTTGGGAGAGCGGGTCGTTGCTGATCTACGAGACCAACTTTACGCCCATTTGATTCGCATGGATCCAGCCTTCTATGAAACCACCAAAACCGGCGAAGTGTTGTCACGCTTGACGGCCGACACAACCCTAATCCAATCAATCTCGGGTGTCGGTCTTTCCATCATTCTTAGATCGTCAATTCAATTTGTGGGCGCGCTAATTCTTTTGGCTTTCACCAACTTGCGCCTGATGGGTCTCATTGTCATTTTGTTGCCGGCGGTGTTGATACCCATCATCCTCATCGGCCGCTGGGTTCGTCGCTTGTCGCGCGATTCCCAAGATCGAATTGCCGACGCCAGCGGCATTGCGGGCGAAACTTTGAATGCTGTTTCGACAGTCCAAGCGTTTACGGCCGAGGCGCTTGAAAGCACCCGCTTCAGCGCCATGGTGAAAGAAAGTTTCGATACGGCCATCCGGCGAATCCGCGCGCGGGCACTTTTTTCTACCACCGCGACAACGTTTTTGTTCGGCGCATTGATCGTGGTGCTCTGGGTGGGTGCGCGCTCTGTATTAGAAGGCGATATGACCGGGGGCGTGTTAGGCCAGTTCGTTCTGTACGCGATGTTCGTGGCGATGTCGGCGGCGTCCTTGAGCGAAGTCTGGGGTGAGTTGCAACGCGCGGCCGGCGCCATGGAGCGATTGTTAGAGCTTTTGGATACCGAGTCGGCTATTCAGGCGCCGGCGAACCCGCTGCCGCTGCCGGAAAGCCGGGAGGGGCGGGTTGAGTTCGAGTCAGTGAGTTTCAGCTATCCGTCCCGGCCAAGTGTCAAGGCGCTGGATGACCTGAGTTTCAACATAGAACCCGGCGAGAAAGTGGCGATCGTTGGCCCGTCGGGTGCGGGTAAGAGCACGACTTTCCAGATTCTTCTGCGGTTCTATGACCCTCAAGCGGGCCGTGTTTTGGTTGATGGTGTTGACATCGCCCGGGCTGATCCCCAAGTGGTCAGGGAGCGAATCGGCATTGTGCCCCAGGAAACGGTCATCTTCGGTGCGACGGCGCGTGAAAATATTCGTTTCGGTCGTCCCGAGGCCACGGACGATGAAATTGAATCGGCGGCGAAAGCAGCGGCTGCCGATGAGTTTATTCGCGCCTTGCCCGATGGCTATGACACGTTTTTGGGTGAGCGCGGGACGCGACTGTCGGGGGGGCAAAAGCAGCGCGTTGCCATTGCGCGGGCAATCTTGAAGGACCCGCCCATCTTATTGCTCGATGAAGCCACCAGTTCATTGGATGCAGAGAGCGAGCGCCTGGTCCAAGATGCCCTGGAATTTCTCGAAAAGGATCGCACCACGCTGGTCATTGCGCATCGCTTGGCCACCGTGCTGAAAGCCGATCGAATTGTGGTGATGGACCAAGGTCGCATTGTCGATGTAGGTCGCCATGCTGAATTGGTGGCACGCGACGAGCTCTATGCGCGCTTGGCGGAGTTGCAGTTCGGCGTTTCTTCCAGTTCGCCGCCGGCTCGGCTTGCGGAAGCATAATTTAATGCGTCGCGGCTGGATCGGACTGGCCTTGCTTGCTTTGCTTGGTGCCCTAGCGCTGGTACTGGCGTATCAGCAGCTACTGCCGCGTCAGCGGCAGGCGTCGACAACCGTCGCACCCAAGAATCCCGAGGCGCTCGCCCACGGCCGCTACCTCGTCGAGCACGTGCTGCTCTGTAACGATTGTCATTCCGAGCGTGATTGGAGCCTATACGGCGGCCCGCCCAAACCGCCCCTGGGCGCGGGCCGCGCTTGCATGGACCGCAATACCAAAACCATCGGTATTGCCGGCAATGCCGATAACCGGGGATTTCCGGGGCTGATGTGCATGCGCAATATTACGCCGGACGCGGTCACCGGAATCGGCGATTGGACCGATGGTGAAATTATCCGGGCAATTCGCGAAGGCGTGGATCGCCACGGTCGCGGCTTGTTTCCCATCATGCCGTACTTCGTTTATCGGTCTCTGGCCGATGAAGATGTTGCTGCCGTGGTTACCTACATGCGCTCACTCGACCCGGTGGGGAGCGTGCGTGCGGAGAAATCAATCGACTTCCCGATGAACTTACTCATTCAACTTTGGCCGGAACCCTTGACCGAACCCGTGCTTGCGCCCCCATCCAGCGAGCAAATTGCCTATGGCGAATATTTGGCCACCGTGGCCCGTTGTGAATTTTGTCATTCGCCGCGTAAGGGGCGGGGGCAAGGCGTGATTCCGGGACGCCGTTATGCCGGCGGTGTTGCCTTTAATATGGGAGACCGGCGTATTTTTTCTGGAAATTTAACACCGCACATCTCCGGCTTGCTGAACTGGAGCCGCGAAGATTTCATCGCAACTTTTCGTCAGCGTGGCCAGCGTATTCCGGTGGCGCAACTGGAAGACAATACGCTAATGAATTGGGGTGCTTATGCCGGTATGTCCGACGAAGATTTGTCGGCCATTTATGCATTCTTGCGGACCTTGCCGCCGGTGGCGAGTGACCCGAACTAGGCGACCGCTACATCAACAAAGGATTTCGTTTTCCGGCGGACTGATCGGCAGAGCCGTTTTCAGAATCCGTTGCCAGGGCCTGCATGCTATTCACGGCGTTGCGGAGTTTTGGCACGGCTTCGGCAATAACAGGTTCCAGATCACTGGCCGGAACAATTCCGCCGCCGCCGAGTTCAGCGCATAGCAGATCCAACAGACCATGCACTTCGGTTAAGTCTCCGGCCAAACTGCGTAGCTGCTCCGGTTTTGTCAGCGGCGTGCTAGATGCATTCTTATTGTTATTCATCAGCGAATCCTCCATTCCCCAACTTACCCTGACCCCGCCCTCCCTGGTGGCCTAGGGGACATAATTGCCGGGCCTAGGTCACACAATGGCGAGATGGCAGGCGCCTAATGCCCCGGCAGCTCTTTAGCGCTATCATGGCTAGGCATTGGCGAGAGCAGATTTGCCTATGGTGGAATCGGAGACTGGTATTCCAGAAAACGAACCGCTACCGATGCTGGCTCCGTGCCACAGTTTGGCACCGCTGGCTGCCTTCGGCTGGCTGCGAAAAGGTTGGCAGGACCTGCTTGCGGCGCCTTTATTAAGCTTGTCTTATGGGCTGTTCGCTGTGGCGGTGAGCATGCTGATGAGTCTCGTGGCCTTTCGCTACGGAAGCTACTGGTTACTGCTGGCCGCTTTGTCGGGCTTTGTGTTTATCGGGCCTGTCATGTGCCTTGGACTCTATGCCATATCAGCTCAGCTAGAACGGGGTGAAACACCAACCCATCGGCGTAGTTTTCGTGAAGCCGGCGTGCGGCGAATCGGCACGGAAATGATCTTTGCCTTGATGCTACTCGTGGTGTTCCTGATTTGGGCGCGGGCGGGTTCTATGGTGCATGTGTTTTTTCCCATGGAGTCAGATCCCGAAATTGGTGATCTGCTTACTTACTTGGGTATCGGTAGCGCAGTGGGTTCAATTTTTGCCGCCATTGCTTTTACGGCCAGCGCCTTTTCCTTACCCATGATCATGCATCGGGATGTGGATGCCGTGACGGCCGTGGTAACCAGTATCAACGCTTGCCTCCGAAACAAGCGCGCCATGCTGGTGTGGGTCGTGGTTATTGTCGTATTGCTGGCGCTTGGGTTTGCGACCGCGCTATTGGGCCTACTACTGGTTATTCCGCTACTGGGGCATGCGACTTGGCATGGTTATTTGGAAACCATCGACGTCAGCGCCTTCCCGCGGCATACGCACGGTGTGACTGCCCGCCCCCGACCACAAGTATCTTCTAAGGGCTGAGTTCGACAGCCGCGGATACTGGTACCCGGCGGTCGCCCGCTAATAGCAAGTACATGGCTGGTACCACGAAGATGGTAAATAAGGTGCCCAATGACATGCCACTTGCGATGACCAAGCCGATGTCAAAGCGTGAAGCGGCACCCGCGCCGCTGGCCAACAGCAGTGGCACTACACCCAGCACCATTGCACCGGTGGTCATCAAAATAGGGCGTAAACGAATCACGGCGGCTTTTTCAATGGCGGCGCGCTTATCCAAGTTTTCCTGAGCTTGCAATTGGTTGGCAAATTGCACAATCAAAATTCCGTGTTTGCTGATTAGGCCAATTAGCGTAATTAGGCCCACCTGGGTATAGATATTTACCGTTGCAAAGCCCAAGGTCAGAAAGATCAGAGCCCCGGCAATGGACATGGGGACACTGACCAGCATGATGAGGGGGTCACGAAAGGATTCGAATTGTGCGGCCAATACCAGATAGATCACGAGCAGCGCGAAAAAGAAGGTCGCGATCAAGGTGCCACGTTCCTGGATGTATTGTCGCGATGCGCCAGCGTAGTCCAGGGTGTACCCTCGCGGTAGAATTTCCTCGGCTTGTTCGTCCAAGTATTTAAGGGCTTCGCCCAAGGTGACGCCGGGTATCGGCACGGCGGACAGGGTCGCGGCGTTGCGCTGCTGAAAACGTTGTAAACGTTGAGGTTGCACCGACGTGTTCACCGCTACCATGGACCCAAGGGATACCAGCTGTCCGTCCCGGTTTTTAACGCGAAATTCGCGCAGCTGATCTGGATTAAGGCGATACCGCCGTGCAACTTGTGGAATGACCTTATAACTACGGCCTTCCAGATTGAAGCGATTGACGAAGTCGCCGCCCAGCATGGTGCCTATATCAACGCCAAGCTGTTCCATGTCGATACCCAAGGCCGCCGCCTTGTTGCGATCTATCTGAATTTCGCCTTGTGCTCGGTCGTATTTCATGTCGATGTCGGCAAATACGAACAGCCCGCTTTGCCAAGCACGCGCCAGTAAGGATTGCGCCACTTGATAAACCGCCTCGGATGAATCGGCGGCACCCACCACCACTTTGACCGGTAGGCCCCCACCAGCACCGGGCAAAGTCGGTAGAGAGAAGGCGGCGGACTGCAGTCCAGCAATGCCGTCCGCGAGCTGCTGCACCTTCGGCACCAAGTCTTGAGCGAGTCGGTCACGTTCGCTCCATGGCTTCAGAACCAAGCCGGCCAGAGCTAAATTGTTCGCCGCCGGCCCACGTCCCGGGCTGCCGTTGAACAAGAAGCTTGCGTCGACTTCTTCCAGGCCCTGAAGATTTTTGGCCAGTGCGCTTGTGTAGCGTGAGAGTTGATCCGGCGAGGTATTTGCCGAGCCGGTGGCGGAAATCAGCACAATGCCTTGATCTTCTTCGGGTGCCAGCTCCTGGGGTGCCGTGGTGAACATGAAGTAAATGCTGGCCAATAAAGTGACCGAAAATAAGACAGTGACGGGCACGTAATCCAAACTGCTGCTTAGATAGCGTGCGTAGATCTCGCGCAAGTTATGAAATGCCCGGTCTAGAAACTTCTCCAGCCCGCTGCGACCCATATCTGTGCGCAGCAACCGCGCCGACATGGTCGGCGATAAGGTGAGTGCAACAACGCCGGAAACTAAAACGGCGCCGGCCAGGGTGAAGGCAAATTCACCGAACAAACTGCCGGTCAGGCCGCCGGAAAACCCGATGGGTGCGTAAACCGCAACCAGCGTGATGGTCATGGCAATGATGGGTGTAAACAATTCCCTAGCGCCTATTAGCGCCGCCGCGCGGGCTTGCATACCATTTTCAATGTGGCGCTGAATGTTCTCCACGACAATGATGGCATCATCCACCACCAGGCCGATGGCAATCACCAAGGCGAGTAGGGTGAGCAGATTGATGGAGTAGCCAAGCAATAACATGAGCGCACCCACGCCCACCAAAGACACGGGAATCGCGATGATGGGTATGGCGACGGACCGAATATTTCCCAAGAATAGGAATATCACCACCGCCACAATGGCGGCCGCTTCCATGAGTGTCTTGATGACTTCGCTGATGGCATCCTCAATGTACCGCGTGCGGTCATAGGGGATACGGCCTTCGACTCCCGGCGGCAGACTGGCCACAATTTCCGGAAAGATTTCTCGAATGGTTCGAATCACCGTGAGGGCATTCGCATCAGGCAGCGTGTAAATTCCCATGGATACAGCGACATCACCGTTATATGCAAAGGACACGTCGTAGTCCTCGGCGCCCAGCACCACTTCGGCCACATCTTTGAGTCGCAGGATTGCGCCGGCTTCTTCGCGCAGTACCAAATTGCGAAAAGCTTCCACGTCTTCTAGATCTGTTTCCGCTTTTAGGTTTACCGAGATTGCATCGCCCTTGGTACGTCCCACAGCGGCTTGATAGTTATTTTTCGCTAACGCGGCGCGTACGTCAGAAGGCGTTACTTGCAGCGCCGTCATGCGTACCGGATCTAGCCAAACGCGCATGGCGAAGAAGCGGCCGCCGATTATTTCTGCTTCTTGCACGCCCTCAACGGCTTCTATTCTTGGCTGTACTACTCTTACCAAGTAGTCGGTGATTTGGTTTTGCGGCAGGGTCTTGCTGTCAAAACTCAGATACATGTCCGCGGTGGTTTCGCCCACCGCGACACTAATGCTTGGGTCCTCACTGCCCTGTGGCAAGTCGCTGCGTACGCGATTAACTTTTGAGGTTATTTGCGTCAGCGCATCCCAGGGGTCGTAGTCCAAGTCGAGAAACGCCGATATAACGCTAGTTCCCTGCAGGCTACTGGATTCCAGGTAGTCGATACCATCTGCTGAGGCAATTTCTCGTTCCAAGGGCGTGGTAATAAAACCTTGTACGAGTTGTGCATCGGCACCGGCATAACTGGTAGAGACCGTGACGACCACGCTTTTACTTTCGGGGTACTGTCTAACCGTCAGTACTTGGAACGAGCGTAATCCCGCCAATAAAATGAGTAAGCTGACCACCGTAGCCAACACCGGCCGCTCGATGAAGATGTCGGTAAAGTTCATGCCCGCTTAGGAATTTCCGGGATTGGGGGTCGCGTCTGCATTGACCGGAATGCTATTGTCTATTTTTACGGCTGCGCCATCGCGAAGTTTATGGTGTCCTGAAACGACGACTTCTTGCCCCGCCTGCAACCCGCCGAGGATGGTCACCAAGTCGCCTCGAGTTTCGCCGATGTCAACATAGACGTTGCGGACGAAAGCACCTTGGTCACTGGTGTCCACCACGAATACTGAATTACCGAAGGGGCTAAAGCTGATGGCGGACTGGGGTAAGAGTAGCACTGCTTGCTTGGCGGGCAATGCCACGCGAATCTCTCCGAACATTCCCGGGCGCAGTGCGTTGTCTGCGGGGTCTACCGTCGCGCGCAGGGAAATATTTCTCGTAGCGGGGTCGACGGCCGGCTCGATGGCAGTGATCCTACCGCCGAATGTTTTCTCGGGCCAGGCATCAACGTTGATGTAAACGGCCTGGCCGACTTGTACTTGGGCTAAAGATTGTTGCGGCAGTTTGAAGTCTGCATAGAGCTTACCAAAGGATTCAAGCCGCGCGATTTTGTCGCCGGGTTCGATATATTGACCAATATTGACCGGCCGAATTCCCAGACGGCCATTAAATGGCGCACGAATGGATTTCTTAGCGATGGCGACTTGTACGTTCTCAACCTCGGCTCTGACTCGGTCCAATTTACTGGTCGCTGCGTCGAGTTCTCGTTTGGGCACCAGTTTGTCTTGCACGAGTTTATCTATCCGCTGTACTTCGAGTTCCGCGAGACGAAGGTCAGCTTGCAATGCCTTGAGCTGGGCCCGCTCATCCGCGACGAATTGTTCCGCTAACAAGTCGCCACGAGCAACCTCGTCGCCGCTGTCGAAGTGCAGCCGGGTAATTTGTCCGGCAAGCTGAGCACTGATATCCACTGATTGTGCGGAACGCAAGGTTGCCACCGTGGCCAGTTCGGGGACCCAGGCATCTGTGGATACTGTGTCGGTGGATACCGTGGCCACGGGTGGTCCGCTGGCGGCCATGGCCAAGCGAATTTGTTGGCCGACGAAGGCTTTCCAGCCAAATAGCGCACCGAAGGTGAGAGCCAAAGCCAGGGCCATCAAAACCATGCGTTTCGCCAAGCTCATCGCTCCGTCAGTGGGTTAATGGGAAATCGGCGGGGGCTTTTTGCCTCTTTGGCGCCGGTTATTGAGGCAGTTTAGTCTCGGTGCGACGCCTTGGCCATAGCCAGGCTCTATATTCGCCGCTTGCTGGCGGCGGACACTATTATTCGAAAAATGGCCTTACGTCGCGATTTGAGACTCGGTAACAATTGACCAGCAGCCATTTCAAATTAAGACCTATCCTTTCGGCCCGAGGTTCGGTCCAGCCATAGCTTAGTTCACGGATTCCCGTGTGCGTGCGCTCGCTGACATACAGCACGAGAGAATTGCGGGTAAATGCCGTTTGCTCGTTGTTCATGGGCCAGCGCACGTTGCGCAGAGTGATGCCAACCTCGCGGCCGCCCTTCTCGCGCACCCACTCATGACCACCTTGATCATGAATGCGCGCAATGGTGTAGCGCTCAAAGGGCTCATCGCGCCCGCCGGACACGCCGGGAATGTCGACGTAGCATCCGAATTGACGGGCTCGGCTTAGTTCGTAGGCAGGTTTCTTGCCGTCCCAGGCGAACCAAATAGCTTGCGGCGTCAACTGCATGCGCAGCCCGCAGGCAGCCTCAGCGGTGAATTGACCAGCCTCTCGTTGCCACAGCAGATTGCAGTCCTTCAGTCGTTCATCATCGCTTTTGATGTGCATACCTACCAGGCGCGGGTCATCATCCTCTGCCAAGCTGAGACTGCCGCGGGTATCTTCTTTGTTGTCGGTGTTCTTCAGGACGAAGCTGAAGACTGGCTTAGCCGGTGTTGATTCATCGGCTCGTTCAACAACTAGATGTAGACGTTCATGCCGTAGCTCATCGGCCAGTTCCAGTCGACCGTCAAAGTAATGCTGATTGGCATTGTCGTAGGTCCCGACCAACAGTTCATTCATTATTTGCAGGTTGCGCTGACCAGGTGTGCCATCTTGCCCTTGAGCAAGAACTGCGCCCCAAACAATCAGCAACAGGCTAGTCGATAGTGATCGCCATGACCGCAAGGCCAGTGCCAGCGGCTTACCGGGCGCGAAGCGCACAAGCAACATTGACCGTTTGCTTACTTTAGATCTCATGGCGAGGGATCGGCTCACGGTCGGGCGGCAGGAAAGACTGGCGAGCTTGATCAGAAAAGAGCACTTCCGGCGAATAGTGGCTCAGCATAATCCGCGAATCTAGCATCTGGGGGTTTCTGTCGATCAATTCATCCGCCGAATTCGCAGCCACGGTGCTGCTCATGAAATGATGCATCGCAAATATCCAAGCTCTCGTTATGGTCTCGTGATACTTTTGAGCTGGCTCGAGGCTGTTATAGGCCAGCAGTCGATGTATTGCAGCTTGCATGAGGCCGACGGACTTTTCTGTGCCATTTTCTACTAGATACACGTAAGCCAGACGCAAATGTGCTCGGTGAGAGAAGTCGCTAAGCGGAAACTCGCAAGATTCCAGCTGTTTTCTAAAGTCTCGATCAGCGTGGCTAATTGCGTGGTTCATCGCCTCTTCCAGGTGCTCAGTACTTACTCATCGCCCTGAGCTTCGATCCGTTTACGAAATACAGTCCAGCTCGTTTCATTCGGGCGGCTATCGTCCAACGGGGGCGGCTCGAAGTAAGTGGGGTAGCGAGCCTCTAACACCGAGCTTAGATTTTCGGGTATGGCCTGGCGGTCGAACTCACTGGAGCCGGTTGCATTGATGATCATCATTCCGGGTTTTGAACCCATTTGCATCCAGGGCAACCATTGGGCTACGCGCGTCCATGCGATCCATGAGCGCTCCAAGCGTTGGCCAGACTCGAGCATTTCATCGGCCTTATAAAAGTTATTAAAGATTTCCATCGCGTGATAGATGCCACCCACATACTGTTGGAAATCGCCGCCTAGGGGATTGTCATAAAATAGTGGCACTTCGTTGCTAAAGGCCAAAAGGTCGCCGTAACGCCGCGCGGTAGTGGTTTTTACTTCATCTTCATAGCGAGGTGCGCGCATGTTGACGGGGTCGTTGGCCACATGCACTACCGCAACGGTTTCCCCGGTCCACGGATTTTTCCACTGGTCCATGACTTCGTTTGATTCTGGGTGTAGATACAGCATGACTTCGCGCGATACGCTGCGATAGGCCCTGCCACGTTCAGGGTCATTGAGCTGGGCGCACTGACGGGTGTTAACGCCCAACACATTAAAGATATGCCGGTCTTTTTCTCCGGGCACGCGACTGAATGCGCGACCTTCAAAGATTCCGTAGCGCGTGATGCCTTGTTCCAGCGTGCCACAGGTGGATTTGGCGCCGATTTCCCAGGCGGCGCGACCACGATAGGTTTCGGCAGCCGCGTCAGCAGATGTGGTGGCGAGAAGAAAGATGATTGCGAGCGTCAATCTGGTCATACAATTTCTCCGGTGTTTTACCCGATCATAGCGCGCAAGGCTGCGCACGGGTGTAGGATTGGAAGGATGTTCCTGCCAGGTGGTATCTCATGAGTAGGTTGACAGATTTTCAGATCGAAGGCATCAATCGCGGGCAAGACTTGGTGCCGTCTTTGGAAGGCAAGCTAGTACTGGTGGTCAACGTGGCGAGCCGTTGTGGACTGACGCCACAGTACGCGGGCTTGCAAGTGCTGCAGCGGGAACTCGGTGGTGAGGGCTTCACGGTGCTGGGTGTTCCTTGCAATCAGTTTGGCGAGCAGGAGCCCGGCAGCGAAGATGAAATCCTTGAATTTTGCAGCCACACTTATCAAGTAGATTTTCCTATGGCCTGCAAAGTCGAAGTGAATGGGCCAAATCGACATCCGATATATGACTGGCTGACAAGCGAAGCAAACGGCTTTCCCGGGGATATCGAATGGAACTTCGAAAAATTTTTGTTGGATCGAAACGGCCGTGTTGCAAAGCGTTATCCGCCCGCAACGCCGCCCGATGACAAAGGTTTGCTGCAAGACATTGCCGACCTATTGAAGCCTTGAGAATGCTGATTTCTTGCATGCCATTGACGCGGCGGCGACTATTGCAGGCAGTTGGTCTTGCGCCACTGGTCGCTGCCGCGCAAGGGGCGGTGCCCTTTGATGCTGACGATCCGCAGGCTCTTTTGTGGGCCTTTCGGCGCTTGCGCTTCGCCGACCACGGCAAACCCGTTTATTGGTGGTTGCGTGTCGCCAAACACGGCGCTGTAGATGGCCAACTAACGCATTTATACGACATGCACATTGCCACGGTTTTTCAGGCAGAAGATACCGAGGATGGGTTTAGTGTTGTTTCCCTGGAACTGATTTACTCTGTGGATCCGATGACGGGCGAACTACTGAACGAATTGGTCAATCCCTACACGGCAGAGCGCTTGCCTTGGAAGCACACGCCGGTGGGTCCCGCACGCGTGAACTACAGTGTTGAAGGTATCGAGTTACCCACTGAGTTGCCCGGTGTAGATATTGAGATGACGCACAGTCTCAATAGCGGCATGGTTCAAGCTGGGCAGGTTTGGTTGCAGGACGACAATAGCGCGGTGGTTACAAGCCGCGAGGGCGATGATCTGCCTTTTAGGGTCAATGATCACTCAACATTCTTGGGCCAGGTATCGGATTTGGCCAATGCCGCCCAGGCCAGTCCGCCTTGCAGCCTTGCGTTTCAGTCGGTCACGAGTTGGCAAAAACCCCTGCGCATGGGCCGTCGTCCCGGCACTATGATCAGCCGTGGATTTGGTGCGAAGGTGGCATCCTACGAGGAGCTGCCCGCCAAAGTCCGCGGTTTCATTGCGCAACAGCATCCGGAAATAGCCCGTGATCCCACCGCCGCTCTGCGCCGCAACCCTTATCAATTCGAGCGCTAATCTGTGATCCATCCGGGGGCTGTGCGCACGAGGCCCCGCTGAGGCAGAATGCGCGCCCATGACTCAGATCGTCAATATCGAACCCAATGTAGACTTGCTTGAGCTCCAGGGCCGGCGTATCTACTTGGTGGGTACGGCCCATGTCAGCGAAACCAGCGCTGATTTGGTGGAAAAAATCATCCGTGACCACCAGCCCGATACTGTTTGCGTGGAACTCTGCGAGTCGCGTTTTGAGGCGCTGTCCAACCCCGATCGGTGGAAAGAGACTGACTTGTACTCAGTAATTCGCAGTGGTCGGGCTTATGTGCTGATGGCCCAGCTCGCCTTGTCTTCTTTTCAGCGTAAGTTAGCCAAGGAATTTCGCCTGCGGCCTGGCGAAGAAATGCATCGTGCCATAGCGGTGGCGGCAGACTTAGGCGCCAAACTCGAGCTGGTCGATCGGGATATTCGCACTACCCTAAAGCGCGCTTGGTCTGGTGCCGGTTTCGGGGCCATGCTCAAGATGGGTTGGTCCATGCTCTTGTCCATGTTTTCTCAAGAGACCGTTACCGAAGAACAGATCGAAAAACTAAAGGGCAGCGATGAGCTGGCATTGATGCTAGAAGAGTTTTCCGGTGCCTTGCCCGGCGTAAAGACCGCGCTCATCGATGAACGTGATCAATATTTAGCTGCAAAAATCAATGCTAGCGCCGGAGAAAATATCGTCGCCGTGGTCGGTGCGGGGCATGTTCCAGGAATCAAGCGCTTGTTTGGCACGGACATTGATCTTAAATCCTTGGAAGTTTTGCCGCCGCCGAATCGAACGGGCCGAATCATTGCTTGGGCGATACCCATCGTATTGCTGTGTTTGGTCGTCGCCGGATTCGCTTTCTCGGGCCGGGAAACCGGTGAGCAGATGATCGTGGCTTGGATATTGGCCAATGGAATTTCCGCAGCTATCGGCACTTTGTTGGCTTTGGCTCATCCAGTAACGGTCCTCGCTGCGTTTTTTGCCGCACCCCTTACTTCGCTAAATCCCAGCATTGCAGCAGGCTGGGTCTGTGGTTTGGTGGAGGCCTGGATTCGCAAGCCGCGAGTTCGCGATCTAGAACAAGTGGCGGAGGATGTGGGTTCTATCCGCGGTATTTGGAGCAATCGTGTGACGCGCGTCCTGTTGGTCGTGGTCCTGGCGAATCTCGGCAGTTCCGTAGGCACCTTCATCGGTGTCGGTTGGATCGTTTCCCTATTTGGCGACTAGGTTTTGTGACATGACTGAGCTCAATATCGAGGTGATATCCGATCCCGTTTGTCCCTGGTGCTATATCGGGAAGCGCCGTCTAGACAGGGCCTTGGCCGAGCGTCCCGAAATAGTGGCCAATATTCGCTGGTCTCCCTATCAATTGAGTCCGGATATGCCACGGGAAGGCCGTGACCGGCAAGAGCACTACGCGCAGATTTTTGGCGAGGAGCGTGCCCGCGTGATTCGGGAAAGTATGGTCGATACCGCGCGTGGTGAGGGACTGAGCTTTCAGACCAAGCCTGGCGCGCGATCTCCCAATACCCTGTCTGCTCACTTGCTCATGTATTGGGCCGAGCAGGCGGGGACTGTTGATTTGTCGATGCTGGCTGAGAAGATATTTGCCGCTCACCACTGCGCGAGTGAAGATTTAGGTGACCCCGAAGTACTCGCTCGATTGGCCAGCGAAGTCGGCCTGGATACGGATCAAGTGCGTCGTGATTTAGACACCGGCAAGGATGAAGCAACTGTTCGCGATCAAATTAGCCAAGCAGCGGGACGCGGTGTTTCCGGCGTGCCATTTTTTGTGTTCAATGAGCGTTATGCCGTGTCGGGAGCTCAACCCACCGAGGCATTCGTCGAATTGCTAGATCGCTTGGTACAGATTAGCTAGCGATCCATGCCGCTGCCCATGGCTGGATCGACGACGCCACCGATTTCAAGTCCGGGTTCTGCTTCGCCGCGCAGCAGAGCCGAGAAGTAACTCGGCGCTAGAAAGTGGCAGTAGTGTACGCCGCGAAATCTTGCCGGCGCTTGTGCGAATTGCGGGTCGCTAAAGTTAACTTGAAAGCCTTTGCTGGCAATGTGCAGCCGGCCGTTATCATCAACCCAGGTGGCCCGATAGGGTGCTAGCCAATCCGGTCCCGTTCGTCCCGGCTCGTCGTTATTAAAAACGGTTTCCTTCGGCTCGAAGAATGGTCGTGGATAGACCATTTTAGTCGGCGGTATTTCTCGCACTAAGAGCTCGTAGACCGCACGATTCATATCTTGGCATTGACCGTCCGGTCCCGCGGTACCCGCACCGAAAGTTAGATTCAGGTGGTCGGCGCTTTTTAGCTTGCAAGAGATGCCATGGACATCGCCGCCGTCGGTGATCCAGTTAATTTGTTGAATCTCGGGCCCTTCAATAACCGCCTTGGACTTCACGAAGGCCATGAAATCGTCGTGGATAACGAGCTTTACAGCTTGTTCCGTGCGCGTCACCAGACGCTGGGCCGCCAAACAATAGTTATCAATGGTAGGCAGTTGACTTAGGGTGCGTGCGGGCGGCGTTGTTGCGCAACCCATCAGTAGTAGCAGCGCTACCAGAGAACTAAGCCGTCGCAACGGCAGGTCTCCATTTGATGTTGCAGCCCATGCTAGGGATCTGATCTTGAGCAGGGTTTTTGCCATTCAACACCGCGTCAACGGCTAGCCGAATATCTTTACCGCTAACCGGGATGTTGTTGCCCGGGCGGCTATCGTCAAACTGGCCCCGGTAAACCAACAAACGCTGTGAGTTATACAAGAAAAAATCCGGCGTGCAGGCCGCCGCATAAGCGCGTGCAACATCTTGGCTACGGTCGAACAAGTAAGGAAAATTATAGCCGGCCGCCAGTGCTTCGGCGCGCATGGATGCGGGATTGTCGTCAGGATAGCGGTCGGCGTCGTTGGCATTAATCGCCACGACGGCCAGCCCCCGCGCTTGATACTCCTTGGCGAAATCCACAAAGCCAGATCGAATATGTTTTACATAGGGGCAGTGATTACACCAGAAGGCAACGAGAAGCGCGGGCGATCGGGCGAAGTCATCGTGTCGTACGATATTGCTGTCGATGTCCGGCAGAGCGAAATCTGCCGCAGGTAGCCCCAGGCTGGGCATGGAAGAGGGTGTTAGTGCCATCTGCAGTAAACCTCTAGGCTTGTGAGCATGCTATAACTATTGAATAGGCTAGTGCTAGAGGACGCGCCAATGCAGCATTTCATCCCACTACTACTGCTCACTGCCTTCATCAGTCTTGCCAATGCCACGGACGCAGACCTGCAAGTCGACCTCGTGGAGAATTGTGTCAGCATCTCGCGCATCGATCATACGAGAATCATCGACGACCGGACAATCGTATTTTACATGCGTGGTGATCAGATCTATATCAATCATTTGCCGAAGCGTTGCCCTGGCTTAAAGCGAGCCGATAGTTACAGCTACCGTACAGCACTGAACCAACTGTGCAATGTCGATGTAATTCGCGTACTGGATAGCTTTGGCGGGGATTTGCCGCGACCCGGTGTTGCCTGCGGCCTAGGCAAGTTTAGCTTGAGCAGCGCCGAAGCGCTTGAGTTGCTGCTCGCTGAACCGGCTATCGAGCCTGACTCTGACTCAGCCCCAGCACCGGTTTTGGAATAGCGGGCGGTGGATGCCATGCTTGCCGCAATGGCTTGCGTGGACAGCTAGTTAACATATTAATTATAAATAATTCAATAATTTAGACAATTATTCTCTAACAAAGTATGATCTGAAAACAACAAAAATGCAGCCAGGACAGACCTGGTCGAACAAGGAAGGCAATCATGCAGTTCGGCAATTCTCGCGCGCGGATGCGCGTGCTTCTCATTGCGTTAATCGGTTTTACTTCTACTCAGCTAGCAGCCCATCTTCCGGATGATTTCGTGTTAGAAACCTACGTCGCTGATTTGCAGCGTCCGGTGGATATCGAATGGGCGCCGAACGGCTTGCTCTTCGTCGCTGAAAAAAGTGGCACGGTGGCAGTTATCGAGAATGGGGTACTGCAACCCGAGTCTTTCATTAACATTCGTGAGCAAGTGAATCGGGCCATTGATCGCGGATTGCTGGGTTTGGCTATACACCCGGACTTTCCCAGCACGCCTTACGTCTATTTATTGCATGTCTATGACCCGCCGGAAACGGCGGGCTTAACGGGCAATGACAAGCCTGACGGTCAAGGTCAGCGGGTTGCCCGGTTGATTCGTGTCACTGCTGACGCGGCGACGGGGTACAAGTCTGCTATTCCCGGTAGCGAAGTCGTCATTCTTGGCAAGAACAGTACTTGGGAAAATATCGGTGATCCCACGGCTGATCAGCTGGACATCGATGCCCCTTTCGCCTGCGGTCCAGAAGGTGCCTTTGTGGACGACTGCATTCCCGCTGACGGACTCAGCCATTCCATCGGTATGGTCACCTTCGGCGCGGACGGCATGCTATACGTGGGTAATGGTGACGCAAGCACCTGGACGACCGTCAATCCTGGTTCCGTGCGCGCGCTCCGCGTGGACAGTCTGGCCGGAAAAATCATGCGGATTGATCCAGAAACGGGCTTGGGTTTACCCGACAATCCCTACTGGGACGGTAATGCCGACAGCAACCGTTCTCGAGTTTGGCATTTGGGATTACGCAACCCCTTCCGCTTTAGGCAGCATCCAGCCACCGATGAATGGTGGATTGCCGATGTAGGTTGGGAAGATTGGGAAGAATTAAACCGTGCCCCGGCCGGCGCGGATTTCGGTTGGCCTTGCTACGAAGGTGGCAATGGCGGTCTCTTGCAGCAAGCCGGCTATTCCAGCTTGACCGCGTGTCAAGAATACTATGCGTCGGATGCCGCGGTGGCACCTGCCTATTCTTACCCTCACCGCAGTGGTTTTGGTGGGTCTATCATCGTTGGGGAGTTCTATCAGGCCAACAAGTGGCCGGCGGAATACCAGGGGTCGCTGATGATTAGCGACTTCGCCTTCCAAGAACTCTCCATTGCGAAATTTATCGGCGATACTGTGGTGGTGACACCCTTTGGTGACGATGTCTTGAGTGTGGATCTGGCCGTGGGGCCGGATGGCGATATCTATAGCGCCAACGTCGCGACGGGCGATATCGAGCGAATTCGCTATGTTGGCGATGGCAGTAGTGGCGGTGGGGAGGGCACCGTCATTGCGCGTTTTGGCGCTGATTTCGCAGGGCCCGCGCCGGTCCCGGGCTGGTCTTACACATGGAATGCCAATGGACCTGTTGGTGACAGGTCCGCTGAACAGGACTTGTTGTATACCGGTAATTTTCGCTATGACTCCGACGGCGTCGCGGGGCTACCCGATGCCACCGCAATGAATTTTGGCTTCATCGGTCCGTCGACCATGCACCCTGGTAAGGGTCAAGAACAGGGCGAAGCCGATGATCGTTACGCCATTGCTCGTTGGGCAGTCAGCCAAGACGGATTCTACGAGCTTAACAATGGGCAAATCCTTCAGAATGGTTGCGAGTTCACCAACGGTGTTGACTTGTTGATTATGGTGGATGAGCAAATTGTTCATCAGCATGTTATCGAGGGTGGAATACCGGATTCCATTAACGAAGACTTAGACTACTTAGAAACCGGCAGCAGTATCGCGGTGGCCGTGGGGCCCAACGGCAAAGACGGTTGCGATCAAGTGCAAATCGACTGGGACGTCGTGTATACCTCGGGAACCCCGCCCGTAGGTGAAGCACCGGTAGTGACCATCTCTAGCCCGCCCGGCGATCAGCTGTGGCGCGTCGATGACATGGTGTCATTCACCGGCTCAGCGATGGATGCTGAAGACGGTGATCTCAGCGGCGATGCCTTGCTTTGGGAAGGTAACATTATTCACAACACCCACAGCCATCCAGGCTTCTATTTGGAGAATGGTGCCACCGGCAGCCTCATATACCCTGATCACGGTGACAATAGCTATATCGAATTGTGTCTGGTGGCTACGGATAGCGATGGCCGTAAAGGTAAAGACTGTATCGACCTGCGCCCCGAGGTGTCGACCTATAGCTTCGAAACGGTGCCCGCAGGTTTAGAAATTACCTACAACGGCGAAAGTGATCTGGCGCCCTACAGCGTTGACATTCAAGTGGGTGGTGAGCGTCTGGTTTCCGCGCCTTGGATGCAAGGAGATTTTGTGTTCAGCGGTTGGTCCAACGGTGGTCAAGCTTCTCAGCAGATCATCGTGGGCGATCTTGATACGAGCTTGGTTGCGACCTACTTAGAGCTAGAGGGGCCCATTGAAGAGACCGTGACGGCCACGTCCTCGAGCGGTGATGACGCGGAGGAAACCCAGGGTGGTGCCGTGATCTTGGATAGCGCCAATCTAGATATGACTTTGGATGCCGACAACCAAGTTATTGGTCTGCGTTTTTCCGGTGTCAATATCGAACCGGGCGCCTTAATCACCGACGCCTATATTCAGTTCACGGCGGACGAGGCCAGCAGCGACCCAACATCTTTGGTTATTCAAGTGCAAGCTAGCGACAGTGCAGACGAATTCATGGCGCAGGCCGGTGACATCTCGTCACGATCACTTGGCAATGCAGAGATCGCTTGGTCGCCAACGGCGTGGTTGTCTGCCGGTGATGCCGCGATTTCGCAACGCACGCCTAACCTTGCGGAAATAATGGCGGAAGTCATCGCCCGGCCAAATTGGACGTCCGGCAATGCCATGGCGTTTGTGATCAGCGGCGAAGGACGCCGCGTCGCGCGTGCCTTCGATAGTCCGCAAGGTGGCGCGCCCATGTTGGTCGTGACCTTTGCAAATCCGGATTCTGGGCCAACAACACCGCCGCCGCCTACTCCGCCTAGCGGTGGTGGTGGCGGTGGTGGCAGTGCCGTGGGCGGCTTATTCCTTGTGGCGCTGCTAATACCCGCCTTTATGCGTCGGCGACTAAAGCTTGGCCTTTAGTCGCCGTCCTTCGGCTCGGCTAGTGACTCCCTGAATTCTTCGGGTACCTGATCTTCCAGCATCCGTCTAACCATGGTTAATGGCGCCATGGGGGCTTCGGCGTAAGCTAGGAGTTTCCAATCGCCATCGACTTTCCGCAACACTGCCATAACTCGGTCCCAACTGGACATGGCCGCCTGCCGCTTTACCTTGATATCGAAGCGCAAGTGATAGGTCGCGATGGCTAAGTCTTCAGTCAAGTAGCTGGCGCGCACCTTGGAGTACTCGTTGTAGATGCCATCGAGAATTTGCACGCCCGGCACCGGATTGAAATATTTGTTTATGCGATCCCAGCCGTGCATGGGCGGGTCAACTTCTTCCGCCATATAAATCGCACCGTCGAATTGCCTATCCCACATGGCGAGCACGGCATCGTAGTCCATGCGATTGTAGGCTTGCGCATAGGTATTCAAGAATGCCTGTATTTCAGCGGCTAGCTCCGCATCTGTGCTTTCGGGAATCTGCGAGAAATTATCGTGGGCACCGGTCCAGGCCGTTCCAGCAACGGCTAGGCCGACCATGAGCAAAGCGGTTTTGAGCAGTGCGCGGCGCATTGTTGTTCTCCTATTGGGGCGTGGTTTGGATTATGCCGCCACGGCGACAGGATTCGGATAGGATTTAGCTTTTTGCCATGCAACGGATGGTTCTATGACCGAATTCGGTATCGTGATGGAGGCCTCGCCCGGATATACGGGCCGGTTAGCCGCTGAGCTTGAAGCCATGGGTTTTGATTTGCTGTTGTGTCCCGATACACAGAATCTCAGCCCCGATCCCTTCGCGCAGCTGGCCCTTGCGGCGCAAACCACCGCAGGGATCAAATTGGGTACGGGCGTCACGAATCCGGTAACCCGTGATGTCGCGGTAACAGCAACGGCTTTGGCAACATTGCAAGCCGAATCCAAGGGTAGGGTTGTTTGCGGTATCGGTCGCGGTGATTCTTCCGCGGAGCATATTGGTATTCGCAACGCAACGACCAAGCAGCTGAGAACGTTTGTACAACGTCTGCAAGCCTATGGTCGTGGCGAGACCGTGGACCGCAATGGGACGCCGTCTCGACTACGCTGGTTTGATTCACTGGCCGTCGATCCGTTTCCCGTTGATATTGCCTGCACTGGACCCAAAACCATCGCCATGGCAGCGGATGTGGGTGACCGCATCAGCTTTGCAGTGGGTAGTGCGCCGGAACGTGTTAGCTGGGCCATGGACACTGCCCTTGCGCGGCTGGCGGAAACGGGACGCGCGCGTGACAGTATCAGTATCGGTGCCTACGTTAACTTGGTTTGCGATGTCGATGAGCAGCGCGCGATTCATTTGGGTCGCATGATTTCCGGCATGGTGGCCCACTTTGCGGGGATGAAGAACGCACCGCTGGATCATCTGCCACCGCAACTCCGCCCCATGGCTGAACATATGCAGTCTGAATACGATATGGAGCATCATGCCCAGGAAGAGGGTAAGCACCTCACTGAAGTGACCGATGATTTCGTCGAGTGGTTTTCCATTTGCGGCGCGCCGCAAAAATGTTCTGAGCGCCTACAAGCGCTAATCGATTTAGGCTTGGACCATGTCTATCTGCTGGGCGGTTCCCCGGTGCCGCATCCCCATGGTGAGCGCCAGGCGGCCATGGTTGAGCAAACCCGGCTGTTTGCCGCCGAAGTCTTGCCGCACTTGCGTTAGCAGCTGTGATCCCGTTCACAGGCGCGGAGCTGCGATACGCCTAAGCTTGCTAGCGTGGATTTTTCTGTTCTGTCAGTCATTGCTGGGTCTGGTGCTGTCGCCACAGCCGTCGCCTTAAGTTATTTACTGCTGGCGAATATATTCGCTTTATTGGGCCGATTTCAGACTCATCGTCGGCGTCGTGGTCAAGCGCCGCGGCCGGGCGAAGTTGTGCGTCTGGCATTGGAAAGTACCGAAGGTCGTTTGCATCGGCACGCGACGGCGAGCTTGTTGTTTGCCGTGAGTTTTGGCCTATTAGTCCTGCTCGGTGATCGTTCTTGGTTACCCGACCAGTCCACGCGAGTATGGGTCGTGGTACTGCTTGCACTGCTGGTGCCGCAAGTCTACGGCTTGTTCAAGTTTGTACAATTGGCTCGCTATCGTCAGCGTTTGTCGAGCTTGTTGCACTTGCAGGAAGAGATGGCTTCGCGCTTGGTCGAAGCGCAACTCCGAGGCAATCGAATTCACTACGCCGTGGCCACCGGCGGTGTCTACATTGATGCTGTGGTTACCGGCACCAACGGGGTTTATGCGCTGCGCTTGGTAGCGCCGCCGGCCGGTAGTAATGCGGTGCAGCTGCGCAGCGGCCGTCTAGGCTTTCAGCCCAGTCAGCAGGCCCTGCCAATGACATCATTCATGAATGCCATCGGAGATTTGCAACGCGAGATCGGCATGGCCACGGGGGTTGGCGTGTTGGTACAGCCGGTAATCATTGCGCCGGGTTGCCGAGTCAATCTGGGCGATGATGATTCGGCCTTGGTCGTTAACCTAGATTCTTGCGTGAGCTTTGTCGGCTGGAAAAATCCCAAGGCCTTCATTATGGAAGAAGAAGTGCGTTTGATCGACGAATGGCTGGCCGGTCATGCCGCCAAACCGAATCGAGCTGCTCGTCAGGTTGCTGCGGCAACACTGGGTAATTCTGTACCGCGGCCTGTATTGGTCTAGTTCTTCTCACCCGCCCGGCGGGCTTCAATATGCTTTTTAAAGTTGCCGGCCGAACTGGTCATGATCGGCCCCTGCCACTCTTTTGGCGCTTCTAGATACTGCGGATAATTCTTTTCGGTGTAGTCCAGAATATAGCGGGGCAGGTCACCCACACCGCCCATGAGTTTCATGCTGTGGCTGTGAAAGGCCATGGTGCCGGGGTTATTGCCCATTTCCATCCAGGGCAGCCAGTCCGCCACGCGCGTCCAGGACATGACGCAGCTGGCCGAGCTTATGTTGGGATCAAGAATTTCACTCTTGCGGCCTTTGATACCCCACAGTTCCGCATGTTGATCCTTGTCACCGGAGGAATACAGCGGATACTCGGATCGGGTTAATTCCGCGGGTTTAAAAATAAAGAAGTTCCATTGGAACACCACATCGTCGCCATAGGCCACATAGGGGTAGGGCGGGGACAGCACGGGATGCCCTTGGCGTGAGAAGACCCCGTTTACCGGGTCGTTGGCAATATGAAAAACTTCGACTTCACGATTGCCTAACCACGGGTTCTTCCAGGTTTCCAGAATTTCTCCCGTTTCTGGGTCGAGGTAGTACAAGACTTCACGGCTATAGATGCGCCAACCCTCGGCGACTTCTTCGATTCGCGAGGCGCCGATGCCGAAGGTCTTGAAGCAGCGATGATTGCTTTCCTGGTCGACCATGGCCCAGGCCTCTCCCGGGAAGGCGGAAATGCAATCCGCGCCGGACAAGTCCGCCCGGAGCTTTAGCATGGCAAGGAAATTAGTCTCCGGGTTTTCCAGATCCAGTTCGGTATCGCGCGGGATGGATAAGAAGCTGGTCCGGGTCATTTGCAAGGGCCCGCCGCTGGATTGCGCCTGGGCTGCTGTCCCGGCGACCATGCCCGCGGTGGCTAGCCCAGCACCGCTATTTAATAGTTGGCGTCGGTTAATACCGGCTTTTGACTGCGATTGCGTTTTTTCGGACATGGGCGCCCTCCGGCTGGGGAGAAGCGTCTATTGTTTCTCTCGTATCGCCGAGAACTCACGCCTATTCGGGTCAGTGTCCGCAGACCGATCAATCCCAAAGATGCCGGTCTTTCTCGATGACCTGGGACGGGGTACCCACAATGAGCGGATCCGGAGCGCTAATCAGGCTCTTGTCTTTACCGGGGTAGTCGAGGCTATAAAGAAAATGCTGCATGCAATTTAGCCGTGCCCGCTTCTTGTCGTCTGATTTAATGATGGTCCAGGGCGAATCCGCCGTGTCGGTATAGAAGAACATGGCCTCTTTAGCTTCGGTGTACTCCTGCCATTTGGTCTGCGACACGCGATCAATTGGGCTGAGCTTCCACTGTTTGAGCGGGTCATGTTCACGCGAGGTAAACCGTTTATGCTGCTCTTTCTGGGTTACGGAGAACCAATACTTAAACAGCCTGGTACCCGAACGAACGATCATTCGCTCCAGCTCGGGAACTTGGCGCATGAACTCTAGGTAGTCCAAAGATGAACAAAAGCCCATCACGCGTTCAACGCCGGCCCGGTTGTACCAGGAGCGGTCGAAGAAAACCATTTCCCCTTGAGTGGGCAGGTGCTTGATGTAACGCTGAAAATACCATTGGCCTGCTTCGACTTCCGACGGTTTTTCCAGCGCCACGACTCGCGCGGCCCGGGGATTGAGGTGCTCGGTGAACCGCTTAATGGTTCCTCCCTTGCCCGCGGCATCCCGGCCTTCGAAGAGCACAACAATACGTTGGCCCGTTTGTTTTACCCAGCTCTGAACTTTTAGCAGCTCGGTCTGCAATTCGCGCTTGTACTCTTCGTATTCTATCCGGCGAATCTTTTCTTTATAAGGGTAGATGCCATCGCGAAATAGATCGCGAATTTCATCCGGGCTGCGCGAAGTGTCGCTGAGCAGAAAATTCTGGCTATCTCGGCGTACGCGCTGAGATTTTTTTTCCGCCGACGATGGTTTATTGCTGCGGCTTTGTGCCGGTGTATTCGGCGTCGTGCTGCCGTTACTTTTGCTCGCTTCTTGCGCCACCTGGAAACCCTTTTTAAATACTGAGTCAAAACAAATAATTATCCTGCTGAATGATAATCCATGAAATAGGTAGAATCCGCGAGATCGGTCGCAAAACCTGTGCCGCGGCCGGTGGTCGTTGCGCTTGGCGGTCAATGCAAAGCCGGCAAAAGATGTTCAGCAATGGTCCGAATGGCGTCGGCGGGTTGGTCGTAGACACGCAGCGCAATCTCGGTGAGCCCCGCATCCTGAAATTCACGCATTCGAGCAATTTCCCGATCGATGTTTTGTAAGGAGGACGCGCTGGTGCAGCCGTGGGCAAGTTTCGACACGATGGCATCGGGGATGCCCTCAATGTCGGGACTTTTACGGTGATAGGCGTTGATAAAGGCATCTGGGTATTGCTTGACGATTGCGGCTTCCTTAGCCGTCAATACTGTTTCTAGATACTTGGGATAAACCGTGCCGCGTACCGCAAGCCAAATCCGGGCTTCGCGTTCGGCGGCCTCTTGGCTATCTTTAACATGCCAGGCCCAGAAATTGCTGATCGGAAATTTCTGGAGGTCTCGATCATTGGCCTCTAAAGAGGCATCGATGATTTTTCGTGCCCAGGCCAGATGTTGGGGCACAAAGTCGCTGACCATGATGCCATCCGCATAGCCGGCCGCTGACTTTAGTAGCTGTGGCCCGTTGGCGCCGACGTAAATGCGCGGCGGCGGGCTCACCGCCCAGCTCGGGTTGTACCAACGTACTTGATAAATTTCGCCTTGATAGCGAACGGGCTTGCCGGTGGCGGCGGCCTGCAATATCTCAACGCACTCCCGCACGGCGCGAACGCGACGTGCCTGAATGGCGCCCATGGCCGTGGCGGTACCACCACCGGCACCCACCACAATTTGCCCGCGTCCGCCGGCCATTTCATTAAAGCTCAACAAAGAACTCGCCATTTTCAGCGGATGCAGTTCAAAGGGGCTGACGGCAATGGGACCGATCCGTATTCGCTTGGTATTCGCCGCTAGGGGCACAAAATTGATCAAAGGATCCCGGGCATCGTTCATGTTCGATACCCAAACGCCACCTAAGCCACATGCCTCGGCGAGTGTGCCAAGCTTGCGAATTTCTTCTGGCGAATTGTTAGATTCGAGGATGACGTCAATGCGCATCCGCTACTCCGTAAGCCTTAGGTCGTGAGACCCCAGCTGCGCAGCAGCTGTAGATATTCCGCATTGACCTCGGCAAAGGCGTTGGGTGCGCCCTGTTCGAGCAAAGACCGGTTAGTTTCCGGGAATGACTCGCGTCCCCCTTCTTCTGGCCATTGACGGGTGGCGTCGATGACAATTTTGCTCGTGCGGCCATAGCTGGGTTGACTGGGGTCGGTGAACAAGCCGGGCCCATCTTCAACGATGTGATAGGCCTTGGCCGGTTGCCAGCGCGCACCCACAGCGGCTAGCACTTCGGTGTGATTGAGAATATTGATATCACCCTCAACCACAATCACCACTTTCGCGATGCCAAAGCCTGCCACCACCTTCTTACCGGCTTCCAGGCCTTGACCCGGCGCGGTTTTGTTGATGCTCATGAATACACAGCCCATCGCGTACTGTGGGGTGTGATAGGCAATGAGATTGGGAATGAGCCGCCGTAGAAACATGTCGTACTGAGCTTCCATGGGCGCGGTGACCATGCCTTTCTGCATACCGGTAAAGGCGTTCATGAACCAAGGGTTTTTACGATGCGTCACGCTGGTCACGGTCATCCAGAAGTTTTCTTCCTTGTACTGTCCGAGGTAGCTGAACATTTCGCCGAAGGGGCCCTCGGGTTCCATGGGCTCGTTAAGGGGCACGACGCCCTCGATGACCATTTCCGCATGCGCCGGAATCATCAAGTCGCTATCTTCGCATTTGACAACCTCCACCGGCTTGCCGCGCATGCCGCCGGCCAATGCAACTTCGTCAATGGGTTTGTTGGTGCCAAAGCGCGGTGCGACCTTGGTGCCACTGATCATCCAGATCACCGGATCCTGTCCAAGCACAATGGCGATCTTCGCGGATTCCTCGCCACGCTCTTTGGCGGCCATGAGCATTTTGTAGTTGGTTTGGTTGGGTTCGGGGTTGACGCCGAGTTTGCGTGGCCCCTTGATTTGGCTACGGTAAGTGCCAAAGTTTGGCCCCATTTCCTTGTCGACGATGAAATGCGAACCCGTATTCACATAGCGTCCGCCGTCCGCGGGATTGGTCTGTAAAAAAGGGAAGCGAGTCAAGTCGATTTCGTCACCCTTTAGTATCACCTCTTTGATCGGCGCCTCGCTGCGCGGGATCTCCACCGGCGGTATCTGAGGGTATCGTCCCTTGTTCGGCTTGAGCATCTCGGTGAGATAGTCCTTCGCCTGCCAGTAGCTTTTGTAGTAATCGTCGCGATCAGGTTCTAAACCCCAGAGTAAGGATTCACAAAACCAGTGTGCTTGCACGTTGGCCACCACCGGGCCTTGCATCCATTCGCCGTTGATTTTAATTTCTTCGAAAATGACCGCCGGCGAAGCGTATTTACCGAACATATCGGTCATTCGGTAGAACAAGGCGGTCGCATGATATTTGTCTTGATCGATGCGTGGTACGCGCATGACTAAGCCGTTGGCTTCCAGCATCGCCATGTAATCGCGCAAGCTGTCGAAGGGCGCTTGCGGAACATTGCCGGCTCGCTTTTTGCCCCGGCCCGGACGGTCCATGCCAACGCTAGGGCGCGAAGTCCCCATAACCGCCAAGCCCGACGTGGCTGCCAGCAGTTCCCGCCGGGAGAAAGGATTAAAACTCTTTTTATCTGATGTAGTCATGGCGGGATCCTCGGTTGACATATCGGGTCTCAAGTTTGATTTTGTCGCGGTAACGCCATCAGCGGGGAATGCCGATTCGATTTGTCCATAGGCTGATCAATCATTGTTGGCAGCGCGGCCAATAATGCGCTCACACTCGGCCGAGTAGCGGCGCTGCGCGAATATGGTCAGTGCCAGGACAGGGATGCCGAAGAGAATCGGCACCAAGGCAGCGGAATACCGCAGAGCCGCTTCACCAAATAGGTTGTCCGTCAGCAGCGCGACCGCCATGGGGCCAACAATGAGCCCGGTAAGACTGGTAAACATGTAAAACAACGCCGCTAATTGGCCGCGCATGCGGCCCGGCGCAATGTTGAGCAGGGCAATGGGCGAGGCCGCGGATACCGTGGACATACCGATCAGGCAAAACAGCCAAACCGTGAATGCTATTTTGCCCGTGGGCATGAGCGGTGTGAGGGTGCCCGCGATGACTAACAAGAAACTACCGGCCAGCACAATGAGCATGGGACCATCGCGCCGACCGGTCTTGAGTAGCCGGTCAGATAACCATCCAGCGAAGTTGACGGTTACCGGGCCCATAATCATTAAGGCGACGCCGCTCCATAATGCGTAGCGCTCGATGGGCCAGTTCCAGGTACGTTCGAACATCGCCGGGAACCAATTCTGACTATATGCAACCGTGGTCATCAACATTGGAAAGGCCAAAAAGCTCAGGTAGGTTGGCAAGCGCGTTCGCAGGTAGCGCAGCGTTTCCCCCACGCTAGCGCCGCTTTGACCGGCGGCGCGCTCTTGCCGTGCCGGTTCACGCATCACGAACAACAGCAGCGCAATCAACAAGCCGGGTAGGCCGACAACGATAAATGTCGTTTGCCAGGGCTTCAGTGTGCCTAACAGTGGCCAGCTAAATCCTTGTGCGCCAAGGGCCCAAGCGAACACCGCGCCGCCGCCTAAAAATGCGAGACCCGCCCCCAGCGATTGGGCCGCTGTGTAAAAGGCCACGGGCCGGCCACGTTTTTCCACCGGAAAGCTGTCGGATATCAAAGACAAGGCACAGGGAGCGAGGGTTGCTTCACCCACGCCCACGCCGATGCGCGCGGTAAACAATTGTGAAAAGTTCTTGGCTAGTGCTGAAGCGGCTGTGGCGAGGGACCACAGCGCTACGCCCACACCCAGAATGGTAGTGCGGCGGTAACGATCCGCTAGCCAGCCGAGGGGTAGACCCGCTGCTGCATACAGAAAGGCAAAAGCCGGACCGAGCAAGAGTCCCATCTGCGTGTCGGACAAACCCAGGTCCGCCTTGATGGGTTCAACCAGCAAGCTGATGATGTAACGGTCAATAAATGAAAACACGTAGGCAACGGTGAGCAAGACCACCATGTACCAGGCGTAAGACCGCGAAGGGTAGTGAGCCGTCATTGGCTCGCAAGATAGCAGCTCAGAGCGCTTTCCGGTTAGTCCTCACCATCCCAGTAGTCGGCCATTTCGCCATCGCGAGACATGAAGCCGACAAATTCGCCACCGCTTACATGAAAGGCACCTGTCTTCTGAGAGTCGGGGTAGTAACAAATTTCGGGACTCTCCATGGAGCTCAATGCCAAATAGCGTAAGGGCTCGTCAGCGGTGTTGACGATTTGATGGGCACGGTTCGGGCCGGGTGGTGTAAACACAACGTCGCCGGTTTTCACCGGGTATTCGTCGTCGCCATAGCGAATCATTCCGTTGCCCGCCAGAATCACAAATGCCTCTTCTTGGGCGTAGTGCCCATGCATGGGCCAAGCGCGTTTGCCGGGTTGAAGAACGACCAAGCCACAGCCGATTTTTTGCATGCCCAAGCTTCGGCCCACGCGACCGAGCTTGGCGGAGAATTTCTCGCCATGACCAAAGTCGTTCAATTCAACGTCCGCGAGATTGATCATCGGGGGTGCGTCAGTCATCAGATTTCCTTTGTCGAAGGTTTCAAAGCAAGCAAGTCATTGCCAGTAGGGTTTTGAAAGAGACGTAATCCGAATTGCGGAGCGATGGCCAGTAAGTGATCGAATATGTCGGCCAGAATATCTTCATATTCTCCCCAGTCTGTCGTCGTGGTAAAGCAATAAATTTCTATGGGTAAGCCTTGTGGGCCGGGTGAGAGTTGGCGCACCAATTGCGTCATGCCACTTTGATGTATGCTTGCGTGCTTGCCCAAGTAATTCTTAATGTAGGCGCGAAAGGTGCCCACGTTGGTTAATTGCCGCTGATTAGCGCGCGAACTCGAGGCTGCCGGCAATTTACTGTTGTAGTCTGTAAGTTCGTTTTCTTTGCGTTCGATGTAGTCACGCAGTAATGCAAATTCCCTGAATTTTTCGATTTCTTCTGAGTTCAAGAAGCGGATGGAGTTCTTGTCGACGTGAATGGAGCGCTTAATTCTACGCCCGCCCGAAGCCGACATCCCGCGCCAATTCTTGAAAGATTCGCCAATGAGTTTATGGGTCGGAACCGTTGTTATGGTCTTGTCCCAATTTTGGATCTTGACCGTGTGCAAAGCCACGTCAATCACATCACCGTCGGCGCCGTACTGAGGCATCTCGATCCAGTCACCCACGCGCACCATGTCATTGGCGGTCAGTTGGACGCTGGCCACCAAGCCTAGAATCGTGTCTTTGAAGACCAGCAGTAAGATTGCGGTCATCGCGCCCAAGCCCGAGAGCAAGAGCAGCGGCGAACGATCGAGAATCGCGGCAATGATCAACACGCCACCGATGGAAAAAACCAGAATTTGCAGTAACTGTGCGACGCCTTTTAGTGGCCGCTCACGGGAAATGGGATAGCTGTCATAGATCTGAATCGCGGCGCTGATGACGGCGGACAGGGTGAGCGTTAGCATCAAAACCATGTAGCCGACGGTGACGTTGCGCACTAGGCTGACTAGCGTGTCTGATAAATCGGGCACAAAGCTAATACCCGAATAAATAATCAGCCCCGGTACTAGCTGCGCCAAGCGCCCGAATACATTGTGCTTAACCAAGGCATCGTCCCAAGTCAAGCGCGTGCGCTTGGCCACAGCGCGCATGCTGCGGACGAGAATTTGTTTAACGAGCAGGTCGGCAACGATGGCCGCCGTTAGCAAGGATGCGAATCCGGCAGCAGCGGGGAATAGCGGGTGTAAATTGCGTAGATTGTCGAACATATGTGGAAGCTTAGCAGTCTGGATGCAAGCGCGAATCCCCAATGGTGTGAGCTTGCGTGTCGCCCAAGTGTTGTTAATGCAGTGGGCCGTTCCGGGCGAAGTGAGCGCCCAGGCCATACTAGTTGGGCTCACGCCGGCCCGCCTTATTTACTATTGTTAGGGGATTTCGGCGACGGTGGCAATAACCGCCACCCGCCGGGTCGCCGGACGCGACCGCGCGATCGGCGACTGCGCGATACTAAGCCGTTCCGCCTGCCCGCGGTTTCGCGGGAAAAACCGTGAACGGCTCGGAGTTACCCCGTGTTGGTTCTAGCCGCTCGCAGGTACTAGCGGCACCGGTTCCAAGACCCAATTTTTTGAATGGCGCCGGTCCGGACAAGGAATTGAGTAGGCCATATCACCCTGGCTGTCGCGTAGAGCTTTTAGATCAATACGCCAGCCTTTGGCATCCCATTCGCTCAGCCATTCTCGATAGCGCAGCACTGCTCCATCAGAAGGAATCAATACCTCGCGCGCTGTGCTGTCGGGCGTGCGCACCGGATCTAGTTCCTCAAGAATATCGATGTCTTCTTGGGCAACGACAAGATTAACCCGTGCAATGCGATCATCATTTTCGGGTTCTAGCAAAAACGCGCGCATGTTCACAAAGAATATGCGCGTACGGTTTTCATTCACCGGCGCTTCGAAGAAATATTGCGAGAAGCGATTCGTTTCGGAAAAATTGATCCAGGTAATCATCGTGTTGGGGCCGACGTGTCCAGAACCCGCCTCGACTTCGGGCACCAAGGTTGATTCTTCGCCCAGCGCTTCAGTGCCCTTGACTTCATTTTCAAACTTCACTAAGAACTTGCTGCCCCAGGGGATATTTTGTACATCCAGGGGTTTACGACGCAGATTCTCATTCATATTGGGAGAACCCTGGGCCGGATGTACAAACTCGTTGTGCGATGGGTCCAAGCCATTTTCCATGGACCGCTCATAGAAGGCGCCGACTTCGAATACGGTCAGCTTGTTGGCTCGCCAACCTTCCTTGCCCCATTCGGGAATTTCCAGTAGGGGCGGGCGCTCTTCTTCGGGTAGATCGCCGAGGAATGCAAAAATGATGCCGTAGCGTTCTTCGGTGGGAAAGCTATCGACCTTGGCGCGTGCCGGTGGTTTGTCGTCGGGTAGCGAGGGAATGTGATTGCATTTCCCATCGCCGCCGAAACGCCAGCCGTGGTAAGGACAGACCACGGAGCCATCACGGACCCAGCCCTTGCCGAGGGAGCCGCCGCGGTGGATGCACACGTCACGCAGTACATGTGGATTGCCGCCTTCGTCGCGGAAGGCCACGAATCGCAGTCCTAGCACTTGCGTGCGATGGGGTTTGTCCGCCTCGACTTCTTCGCTGCTCGCGATGGGGTACCAGAAATTGATGTACATATTTTTTCCCTGATTGGCCGGCCGGCAATGATGCGGCTATTTAGGATGCTGGTACCGTAAGGGTAAACCGAAAAATCCGCTCTGCGGTTACAAGGCTAGGCACCGGCTACAGACTAATGCGCCACCGAGCAAGGACTGCGGCGCCAGCAGCGAATAACAGGATGCCGTGTGCGAGTGCCAAGCTGACCCACTTGCTAGTCGTCATGCCGGTCATCAACCACGCAGCTGGCTCCACACGCGTATCGAAATTAGCCACGAGTAGAATGCCCAAGGCGTTCTCCGCCAGGTCGCAAAGCATGGGTAGCAGCGCAAAGCTGTTGAGTAGGCGACGGGGGTCATGTGCGGGAAAAGCTAAGCGTAACGCCACGCTAGTTAAGCTGATTAGAAACGCCGTGTAGGCAACGGCCCAAACAATATCCAGGCTTAGACGAAAATCGATGTAATCGCGTCGTCCCGCCTCATCCCAGTGCTGAATTTCCGCATACAGCTGGTCGGGTGTGAAGAATAGATGCCGGTCTGGTGCGCCCCAGTGGCTGGTGTAGCGGCTGCTGTCAATACTCTGAGCCGGCATTACTTTGCCGAGAAAAATCGCGTACAAAATGATTGCGACAAGGATTGTGTAGCCGTTGGAATATTTGTGCAGCCAATTTGAAAGCGATTGCATACTTAACTGACGCGCAGCTATTGCGACGCCTCTGGAATATACGGCAGATAGATCGTATCTAATGAATTTGTCGATGTTTTGTTTTCAATATTCCTGACTAAGCATTCATCGAATGCCTCTTGCGCAATCACCACAAGGCCACCGAAGGGCCAGTCTGGCGGTCCTGTATCTGGCGCATATTGATAGGTGAGGCGATCGGACAAGTAGCGATAAGCGCAACGATGCGCATGTCTGCGCAGCGCAGTCGAACGCTCGGCGAAGGTTTGCGACATGGCGATGGCATCCAAGGTCTCGCCTGCCGCCAGCAAGAACCCGTAAACAACTTCTACCGAGCCGTTTAAGCTTGTCAGTTCAGCGTCGCTCAGGTCGCGCAATGAATCGATAAAATTCTTGTACTCTGGCCAGTCCGTGCTAGACCATTGGTTGTCGCCGGCCAGCGCCGCGCCCGTCAGCAGGCAGAGCGACAGGCCCGCGGCGGCTAGATAAGCCCTTGACCAGCGGCACTTTGTTGCATTGCCGCGCGGTAAATTGCGGCCGTCATTGCTGTTTTTTTTAAGGCCGTTTCCAAAACATTTAACCCAAGCACTTGAAAAATGGAGACGAAAATTTGTCATAATGATGTGCAGTTGCAAGCAAGCAGAGTGTGGCGCAGATTTCTTCCTCGGACTAAACCGATTGCTCCCCATCAGTAGGCCGGAAAACAATACCAAGATCATTGATCTTCGGCATCGGATCCAGCACTTCGTGGCCCGGTTAATGTCTCGGCTTGTCCGGGACCGTTTGATACGGGATTCGGTTTGATCGGAAGGCCGCAGTGAGTGTGGCACAAAAAATAAGAATCTAAGAATTTTAAGGGGACAGACTTTGGCCGAAGTTCATTAGAACTTCGGCCTTTTCTTTTTTGCTCTGGTATCTTTTGTACATGAACACTCACGAACTTGATACTTTTATCCAGACTTATGAATGGGCAAAGGACTGGAATCAGCTGCCCTGGGCCCATGACGAGCCGACATTGTTCCTGGCGGAGATTTGCACTAAAAGACCGGCCGGCCGTGCTTTGGATATTGGTTGTGGCGCGGGAACTGATTCGGTGTATTTGGCGCAGCGCGGTTGGGAGGTGACTTCCCTGGATTTTGTGCCCAAGGCTTTGGAGTTTACTCAGCATCGCGCGGAACAGGCGGGCGTTTCGATTATTCCGGTTGAGGCAGACATCACCACATGGCAAGTGCCTGAGCCCTTTGATTTGGTTCTTGATCATGGCCTATTGCACAACATGGATCCGATTCGCTATCCCGCTTATCGTGAACGGATTGTCGACGCTGTCGATGCGAATGGCGAATTGATATTGCTGCATTGGCATCCCAGCTACCCGGGTCAAGAAAACGGTGACGTGGGCCCAACTCGTCGCAGCCGTGCAGAGATTAGTGATTTTTTCGCGCCCGAGTTTCAGGAGCGATTCTTCGCCCGGGAAGAATTTCAAGACTTGCCGGCCATGGTCGGCGGCGGTATGTCGCAAGCCTACTATTGGTTTCGACGTAACCAGGCGCATTGGCAGCCGCAAGTCCTGGTAGACCAGATTCGTAATACCCTAGACCGCCATAATTATTCGGCTGACATGAGTCGTTCGCCGCCCGTGTCGGCGGAAGTTCTTGCCCGCGTATTAGGCCCGGGCAGGCTGGGTATCTCTCACGTGGTGCCCGAGCCTAGGGATGCGGCAGGGTTGCTCGGTGATTGGGCGAGTGCCTTGGGAGATGACGCAGAGGCGCTGGTACGGCATTTTTCCAGTGACGAACATGCCGCGCTGTGTGGGGAAAATCCCCGTTGCACCGAGTGTGAAGTGAAATTCTGTAAGCGTTTGCGTTATCGCTAAGACTGCTGTGGCTGAATCTCTGGAACGGGCCAATGCGACTTCGACGCGCGCCTTTAATCGCGCCTGGTGTGAGCGTGACGTTAAAAAACTCTTGCCTCTATTGGCCACTGATGTGCGCTACATGGTTTATGAAGGCGGTCCCATCAAGCAGGGTAAAGCCGAAGTTGCAGAAACTGTTGGCCGGTTCATGGGTAAATTCAGCCGGATAGAATTTTCCATTCAGCGGCTGACTGCCATGGGTTCAGTGGTTATCCATGAGCGTACCGAGGACTACTATGGCCCCAGCGGACAGTTAGATACGCATTTTCATGTGGTCGGCTTGCTAGTGTTTCACCATGGCCTCATCAGCGTCTGGCGCGATTACACTATGCCCGATGCCGAGCAAATCATCGGCCCCCTGTGTACACAAAAGGAGTAAACCGTGATTACCTATTTTTATTGGGCAATGGTTTTCGGCGCCGCGCTGGTCTTGGTCTATCTGTTTGCGGCGCGTTTGGACAATTGGCGTGGTGCCATGCTGGCGGCCGGCTTGACGCTGTTGATAGGCTGGGCCGCCTACTTTTTTTACTTTCAGCAAATATTCGTCAAGCGTTATGGAGGTGTGATGGCCATTAAGGTCCCCGCGGGCCGCTACCATATCGCGGCGACCTGGAAGGATGACAACCTGTGGATCGAGAATTACGATCCCGAAAAGAACGAGTGCATTTTTTCTGAATATTCCAAGGGCAACTTGTTACAGGGTAAGGTAACCATCAAAGACTGCAATCCACTACTGATTGGCGGTATTGACGGTGGCCGGCAAGGCTTGATATCGCCATGACCAAGTTGAACAAGTCTAAGGAAGACTGGCGTTCGCTCATTGCAGCAGAGCGTTTTCATATTTTGTTTGCAGAAGGGACTGAACGTGCTGGCACCAGTCCGCTTAATGATGAAAAGCGCGTCGGCAGCTTTATCTGCGCTGCTTGCCATTTACCCTTGTTTAATTCAGCAGGCAAGTTCGACAGCGGCACCGGATGGCCCAGCTTCTTTCAGCCCCTAAATGCCGAGCACATAGAGACCAGTCGAGACTTTAAACTGATACTACCGCGTACCGAATACCACTGCGCGCGCTGCGGCGGACACCAAGGTCATGTGTTCAACGACGGCCCGCCGCCCACGGGGCAACGCTACTGCAACAACGGTCTTGCCTTGTTGTTCGTGCCCGATGGAGAAGAGCTGCCGGAGCTACGAGAGTGAACGCTAGATCAGGTATTTGCTGGTTAGATTGTCGCTGACCTGCCACAGTTGATTGGCCATTTCGAAATTCTCGGTGAATCCACCCGCGCGTATTGGATTGCAGTGTTCAAAGAAATAGCCACTCACCGTGGCCAGGGCCGGGGCGGTGGCGACGTAGCATGTGGTCGCCGCGCCTTGGGGGATAGTTTTCGTGAAGATCTTGCCAAGGGTCTTTAGTACCAAGGGTTTCCAGGCGGGCATGTGCCGGCCGAGATTGGTGGGTATGACGCCAGGGCGTAAGACATTGGCCGTGGCGGGTGTATCGGCCAGCCGCTTAGCCAAGACAAGCGTGAACAGTGCATTGGCCAACTTCGATTGGCCATAGGCCGTGGCCGGGTCATAAGCTTTTTCGCCCGATAAGTTCTCAAACTGAATACCCTCAGGCGGCGCGTTGCGGGTAGCCTGCCCGCTACTGACGTTCACGATGCGACCCTGCGGCGCCGCGAGCACCGTGGCAAGTAGCTGATTCACCAAGATGAAGTGGCCCAGATGGTTTACCGCGAACTGTCTTTCAATTCCATTGACTTGTTGTAGCTCCGGCAGTTCCATGATGCCGGCATTGCAAATGAGCATGTCGATGGGTGTTTTCAATGCGCGAATTTTTTCAGCGGCCGCGACAATGCTGTCCCACTCAGCCAGATCGAATACAGAAGCGCTGGTTTTACCCGTAATGGAATCGATAGTGGTTTGGGCTTTTTCCTCACTGCGGGCGGCGCAGATCACATGGGCGCCGCGCAGGGCCAGTACCCGTGCGGTTTCATAACCAATGCCGGAGTTTGCGCCTGTCACCAGCGCAGTCATGCCGCTGAGATCTAGATCGGCGGTTACATCTGCGGCGGTCGAATTGGCGTCAAAGGGCCCAACGGGCACACCAGCGGGCCTTTCCGGTGGCTCGCCGCTACAGGCCGATAGGCTAGACGCAAGTGTCGCAGCAACCGTTCCTTGCAGTAATTGCCGGCGGCTGAGCGTACTCACCACGGGATTTTTGTGCCTTGATGCGACAGGAATGTGCCACTCATATCAAAATCATATTGCGCAATAATATTAACGACGGCCTCAGCGCTTTCGGTTGGAGTGAGCAGCCGCATGGGAAACTTAGCGCCGGCCATGGCCTTGGCCATCATGTCGGTGTCGACCGCGCCCGGTGAGATCAATGCCACGGTAACGCCTTGGTCTTTAACCGCATTTGCGATTGCGCGCATGGACATGTTCAAGGCCGTCTTACTGGCATTATAAAATTGAATGCTGTCTCCGCGAATTAACTGAATCGACCCCTGCACACTCGTGATGGCTACGATTTTCTTTTGCTCGCTGCGCGCGACCTGCGCAGCAAAGGCTTGCGCCATGCGCATGGGGCCCGCCACATTGGTATCAATGACTCGCGCAAACAAATCAAAGTCATAGTTGCCAAATTTCTGGGCCTCGGGCGCTCCCAGTATCGCCGCATTATTTAGCAGCACGTCGATGTCCTGGTCGGCATACTTTTCCGCTAGGGCGTCAACTTGTGTTTGGTCAAGCACGTCCAGTTGTTCGACCCGAATCTTGCCGTACTGATCGGCTAACTTATTAAGGTCTTGGGCCTGGTCGGGTTTTCTAGCGGTGGCGATCACATTCCAGCCGCGTTTCGCGTAGCTGTGGGCAAGTTCTAGACCAATCCCGCGGTTGGCGCCGGTGATCAACACGGTGCCGGTCACATCCGAGCGCATAGTGGGATCAATCAGTACTTCTTGGGGCGCGGATCCGGGGCCATGGGCACCGGCACACGCAATACCGCTGGTCATGACCAGCGTGGCAAGAACGACTAACGGTACTTGGATTTTTGTCATCTTCTTCTCCTTCTAGGCACTAGTCATGGCCGTATTTTACGGCATGCGCGGCTTTGTTAGGGTCACGATGCCATATCTGCCGGGGGCCAAAGCCATCCTTACGCAGCCACTGTTGCGTATAGACGATCCGGTCAGGATCGATGCGAATCAACTGCATGTCCGGCGGCTGATCCAATGGCATACCGAGTTGTTCCGCCGATGCCGCCCAACGATAAATCGACATGGCTTGCTCATGGGCTGCCGTGCCCGGATCAATAAATTCCGCATCGCCGAACAACTGTGCGCCCTGCACACTGGCCCAGCCGGAGTTCTCGCCATAAATCGCGAAACAAACCCGCGGGTCACGCTGCAGCGCCCTAATTTTTGGGCTGCCGGGTTGGGGCAAGATGTAGACTGACAAGTCTTTGGCATGGTACTCGACCGGGCTGCCGATGGGCCCATTGTTACCCACGGTACACAGCACGCCCATCCAATGGGTCGCAATGAAATGTTCTAAGCGCGTTTCCAATTCATCGCGTGGCAACTGCTTGGTGGGCCAGGGTGTTTTGCTGAGCCATTCGTGAGCGGGCATTGCTGTTCCTCGGAAAAACTCTAAGGCTTACCCTAGCAGTCCATCCGGTCCATGGCCTGACACAATTTTTGTCTGAACCACGCAGGGGATAGCGACTACTATTTACCAATGAGGACGCTTATCTCGTTGTTAATACTAATGCCTGGCTTGGCGGTGGCGGCTAATTCCACGGCTTCGTTTTGCCCAGAAATTTATCCGCGCGGGGTCATGAGCTTGCCGTTCAACCCGGCGTTTCTGCACATCCAGCGGTTTAACGCGGCAGCGGGCGGCAAAGCCGACGGTCTACTCATGTCCAGTTTCTTCAACGCGCGTAAGAATGCCGCCGGAACAAAAGTAGAAGATTTTTTTGAGCGCGACTTGATTGCCGTGATTCCGAATCTGGATAGCTTGGATATCGAAGCCTTCGATGCCGATCGAGATCTAAAAATTCTGAGCGATAACGATGGTGTTTCGCGTCAAGTCTGGCCGAATGAGACGGCGCGGGTTCCCGACGGCGTCGTGCCTTTTGAGGCCATTGTTGCGCCCCAAGGTTTTCAGTCCACGCCACGCCCTGGACGCCTGAGCTTGATTAACTTAGATGACCCCGAGCTTACGGAGTACATCGTTCATCAAAGTAGTTTCAAAGCGCCGCGCTGCGAACCGGGCAGCGCGGATAATCAGCCCTGGTTTTATCACGACGCGAAATTTATCGATATGGACCAAGACGGCCGCCGCGATATCGTGACGGTGCGCTCGAGTTTTATCGTGGCCGGCGGCATATGTCCGCCTACAGGGCAACTGGTTTGGTTCAAGAACCCCGGTGACGAGCTTAGGCCGGACCAAGCCTGGCGCGAAACGGTACTGGTTGACACCCAACCTAAACCGGGTGGTCCCGAAATCAATATGAATATCTTCGACTTTGAGGGCGATGGTATTCCTGAAGTGGTGGCCACACATTTCTTCAAGTATGACGCCATGACCATCTACGGCGCGCCCGCGGATGGTCAGTGGTCAGATGTTGACCTGGAAAACGGAATTGTTCCCCGCCAGCACGATATTTCGCGTGGACAGGGTAATCCCTTCGCGGTGGAGATCGTCGATCTGAATTTAGATGGCCGCGTAGACATCCTGACCAGTAATCACCAGGGGGATAACTGTTTTTCCGCGACCCAGTTCGAGGTGCCCGGGCGCGTGATGGTTCTGGAGCAACCCGCTGACGACAAGTTATTCAGTAGCAAGTGGCTATTGCATGTTATCAAAGACGACATTCGTCCCAATCCGACTTATCCCCCGCCGCAACGGGGGCCGGGGCGCCTGGCGCCCAACCGAGCCGTGGCCTTCTGGCCGGCGCGGATTCTTCAAGACCAAACCAAGCCTTGGATTTTGGTTGGCGGGGACGAGGCTTCGCGCGTTTGGATACTTAAACCGCAGTTTCCCCTGGATAGTGAGCGCTGGGAGTACGAATCCGCCGTTATTTTTGACATCAACGACTATTACGGCGTAAATACCACCCAAACCCTATTGTCGGATCCGCCAGGCATCAGTATTTCAACCATCGGTGGCCTGAGTTGGCGCTACGATCAGCCTGGCCCCATGGGTTTTGCCGAAATCTATTTTCCGGTATTCGAGGCCAAGGACGTTCACGTGATGAGCTTCCGGCCTCAGGAAGGCAGGCCGGCCATCGACTGTCCGCCAGATGTCAGTATTGCCTGCCCCGTGCCGCCGTAACTTAAAGCCCCCGCTGCCATTCCTGGCGTAGAGGGACCGCGGCTGGTTCTTCCAGCGCCAGTTTCAGGGTTTGGAGTAGCCGCTGCTTATCTTTGTTGAGCGTACCCTTTAGGGCGAGATAGTTGGAGGCATGGTCGCTACGAAAAATCGTGCTATGTAGTTCCAAGCCTGTCAGCAACTGCTGCATTTCTCGAAACAAATCGACTTGATCCAAGGCTTCAAATTCGCCGCCAAAGGCATCTTGATAGCGGTCCATGCCCATGGGGAAACTGACCACCAAGGTCGATAGATAGTCCGGTTGCGACGCATTCATCAGGCGAGCGGAGTTGGCGGCATGTTGTTCGCTATAGCGTTTGCCGCCCAGGCCGTTGAGTATCATCACCGAAGATTTGGCGCCGGCTGCTTTGATCTTCTCCAAGGCTACTAATGATGACTCGAAATTCTCGCCCTTGTTCACCCGCTCCAGCACCAAATCGTCGCCGGATTCACAGCCCACGTAGTACAGCGATAGGCCCAAGGCATTCAGCTCGCTGAGCTGGGCGACGCTCTTGTGTCGCAGGTTGCGCGGCAAGCAATAGCTGGAGACCCGTTGCACCTTCGGCAGGGTCCGGCGAATGGCTTGCAAGATCAGCCTAAGGCGCCGCACCGACAGCGTCATGGCATCGCCATCGGCCAAGAAGATGCGGCGCACCGGTAAGCCCGATTTCGCCACCGCCACCAAGTCTGCTTCAATCTCCGCCTGGGGTTTCAGATTAAAACGCTTCTGCGGTGCCGTATACATCTCGCAAAAGCTACATCGATTCCAAGAGCAGCCGTTAGTGACCTGCAAAATGAGCGAATGGGCCTCGGAAGGCGGCCGGAAAAGCGGTTCTATGTAGCGCATCGGGTTATTCTACGCGCCTTCAAACCGCCATCACGATAGGTTGATTGACATGAGCCGCACAATACAAACCATTTTCGCCGTTTTTGCCCTGGTGATGCTGGGTCTAGTCGTTTGGTGGGTCACCCAAAATATTTGGTCGTCCGTTAATTGGGGCATGCTCATTATCTCTGCGGTTTGTTGCCTGTTGGTGTTCAAAAACTTCCTATATGTCTTCAATTTTAGCTATTCCCTATCCGCCGTCTGCAACGGTGTTTTGCTTAGCGTACTGTTGCCATCGCCAGCGACCTATCTTTTAGCGGCTGCGGCGATCATTTACGGTTTGCGTTTGGCCGCGTATAGCTGGATTCGTCAACACAGCGCCTCCTATTCGCCGAGATTCGAATCAGTCGCCCTGCGCAACGCCAAGATGCCCATGGGCGTGAAAATTTCTTTGTGGATCATGCCCACATTGCTCTATGCCTTCCACCTAATGGCGGTGTATTTCGCGGGTCTACGCGGCGAGCTATCCACCGGCGTGATCATTGGTGCGATCGCCATCTTCCTGGGAACCTTGATTGAAGGCACAGCCGACGCGCAAAAGTTTCGCGCCAAGGAACGTGATGTCAAGCGACCTATTACCACAGGCATTTTTAGCCGCTGGCGTCATCCGAACTACGCTGGAGAAATTCTTGTGCAACTGGGTTTGTTGGTCGCGGGCTTGAGCAGTGTCGGATCTTTTCTCCCGGCGCTGGCGGTGGTTCTGGCTCCGCTTTACATCATTATCTTAATGGTCTACGAGTCCGTGGACCTCGATCGTGAGCAGCGGCAGAAGTACGGCAATGATCCTGGCTTTAACGCTTACACCGCGGCCAGTGGATCTTTGTTGCCGAAGTTCTGAGTCTTATTGTTAGCGGGTAGACTGGTATTGAAGCGGCGGCGCATTTTTCCGAATTCAACGGATGGGCGGTCAACTAACGGACCGGTCTCTCACTAAAGTTTTACTGAGTTTCGAATAATAAATGCAGATTACCGAACCCAAGCGCATCGAGTTTCGAGACATTCTAGTTGTCGCTGGCTACGTGATTCTTACGCCCGTGGCCTGGTTGCTGCCGATTCGATATTGGCCCAAGTTTACCCGCCTAATCGCCCAACTCTTTTGCCCCATCTTGCGTCGCTGGCGTCCTGACTCGTTGCTTCGAATTAAGCAGGCGGCAGATCGACAGACTAATTTTCGAGATCCAGTTGACATCTATATCGACTTATTCGCCGGGCGTATCGAGCAGGAGATGCGCTACTTGCGTGAATACCGACCTGGCGGTTGGCAACCTAAGTTGGAAGTCACCGGAAAAGAACACATTGATCGCGCGATCAGAAACCAAACAGGTGCAATTCTATGGTGCGGACCTCTATTGTATAGCGCGCTAGTCATTAAGAAAGCGCTATACGCGGCTGAGATCCCAGTCGTACAACTTAGTCGTGACTATCATGGTCCGTCAGACTCACGCTTTGGTAAGCGCTACATCAATCGCATTGCCATCGCTTGTGAAAATCGTTATCTGGAAAGACGCTTGGTCCTGGTGACGGGTAAACCAGACACTGCGATACGCCAATTGCTGCGCACGCTTGGAAAAGGAGGGGTCGTGTCAATTACCTGTGCGCACTACGGCAAACGCTTAATCGATATGCCGATCCTGGGTGGCAAGTTGCCTGTAGCGCCAGGTGCGGCCAGTCTAGCGGCGTCGACAGAAGCGCCCTTATTGCCGGTATTTGTGATACGCAAGAGCGCTGACTGCTACGAAATTGTGATTGAGCCGCCGCTAAGCGCGCGGGGTGAATTCGATCGCGACGAGAAAATACGCGCCTTGTTTAACTTATACGCGCAGCGCGTCGCACACTATGTCGAGCAAAATCCGGAAGTTTTTACGGATTGGCGTCGTTTAGATATTGATACTTAGCTTGCTTAGTGTTGTGGCAACTAGATTGTTGAGCTCTCGGATCCCGCGGCGTTCGTTGATTCGCCGACAATAAGGTCGATGGATTTACTGGTGGGCGTCCTGATGGTTCGCTCTAATGGTTGCTATCTTTCGATGAACTGGTTTTCAAGCGTCGTCGCATTTTTCGATACTCAACAATTTGGCGGTCAATTTCCAAGCAGACTTCTCCCTTGGCCTCGTCGGCATTTTTGGGCCGTGTGGACAATAGTGGTTGCTTGTCTTGCCATAAGGCCGCCATATCCGCCCAGTGTTTGATCAGGGTCACCGGCCAATGCAACAGTGGTAACTTAAATATGCCTTGGGCGCTGCGGACATAAATGCGCGTATTTTCGTCATCCAATGGCACGCCAACAAAAACGGTCAAGAATTTTGGGTGTAAAAACAAAAGCGCCATGTTGGGATAGGCGATTCTTGAGGCAACCGGTAGGTCCGTCGCGGACGGCGGTTTGATATTAATGAAGTTGCCATCGACCTGGCATTCAAAGTCATCGGCCACCGCGGGAATTGTCCAGCTCAATGTATTGCGATGCACCGTGCCCAAGTGGGCAATGTCCACGGTGTTTTCGATGAAGCGAGTGAAATGAACCGGCCACTGGCGGACGCTCCAGGCCTGCCGAAGATTGCCGTCGATCTCGTCGAAGTAGGGGATATCCGGCAAAGTCTGATCGCGATCTCCCCAGAACAGAAAAACCCATCCGCCTTTTTCCGCGACGGCCCAGCTGCGAACTTGTAGGGTAATGGGAATTAGCGCGTCTGCGTGTCGCCGTGGTGTGTGGCGGCATTTTCCTTGTGGATCGAATTCGAAGCCGTGATAGGGGCAGGCCAAGCCGTCGCCATGGACACGACCCAGAGCCAGTGAGGCGCCCATATGCGGGCAACGGCTGTCCAGGGCGACTAGGGATCCGCTGGCTTGGCGCCAAAGGGCGATTTCTCGCGCGTAGAATCGCAGCCGGTATGGTTTGCCCGGTGGAATTTCTTCACTTAGCGCTACGGCGTACCACTGTTGATCTAAGGCTTGCATACCGCGCCTCTTTTCCTGCGACCGTCAATTGTGGCATGTTGCGCCCCCTATCAACTAAACAGCCAATAACAAAAGCCTAGCTGCCATGGCCACCGATCCCAATCGTCGCGTTCTAATACTGCTGTTTTTCGGTGTGCTCATGGGGGCCCTAGACCTCGCCATTGTGGGACCGGCGCTACCGGCCATGCAGGCCGACTTCGATATGAACAATCGGCAACTGTCGTGGTTGTTTAACGTTTACGTGTTGGCGCAGTTGGTGGGCACGCCCCTGTTGGCGAAGTTGTCGGATCGTTTCGGTCGCCGGATGATGTATATCGCCAGTGTCAGCGGCTTCGCCCTGGGATCATTGCTGTTGGTGCTTGCTCCGAGCGTTGAGTTTTTGATATTGGCGCGCGCGGTGCAGGGTTTTGGGGCCGGCGGTATTTTTCCAGTGGCCGCGGCAGTTATCGGTGATACTTTTCCGCCGGAAAAACGCGGCGGCGCGCTGGGACTAATGGGTGCGGTTTTCGGCTTGGCCTTTCTAGTCGGGCCCGTCTTGGGCGGTATATTGTTGCGCTGGTCCTGGCATTGGTTGTTTCTGATCAACCTGCCCATCGCTGCAGTGCTCATCTGGCAGGCCGCCAAATTACTACCTAGCGCCGGTGCCACGCAGCCTAAACCCTTTGATGCAGCCGGTGCTATTGGATTGTCCGTGGCCTTAAGCTGTCTGGCCGTGGCGGTAACCAATTTAGATAGTTCGCAATTTATCAGCAGTGTGGTATCGCTGAGTGTATTGCCTTACTTGCTGGTGACCATCGTGGCCTTGCCTATTTTCTGGCGCATAGAAAAGCGGGCTGTGGACCCAATTGTGCAGCCGCGGTTTTTTGATTCTTCACAAATTCGGCTGACTGTCGCCATTGCCATGGGTGTGGGCACGGTGGAGTCGGCTTCGGTGTTTTTTCCGGCCCTTGCTGTTTCGGCGCTGGGCATCACTGAATCCCTAGCTGCGTGGCTTATGTTGCCGAGCGTGCTGGCCATGACGATTGCCTCGCCCATCATCGGCAAGATGATTAATAAAACGGGCTCGCGTGCGATTGTGTTGTTGGGGCTTATCTTGGTATTCACCGGGATCATGATTTATGGTCAGGCAAACATCACCATGACGACCTTTATTGTCGGTGGCATGATCGGCGGTTTGGGTTTGGCGGGCCTACTGGGTGCGCCGTTTCGCTACATCATTCTCAACGAAACGGGTCCGGAGGATCGTGCTTCGGCACAAGGCCTGTTAAATGTGTTCATGGCAGTTGGCCAACTCTTGGGTGCCGCCATTGTCGGTGGGGTGGCGGCGTCCCGGGGCGGCGGGCAAGTGGGCTACCAGACGGCATTCACCGTGTTGGCCTTGCTGAGCGGCGCCTTGCTTTTCTTGGCTATTGCCCTTAAAGGGCGAGCGGCTGAGCAGGCGGCGGTAGCGGCTCAGCTTGCCGAATGATTTCTAGGAAAGCCTCGCCATAGCGTTCTAGTTTTGCTTGACCGACACCGTTGATCAGCAATAGGGCATCGGGGTCGGCGGGTCTATAGGCCAGCATTTCATGCAGGGCCGAATCGTGGAAAATTACGTACGGTGGCACGTTGTGCTCGGCCGCAAGCCGCTGTCGGCAGGCGCGTAAGGCGTCCCAGAGTTCCTGTTCGGCGCCGCTCAGCTTGGGACTCGCCGTGGCCGCGGCAAGTGGCTTCTTCGGTCTCACATCGCGCAGGTCTTCGCGCAATTCGATGCTTGTTTCACCCTTCAACAGTGGCCGGCTTTTGGGTGTTAGCACCAAGGCGCCAAAGCGTTCCGGGTCCACGCGCAGAAAACCCTGCACCACCAATTGTCGAACCACCGATCGCCAGGTTTGCGCCGCCACATTGCGGCCAATACCAAAAACGCTGAGTTTCGCATGATCGTGTTGCGCAACCTTCTCGGTGTCTTTTCCCAACAATACATCAACAACATGGGCTGCACCGAATCGCTGGCCGGTCCGGTAAACCGCAGACAGCAGTTTCTGGGCTTGTTCAGTTCCATCCCGAGTAGCGGGGGGACTTAGACAATTGTCGCAATTGCCGCAGGCCCCGGGGCTGGTTTCGCCAAAGTAGGCCAGCAACGGTTGCCGACGGCAGCTGGTAATTTCGCACCAGCCCAGTAGCGCATCCATTTTTTGCCGTTCGTGACGCTTGAAGTCTTCGCTGGCATCGGAGTCATCAACCATTTGACGCAGGCGCACGACGTCTTGCAGCCCGTAGACCATCCAGGCCTCGGCGGGTTCGCCGTCGCGGCCGGCACGGCCCGTTTCCTGGTAGTAACTCTCTATGCTTTTGGGTAAATCAAGATGCGCGACGAAACGCACATCGGGCTTGTCGATGCCCATGCCGAAGGCGATGGTGGCGACGATAACCACGCCGTCTTCGTTTAAAAATTTTTTCTGATGTTGCGTGCGAGTCTTGGCACTGAGGCCCGCGTGGTAGGGCAGGGCCGTGAAGCCACGTTGCCGCAGCCACTCGGCGGTGCTTTCAGTTTTCTTCCGGGACAAGCAATAGACAATGCCTGCTTCTTCGCGATGCTTGTTAATGAAACGCAACAGTTGATTGCGGCCATCGGTTTTGGCTTGTACCCGATAACGAATATTAGGACGGTCGAACCCACAGACAAAGACCTCGGGGCTATTCAGTGCCAGTTTGTCGATGATTTCATCGCGAGTCACGCCCGTGGCCGTGGCTGTTAAAGCGATACGCGGCACGTCTGGGAACCACTCGCGCAACTGATTCAAAGCCAGGTAGTCCTGACGGAAGTCATGCCCCCACTGCGACACGCAATGGGCTTCATCGATGGCGATCAGAGAAACGGGCAGTTCGCGGAGCAGGTCTAGCGTACTATTTTGAACCAAGCGTTCGGGCGCGATATACAGCAGTTGCAGATGACCAGCCCTGAGTTCGCCGATCACATCTTGCTGTGCCTCTTGGTCCAGGGAAGAATTTAAAAACGCGGCCGCGATACCCAGCTCGTGTAAGGCGGCCACCTGATCTTGCATCAGTGCGATGAGCGGTGAGACTACTAAACCCACGCCATCAAACAGAACTGCAGGCAATTGATAGCACAGCGATTTTCCACCGCCCGTGGGCATCAAGACAAGGCAATCGCGGTTCGCCAGGACTGAGGCGATGGCCGCTTCTTGCTGTCCGCGGAATTCTTGGAAGCCAAAAACTCGCCGCAGGAGATCTTTTGGGCTCTCGGTCATGGGTGATTCAACTGGCGGATCATATTCGTCGTGATCATACCGTGAATTCCCCTGAGTCCGGTGAGGAATAAAACCGCCATCCGTGAAGATTTGGATCTGTCGATTACCGAAACAGCCGGGTCGGAGTTTGTGGTCTAGCGGTCTTGGTTTCCGCTAGGAAATTCGCTGCAAACTTCGTGGGCAGGGCTTATGAATTACCCATTCTCATTGCTGCCGGTGTTTGCCCTGGTAGACGATGAATATCTACTTTTCACCATGGTTCGAAGTGATAGTGTCTTCAGGATCCTGAATTTACCTGGATTATTTTTGCGACTGAGCTGGTCACGACTATCACCGGTCCGGCGATCCGCCTCGCGCAGGATCGTATGCAGGGTAGCCGCTGGCTCTGAGATGACTATAATGCAGCGCCAATCTAAGCTGCGCAGGAAGCGCGTGACTGCCCATTGACAAGGAGTCAAGTATGAAAATCGTCAAACGAATCTTCACCCCTTTGGGTTTGGGTCTGTTAGGCCTAATGCTAGTTGGTTTTGGTACCAAGGCCGACGGCATAGCAACGGAACTAGTGCCGCCGGATATTAGTATCGTCGATCTACACTCGCCGCGGCTGAGCAGCAAAGCTGCGCAGCTCATTTGCACCGTTAAGCTTGAAAACCCTAATGACATCGATCTGCCCGTTACGGATGCGATTCTCTGGCTTAAGCTGAATAAGGCGGCGGCCGCCAAGGGGCGACTGCATCGTCAAGTAATCATCCCCGCCCGTGGCACGAAGCATGTTGATGTGCTTGTTAATGTCGGCAGCCAAGCCGTATCTTGGCTACCCATGTTTTTAGGTGCCAATGAATTCACGGTGCCCTATGAACTTAATGGTTTTGTCGAGCTTGGTAGTCCCGATTTGGGCCGTCTTACCATTCACGAACTGGGCGACGTTTCCATGACCTCTCGTGGATTGGTGCTGAAACCCGCTAGCGACCAGCTGATTTAGCTGGCCGGAAGACCTCGGACATTACCAGCTCAGCGAAGCGCAAGATGCACTCGATGCGGATTCCAAATATTGCGCCGGTGGGCAAATCCCCCAGGCGGGTGGTCAGGGATTTTCATCGTTTAGTGCATAAGCATGGCCTGCAAATCGACGGTGAAGCCAAAGGCGATGGTCCCGGATTGCTGCGCTCGGGATACACACCAAAGTACGAAATAGAGTTGTTCGGCACGCGGTTTTTTCTCTGTAATCGCCGCGATGTGGAAGGCCTAAAAGTGATGCCTGCCTACGTTCTGCCGGGAGCCATGGCCAGGGGACGCAAACGGAGAATTTATGCGCGGGTTTTTTATAAAGATTCCTCTCTAGTGTGGCGATGTGCCTCCCACTATGTGAATACTGCTGAGGAAAAATGGATAGGCAAGGGTTCCATCAAGTGGGTGGAGAAACGGGGCGAGGGCGCTTGGTACAGTGCCGAGGAAACCACGAATCTACCTTTTGAAATGCAGGCTGCGCTGGACGAGGTCAGCCGCCGCGGACCACGTGGCCGTAACGACAAACGCGTACTTGCCTTGCTCTTGCGTTCCGCACCGGCGCACCGTGTGTGGCCCTATCAAGATTTCGAGGGGCCGCGCGAGGCGGCCATGCGGCGCAGGGCGAATCAAATCAACCGGCAACGGCCCATCGCTTGGTTTGAGGATGATGACGACCCAAGATCCCTAAAATTTGTCCGCGGATATGAGCCGGATTTTCGCCGCTTGCTCGATCAATCCGAATCGCGCAGTACGATGTATGGAGGAAAAATCCTTAAGCAACGCTTTGCTTCCCGCAACCAAGAAATCCAGTATCTATTTGTTGCCGGCAAGCAACATGTTTGGTTGATCCACCCACAAGCTTTTACGACAGAGTTAAGCAGTTTCGGCGTGCGTACGGTGGACGTTGTTGCCGATGAAGATTTGTTTATTCCGGGTTATGAATTTTCAGATAACACCGGCGAGGGGGTCATCGATGATCAAATTCCGCCAGGCTTTGCCGGTGATCCCTGTCCCTTAGATCCCAGCCGCGCGGACGCGTCACCGTGGAACGACAAACTGCCAATCATTCGGGCTTTTAGGCGAACGAGGCTTAGTCGAGTCTGAATTATCTAGCTGCGCCGAGCGAAAGTGCTTGCTCGCCTCGGTTAATTGGGTATGCGCAAGTATAGACGGTTGCTAGATTTTCGGCCGCGGTTCCATGTTTTGTCTCGACTCGATCGAGCAGCGCAATTTTGTCGTCAACAAGTCTGGTAGTTCTTCCGCGACGAATACGACCGGATCGAATTCAATGCCTTGCGCAGTGTCGCAATATTAGATCCAACTTAAAAAAGCCATTTCCAGCAGGACTGGTGCCTAGGCAGTCCAGGTCACGCTAAGGGCTGCTAGAGCGCGAGTACTACGATCGCGCAGCCCATCTGCGAAGGGTATTCCCAGTACCACAAAAAGCCGAGACGCTAGTCCGATAATGGCTTAGGGGCAGCCTTCTATTAGCTTGGGCCACCGAACTTAATCGGCGCGTCGCCCGCGGACCAAAGCGGATATTTGTGCATGACGCTCTGGAAGAGTGGTGAATCGATCAGGGACCGCAGCCAATGATCCACAGCCTGATGAGATGCAGAAAACCATGTTTTGTCGACCAGGGCAAACTGTCGTATGAAGGGCATCAAGGCTGCATCAACAATGCTTATTTTCTCGCCCAATAGGCAGGCCTTAGCATTCAGCCGCGCGTCCAATTCGGATAAGAATTTTGCTGCCTCGTCGCGCCACTGGGTAGCTGTGTGCTCGGGGTGATACTCCGAATATTTGTAACCATCAAGCTTGGGTTTGAATTCTTGGTCGTTGCGTCGAACCCATTCGTCGGCGGTATCCAAATCGATGTCTAGCCAGTGTTCAGGATCGTGCCGTCTTAGCGCCCATTTCATAATGTCGTAGCTCTCATCGATCACTTTGCCATCGCTGAGCACCAGCACCGGTACGGTGCCTTTGGGCGATGCCCTTAGCATTTCGGCGGGCTTGTTGCTTAGCGATACTTCCCGCAATTGTACGTTTTGCTCGGCCACCGCAATGGCAAGGCGGGCCCGCATGGCGTAAGGGCAACGACGAAATGAGTAAAGGACCGGCAGGCCTTGGGTCGTGGCTGACATCCGCGCATGATAGTCAGGGGATGCTGCCAGTACCACTAGATCGCTATAATCTGTCACTCGCTGATCCACTGGCTTGGTATTTTGATGTCGAAGTTCGTCGTAGCCGCCTTTTACCAATTTGTCGGTATCGACGCGGCAGAAGCCTTGCGCGCTGAGACTTTGGAGCAAATGCTGGCCAATAATATTCGCGGCACAATTTTGATAGCCGCCGAGGGAATCAATGGCACGGTGGCAGGTCGGCGTAGGGATATTGATGGTTTTCTCGGTCTGTTGAGGCGCGATACGCGTTTCGCGCGAATGGAGATTAAGGAATCCTTGTGCGAGGCTATGCCTTTCGCGCGGACCAAAGTTAAGCTAAAGCGCGAGATTGTGACCATGGGTGTGGACGGCATCGATCCGGCGCAACTGACTGGAACCTATGTGGAACCGGCGCAGTGGAATGCCTTAATCAGTGATCCAGAAGTTATCTTGGTTGATACGCGCAATGATTATGAAATCGCCATTGGCGCGTTCGAGAATGCCGTCAATCCGGCAACGAATACTTTCCGCCAATTTCCCAGTTTCGTTGATCAGCAGCTTGATCCACAACGGCATAAGAAAGTCGCGATGTACTGCACCGGCGGTGTTCGTTGTGAAAAGTCCACGGCTTATCTAAAACAGCAAGGCTTTGATGAGGTCTATCATCTGCAAGGCGGTATTTTAAAGTATCTCGAGGATGTCCCGGAAGAAAATAGCCTTTTTGCCGGCGAGTGTTTTGTGTTCGATGAGCGCGTTGCCGTCGATCATCAATTGAAGCCGGGTCGCTACGATCAGTGTCACGCTTGCCGGCATCCGATTTCCGCCGAAGACAAACAGGCTGCTAGCTATGTGGCCGGCGTGAGCTGTCCGCATTGCTATGAAAGCAAGACGCATGAGCAGCGTGAGCGTTTCGCTGAACGTCAAAAGCAGGCCTGCTTGGCGCAGGCTCGCAATGAACCGCACATAGGCGGGGATATCGCAGACTTATACGCTAAGCGTCGCGAGCAAAAATTGCAGCGGAAAAACCAGGAGCGAAAAAGCCAAGAATCTGTTTAGTCGGGTTAGCGATGGTATTTGGAATTTTGCATTGTCTTGCGGCTGAACAATCTTGGCGCCGAGCGTAGGATGCGTACATTGCCAAAGAATGACGACGAGATGACTGGCCTCGCGTCCGCTCAACCGGAGTTCGCGGTGCTTATCAATAGTCATAGTCCCAGTGGCTGCAAATGCGGTACACGGGCCGAATTGAGCTAGCCAAGTTGGGCCTGCAAGATCGCGACTACATGCGCCGGCGTTATCGCCGTGTGGCGAAACCGTCTCCTATCAAAAATCGCACTTGGTTTCTGACCGCCTCGGCGGTTATTGGTCTACTAAGCGCCGGCGTTTGGTTGGTCCGTGATATGAACAGTGTCATGGACGAATTTGGGCCATCGGCGGGTGCGCTAATAGTTAACATCAATACGGCGACGGAAGTCGAGCTACGTTCGATACCCGGCATCGGCGCCACTCGAGCGGCCCAGATCGTTGTCGGCAGACCGTATGAGACCGTCGACGATCTGATCAGGGTTTCTGGTATCGGCGAGCGGTCACTGGAAAGTATTCGGCCATTCGTAACCGTTGATGGAGACACCAGAAAACGACGCTAGCCCGGTCAAGGCCTGATTGGCTAGATGGCGTTGGCGAGTTGTCTATATTTGGTGTTTCGATGGCCAATGCGTATGAACATTCCAGGCAGCTTAGGGTGCTATAGCGACCCGCGGGGACAGAGATCAATATGAAATGGACATGTTTACTCGAAGCAGCGCCCTGGGGCGCTCGCGCGATGCCTCGCGGTGGCCTGATGGATGGCTATTTCTACGTGGTCAGCGGCCGCAGCGGTGCTTTTAAAATATATAGCGATACCTGGCGCAGTCCGGACGGGCTAAGCTGGGAAAAAATGTCCGATAACACGGGCTGGGGCAAACGTTGCTATCCAGAAGTCGATGTAGTTAGGGGTCACTTGATATTAACTGGCGGCCAGAGCCTAAGCACTTTTTACAATGATGTATGGCGTTCGGCGGATGAAGGCAGAACTTGGGAACAGGTGTGCGCTAACGCGCCATGGCAAGTGCGCGCCGGTCATCATTCCCATGTGATTGATGACGTAATTTACCTATTTGGCGGTGCGCGCAATTCCTTCGATCGAATTTTTTATCCCGAACTTTGGGTCAGCAAGGATCTAGGAGAGACCTGGGAACTGCGCGCCGAGCTGCCGCCGGACATGGGTCGAGCCGGCATGCAGGTGGTTGATATTGGCGGCGGCATCTACTTCATGGGCGGTGACCACGACAAGCCGGTTTTTCAAGCAAACTGGCCGGGTCGCAGAAACGATGTATGGAAATCGGATGATTTGGGTGAAACCTGGGAGTTGTTAGGCTCTGCGCCCTGGGCGCCAAGAACCGGCCAACAATGTGTGGCTTACCAGGGAAAAGTGGTCTGTATCGGTGGCCATGCCCAGGGTCAGTACAAGTACAAACAAGTACTAAAACATGACCTATGGATGTGGGACCCTAAGGATGACGCCGACAACTGGCAGCTTGTCACCGATAAGGTTTGGAATTGCAAAGAGCATCCCAAAAGCAGCGGCAAGAGTGATTTCTTGTTGGTCGCGCGCGACGATAAAATTTGGACCTTTGGCGGTGATCGCGAAGTCTTGTCGCCTTGGCCGCAGGACAATGATGTTTGGTCGGGGGAGTTTCCGGCAACCTAAGCTCGGGCACCGATTAACAATCTTGCTTTCATAACGATTAGTTGACGCCTCCTTCCGCGAGCACGTTCATGAAAAAAATCGACCTGCACATACACACCGTTCCAACCGTACGAGACAGCCACTTCACTTTCAGCTTGCCAAATTTGAAGCGATACGTCTCCGAAGCAAACTTAGATGGAATCGCCATAACGAATCACGATCTTTTCGATAGCAGTCAGTTCGCCCAGATTAGAGCGGCGGTCGATATTCCCGTGTTTCCTGCGATCGAAGTAACACTGTCTACTGGGCACGTACTGATAATCAGTGATGGCGACGATCTAGATGACTTTGACAACAAGACCGACCTGATAGAACAGAGAATTCAAAGTAACAGCGATAGGCTACCCGCAGCAGAACTAGAAGCCATATTTGGCGACTTAGGCGATTATTTGGTAATTCCCCACTACGACAAAAAGCCAGCTGTACGAGGCGAAGAGCTAGAGTTGCTACGAGAGCACTCGTCAGCCGGAGAAGTTGATAGCGCAAAGAAGTTTGTTCGCCTAGCAAAAGACACGAGCGAACTCACACCAGTCTTATTCAGCGACACAAGAATCTCAGACGAATTGGCAGAACTACCCATTCGGCAAACGTACATTGACTGCGGCGATCTGACCCTAAGTTCACTAAAAGCATGTCTGCACGATAGAAGCAAAGTCGCTCTTTCGAAGAACGAAGGGAACAACCTATTTCAGGTACTCGACGACGGCCAAATGTTGTCCACAGGCCTAAACATACTGTTGGGAGAACGGTCGTCTGGAAAAACTTACACGCTTGATCGAATCTGTGATTCAGTTGAAAGAACGAAATACATTAAGCAATTCTCACTGGTGCAACAGGATGATGATGCATACGAAAGGGAATTCAATAAAGATATCAACAGAAAGCGCAGCAATTTTTCGGACGAGTTTCTGCGAGAGTTCAAGGCGGTACTTGATGATGTTATTGGTATAGACCTACATCAAAACGCTTGTCAGGTAGAAGACTATTTGAGCAGCTTACTTAAGTCTGCTTCGGAAGCCGAGCGTAAAGATCTGTTCTCCAGGACTACTCTGTTTGATGAGTCCCTATTCACGACGAAAGAGGATCGTGTACTCAGCGAATTAATACAATCCGTTCGGTTTCTCATTGAGAACCTCGAGTACCGAAGCGTAATAGAGAAGCATGTCAAACTTGATTCGCTAAGGAGTCTTGCGTGCGAACTGATCGAGATTCTATGGGACAAAGAAATTGAATCGAAAAAGAAAAAGCTCACCAATAGCATCATAACGGAGATTAAAGATCGCTTGCGAAGGCGCACTTCCGCGACACAGATTGAAGATGTAGATCTATATCAAATAATGCTTGACCAAACAAAAATAGAGAAGTTCGAGCAAACTACTAAGGACCTGCAAGCAGAAGCGGAGATTTCTAGAGAGGATTTTCAGGGATTTAGAGTAGTTACCAGCAAGGCTCCATTTGCCGGCGCAGGAGAGATCAAGAATGTATCGGGGCAGAAGGTCGCATTCAGTGAAGCTTATAAAGAATACGATCTTCCGTATAAGTACCTTCGCACTCTAGTTTCAAACGAAGCACTTACCCCATCGGAGTTTTACAAGTACTTTGTCAGGATTGACTACAAGATTTTGAATAAGGACGGGTTCGAAGTGTCCGGAGGGGAAAGGTCCGAATTTCGGTTGCTCCAAGAAATTAAAGATGCTCAGAATTACGATATCTTGCTGATCGACGAGCCCGAGTCTTCATTCGACAACATTTTTCTGAACAGCGAAGTCAACCAAATGATTAAGGACATTTCGACAGTAATGCCCGTGGTAGTCGTAACTCACAGTAGTACTGTCGGCGCTTCTATCGGCGCTGACTACGTAATCTATGCGCGAAAGGAGCGTGATGAGTCCGGTTTGGCTTATCAGCGCTATTCTGGACATCCGACTGACAAAAAGCTCGTGGATGTCAATGGCCAATTGATCGATAACTTTGATGCAATTTTGGATTCCTTAGAGGCTGGCTCTGAAGCGTATTCCGAAAGAGGGAGGCTATATGAAGCTATTAAAGATTGAGGAAAATCACGGGTACTTCTTAACTGATGGTGATGAGTATTCACCTATAGACAAAATCAACAAAGAGGGCCTTCTCAAACTAGTCGGTCTTGCCCTAAAAGACGACGCGACATTTGACGAATACGATGAGAAGAAGCTTAAAAATCAGGCACATCAAATTATTTATAAAAGCATCTTCACGAAGCTGAGTGCGCTAAGCGACGAAAGAGAAGAATTTATTGATGAATCTAAAAGGCTATATCTTACCGAGCACGAGAAGTATTCGAAGCCGCCCGGGTAGCGAGCGCGATTGTCTACGTTTTTAACGATTGCTAGATCATGATACTCATCCTTGAAGTGATAGCGCCAGTTTCACTCGCCTACAACTACGGTCTATGGAGATGATATAGCCGTGAATGAAATAGTCTGCCCGCGCTGCGGGAAAGCGTTTAAAGTCGACGAAGCTGGGTATGCCGACATTCTAAAGCAAGTTCGCGACAGCGAGTTTGAGCAGCAGCTGCATGAAAGACTTGAATTGGCTGAAAAGGAAAAGCTGACTGCCGTTGAACTAGCTAAGAGCGAAGTCGGTCGCGAAATGCAAAAAGCGTCGGTAGCTAAAGACGCTGAGATCCAAGAACTAAAATCCAAACTGGATTCAAGCGAGGTTGAGCGGAAACTTGCGGTGACTGAAGCTCTGAGCGCCACAGAGAAAGAACGCGATGCGCTCTCTGTTGAATTGGAGCGGGCTAAACGAGATCACGCAGCCGCGTCGAAACTAGTGGAGGCCCGGCTGTCAAAAGAGTTACAAGAAACCTCAGCAGCAAAGGACGCAGAAATACAGAACCTCCAAGCAAAGCTAGACGCAAGCGAGGTTTCGAAAAAACTGGCAATTACTGAGTCAGTTAGCGCGGTAGAGAAGGAGCGCGACGAACTTAAGAACGGCCTTCAGCAAGCGAAACTAGAGAAAGAATTGGCCGAGAAGTCCCTAAAGGATAAGTATGAGATTCAAATCAAAGACCGTGATGATGCAATTGAAAGGCTTCGGGATATGAAGGCCCGCCTGTCAACCAAGATGGTCGGAGAGACCCTTGAGCAACATTGCGAAACTGAGTTCAATCGCATTCGATCAACGGCATTCCCGAGAGCGTATTTCGAGAAGGATAACGATGCCAGCAGCGGCAGCAAGGGCGACTACATATTTCGCGACTCCGACGATGCAGGTACAGAGATCGTATCGATCATGTTTGAGATGAAGAACGAGAATGACACTACGGCAACAAAGAAGAAGAATGAGGACTTTTTGAAGGAGCTTGACAAGGATCGCACCGAGAAGAATTGCGAATACGCTGTTCTAGTATCCCTGCTCGAACCGGAGAGCGAACTTTATAACTCTGGAATCGTCGACGTATTTCACCGATATCCCAAGATGTACATCATACGACCGCAGTTCTTTCTTCCAATTATTACGCTGCTTCGTAATGCGGCCATGAAGTCGCTTGAATACAAAACTGAACTTGCGCTTGTTAAGGCGCAGAATGTCGACATCACGAACTTTGAAAACGATCTCGACAAATTCAAGACCGCCTTCGCGAAGAACTACGATCTTGCATCGAGGAAGTTTCAGACAGCAATTGATGAAATTGACAAGTCGATCACTCATCTACAAAAAACCAAAGACGCCCTTCTCGGCACCGATCGAAACCTTCGGCTGGCCAACAATAAGGCCCAGGATGTAACGATCAAGAAACTAACGCGACAGAACCCTACGATGGCGGCGAAGTTTGAGGAACTAGATAGAGGAAAGTCGAATGATGATGAATGATTCATTGACTTGTGGGATGCCAGTCATTGTCGGAGCACACCTAACTGGTTTCTCTTGGGATTCGATCGAAGTTGAATCTGGCTGGAATCCTGTCTCAGATCGAGTATTCCAGACGAATCTGAGAGGCCCCTGCAGATATGGCCCCAATACGAAGAATCGATGGTGAGACACGATCTTAGGGAGCCCTAGCTAGGGGTAACGTTTTTTGTATTTCTATAGAGAAAATATGTATTCGTTATCCCCTGATCACTCGCGTCAGTGACTGCGCAAGCAGCGCTTGCTACCTACAGTCACTGTTAGTGCGGCGCACTTTCCGTTCGTCCTGCATACGCATACACTAAGCGCCGCAAACTGAGATGCCTTAGGAGATTAGCTGTGACCGAACTGTTTACGCTCGACAACATGTTCACCTTGTGCATGCTGATTTTGTTGCAAGCCGTATTGGGCTTCGACAACTTGCTCTATATTTCCCTAGAGTCTAAACGAGCGCCCGCCGAGCATCAGCAGAGCGTTCGCCGTTGGGGTATTGGCCTTGCCGTCGCGGCACGAATCGTGTTGTTGTTTCTGCTGCTAAATTTGATCAAGTACACACAAAATGTATTGTTCTCCATCGACTGGCCTGGGATTGTGCATGCTGAATTCAATCTGCACAGCTTGATCGTTTTGCTAGGCGGCGTTTTTATTCTCTATACCGCTCTTAAAGAGATATTTCATATGCTCAATATAGAAGATTTGGAACATGAAACGCGAGAGCCGCAGTCTGTCGCGAAGATCGTTGCGCTAATTGTCATTATGAACCTAGTTTTCTCGTTCGACTCCATCCTCAGCGCCATGGCTCTTTCTGATGTGTTTTTTGTGATGGCCACGGCAATCATCGTCGGCGGTATTCTAATGATCGTCCTGGCCGACACCATCGCGACTTTCTTGCAAAAGAACCGCATGTACGAAGTATTAGGTCTATTCATACTTTTTGTCGTAGGGATCATGCTCCTGTCGGAAGGTGGGCACTTGGCACATATGACGTTCTTTGATCAAGAGATTACACCCATGACTAAAGCGACTTTTTACTTTGTCATTGCTGTATTGGTTGTCTCCGATATTGTGCAGTCTCGCTACCAAAGGAAGATATTGGCTGAACGCGCTCGATTGGATAGCTCCAAGGATTGATGACAATGGGATCGTAGAAAAGGGTCGAACCGAATTTGTTTCGACCTTTTTCTGCGCGAGCCGAAGCGGACCAAACTAGATATTTCGCTCAACCCTGGCGGTCATTTCTGCCGCCTGCCTTCGATGCGGCGACGGATCGCAACTAGAGGCCGGGTTCGACCGCAGACTTGCCCGGCGTGTAGACGGCGTAAACGTATATTTTCGCGCCGGTATCATCGAGCTGCTGCTTGATTAAGGGTTGCACATCTGGCCAATTGAGTCCGCCAACGCCCGTCGCCAAGCGGGGCATCGCCACGGAAGTCAGTTTTTCTTTGGCGATCAATTTCTTTAGCGCGCGCAAGGCATGATTCACGCTGCTAACGCTTGCCTTCCCCGGTCGACTGCCGCGTTCATAGCCACCTTCTTGTGTGATCAGGTTGATGATGCGGACACCGCCGGCACCGCTCCAAATCCATGCGCTACCGAGTTTTGGGTGCCGTTGATGGCACCAATGGTGAAAATCCTTGTGCATCGCAGGATAGTTCTTGTGCAAGCTTTGGGCCAGACCGTTGTTCATCGGATCATTGGCTGCCACGCCGTGAGCAATCGCCTCCGCGCGAGACAACAGGATATCCCCTTCCACTTCATGAATCATTGGTTGGCCCCCCACAGTTGTAAGATCGAAATCTTAATTAAAGTGTGGTGTGGAGGCTTTTGCTATACGCGTTTTCCGTGAACGCTGGGTGGATCTAAGTTAGTGCTTTGCTGATGAGGTGAGCCACGCGCCGCCACGGATGTTTAGCGCCGTTTTGCTCAACGCAAGTAACGTCGCTTGCTTTGGCTAGGGAAGTCTATGGAGCTTGTGATGTCGAGTGCCGCCAGAAGATCGTTGTAGGTTCTGCGCAGAGTGTTGGTTCTGTCGACTGCGTTGCCAGCAGCGGTTGCCCCCGTGCTAGACAAACCGGCAGCTAATCAACGAGGTGCTTGCTCATAGCAATCCGATTGACCCAGTCTTCAAAGGTTTCAAGTTGTGACAGCTCCTGCCAAAGCTTATCCGCGGTCTGCCGGGAAATTCCATAGCGCTGTTGGAGCTGACCGTAAACCGTCATGAACTGGTGTTCAGTGACCAGTAGATCTGCAATGGGGGTTTGCCCATTAGGGGTAGCTGGTATTTCTTTTTCGCCCTCGTCGACTGTCCTGGCAGCTTGTATAGCCGCCATCAGAATCTCTGCTGGCCCGACGATGTTCTGCGAATTATTGATGAAACGCGGGGTATCGTCTTCTATTCGAACCTCGCCAGTGTAGAGACTGGCCAGATCTCCATAGTGTCGCCATGAGTATTCGGCAATATAGATGGGTGGTTGCGAGTCTAGTTTTCTCAAATTCGTGATTTCTAATCCAAAGCCATCGTTGTCATAGCTTTCACTCTGCTGGATAAACTGCCAGGCGGCCGCTCTTGCGGCTTCCTCTGAGCCGGGATCTGGGCCGTGGCCATCTTTGTCCCAAATCTCAATTCGCGGACTATTGGTGGCTGCGAAAAGATCGGTGTTAAACAGGTCTTGCGATTGGTTATCGACGTAGACCGTAAATGACTGCTCGCCGGCAGCAAATGGCGCGATCTGATAAGGCGGAAAAAGAAACGTGAGACTCGCATTGGACACCAGCCAGTTCTCCCAGTTGCTCATTTTGGGTGCCAAGCCGGACACATCAAGCTGATTACCGAGCTGTTCGCGAAAATACTCGGCGGCCAGCCTGCTGAACTGTTCTAGACTTTGTGGTGTGGCGAGTATTTCGCTTAAGGCAACGGGAAAATCATCAGCTTTCTTATAGGAAAAAGTCTTCAAGAAATGTTGGTGATGCGCACCGCCCGTGTACGTGTTGCCACGAAGTATGAAGGTATAGATTTCGTCCGATTCGGCGGCTTCCCAGTCGATATTCAGCTGGTACTGGTGCTCGTCGAAGTAGCCGGGCGCGGGCTCGTCGCGGGTTAACTCAATGAGGGCATCCGCCTTTTTCTTGGCGAAGTCTCGCAGATGCTTCGTCGCCGCCTCGTTTGCCGTGCGTGGTACGCGCAGGTCAATGGTGTAGCGAGCGGTTTTTGCGTAATACTCGCCATCTTGATTCAGCAAGATTTCCCGCGCTTCGGGCTTATCAGTGGGCGGCGGTTCGGCCTTGTCTGTGACGCAAGACGTGGCCAGTGCGCAGACCAAGAACAGTGGAACAAACTTTGCTGGTAGCCGAAGACGGTAACAAATAGAGTAACGTCTATTGATGCGGTCGTTCATGGGCGCAAAGTATACGCCGGACCTAGACAAGGGGTAGTCTGGTCTCAGTTCTTGATTGCGCGCAACACTCGCCAGGGCGATAGCGGCATTTCTGTTACTTGATTACCAATGGCGTTGCTCACCGCGTTGGCGATGGCCTGCATGGTGCAAACAATGGGTCCCTCACCGACTTCCTTTGCCCCAAATGGGCCATTGGGGTCGATACTTTCAACGATAATGTGTTCGACTTCCGGCATTTCGAAGGCTCGTGGCATCTTGTAGTCTAGTCGTGATGGGTTCATGACTTGGCCGTCTTCCATAATGGTTTCTTCGTAGAGCACTTGCGACATGCCGCTGAAGATTTGCCCATCTATTTGGCCCTCTACGACGCGCGGGTTTATAGCTCGACCGACATCGTGGGATGCGGTCATCTTGTCCACGGTCACCACGCCGGTGTTGGGGTCTACGGTGACCTCGGCAATCTGTGCACCGAAGGAGTAGGCCATGGTGCCTTTTTCCAGGGGCGAGTTGTAAAAGCCGCGACCCATGACAAAACGACCTTCTTTGCTATGCAAGGTTTTATAGACAAGCTCTTTAAACGCGATGGCTTTGTCTTCTTGGTTTTTGGGGTACACCTTACGGTTGCGAAAAACAAGTTGATCGGCGGGTACCTCGAGTAGCTCGGCTGCTCTATTTGCCAACTGGTCACGGGCATCTTGAGCTGCATTCTTGGTGGCATTACCTGTATTAAAGGTGCCGCGCTGAGTAAATGCGCCCACATCCAGCGGGTCGCTGTCCGTATCCCCGGAAACCACCCGTATATCTTCCAATTCAATGCCCAAGACTTCAGCGCAAATGATAGCCATGGTGGTGTGCGAGCTCTGCCCCATGTCCGGCAAGCCAATAAATAGTGACGCCTTGCCGTCATCACTGATCTTGACGAAGGCCGCCGAGGTGTCGTGTTTGAAAATTCCCTTGGCACCGGAAGCCATTGCCCCGATCCCTATCCCGATACCTTGGTACTTTGGTAGCTGACCGTACTTGTTCTTCCAGTCTGCCAGGGCCGCCGTTTTTTCGATGCACTCTTTCAGGCCGCAGCTTGCGTAGTGTGAGCCCGACAAGGTGGTATGACCCTCCTCGACCGCGTTTAGTAGATTGAAATCAACGGGGTCCATGCCGATGTCGTGAGCCAGCCTATCCATATGTTGGCCTAGGGCAAACTGAAACTGCGCAATGCCGCCACCATGATGAAAATAGTAGGGCAGGTGATTGGTATGCACGAGCCGGCCGCGATAGCGTGACGCCTCAATGGGATACAGCGCATGAATGTATTTAGACGTCAGCGTCGTGACGATCATCTGCGACTCAATATAGGCGCCGGTATCAAACAATAGGTCGGTCTCGATGACCTTTATCTTGCCGTGTTCGTCTGCACCCGATTTCAATTTGTAGATGACTTTGCCGCCGGCACGGCACATGATGAATTCTTCATCGCCCGCCGCGCGAACACGCACGGGGCGTCCAGCTTTCCTCGACAATAGGGCAGAGATAAAGTGATGAGGGCGCGTAGATGTTCGGCCAGTGAAACCGCCGCCGGAATTTAGCGTCAGCAAACGGACATCGCTGGGTGGCAGCTTGAATGCGGCCGCCAGACTTTGCTGGAACAGCAGTGCCGTTTGCGTGGGCGTCCACATTTTGAGTTGACCGGGCTTAGTGAAATCCGCGACACAAACGTGATACTCGGCATAGCAGTTATGTGTAGGGTAGGTGATGTATTGGTCTTCACGAACGTACTGACAGGCAGCGAAGCTGGCGTCAGGGTCGCCGTACTCTTCATTGACTTCCCAACCGATATTGCCTTCCGCCTTGGGATGCAACTGCGGTGCTTCCTCGCGCATGGCCTTCTTTAGGTCTAACAATTCCGGCAGCCGTTCAAACTCTACTTTTATCAGCGCGGCCGCTTCGGCGGCGATGGCTTCACTGGTGGCCGCAACGGCCGCGATCTCTTGGCCAACGTGGGTAACATTGTTTTCTGGTAGCAGGGGTTGATTGATGCCAATCCAAATATTTTTGGCATCGGCGGCGGTAATCACCCCTTTTACGCCCGGCAAAGCTTCCGCGGCGCGGGTATCGACGTTTAAAATGCGCGCATGGGCGTGAGGGCTGCGAACGACTTTGGCATAGATCATGCCAGGCAAGCGCACATCGTCGGCAAAAATAGAGCGGCCGCTGACTTTGTCCACGCCATCAAGGCGAGTCCAGTTTTTGCCGACAATGGCCAGATCTGCTCTAGCTCTGACCATGATCGACCTCACGCGCTCGCAAAATTTCCGCCGCCGCTCGAATTGCCTTCTTGACCTTAATGTGGCCGGTGCATCGGCAAATCGCGCCGGCCATGGCCTCATTAATATCGGTTTCGCTGGGTTGCGTGTTGACATCGAGCAAAGCTTTAGCCGACATGATTAAACCCGGTGTGCAAAAGCCGCATTGCACGGCGCCGTACTCAAGAAACGCCTGCTGTACAGGATGCAGCTCATTGCCTTCTTCAACGCCTTCAATCGTTGTGATAGCGCGTCCGTCCCACTCGATGGCCAGCGCTAGGCATGACAATACAGCCTCGCCTTTCTCGCCATTGACGGTGCATACGCCGCAACTGCCCGCGGTACAGCCGCGCTTGGTGCCGGTCATGTTGAGTTGGTCGCGTAGAATTTCCAGCAAAGTTTGATGGGCGGCAACGGCAATCTCGTGTTCGTCGCCATTGACCGTTAGGGTAATGATCTGTTTTGCCATGTTCAGAATGCTCCAGGTTGAGCGCGCAGTTCCAACAAGGCATCTTTGACCAGCGATCTCACCAGCCGGCGCTTAAAGCCCGATGGGGTAAATAGGTTGGTTACTTCGTTTAGCGCCGATCGAGCCGCCAGTGCCGCACCGTCGATGGCATCGTCGTTGAGCCCTTGATCTAGCAGGATTTGTGCCGACTGCGTCATGAGTTTGGGTTGTGGTGCGACCGAGCCCATGACCAGCCTTACCGCCTTGGGCTGTTCATTGCCGCCGTCTACCCAGGCGGCCAGCGTGCCGGCTGCGAAGTCCAAACCCTCACGTTGGGACAACTTGGCGAAGATGCTGCGGCCAGAGGGTGCGGCCAAAATCACTGCCACGAGAATCTCTCCGGGTTGCACGACCGTATGCTCGATGCCGTCGTCTTGATAAAAATCAAGCATGGACACCTCACGTTCACCCGCTGTGCTAGCCAATACAGCGGTGGCGCCTAGCGCCATGAGGACCGGCCCGGTATCGGTACTGCTGATGGCATGACATTTCTTGGCCGTCTTAATCACATGGCACAATTGTTGGTCGGTCTTAAAACAGCCGTCGCGCGTTTCGCGCCAATTTTCAGACTGATTGGTATACCAGCAGCGCGTTTCTAAACAAATGTTGCCACCAATGGTGCCGATGTTGCGCACATGGCGGGAGCCCACCGAGAAAATGGCAGCATGCAAGGCAGGAAAGTGTTGTTTCACCAGTTCATTATTTGCCAGTTCGGTAAGTTTGCAGCCGGCGCCAATGCGCACGCTGCCATCACTTCGCTGCTCGACATTTTGCAATTCAGGTAGCCCATTTAGGCTTAGTAGGTACTCGGGCGTATCGAGGCGAAACTTCATATTGATTAGCAGGTCGGAACCGCCCGACAGAAGTTTTATTCTGTCACCTTGTTCAGCCAGGACAGCCAGTCCCTCGGCGAGGCTCTTTGGCCTTATATATTCAAAAGGCGGTAGCTGCATGATTTCTAAACTACTCGGCGACGGACCCAGATACTGGAAGGCATCCTAGATCGAGCCCATTGAAGAGTGCCACCATAGCAAGCTAATTGTCCGCCAGTAGAAAATGGCTGAGACTATACTCGCGCCTAGAGGTTTAGCTGGCTGTTAAGATGGCGGTCCGCGCAGAAGATGTTCCGAACACGGCGCGTAACCCTTATCCATCTCCGGGCTAGGAGCTTAGCTACAAATGAATAGTCAAAAGAATACCTTGCTGGCCATTTTTCTTTTGCAGCTCGCAAGTATTGCTGGTGCGCAAGATTTCTCCACCGCGGCACTGAAGGCTGCTGATTCCATTTCTGGCGAGCAGACTTGGCAGCAGTACTGTGCTTTTTGCCACACGGCCCAGAAAGATCAGGCGGATATCGCCGGGCCAAACTTATTTGAAATGTTTAAGCGAAAAGTGGGCAGCAAACCTGGGTTTAACTACTCCCAAGCTTTAAAGGAAGCGAACCAACAATGGACTCCTGAGTTATTCGCCCGCTATGTACGCAAACCCGGCGATGTTTTTCCTGGTAACGCCATGGCCGCTGTTGATATACCGGCGGAAAAAATATTGGCGCTTACGGCCTTCGTCATGCGTGCCAGTGGGTCGGTGGACTGGGATGAACCACAGGCGGCGAGCGCATCCATGGGTGGTTTAGATGCCGAGCTGAAGCTGTCGGCGCCAGCTTTCTGGGCACAATATATGGAAAACACCATCAAGTTTACTCTGCCTAGAGACAATGGCGAGACCTATTCCTTCGTCGCCTATTTTAATGAAGACGGCACTATTACTGGCAACAATCGTGGCCTGCAGGGCATTTGGCGCATGCGCGACAAGCGAAATTTTTGCTATTCACTGGAGCGGGTTGGCGTGCATCCTTATGAATGGATGCATTGCCTGCGCCCTAAAGCGGATACGAACTTAGAGTTTGGGAAAGTCCTCAGTAGCTTTGTGCCCGTTAAGGGACATGATGATTTCAAGATTCAGGTTGGTTTTATAGCGGGCCGCCCGCATCCACTCGAAGGCGACGCGCATCCAGACTATTGGACATTCTTGTTTGGTAACACCAGCCGCTATGAGATAAAGGTGAATGGAGAAACCGTGGTGATCGATGCCCGGTTTAATCGGGATCGGACGATAACAAGCCCGCAAGGCGCCACGGGTAAATGGCGCACGGAGGGTAAAGCCGGGAAGGATGATCGCATGTGCTATTTTCTGGACGATGTTTCCGGTGTGGATGGAAAATTGAGCGAGTGTTTCGCACTGGTTTTAATGTTCAATCCCCGCGTGGGTGCGCGTTGGCCTTCCCGGTTTGATCAGGGTAATACCTATTGGGCTGAGATTGTCGAGGGTCGGTAGGCAAGCTGATCGGAATAGAGAGTCCTCCGCAGCGGACTGCCATTTAATTTTCCTTTAGGGTTCCACAAATTGAGCGTCTTGGCGTGGGTCTTTGACCGGGGGCGAGAATAGGAATATTCATGAAATTTCATATTATTTTGGAAGCGAATAACGCCCACGAGCGCATCGCCGAATTGGCGAGATTGGCTGAGAGTTATGGCATGGCGGGTATTTGGACTTCCAACATGCACGATTCGCGTGATCCGTTTATCAATTTCGTTGAAGCGGCACGTACAACGAAAACGATACGTCTTGGTCCGGTCGCGGTATCACCTTACGAATTGCATCCGTTAAAAATGGCGAATGCATTGTTGACCTTGAACGAGATATCGGGTGGTCGTGCGCATATTGGCGTGGGTGCCGGCGATGGCGGCACAGCGACGGCCATGGGCATGAAAGCCGTCAAGCGCGTTCGTGCTGTGCGAGAGTGCGTTGAAATCATTGAGGCGGCCGCCACGGGTAAGCCGGTGGAGTACAAGGGGCAGATGTACGAGGTGATGTACTACCACTCGTCCTGGGTCAGTCAAAAACGCCCTGAAGTCTTTGTGTGTGCCGGTGGTCCACAAATGATCCGCTCCAGTGCGAAGTACGCACAAGGTATTTTTGTTGGCGATCATTTGCCCGAGCATGTGGCGGCAGTTAACGAGACGATCCAGGCTGAGCGAGCCAGCATCGGCCAGTCGTCCGAAAATTTTCGTTTACTGAACTTTTGGGCTTGGCATGTGAAAGAAGATCAAGAAGCGGCTCGTGCGGAGGCCCGCATTTGGTTAGCCATGCGGGCGACGCCATGGCCCGCTTACTATCATCGCGGCATATTGCCGGATGAAGAGATGCAAGTGGTTTGGGATAACATCCTCGATATCAATACGGCTTACTACAAGCGCGATCCCAATATAAAAAGTGTGCCCAAGGATATTCTTGATCGGTTGGTAGACCAGTGTTCGTCGACCTCGGCCAGCGCCGATATCGATTATGAGATCGAACGGCTGCGGCGCTTTGCAGCGGGCGGCCTGACGGATATCGCCTTGCGAATATACGAAAATCCCGAGGCGTCAATTCGTCTCATTGGTGAACGGGTGATGCCGGCCTTTAGCTGAGCAGCTTGCGCCTTGGGCCGAAAGGCTATGTTTGGGGCTGTCTAAACTATCTGCCGGTCGGCCGTTCTCGTCGTGCGGCCTAGAATGAATAAGTGTTTTTACTGATTGTTGTGCTTGGGTTCGCCAATAACCTATGAACTTCGGCTCAAGCATGTGGAACTAGGCAAGAATGATTGACCAAACGCCCTATGAGATTATCGGCAAAGAAGACGGTGTAAGGAATCTAGCCAGCGCTTTTTATGAGGCAATGGACGAGCTTGAAGAAGTAGAGAGTGTTCGCGAAATGCATGCCGAGCATTTGGATGTGATCAAACAGAAGCTATTCGAATACTTGAACGGCTGGCTAGGTGGCCCTCACTTATACCGCGACAACTACGGTACCATTTGCCTAACCGAGCCCCATCAGCCTTATCCCATTGGCGCGGATCAGAGGGATCAATGGATCATCTGCTGGGATCGCGCCCTCGAGAAGCTCGACGCCCCGGAAGAATTTCGAGCAATGACCAAAGAGCCAATTTATCGAATGGCGAATTTTTTGGTGAATACCGAATAATCGGGTAGCTTGAGTTGCTGTAATCTTTTGGTGCGCGGCACTAGGCAAGATTGCTCGGTCGAGAACTTTCCCTTAACGATGGCTACGACCAGCCGCATGCTGCGTCTAGGCTTTACCCTTCGGAGCACGAAGTGAACGGGCAAAGTAAGCGAGTTTTCAAGCAGCTCTATAAATCGGCCCAGAAGCCCGAGGATTTGCCCTGGCATGAGGCCGATCCGCCCAAACTACTCGTCGCGGCTTTGGATCAACGTGCTGTCGCCGGCACGGCTTTGGATGTCGGTTGTGGTTCGGGTACCTATTCCATTTATATGGCGGAGCGGGGTTACCAGGTCACAGCCATCGATTTCATGCCGCAGGCTATCTCTATGTTGCAGCGGCGAATCGCCGGTGGTGGTCTTTCCATCGACGCCATTCAGGCTGATGTGGGCCTTTGGCAAGCTAGCCATCCTTATGACCTAGTACTCGATGTCGGCTGTTTACATACCCCAGGAACCATTGAACTCGATGCGTACAAAAACCAGTTGCTGAGCTGGCTGGCCCCGGGCGGTGATTTTATTTTGCTGCATTTTGGCCGCCGTGCATGGTGGGATTGGTGGCCCATGGGTCCAAAGCGGGTTTATGCTGACACATTGCGCGAAACTTTTGCGCCTGAATGTCAGATCATGCAAACGGTGACCGAAGAAAGGCATGGCATGCCCTTAGTGGTTGGACGCTCGGCGCTGATCAGTCAATATTGGTTCCGCAAAGTCACGGACTAGGCTAAGGCGGTATTGTGCCGCAGCTGACTTGTATCGGGAATCATTTTTATGCGGTGTTTAGTTTGTCACTGACCCAAGCTAGCTTTAGTGAACGCGGCAAATAAGCGCGCCCCGTCCTGGCGCCGGCGCAAGTGGGTCATCCCATTGGTGGCGCTGCTGGCAATATTCGCTTGGCTGCAAGTCCAAGTTCCCATTAACGCCGGTCCTTGGCAAGAAGCCCAAGCACGGGTACCCAGAATAGATTTTTCCGGTCGCGATTTTACGATTCAAAATCTGCGTGATTTTCGCTATGACGAGGAAGCCAATGTTGTTCGCCGGACTTATAAGAACGCCAAGTTTAGCCTCGAGAACCTAGAGCGGGGCTGGATTGGGCTATCGCATTTTGGATCCTTTGGCCTGGCGCATTCCTTCTTTAGTTTTGAGTTTGTCGACGGTGAGACGTCTCAATTTCTAGCATTGTCCGTGGAAGCGCGGCTGAGGCCGGGTCAAAGCTATAAGCCATTGGCCGGCTTGTTTCGACGCTATACGAAGATTTACGTTTTTTCTACGGAGCAAGACCTCATTGGTCTTCGGTCGCACCGGCGTGGCGAGCGCGTGCTGCTTTATCCGGTTAACGTTTCCAAGGATGAACTACGGAATTTTTTTCTCGCCGTGGCGGCCGATGCCAATGCGCTGCAAGCAAAACCGGCTTTCTACAATACGATACTGGACAATTGTTTGACCAATTTGCTGAAACACACCGCGTTGGTCGATGAGATTAGCTCGACAAATATCAAGGTCTTGCTGCCCGGTCGCATAGATCGAGTAACCTATGCTTTTAATATTACGCCCGCTAATCTTCCTTTTCACGAGGCGCGGCAGCTTGCTACGGTAAATGCCCAGCTCAAATCAATTGATGATCCGGCATTTTCAGCCTCATTGCGTTGTGGATGGACGGATCGCTGCTACTGAACCGTTGAGGATCTGCTTGGGTCGGAGCGTATGAGTCGGTCTGGTAATTCCTGAGATCCTTGCCACCTTCCTACCTCACTGAGTCATTCGACAGTTGTCTAACGCCTGTGGTCACTCTATCGGTCATTTGGACTTCGGATACGCGGCTCCTGCGGTCAATTGGTATTGCCTGTAAATTTTCTAGACATGCTTAATGCGCTATGTTGGAATTCCAATTCGTAACGGGGGAATCGCTTGGCGTCGATCTATGATCTGAAGGCAAAGTTCCAGGCCTTGCTTAGACCGACCTGTCGCGCGTTTGCTGCCGCGGGTATCACCGCTAACCAAGTCACGCTGGCAGCCATCTTGCTTTCATGTCTAGCCGGGGCGGCCGTCGCGATGTGGCCAGATCGCTCCTGGTCACTGTTGCTGGTGCCCTTGGTATTGTTCGTTCGCATGGCGCTGAACGCCATCGATGGCATGTTGGCCCGTGAGCATCACATGCAGTCGAAGTTGGGCGCCGTGCTCAACGAGTTGGGCGATGTGTTTTCTGATGTGGCCTTGTACTTGCCGGTAGCCTTGGTTGCCGGTGTCAATGCCACCCTCGTCGTATTGATTACGATATTGGCCACTGTCAGCGAAATGGCGGGCGTCGTTGCCGTTCAGATCGGCGCGGAGCGACGCTATGACGGTCCCATGGGTAAAAGCGATCGCGCCTTCGTATTTGGTTCCATTTGCCTGCTGTTGGGATTGGGGATCGATGCAATGCCGTGGTTGGATTTCGTTTTGGCCATTGTGATCGGCTTGTTGCTAATTACGATCTTCAATCGAGCGCGGCGCGCCTTGGCGTTGGCGCCATGATTCCAAAGGATTTTCCCGCCAATGTGGCGTGGTTCATGGGTGGGCTGTACGGCCTACTGATCCTGGCAACTCTGATCCGGCTGAGCTTGCGCCGAAAATTGGATGCCGAGGCTTATGGTGAGTTAACGCAGCGCATTCAATCGTGGTGGGTCATGGTCACCGTGTTTGTCATCGCCATGTTGGTGAGTCGGACCATCTCGCTGTGGTTTTTCGGGCTGATTAGCTTTTTAGCGCTTAAAGAATATCTTTCCATGATTCCAACGCGGCGCGCGGATCGCCGGGTATTGTTTTGGCTGTACTTGGCCATTCCTTTTCAGTACTACTGGGTAGCACAGGAATGGTACGGCATGTTCATTATTTTCATTCCTGTCTACCTGTTCCTATTCCTGCCTCTGCGCATGATCATGATTGGTGAAACCAATAACTTTCTGCGTGCGGCCGGTACCTTGCACTGGGGTGCCATGACCATGGTTTTCAGCATCAGTCATCTCGCTTTTCTGCTGGTCTTGCCAAAGACGGAGCAAATAGTTGCGGGTGGTCCGGGATTGGTGGTCTATCTGGTCTTCCTGACGCAATTTAACGATGTGGCGCAGTACTGTTGGGGGAAGCTGTTTGGTAAGCATAAAATCGTACCCTCGGTCAGCCCCAATAAGACCTGGCAGGGGTTTCTAGGCGGTCTCGTGACGACCAGCGTGCTGGCCGTTGCCATCGCGCCGTTGCTCACGGGCATGCAATGGCCCTTGGCTATGGCTGCCGGTTTGATTGTCGGTTTGGCGGGCTTTGTGGGCGATGTCAGTATCTCGGCACTCAAGCGAGATATCGGCGTAAAGGACAGCGGCAGCCTATTGCCGGGCCACGGTGGAATTCTCGATCGGGTCGATAGTTTGACCTATGCCGCACCGTTGTTTTTTCACTTCATCTGGTATTTGTACTACTAAGATGATCCAGGCTCTGCGGTTTCTTTTCTACAATGTTTTTGTTCGCTTCGTCGTTGCCATTGTACTGGGCACTAATGTGCGACATCGTGAGCGGCTGCCTGACAAGGGTCCAGCGATCATTGTGGCAAATCACAACAGTCATCTTGATACGATGGTCTTGATGACTTTGATGCCGGCAAAACTATTGCCGGAAATCCAGCCCGTGGCAGCGGCGGACTATTTTCTGACATCACCTGCGCTGGCTTGGTTTGCAGAGAAAATCATTGGCATTCTTCCCTTGAAGCGCAAGCGCGATTCGGACGATGAAGATCTATTGGCGCCCGTTCACGGCAGCATAGCTAAGGGGCGGATTCTCATTTTTTTCCCTGAGGGCAGCCGTGGTCAGCCCGAAGAAATGTCCGAGTTGCGAAGTGGCATCGCTCGCCTGGCCGAGCGGCATCCGGAAGTTCCGGTTGTCCCCGTCATCATGCAGGGGCTGGGCAAGGCCTTACCGAAGGGCGAAGCTCTGCTGGTGCCGTTTTTTTGCGATGTATTCGTCGGTGAACCGAAATTCTGGAATGGCGATAAGTCTCGCTATATGGCCGAATTGCGGGCGATCATGGAATCCTTGGCCAGTGAAGGCCGAGCTGTTGAATGGCTGTAAATTTAGTCGCGGCCATTTGGGGGTTTGCCGAGGCGACGTTGTTTTTTCTTGTGCCGGATATTTGGTTTAGCGTCCAGGGGCGCAAGAATTTACACCGAGGCTTGTTGGCCTGTGTTTACGGTCTCGTTGGTGCCTTGCTAGGTGGCGTGGTTATCTATCTTTGGTCCGGTGCCGACCCCGACGGGGCGGCTAAGCTCATCAGCCGTGTTCCCGCTATTGGGCCGACGATGTTCGAGCAGGTGGGCGAAAGTCTAAAATCTGATGGCATCGGTGCCTTATTGATGGGTCCTTTTTTGGGTATTCCCTATAAGGTTTATGCGGCCCAGGCGTCAACCGCCGGCATCGGCTTGGGCGCATTCTTTCTGGCATCGATACCCGCGCGCTTGTTACGTTTCGTCTGCATTACGGCTGTCGTGCACTACACAGCTCATTACTGTAAACGGCGTGGGTGGGTCGCTGAACCCCTGCCGTTCATTCTGTGTGCTTGGTTAGTTTTCTACGTCTTTTATTTCTCGGTATTTGCGGAGTAGTTAACATTAGGCCGCATTGGTTTTTCACCTAGAGCCCAAGCGAATAGTCGCTGTCGTCGAACCAGATTGGCGATTGAGCAATAGTGGATTTCGCCAACTGATTCCGGGACATCTTGATACCATGAGCTATTCTGTGTGGCGGTAGAGCCGGGTATGGCAGTCCACAAGTCTTCGGTGGCTAAGGGCGGTTCGACACAGATCATGGTTTTCGAAACTTAATAGCGCGATGGAAACATTAGAATCACTACTACTGGGTATTTTGCAAGGACTCACAGAGTTCTTGCCTGTCTCGAGTTCCGGGCACTTGGTCATTGCTCAATATTTCCTGGGATCCAGTTTGGGTGGCGGTATCGTTTTTGAGGTTGCTTTGCATGTCGCGACCATGGTCGCAATTCTTTTGTTCTATCGCCGGCGGGTAGGTGCCTTAGCCATTGGGGCGATGACGGGCAAAACAGATTCCTGGGAGTACATTGGCAAGTTGATTGTCGGCACTTTGCCTGCCGTCGCCGTGGCGCTCTTGGCCAGAGACTGGATAGAGCGGAGCTTTGATTCGCCTTGGGTCGCGGGAGTTTGTCTGCTGGTGACCGGCCTAATTGTATGGAGCACTCGCTACACGCTGCCCTGTGCCAAGAAATCACAGGTCACGTGGACCATGGCTTTGCTGATCGGTTGCGCCCAGGCTATCGCCATTCTTCCCGGTATTTCTCGCAGCGGTTCCACCGTTGCGATCGCCCTAGCCTTGGGCGTCGCGCCGCTGGTTGCCGCCGAGTTCTCTTTCTTGCTGGGGGTAATCGCCATTGCTGGTGCAGGCGTATTACTTGTACCTGAACTTAGCAATATGTCCGACGCCGTGCTAAATGCTATCGCTGTGGGTGGGATAGCCGCCCTGGTCAGCGGTCTGATTGCTCTTTGGCTGTTCGTTTGGCTGCTTCGTGAACAGCGTTTTCACATGTTCGCCTGGTACACCTGGCTATTGGGGACAGTGACCCTAATTTCCGTAGTTTTCGCTTTAGTGTAGAGATTAAATATTGCACTAACTTTCTTTCTTTAGCGCCTCATAAAAATCCGCGTAGTCCGGCGAGACATCTTTTTCGAACAATTTTTGAATGTACATATTGGGCGCTTGAAAGCCTTCCATGTAACAAAGATATCGCCAGCCCTCGGATGTGTGGCGAAACACCGCGCAGACTCGATTGTCCGAGCCGAAAGGATTCGGAGAAAACACGACTTTCATGTCCGTGCGCATCCAGTATCCCGCGAAGGCGAGGCCCGGGGCTAACAACCGCACGTGTATATCGTAGAACTTCACCCGAATGGCCTCGGTCACCGGCCGTCCTTTAGGTGCGAGATAATTGTTCAAGGCATCCCAACCGATGAACCAATTTTCCTGTTCTCCCGCCAGATAAAAGGGCTCGGCATCGCTCTGGTCCCAAAGCGTTCGCAAGCCGGCAATATCCTGGGCATTCCATAGTTTCTCGGTCTCGCGCAGCACAGCTTCAATTTCGCCCTCGAAGTCTTTGTCCGGCTGGTCTTTCGCGGCTAGCAAGCTGGGTGCGGCCGTGCCGGCAACCATGGTTTTTACGATATCGCGTCTTTTCATAGCAGCATCCTTAGCGCAACAATTGTGGGGTGTCTGTGCGCGTGGAGTTATTTCCATCTTCCGCTGGTTTTCAGTCTAATTCACACCATGCATTGTTGAGAAGATTCTGATATGCCCGCTTTGCGCCGCTTGTGATCGATGGGTCGACTGAATGGCCAAGCGGCGCAATGTCTCTTGCGGCGTGCGCAGCTTGTAGTGATGTAGCTGGTCACGCATTGTTTAGCTGCACCTCGAGCCTCGCTGGCCGGGTTAACTCCTCTCACAGTGAATACTCGGCCACGATTGTTACGCGGTAGAAATTCAGAGCCAGGCCGTTATCCTACTGGCCTCGCTTGGCCAACATATCGTATAGCCACTTTAAAAATTCCTTTAACGCGACGTCATAAGCATCGACATTTTGCTTGCAAATGTCGTGTGCCTGCACGGCCTGCCACCATTCGGCAAGACGGCCGCTGCCTTCCGTTGGGTCCGTTACCTCGCTGAAGTTTGAAAATATGGTTTCCTTGAGCATCACAATGAACGGGGCCAAGGCACAGTCACCCAGAGTCGGTTTATCTGCGACAGCAAATGGACCAGGTCCCATGAAGGCGCTGAGATAGCTAAAGCCTTTGGCAAATTCTTCTGCCTGCTTGTCAATAACGGACTGGTCGCGCTCACCGGTTCCACGCATGCGCGTGAGGGGGGTGTTGTGGGGCGCTACATAGAGGTCGGTCATGCGGGCGATCATGCGCGTTTGTGCTTGGGGCAGGGGCTCTGCCGGAATCAAGCTTGGCTGTGGTTGCAGACTTTCAAGATAATCGCAAATCACCGTTGATTCGGCAATGCAGGCATTGCCAATGTCTAGTGACGGAATTTTACCCGTCGGGTTTATTTGTTTGTATTCGTCCGAACCCATTCCGCCGGGCGGAGATTCCTGTGGCAAATCCATGCCTTTCAGTTGGGCGAACATGACCACACGGGCAACGTAGGGCGATGCTAAGGATCCATAAAGCTTCATTGATTATTCTCTCGACGATAGCTGACGACCAACGTTACCGGAAATCTATGGCCAGGGTCTGTAAAACGCGCTGACTTCCGAATCTGTTTTCGGTCTGCGGACAGGCGTGCTTATCCGCATGCTCCAGATCAAGGGATCAGCCCAAACAAGGCCTAGTCTAACTTTTATAGCGCTCAGTATTGATTGAGTTTCGGCGAAACTTAGCTCTGCTAGGCGCGTGGGCAATTGGATGAAGCGGTTCGTTCGCCGGTACTTAGCTTTATTTGATACTGTCGCGTAAGGCTGTGGCGACTCGTCTAGCGCGCGCCTGGCTGAGTGTGAGCGCCCGTTCCAAACTGCCCTTCGTCGCTAGTTGTTCTTCGAGGCCTCGCCGACTTACAACACGCGCGAGGGTATTAAGGCCGGTTAGCGGGCGAATCCATACTTTCATTTGCACGACCTTGCCTTCGTCATTCAACCGAAATCGGTCTATGCCCTGCAGCTGAAATTTCTCAAGTTTTGCCTCGAACTCAAAGAGCACTTCCGAACCCTGTACCCAAGTGCTCGTGACATGATAGTTACTGAGCACATCGAAAACCGTGCAGAGGAGTTTAAAAACTTCTTCCTTGCCCCGTTTTGGTAAAAAGATGGCCGGAGAGAAGAATTCGATATCATCATCCATAAGCTCCAACATGAGCTGCGGATCATGCTTGACGAAGACTTCGTGCCAGTGCTTGATGAAATTCCGAACCGGATCTGTAGACATGGGCATTCTTCTAGAGCCGCCAATTGACACACTATAACTTGTTACGGCTAAATGGCCTTGATCGTTTAGTCGTGAGCACTTGTCCGCCGTCGCATACCTTGCTTGATCGGTCTGTTCGGACCGTCAGTAGAATCTTCGTGATAGTCAGCTCACATCGTCGGCGTTTATGGCGCGGTGCAAATTGGTAGAGGTAGTCAGGCCGGGCGATGACCGACGTTCAAATCAGTGCCCTAGCATCAATCTTTGTCGGCGGCTGCATGATGTTGGCCGTTCTGGGGGGTCGTCACGATCTTTAGCGGACGCAACGAGTTTGGCGACTTTTCCCTTACCATAACTAGCCGCGAATTATGCAATCTACAGGCTGAGCATCGCGGCATAGCCGCCGTGGCTAAGCCCTTGTCGTGACTGCCTAAACCGGGTCCGGCCATGCTTCGCCTAGCCACGGCTAAGTATGCGAAAATACTGATCCTGGCAAAGAAAAATTCCGCCACATTTGTAGTGAATGAATATTTCGGAATTTGGGTGTTCCGTGCAATAAATAGAAGCAATTAGCGGCACTGTGCTTTGTCCGACAAAAATAAACCGGCGCTTATAGACTGACCGGTGTAGCAATGAGGGTAGGGTGAAGGAAAAGTTGAATAGGCACTTGCTGCTTGCGTGTTTGCTGGTTTCGAACCAGTTCGCTGCTGTGGCCATTGCAGAGCAGGGAGGTGGTTGGCTAGACCCTTGGTTAGCGCCTTATCGAACCACTGAGCGCGTGAAAGGAATCACCTGCCCGCCGGGGGAGGTTACGCTTGAGCAAATGCGCCGTGATTTCCCCGATTGTCGGCGGAGCTATGTAGCCGTACGACAATCTACGGCGGGCGATCGCCGAGCAGACCCGGTTCGTGCGCCCCGTTATACAGAAGGTCGCGGATTGCGTTTGCGGGCCATCAAGGATCGTGCGCAACTGATTAACGAGGTACAGCTGGAGTTGCTCACGCGAGGCTACTACCGCGGTGACGTCGATGGGGTACTGGGTCCGGATACGCTGGCGGCGGTCAAGGCTTTCCAGCAAGATGTTGGCATACCCGTCACGGGTAGCGTTGATCTCTTATTGTTGGAACAGTTCGAACGGCGTGCATTGGTAACGGGTTCGTCTTGGTCGCGAACAGAGCTTGATGGAGAATCTGTTATCGGCAAGGCCCAGCTTGCTCTGAGTCGTTTAGGTTACTACGGTGGGCCCATCGATGGCGTGCTCAATCCCGCCACGCGCTTGGCCATCCGTCACTATCGTTCGCGGCCGCGCAATCAATGGGCCTGGTCGGGGTATCCGCAACGCTACGAAGTGCCCCCAGTTAAGTTGGATGAAACATTTCCCGCCGATCCCGTCGCTGATTATGGCGTGGCGCGGAACCTTGCTAGTGGCTGTGGCCTGGCGGCCTATCGCGATGGCTACATTGAAGATGCCTTGCGGGTCAGTACTGATGTATTACGTAGCGCGGCAGCCAGCGAAAAAGATCGGGCCTGCGCTTTTTTCGCTCGCGGTTTGGCCCATTTGGCTAGTCAAAATGCGCAAGCCGCAGTCCGCGACTTCAAGAGTTTTTTGCGAATAAAGCCCACGGTGGCGGAGGCTTTTTTCAATCGTGCCGTGGCGTATCGAAGGGCAGGTCAACCCGGGTTTGCGCGCCGCGATTATCGGGCGGCGCTACAACTGGACGCGAGTCTGGCAGCGAATGCTGATGAGGCGAAGATGCAAGCCGCGCTGGGTGAAAAATGATCCGCCGCTTACTTAAAGCCATCGCTTTCAGGCTCATTTTACCGCTGATTTTACTGCTCGGCGTGTTAAATCTTGCCAATACCTTGATCCAGGCTCGCCTGCCCGAACTGACGATTCCAGCGTTCTCAGCGCAGCAACACAGCCCGCAAATAAAAATATTGGGCGTCAATGGCGAACTCATCGCCCACCGGGGCGGCGAGCACCATGCGGCCGTGCCGTTAGATGAATTGCCTAAGCATGTGGCCGCCGCCGTCATGGCCATTGAAGATCAGCGCTTTTATTCTCATTTCGGCGTTGATCCCTTGGCGGTGGTGAGAGCTTTCATTGCCAACGAACGCGCCGGAAAGATCGTGCAAGGTGGTAGCACGATCACTCAGCAAACCGCAAAGCTGCTGTACCTGGATGCGGAGAGAACCTGGCAGCGCAAATGGCGGGAGCTGGTTTTGGCGCTGTCCTTAGAGCAGCAATACAGCAAGCAAGAGATTTTGAGCGCGTATTTAAACCGGGTTTATCTTGGCAGCGGTAATTACGGTATCGAGGCGGCGAGTTGGGAATATTTCGGTAAGTCTGCACGCGACCTAAATCTGTCCGAGGCGGCCATGGTGGCGGGACTACTACGCGCACCATCAAGATTCGCGCCGACCCGAAATTTACAGCGTGCCCAGAACCGGGCGGCGATTGTGTTAGACCGCATGCTTGCTGTCGGTGCCATTACTAGCGCCGAAGCGACCGTCGCTAAGCGGCATCCGGCAAAGTTGGTACCGCCACTACAGCAGAAAAAATCCAGCTATTTTATTGATTGGGTGCTGCGAGCTTTGCCGGCCGAATTGCGAGCCAGTCGACAAGATCTGCAGATAAAGACCAGTCTTGATCCAAGTTTGCAGGCTGCCGCCGAATGGCAACTTGCACAAATCTTTAGTGAACGCGGCGCCCAGCTGGATAACACCCAGGTTTCCTTAGTGGTTTTGACGCCCGATGGCGCGGTGCGCGCCATGGTGGGTGGCCGCTCCTATGCCGCGAGTCAATTTAACCGGGTCACCAGCGCGCGGCGCCAACCGGGATCCGCGTTCAAGCCCTTCGTCTATTTGGCAGCTTTGGAAGCGGGTTATGCGCCGGAGAATTTTTTATACGATGAGCCCGTTGCCGTGGGTGATTGGCGCCCGTCGAATTATGGTGGCGGTTACCGCGGCCCCGTTAGCTTGTCTGCTGCATTGGCGAAATCTATTAACACCGTTGCGGTAAAACTTTCCGAGAATGTGGGCAGGGATCAAGTGATCGATGCCGCTCGTCGCAGCGGAATTAGCTCAGATTTGCAAGACGTGCCCTCGCTGCCTCTGGGTACTCACGAAGTGAGTTTGCTGGAATTGACCAGAGCCTATGCGCCACTTGCAAACGGTGGTTTTGGTGCGCCGTCCTATGGCTTGCTCGAAGTTCGAAATGGCGAAGGCGAAATCTTGTACAAGCGTCGCCGGCCCAGTCCCAAGCGAGTGCTGGCCGCCCGAGTCGTACGCGACATGAACCGGATGCTCAGCGACGTGCTCATTAGCGGTACCGGCCAGGCGGCCGCCCTCGAGCATTGGCCGGCTGCGGGCAAAACCGGTACGAGTCAGCGGGCGTCGGATGCGTGGTTTGTCGGCTATACTGCAAACTTAGTCGCCGGGGTTTGGCTGGGCAGGGACGACGGTGCGCCCATGGGTGAAATGTCTGGCGGGCAATTGCCCGCGGAGATTTGGCGAGAACTCATGCAGCTTGCGCATGCATCGGTGGAACCGAGGGTCTTACCGTATCTCGATAGGATGAATTTCTCTGAAGACAGCGATCCGCGTCATGCCGTGATTGTGCAGGCTTTAGACGAATTCGATGGTAGTACTTCCCGCTACAATCCGGCGGCCAGTTGGCGACGCGACAGACTGGGCAGGCAGGCCCTTGCCCGTGATTATTGATTGTTCGTTTTGTTTAAAACGCGTAATTTTCTCGGCGAGAGATATGACTGTCGTATCGTTGTTTGTCGGTTAGTGTGCTTATTCGCTCATCGAGGTAAGCGCGGTGTACCAGGGTAGCTGTCTGTGTGGCAAAGTGAAGTTCAAGCTCGAAGGCTCGATCAATAGCATTGTTCACTGCCATTGTTCCCGCTGCCGCAAATCCAGCGGTACCGCCTTTGCCACCAATGGCTTCGTTGATCTCGACAGCTTCCAATTGGTCAGCGGCGAGGAGGCCCTCACCGCCTTCGAATACAAACCCGGGAAACAACGGTTTTTTTGCAATACCTGCGGCTCCCCGATCTACAGTAGTAACCTTGAAGACCCCGACCGAGTGCGTGTGCGGCTCGGGGTGATCGACAGTAACATCACAGAACGCCCCATCTCCCATAATTTTGTATCCTCTAAGGCCTGTTGGGAGAATCTAGATGCCGAGTTACCGCGTAGCGACGGATACGAAGCCGGCAGGTTGTAGCTGAGCGCACACTCAGCAATTGGGTCTATGCGCTCACTTCGTTCGCCGGATGCCTAGCTTTGCGCGCTGCCTCGGCGCAAGGCGGTATGAGTCTTTTCTGAGGCGACAGTCATGCGCTTAGTGATAAATATCTGCAAATGGTTACTGGGGCTCGTCGCCGGCGGTGCGGCCATTTTTCTAGTCGTATCTGCGGTCATGGCGATACCGGTTAATACTATCGACGACGCCGAAAATACATATGGAATTAATAACCTTCATCTCGTTGATACGGACTCGGCAAGTGGCTTCACGCTGTATAGACTCGGCGAACCTAGTCGCGACGGTATCAGGGGCTTATGTAGTCTCGGCGTAGAAGAAATTGCCGTATTCAGTGGCTCGGCGAAAGAGATAGAAGAGCGATATCGTGATGCCTGTCCAAGTCTGAAAGTAGTTTATAACGTTGATCATGATTCACGGGAACCACTTTCAGCTGGGTTCTTGCAAGAATTTGATCGATGGATCGCTGAGGCAAAAAACGCGGGCAAGAAAATCGCCTTTCGTTGCGATGGAGGCAGTCATCGCACAGGCCGGGTTGCAGCCTACTATCAAATGAAATATCGGAGTTTGCGAGCTAAAGATGCATGGGATCTCGCCAAGTCTCGTGGCGCAGTCATGCATATCGTCGATAAATATAGTGGCTTGCAAGAACAGTTCATTGCCTTGGGCGAACATGTGGCCGGCCAAGAATGTAGTCAACCGGGCTATTGTGTCGTAGCAAGCGGGCTAGCAAAGCCAGGCAGTTGCACCGACCCAATCAGTGGCTGTGGGTGGCTGCGGTAAACGACTGTGTTGGCGACTCATAAGCAAACTAGGGCACATGCTACGCCTGCTGTACGCTAAGTAGAATTGTATTGTGATCGCGGCCCTAGTAACTATCGGCCCGCTAATGACTATGGGTACCTACCGTGGCCTCGGGTTCTTGACTGCCAGCGTCGTACCACAGCGACTATTTCAAAGCCTCTGCGCTTGGATTACTGCTGACTAAGTTGAGCGGGTACTGGTGCGTCGAAGCGACGATGGCTTAGCTTGCGGCCAGTACTAGTGGTTAGCTGCCGCTTGCTCTTTCGGACAGCTATTCCACCAATGCTTACGGTACAGTCCGCTTTGCTCCAGCACTAATTACCATCAGCCGGTCCTGGGTTGAGTGATGCTGTTCGCGGCGATCCGAAATTTATCAAGCGACTTAATCTACAATTGGATGCCATGCGGCGAAGAACAATTATTCGCAATGGTTTGATGATGGTAGCGGCTAGTCCCTTGGCCGCCCTCGTCCGGTTGAATGTGACCGACGGTGGTATTTGGGATTACGTCATTGTTGGTGCGGGAACGGCGGGACTACCGGCGGCAATCCATGCATCCCGCCGTGGCGCTCGAGTCTTACTACTGGACGCTGCCGAGGATATTGGCGGCACCTTGCACTTGGCCATGGGGCAAATCAGTGCCGCCGGTAGCCGCCTGCAAGATCAGCTGGGCATCGCGGATTCACCCGATGCGCATTTTGAAGACGTCATGCGGATTACTCGGGGTCTCGCAGATCCTGACATTGTGCGTCTAACCGTTGAGCAGGCGCCGGACACGATCAATTGGCTGCTCGACAACGGTTTGGTGCCGCTGCCTGGACATCCCACCACGGGTGCGGCACCCGGCCAACCCGGCTATAGCGTTCGTCGGTACCTATGGGGTGCGAATGAAGGCCGTGACATTTTGCGGGTGCTACGCAAACAATTTGTAACGGAGTCCGCGCACGGACGCATCACAGCCCTGCTAAATATGCGTGTGACGGGTTTGCTATTGAGTGATGCCGGGTCCGTCGAGGGCGTTCGGGTGGGCGGTGCGGACGGCGATTTAGCATTTCGTGGTCGGCATATCTTGCTGACCAGCGGCGGCTACGCCATGAACAAAGAGATGTTTGAGCAGCTCGTCGGCGTGCCGTCCTACATGGCGGTGTCTTACCCGCATTCTCAGGGTGATGGATTGGAGTTGGCTGTATCCGCTGGTGCGTGGTTGCGCGGGCAAAATCTGCATCGTGCCGGCACGGGCAATATTCTTACTGCGGAGGAATATCCGGCCAAGCCTTACGGCCGATTCAATACCACGCCCCAAGAGCGGCCACCCTGGGAGATTTGGGTCAATATTCTTGGCCAGAGATTTATCCGTGAGGATGAGCCGTCGGTCTATGCACGAGCAGAGAAGTTGCTCGATCAACCGCGCCTGCGTTATTCCATCGTTTTTGACGAAGGAATATTGGACCGTGCGCCGCCAGGTTTCCTTGACTGGAGCAAGCAAGAGTTCTTAGCGCTGTTCAATGCCCATCCGATGTTCCATCGCGGCGAATCTTTGCTGGAACTGGCCAAACGAGCGGCCGTTGATAGCGAGCAACTGCTTAGGACGGTTGATGAATACAATGCAGCCGTCCAATCCGGTAAAGATCGCTTTGGCCGAGCACACTTGCCCTTGGCGATCCGTAAACCGCCGTTTTATGCCATTACGCATTTGGGGAGTTCGGCAACTTCCTCTACGGGTGTCGTTGTTGATGCGGCCTTGCGCGTGATGCGGGGCGACGGCGAGCCGGTACCCAATCTTTATGCCGCGGGTGAGGTGCTGGGCAGCGGTGTCACTTTGGGCAAAGCATTCACACCCGGTATGTTGCTGACCCCGGCTTTATCACTAGGACGTTGGCTCGGTATGCGCTTGCCCATGACATGATTCAAGTTGATGTTACGGTAGTTTGCTGGCCACCAGAATGTAAGGCATGAAATTTCGGTTCGATCGTGTTTTTGGATTCACCAAACTTTGTTACGCGGTGCTACGAAAAATTCGCAGACGTAGATTGTAGCTGTGTCTTGCAGCACACTGTGATGTGTAATTTGAGAGGGCAACGGTTGCAGATACTATAAGGAGTTGCGCGAATGAGTACGCTAAGCTTGTGGTTCGCTAGGCTGGTAGTGCTCTATGCGTTGTTGATTTTTTCCTTCTTGGCCTACCTTTACTGTATCGAACCTTTAGAGCACATCGAAAACTTCGGTATTTCAGCATCGGGCGTTCCGGAGTCCATCAATTTTCTTCGTGCGGGGCCGGGGGCCTTGTTCTTGGGAATGGCAATCATGGCCGCCGTAGGTCTAATGCAACCTAAGAGACTGGTTGATTGCTTGTGGGTAATTCTGCTATTCGATGCTTGTGTCGTCTCGCTGAGATTATTTGGAATCGCCGTCGATGGTATTACCGATATGCAACTACGCGAATTGCGCGATGAAGGCGTGAGCTGGTTGTTTTTCTTGGCGGCACTGGTTGCCGCACGGCATGCCGATGACCAAGCACTACGTTAGAAAATTGTCAGTGCTTCGATGTCGCGTCCACAGCTAGATGTGCGTTTTACCAACTAAGTGCTTGTTGCCCGCCTAGGCTATGCCCATGGGCGCATTGCGGTGGAGTAGATCTGAGTTTCTTCGCTACGGTGGCAGTTCTCGTAACGCGGCGATTCGTTCTTCTAGTGGTGGGTGGGTCATGGTGAGCTTCTTAAGCCCAACGGCGCCTAGCAGCCCGCCGTTAACACCCATGGATTGCATTTGCGCGGGTAGTTGAGCGGGTCTTTGTAGCGCCATCAGTCTTTCCAAGGCCTTGATCATCTTGTCACGCCCCGCCAATGAGGCCCCGCCCGCATCCGCGCCGAATTCACGCCAACGGCTAAACCAACGCACGATCAGCGTGGCTAGAAAGCCGAGTATGGTTTGCGTAATCATATAGGTCATTCGATAGCCGATTCCGCGGCCGAAACCATAACCTGTTCGGTTATATCCGCCGTCGCCGCGTCGATCGACTAAGCTTGAGATGACTTGTGATAACACCATCACGAAGGTGTTGACGACCCCTTGGATTAGCGACAGCGTAACCATATCGCCGTTGGCCACATGGGTAACTTCGTGGCCGAGTACCGCCTCGACTTCGTCTTTGTCCATGGCCTCTAACAAACCGGTACTAACTGCTACCAGTGCGTTATTCTTATTTGCGCCGGTCGCAAACGCGTTGGGCGCCGGAGAACTGAAAATAGCGACTTCTGGTTTGCCGATACCGGCCTTTTCAGCCTGCGTGTGGACGGTAGATAACAGCCATTGTTGTGTCTCATCGCTTGGCGACTCAATAACTCGCGCCCCGGCGGAACGTTTGGCCATGGATTTTGACATCAACAAAGAAATAAATGATCCCGCCATGCCGATAAGGCCCGCCGCGATGAGCATTGGCAGCCAATTGCTGCCGGGTTGGTTGAGTCCTAAGACGGTGATGATCAGATTGAGTACGAAGATAACAGCGAGGTTGGTCGCCAAGAACAGGCCGATTCGGAGCATCTTTGCGCCCCTCCAGTGTAGGTAATAGTGCTAACTGTATAATTAATTTGTGCGATCTGCAGTCTAATTCTTGCCAGTTCCGCGCCATGGTAGCTGCGACTTGGCGGCGTGAATTGTCAGGCACCGGTGTAACGGGGCGGCCGGAGGGCATTCTTCGCAAACGGTAGATTCGCGGGGCCTTGGGGGCTGATTATCGTGGCAGGGGCTTTGGCTGTGGATTAGCCTTGCTGCATCGATTTCTAATAGCGAAAGATATTGATCGTCGGTGGCTAAATCTAGCCTCAAAAAAACCGCATACATTGGTTTGGACCACGGCTCAGGGCGGCGACCCTTCAACAGTCTTGCAGCTTTCTGGTGATCGCTATAGATTAACTTGGCGGTGCCAGAGCAAGGCTTCGGAACCGTAGTGACTCTGTGTGTTTTGTGCGGGTGATTAGCATCAATGCGTAATGTCAGGCGGAATCATTGCACACGGCTTCGCTCTGCGTGGAAATCTCAATCAAGATGGACAGCAAACTCAGTGCAGGAGACGCCATGTCGACGACGGATGAGCTAATTTCAAATCTAGGCCCGCTGGGCCCCTTGGCGGGTGTTTGGCAGGGCGACACGGGTGTCGATATCGCGCCGACGCCCAATGGATCCGTGGAATCCCACTTTCGCGAACATCTTGTTTTGGAACCTTTTGGTCCGGTGAATAATCGAGAGCAGGTCTTATACGGGCTACGGTACTCAACGACAGCGTGGCGGCTAGGTGAGCAAGAATCATTCCACGAAGAGCTGGGCTATTGGTTGTGGGATGCCGTCAATGGACAGGTGATGCGTGCCTTTCTCGTGCCGCGAGGCGTGGCCGTCATGGCCGGTGGCAATGTAGCTGCCCAGGCGCGGGAATTTAGACTGACGGCCGAGGGCGGATCCGCCACTTACGGTGCCTTGTCCAATCCATTCTTGCTGGCCTCCGCCAATACCGATGCTTATGAAGTGACCGTCACTATGCATGCGGACGGCAGCTTTAGCTATGTCGAAGACACGGTGCTGAGCTTCAAACCCCTCGGCCAGACCTTTCATCACACTGATCGCAATACCTTGACGAGAGTATCGTAGCTCGGCGCGTGGGCTTAGGCCGCTGGTCTAGTCTTTGACATAAGCAGCGCCTGAATGAGGGGACGACGCGTACCCGTCGCTGATCGCGACTGCGCGTAAATCGCGTTCAATCCACTGGGCGAGTCGCCAAGTCGCGACCCAGTTCTAAGCAATGCTCTGACACCTACAGTAATGTGCGGGAGCTAGCGGCCCGCGGGCCAAGGGAAAGCTGACTCCAGACCTATGGCTGGACATTCTGGGCGATTAACATGGAAAGCTCGAAAAGCCGGCGGCACCAATCCTCGGCATCATTGGATACAACACCGGCAGCTGCATCAAAGCCCAAGGCGCTGCTGGCCGATGATGATCCGGCGCAGTGTGTGTTGATGAGCCAAGCCCTGAGTGACGCGGGTTACGCCGTGACGGTGGCCCATGATGGCGGCGAGGCCATTCGGCAGGCTGGGGAAGATCGGCCGGACATTATTTTTCTCGATGTGATGATGCCGGGTATCTCCGGGCTTGAGGCCTGTCGAAAAATCAGCCAACAACTGGGCGACAGCTGCCCACCCATTATCGTAGTGACCAGTTGCGACAGTGACGAGGAAATAGCGACCGGCTTTGACGCAGGCGCCAGCGACTATTTGATCAAACCTGTCAATTGGACCCTGTTTCGTCACCGGATCCGGGGTTGGCTGGCGGCCCATGCGGCGGCTACGCGTGCTTCGGTAGATGGACAAAAAACCGAACGCCACTTGATGGTGTCTCGTCGGGGTGAAGTCTTGTCAGACAGCGCTGCGGATTCCGCAGCGGCGACGACTGCCACCGGTGCTCAGTTGCTACGCGATTGCCTGAGTCCTGATTTTGCGGACGCCTTGATGGTTTGCCTGCGTAAAGTTCTAAAGTCTCGCGAGCCGGCCAATATTTGCTTTGATGATAAAGAAGCGAACGTCGCGGCGGCGGGACGGGATCGAGTCAGTATCGTTGTGACCACTTTAGCTGCGCAGCGCAGTTCCGAGCTTGAGCTTTACCGATTGGCCTATCTTGACTCGGCCACCGGGCTGCCAAACAGACACTTGTTTGAGCGCACGGCAAAAGCCGCGCTGGCAGATGCGCAATTGCGTTCGCAACACTTGACGCTCTTATGCATTACCTTCGACGAGCTAACGGCACCCGACCACCAGGACAGCGAGACAACGCGAGCTTTACGGGCCATCGCTGAGCGCCTGGCGACGCAGTTGCGTAGCGGAGATTCTTTGGTGCGTTATGACCTACCAAAGGGCGATGTTAGTCCGATCGCAAGCCTGGATAGCGTCTATTTTTTACTGTTGCTCAACGATTTATCCAGTTCCGAGGCAACGGCCGCGGTTGTAGAGAGAATTCGCGCGGCCTGCGCCAGGGCGAGCCGTGACGAGAAGGCGCTTATTTCTCTAACCCCGCGAATCGGCTTGGCACGTTTTCCTGACGATTCACAGGACGTGGCGAATTTGATTCGCCTGGCCATCTTGGCCGCGGGCGAAGCGCGGGCGCAGCGTGCGTCGGAACCAAGATTGTTGGGCGCCGACCTGGCCATGCCGGCGCATGTGCGCGCGGATTTAGCCGGTGAGCTAGAACATGCATTAGCAGCACAACAGTTGTCGCTCTATTATCAGCCGCGCGTTTGTGTTGCCACAGGCCAGGTGCTCGGGGCCGAGGCTTTGCTGCGCTGGCATGATCCCTTGCGGGGCCCAATTGTTGCCGCCGAGCTACTGGATATGGCTGAGACCGTGGGACTGGCGGCTACGGTGACGGATTGGTCTCTGCGGGAAGCCCTGCGGCAAGTGTCCGTATGGTCGGAACGATTAGGGGTCAGAGTACCCATTTCAGTCAATATCGATGCCGCACAGCTGGGATGCAACTTTTCGCATAATCTGGCCGAAGCCATTTTTGAGTTCGGCGTTGATCCTAGCTGGATCGAAATCGAAGTGCCCGAGGCTTGTTTGGATATCAATGAATCGGTAACGCGTCAGCTTTTAGAGCTACGCGCGGCGGGCGTCGGTCTAATCATCGATGATTTCGGTGAGGGCAATGCCAGTCTCGCGATCCTGCGCCGGCTAAAAATCGACGGCTTTAAGGTGAACCATGGTCGGCAAAGCGGCCGCAAGATCGATGATCAATCTGATATATATCGATTGGCTGGATCTATTGCTCAAGCGCGTCACGCCAGCCTAATCGCTAAAAGCATCGAAAGCGCGGAAGAGTTCGAATTTGCCCGACGAGCTGGCTGTGATCAAGCGCAAGGCTTCCATGTCTGCCAGCCCTTATCAGCCGGTGACTTTGAGCGCTATGTGGCCGAGGCTCAGGCCATCAAACGGGCAATTTAACGCGTCTATTATGTGATCTAAGTCACAAAAATCTTGCTGCTCCTAGCCGCGCTGTTCGCCGCTGTTCTGAAGCGAACGTGGTCAGATAGGACCCCATAAGGCCGGGCGTAAATGCCCGCGAATTTTATAGAGGGCAGCGTGATGAAGACGCGTGAAAATAAATTTTTAAGCTTAATCCTTGGTTTTGGCATCAGCCTTGTTGGCGCCATCGCGCTTACTGGTTACTCGCCACAACCGGTGCCACAGGCGGCGGCGCTGTCCCAGCAACGATATTTGGTCCAGGCTGATGATCTGCACCTCGCTGCCGAGGCGGTTCGCCAGGTCGGCGGGACAATTTTGAAGGAACTTCCCATCATTAGTGCGGTTGGTGCGCAGTTGTCGTCAGTGCAAGCCGCTTTGATCGAAACTGATAAAAGCCTGCGCTTGTATCAAGACAGCCAGGTGAAGATTAGTAAGCGAACCAAACGGTCAAGCACGGGGGAGACCGACAATGGTGGGGAGTTGACCGAAGAATTTAGTCGTACAACTGCACCGGACGGTTCATTAGAATTCGAAGAGATTCAGCGCAGTCTGATGGACCGGATTGACTATGAACACCCGTCTTTAGTGGGTGTGCCCGAGTTGCATAAGCGCGGTATTCGGGGTGCGGGCGTGACGGTTGCCGTTATCGATACGGGTTTATGGTGGGAAGCGGATACAGTCTTGAGCAAAACACCTGCGTTTCGGGTGGACACTACCGGCGAGTCTGTGGTCGATGATCCCAATGGTCATGGTACTCACGTAGCCAGCATCATTGGCAGTAACAAACTGGCCACCAACATGATTAGCGAGGGCATTGCCCCTGGGGCCGAGATCGGCGTCGTGAGATCTTTCAGATACGATGGCAGCAGTACGTACATCGATACCATTGCCGCTCTGGATTTTGTTGTAAAAAATCGTAAGAAGCTGAATATCCGCGTACTGAATTTGTCTTTCAGCGCGCCACCGCAGTCATACTATTGGGACGATCCGTTGAATCAGGCGGTGATGGCCGCATGGCAAGCGGGTATTGTCGTCGTCGCTGCCGCCGGCAATGATGGGCCGAACCCAATGACCATTGGTGTGCCCGGCAATGTGCCCTACGTCATCACCGTGGGTGCGATGAGTGACAACTACACGCCCACCGATGCCAGTGACGACGTGCTGGCCTCTTTTTCATCCAGTGGTCCCACTCACGCCGGGTTCGTCAAACCAGAAGTTGTTGCTCCGGGGGGGCACATTGCTGGGTCCATGCCCTTTGACGCCTGGATTCCCAGCCAACATCCGGACTCCATGTTGGACAGTGAACGGCAGTTCAAAATGTCTGGTACGTCTCAGGCTACTGCCATCGTCAGTGGTATCGTCGCGCTAATTTTGGAACAAAATCCCGAGCTAAGCCCCGATGAGGTTAAATGCAGGTTGATGGCCACGGCTAGGGCTGCCGTCGATTCCAGTGGACAGCTTGCGTATAGCGTATTTCAGCAGGGCGCTGGCATGGTGAGTGCGGTCGATGCCGCCGACAGCACGGCAAGCCACTGCGCAAATCAGGGCCTAGACATAGATAACGACCTGCGGGGCCGGGCGCACTATGGCGGTCCCGCCAATGTCGACGAAGAGGGAAATTTTTATCTGGAAGATCCCGACGGCAACCGCATCGCTGATGACGAATTGAGCTGGAATGGAAGTTACGCCTGGAACGGCGGCTACCTTTGGAGTGATGGTCGTTTGTGGAGCCGCAGCGAGCTTTGGGCCTCGGGCCGCCTATGGAGCCGCGGTCGCATGTGGTCACGCTCGGTTTCTTGGGAAGAAGGCCAGATGTTCAGTTCCGGTTTGGCCGAGGTCGTTGCAATCAATCGATGGGTCGATCACGAGTAGGCAAGCACTTTCTAGACGAGACAGGTTTTGAAGCGGGCGCTAACAACAGGCAGGCCAAGTCGATGAGAAAAACCTTGCTGCGGATTTCATTCGCACTGATTTTTTGTTTGGTTTTCGTGCACGGCCACGCTGATCGCCCGCCGATGGTTTTTACGCATCTGACGGCAGAAGACGGTCTCTCCCAAGCCACCGTGCTGTCGATTTTTCAAGATTCCCAGGGCTATATCTGGCTGGGTACCGAAAGCGGCCTCAATCGTTACGACGGCTATGAAATACGTCGCTACAGCCGCGAGCGTGGGCGGGCCAAGGGCCTGGCCAGCGATCTTGTCTGGGCGATGGATGAAGATTCGGCGGGTAGTATTTGGCTGGCGACAGAAGGCGGCGGGATCGCCGTTTGGGATCGCAATACCGATCGTTTTCATACTCATCGCTATCGCGACGATGACCCGTCGAGTTTATCCAGCGATACCGTTCGTAATTTGCTCATTGATGGTCAAGAAAGAATCTGGGTCGCCACCCTAGATGGTGGTTTGAACCGCTTCGACGCATCGACGGGGCGCTGGGAAAGATTTGCGCATGATCGAGCCAGGCCGGAATCTCTATCAAGCAATCAACTATTTTCTTTGTTGGAAGATCGGGATGGTTCCTTATGGATTGGCAGCGCCGCCGGTTTGGATCGCTATTCTGGTTCAGGCGATGTGTTTGATCACTTTGTTATTCCCGATGCCCAGGATGAGGCGCGCAGTGTGTTGGCGCTCGCCCAAGACAGTCGCGGACATATCTGGATTGGCAGCTTCGGCGCGGGCGCACATCGCTTAGACCCGGTTACTGGAGAGATTACCAGCTACCGGCACGCGGCCGATGATCCGAATTCCATCAGTAGCGATGCCGTGCGGACTATTTTTGAAGATAACGAGAAGCGTCTTTGGATTGGTACCGAAGATGGCCTGAATCTGTTGGATAGACGCACCGGAAATTTTCAGCGTTACCAGCATAAGCCTGCCCAGAGCCGCAGCCTGGCGGATGATTTTGTTATGTCGATTGCGCAGGATCGAAGTGGATTGCTATGGATTGGCATGCGCAGCGGTGGCGTTGATCGTTGGAATCCGCGCAGTTGGTCCTTGGGTCACAAACGTCCCAGTTGGTTCAAGAACAATGCGGTGGTGACGGCGCTGGTCGATGACAGTCGGGGCGCGCGATGGGTGGCGAGCATGGACGATGGCCTTCGGCATGTTGATCCTGTGACGGACGAGGCTGTTGATGTGACGGAGTTCATCGAGAACGGCAAGAAAATTCCCGATGGCCAGCGAGTCATGGCGCTGTTGTACGACCGCTATGAACATTTATGGATCGGCACCATGTCCGGCGGGCTGTCGAGATTGGACGCCAAGGGCGAACTGGTGACCTATGTCGCCGATGCCCGATCCGATGAGGGCCTGGCCGCTAACGGTATTATGAGTTTGTACGAAGACCAATCCGGCCGCATCTGGATCGGTACTTACGGCGGGGGCGTTGGTCTGTTCGATCCGCAAGTCGATGAAATTCGTCGCGTTCGCGATACTAGCGGCCAACATCGATGGCTCGCCAACATCCGCGCAACCAGCTTCGTGGAAGACAGCAATGCTTATGTTTGGGTGGGAACGGAAGGCGATGGCCTGCTGCTGATAGACCCTCGCCGAGGGCTCCTCGCGCGCTATCAATCCGATGTGAGTCGCGGTGACTCGCTGGCAGCCAACTCCGTATACGCCTTGCACGTCGATCAGCAGGATCAGCTTTGGGTGGGCACAGCGGGTGGTGGTTTGGATCGAGTCGTTGGTTCGTCTTTGCAGCCCGAAAGCATCAAATTTTCCAACATCGGTGCTGCGGACGGGCTACCCAATGCTGTCATCTACGGTATTGAAGAGGACGATGATGGCAATCTTTGGCTGAGCACGAATTCCGGTCTTGTTCGCTTCGATATTGCCGGCCGTGTCACAAAAACTTTCCATACTAGCCATGGCGCGCAGGACCAAGAGTACAACTTTGGCGCTCATCATCGCACGCGTGATGGTTGGTTACTATTCGGCGGTATTAATGGCTACAACGACTTCGATCCTCAGCAGGTCAAAGAGGGTAGCCATCAGCCCCGCGTGCTATTAACTGGCCTGTCCGTCCTAGATCGCGATCTGTTAAGCGGCCAAGCCGGGGTCGCGCCCGAGAAAATTGAGTTGGACTATGGCGACAGCATGCTGTCTCTCGGATTTGCGGTAACGGACTATGCGAATCCGAAGAAAAATCAATACATGTATCAGTTGGAAGGTTTTGATGACCGATGGGTTCGATTGGGTAATCGACGCCAAATAGATTTTACCAATCTAGATGCCGGCGAATATTTGTTACGTGTTCGCGCGGCTTCGTCCGATTCGGTTTGGACGCCCGCCGCCTTGGAATTGCCGCTGCTAGTCCGGCCCGCGCCATGGGCGAGCAACTGGGCCTACCTCGCCTACGCGACGCTGGCATTGTTGCTAATCCTCACTGCCATTTACTTCCAAGCTCGCCGTCGGCGCGCGGCTCTCGCCTACGCCCGGCGTCTTGAAAAGGAAGTTGAGGACCGTACCTCAGAACTGGCAACGCGTAATGTGCAGCTTGCCGAAGCCAGTGCGGCCAAGAGTAATTTCTTGGCTCGCATGAGCCACGAAATCCGCACGCCCATGAACGGCGTGATCGGGATGACGGAATTGCTGTCAATGACGGATCTGAATACTCAGCAGCGTCAATATACGAAAACCGTAGCACGCTCGGCGCAAGGTTTATTGCAAATAATCAACGACATTCTTGATTTGTCCAAGATTGAATCAGGTCGTCTGGAGCTCGAAGAAACGAACTTAGATCTCGAGGCGCTAGCAGATGACTGCCTTGGTTTGTTGGCGCCATTGGCGAATAAGAAGGGCGTCGAACTTGTCAGTGCAATTGCCCCGGATATTCCGCGCACACTCGTGGGTGATCCGCTGCGTTTGCGTCAGATCTTCATGAATCTATTAGGTAACGCGCTCAAGTTTACCAGCGAAGGGGAGATCGTTTTGCGTGCCGAGCTTGCGCTCATGGATCAGGAGCAAATCTGCATACGTTTTGAAATCTGCGATAGTGGCGTTGGTATTGATCATGACGCGATGGAGCGCATTTTTGAAGCCTTCAGCCAAGCCGACGAGTCAACGTCGCGGGAATTCGGTGGCACGGGACTGGGCTTGTCAATTTGCCGGCATTTGGTGGAATTAATGTCGGGAGAAATCGGTGTAAACAGCAAGCCGGGCATAGGTTCCACATTTTGGTGCGAAATTCCATTCGCGGCGAGTGCGGACAACACCAGCATCGGTATGGATGCGGATTTAGCGGGGCTGCGGGTGGTGGTGGCTACACCGGTGCGATCCTTGCAAGATGCTTTGTATCAGCGCTTTTCAGCCGTTAATGCAGTGCCGATCCGCGTTAGCTCTAGCGCCGAGCTAGAGGCCTTCATTAGCGGCAGAAGTGCCTGTGACCTGGTCGTGCTTGATGCAGATCGCTTGACCCGGGGTAGTGCGGTAGCAACGGCGATGCCAAAGGATTCTTCGCTGATCCGGATTTTTCTGAGCGGCCGGCGAGAAACCACAGCGGAGGTTACAACGGCAATTCGCAGCAATGATCGCTTTCTTCCCAAGCCGGTATCGTTTCGCGCTTTGCGCGAATTAATTTGTGAAGCACGTGCCCGTGTCAATGTCGCGGTGGTCAATCCACAAGCTAAAGTAGAGGCACAATTGCCTAAACTTAACATCGATGCCCGGGTTCTGGTGGCGGAGGATAACCCTGTTAATCAGGCGGTTGCTGAAGGAATCCTAAAACAGCTGGGTTGCCAGGTCAGCGTTGCCGAGAACGGGCGCAGGGCTGTCACGCTGTTGTCGGCCGAGCACTTCGACGTGGTGCTGATGGACGCACAGATGCCGGTGCTGGACGGTTTTGAGGCGACGCGGCTTATTCGTAGTTCGGGGGCGGAGCATGCGCGGCTACCTATTATCGGACTGACCGCCCATGCCTCGGACGAGGCGCGCAGCGCCTGTCTGGCCGCCGGTATGAACGACTACCTCAGCAAACCGTATAGCCTTGATCAGCTGGCGGCGGTATTGCAGCGCTGGCTTGGCAGAGAAGCGGCCGGGACTACCGCGATGAAGGCTTAGCCCGCCCTTCGGATTAGCATTTATTTAGTTTAAGTTTGGTGGCGCGAGGCCGCGTCGTCGCCCAGCCATGGGTAGGGGCGTAGGTGGTAGGACGCTACCACTACTCTTTATAGAAGGTCTTGCGCGCGTCCAGGATGCCGAGCTCCTGCAAAGTATCGTTGACAGCATCCAGGAGGCCTAGATCTTGGCGTGTCGCTTTGCCCGCCAAAGCCCGCCGCAAGGCCGCATAAAAAATGACCTCGCCGAGGGCATGATCCTCGGCATCCCCATCATGGTCGCGAATTGCTTGCCCGTAATGGATCAGTTTTTGTTGAATAAAATCTTGCAGTGCCATTGCTTGCTCCCGTGGTTTTCATTTCGAATGGTACCGAATTATTCCACGGCTAGTCCCACAATTGTTATCTACCCGGCCGCCTTTATTAGCGCGCATCTGCCGGCGGCGTATTGGTGAGGCCTTCCTGGCCCACATTAATCGAATCTACCGGGCGGTTGTTCGCCGTGCCGGCGATTTGCCAGCCCTCATTGTTTTTGTTGACCAAAAAATACATCTCCGAGAATTCTAGAACCATTGGCTCCGCTTTGTTTTTCATATGCGTGACAGTTTTTGTTTGTGTCCAAACCACTGCCAGCTCACTACTGACTTTTACGTCAGTAATAACAACATTTCTTTCGTAGCGTTCGGTGCTGGGAAACAAGATCGACGAAACAACTTTCCATGACGAGATCATATCCGCCGTCAGCGGCGGGTCTGCGGGCATGCCCGGGTGAGCCGGGTGCAAACTGAACTCGACACCGCCCTCGGCCAGCAGTGGTATGGCCGCGTCCATGTCTCGGCGGGTGACGGCGGCGTTAAATTCGATCACGACCCTGCTTGCCGCTTCTTCCGGGGGCGCCACGTCAGCGAATCCGCTAGCTAGTGCCATTAGTGAAACGAGGCCAAAGATGATGCGAATCATGCGAGTCTCCAACATTGCCACACTTGGCCAGTCAGTCTCGCTCGCGGTCACGCGGCAAGGAATTGTGGAATGTACGGACCTTTGGAGACGCCTATCGGGATTTACACGAGTCCGTCTTACTCAAGTCAAGATGGTCAGCGGCAGCGCGCTCAGCGTCTGGGCGGTCTGCCCGGTATATCTATGTGTAGAACAACCAAGCAGGGATCGGATCGCTGCAATCGGCGCAGTCTTTGCGTGCTCAACGATTAGCTTCGAAGGCGACGGTGCTCGTTGGCACGATCATGGGCGCGATGGATCCCAGGCCATCGACAGAAGTGAGTTCCTTAAAGAATTCGCCCCAGGCCCCATGCATCCGGTAGAGCTGGTCGATCACAATTTCCGCATGTACCGCAAAGTCTTCACCGGGCACATTGATAGCGCTTTCCATCGCGATATCGCCATCCGCATCGAGAAAGAGCCGTTGTGGAACCCATTTAGTCAGATGCCAAGTGTTAAAGAGATCCAGCAGCACTCGGCGGGCTTCTTCGGTTTTGGCTTCATCGGGCAGTACGTAGAAGGCTTTAATGACAATTCGGCGTTCAGTGGTAACGGTTTCGCCGTCGACTTCTATGCTGTTGCTGGGCTCCGAGTCGATGTATACGGGGATCTGTGGAAATTCATCGTTTTCAGATTCGAAGGTGTATTTAAGAAATAGGTCGTCTTCTTCACCAAACTCGAAATCCGCCGATATTTCGTGGAACTTCTTGATGTAGCTCGCCACACGTTTTTCCATGCTCTCTTCATCGGTGGCGACGGGTAGCAGCCATTTTTTGTCTTTTACATTCTTGGCCAAGGCTGTACCGCCGCAAAGCGTCAACAGGGCAGCAGTAAACAATAAGCATATCCATGATCTCGGGGTATACCGTGATCTTTCATTCTGTTTTGCAATGCGCATGGGTTAGTTGCCTAGCATTCATCCAGTGTTGTTGGCATTATGGTTAAATACGAATTATCCGACCGTGATTGGAATCACAGTTCAACCGTTTTGAAGTCTATACAGCGGCTTTAGTCTCAATCCTTCGCCAGCTGCACCGGCAGTTCAAGATTGATGTCAAACAAGAACCGGTCAACCAGTGAGATTTCCCGCTTAGCTTGGAACCCTGAATTCAGCGGGCCATATTGTGCTTGCAATTGGTAGTCGCCCGGCGGCAGTCCACCGAAGCGATAGTAGCCGTACTCATCGCTGAAGGCTTGAGCACGGAGTGTGCCGGTTTTGTCGGCGACCGTTAGTCTAATATTCGGTAGTGCCTTGCCAAGGCTGTCGCTAAGCCTGCCCATAAAGCCAAATTCAGCTCGCACATGCAGATCTACTTTGGTCGTTGCGGCTTCTGCGACTTGGACCCATACGGCGTTCTCCGCGGGTGACAGTTCCATGGGTAGATGCTCGGCACCCAGCCGAACTTGGTAATTGCCCGGCCGCAGATTGCCCAGATGGTAGTGGCCGTTGTTGACCTGCGCGAAGTGGATAACGCCGTCTAGGCTTATCGCAATTTTCTCAACATCCTTGACGGGTGTCTGCGCTTCGTCAAGCATCCGTAAGCGGCCGGCGATGGCGCCTAAACGATTATTCGTAAAGTTGTTTCTTGCCGGTATCGGTTTGCCACCCACAAATGAGAGGTCGACGGAGAGTGTCCACATGGCTTGCAAGCCTGTGTCGAAGCCCAAGTCAGACTCGGGTTCGTCGCGGACTTCCAGGGAAGAATACAAACCAGGCAGGAGTGCGGTCACCCAACTGAGCCGGTAGCCGGCACCTGCTTCCGCGAGTAGTAGACTGGCCCTAATGAACGCACGGTCGTCTTGACTGCGTGGGTACCAAAGGGCACCGGCCTCGACTAAGCCACCCAATTCCCGTCGATGGGCCGCCGACGCAAACAACTCGTAGGTCTCGCTGCCAAACCAGCGGTACTCGGCATGGGAGTAATCTTTGCTGGTCGATAATTGTAACCAATCGCGGTCTCGATGGTGGGTTCTGACATCAAGAACATAGTCACCGTTGGCATCGGGCCACAGCCGCATGCTATTGCGGTGACCGAAACGCCAACTCATGCCCGGCAATAGAAATGAAATTTGTGCGAATTGGGTATCGACGTGTCGACCATAAGCGCCCAGACTAAATCTATCCGTCATGCTGTGCTCATAGCGCAAATCGACGTAGTCACTTTCAAGGCTATCGGGTCCGAGGAAACTGTCGCCACGGTTTACCCAATGCACATCTGCGTACCATCGTTCGCCACGCCCGAACAGTTCTGCGGAGCTCGCTGTGCTCGAGGCGTGGTTGGCTAGGGAGGCTGACGCCACCCATTTTTCACCTAAGCCTGCGGTTATGGCCATTACCTGGTAGTCGGTGAGCCCCGCTTGGGCGCCAGCTTCGACAGTCAATGCATCGGTAATTCCGTATCGAGTGAGCACCATGAGCGCAGGGTCACCGTCCGAGTCGTTATCACTCAGCAAGTCACCCGTGACTCCGAAACCCAGAAAAGAAACATTTTGACGCCTATTTAGCAGGAGATCCGACGGCGTCTTTGAAAAATTCTGCACATCAATGATGTTGTAGTTTCTTTGGTCTAGAATACGTACGAATATTTCTTGGTACTGCTGGTCCGGCCGCTGCACATCGTCAAAACGATAGCTGCCATCCAGGCGTACTCTTTGTCGCTGGATAATTCGGCCATTGATTTGCAGTTCGGCTATGCTGCCTGGTTTGGCTTCGCCCTCAATGGTCTGCAGTCCCAGTCCCAAGCGGCGAATGTATTGGTTTCTCGATCGATCGCTCCAAGGGTCGAATTCGAATCCCTCGGAGTTGTATATTTGCTGCAATCCGGTTTGCTGTTGAATAGGCACCAGAGGGTTTAATGAGACGGGTCGATAACCCAGTAGAGTTTGCCCCTTCTCAAAATCACGTTGCCAATAGTATTCGTCGGCGGTGAGGTCTTGATCCTCGTATTGACTCAATTCCGCGCGCCAGGTGCCACCCGCGACCCGGCCACGCATTAGCCAATCAGTTTGCGCGCTGTCGTAGCCATCACTCCAAAAGCGCGTGTGATCAACGCGCATTTGGCTCATGGCGAAGGGAAAGGGCTTGAACTCAATTTCCGGTGCTTGGTCGTCTTTGCGAATCTTGGCATCCATTCGCCACCAGGGTAGGACGACGTCAATCACATAACTAGCGGGCTCGAACTTCCAATCCGCATGCAAGACTTCGTCAATTAGGCGATCACTAAAGAATATTTCTTCTTCAACAAGATAGAAATCTTTTGCATTGACCGGAATCGATCCGCTAGGCGTATCGAGTTTAAGTTGTTGACCTTGGGTGCTTGCCTGTATGCCAAACTCTTGCATGGTCTCTCTTGCGGGCAGCAAAAATCGATCACCTTGTCGGTAGACAGTGATGTAGGTGACCTCCGCCCCATTTACCACCAGCCCCATGATTTCAAGATCGCCTACTTCATTGTTTTGCTGGGCGCCGGTTTTAATGAACTGTGCAGCGGTGGTGTCGACCCAAGGCAAATCGCTGTCCGCCCATGCAATCTGCATGAACAGTAGTATCGACAGCAGGCACGATAACAGCCTGTCGGTCCGGGCACGGCTTAGCCCTGCCGTAGTCGTGCAGTAGTTTATGGCGTTCTTGAAGGCAGGACACATTGCCATCTACCAAGCGTTAGATCTCGGGCTCTAGATCTCGACGTTCAGTACCTCCTCGAAGCTCCCTGCCTCACCACTCAAATGCACCGCAATGACAAAATTTCCTGACTCCGCTGGCAGTTGCAGGGGGCTGGAGACTTTCCGGCGTGTGCCCGGCATCACCGGCCGTGGGCTTAAAGGCCCGCCTGAGGCATTTTTCGGGGTCGAACGGCTGTTGTCTTTTGCCAGGCGGCGGAGACTCTTCAGCGCCTTTTTCTTGCCCGGAAAGCGGTCTTTGGGCCAGAGCAAGTAATAGCCCGTCGGACGCACGTGGGCGTTGCCCAGTGCCGAGATATCAAATTCCAAGGCGGCTTGTTGGGCATCGCGTTGCAAGTTGACATCATGAACCTTTAGTGACAAGTCAGCTTCACCCAATCGCGCATAAATTGGCATACCGAGGCGAAAGCGCATCTTTATGCCGGGGCGGTCGGTATCCACAATTTCCGAAAAAAACATCATGGCGCGATGTTCGCCTGCGGTTGCGAGTCGCTCGGGCAATACCATGAAGCGAACAGTTTGGCTGCCACCTTCCGGAATAGTGAAGCGGACGGGATTGAGTATGATCGCCGCCGGCAAAGAGCCCGCATCGGGCGGTAGTTCGCGAAACTCATTGCCGTCATCTAGATCCCAATTGACCAGACTGGTATCGATGTTCACCGAGCGATTGCCCAGGTTGACGATGGTCGCGGATTCCGTTGCGGGTTTTGCACCGACCTCGAGGACAATGCGATTGGGCGCCACGGCAATGCTGGGTGGTGGTGCTTCCGCTTCTTGCGCCCCCGCACTAAGTGCGACGATGCTGCCGAGTAATATTGATCGTAGTTTATTGAGTATTTGCATTGATCTCATTCCTAAAAGAATCTCTAAAAACCGATAACGGTGATTTCTATTTCCGCGAGGGCTTGGCTATTGCCGTTCGCGGGTGCACCTAGATCTAGCTCCAAGGCGACGTCTCCCGCGCGTGGTTCCATGCCGCAGGGCTGACCTTGAATGCCGTCTATGTTTCCGTTGGCCGCCATGACGCCCGGACCCAGCGGACGGACTTGGTAGATGGCCGATGTGTAGTTATTACCCAGGCACCCCAAGGCTCTGGCCGCAACCAAATTGCGTAGCATGATTACGGGCTGGATGTTGAGTGGCGTTACATCGTTGATGATTTGCGCGTCGGCTGTTTGTTGGGCAACGGTTAACAGTTTGTTGCCCACATTGCCGCAGAAATCGGTCGCGCAGGCTTGGCTGTTTGTGGCCAGTAATTCCGCCAGGGCGCCGCGTGATACTTGTGTTTCAACGCGACTGGGGTAGTAGAGCAAGAGGAAGGAGGGTAGGCGGGCCGTTAGGCTGGTCGCTAGCTGTTTCGGCTGGCTAGGACCCCTAAGGGCAGACACCTCAATCAGCAAGTCGCCGACATAGTTGCCATCCTGCACGGCATTGGCCAGGTCCACTGCCATGTCGAAGTCGTACCTAATATTCCGAGGACAGCGCGGCCCATTGGTCCTCGGTATGGCCTGGAGATTTGCAACCGTCAGCCAGCCTCCGCCATTAGTATCGGCGTTGAGTCTGCCGGAACCATTGCCGACGCTTAGCGTTACCTGAAGGTCGTTCGCGGTAATGCAGTCGCGGCGTTCTGAGCGCGTTAGGCTTACCCGAAAGTTGGCGGATACTTGATCCCGCGCTTGTACCATTATCATGGCGTCAGTTCCTACGCCAACATCCAAGTCCTGCGAGAAGCTATTCAAATTTAGAGTTTTTGTGCCTACATCGAAATTTTGTTCCGCCGCATTAGTTAGGTTTTGAGTGCCGTGAATAATTTCTGAGCGAGAAATTCTGAGTTCCGGTGCTCCACCGGCGACGCGCAAATCGAAGGCGTTTGTTGCGGTACTGCACAGCACAACTACCACGAGCACAGCGTGCATCCACCAGGTGTTTACGCCGCGGGTTTGCCGATGTGCTGTAGTCTGCCATTTTGGTCTGATGCAAATCATTGATCAGCTGGCCTTTAGCTGAGGGATTAGGCGATTTGCTTTCGCTTGGGTAGCGGCGTCTCGCCAGCGCACGGCGTAAGAACGCATTGCCTGCACGTTTAAATTTGTGCCAGCCTTGCATCGTTCAGTTTGCATCTGATCATTACGGACTATCGTTCTAGCCATGTGTGTCTTCCTCCGCTCGCGATGTCGAAAATTTCGGACGGCCCCGCAACGAGGCAATCTCGTTTACACGAGCCTCGTTGGGGATTCGCTAGGAGACAGTGCCAGCTGCGCTTTCAAGGGCGTGTGATTTGCATCACTACTTTTGACATATTGTCCGTAGTGCTTCTCAAGATCGGCTGAAATGTGACCGGCGTCACAATATTTTTGTGATCGGAATCGCGAATGTAAGCTGTAGCCGAGTCTTGGCTTGTGATTCGGCCGGCTTATTCGGACGCGGTTCAGGACTTGGGCCAGCTGTATGCGGGTGGAGTTAGCTGGCTAACACTGCGCGGCGTTGAACCCCGCGGGCGGATCGCTTTGCAGCAGTTGACTTACAGACCAACCACGACAAATGAGAACACCGCGTTCACCGTGGCCGTTGTTAGGCTGTTGATATCGACATCGAATACCAGGTCGCCCACGGTCATCGTGAGGCTGCAGGGAGCGTTGCGAATATCAAGCAGCGAATCGCTACTGATGGTGACCGCCGCATCCGTGCCGGTGCCAATCGCCGTGGCGGCGGCATAGTCGGTGCAACCTAGGGCACGCACGCCCACGGCGTTTTCGACAGTGAAGGTCGCGGAAGATCCGCCGCCGATGGCCGGATTGCTATCCGACAATTGGGCATCGGCATTGCTCGCGTTCAGATCGTTGATGGGCGAGCTGCGCAGGTCCAGGGTATTCAGGTCGGCACAGAAGTCGCTGGCGCAGGCGCTAGCGCTGCCGGCAGCCAAATAGTCCGCCAGAGCGGTGCTGCCAACTTGTAGCTGAATATTGTCGTAGTGATAAACGATCAAGGTATTGGGCAGCTTGACCTCGATGCTGGTCGTGCCCTGGGCGGCCCAAGCCGCGGTCGCGATCAGGGCTTGCATCATGATGGCGGCCGCTGCGCCGAGGAACCCTTTGATCAGCTGCGGTCTTGAAACGGCATTTTTCCGGTTGGAGTGTTTGTGCATCTGAAAATTGCGCCGCGGCTGCGGTCGAACTAATCTGGGTTCATACCTGCGATATTGGGGAATAAAAAAGCCCGGACAGTTGCCGGCCCGGGCTCTTTAGGATCAATTGATCCAATAGCTGCGGCTACTAGACACCCGTGACGGTGACGTCGAACACAGCATTGACCGTGGTACCGGTAACGGCACTGATGTCCACGTCGAACACCAGGTCGCCGACGGTCATGGCGAGTCCGCAAGCCGAACCGTCAATGTCAGCCAGCGACGTGGCACTGATGGTGACCGCGGCGTCATTACCAGCACCGGCAGCTGCCGCGGCCGAGTAGGTCGCGCAACCCAGGGCTCTGACGCCCACGGCGTTTTCGACGGTGAATGTAGCTGACGTTGTGCCGCCATTTAGCGCAGGATTGGTATCGGATACCAGCGCGTCCACCGTAGCGGCGCTAAGATCGCTGATGGCTGATCCCGTAAGGTCCAGCGTGCCGAGGCTCTCGCAAGAGTCACCCGCACAAGCCACGGCCGACCCACCCGTTATGAAATTGGCCAGCGCCGCGCTGGTTACATCGAGTTGGATGGTGTCGTAGTGGTACATGACCAACACCGTGGGAAAATTTACTTCGACGGTCGTCGTGGCTTGGGCCGCGTACGCCGACGGTGCTGCGACTAGTAGGCTAGCGAGAGCCCCCGCGGCCGCAATGCTTCTTACTACCTTGCCCATGTCTATAAACTCCTTGACAATTGACAACAACAATTAGGCTTTACGAGAAAGCTTCGGGCGAGGCGCATCCGCGTAATCGACAGCCGACCCGATTGAATGCACACTTTGCCAGCGCCTAGCTTCGGTAACCAGGAAACCCGTCACTACTTGCCAAAATGTAGGTTGAATAAACCTAATGTTTTGAAAAAGTGTGATCCTGGTCACAGGAATCCTCGATCACTGCTTTGTGGTTTGGTGCGGGGTATGAATCCTTGCGCTACACAGCCGCGATAATTCGTGCCAGGCGAGGGCGTTTTTGAAACGTCTTATGTTGAGCGGGAAGCCCTGTTTTGTCGGAATATCAGTGTGATTGTGGCGAGGTGAATTTCCCGGATGGTTTAGGAAACTCGGCGCGGCGGATTTTTCAGTGTGTTGATGCCGGTACCGTGTGCCGGACCACGAGGTTTAGCTTGCGATATAGAGGGTCGGTCAGGAACGCGTCCAAGATAACTCGCCATAATTAACGAGTTATTTTATTCATCGGATTATTCATTAAGTTGACTAATTTGACGATTTATTGATAAATTATATTATAATTCGACAAATTAGACGATTATGGATATCGCTAAATTGCTCTCAGACGACCGCATATTGGCTGAACTGGGTGAGCGGCTGGCTTACCGGCGGCTGAAATTGCAGCTGACCCAGGCTCAACTGGCGGCCCAAGCGGGCGTGGCAAAGCGTACGGTGGAACGAATCGAAGCCGGTGCTTCGGCCCAAATGTCCAGTGTGATTCGTCTCCTGCGCGTGCTGGATTTGCTGGCCAACTTGGATAAATTGATCCCGCCGGTTGCGCCCAGCCCCATGGATTTGTTGCGGGGAAAGGGCAAGCCCCGTCAACGCGCCCGCTCAAAGCGTAACGACGGCGTAGCGGAGAAGCCCTGGTCCTGGGATGAGGAATCATGACAACCCTTGCGGAAGTTCGCCTATGGGGTCGGACCATTGGTGCGGTGTCGCTGACTGCCGGGCAAGTCGTGGCCGACTTCGAATACGATCCCGCATTCGCGGCCAGCGGTATCCAGGTTGCGCCCCTGACTATGCCTTTGTCGAATCGGGTCTATTCGTTTCCCGAGTTGTCGCCGCAAAGTTTCTATGGATTGCCGGGCTTATTGGCGGACTCTTTGCCCGACAAGTTCGGCAATGCCCTGATTGATGCCTGGTTGGCCACCCAAGGGCGTCAAGCGAATAGTTTCACGGCCATCGAACGACTGTGTTACACCGGGTCACGGGGCATGGGTGCGCTTGAGTTTGTGCCCAGCATCGGTCCACGCAGACAAAGCACGCAAGTGCAGATTGAAAACTTGGTCGCACTGGCTTCGGATATCCTCACTCGAAGAAAGAGGTTTCAGACGTCCTTGTCCCAAGACGAAGAGGCTTTAGCCGATATCTTGCGCGTCGGGACTTCGGCCGGTGGTGCTCGGGCTAAGGCGGTGATTGCCTGGAATCCATCGACTCATGAGGTGCGCTCAGGCCAGGCACCCGCGGATAAGGGTTTCGAGCATTGGTTGCTTAAGTTCGATGGCGTACACGGCAATCGTGATAAGGAATTGGACGACCCCCAAGGCTATGGGGCCATCGAATATGCCTACTATTTAATGGCTAAGGATTGCGGCATCGATATTCGCGAATGCCGGCTCCTGGAGGAGCACGGCCGCCGCCATTTCATGACGCGCCGGTTCGACCGGCTTGAAAATGGCGACAAGTTGCACATGCAGTCCCTAGGGGCGCTGGCGCACTTCGATTTCAATTTGGCCGGCGCCTATTCCTATGAGCAAGCCTTGTTGGTGATTCACCAATTGGGTCTACCCATGACCGCCATCGAAGAACAGTTTCGCCGTATGGTGTTTAATATCGTGGCGCGCAACCAAGATGATCACGTGAAGAACATTGCTTTTCTTATGGATAAAGCTGGGCAGTGGTCATTGTCACCGGCCTTCGACTTAACCTATAGCTTTAATCCTTCGGGGCGGTGGACCAGTAACCATCAAATGACCATGAACGGCAAGCGCGATGATTTTGTGTGGGCGGATTTCGAGGCTTGCGCACGCTCTGCCAATCTAAAACGCGGCCGGGCCAAAGCAATTCTCGCTGAGGTTGTCGCCAAGCTTGCGCGCTGGCCGGAGTATGCTAGCGCGGCTGGCGTACCTGCCCAGGTGCAAGCCTACATCCGCAAGACACTGCGTTTGACGGAAGTCTGAGTCGTGAGAACTTGATCTATCGTGCGCGGCGACCGCCAGCACGTCGCTGATGGTTCGCACGACGGGAGGCCCGGTCCGCCCCCCTACGCATACCGCCTCTATTGGCTCGCGCTGGTGCGGCTTGTCTGGCTCGTGCCGGCCGGTTCTGCGTGACTCGATTGCGTTGTTGCGCCCTAGGCGCCCTAGGCGCGCTGGCGTGTTGTTGACGTCTAGGTGACGCGTTGCTTGCTCGCCTTGTGGGTGCCGGTCGGCGTGCCTGGCCCTGCCGGTTGGCCGTTCGTTGATTTGCTGGTTGCGCGCGCGGCGCAACGCGGCGTCGGTCACTGCGGCGTTCGGTGCTGATATCGCGTCGAGGGTTCGCACGCCGGGCTTGCCGGTTTTGGCTGCGACGCTCATTCCTAGCCTGTCTTCTTTGGGCCGTGCCGCGATTCGCATCAAAACGTCGCTGCTGACCTGCGCCTGCGTTTTGCCGACGATTTTGTCGCCGGTCGGCATCGAAAGCTTGTCTAGTTGGGGCCCTGCCTACATCGGATCTCAAAGGACGCCGATTTCTCGTGCCCTCGCGCGGGCGGCCAGTCTGCCTAGCGCCTGCGGAGAACCGTTGGCCTCCAGCTCGCTGGCGAAAATTTGTGCCCCTTCGCGAGACTGCCCGGTTTCGGTCTGCGCGCCGTTGGCCCGCTCGACCACGAAAGTGATCTGCATCCCGATGTCTTCTTAACTGCGAACCCGCAAGCCGGCGGTTGCCGCGATGATTTGCGAGCTGATGCCGTCGCTGAGCGCGGACTACTCGCCGCGGCCGGTCGCGATGGCGTGGTGGATGAAAATAATAGTGTTGTCTTGCATAGCGACGGCCGTAGTAAGGGTGATGGCGATGGCCGAAGCTGTGCAAGCGCAAACCGAAGTCGTGCCAACCAATGGCGAATACGGTGGTTACACCCCAGAAAAATCCCGAATGGAAGCTGTAGTGCGCCGGATAGGGGTAGTAATAGACCGGGCGTCTGTAGGGGTAGTAGCGGTAGACCGGGTAGCGGTGATGGACGACGACTCGTTCGGGTTCGTAGTCTGGAATATAGATGGCATCGGCCTCGACCGGCTCGATATAAATGATATCGTCCTCAATACGCACCCGCTGCCGGTCATCGCTGCGCAGATTGCCGGCCAGGACAGCTCGCTTTCGGAACGCTTGTATGGCTGCTAGTAAATCGGCCTGTTGCTGTTCAGCGACCTCGCCCAAGGCTTCGGTCCAGACCAAATCTTCGTTAAGCTGAGCGACGACTTCTGGATAGTTAAGTAGGGCAACGACGGACTCGTCCCAGGACTCGTCTGGTTTTAAGCCCGCATCGTTTTCATAGTCCTCAAGAAACTGTGCCGCTTGAACCAACTGCAAGGGGTAGGCCGAGGCACTGAGTACGATACCCAGTAGATCATCAGGATAGAGCGCAATGGGGCCAGCTAATTCCTGCAGGGCTTCAGGGCTGTAGCCGGCAGAGTCTTGGGCAAGGGCGGTGCCGCCCGCGAGAAATGCCACACAGCACAGCAGAACCACAGCCGGGAGCTGTCGTGGGCGGAATTTATTGCTATTGATGGATAATCGCATGGCTACGAATGATATAGACCGTCGCTGAACCAAGCCTGAATGAGTAGAATATATATAACTTATTGATTAATAAGTTATATTTTACCCATCAAAGATGCTAAGGCCGCGGCCAGCGAGCAGGCCCAGCCGACGATTGGAATATGTAAAGCTCATGGCCAGCTTAGGGCCCCGGGACGGATAATGACGCATGGCAAATAAAACCCTGATCGCGCTAAAGCAACCTCTCTATAGCCTTGAGCGCGCCTACTATTCGCGTCGCCCCCGGATGTTGAAGTTTCCTGACTTCATGAGCATCGGCTCGGGCCAGGCGGGGAGCACCTGGCTGTTCAAAAATTTGCAATGTCACCCGGATGTTTTCGTTGCTCGGCAAAAAGAAACTCATTACTTTAGCCGCAATTTCAAAAAAGCTTCACTGCACTATTACAGCTCTCTATATGCTGACGCCGGTGAGCGAATCTGCGGAGAGCTGACGCCCGCTTACAATTTACTCATTCCAGAACGCATCGAGTTCATACATCGCTTGATGCCGGACCTGCGCATACTGTTAACCATCCGTAACCCCATTGATCGGGCTTGGTCTGCCGCCCGGCGTGTCATGTCGAAGCTTGCCGAACAACAAGGCTGTGAGTTCGATGACATCGCCGATGAAGAGTTTCATGCTTACTTTGCGCAGGAATGGGCCTACCGGCCGGAGCGTCACCAAGGTGGGGACTATGTGACGGGCATGTTGCAGGGGCATTATTGTCAGGCCATCGACAATTGGACGAGCATTTATCCCCAAGATAACTTGCTGGTTTGTTTTTTCGATGAGATCAAGCAGCAGCCGGAACAACTAATGCGGCGAATTTGCCAGCACATTAGGGTGTCTACCGATGTTAACTGGGAAAAATTTCCCTTGGGCAAGGTCGTCAATAAGAATCCGAGCCACGACATCCCTGACCGTTTTCTCGTCAAGCTGCAAGCAATCTACGCCGATGAAATTGCTCAACTTAAGCGCCGATACCCTCAGCAGCTTGCCAATTGGCGCATGTAGCCTGGTGTTCAATTAAGCGAGCTAAGGCGCGCAGTTCATCCACAGTCGGGCGCTAGCTTGATTTGGGTGAAAGCCGTTCACGCGCTAGCTCGAACATTTGTTTTTCAATCCCCTCGGGTCGTCCAGCAACAAGCCAAAGCAACAAGACCACCGCCCCAAAAACGCTCGCACCCAAGAGAACCATCTCGGCCAGCAGCAGCATTGAGGCACCGGCCGACGCGTCTAGGTCAACCACAGGACCGCCATAGGCGAATAGCGACACCGCGCAATACATACTGGCGGCAGCGATAATCGGTCGGTATAGGGTTGCCAAGTATTCGCCCAGGCCTAACTTGATGTACTTGCGCAACAGCAAAAAGTGAACGGGAAAAAAGATACAGGCCATGACGCCAGAGGCATAAGCCGCGCCAATCAAACCGAACCGGCTCACGAAAATGACCAGTAGCGCGATCAGGCAGATTGCCCGGCAAGCATTGGTGATAGCTGAAACATGGGGTTTACCCAAAGAATGATAGATATAGCCGGCGTTGGTATTGATAGAAACCAGCGCGAAAATCAGCCCCAGCAAGTGAACCAAAGGTATCGTGGCGAGCCAGTTTTCACCCAGTACGACGGGAACAAAAATTGGTGCGATGGCCGCAATACCAACGCTGCCCGGAATTCCAATCAGTGCGATCCCGCTCAGTGTCTTCAAGTACAGCGTGCGCAAGGCCGATTGATTGTGAGAAATTTTCGCATATCCGGAGAAGGCTGCGCGATTAACGCCGGCAACAAGCTCATTGTTCGGCAGCGATGCGAATTCGGCGGACAAGGAGTAAATACCCGTGGCCTCTACGTTTAGCAGTCGCCCCATGATGAGATAAACGGCGCGCCTGTTGAAGAATTGCACAAAGCTATTAAATAGTAGCCATGAGCTAAAGCTCATGATTTCTCGCCATTCTCGCAAGGTGACCCGAGGGCGATAGTTCGACAGTCGGTAGGAAAAACCCAGCTCGAGAATCGCCGAGGCAAGACTGCCCAGTACTAGGGCCCAGTAATTACGTAGATAAAAAGCCAGGGGGATCGTAATGGCCACGGTCACGAACTTGATGGCCGATCGATAGACGAATTCTTTACGAAAATCGAGTTCCTTCCTAAAGTTAACCACCCCAATGTTGACGGCACCGTTGAGGGCAAATAGCAAGGCTGTGACTCGGGCAATATTCTCTAATCGCGGATCTTCGTAGTAGCTGGCGATGTACGGCGCGAAGATAAACATCCCAAGCCCTGCCACAAGACCAAAGCCGAGTTGCATGGTCCACGCGGTGTTGTAGACAGAATCGCCGGCTTGTTGCTTTTGAATCAGTACGACGTCAAAGCCGAAGGATTTAAGAATGGCGATGAAGGCATAGATGGCCATAACAATGGCGACCAAGCCGAAGTCTGCGGGTAGCAGCAGTCGGGCGAGGACGATCGTATTGACTAGCGCTAAAGCTTTAATGGCAAACCGCAGCGCCACGGCCCAGATGGCGGCTCGAAAAACGCGTTTGGTTAGGGTGGTCATAGTTAAATGATTCTGTTCGGTGCCGGTTGCCACGCCCGTAATCGCGCGGACGGAGTATAGGCGACTCAACCGGCCGGGTCAGGCTTGATCTTGGCTTATCGGTTTGGCAGCCGATGCCAGTCGCCTGTGCCGCAGGTACTAAATCTTCCGCCCGTTAATCCGCTAGAAAGTCACTTGAATAGGCCAGGGAAGTCCGTCGGCCTGGCCTGCGATAAGCTGCCTGCCATGGCCGTTAGACGCGTACTAAAAATGGGGCACCCCGCGCTACGCAGCCGGGCGAGGGCCCTCGACCCGGGCGAAATTGGTAATCGCGCAAGCAAAAATCTCCTGCGGGACATGCGTGACACGCTAGGCGACTATGGGGGGATTGGTTTAGCCGCGCCGCAGATCGGCGAATCGCTGCGTTTGGCGGTTATCGAGATACCGGGTGGACCGACGCGCTATGGCGAACTGGCGCCGATGCCATTTACGGTATTCGTCAATCCGGTCGTCGAGATTCTCGATCAAAAGCAGGCTGGATACTGGGAGGGCTGTTTGTCCGTGCCAGGTTTGCGTGGCTTTGTTGAGCGTCCGCAGAATATCAGGGTTGCGTATCTTTCTGAACAGGGTGAGCAACGAGAGATTCAATTGGAGGGCTTTCTTGCTACTGTTTTCCAGCACGAGTTCGACCATTTGGACGGCAAGCTATTTGTAGATCGTCTATCAGATCCAAAGTTGTTGGCCTTCGAAAAAGAATACGAACGTTATCATTTGCCGTTTGAATAGCATTGAAAAATCTTGAGAGGAGTATCTAATGAGTCTCGCCCACCCCTGGTTGGAACAAGAACCCTGGCCCACCAAGGCCATGCCCATGGATCTGTTGGAGAAGCGAATTCAGCGTGTCATCACCATGACCAACTTGGGTTTCTTAGGGACCAGCATGAAGAACGGTCAGCCCAGTGTAAGCCCGTTGGAGTTCTACAACGACGGATTTTCGTTTTACTACTTTCCACAGCCCAATAGCCCGAAAGTTAAAGCCATGCAGCGCGATCCTCGGGTCGCCCTGGCCATCGCGAATCCCATGGCCGGTTGGGCCTGCATCATGGGTTGTCAAGTCTTCGGCACCGCGACCTTGCTGGATGTAGATTCGCCTGAATGGCAACGTGGTATGCAGATTTTTAAGTGGCCGGCATCTTCCTTCGAGCTTGGCCGTTCTCTGACCGAAGCCCCGCGGGGGCAGCTGGCGCGCTTGGATGCGGAACGTATTGTCTACACTGAGCATATGTTGCGGACCGAAGGCTATGCGCCGCGCCAAATTTGGCGAAAAGACGCTGAAGAAAGTCAGGTTGTGCCGGGACGCAACGTTTAATTCGAGATCCGGTAACCTGCGCCAATGGCTAAACGAGGTAGCTTAGAGGAATATCGTAATGACTGAACGGCTAGTGAATCGCAGAGAGTTATTTTGGGCGGCCAGTTTGTTAAGCGCCATGGGTGTGTCCCAGGCTCAAGCGGGCGGGCACACCGGCGGCCAGAGAAAATTGCTAACAGCCGATGAGCAGCTCGAACTGGAGCGGGCTAACGAGGCCTTGGTGACTGAGTTCGTGGCCGCTTATTCCAGTAAAGATATCGATCTAGTTTCGAGTTATCTGGCTGACGACATTGTTTATCAGATCTCCGAAGGACAAGAAGACATCCGGGGTATCGAGGCCTATAGACAGCGCAATGCACCCATGTTCGCGGGCCTAGAAAAAATTGACTGGAAAATCTTGCGATCCTTTGCAATCGGTCAGCTCGTTATTAACGATCGCGTTGACGAGTTTTATCCTTACCGAGACAGCCGGGTTCCGCGCATGCGGTTTCGGGTGTCTGGGTATTTTCTGGTGCAAGACAACAAGATCAAGGTTTGGCGAGATTTCGGCTATCCGGGCGCCGATCAGTTGATTCAGCCTGCGCCGAAATCTTAGTAATGGATAAAACTCAGTGCCGATCATGGCATGACAAATTGGGGGGGTGAGGGGCATTGCAGCTCAATGGAAAAACAATTTGGATTACGGGTGCTTCTTCGGGTGTAGGTGAGGGCATGGCGACGGTATTCGCAAGAGAGGGTGCCAACCTCATCCTTTCTGGTCGCCGCGAACATGAATTGCAACGGGTTAGGCAATCCTGCGATGGCCACGGCGATATAACAGTTCTACCCTTCGATATCGTCGATGCACGCGAGCGTCAGTCCGCCGTTGAGGCGGTTTTGGCGCGCAATGAACGGCTGGATATCTTGGTCAACAACGCGGGTATCGGCCAGCGCAGCCTGGCCCATGAAACCACCTTAGAGGTCGAACGACGAATCATGGAGGTAGACTTCTTCGGTCCGGTTGCGCTGACCAAACTTGTGTTACCAACTATGCTTGCGCAGCAAAGCGGCCACCTAATTGTTACGTCATCGGTGGCCGGCAAACATGCGGTGCCCATGCACGCTGCCTATTGTGCCGCCAAGCATGCCTTGCATGGTTATTTCGATACCCTGCGTATCGAGCACTTGAAAGACCATATTGATGTCAGCTTGCTGGTCATCGCGGGCGTCAAGAGCAAGGTCTTCGAGCATGCACTCACCGCGGATGGCACCGAATATGGCCGGAATGATTGGGGGTCCGATGCCGGCATGACCGCGGAGGCCTGTGCCGAGCGCGTTCTTCAGGCCATTGCCGAGCGGGAAGCCGAGGTTGTCATCAGCATTAAGGAAGCCGCGGAGGCCATGAAACTGAAGGACAAAGATCCCGCTGGATTCACGCAGCGCATGGCCAAGATGATGGAGTGGATGCAGCAGGCCTAACTTATGGATAGACGGTGCGTTCCGCCACCGCCGAACCTGAGTGGCTTAGCATGCGGCAAAACCCCCGTGGTTGCTGGGCTTTGACTCTCCAGGCTATAACTGGATAACGGTTGAAATTTTTGCTTGGGCGGCTTTGAATCGATCAATGTTTGTGCGCGCAATAGAATATTGTCGGTGTGGCTGGCATTTCTACGCAATTTTTTTCTGAGTTAAACTGGCGGCCTTAATGAGAATTCAGCAGAGTTAAAGCGATGCAGACTTATTTACACCACCCCTTGACAATGGTCATTATTCTGGTGGCGCTTTCTGCCTCGCTGCCGGCACAAGAATTACCCGCTCCGGATTCCGAGGATTTCTGCGTGGCGGTGCAGAAGATTCTCGCGAATACTGAAATGCAGGGGAACAATACACTTTTCAAGGATATGCCGGAATACCGGCATTCGAAACCATCGGTAGAGCCACTGAATATTTATCAAGTGGTAAGCTATCGTGGCAAGCTGCCCATCATGGTGTCTTGCAAGGTAAAGACTGCGGCCCATTTGCGATCCGCCTATGGTGAGAACGCCGCCGGAGAGCAACGATGGTGCGCCGATGTCACGCGTCTGGCCAAGGCGCAAGCTATAGCCGAACTGCGCGCGGTCAATGCGGCGGCCGCAGAGAAGGCCGCTAGTTTTGTCGTTGATGACATCGAGCCTTTCACCACCGGCCGCAGCTACTTGGCCGATTTTCAGCCCAGCTATATCGGTGATGACGGCCTCATTCATTTTAGATCGCCCGGACTTTTCCAGGACTATGACAGTTGGATTACCTTCTTGTTGCCCAAGAACTTTCAAGGACAAAGTTACTGTCATTTGCCCACGGTAAACTATATGAAGGCGTTGGCTGCGGGTGAGATGGAGCCGGGTACCACGGTTACCACAGCGGATGACGCGCCGGTGACGCCTATGACGCCTAGCCAGTAGACTACTGACGGTGTTTAAGAAGATCTTGCTCGGGCTGCTGGCGCTGCTAGTAGTACTGTTACTACTGGGCGTTTGGAAATCTGGCGGGCACGAGACACCACTGCGTGCCGGTATCGGTGTGGCGGTTGCTAAAGCGAGTGATATGCCCGGTGTTAGCTGCGAGCGGCTGGTGATTCCAAGCCAGTTGTCACCCGATGGCTGGTTCGAATTCGACGTGGCGGGAGAACTTTGCTCGATTGGGCCCGCCGACGGGAAAATTCTTCAAGTATTGGTTTCAGGTTTGGGGTATGGCACAAGCTACTGGGATTTTCCCTATCAGCCTGATACCTATTCATATGCGAGGGCGGCGCTGAGAGCGGGTTATGCCACCTTCAATTTCTATCGGCTGGGCATGGGTGAAAGCGACCATCCTTTCGGATTGTTGTTGACCGTTGACAATCACGCGTATGTTTTGTCGCGAATTATTGCGTTCTTGAAGGCCAAGCAAAATTTTGTCGATGTTGTCACCGTCGGCCACTCATTTGGGTCAGTGACTTCAATTGCCCACGGTTTGCAGTACCCGGAGCAAGTTTCCGGAATCATCTTGACGGGTTTTGCGCACAACACGAATCCCGATTTCGTCATGGCCATGCGCACGGGCGTGGACCTTGCGGCACTCAAGGGCCCATTCGTGGGGAAAATTATTGACCCAAGCTATATCGTGTCAAAACCAAACACGCGGGGCGATACTTTCTATACCCGGTCAAATGTCGATCCCGAGGTCATTAAAGTCGACGAACTCAATCGCCAGACCACGGCTGTGGGCGAGGCGATGTCATCGAGTAAATATTTTGGTCCGCAATCGCGGGATCTGTCCGTGCCGGTCTTTTCTTTGCTGGGTGAAGATGATTTCGTGGTTTGTGGGGGTGACTTAGATTGCCGGGACCATGATCAGACCATGGCCCGCGAGCAGGGCTTCTTTCCTGGCGGCGAGCTATTCGAAATGGTTGTATTGGATGACACCAATCACAATAGCGCTTTGCATTTGAATGCACCCGACAACTTCGCGCTGATGCTGGACTGGATTGCGCGGCGGATAGGGCCGGGGGTGCTCGCTCCACAATAGAATCTACGATCCTACGGCAATGTCGCCTAGCGCGCTTGCTCGGCGGCTACGTCGAAAGAGCTCGGCGAGGAAATCGCTCTAATCGTTCCAGCCATTTGCGTCGCGTACATAAGTGGCGAGCAAATCAATTTCCTCTTGGCTGAGCACGTCGCCGAAGGCGGGCATGCTCATAATATTGTTGCCACCAGTACGGATTGTGTTCTCGATGGAGGCAAAATCCCTGCCGTAGATGCCGCGAAAATTTTCTTTGCGTTGATGACAAGCCAAGCAATTTTCCGCGAATAGTTGTCCGCCGGGGCTTTCATCAGCTGATGTGTCTAAAATCCATGCTGCCGCTTGCCCGGCGGGGCTTGCTTGATCGCCTTGCGGATCACGTGCTACGCGAAAGCCCATATTCGTCGCGCGTCCTGAACGCGGTCGGCCCACGCGAACCGTGGTGCTAGATCGTTCAACCCGATTCAAGAACGAACCACTGCGGATCAAGCCAAACTGACAGCCTTCGGCATCCAGCCACGCGCTGCCGTCGGTGGGCGCGCCTGTATAGTCTTTATGATTGCAGTCGGCGACCCATTCCCAAGCATTGCCCTGCATATCGTAGAGGCCGAAGTCATTGGGGCGGAATTGGCCCACGGGGACCGCGTGGGGATAACCATCGTCACAGGGAAATCCGTCCGTGACGTCGGAATCTGCTTGACGCTTGCTGATGGACTTGGCGCCAGGACTGCGCACATTTGCGTATTCGCAGGCATCCGCTGCATCAACGCCCCAATGGTAGGGCGTAGTCGTGCCCGCTCGCGCGGCGTATTCCCATTCTGCTTCGCTGGGCAGTCGATAGTTGTCTCCCGTTTTTTCGCTGAGCCATTTTGCATAGGCTGCGGCATCGAACCAGGACACGCAAACCACCGGGTGACTGCGCGACTGCGGCGTTTCGATACGGTTCCAATCGAAGTCTTTGCTCGGCGCGAACTTGTTGGCTTGGGTAAAGCCCATGCAACCGTCTGCTTTTTCTCGCCCCGTCGCATTCACGAAGGCGGCATACTGCTCGACCGTCACTTCATACTTACCGATGTCGAATCCCGACCGCAGCACGACTTCGTGTTGTGGACCGTCGTTGGTTGCCGGCTTGCCGGTACGTGGATCAATCAGGCGGTCTTCGGGTGCTGTGCCCATGAGAAATTGCCCCGCCGGTAGACTGATCATTTCCGGGCAGACAGCACAATTGTCTTGGATGTCTGCCGACGCGGCCGCCAAGCTCATGGCCAGTGCCAAGACGACGATGATAGAAATACGCTTCGTTACCACGGTTCTTGGTCCTCGTTGACTTCGCGAATGCTGGGCACAAATTTCCCGGCGCGCACCCGATGGATTTGCCAGCCCAGCATCAGCGTACAAGCGATGATTCCGGCCCAGAATACGTAGCTGTTATAAGCCGGCAGAGGTCCGCCCGCTGCGGTGAACTTTAGCGCCCAGCTGGCCAAGAGGATCCAAATTCCTTGTGGAAATAGCGAGCAAAAACCCGCCGCGATGGCTAAGGCACAAGAGCTTGCAATACCGAGTGGCACCAGTAACCAAAGCCAGGACGCATTGCCGTGATCGGGCGTGCTATTGGGGTCTAGAGAAAAAATCGGTGTCATGATTGAAAGCATAAACACCAGTACTGCTGGTATCGCCGGTTGAGGCCGGCAGTTTGCCGTGATGGTTTCGAGCCAACCCTCCGGTGCCCGGCCGATTTCTTGCTCAGTGTTATTCATAGCGAATATTCGTCACCAGGTAATGTTGCCGATGATCGCCGACGACCAATTCGACTTCATCGTCCCGCGCTTTTTTCAGCAGCGCCTTGGCTAGGGGTGAGTCCATACTGATGGCCCGATTGCCCGGATCAGCTTCGTCAGCGCCAACGATTCGGTATTCCACCGGTTCGCCGTCCTCGGCTTCTAGTTTCACCCAGGCGCCGAAGAAAACCCGGTCGGTGCGAGGTGCTTCGCGCACCACCGTGAGATCCGGCAGGCGTTTTTGCAAGTAGCGAATGCGGCGATCAATGCCTCCCAGCTCTTTCTTGCGGTAGATATACTCTGCATTTTCCGAGCGGTCGCCTTCCGCAGCTGCAGCGGCCAAGGCGCGGACCACCTCCGCCCGGCGCTGCCAGATCTCCTTGAGCTCTGTCTGCAGCGCGGCGTAGCCCGCCGGAGTTATATATGGCGAGGCTTTCGGGGAAGGTGGTCTCCAGCGGCCCATGGCCTAATAATAGACGGATAAGGACCGGGAGAATCAAGGTGCGACTCTACTCATTCACCATCACGCCGAACAATCGCAAGGTCGAAGCCTTTGTGAAGAATTTTAATTTGGACGTCGATGTCCATCATGTCAGTTTTAAAGACCGGGAAACTCAGAGTGCGGAGTTTCTTGCCATCAATCCCATGGGCAAGGTCCCAGCACTGGTGGATGGTGACCTAAAGCTGTGGGAGTCCAATGCCATATTGACCTATCTGGCCACCATGTTTCCTGAAACTAAGGCTTTGCCGACGGATCCCCAGGGTCGCGCCGATGTTGATCGTTGGCTGCACTGGCAAAGCTGTCACCTCATGCCTGCCATGGGGGCCTTGAAGACGGCTGAAGAAAAAGACGTGGATGCGGTGACGCCGTTACTGAAGATTCTCGAGCAGCAGTTAACGGGTAAAGATTATTTGCTGGGAGAGATGACAGTTTGTGATTTTGCGATCTCGGCTTATCTGATTACCAAGATGGGTTATCAGCTCGACTATTCGGAATGTCCGCAGGTGTTGGCCTGGCGCGCGCGGATGGAAAATTTGCCGGGCTTTCAAGCAACCGAAATGCGCAAAACGCCCTTGGCTTCTTAGTCATGGCTACGCTTGAGCAGCTCCGTGAACAAAAGCGTGAGCTAGAGGAAAAACTTTACGCTGGCGATCTATCGGTGGAGCCAGCGCTGGATCGCATTGATCGTGCTATTGCAGCGAGAAGCTTGAAAATACGGCACAGCCGCGAACGACTGGCGGCCGTCAAGCAGGCCGTGGCATCCGGTATGGATAAGGATGAGGCGCGCAGGCCACGGCGTCGGGCGGCGGCGAAAAAGCTCGAAGAACAACTGGCTAAGCGTCCTCTCAACAAGTTCTAGCAATGAGTGCAAAAACCATTGCGCCGGCAATCGACAAGCGAATTTTCACTTGCCCCCATTGCCAGCAGACCGTTGAGCAAGTTTGGTTTAACTTGTACGGCGACCGTGTGAACAATGAAAAAGGGTTGCCGCTGAGGCTTGACGAAGCCGACCTGCAGCGATTGCGCGATAACCCGTCGTTCAGTGACGCTAAGCGTAAGCAAGTTGTGAATTATTGGGAACGGGTGACGGCGGGTGAAGTTTTCTTGGATCGCTGGGCGCCTGCTTATTCTGAAATTTTCCTTGCCAACGTAGCCTTGAGTGCTTGCACAGCTTGCCAGCAAGTAGCCCTTTGGATTCGCGATCAAATGGTGCATCCTGACCTGGCGTGATTTATTCGGCCTCCGCTATCCACTCGCATCCGTCGCAGTGGGCCGAAGTCTTGCGGCACCGGGCGCTGCGGTTTGGGTCGGCGGTAGATACCCAATCTCTACTAGCCGCATTTCGCGAGCACTCTGATTTCTACCGGCGGCGTTTGGCCGGCGCGATTGCATGGTCCGCCGTGCCGCCGCTGGAAAAACAAGACGTGCCGCGGGTGCCGGTTGCCAAAGATCTCCCCGTCCGGGAGGCACGGACTTCGGGAACCACAGGCTTGCAGCTGAGTATTTGGAACAACTCCCGTGAACGCGAATTTCGCCGCGCCTTGCTCTATCGGCCGCAATTGTTTTATGACCTGCCGGAGCGGGTCACGCAGCTGGTTTTTGTGGACGGGGACGCCTGTGCTAAACCTGAGGATTGGCCGAAACGGTTTGATTACGGGGGCCGGCATTACGCGACTTGGTTTGCGGGCGTTGCTGCCGATGTCGGCGCAATTCGACATTTGTTGTTAACGATTCGGCCACAGCTCATCCGGGGTATCAGCAGTGGCATTGTTCGTTTCCTGATGGAGGCGGGTGAGTCATTCCGAGATGTGGGGGTGGCGATTGTCGGTCCCGGTGGCGAGTATTTGCATACCGAATGGCGGCAGATTATGGCTGATGGTTTTGGGGCACTGGTTCTGGATCGTTATGGTTCGACCGAAACCGGCGCCTTAGCGTGGCAATGCCCCTATTGCGATCACTATCATGCCAACGTCGATGAAATACACCTGGAGGCTTCCCCGGCGGGCCTGTTGGCCACACCGCTGTTTGTAAACTCGCAGCCTTTGTTGCGTTATCGTCTTGGCGATGACATTCGCTTTGAAGAAAGGCAGCAAGCCTGCCAACTGCGGTTACCGACTATTGGTATTGTTGAGGCGCGGCGCGATGACTGGATCATCGGGTATGACGGCCGGCGTATCTCGCCTTTGAGTTTTCAGTTCGAGAAATTACCCGGCCTGCGAGCATGGCGCCTGCATCAGCTGTCGAGCGGGAACTTGCAACTGTATTTCGATGCCGCGAAATCGCAGAATCTTGAGCCAAAGTTGGTATCCATGCTGACAGAAATCGTCCCGGGTCGGGAAATCGACTTGGTGGAGGGTGTTTGGCGCTTGCAGCGTGGCGGCAAATTCAAACGCGTTGTTTCAGATTGTTCTGAAACCTAGGCTGATGTTCTTGTCGATCGTTATTCCGGCCTACAACGAAGAAAGATTGTTGCCTCATTGCTTGGCCAGTCTGCCAGCCGATGATGATATCGAAGTGATCGTGGTGGACAACAATTCCACAGACAAGACTGCAAAGATTGCCCATCACGCCGGTGCTCAGGTGGTTTTCGAGGCCATTAATCAGATCGGCAGGGCGCGGAATGCCGGAGCTGCTGCTGCCAGGGGCGAATGGCTATTGTTCTTGGATGCAGATTGCGTGATGAGTGAAACTTTATTTGCTGACTTGCGCCGCGTCATGTCTTCCGGTGACGCGGCGGGTTGCGGCAGTTTGATGCGCATGTCTGACCTGCCCTGGTGGGCGAGGGCAATGTTGGGGTTTTGGTCTTTTATTTCGGTACTGTTTCGTTGGGCTGCCGGCTCATTGATTCTGTGTCGCAGGCAGGCATTTCTTGATATCGGCGGCTTCAGCGACAAACTGTACGCGGCGGAGGAAGTTGACCTAAGCCGGCGGCTTAAGGCCTGGGGTCGCGCCCGTGGTTTGCGCTTCCCAATACTCCGCGAACATCCACTAGCAACATCCAACCGCAAGCTCAAACTCTATAGTGGTCGCGAAATCGCGGTGCAACTGTTGCGCTTGATCACACGGCCCTGGCGTTCTCTAACCGACAAGGGCCGCCTGTCTCTTTGGTACGACGGCCGGCGCTAGCTGCTACAGGGTTGGAATGGGATCAAGTATCCAGTTGCCATGCTCGCGACGATCCGGGCAGGGGATCGCAAAGGCCACATCACCGCGTAACTCGTTGAGTCGACGAAAGTCCACCTTCCAGCCCCGCTCTTGCCAATCATCCAGAAACTCTCGATAGCGAACCACGGGTCTATCCGCGGGTACCAGCAATTCTTTGGTTGTGGTATCCGGTGTGCGTACCGGATTGAGTTCGACCAAGATGTCGATATCTTCCTGGGCAATCTGCATATTCACATCAATGATCGGCTGATCGTGCTTGGGATCCATCATGAAGTGGCGCATGTTGATAAAGAAGATCCGCGTACGGTTTTCGTCGATCGGTGCTTCAAAAAAGTACTGTCGAAACTGATTCTCTTCACTAAAATGCAGCCAGGTAATTAAGATATTGGGACCTAAATGACCTGAGCCGGCTTTTAACTGGTCAGGCGTGCGTTCGACTTCCTCGGCCATGAGGCCTTCTTCTTCTTTTTCTTGTACGAACGGAATCATGAACTTGCTGCCCCAATCCGTCATGTCTTGGACATCGATGGGCTTGTTTCTAAAGTCCTGCGTCATGCCCGGTGTGCCCTGTTTGGGATGCACGTACTCGTTGTGTGCGGGATCTAGGCCGTTTTCTACGGAGCGTTCGTAGTAGTAGTCCACATCGAAGACCACTAGTTCATTCGCCCGCCATTCGGGATCGTCGTATACGCTAATGTCATAGATCGGTGGCCGCTCACTCTCCGGCAAGTCACCTAGAAACGCGAATACGATTCCATAGCGTTCTTGCGTTGGATAACTATCAACTTTCGCGCGTGCCGGCGGGCGCTGGTCTTTGCCGAGGGACGGGATGGATGTGCAATGTCCGTTGCCGTCATATAGCCAGCCATGATAGGGACATTCGACGCAATCCCCGTTAACCTTGCCTTTACCTAGAGAGGCTCCGCGGTGAATGCAGGTGTCGCTGAGCACATGCGCTTGACCATCCTTGTCGCGAAACGCGACAAAGTCCAAGGTGAGAATGCGCGCCCTATAGGGCACCTCGTTGGTTACTTCTTCGCTACGCGCGACGGGATACCAGAAATTAATAAACATGTTCCTATTCTATCCTTTCGCCATTCCAGGCAATGGTTTGGCCCGTTTGGTCAAGCTTGAGCTGATCCATCACGCTCAGCATGCCTGCGACGCTGTTTTCTATGGCTACGACGCCGGTGGCGCCGGGGTCGCCAGCTTCGCCGTGAGTATAAACACGACCTGGCAGCAGGGTCACCACTTTTACGCCCTGGCGCTTCCAGCGTAGGGCAATTTCGGTTTGAATAGCATCTAGCGCGGCTTTGCTGGTCTTGTATAGGCTGAAGCCGGGTACCGGGATGCCGCGCCTGCCCTTGCCGGTGGTCAATGCCGCCATTATCTTCATTTTGCCCTGCTTGATATTGGGGTAAAAAGCTTCCGAGACCTTCAAGGGGCCCATGGCGTTGATCCGGTAGAATTCATCGAAGGCCTCGTAGTCGATGCTGCCCACCATTTGGCCGCGCTCAGGTCCGCGCATCAATCCTGCATTGTTGAGCAGCACGTCTATAGGCTGCTGGGCGTACTTCTCTGCCAGCGTATCGATACCCGCATGGTCTAGTAGATCAAGACGTTCAACAACAATATTGTTATTGCCCGCGGCCAGTTTGTGCAAAGCTTCTGCCGAATCGGGATTCCGGCAGGTGGCAATAACCAACCAATCTCGCGCGGCATATTGTTTGACAAATTCAAAGCCGATGCCGCGGCTTGAGCCGGTAATCAAGACCGTAGATTGTTCAGCTGCCATCGAAACGAGCGGCAGCCATAGTAGGAGAACGATTAAAATTCTTTGTAATAGCGAGTTGTCGTGCATTAGCTTGCCTGTTATTCCTAATTAGGTATTACTGCGAAATTGTCTTAGCTGTTCGATACTCCCAGATTTGCGCGCGGGTATCGACGCGGTAAGTCAAAATACTTAGCCGATTCGCGGTCAGGCTCTAAAGCTGAAAAGATGAGCCCGACATCGGAATCATTTCATTTTTTAGAAGGTAGACAGTACATATTACCGGCTGAGGCTTGATCTTGGTCATGGATTGTATTTTGTCGCTAGGGTGTTCAACAGTGGGCATGCATTCGCTCCCGGTGGCATGGCCGTGGTCCGAGTACCTTAGCTTGGTAGTATCATTACCGACGCTTGTAGCTGCTATTTATCGGGCGCGTTGAGGGTTTGCCGGGACAATGGGCTATTTGTTTGTGCCTAGGACAATGAGATATTTTTTGTTTAGCGTTTTATTCTTGATGAGTGTTGGCCACGCTCAGGAGCCGGTGGTTCCGCCCCAAGAAAAACTGACGCCCATGTTGCGCGCGAGCATTTTCGTCCGTGACCTCGACGAGTCTTTGCGTTTATATCGCGACATTCTTGGCCTTAAGCCGAGGCGACAGTTGGTATTAGACAGGGAGGCCGTTAATCGTGTTCTGGGTACTCGCGACCAAACGGTTCGCCTGGCCATTCTTCAATCTGGAGACACACTGTCAGGGAACGTGGGCTTGTTCAGTTATGTGCAAGACAAGCCTGAGCCACCGCCAGCCGCGCGGACCGATATCCGCACGGGTGATACGGTCTTCGTTTTCGTCACGACAGATATTCATGGCATCCATGCAATACTTAAGAACGAGGGTTACAGTATCGTTTCCCCGCCCATCGTGCTTTTCCCCAATCCTGATGTGGAAGAGCAGGATCTCGAGATGCTATTTTTCGACCGCGATGGCGTGGGTATAAATTTGATTCAGCGCGGGCAACGCCGGCCGCAGACTTCGGGAGAACAACAGTGAAAATTATACGAATAATCTTCGGGCTGGCGGTACTGGTATCCACAACAAGCTGGTCGGCAGATCATTGGGCGGCCTTAGATGATCGCTTAGCGATTGATCGCGAGCGCGATGTCCATCGCCAGCCCGCCGCCGTATTGGAGTTTGCCGGTGTTCAACCCGGCATGACGGTAATCGATGTGATGGCCGCGGGCGGATGGTATTCGGAAGTTTTGTCGGTGGCCGTTGGGCCGACAGGTGTGGTCTACGCCGACAATCCCCGCTGGCTGCTCGATGCCATGAATGGCGCCCCGGCCAAAGCACTCGGCGAGCGCTTGAAAGATGGTCGGCTGGGTAACGTCGTGCGCTCGGATGAGGGGCTGGAGCAGGGCAATATAGAAGCCGGCAGTATTGATTTGGCCCTGACGGCGCTAAATTTTCACGACACCTATTACAATGCGGGCGAGGACGCGGCCCTTGAGCAACTCGGCCGTATTTTTACCGCGCTCAAGCCCGGCGGCGTGTTTGTGCTAATTGACCACTCGGGCCAGCCGGATTTGGACAACGCGAGGCTACACCGAATTCCGCAGGCTGTCGCTGTCGACCTAGCTACCCGCGCTGGATTTGTGCTCGAGGCTGAAGGCGAGATGTTGAAGCATCCTGAAGACGATTTAACGAAAATGGTCTTTGGGAAGGACATTAGGGGAAAGACCGATCGTTTTGTTTTGAAGCTGCGCAAGCCCGCTGACGAATAAATTGGGGTTTTGCCAGGGGCTCTGCGTTACCGGCAGGTCGCGAAGCCGCGTTCTAACTGGTAAAAAAAGAAGGCCCGCGTAAGCGGGCCTTCGTGAGACTGGGTAACCCCAAGCTCGCAGTCGGCAATCCATCGCGTGTCTTAGCTCGGGTCTATAAGGTGCTCCGCTGTCCGGCTAAGACGCGAGGGTTTTAGGGTTACCGTCGAAATCTCACTAGACATTGGATCACCTCCTTCGTGTGTTTCAGTAGATCTGAGTATTACGGCTAGATTGCGTGGCCGCAAGCACCTTAATCTGATTTTCCGTGCCGTTTATCGTGTTTGGATTGTCGTCGGCCAAATGCCGGACAAGACTATCCATGAGGGGTTTTTGGCCGGCCGTCGTGGCCGGGCAGTGAGCCGGGTACCAGGACAACAGTATTTGCAGACGACAAACCAATAGGCTATCAAGATCGCGCGTGGCTTAAACCATTTCTTATAGACGATCGCTGCTTGGCGAGCTGTTGTTGTCCACTGAGAATCTTTGCGGTATGGATGCTGTTATCCTCTGTACTTTTCCAGGCTATGCCGCCTCATGCCCATCTTCGATTATCAATGTGCCGACTGTTCGCATACTTTTGATGCATTGCAGAAGTTGTCTGACCCGGCGCTCGTGCAATGTCCAGCTTGCGGTAAGTCATCCTTAAGAAAGCTGCCGTCCGCGCCCAATTTTCAGCTCTCGGGTAAAGGTTGGCGCAAACCCCTGGCAGAGCGAAAGGTGGCCAAGACCCGAAAGGGGCACATGTTTGATTCTCCCCGACCGCATGCCGAGCACGGTCACCAACATGATCACGACCACTCGCCGCGTCACGCGCATAGCAACGACCGCGACGGAAATCCTCATAAACACTGATTTGCGGACTGTTGTGCTGCTCGTAGCGCTTCCGGCGCTGCTGCTTGCATGCGCCAAACCCGCCACACCCCAACGGTCGGGTGCTATTACGGGTCAGAAAGGCGATTTTATTGGTGGTCGCGTCACCCATGTGGCTGACGGCGACACCCTGAGTTTGCGCGTTGCCGGGGGCAGCATTGTGCGGATTCGATTGGCCGAAATAGACACGCCTGAAAAAGGCGAACCCTTTGCAAACGCGGCACGATCGGAACTTAAGCGCCTAGTGCTGGACCGGGACATTACCGTGCGATTGTTTGATATCGATGACTATGGGCGAACCGTCGGACGGGTATTTGTCGGTGAGACTGACGTCAACGCGGCGCTAGTGGCAAAGGGGCTGGCCGTGGTTTATCGACGCTGGGCCAAGGATCTGCGGCTTTTTCAGTTAGAAGAGGACGCGCGCCAAGCGAAACGGGGGCTATGGTCTGGTGGTCGTCTCCCGCGCGGCGCTGGTCGGCAGCCGCTCGTGACGGATGACAGAACAGGTCACCCAGATTGCGGTGATAAGCGCTATTGCCGTGAAATGAACTCTTGCGAAGAAGCCTTGTTTTACCTCAATCAATGCGGCGCGCAGAGCATCGATGGAGACAATAACGGTCTACCCTGCGAACGGAGTCTATGCCAAGCCCGGTAAGAAAGCGGCTAGGTCACTGGGTATTGATAGACTGGGGCCATGGATTTCGATCTGGTTTTAGACTCTCACCTTACGCCCGCCCAACTGGCGGAATTGGGGTTGTTGGCCGAAGAGCACGGCTTCAATGCCATTTGGTGCGCCAGCTACTTAGATGGCCGCGACCCTTTTAGCAACTTAGCCGAGCTGGCACGCGTATCGAAGCGCATCAAGCTGGGCCCCATCGCGCTTAGCCCCTATGAGCTGCATCCCTTCAGGATCGCCATGGGCTTGTTGACACTGAATGAGATTTGCCCCGGCCGGGCTCAAGCCATTGTCGGTGGCGGCGGTGAGGTGGTCATGGCGCTGGAAATCGATCGCTCGCGCCGCGTGCGTGCAGTGCGTGAAGCCATTGACATTGTAAAAGGCGCGATCACGAAACGACCCTTCAGCTACCACGGCGAGCTATACACCATTAACGACTATGACCCCCAGTGGGTCACAGCGCCACCACCAACGGTCTTTGCAGCGGCGAATCGGCCGCAGATGTTGAAAATGTCGGCACGCGCTGCAGATGGCATTATGCTGAGCGATCTATCCCCCGGCCTGGCGGCGGAAGCCGTCGGCAGGGTCAAGGGACATCTTGAGGACTTCGGCCGGGCCGCTGCCGATTTCCAAATCAATAATTTTCATGCCTGGTATGTCTACGATGATCTAGCTGAGGCTCGTCACGAGGCCAAGCGCTGGATCGGATTTCGCGCTATTTTTCGTGAATACATGATGCGCGAATTCATGAGCGCGGAAGACTTTGCCACGGTTTTGAAATTCATTCCGCAGATCTACGCCATGGCGCCGGCAAATGCGGACTCCGTTGCGGGCTTGCCGGATCGCTTGTTGGATGACTGCGTTGATCATTTGACCTTAACCGGCAGTACGCAAGACATGGATCACGTGATTGAACATCTCCATGAGTTGCAGGCGGCTGGTGTCACGCATATGTCCCTTGAATTAAAGAAGCACCAAGTACACGGCATTAAACTGATCGGCGAACGAGTCATCCCAGCTCTACGCGATGCATAACCTGCAAGCTGCCTGAGGAAGAGAGTATATGTTGCCGCTAAGCGGATGCGCGGTTTTTTGTCCAAGAATTAACGCTAGCAAAAGAAGGTCTTAGCCATGACCAAAGAATTAAGTCGCCGCCAGTTATTGAGTATTGCGGCAAGTGTCGCAGCCACCGCCGGTTTTTCATCACGCCTGCGCGCGGACATCGCTGATGTGCCGCGCAGTGAATTTGGTTTTGCGTCAACGGCCGATGATGTGCTCGCTGGTTTAAAGTTAGACGGACTGACTGCGCTGATTACGGGCGTTAACTCCGGCATAGGGTTTGAAACTATGCGGAGTTTTGTCGCGCGCGGTGTCCATGTTATCGCCGCGGCACGAACCCTGGAGAAAGCCGAGAAGGCTTGCCAGCAAGTGACGGGACAAACCACGCCAGTGGCTTGTGAGCTGAGCGATTTCGCCAATGTACGTGCCTGCACCGATCAGGTTCAGGCGTTAGATCTGCCGTTGGATATTTTGATGTGCAACGCTGGGATCATGGCCTTGCCAAAGCTCGAGCAAGTGTATGGCTTGGAAAGGCAGTTCGTGGTGAATCACTTGGGGCACTATTTGCTAACGCGGCGCTTGCTGCCCCAAGTTGAAGCAGCCGATGCTGGGCGTATCGTGATGGTTAGCAGTCTTGCTTATAAGAGTGCGCCGGCACCGGGCATCGACTTCGAAAACTTATCGGGGGAGAAAAAGTATCAGCCTTTCACGGCCTACGGGCAGTCAAAATTGGCCAATGCCTTGTTTGCCTTCGACCTCTCCCGACGATACGCGGGCAGCTCGGTTACTGCCAACGCTGTGCATCCAGGCATGGTGGCGACCAATCTAGGTCGCTACTTCATGAAAAAGCCACGCGATCCTGATGCGCCCTTGCGCGAGGGTTTCAAGAATTCGAATCAAGGCGCTGCGACCCAAGCTTACGTAGCGACGCATCCAGACTTGGCGGGAATCAGCGGCTACTACTTTGAGGACTGCAATCCGGTCGAGCCCACGGGACCTCACATGGGTGATGAACAGCTCGCGCAGAAATTGTGGGATGTTTCAGAAGAACTCACCCTGCAATACCTTTAGCTAGAGCGGGTAAGCTTTCGGATTGGGTCTATTCAACCCGGCCGGATTGCCGGCGCTGCCGGCGACAAGTTGTTTGATGCTTAGGTTTGGAGAACTCATGCAGCCGATACAAGGTACAAATTCACGCGGCATACGGCGCTTGAAACAACACCGACTCGGATTACTTGTCGGTACCATGATCTCAGTTTCAGCCTTCGCCGGAGCCCATGTGGATCGCCCGCCGCCTACTGAACCCTTAACCCCGGTGCCTACGACGGTCAGTGAGCAGGCGCAGGACTATTATCGATCTTGGCGTCCACGCGGCGGTGCCGCGGACATGCGCAAGCCTAAAGTTCTCAAGTTTACGCGGGACTTTCTGGGCAAGATGTTTCTGAAAAATGTCGAACGCGCTGGCCTGGACTATGATCTGAAACCCGCGGGGCTGGATGCCATTGAGGCCTATTGGCTGCATCCGGCCAATGCCACCGATGGTCGCGCGCTGATCTATCTGCATGGCGGCGGCTATATCTTGGGTTCGGCCAAGACGAATCTTGTACTGCCCATTCGTGTGAGCGAAGCAGCCCAAATATCGGTGCTGACGGTGGAATATCGACTAGCGCCTGAGCATCCGTTTCCTGCTGGCCTGGATGACGCAGTATCGGCCTATGACGCTTTACTCAAGGCGGGCTTCGATCCCCGTGCTATTGGTGTATTCGGCGATTCCGCGGGCGGCGGTTTAACCGTGGCCTTGGCCTTGCGTCTGCGAGAATTAGGCTTGCCCCAGCCCGGCGCCTTGGTGGCGATATCTCCGTCCACCGATAGAACTCGCGCTGGCGATACCCAGGCCACCTTGAGTGAATACGATGTTGTGCTGGGCCCCCTGCGGCCCGACGAAGCGGACTTATATGCCGGCGACACGCCTCTTAATCATCCGCTGGTCTCTCCGGTTTACGCTGACTTAACAGGGCTTGCGCCCTTGTTGATTCAAGTGGGTACCCGCGAGCGCTTGTTGAGTGATGCGATTCGCTTGGCGCGCAATGCGCGACGGGACAAGGTGGATTGCACTCTCGATGTTTGGGAAGGCATGTGGCACGTGTGGCAGGATCATCCCACGATCCCGGAGGCCGGGCAGGCCACCGATGAGATTGGCGAATTCTTCCAAGCGCAGCTAGCCGGTGGTGAGTTGGCGTCGGCAGCCGCACGCTAGCTTGGATCAGCGACGAGTCCGCGTATAGCTCTAGCGGCCGCAAGGCAGCGGTCAAGGCGTAGAAAACAAAGCCGAATGCTTAGGCGACGCAGGTCCTGACAACGATCGCTCCGCCGCGCAAACGTTTTGTTCCTGCTGGCTTGTCAGTCACAAGTGTTTTTCGCTTGCTGCTTTGCATCCCCAAGCACGGCTGCCAGCTATCAATTTTAGACATCACTGATGACCGCAGAGAGGTGTCTTGCGCCGCCGCATATTTCGGGTGCCGGTCAGTGCGTGGAAAATCAATTCATGGACACTCGCATGGCAGACGGTGAACAAGCGGCTTTGAACATTTTGGTTTTTGTCGGCTCCCCCCGCAACGAAGAGAGTTGGACCTATAAGACACTGCGGCAGCTCGAAAGCCGCATGCAGGAAATTGCGCCGACGAATTTTGAGTACGTTTTTATTCAGCGCGTCGCGGTGCCATTTTGCGATGGCTGCTTGTCCTGCGTCAGCGTTGGTGAGGCCGCCTGTCCTGAATACAAAAAAATCGGTCCCATCGCCACCAAGATGAACGCCGCGGACGGGCTCATCTTATCTGCCCCGGTGCATACTTTCGCCGTCACTGGATTGATGAAGAATTTTGTCGAGTACTTCATGTACAAACGCAATCGGCCAAGTTTTTTTGGCAAGAAAGCGGTGGTCACTGCGACGGCAGCCGGGGGAGGGCATAAAGAGGTTTTGAACTTTTTAGAGGGGACGGCTTCGGCTTGGGGTTGTGATGTGGTCAGTCGCCTGGGTATTTCTTCGTCGCAAATGGAGAAGCCGGCTTACCTGGAAAAGGTTAGTGATTGTATCGACGATCTTGCCCGCACTTTCATTCAGGAGATAAGGCGAGGTGAATTGGGGTCGCCCAAATTTAGCGCCCTGATGAATTTTCGCGCGATGCAGAACATGACGCGACGACAGAAAAATTCCGTGAATTACGCTTATTGGGAACAGCGCAACTGGTTGGATGCCGAATACTATACCGACGTGCCGATCAATCCATGGGCGCGCCTAATGGCAGGCTATATCGCTGGCAAAATGCGCAAATCCATTCGGCAAGGGAATGCCAAACCCGTACGGTGAAGTCCAATCGACCACTCTGCGGCCGCGCCTGCGCTGTAGTCCCCACGATACGGGTTTTCCGCAATCCGACACGGGCGGGTGGGCGTATTATTCTGCTGACGCAATACTAAACTCTGCTCGCCGGAACGCTGACGGACGATAAATCATGTACATCAATTTTTGGTATCCCATTGCTCGCGCCGACGAGCTAGTCAAAGACAAACCCATGCGCGTGGAATTACTGGGTTTGCCGTTCGTGGCTTTTCGCGATGAATCGGGCGCGGCCCACGTGTTGTCGGACACCTGTGTTCATCGAGGGGGATCCCTATCGGCGGGGCTGGTGAAGGGGGATTGCGTGGTTTGTCCCTACCATGGTTGGGAATTCGATGGTGCCGGGTCGTGCACTAAAGTTCCCTCACTTGCCGGACAAAAAATTCCGCCCCGTGCGAAGATTGATAGCTACCCCGTGCAAGAAAAGTATGGGATCGTGTTTGCTTTCCTGGGTGATTTGCCCGAAGAGGAACGACCGCCGCTCTACGATATCGAAGAATATGACGGTGGCGAGTGGAAAGCCCAGCTATATGTCATTGACCTGAAAGCTTACTACGAGCGTTCCATGGAAAACGGCATGGACCCCATTCACAATGAATTTGTACATCCCATGCAGGGCGCGCCGCTAATGTCCGCGGAGCGCCAACGCAGTCCGGTACCCATGGAAGATATTCCCTGGGGCAGTAAATTTTATGTCCCCTTCGGCGACAAACTCGATGCCGACACTGAGCTGAATGACTCTAAAGTCGGTGATCGCGTGGGTGCAGCGGGGTCATGGTTTCAGGGTCCAAACCAGCTGGTGACCTGGATTGATCTAACCGCGACCAATTCCTTCCACCAGTATCTGTTTGAGGCGCCGGTGGACGATAGCAGCACGCGAATTTTCTTCGTGAACATGCGTAACTGGCTGATGGAAGATCAGCATGATCAGCGCATCGAGGATGTGACTTTGCAAATCGTCCATGAGGACGTCGCTATATTGGAACGCCTATCACCCATTCGTACGCCGAATAGCAATATCAAGGAAACCTTGGTGCCGGGCGACGCGGCCGTCGTGCGTTATCGCGAGTGCCTAAAGGAATGGGATGCCAAAGGCTGGCGTATTGACTACCAGAAGCTACAGGAAACCCAGGGGGACATCGCCTATGCAATTCCCTCGCCAGCGCGCAGAACCGCGGGAAACTGGGTACTAGACCCTGTGCCACTGGTTGAAGGGCATGCCGCTGCGCGGCGAATTGAGGCGCGAGACGCAAAGAGCGCCTAGGCAGGCGGTTCAGTGAAGCACTGCTGGAGTCAATACGGCCGCAGTCTTAATTTTTTCGGCCTGCGCCGCATGAAAACACGATAAGCTAAGGTTTGGCGGCCGCTGATTGTATGGAGGGAATAAAGCGGATCGCAGGGAGCCATCCCGCAATACAATCAGCGGCCGCCAGACCGGACGCCGGTGCGCCTACCGAAAATAGCCGACCAAGGTGTAAAGCGAGTTAATGCAAACGAAGCAAGGCCATCCTGGAGCACAATCATCAGCTACCAAACCGAGTTCCTGGGCTCATGCGGCAAATCAACCGACAACATTAGATCTACTCGGCTAGCAAATGAATAGCTCGGAAAAAACATTCCCATACCACCATTGGTGGGGCTTGCTTGCTTGCGCTGTGTTCATGGGGCTAATCCTGCTGTTCGCGCCCTATAGCGCAAATATTCAGTTTGCGCCAGATCAAGGTGATTGGTGGTACTACTGGCAACGTCAAGACGCCACGTTTTGGTCGCGCCTGTCGGCCTGGGTACCTTATGTATTCCATCAGCTGGCCATTTGGTTTTTGATTGCCCGGGCGCGTAGCCTACGGCCGCGTTACATTTTCGGTTTGCATCCCTTCAATCTGCTTGCCTTGGCTGTCAATGGCGGATTTATTCTGTTGCATATTGCGCAGACGAAGATTTTTTACGATGGCTTGGCCCAAGATGTTCATGAGGCCACGTCCATGATGTCCGTGGTCTTGATGTTGGTATTGATTCTGCTCATGGAGAACCGACGTCGCGGACTTTTCTTTGGCCGCGCGATAAAAGCCTTGAATGGTCCCGGCGATGTTGTCCGTCGCTACCACGGCTATTATTTTTCTTGGGCAATTATTTATACCTTCTGGTATCACCCGGTCGAAATAACCCAGGGACACCTGGCCGGTTTTGCCTATATGGGTTTATTGTTGTTGCAGGGTAGTTTGTTTTTTACACGCTATCACACCAATCGTTGGTGGACCGTTTTTCTAGAAACTTTGTTCGTGGTACACGGCGCCATTGTGGCTTATACCATTATGATTGATGGCCAGGGTGGTCCTTGGCACATGTTTCTATTTGGCGGCGTAGCCGTGTTCTTGATTACGCAATTGCATGGGCTGGATTTGTCGATCAAAGGCAAGTTGCTCGTGGCCGCACCGTTGGTGGGTGGTATGGGCATTTTTTACTTGGCCGCGCCGGAACATTTGTTGGGGCTAGGCCGACTGCCCTTCATCATGTACTCGGGCACCATGGTCATGGCGTTGTTGGTGTGGTTACTGGTCCGATTCGGTGACTTGCTGGTGAGCTCGTTTCAGCAGGTTCACATCGACACACCGTGATCGCCATAACAAGCCTTGCCGGCGACCGCTAAACCATGAGCGCAGCCTTAGTTTGTTATCGCTGCGGCAGCTCTCTGGCACATTTGTCTCTGCCATGGGGACGACAGGATGAATGCCCCCAGTGTCGCGTGTCACTGCGAGTTTGCCGGCTATGCCGGTTTTTTGATCCGACGGCCGTGGATCAGTGTACCGAAGACGATGCCGAGGCCGTTCGAGAAAAAACCCAAGCGAATTTTTGCGAATACTTCAAGCCGCGATCCGATGCCTACGATTCTGCTGCCAGCGATGCCGAGCAACAGGCGCGAGATCAGTTGGCGGATTTGTTTGGCGAGGCTGATAAGTAGTTCTTGGGGTAGCTGTGGCCGGAACACGGCTTAGCGAACCGCTTCGTCGAATTGGGCAAAGAACTTCGCTGTCGCATGGTTCGCCTGGTCAATCTGTTTTTCTGGACCCAAATCGCCAAGGCCGTCAAAAAATTGATGGGAATAGAGTGCGAAATCTTGGTGATTGGCGCCATGCAGCGTCATATGCTCGGTGGCAGCGGGCAATCGGCTTTTGGCCGTTGCGTAGCGACCCGGGCCCAGCAAACCGTCTTTGTCGCCCCAGAGGAACAGAATGGGTACGGATAGATCGGTGAAGTCTGCCGGCATGGCGGTGGCCCAGAGGGCGACGGCGCGGAATCTGTCCGGCAGTTGACGAACCACGCTTAGGCCCGCCATACCGCCCATGGAATGGCCGATGGCGTACCAATTCGCGAGCTTAGATTGCGAGATCCGACGGGCCGTTTTATCAATGGCGGCGATGCTCATGCGATTGAAGCCGTAAGGCAGGTAGACGGTATAGCCCCGCTCGGCAAAGTAGGCGGCTGTTTTCGCGTAGCTGCGGGGTTTGATAACGGCGCCGTGCATGATGAGTATCCCGCGGCCGTTGGCGATTTTGGGCTGTAACAACAGTCCACGGTCGCGCTCCTCGCTGAGAGTGAAGTCGGGGCTGTCGAGATATCGGTCGGTTTCCGGCGTGGGAATGCCATCGATTCGGTAGTAGATGGTCATGAGGCCGGCGATGGCCACGCAGACAAACAAAAAAGACCAGCCAAGTTTTTTTAGCATAGGCACGCTCCTTGATAGACTCGCCCTGTCAAGAGTTTATTAGGCACTATAAATGACAATTGCTGTAACCGCCGCCTCTGGTCGATTGGGCCATGCCTTACTGACGAAGCTTGGGCGCCAGGCTGGATCGAAGTCCATCATTGCCATTGCGAGGGCTCCGGAAAAAATCGCCGTTGCAGATGTTTCTTGTCGCCAGGGTGACTACACGGACTTGGCCAGTCTAGTGGGCGCATTTTCTGGGGTTGATACCGCGATCATGATTTCCGCCCCCGTTACCATCGGCACGGACCGTGTAGCCATGCATCGCAATGTTATTCAGGCGGCTAAGCAGGCGGGCGTGCGGAAGCTGGTTTATACCAGCGTCATCGGCAACGGTGGCGAGGCCGAAACCCTGTTTGGCGCTACCCAGGCGGTTAATCGCCAGGCTGAGCAAGACCTGCAGGAATCCGGTGTTGAGTGGATCGTGGCCCGCAATGGCCTCTATTTGGAGCTGGATCTAGGGCACATCATTCTCGCGAACAAGCACGGGGGTGTATACCGAAACAACGCAGGTGAGGGCCGTTGTGGCTACATCAGTATTGATGAAATAGCTCAAGCAACGGCGCGCTTAGCCTTGGATGACCATTGCAATGGACAGACGCTCAATATTATTAGTGAAGTTTGTACCCAGGCGGAGCTGGTGGCATGGGCGAATCAGGTTTTTGATCTAAACGTGCGCTATGAAGCCATCAGTACTGAAGAAAACATTGCTCGATTCATGCAAGACGAACGGATTGCTGCCCGGGGTGAAGAAGTGGCCCGGATGCTCAGTGGCTGCTTCGAGTGCATCGCCGCCGGCGCCTTTGATGTGCAGCCGGATTTCGAGCGTGCAGCCGGTCGTGCAGCGAAGCCGATTCTGCAGCAAATGGAAGAGCACCGTAGACGACTGAACGATGAGGTGAGTTAGCCATGGCGAAGATTCCTAATTTCAAAATGCCTGACGGGGAGTACGGTGGGGATGTTACGGCCAAAGATGCTTGGGCGGACTTGGCTGCGAACCGGGATGCGTTACTGGTTGATGTGCGAACCGATATCGAATGGCAGTTAATTGGCGAGCCTGACCTTTCGAGTATCGGCAAAGCAGCTTTGAAATTGCCATGGGTTACTCGTGATGGGCCGAATCCGAATTTCGTCGCGGAACTCAAGGCTGAACTAGAAGCCCAGAATGTTCCTACAGATGCACCGATTTACTTCATGTGCCAGTCTGGCGGCCGATCGAAAATCGCCGCCATGCAATGTACCGAGTTGGGTTATACACGGGCGCTAAACGTCGCCGAGGGTTTCGAGGGAGCCCTCGACGAAAACAAGCACCGTAATAGTGTCAGTGGCTGGAAGTTTTCCGGTCTGCCGTGGACTCAATCTTAAGTGACTGGGGATCCGCCTGATCGCCAGAAGATTGCCGATGAAATGGGGGAGATTGCTTGGTCGTCCTTACAGCGATTTTTCGCATCCGGACACACGATCGCCGTGGCGCAGGAACTGGATTTGGTGGAAGTGGCTTATCAATGTGCCGCAGATAATAGTGATCAATTTCGAGATTGGACTTCGCAAGGCTGGGTTGCAGCGGTAAGTGATGATCAAGCGCGGGAGTGGTTGGCCGCGAATGCTTTGATGCGTGCCGTCGTCGTTAAACCTTGGGTGTTGGTGCAGCCAATTTTGGTTAAGCAGTAGAGGCTGGGCTGTTGTTGCTTGCCTGATGCGTTGGTCGATTATATGCGGTATGCGCACCGGGGTTCGGTCTGGCGGCCGCTGATTGTATTGCGGGATGGCTCCCTGCGGTCCGCTTTATTCCCTCCATACAATCACCGGCCGCCAGACCTTGGCTTATCGTGCTTGGGGCCGTTTCGGATTGGGTGAGTTTGGAAGGTGATTGAATCATTGTTGGAATTGATCGTTCAGCGTTTTGTCGTCGCTGATTCTGGGCGGCGTTTTTCCTTGACGCGTGGGTTGGCTGTTTGCGGCACGCGCCTCGGGGTTCGGTCTGGCGGCCGCTGATTGTATTACGGGATGGCTCCCTGCGGTCCGCTTTATTCCCTCCATACAATCACCGGCCGCCAGACCTTGGCTTATCGTGTTTGGGGCCGTTTCGGATTGGGTGAGCTTGGACTGCGACGGAGCCTTTGTTCGTATTGATGGTAAAGCGTCGTGTACTGGCGGTTTTTGGGTTTGTTTGCTTTATGCATTGGTTGACGGTTTTAGGTATGCGCCTAGGGATTCGGTCTGGCGGCCGCTGATTGTATTGCGGGATGGCTCCCTGCGGTCCGCTTTATTCCCTTCATACAATCACCGGCCGTCAGACCTTGGCTTATCTTTTTGCGAGAGCTGCGGATAGGGTGAGCTTGGACAGCGACGGAGCCTTTGTTCGTATTAATGGTAAAGCGTCATGTACTGGCGGTTTTTGGGTTTGTTTGCTTTATGCATTGGTTAACGGTTTTAGGTATGCGCCTAGGGATTCGGTCTGGCGGCCGGTGATTGTATTGCGGGATGGCTCCCTGCGGTCCGCTTTATTCCCTCCATACAATCACCGGCCGCCAGACCTTGGCTTATCGTGCTTGGGGCGTGTTTGGATTGGGTGAGCTTGAAAAACGATTGAGCCGCTGCCGGGATTGGTCGCGAGGTGTTTCTGTGTGAGTTGGTGTTGTTCGTTCGCGGGTGCGGTTTCTTGCCCTGGCTGGAAGCATTTGTGTTTGAATAGGTCGATGCGGGCGCTTAGTTGCGCAAGGCTGGAAGGACTCGTTTTCCAATAATCTTTAGGCTGTCCATGGGATCGTCGTGGACGCGTAAACAGAGTTCCGTCAGGCCGTTGTCGGCGAAGGCTTTGTAGCGCTCAATCTCTTTCTCTAGGTCGTTTAGGTCGCCGGCCGAGGCGAGGCCCGCGATTAAGCGGCTGACTAGGTCAGGTGGCACGCCCTCGATGTCACCGCTACGCGTCCAAAAGGCTTTGCGGAAGTTTTCCCAGTTCGACAGGATGATTTCGAGTTCAGTTTCGTCATAACAGAACTTTTGCAAGATGTCTTTTTCTTTGCCGATGACCGCGCCACGCCAAATCAGTTCTCGGCGTGCTTCCCAGAGTGAGGCGTTTTTGTCTTGCTTAATATGCCAAGCCCAAAAGTTGCCGATGCGGAAATTCTTGCGGGGTGAGTCGCGTCTGCTTTGACCCACCGCTACGTTTTCGAGGGCTTCTGGAAGCATATCCACGGTGAAATCGCTGACTTGAATACCGTCGGCGAATTCAGCACCCATGCGAATCATTTGTGGGCCGCTGGAACAACTATATAAGAGTGGGCCGGGGGATCTGGCCCAGGCCATTTGGAAGGGTCGGTTGATATCGAAGATTTCGCCCGGATAACCCATGGCGAGTTTGCCGGTGCGGGATTGGTCGAGAACTTCGAGGCATTCGCGTACGCCGCGTACGCGGCGGTCGGGATAGCGGGTGCCTTTTTCCGGATGGCGTCCGGGCCAGGGGTCCGCGCTTGCGGATGCTTTCCAGCCTATGGCGCCGAGTATGCCGCCACCGCCACCCACGGCAATCATGGCCCGTCCCTTGGTGATTTCGTTCAGCGACAATAGCGCATTGGCCATCTTTAAGGGATGCATTTCCCAGGGACTTAGCGCCAGGGGACCGAGAATTATTTTCGACGTGGCTTGGGCGGCGGGCGCCAAGGACAAGAAGCAATCCCAATACTGATGGTAGTTCGAAGACCATAATGCGCGGATTCCCGTCTGCTCGGCTTGAATAGCCAGTTCGGCGATGGCGGTGGGTGTCATCTCGGGGTCGAGAATAATATCGATATCCATAAACAATCCGGAGCAAAAGAATAATTATGCGGTGGGGCGCGTCTCGGCGTAGTCCGGGATAAGCTAGCGCTTACTCTGCGGACGCGCATGACGTGAACGGCGCAGGTCGACTATTGTAACCGGCCCGTCGATGTTCACCTTAGCGCCTTGCTGAAGCCGACGGTATGCTAGGCAGATCATATGCTAAGAAAACTTTTCATCACTTGGTCGCTCGCTTTTCCCACTTGGGTCAGCGCGTCCCCGGGTTTGCCGGTGGCGGACTACGACGAAAATCTCTGCATCACGGCACAACGTTTGCTGGTCAATGATCCAGCTATTCCGGTGCGTGTGCAGCGGGCGGTGGGTAACGGGTTTCATAGTATTCAAATGAGTGTTGACGACGGGGTGGGCGAGCTGGTCGTTGCCATGACTTGGGGGGTGGCCGACATAGACGGTGCGACCCTGCGTACCCACGTTGCTTGCAAGATGGTGAGTCGCGAGCGGGCGAATGATCAGCTGGCATTGGAACTTTCTGGGCCTCGCCGGAGTTGCCAGGACATCAATGCGCACAGCTGGATGGTTGCGTGGCGCAGTCTCAGCGATGTCGAACGCCAACGTTACGCGCGTGCGGGTCGGCCGGTATATTTTGCCGATGATGCTGTGCTGGCGAGTGGGGGAGAGTGGCTACCGGCGGCTTTTGAAGACTACGTAGACACTACTAAGCATGCCATGATCGTGCGTGCACCCACGGTTCGGGTGCCCTGGAATGGCCAGGAACGCGAATTCTATCAAGGCACGCAACATTGCAAGTTAATCACTCTGGCGGCCTTGCAAAGATGGATGCGTGTTGATGCATTCGCGGAAGATGGGAGTATTTTCGCCACGCATGAGTCCGCTTGTCGTCAGCCCCATGCCCTAACTTCCAAGGTGGGTAGCTGTTTGTTTTATTTTGCACCGGTTGACGGCTTTTTTTGTCAAGACTATAGCGGTTCGGCTTGGACCGCCGCCGCGGCGCAAGCCGAGTGCTCTAAGCGACATGCCAGCAAGCAGGCCCTGCGGGATGCCAAGAATCGCTACGAAGGCTCCGGTGGTATCTATCGCTCGGCGGCCTGCGATCAGCGCGACGACGTACCTGCCATCACGGGCACTTGCGTATTTCATTGCCAGGCTGCCGATGAAACGCTGTGGCATATCAATGGCCCGGTCGGTGGGCCAGTCAACAAGGCCTGTAGCTTGTTTATTGACCGCGAGCCATGAGCTGGAGGTCTTCGGTCGTCGGCAGGTGGCCGTCGAATCGCGGCATCATGCCGCCAAGAGGCCGGGGCTTTGACAGTGATCACGCAGGCGCATACTGTCACGCGGTGCGCGCCCTGGTCTTTTGTTTTTCTTTGCTATCGCTGAGTTTTCCGGCGACCCAGGCTGTGGCCGATGATTGGCCGAGCTTTGGTAACGATGCGGGCGGAAGCCAGTATTCTCGTCTGTCGCAAATCAATCGTAAGAACGTCCGCAAGTTGAGACAAGTTTGGGAGCATCGGTCAGGCGATGTCATAGACGCGCCGGGCTTGGCCGGTACCAATTACGAAGTGACGCCGATTCATGCCAACGGCCGCTTGTACTATTGCACGCCTCTGAACAAGGTTTTTGCTCTGGATCCCAGTACGGGAGAACAGCTGTGGCGATTTGACGGCAATATTTATGCGGCAGAAGAAGAGGTTCTGCCTGGCGCTTGCCGCGGGGTAACTTATTGGGCTGCGGACAAGCCCCAGCAAGACTTGCCCTGCCAGCGGAGAATTTTTAAAGGTGATATGGCGGGCCGCTTGTGGGCCCTAGATGCCGACACGGGTGAAGCTTGTGCCGATTTTGGCCAAGCAGCCGGCCACCCCGGCTATGTTGCCACCGCCACGGATTTCGACAACCACGGCGAAGGCTGGTGGTTTATTACTTCGCCGCCTGCGGTTTTTGCCGATCTGGTTATTGTCGGGTCTGCGCTGGATGACAACGTCGCGAACGCCAACGACGGTATCTTGCGGGCTTTCGACGTCCGTACGGGGGAGTTGCGCTGGTCGTTCAATCCGGTGCCAGAGGATCACTCCAAGGAAGTCGGGGGTGCGAATGCGTGGTCGACCCTAAGCGTTGATCGTAAGCGCGGTATTGTATTTATGCCGGCCACCAGCTTATCGACGGATTACTTTGGTGGATTTCGTCCCGCGGAAAGTCCCTACGCAAATGCTTTGATCGCATTGAACGCCGCAACGGGAGAGCCCATTTGGCATCGTCAGCTCATCCGGCACAATTTATTTGACTATGACCTGCCGGGTCATCCCCTATTGGTCAGTATTCGGGTTAATGAAACGCAGCGTGACGTGGCCATTCAGCAAACGAAGACCGGTGAGGTTTTCGTTTTTAACCGTGAGACCGGAGAACCGCTGTTTCCCATCGAAGACCAGCCTGCGCCCAGTTCTACAGTGCCCGGCGAAGTCGCGGCCGAAACCCAGCCGCGTAGTGTGGCTATTGATTCCTTTAGTCCGCAGTCCCTCAGTAGCGAGGATTTGTTTGGCTTGTCTCTATTTGATCGCGCCTGGTGCCGTCGCGAGTTTGCCGCTCGGCGCTATGCGGGACTGTTTACGCCACCCAGTGAGGAAGGCTCGATTATTTATCCGTCAATTCGCGGCGGCGGCAATTGGGGCGGGGCGGCTTTTCATCCGGAATCAAACAGTTTGATTGTGCGTAGCGATGGGTTGGCCACCATCGTGCAATTGTTTAAGCCTGAGGATCCTGATTCCGAGCCAGTATCCACCGACTACATGAATCGGTCATTGCCCCTACGTGGGACCGATTGGTGGGTGCGAATCAAACCATTCCTATCGCCTTTAGGCGTGCCCTGCACGCCACCGCCTTGGGGTCGTTTGACGGCTATTAGTATGGCCAGCGGCAAGCAACTTTGGCAGGTACCTCTGGGGCAAGTGCGCCGCTTTGGCTTGGAACTGCCCGAAAGTACTGCCTGGGGTTCGCCCGGAGTAGGCGGGCCCATCGTGACGGCCGGCGGTTTGGTTTTCGTGGCCGCCGGATTAGATCATCATATCGTTGCCCTGGATATCGACAGCGGCGAGCGCTTGTGGCGGCGAAGTTTGCCGGCCCCGGGTATGGCTGTCCCAATGACTTATATGGCAGAGAATCGGCAGTTCGTCGTCATTGCCGCCGGTGGTAACGCACTGGCGGGGTCAGCCTTGAGTGATGCCATTGTGGCTTTCGCGATTCCCGACGACTGATTGCGCAGGCCGCCTAGCTTAGGCGGGTGAGTTGTCCGGTGCGCATGAGTTGGAAAATTCCCGTGGCCAAGTTTCTTTCGCGACCATCGTGGGACACGACAACACGATTTCGGCCTTTTTGTTTCGCGGTGTTTAGCGCTTCTTGTGCGAGTTTGAGCAGGTCATCGGCCTCACGCTCGGTTTCGTGCGGGTAAAGATGCGCGAGTCCGGCGCTGGCGGTTACCCGCTTAGAGCCTGAAGCGCCAGCGTGGGTGATATTGAGGCCTTCAATTTTCGCCAGCAAATCCGAGAGCTTCAAGTGTGCATGATCCAGGCTGGAACCTGTCAGTATTAGCACAAACTCTTCTCCGCCATAGCGTGCGACAAGATCGCTAGGCCGACGGCAAGCCCCTTGCATCACCGCCGCAATTTTCTTTAGGCACTCGTCGCCAGCTCGATGTCCATACTGCTTGTTGTAGCTTCTGAAGTAGTCGATATCAATGGTCGCCAAGCAAATGGGTAGCTCATCCCGCTGGCAGATTGTCCAAAGCTTTTCCAAGTGACTCAAAAAACATTCGCGATTTGCGATTCCCGTTAGTCTGTCTGTGCGCCCGCGAGTCTCGTGCAAACTCGTATGCAGAAAATGTTTGCGTTGCTGGAATTCAAGCCCATAGAGGCAGGTCGCGCCAAGCATATTGGCGAGAAACAAGAGTAAGGCCGTGAACGGCCAAGCAGTTTGAAAACCCTCGGACCCGATGGAAAATATCGTGACGGCCAACAGAATACTGATGCCCGCGGCCAGCCCAGTCCAAAACGATGGCGCCAGAACGAGATAAATGTAGACAGTCAGCAGTACGAAACAAGCTAAAGCTATAGGCGATATTGCGGCGCCATCAATGCTCATAATCACTAGTGCTAGCAGGGTCAGGACCGTACAGCTGGCGGTGGCGGTTATTAAAACGTAGGGCTGTAGCGCTTTGGTAAAGCTCGCGGCCAGCAAGAGCGTCAGCAGGCCCAGGCCCACTAAAAAGAGGACTCTGGTCAGGGGTAAGTTGCCTTGACTCCCGCCGAGGGCCAGATCCAAGAGCATTAGACTGCTCACGGCGAGTAGCGCGGCGAGCAAAGCCCAACGGATTCTCACAAGGCGATCATCGCCTAGGCTTGCTTGAAAGTTATGTTCCAGAGGCGCTTTGAATTTTAGCCAAGGAAAACCAAGTTCTATTTGTTCTCTAGCTTCCATCTTGACCTTGTTGCCGTTTCGCCCGCGCAGCTGGCGAGTGGTTACTTAGCCTCGTTTTTCATCCGGTTCGGACCCGCCTCTATTTATAGCGGCTTTCGCCAGAAAATAAGCTGCGCCGGTCCACAGTTTGCTTTGCCGGCTTGCTCGATTTAGCGATTTCGTCTGCCGGTTTTGCGTTTGTAGCAGTACGCTAAGCTCAGGGTCTGGTGATCGCGGCGCCGATTCATGCCAAAGACGAAAGATTTGCGCCACGCGCGACCGCTGTGTGCAGATTGACTACCCGGGCGATTGCACGGCGGCATGCCCGTAGATCAGTCGCCGGCTTTGGCGCTGGAGCACTGGGTGTCCTTGTTCGAGCTGCCATCAAATCGTATCGCCGCTCCCGGCCTTTGAGCCGCCCCGCAGCCGTTTGGCCACTGCCCGGATGCCAAGGGTCCAAGGTCTGCCAGCAGTGGTCGTGGGGCTGCGGATTGAGTGATACTCAGGCCATGCATTTGCCCGACCACGAATTCATCAAGCCCAGCAGTCTTGAGGAGGGACTTGCGGTGCTTAATGCGCAGGCCGGATCAAGCAAATTGTTAGCGGGCGGTACTGATGTGGTGTTCAACATGCGGGGGCAACTATTCGCTCCCGATGTGCTATTAAGTCTGCGCGATTTGCCGGAGTTGCAAGCTTGTCATGAGCTAGCTGATGGCCGTTTATACCTGGGCGCCGGCGCACGCCTGACGGATTTGGAGCGCTGGCCGGCTCTGCAGGCCCATCCAGCGTTGCGCAAGGCGCTTCGTTCGGTGGCTTCGCGCCATATTCGGAACATGGCCACCTTAGGCGGCAATCTCTGTTTGGACACGCGCTGCTGGTATACCAACCAGACGGCGGAATGGCGGGCAGCCAAAGGCGGTTGTTTAAAGACCGGTGTGTCCATTTGTCACGCTATTAAAACTTCATCGGTTTGCGTGGCCCTGAATGCCGCGGATACGGCAGCACCACTCATCGCTTTAGATGCCCGAGTCGTTTTGCGTAGTGTCGAGGGTGAAAGAGAAATGTCGCTGGCAGATTTTTACACCAATGACGGCATTAAACATACGCGGCGTAGAACTAACGAAATTCTGACGGCGGTGGTCATACCACCCAGCAACGACCGCATGGTGTTCATTAAAGAAACATCACGTAAGGGCAATGATTTCTCCTATGGTGTGATTGCCGCACGCCGCGGAAATTGGCGCTTGGTCTTGGGTTGTTTAACCAGTCGCCCCGTGGTTCTAAACAAGCCCGCTAAAATTCTTGCCGAGGGTGATTTGACGCCACAAACCATCGCCGCGGCGGTGGCCGCTGTTCGCCCGGAGCTCGGTACTTTGACGAACCTTTATACGCCCGCTGCGTACAAGAGCGGGCTGGCAAAGATGCTGGTGGAAGATGCTTTGCTGAAGTTGCGGGAGGGATGAGGGTGCCATTGCGTAGTCGCCAAGTGATGAGTCTGACCGTTAATGGAGATACCTACGAGGTATTGGTCTCGCCCCGGCAAACCTTGTTGGACATTATTCGCGGCCCCATCGGCTTAACGGGTACCAAAGAAGGTTGCGCCACGGGAACTTGCGGTATTTGTTCGGTGAATAATTCTCGCGGCGAGGTTTTTTTGTCCTGTTTGACGCCGGCCTTGGAATGGGCGGGTGAATCCATCACCACCATCGAGGGCTTGGAATCAGATGGGCAATTGGCACCAATTCAACAAGCCTTTATTGACTACGGCGCAGTGCAATGTGGTTTTTGTACGCCCGGCGTAATCATGTCGGCCCAGGCTGTGCTAAACCGTTCGCCGAACCCTAGTGAGGAAGAGATTAACGACGGCATGGCGGGGGTACTTTGTCGATGTACCGGGCACATCAAGGTAAAAGACGCACTGCGCAACGCGAATAAGGTCAAGCCATGAAAGACTACCTACAGCGCGCGCATAGCGTGCGCCGCGGGATACTGCGATACACCTCCAATAAACCCGACCGTCTCGGCGAAGAGCGCGGTCGCGAGCGTTGGACCTTGGTCAAGCACGGTGACGGTAGACGTTCTTTGTTGGCTCATTCAGAAATTGATGATCGGCCTAGCGTGTTGCGTTTCGTGCAACTCAACTTAAATCCTGATTTCAGTCCTGCCGATGCTTTCGTGCGGATCACCGTGGGCGATGAATTTGCGGGCTCAGGTTGGTTCCGCTTTACTCAGGGTGTTGCCGAATGTGAAACCATGACGGTACCCGATGGCCGCGTGTCACAGCGCAGGGCTATGCCCGCGGGCGCGAGTTTTTTTGGCGGTCATGCCATTCAAAACGACGGTTGGGCGACGCAACAGCTTGATCGCAGTCGGCCCGGGGAAGTACAGCAAGTGGTCGCGGTGTTGTCTTCACCGGATCACCGGGGCGCGACGGGGCCCATGCTGTGCACGGTGAACGCCAACATGGTTTTTGATGGTGAGGAATCCATTAGTGTTGCAGCCGGTCGCTTTACCGCCTGGCATTTTCGCTTTGTGGCCGTCACAGGTATGGCGGGCGAACATCCGGACTATGACATTTGGACGACCACCGATGGCGATTTCATCGTGCTGAAGGCCCAAGTGGCCGGCTACATGCAGACGGCCTACGAATTAACGGAACTTCACGAGACTTTTTAATGCCCGAAGAATCGGTGGCCAAAACTGATGCCGAGCCACTTGCGGTACTGGGCCGGCGTCAGCCGCGCTTAGACGGATTCGACAAAGTATCCGGGCGTTCCCAATTTACCGATGATGTGCGCTTGCCCGGCATGCTGCAGGGCAAGATTCTGCGTTCCATACATCCGCGCGCCAAAATTCTGCGTATCGATACGCGCAAAGCGGCAGCGCTGCCCGGCGTGAAAGCTGTGATCACCCATGCCGATGTACCCGAGGTTATGTTTACCGAGCACCAAAGCGTGTTTGCTGGTGATTGTGTGAACTATGTGGGGGAAGAGGTCGCAGCCGTGGCCGCTGTGGATTTGCTGACCGCCGAAGAGGCCATAGCGCTCATTGAAGTGGAGTACGAACCCCTACCAGCCGTAACCCGCTTGCGTGCTGCGCTGAAGGACGACGCCCCACAAATTCACGCGCGCGCGCCAGGGAACGTCGGGCCGAAGCTAGAGCAGGATTGGGGTGACCCTGAGCGGGGTTTCGCCGAGAGTGATTTGATCATCACCGATGAATTCAAAACACCCATGCAACACAACACCCTGGCTGAATTGCATGTGGCTTTAGCCGATTGGTCAAATTCTGAAAAGCTACATTTATATACGCCCACGCAATCCGCGGCCATGTACAAGCTCGATATCAGCAGGGCATTGGGTTTGAGTGAGAGCCAAATACGTATTGTTTATCCAAATATCGGTGGCGCGTTTACCGGCCGCGGCCGGCCCAAGCCGCATCATCTCATCGCCGCGCTATTATCGCGGGCTGCTGGCAAGCCGGTGAAAATTAAGGCTACCGCTGACGAAGAGTTCATCATGTTTCGGGGCTCCGGAGATACCCTGTACCGTTTCCGGACGGGTGTTACCAAGGATGGCACCATCAAGGCTTTGGAAACGGAATGCAGTTTCGATACCGGTGGCCATGATGAATGGCACATGATTTTGTGGTTGCCGTCTATCTACATGAACTGGTTGTACAAGCCGGAGGGTGTTCGTTACAAGGGCCGCTTTGTATTTACCAACACGGTACCCAAAGGTTCGCATCATGGCGGCATCATGGGGCGTATGAGTGCAGGCTGGATGCAGCATATGAGTCATGTGGCGAAGGAATTGGGTATGGATCCCGCGGAGTTTCACTTAAAGAATGCGGTGGATCCGGGTTTCGAGGCAGCCGATGGCAGCGTGTTTGCATCCTGCGGGCTGAAGGAATGTATTGAGCGGGTGGTGGAGCGTTCTGGCTGGCGGGAGAAGCGCGGTAAGTTGCCGAAGTACCGGGGTATTGGTATGGGCATCGGTGCGCAGGCGTCTGGCAGTAAGGGCGCGGACAACGACACTTCGGCGGCGATGGTTAAAGTGGCCGATGATGGCATTGTGACTCTGTTCACCGGCATTCCCGATATGGGCCAAGGCTCGCACACGGTTATGGGCATGATTGCCGCCGAAGTATTGGGCACCCAGCCGGAAAACATCCGTATCGTCCAGGGGGACTCGGACATTACGCCCTTTGATTGGGGCGCTTTTTCCCAGCGCGGAACTTTCATGACGGGCAATGCGGTAAAAGCCGCTTGCGAGGATGCGCGGGATCAATTGCTGGCCATTGCCGCACGCGAAATGGGTGTGGACGCGAAGGTCGTGAAACTGCAAGACGGCTACGCCCGCGTTCAAGACGACGCCGCTAAGCGAATGAGCTTTAAGGAAATGGCGGCCAAGAGTCTGCACAGCGAAGAAGGCCGGTTTGTGATGGGCCGTGGATTTTTCAATTCGCCAAAGGCTATGGGTGCGCTAGCATTTTCATTCGGCGCGCAGGTTGCTGAGGTTGAAGTCGATCCGAATACCGGCGCGGTAACCGTCGATAAAGTATGGGCCGCACACGATATCGGTCGGGCCATGAATCCGCTGGCCGTGGAAGGCCAGTTAGATGGCCAAGTTTTTTCCGGAATGAGTCAGGTGCTCTACGAAGAATGCCGGGTGGAGAACGGCTTGGTGCTGAATCCCTCACGCTTGGAATACAAACTACCCCGCGCCTACGAGTTACCGCGCGTGGAATACAGTTTGGTTGAGACCATTGATCCGTATGGGCCGTTTGGTGCCAAGGAAGTTGGCGAAGGCCCCATCGTCGTCAGCATGTCAGCCGTGGCGGCCGCGGTGCAAGATGCGGTGGGGGCCATGCTGCCGGAAATTCCCATGACGCCGTGGCGCGTCTTGCGCATGCTGCGCGCCACGGCCGATGGCAGCGCCGACGTGGGTAAGCATTGGTCCGAGGGACTTGAATAACAGCATGGCCGGCCGCGTGCCGGTTCGTATTGCCGCGTTTTGGGGGCTGGGTACCTTGGCCACGACGACCATGCTGAATGGCGTGTCGGTCTTGTTGCTCTTCTACTTGGTCAACCTGGTAAAGATTGAACCCGTAGTCGCCGGGGCCTTGTTGTTTGGTTCCAAATTACTCGACGTTTTCACCGATCCACCGATGGGCTTGTTATCCGACCGCACGCGTTCGCGTTGGGGACGGCGACGACCATACTTGCTCGGTTCTTCGCTTTTTTGCGGACTGTCCTTCGCCTGCTTGTTCAACATTCCGGAAGCCGCCACCGGAACCGCTGTTTATGGTTTCCTTGTCTTGTCTCTGGTGCTCTATGCCCTTTCCTATACCGCCTTCCAAGTGCCCTACATGGCCATGCCGGCGGAGCTGACCGATGACTATCACGAACGGACCCGCGTGATGGTTTGGCGGGTGGTGTTCATGACCCTGGGTAATTTTCTCGGCTCGGCCGGTGTCCCGGGCTTGGTGGCATTCTTCGGTGAAGACCGAGCCGCCTATGCCAGCATGGGATGGGTCATCGGCGGTGTCATCACCGTGGCGATGTTGCTAACGGCTCTTGGCACGGTGGGTGCGCGGCAAACAACGCCAAGCGAGGAAAAAATTCCTGTTGCCCAGCATCTGCGCTGGCTGGCCGCCAATCAGCCTTTGCTGGTGCTCATGGGCATGAAGACGCTTATTTACGCCGGCATTTCGTCTTTTGTCGCGGTAATGCTGTTTTTCCTCTCCAGTGTTTTACAAAAAGGCCCGCAGGTGTTGGCGATCTATGGGCTCGCCCAGGCAGCCGCGACGATTTTGTTTACACCGGTTTGCGCTTGGGTTTCTCGCATCATCGATAAGCGGCCGGCCTACGTTGTGTGCTTGGTGGGGTTCGTATTGACCTTAGCGACCTGGTCCTTGGCGACACCCCAGGAGCCGATCTTCTGGATCGCCCTGCGCGGAGTGTTCCTAGGGATTTTTGCGGCGGGTAGCTTTTTGTACGGCCATTCAATGCTGATGGATACCTTCGCTTGGGATTACCAACGCACCGGCGTTCGTCGCGAAGCCGTATTGTCGGCGGCCTTCAGTTTTGTCGAAAAATCTGCCCTGGCCTTGGGACCGTTGGTCATCGGCGCGCTATTGTCGAGTATGGGATTCGATAAGCACTTGCCCACGGACGCGCCACAGGCGGATTCGGCGGTATTGGCCATGTATATCGGCTTTATATGGATTCCCGTGCTGTGTCAGCTGCTAGCCGCCAGCTTATTGTATTGGTATCGATTATCCTCGCGAGATCTGCAACCCGCGCTGCGCTAAGCTATTCCGATGCGACTACCTGGTCCCTTCGATATTCACCGCGTACAGGAATTCCAGTGGCGCGAAAGAGAGCCCAGTTTCCTATTGCGCAATGTTTCACGCGCGGATGTCTTAGCCACTCGTGCAGGCCGCGATGAAGCCTTCGTTGATTCCACCACGGGATTGCTGATCATGTCGTTTCATAGCCTGGTCGTAAAAACAGCGGGTGGCAATTTGCTGGTGGATACTTGTGTCGGTAATCATAAGAATCGTCCATTTTTGCCTGAATGGCACCAGCAAGAGAGGCCTTATCTTCATCGCTTGCAAACCGTCGGTCTGACCCCTGCTGACATCGATTTCGTGTGTTGCACGCATTTGCATGGCGACCATGTGGGCTGGAATACGCAGTTACAAGACGGTCGCTGGATGCCCACTTTTCCCAATGCCCGCTACCTTTTCGCGGCCGGCGAGCTGAGTTATTGGGAAAACTATCACCAGATTGATCCGGGGAACCCGTACTCTCGTCCTTGGAATGACAGCGTGCTACCGGTGATAGCCGCGGGCCAGGTTGACCGGGTGGATTATGATCATGAGATTCTCACAGGAATACAGTTGTCCCATGCACCGGGCCACACACCTGGGAATGTCGTTATCGAATTGGATGATGGTCATGAGCAAGCGTGCCTCAGCGGTGATGTGGTTCATCATCCGGTACAAATAGAGCGCTTTGATTGGAGTAGCCAGTTCGACACGGATCCTTATCGAGCCCTGGAAACTCGCCAAAATCTGTTAGACAGAATTGCCGACACGGGCACTTATTTGATGGGCGCGCATTTTTCAGGCCCGTCGGTTGTGCAGGTGTTGCGTGACGGTGACGGCTTCACGTATGCCCACACGCGTGGCTAGCGATTTCGACCTTGCCATCGTCGGCGGTGGTATTGCGGGTCCCGCCATGGCTTGCGCCTGGGCCGACACCGGCCAAGCGGTGCTGCTGGTGGAACGTAGCGGCGAAGCTTTGGACACCGCGCGGGGCGACAATCTACAGCCCAAGAGCTGTGAGTGGTTGGAGGCTTGGAGCGTATTGGATGATATGTGGGCCCTGGGTGCGGAGAAGCGTCTAGGTGCCCGCTATCTAAGCAATCGGGGCGAGCTGGTTATGCGGGTGCCGGTGGATGATTTGGACATCCCGCATCCCTACTTCGTGTACCTGAATCATGAGTTGATCTCGCAAGCCTTATTGATGGCCGCCGCCAGAAATCCAAATTTTTCGATTCGTCGCCCGGCCATTGCCAAGCTGATGCGTGGCGATTCTGGCTACAGCTTGGCGGTCGAGTCGGATGCCGGACTTGAAAACATTTCGGCACGTCTAATTGTCGCGGCCGACGGCCGAAATTCGCGCCTGCGCCGGGCCGCGGGCATTGAGACAGATGAGTACGCTTACCGGAATCCAATGTTGACCTTATTCGCACCGCGCTGTATTTCCGATAGCCGCAACGAGGTACGCGTTTATTTTTCTGCGCGGGGCATGATCAGCGTGATTCCCCGTACCGGAGGTCATTGGAAAATCGGTTTACCCTTGCCACGCGAAGAGATCGCGGAGTTCAAGCGCGCCAGCCCGCAGGAATTGGGTGCGCGGCTTGCAGCTTGGCTGCCGGAGTTGGCAGATATTCTTCCGGTGGTGGGCGGTGTCTATCCTATTACTTGCGCCCACGCTCGGCGCTGGACCGATGCGAATCTTGTATTGCTGGGTGACGCCTGCAATACCCTGCATCCAGGCTTGAGTCAGGGCATGAATGTGGCCCTGCGCGCGGTGGCGAGATTGACTGCCTTGTTGCGCGAGCATGACGCACTCCACAGTGACGATGAACTGCGATCAAGTCTGTTGGCTTTTGAGGCCGAACTTAAGCCCAGTATGGACGCGCGTTTAGCGGAAAACCACATGCGGGGTTTGGCCATGGATCGTCTGGATGCGGCTAGCACACAACAGATGCGTGATTCCTTGGCAGCCATTGCTGCGGATCCCCAGCGTCACGCGGCTTATTGCTTATCGGCGGCGGGTTATTGGTGAAGGCTGCGCTGGGCATTGATGCTTGCCGCGAGGGTTGGTTTTACTTTCGCTTTGTCGACGAGACAGTCACCTTCGGCGTGGCCGAAACAATAGCCGAAATTCTCACCAGCACACCGCAAGATTGTTTCGCCCTCATCGACATGCCCATCGGGTTGCGTGCGCGCGGCAAAGCCGAACGTCAGTGCGATGTTCTCGCGCGGGCGGCATTGGGGCCACGGCGATCCAGTGTATTTGCCGCGCCCTTGCGGCCGACCTTACGCGCAAAAGACTACGCTGGCGCGCTGGCGCAGTATCGACGTTTGAGCGGGCGAGGCCTGACGCGTCAATCTTGGAACTTGGTCCCGAAGATTCGCGAACTCGATCAGCTACTGCTGGCCGATGCCGGCGCGCGGGCGACCTTGCACGAGGCTCATCCCGAGTTTCTATTCGCCTCGCTGGCCGGCGGACCCATGAGTGAAGCGAAGAAGACACGTGCGGGGTTTACACAACGTATGACGCTGCTGTCAATTTTGCACGCTGATGCAGAGGCGCTGGTGGCTAGCGCTTTCCTCGCCCACGGCGGGTTCGAGGCGGCCCGGGACGACGTGGTGGATGCTTTTGTGTTGGCCTTGTGTGCGCGTAAACCGGAGCAGTTGCTGGCGATCCCGGAAGAGCCGGAAATTGACCCCAAGGGATTGCCGATGCAGATGCACTATTTGCCGGGTAGGCGTCTGCGTAATGTTGTCGACGAGTGATTAGCGATGGGTAATGGTGTAGGTCGTCCTGTGACTAACGCTCGGGGTCGCGACGACTTTTCCAGCGATTGTGCGCGGCCGGTATCGCGCTTTGCCATATGCGCGATGAAATGGTTGAGGTTTCATTTGTCGTGGTTTCCGCTCGAGAATTTCTATATTTTCAACGGTACCCAGTGCGGTCACAGTAAACTCAGCTTTGACATGACCTGCGGCGAAGTAATCGCCACCCTTTCCGGTATTGGCCGGGGCACTCGGCATGCGGTAGTAAAGTAATTTAACTTGTCCGAATGTGTCATCCGCGATATCTGGGCCAATGGAATGGTGCTCGGCCAATGTCTTCCAGGCACTGACGTACAGTTCGGTGGATTCGACGGGGTCTTTGAAGACAACGAGATAGTCGGCGAGTTCAGCCAGCGTGAGCGCTTGTACGTAGGTCGCCTCGGCGGAGCTCGAAAACTCCAGATTCATTGCGCGCCGCAGGGCCCGCTCGGCTTCTTTAGCACCTTCGTTGTCATACATGTAGGAGGAGGCGATGCCCCGCAAGGGCGTGGCCAAGCGTTCATCGGTAAGGCCGTAGTTGGCCTCCATGATTTTTATAGCACGGCGATGCAATTTTCGCTCGCGGTTGAATTGGCTAGAGAATCGGTACCAGCGCGCCGCTTCGTGTATCCCGGGCAGTAGGCCTACACCTTTTTTGCCATGCTGGGATTCTCTTGCCTGTAGGGCGCGGCGGGCATAGTGATTGCCATCGTGGTAATCCTGCAAGAGTGTGGCCGCCTCAACCAAGCGATCACAAATTTCAGCCTCACGCAGCCGGTCTACCGGTTTTTCCTTGCCGTTGGCGCGCAGTATGTCGTAGAGGACAGTCCTCGCGGCTTTGCCGTTGCTTGCGCCCAAGTGTCCGTCGGCCTCAACTTGGGCGGCCGCATACACGGCGCTGAAGGGGACATCATCTAGCACGGCGATGATCTGTCTGGCTTCTTGCGCATGCTCGACGGCAGCAAACCATTGCTCTAGCTTGACTTCTGTCCCGGCGAGATTGATCAAACTTGATGTTAGCGCCGCGCTTTGTGCACCGTACTTTTCCCTTCGGTGGGTTACAAGCTTATTCGCGGCATCGAGCGCCGCTGTGTATTGATTGCTATCCCAGGCGGACTTGAAGCGCGCATAGATTGCGGCTTCGTTTTCTTGGTCAGACGATTGTGCAAACGCTACTTGTCCAATGAGTATATGGAAAATTGCGTAGCAGAGAAGCTTCCGCTTTCGACTTTCAATTAAATGCATCACCGATCACCGTCACGCGGTGCATTTCCCTCGGCTCGCTGTAGTCGCGAACGGCATAATGCGCCGTACACCGGTTGTCCCACATGGCAATGGAATTTTTCCGCCAGTAAAAACGGCAATGCAGTTCTTTCCAATCCAAGTGTTTGTACAGCATGTTTAGCAAGGCATCACTTTCGGCTTCACGCAAGCCTTCTATATAAGTAGTGGTAAGTTCGCTCACATAGAGTAGCTTCTTGCCGGTCTCCGGATGCGTCTTGACCAAGGGATGCAAAGTCGGCGGCATCTTGTTGAAGGTAGACCAATACTGTTCCGGCCCGCCTTCGCGCTGCAAATCTTGGCGACGATAGGTTTTTGTAACGTCATGCCAGGCAGACAGACCCGCGACGATTTCCTGCATCTTGGGCGATAGCGTGTCATAGGCTTTATACAGATTGACCCACATGGTATCGCCGCCGCGGGAGGGAACCTGCGCGGCACGCAAGATCGCAGCTAGGGGTGGGTCCGGGCTGTAGCTTAAGTCTTCATGCCAATAATTGGCGAGTCGCAAGGTTTCTTTGTCACCAGTCTCGGCATAGAGCTTGATGATTTCCTGGTGGCCTTCCAGATTGGGAATAAAGGGGTGAATGTGCAATTCACCAAAGCGGCGGCCGAAGGTGACTTGTTGTGCGGGTGTGATGTCCTGATCGCGAAAAAAAATGACCAGATTTTCTAGCAGTGCTGTCTTGATGGCCGCGTAGCTATGGTCATCAAGTTCCTGACTAAGGTCGATGCCGTCGATGATGGCGCCGAGAGAACCGGAGATTGGCTCTAGCGTAATTTGCTGCTTTGACATGAAACCATGGGCTGCTTTTATTTCGCTATTTTATAGCAAGAGCTTGGCATTTGGCTGTCTCGGCAATCCCTTATGGGCGTGTGGTGGTCGGTAGCTAGCTATAGTCGTAACGTGGCTGCCAGCCGTTGGGCCCTTCGGGAATCAGGTCGAAGAGATGCCAAACTAGGCAGAAATCGTCGCCCGGGCCAAAGGCGGTGTCGGAAACTCTGATTATATTTTCGCCGTCGCGGCGAAACACTGATACGCCGGGATGGAATCCGTCATCGTTGGCGTAGCCCATGTCCGCGGCAAAATTCGTGCCTTGATGACTGATCATTTGGAAGTTCCAGCCGCGCTTGCGCGCAAACTCTTGTTGAACTCTTGGACTGTCTGGTGAAGACAGCACAAACGCCGCGCGATTTTCCAAATGCCCGAGTACCCCATTGAGCCCATCGGCCCACAGTGTGCAGTAACTGCAACTCGTACCCATGTTGTGCACGACGAAGAGTGTGTCCTGCTGACCGAACAGTTCACTGAGTCGCATTGAGCCCTCTGAGTTGCTGAGCTCGTAGTCATCAACGGTTTCCGGTTCAACTTTAGATTGCAGATCGCGTATTTGCGCGCGCAGGTTCGTAATTTGTTGACGCAGGTCCGTTAGTTGTTGGCGGCTATCGGCGTAAGCCATGGTTTTTCTCCTCAGGATTTTTTGTGGTCTTCTTGCTCAAGTTCATCTAGCCACAGGGCTAGGGTTTCGAATTGTTGTTGCCAATATTTCGTGTAACGATTTAGCCAAACGGCGGCGCCAAACAACGGACCTACCGCTAGCTCACAACGGGCGATGCGGCCGCTGCGCTCTTGGGTGACTAAGCCGGCGCGTACCAGTACTTGGATATGCCGCGAAACGGCTTGCAGGGACATATCGAAGGGCCGCGCAAGTTCAGAAACCGTATAGGTTTGGCCATCCAAGCGTTCCAAGATCCGCCGCCGCACTGGGTCCGCCAGTGCGGCGAAGGCGAGATTGAGCTGCTGCTCGGCCGGATCTTCGTCGCGGAGTGCTGGTCGCAGTGGCAGGTTATTGCGCATGCTTTAGACTATCAATCAAATGATTGATAGTCAACAAATAGGTTGAGTATGATGGCTGTAAGTCTGTGATAGGCGTCGTGGCGGGTTTCCGGCAACATATGTCAAATATCCCGTTGGGACGGGGCCATGGGCGTTGGTGGTTCCTTCGTTGCAGCCGTGGCGCCTCGCTTCAGGCTGTCTTCGGTCAACGATGCTGCAATTGCTGACCACGACGTGTTGTGGAGAGGCGTTGGTCCAGTTGTGACGGCCGATGGCGCTGAACCCGTGCACTCCAGCACCTGCGGAAAAAGGACGATTGGAACGACCAGCATGGAAGATCTCGCAGTCATATTGGCTTCCCGTGTGCCCATCGTGGTGGTGGAAACTCATGAAGAGCAGTGCTTTCTGGATCATCTGCTGGAACTATTTCGCACCGGTTCCGCCATTGACGAGCGCCCATTGTTTTGCTGGACGGTGACCGATGGCTTGCGACGCATGGACAAGGCCTTGGGCACGCAGCAGCACAATGCGGACCCCACCAATGTCTTAAAGCATATTCGCAGCGTCCGCGGGCCTGGCGTTTACGTGCTCCTAGATTTTCATCCCTTCGTGGAGGATCCCGTGCATCAGCGGCTGCTCAAGGATATCGCGGTCAATTCTCGCGATGGACGCCGGACCGTCATTTTGTTGAGTCACGCTGTTACGCTGCCCACCGATCTGGAGCGCATGGCCGCGCGCTTCGAGATGCAACTGCCCAATGCAAAAGAACGCGCTCGGCTGATTGCCGGTGTCGTGGCCGAATGGAATGCGCAAAATCACGGCAAGATTCAAATTGACCGGTCGGCCTTGGATCAACTCGTGCGCAATCTTTCCGGACTGACCAGAACCGAGGTTGAGCGCTTGGCGCGTCGTGCTATGCACGATGGTGCGATAGCAGCGGATGATGTACCGGAGCTGATGCACGCAAAACAGAGTCTGCTGAATCGCGATGGCGTATTGACCTACGAAGCGGACACGGAAAAATTTGCCGCGTTGGCTGGACTCAACCGTCTAAAGGTTTGGTTAGAGCAACGCCGGCGCGTGCTCGCCGGTCAAGTTGAAGGTTTGGATCCGCCGCGCGGTTTATTGCTGATCGGTGTACAAGGTTGCGGTAAGAGTTTGGCGGCCAAGGTTGCCGCCGGCATGTTTGGCCTGCCCCTGCTGCGCTTGGACATGGCTGCCGTATACAACAAGTTTCACGGTGAAACCGAACGTCAGCTGCGCGACTCTTTGCGTCAAGCTGAGCTCATGGCGCCTTGCGTATTGTGGATCGATGAAATCGAAAAAGGCTTTGCCACCGGCGATGGCGACAGTGGCACCTCCCAGCGTGTGCTGGGTAGCTTTCTCACCTGGATGGCGGAAAAAACAGCCCCGGTCTTTGTCATGGCGACCGCGAATGACGTGCGCCGCCTGCCGCCCGAATTGGTGCGCAAGGGGCGCTTTGATGAGTTATTTTTCGTGGACCTGCCCAGCCCCGACATACGGCAGAAAATTCTAGAAATCCATCTTAAAAATCGCGGTTTAGACGCTAAAAGCTTCGATCTTCGGAGAATGGCCAAAGCAAGCCAGGACTTTTCCGGGGCTGAACTCGAGCAAGCCGTGGTGGCCGCGCTCTATGCCGCCCACGCTCAGCGCAAGCCAATGACCGAGGCACATTTGCTATCGGAATTCCTGCGCACCCGCCCGCTGGCGGTGGTCATGGCTGAGCGCGTGGGCGCTCTGCGCCAATGGGCTGCGGAGCGTTGCGTGCCCGCGGATGTTGCAAGTTAGCAACACCATTCAAACCCTGTGATAAGCCTTTGATCGGCAAAATTTAACGACTGTTGGCATTCCAACACAGTGCGTATACAGTTAGCCAGCCTGGCAAATCAGTCAGGCTGGCTATTTTGAACACAGTCGCCCGATAGACGGCGGTTCGGTCAATCCAGACCAACGATGCAGGGGAGTGCAAGCAATGCTGAAGCCGGTATGTAGAAAGATTTCCATGAGCGGCGTGATGGCAATCATCGCGGCGACGTGGGTGGTAGCGTTTCCAACCGTGGCGCAAAACGTCTTAATGGACGACATTCTAGTCACTGCTCAGCGCCGCGAAGAAATTGCGCAGGATATACCGCTCGCGGTGACTGCCTATGATGCGGAACAACTCGAGCGCTTGCAGGTTACCGAAACCTTGGACATGACGAAGTTGGTGCCAAACCTGATCGGCCACAACAACACCGGCTTGGGCACGGCGAACACCTATTCCTTGCGGGGTCTCAACAATACTGAGTCCATCGCGACCTTCGACCCTCCGGTGGGCAGTTATGTCGATGACATATACGTCACTCGCCAGAACGCCAACAATTTTACTTTGTTTGATGTTGATCGAATTGAAGTGCTACGCGGTCCTCAAGGCACATTATTTGGACGTAACACCACGGGCGGCGCGGTGCGTGTCATTCTGAAGAAACCCGCCGAAGAGTTTGGCGGCAACTTTGAACTTGGCTTTGGCGAATTCTCCCGATTTTTAGGTAAGGGCAGTATCGATATTCCGATTAGCGAACGCGTACTCACCAAATTCTCGGCCTACTACATCGAAGACGATGGTTTTGTCACAAGTCGAACCACGGGCGAGGACAATATCAACGCCGAAGAGAATTATGGTCTGCGCGGCCATGTGCTTTTCAACATTAGCGACGCTTTGGCGTGGGATGTTGCCGTCGATTACATCGAGAACGATCATGCGAACATGCTGAATTTTAAGGATGGCAATAACCGGGTCAGCGCGACCGGACTCAGTAAGGACAATACGAATTTGGTGGGCTTGCTAACGGGCGCCAAGCAGCGCGAGCGATTGGGAAATAGGGTTGAAACCTTCAGCGCAACTTCAGTGCTAAGCTGGGATGTTGGCGAAGCGGGCAATCTCGAGCTTATTACCGGGTGGCGGGATTTGGAGCAGAATTTTGCCCTGGACTTCTTCGATGGGGCGGCCAGTTATGGCGGTTTTACCATTGCCAACGAAGGCAGTCATGAGCAATTTTCTCAGGAAGTTAAGTGGACGGGAGACTTTGGCGAAGCCTTTGACTACGTGGCCGGACTGTTTTACCTAAAGGAAGAAAATACCACCGATTTTGGCGATATATTCGACCTAGGCTTTCCGCTAATACTCGCCGATCGTATTTTGGAAAATGAAACCGAGGCTCTGGCCGCCTACTTTCAAGCGGATTGGGTGATCGCTGACGTGGTGACCTTGACGGCCGGTGTTCGCTGGACTGATGAGGACAAGGACATTGGCTACTCTGACAATGTGCCAGTGGGCGACGCCACTGATTTGACCACGGCAAATATCATTGCAGCTGGATTGCCAATTACTCAGAATGAGGAAATATGGACACCTCGCTTCGCGGTTAACGTTGCAGCCACGGACGATGTAAACTTCTATGCGTCAGCGACGCGCGGGTTTAAGTCAGGCGGTTGGAATGCACGCGGAACCGATCCGTCGACATTGCTGAACTTTGATTCAGAGAAAGTTTGGTCTTACGAAGTCGGTATGAAATCGGAGTGGATGGATAACACTCTACGCTTGAACTTCAACGCGTATTACACCGATGTAACCGACTACCAATTGCCATCGGCTTTTAACAGTGCCGGCGGTGGTATCGTCTTTATTACGCAAAACTTTGCCGATTTGGAAAATATCGGGCTTGAACTCGACATGCTGTACGCGCCGACCGATCAACTAAGTTTGTTCGCGAATGTTGGTATTCAGGATGCGGAATACAAGAATATTGATCCGAGCATCATCGCGCAGCAGCAGACCTGTCAGACCAGCGGGACCGATTGCAGCCAAGGTATTGTCGACCCCAATGGTGAAATTGCCGAGCCGGTCCGGGCTCCCGACTACACTTTGAATGCCGGCTTTAACTATGTATATCCCATAGGCAGCAGCCTGGAGCTGATCCCCGGTGCTTACGTTTACAAGATTGGTAACCATAGTGTGGGCACCAGCGGCGGCCCGGAGAGTCTAAATACCGGCTACACAACTTGGAATGGTTCGGTTGCGCTGAACAACCTAGACCATGACTGGAGTTTGACGCTGGAGTGTAAGAACTGTAATGATCGGACCATGGTGGTCTCGACCCTGGCCGGCTTTCAGTATCTACAAGATCCCAGAACCTGGATGCTTCGGTTCCGGAAAAATTTCGGCGCTGAGTAAGTCTTGTAGTATGGACAATCGGCGCGGTCGCGATGCGGCCGCGCCTTTTTTTTTGCTAACTTGTTGACCCGGCCTGGGGAGACGGTTCGTGAAATTCAAGCAATCAATAGTCTGGATCCTGCTGGCTGTTCTGGCTTGGTGGTGGTGGGACCATTGGCTGTTCGTGAAGCGCTACGGCAGTTTCGTGCTGAATGGCTACGATGCTCACACCACGCCCATCGAATGGTTTGAGCCCCTGGCATCTTTGTCCCATGGTGCCGGCACGGTATTACCGACAGCCGCGGCGGCTACGATTCCGCAGCCGGTCCTCGACTCTGTGGTCGACTACGCCGATGAACAGGAATCCATGGCACTAATCATCGTGCGCCACGGACAGATCGAGTTGGAAAAGTATTGGCCGGGTTATGACCGCGAATCCCTATTTAACCCGCAATCCATGTCTAAGACCGTCTTGGCCATGGCCGTGGGTATGGCCATCACCGATGGTGACATTGCCTCAGTGGACGATCCCATCGATCAGTATTTAGAAGAATGGCGCGATGATCCGCGGGGCGAAATCACCGTGCGTCACTTGCTTAACATGTCGGGCGGCTTGGCGCAGATCTCTGCAGATTACCGTCCCGTGCCGTGGTCAAAAGCCGTTTGGCAACATTTTAATATCGATTTCAACCGCGCCATTTTTCGCTTGCCCTTGGTAGATGAGCCGGGCACTCAATTCGACTACAACAATAATGAAAATAACTTGCTCGGTTTGGTGTTGGAGCGGGCGGTCGGCGAGTCCTACCAAAATTATATGGGCCGGCGCATCTGGGCCGCCGCCGACTTAGCCCCGGCGTTCATGTATCTCGACCAGCCAGGCGGCAATGTGATGAAGTCATGCTGCATCCTGTCGCGGCCCGTGGATTGGGCAAAACTCGGTCTGCTCATGCTGAATGACGGCCGTCTTGGGGATAAGCAGATCTTGCCGCCCGGCTGGGCGAAGGAAATGGTGCAACCGGCCAGCACGACGGACGTCTATGGCTATCAGATTTGGCTCAAGCCAGATCAGGGCATGAATCCCTATGGCGACGCCCCGGATAGCCCGCGAGTTTGGTGGGCTTCCGAGCCCTTCGCCAGTGATGACCTATTTCAATTCTTGGGCCACGGATTTCAGCATGTTTGGGTCGTGCCGTCGCTGGACTTGGTGGTCGTGCGGGCCAATCGCGTGTGGCCGAAGGAGCCCTGGGATCAAACACGCATTCCCAATTTACTGATTCGGGGTCTTACGGCGGAGGCTCCACAGGATTTTGCGGACTAAATGACAGAATGTTCTCGCCCGCGGAGTTTTGCAAGTAAAGCCACGCAGATTCGGTTTCAATGAGAAAACTTCGGGTTGCGTCCAAGGCCTGAAAGAACCGTTGTTCTTGGTTCATGATGGGTGCTGGGCAAGCCATGCGCGTGCTGCCTATAGGCCCAAATTCAATTTCGGCACCGCTTAAGACATAGCTGCCAAAATAGCGATTGCAGCCGCTAAAGCCCACGAGCCTGAAGCCGGACGCCAACTCTAGTGTTGGGCGCACGCCTTGAAGAGTCGCTTGGCCATCGACGTCTTGCGCAACCCATGTGGTCCCGAATATTTCAACGGTGGCTTTTTTGCTGGGTTGGTTCATGCAGCCTGCCATCAAGAGTGCGCATGCGATGCTGCCGAGCAGCGAGCTGAATAAAGATAAGCGCTGACATTGCGGCATTCTAGATGGATTTGGCAGTGAAGCTGTCAGCTTGGCCATGTTCTGTCGCCGGTAACGCGCGTGTCGATGCAAGGGGTTACAGATTTCTCTCAGTATCCAAGCGTTCAGTTCCCTAGTTGCCGCAAAAATTGTTCTATTTCCCTAATAATGCTGTCGCTGTCGCCCAAAAACCACCAATGATCATCACCGGGAAGCAAACGAAACTGAGCTTGCGGGATACGTTTGGCCATGTCTTCGCCGGCTTGGTAGGCGGCGATGCGATCACCCTGCCGGTGCAAGATCAAACTGGGTGTTTGCACCCGGGCCAATGTCGCCCGCATATCGACATCTCGCAAGGTTTCGAGAATGCCGCGTATGCTGGTGGGTGTAGCGGCACCCCGCAGGTAACGTGCCCAGACTTCTTGGGCTTCCGGATCATTGGCCAAGCTTGGCGCGAAGTATTCCAGCGAAGAGGGGCCGCCCCAGCCCGCGATGAGTTTGTCTAGCCAGGCATCATAGTCCTGCCGGCTGAGCCCCCAGGGATGATCCTCGTCGCGCGTGCCTTTTGCGAAGCTCCCGTACATGATGAGCGCGCGAGTGCGTTCGGGATAGCGGGTGGCAAACAGGGCGGCGGTGGGCCCGCTTTCTGAAACGCCGAACAACACCGCCTTTTCACTAGCGGCCGCATCCAAGACGGCGAGCATATCGGCCACGATCTGTTCCGGCTTGGGTGCATAGGCAATCCGATCCGACAGACCGACACCGCGCTTATCGAAAGTAATCAGGCGGCCATTGCGAGCCAACTGTTGATCAAAGCTAGCGACGCTCTCGATGCGATAACGAATGTCCAAATGCGAGACGAAGCCCGGAACGAACAGAATGTCGATGCCGTTCTCGCCCAAGCTGCGCCAAGCGATATGCAGTTCATCGCTCTTCGCGAAGCGTACCGGAGATAGGTCGAGGGGCTCGCCGTATTCGTTGTGGGCCGCTGCCGTTTCGAGTTCTGCCACGAAGCGATAGCCGCGTTTGGATAAAGTTTTAATCACCGCTTGACGACGCGCGTCATCGCCCACCGCTTTGCGGGCTTTCATGATCGTTCTAGCCAGGGCAGCCTCCGTAACAATCACCTCGGGCCACAAGGCATCCATGAGTTCGTCATGACTGACGACACGATCACGGGATTCCAGTAAGTATGCGAGGAGATCGAAGACCTTCGGTTCGAGGTCTTGGGACTGCCCGCCCACGCGCAGCTCACGGCGTGCCAAGTCGAGCTCGCAGTCCCCGAAGCGGTGGCATGAGAGGAATTCGGACATGGTCAGAAATTCGTCATAAAAAAGTCATGCCTCAGTCAATACCTCGGCTAAGGATAGAGGCAAAGTGAAGCCCTGGGCCAGAACGCCCCTAGACTAACGCTCAACGGGAGAACGCTGCAATGAATACTCGCCACCATCGCCAAGCCGTCCTACTTGCCGCCGCTTTGTTGTTAACAAGCACGGCGGCCACGGCCCGGGAAACGCCCCGGGCACTCTACGCCAATGAGCTAGCACGTTGCGTGGAGATTGTCAGAGCTGACCTTCAGGAGCCCGGCACCCGCCATTTGCGCCATACCGTCACCGATGTGCGAACGCATGGTTTTTGGCATGAATTCGATATTCAGTCCGAGGCCTTTTACGAAGTCGGTGGTGAAGCTATCCGGGCGCAAAACTTCAGTTGCCGTGCGCATCGCTGGAACGATGAAACCAAGATTCAATATTGATAGCTTGTGAATACTAGGCGGGCGAACCGCAAGGGCTCGCCCGCCTGGCTATTCAACAGCATCGTGTATTTGGTCGCAGCACCTAAAATCCAGGCATCCCGAACCGGCCGCGGCCATAGCGACCGTGTGTTCGTTTTTCCAACAACTCGTCGGCGCGTAGCCGTTGTTCCGGCGTTAATTCGGCATAGACCTGACTCATGGTTCGAATGCCTAGTAGCGTCAGATCGACGAATACCGGCGAAGCGTTTTCTACCCGAATGCGCACTTCGTCTTCGTCATACCCAGCGTTGCGGATCATGTCCGTGACCTCGCCGCGCAGATCGGACAATTGGTTTCCCAGTTGCTCGCCCTCAGAGCGGGCATTCCGCAAGATGGTAGTGATGCTCTCTTGCTGTTCATCGCTGAGGTCTAGGTGGTGACCTAATCGGTGCATCGGGCTGCGATGTCCGTGACTGAAGTGTCGGCCGTAGCCGTCATCGGGTTTTGCGCCGGAACCGCTGCGGGTGTTTTCGCTGACCCCCCAGGCGATGGCCGAGGCCGCGATTACGCCAAGGGCGACGGCGGACAGAATAATTTTTTTGCGTTTCTGCATGGTATTTTCCTATAAAAAAAGCGACAGTTATTTGCATCCTTGGTGCTAAGTCATCGGCTTGAGTTGTTCAATTGGTGGTCTCCAAGGCCAGATCAGTTAGCGTCGAACCATCAATGTCCATTGGCTTAGACGAGCGCGTTTAAACGGTGTCGAAACGGTGTATCCAGGCCTAATCATGATGACTCTCCAACAAGTGTGGGGATAGTCTAGCCACGGCCGGTGACCTGTAGTGACAAGCTGGTGAGAAGTTTTGCAAAGAAATGCAAAGTTTTGGCCAGGGGTCTATTGTTGCGCGAGCAATAGATTTACGGTTATCACCTATGCAAGCGTCTGTTTTGTTGATTGACGATGACCGCGAGCTCTGCGCCATGCTCGCCGAGTATTTATCGGCGGATGGCTTTTCCGTCAGCCAGGCCCACGATGGGGCGGCGGGGGTAGAAGCGGTTCGCGACCATCAACATAGTTTAGTCGTGATGGATATCAGTATGCCGGTCATGGATGGCTTCGACGCGCTGCGTGCAATTCGGGGTTTCAGCGAGGTTCCGGTGCTCATGTTGACCGCCCGCGGCGAAGAGCTTGATCGCATTGTGGGTTTGGAGTTGGGCGCCGATGACTATTTGCCCAAACCCTTTAATCCGCGCGAACTGACCGCCAGGCTGCGGGCGATTTTGCGGCGTAGTCGACGGCTGCCGGATGAGCAAGGCGAATGCAGTGTGGGTGATCTGCGTCTTGAGCCGGGGTCGCTATCACTGTATCGCGGTGATGAACTGGTGAATATTACCGCGACTGAATACGCCATCACGGCCTGCCTGATGCGTGCCGCCGGGCAGGTGATTGACAAGAATGAGCTATCTCAGCAGGCCTTGGGCCGAGACTTAACGCCCTTTGATCGCAGCCTGGATACCCATATCAGTAACCTACGCCGCAAACTGGGTCCATTGCCCGGCGGAGAAACGCGCATTAAAACGATTCGCGGCCGCGGCTATCAGCTAGTCATACCGGCCGATCACGCATGAGCCGATTTTACTGGCGACTTTTCTTGGCCTTCATCGCCGTACTGGTGATTACCACGGTTTTGTCGGCGCTAGTGGGTTCGGTATGGACTCGTTCGGATGTTGATAACACGCGTCGGGAAGCACTTAGTGGCAGCCTCACGGCTCTTGCAGAACAAGCGCAGCGGGCGTTAAGCGCAGAGGGGGAACCAGGCCTGCGCGTATGGATAGAAACGCAGCAGAAAACCTTGCTGGCGTCACTGCTAGTGATTGGTCCTGATGGGCTGGATTTACTGGGCCGGCCAGTACCCCCGGGCGTCAAACGACTAAGATCGGAACGCGAGTTCGATTCAGAATCGCAGCCCGGGCGCCGGTTCGCGCGGCGATGGCCCCAGCGTCGCCTATATGATCCGGCCGGACGCGTATATCTGTTGTTGCTGCCGCCGCGGGATGGTCCCTGGGCTAACTCTTGGCAGCGTTCGCCGTTACGACTGTTGTATCCGGTGTTATTGCTGCTGGTGGGCGCCTTGGCGTGCATTGTCTTGGCGCATTATTTAGTTCGGCCTCTGCGTGCTTTGCGCGCGGCCGGTCAAGCTATTGCTGCTGGCGACCTTAGTGCTCGCGTCGGTGAGCGCATGAGCGAGCGTCAGGATGAGTTTGGCGCCCTGGCAGCCGACTTCAATCACATGGCCGAACGTGTGGAGCATTTGGTCGGCAATCAACAGCGATTACTGCGCGATGTCTCCCACGAACTGCGCTCACCCCTGGCTCGTTTGCGTCTCGCCGTTGGTCTGCAGCGGCAGGCTGTGGGTGATGGCGAGCAGTCAAATCTAGATCGCATTGAACGTGAGGTCGAAAAACTGGATCGCTTAATCGGTCAGATTATGGATTTGTCGCGCTTAGATAGCGGGCAAACCCCGGTTCGGGAACCCGTCGACTTAAAACAAATTCTGCACAAGATAGTGGCCGATGGGCGCTTTGAAGGCAGTACGCGGGGCATCGAGGTTCAGCTTCGTGACGCCGGCGCATTGTACGTTCAGGGAGATCCGGTGCTACTGACTAGCGCTATGGAAAATGTTGTTCGCAATGCCTTGCAGCATGCGCAGCAATTTGTCGAAGTGGCTTACGACGACCACAATGACGATTTTGCGCTAGTAACGGTTCGTGATGATGGTCCGGGCGTGAGTGCCGATTTCCTCGAACGGATGTTTGCGCCCTTCGAGTCAGGGCCTAGCGGGGGTTCCGGCATCGGCTTAGCTATCGCCGCGCGCGCGCTGCGGCTGCATGGTGGGCGGATTTGGGCGGAGAATGCGCAAGACGGTGGTTTACTGGTCAGCGCGCAGTTGCCTGGTCTTGCTGCGCCCGACCCGGTCGGTCCTAAATAGCTACGCCGCACCTGCCTTGGGTTCGGGCAATTGAATTTCGTGGTTGATGCTATAACGGTAGTCGTTAAAGACGTGTTCTGCCGTTAACAACTGGTAGCTACCATCGGGTAACTTGTGCGTGGTGTCCTTTAGCCGGTAAACAAAGTGCCCACAGGTCCAAACGTTGTGCTGACCGAAGTGATAGCAAATGCAAATCTTGTCCATCACCGGCAGCTTTTTCCCAGCGTCATCAAGCCCGGTGCGTTCCCAAGCATCGATGTAGGGACAGTTACCGTTGGCGTCCAGGTTGTAGCCCAGCGGCTCGCACTGGGGTTTGATATTCGAGCCGATGGCCGGGCTGTTCTTTAGCACGCGGATCAAATAGCCCGTGGCTGATACTGAGGAAACCTCTACCAGGTCTTCGGTGGCGGCAAAATATGCTTGTTTGGCGCGGGGTGACAAGCCACATTCTTCGGTGACTGTAAATCGTGTGGCCACTTGAACGCCGGCAGCACCCAGTTCAATCATTTCCACGGCATCGGTGCCGGTGAATACGCCCCCGGCGGGAATGACCGGAATGTTGAGATCCTGACTGCGCAGGAACTCCACTACTTCGACCACAATGTTTTGCAAACTGTAGTCTGCCCAGTCTTCGCCGAAGCCCAGGTGCCCGCCCGCCAAAGGTCCTTCGACGACCACGTAGTCCGGCATGCGATCAACACGCTTCCCGCCGCGCAGGAAAATTTTCAGCGCGCGGATGCTGGAAACGATAATCCCGAAGTTCACATCGCGGAACCGGGGATTGTCCGCCACTAAGCGGAGGCTGCTGGTATGCAGTCCTGCCGACAGCGTGATGCCGTCAATGCCGCCATCCATAGCGGCGTCCAAGCGGGTCTTCAGCGTCGCGCCGGGTGCGCCCATTTGCAATTTTTCCATCACATTGATGTGAATGGCGCCGGAGCCTTGCTTGCGGGCCATGGTTTTTTCCACGAAGCTGCGTTGTGCGTCATACAAGGCGCTGAGGTCGAAGCGGACGTTGGTCTTGTCGAGCAAGTCACGGCTCGCCCGATTTAGTTTGGATTTGGCCTTGGTGTACTTGGTCGCGAAACGTCGATCAGACACAAAGGGCGACATGGCATCGGAGATATGCCCGATGCCGCCCAGGCGGGCTGCGACCAGCGCTAGATCCGCGGTGGAAATATCTACGCCCATGCCGCCGACAACGATGGGAACGTACTCGGCGGCCCCCAGGCGTAGCCGATAATCATCGAGTCTTTTGGCCATATGCGGCGAATATACCACGCGCTTCGCCGAGAGGGACGAGCTTCCGTCAGGCTTGTGCAGAATCTGTCTGTAGTGCGGGATCGAGTAGTGCTTCGCCGGTATTCACCATCTTCAGTTCCATTTCCAGTTCATGATTGCGTGCGGTCAGCGAAGCAACATCGCTGCGTAGACTAGCCAGCTGGTCCTTTAGGCTAGCCTGGTCCGTCTCGTAAGTGTCCAGGCCGCGCTGGGCCTCGGCCGTTTTTTCCTGGGCCAAGACGATATCGTCTTCCAAGGCAGCTAGGCGGGTTTGCGCTTCATCTCTTTCGGCCTGAGCCTCTTTGGCCGCCGCCCGTGCACGTTTTGCATCGGTATTGGCTACTTTTACCTCGGCCAGCAACTCGCGGAGCAGTTTGTCGCGCCGGTCTTCTTGGTCACTGGCGCGCTTGCGCCTAGCCAATTGCCAGCGTGTGAAATAGCTGCCGCTCACGGCCGCAGTCGCCACGCACAAAATCAACAGAAATAGCGAAAAAATTGACATAATCCAAATGTCTTGGGCCGTTCTGCCGAGAAAGCTACAAGAATTTGTCCAGGGGGGCCGAGTTCAGGTTCTCATATCTACAGTCGTTCTAGGATTCACGTCGCGTATGTCAGATCGAACCGACAACATCATCGTCGCAGCGCGGGCTCTGACAAAGCAGTTTGGCGCGCGCACAGCGGTCAACGGCATCGATCTGAATATTGCCAGCGGGGGGTGTTTCGGCTTGCTTGGGCCCAATGGGGCCGGCAAGACCACCACCTTGCGGATGATCATGGGCCAGTCACCCATCAGCGCTGGCACGCTGAGCGTATTCGGTTTGCCCTTACCCGAGGGTGTGCGGGACATTCGTCGACGTACTGGTGTCGTGCCGCAAATGGACAATGCGGATCCCGATTTCACCGTGGCGGAAAACCTGCGCATGTATGCGCGGTATTTTGATGTCCCGGCTGCTGTTGTGCAGCCGCGTATGACTGAGTTACTAGATTTCGTAGAACTTAGCGATCGCGCGAATAGCCCCATCCGTGAACTATCCGGCGGCATGAAGCGCCGACTTTCCATCGCCAGAGCCTTGATCAATGATCCCGAGCTCATTGTGTTGGACGAGCCCACGACGGGTTTAGATCCCCAGGTTCGCCGGATGATCTGGAACCGCCTGCGCGAGTTGCGCACACGGGGCAAGACGCTGCTGCTCACCACTCATTACATGGATGAGGCGGAGAGACTCTGCGATGAGTTGGTTTTCATTGATCACGGCAAGATCATTGGTAGTGGCGCGCCTGCTGAACTTGTTGCTAGCCAAGTAGAGCCCCACGTGCTCGAGTTACAAGGCGAGCGGTCAATGGTCGATGCGCTATTGGGCGGTCATCGGAATGTTCGCTTGGAAACGGTGGGGGAAACACACTACTGCTACACGCGGGATCTCAGCACGGTATTAAAGAAGCTAGAAGGTGCCAGCGGGCTTACCTATCTGCATCGGCCAGCGAATCTAGAGGATGTGTTTTTGCGTTTAACAGGTCACGAGTTACGGGAGTAGGTAATGACCGCCATTCAATCTGTGTTACCCCGCCCCCAGACGAGCGCCTTGAAAGTCTGGTTTAGAAATTTATTGGTTTGGCGCAAGCTCATCGCGCCCAGTCTATTTTTTACTTTTGGCGAGCCCTTTGTTTACTTGCTAGGACTCGGCTTTGGCCTGGGCCGCTTCGTCGGCGATGTTGACGGCATTCCTTATCTGACATTTCTGGCCTCGGGTTTGGTTGCTGCCACGGCCATGAATACGGCTTCCTTCGAAGGCATGTATTCGGTGTTCACGCGCATGGTGCATCAACAAACCTACGATGCTTTGTTAGCCACACCCTTGCAGGTAGATGACATCGTTGCCGGGGAGATGCTGTGGTGCGGGACGAAGGCGGTGCTGGCTGCCACGCCTATTCTCGCCGTCGCTACATTGCTGGGTGCGGTGACCGATTGGTCGGCCGTACTGGCGATTCCCCTTTTCTTTCTTATTGGGCTTTGTTTTGCGGGGCCAGCTGTCGTGGCAGCTTCCTTCGCCCCCAGCTACGACTTTTTCAACTACTACGTGACCCTGTTGATTACCCCCATGTTTATATTTAGCGGCGTCTTTTACCCCATTGCGACGCTACCCGCTGCCGCGCAGGTTGTGGTGCAGATTCTGCCGCTTTCCCACGCCATTGCCTTGGTCAGACCCTTGGTGGCAGGTCAGCCCCTGACGGCGTTTTGGCCCCACGTGGCCGTCTTGCTGGCCTATGCCGTGGTGGGTTATTTTGCCGCGTCATTTTTCATTCGCCGTCGCTTAATTCAGTAGCCGGTTGTTCCGTAGCGAGTGAAGCTAGACCAAGCTATGATCAGCGTTTGCGGCGTGAAAATTACTAATTAAGAGGGCAAGCCCGATGTTTCCGCGAACTGTAGTTGTTCTTGCAATAGGCGCCGTGTTTTCAGGGCTCGCGAGTCAGGCGGCGGTGATCGATGAAATCGTCGTGAGCGTGCAGAAGCGCGAGCAGACATTGCAAGATGTGCCGGTATCCGTCTCCGCCTATGATGAATCTTTGTTGCGCGGTTTGAATGCTCAGGATTTTCGCGACGTAGTGCGCCTTACACCGGGTTTCAATGGCGCCACGGCGGATTCATTCAATGACGCACTGGCCATTCGCGGCATTTCATCGAATAGCTTCGGTGTGGGTGGCGACGGTTCAGTGCCGATATTCGTCGATGGTGTCTACGAAGGTCGTGCCGGCGGTGCCACCACTACATTTCTCGACGTGGCGCGCACCGAGATTGTCCGCGGACCCCAAAATACCTTATTTGGGCGCAATGCTATCGCGGGGGCCATTGCGATAACGAACAACCGCCCTGATCCGGATGGCATTAGTGGTCGTTTCGGTGTCGGCTTGGAGGAATACAGCCATGTGGACTTTTCCGCGACCATCAACTTGCCCATTACCGATCGGTGGGCGTTTCGCGGCAGCGCTGGCTTTTTGACCGAAGACGGCTATCTCACCAATCTTGGCGGAACAAGGGATCTCGGTGACCAGGAGAATACCGCGTTTCAAGCGGCCATTGCTTACTCTGGAGACGATCTGGATGCAGTGATCACCGCGTTTTACGAGTCTCGCGAAGGCGATGGTTCCGCTTACCGCAGTGTTGCGCCGCTCAATGTGAATGGCGAGTTAGATTTCGCGGATCAAACCAGCTTGCTACCCAATGATGCTGTGGCCACGGACACGCTAGGCCGAGATGATGCCGATATTTTGCGTCTAACTCTGGATTTGGAGCTTGCGTTGGCCGGTGGCTATAGCTTGAAGTCCATCACCGGATTTAAGACCTACGACTTCGACTATCTGGAAGACTACGATGGCACCGCGGCCTTGGTTGATAATTTCAGTGTCGATCAAGATGTGGACTACCTCAGTCAAGAACTACGGCTGCTTTCGCCCGGTGATGGGGCCATTACCTGGTTTCTGGGCGCGAGCGTCTACTCGGAAGACGTGGCTGCGGATTTTGCGGATCGTTATACCGAAGATGACCTTTGTCGTGCACTGCAGATTACCGAAGACGAAGACTTTGACCAAAGCGCGCGTGTAACCGGCTGCGACGATCCGATTTTCGAAGACTATTGGGAAGAGGACATCGATCCCGCTGATTTGTTGGCCAACAAGGCTGAAGCCACTTTTGTGGATGCAGAGAACTGGGGCGCAGCCTTATACGGTGATGTCACCTGGGCGTTGTCCGATCGTTTGGATTTAAGCCTCGGCGCGCGTTATACCTTCGACGAAAAAGAATACTCGGTCTGCGTTCCAGACTCCGGTGGCGCGCTGGGAAACAATTTTATCTACGATTTTTTCATTACCGCCGAGACCGTCGCGGACTGTGATCGCGGCTTCGATGGCTTCGCACCCGGTGGCACCATCACCGACAAGACTGATTGGAGCAGCTTTACGCCGCGCATCGCCGTAAGCTTCGATGCCACGGATGAGTTAACGGTCTACGGGAATATCGCCTTCGGCTACAAGTCCGGTGGCTTCGGAGATTTCGGTTTTACGGCGGCCAATGGCGGTGATGCCGAGTCCGATGAAGACTCGGGTTTGGCCTTACCCGGTACCAAACCCGATCAATTCGACGAAGAAGAAGTGCTCAGCTACGAGTTAGGTTTGCGTGGTCGCTTACTCGATAATAGCTTGCAGGCTAATTTGTCGATTTATGCCTATGACTATGAAGATCTGCAATTGACGTTTTTTTCCGGCGGCGCCCAGAGAACGGGGACCGTGGATGAGGCATCTGGCTACGGCGTAGAGTTGGATTTGCGTTGGTTGCCCGGAGAAAACTGGAGTGTCTTTTTCTCCGCGGCCTATAGCGATACCGAGATCGATAAGGTGCAAGGGCGGTTCGTCGATCTGGGTATTTGCAACGCGTGCGCGGGTAATGAGCTACCCTTTTCGCCGCAATGGACCACGGCTACGGTGATCACCTATTCAGTGCCGCTGGCCAATTCGGCGGAGGTTTTCGTGACTGGCGAGCATAGTTTCTACGATGAGGTCTTTGGTGGCCTGGATAATTTATCCGCGGCCAAGACGGATTCCTGGAATGAATTCAATTTTCGCGTCGCTTATGACAGTGGTGATCGCTGGGTGGCGACCGCGTACCTGCTGAATGCTTTTGACGAAGAGTATTTCGAGCGTGGTTGGGAGAATGCCGATGGTGACAACCTATTCGGCTATGGCATCGTTAATACCTTGGTCTGGCCATCAAAACCACGAACCTTTGGCGCCAGGTTGGACTACAATTTTTAGCGATCAGCGCGATTGTTGAACCTCGATCCGGAAGCCACCCGGTGATGTAAAGCTAATCACTCGGCCGCTACCGTAAATTGTCGTCAGTTCGCCGTGATCGGTGGGCGCGATTCCCCATTTTTTCAGATTGGCGAGCAGCCCTTCTAGATTCTCAACCTGCCAATTGACATGCAAAGTGCCCGTTGCAGGCGGTTTCGCTAGCGCATAGAGATCGCGACCGTCGGTTTGCTGATATTCAATGACTTCGATGCGCCCCATGGGCTCATCCTCTGCGCCGAGTACGCGAAAATCTAAGCCGGCGCCGCTTGGCAGGCCGACCATTTTTTCGATTTCAGGCCCGGATAGAAAATCTTGCATGATGTTTTCCAGGCCCAAAACTTTGGTGTAGAACTGCGTTTCCATCTCTGCATCGTCGACCACGGTAATCAAGGGACCGATGCCGGCGAAACCCTGATCACTGAACTGGTAGTCGGCGTCGAGTATTTCCAGCAGTGCGATATTGGTGGCGTCGTGGCCGGGCATTTGCGCTTCGCGAAAGGTCAAACCGCCGGGGCCGGGCATTTCAACCCACTGTGATCGAAACTCCACACCCTGAGCGCGTAGCATTTGGAATTTTTCGGGTAGATTGTCTGTGTAAACGTCCAAATTCTTCGGCACCCGGTCGAAGACCGCCGCCTGCGAGCGCACGGGCTTTGCGGGGTGGGCGAACTCAACGAGATGGATGCCACCCGATGTCAGTCCCGGCGTTCGCAGCAACGCCTGTCTATGGACCTGGTCGGCGTCCAGATTCCAAAGCTTTTCCAAGGCCGCATCGCCGCCTTGTGCCGCCGCCACCACGGACAAACCAAAGGTATCTCGCCAAAGTTCTAGCGCCACATCCAGGTCGGCGACGCCTACGGTAACGTGCGCAAAGGCACCCAGGCCCGGTTGCAGCGGATTGTGGTCCATCGCGGCAGGCGCCGCGCCTGGTGGATGGGGCGGTGTTTTTGGGTTGCTGCAGGCGGTAAGCAGTAGCAAAAGACCGAGTAAGCTTAGGCGCAACATTTCATGCTCCGGCAATTAGAGTTCTAGGGGTATAGTTTATGCTCACAGCAGTTTAGGACGTCAAAACCCATGGATCGAATCGGCTTAGTTTGCTGCGGCTGGTGGCTGCTGCTAACGTCAATTTGCGTTGTGGCGGACGACATTCCTCGAGGTCGACTGCCCGGCAAAGTGGTGCCAACCGCCTATAGTTTGGAATTGGAAATAATTCCGGATAAGCCGCGATTTCGCGGTCAAGTGGAAATCGATCTCGAGGTCCGCGATGTCGTTGAACAAATTTGGTTGCATGGCAAAGATCTTGATGTTTCGGCGGCGATTATCGTTACCGAAGAAGGCCGCAGAATCGCTGGTGACTACACCCAGGTCAGCGAAGATGGCATCGCGCTGCTAAACTTCGATGAACGACTGCCCCGGGGTAGCGCGAAACTAACTTTGACATGGTCTGCCGCATTCGGGCAGGGACTGGCCGGGCTTTACCACGTGCGGGCGGGGGATGACGACTATGCCTTCACCCAATTCGAAAGCATTTATGCGCGCCGGGCGTTTCCCAGTTTCGACGAGCCGGCCTACAAAACACCCTTCGATATTCGCGTAACCACCCGGCAAGACTATCGGGCTTTTTCGAATACCCAAGTCGTGGATGTCGAGTTGCTAGAAGATGATTTGCAACGCCTACGCTTTCGTACCACAGAAAAACTGCCGACCTACCTGATTGCTTTTGCCGTTGGTCCCCTGGATTTGGTGGAATGGGAACGCATCCCGGCTTCGGCTCAACGGCCGCAGCCGTTGCAGTTGCGCGGTATTGCGACCAAGGGCCAGGGCAAGCACCTGGACTACGCGCTACGCAATACGGCCCCAATCCTGAAGGCTTTAGAGGAATACTTCGATTCTCCCTATCCCTTCGACAAATTAGATATCGTCGCGGTGCCGGATTTTGGCGCGGGCGCCATGGAAAATGCCGGACTCATTACTTATCGGGAACCGCTGATCTTAATGTCAGAAGATCCGCCCGTCAGCCAGCGACGCTACTATGCTGCTGTTCATGCCCATGAGTTGGCGCACCAGTGGTTCGGCAATTTAGTCACCATGCCATGGTGGGACGATATTTGGTTGAATGAAGCCTTCGCCAGTTGGATGCAAGCCAAGGGCGCGCAGGCGTGGGACCCAAGCTATCACTTTGAGCGCGATGTGCAGGTCCGGGCCCTTGGTGCCATGGAGGCTGATGTGCTGGCGACGGCGCGGCAAATTCGCGAACCCGTTAGCGACGCAGGCGGTATCGTCAATGCCTTCGATTCCATTACCTACCGAAAAGGCGCGGGTGTGTTGCAGATGCTGGAACGCTACCTGGGGGAGGACGTATTCCGGGATGGGATTCGCCTACACATGCGTCGATTCCCCAATGCCTCGGCCACCGTTTATGACTTGCTAGATTCCTTGACCGAAGTTGCGGGCGAGGAAGTGAAGCTCAAGCAGCTTGTTGAGAGCTTCTTATTTCAGCCGGGTGTGCCCTACTTGATGGTGACGCCCCAGTGCTTAGACAAAAAGTTTTCGGTTAACTTGGCACAAGAGCGCTATTTGCCCTTGGGTTCCAACGCCGATGCGCGGCGCAGTTGGACGGTACCGGTGTGTTTGGCGATGGGGGCGGGCGGTGTGCGCCGAGAAGCCTGTGTCCTGCTGGAAAAGCCTAAGCAATCCTTTGAATTGCCGGGTGTTTGTCCGGACTGGGTTATGCCCAACGCGGGCGGCGGTGGCTATTTCAGATGGCGACAGCGCAGTGCCGATTTGGCGCGTGTGCAAGACGTGTTTTTGTCCCAGTTGGACGCGGGTGAACGTTTGAGCTATGTGGATAGCCTAGTGGCGAGTGTCAAAACGGGTACCGTCGCTTTACCGGATCTTCTTGCCCAGTTACCGACGATTGCGTCGGCGCCAGAGCGCAGCGTCGTTAGGGCACCAGTGGATTTTCTCAAGCGCTTAGTTGATGAAGTGACACCGATGGGCGAACGACAGGCAATACGCGACGCCATTGCGGCGGCTTATTTGCCTCGACTGAAATTATTGCAGGCCGGTAAGGGCGCCGAATCGCCGGCTGAAAGGACGAGTCTAGAACGCAGCTTGACGCACTTTCTCGCGTTGGACATGGCTATGACCACAGTACAAGAAAAATTGTTGTCCCAAGCGATGGCGTATTTAAATGCCAAGCCGGCGGCCGAGCGCAGTTCGATATTGTCGGGAGATCTGTTGGAGGCCGGTCTATCGCTGGCCGTTTTGCAGGGTGGTAAAGAGCAGGCAGACCAGCTCATTGGGCGATTCCGCGAAAGCGATGATGCAAGGTTTCGCCAAGCGGCGGTTAAAGCGCTGGCCTTGGCAGCCGACGAGCCAACGTTTGCGACGGTACGCAAGTTCATGCGTTCGGCGCAGGTGCGCGCTAACGAGTATCAGGCTTGGCTAGCCGAGTTGCTGAATCCTTGGGCACGGCCCATCAGTTGGCCGTGGGTACAGGCAAACCTCGATGCGATTCTTGATCGCGGTTCGGAGCGGTTGCAGCGTAATAGCCCTGTGTGGTTTGGCCACTGGTTGTGCACGCCAGATGATAGACAGCGGCTGGCCGAGCTGTTTGCGCCCCGCGCGCATCAAACAGCCGGTGCTCGGCAAAAATTGGACCAGGCATTGGAAGCGGTCGATCTGTGTGTCGCACTGCGAGACCACTTGGCCGGGACTCAACCCTAGCCCGGCCGCTTGGTCGCTGGCCTGATACATGCCCGCGGACACTGCCGTCCGTGGCATAGCGCGGCTGGCGATTAGTGGCGCGTAACCGCATAACGCTGGGAAATTGGTATTCACTACCGCTTCCCCGAACAATTGTGAGTGTGACTAAAGGCCCAATATCAGAACAGATATTGGGCCATATGGCTTTGTGTGGACATAACGCAGGGCTATACTTACGTCTGTTGCCCGCCAACGGAACCAGCTGTGGGTGGGACTGGGTTCACATACAGGGAGAAGAACCAAAATGAATCAAAGACTAGCGAGTCTTCTAGTCAGCATGATTGCCAGCGCCACATTAGTGGGCTGTGCAACCAGTACTGACACCACGAGTTCGTCTCGTACCGCGGAGCAGGAAGCCATGCTTGCAAAGCAGCAAAGCGAGATCGATCAACTTGAAGCGCAATTGCGCAATCGCGAAAACGAACTGGCCGCCGCGCGCAATGCACAGTCATCCTCCGCTGCGTCGATGAGTAGTAGCAGCGCCATCGGCTTGTTTCCGCCTGATGCGGAACCCGGCCTTTGCTATGCGCGCGCCTTGATTCCTGCGCAGTACCGTGACGAGACTGAAACGGTTTTGGTGAAGGAAGCTGCTGAGCGAGTGGAAATTGTTCCGGCTCAATACGAAACCGTGAAAGAGCGTGTTTTGATTAAGGAAGCGTCTACTCGTCTTGAGACCATTCCGGCTCGCTATGAGACCGTTGAAGAGCGCGTGATGATTCGGCCTGAAACGAAACGCATCGAGCAAGTTCCGGCGACCTTCAAAACGGTTTCCGAGCAAGTCTTGGTCTCACCGGCGCGCACGGAGTGGAAGCGCGGACCGGCGTCGAGTTTTGCGGGCAATGTGCTGCAAACCTCAACCGACACCGGCGAAATCATGTGTTTGGTGGAAGTGCCGGCCCAGTACCGCACTGTGACCCGTCAGGTGGTTGATCAGGCCGCAAGAACGCGTGAGGTCGTGGTCCCCGCCGAATACAAGGTCATCACCAAGACGGTTCTCGCCGAGCCGGCAACAACGCGGGAAATTCCCGTGCCCGCCGAGTACGGTATGGTGGAAGTGACCAAGCTGGTGTCGGCCGCGCAAGAGCGTAAGATCAAGATTCCGGAGGAATATGGTCAAGTCACCAAGCGTACCCAGGTCACCGAAGAGCGACTTGAGTGGCGTGAAGTGCTGTGCGAAGTCAATCTGACCGCGGCAAATGTGCGAACCATCCAGTCGAGCTTGAATTCCAAGGGCTACAACGTGGGCAACGTGGATGGCATCTTGGGTGCCAACACCTTGGCGAAGGCCAATGACTACGCGCGTAAGAATGGTATGCCTTACGGTACCAACTACATTGCCATTGAGGTGGCGGAGAAGTTGGGCGTAGAGCTGTAAAATCAGTCTAGCGCAAGCAACAAAAAGGCGCCGCGGGCCGAGAGCCTGCGGCGCCTTTTTTTATGGACTATGACCTAGTTATGCGCCGTGGCCAGTAATTCATTGAAGCTAGGGCTTGGTCGCATCGCCTGATCGGCTTTGTCTGCATCCGGGTGATAGTAACCACCGATATCTACGGGGCTGCCTTGGGCTGCGTCGAGTTCAGCCATGATGACGGATTCTTTGGTCGCTAAGCCGGCCGCCAGGTCGGTGAAGCGCGCCTGCAAGTCTGGATCCGATGAGTCTTCCGCCAAGGCTTGTGCCCAATAAAGCGCGAGGTAAAAATGGCTGCCGCGGTTGTCAATTTCGCCCACCTTGCGTGATGGTGACTTGTTTTCGCTGAGATATTTTGCATTGGCTTGATTTAAGGCTTTAGCCAGCACGCGACCTTTTTCGTTGTTGGTTTTTTCGGCGAGGTCTTCTATAGAGACGGCCAGCGCCAAAAACTCACCCAGAGAATCCCAACGCAAATGCCCTTCGGCGAGAAACTGCTGCACATGCTTCGGTGCGGAGCCACCCGCGCCAGTCTCATACAGGCCACCGCCGGCTAGCAAAGGCACGATGGATAGCATCTTTGCGCTGGTGCCCAGTTCTAGAATAGGAAACAGGTCGGTCAGATAGTCGCGCAGCACGTTGCCTGTGACCGAGATGCTATCTCGTCCGTTCTTCACGCGCTCAAGTGTTGCGCGCATGGCGTCAACGGGCGCTAGGATGCGAATGTCTAGGCCGTCTGTGTCATGATCTAACAGGTAACGATTCACTTTGGCGATGAGTTGAGCATCATGGCCGCGATTGGCGTCTAACCAGAAAATCGCCGGAGACCCCGTTGCACGGGCGCGATTCACGGCCAACTTGACCCAATCCCTAATGGGTAAGTCCTTGGTTTGGCACATGCGCCAGATGTCGCCCTGGTCAACCGTGTGTTCCATGACAGCTGTGCCCGTCTCATCAATGACCCGCACCATGCCCTTGGCTGGAATTTCGAAAGTCTTGTCGTGGGAGCCGTATTCCTCGGCTTTTTGGGCCATCAGGCCTACATTGCTGACGTTGCCCATGGTGGTCACGTTAAACGCGCCGTGCTGTTTACAGAAGCTAATAACTTCTTGATAGATGCCTGCGTAGCAGCGGTCGGGAATCATGGCTTTGGTGTCATGGAGGCTGCCATCGGGCCCCCAGGCTTTGCCTGAGGCTCGAATTACTGCCGGCATGGATGCATCAATGATCACATCGCTAGGGACATGCAAGTTTGTGATGCCCTTGTCGGAATTCACCATGGCCAGCTCCGGCCGTTGCTGGTATACCGCTGCTAGATCAGCTTTTATCTCGGCGGCGCGTGCGTCGCCAATTCCATCGAGCTTGGCGTAAAGATCGCCAATGCCATTGTTGGGATCGACGCCTAATTCCTCAATCAGGCTGGCGTGCTGATCAAAAACATCGCGATAGTAGGTGGTGACCGCGTGACCGAACATGATGGGGTCCGAAACCTTCATCATGGTGGCTTTTAGATGTAGAGAGAGCAGTATCTTGTTCTCGTTCGCCGCATCGATCTGCTGCGCAAAAAACTCACGCAGCGCTTTGCGGCTCATGACGGCCGCATCAGCCACTTCACCGGCGAGCATCGGTACGCTTTCTTTTAAGACGGTTTTCTGGCCATTCTCGTCGGTCAACTCGATCTTGAGTTGAGTCTCGCTATCCATAACCACGGACTGTTCCGACGCGTAAAAGTCGCCTTGCGACATATGCGCAACATGCGATCGACTGTCAGCTTGCCAGGCGCCCATGGAATGCGGGTTTTTCTTCGCGTACTCCTTTACCGGTGCCGCCACGCGCCGATCGGAGTTGCCTTCTCTGAGCACCGGATTGACGGCGCTGCCTAGAACCTTAGCGTAGCGCGCGGCAATTTCGCGTTCTTCATCATTGGTGGGTTCTTCCGGGAAATCTGGCAGGTCGTAGCCTTGGGACTGAAGTTCCTCAATGGCCGAGTTGAGTTGTGGTACCGACGCGCTGATATTGGGTAGTTTGATGATGTTGGCATCCGGGGACTTGGCGAGTTCGCCCAGTTCGGCCAGGGCATCGGGGTGACGTTGTTCCGCCGATAGGCGTTCGGGAAAGCCCGCGATTATTCGGCTGGCCAGGGAAATGTCGCGAGACTCCACACCAATACCGGCTGCTTGGGTAAAGGTCTTAATAATGGGCAGTAGCGAATGGGTGGCCAGTGCCGGTGCTTCGTCAGTATAGGTATAGACAATTCTGGGAGCGCTCATTGTTATCCTTGTTATTCCGTGAACGGGATGAAGGCGAGCAGGGCCCTCCCCCTGGGGCTGCGGAATTGGCGACGGGAAGGGTAAGGGCTACAAGCCTTCGCAGCAAGGCCCTGGGCTCACCAAGGCAAGCAAGTCGCCCGGCAATTGCGGCTCCGACCAGGGGGCAGTCATGAATTTAGCGGTGGCCAGGGTTCGCCAGTCCGCCGCCCGCTTAGCACGCGCTATGTGGGCTCTGTGGTGCTTTGTTGCTCATCAAGCAGGGTGCGCACGACCACGGTCATGGTTTCTACGGGAGCTTCGTACAATTCCGCACGTAGTTGTCCCGCGGGATCCACCACAAAGACTTGCGAGGAGTGGGCGACACTATAGTCGTCACCCTCGCCCGTGGGACCGCCCTTGAAATACGCGGCCGAGAAATTCTTGGCGACGGGCTTGACCTGGCGGGCAATACCGCTTAAGCCGATGAAATCCTCGGAAAAGTGACTCAAGAACTTTGCCATGGCTGCTGGCGTGTCGCGTTCGGCATCGACCCCGATCATCACGAAGGCGACTTCTTGCGCATCGAAGGCGCCCGTTGCGTGCAGTTGCTGAAATCGCTGCATGGCCAGCGGGCAGACATCAGGGCAATGGGTAAAACCAAAAAACACCAAGGCGACACGGCCCTTGAGTTGGCTGAGCCGGAAAGGCCGGTTGTGCTGGTCACGCAGTTCCGCGTCGCGGATAGGTCTTGGTGGCGCGAACACCCGCACATGATCCATGCCGTTTAGCGCATCGGGCTGCGCTAGCGCGACGGGCAGCCCCGCGAAGAGCAAGGCTGCCGTGATCAGGCAAAGCCTGACGGAACGTCGACCCGTCATTACCGTTCCCCGCTAGTTTGTCCGTAACAGCCGCACGGCGTCGGCGCTCGCTTGCCCATTTTCACTGGATACCGAGATATCGCCGTTAACACCCGCGCTTAGGTTGTAATTGCCTAACAGCACCCATTGGCCACCCAAGCTCGCATCGTTTTGATTGACGGTCACCGTGGCTTGGCCACCATCATGTGCGATTCGATACGGAACATTGGTCGAGCGGTTGCTGTGATAAGTCCACCAGGCATACACGTTGTAGTTGCCGGAAACCGATATACCGGGCTGCCAAGTAAAGTTTCCACCGCTGTTGGAGTAGACCGAACTACCCGCGTACGGGTTGGGCCCACCGGAGTTTCGCCAGTTGCCGACGGTGTTGGTGTTGGCATCTTGATTGTCAACGATGATCTCTGGGGACGCCGCCAGTGTTGTGGCATTTGCCACGTTGGACAAACCAGACTCATTGCCGGAGCCATCCACCGCTCGCACTTCAAAAGAGTAGCTCGTATTCGGGCTCAGATTCTCCACGGAGTAGCTACTGCTGTTGACCACCGTACCGACGGGACTGGCATGGTTGCCGTCTTGGTAGATGCGGTAGCTGATGATGGGCGAGGCATCCGTGGAGGCCGTCCAGGTCAAATCGATTTGCTGGTCGGTCACCGGTGTTGCGGCTAAATTGCTGGGGTCTGTGGGCGGCGTGGTATCAGGCGGACCCGTGTCTAACAACACCCAGCGGACGGCGTCGGCACTGGCCTGGCCATTTTCGCTGGACACGCTGACCTGGCCATTCACACCGGCGGTGAAATTGTAGACCCCTAAGAGTACCCACTGGCCCGCAAGCCCTTGGTCTTGCTGGTTCGTAATGACGGTGGCTGTACCGCCATCGTGGCTAACGCGATAGGGCACAGTGGCCGAGCGGCTGCCGTGGTAAGTCCACCAGGCATAAACTTGATAGCTACCTGAAGTTGCCAAATTTGGTTGCCAGCTAAAGCTTCCACCGCCGTTGGAGTAAACGGAATTGCCGGCATAGGGATTTGCGCCGCTGGAGTTATTCCAACTGCCCACGGTGCTGGTGTTGGCATCTTGATTATCCACAATGGTCTCAACCGCCGGTGCCAGCGTCGTTGCGTTGGCTGAATTCGACAGCCCCGATTCATTGCCGGCAGAATCGATGGCCCTTACCTCGAAACTATAGCTGGTGCTAGGGCTCAGACTCGTCACCGTATAGCTAGTGGTATTGATCACCGAACCGACTGGATTGGCATAGTCGCCATCTTGATAAACCCAGTAGTTGATGACGGGCGAATCATCCGTGGACGGATTCCAGGCCAGTGTGATTTCACTGTCACTGGCAGCGTTGGCGCTCAGACTTGTGGGTGTCGATGGCGCCGTGGTGTCCGGTGGCCCGCTATCCAACAGCAGGTAGCGTACGGCATCGGCGCTGGCTTGCCCGTTCTCGCTGGACACACTGACGTTGCCGTTAGCGCCCGCGGTCAAGTTGTAGCTGCCCAGTAGCACCCATTGGCCAGCCAAGGCCGCATCGTGTTGATCGACGGTAACGGTGGCGGTGCCGCCATCGTGATCAATTCGATACGGTACGTTGCTCGAACGACTGTTGTGATAAGTCCACCAGGCATAGACATTGTAGAGCCCCGACGCTGGGATGGTGGGTTGCCAGGTAAATGTGCCGCCGCTGTTGGAGTAAACGGAATTGCCGGCATAAGGATTCGCGCCGCTGGAGTTATTCCAGTTACCCACCTGGCTGGTATTGGCATCGAGATTGTCGATGATCAGTTCCACCGCCACATTGGGCGTGGGCGCCGTCGCTTCGCGCGCATCAATTTGTTCGATGTAACTGACAACTTGGGCTAGCTCGCTGGCATTCAGCGCGACGCCGTTGTGTGCTTGGATGGCTTCGCTAAGGCTGGCCGCCGACCCATCATGCAGATAGGGTGCGCTTTCCCAAGCGCCACGTAAGCTGGGGGTATCGATGCCCGTGAGTGCTGCGCCCAGCCGATCGCCGCTGCTGGCCTTTAGCGTGCCAATATCGTGCAAGCCCGCGCCGTCAGTGCTGTCGGTGAACCGGCTGCCACTATGGCATTGGGCACAATTCTCGCTGCGGAAAACTTCAAGGCCGTCGCTGGCCTCCGGCGTGAGGGAACCATCCGTCGCTCGATTCGGACTGTCCGCGAAGGTATCCAGGGAGGCCACGTAGGCGGCCAGCGCATCAAGATCGCTGCTCAGTCCGGCCTTAGGATCGCCTAGCGGTTCGCGTCGGGTACCGGCATTGAACAAGGTGTCAGACATGAGTCCGGTACCGCCGGCGAGGTCGCGAATTTGGCCCTCGAAATCCTGCACTTCATCGAAGTTGGCACTCCAGTGCAAGAAGCCATGCGCGGCACCGGACCCCGCCAAGTTGATGGTGTTACGCAGGCCTTCGCCCATACCCGTTAGATCCCAGACTCGACCATCTTGGCCACCGTCGTTGTGACAACTGGCACAGCTCATGTAACGGTCGCGAGCGAGACGAATGTCACGCGCATCATAAAAAAGTTGCTTGCCTTGTAGAACTTGGGCAGTCAGCTGTTCATTGGCCACCCGAGGTAGTATTGCCAAGGAGAAAATATTCCACTGGCCGGTATCACGCAGATTCGTCAGATCGAACACGTTGATACTTCGATCCATGAAATTGCTGACGAAGAGTCGCGAGCCGTCGGCGGATACCACCAAGGCTTGCGGGGCAATGCCGGTATCAATGCGGAACATTTCGAAACCGTTGTAGGCGTCGACCACCGCAACTTCTCGGCTGGTTTCCAAGGCCACGAACAGGTAAATCCCGGTAGGATCGAATGCCGCCGCGCTGGCAACACTGGCGTTGTCGTGGTCGATTCGAGCCGCGTAGTCCTCGCTATCGTTGCTCATATCGATACGCGAACTGATGGCGCGCACGGTATTTTGGAAGTTGATATTCGCACCACTGCGCAGTACGCCACGCGCAATATTGTCTTGCTTGGAAGGTAGCCAAGCCGTTAGTCCGTCTGGCGAGATGGCTGCCGCACCCAAGTAGTTGGGCACGCCGCCGCCTTGGTTCTCGGCATCTGGCTTGTCGCTATGTTGCAGGATAATCGTGCTATCCACGGCCAGGGTATCGGTGGCGACGACCACGACTTCCCCGCCGTATTTTTGCCCCGCCACTTCACCCTGCACGGTGGCTGTTTCCTCGCCCGGCTGCCGCGGGGTGATAAACCGCGACACGTAGACTTTGTCGCCGGCCGCATCGATGGCCAACTGGCGAGGATTTGGTCCGACGTCCGCAACGCCCAATTGCGCGCCGGTACTGCCGTTTAGTTTCAGTAGTTGGCCCGTCGCCGCCAGGCTCACATAGGCTTCGTTTGCAGTTGGTGAGAAGACAATCCCGTGGGGCTGGGAAGCGGCCGTCAGGTTCAACGTTTGCATAACAGCCAGGCTGTTGGCATCGATGATACTGATGCTGGCGCTGGTCTTGTTGCTGACCCAAACCCGGCCGTCACCGGCAATGGCCAGAGATCGAGGCGCGGTACCCACCGGAATTTCCGTGAGTTTGGCGTTCGTCACAGCGTCGAAAACACTGACGGAGTCATTGTCAGGGTTGACAGTCCATAGGCGTGGATTGCCCGCGGCTGGCACTTCGTATGCCATTTGCGATGAACTGCTTGGCGCTGCGGCCGTTGTCGGAAGACGAACGGTTTGCACAAAGGTTTGAATCTGTGGGGGACCCGCGTCATCGGTGGCGGTCAAGGTAATGAAGTAGATACCCGGGGCGGTAAACGCGTGGGATGTGGAGGGTGAGGCCGATGGCGTGGTTGGCGGCGTGCCGTCGCCAAAGTCCCAAGCAAAGCGCGGATTGATACCACCGTTGAAAGTTGCGGTGTAAACAATAGCCGCGTTGACCAACTGCGCGGCCTGGGGCGGTACAGGATCGACCACCAGAGGTGGTGCCGCGTCAATCGTCCAGTCAAATACGGCCGAGTCGGATTCCTGGCCGTCGCTCGCGCTGGCCGTGACGGTATTGCTGCCCATGACAGTGGGCGTACCCGTTATCAGTCCCGTTTGGCTATTGATGCTGAGACCCGCGGGTAGCCCGGTGGCTGAGTAGGTTAGCGGGTCGTTATCGCCGTCGGAGGCATCGATCTGCAAGGATACCGGTACGCCAACAGCGCTGGTTTGGGGTCCGGGATTGGCCACCACCGGCGTTGAATTGATGCTGATGGGTGTGATCGGCGCGACGCGGCACTGTACGCCGAAATTGTCTAGCCAACCGCCCGAGCGGCCATATAGCGCATAGACGGGATTCTCGGTGCCGCAGCGTTGTAGCGCTTGAAACGAGCCGCCCGTGCCACCCGTCGCGCCGAGAAATTGTCCCGCGCCGGAAACACCGCCGGTGGGTGTTAGTGCTCGACACTCAATTTCGATTTGATTGACGTAGTCACCCGAGCGCCCGCGAAATCCGCTCATGGCAAAATCTTGTGGGCAAGTCTTACTGAAAGTCGTGCCGGTGGTCGTGGCGCCCGTCACTGGACCGTTAATGGGTGAACCAATCCAACGTCCCAGTTGGTCCATCTGTACGCACTGGGCGCCGATTTGATTCACGTAGGTGGCATAGCGTCCGTGCACGCCAACGAGCACTTCGTCGGCCGCGCAGGCCAGTTGAAAGGCGCTGCCACCGCCGCCGCCAATGGTCGGCGTGTAGTCGACGGCCGTGTTCGGCGTTGGATCGATGTTAATACGCAACATGCTGGCCATGGACGGGACGCCGTCGTCATCGATCACGAACATTTGGTAGAAACCGGGTGGCGTGTCACTGGCGCGCACGGGTAAGTCCGCGGTTAAGGAAGTACCGGAGGCGACGAAGGGTAGTTCCACAAACCGCTGGTCCATATTGAAGCTATGGGTGACAGAACCGGTCTTTACCAGGGTCACGCGGTCAACGCTTGTCGTGTCTACTTGAATATTGAGTTGGTCGCCGACATTCACCGAATCGGGGGCGCTGATTATTTCGGGTCGCGTGGCGAAACCGCCGCCCGCCGCGAACAGATAGGGCGGGTAGTAGATTTCTGCATTGGTGTTGTTCAGAGGGCCGGGTGCGCCGCCACCGGACACCAGCACTGAGCCATCGGGCAACAGCAGCCCCGAGGAGTGGTAAAGGCGCGCTAGCGCGCCGCTGGATCCCACGTGCCATTGACCCGTGTCGGGATTCCAGATCTCGGCACTGTTATTGACATCGGTTAGGGCATTGTCGACGCGACTGCCGCCGGTGGCGATGACTTGGCCATCGGCTAGCACCGTCGCGTTGACCCAGCGCCGTTGCGATGACATGGATTGGGTTACGGTAACAACCGGTTGCGGTCCATTGATATCAATGACCACAGCACCGTTGGAGTTACCACCGAATTGCAGAATTTTTCCCGGCGCGAACATGGCGGTACTGGACTGCCAGCCCACATTGGCGGAGCTAAACTGCCCGGCTAGCGCGATGGAACCGGAGCCCTGGGTTGACACGAAATACATCTTGCCGTTGGTGTCATAGCCAAATACGCGCCCATCGGGCGCTAGGAAATTTCTCGGGAAGACAATCGCAAAACCGCCGGTGGGTACGCCCGTCAATAAACGAAAAGCGCCATTGTTTTGCCGGACTTCGGGCAGGTCGCCACCGCTGGTGCCGCCCTGTATGTAGACTTCGCCGTTGACCATCACCGTTGAAGACGAGTACCAGCGCGCTCGGTTCATGTTCGCGGTCCGCGTTAAAGAGTTCGCACCGGGGTCGAAAATATTGGTGTTGTTGTTACCGCTGTTGGTCGTGCCTGTGCCGGTCCAGTTATCGCCGCCGGCAATAAAAATATTGCCCGATTCCGGCAGAATGACCTGCGAACTACAAAAGATGTCCGTCATGGTCATGTTGTTGAGCGTCATGTGGCCGCCACTCAGTCCGGCGCTGGGATCCCAAACGTCATAGATAAAGTAGCCGGTTTGTGTGCCATCCTCTTTGGTGCCATAGGTCAGCACCCGTCCGTCAGGTGTCATGACCGCGTGAACGGTAATCAGTGGCCAGTCATGGACTGCCGACCAGGCGCCATCGACGTTGTTAGCAAGGCTCGTTGCGATCAGCGTGACGCTGCTGGCCAGGGTTAGCACGGCGGCGACTAGCCAGTTTGATTGCTTGCGTGCTGCTGTTTGTTGCGAAGATGCTAGGACGGACATGCAGATTGACCTTTTTTTCTTGTCGTGCTGCCGTTCGTTCGCTGCGGGTGAAGATCCGGCGGCACGCATCGGTTTATTGCGCGGACTCCAACACCTGATATATGCAAGAATCGCGCCGGGGTAAAAAGTCTTTTAAAGTCTAATAGTTACAAGCTCATTTGTTGCGCAGCGGCTAGCTTTTTGTAAAGAATTTCGACGCGTATGGCTCGGCACTAAACATAATGTGCTCGCGCGGCGAGGCATCCATGTTCCGCGACTATGCTGGGCGCATGCTTGCTTGATTTTGCTGGGTCGGCGGAAACCCTTTGAATGGCTCGATGTTGGCGTCAGCTTTAAGTGCGGCGCCCGGATTCTAGATTCGTAGTTGGAGCAATGTTTGCTGGACTATCGCAGTAAGCGTTATCGGCTTCGCGATGGCGTTGCGGTTAATTCATCTGTTGATCAGGCGGTCGTGATCAGCTGCCGTTAAACTGCTCTAGTTGCTAGTTTGCTTTGTTCGCACAAATAACGATCGATTCGATACTCGCTTCGATATCAGCTTCGCTTGTCGCCCAAGATGAAACACTGATGCGCATGGCAGTGGTTCCCTTCCAAACCGTGGGGCCGCACCAACAGACGCCCGCGGATTGAATGTCTTGAACTATCGCTAGTGTTCTTTCGCGAGAACCGAACGAGACGAGCACTTGATTTAGAATCACGTCATTTAATACCGTGAAGCCGGCGTCGCTCAATGCGTTCGCGAAGAGGCTTGCGTAGTAACAGTGTTTCTCGATCAAATCGATGAGTCCCGCACGTCCGAGAAATTTTAGAACGGCCCAAATTTCCACAGCGCGCATGCGCCGGCTTAGTTCCAAGGAGTAGTGAAATGGCTCGCGCTGGTTCGTAGCCGGCAGATAAGGCGCTTCAATGCCGACGGCTCGACGCAATGCGTTCTGGTCCTTTACCAGCGCAATGCCACAGTCATAGGGCACGTTGAGCCACTTGTGGCCATCCACTGCCCAAGAATCAGCATCTGCTATTCCTTCGGCCAAGTGAGCCAGACTCGGGACCGCCGCTGCCCATAAGCCGAAGGCGCCGTCTACATGAACCCAAGAATCGTACTCTCGTGCAAGCGCTATCAGCTGTTTCGCAGGGTCAAAGGCACCGGTATTAACATTGCCAGCTTGCAAGCAGAGCAAGACCGGTTCTTGCAAGTGTTTTGGCCACTCGGCGGGGTTCATGCGGCCCTGACTATCCGTTGCGATGCGGATAATTTGATTCTCGCCAAATCCAAGCAACCGCAATGACTTCAGCAACGTTGGATGCGCTTCCTGCCCAACAACTATGGTAATTTTGGGTGCGCCCGCCAGCCCGTTTTCTGCAAGATCCCAATTCGATCGACGTAACAATTCGTTACGTGCAGCGGCAAGGGCGGAAAAGTTGGCCAATGTGCCACCCGTCACCAATGAACCGCCGCAGTTCGGATCTAAGCCAAAAAGCTCAATCAACCAGCCCAGAACTAACTGCTCCACCGCGGCCCCTGCCGGTGAGCCGGTATGAGAAAAAACGTTTTGGTCCCAGGTTCCGGCGAACCAGTTCGCAATCAACGCGGCCGGATGACAGGCTCCAGTAACAAATCCAAAGAATCGGGGACCGGCGGTGGCTAAAGTGGCGGGTGCTAGAACTTGCTCCAGCACCCGGCTAATGTCATCAAGGGGTACACCCGCTTCCGGCAAGGGTTGTCTAAGACTTGCAAGTTTCTTCAGCGCGGCATCGGAGGGGGCAACGGGCCGGTTAGGCAATGACGCCAAATAGGCGGCAGAGGAATCTGCAATGCCCCTCAATATGTCTTTATCCAATTTGTTTCTCCTCTTTAGTATTTCGGCGAAACGCCGCGGCATACAAGCTGGAAATCAAATGCCGCAATTCTTTATCAGCAACAAAAAAGCCCGCTCAGCGATAGCTAATGCGGGCCCTTCCGGTTCACGCTTTAGCCGTATTTATCAAGCGCCCGCAAGCTGATGGTCAAATCGGCGCGTTTGTAAATATAGACGGTAACTTTGGCTTAGGTCAAGCTCGCTCTTGCGCAGCGGTGACTATTTGCTGTCAGCAAATATTTTTCTTGTGCGGCCTGAGATTGGGTTTCCGGGGCAGACTGCGTACGCGCCAGAGAATTAAAAGATGCTGGGCCCGGTAGGACTCGAACCTACGACCAAGGGATTATGAGTCCCCTGCTCTAACCAACTGAGCTACAGGCCCCCAGCAGGGGCTGAAGTTTATCGCAAGATATCCTCGCTGGCAGAGGTTTGAGCACGGGGGGTGCGTATAATCCGAATCCGTTGAAGCAGCGGGCGGCTGATGGTCGTCGATGGGTGAACATGGGTAACAGGACGAAGGATCTGCCGCCGCTAAGCGGCCTGCCGAGGTTGATCAGGGAGCTGCGCTATCACGAATTTTCCCGGCAAGCCTTGGGCTTGTTGATCATGTTGCTTTACGCCTTGCTGGCTCGGCCTGAGCCCACGAGCTTTTGGATTGGCGCCATCATTGCCGTGGCGGGCATGCTGGTGCGCTTGTACGCTTCGGGTTTCATCGTCAAGAACAAGCAGTTGGCAACGGACGGTCCTTATTCCATCGTTCGACACCCCCTCTACACGGGTAACTTGTTGCTGGTCATCGGCTTTAGCTTTGCCAGCGGTTTGTGGTGGAGTCTGATCCTGTCCTCGCTGTTTTGGTGGTTCTACTATCCTCCTGCCATTGAATACGAAGACCGTAAGCTACAGGGCATTTTCGGCGACGAGTGGTTGGGCTGGAGCCAGACCGTACCGGCGGTCATCCCGCGCGGCCTGGGGGTTAGCTCTGGTTGGAATTGGTCATTCATGACGAGTTTGCGGCAAAACTTCGAGCCCTTGGTGGTGGTCTATACGCTGTTTTGTTTGGGCTATATCGCCCGTCAATTAGGCTAGGCAGCGCGCGCATTCGGTGGAGACCCTACTCAGTCAAGGCTATCAAGGTACTGTGTACTTGGTGGAAGAGGGGGATCGCAAATACGTGCTGAAGCGACCAACCGGTTCATGGCTGACAGCATGGCTGCGCAGGCGAATGCTCAGCAGAGAGCACGCGGCCTATCAGCGGCTCGCCGGTATTCATGGTGTGCCGAATTGCATCGACTACCTGCCAGGTCGCGAACTTCGTTTGGAATTCATCGACGGGGAGTCCTTGCGGGTGGCCGGCGAGGGACTGGACGACAAGCTTGGCTTTTTTGAAGCGTTTAAAGAACTCATCGAGGCAATTCATGTCGCCGGCGTGGCGCACGCGGACATGAAACGCAAAGAAAACATTTTGGTGGATGGGCAAGGCCGGCCGTGGCTGATCGATTTTGGGGCCGCGGTGCTGGCCGATGCTCGGGGCGGTGGCTTTCTGTTCGAGCAGGCGCGGCGCACTGATTTGAATGCCTGGTTCAAGCTTAAGTATCAGTTTCTGCGGGTGGAACCCTCGGCTGAGGACTTGCTGTTGTTTCGACCGACAGGTGCGGAATTAGTAGCCCGCCACATACGCCGGTTTTGGCGCAAGATGACGCGCCGACAGCAGCGCAATGCGGCGCGCAATCGCCGGCCCTAACTAACTGCGTTGCAGCGGCGGGCAGGGCAGGACGCCCTGCGAGGAGACGTGGTAAAGATAGCGTCGATCATTGTGGAGTAGACCGACCACATGGCCACATTCGCGACTATTTTTGCAGACGGGCTGACAACCAGGCAGCTCGCTGGTGGCCGTATAGCGGTTCACGCCTAGCAGGCTGACGCTTGATGGCGGTATCTCGAGTCGCCGGGATAAGTCTTCGCGCGCTTGCTCGGTGAGATCCGTCAGATTTGTCGCCGCCCGGCCGTCGTCGTTACCGGGCCTTGGTTTGTGCCGCCGGCAGATTCGTGCATGGCCGTTACTCACGCGCACATCGAAACGCCGGCCGTCGGCTTCCACCAGAACCTGATGTCCCGCCGTGATGACTTGCAAGTAGCTCATCCCGGGCTCTGGACATCCCAGGCTGGAATCGGAAAACTCTTTCGCGGTCACTTCGATCAGGCGCACCTCGTCCAGGTCGGTGGCCAGCAATTCAGCGACGCTTGCGCGGGCCAGCTTGCCCGGCCCGCTGACCTGGGGCGTGGCTTGTTGTGCCGTCGGTTGTGCGCAGGCGGTTACTTGCAGGCAGATAAGCAGTCGCAAGAGATCGTGAATCCGCATCTTATCGGGGCCCCGGTCATGGTATCGGCGCGCCGATACGCCAACAAAACTGACTGTGCAAGAATAGACTGCCATGCCGAATAAAACCATCATGGATCCGGGTGCCGGTCGACGTGTAGCCATTGCCGAGGTCGTTGCCAGCGTTGCAGCCGAGCTGCGCCGCAGTGGACTTTGGGAAACCAATGAACCCTCGGCTGAATCCATGGCGAGTGCGCAGCCGTTTTGTTGCGACACGCTGCTGTTTCATCAATGGTTGCAGTGGCGATTTATTCCGCAGATGAACGCTATTCTTCAGGCGGGACAGAGTCTGCCCCGTTGTAGTGCCATCCACCCGTATGCCGAGGCCTGTCTTGCTGATGCCGTGGATAACCCGCAAGCATTGCTGTTCTTATTGCAAAGTTTTGACGAGCTAATTTCTGGTCACCAGAACAAGGAATCTAGTGAGCAGCAGTAGCAGTACTGCTGCTACCGGCGGTGGTGAGCGACGCCTTAGCCGCCTGCTCATGTGGTTCGTGTGCGTGGCCACTGTGTTTTGCAGTGTGGTGGCCTTGTTTGCCCGCTGGCACTGGATTGCGGAGCTGTTCACGCATTTTCGTTTGTATTACTTGCTGGCCCAGGCATTGCTGGTCATGGTATTTCTAAATACGCGACGCTTTGCGTGGCTGGCGGCAATCTTATTATTGGTCATACCCAACGCTTGGTACGTGGGTCCCTACCTATTGCCCTTAGCAAAAAATACTTTAGCTTCCAGTGACGTCTCGCCCGCGCCGCAGGTCCTAGTGATCAATTTGAGCTATCGCAATAACGATCATGAGCGGCTACTTCGCTACGTTGCCGAACGAGATCCGCAAATTGTGCTGCTGGCCGAGTACACGCCGGATTGGGACCGGCTGTTGTCTGCTCGACTGGTCGATTATCCCCATCGGTTTTCTCGTCCTCGTCGTGGCCCCTTTGGCATGGCGGTTTATTCCCGGCAGCCCCTAGGCGATGTCGAATCCTTGGATCTTGGTGTTACCGGCAGTGAGAATGTGAGATTCCGAGCCCGCCTTGGTGGCCAAGAATTTACTGTTTTTTCCGTGCATCTGTTTCCGCCCATTACGGCCCAGCGGGCCCGTGATCGACAGATTCAACTGCGCGAATTGGCCACCGCGATTAATGAAACCCCCGGCTTGCGTCTGGTGGCGGGCGACATGAACTTAACACCTTTTTCCCCGCTATTTCCTGATTTATTACGGGCGACCGGTTTAGTTGACGCGCGCCGCAAACAAGGGTTGCAGGTCAGCTGGCCCAGCGCGCCCATACCGCTCTGGATACCTATTGACCATTGCCTGGCCGATCCGCATCTCGCGGTGTTGGATGTGCGCGTCGGACCCGCGGTGGGTTCCGATCACTATCCGTTGGAAATTACCCTAGAAGATGGGTTTTAAATAGTCGTTAGGGATCACTATGAATTTAGTTATGGATGTGCTGACCTTTTTGGTTTACCTGTTCGTGTTCATGGTTGGCCTGGGTGTCTTGTTGACCATCGCACTGTACTTTATTGACCGCACGCAAACCACGCACACGATTCGTCGCAACTATCCCGTCATCGGTCGATTCCGATACATTTTTGAGGAATTGGGCGAGTTCTTCCGTCAGTATTTTTTCGCCATGGATCGCGAAGAGATGCCGTTTAACCGGGCGGAACGATCTTGGGCGTATCGCGCTGCCAAAGGCGTGAATAACACCGTTGCTTTCGGTTCCACGCGCGACTTAAAACGCGTCGGTACGATTATTTTTGAAAACACACCTTGGCCTACCTTGGACCAAGATGCCGCGCCGACCCGGCGACTAACCATTGGTCCAGACACCCGGCATCCCTATTCCACTGATCGTTTTTTTCACATTTCGGGCATGAGTTTCGGCGCCATTTCGCGGCCGGCTGTGGAGGCCCTATCGGCCGGGGCAAAGTTGGCGGGTTGTTGGTTGAATACGGGCGAGGGTGGGTTGTCGCCCTATCACTTGGCCGGTGGCGGCGATATCGTGTTGCAGATTGGTACGGCCAAGTATGGCGTGCGCGATGCGCAGGGCGCGCTGTGTGATGATTTGCTGCGTGCGGCGACGGCCCATGCGCAAGTGCGTATGGTGGAGCTCAAACTCAGCCAAGGCGCCAAGCCGGGCAAAGGCGGCATGTTGCCCGGCGCCAAAGTCACCGCGGAAATCGCACAAATTCGTGGTATAGCCGTTGGTGAGGATTCCATCAGTCCGAATCGTCATCCAGAAATTGCCAATCCCGACGAATTGTTAGACATGATTGGGCATATCAAAGGTGTCTGCGGAAAGCCCGTGGGTTTCAAGGCGGTTATCGGCACCTCGGACTGGCTGCAAGCCCTGCTCGCTAGAGCCGTGGAGCGGGGGACCGAGTACACCCCTGATTTCATCAGCGTCGATTCCGGTGACGGGGGCACCGGCGCAGCACCGATGACATTGATGGATAACGTTGGTCTAACGGTTCGGGAAAGTTTGCCGCTGGTCGTCGATACGGTTGCCAAGTCTGGCTTGCGCAATCGGATACGGGTGGTGGCCAGCGGCAAGTTGATCAATCCGGAGGGCGTTGCTTGGGCGCTATGCGCCGGCGCGGATTTCGTGGTTTCCGCGCGCGGATTCATGTTCGCACTGGGTTGTATTCAGGCCATGAAATGCAACCAGAATACCTGTCCAACGGGCATTACCACCCATGATCCCGATTTACAGCGGGGTTTAGTGCCGGCCAACAAGGCGCAGCGCGTGATGCGCTATCAAAAAAACATGGAAAAAGAGATCTGTGTGATTGCCCATTCCTGCGGCGCCGCCGAGCCGCGGCAGCTGCGTCGCAGCCATTGTCGCATCATGCAGGCCGACGGCCGCAGCGTGCCTTTGGATGAGATTTTTCCCGACGTCGCGCCGGGCTAAGGCCGTTTAGTCTTCAAGCAAAAAGCTGCGCAGTTGGTCGCTGCGCGATGGATGACGGAGTTTGCGTAGCGCTTTTGCTTCAATTTGACGAATGCGTTCGCGGGTGACGTCAAACTGTTTGCCAACTTCTTCCAAAGTATGATCGGTGTTCATATCGATGCCGAAACGCATGCGCAGTACTTTAGCCTCACGCGGGGTTAAGCCGGCCAGCACATTGCCCGTGGTTTCCTTGAGGCCTTCGGTGGTCGCTGAATCAACCGGTGACAGAACACTGGGATCTTCGATGAAATCACCCAAATGCGAGTCTTCATCGTCGCCAATGGGCGTTTCCATGGAGATGGGCTCTTTGGCGATCTTCAGGACTTTGCGAACTTTATCTTCTGGCATTTCCATCCGAATGGCCAGCTCTTCAGGCAGCGGCTCCCGGCCCATCTCCTGCAGCATCTGGCGCGAAATTCGATTCAGCTTGTTGATGGTTTCAATCATGTGTACCGGTATGCGAATCGTGCGTGCCTGGTCCGCAATGGATCGCGTAATGGCTTGACGAATCCACCAGGTCGCATAAGTTGAAAACTTGTAGCCTCGCCGATATTCAAATTTATCGACGGCTTTCATTAAGCCGATGTTGCCTTCTTGGATTAGATCTAAAAACTGTAGCCCGCGATTGGTGTATTTCTTCGCAATGGAAATCACCAAACGTAGATTCGCCTCGACCATTTCTTTTTTCGCGCGGCGCGCCTTAGCCTCGCCCAGCGACATTTGTCGATTGATCTCTTTGATTTCGGCAATGCTGAGTTGGGTGACCACCTCAATCGCGATGAGCTTGCGTTGGTTGCGCTGAATTTCTTCCTTGAGCTTCGATAAGGTCGCGGAATACTTGCGCTTCGCGCGGATATGCTTCTCGACCCAGCGCAAGTTCGTTTCATTGCGCGGAAAACTGGCAATAAAGTCGCGGCGTGGCATGCCGGCATCACGCACGCAGAGTTTCAAGATGCGGCGTTCGCAGCCGCGAATACCACCGATGGTTTCGCGCAAGTTCGCGCATAGCCGCTCAAACAATTTCGGCGCCAGCTTTATCTCCATCAGCTCGGCCGTTAGTTTGTCCCGCGCCCGCTGGGTTTTCGGGTCGGCGGTGCCGTCCTTCTTGATGGCCGTGAGGATGCGCTTGTGGCGGCGCATCATCGAGTCAAAGCGTTTCTTGACCTCTTCAGGGTCGGGTCCAGTATCTTCCGGCTCGTCATCATCATCGGTTTTTTGGCTGGCTGGGACGACTTCTTCGGGTTCGTTGGGGTCGACAAAACCGACGAGCAAATCTTGTAAGCGGCCGCCCCCCTCTTTGATGGGCGCGTAGGCATCGGCCAGTATTCCAAAGGTCAATGGAAAGTACGCCAGGGAGTTCTTAACCTGATCCAAGCCTTCCTCGATACGCTTGGCGATACGAATTTCACCTTCGCGAGTTAGCAGTTCAACGGTGCCCATCTCGCGCATATACATACGCACCGGGTCGGTCGTGCGCCCGAACTCCGCATCGACGGTGGCGAGCGCTGCGGCGGCTTCTTCCACCGCTTCGTCATCGTTGGTCGCTGCATTGTCCGACAACACGCTGGTGTCGACATCGGAAGCCTTTTCGTAGACCGTAATACCCATGTCGTTAATCATGTTGACAATGTCTTCGATCTGTTCGGGATCGACGATGTCATTGGGCAAGTGGTCGTTAACCTCGCCGTAGGTTAAATAGCCTTGCTCTTTGCCGCGGGCAATTAAGAGCTTGAGTTGCGACTGTTGATCGGCTTTCGGAGTTTCGGCGCGTTCTGTCACCCGGGCTACCTCAAGATGCGTGCGTAAAAAAACGCGTAAGTATACACCACAATAATCACCATACCGAGCGATCAGTCGCCCAGGGGGGCGGCGATATAAACGATTGACTAGGCAAAGTTTTTTCCATAATTGGTGCGCGTTTCAGCGGGCTGTAAAGGCCGTTCTCAAAGCTGCTCGACGCGGTTGCTAACGCTCCGCGGCCCGCTGCTTGCCGCGATGCAGTTCGCGCAGCTCTTCGCGTTCTTCGTCGGACAAGCCTTGGGCGCCAGCCTTGTCAACCAAGGTCGCCAAGCGTGCATCCCGTTCGCTGTGGATTATTCGATCGAGACAATCGACCAGCTCTTGCTCCGCACTCGCCTCGCCCAGCAAGATTTCTTCGGTCAAGAGGCCTTCCAAATGCGGGCCTTCGGGTCGTTCGCGATAGCGTTCGAGCAAGCCTGCACTGTTGATTTGGGGGTTTTGCCGGGTCAGTTCAAGGAGTTCACAAAGTAGGCCGATGCCGCGTTGTTGCACAAGCGACAACTCAGCCGCTACCTGAATCTGCGCGCCCAGGCTGGGGTAGTTCAAAATGACTTGTATTGCCCGGCGCACCAAAGTTTTTTGGCCGGCGGTCGGTGCGGGTCGCGGCGCCCGCCGGGGCTGGGCGTGGATTGCGGTTGTGCCGCCCATGAGTTCGGCCAGTCTGGCCTGCGGTAGCTGGACTTCCCCTGCCAATCGTTCCATCAGCAGTTCGCGATAAACCCCTGCCGCGACACGACTGAGCAAGGGGCGAGCCAATTCGGCCAGGCGCGCGCGGCCGTCCATGCTGTCCGTGTCTGTTTGCTGTTTAAGATTTTGCAGCAGATAGTCTGACAGGGGCAGGGCCTCGGTGAGTCGACGCAACAGCCCTGGCGCGCCTTCGTCGCGGATCACGCTGTCCGGGTCTTCACCTTCGGGTAAAAACAGAAAGCGTATCTGGCGTGCGTCGCGCATTTCACCCAGGCTGTTTTGCAGGGCACGCCAGGCCGCGTCCCGTCCGGCCCGATCGCCGTCGAAACAAAACACCACTTCTTGCGTGGCGCGAAACAGCCGGCGTAAATGTTCGCTGGTGGTGGCCGTTCCCAAAGTAGCCACGGCATTGCTCACACCATGCGCGGCAAGGCTGACCACGTCCATGTAGCCTTCGACCACAAGAATTCGGTCTAGCGCGCGGTTTGCCCGCCGAGCTTCATACAAGCCATACAATTCTCGGCCTTTGTGGAACAGGGCGGTTTCCGGTGAATTGAGATACTTGGGTTCTTCTTGTTTGAGCACGCGTCCGCCAAAGGCGATGACTCGGCCGCGGCTGTCACGAATGGGAAACACGATGCGTTCGCGGAACCGATCATAAAAGCCCCCGTTATCGCGCGCGATGACTAAACCGGCGGACAGCAGTTTCTGGCGTTGCGCATCGTCGTTGCCCAGACGTTTGGCCAGAAAGTCCCAGCCGGCGGGGGCATAGCCAATACCAAAGTTAGCTGCCGTTTCGCCGTCCAGTCCGCGTCCGCGCAAATACTCCACGGCGACGGGGTGTTCGCGCAGGGCTTTGGCATACAATTTTGCCGCCTGATCCAAGGTTTCAAACAGCGGCGCGACGGGTTCTCGCTGTGCGCTATTTTCTTCCCGCGGTACCTCTAGGCTCAGCATTTGGGCGAGTTCTTCCACGGCTTCAACAAATTCCAAGCGGTCGTATTCCATTAGGAAACCGAGGGCCGTGCCGTGTGCTCCGCAGCCAAAGCAATGATAAAAGCCCTTATCCGGACTGACGGTGAACGAGGGGGTTTTCTCGCCGTGAAAAGGGCAGCGGGCTTTATATTCGCGCCCGGCCTTTTTGAGCTCCACACGCGAGCCCACCACGGCCACGATATCGGCGCGGACGGAAAGTTCGTCGATGAAATCCTGCGGTATGCGGCCTGCCACGGCTATCGCTGTTTATTGCTGTTGTTTGCCGCCGTGAACGCCCGGCAGCTTTGGCGAAGGCTGAGCAGTCTAGCAGATGCGTTCTTCGCCCCCGCCGAGGACGTCCTCAAGCCTGCAATTTGGTCTTGACCTGTTGGCTAACCGCGCCCATATCCGCGCGGCCCTGGGCAGCATCCCGCAGGGCTGCCATGACTTTGCCCATATCCCGGGGGCTGGTTGCGCCGCAGCTTTCGATGACGCGGTCGATCAGCTGTTCAAGTTCTTCCGGGCTCATGGGCTCGGGCAAATAGACCTGCAAGATTTCGACTTCCGCTAGCTCCTTGGCTTGCAGCTCGGCGCGGCCGGCCGAGGCAAACTGACTAGCGGCCTCACGGCGTTGCTTGACCAGTTTTTCGATGATTTTCAGAATTGCCGCATCGTCAAGATTCGTCCGCTCATCGATTTCACGCTGTTTGATGGCCGCGAGTAACATGCGCACGGTGACCAGCCTCAGCTTGTCGCCCGCGCGCATGGCGGACTTCATGTCGTCTTGAATTTGCTGATGAAGGCCCATGAACCGGCCGGCGGGACCCGTGCGGAATCAGTACAGGCGGCGGCGCCGATTGACGTCGCGGGACGTGCGCTTGAGCTGCCGTTTTACCGCGGCGGCCTTCTTGCGCTTGCGTTCTTGGGTGGGTTTTTCGTAGAACTCGCGGCGACGAACTTCGGTGAGTACACCCGCTTTTTCGCAAGCCCGCTTGAATCGTCGCAAGGCGGCGTCAAAATGCTCGTTTTCTTTTACGCGAACGCTAGGCAATGTTGTCTTCCTTAAAACCTAAAAAAGCCGGCGGTTTGCCGGCGAGTTGACCGGTAAATATAGCTTCTGGATCTGGTAAATGCAAAGTTCTAGCATGGTCAAAGCCCGCGTCGACGGCCCGGTCCTGGGCATCGAAACAAGCTGCGATGAAACGGCGGTGGCCGTCTACGATCCCGTGCGAGGCCTCATTGCCCATCAGTTGCATAGCCAAGTGGACTTGCATGCGACCTACGGTGGCGTGGTGCCGGAATTAGCTTCGCGCGATCACCTGCGCCGCTTGTTGCCCTTGGTCGATGCCGCCTTGGCACAAGCCCAGCTCACCGGGCCGCAGCTATCCGCTGTGGCTTACACCGGCGGTCCGGGCCTCATCGGCGCCTTGCTCGTGGGCGCGACCACCGCCGTGGGCTTAGCGGTGGCTTGGCGCGTACCGGCACTGGCGGTTCATCATATGGAGGCCCATTTGTTGGCCCCTTTGCTCGAACCGGATCCGCCCGCGTTTCCCTTCGTCGCTTTACTGGTCTCCGGTGGTCATTCCATGTTGGTGGACGTGGCGGGCTTTGGGCAATACGAGATCCTCGGCCAGACTTTGGACGATGCGGCGGGCGAGGCCTTCGATAAAGTGGCCAAGTTACTGGGTCTGCCGTATCCGGGTGGACCAGCCTTGGAAAAGTTGGCCCGATCCGGCCGCGCGACGGCGGTGAAGTTCCCGCGACCAATGCTTTCCCGGCCCGGTTTGGAGTTCAGTTTCAGTGGTTTAAAGACGGCGGTGATGCTTAAAGTGCGGGAATATGAGCAGGACAATTTGCTCGATGAGGCAGGCCGGGCTGATTTGGCTGCTTCGTTTCAAGCCGCCGCGGTGGAGGTGCTGGTGGCCAAGAGTTTGCGGGCGCTGGCTGCGGCCGGGCGCCAGCGCTTGGTAGTGGCCGGCGGTGTGGGGGCCAACCAGTATCTGCGGGCGCAACTTTCTCAGGCCTTGGAGGGCGGAGAGACCACGGTCTACTATCCCCGCATCGAGTTTTGTACCGACAACGCCGCCATGGTTGCTTACACGGGTTATCGTCGACTGCGCCACGGCGCGCGGGGCGACTATCAGGTGCGCGCGCAGCCCCGCTGGGTGCTGCCGGCGCAATAGATGAATACGCGGGAGTAGCCGGGTGACGGACAAGATTTTTTTGACGGATCTGCGCGTGAAGGCTGTGCTGGGTATCTGGCAGTGGGAGCGCGCCGCACCGCAGACCGTCAGTATTGATTTAGAAATGGCGACGGACGTCGCCGCGGCCGCGGCGCAGGATCACATCGATGGGGCCTTGGATTACCGCGCGGTGGCCAAGCGCTTGGTGCAGTTCGTGGAAGCCTCGGAATTTCAGTTGGTTGAAACTTTGGCAGAACGCGTTGCTGAAATCGTCATCAGCGAATTTACAGTGCCCTGGGTCAAAGTCACGGTGCACAAACCCTGGGCCGTGCGCGGATCGCGCGATGTGGGCATTTGCATTGAGCGAAGCGCTTCGTGATTCAGTCCGTACGTCCACTGCCGGTGGACGTCTATGTGGGCGCCGGCAGCAACATTGATCCCGAAGTGCATTTACCCGCGGCCTGCCGACGTCTGACGGAAGTTTTCGGTTTACTGCGCCTGTCACCGGTTTATCGTACGGCGCCCGTTGGTTTCAAGGGTGATGATTTTTTTAATCTCGTCCTGACATTTCGTACCCGGCGCGATCCATCGAGCGTGGTCGACCTGCTGGAATCATTGCATATAGAGGCGGGTCGGATTCGCGGTGGCGAAGTATCCATGTCGCGGACCCTGGATTTGGATTTGCTGCTTTATGGGGACGAAGAGCTTACCGACGCTAAGATTCGTGTGCCGCGGGATGACATTACGCGCTACGCATTCGTATTAAAGCCCTTGGCGGACCTGGCCCCCGATCTGGTGCATCCCACCGCGGGTCAACCGATCCACGAACTTTGGTCCGAATTTGCGGGCCGCCGGGCGCCGATGACCTTGGTTGATCTGAGTATGATTTCCTAAGGCACTACCAACCGGTGCTCCGGCCGCCATCCACCGCGATGATTTGGCCCGTGACGTAGTGCGCATCGCGCACCAGGTAGACGATGCAGTCAGCGATGTCCTGGGCTTCGCCCGCACGTTTTAGCGGCACCTGGCGCAAGATGTCCTGCTTGACCGATTCGGTCATCCCTTCTTCAGGCCAGAGAATGGCGCCGGGGGAGACACCGTTCACTCGAATGTCGGGTGCTAGGTCGCGGGCGAGGCTGCGGGTCAGCATGGCCAGACCGGCCTTTGCGGGACCGTAGATCGTGTGATGACGCAAGGGACGCTGCGCGTGAATGTCGATCAAATTCACAATGCAACCACCGCGCGCCTTTAAATGCGGCGCCGCTGCTTGGGACAGAAACAAAGGCGCCTTGAGATTGGTGCCCATGAGGTCGTTCCAATGTTCCAGCGTGACTTCAGCTAGGGGGGTGGGATAAAAGCTCGATGCATTGTTAACGAGAATATCGAGTCCACCGGTTTGGGCCACCAAGTTGGTGACCAGACTGCCCAAGCTATCGACATCCAAGAGGTCGGCTTGTACCGCCAGCGCGGAGTTTTCGCGCCGGGCATTGAGTTCGCCAGCGAGGTCTTCTGCATCACCGGCAGAGCTGCGGTAGTGGACGGCGACTCGGGCACCCGCGGCATGCAGGGACCGCGCAATGCAGGCCCCGATGCGTTTTCCGGCGCCCGTGACCAGGGCCCATTGGCCGTTAAGCTTGCGGACCGTATCCGACATGCTGCTTGTTTCCATGGCGCGGAGATTAATCCGCGGGGCAGGTAAGATAACCGCCCCGCCGCCTCATTTCACCATGCCCATGGACCGCCCGCAGCCCGCGCCTGATCAGGCTGGCTTGGCTCATAGCCAGCGCCTAAGCGAATTGATTCGCCGCGAAATTGATGCACGCGGCGGCTGGCTGGACTTTGCCGAATACATGCGCCTGGCCTTGTATGCGCCGGGCTTGGGTTACTACAGCAGCGGCACTGAAAAATTTGGGCCCGACGGGGATTTTGTCACGGCCGCTGAGTTGGACGGCGCATTTGCCCGTTGCATCGGGCGCTCCATGTTGCCGTTACTGCGGCAATGTCCCCGGCCGGCCGTGATGGAAATTGGTGCCGGCAGTGGCGCCTTGGCGGCCGAACTGCTGTCTGCGGCCGCGGCCTGGGATATCGAGTTGGCCGAGTACCAGATACTGGAGGTGAGTGCTGACCTGCGGGAGCGCCAACGCGCGACCCTCGCCGCGCGCGCGCCGGAATTTCTGCCGCGGGTCAGATGGTTGGATCAGCTGCCCGCAGCTTTCCGCGGTTTGGTGTTCGCCAACGAGGTTATGGACGCTCTGCCGGCGAGCCGGTTTATCGTGACGCCAGCGGGTATTCGCGCTTTGGGTGTTCGTTGTCATGCCGATGGCTTTGCTTGGGCCGAAGCCGAAGCTGCAAAGGCACTGGAAAAGGCCGTGCTAGACAGCCTACGTGAAGATGTCGTGCTGCCGGTGGGCTATCGGTCAGAAGTTTGCCTTGAGCTGGGCGCATGGGTTAACAGTTTGGCGGCAATGTTGACCCAGGGTGCAATCTTGTTGGCGGACTACGGTTGTTCGCGGCGTGATTATTATCATCCCGAGCGCAGTGACGGGACCTTGATTTGTCACTACCGACACCAGGCCCATGACAATCCGTTTTTGTATCCCGGCCTGCAAGATATTTCCGCCTGGGTGGATTTCAGCCGGGTCGCTCGAGCGGGGCAACAAGCGGGCCTTACGCTCGCCGGCTATACCACCCAAGCGCATTTCTTACTCGCCAATGGCATAGCAGAGGAGATGCAATCCTCCAGCGACCTGACACAAATGGAGCAGCTGCGAATGAGCCAGGTGTTGCGTCGCCTGCTATTGCCCGGCGAAATGGGTGAGAACTTTAAACTCATGATGCTTGGGCGAGATATGGAGTTGCAAGCTTTGCAGCTTGGGCGAGACTTATCGTCGCGGCTTTAGTGGCAACGCCGCCTGCCCGTGGCGTGCCACGGGGTACCCGTATCCAAAGGTCATGGCCCTTGGTGATGCGCTTGACTAGTCGCTTGCCTCGATGGCCTTAATCCGTGCATTGCGCAGTGCCTGGCCGAGCGCTTTGCCTGCAAAGCCCTGTTCCTGAAGACGGGCGACGTCAACGCTAGCCGCCGCTTGCTGGGCGCGGGTGAACAATCCTTGGGCGTTTGCGTCAGTTGCCGGTGGGATTGCGGCGCAGGCTTTGAGAAAACTGGCCAAGCGATCTGGCCGGCGCAGTGCGTCCACCGATTCGAGAATTTCCAGCAGTTCTGCCGGGCTGAGCTTTTCCGCGTGATGCACAGGGTCGTGGAAGCGGCTCACCAACAGCGCGATATCAAGATAGCGTTTAGGCGCGCCGATCCGGGTGCAAAGAGAACGAACTCGGTCCAATTGGACTGGATCAGGGTCATCTCGCGCCGCCTGTTGATCCGCCGCCGGTACATGATCGCGAAGATCATGGACGAGGACTGCAAATCTAACTTCGGTTTCCGTCGATACGCCGGTGGCCCGTTGCAGCTGCTCTAGACGCAGCTCTCCGCGGTTTTTGCGTGGCGCCGTCGTTGCCGAAGATTGTTGAAACAGCGCATCAATTTCAGGATAGACGATGGCCAGTGCCCCACAGTCGCGTAACACTTCGAAAAACTTTTCCGGATTTGCTGTCTGCAATGCGCGTTCCGTTTCCCGCCAAACGCGTTCGGGCACCAGTGAATCAGCTTCGCCAGTGGCTACCATTGCTTGCATAATGGCGGTCGTTTCTTTGGCCACCGTAAAATCCAGGCAGGCAAACCGCGCGGCAAACCGCGCAACTCGTAAGATGCGCACCGGGTCTTCGCGAAATGCAGCGGACACATGGCGCAGTTGTTTGTTCTCTAGATCGGCGCGGCCGCCCCACGGGTCGATGACCTCACCGTCTGGCGTTTCCGCCATGGCGTTGATGGTCAAGTCGCGACGTTGAAGATCTTCTTCCAGCGTAACGGCGGGGTCGGCGCGCACCTCGAAGCCTCGGTAACCTGGGCCCGTCTTGGTTTCCGTTCGAGCCAGCGCATACTCCTCCTGTGTTTCGGGGTGCAAAAAAACGGGGAAAGTTTTTCCCACTCTTTGGTAGCCCAGGGCCTCAAGCTGTTGCGCCCGCGTGCCGACAACTACCCAGTCACGCTCCACAATGGGTTCGCCCAGTAAACGATCGCGAACGGCCCCGCCCACAAGATAGATCTGCATGGCCGTATTCTAGCCGCTTGCATTACTCTTGCTTCATGAGCCCTCATCAAGCGCTTAGATTGCTGGTTTTGCTGCTGCTGAGCAGTTTATTGGGTGCTTGCAGCTTGGGTTACTACTGGCAGGCCGCCAGCGGTCATCTGTCATTGATGAACCGCCGTCAGGCCGTGGCGGCATTGCTGGCGGATGAAAAAACGCCAGCGGTGCTAAAAGCTCGGCTGCGCCTGGCCGTCCGGGCACGAGAATTCGCGCAAGCGCAGTTGGGTTTGCCCGATGGGGGGAGCTATCGGCACTACGCGCAGCTTGATGGCGATTACGTCGTTTGGAATGTGGTTGCCGCGCCTGAGTTGTCGCTGGAGCCGCGCAGTTGGTGCTATCCCGTTGCCGGCTGCGTGACGTATCGCGGCTATTTTGACGAGCGGGATGCGCGGCGATTCGCTGATCAAGCCAGCGCCCGTGGCGATGACGTACTGGTTGCTGGTGTGCGGGCCTACTCGACCTTGGGACGTTTTAATGATCCGCTGCTGAGTAGTTTCATGAAGCTGCCGGATCATCGTCTAGCCGGGCTGATATTTCATGAACTCGCTCACCAGAAAATTTATGTGCAAGACGACCCGGCGTTCAATGAGGCCTTCGCCACAGCGGTGGAGCGGCAAGGTCTGTTGCTTTGGCTGCGCGAAGATCGCGACCAGCGTTGCCAGTTTGAACTTTGGTTGGATCGTCTGGCGGCAGCCAAACGTTTATTGGCAAAGACGCGCGCCGAACTAGCAGCCATTTATGCCAGCGAAGGATTGCTATCCGACCAGCGCGCCGCCAAAGCCGCGGCCTTGGCGGCACTGACGTCGGCGTATGGACGTCTGCGCGCGACATGGTCGGCCCCGCCCTATTTCGATGCTTGGTTTCACGCGCCGAGCAATGCGAGCCTAGCGGCTTTAGCCACCTATGACGGCTGGGTACCGGCTTTTGTCCAGCTCATGGGGGACAGTGGCCACGACTGGCAAAAATTTTATGCCGAAGTTGACCGGTTGGCGGCGCTGTCCGCCGACAAACGTGAGCGAGAAATGAGCGCCTTGCTCAACCGGGCTCAATCAGCAGCGGAAGCTTTCAGTGACTGTCCCAAGCCTAGTCACGCGGATTCATTCCGAGGGATTGCCGCAGATTGAACTCGAGCGATCGAGCTTGCACACCAAGGGCAGCAAAGCCGTCCATGGCGCACAAATTTGGCACGCCTAGGCTGCGATAATTATCCAGGGTAAAGAGTTTGCCGGGCAGTTTTTCCATGATCCACGCCTGTAGGCTGCCCATGAAATCTGGCAATCCGATGATCCGCCGCCGCAAACCAAGGGCGCTGGCCACCATGATCAAAATTTCGCGCAAGGAATAGACTTCGGGCCCGCAGAGTTCGTAGCGCTTGCCATTGGTTGCCGGGTCATCGATGCAGTGCTGAATCGCCTGCGCCACGTCGTCAACATGGGTTGGGGCGAGCTGTGCATTGGCGCGCGCCAGCGGAAAGGCGACGGGTATCCAAGCCAGCAGTGCCGCGAACCGGTTCAAGAACGAATCACCGGGGCCGAAAATAAACGCGGGTTGCAGAATACTCCACTGCAATTTCTCGTCGCAGGCTTGAATCAATTCTTCAGCCGCGCCTTTACTGCGCAGATACTGACTGGGCGCGCCGTGAGCCTGTGCACCCAAGGCGCTAAGCTGGACGAATTTTCTGACACCAGCGCTTCGGGCGGCGACAAGGGCGTGCTTAACCAATTCGACATGCACCGATTGGAAGCTGTCACCGCGGGCTTTGTCTTCGTTGAGTATGCCGACTAAGTTGACCACGGCATGGCAATCCCTAAATAGCACGGCGAGGTTTTCCGGTTGCCGGATGTCAACGGTTATCAACTCCACGCCCGGCAGCACCAACAAGTCGGCGGGCAGCACGGGATCACGCGTGGGAATTCGCAAGGCCCAGCCGGCCTTGCTCAAGCGGGCGGCCAGTCGCCGCCCGAGGAATCCCGTTCCGCCGAGCAGGCAAATCGTGGTGGGTCTGGCGTGCCCGTCTTTAGCCGTATTCACGCTGGACCGGATTGTTAACGGACCTGTAGCAATAAATTGCGACCGCTGCGGCGAATGCCCAGTATTAGCAGGTTCTGGCCTTTGGCGACATCGCGCAGTTCGGCCAACTTGCGCACGCGCACGCGGTTTACGGTGACGATCAGATCGCCTTCTTCCAAGCCTCGCGTGGCGGCTGGGCTGCCTGCGGCAACGGCATCAACACGGATGGCTCCGCGGCCCAGGTTACCGAGGGTTTCGCTGTAGTCCGAAAGTTCTGCGCCAGCCAATCCCGGGTGCAGGTCATCGGCCGCAATTAGCCGCGTTTGTTCAAGTTCTTTCAGGGTGGCCGTAACTATTCTGCGTTTGCCGTCACGAATGGCAACTAGCCTAACCTTATCGCCACTGCGCAGCAGACCGATGGTCGTGCGTAAATCATTGGCACTGGTGATGTCTTTATCATTCACCTTGACGATGACATCACCGACCTCGATGCCCGCGCTTTCAGCGGCCGAGTCCGCCACGACCTCTTGTACCAAGGCGCCTTGAAGATCATCGTTGATACCGTAGGCCTCGGCGGTTTCAGCGGTAAAGTCACTGATACTCACGCCCAGCAGTCCGCGTTTGACTTCGCCGAATTCGATGAGCTGCGCCATGATGGATTTGGCGATGTTCACTGGTATCGCGAAGCCAATACCGATGTTGCCCCCGCTATTGCTAAAAATTGCGGAGTTAATGCCAATCAACTTGCCGCTTAAATCAACCAGGGCGCCACCGGAATTTCCCGGATTAATCGACGCGTCGGTTTGAATAAAATCTTCATAGCCGTCGCTGCTGATCCCGCGGCGGCCTAGCGCGCTGACGATTCCGGAGGTCACTGTGTGTTGTAGGCCGAAGGGATTACCGATGGCTAGTACGAAGTCGCCAACCTGCACCCGGTCGGAGTTACCAAACGCCATTTCTGTCAACTTTAATTGAGCGGCATCTTCGACCTTTAGCACCGCGATATCGGTGCCGGGATCGGAGCCGACAATTGTGGCCTCTAGACTGCGGTCGTCATCCAGCATCACCTCAATTTGATCAGCGTTTTCCACCACGTGGTGATTCGTCAAGATATAGCCGTTTTCTGCGTCCACGATGACACCGGAACCCGCGCTGCGTACTTCGCGCTGGCCGCGTCTCTGCTGGTCGGGAAAGCCGAAAAAGCGTCGAAAGAAAGGGTCCTGCATGAGCGGATTATTGGGTGCATCCACGGTGCCCTGAGTGGCGATGTTCACCACGGCGGGCGAGGCTTGCCGCACTAAAGGCGCCAGGCTGGGCAGCGCTTGGTCGCCGATTTGTGCAGGCAATGCTGACCAAGTTTGTACGGCCGTGAGCAGGCTGAGCAACAGGATCGCCGTGCCAAAGATTGGGCGTTTCATGTCCGTTTCCTTTCCCCCTAGTGGGTGATGGAGCGCGAATAATAGCTGGTTTATGGGTGCATGTAGCGTCGAATACACGAACGCCTTCGCGTCATTGGATGCGCCGTGCGGCCAATGCGTCGCAAGGCGAAGAAAAAGCTCTGTGTTTATGAAGGCTTGTGTCCCGCCAGGCACAAGGTCGAACTTTTAGCCGCCGGGTCCGATCAGCCGGGAGAATGTGGCAGCGGCTCGTCATTGGCGTGTCACCGGGGTGTAATCGGTGGATAAGCTGTGGGAAAAACCTGTTTTTTCGGGGGAAAACCCGAACACAAGATGTAGTGTTTTCGTCTTATCCGCCAAGTGGAAAATAACAATATGAAAACCTTAGCTTTATTGACTTTATGTAATCTAAGCCACTGTTTATAAATAGTTTTAGATATCATAAAAGTTTAAGCGAAGTGCTTGACAGAAACTTGCTGTAGACATAACCTAGTGGTCGCTGGCACAAGATCTTGTGTCGCGTATTTTCATCAGACTGCCTATAAGGGCCGGGTGTCTGCACCATTGTGTGTCATGACTAACGGATGACTGTTGCCTGATGAATCGGAAGCGGAATTTTGGGTTATTCCGCAGTGGTAACCAACATGATCCGCTTGATTTTGGTCAGGCGGCAGATATTCGGGGAACGTGCGTCGCGATGAAATCCTTAGCGCAGTTGGGCGAGAGACAGGTGTCCACCATTGGTTTTCAAGCAGCCTCAGTCGATATTTGGGACAAGAAATATCGACTGAAGTCTAAGTCGGGCGAAGTTATCGACGAGACCATGGACGACACCTTTAAGCGGGTGGCCCGGGCCCTGGCCGAGGTGGAATCGCCCGAGAGTCAAGCAAGTTGGTTTGATGACTTTCTTTGGGCCTTGCGTCACGGGGCCGTACCGGCGGGCCGTATTGTGTCGAATGCGGGCGCTCAGGATCACAAGCCCGCGACTTCGACCATCAATTGCACGGTGTCGGGCACCATCGGCGATTCCATGCATGAGATTCTGGATAAAGTTCACGAAGCGGGCCTGACGCTTAAAGCCGGTTGCGGGATTGGCTATGAGTTTTCCACCTTGCGGCCCAAAGGCGCTTATGTATCCGGCGCGGGCGCCTATACGTCCGGGCCGCTGTCGTTCATGGATATCTACGACAAGATGTGCTTCACGGTGTCGTCGGCGGGTGGCCGGCGAGGGGCGCAAATGGGCACGTTCGATGTTTCCCATCCCGACGTCATGGATTTCATCCGTGCAAAACGCGAAGACGGCCGTTTGCGACAGTTCAATTTATCCTTGCTCGTCACCGATGAGTTCATCGAGGCCGTTAAGGCCGACCAAGACTGGCAACTGGCGTTTCCAATTGACCGCGCCCAAGTGGAGCAGGGCGAGGTCGATCTTGAGGACGAGACAAAAGTTTTATGGCGTGACTGGCCCGATAACAAAGGCTATGTGGTTAACGAGCAAGGCCAAACGGCCTGCCAAATTTTCAAGACCGCACCGGCTCGGCGTTTATGGGATTTGATCATGAGTTCTACCTATGACTTTGCCGAGCCCGGTTTTGTCTTGGTGGACCGTGTGAATGAAATGAACAACAACTGGTTCGATGAAAATATTCGGGCCACGAATCCCTGCGTCACGGCGGATACCTGGGTGCATACGGCCAGTGGTCCGGAACAAGTTGGGAATTTGCTGGGCCAGTCGTTTACGGCTTTAGTGGATGGCCGGCCGTGGCAGTCCGGTGCCGAAGGATTTTTCCGCACCGATACAAAGACCGTTTTCCGGCTGGAAACCGGCGCCGGCTACACGCTTCGCTTGACGGGCGATCACCAGCTCAGACGCGTGCTGCGGTTTGATGGTGAGCTGACCGAAACCCAGTGGTGTGCGGCTAGCGACTTGGTGCCGGGCGATCGCGTGCTGTTGCACGATCATCGTGAACATGTCAATTGGGCCGGACGCCATGGCGGTAGCCGAGATGAGGGTTATCTATTGGGTATGCTGAGGGCCAGCGGTGGTATCGTGGCCGAGCAAGAAACCATTCTATCGGTGTTTCGTCGTCCCGTGGCCGCAAACGATCCTTATACACCGATTCCGGAACAGACCAAGTCTGTCATGTCGCAAGCCATGGCTGCCGCGCGTGCCTTCGTTGCCGAGCCCACCGCTGTGGCTTGGCAGGATCTGGGCGAACAGGGTGAGTATCGTCTGGCGGTGCCCGGCTTGGAAAACCTAGCTCGTGACTTAGGCATTGTCGAGGCCGCCGCCGTCCTCAGCCCGGCACTGGAGCAAACATCTAGTGACTTTTATCGTGGGTTTTTGCGCGCTCATTTCGATTTGCGGGGCGAGATGCTTGCAGTTGATCATGCAGGCCCAGCTTTGCGTTATAGCTGCCGGCTTGATGCCGATGCCCAAACGATTCAACGCATGCTGTTGCGACTGGGTATCGTTTCTCGCCTGAGCGGTCAGCGCTCTTCCACAGTAACGGGCACTTGTTTATGGATCGGCGGCAGCAATCTCGCGCAGTTTGCCAAGCTCGTGGGCTTTAGCGATGCACGCAAGTCGCAAGCGCTACAAAAGGCGCTGCAAGACAAATCGGTCAGCCGCGCGCAGGAGCGGTTCGCAGTTCGCGTCAAGGAAGTTTTGATGGACGGCTACGAGGATGTCTATGACTGCCAAGTGCCTGGTATCAACAGTTTCGATGCAAACGGTTTGCATGCTCATAATTGCGGGGAACAACCGTTACCCCCTTACGGCTCTTGTTTATTGGGATCAGTCAATCTGACCAAGTTCGTGACCGACGCTTTCAGTGACGACGCGACTTTTGACTGGGAAGAATTTCGTAAGCTCGTGAAGATCTTCACGCGCATGCTCGACAACGTCGTGGAAATCAATGGTTTGCCCCTAGAGGGGCAGCGCCAGGAAATTTTCCGCAAGCGGCGGCATGGTATGGGGTTTTTAGGTCTAGGCTCGACGCTGACCATGCTGCGTATGAAGTATGGTTCTGAAGAATCTATCAAGTTTACCGAGCGGGTCGCCTGCGAATTGGCGCTGGCGGGGTGGGAGGCAGCCCTGGAATTAGCGCTGGAGAAGGGTCCCGCACCCATCATGCTCGAAGAATTCCGCGTGACCGCTGAAATGTTGCGGCGTCGGCCAGAAATGGCAGCTGATGGTTGGAAGATCGGCGATAAAATCCCCGGACGGGTGTTGCACGCGCGCTATAGCCGCTACATGCAGCGTATCGCAAAAATTTCGCCCGAACTGGTCAATCAATTAGAGCGCAACGGAGCTCGTTTCACCCATCACAGCTCTATTGCACCCACCGGGACGATTTCTCTCTCCTTGGCGAATAACGCCAGCAATGGCATTGAGCCTAGCTTTGCGCATCATTACTTTCGTAATGTGATTCGTGAGGGCCGCAAAACAAAAGAAAAAGTGGATGTTTTTTCCTTTGAATTGCTGGCCTATCGGGAAATGGTGAATTCCCGGGCTACAGCCTCTGCGGATAAGTCCGACGAACAACTGCCGGACTATTTTGTGGCTGCGGATGAAGTGACGCCCAAGCAGCATGTGGATATTCAGGCGGCCGCCCAGCGTTGGGTCGATTCCTCGATTTCCAAGACCGCGAATGTGCCAACGGATTTCCCCTATGAGCAATTTAAGGATATTTACTTGTATGCCCATGAAAAGGGTCTAAAAGGCTGCACGACCTTTCGCTTTAATCCGGAAGCTTTCCAAGGTGTTTTGGTTAAAGAGCGCGATCTAAAGAACACCAATTATGTTTTTGTTTTGGAGGATGGCAGCGAAGTGACGGTGCCGGGTGATCAGGAAATTGAATATGACGGCGAAAAGCACACGGCGGCGAATTTGTTTGATGCCTTGAAAGAAGGCTATTACGGAAAATTCTAATTAGTTTTTTGCCAAAGCCGCGCTAACTAGTACAGATAGAGAAAAACCATGACAGACATCACCATTGACCAGCGGATTGTTGATTATCGTGTCGACACGCCCGAGCAGGCCGAGTCGGAGCCCAATAAATCAGCGCCGATTATAGAGACCAGTGCCGACGGCAAAGTTGTGCGCATGCATGAAAAGCTGGAACGGCCAGAAATGTTGCGCGGTTCCACCTACAAGGTGAAAACGCCGGTTTCTGACCATGCCATGTATGTGACCATCAACGACATCATCTTGAATGCCGATACAGAATTCGAAATCCGCCGGCCCTTCGAGATTTTTATCAATTCAAAGAACCTCGATCACTATCAATGGATAGTGGCATTGACGCGCATCATGTCCGCCGTATTTCGAAAGGGTGGCGATGTCACCTTTATCGTGGACGAGCTCAAGGCTGTATTCGATCCGCGTGGGGGTTATTGGCAGCCGGGCGGCAAGTTTATGCCGTCTATCATTGCTGAATTGGGCCACATCGTTGAGAAGCATCTACAGTTCATTGGGATGTTGCCCGGGGAAAAACTCGACGAGCATCAAAAACAACTCATCGAGGCCAAACGGCAAGAATTTGAAGCCCAACGAATGCAGCAAGACGCATTTTCCACCAGCGAATTTCCCGAAGGCGCGCAACTCTGCGGTAAATGTAATGTGACTGCGGTTGTGATGATGGATGGTTGCATGACTTGTCTAAATTGCGGCGAGTCGAAGTGCGGTTAGGCTAGCCGGCGCGGTGGGCTTGGCCCGCTGTGCTAACATCCCGGCACGTTTTTGGACGTGTCCGGTTGTTGCATGAGTCTAAGGGTTCCCGACTTTTCTTCCGTCAAAGTCCTCGTGGCGGGAGATCTGATGCTGGATCAATATTGGTTCGGTGGCACTTCTCGTATTTCTCCTGAGGCGCCGGTTCCCGTGGTGAAACTCGATGCGGCCCAGGCGCGCGCCGGCGGTGCGGCCAACGTGGCGGTGAACCTAGCGAGCCTGGGCGCGAGCACAACATTGGCCGGCGTGATCGGGGCGGATGACAACGGCAAGCGTTTAAATGCCTTGCTCGCGGAACGCGGCATAGAACTGGTTGCCGCACGGTCTAATACACAGCCCACCATCACCAAGCTGCGGGTGCTCAGCCGCAATCAACAACTCATTCGTCTCGATACCGAGAACCGCTATGGCCCGGAAGAATCTGATCAGTTCGCAGGGCTGTTCACTGAGCAATTGGAGCAAGCTGATGCCTGCGTCTTGTCCGACTATGCCAAGGGCACTTTGCACGATGTTGAGAGGCTAATTTCAGCCTGTCGTGAACGGCGGGTTCCGGTTTTGGTCGACCCCAAGGGCACGGAATTTTCGAAGTATTGCGGGGCAACGCTACTCACACCCAACCTGGCGGAATTTGAAGCGGTGATGGGTGTTTCTGCGGACGATGACATGCTGGTAAGCCGGGCCCAAACACTGCGGGCGGAATTGGCGCTAGACGGTTTGCTCGTAACCCTGAGTGAGCGGGGTATGTTGTTGGTGGACGCCAGTGGTGAGGTGGTGTTCTTAGGCGCGCGGGCTCGCGAAGTTTTCGATGTGACGGGCGCCGGGGATACGGTCATCGCGACTTTGGCCGGCGGTGTGGCCTTGGGACTACCCTTACAAGATGCGGCCGCGCTGGCAAACTTGGCGGCTGGTTTGGTGGTGCGCAAGATCGGTGTGGCGTCGGTGACGCCGTCGGAGTTGCGCTCGGTGTTGCACGAACACGGCCAGGGCGGGCGCGATCGCTTGCTGCCGGAAGAGGCTATTCAGGTCGCCGCACAAGCGCGCGAGAGAGGCGAACGTGTCGTGATGACCAACGGTTGCTTCGATATTTTGCACCGGGGTCACGTGGCTTATCTCGAAGAAGCCAAAGCACGCGGCGATCGATTATTGGTAGCGGTTAATGATGACGATTCTGTGGCGCGCCTGAAGGGAAAAGGTCGTCCCATCAATCCCCTAGACGATCGCATGGCAGTCTTGTCTGGATTGGCATCCGTTGATTGGGTCGTTGCGTTTGCCGAGGACACACCCGCTGATCTCATTGCCGCGGTACGACCGGACGTCCTGGTCAAAGGCGGTGATTACCGCGCCGAGGAAATCGCCGGTGGTGCGGCAGTATTGCGCAATGGTGGCAGCGTCGAAGTCTTAAGCTACCGTGAGGGCCGTTCGACGTCCGCCTTGATCGAAGCCATTCGCCGCTTATCCTGAGATCGTTCATGCGCTTGTTGTACGCGCTCCTGACTTACTTGGCGACGCCCGGGCTGCTGTTGCATTTGTATTGGCGCAGCCTCAGTAGCCCAGACTACCGTCGCCGGATCGGGGAGCGTTTCGGCTATGGCATGCCGCGCTTACCGCGCTCGAGTATTTGGGTGCATGCCGTGTCCGTGGGCGAGGTTCAGGCGGCCGCATCACTAGTGCGCGCATTGATGCAGCGGCACCCCGATGTACCGCTAGTGCTCACCACCATGACTCCCACCGGGTCCGCACGGGTGCGGGCCTTATTCGGTGATCAGGTGGTGCATAGCTATTTACCCTACGACTTGGCCTCGGCGGTTCGGCGTTTTTTTGACTGGGCCCGGCCGCAGATCGTCATCATCATGGAAACGGAGCTGTGGCCGAATCTCTATCACGAATGTGGCGAGCGTGATGTGCCTCTGGTTTTGGCCAGCGCCCGCGTGTCGGAAAAATCCACACGGCGCTACCAGCGAATGCTGAGTTTGTTTCGGGCCACGCTGGCCCATGGCATTTTCATCGCGGCACAAACGGAAACCGATGCCCGGCGCTTTAGTTCCTTGGGCGCCAGTCCGCAACGCACGCATGTCACCGGTAATATCAAGTTCGATTTTCGCTTGCCTGGCGACGTGGCTGAAAGAGGTCACGCGATTCGGCAAGAACATGCGCCCGAGCGGCTCGTCTGGATCGCCGCTAGTACCCATGTCGAGGAAGAGCAGGCAGTAATTGATGCCCATCGAGTTGTGTTGGCTAGCCAGCCCAATGCATTGTTAGTTTGGGTGCCGCGGCATCCAGAGCGCTTCGCGCCGGTGGCCGCGGAGCTAGAACGTGCGGGGATGCCGTTCGTGGCGCGCAGCAGTGGCGAGACTTGTACCACCGACACGCAAGTGTTCCTGGGCGATACCATGGGCGAGCTAACCAGTTTCTATGCGGCTGCTGATGTTGCCTTTGTCGCCGGCAGCTTGGCGCCCATCGGCGGACACAATCTGTTGGAACCGGCGAGCTTGGGTATTCCCGCCATCACCGGTCCCCATAATTTCAATGCGGCTGATATCGCCGAACTCTTGGCGGCCAGTGGCGCGACGGAAATTGTGCAAGATGCCGGCGAGCTGGCGCCGGCCGTGATTAGACTGTTGGCTGATCCGGATGAGCGATTGCGGCGAGGCGACGCGGGTCGTGCGACCGTTGAGCGCAGCCGCGGCGCGTTGCAGCGACTATTAGCGCTGCTGGACCCGCTCCTAAAGGATGCCGCGGTTGGCTAGCTTAGGATTCTTCGTTAAGCCAGCTGTTGACTTCGGCCACGTCCTCGAAGCTTAAAGTGCCGGCGGCTTTTTTTAGCGCCAGTACGTTCACGATGTAGTCATAGCGGCTGCGTGCATAGTTGGTTTCCGCTAACAGTAGAGCGCGGCGACCGTCGAGTACATCCACCGTGGTGCGCGTGCCTACCTCGAAGCCCGCCTCGGTGGCTTGCAGCGCGGTGCGTGCCGAGGCTAAGGCCTGTTGCAAGGCTTTGACACGGGAGATTTCCGAAATCACGCCCAGATAGGCGTCTCGGGTTTCCCGTTCCGTGGATCGCGCCACCCGCTCGAGCGCTTCCTTGGAGGCGCGATGGCGATATTTCGCCTGTTTGACGCGGGATGCGGTTGCACCGCCGCTGAATAGTGGCAGGGCAAACTGAACGCCGATGGAAGTATCGTTACTGTCATTGGCCAGGGGAGAAATTCGCGTGGTGATATCCGGGCCGCCTGGCTGACCTAGTGTTGCGAAATCTGGACCGGTATTCACGCCGACGCCGCTGTTGTCTGTTTCGCTGTAACGCAGGACCAGGTCCACCGTCGGCAGATGACTGCTGCGCGCAATGCTAACGTCTTGCCGTGCAATCTCCGCGGCGAGTTCCGCGGACAAAAGCTGAGGGTTCTGCTGCAGCGCTACCTCTACCCACTGATTTTCATCAGCCGGCTGGGGGCTGAGCAGGGGAATTTCCTGATTGGGTCCGGCAATGTCGGTGGTGTATTCGCCGGTTATCTCCCGCAGCACTTCGTGTTGATTGGCCAGCGCGCGTTTCGCCAGAATTTCCGCGGCCACGGCATCATCATAGGCCGCCTGAGCCTCTTGTACGTCGGTGATGGCAATCAAACCCACCTCGAACCTTTTTTGCGCTTGCTCCAATTGGCGGCCGATGGCGGTCTTCGCGGCTTGCTCGGAGGCCAGGGTGTCTTGGGCGGCGAGGACGTTGAAATAGTTTTCCGTGACTCGTGAAATGAGGTCTTGCTGGGCAGCGCGGAAGTCTATCTCTGCCTGGGCGAGCTGCTTGTCTGCTTGTTTCAATGCGACCCACTGATCCCAACGAAACAAAGTTTGTCGAAGCTGAACATTCCAATCCCAGCCATCGGACTCATTGTCGAAAATTGTTGGAAATGTGCTTGACCCAAAAGTTGTGTTCCGCTCGCCCTCGTTGGTGGTGTCTGTCCAATTGGCTGCGGCATCGATGGCCGGTAACAAGGCACCCAGGGCTTGTGGCTTCGATTCGCTAGCGGCCAAACGATTGGCATCTGCTTCGCGCAAGAGGGGGTCGCTCACCATGGCCCGCTCTAACATGTCCGCCAAATCCGCGGCGACGCTGGTTTGGCCAATGGCGAGGCTTGCTAGGATCAATAAGTGAAAAAATGGCTTAATCACGGCTTTGTAAACTCTCGCTATATATTTGACTGATAGAGGCTCGGACCAATAGCTACCCGGGCATCGTATACCAGAGTCCGCCGGTGCTGTCATTCGTTTAAACCACTGACCATCGACGGCGAATTTCAGAACCTGAATTGTTGCGTCTGATCAATGCCGATCAAGGCTGGAATCTGGGTTTCGAATAGATTTTCAGCCGCCATTTGGCCATCGGGTAATTTTCGTCTCAGCACGGCCGTCATGGGTTCGTCGCGGCCCACGATGAGCAAGAGACGTCCCCCCGGCTTTAACCAAGCGTCAAATTGGCCCAGATAGTCGGGTATCGAACCCGTCACCGCGATGGCGTCGAATTGTGCTGCCGGTTGCCAGGCGAAGACATCCTGTTGCTGGACCTCGCAATTATCAATGCCCAAGCTTGCCAAGCGCTGCCGGGCGGGTTCGATGAATGCCGCGAGAATATCGATGCTGGTTACTTCCTGTGCGAGCTTGCTCATGCAGGCGGCGAGATAGCCACTGCCGGTGCCCACATCCAGCACCTTGTCCTGCGGTGCAATCTCTAGCGCCTGAATCACGCGTCCTTCCAGCGAGGGTGCCATCATGATCTGCCCCTGATCCAAGGGGATGGGTGCATCGGCGTAGGCTACGCCCCGCAAAGCCGGCGGGACAAACTCTTCCCGTGGTAGCGCGGCGAAAGAATCTAGCACCCGGGGGTTGAGTACGTCCCAACATCGCAGTTGCTGGCGCAACATCTGGTCCCGGACCGATTCTAGGCTTGGCGTCATGGAGAACTCCGTACTTGGATCGATTTAATGCGCTACGCCGCCGTGCCGCGGCGGTTAGGGTGTCTCATTATGGTGAATGCACACGAACCCAGCATAGTGCTGGGATATTCTAGCAGAGCAAGAGTTTGGAGCGGACTTGGGGCCGGTCACTATAGTGGTGGAGCCCGTCCGTCAGTTTGTCCTAATCGATAAGATCAATAACCCCCGAATTGCCGGGTGGACAGGCTAAGCCGGGGCGGCAGTATATTGATAAACAAGCACCACCGAAGCTTCACTACCGTAGTGCTGCCTGCTGATCCAATCGCTGCTAGCCACTGACTTATTTCATCATGATCGTTGAATCTTGGATTGTCGTGTTCGCGTTGTTGCTGACCATCGGGCTGTCGGTGGCCTGTGTGTGGCTGTGGGTTGCCCGCGCGCGCGCGGCCCGACAGTTAAGTGCCCTTGAAGACGACATCGTGGATGCGGCGGAAAATGCGGCCTTCGGCAAGCGCGTTGCGGGTGGTGGTACGCCCGAATTTCGGGCGCTGAGCCATACGGTTAATCAGCTCTTCGATGCCCTTGGTCGCAAGGATGCGGAGCTTCGCAATCAGGAAACTCTGATTGAAGGCATTGCCAATACCATGCCCGAAGTGGTCTTGTTGCACAAAGACCGGGTGATTTTTGCCAATCAGGTTGCCGGGGAGTTACTGGGCTTGGCGCCGGAAAAGCTTGTGGGGCGACCGGTGGTCGATCTTATTCGTCCCGCCTATCGGGCCATGACCCGCAAGCTGCTCAGCAGCTTCATGGACGGGTCCACCGATAACGGCGAACTGGAAATCCAATTAATCAACGGCGGTGAAAGCGGGGGCTGGGTGCAAACCAACAGCGGCTTGGTTGATTACCGCGGTCAAAAAGTCATCTTGACCATTGCTCGCGATATCAATTACCGCAAGAGCATTGAAGCCACTCTAGGCCGCAGCAAGCAGCAGGCGCAATACACCCTGGAATCCATCGGCGAAGGCGTGGTCACCACCGATACCCAAGGGGTAATCGACTATATGAACGCGGCCGCCGAGCAACTGACCGGCGCATCGCGCGCGGCCTCCGTGGGTAAGCGCTTCGCCGACATTGTGCGGCTCGTTGATGCCGATGATCGGCGTGATTTGGGTGATCCCGTGGGCCGTAGCCTCGTGGATCGGCGCCGGGTCAGTATCGGCCGACGAGGCTTGCTGATATCCGCCGATGGCGAACAGGAACTCTCGGTGGAATTGACGGCCTCGCCGATTTTGACGCCGGGTCAAGAGGGCGCCGCCGGTGCCGTGGTGATCATGCACGACGTCACGGAGATTCGCGGCTTAACGCAAAAAATGAGTTATCAAGCCGCGCACGATCCGCTCACGGGCTTGATCAATCGCCGTGAATTTGAAAGACGTTTAGAGCAGTCCCTGGCCAACATGGGCGACGACAGCATGGCCCACGTGCTTTGCTATTTGGATTTGGATCGCTTTAAGGCGGTTAACGACAGCTGCGGACATTTGGCTGGCGATAATCTCTTGCGCGAAATTGCCGGCTTGCTGAAGGAGCAAGTCCGTGAATCTGACTTTGTCGCGCGGCTGGGTGGCGATGAATTCGGCATGTTGCTGATTCGTTGTCCGCTGGACAAAGCGCGACAAATTGCTGACGACGCTTGCCGGGCAGTGCGCGATCATCGTTTCGTTTGGCAAGACAAGATATTCGATTTGGGCGTCAGCATCGGTTTGGTTGAGGTGGGTCGAGACAGTACCTCAATTAAGGATTTGCTAGCTGCAGCCGATTCGGCCTGCTACGTAGCCAAGCAACAAGGCCGGGGCAAGGTGCACATGTATTCGGCTAAGGACGAAGCCGCGGCCCGCCAGCGGGGCGAGATTCACTGGCTACAGCAATTGCAAGCGGCCTTGAAAGACGGGCATTTCCGGATATTTACCCAGCCCATCATCGCGGTGGGCGGCGAAGTTGATGCGGGCCCGGCGGTGGAAGTGTTGTTGCGAATGAGCGATGAGGCCGGCGCTTTGGTGTTGCCCGGCCAATTTATTCAGGCGGCCGAGCGTTACCAACTCATGGGCGAGGTCGATCGTTGGGTTGTGCAAGCGAGTTTGGCGGCCATTGGGCAAGGTGCCATACGCTTACCCAAGGGTCGCAGTTGCACCATTAATCTTTCGCCGCAGACCCTTGGCGATGAAAGTTTTCTAGATTTTGTGGTGGACTGTTTGGATCGCAGCCAGGTAGATCCGACCCAGATTTGTTTTGAAGTGAGCGAACGCGCGGTGACGGCGGATCTTGCCCGGGCGAGACGATTTATCGGCGTGTTGCATGGCATGGGCTGCCAGTTTGGGATCGACGATTTCGGCAGCGGTGTGGGTTCCCTGGCCGGGCTGCGGGGTTTGGCCATCGACTATTTAAAAATCGATGGTGCGTTCACTAACAAACTAGCCAGCGACAACGTGAACCATCAGGTCATTGCCGCAGTCACCCAGCTCGCCCGCACGGTCGGATTCCGGGTCATCGCCGAGCAGGTCGAAGATCAGGAAGACTTCGATGTGCTGCGGGAATTGCAAGTCGATTTTGTCCAGGGATATTTTGTGGATCGACCCGGTCCCTTGGGCAAGGCCGCCTAAGAAAAACGCCCCGCCGAGGCGGGGCGTTTTGCCAGTAGGCACTCAGTGCGAGTTACAGCAACGGCACCATGAGCAAGGCGACGATATTGATAATCTTAATCAAGGGATTAATCGCCGGTCCGGCGGTATCCTTATAGGGGTCACCGACGGTATCGCCAGTCACAGCTGCCTTGTGCGCGTCGGTGCCTTTACCGCCGCAGTTGCCGTCTTCGATGTATTTCTTGGCATTGTCCCAAGCACCGCCGCCCACGGTCATGGAGATGGCCACAAAAATACCGGTAATAATCGTACCGATGAGCATGCCGCCCAGTGCCAGGGCGCCGGCATGTTCGCGATTGGGGAAGGCTAAGCTCGCGATCACGACCAGGATGACGGGCACCAGAACGGGAAGCAAGGACGGGATCACCATCTCGCGAATCGCCGATTTTGTCAGTAGGTCAACCGCGCGGGAATAATCCGGTTTAGTGGTGCCTTCCATGATGCCGGTCATTTCGCGAAACTGCCGGCGGACCTCTTCGACCACCGCGCCAGCGGCGCGTCCCACGGCTTCCATGGCCATGGCACCGAAGAGATAGGGCACCATGCCGCCGATGAACAAGCCGATGATGACCACGGGGTCGTTAAGCTGGAACACCACGTCCACGCCTTTGGCGGCGAGATTGTTGGTGTAGTCCGCGAACAAGACTAGGGCCGCAAGACCGGCCGAGCCAATGGCGTAGCCCTTGGTTACGGCTTTGGTGGTGTTACCCACCGCATCTAGGGGATCGGTGATGCCGCGAATTTTCTCGTCCAGTTCCGCCATCTCGGCAATACCACCGGCGTTGTCGGTGATGGGGCCGAACGCATCCAGCGCGACAATCATGCCGGTCATGGACAGCATGGCCGTGGCCGCGATGGCAATCCCATACAAGCCGGCGAATTCGTAGGCGCCCCAGATGGACACGCAGACCGCAATGACCGGCGCTGCCGTGGCTTTCATCGACACGCCCAGCCCGGCGATGATGTTGGTGGCATCACCGGTAATGGAGGCTTCGGCGACCTTGCGCACGGGTTTGTATTCGGTGCCCGTGTAGTACTCCGTGACCCACACCATGAATGCCGTCAGAGCCAGGCCGATTAACGCCGAGCCGAACAGTCCGCCCACGGAATAATCCGCCAGGCCGCTCATCATCCAGTCGGTGACGAAGTAAAACGCGACGGCGGCCAGTAGTCCGGAAATGATCACGCCCTTGTAGAGGGCGCCCATGACGCTACCGCCTGCTTTGATCTTGACGAAAAATGCGCCGATCACGGAAGCAACAATGGACACGGCCCCCAGAACCAAGGGGTAGAGGGCGCCTACTTCGGCGGCATCACCTAACAGCAGACCGCCCAAAAGCATGGTGGCAATAATGGTGACCGCATAGGTTTCAAAGAGATCCGCCGCCATGCCGGCACAGTCACCGACGTTGTCGCCGACGTTATCCGCGATAACGCCCGGGTTACGCGGATCATCTTCGGGAATACCGGCTTCAACCTTGCCCACCAAATCCGCGCCCACATCAGCGCCCTTGGTGAAAATGCCGCCGCCCAGTCGGGCGAAAATGGAGATGAGTGAACCGCCGAAGGCCAGGCCGACCAGGGCATGCAGGGCATCGTCGATGCTCGTGCCGTTGGCCGTCAAAATCCAGTAATAGCCGGCCACACCGATGAGCCCCAGGCCCACCACGAGCATGCCGGTGATGGCACCGCCCCGAAAGGCCACGTCCAAGGCTTTGCCCATGCCGTCGTGGGCTGCTTGGGCCGTGCGGACGTTGGCGCGAACGCAGATATTCATGCCAATGTAACCGGCCGCGCCCGAAAACAAGGCACCGATTAAAAAGCCGATGGCGGTGGACCAATCCAGCAGCAAGCCCAGGGCCAACAGCAACACGACACCGACAATACCGATGGTGGCGTACTGCCGGTTCAGGTAGGCGCTGGCGCCTTCCTGAATGGCGCTTGCGATTTCTTGCATGCGGGCATTGCCGGCGGGCTGCGCCAGAATCCAACGTACCGAAAGACCGCCGTAGAGCAGTGCGACGAGGCCCGCACCAACGCTCAGCAACAAGGCAGAGTTGCTAGACATGCTTATCTCCTCCCGAGATATACCGTCGTTTAATCACCACCCCGGTGACTAAACGTAAATTTTTGATTTTTAAAGGCTATTTCCGATGTTTGCCAGGATTCGGCTGCCGGAAAAGGCGGCGATCATAGCACAAATCCCGCGGGCAGTTTTCGCGCCACCGGGCGGTTCTTTAGGCTCACATAGTCCGGCAGACCGTGGCGATAGCGTGGGTAGTCTTCGCCGCGGATCAAAGGCGCCAGGTAACGCCGGCAGGCCGCCGTAATCCCAAAACCGTCCCGGCTGATGTACCGGCGCGGCAGCATTTTTTCCCGATTGGCCACCCGGCTTAAGGCCACACTGCCCGTTGTCCACCGATACGGCTGGTCTGACTTGCGGACGATGGTTGCCATGACGGAATTCTTGCCGGCCAGGGCAAGTTTGACCGCCGCCTTGCCCACCGCATAAGCCTGATTCACATCAGTGGCTGAGGCAATGTGGCGGGCGGAGCGTTGCAAGTAGTCAGCAATGGCGTAGTGGTACTTCAGCTCCAGTTCTTCTTTCACCATTTGGGCGACGACCTGGGCGACACCGCCCAATTGTTTGTGCCCGAAGGCATCCACGGTACCCGCGTCGGCCAAGAATCGCCCGTCGGCATAGCGTGCGCCTTCGCTAACCACGATCACGCAGTATTCATGCTTGGCAACGCAATCATTCACACGTTTAAGCAGCCGGTTTTTGTCCACCGGCACTTCGGGGAACAGAATAATGTGCGGCGCCTCGGTGGGTCCGCTGCCGGCCAAGCCAGCGGCCGCGGCTATCCAGCCGGCATGGCGACCCATGACCTCCATGACGAAAACTTTCGTGGAGGTTTTCGCCATGGAAGCGACGTCCAGCGCGGCTTCTTTGGTGGACACCGCCACGTATTTCGCCACGGAACCAAAGCCAGGGCAAACATCTGTGACGGGCAGGTCGTTGTCGACGGTTTTGGGGACGTGAATCGCTTGCACGGGAAAGCCCATCTTGCGACTCAGTTGCGAAACCTTGTAGCAGGTGTCGGCGGAATCGCCACCGCCATTGTAGAAAAAGTAGCCGATGTTGTGTGCTTGGAACACTTCAATCAAGCGCTCATATTCGGCGCGATTCTCATCGAGGCCTTTGAGCTTGTAACGGGCCGAACCGAAGGCCCCGCCCGGGGTGTGGCGCAGAGCCGCAATGCTGCGCGCGGTTTCCTGGCTGGTATCCACCATATCTTCTAGCAAAGCGCCGATGATGCCATTGCGTCCTGCATATACTTTTCCCATGCGATGCTTGTTTTGACGCGCTGTTTCAATCACACCGCAAGCAGACGCGTTGATGACCGCCGTCACGCCACCGGACTGCGCATAAAAGGCATTGGGTTTTGACATGCTAGTGACTTCCTATTATTGAGGGTCTGAACCTGGGCGGGAAAATAGCACAAGCGGCGGATGGCTTGATGCGTTTGACCTACCGACGCCGGGCAGTTAGCGTACGGCGTCCTTGGCAGGCAGGCAGGCGGTGCGGTCACATCATGAGAATAGTATTCCTTGGCGCCCCGGGTTCGGGGAAAGGTACGCAAGCGCAGCGGCTGGTGGCCGAGCAGGGATTGGTGCAAATTTCCACCGGTGACTTATTGCGCGCGGCCGTTGCTGCGGGCACGCCCTTGGGCCAACGCGCTAAACAGGCCATGGATGCCGGCGAACTGGTGAGTGATGAAATCGTACTGGGGATGATTCGGGATCGGCTGCATCAGCGCGACACGGATAACGGATTTATTCTCGACGGCTTCCCGCGCAATCTGGCCCAAGCCCAGGCCCTAGACGACATGCTGGCATCGGAGGGATTGCCGCTACAAGCGGTGGTGCTGATTGATGTCGATTTTGATGTGCTCATGCGCCGGCTAACTGGCCGGCGTAGTTGTTCGAAAACCGGGAAGCTCTTGAACATTTACTTCTCGCCCCAAGCTGAAATTGATGCTTGCCTCGCTGCCGGTGGTGAACTCATACACCGGGCCGATGACAACGAGGACACCATCGGCAAGCGTCTCGGTGTTTATCAGGAGCAGACCGAACCTCTGATTGAGTTTTATCAGCATGCGGGCCTGCTGCGAGAAATCGATGGGGATGATGCCGTTGACGTGGTTTATCAGCGACTCAAGGACGCCTTAGATCTGTAGCTTGAGCTGCTTTGCAATTCCCATTGGCAGGGCCGCAGTCGGAAAAAACGCTGCGAAAAATGCTTGGTTCCGCTTCCTTGCGAACGACCCCCGCCGTGCAACTGTGGTCCTGCCTGCGTTTGGCCGGTGATTACAAAGCCGCCAGTAGCGCCTCGCCCGCAAGTTTTCGTCGCCAACCTTCGGTAACCGGTTGCTCAAGTTCGCCCTGCAACAATCCCACTAGTTCACGCCGGGTGGCTAAGATCTCCGGCGCGATACCGGCCTGGTCTGCCTGCCGTCGTAATATTCGGGCGAGGCCTTTTACCGCCGCTGGATCCGGGCCCAAGCTGCGTACTTGCTGAACGATGTTTAATTCGCCGTGCTCCAAAGCATCTCGAGCAGCTTGCAATGCCGCCAGAATTTTTTCGCCTTGTTTGCGGACTACCGCCGGCGGGATCTCGGGCGTGTTGGCTAACTGCTGACTATTGGCGGGATTATCATGGGCGATTTTCAAGATAACGGTATCGCTGAACACCCATTGTCGGGGCCGATTGATCTGCATGGCTCGTTTTTCTCGCCAGGCTGCGAGCGCCCGCGCCCGCGCCTGCACGGCCACGGGTAGAAACTTTATGCTCGGGATGCGTTGCCAGGCGTCTTCGGGGATCACTCGATAAAGACTGGGGTCTAGCAGGCGGGCGCTATCTTCTAGTGCCCAGGCGTAGCGGCCCTTGGCTTGTAGTTTTTCTATTAGGACATGCTGTAAATCGAACAGATAAATGACATCCGCCGCCGCATAGCTCAGTTGTTTAGTGCTTAACGGTCGTCTCGACCAGTCGGTCCGGGTCGCGGATTTGTCTAGTTGTATGCCGAGTAGGTCTTCTACCAATTTTGCGTAGCCGACTTGCGCGGGCTTGCCAATCAAGCTTGCGGCAATTTGCGTGTCCAGTATCCGGTTGGGCAATACGCCACAGCTTTGATATAGCGCCTCCATATCCTGTTTAGCGGCGTGAAACAACTTCATCGCCGGCGACTCGAGAACGATTTCTTGCAGTGCCGCCAGGGGTGGTTCCGTCAGCACGTCGACCAGTGCCAGGTCGCCCTTGGCTGACATCTGTACCAGGCAGAGCTGCGGACGATAAGTGTTGGTGCGATTAAACTCCGTGTCCACGGCAATCGCATCCCTGTCCGCGAAGCGTTCCGCCAAGTCTTGCAGTTCAGCCGGGGAGCTCAGCAGCCGCAATTGTTGCTCTGATATTTCCATGGCAGCGGAGTGTAGATCATCGCGCGGGCCTTAGCGCCCGCTGGGTAGTATTGTAGCGGTGATGGCCGTCTCATTTGCAGTTTGATTAGTCCGAGACAAGCACGCTGTAGGCAAGTGGCGGCCGCCGGGTCCACGCAACAAATTTGTTTTGCAGTTGAAACCTTCGGTGCTTGAGTCTTGCATGGCCAGCCCACATCAGGCTAGCAAGCGAGATTGGAATGTTATTTGTCGGGACTGAAGGTCTTGATGGGTCATTGCCTTATAATTTTATGAGTCTTCACTATTTCAACGCGGCGGGCCGATGCACGTTCATATCCTAGGGATCTGTGGAACCTTTATGGGTGGAGTCGCCGCGCTGGCGAGTGCTTCTGGTCACCGTGTGACGGGCTCTGATGAAAACGTTTATCCACCCATGAGTGACCAACTGTCCGCGCTGGGCATTGAACTGACGGTTGGATTTGATGCGCAACAGTTGCAGCCCAAAGCGGACGCCGTGGTCGTCGGCAATGTCATGACGCGGGGCATGCCAGTGGTGGAGGCCATGCTGGACCAAAAGCTTGATTATTCCTCCGGCCCGCAGTGGCTGGCGGAAAATGTCTTGCGCAAGCGTCGCGTGTTAGCCGTTGCCGGCACGCATGGAAAAACCACGACGAGCAGCCTGCTGGCCTGGATACTCGAGTACGCTGGGCTGAGGCCGGGATTTCTGATCGGTGGAGTACCGCAGGATTTCGGCGTGTCGGCGCGCTTGGGCGAGGGCGAGTTTTTTGTCATTGAAGCGGACGAGTATGACACGGCGTTTTTCGACAAGCGGGCCAAATTTCTTCACTATCGGCCCGAGATCTGCGTCATTAATAACCTCGAGTTTGACCATGCGGATATTTACGCCGATTTGGCGGCGATTCGCTGGCAGTTTCATCAGCTTGTACGCACGGTACCGAGCATGGGCTGCATCATCGCGCGGGCGGGGGATGAACATCTTGATGATCTTTTCGCCCAGGGATGTTGGACACCGAGAAAAACCTTTGCCAGCACATTGGATCAGGTCGCCGACTGGACAGGCCGGGTGACCGCGACCGGCTTGGAGGTCTTTGCCGGTAGCAAGTCCATAGGTCTTGCAGAATGGCAAATGTCCGGCAGCCACAATGCCGAGAATGCGACGGCTGCCTTGGCTGCCGCGGTACAGGTCGGCGTTGATCCGCGGCAGGCCATGGAGGCCATCGGCCAATTTAAGGGTGTAAAACGGCGTTTGGAGTTGCATGGCCGTTACCAAGGTGTTGCGTTGTATGATGACTTTGCCCATCACCCCACAGCCATTGCGCGGACCATTGATGGCTTGCGCCAAAATACCGGCCAGCGATTACTGGTTGTTTTTGAGCCGCGCTCCAACACCATGCGCATGGGGGTTCATCGACAGCAACTCGCAGCGGCTTTAGCCCATGCCGATGCAGTTTGGATCTATAAAGCGGGCGACATCGAATGGGATATAGACAAGGAGTTTGCCGGCATTCCTCAGGTCCATGTGTGCGAGGAAATTCCGCGAATAGTCGCTGAGCTTGCAGCCATGGCGAATTCTGGCGATCGCGTTGTTGTAATGAGTAATGGTGGGTTTGCTGGCATTCACCAGCAGTTGGCCGAGGCTTTGGCGTCTAGGGGCTAAACTGATCTTCGGAGCGGGAATTTGTTTATAGTTTGTATAGGCTGCGTGGTCCTGTATTTTGAGCGATGAGCTGATACCGCTGTTTCCCCTACGTACCGTGCTTTTCCCGCAGGGGCCACTGCCCTTGCGCGTATTCGAGCCTCGCTATCTCGACATGGTCAGCCGCTGCATGAAAAATGACAGCGACTTTGGTGTTGTACTAGTGAACGAATCTGAAAATGAGGGGGACGTGCAATTGGCCGTCGTGGGGACCCGCGCGCGCATTTCCGACTGGTATCAGGGCAGTGACGGTTTGCTGGGTATCACTGCGGTGGGCTTAACCCGATTTCGCGTGATCGAAATTGACCGGCAAGCCGATGGCTTACACCTAGGGCGGGTCGAAGACTTGCCCGCGGAGCCCCAACAGCCCTTGCCCGACGAATACAAGTCCATGGCGGGCCTCCTTCAGGCTATTGTCGAAGACTTGGGCAAACTCTACGAACCGCTACCTAAAAACTATGACGACGCCAGTTGGGTCAGCCAGCGATTTGCTGAAATTCTTCCCATGGAAATTGAGCAGAAGCAGGCTTGCCTAGAAATGAATGATCCCATCGAGCGCCTCGCTGTATTGCGACCGTTGCTGCGCTCTATTCGGGTGGAACGTTCTCAATAGTCAGTCAACCATGACCCAAGCACCCGAATATCGCAGCTACCTGTGTCTAATTTGCGGCTATGTCTACGACGAGCGTCACGGCATGCCCGAAGCCGGCCTGGAGCCCGGCACCCGTTGGGAGGATGTGCCCTTGTCTTGGCGATGCCCTGACTGTGGGGCTGGTAAGGAAGATTTTGAATTGCTGGGGGCGTAACAGCGACGCGACCAGTAACTTCGCTGGTCCCCTACTCAATCACCTGCCGATGCTCGATGCCTTGATCGGCTAACATTTTTAGCACGCTATCCTCGCCGATTAAGTGTAAAGCGCCAACGACCACAAGATAGTCTTGTTCGTCGCCGGCAAATCTGCGAATGGTGTTGACCCAGTTTCGGTTCCGGCGGCGCAGTATGCGTTCATAAAGCTCTGGTTGTTGCTCGACACTAAGCAAAAGTTCTTGTTCTAGCGTGGCGATATCGCCCTGTCGCCAAGCCGCAATTAGCGTGTCGACCCCTGCCTCGATTTCACTCGCCTCGTCGATGGTTTGCAGCAAAAACCGGCGCTGAGCTTTCCCCGGCAGGGAGTCCAGCGCACCCAATTGATCTTGCAAAGTTTCCAGCCCATGCAAGGGCTTGCCATCTTCGCTTGCTCGCATCACGAACCAAGCTTCAACGCCCAGCCCATTTTCGAGTTTTGTCTCGGCCAGTTTGATTTGAGTGATTTGCAATGCGACAAACCAGGGTTCGTAAGCTGTCAGGGGTTCGATATCAATGGCAAGTTGATTGATGCCTCGTTTAGCTTTCTTAAAATCCCGAGGTCCCATCAATGATGCCAGGTCACGTCCGTGCGGATCGATGGCCAGCTCTTGCACCGCGGATTGCATCTCCATTGGGTCCAGATCATCTAAGTCCAGTTCCATGATCAAGATATCCGCGGTTTCGTAGGCGCGCTGTATTTGGTCGGGTAGGGGATAGTCTTGCTCGCGCAAAAAATGCACCGAACCAAGCAAGCGAATATTTTTTGCTGCGCCTTTCAATTCCCATAACGGCAAAGCCTGGGTATTGCCAAATACGAAAACTATGAGCATGGCTAATAGGCGAGACAAATAGAAATGCCTAATCATGATTGGTCTATCCATACAACGCGGCTATCAATGCGTCCATTTTCAATGAGATCTAACCAACGGTATCCAGGTGGCCGAGAATCGGCGGCAAAGCTGTCGCTGTTCGGTAACCATTGAATGCAGGTTGATGGCGTGCTCATCATGCGTACATTTTGCCGCTGGCGATCGGAGGCCTGGTGGACATGACCCCAAAGTACGCCGCGTACCTGCGCTGCCGCATCGATGATTTCTAGCATTTCATCGCCGTTGCGCAATGCCACACCATCTAGCCATCGGCTGCCCATGGGGACCGGATGATGATGGACGCAGACTAGGCAGTGATCTGCCTGTGTATTGGCGAGGATTTGTCGTAGTCTCGCGATTTCTGTGTGCGCTAGTCGCCCGCCGTCATCGCCGATGTTGTAGCTATTGAGCAAAATGAGACACCAGTTGTCGCGAATGACTTCCCCGCAAATTTGAAAAGGCTCATCGCAGAGAATTTCGGCCATGGCCACGGGTGAGTCGTGATTACCTGGGACGCAGTAGACGGGTAAGCCCAGGGGTGCCAGGGTATCGCGTAGTCGTTCATAGCCGGCGCGGGTTTCGTCTTGCACCAAGTCGCCCGTTGCCAAGATGGCATCGGGTGCGTCGGGATTTCGCATGGCGTGATCCATCACGGCGGCAAAGGTATCGGCTGTACGCACGCCGCGCATGCGGCTTTGAGCCGCGGCATGCAGATGAGAATCCGTGATATGTAAGAGCCTAAGTACGCGTCGCGCCACGCGGGACTACTCGTTTGGTTAAAGATTGGTCACTATAGCCATTCGCAACCGCTTGCGGCGGGACGCGGTTCTCAAGCGCGACAGCCCGGTGTGCTAGTAGCGGTAATGTTCGGGCTTGTAAGGACCTTGCTGCGGGACGCCAATATAATCTGCTTGCTCCGCGCTTAGACTGGTCAGCGTGGCCCCCAATTTCTTTAGGTGCAGCCGCGCGACCTTTTCATCCAAATGCTTGGGCAAGATATAGACATCGTTGTCGTAGTTGTCCGGCTGTTGCCATAGCTCAATTTGTGCCATGACCTGGTTGGTGAATGAATTGGACATGACGAAACTGGGATGGCCGGTACCACAACCTAGATTTACTAGTCGTCCTTCGGCCAGCAGGATGATGCGTTTGCCATCCGGGAAAATGATGTGGTCAACTTGTTCCTTGATATTTTCCCAGTCGTACTGCTTAAGGCTGGCAACATCAATTTCGTTATCGAAGTGGCCAATATTGCAAACAATGGCTTGGTCCTTCATCGCTAGCATGTGTTCGTGGGTGATGACGTGGTAATTACCCGTTGCCGACACGAAAATATCGGCTTGCGCGCAGGCTTCTTCCATGGTAACGACCCGATAGCCTTCCATGGTTGCTTGCAAGGCGCAGATGGGATCAATTTCCGTAACCCAAACCGTCGCCCCCAAGCCCCGTAAAGATTGTGCGCAGCCTTTACCCACGTCGCCGTAGCCGGCTACCACGGCAATCTTTCCGGCAATCATCACGTCGGTGGCGCGTTTGATGCCATCAACCAATGATTCACGACAGCCATAAAGATTGTCGAACTTTGACTTGGTGACGGAATCATTCACGTTGATGGCCGGGAAGGGCAACTGACCCTGCTTCTTCATTTGATACAGGCGGCTAACCCCGGTGGTCGTTTCTTCGGTGACGCCGCCGATGGCATCCCGCCACCGCGTATAGCACCCAGGGTCGGACTTCAGGCGCTTGCGGATGGCCGCGAACAGAGCGACTTCTTCTTCGCTGCTTGGGTTGTCCAGTACTGACGGGTCTGTTTCAGCTTGCGCGCCGAGGATGATCAACAGTGTGGCGTCGCCGCCGTCGTCGAGTATTCGATTAGGCGTACCACCGTCATGCCAGGCAAAAATGCGATGGGTGTATTCCCAATACTCATCCAGGGTTTCACCCTTGTAGGCGAACACCGGTATACCCGCCGCGGCGATCGCCGCCGCCGCATGATCCTGGGTTGAAAAAATATTGCAAGATGCCCAACGAACCTCCGCGCCTAGTGCGACCAAGGTCTCAATCAATACCGCGGTTTGAATAGTCATGTGCAAGGACCCGGCTATGCGGGCGCCTTTTAGCGGCTGCTGGCTTGCAAATTCTTCACGCACAGCCATGAGTCCGGGCATTTCTGTCTCGGCGATGGCGATTTCTTTGCGGCCCCAATCGGCCAAGCTTAGGTCTGCGACCTTTGCGTCAGCCTGAATAACTTCGGCAGCTTTGGTGTTCATGCTGGGAAACTCCTGAATGAATGATGGTGTTCAGCGAGGGGCGCCGAACTAGGCCGCGGCCGCACCGCGCAGGGCCTCGGCGCGATCGACGCGTTCCCAACTGAGATCTAAATCCTCGCGTCCGAAGTGGCCGTAGGCGGCGGTCGGACGGTAAATGGGTTGCAACAAGTCGAGCATTTCACGAATGCCGTAGGGCGTTAGATCAAACACCTCGCGCACGAGTTGGATGAGCCGATCTTCTGAAAGCTTGCCGGTGCCGAAGGTTTCCACGGCGATGGAGGTGGGTTCGGCAACGCCGATGGCGTAGGAGATTTGCACCTCACAGCGATTGGCCAGGCCCGCGGCGACGATGTTCTTGGCGACATAGCGACCAGCGTAGGCAGCCGAACGATCCACTTTGGAGGGATCTTTGCCAGAGAACGCGCCGCCGCCATGACGAGCCATGCCGCCGTAGGTATCGACGATAATCTTGCGCCCGGTCAGGCCGCAATCACCCTGGGGTCCGCCGATTTCAAAGCGGCCGGTGGGATTAATGTGGTAACGCGTGTTGGTACTCAACCAACCCGTGGGTTCGAGCACGGGCTTGATGATATTTTCCATCACGCCTTCATGCAGGGTTTTGTTGTCGACATCGGGCGAGTGTTGCGTGGAGAGCACCACCGCGTCGATGCCCACCGGGCGGTCGTCTTCATATACCAGTGTGACCTGGCTTTTGGCGTCGGGGCGCAGCCAGGCTAGGGCGCCGGACTTCCTTTCGCTGGCCTGGCGGCGCACCAATCGATGCGCCAGCGTAATGGCCGCGGGCATTAATACATCGGTTTCATCGGAGGCGTAGCCAAACATCATGCCTTGGTCGCCCGCGCCTTGGGCTCTTTCGCTGTCTCGGTCCACACCCTGCCGAATGTCACCCGACTGGGGTCCCAGGGCATTCATGACCCCGCATGTGGCACCATCAAACCCGGCGGCAGAATCGTTGTAGCCGATGTCCAGAACCACGTCCCGTACCAGCTGCTCCATGTCGAAAAATACTTCCGAGGCTTGGGTATTGACCTCGCCAGCCAACATCACAAAACCCGTTTTGATTAGGGTTTCTGTTGCGACCTTGGCCTGGGGGTCTTGGCTGAGAATGGCGTCTAGAACCGCATCCGAAATTTGGTCAGCCATCTTGTCGGGATGGCCTTCGGACACGGATTCAGAGGTAAACAGCTTCTGGGTGGGCATTTCGGATCCTGCGATAATTTTTGTTGTTCGACAATTATAGCCAGGTTTTTCCTGAGCATGTCCCGCTTGTGTTGCCAGCCAGCAACGAAAACGCGACAATGCGCCGCCCTTTATGACAATAAAAAAGCGGCCAGAGGCCGACTTCTACAATGGCAACGAGCCCCGCATCCGCTCTGCAACGACCGCCGCGACGTCAATTGGCCAATGCCTTGCGCGTGTTGGCCATGGACGGCGTTCAGCAGGCTAATTCCGGACATCCGGGCATGCCCATGGGTATGGCTGACATGGCCGAAGTGCTCTGGAACGATTTCCTTAGACATAATCCCAGTAATCCGCGTTGGCCCGATCGCGATCGGTTCGTGCTCTCCAACGGTCACGGCTCCATGTTGTTGTATGGATTGTTGCATTTATCGGGCTATCCACTGAGCATTGATGAGCTGCGCGACTTTCGCCAATTTGGCGCGCGCACCGCGGGCCATCCGGAATACGACCTGGATATTGGCATCGAGACCACCACCGGACCGCTAGGGCAGGGCATCACCAACGCCGTCGGTATGGCGTTGGCGGAGAAGCATCTCGCAGCCCGGTTTAATCGGCCCGACTATCCTGTGGTCGATCACCACACCTACGTGTTTCTAGGCGACGGTTGTCTGATGGAAGGTATTTCCCACGAGGCTTGTTCCTTGGCGGGCAGCCTGGGTTTGGGCAAGTTGATTTGTCTCTACGACGATAACGGCATTTCCATCGATGGCGATGTGGCCGGTTGGTTTGGCGATGACACAGCTAAGCGGTTCGAAGCTTATGGCTGGCAGGTGTTGGCCAACATCGATGGACACGATCCCGAAGCCGTTTCCCAAGCCATTGAGCGGGCGCGCGCTGATGCTGATCGGCCGAGCTTGCTTTGTTGCAAGACGGTGATTGGTTGGGGTGCGCCAAACAAGCAGGGGAGCGAGGCGACCCATGGCGCGCCGCTGGGCGAGGCTGAAATTGCCGCGGCACGCAAGGCCCTGGACTGGCCGCATCCGCCTTTTGCAGTGCCCGATGAGATTGCCGCGGCTTGGAATGCTCAGTCCCGTGGTACTGAGCAGGAGCGCCAATGGCAAGCGCTTTTTGCGGACTACACTCGAGCGTATCCGGAGTTGGCCGCCGAGTTGCGGCGCAGGCTGGCCGGAGAGCTTCCCGATGACTGGCCGCAATTTGCCGCGGACGCGATCGCCGGTATCGCCGCGGCACCAACGAAAGATGCCACGCGAAAATCTTCTTTGCAGGCCCTGAACGCTTTTGCACCTTTTTTGCCCGAGATGATCGGCGGTTCGGCGGACTTAACCGGATCAAATCTGACTTTTCACGACGCATCTTCGGCCATTACCGCAGACAATGCGCAGGGTAACTATATTCACTATGGTGTGCGTGAATTCGGCATGACGGCCATCATGAGTGGCCTGGCCTTGCATGGCGGTTGCATTCCCTACGGCGGCACCTTCTTAACTTTTTCCGATTATTCCCGCAACGCCCTGCGCATGGCGGCGCTAATGCAGGTGCAAAACATCTCGGTGTTTACCCATGATTCCATTGGTTTGGGGGAGGACGGGCCGACCCATCAACCGGTGGAACAGGTGGCCAGTCTGCAGCTCATGCCGAATATGTCTGTGTGGCGACCTTGCGATGCGGTTGAAACGGCCGTGGCTTGGCAAGCTGCCATTGAGCGGCGCGACGGGCCAACGAGTTTAGTGCTCACTCGTCAGGGTGTGCCGGCGCAAACACGCAATGCGGAGCAAACCGAGGCTATTCGTCGTGGTGGTTATATTCTTGCCGATGACGATTCGCCGGAAATTATTTTATTGGCCAGTGGATCCGAGGTGGGCTTGATCCAGGCCGCTGCGGACCAGTTGCGGTCGGCGGGTCACGCGGTCCGGACGGTTTCCATGCCGAACGCGCCGCTGTTTTTGGCACAGGATACCCAGTGGTGCGAGCATGTATTGCCGCCGTCGGCGACGGTGCGTCTCGCCGTCGAAGCGGGTGTGACCCAGCTCTGGCACCAAATCGTCGGCCCAAGCGGGCGCATTATTGGCTTGGATCGCTTTGGCGAGTCCGCGCCGGCTGAGAAGTTATTCGAACATTTCGGGTTCTCGACCGAGAACGTCGTGGCGACCGCCCAGGCAATGCTGGCGGAGCGCTAGGCCCGGCTGACTAAATTAGTAGGAGTAAAAATCATGTCTGTGAAGATTGCGATTAATGGCTATGGACGCATCGGGCGGAATGTATTGCGTGCCTTGTATGAGTCTGGCCGCAATGACGAGCTGGAAATCGTCGCCGTTAATGATCTCGGCGATGCCCAAACCAATGCGCATCTCACCCGCTATGACACCGCCCATGGTCCGTTCCCGGGTAGCGTGGCGGTTGAGGGTGATTCGCTGGTCGTCAACGGCGATCGAATTAAGGTGTTTGCCGAACGCGATCCCGCAAAATTGCCCTGGGGTGAATTGGGCGTAGATGTGGTGCTGGAATCCACCGGTTTTTTCGCGAGTCGCGATAAGTCGGCGGCACACTTGCAGGGCGGCGCTCGCAAGGTGGTGATCTCGGCGCCGGCCGGTAAAGATGTGGATGCCACTATCGTGTATGGCGTCAACCATCAATCGCTAACCGCTAAACACGAAATTATTTCCAATGCATCATGCACGACGAACTGCCTGTCACCTTTAGTAAAGCCTTTGCATGAGTCCATTGGCTTGGTCCAGGGCATCATGACCACGATCCATTCCTATACCAACGATCAGGTCCTCACCGACGTGTTCCACAAGGATTTGCGTCGCGCGCGTTCGGCTACCATGTCGATGATTCCAACCAAGACCGGCGCCGCCGCCGCCGTTGGACTGGTCTTACCAGACCTAGACGGCAAATTGGATGGGTTTGCCATGCGAGTGCCGACCATTAACGTGTCGGTGGTTGATCTGACCTTTACCGCGGCGCGGGACACCAGCGTGGAGGAAATCAATGGCTTGCTGAAAGCCGCCAGCGAGGGTGAATTGGCGGGCGTGCTCGGCTATAACGACGGTCCACTCGTCTCCATCGATTTTAATCACAATCCCTTATCATCTATCTACGATTCGACTTTAACTAAGGTTTTGGGTGGCAATCTGGTGAAGGTTTGTGCCTGGTACGACAATGAATGGGGTTTCTCAAACCGTATGCTCGACACAACCTTGGCCTTGGTAAACGCCAAATAAAAACCAGGTCTTGCGCCAATGACGGTATTGCAAATGACCGATTTGCCACTCGCCGGTAAGCGAGTGATGATGCGCTTAGATCTCAATGTGCCCTTGCAAGACAATCAAGTGGCAAGCGATGCGCGGATTCGAGCCGCTTTGCCCGGGATTAAGCACGGGCTAGAGACGGGTGCTGCGCTAATCTTGCTTTCGCATTTGGGCCGCCCCACTGAGGGCGAGTTTGATCCGCAGTTTTCCTTGGCGCCCGTGGCCGAACATCTGTCCGGCCTGTTAGGACGTGAGGTGCGATTGGCGGCAAATTGGTTGGACGGTTTGCAGCTCGATCCGGGCGAGGTTGTCTTGTGCGAAAACGTTCGTTTCAACCTCGGCGAGAAGGCCAATGATGACGGCTTGGCCAAGCGCATGGCAAAACTCTGCGATGTGTTTGTCATGGATGCGTTTGGCACCGCCCATCGTGCCCAAGCCAGCACCCACGGCGTCGCACGTTACGCGCCCGTGGCTTGTGCGGGTCCTTTGCTGGTGGGCGAGTTGGCGGCCTTGGCCAGATCTTTGCGTGAACCCGCCCGCCCGGTCGTCGCCATCGTGGGAGGTTCCAAAGTTTCTACCAAACTGACCGTGCTCGAGAGTTTGGCGGCCAAGGTTGATCAGCTGATTGTTGGTGGCGGCATTGCCAACACATTCGTTGCCGCCGCGGGTCATGCCGTGGGTCAGTCGCTCTACGAAGCTGATTTGGTGGATGCGGCAAAAGATTTGTTGCAGCCGTCGGCCGGTCGCGCGCAGATACCCATCCCGACGGATTTGGTGGTCGCTTTGGAGGTCAGCGCAAGCGCGCCGGCTTATCCGCGCGACGTTGACAAGGTCGATAGCGACGAACTCATTGTCGATATTGGGCCGGCCACCGCACAAGCCTACGCGCAAATTTTGGCCCAAGCGGGAACCATCGTGTGGAACGGTCCGGTGGGCGTGTTCGAGATCGATCAATTTAGTGAGGGAACTCACAGGCTCGCGCAAGCGGTGGCTGACAGCGAGGCATTTAGCATTGCCGGCGGCGGCGATACCTTGGCCGCCTTGGACAAGTTCGGACTAACGGACGGTATTTCCTACATATCAACGGGCGGTGGTGCCTTCTTGGAGTTCCTCGAGGGTAAAACCTTACCGGCGGTGGAAATTTTAGAGCAGCGAGCTGCCGGCGGCTGATTTCCTTGGGCGAGCTTAGCGTCCTGCTGCACGCGCTTTGGGATGCTGGCATAGCCGCCGTGGCGCCAGAGCCGCGTATGCGTGACTACCTGCTGCCACCCACGGCCGGGCGCACGCTGTTGGCGGGTGCCGGCAAGGCGGCGGCGAGCATGGCCGCGGCCTATTGCGCGCATGCGTCCGCGCCGGCCGAAGGCTTGATCGTGGTGCCTTACGGTCACGGTCTAAGGGACGCCGACTTACCCGCCAGCATTGAATGTCTTCAGGCCGCTCATCCGGTGCCGGATGCGGTCGCCCTGGCAGCGGGTCGCCGGGCTTTAGATTTGGCGCGTGGGGCCGCGGCCGACGATCGTTTTATCTTCTTGGTCTCTGGCGGCGCATCAGCGTTGCTCGAGTCGCCCGTTGCGGGCATTTCGCTGGCCGATATTCAAACCGTGACGCAAGAACTCTTGCGCAGCGGTGCGCGGATTGGCGAGATCAATACGGTTCGGCGTCAGCTATCAATGATTAAAGGCGGCGGCTTAGCGGCGGCGGCGCAGCCTGCCGAAGTCCAATTGTTAGCGGTGTCGGATGTGCCGGGCGATATTCTTGCGGATATCGGTTCGGGCCCTTGTACGGCTGACCCAGGTCATAAGGGCGACGCCCTGGCGGTATTGCGGCGTTATCGCTGCCAAGTTCCGCCGTGTGTGCGGCGATTGCTCGAATCCCCGGCCATCGAGTCCGGCCGAGACGATGATCAAGATTTCACTGTCCACGCAAGCATCATTGCCCGCGCTGATGATGCCTTAGCCGCCGCTGCGGCTGCCGCCCAAGCGCGGGGGTACCAACCGTTGGTCTTAGGCAGCGAGATTAACGTCGCCGCCACAGATTTGGCGCAGCAGCACGCGCGCCTGGTGCGCAGTTACCAAGGCTCCGATCGACGAATTGCCATTATCTCGGGGGGAGAGACGACGGTGGTCGTGCCGCCGAAGGCGGGCCGAGGCGGACGCAATACCACCTACCTGCTGCGCTTGCTAATGGATCTGCGCGGGCTGGACGGTGTTGCCGCTTTCGCGGCGGATACCGATGGTATCGACGGTCAGGGCGATCACGCGGGGGCTTGGTTTTTGCCCGCCAGCTATCAACAAGCGGTGGATCTCGGGCTAGATGGAGAAGCGATGCTCGCCCGCGCGGACAGTGCAGGTTTTTTCGCCGCCCTAAAACAGCTCTTGGTGACGGGGCCAACCCTGACCAATGTTAATGATCTGCGGATTATTCTGGTCAATACCGGCTGACAGAATGGGACCGACTGGGATACCCTGCGCGCTAGTTTTTGGCTGACCAACCATGCGCCGCACGAAAATAATCGCAACCCTAGGCCCGGCGACGGACGATCCCGAAACCCTCAGAGAATTAGTGCGCGCGGGGGTCGATGTGGCGCGCATTAACTTTTCTCATGGTACCCATGCCGACCATGCGCGGCGAATTGCCGCCGTGCGATCAGCCGCGGCAAAAGAAGATCGCTATATCGGCATCTTGGGTGATCTCCAGGGCCCAAAGATTCGTATTCAAGGTTTCTCGGACGGGTCCATTGAATTGGCCGAGGGCCAAGAGTTCGTCTTGGATCCTGATCTCGATGCGCAGTCCGGCAGCATTCAGTCCGTGGGCGTCGCCTACGAGAATCTCGCCGCCGATTTAGCCCCCGGCGATACGCTGTTGTTGGACGACGGCAACATTGTGCTCAGCGTGGGCGCTTTGGCGGGCAAGCGGGTGGTCACCACGGTACAAGTCGGGGGCGAGCTGGGCAGCAACAAGGGAATTAATCGGGAGGGCGGTGGTTTGTCGGCACCCGCACTCACGGATAAGGATCGAGAAGATATTCGTTGGTGCGCTGAACAGGCTTTGGACTGGTTGGCGGTTTCTTTCGTGCGTCAAGCCGGCGATATGGATCAGGCGCGTGAGTATTTACGCGCGGCTGGCGGTCAGGCTTTGCTGGTCGCAAAAATCGAACGCGCCGAGGCTATGAATGAACTCGAGGCCATCGTGGCTAGCTCGGATGCGGTGATGGTGGCGCGTGGCGATCTGGGCGTAGAAATGGGTTACGCCGGCCTCACGGGGTTGCAGAAGAAAATCATTCGGCTGACGCGCAAGCATCTCAAGGTCTCCATCACGGCGACGCAAATGATGGAATCCATGATTACCCACCAACAGCCTACCCGCGCGGAAGTTTCTGATGTTGCCAATGCTGTGATGGATGGCACGGATGCCGTGATGCTATCGGCCGAGACGGCCGCCGGGCAGTTTCCGGTTAAAGCGGTGCAGTCCATGGCGGAAGTTTGCGTGGGGGCCGAGGCCTATCATCAGTCGTCGGCGCGTATGAGTCGGCACCGGATGGATGATCGATTCAAGCGCGTGGATGAAGCCATCGCCATGGCGGCCATGTATACCGCCAATCACTTGGATGTACAGGCCATTATCGCGCTGACCGAATCAGGTTCCACGGCCTTGTGGATGTCACGCATTCGCTCCGACATACCCATTTTCGCCCTCACGCCGCAGCTGGGTACCCTGCGTCGCGTCGCCTTGTATCGGGGTGTCTATCCGGTTGCTTTCGACGCCGTGCACACCTATGGCCAGCGTGTTTTTCACGACCTGTTCCGTGTATTGATTGAGCGGCGACATGTCACACCCGGCGATCTCGTGATCGTGACCAAGGGTGATTTGGACGGCGTATCCGGGGGCACCAACGGCCTAAAAATATTGCGCGTGACCGGCCAGTGAATACTGCTCGGTGCCCGGCGGGGGCACCTCGGGCGGCTGGCTATACTGCGCCGTTCGTCGCAGCCTCGGTAGGGATCGTGAGCCATGAACAATGAGACCACCGGCTTTTTCGCCCGCTTTATGAAGACGGCATCGAAAGTAGAGCCGAATGAGGTGAAGGCAGTTTGGCTGTCCTTCGCCTTCGTGTTCATTCTGATGGCTGCGTACTACATTTTGCGGCCCGTTCGCGACGCAATGGCCAGCGATTGGACGGATACCGAAGTCAGTCTGCTGTGGAACATTAATTTTTTCGTGAGTGTTTTGGTGGTTGCCTTGTATGGTATCGCCGTGTCTAAGCTTAAGTTCAAGTTGCTCGTGCCAGCGGTATACGCGTTCTTCGCGGTCAGCTTTATTGCGTTCTACCTCGGCATCGAATCCCTCGACGACCGGGTATTGATTGATAAGACCTTCTACGTTTGGGTCAGCGTATTCAGTCTTTTTCATATCTCCGTTTTCTGGAGTTTTATGTCAGACCTATTTGACAAGGAGCAAAGTGGTCGCGTCTTTGCCTTTATTGCGGCCGGAGCGAGTGCTGGTGCATTGGCGGGACCCGTGGTGCCGACCTTGTTTGCGGGTGCTTTGGGTACCGATACGCTCATGTTGATCGCGGCCGTGGCGCTGGTAATTCCGATTCCGATAATCTTGTACTTGGAATATTTAAAGGTGTCTGTATTGCACAACGAAGATGTGCAGGCGGATCCCCGGGCGAGCAGTATCGGCGGCAACCCGTTTGCGGGGTTCAAGATGTTCTTTAGCAACCCGTACTTGTTGGCCATAGGCCTGTTCATATTGCTCTATACGGCCATCGGATCATTTGTTTATTTCGAGCAAAAGAATTTGCTGGCGGGCTTTGATCGTGAAACGCGCACGCAAATCCTTGGCGGGGTGGACCTGGTGGTGAATATCTTGACTTTCGCCATCGGTATGTTTGCCACTAGCCGCATCGTGACGCGTTTCGGTATGCCAACTACGCTCGCCCTCGTTCCCTTGCTGATTGCCGCGGGGCTGCTTATTCTGGCCTTTGCGCCTATTCTCACCGTGGTGCTAGCTCTACAGGTTGCTCGACGGGCAGGTAATTTCGCCATCACGCGTCCGGGTCGCGAAATGCTGTTCACAGCTGTGGATCGCGAAACCCGCTTTAAGGCTAAGCCGGTGATCGATATCGCAGTTTATCGTGGTGGTGATGCACTGAGTAGTCTCGCCTTCGCCGGTCTAACGGATGGCATTGGATTAGGCTTGGGCGCCATGGCCGCCGTGGGGGCAGGCATTGCAGCAGTGTGGGCCGCAGTGGGGCGGTATTTGGGCCGGGTGTTTGAGCGCGGCGAGGCCGCTACCCGGCAGAGCAGTACCCAAAGCTTCGAATCTAGTTAGTGATCGGTTGAATCTTCTCTGCCGTTAATCAGCAGTCTTAAGTCGGCCAAGACTTCATCCGTGTGGCTCGCTGGACGCACTTTTGTGTAGTGTTTGGCAATTTCACCGCTGGGGCTAATGAGGTAGGACTGACGTTTAGCCATCTTAAAGCCGGCGAAGTTGCGCAGAATCCCATATCGTTTGGCTGTTTCGCCACCCGTGTCCGCCAGTAGAGAAAAGGGCAGACTATACTTTTCCGCGAATTCTGCATGGGAATCGACGTCATCAAGGCTGACGCCGAGAATCGTCACGCCTAATTCTTCAAACGCAAAAATATTATCCCGAAAGGCACAGGCTTCTTTTGTGCAACCCGGCGTGTCGTCTTTGGGGTAGAAATACAGCGCAATCCATTGCCCTTGGTATTGTTCCAAGCTATGCCATTTTCCGTGTTGATCTTGCAAACGAAAATCAGGTGCCGTATCACCGCTGGTCACCGTAGCCTGTAAGCTCGTATTGAATCCCAGCATCATGAGTACCGCCGCCAAGGCGCGTGTCGGAATTGATGTCATAAAAACTACCTCCGCAGATCAGGGCTAGCTGGCTACCCCGGGTCACGGCAAGCTAGTGCCCACCAAGCTTAGGGGTTAACATTTCGTCCCAATGGGTGGCAATGATTCTAATACGTCGGGTGGCTGGGATCGCAATATAGGACTGGTGCTGCCCGGCGGCGGGGCGCGCTGCGCTTATCAGGTGGGCGTGCTTAAGGCGATTGCCAGCCTCATGCCGCGCCGCGCGCCGAATCCGTTTCCGGTTATTAGCGGCACGTCGGCCGGCGCCATCAACACCGTGGTTTTGGCCACCCGCGCACGGCTGTTTCGGCATGCCGTTGCCGACATGGAACGCGTCTGGGCAAATTTCAGTACTGATCAAGTGTTTCGCAGTGATACCGCAACCATGGCCAAGAGTAGCGCGCATTGGTTGGCAACCTTGGTATTCGGCGGTTTGGGTGTGCGTAATCCGAAGTCCTTGCTGGATAATTCACCCTTGGCCGAGCTGCTCAAAAGAAACATTCGTTTTGATGCCATTGCCGAGTCCATTGACCGGGGTTATCTGGACGGCATTGCCGTGACGGCTGCCGGCTATGATTCAGCTCGCTCTGATTGTTTTTTTCAAGGGCGAGAAGGGCTTGAGCCCTGGACACGAGTGCGGCGCCGCGGCCGCTCCACGAAGATTCAATTGCATCACCTCATGGCCAGCGTTGCCGCGCCCATGGTGTTTCCGCCGGTGCAAATTGGTTCGGAATATTTCGGCGACGGTGCCATGCGTCAAGCCACGCCCTTATCGCCGGCCGTGCATTTGGGGGCGGAACGCTTATTGGTCATCGGCGTGCGCAATGAGGAGCCGGATCCCGAGCCCCCGCGCGATGCAGCCGTGGCTTATCCGAGTTTTGGCCGTATTGCCGGCTATATGCTCGATGCTTTGTTGATGGACGGCCTGTCCGCGGATTTGGAACGTTTAACCCGTATCAACCTCATCCTCGATCAAATGCCCGGCAAACGGGTGGATGGAGACTTTGGATCTTTGCGTTTTATCGAGGCCATGATCATGATGCCCAGTCGCGACATCCGCGACATTGCGCTGCGCTATGTGCACGAAATGCCGCGGCCGGTGCGTCTATTGTTGGGTGGTCTGGGCGCGCTCAACTACGGCGGCCGTCAATTGGTGAGTTATTTGCTATTCGAAGCCGGTTACACCCGGGAACTCATTCAACTGGGCTACGACGACGCCATGGCTCGCAAAGACGAATTGGTGGGTTTCATGGAAGGTGCGCCGCTGGATACGCACACTGGTATTCTGGGCTGGCAAGACCTGAGCACCGAGTACGTGCAGGCGAAGTCAGCGTAAAGACAGTCTGGCAAGGCGCTTCTATAGCAGAAACAGGGTACCCAGCCCGAGAAACACTAAGAAGCCCACGACATCTGTAATGGTGGTTAAGACCACCGATCCGGCCAAGGCCGGGTCAATATCTAGTTTCTTCATGATGAGGGGCAAGGCGAAGCCGGAAAAGGCGGCCACTAGCAAGTTAAGCGTGATGGCGGCGGCAATGATCAGCCCCACTTGCCAGGTCCCGAAAAACACCACGGTTACCAAAGCGACGATCAGGGCCCAAGCCAAGCCATTGAGCAATCCCACCGCGATCTCCTTGGTCAACAACCAGCGCGCATTAGATTCCTGAACCGTGCCCAGTGCCATGCCGCGGATCATCAAGGTCAATGTTTGGCTACCGGCGATGCCGCCCATGCTGGCGACCACCGGCATCAGTACGGCCAGGACCACGACTTTCTCCAGAGTTTCAGCGAACAGGGCCACCACGCTGGCGGCCAGGAAGGCCGTGGCGAGATTGACGCCTAGCCACACGGCTCGACGCCGCGCACTGGTAACCACTGGCGCAAACATGTCGTCGTCTTCGTCCAAGCCCGCCATGCTGAGTATGTCGTGATCAGCTTGTTCTTGAATTACGTCGACGACGTCGTCGACGGTGATTTGACCGATCAGGCGGCGGTTATCGTCAACGACCGGCGCGGACAACAAATCGCGATTGCGAAAATCACGGGTCACTTCTTGCGCCGGCACGTTGCTGAGGATGGGTTCAACGGCGGTATCCATTACCGAGGTCACCGGCGTGTCGGGGTCGCGGCTAACTATTCGTGCCATGTGCAAAGCGCCTAGATAGCGGCCGTGTCGATCGACGACAAAAATTGCTGCCGTGCGATCCGGGATATCACCCAAGATGCGCAAGTAGCGCAGAACAACCTCTAGACTTACATCCGGCCGCACCGAGATGGTATCCGGGTTCATCAATCCGCCGGCACTGTCTTCGGGGTAGGCCAGCACGGATTCCAGCCGTTCTTTGTCCTGGTCGGACAGCGAGCGCAAAACTTGCCGCGTGACGGCCTCGGGAAGATCGGCGACAAAGTCTGCCATGTCATCGAGGTCCATACCTTCGGTGGCGGCGACAACCTCCGCTGCGTCCATGGCTTCGATGAGTTTTGCCCGAACCTCGTCGTTCAGGCCGAGGAGCACCTCGCCCTCGTCTTCTTCGTTGACGAGTTTCCAAACGATTGCGCGTTCGGTGGGCGGCAGGGACTCCAGTAGCTGGGCGATCTCAGCCGTATGTAAGGAGTTGACGAGCACGCCGACCTGGCGCAGCGTGCCGCTTTCCAGGACGTCCAGCAGTCGCCCGAGGTTGGATTTTCCCTTGAGTCCCACGTCCATGGTGGTTGCTCCGCAGGCTGCGCTGATGGTGCCGGGCAGAATCAGTCCGCGGCCCGGCCATGGGGGCTAAAGTTTAGCGAGGAAAACTCAGCAAAGCGACTAAGCGTGTTTCTGACGACTAGTCGTCGCTATCAGGGAGTTCGTTGTGCCGTGTTAGCACTTGGTCGTAGCGCGTGGAAAGTTTTTTGGCCAGTTTCTCCGCCATGTAGACGGAGCGATGCTGACCGCCGGTGCAGCCCAGGGCGACCGTAAGGTAGTTACGATTAAATTCGTGGTACTCGGGAATCCATGCTTGCATGAAGCTAAGAATGTCGGCATACATTTTTTGTACCAAGGGGCTGGCATCCAGATAATCGGCGACGGCCTGATCCTTGCCTGTGAGAGACCGCAGGCTCATTTCCCAGTAAGGATTCGGCAAGCAGCGCAGATCGAAAACGAAGTCTGCATCCGAGGGTAAGCCATGCTTGAAACCAAATGATTCGACCTGAATAGACAGTACCGCCTCCTTACGCGGTCCAACTCGTTGGTGTATCACGTCGCGTAACTCATAAACGCTGGATCGCGTGGTATCGATGATCAGCTCCGCGCAATCGATGATGGGTCCTAAAAGTTCACGCTCGCGGGCGATAGCCTCATGAAGACTGAGGTCCTTTTCACTTAGCGGGTGTTTGCGGCGTGTTTCTGCGTATCGTTTCAGCAGAATGTCGTCATCTGCGTGCAGGAAAATGACTTCGCAGCTAATATTGCGTGCGCGCAAATCTTTGAGTAACGCCGGCACATGATCAAGATCGCGCGCGCGATTTCGCGCGTCTACACCAACGGCTAAATTGGCGTAACTGTCGTCACCCGTGGCCAAAATTTCGGTTACCAGGGTATCCAGCAGGGCCGCCGGTACGTTATCAATGCAATAGTAGTCCAAGTCTTCTAGCACATTGAGTGCCACGCTCTTGCCCGACCCCGATAGCCCGCTAACAACAATGAGTCGCATGGCTCCTGCTTGCGTGTTTGCTGTCATTGCCTCGTCAATACTTGAGATAATCTTTTGGTCTAGAAGTTAGCGGTGCCCGTCTGCCGGCCTCAAGCACCCGATTGCGGCCCGATGGGCGGGTTTGCAGAGTGGGCGGCAATTCCATTTCGGCTAAGAAATGTCGCGCTTGGGATTTTCTCGCGCGTGGTGGTCCGTCAGCTTTTCCTTGTGTCGAACGACTTGCCGGTCGAGTTTGTCAACGAGCGCATCAACGGCTGCGTACATATCATCTTCGACCGCGTCGGCGAACAAGGTTCGCCCCGATACGCTAATACGAGCCTCAGCCTTGTGTCTTAGTTTTTCGACAGTGACGATGCAGTGAATGCCGGTAACGTGGTCAAAATGTCTTTCTATTCGTTCAAACTTTTCGCCGATGTAGCTGCGCAGGGCGGGGGTGATTTCCACGTGGTGACCGGTCAGATTTAGTTGCATCGTTATGTCTCCTTGCGATTTTTAGTTGATTGATTGCCGTTTTCGTTCACTGGATGTCGCGATTTTCATTGCCTCTCTGTATTTTGCCACCGTTCGGCGTGCGATATTGGTCCCATCTTTGGCCAGCAATTGGGTAATCTTATTATCGCTTAGCGGCTTAGCCGGATTTTCTTGGCCAATTAAACGTTTGATTTTTGCTCTGACGGCGGTAGAAGACTCTTCTAAGCCGTCCTCGCTCGTCAATTGGCTAGAGAAAAAGTAGCGAAACTCGAAAACGCCCCTGGGTGTGCGCATGTATTTGTTCGCCGTCACCCGAGAAATCGTGGATTCATGCATGTCCACTGCTTCGGCGATATCACGCAGTACCATGGGTTTCATGGCCTCTTCACCTTGTTCCAGAAAATCAGTCTGCCGTTCCACAATACACAGAGCAACTTTCATCAGGGTGTCATTACGAATTTCCAGGCTGCGAACAAGAAATCGAGCCTCCTGCAACTGAGCGCGCAGCGTTTCATGACCGCTGTTGCCCCGCAACATCTCCGCGTAAGCTTGGTTTACCTTTACTCGTGGCGCCGCGCTGCCGTTGATTTCCACGATCCAGCGGCCGTCTTGCTTGCGCACATAAACATCTGGGGTCACGTAGTCCGGCGTGCTCGATTGAATCGCCGCACCCGGGCGGGGATGGCAGCTCTTAACCAGGGCAAGGGCAGCTTCGAGCTTACTATCGGAAACGCCGAGCTGGCGCCGCAGATTCGCGTAGTCACGGGCCGCAACCAAGTCAAGATGATCGGTAGCGATTAACAGGGCGAGGTCACGCTCGGCCACAGAAGCATCCAGTTGGCGCAGTTGAATGGCAATGCATTCGCTCAGATTTCGAGCGGCGATTCCCGGCGGATCGAGCTGCTGCAATTTTAGTAGCGTGCGTTCTATTTCGTCAGTTTTGAAGTTGGCTTCGCCGCGCAGCGCCTGCTTGATTTCGTCCAGGGACTCGGTAAGGTAGCCGTCATCATTGAGCGCATCCACAAGTGCGTGTCCAATGACCACTTCGCGGGGCGAGAAATGCTCCAGCTCTAGTTGCCACAGGAGATGTTCGCGAAGACTTTCGGTGCTGTGGTCGGCAATCTCGGGCCGCGAGTCTTCTGACCATAGGTCGCTACGGCTGTCGCTCCCGCCGCGATCGGCCCAGAGATCGGTGTCGCGCATCTCTCCGGCGACCACTTCCGGCGCGGTGGTCTGATCCCCAGCCTCGTCGCGATCCACCGGGTCGAGTTCAGGCGCATCGGATGGTTCCTCGGCCTCTAACATAACGTTCTCGGCCAGGGCTTCTTCTAATTGGCTGTTCAGCTCCAACACGGGCATTTGCAGCAGCCGTAGGGCCTGCTGCAGTTGGGGCGTCATGACCAGCTGTTGGCTGACCTTCAGCTGCAAGGAGGGTTTCATTGCACTCATGCCTGAACGATAGACCTACAAGCGAAAATCCTCGCCGAGATAAACTTCGCGAACCTGCTGATTTTCTAGGATTTCCTCAGGAGACCCTTGGGCAATCAAGCTACCATCATTGAGGATATAGGCTCTGCTGCAAATGCCCAGTGTCTCGCGCACATTATGGTCGGTGATTAGCACACCGATGTCTCTTTCTGCGAGATGGCGGATGATGCGCTGAATATCGAGGACGGAAATCGGGTCAACACCCGCGAAGGGCTCGTCCAGAAGTACAAACCTGGGCTCCGCGGCCAAAGCCCGCGCAATTTCCACACGACGGCGTTCTCCGCCTGAAAGGCTAAGGCCCAGACTGTTGCGAACATGGTTGACGTGAAGTTCTTCGAGTAACTCTTCGAGTATGCGTTCGCGATCCGCTCGCGCTAGCTCCCGGCGAGTTTGTAGAATCGCCATGATATTTTGTTCGACGCTTAGCTTGCGGAAAACAGAGGCTTCTTGCGGCAGGTATCCTAGCCCTAATCGGGCGCGTTCATGCATGGGCAGACTCGTCAGATCTTTATCGTCTAGGCGAATACCGCCGCCGTCGGCCGTAACTAAGCCCACAATCATGTAGAAGGCTGTGGTTTTGCCGGCACCGTTGGGTCCTAACAGGCCTACGACCTCGCCGCTAGAGATTTCTAGAGAAATGTCTTTGACGACCTGCCTGAGCTTAAAGCGTTTGGAAATATGCTCTGCGATAAGAATGGACACGGAAACTCAGGGCTCGACTTTTTTGGGGGGCTGAATTTTCATCCTGACTTGGCCATTCTCGTCGCCATCCGCAACGATGTATTGCCGCTTGAGATCGTAGGCAATGCGGGCGCCGGATACTTCGTTCGCACCGTCACTCAACCACGCATTTTCGGACATCTTGATATTTGATCCCAGCAAGTCGTAGTCGATCGTGGATGCGTGGCCGCGGGCCAGCTCGTCGCTATCGCGGCGCTCTTGCTCGAAACGCGCTGGTTCGCCGCGCAGCTGCGCCTGTGCCAATTGATGATTCTTAAACTGCACATCCGCTTCATCGCACCAAGCTTGTGTGTTGTCGCTTTTGATCAGCACGTTGCCGCGCAAGGTCCAGACACTATTTTCAAAATCTAGGCGCGTTACTTCAGCGTCGTCTGCTTCAATACGCAGGCCGCCTTGGCTGATGCGCAGACCTTTGAATCTAAGTTGGTTATTTTGCCGGTCAAATTCAGACGAATTTGCATCTAGCGAAATGGGCAATGATTCGCTAATGGCTAGATCCGGTAGTTCCAAGCCGGCGGGCTGTCCCCAGGCAAGACTACAGATCAGGCCGGCCAGTAAGCAGCCGTTAATCCGCAAGCTGCCATGCGAGAAAATCGGTAGAAAAAACTGCCTTACCGAGGCTATTGCAAAATGGCGTCGCCGGTGAGAAAAACGCCAGATTAGAGTTTCGCGACAGCTAGCGAATAAATTTGCCATTGACCTTAGACAACAACTGTAGTCGGTCTTCCTTGAGAAACGCGCGCATCCCAACTGCGAATACCTCACTCCCTGAATAATCAATCGCTACCTTGCGGTTTGTGAACGCGACGAAAGTTTCGGGATCTAGTTCCAAGAAATCCGTGCGTATTGTTGCCGGCTCGCCTTCGTTGGCGCGGGCCACCGCCACAACGTCACCCATCAATTGCAGTATCTTACCACCGGCTGGAATTCGCCCCGCTGTCGCGCTGAGTAGCCAGGGCACGTCTGAATCGGTCGCATAGTCGATGATCACTTCATCAAGCGTAACGGAGCCATCTTCCGGATGTTCTGTCGCTTGCTTGGTGCGTGCCCGATATAGCAATTGACCGTCATCGCCGGTACCCGTCAATTCGGCGTTGTCTACGTAGTAGCCGGCGCCCAGCCGCGGACTGTTGGCTGGGATTGCTGCATTGTTACCCAGGCGCGACAACAATAGGCCACTGCCCAAGGCGCAGACCGTCAGCAAAACTAAGACAAAGCGGCTACGGGCTTCCACGCGGACTAAGGTAGTGTGCGCTTGCGCGCGTTGATGAGCAGGTCGCAGATTTCCCGGACGGCGCCGTCGCCACCCCGCCGGGCTGTGCAAGCCCGGGCTGCGGATAGCACGTCGGGGTGTGCATCCGCGACCGTCAGGCCCAGTCCCGCCGCGCTTATCGCCGGTAGGTCGGGTAAATCATCACCGACATAGGCGACCTTTGCTAGGGAAGTCATGCTGAGTTGTTCCGTTAACTCTTGGAGAGCGAGCAACTTGTCGTCCCTTCCTAGAATCACCTGTCGCACGCCTAATTCTGCCAAGCGTACCTTTAGGGCTTGGGATTGGCGCCCCGAGATGATGCCGACTTCGATGCCACTGTCCATGACCTGCTTGATACCCAAACCGTCGCGAACATGGAAAACCTTTGCCTCGCCGCCTTGCGCATCGTAGTGCAGTCGTCCGTCGGTCATGACGCCGTCAACGTCTAGAACCAACAATTCAATTTCCCGCGCCTGAGAAATGATTTCTTTAGACCACTGCGTGTCGATATTCATGAAACAACAACGTCCACCTACATGACCCCCGCACGTAATAAATCGTGTATGTGCAATACGCCAACGAGTTCCTGCTCGGGGTTGACCACTAAGAGTGCGGTGATCTTATTTTGCTCTAAAGTTCGCACGGCCTCCGCGGCCAGTTCGTCCGGGCCGACGGTCTTGCCGCGGGCCGTCATCACAGCCTGCATGGCGGTGGTGTGGATATCGATACCCTGGTCCAGGGTGCGTCGCAGGTCACCATCGGTAAATACACCGGCGAGGCCACCATCGTCATCGATCACCGCGGTAATACCCAAACCTTTGCGGCTCATTTCCAGCAGCCCATCGCGCAATGCGGCATCAATGCCGACCCGCGGAATGTCGCTGCCGCTGTGCATGAGATCGCGAACGTGTAACAGTAGGCGCCGCCCTAAGGCGCCGCCGGGATGGGACCGGGCAAAATCATCCGCGGTAAAGCCGCGGCTTTCCAGCAATGCCACCGCCAGTGCGTCTCCCATGGCGAGGCAGGCGGTCGTGCTTGCCGTGGGTGCTAGGTTCATCGGGCAGGCTTCTTCGTTGACGCTGGTATCGAGTACAGCCGTGCTGGCGCGTCCCAGGGTTGATGCACGGTTGCCGGTTAAGGTGATCAGAGGTAGGTTCAAGCGCTTGAGCAGCGGCAAGATCGTCACGATTTCCGCCGTTTCGCCCGAGTTTGAAATGGCGATGACCAAATCTTTTGGCGTGATCATGCCGACGTCGCCATGACTCGCTTCACCGGGATGGACAAAGAAGGCCGGTGTGCCCGTGCTGGCCAGGGTTGCGGCGAGTTTGCCGCCGATATGTCCTGACTTGCCCATTCCGGTCACGATGACGCGTCCTTGGCAGTCCAAGCAGGCGCGGCAGGCCGTGGCGAAATCGGCGCCAATTCGATCTGACAATTGCGCCACGGCACGCGCTTCGATTTCCAGCACGCGCCGCGCGCGCTTTAACAAATCGCTGTCTTGAATTTTTTGGTTCATGACAAAGTTGCCGAGGCAAGTTGCAATCTACGCGGCACTGATGACCACATAAGTCAAATAAGCTAAGAATCCAACGAGTAAAACAAATCCTGCGGGTCTACTGACGCGCATGGTGTCGGACTGATTGTACGCGATGAAGAAAAAGGCCAGGGTAAAGCCCAGCATGACGGGCAAGTGGATTCTAACGGCCTCGACGTCCAAGACCGCTGGGGTGATGGCGGCCGCGACGCCGATGACGGCGAGTAGGTTAAAGGCGTTGGAGCCAATCACATTACCCAGCGCTAAACCATGCTCTCCCTTGCGGGCGCTGACGATGGATACCGCGAGTTCGGGCAGACTGGTGCCGACGGCGACGATGGTGACTCCGAGCACTAGTTCGCTAACACCCAGTTCCAGGGCAATGGCCTGACTGCCCCAGACCAGCGCATTCGCGCCAAGCATCAACACGACTAATCCAATCAGCAGCCAAAGCCATGCCCAATTGAGGCTAAGATTAGCGGGGAGTTCCGCGGCGAACTGCGCTTCGATGGGGTCCGATCCGCGCGTTGTTTGGCCAAGGCGAACGATCCACACCATCAGCGCAATCAGTCCGGCCAAGAGTAGGAAGCCGTCCAGTCGACTAATCAGTTCGTCGGGAAACAGAAAGACGGGCAACACGCTGACCGCTAGCATCACAGGCAATTCCTTTCGCAAGGTGCGCGATCGGATGCTCAGTGGCCTGACGATGGCGGCAACGGCAATGACTAAACCAATATTCGCGATATTTGAGCCCAAAGCGTTGCCCACAGCCAGGTTCGGCGCGCCCGATAGCGAGGCGGTGGCGGCAACGATGACTTCGGGCAAGGAGGTGGCGAAGCCCACGACAGTCAAACCGATGAGCATGGGCGAGATACCGAAATTGCGCGCGATAGCGCCGGCGCCCAAGACCACGCGATCTGCCCCCCAGATCAAGAGCAGCAAACCAACGATGACGGCAAGGAGATACATCAGCATGGGCATGATTATAATGTCGCGCTTTGCACTACCGACGAAATAAATGAATGCTGCCGTCTGAAATTGAAAAGTTGATAGAAAACGCGTTACCGGATTGCTCGGCCACGGTAGCCAGCGATGACCAAACTCACTATGAGGCTCGGGTTATTAGCCCCGCGTTTTACGAAAAACGGCCCCTGGCCCGCCATCAAATGATCTATGCAGCCCTTGGCGAGCGTATGGGTCGCGAGATTCACGCCTTATCTATTCAGGCTTTCACGCCCCAAGAGTGGCAAGCCAAGTCAAATTGAGCAGCAAGCGACATCCGTAGATGAACAAATTGGCCATTGAAGGTGGGGTGCGCTTGTCCGGAGAAGTGCGTATTTCCGGTGCGAAAAACGCAACACTGCCGATTTTGGCGGCCACGGTGCTGAGTGCGGACCGCGTTACCATCGGCAACGTGCCGCATCTGAACGATGTAACCACCACCATTGCCTTGCTCGGGCGGATGGGCGTGGAAGTCACCATGCATGACGGGATGCTCTTGGAAGTCGATGCGGGTCCCCTTAACGATTGCTCCGCGCCCTATGACTTAGTGAAGACCATGCGCGCGTCCATCCTGGTGTTGGGTCCGCTGCTAAGCCGTTTCGGGCACGCGGATGTGTCCTTGCCCGGCGGTTGCGCGATTGGCGCAAGGCCGGTGGATTTGCATGTGGCGGGTCTCAGGGCCATGGGGGCCGAGGTGGCAATCGAAGATGGCTATATTCGGGCACGCGCGGATGGATTACGCGGCGCGCAAATATTGTTGGATAAGGTGACCGTCACGGGCACGGAAAATTTGCTCATGGCGGCGGTGCTGGCCGACGGTGAGACGGTTCTCGAGAACGCGGCTTGCGAACCCGAAGTGGCTGACCTGGCGGACTTCCTCAATAGTTTGGGTGCGCGGATCAGTGGCGCGGGCACCAATCGAATCGTCATTCAGGGGGTCGATCGTTTAAGGGGCGGTGACTACCGGGTACAGCCGGACCGTATCGAAGCCGGCACTTTCTTGGTGGCGGGGGCCATGACCGGCGGGCAGCTGCGCCTGAAGGGTGTGAGGCCCGACCATCTTGAGGCGGTGCTGGCCAAATTGCAGGAAGCGGGCGCGGAAATTTCAACCGGTACGGACTGGATTGAGCTCAACATGCTCGGGCGGCGGCCAAGCGCGGTGGATGTCAATACGGCGCCTTATCCAGGATTTCCCACGGATATGCAGGCGCAGTTCATGGTGCTGAATGCTATTTCCGAGGGTGTTGGGGCGGTGACGGAGAATGTTTTCGAAAACCGTTTCATGCATGTGCCTGAGTTGCAACGGATGGGCGCGAAAATAAAGCTTGAAGGGCACACCGCCATTATTCAGGGCGTGGAACAACTGCGCGCGGCCCAGGTCATGGCCACGGATTTGCGTGCTTCGGCCTGCTTGGTCCTGGCAGGCCTGGTGGCCAAAGGTGAAACCGTCGTTGATCGGATCTACCACATTGACCGCGGTTATGAATGTATAGAGGAGAAGCTGAGCCAACTCGGCGGCCGAATTCGTCGTCTTGTATAGGGCTCTGAGCCGTTTGCCGGTAGGCAAGGTGGTTTCAGCGCGTGTATAATCCGCGCGTTTTCCCAGTGCCTACATGGTTTCGCGGAGAAACTTCCAAGGGCTAATTAGAATCAGCAACCCGCTGCGCTAGGGATCGGGTCCCGCGGCGAATAGTGTGCCCGAAGGACTATTGGAGGATGAGCTCGATGAGCGAACAGTCGGGGTTGAGCCGACGCCACTTTCTGAGTGTTGCGACCACCGTGTGCGGCGTGGTGGGTGCTGGCTTCGTGGCCGTGCCGTTTGTGGCTTCTTTTAAACCAAGCGCGCGGGCGCAGGCATTGGGCGCGCCGGTGGAAATCGATATCAGCAAATTGGAAGAGGGTGCGATGGTTCGCGTGTCTTGGCGAGGCCGGCCCATCTGGGTCTTGCATCGATCTTCCGAAATGCTTAAGCGACTGGACAAAATGCAGGACATGCTTTCGGACCCTGATTCCGACAACTCTGATCAACCCAGCTACGCGAAGAACGAATTTCGTTCCATTAAGCCGGAAATACTCGTTCTTGTAGGTAACTGCACTCACTTGGGTTGCGCGCCCATTGAGCGTTTCGATGTGTCGCCCGAAGACCTCGGTGAAGATTGGATGGGTGGCTTTTATTGCCCCTGCCATGAATCGAAATTCGACCTTTCAGGACGCGTGTTTGCCGGTGTCCCCGCGCCGACCAATTTGGTGGTGCCGCCTTATCGCTATGTGGGGGAGAATTTGATCTTAATCGGCGATGACGCCGGGGTGGCGGCATGAATACGCCGTCTGACGCTACGGCCGGTAACAGCCGGATGGATCGCGCCATCGCTTGGATAGACGCGCGTTTTCCCATGAGCAAGATGCTCAAGGAACATGCCACCGAATACTACGCCGCCAAGAATTTTAATTTTTGGTATGTCTTTGGTGTTTTGGCCATGGTCGTGCTGGTCATCCAGTTGGTGACCGGTATTTTCTTGACCATGAGCTACAAGCCCTCAGCCGCCGAAGCCTTTGCGTCGGTGGAATACATCATGCGTGATGTGGAATGGGGCTGGCTGATTCGCTATGTGCATTCAACCGGCGCATCGGCATTTTTTATCGTGGTTTATTTGCACATGTTCCGCGGCTTGATGTACGGATCTTTTAAGCCGCCGCGCGAGCTACTCTGGGTCATTGGCATGCTCATCTACTTGGCGCTGATGGCAGAGGCGTTCCTGGGCTATCTGTTGCCCTGGGGGCAAATGTCCTACTGGGGTGCGCAGGTGATCGTTTCCCTGTTTGGCGCCATCCCGGGCATTGGGGAAGGTTTGGTCGAGTGGATACGCGGTGACTACTATATTTCCGATATTACGCTAAACCGCTTCTTTGCCTTGCATGTGGTGGCGGTGCCCTTGGCCCTGCTCATGCTGGTGGTCATGCATATATTGGCCTTACACGAAACCGGTTCTTTGAATCCCGACGGCATTGAGATCAAGGAGCGAAAGGGCCCTGATGGGATACCGCTAGATGGCGTCGCCTTTCATCCGTATCTCACGGCGAAAGACCTGGTGGCGATTATCATATTTTTGGCGGCCTTCTCAGCCGTGGTGTTTTTCGCACCGGAAATGGGTGGCTATTTCTTAGAACACGCCAATTTCGAACCGGCCAATGCCTTAAAAACCCCAGATCACATTGCGCCTGTGTGGTATTTCACGCCGTTTTACGCCATCCTGCGGGCGGTCCCCAGCAAGGGTGGCGGCGCATTGCTAATGGCGCTTGCCATCGTCGTGTTGTTCTTGTTGCCTTGGCTTGATCGTTGCAAGGTGAAATCCATCCGCTATCGTGGCGTGTATTTCAAAATTGCCTTGGCAGCTTTCGCGGTGAGCTTTATCGCGCTGGGCTACATTGCGACCCAGCCCGGCGGCAGTGTGCTGTTTTCCCTGCCATTCGGTGACGTGACCTTTTTGCATGCAGGTAGATTTTTCACCGTTGTTTACTTCGCGTTTTTCTTGCTCATGCCTATATACACAAGGCTTGAAAAAACCAAGCCGGTGCCGGAACGAGTTAGGTACCACGACTAATGCAGATAAAAACTTTCGCTAAGATGAGATCGATTTCTGCATTGTTAGTTTGTGTTGTGTTCTCGCTGCCCGCAGCGGTTAGTGCTGCGGGTGATGGTGGTCCTGCCTTGACGCCGGCCATGAACGATGTAGGCAACGTGGCGTCCTTGCAGCGGGGCGCTGGGTACTTCGTGAACTACTGCATGGGTTGCCATTCCGCGAAATACGTTCGCTATAACCGACTCGCGGAAGATTTGGCCATCAGCGAAGATCAGCTGATGGCGAATTTAATGTTTGCGGCCGACAAGCCCTTCGATACCATGCAAGTGGCTATGCCCGCCGACGATGCGCAAACTTGGTTCGGCCAAGCGCCGCCAGATTTGAGTCTAATTGCGCGCAGCCGGGGTACGGATTTCTTATTTAGTTTTTTAAGGGGTTTTTACATCGACGAGAGTCGGCCCAACGGCGTGAACAACACGGTGCTTGAGAATGCCAGCATGCCGCATGTTCTGTGGGAGTTACAGGGCTTGCAGCGCCGCGTGGTCGAGGAAGACGATGAAGGCCACGAAGTTGTGAGCTTCAAGCCTGTTACCGAGGGTAGCTTGAGTGTTGCCGAATACGACCAGTTTGTCCGTGATCTGGTGAATTTCTTGGACTACGCCGGTGAGCCGGCGCAGTTGCAGCGGCGCCAGCTCGGTATTTGGGTCCTATTGTTCTTATTGGTGTTTGGTATTTTTGCCTACCTCCTCAAGAACGAGATCTGGAAAGACATAAAATAACCTGAGGCCGTATAGCGCTGCGGTCTTTTTATAAGAAAAGAGCAACGGAGTCTGGTGGGATGAGCCGGGCACCATCAATACATATGAAAATACCAACAGCTTACCGGCCGTGGCCAAGGGGTCTGACCGCATGACGCTTTACTCTAGTCCCACCGGCTTCCACAGTCATCGCACGCGGCTAGTGCTGGCTGAGAAAAACATCAATATCGACATTATCAATGTGCAAGGGCCTGATCTGCCCGAGGACCTGCGGGATCTCAATCCGTATCACAGTGTGCCCACATTGGTTGATCGTGACCTGGTCCTGTACGATTCGCGGGTCATCGTCGAATATCTCGATGAGCGCTTCCCACACCCGCCACTAATGCCCGTGGACCCGGTGACTCGTGCGCAATTTCGCTTGGCCTTATATCGTATTGAAAGAGACTGGTATACCTTGGCCGAAGAAATGGATGAAACCACTGACGGCAAGCGCCTGTCGCGACTGCGCAAGCAGCTAAAGGAAAGTATTCTCTCCAGTGCTGAAATTTTCGCCGCTCGTCGTTTCTTTCTCAGTGATGAGTTTTCACTGGTCGACTGTTCCATAGCGCCTATACTGTGGCGATTGCCAAGCTACGGAATTGATTTGGGTGACAATGCACAGGGAATGCGCAAATATATGGACGAGGTTTTTTCCAGGCGCTCATTCCAGGAAAGTCTGACGGAATTGGAACACGAGATGCGCCAGTAGTCGCGTTTAAGCCGGACTCATGAATTCGCATACCGAAACGATTTCACAGCGACCGTATCTATTGCGTGCGATGCATGAATGGATGACGGACAGTGGCGCCACGCCCCATGTGGTGATCGATGTTGGCGTGGACGGCGTTGATGTGCCAGCAGAATACGTAAAAGACGGTAAATTGGTGCTTAATGTTAGCTATGCCGCAGTTCGCAATTTGGACATTGGCAATGAATTCCTCAGGCTCGAAGCACGATTTGCCGGGCGGGCACGGCAACTAAATTTGCCTGTCGATGCGGTGCTGGGTATTTATGCGCGCGAAACCGGGCGCGGCATGATTTTCTCGCCGGCGGAAGAGTTGCAGGACCAGCCTGTGGCCGGGACAGACCCCACAGACGTTCCCGCGACCCCAAAGCCCGCGGCCGAGCGCCGGCCAGAGCTGAAAATCGTCAAATAGGGGTGGTTAGCTAGCCGAATAAGGCTTGGTCAATCTCGTCGCATAAGCAGTGAATGACCAGTAGGTGCGTTTCCTGAATGCGCGCCGTACGCTTATCCGGCACGCGAATTTCTATATCTTCCGCGGTGAGTGCTGCGGCGATTGCGCCGCCATCGCCGCCAGTCAATGCGATGACCGTCATGCCTTGCTCCTGCGCAGCCAGTATTGCGGCTAGCACATTCGCCGAGTTGCCGGAGGTTGATATCGCCAGCAGGCAATCGCCTGCTTGACCCAAGCCTTTGACTTGTTTCGCGAAGATCTGGTCATACGCGTAGTCATTGGCAATGGCCGTGAGTGTTGAGCTGTCAGTGGTCAAAGCGACGGCCGCTAGGGCGGGGCGCTCCATTTCGAAGCGATTGAGGAGTTCCGCCGAAAAATGTTGGGCGTCTCCAGCGGAACCGCCATTGCCGCAGCTCAAGACTTTGCCTGTGGCACGCAAACAATCGGTGATGAGTTGTGCGGCCGCTTGAATCGGTTGCAGCAAGGTCGCCATCGCGCGCTCTTTAACGGCAATGCTGTCGGCGAAATGAGTTCTAATGCGGGACTGCGACATGGCTTACTGGTCTCCGTGGCAATCAGTGCGGGCCATCGTCAAATTCAAATGCGCCCTGAATCCACTCAAGTCTCGCCTGGGCGAGCGGTCCTGACAAGGCCAACAGGTCAAAGCGCATGGGCATTTCCGCGAAATCAGGTGAACGTTGCAGAAAGTGTCGGGCGGCGCGTGCCAGCCGTAGCCGTTTGCCAGGGGTAATGCTCTCAGCGGGCGACACGGGTATATCACTATGACGGTAGCGAACCTCCACTAGGATCAGTTCGCGGCCGTCGGTCATCACTAGATCGAGTTCGCCGACAGCGCAGCGATAGTTATTTTCTAGGCAACGTAAGCCTTGTGCTTGCAGAAATACTCGTGCCAGCCGCTCGGCTTCCCGCCCGGCCAGTAAATGTGTGGGGATTGGGCTACGCTCATTCAGGAGTTAGCTCATGCTTGAGTTGCGTGCGATCCAAACCGGGTAAAGGTGGTAGAGCCTGAATCTTGCCTCGCCGTATGGTCGCCAAAGGCAAGCGCCGATGGACGCGCCCGTCCTCGCTAAGATAGAGCATCCCCGTGACGCCCGGTAGCTCGCCGTCGCGAAAACCCTGACTTGAAGCTAACTCCGGAACCAACTGGTAAGCATCGAAGCCCATGGCAAAAAGCCGGGAACGGCGCTGCGCTTGAGCGGGCCAGTGCTTTTCTATCGCGCCTTGCAGCTTTTTCGTGATGGAATCCGGCGCGACAATCCAGGGCATATCCGCGAACATCAAGCCGTTAATGTCCGAGTTCTTGCTACTGTCACCTTGATAAATCGCCGAAGTTGCATAGGTTGGTACCTTACCAGCGTAATAGAATTTTAATTGTGGCCGAATCAATCTAGCCGCTTTATCCGTGGCTGCGACGAAGATTAAATCAATGTCCGCCCTGCGCCGAGGTTCGAATCCGAGCTCAAGACCTAGATTTGCAGCCAGACGGGCATGGCGAGCATGGCTTTCGCTAATGAGCAACAACTCACGAATGTCATTACTGAAATCAGAGGCCTTTGGATCGTAAAATCGATAGTCGATGACCGTGCCGCCTAAACTTTGAAACGTCGCGGTGTAACTATTAAGCAAACGCCGCCCCCAAGCATTATTGGGCGCCAAGGCTATGGCCCGGCGCTGATTGAGCCGCAGGGCTGCGTTCGCCACCTCGCTGGCCTCATCTTCCGGCGCTAGGGCAAACTGATAGAGCGGTCCATTGGGCACCACATCGTTGGGCAGGTAATTAAGAACTAAGGAGGGGACGAGTTGGTCCAGGGTGGCGACCTCAGTGACCGCATTTTTTAGCAGGGGCCCAACGACGAAATCCACGCCGTCCGCCACCGCAGCGCCATAAGCTTGCGCGGCCCCGCCTAGCAGATCGACATCATAAATTCGTAAGCTGGGTCTTGCGCCGTCGGCTGGCGCATCGTAATAAGCGGCCAAGAAGCCATCGCGCAGTGCGGCACCGGCTTGTTTCTGGCGACCGGACAGTGGCAACAGCAGCGCCAATTGTTGGGGCATTTCCGCCGCCCCGCCTTGTTCCTCGAGCAATCTCGGAATGAGCAGCGCGTTGGCCGGATGGTCTGGGTACTTTGTCCGCCAGCTCATCAGGCCTGATCTAAGGTACCGGCGTCCGGTGGGGACCGTGGCGGCAAGCCTGCCTAGTTCAAGCCACGCTCTGAGCTCTAGATCGTCTGCGGCTTCTAGCTGTGCCGGATCGATGCTGCCGCCCCAACGCTCATACTCTGACCAAAGCTGTTGCTGATTGTCGGCGATGGATTGGCTATCCTCCAGCCAGATTTCACGCTCTAAAAACGCGCGGGTGGCCGCCACCGGTTTACCCAGTTGGAATAGCGCCTGGCCGCGCACACGCTGTAGTTCGGCCGCTGCCGGGCCGCTGGCCGAACCGGGCGCGCGTTCCAAAGCGGCCAATGCCGCATCGGGCGCTCCCTGTGCCAGAGCCAATTCGCCAGAAACGATGGCCCAGCCCGTCAGATTTGTCGCGAATATTGGCCGGCTTAGCCCATCGAGTAGGGCTTGCGCGCCGCTCAGTTTTCCTGCCCGGCGTCTTTCGCGGGCCGCCAGAATTAAATAGCGCTGTCGCTGTTCGGGTTCTGCATTGTCCGCTTGGCGCAGATAGACTAGGGCCGCTTCATCATGCCGCCCGTCGGCCGCCAAGCGTTCAGCCTGACCACTGGCTGTCATGACATTGGCTTGGTCTTGTCCACCTGCTTGTTGCAAGGGTTCGCAGGCCGCCAGCCACAGCAGGCTGACCACGACGGTACAGTACAGGACGGGCTGCGGATATTGTTGACATCGTAAGCTGCGTGTCTTTTGGCTCATTGGCTTTGTTTATGTTTTCAGGTTTTAAGGATCGGTAGCGTGGTTGAACAAGCCGGCAAGCTTTTCGTGGTCGCCACACCCATAGGCAATCTTGCCGACCTAAGCCCGCGTGCACGCTTGGTATTGGAGCAAGTGGATTTGGTTGCTGCCGAGGATACTCGGCGAACGGGGCAATTGCTAACGTCAATGGGGTTGCGCAAGTCTCTGCTGGCCTTGCACGAACACAACGAGGTAGAGCGCAGTCAGGAGCTGCTGACCATTCTTCAGGCCGGCAAAACCGTGGCCCTGGTGAGCGACGCGGGCACGCCCTTGGTGAGCGACCCGGGCTACCGGTTGCTGGCCGCTGTGCGCGAGGCCGCGATCCCGGTCAGTCCGGTGCCGGGTCCCAGTGCCGCGCTGGCGGCCCTGTCCGTGGCGGGACTGCCTAGCGATCGTTTTCACTTTGAAGGCTTTTTGCCCGCGAAGCGATGGGCCCGCTTGCAACGTTTGGAAGTATTGGCGTCCTTGCCTATTACGATGATTTTCTTCGAAGCGGTCCATCGTATCGATGCTTGTCTGGCCGATCTCGGGCAGGCGTTTGGGTCTGAGCGGCCTGCCAGCTTGGCGCGGGAGCTCACCAAGGTTCATGAAACTTTCTATCGCGGCAGTCTGGCGGAAGTGCGGGCGGGCTTAAGCCAAGACCCGGGTGCCAAGCGCGGCGAGTTCACGCTGATTGTTGCCGGCTGCGAGGATTCTCAACAGGCGGGTAATTCTGAAATAGCTAGAATTTTCGAAATTTTGGTGGCAGACCTGCCGCCGGGCAAGGCGGCTTCGATGACGGCTAAAATTACCGGCGCCCGGCGTGGCGAGGTTTACCGCTTGATGCGCTTGTCGAATTCAGACTGATCGCCTACAGTCGCCCGCGGAGTCGGCCAGGCAGTCGCTTGATCTTCGCGGATCGGGAGGAAAGTCCGGGCTCCGGCGAACAGGGTGCCAGGTAACGCCTGGGGGGCGCGAGCCCACGGAAAGTGCCACAGAAAATATACCGCTGGTCTCGGCCAGTAAGGGTGAAATGGTGCGGTAAGAGCGCACCGCGCGGGTGGTAACACACCGCGGCAGGGTAAACCCCACCCGGAGCAAGACCAAATAGGAGAGCGGCCGGTTCCCGCGAGGGGATTGGGCACCGGTGTTCGCCCGGGCTCTCGGGTAGGTCGCCAGAGGTCGTCGGCGACGGCGATCCTAGATGAATGGCTGCCCTCGACAGAACCCGGCTTATCGGCCGACTCCATTTCCGGTTACCAGCTTTTGCCTTCCGCTAGCGTCTATTTAGCCGAAATTAGCGTGTTTTAGCCGCTAATTTCGGTTACGCGCCATGGGGGGCTGCGTCCCATCGGCCGCGCTGGGCAGTCTGTTTGCGCAAAATTCCGATTTAGCCAAAAAACCCGGGTGGGAATTGCCGTTTTTGCGGCGGGATTTTCTTTCTTAATGTCAGTCTCAGCAATCGCCAATAAGCGCCTGATTTATGTCAAGCCAGGGCCTCATTTCTCCTCCCAAATACAGGTCATTCGGCCACCTAAGTCGCTGTGACTAAAAGATTAATCGTGAAAACCGGTTGACCCCTGAAAAGTGCCTACCTATAGTGTCACTAAGTGGTAATAAGTGGGGAGAAATGGGCAAGATTGTCTAAGTTGGCATGTTTCGTGGGGCGACAAAAATCACCTTGGATGCAAAGGGGCGTTTGGCCGTCCCCATGCGTTATCGCGAGCGCTTGCTGGCTCGTAGCGAGGGACAGCTTATTTGCACCGTGGATCAAGACCATTGCCTCTTGCTCTATCCCCTGCCTGATTGGGAAGACATTGAATCTAAGCTGATGCGCCTACCCAGTTTTCAGCCGCGGGCGCGGCGGCTGCAGCGATTGATGGTGGGCCATGCATCGGAAATGGAAATGGATGCGGCCGGGCGCATATTGATTCCTCGCGAACTGCGTGAATTTGCCGAACTGGATCGCCTGGCGATTCTAATTGGTCAGGGTAAGCGATTTGAGCTGTGGGATGAAGCGCGTTGGACTGAGCGACGTGAAGTCTGGTTGTCGAAGGGCGAAGAAGACGGGACGGATCTCTCCGGTGATCTTGAGTCTCTATCTCTTTAAAGACGACCGGTCATAGAAAAGCAATATGACCTCGAACGGGTTCGGGGAGTGGCGGGGTGAACCAGCATGTTCCGGTATTGGCTGATGAGGTGCTTGAGCAGCTACAGGTGCAGCCCAATGGAAATTATGTGGATTGCACTTTCGGTCTTGGCGGTCACAGCCGGGCAATTTTGTCGCGGCTGGGCGCCGACGGGCGGTTGTTAGCGATGGATCGAGATCCCTCGGCGGTGGCGGCGGGTCATGAGCTTGCCGCAGAAGATGAACGTGTGACAGTGGAGCAGGCCCGGTTTAGTGAGTTGGCGGATGTATTGCAGTGTTGTTGGCAAGGACGTCCCGTGGACGGAATCTTGGCAGACCTTGGCGTGTCATCACCCCAACTGGATGACGCGGCTCGCGGTTTTAGTTTTTCCCATGACGGGCCTTTGGATATGCGCATGGACCCTGCCAGTGGCAGCAGCGCAGCGGACTGGTTGTCCCGTGCCCAAGAACGGGAAATTGCGCAGGTTTTGCGACGCTTCGGCGAGGAGAAAGCAGCGCGAAAAATTGCCGGCGCAATTTGTCGGCACCGGCAGCAAGCGCCGATTCGCAGCACCCTTGAGTTGGCCACGCTTATCGAAACCGTGGTGCCGCGTAAGCCGGGTGCAAAGCACCCGGCGACCCGAAGCTTTCAAGCTATTCGTTTGTATATCAACCGTGAACTCGAAGAACTGGGTAGCCTGTTGCAGCAAAGCCTTGAAATTCTACGATCTGGCGGTCGACTCGCTGTGATTAGCTTTCACTCCCTGGAAGATCGCCGTGTTAAGCGTTTTTTTCGGGATCATTCCCGTGTTGATCCGGCGTTATCAGAGCTGCCGGTGGTACCCGAGTCGGCGCAGCCTCGCCTGCGTATGCCGAGCAAGCCTATTCGCGCGAGTGAAAAAGAAATTGCGATCAATCCGCGGGCTCGTAGCGCAACATTGCGGCTGGGTGTATGGCTATGACTCACGGTTTGACTGCCAAACGGGTCGTGGAAGCTCTGTTGTTCGTGGCGGTGCTGAGTTCAGCAATTGCCGCGGTCTATGCGAAGCACGAATCCCGCAAACTCTTCACCGAACTGCAGGCTTTAAAGAGTGAACGCGATCAGTTGGAAGTTCATTGGGGCAAATTGCAAATTGAACAAAGCACATGGTCGGGTCATGCCAGGGTAGAACAATTGGCGCGCGAAAAGATGCAAATGCGTGATCCGCTCAGCAATGAAATTTGGTTGTTTGGTGAATGACTAAGCGTCAGAAAAGCGCAGCGAAAATCCGTGCATACTTTCGGCCGCGCTTATATTTTGTTGCGGTTTTACTCGGGGCTGGTGCCTTGTTGTTGATCGGCCGTGCGGTTCAGCTGCAGGTTTTCAATACAGAGTTCTTGACCGAGCAAGCAGCTGCCCGGCATTTGCGTGTATCAGAAATCGCCGCGCATCGTGGCACGGTGACCGATCGAAACGACGAGCCCTTGGCCGTCAGCACGCCAGTGGATAGCGTGTGGGTCAATCCCAAAGAGTTGGTACAGGCGCCCGAGCGGATAGCTGAGCTATCCAGGGCGCTAGACATGGATGCTGAGGATTTAGCGCAGCGGCTTGCTCGCAATGCCGGCAAAGAATTCATGTATTTGCGGCGGCACATGAGCCCGGCGGCCGCAAAAGCAGTTCGCGATTTGGGTGTTCCCGGCGTCGATCTACAGCGGGAATACCGGCGCTTTTACCCATCCGGAGAAATTCTGGGCCATCTACTGGGTTTTACGAATGTTGATGATGCCGGGCAGGAGGGTTTGGAGCTGGCCTTTGAGCATTGGCTGGCGGGTCGACCCGGTAAGAAGAAGGTTTTAAAGGATCGACTCGGGCGCGTGGTCGAAGACGTGGAGGCTATTGAAGCAGCGAGTCCAGGACGCAGCTTGGTGACTTCGGTGGATCTGCGTATCCAGTACTTGGCTTACCGCGAGTTGAAGGCTGCGGTGCAAAGACACAAAGCCAAGGGCGGTTCATTGATTGTCTTGGATATCGATACCAGCGAAGTGCTGGCAATGGTTAATCAGCCCAGTTACAACCCCAACGATCGCGCCCAATTTGACCCGCAGCTTTATCGCAATCGCGCCATCACCGACATCTTGGAACCCGGCTCGGCCCTGAAGCCTTTGATTGTTGCCGCCGCTTTGGAAAGCGGCCAATTCCAGGCCAATAGCCGCGTTGATACGCGGCCCGGCTTCATCAAAGTTGGTGCCAAGACCATTGAGGACAAGCGAAATTTTGGACGCATCGACTTGGGTACTTTGCTAGCACGTTCAAGCAATGTGGGTGCCATTAAGGTCGCCATGTCTTTGCAACCGGAGCATCTTTACGACGTCCTGTCGCGTTTCGGGCTGGGACGTCTCACGGCCAGTGGCTTTCCCGGGGAATCCGCCGGCTTGTTAAGCCACTTTTCTAATTGGCGCGAGATTAGCCAAGCGACCTTGGCCTACGGTTACGGCTTGTCACTGACGCCCTTGCAGTTGGCGCAGGCCTACGCCGTTATTGGTGCGGGCGGATTGCACCGACCGATTTCTTTACTACGCGTTAACGACCCGCCCATTCCGCGCCGGGTTATTTCCGTCGCCAATGCAAACGCGACATTGGCTATGTTGGAAGCCGTGGTGAGTCCTGCGGGAACCGGCGGTCGAGCCGCCGTGGCGGGTTATCGCATTGCCGGTAAAACCGGCACGTCGCGCAAGTTCGCACCCGGTGGCTATGCCGAAGACCGGCACACCGCAATTTTTGCAGGCGTGGCTCCGGTGTCTAAGCCGCGCTTGGTTGTAGTCGTCGTGGTTGATGAGCCCGCCGCCGGTGAGTATTACGGCGGTGCCGTTGCCGCGCCGCTGTTCTCCGAGGTTGTCGACGGCGCCTTAAGGATTTTGGCTGTGCCGCCTGATAATTTCGAACCGCGAGGCAATCGCGAAGGTTTGACTTTGGCGGCCAGCCAATGATGTCTCAACATCAAAACAGGCAGCTGCGAAACTTGTTTCAAGGCTTGGTGCCGGATGTGCCAAAACTGTTGGTTGATGACATCAGCGACAGCAGTCGTGTTGTCGCACCCGGCGGATTATTTTTGGCTTGCGCGGGCGGCAGAAGACATGGACTGAGTTTTTTGCCCGATGCTTTAACTGCCGGCGCGAAAGCGGTTGCTTGGGAACCGGTGGATGGCCACGGCAATCCAGAACTTCCCAACGGCGTCACTGGCCTGGCGGTGCCCAATTTGCGTCGGCACCTGGGCCTCATTGCGGACCGGTTTTTCGGTGAGCCCTCCGCAGCCTTGACCGTGACGGGCGCCACCGGGACAAACGGCAAGACGACGACGGCCTATTTAGCTGCCCAGGCTCTAAGCTCGTCAGCGGGTCCCGCGGCTTACATGGGCACCTTGGGCTACGGTTTACCCGGGGATTTACGCCCAAGTCGATTGACGACGCCCTCTTGTGTAGAAACACATCGGCGCTTGCGACATTTGGCGGACGCGGGCGCAAAGCATGCCGTCATCGAAGTGTCGTCCCACGGATTGGATCAAGGCCGCGTTGACGATGTGCGCTTTCAAGTCGCCGCACTAACGAATCTGAGCCGCGATCACCTGGACTACCATGGCGACATGTCGGCCTACGCCGCGGCAAAGGCTAGGCTGTTTCTTGATCATCGTCCGCACACCGCGGTGATCAATGTTGGTGATCAATGGGGCGAAAGGTTGTCAAACCGCCTGCCCAAATCCATGGACCTGGTGACGGTGGCACTGGTAAGCAAGGACCACTCGCGTTCGTCCAGGGCGCGTTTGCTGGGCCGACTGACCGGCACCCAACGCGATGGATTGGGTATCCAACTCGGCGGAGACTTTGGCGAGGCCGTGCTGCACAGTTCTCTGTGGGGTGAATTCAATGCAGAGAACCTCGTGGTCGCCTTGGGGATCTTGTTGGCTCACGGGCTCGAACTCTGCGAAGCCGCGGATGCCTTAAGCCACGCCGCCGCGCCCCCGGGTCGTATGCAGCGCATCGCACCGAACTCGTCCGGCCCAGCGGTGATTGTCGATTTTGCACATACACCCGATGCCTTAGATAAAGCCCTGCGCGCGATCCGGGCGCACACCCAGGGGCAACTATGGTGTGTATTCGGTTGTGGCGGCGATCGCGACCAAGGCAAGCGGCCGGCGATGGGTGAAGTGGCAGCCGCCGGGGCGGATCATATTGTGGTGACGACCGACAATCCTCGCCATGAAAATCCCGACAGGATTGTGGCGGGGATTCTCGCCGGTATAGGCGCCAACAAAGCGGTTGAAAAAGTCGCGGACCGGCGCGCCGCGATCAAGCTGGCGATCCAAGCCGCCCGTGCATCGGATGTGGTGTTGATCGCCGGCAAAGGCCACGAGACAACCCAGCAAATTGGCGATCAAGTCTGCAAGTTTTCCGATGCGGATACAGCCGCTGAATTCTTGAGTAGGACTTCATGAGTATGGGTAGTTTATCCATGGTTGCGGAGTCCGTCGGAGGTCGCTTGTTGGGGCCTGACCGACAGTTCGATGCCGTTAGCACCGATACCAGGACGCTACAAGCCGGGCAATTGTTTTTCGCGCTGCGCGGCGATCGTTTCAATGCGCTGGAATTTGTCGAGCAAGCGGAACGCCAAGGTGCGGCCGGCGCGGTGGTGGAGCAACGGGCAAGTGCGGCCATCAGTCAGGTTGAAGTTGAAGATACACGCGTCGCCTTGGGTGACCTAGCGCGCCGCTGGCGCCGGCAATTCGACTTGCCCGTGATTGCGGTCACCGGTAGCAATGGGAAGACGACGGTCAAAGAGATGATCGCGGCCATACTCGCCGCCAAGGCTGGTGAGGCCGATGCGGTGCTGGCTACGCGCGGCAACTACAACAACGACATCGGCTTGCCGTTGACGGTACTCAGGCTACGCGCAAAACAGGCGTTCGCCATCTTTGAACTGGGGGCGAACGGGCCGGGCGAAATCAGCTACCTAGGCGGCATTGCCGCACCCGAGATTGCCGTCGTTAACAATGCCGGACCCGCGCATCTAGAAGGATTTGGCGATCTGGCCGGTGTGGCGCAAGCCAAAGGGGAATTGTTTTCGGCGTTGCGCCCGGGTGGTATCGCCATCATCAATCGGGATGATGAATATCATGGCTATTGGCGCGGGCTGTGCGCGGGTCGGCAAGTTTTTAGCTTTGGTTTGAGTGAGCAGGCCGATTATCAAGCCCTGGACATTCAAAGTGTGCATGATGGCGATTGCCCGGGCGTGAGTTTTGTTTTGCGTTCACCCCAGGGACGTTTTCCCATTCGCCTAGGCATGGCGGGAGAACACAATGTGCGCAATGCGCTCGCCGCTACCGCCGCAAGCTTGGCCGCTGGTGCGGACATGGCAAATGTGATCCAGGGCTTATCTGCCATGGGCAACGTCAACGGTCGCTTGCGCCAAGTGGCGACCAGTTCCGGTGCAGTCCTATACGACGACAGCTACAACGCGAATCCGGCATCGGTTCGGGCGGCCTTGGAGTTCTTGGCGGCACAGCCGGGTGAGACTTGGTTTGTCTTTGGTGACATGGGTGAGTTGGGGCTGAACGCGGAGGCCTTGCACGCGGAGGTGGGCGAGCAGGCACGGCAACTGGGGATCGATCACTTTCTTTGTCTGGGTCTGCAAAGTGCCGCGGCCGCGCGTAGCTTCGGTGACGCCGCAGAACATTACTCGGACCAACACGCCCTCGCGACGGCAGTGGAGGCAAGGCTGCGGGCGGGTCAGATATGGCTGGTGAAAGCTTCGCGTTACATGGGTCTGGAAAAATTAGTGCGGCGGCTGGCTGCTAGTAAGGCGAGCTAACGAACGATGTTGTTGTATCTCACAGATTACTTGACACGCTTTGTCAGCGGTTTCAATGTTTTCAACTACATTACTATGCGCGCTATTTTAGGCGCCTTGACGGCATTGGTGATTTCTTTACTGTGCGGACCGGTGATGATTCGTCGTTTGACCGCCGGCCAGATCGGTCAAACTGTTCGCGAAGATGGGCCACCGACGCATTTGTTAAAAACGGGTACGCCAACCATGGGTGGCTCCTTGATTTTAGTCGCCATCATTGCCAGCACCTTGTTGTGGGCGGATCTGCGCAACATCTATGTGTGGATTGTGGTGGCCGTTACCCTGGCATTCGGTTTGATCGGTTTCATCGACGATTACCGAAAACTGATTCTCAAAGATCCGGCGGGGCTATCGGCGCGCGCAAAGTTGATATCTCAATCTATAGTTGCCGCGGCAGCCGCCCTAGCGCTCTATCGCCTTTCGGCAGACGGTGGTGATACTTCTTTGCTCATACCGTTTTTTAAAGATTTGCTGATTCCGCTAGGCATATTTTTCGTGCCCTTCGCTTATCTAGTGATTGTGGGTAGCAGTAACGCAGTTAATTTGACCGACGGATTAGATGGCTTGGCGATCATGCCGGCCGTTTTGGTGGGCGGCGCACTGGGTATATTCGGCTATGCCGCCGGCAACGCGATTTACTCCGACTACTTGGATATTCCGTATATAGCGGGCGCGGGCGAAATGCTGGTGTTCTGTGCGGCGATGTCTGGTGCGGGTCTTGGATTTTTGTGGTTCAACACTTATCCCGCGCAAGTCTTCATGGGAGATATCGGCGCGCTGGCTTTGGGTGCGGCCTTGGGCACGGTGGCGGTTATCGTTCGCCAGGAATTGATACTGGCCATCATGGGCGGCTTGTTTGTCATAGAAACTCTGTCGGTGATTATCCAGGTGGCTTCATTCCGATTCACCGGACGCCGGGTGTTTCGCATGGCGCCGCTACATCATCACTATGAGCTGAAGGGTTGGGCAGAGCCCAAGGTTATCGTTCGGTTTTGGATCATTACCGTGATCTTGGTTTTGGTTGGGTTATCGAGTCTGAAATTACGCTGATGTCGGCCGTGATGCTTCCAGAAAATCTACAATCCAACGGCGGTGTCCAGCGGTCGCCGAAGCCGCGTGTCTTGGTCTTGGGGATGGGCGCCACGGGTGCGTCCTGCGCCCGGTATTTTTCTACGCGTGATATTGACGTGATGTTCGCGGATACCCGTCCCAATCCACCCGCACTTGCGGAGATAGAAGCGGCAATGCCGCAAGCGGTTTGTGCGACAGGCGCGAACCTACCCGAGCTACCGCGCACCGTCGAGTGGGTGGTCTTGTCGCCCGGTGTTTCCTTAGACCTGCCCTTGCTCGCCACCGCCCGGGCACGCGGCCTGGAAATCTACAGTGATATCGATTTGTTTTTTCGCGAGGTGCAGGCACCGGTCATTGGCATTACCGGCTCTAACGGTAAGAGCACTGTGACGGCCATGCTCGCGGCGGCCCTGAATGCGGCGGCGTGGCGCGCGCCGGCAGGCGGCAATTTGGGTACGCCGGCTCTGGATTTAGTCGATCCCAATGCCGATGCCTATGTTCTGGAGCTGTCGAGTTTTCAATTGGAACGCAGTCAGAAATTACCCTTGGAAGTTGCGGTGATCCTGAATGTATCGCCCGATCATTTGGATTTGCATGGCGATTTCTCGGCCTATGCGAACGCCAAGGCGCGTATCTACGCATCTTGCCGTCACGCCGTGATCAATAGAGACGTACCCGGTTTGCAAGATTTTCAGCCAGCTAATGCCGCGGTGACGGGGTTTACGTTAAACAAGCCTCGTAGTGATGATTTTGGTATTCGCGAATTCGATGGTCGTACCTACTTGGCCTGCGGACGGGCACCCTTGTTGCCCGTGGCCGATCTGCCCGTCGCTGGCCGGCACAATCTGGCCAATGCGCTCGCTGCCTTGGCGCTGGGTGCGGCGGCTGGCGCTGATTTGCGGGCCATGGTTCAAGGGTTGCGAACCTTCAAGGGCTTGCCGCATCGCATGGAAATCGTTTCGCGAGCGCATGGCATTCAATGGATCAATGATTCAAAAGCCACGAATGTTGCGGCGGCAGTGGCCAGTATCGAGGGCACGGACGGTCCGCTAGTCCTGATTGCCGGCGGCGATGCAAAGGGTGCTTGCTTTGAGCCGTTAGCGGACTGTTTGCGCAATCGTCGCTGTCGAGTCTTGCTCATGGGCAAAGACAGCGAACGCATGGCCGACGCTTTGCGCGATGTTTGTCCTTGCGATTGCGTGCCTGACATGTCTGCAGCCGTGCAGGCGGCACATGACGCAGCCGGGCCGGGTTGGACGGTCTTACTGGCGCCCGCTGCGGCAAGTCTGGACATGTACTCCAGCTTTGCCGTGCGGGGCGAAGACTTTGCCGCGGCCGTGGAGGCTCTGTCGCCATGACCGTGGTTCGATCTAGTCGCTCGTCGACGCAGCAGAGCAACGACCTTGTACTTTGCCTGGTCACGGCTGCCTTACTGGGCGGTGGTCTGGTCATGTTGACCTCGGCTTCTATTTCCTTGGCCGAGCGGAACACCGGCAACCCCCTGTTCTATTTGGAGCGCCAATTGATTGCGGCGCTGATCGGTATCTTGGGCAGCTACGCGATGCTGCGAATTCCCACGCGCATTTGGGAGCAAGTCGGTGCCATGTTGGCGGCGTTGGCTCTGGTGCTGCTCGCGATGGTGCTGATTCCCGGTCTCGGGCATACGGTGAATGGCAGCACCCGGTGGCTGCGACTGGCCGGCGTGGCCATTCAAGTGGCTGAACCGGCGCGCCTATTGTTGCTGATTTATTTGGCGGGTTACGCCGTTCGTCACGCCGAAGATTTGCGCAGCGGATTGCTGGGTTTCTGTAAACCGATGATCGTGGTCGTGGTTGCCAGCGGCTTACTGCTGATGCAGCCGGATTTCGGCTCCGCGGTGGTGCTCGTGGCCATTTGTTTGGCGGTTCTATTTGCCGCGGGCGCGCGGCTGCGAGATTTTCTACTGTTCAGCCTCGCCGTAGCCGCCGTGGCGACGTTTGTTGCTGTGACGTCGCCGTATCGGCTGGCCCGCATTACCGGGTTTATGGATCCGTGGGCGGATCCCTATGGTTCCGGCTTTCAGCTTATTCAATCACTCATCGCCATTGGCAGTGGCGAGTGGTTGGGTGCAGGTTTGGGCAGCAGCATGCAGAAGCTGTTCTATTTGCCCGAAGCGCACACGGATTTCGTTTTTGCGGTGTTTGCCGAAGAGTTCGGCCTGCTGGGCAGCATCATCATGATTCTGCTGTTTGGCTTGCTGGTTTGGCGGGCACTGGTCATTGCCTTGGAAAGCGCGAACCAGGGTCGTTTGTTCCAAGCCAATTTCGCTTTTGGCTTCGCGGTGTGGCAAGGCGTGCAAGCGTTTATCAACATCGGCGTGAACATGGGGATCTTGCCGACCAAGGGTTTGACTTTGCCATTGGTGAGCTATGGTCGAAGCAGCTTAATCATTACGCTCATCGCTATCGGTTTGCTGCTGCGAATCGATGCCGAAAATCGGCGGCCGGCGGCGCGCCCACGGGGCCGGCGCCGGGCCCAAGGTTCGGTTTGATGTCCGCGCCTATCTTAATTATGGCGGGCGGTACCGGCGGTCATGTTTTTCCGGCCTTGGCCGTGGCCAAGATTCTGCGGCACCGCGAACATCAGGTGGTGTGGCTCGGCACACGGCGAGGTATCGAAGCTGAGTTGGTGCCCGCGGCCGGTTTTGAGCTGGAATGTATTCGCGTGGGGGGGCTGCGTCGCAAGGGCGTGTTGAGTTGGCTGTTGGCTCCGGCACGCTTGGGCATTGCTGGTCTAGATGCCTGGCGGGTCTTGCGACGCTTAAAACCGCGCGCGGTCTTGGGCATGGGCGGGTTTGCGTCGGGCCCCGGGGGCTTGGTGGCCTGGTTACAGCGGCTTCCTCTGGTGATTCATGAACAAAATTCCATTGCAGGTTTAACCAATCGTCTTCTGGCTGGTATCGCCCGGGAAGTGCTAACGGCCTTCCCGGGCAGTTTTTCTAGCGGGGTGACGACAACAGAGGTGGGTAATCCCGTGCGGGAAGAGATAACGCGCCTCCCGGAACCGGCGGTTCGCTGGTCGGAGCGGGACGGACCGGTTCGCTTGCTGGTGCTCGGGGGCAGTCAAGGTGCCCTGGTGCTCAACGAGATCGTCGCGGAAGCCGTGAGTTTGTTGGCGGCCGACGAGCGTCCAGTGATACGTCATCAAGCGGGTCGGGCGACGCTGGAAGAGGCACGCGACGCTTATGAGTTCGCGCGAATTCCGGCCGAGGTTGATGCGTTTATCGATGATATGGCGGCAGCCTATGCCTGGGCCGATGTCGTTTTGTGTCGCGCTGGCGCTTTGACCGTTGCGGAGCTTTGCAGCGCGGGTGTCGGCGCAATTTTGGTGCCCTACCCAGCGGCCGTGGATGACCATCAAACGAAAAACGGCGAACTGCTCGTGAATGCCGATGCGGCTGTCTTACTGCCACAAGAGCAACTCACGCCCGCTCACTTAGCGGCCGAATTGCGGACGTGGACGCGTAGTCGCGCCCAGTGCTTACAACGGGCGGAGCGTGCTAGGTCTTTAGCGCAACCCAGGGCGGCCGACGCGGTTGCGGATGCTTTGCTGGCCCACGCGCGTCAAGAGGTGTCGGCATGAAAGATCGTATGCGCAAGGTTAGCCGTATTCATCTCGTCGGTATTGGTGGTGTCGGTATGGGCGGCATCGCCGAAGTCTTGGTCAACCTTGGTTACCAAGTTCAAGGTTCAGATCTAAAAGAATCGGCTATTACCCGGCGCTTACGGGCCATGGGTGCGCAGATACACATCGGTCATCGCGCCGAAAACATCGGTGAGGCCGATGTTGTCGTCGTATCCAGTGCCATCGATCCGCAGAATCCGGAAATCGCGAGGGCCCAGTCCGAACGACGGCCAGTGGTTCGCCGGGCGGAAATGTTGGGCGAGCTGATGCGTTTCCGGCAGGGCATTGCGGTATCCGGTACCCACGGTAAGACCACAACAACTAGTTTGGTGGCTAGTGTGCTGGCCGAAGCTGGCGAAGACCCCACCTTTGTTATCGGCGGACGCTTACGCAGTTCCGATACCAACGGGCGCCTCGGCGCGGGTCGATATCTGGTGGCGGAAGCAGACGAAAGCGATGCGTCATTCGTGCATTTGCAACCACTCATTTCCGTGGTGACGAACATCGATGCTGACCATTTGGCCGCCTATGGCGGTGACTTTGAGCAGCTGCAGCGCGCCTTTGTGGAGTTTCTCCACAACCTACCGTTTTACGGTTTGGCGGTGCTTTGCCTGGACGACCGGGGTGTTGCGGCCATACGCGAGAACGTCAAGCGCGCGACGCTCACCTATGGCACAGATCCGCAAGCCGATGTGCGCGCCATTGATATCGTTAGCCAGGGGACACAGACACATTTCAAGGTATGTTTTCCCAACCGGTCCGAGGCTTTGAGCATCAGTTTGAATTTACCGGGCCATCACAATGTTCTCAATGCCCTAGCGGCCTGCGCCATTGCCTATGAATTGGAGCTTGACGACGCGGCTTTACAACGCGCCTTACAAGGGTTTGAAGGTATCGATCGGCGTTTGCAAGTGTTAGGCGAAGTAAAGCTACCCGCCGGCACCTTGTTATGCGTGGATGACTACGCGCATCATCCCACGGAGTTGGCTGCGAGTCTGCAAGCCGCTCGCGCGGCCTGGCCCGAACGTCGGTTGGTCGTTGTATTTCAGCCCCATCGATACAGTAGGACCCGCGATTTGTTGGATGATTTTGCGGAAGTCTTATCCGCGGCGGATCGGCTGTTTGTTTGCGAAGTGTATGCCGCCGGTGAGGACCCCATTGCGGCTGCCGACGGTCGCGCGATTTGCCGGGCTGTGCGCACCCGGGGTCAAGTGGAACCGGTGTTTGTCGCTGAGCTTGGCGATCTGGGCGAATTGCTGCGCGCGGTGGTGGTGGACGGTGACTTAGTTCTGACCTTGGGGGCGGGGAGTATCGGCGCGGCGGCGGCGGAACTACCGGGACAGTTGGGTCGCGTGAGCCCGGTGCGGGTGGTGAAATGAACGGCTTGCCCAACAAGACCGCCGCGCAGGAATTGCGTCGTGATGAACCCATGTCGCGGCATACCTCCTGGCGTGTGGGTGGCCCGGCCGACTTGTATTTTCGCCCCGAGACCCGGGACGCCTTGGTCGCGTTTTTTACCCAGCTCGACATCAGCACGCCGATTTACTGGGTGGGTTTGGGTAGCAATCTGCTGGTAAGAGATGGCGGCATTCGCGGGGTTGTTGTGAACACTTCCCGGGCGCTTTCGACGGTGCGGCGACTGGATGGCGCGATGATCCAGGCGCAAGCGGGTGTGCCTTGCACGAGTTTCGCGCGCCGCTGCGCTCGCTGGGGTGTTGGTCCGGCTGAGTTTTTCGCCGGTATTCCCGGCACCATCGGCGGTGCTTTACGAATGAATGCCGGTGCCTTCGGCGGTGAGACCTGGGACCACGTAGTCGAGGTCGACACCATAGACCGCCAGGGACAGCTGCGCCGGCGGACGCCTAGCGACTATGAAATTGGCTATCGTCAGGTCCAGGGTCCTGAGAATGAATGGTTTTTGGCCGCAAGTTTTGAGTTTTCGGATCAGGCCGACGGTGCCTTGGACCGAGTGAAGACGCTGCTTAGCGACCGTCAAGCCAGCCAGCCTTTGGGTCTGCCGAGCTGTGGCTCGGTGTTTCGCAATCCGCCCGGCGATTATGCGGCGCGCTTGATTGAATCGGCGGGCTTGAAGGGGCATCAAATCGGGGGCGCGCAAGTCTCCGAGAAACACGCCAACTTCATCATTAATACTGGCCGTGCGACGGCCGCGGACATCGAGGCGCTGATGGAGGAAATTCGGCGGCGTGTTCACCAAGAACACGGCGTTGCGTTGCAAGCAGAAGTTCATATCGTGGGTGAGCCGGCAGCAAATGGGGCTAAGCATGTCCACTAGCCAGCGCACTGCCATCGCTGATCCGGCCAGTTTCGGCCGAGTTGCCTTGCTACAGGGTGGAACCTCGGCCGAGCGGGAGATTTCGCTGATGACGGGTAACGCCGTCTATGAGGCTCTGCGCCGACGCGACGTAGACGTGCAGCAAGTGGATCCGGCCGAGGGATTGCTCGAACAACTCCCACCGGGGAAATTTCATCGCGTTTGGAACGCGCTGCATGGCCGTGGCGGCGAGGACGGTTGTTTACAAGGGGTGTTGGAGCACCTCAATTTGCCCTATACCGGCAGCGGCGTTTTGGGCAGTGCTATCAGCATGGACAAGTTGCGCAGTAAACAGCTGATGCTTGGCGTGGGGCTGGCCACAGCCGATTTTGTCGTGCTTCAGGATGCCACTGATTTTTCATCTGCCATCGACCAATTGGGCTTGCCACTCATCGTTAAGCCCGCAGCCGAGGGTTCCAGCCTCGGTTTGAGCAAGGTCAATCGCAGTGATGAACTGCCCGCCGCTTTCGATGTGGCCAGGCAATACGAATGTGCAGTGTTCGCCGAACGCTGGCTTACTGGTGGCGAATACTCGGCGGCGGTGTTACAGGGGGAAGTGCTGCCGCTAATTCGTATTGACGCCGCCGATAGTTTCTACGATTACGAAGCGAAATATTTTACCGACCAAACCCGCTACGTTTGTCCCTGTGGCTTGAGCTCTGCGCAGGAAAAGAGTTTTTCCCTGCTATGTCAGCGCGCCTTCGATGCCGTCGGCGCCTCCGGTTGGGGCCGGGTGGATTTCATGTTAGACGCCGAAGGTCAGGCGCGGATACTGGAGGTCAACACGGTGCCCGGCATGACCGACCACAGTCTTGTGCCCATGTCGGCCCAAGCGACTGGCATTGAGTTCGACGAATTGGTTTGGCGAATTCTGGAAACCAGTTTTGAGGTTCAGCACTGATGGCGGCGCGACGAAATCGGAAACGCGCTGCGCCGAAAAAATCGCAGTGGCGTTTGCCGTCATTAAAAGTAAACTGGCATCGTCTGCTCACCGCGGCTGTCGGGTTGCTGATGGTGTTGACAGTCTACATTTCCACTATTTGGCTCATGAATCGTCCAATTCAGGCGGTTGTCATGAACGGTGCGTTTGAACGGGTGTCGGCGGTGCAGCTTGAGGAAGCCTTGTCCGATCAGGTCAAAACCGGTTTTCTCAGCGCTGATTTAGCGGAAATTCGCGCCCGTGCAGCAGCGATTCCATGGGTGGCTCGGGCGACGGTTCGGCGTCGTTGGCCCGGTGAAATCGAATTAACCGTCGTTGAAGAGCAGCCCGCGGCTTGCTGGGGAGAGTCGGGTTTGTTGAATATTCACGGCGAACTATTTGTGAGCGATGCATTGCATCGACCCGCGGAGTTACCTCGTTTAAGTGGCCCGGATGGTAGTCAAGCGCGAGTTGCCAAGCTGTACTTTCGCATTCAGGGGCGTCTCGAGCAGCGGGGACTTAGCGCGGTGAAGCTTGATCTGGATGCCCGCGGTGGCTGGAGCTTCCAGCTCAATAACGGCGTCCTGGTTCGTTTGGGCGACGACGCTTTGGACCTGCGACTTGGGCGGTTCTTTGCAGCTTTAGACGGGGTGATTGCCACGCGGGCTGAACAGGTGAACTACGTGGACATGCGCTATACCAATGGCTTTTCCATCGGGTGGAAAGAAGACAGTGCGGCCACGGCAGCCGTGGGCGACGGGGCGAACAACGATGTCTAAACGCGCGGACAAGAACATCATCGTCGGGCTGGATATTGGCACGTCGAAAGTCGTCGCCATCGTCGGCGAGGTGCAAGACGACGGTGAGCTTGAGGTCATCGGCTTTGGCATGCATCCGTCACGCGGCTTAAAGAAGGGCGTGGTGGTCAATATTGAGTCCACGGTTAGCTCCATCCAGCGTGCGGTGGAAGGGGCAGAGTTGATGGCAGCCTGCGAAATCAATTCGGTTTATGCAGGCATCGCTGGCAGTCACGTTCGCAGCCTAAATTCGCATGGCATCGTCGCCATTCGCGATCGAGAAGTGGTCCGCGGCGATGTTGACCGCGTCATCGATGCGGCACGCGCCGTGGCCATTCCGGCGGATCAACGGATCTTGCATGTCTTGCCCCAAGATTTCGTGATCGATGGCCAGGAAGGTATTCGTGAACCCATCGGCATGTCGGGTGTGCGCCTGGAAGCCCGGGTGCATATGGTTACCGGTGCCGCCAGCGCGGCGCAGAACATCGTCAAGTGCGTGCAACGATGTGGTCTCGAGGTCGAAGATATTGTCCTGGAACAACTGGCATCCAGTTACTCGGTACTAACCGAGGATGAGATGGAGTTGGGCGTCTGTCTGGTCGACATCGGCGGCGGTACGACGGATATCGCGGTGTTCAACGGCGGGGCCATCAAACACACCGCGGTTATTCCCATCGCGGGTGACCAGGTCACCAACGATATTGCGATTTCCATGCGCACACCCACGCAATATGCCGAAGAGATCAAGATCAAGTACGCCTGTGCTTTGTCCCAATTGGCCAATATGGACGAGACCATAGAAGTTCCCAGTGTGGGTGACCGTCCGCCGCGCCGTTTGGCCAGGCATACCTTGGCTGAGGTGATCGAACCGCGTTATGAGGAGCTATTCGGCCTGATCCGCGATGAGCTGCGGCGTAGCGGCTTTGAAGACATGGTTGCGGCCGGCGTGGTCATGACCGGTGGCAGCGCGAAGATGGAAGGCGCGGTGGAGTTGGCCGAAGAGGTCTTCCATATGCCGGTGCGCTTGGGCACGCCTCAGCATGTGCGGGGCTTACTAGATGTGGTTCGCAACCCGATTCATGCCACGGGTGTGGGCTTGTTGTTGTATGCGAAAAATGCCGCGGAGAAAGTAGTGGAAGAACAGGCCTTGGGCGGCAGTTTTCGCGACATTTGGGAACGGATGAAGGGCTGGTTTCACGGAAATTTTTAGGTATGCCTCTTTAGTAGGCAGTTGTTGTTGAGAATATGTGCGAGGAAGCGAGGAGAAACTTCAATGTTTGAGCTAATGGATGCTTATAGCCAGAACGCGGTTATAAAGGTATTAGGGGTCGGCGGTGGCGGTGGCAACGCCGTAAAGCATATGGTTGCGACGGGTATCGAAGGCGTGGATTTTATTTGCGCTAATACCGACGCGCAGGCTTTGCAAAGTTCTACGGTCAGAACCGCGCTGCAAATCGGCTGCAATATCACCAAAGGATTGGGCGCGGGCGCTGATCCCGAGGTGGGCCGGCAGGCGGCCATGGAGGATCGTGATCGAATTCTCGAAGTGATCGAGGGTGCGGATATGTTGTTCATCACCGCCGGGCTCGGTGGGGGTACCGGCACGGGTGCCGCGCCGGTCGTGGCTCAGGTGGCCCGCGAATTGGGTATCTTGACCGTGGCGGTGGTCACCAAGCCCTTCGGCATGGAAGGCAAAAAGCGCATGCACATCGCCGATCAAGGCATTGCCGATCTCGGGAAATACGTGGATTCACTAATCACCATTCCTAACGAGAAGTTGCTGTCGGTACTCGGGCCACAAACCACGCTGTTAGATGCCTTTAAGTCCGCGAACGAAGTGCTGCAAGGGGCGGTTCAAGGCATCGCGGAACTCATTACGCGACCCGGGCTCATCAATGTTGATTTCGCTGATGTCCGCACGGTGATGGCCGAAATGGGTATGGCCATGATGGGTTCTGGCACCGCGGCCGGAGAAGATCGCGCGCGTGAAGCGGCCGAAGCGGCAATTTCCAGTCCCTTACTGGAAGATATCGACCTGGCAGGCGCCAACGGGATCTTGGTCAATGTGACCGCGGGTATGGATTTGGCCATCGGCGAGTTCCAACAAGTCGGTGAAACCGTCAAACAGTGCGCATCCGATGATGCCACGGTGGTTGTCGGTACCGTGATTGATCCGGAAATGAACAACGATATCCGTGTCACGGTGGTGGCAACGGGCTTAGGTCAGCCCCTGCGGCAAACCAAACCCGACATGCAGGTGGTCAAGCGGCCGGCGCCAGCGGTGGCCACCGAGGCGGCCGACCCGCAAGCCCCACAGCAGCCCAACTACGGCCAGTACGAACAGCCGACCACTATTCGTCAACAGGCGGTGGGCGATGGTCTGGCGCCGCCGGCGGAAACCTCCTTCGATTTGTTGGACATTCCGGCCTTCTTGCGCCGCCAGGCGGACTGAGTTGGATTAAGTTAAATAGCCAGGCCGCTTGAGGGCTAAAGGAGGGTGTGTTAGCGTTCGACCCGTTCTGTGTCACCACTGTGCGTTAGTCATTCGAGACTTCAAGAGTTTCAATGACTTGTGGCAATAACGGGAGAGGGTTTGTAGGTAATCCCAGCGCTTTCTAGCGCGCGTTCAAAATGCTCTGGCGGGGACTCCAGGTCCGCGCCAAGGCGAACGGAACGGGCATGCCCATGGCCCACCAGGTGCCTATGCTTAAACAGCGAACTCTAAAGAACGTCATTCGTGCCACGGGTGTTGGCCTGCATTCGGGACGCAAGGTTTATATGACCCTGCGTCCGGCCGCGGAAAACGTGGGCATTGTCTTTCGGCGGGTCGATCTCGAGCCGCCGGCGGATGTGCGCGCCGACGCCTTCTTGGTCGGCGAAACCATGCTGGGCACGACCCTGATAGATGGCGAAGTTAAAGTGGCCACGGTCGAACATCTCATGGCGGCTTTTGCCGGCTTGGGCATTGACAATGCCTATGTCGATTTAACCGCACCGGAAGTGCCGATCATGGATGGCAGCGCAGCACCCTTTGTGTTCCTGCTGCAGTCGGCGGGTATTGAAGAGCAGAACGCTTTAAAGCGTTTTATTCGCGTGAAAAAAGCCGTGCGTGTTGAAGAGGGTGATAAGTCGGCCGAGTGTCGCCCCTTCGCGGGGTTCAAAGTCAATTTTCAAATCGATTTTGAGCACCCCACCTTCAAAAAGCATTTGCAATCTGCCAGTGTAGATTTCTCCACTAACTCTTTTTTGAAAGAAGTAAGCCGGGCCAGAACCTTCGGCTTCTTGCGCGACATCGAAGCTTTGCGTGCGCGCAACCTAACCTTGGGCGGCAATATGGACAACGCCATTGTCCTGAATGACTATCGTGTGCTTAATGAAGATGGTCTGCGCTATGCGGATGAGTTTGTTAAACACAAGATGCTCGATGCCATCGGCGATTTGTATTTGCTCGGTCACAGCCTTTTGGGCGAGTTCACGGGTTACAAGTCTGGTCACGCCCTAAACAATAAATTAGTGCGGGCGATTCTGAGCGACGAATCGGCCTGGGAAATTGTTAATTTCGAGGATGCCGCTAAGGCACCGGTTTCGTACACGTCGCCCATCCTGGCACGCTAATCTACTATCCGGGTCCTGAATCGGCGACCCCATCACAGGCGCGCAAGATTTTCCTGCTGCATTGATTTGCTCGTTTTTCTTCCCGTTGAGCCTCGCAAGGGTGCAAAGTTTTGTGCGCGGATTGGCTTTACTGGGTGTGGGCGACACTGATTCTCACTCGTGCGGTTGAGGGATATTTTTCTCGGCAGCGGCTGAGCAATTTTGACGTTTCAAATCGAAGGCGGGCGGCCCATTCCGGGCCGTCGGTGAGTACCACCAAGCAGTTGTCGTCGCGGAGATTCGTGGCCAGAACATGGTCCGCTAAGCTGGGAGCTAGGCAGCTGCGCAAATACTCTGTGAGATCGAGGCGTCTGGCCGCCTGCAGGGCTAAATCTTGCAAGGGAGATTCTGCATCGCAAAATAGCGTAGACAGAGACTTAGGCTTACTAGTTGACATAATAGATTAACAACAATATCGGTTTGTGAAGGCAGTTCCTTGTTTACCCAGGACCCATTCGGCATAGTCTAAACCGTTTCCAGGTAAAGCTTGGATTCATATTCTCGGCGGGACTTGCGAACTCGCGCAGGTCGGGTGCACAGCTATAGCATGGCAATACGCAACCGCTGAACAATAAAGCTAGTCAGGGCTGGTACTTCCCAAGTCTTGATTTCGGTGCCAGGCACTTTATGCCACGCCTACTAAGGGTTCTGGTCATAAGCGCTGCGCGGGGGTAAGGCGGATTCAGATGAACATCATTGTGTTTGGTAGCGGTAAAGTGCCGCGACATCTTAATCTCGCCGGTTCCTTCGCCGTCTTATTGATTGTTGCCAGTACGCTCATTGCCACGGCGGGCGCGGTTTCGGGTTACTGGCTAGCCAATCGCAGCTTGCCCGTGATGCCCGTTGCCGAAATTCAACATCTTCGTCAGAGCATCGTGTCGCAGCAGAGCGACGTTAGCGAGATCCGCGGGCAAGCCAGCAAGCAGCTAGATGCTTTAGCCATACGAGTGGCTGATCTAAATGCGAATGTGATTCGGCTGAATGCCTTGGGTCGTCGTTTGACCGGCATGGCCAACCTGGAATCCGGCGAATTCGATTTTGATTCCGCGCCGGCACTGGGTGGGCCCGAAGGACTGGCGGTTTCAGCGAGTTCCGGGCAGGTCGTGAATTTGGTGGCGGACATTGATTCCCTAGGCAGCCAGCTTTATGACCAGGAACAGCAACTAACGGTACTAGAAGGCATGCTGCTCAATCGTAAATTGCACCAGCGTGTCTATCCGCGCGGACGACCAGTTAAGGCAGGTTGGATGTCCAGCGGTTTTGGTCGACGCACGGATCCTTTTACCGGCAAAGCGGGACAGCATCGTGGGGTTGATTTCGCGGGTAAGGCCGGCAGTGAGATTGTTGCAGTGGGCGCCGGGGTCGTGAGTTGGTCGGGCGATCGTCACGGCTACGGCAAGATGGTTGAGGTCAATCACGGTAACGGCTATGTGACACGCTATGCGCACAACCAAGAAAACTTCGTCGCCGTGGGTGACTACGTGCAGCCAGGGCAGACCATTGCCCTGATGGGCTCAACCGGGCGGGCCACGGGACCGAACCTTCATTTTGAAGTGTGGCACTTGGGCAAGCCCGTGAATCCACTACGCCACATCCGCGAGACGAGTTAAGTCGGGGATTGACGGGGGCCGGCCATTCTAGCCTGGGCCGGCCCCGGTCACCTTGAGATTGGTTCTGTCTGTCGGTCCCTAGGCGAAATCCACTTCCTTTGATCGTACAATACTCGGCTTTGTTCCCAGGGGCGCAGCCGCGGCCCACCGGCGCGCTACATAGACTAGGAGAGATCAAGTTTTGGCCAATGTGCTGACAAAACTTTTCGGCAGCCGTAATCAGCGCATGTTGAAGCGTTACGGCAAACTGGTCGGAAAAATAAACAAGCTGGAAGACGGGTTGCAAGCCTTGGATGATGCGGCTTTGCGGGCCAAGACAGCCGAGTTTCGCGACAAAATCGCAGCGGGCAGCGAGCTGGACGCTCTACTGCCAGAGGCCTTTGCGGCGGTTCGTGAGGCCGCGCGTCGGACCTTGGGCCTGCGCCACTTCGACGAGCAGCTCATCGGCGGTATGGTCCTGCACGAGGGCAAGATCGCGGAAATGCGCACGGGCGAGGGTAAAACCTTAGTGGCGACCTTGCCGGCTTATCTAAATGCCCTGTCTGGTCAGGGCGTTCACATAGTGACGGTCAATGACTACTTAGCTCAGCGTGATGCGGCCTGGATGGAACCGGTCTACAATTTTCTCGACCTGAAGGTCGGCGTAATTCGTAGTGGTCAAACACCCGATGAAAAGCGTGAATCTTATACGGCGGATATAACCTACGGCACGAACAACGAGTTTGGATTCGATTATCTGCGCGACAACCTCGCCTTGCACAAACAGGATCAAATGCAAAGTGTGCTGGGCTTTGCCGTGGTCGACGAAGTTGATTCTATTCTTATTGATGAAGCGCGAACGCCGCTAATCATATCTGGTCCTTCGGAAGATTCTTCCGAGCTGTATGCAAAAATCAACAAGCTGATTCCGAAACTGGCGGTTCAGGAGGAAGAGGACGGCCCCGGCGACTTTAGTATTGATGAAAAGAGCAAGCAGGCTTATCTCACGGAGAATGGCCATCAGACCGTCGAAGACTTGATGATCAAGGCCGGTCTGCTAGATGCAGGCGAAAGCCTATATGATGCTGCCAACATTCGCCTGATGCATCACTTGACGGCGGCAATGCGCGCACACGCTTTGTTTAAGCGGGATGTGGACTATGTAGTTAAAGACGGCGAGATCGTCATTGTGGACGAGTTCACCGGCCGTACCATGTCTGGCCGCCGTTGGTCTGATGGCTTGCATCAGGCGATTGAGGCCAAAGAAAACGTACAGATTCGCGAAGAGAATCAAACCGTCGCATCGATAACGCTGCAAAACTATTTTCGCCTGTACGCGAAACTATCGGGTATGACGGGTACCGCGGATACTGAGGCCTACGAATTTCAACAGATTTACGGACTGGAAGTGGTCGTTATCCCGACCCACCGTGACATGGTCCGCGACGACCAGCCCGATTTGGTTTATCTTACGCAGAAAGACAAATTCGCCGCCATTATTGAAGATATACGCGAATGCCAAGCGACCAAACAGCCCGTTCTCGTGGGTACCGCGTCCATCGAAACCTCTGAATTCTTGTCCGGATTACTCAATAAGGAAAACATTCGGCACGAGGTATTGAATGCGAAGCAGCACGAGCGTGAGGCACAAATAATCGTCGAAGCCGGGCGGCCGGGAGCTGTCACCATCGCGACGAACATGGCGGGCCGCGGGACCGATATTGTGCTCGGTGGCAATTACGAGGCTGAGCTAAAAGCCTTGGGAGAAGACGTGGAAGAGGCTGCCAAGACCAGTTTGCAGGCCGACTGGGAGGATCGCCACCAGCAGGTAATAGATGCAGGTGGTTTACGGATTATCGGTACCGAACGCCATGAGTCTCGGCGTATCGACAACCAGCTTCGCGGGCGGGCCGGTCGCCAAGGCGATCCCGGATCAAGTCGATTTTACCTGTCCATGGAAGACAACTTGATGAGGATATTCGGCGATCCTGACCGCACTAAGAATATGCTGACCCGCGTGGGTATGCGCGAAGGCGAATCCATCGAAAGTAAGTTGCTGACGCGACAGATCGAACGCGCGCAGCGCAAAGTAGAAGCGCATAATTTCGACGCGCGTAAAGCCTTATTGGAATACGATGATGTTGCCAACGACCAGCGTCGCGTCGTGTACCAGCAACGCAATGAGTTGATGGATGCGGACGATATTAGCGACATTATTGCGGGCATTCGCGAAGAAGTTGTTCGCGGTATGGTTACCGACTACGGGTCCGATGATCTCGATCCCGAAGACTGGGATCTAGAAGGTTTGCGACAACTATTCTTCAGAGAGTTCGGTGCAGAGCTCAGTTTCAAGCAATTGGTAGCAGAAAACAAAGATGTTGACATCGTCGGCATCGGTGACTATGCCTTGCAGCAAATTGAGAAGCTCTACGAAGAGAAAGTGAACAATATCGGCGCGGAAGTGATGCGGCCCTTTGAGCAGGTCGTGATGCTGAATCAGTTAGATATTCATTGGAAGGAACATCTGGCTGCTTTGGACTATTTGCGTCAAGGTATTCACTTGCGCGGTTACGCACAAAAAAATCCCAAACAAGAATATAAGCTGGAAGCTTTTGAAATGTTTGGCGCGATGTTGGATCAGGTTAAACAGGCCGTGGTTACGATTTTGTCGCGTGTGCAGCTGCGCTCGGAAGAAGACGTCGAGGCTGTCGAGGCGCGACGTTCGGCACAGCAGGTTGAAGCTAAGCATGCGGCTGCGCCGTCGGCCATTTCTGCTGCCGGGCCCGCTGCGGCCGGTGGCGCCGAAGCTAACAAATTGCCGCCGGCGCAGGCGGCTGCGCCGGCAACGCCGTTTGTGCGCGATGCGCCCAAGCTGGGCCGCAATGAGCCTTGTCATTGTGGATCCGGTAAAAAATACAAGCGCTGCCACGGACGTATCACCTGAACCAGTGATGCGTGAGTCAAAGCGCCTTGAAGTGACGGTTGCGGCGGGCGTGCTACGCGACTCCTTGGGGCGTGTATTAATCACGCAGCGGCCCGCCGAAAAACATGTCGGTGGCTACTGGGAATTTCCCGGCGGTAAGTTGCGGACGGGCGAATCGGCGCGGGCGGCTTTGGATCGAGAGCTCGGCGAAGAATTGGGTATTCGCGTGTTGGCAGCAACGCCGCTCATTGGCTATCGCCATGAGTACCCGGACCGGGACGTGATTCTTCGTGTCTTTGAGGTTGCTAAATTCAGCGGCGAGCCGGTGGGTCGCGAAGGGCAGCCGCTAAGATGGCTAGACTGGAATCAGCTACGGAATTTTGCTGCGCTTTTGCCCGCCGATGTGCCAATCATTAAAGCCTTGGCTAGCAAAGCTGCAGCTCAAAACTGACGTCCTCGTCCACCTGTACGGCGCGGCTGGAAATGTCTGACCAGTGCATGAAGCGCACGGAGAAACGGTGCTGACTGGCGCTTATTTCCGGATAGATGCCGGCGCTCGCCGGCAAGAAAACGCGCAGCATATTGCAGTTGGTATTGCGGCCGAGGCTATGCTGATAGACGCCGTTGGCTGCGATGCAGGGCGCGGTTTGTCCGCCGGCGCGCATGAGCCAAAGCAATTCCGCCACGCCTTCGCACAAGGGCTGTAAGCCCTCCAGCCAGCCATTGACGTCGCGCTGGCGCTGCGCGACCGGCATGCGCAGCCAGTGGGTGTAGTCAGGCAGGTCGAACTCGCAGGTGCCACCGGGAATGGCACTGCGGTGTTTGACGGCATTCAAGAATTCGTTCTCGCGCAACATCATCAAATACTGCGACGGTACGGCCGATAAGTTGTCCCGGTGCATGCGCAGATTACGCAGGATGCTGCGCAAGCGTTGTTCGTCCACCTGTGGCCGGTTCATCAAGGGGTCAAAGACGGCGACTTGCCGTTCTAACTCCTTCACGACGTCGGTGCGGACATCGCCCCGCGTGAGGATAGCGATGATATCCAGCATGCTGGTCACCACCACCCGTGTGTCCCAGGAAGACGATTGGTCGAGATGGTAACGAAGTTGGCGATAAAGAAATTCGAGGCGCAGATAGGTGCGCAAGCGCTCGGTCAGCGGTTGCTCATAGCTGATGCCCTCGCTGCTCTGTTCCGGCTCATCCAGGGCCTGGAGGTTGGAACTCACGGGGTCTTGCCCTGATCGGATGTGGCCGTCATGTAACTATTCTGCGCCAGCGAGGGTTGCCCCCGCAATGCCCCAAGGCCAAAGTCGCCCAAATTAACGAATTTTCGCTGCCAGATCGCGGTAGAGGCTGTGCAATTTCGTCACCTGTAGCCGGCTGGCTTGCCGTCCCCGCCCGTTGTCGATGACGTCGTCGGCGCGAGCTAGGCGCTGGTCGCGCGAAATTTGCGCCGCCATCATCTGCCGGGCCTGGCTGCGGTTGATGTTGTCACGCGCGATCAATCTGTCGATTTGCAAGTCATCGGGGCAGTCCACCACCAGGATGCGTTGTACCAGCTGGTCGAAGCCGGTCTCAATCAGCAGGGGGACCTCGAGTATTTGATAGGGTCCGCCGACTTTGCCAGCTTGCTCTAGGCTGGCGGCCCGAATCGCCGGATGCAATATGGATTCCAGCGCGGCACGCTCGTCGGGGTTCGCGAAGACACGCTGACGCAGTTTGGCACGGTGCAGTTGTCTACTCTCGTCTAGGATGTCCTCGCCAAACCGCGCGACCAATTCCGCTAGCCCGGGCGTTCCCGGCTCCACCAGCTCTCGCGCGATCACATCGGTATCGACAATGGGCACGCCGAGGTCTGCGAACATGTGGGCGATGGTGCTCTTGCCGCTGGCGATACCGCCGGTCAAGCCAACGCGGAACCCAGGTTCGGTCGCCTGCTCAGCAGTGGTGTCGGCTAAATTTCTGGGCATTCGATGAGCTGCAGTTCTCGATGTCGGTCTGGTCAGCGGCGACCAGCTTGCTGGCTGTCCGCCTGCGCCGACTGCTTAGATGCGGATTGCTCTAGCCGTTCAGCAAGCCACACCTTAATTATCGACTGTCTGGTGACACCGAGTCGGCCGGCTTCTCTATCCAGCATATCAATCATCCAGGTAGGAAAATCGACATTCACCCGTTTCTGTTGTTGCTTGGGACGCTTGGCTTTAGACAAATCCAGTTCGCTGGTAATGTCTTTACCCTGGTCAAAATCATGATCGAGTTTTTTAGCTTTCATACAAAGTGACTTCCTCAATTCGCGAGCGGCGTACGGAGATGATCCGAGTATCTCCGCCACGGGGAGTAACGATGGCCGACCAATGCTGGGACCCGATCAATCCGATAACGATAGATCGTGGTTCATCCTCTGTTCTGGCCGGGATCTCCAGGAGATTCGGATCGTTCCAGAGTTGCTGGGCATCAATGAAGTCGATGCCATGCTTGGCGAGGTTCAGATCACTTTATCTTTGGACCGAACTCGAATCCCATAATGGTATAGAAAATATACCGAAAAGCGTCTCAGGGCAAGGGTTTGGGTGCAGCGATTATGTGAAATCCATTGTTGTGGATTACCGCGAACGCTTCAAAGGGATCTAAGCTCGTGGGTAACCGTGTTTGCGGTGACGGTGATTACGGCAGCGAGCTTCTTCTTATTGCCCCATGGTAGCCAGGTAGCGCGATACCAGGTCCGGGCCCCACATCAAGGCGACCCAGCCAGCGGCGGCCAGAAATGGGCCAAAGGGTATGGGCAATTGCCGGTCACGTCCACGCACCAGAATTAGCGCAATACCGGTCGCCGCGCCCACCAGCGCTGACAACAAGATGATGGGTAACAGCATCTGCCAACCCAGCCAAGCGCCCAAGGCCCCGAAGAGTTTGAAATCGCCATAGCCCATGCCTTCTTTGCCGGTGGCTAGTCGAAACAGCTGATACACCGACCATAAACTCAGATAGCCGGCCATGCCGCCAATGACCGCGTCGGGCAAGCTGGTGAAACCCGCCGGGGCGGGAAACCACAGGGCAAGACCGAGGCCTATCCAAAGCAGCGGCAGGGTGATGGAGTCCGGTAGCAACTGGGTGTCGAAATCGATGACGGCCAGGGCGATCAAGCACCAGGTCAGCAGCAGCGCCGCCATGCCTTGTACGCCGAAACCAAAGCGCCAGGCCACGATGGCAGACAGTAGCCCAGTCACTAATTCCACGATGGGGTAGCGAGTAGAGATCCGCGCATTACAGGACGAACAGCGCCCGGCGAGCAGCAAATAACTGATGATTGGGATGTTATGCCAAGCTTTGATGGGCGTGTCGCAGCGCGGGCAGGCCGAGCGCGGCTTAAGAAGGTTGAACGCCGGTTCTTGTTCCGCTGGCGGCAGGCTCAGTCCTTCAGCCGTCAATAGCTCCCGGGATTGCTCCCGCCAGTCGCGCTGCAACATGATGGGCAGCCGGTAGATGACCACATTCAAGAAGCTACCAACGGTCAGGCCGACCAGGCCCGCCAGGGCCACGAACAGCCACGGAATCTGCGTGAGCAAATCGGCGATGGTTAGACCACCGCACCCATCTTGAAGATGGGTAGGTACATGGCAACCACCAAGCCACCCACAAGCACACCTAGAATCGCCATGATCAACGGTTCTAACAAACTGCTCATACTGTCCACCGCGTTGTCTACGTCTTCTTCGTAGAAGTCGGCAACCTTTCCGGACATTTCATCCAAGGACCCAGACTCTTCACCTACCGCGATCATTTGAATGACCATGTTGGGGAACAGTTCGGTATTGTGCATGGCGCGTTGCAAGCGTTGGCCTGTGGCTACCTCGTCGCGCATTTGTAGTACCGCATTCTCGTACACGATATTACCCGTGGCGCCGGATACCGATTGCAGCGCTTCCACCAGTGGTACGCCGGCACTGAACATGGTCGACAACGTGCGCGCGAAGCGTGCGATGGACGCCTTCACCATGATGCTGCCGACCACCGGAAGCTTGAGCGTGATGCGATCTTGTATTTCGCGCATACGCCGTGAGCGTTTCTTAAGCCATAGATAACTACCCACCGCCGCGACGATGGCAATCATAATGAGCCAACCTTGGCTGCGGACAAATTCCGAGATGTTGATCACCATGCGGGTGAAGGCCGGTAGGTCCGCACCGAAGCCCTGGAACAGGGTTTCGAACTCCGGTATGACGAAAATTAGCAAGATCGCCGTGACGACGACGGCGACCACCATCACTGCCGCTGGATAAAATAGAGCTTTCTTGATTTTCTTCTTAATGGCTTCGGTTTTTTCTTTGTAGGTAGCGATCTTATCCAGCAAAGTTTCCAGCGCACCCGCTTGTTCACCGGCTTCCACCAGGCTGACAAATAAATCGTCAAAATGCAGAGGATGTTTTGCCAGCGCCTCGGCCAAAGCCGTGCCACCTTCAACATCTGCTTTGATGGTCAGAATGAGCTCCGCCATGGCTGGGTTTTCATGCCCCGTGCCGACAATCTCAAAGGCCTGCACCAGGGGTATACCGGCCGTTAGCATGGTGGCCAGCTGGCGACTGAAAATTGCGATATCGGCAGGGGTAACCTTGCCCTTCGACTTGAATAGGGTCAGTTCTTTGCGCACGCGAACCGGCACCACCCCTTGGCGGCGCAATTCCGAGCGCACTGCTGCCTCGTCCACGGCAAGGGTTTTTCCTTTTACCTTCTTGCCGCGCTTGTCCGTGCCTTCCCAGGCAAACGGGGTTTCTTTCATTGCAATAGTTTGTGCCATGGCTTCCGTTCCGTCGGTGCCGATTCTGGTCTACTCGGTCCGCGCCCATCGCCGACCGTAGCTCCCAGAATCAATCAATAGTAACTCGATTAATCTCCTCAAGGCTGGTAATCCCGTCCTTGACTTTCTGTAGCGCAGAGCGTCTTAAATCCCAGACCCCGTCCAAACTCGCTTGCTCGGCGATTTGCACGGCGTTACCGCCTTCCAGAATAATGCGCGCAATTTCCTCGCTGACGGGCATCACTTGATAAATGCCCACGCGGCCTTTGTAACCCTCATTGCACTGTTTGCATCCGGTGGGGCCAAATATCTGCAGGCCTGAGCTCACTTCATCCTTGTCGAAACCCTCTTGCAACAAGGCCTCCACGGGTATGTCACGCATCTCTTTACAGTTTTCGCACAGCCGGCGAGCCAGGCGTTGCGCAATAATCAAACTGACGCTGGTGGCAATGGCGTAAGGCTTGACGCCCATGTCCACCAAGCGTGTTAGCGTTCGGGGCGCATCATTGGTATGGAGCGTTGATAGCACCAAGTGGCCCGTTTGCGCTGCCTTGATGGCGATTTCCGCGGTTTCCAAGTCGCGTATCTCACCCACCATGATGACATCCGGATCTTGACGCAGAAATGCTTTCAGCGCCGAGGCAAAAGTCAGTCCGACCTTCGGGTTGACATTGACCTGGTTGATGCCTTGCAGGTTAATTTCCGACGGGTCCTCCGCCGTGGATATGTTGCGATCCTCGGTGTTGAGGATATTCAAGCCCGTATAGAGTGAAACCGTCTTACCGCTACCCGTAGGCCCCGTGACCAAAATCATGCCATAGGGTTTGGCCAGGGCATCCGTGTACAGCAGTTTTTGTTCCTCTTCGTAGCCGAGCGCATCGATGCCCAACTTCGCGCTGCTGGGATCCAGAATACGCATGACGATTTTTTCGCCGAACAGCGTTGGGCAAGTGTTGACTCGAAAATCAATGGCGCGGTTCTTCGACAGACGCATCTTGATACGTCCGTCTTGCGGCACGCGACGCTCGGCGATGTCCAGCCGGGACATTACCTTAAGGCGCGCGCAAACCTTGGACGCCAGCGCGATGGGCGGTGCCGCCACCTGGCTCAGCACGCCGTCCAAACGGGTGCGTACGCGAAAAACTTTTTCATAAGGTTCGAAGTGGATATCCGAGGCACCCCGTTTGATGGCATCCAGCATGATCTTGTTGACGAACCGCACCACCGGTGCGTCGTCCACTTCACTGGCGGAGACCTCTTCGCCGATTTCCTCTTCGCCACCACTGACATCCAAGCCTTCCAAATCGAAGTCGTCTTCATCGAAGCTGGACATAGAGGTGTCCACCGCTTCGAGGGCCCGAGTGACCAATTCGTTGAGCTTGTCTTGCTCCACCACGACGGGGTCAATTCGAAAACCCGTCTGAAACTTGATGTCATCGATGGCCTGTAGGTTGGTGGGGTCGGCAACGCCCAGGAACATTCTCTGGCCACGACGAAGTAGCGGCAGCACTTTGTGCTTGGTCAGCAACTTCTGGTCCACAGCTCGGACCGCATCCAAATCCAACTCCAGAACGCTAATGTCCATCAAGGGCACGCCAAACTCATGGGAGGCGGCCACTGCGATCTTGCGTGGCTCGGCAAGTTCCTTGTCCACCAGATAGGTGACTAGGCTGACCCCCTTGGCACGGGCCGCCTCACCCGCATCCAGGCAGCTCTCCTCCGTCAGGAGGCCATCCTGGACCAGCCGGCGCGGCAGGCCTGAGAGTGTTGCGGCGGTGGCTGAAACGGCCATGGACACTAGTTTCCCTTGAGAAATTTCTGATCTATCAGTCGGATAGACCCAACTATGTGACATAGTCTGACTTAAAGATTGCCCCAGGCGCAACCGATGAATGCCGGTTTCTAGACCTGCTTCACGCTGTGTGGGCGGTGGACTCGAAAATGGCGCCTGTGGCGGCCTAATAAGCAGCGGCACGCCGCTTCATTTGACTGAGTTTCTTGGGCTGGCTAGCTGGCGTCTGGCGGAATTTGGCCCCCTAATACGTTGATGGCCGGGTTGCTCTCACGGGTCAGATCGTCCCGACATGTGGGAAACCGCCACGCCTGGTCCCGGCTCTCTCCCCGGTGCGGGCGCAAAAAAATACCCGCAGCGAACTGCGGGTATTTTCTCAACGGACCCTGACTACTACTTGCACAGTCCTGTAGGGTCCCCATCTTTGGTAGACAGATGTCTACCGTGTCGAGGGCTTACGGTCGGCAAGAACTCGGCATGTACTTGTCGAGCAAGTCGGTGTTGTTTGCACCGGAAGCACCCGTTGCGGCCTCAGCCGCACCGGCAGGAGCTGCGGCGTTGCCACAAACCCAGATTACGTCGTTGTTACCGCTAACGAGGGGCTTCAGTGACATTATATTGCCGTTAACGTTTTGGTTAGCGTCGTTGCCATAGGTGATTGAAATGGTGCCTGCTTGGCCAGCGACACCTGTAACGTACTTACCAGATGGTTGAGCGGCAAAACCAATGTTTGCTTCGGTGGCGGGCCAAACTCCGCGGTCCGCGAAGAATTCGCCGGTACTGGCTTTCATCGAAGCAGCCAAGGAAAGACCTTCCGAGACTTGCGAACGAATCGTGTAATCCTGATAAGCAGGAATCGCAATGGCGGCCAAAATACCGATAATCGCAACCACGATCATCAGTTCGATGAGCGTAAAGCCCTGTTGAACCTTCTTCATGAGTGAACTCCCTTTCTCTAGAGTTAATTGAGTAACAAAAACGGCGTAAAGCCTGCCCTGTATGAAGCAATTAGCGTGCCAGTTTTTGCCTACAGGCTCATAACCCACTAATTTTAAAGGGTTTAATGATTTCTAGATCCACGACTTAGCCAGCCTGTGCGACATAAGACGAGCTGGCCCCTGGGCAACTTGACGCTGAGCGTCACAATGTGACCTTTTGTGTCGCCCAGGCTAGTCCAGGCCGAGTTTCGCCATGCGGTAGCGTAAGGCGCGTAGGGTCAAGCCTAGGCGTTTTGCGGCCTGGGTCTTGTTGTACCGGGTTTCCTCCAAGGCCTTGCGAATCGCCTCGCGTTCCACGGATTCCAGTTGTTCGCCCAGTTCTTCGGTGTCGTCTCCGGTATCGGTGCTGTCTTGGACGTGGATGTCCGCCGCGCCGATCTGGGCGTCGCCGGATAGGGCCAAAGCCCGTTCTAGAATATTTTCCAGCTCGCGCACGTTGCCGGGGAAGCTGTAGTCCGCTAGTTTTTGTTGCGCCGCAGCATCAAGCCGAGGTGCTTCGATGCCTTGCTCTTGGGCCAGCCGTTTAAGTATGTGCTCACTGAGCACCACCACATCGGCGCCGCGTTCTCGCAGCGCCGGCACCCGCAGTTCAATGACATTGATCCGGTAAAACAGGTCTTCGCGGAACTGCCCGGCGGCCACCATGCCCCGCAGATCGCGATGCGTGGCGCTGAGGATTCGCACGTCCAGGTTTTCCTCAGACGTTGCGCCCACGGCCCGCACGGTTTTTTCTTGGATGACCCGTAGCAGCTTAACTTGCATGGGCAGCGGCAGGTCCGCAATCTCGTCCATGAACAGCGTGCCGCCTTCGGCAGTTTGGAATAGGCCAGGCTTATCCGCCACCGCGCCGGTGAAAGAGCCCTTCAAGTGCCCAAAAAATTCACTCTCCATCAGCTCACTGGGAATGGCGCCGCAGTTCACGGGCACAAACGGACCTTCGGCACGCGCACCCTGGGAATGAATCAAGCGGGCCACGAGCTCTTTGCCCGTGCCGGAGTCGCCGGTGATGTGCACCGGTGCCTGGCTGCGGGCGACTTTGCTAATCATTTGCCGCAGCTCGACGATGGCCGGCGATTCCCCCAGCAGCTGGCTGCCGCCATTCGACTGCTCGTCGCTGGGCAATTTCAGGGCCGCTGCAATGAGTTTGCGCAGTGCTTCCAAATCTAGCGGCTTGGATATGAAATCAAACGCGCCGAGTTTCAAGGCACGTACCGCGGTTTCCACGTTGCCGTGGGCGGTAATGACCGCGCAAGGCATGGATGACCCTTCGCCTTGCAACCATTCCAGCAGTTCCAGCCCGTCGCCGTCGGGCAAACGCATGTCCGTCAAGCATAGTTGATAATCTTGCTTTTGCAGTTGCGCGCGCGCCGAGGCGACATCCGGGCAAGTGTGAGTTTCGATATCCATGCGCTCTAGCGTGATGGCCAGCAGCTCGCGAATATCGGGTTCGTCGTCAACCACCAATGCAACGGGCCGGGTCATGGGCGTTGCCCCCAGCGGCTTGGATCGGCGAACACGATGCGGAAAATACTACCGCCGCCAGGGCGAGGTTCATGACTGAGGGTGGCTCGATTACACTCGCACAGTTCACGCGAGATAAATAATCCCAAGCCCGTGCCACCTTGCCGACCGGTGGCGAAGGGTTCGAAGAGCCGTTCCAACATATCCGCGTCAATCCCGGGCCCACGATCCAACACTTCCATAAAAGGACGTTGCGAGTTGGCCATTCGGCCAATGCTGATCTCAACATGAATGGCGCCTGCCGCTTCGCTGGCATATTTCAAGGCGTTCTCGCAGAGGTTCCAGCAGACTTGGTGGAGGTGGCTAGGATCCATGCGCACCTGGAGTGCGTTGGTTTGATCGACGATTTTAACCTGGCCTTCCGGCAACTCTAGCGTGGAACAAAACTCTCGCACGAAGTTCTGAGTCCATTGATACAGTTCAATGGACTCTGGACGTGTGCTGTCCTTTCTAGACAGCTGCATCACATTTTCGACGATCTCACTCACGCGTCTTGAATTGACATTAATAATGTCCAGCAGCCGATTGGCTTGAGCGCCCAGCTCGGGTGATTCTTGCAGCAGTTGCGCGGCATGGCTCAGGGCGCCGATGGGGTTACGAATTTCATGGGCGATACTGGCACTGAGCCGGCCCAGCGCCACGAGTTTAGTTTGCCGAACTTTTTCCGCCAAGATGCTGGCATCTTCCAAGAACATCAACAGTGGGCCGTGGCGGTCATCGGACAGCGGTGCGAAGTAGGTGTTGATTTGAGTATCGCGGCCGCCAGAAGTAAAGCCCAGGGTTGATTCGGGCGTATGCCGCTGATATCGCCAGCCGGCCAGCACCTTATAAAGTTCCGGCGATAAATCGGCTAGTTTCGTACCCGGTTGCCGGCCCTTGCTGCTCAGCAAATCCGCGGCTGACTGGTTCATGAGTCGTATCTTGTCTGCTTCGTCCACCACGACGATGCTTTCACGCAGGTTTTGAATCACGTAGTCATTGAGCTGCGCCAAGTTGGCTAGATCGATACCGCGTTGGCGGGCCAGGGCCTCACTTTCTTGTAAGCGCCGTGCCATGGGGCTGGCCGTGGCCGCGATAACAAAAATAATCGCGCCCAATACACCCGCCGGCACAAAAGCGCTAGCGGGGGCTAGCCCTTGGTATAAGGAAACCGTTTGTTCGCCGAGCACTGCCAAAGCACCCAGCGCGGCGGCTAGTAATGCCATTTCTCCGCGCAGATGGAGACTGGCCGCGCCGACCAATACCACCAGCACCGCACCGATGCCGCTGGAGATCCCGCCGCCGGTGTGCATTAAGACGGTGATGGCGAGAACATCCACCGCGACTTCCAGGGCAACGAGTTGTTGCCGCGTATTTCGCCAGTGCAGTGCCAGCGTGATCGCGCCAAATGCCGCGTAAGCAAGCGCCATGGTGGCGAACAGCTCGGGGTAGCGGGCTTGCAACAACGGCGGGTCGCGTTGGAACAGGGCGACGCCTAATAGGCCCAGGGCCACCAGCAGCCGAAACGACCCCACCAAGCGTTGAATGCGCAGGGCGCTATCAGCCGCGATGGCGTCGTCGAGTCCCGCTGGGGGTACTGAAATCTGCTTGGCTAAACTGGGTTCGGCAATCGCCATGAAATACTGGGTTGGCCGTGGCGGTGGACAATATTATGTCTGATTATGCGGGCTGCCGCGTGAAGTAGCTCTCAGTTTTGTCGCGCATCGCCACAGATTTGGCTCGGTTTAATTGCCTGCCCGATTGCCGCACAATACGCGCTGCCCGCGATATCGCCGCGGGATATCGGGAAGCTCCATGAATTTGCACGAATACCAGGCCAAGCAGCTGTTCAAGCGTTATGGCATTCCGGTTACCCGGGGCGAGGTGGCGACCACACCGGGCCAGGCGGAGGCGGCGGCCGGGCGTCTGGGCGGGAGCCTTTGGGTGGTTAAAGCCCAAGTCCACGCAGGGGGTCGCGGTAAGGCCGGCGGTGTCATCTTGGCACGCAGTGCCGATGAGGTGCGCAAAGCCGCCGCCGATTTGTTGGGGCAGCGTCTGGTGACCAAACAAACCGGTGCCGAGGGTCTGCCCATCAATCAGGTCTTTGTGGAAGCTGGCAGCGAGATCGAGCGCGAACTTTATATGAGCATGTTGGTGGATCGCAGCCAAGAGCGCATTGCCATCATCGCGTCGCTGGCCGGCGGCATGGATATTGAAGAAGTGGCCGCCGAAACACCGGAGAAAATCTTAACGGTGCTGGTGCATCCCGCCGCGGGCTTACAAGATTTCCAAGCCCGGCAATTGGGTTACGGATTGGGACTGACCGACGCGCAACTAAAACAGTTCGTGCCACTGGCTGGTGATCTCTATCGACTGTTCATCGAGAGTGACGCGAGCTTGCTGGAAATCAATCCGCTGATCGTTAACAAAGCGGGCGATTTGCTCGCTTTGGATGCCAAGTTTAACGTTGAAGAGAACGCGCTGTTCCGTCAGCCGGAATTGCAGGCTATGCGGGACCCAGCCCAAGAAGACGAACGCGAGCGCACCGCAGCTGAACATGATCTCAACTATGTGTCCCTAGACGGCAATATCGCCTGCATGGTGAATGGCGCCGGTTTGGCCATGGCGACCATGGACTTGATTAAACTGCATGGTGGCGATCCGGCTAACTTTCTTGATGTCGGTGGCGGCGCAACACCCGAACGGGTGGCGGCGGCCTTTAAACTGATTCTTTCCAATCCCGCTGTTAAAGCTATTTTGGTGAATATTTTTGGCGGCATCGTGCGCTGCGACGATATCGCGGCAGGCATTATTCAGGCCGTGCGTGAAATCGGTGTGCAAGTGCCCGTCGTCGTTCGTTTGGAAGGGACGAATGTGGACAAGGGCAAGGCGTTGCTTTCCGAAAGCGGGCTGGCCATTACACCGGCTGAGGATCTCACCGATGCGGCTTTAAAAGCCGTGGCAGCCGTCTGAGGCGAGAGGATCTCATGAGTATTCTAGTCAATAAGAATTCCAAAATCGTTTGCCAGGGCTTAACCGGCCGGCAGGGCTCGTTTCATGCTGAGCAGTGTATCGAGTACGGCAGCCAGTTTGTCGCGGGTGTGACGCCGGGCCGCGGCGGTGAAACTTGCTTGGATCTGCCTGTCTATAACACGATGAACGAAGCCGTTGATGAAACCGGCGCCGACACCAGTGTGATTTTTGTGCCTGCGCGCGCGGCGGCGGATGCCATCGTTGCGGCGGCGGATGCCGGCATCAAATTGGTGGTTTGTATCACCGAAGGTATTCCGGTTTTGGATATGGTGCGCGTTAAGGCCGTCTTGAAAGACTACGATTGCCGGCTCATCGGGCCCAACTGTCCGGGGATCATCACGCCCGGCGAGTGCAAGATCGGCATCATGCCCGGCTTTATTCATCAGCCTGGCCGCGTGGGCATTATTTCCCGCTCGGGCACGCTGACCTACGAAGCCGTGCATCAAACGACGAATCATGGCCTGGGCCAAACCACTTGCGTCGGCATCGGCGGTGATCCGGTGCGCGGCATGAACTTCATCGATTGCCTGGAATTGTTCGAGGGAGATCCGGCCACGGAGGGCATCGTCATGGTGGGTGAAATTGGTGGCACCGATGAAGAGGCCGCTGCGGCCTATATCAAGTCCAGCGTTTCAAAACCCGTAGTGGCCTACATCGCCGGCGTAACCGCGCCACCGGGTAAGCGCATGGGTCACGCAGGCGCCATCATTTCGGGTGGCGAAGGCACCGCCGCCGCTAAGTATGAGGCCTTGGAAGATGCGGGCGTGACGGCCGTGCGCTCGCCGGCGGAACTGGGTACGGCGATGGCGGGCTTGCTATCCTAGCGTGCCGCAGAACCTTAGCCGGCGCGCTAACACGCGCAGCGAGTGAAGCTTTCGCAGTCACATTAGCTGCATCCATGGCAGGGGAAATCAGAACATGCTGCGCATAGCCCTCGCTCAACTCAATCTCAAGGTCGGTGACGTTGCCGGCAACACGCAACGAATTCTTCAGAGCTTGCAAGACGCAGCGGCGCAAGGCGCGCAGCTCGTTCTTTTTCAAGAGCTGGCCGTGTGCGGCTATCCGCCCGAAGATTTGTTGTTCCACGATGGTCTGCGGGCGCAAGTCGCCAAGGCCTTGGTCGAGATCACGGCGGCATCAACAGACTTAACGGTCGTCTTGGGTTATCCCGAATATGTGGGCGAAAAGATCTACAACTCCGCCGCGATATTGCGTGATGGCCAGCAAATCGCCAACTACCGCAAGCAATGTTTACCCAACTATGCTGTTTTCGATGAGCAAAGATATTTTTCGCCAGGCAAGGAGCCCTTGGTTATCGACGTCGGTGGTTTACGCGTTGGCATCACCATTTGCGAAGATGTTTGGGAAGCTGAGCCTTGCGAGCAGGCTGCGCGCGCTGGTGCCCAACTCATTGCCGCCATCAATGGTTCGCCGTTTCGTTTGGGCAAGCAGCCCCTGCGCGAGGAAGTGCTGGCGCAACGGGCGCAGGCAGCGAATTTGCCCATGGTTTATCAGAATCTTGTCGGTGGCCAAGATGAGTTGGTCTTCGACGGGGGCTCTTGTGTGTTGGCTGCCAATGGTGAGACCGTATTACGGGCGCCGGCCTTTCGTGAAGAACTCCTGCTGGCCGATTTCGAGCTGATAAACAACGAGGCCCATTGCGCTACCGGCAGGCTGGCACCGCTCATGGCGACCGAAGCCAGCATTTACCAAGCCTTGGTTTGCGGTGTGCGTGACTACGTGAACAAGAATGGTTTTCCCGGGATTGTGTTGGGATTGTCTGGGGGTATCGATTCGGCGCTGACCCTCTGTCTTGCGGTGGACGCTTTAGGGGCTGACCGGGTGCAGGCGGTCATGATGCCCTATCGGTGGACGGCCGATATCAGCCAGGAAGACGCGGCCGCTCAGGCGCGCAAACTCGGCGTCGACTATCAGGTACTGCCCATTGAAACGATGGTGGCCGCGACCAGCGGCGTATTGGCCGAATTGTTCGCCGGCCTACCGGCGGATACCACGGAGGAAAATATTCAATCGCGCTGTCGCGGCATCTTATTGATGGCTATCTCCAACAAAACAGGATGTATGGTGCTGGCCACGGGTAATAAGAGCGAAATGGCCGTCGGCTATGCGACTTTGTACGGGGACATGGCCGGCGGTTTCGCGCCCATTAAAGACTGTCCGAAAACTTTGGTGTATCGCCTGGCCAACTATCGTAATGCCGACGAAGTCGTGATACCGCAGCGAGTGATCGATCGGCCGCCGTCGGCGGAGTTGGCGCCCGACCAGAAAGACACCGATTCGTTGCCGCCCTACGATGTGCTTGACGGTATTCTCGATGCGCTCATGTT